>OX638294.1:0-2895000 GCA_951812325.1 uncultured Thermoanaerobaculia bacterium | reverse complement strand
ACGCCCTTGGTGAATGTCGACTTCACCAAGGCCCCGATGCCGGCCAATGCCCGCTCCTGAGCCGCCAGATCGACTCCCGCCGCCCGGTAGGCCTGCGCTTCCTTCATCGCTGCCGGCCCGCTTCCAGACGCAGCGGGAAGAGTTCCGCCTGCGTCTCGCCGTGACCTTCTCCCGGCACCGGATACTCGCCCGTCCAGCAGGCCGTGCAGTACGTCTCCGGACGACCGGAAACGCAACCGAGAAGACCTTCGAGTGAGAGATACGCGAGGCTGTCGGCCCGGATGAAACGCCGAATCTCCTCCAGCGCGTGATCCGACGCAATCAACTCGCCCCGTGTCGGCGTGTCGATGCCGTAGATGCAGGAGAACTCCGTGGGCGGCGACGTGATCCGGATGTGAACCTCCGATGCGCCGGCTTCGCGCACCATGCTGACGATCTTGCGGGACGTCGTACCCCGCACGATCGAGTCGTCGACCAGCACGATCCGCTTGCCGGCAATGAGCTCCCGAACCGGGTTCAACTTGACCTTGACGCCGAAGTGCCGGATCGACTGCTGCGGTTCGATGAAGGTGCGGCCGATGTAGTGGTTCCGGATCAGGCCCAGCTCCAGCGGCGTCCCGGAAGCGCGGCTGAAGCCGAGCGCACCATAGAGCCCGCTGTCCGGAACCGGCACCACGAGATCCGCCTCTACCGGCGCTTCCCGGGCCAGGCGGGCGCCCATTCCCAGACGCGACTGGGCCACGGAGTCGGAGAACACCTCGCTGTCCGGGCGCGCGAAGTAGACATGTTCGAAGACGCAACGCGCCGCCCTCGAGACCGGCGGCAGGCGGTAGCTCTCGATGCCGTCGCCCCGCGCCAACACGACTTCGCCGCGGTCCACCTCCCGCAGCGGCCGAGCTTCCAGCAGGTCGAAGGCACAGCTCTCGGAAGCGAAACAGGGCTGACCGTCAAGATCCCCCAGAATCAGCGGCCTGAAGCCGTAGGGGTCGCGGGCGGCGATCAGGCCCTGCCGACTGATGAGGAGCAGGGAGTAGGCGCCCCTGACCTCTCCCAGGACCTGCAGCAGTGACTCGACGATTTCCTCGTGAGGATGCGTGGCCATCAGGTGGAGGAAAACCTCGGAGTCACTCGTGGTCTGGAAGATCGACCCCGCTGCTTCCAGTTCGCGGCGGGTGGCCATCGCGCTGACCAGGTTGCCGTTGTGGACGATGCCGAGTGGCCCCATCGAGGTCATGACCACGATCGGCTGGGCATTGAAGATGACGCTGGAACCGGCCGTCGAGTAGCGGGTATGACCGATCGCACGATCGCCCGGAAGTCCCGCCAGCTTGTCGGCATCGAAGATCTCCGCCACCTTCCCCATGCCTCGCTCGGCGTGGAGATGCCCCCCGTCCCACGACACGATCCCGGCGCTCTCCTGGCCCCGGTGCTGCTCGGCGTAGAGGCCGAGGTAGGTGAGGTTCGCCGCGTCCGGAGCCCCCTCGATACCAAAGATCCCGCACATTTCGCTGAGATTAGCCCACGGCCCGGGGGAGGGCTTCGGCCCAGACAGCTCGCAGGTCGTGGACCGCGCCATCGACGACGCCGCCGTCGAAACCCACGACGAGGCGGTCACCTCCGACTTCGCCGATGTCCACGGCGGCCACGCCGAGCTCCTCCGCAGACGCGAGCACGTCGTCCACCCGGGCCGGGCCGGCCGTGACCAGCGCCCTGCCCTGCCCCTCGGAGAAAAGACCCAGCGGGCCGCAGTCGAGGTGTCCGCGCATTCCCAGACCCCTCGGCATCGCGCACTCCGCCAGAGCCACGAGCAGCCCGCCCTCGGCGAGGTCGTGGGCGCCGCTCAGCCAACCTGCCCGGCGCGCGCGGCGCAGCAACGCGCAGAGGCCAACCTCCGCTCGAAGATCGACCGCAGGGGGACGCCCCGCCTCGACTCCGTAGAGCAGGCGCTGGTAGGCCGAGCCCCCGAACTCGTTTCTCCCTGCGCCGAGCAGCAGCACCCGATCGCCGGGCCGCCAGAAACCACAGGCGAGCAGACGGTGAAGCTCCCCCTCCCCGCCCAGGTCCATCAGCCGATCGATCACGCCGACCATCGCCACCGTCGGCGTCGGCCGCACCGCTTCGCCCCCGGTCTCGTTGTAGAGGGACACATTGCCGGAGATGACGGGCACGTCGAACGCCCGGCACGCTTCGGCCATCCCTGTGACGCACTCCCGAAGCTGCCACGCGATCTCCGGATTCTCCGGCGAGCCGAAGTTCAGACAGTTCGTCATGCCCACCGGCTCGGCGCCGGCCGTTGCGAGGTTCCGCACCGCCTCCGCAACAGCCTGCCGGCCCCCCGTCCGCGGGTCGAGCCAGCAATAGGAAGGGTTCGTATCCGAGGTCAGCGCGAGCCCCAGCGGGGTTCCCTTGAGCCGAAGGACTGCGGCGTCCGACCCCGGACCGACAATCGTGTTCGAGCGTACGGTCGAGTCGTACTGCCGGTAGATCCAGGCCTTGTCGCCCAGCTCGGGCGTCCCCAGCAGGCCCTTGAGCGCGGCGAGCGGATCGGCGGGCGGCTCGGGCGCCACGTCCTCTTGACGGCGGGCAAGGTCCGCCGGAGGGGCCGCGGGCCGGTCGTACACCGGCGCCCCGTCCACCAGCGGCTCCACCGGCATGTCGGCAACCGTTCTGCCCCGGAAAGTCAGACGGGCACGCCCGTCGTCCGTGACCCGGCCGATCGTCGACGCTTCCAGGCCCCAACGGGAGAGGATCGACGTCACCGCCTGCTCCTGTCCTCTTCGAGTGACGAAGACCATCCGCTCCTGAGACTCCGAGAGCATGATTTCGTACGGCGTCAGGGAGGCCTCGCGCAGCGGCACCAGGTCCAGGTCGATGTCCACACCCGCGCCGCCGCGAGCCGCCATCTCGAAACACGAGCTGGTCAGGCCGGCGGCGCCCATGTCCTGCACGCCGAGTACGACCCCGCTGCGCATCGCGTCGAGACTCGCTTCGAGCAGCACCTTCTCGGTGAACGGGTCGCCGACCTGCACGGTGGGCCGCTTGGCCTCGCTCTCGCTGTCGAAGGCCTCCGAAGCCATCGTGGCGCCATGAATGCCGTCGCGACCGGTTCGGCTGCCGGCGTAGAGAATCGGGTTCCCGGCCCCTGAAGCGACCGCGGTGAAGACCCGCTCCCGACGACAGACTCCCAGCGCAAAGGCGTTGACCAGGATGTTGCCGTTGCAGGAACTGTGGAAGCCGGTCTCGCCTCCAACCGTCGGAATGCCGACACAGTTGCCGTAGTCGCCGATGCCACGCACCACGCCGTCGACGAGGTGCCGCATCCGCGCGCCGCGCGCGCCGTCGATGTCGCCGAAACGCAGCGAGTCGAGGCAGGCGATCGGCCGCGCCCCCATCGTGAAGACGTCACGCAGGATTCCGCCCACGCCTGTGGCTGCGCCCTGATAGGGCTCGATGAAGCTCGGGTGGTTGTGGCTCTCCATCTTGAAGGCCGCCACCCAACCGTGCCCGATGTCGACCACCCCGGCGTTCTCTCCGGGTCCATGGACGACCCGACGACTCCGGGTCGGAAACCGGCGCAGATGGATCTTCGACGACTTGTACGAACAGTGCTCCGAGTAGAGGGCCGACGCGATCCCCAGTTCGGTGTAGGTCGGGACGCGACCGAGAAGCTCGCACAGGCCGCCATACTCGTCCGGCGTCAGGCCGTGCTCTGCGGCGAGCCCGGCATCCACCAGCGGCTCGCCGGCAAGGGGGGCAGGGGGACCCGGCGCCGTCACGACTTCGATCCGGCGACCGCCGCCGCCAGGCGCCCGGCGCGACCGCCTCGGTCCGGCGTCGCGTCGAAACGCCGCGCGGGAGCAGGGCGCTCACCCTCGACCAATGCGCGCCACTCGTCGCCGCCACGGCCGGGGAGCGGCCCCCGAACCGCTCCGGCCAGCAGGGCGAGGCCGTCGCCGTTGCCCAGGACATCCTCGGCGCAGCGCTCCGGATGAGGCATCAAACCGAGGACGTTGCCCCTCGCGTTGCAGACACCTGCGATCGATCTCTTCGATCCGTTCAGGTTGGCCGCGGGAGCCACGCTCCCATCGGCATCCACATACCTGAAGACGACCTGGCCAGCTCGTTCCAGTTCGTCCAGGGCCGCGTCGGTGTCGACGTAGTTGCCCTCGGCGTGCGCGATCGGCATGCGCAACACCTCGCCGCGACGGTAGCCGCAGCTGTAGACCAGGTCGTTCCGCTCGACCCTCAGGTGCACGTCGACACTGAGGAACCGGAGGTTGCGATTCCGCCGCATCGCGCCCGGCAACAGGCCCGCCTCCAGGAGCATCTGGAAGCCGTTGCAGATGCCCAGCACCCGACCCCCGGCCTCGGCGTGGCGCCGCACCGCCGCCATGATCGGCGAATGCGCCGCCATCGAGCCGGCGCGGAGGTAGTCGCCGTAGGAGAATCCGCCCGGCAGGACGACCAGATCGCACTCTCTCAGCGACGTGTCCTGATGCCAGAGGAACATCGCTTCCTGCTCCAGCACACGCTTGAGCACATGGTACACGTCATGATCGCAGTTGCTGCCCGGGAAGACCACGATCCCGCACTTCATTCCGAGAGCCACTCCACACTGCAGTCCTCGACGATCGGGTTCGCCAGCAATTGCCTGCACATGCGGTCGATCGCCTCAGACGCCTCCGCCCTGCTCGCCGCCTTCAGCGAGACCTCGAAGCTCTTGCCTGCCCGAACGCGCTCGACACCGTCGAAACCGATCCGTCCCAGCGCGTCCTCGATGGCCCGCCCCTGGGGATCCAGAACCTCGGCACGCGGATAGACCAGCACCCGCACCAGGTAGCCGTTTTCATTCCGCGCCAACTCGACCTCCCCTGTTCCGTCCGTGCGCCCGCGGACGAGCTCTCGGACTCGTCCGCCCGTGGCGCGGGTGAAATCCGACCGCTCGCGGACAAGTGCCAGGACCGATTCGCGTGCGGCCCGGGTCGGCGCCAGCCGGGATCAGCGGCCCGCGCCGCATCCCGGGCCGACCTCCAGCCAGGCTCCCGGACGATGCTGCTCGGCCACCACGAGCTTCGCACCGGAACCCCGGCGATCGAGAACCGGCTGCGCCGATCCGGACGCCATCGCGGGCGAGTTGTTCGTTTCCGAGAGGTGACACAGGACGACCCAGGACAACCGATCCGACAGGAGCTCGTCGAGGCCCGCAGCGGCCTCCTCGTTGCTGAGGTGCCCACGCGCCGATGCCACTCGCTCCTTCAACCGCCAAGGGTATGGTCCCGTGCGCAGCATGTCGAGATCGTGATTCGACTCGAGCAGCAGAATGTCGAGGGCGCGGAGGCTGCGCCACGCCTGTGCGGTCCGGCGACCAAGATCCGTCGCCAGCCCGACGCGATACCCGAGGCTGCTCTCGACGACGATGCCGACCGGTTCGCGCGCATCGTGCGGCACCGGGAACACCTCGATCCGGAAACCGGCCACGGTGAGCGGGACGCCCGGCCCCAGCGGCCGGGCGAACGCGCCCAGTTCACGCAACCGGGGGCCGCGACAGGTGCCGCGGGTGCCGTACACCGGGACCTGGTGACGCCGCGCGAAGCGGCAGGCGCCGCGACTGTGGTCATCGTGTTCGTGGGTCAGGAGCACCGCGTCCACATCGGCCGCCGACCGACCCACGATGTCAAGTCGGCGCTCCAACTCCCGGCACGAAAAGCCGGCATCCAGCAGCAGGCAGCCATCGGCGCTTTCCACGATCGTGCTGTTCCCTCCACTCCCCGAGCCGAGTACGGCCACCCGCAGCCCGGCGTCACCGCCATCCGGACGACGCCGGGAGCGGAGCCGCGACTCGCGCGCGGCGGCCCCCAGGGCGCCGTCACCGAAGAGCGGGAGTTGGCCTCCGGGCATCGCAGCTCTCGATGCCCGGCGCCGCTGCGGTTCCTGGCCGCGGGCTGCTAGAACCGCTGTCCGATCCAGAACGTCGTGCGGCGGTCGCCCGACTCCTCGAGGTCCCACTGGGTCGCGAAGTCCCAGTGCAGATCCACGCCGAGCAGTCTCAACGTGATGCCGAAGCCGTAGGCGGCGATCGCGTCGTCCAGTCGGCTGTTCTCCGAGTCCCAGATGTCGAAGTCCTGGATGCCGTCGAAGTACGCGCCCGCGACGTCGATGAAGAATCTCCCCTGGATCCCCTGGAAGGTCCAGATCGGCGTGACGAAGAAGTCGATCAGCGGAAAGCGCAGCTCCAGATTGGTGAAGAAACCCCGGTCGCCGACCATGTCGCGGAAGTCGACACCCCGCACCGTGTCCAGACCGCCGAAGTACACGGGGTTCGGGAAGTTCCCCGTTCTCACGCTGCCGAAGAGGCGGGTCGCGAAGACGCTGCGACGGGTGAGGGGAAAGTACTTTCGGGCGTCCAGCTGGATCGTCTGGGTCAGCGCGCCCGAGGTCTCGAGGTCCGGGGCGTACTCGGCCGACAGCCGGTAGCGGTGGCCGCTCGACGGCCCGGCCGGACCGAACACGGTCGTGTCCCCGACCAGAGCGGTCCGGATCACGGGATAGTCGTCCTCGCGCGGGGTGACGACGGGTATCGGCCGGCCGAAGTCGTCCCTGACCAGGCGGTCCTCGCTGTCGCGCGCATAGGCCTGGAAGTCCAGCTCGCGCTGGATATAGCCGGCGCCCACCTCGAAGCGCCGGTAGAAGCTCATCGGGTAGGAGATCGAAAAGATGGCGCCGGTCTGCTGGAAGAAGGACCTGCCCCGCTGGTAGTACCCGAAGTTGTAGTTGTATCCGGTGTAGAAGGCGCGGCTATCGAAGAGGGAGACCTGCCACTGGAGCCGGTTCGACAGATTCAGGTAGGTCACGTTGAACTGCGAGAAGCGCTCGACCGAAGCGAAGGTCGTGAACAGCCGCCGGTCGCCGAGGAAGTCCGAGAACTGGAGGTACACCTGACCCAGGAAGGTCTGGTTGTCGTCCACCCCGATCGCGGTCTGGGCGTCCTCCAGGAACAGCCTCCACCCCCGCTTGTCCTCCTTGTTCGACTCGTCGATCGAGACCTGGATGTCGGGTTCGAAGAGCTCGATGGCTGGAATCGGATCACCGCCGAGTGCGAGGTCGACCACCTGCACCTCGCCGATCGGTTCTTCAATGTCCCTCTCGTAGAGGTCGAAGCGGCCCTTCCAGAAGCCCGTGTACACCAGTCGATCATCCTTGCCGGCCCGGGTCAGGACCGTGGGCTGGAAGCAGCCGGTGATCGCGTTCGTGTACTGCCGGAGTTCGCCCGTATCCAGATCGAGGCTGAAGATGTTCTCCGCCCCGCTCCGATCCGACGTGAAGTACACCGTGCCGTCGTCCCCCGAGAACACCGGGTCCGTGTTGTGGTGGTCGTCGCTGCTGATGCGCCTGCGCTCCCGCGTCTCGAGGTCCAGGCGGAATAGCTGACCCGTCTCGCCCGGCACCGAGGAGAACACCAACCACCTGCCATCGTGCGAGTACGACGGCGCACCGTCGAAGACCTCGTCGTTGGTCAGGTTGCGGATCTCAAGCGTCTCCAGGTCGAGCTCGAAGATGTCGTACTGGCCGTTCTGGTTGCCGCCGAAGGCGACGCGTCGACCGTCCGGGCTCCAACTGGGCGCGGTCTGCTGCTCGATGTCCATGTCGATCACCCGCCGGACGCCGCCCCCCAGGACCTTGACGATGGCGAGTGAGTAGCCCGCTTCCTTGCGCACGAAGGCGGCAAGCGAATTGCCATCCGGCGAAAAGGCCAGATCGCGCCCGTGCTTCCGGCCCAGACTCAGCATCTGGGCAACGTAGTGGCGAAACTCCGCGGTGTAGCCCTTGGTCAGATTCCTGACCGGCTCGCGCTCCTGGGTGTCGAAGAGCACGACGTCGATATCGCCCTGGAAGGTCGAGAAGGCGGCCACGAGATCGCCCGACGGCGAAGCCACGGGTGACGTTTCCTGACTGCCCTGGGGACGCGTCCGGAACGGCCGCCCGAAGTCGCTCGGTTCGCCGGTTGCCACGAGCTCGGGCAGGTACCTGTTGCGAAGCCAGCGGCGGAACTCCAGGTCGAAGTCCTCCGGATCGATGCGGAACGCGCGTTCAACGGCGCGGCCGACGCGGAAACCGATCGTGTTCCGGAACTCGAACAGGAAGTCGATCACGCCGTCGGCGCCCCACCGCTCCTCCATGAAGTCGAACGCGGCGTGGCCATAGCGATAGGCGAAGAAGCCGCTGGCCTGTCCCGACGTGATCGGCGGCAGGCGGTCGTTGACCACCGCATCCCGCAGGTACATCCGGTCCGATGCGCTCTCGTCCTTGGCGAAGTAGCTCGCCATCCCCTCCATCAGCCACTGCGGCGGGCTGCTGGTCATGGCCCGACCGAGGCTGCCCCTGAAGAGGATGTGGTACTGGAAGATGTGGGTCAGTTCGTGGAGGAGCAGCTCGTAGAGCTCGATGTCGGGCAGGTCGATCGGCAGCACCATCCGGAACCTGGCCGAGGTCGCGAAGGCGGCGACTCCCTCCGGGATGAAGTTGATCATCACGTTGTTCTGGAGGAAGTCCGAGTGCGTGTTGTAGATGATCAGCGGCGTCGGCTCCTGGATCTGGTGGTCCAGGTCGAGTGACAGCTGGTCGTAGGCGCTCTCGGCCAGTGAAGCCAACTTCTGGAGCTGGCTCTCGCTCTCCGAGTAGTAGTAGATGTCGAAGTGGGTCGAATGGTAGATGCGCCAGTCGAAGTCCTCGTAACGAATCTTGTTCTTGCCGAAGCCCTGAGCCTGCAAGCCGGCGCCCACAGGGACCAGAATCACGCAGGCGAGTGCGATTGCGCGGATGGCCCACTGTCGCGCAGGCCGAAGTACTTCCGAGTTCACTAGCTCCTCTCCCCTGAGACCTCAGGGCGTGAAGATCACACGCGCCACTTCGATGTCCTTCTGCGTGAAGACGCCGAGAATGCGGTCCTCCAGCGCATACAGGTTCTCGAAC
Source organism: uncultured Thermoanaerobaculia bacterium (assembly GCA_951812325.1). Taxonomy (GTDB): domain Bacteria; phylum Acidobacteriota; class Thermoanaerobaculia; order Multivoradales; family Multivoraceae; genus Multivorans. The sequence continues at coordinate 2,886,030 of OX638294.1, read as the reverse complement.
ATGCCCTGTAGCGGATCCGCCTGCTCGCCTTCGAAGCTCTTGAAGTCCTTGAAGTTGTCGTTGTAGATCAGTTCGCCGGTCTTGCCGTCGAAGACCATGACGACGATGTCGTACTCGAAGCCGGTCTGTTCGACCAGCACCTGCCGGAACATGGTGCGGCCGTCGAAGGGCGACGTGTACTCCTCGGTCCGGTAGCCCGAGCGGTCCTGTATGTCGAAGTCCAGGGTGCCGGCAAGGATGAGGTCCGACTGCGTCCGTTCCCCCAGACTGCGCCAGAAGTCCTCGTCACGCGCCAGAAGTTCCAGATCGTACGTCGGATAGTCGATGCGGCCGGCCTCCACGATCCGCAGGTCCGTCTCCCGCCGGAGAACCTTGTTCAGGTAGCGCTCGAACTCTCCCTGCACGTCGATGTCGGTACCCTCGATCCGACCCTCTCCTTCCTGGCTGACGACCAGAAAGGGCGCCGGCACCAGGGTGTCGCGGCCGGCGAGGTCGATCCGTGCCCGCATCGGCAGCTTGAGCCGCACTTCCACCGTGCCCTCCGCGGCCGCCGGCGCGACCGCGAACAGGCCCGGAAAGCCCCCGAGCAGACCAGCCAAGGCAACGACCGCGGGCAATCGGCTGACACGTTTCGTCACCTCACACCTCCAGCCATCCAACACGCATTCTGCAAGAACCGTTCCATGGCAGCCCGAGGTTCGCCGCGGTCCGCCAGGCCCCGCACCAACCTTCCCGCAGGTTCGTCGGCTGCGCGATCAGGTACACCGCGACGGAACGACCGGGATCCCCGCGAGCCGCTCTTCAACGCCTGGCCCCGCCGCCGGCAGCACCGGGCGGCGCGGTCGCGGCCCCCCCGGGCTCGGGTTCCTCTTCGGCTGTATCGCCTTCCTCTTCGGCCGTACCGCCCTTGAAGTTCTGGTAGTACTCGACGAAGCGGGAGTAGTTCCGCCGTACGTCCCGCTCGCGGGGCGCCAGCCTCAAGGCCTGCTGGTAGTAGTTCAGGGCTTCCTCGAACAAGCCCAACGCCTCGTGAGCAACCGCGATGTTGCTCAGGAGCCTGGGGTGCTCCGGTTCCATCCTGCGGGCCTGTTCGAACCGGAACAGGGCCTCGCTCCAGAGACCGCGATTGGCCATGTCGACGCCGAATTGCCACTGCTGGCGCGCTTCAGGGGTCACCTTGCGCTTCTGCGCATCGGCCAGACCGGACACCGTCACCAGGAGGAGGACGCCGACGGTCAACGGCAGAACGCGCAGCAGACGTTGAGCAGAGCGCGTCACTGATCGAGTATAGACCACGCGCCCGAAATCCGTCTCTGTCTCTGAAGGCCGATTCCCGCCGCCGCGAAACACACCGAACCAGCCAGGGAGACACCAATGGCAGACGAACCGGACTGCCACAGCGACGTGCACGAGACGAACCACCAGGAAATCCGGCGAGCCCTCATCGCCCTGAACATGGTGCACGAGGACCGGGGGCTGCTCTGCGCAGTGGCCCAAAGCCTGCCGGCGGAACGGGATCTCGCCTGTGATCGCTTCGCCAGTCGGGCAGCCGGCAGCCTGGAGGCGCCGGTCGACAAGGTGCGGGAGACGCTGCGCGCGGCCCGCGGCTGCCTCGAGAGCGTCGGGGAGCAGGACGCGAGAGTGCGAGAGGCCGGCGCCACGATCGTCACTCTCGTTGATGCCGGGTACCCGCGCGCCCTGGCGGATCTGGGCCTGCATGCGCCGCCGGTCCTCTATGTCCGCGGCAAGCTCGGCGAGAGCCCCGGTCTTGCGATCGTGGGTTCCCGCAAGGCGGACGCCTACGGCCTCGAAGTTGCCAGTTGGTTCGCCAGACGGCTCGCCGCGGCCGGGCTGACCATCATCTCCGGGTTCGCACGCGGCATCGACCAGGCCGCCCACCGGGCCGCACTCTCCGCGAGAGCCGGGACCGGCCGTACCGTGGCCGTGCTCGGTTGCGGTCTGGACGTCGACTACCCGCGCAACAGCAGACGAACCGCCGCCGAGATCGCCCGGCGCGGCTCCCTCGTCACCGAGTTTCCTCTGGGCTGGCAACCCCGGCCCTGGCACTTCCCGATCCGCAATCGCATCATTGCCGCACTCGGGTTCGCCTCGATCGTGGTCCGCGCCGCCAGCCGCTCGGGCTCCCTGATCACCGCCCGTCTCGCCCTCGACCTCGGACGCGAGGTCTACGCCGTGCCGGGCTCGGTGCTGTCCCGCGAATCGGCCGGCGCCCACCTGCTGCTCCGGGACGGCGCCATCCCCGCGCTCGACCCGGACGCACTGCTCGAGACCCTGCCCACTGCCGTCCTGGAGGCGCTGGAGCGGGAAGCGCCGGAGCGATCAGCCGGGAACGCCAGTGGCGCCTCCAGCCTGACCCCGGCCGAGGCCGGCAGCGCCGACAACGAGGTCGACGGACTGCTCGTCGCGCTCAGGAACGGCGCCCGGACGCCTGAGGAACTGGCATCCAGGCTCGAACGTCCGATCCCGGGCGTGCTGGCGACCCTGGCCCGTCTGGAGATCGACGGCCTCGTGCGCCGCTACGACGGCGCGAACTACGCGCTGATGACCCGCTAGCAGCCCGGAGAACGCCACCACGGCCACCGGTCACTCACCGGGTGCGCGGACCTTCCGGCCCCCATCAGGCGTGTCGCCGGGAAGCGGGGCGCCCGATGCCTCGCGCCACGGGCCAACGTTCTGGCAACCTGCCCTGGAAGCAAGCTCGGGATGGCTTCGGCGAAGGCCCCTGGCCAGCTTCCTGCTCGTCTCGCAGAGCAGCCCCAACATGGCAGTCACGGCTTCGTCAAGCTCCTTGGGCAGTTCCGACTCAAGATCCCAGCGAAGGGTGGACTCGTCTTCAAGAACGTAGTAGGTCAGCTCGATGTAGGACAAGCGGCCGACCGGGCGTTGCATCACTCCAACCCATGCCGCACCACAGGGGCCCCGCAGGATCCGGTCAAGGCGGCGCTCGGCGTCCAGAACCGTGCTCTTCCCGGACGCCGACGGACGCACCTCGTCGCCGGAGGGCACATACGCGTACCCTGGACCGCATAGCGGTGCAGATCGCTCAAGGATCGGCCTTGTCCACAGATCGGCCAAGGCTGCGTGGCGTCCCTCGGGCATGCGACGGCAAACCGTCACCGAACCCGCCACGTCGCGGTATACCACTCCACCGTCATCATAGAGAAACAGCGACACAAACCTGTGCTGCAACCGCAGAAACAATGCCAAGGAGCCATGCTGCCTGGTCGCATCAGGTCCGGAGCCAAGAAACAGGCACTGCGGATCCACATAGTGACACGCGGTGTTGAGCAGTGGAATCATGCCGGCCACAGCGATGACGACAAGGAGCGGTCGTCGGCAGCCAAGGCGTGTCCCCTCGGCTCCTGAATCTGAACAGCACATGATTTTCACCTCATCACCCGAACCTGGGTTGAGTGTGGCTCCCTCGGGGCCTACTTTCTCACCCGACGGCGCTTCCGGGCCGGCCGCCGCTTCGGCGCCCTGGGGTCCTTGCCCTGAGCCCTGAGCTTGTCCTCCCGAGCCGCCAGCAACTCGACCGCCTCCGCGACATCCACCTCCTGGGGATCTCGACCCTTCGGCAACGAGGCGTTCACCTGACCGTCGGTCACGTAGGGCCCGAAACGCCCCTTCTTCACTGAGAGGTCGAGGCCGTTCTCAGGGTGCTCTCCGAGTTCCCTGAGCACCGTCATCGAGGCGCCACGCCGCTTCTTCGGCTGACTCAGGAGGCCGAGTGCCTGCTCCAGGGTCACGGTCGCCAACTGCTCGTGGCGCTCCAGGCTGCGGCTCTCCTTGCCACTGCGAACGTAGGGGCCGAAACGTCCATCCTGCACCGTGACCGGCTCGTCGGTGTCAGGATGGCGGCCGAGATCCCGCGGAAACGAAAGCACCAGGAGGGCCTCGTCCAGCGTCAGGCTGCCGCGGTCCATGGACGGCCACAGGCTGGCCATCTTCGGCTTGCCGGCCTTCGCGGAGCGCTTGCCGCCCTTTCCTCCCGGGCTCGGATCGCCCAACTGCACGTAGTCGCCGTACCGGCCCGTCTTGACGTAGATCGGTTCGCCCGTTTCCGGATGCTGTCCCAGCGGACCGCTCTGCTCCGCCGCCCCCTGGAGCAGCTCCAGCGCGTGTTCGAGAGTGACCTCATCCGGCGGCACGTCGTCCTCGATCGAGACACGCTGTCCGTCGTCGCCGGCCTGCAGGTAGGTGCCGTAGCGGCCGACACGAACGGCCACGTCCCGGCCTTCCTCGTCCTCCCCCAGGCGCAGCGAACAGATCGCCCTGGCGTCGATGTCGCCCACGCCCTTCCCCACCATGGACTGAAGACCCCGGCGTCCATCGCCGGCCTGGTCCTGCTCGCGACCGTAGTAGAAGCTGCGCAACCAGGGCTCCGCTTCGAGGGCGCCGCCGGCGATCTCGTCCAGATCGCTCTCCATGCGCGCGGTGAAGTCCAGGTCGACGAGGTCGCCCAGATGCTCTTCAAGCAGCCGCGTGACGGCAAAGGCAAGGAACGTCGGCACCAGGGCCGAGCCCTTCTTCCAGACGTAGCCCCGGTCAACGATGGTCTGAAGGATCGCCGCGTAGGTCGACGGCCGCCCGACTCCCTGCTCCTCCAGCTCCCGCACCAGGCTGGCTTCGGTGTACCGCGCCGGCGGCTGGGTCGTATGCCCCTTCGGCTCGGCGCCCGCCACGCCGACCGTCTGGCCCTTGCGAAGCGCCGGCAGAAAGCGCTCCTCGTCTTCCGCTCGCGCCTTCGGATCGTCCCGACTCTCCACGTAGACCCGTAGAAACCCGGCAAAGCGAAGGACGCGGCCCGAGGCGGTCAGCTTGACGGAGTCCGCTGACGGCGTGGAGGTCGAAAAGAAGACGCTGGTGCTCGTCCCCTTCGCGTCCTTCATCTGGGACGCCAGTGTCCGTTTCCAGATCAACTCGTAGAGGCGCAGGGAGTCGCCGTCCAGGCGCCCGCGCAGCTGCTTCGGCGTCCGGAAGTCCGTGCCAGCCGGCCTGATGGCCTCGTGCGCTTCCTGGGCATTGGCTCTCCTGGCATAGAAGCGCGGCTTCTCGGGCACATACCCGGACCCGTAGAGTTCGACGATCTGGCGCCGCGCGGCGGCGATCGCCTGGCCCGAAAGCGCGGTCGAGTCCGTCCGCATGTAGGTGATGTAGCCGTTCTCGTAGAGGCCCTGGGCCACCCTCATCGTGCGTTGCGCGGTGAACCGGAGCTTCCTCGCGGCCTCCTGCTGAAGGGTCGAGGTGATGAAGGGCGCATACGGCCGGCGGGTGAACGGCTTCTCCCTGACTTCGGTGACCACCGGTCGCGTCGCCGGCAGCTCGCGTCCCAGCTTGCCGGCCTCGGCCTCCAGCAGCAGGTGGGCGGCGGTCTTCAGCTTGCCGGTGTTCCGGTCGAAATCGCGCCCTCGCGCCAGAGCCCTGCCACCCAGAGCCGACACGCGGGCCGGGAAGCGCCTTGCCTCGCCGTCCTCCGTTTCAAGCTCCACTTCCACGGTCCAGTAGTCGGCAGCCACGAAGGCCATCCGTTCGCGCTCCCGCTCGACCACGATGCGGGTCGCCACCGACTGAACGCGGCCCGCCGACAGCCGCGGCTGCACCTTCTTCCACAGAACGGGCGAGACCTCATAGCCGTAGAGCCGGTCCAGCACCCGTCTCGCCTCCTGAGCGTCCACCAGGCGCCGGTCGATCTCCCGCGTATCGCTCAGTGCCGCTTCGACGGCGGACTTCGTGATCTCGTGAAAGACCATCCGCCGCACCGGCACCTTGGGACGCAGCACTTCCTGCAGGTGCCAGGCGATCGCCTCCCCTTCGCGGTCCTCATCGGTAGCGAGCACCAGTTCGTCGGCGCCGCGCAGGGCACTCCGAAGTTTGGTGATCTGGCCGCGCTTCTCGCCGGGGATCACGTACAGGGGATCGAATCCGCCTTCGATATCGACACCCAGACGCGCCCAGGGACGTCCCCGGTACTTCTTCGGCACCTCGGCGGCCGTTCGCGGCAGGTCCCGGATGTGACCGATCGAGGATTCGACCTTGTAGCCGGGACCGAGGTAGCGTTCGATTGTCCGGGCCTTGGCCGGCGATTCGACGATGACGAGAGAGTTGGCCATGTGCGCGGGTGACGATAGTAGAGCAGCGGGCCTTGTCAAGCTGCCGGCCCCTTTGCCATGATGCACCGATGACCGCGCCCGTCGTCGTGGTTGGCGGCGGGCTCGCCGGCAGCGAGTGCGCCTTCCAACTCGCCTCCCGCGGCCGTGCCGTGACTCTGTACGAGATGCGGCCGCAGCAACCCACGCCGGCTCACGCCGGCAGCGACCTCGCCGAGCTCGTGTGCTCGAACTCGCTGCGCAGCGACGATCCCCACCATGCGGCGGGATTGCTCAAACGGGAGATGGAACGCTTCGGTTCGCTGATCATCGCCGCCGCGAGACGCAACGCGGTCCCCGCCGGCGGCGCGCTGGCGGTCGACCGCGCCGGCTTCGCCGCCGCCGTCACGGCAGCAATCGAAGCGCAGCCGCTGATCGAACTGCGGCGCGAGGAGTTGACCGCGCTGCCGGAGACCGACGAATGCGACTGCGTGATCGCGACCGGGCCTCTGACCTCCGAAGCTCTGACGCGGGAACTCGAGCAGCTGATCGGCGCGGACCATCTCTACTTCTACGACGCCATCGCCCCGATCGTCACAGGCGACAGCCTCGACGACGACCTGCTGTTCAGGGCGTCCCGCTACGGCAAGGGAGGCGACGACTACCTGAACTGCCCGCTCGACCAAGCGCAGTACCGCCGCTTTCACCGCCGGTTGCTCGAGGCGGACACGATCGAGCTGCGCGAGTTCGAGCGGCCCCTGTTCTTCGAGGGCTGTCTGCCGATCGAGGAGCTCGCCCGCCGAGGCGAGGACACCCCGCGCTTCGGGCCGATGAAGCCGGTCGGCCTGACGACCCCTGAGGGGAAGCGCCCCCACGCCGTCGTCCAGCTCCGGCAGGAAGACCTCGCGCGCAGCCAGTACAACCTGGTCGGCTTCCAGTCGCGGATGACCTGGCCCGAGCAGCGCCGCGTCCTGCGCACTCTTCCGGGTCTGGAATCCGCCCGTTTCGTCCGCTACGGCCAGGTGCACCGCAACACGTTCATCAACGCGCCGCTCCACCTGGACCGCTGGTACCGCATCGCCGCGCGACCGCGCCTGAGGCTGGTCGGACAGTTGACCGGCGTCGAGGGCTACCTCGAGTCGGCGGCCACCGGGCTGGCCGCGGCGCTGTACCTCGTGCTCCAGGACGAGAATCGCCAGCCCTCCCCACTACCCGACACGACGGCGCTGGGGGCGCTGGCGCGACATCTGACCGAGTCGAACCCGAAGCGCTACCAACCGACGAACATCAACTACGGCCTGCTTGAACCGCTTGCCGGACGCGTCCGCCGGCGAGAGCGCCGCGCCGCCTACGTTGCCCGTGCCGGAGCGGCTCTGGAGGCCTGGGCCGATAGCATGCGGATCGGCGGAACGAAGTCATGGCCACCACAGTTCAGCGCACCGGAACGCGAAAAGCCGAACGCCGCGGCGCGCTCGCCGAACTGATCGCGGACTTTCTGGAGTACCTGGAGCTGGAGCGCAACTGCTCGGAACACACCGTCCGCGCCTATCGACGGGACCTGACCGCCTTCGCCGACTTTCGCGCCGCGGGCGGCGCCGACGATTCGGATATCGGGGACATCGACCAGCTGCTGGTCCGCTCCTTCGTCGCCTCCCTGAACAGGCGCCGGCTGTCCCGTCGAACCCAGGGCCGCCATCTGTCGGCGGTGCGCGGCCTGTTCCGCCATGCCTGTCTCACCGGCCGGATGCACTCGAACCCGGCCGACCGGGTGCCGGCGCCGAAGGTCGAGAAGACCCTGCCCCGCCAGCTGCGACCGGGTGAAATCGACGTTCTCCTCGAGGCCCCGGCGGGCCGCGCCGGACCGCTCGGTCTCAGGGACCGCGCGCTCCTGGAACTGCTCTACGCCTCCGGCCTGCGGGTCGGCGAACTCGTGGCCCTGAACTGGCGCGACATCGACCTCGGCGCCAGGGTGCTCCGGGTCGTGGGCAAGGGCGACCGCGAGCGGATGACGCCCTTCGGAGAGCCGGCGGCGAAGGCACTCCGTCAGTGGCTCGACGCCTGGGAAGCGGTGTTCCGGAGCCCGCTCGATGCCGCCGATCAGAACGAACCGGTGTTCCTGAACTACACGGGAAGCCGCCTGAGCGCGCGCTCCGTGCGCCGCGTCATCGATCGCTACGTCGCGGAAACGGCCCAGGCGTCGGGCGCCCATCCACACGCCCTGCGACACAGCTTCGCCACCCACCTGCTCGAATCCGGGGCCGACCTGCGCACGATCCAGGAACTGCTCGGCCACGCCTCCCTGGCCACCACCCAACGCTACATGCACGTGGACACCGGACGCCTGCTTCAGGTCTACCGAGAGAGCCACCCGCGGGCGCGGGGCGGCTAGGTCCGGCGGAAGCACGCAGCCCTAGAACGGGCCGAGCCACCCGCAGGCGGGGCGGCTGGTCTCGCAGTTCATGGACCAGACCGATCCGCTGTGAGCCACGCCCGGGCGCGCCGCGGCCAGGGCCGCGGGTGGCGCGGAACGCGCCACACGGGTGCTCGCCGGTCGGCCTTGTCCCCGGGGATCGAGGGCGGCCCGATATGCTCCCTCGTCGCGCCCTGCCGGACAGCGGCCTGACCGCTCCCGGCGCCGCACGGACTTTGCCACGGGTTGATCGCGCCGCCGTCCCGTACGACGAGACCAACCAGCCCTTGGCGCCCACGCCCTCAGAAAGGAAACCGCATGAGACTCTCCATCGCCCTCACGGCCAAGGCACTCGTGTTCCTGGCGGCGGTCGCCCTGCCTCTGGCCACTGCAGGACCCTCCCGGGCACAGGACGACCTGCGCGGCTTCGAACTCGCGGGCGACTACCAGCTCTTCCTGGAGGGACAGGAGGCCGCCGGCGCCCGGCTCTACCTCTCCCGGACCGCCGGAGCTTTCCTGGTGATCGCCGACGACCTGCCATCCCCCGTCCTGCTCAGCGCCCGCAACCAGTCCGCGTACAAGGTCCAGCTACTGAAGATCTCGCCGGCGGGCGAGGACACGGTGGACCTGCTCCCGGGGGCGCTGTTCGGCTCAGCCATGCCCTTCCGGCAGATCCCCAAGGGCCTCGAGTTCCAGGTCGACGGCGTACGCGCCCAGCTCCGGCAGCGACCCTCGCTGGCCGGCGAAGCGACACTGGAGGCCCTCTACGACCACGATCCCGGCTATCGACGCTCGGCGAACGCCTATGAGACCGACCCGGCAGTGGTCGCCGAGATCGTCGAACTCGGCGACGGCGTCGAAATCCGGACCGTCTTCGGCTCCTGGTGCCACGTCTGCGAGCGCTTCATGCCGCGCGGCCTCAAGGTCCACGAACAGCTCCGGGAATCGCCGCTCCGGTTCACCTACTACGGCCTCGGCGACGACAACCCCTGGGGCGACGCCGAGGTCTCCCGTCTCGAAGTCAAGGAACTCCCCACCGCGATCGTCTATCGCAACGGCAGGGAGATCGGCCGCTACGCCGGCGGCCCCGGCTGGACCCGACCGGAGGTCTCGCTCCGCAACATCCTGCGCGAGAATCCGTGAACGCGGGTACCGCGCCCACCGCCCTGCAGCCTGCGGCAGGCCGGCTCACGACATGACGACCATTCTGCTCGTACGCAGCGGTGATGTGGCCTGCATGGCCAGCGACGGCCAGGTCACGAACGGAGCCGCGAACACGGTGGTCAAGGCGCGCGCGCGCAAGGTCCAGCGCGCCAACCACGGTCGGATTCTGGTCGGCTTCGCCGGCGGCGGCGCCGACGCCCTGGCCCTGTTCTCGCGCTTCGAGGCCAAGATCGACGAGTACCAGGGCAACTTCGAGCGCGCGGTGATCGAACTCGCGATGGACTGGCGGACCGACCGGGCGCTACGCCGGCTGGAGGCCCAGATGATCGTGGCCGATGCCCGCAAGAGCTTCCTCGCGATGGGCAACGGCGACCTGCTCGAGCCGGATACCGGAATGCCGCTCGCCATCGGCTCGGGCGGGAACTACGCCCTCGCCGCCGCCCAGGCGCTGCTCCGGCACACCGACCTCGACGCCGAAGAGGTCGCCCGGGAGGCCATGCGGATCACCGCCGACCTGTGCATCTACACCAACCACGAAGTCACCGTGGAACGCCTCGAAGCGGACGGACCCGCGACATGACCGTCGAGCCGGCGCAGCGCGCCCGGTTCGTCGAGAATCTGACGCCGCGGGAGATCGTCGCGGCACTCGACCGGCATGTCGTCGGCCAGAAGGACGCCAAGCGCGCGGTGGCGATCGCCATGCGCAATCGCTGGCGCCGCCAGCAACTCGATCCGGAAACCGCCGAGGACATCGCACCCAAGAACATCCTGATGATGGGCCCGACCGGTGTGGGCAAGACGGAGATCGCGCGGCGGCTGGCCAAACTCGCACGGGCCCCGTTCCTCAAGATCGAGGCCAGCAAGTTCACCGAAGTCGGCTACGTCGGCCGCGACGTCGAGTCGATCGTCCGCGACCTGATGGAGCTCGCGGTGGCGATGGTCGGCGAGGAGAAGCGGACCGCGGTGCAGGCGGAGGCCGCCTCGAGGGCCGACGAGCGGCTGCTCCGGATCCTCGTTCCCCAGGCGCCCCAACCGGCCGCCGACACGGACGACCCGGCCACCTGCAACGCCCCGACCGAGACCCGGGAGCGGTTCCGCGAATGGCTCGAGGAGGGGCGCCTGGACCACCGCATGGTCGAGATCGAGGTGGACGACGCCTCCCCGCAGCAGTTCGAGATGGTCACGCCCCAGGGCGTCGAGGCGGTCGGAATCAATCTCAAGGAGATGCTCCCGGGGCTGTTCGGCAAACGCAAGCGCCAGATGATGGAAGTCTCCGAGGCGCGGGAAATCCTTCGCCGGCAGGAGGCGGAGACTCTCATCGATCGCCAGGACATCGCCGAGGAGGCGAGGCTCCGCGTGGAGCAGGCCGGTATCGTCTTCCTCGACGAGATCGACAAGGTCGCCGGCCGCAACGGCGGTCACGGTCCGGACGTCTCGCGCGAAGGCGTGCAGCGCGATCTGCTGCCGATCGTCGAGGGGACGACCGTGACGACGAAGTACGGCCCGGTCAAGACGGACCACGTGCTGTTCATCGGCGCCGGCGCCTTTCACGTCGCGAAGCCGTCCGACATGATCCCCGAGCTCCAGGGGCGCTTCCCCATTCGGGTCGAACTCGGCGCCCTGGGCGAGGCGGAGTTCGTCCGCATCCTGACCGAGCCGGACAGCGCCCTGACCACGCAGTACAGCGCTCTTCTCGGCGCCGAAGGCCTGGACCTTTCCTTTGGCGAGGACGCGGTGAAGGAGATCGCCCGCCTGGCCGTGCAGGTGAACTCGCAGACCGAGAACATCGGCGCCCGGCGCCTGGCGACACTGATGGAGCGCCTTCTCGACGAGGTCTCCTTCGAGGCCCCCGACATGGAGGGCGTCGCCCTGAAAGTCGACGCCGGCTACGTGACCAGAACGCTCGCCGATGTCGTGGAGAATCGGGATCTGAGCCGCTATGTCCTGTAGGTCGTCGCTCAGGTCCGGCTGCAGAAGTCCCGTCGGCCTGGCGGTGCTCGCCGCCGCCCTGCTGGCGCTCGTGGCCGTTGCCGGCTGCGGCCGCAAGGGTCCGCCGTTGCCTCCTCTGCGCGAACCGGACCCCATCGCTGAAACGGCCCCCGGCGAAGCGGCAGCCCTCGACACCGGGTCCGCGGAGTCGGGAGCCCCAAGCGACGAGGACGGAGAGGACGACGACAGCGAGGACGGCAAGGACGACGGGGACGGCGAAGACGGAGACAGCGAGGACGGCGACCCCAAGACCAGCACGGATGACGACGGCGCGCCGCCGTGACGAAGCGGGCCGGCACGCCCTTCTCTCTCGTCTCGGGAGCCGGCAACGACTTCATCGCCCTGCTGGACCGTCCCCTTCCGCCAGCCGAGACGGTGAGGGCCTGGTGCCGGCGCGGCGTCTCCGTCGGCGCCGACGGCCTGTTCAGCCTCCGCCGCGGGATCAAGGGACGCTACATCCTCGACTATGCCAACGCGGACGGCGCCGCGGCCGACCTGTGCCTGAACGCGGCCCGCTGTGCCGCCCGGCTCGCCTTCGACCGGGCGCCGTCCGCCTCCAGCGTGGAGATCGAAACCGCGGCAGGCGTCCTGACCGCCGAGCCCGTCGACGAGAGCTGCGCCGCGGTTCTCATGGCCGCGCCTGAGCCCGGGCGTGGACGTCCGATGACCCTGCGAACGACCGGCCATGCGTTCCCCGGCCGCCGGATCGATGTCGGCGCGCCCCACTTCGTTCTCTGGTGGCAACGGGACCTTGACGAGGCGCCGGTCGCCTCGCTCGGACCGATCCTCCGCGCCCACCCGGATCTCGGACCGGAAGGCGCAAACATCCACTTCGTTGATCTCGACCCCCCGGCGGGCTTCCGCATCCGGTCGTTCGAGCGCGGCGTCGAAGCGGAGACCCTCGCCTGCGGCACCGGCATCGTCGCCGCGGCCGCTTGTGCCCTTGCGGAGGGCCGCCTTTCCCTGCCGCTGGCCGCCGTTACGCGCAGCGGCTGCGAACTCGATCTGGAAGCCGGGCCGCCGGCAGCAGACGGCGCAGACCGCTGGCGACTGTCCGGCGACGCCCGAATTGTTGCCCGGGGCCGCATCACCGACGCAGCAACTGCGGGCAGCCCGTCACCATGACAGGCTTCCCCCTCACCGACGCGCCTACCTGTTAGCTTCCGGCGATGGCCGACGGCTTTCCCCCTGTCTCCGAGCAGATGGAACTGCTGCTGCGCGGGGCGGTCGACGTGGTCGAGGAGGACGCGCTGCGACGACGGCTCCAGGAATCCCGGAGCCGGAATCGCCCGCTGCTGGTCAAGACGGGCTTCGATCCGACCGCGCCCGATCTGCACCTGGGGCACGCGGTTCTGCTGCGCAAGATGGCGCACTTCCAGAGGCTCGGACACCGGGTCCTGTTCCTGGTCGGCGACTTCACCGCGATGATCGGCGATCCGACCGGCAGGAAGGCCACCCGGCCGCAGCTCTCGCGGGATCAGGTCCTGGCGAATGCCGCGACGTACCAGGAGCAGGCCTGGAAGGTGCTCGACCGGGAGCGGACGGAGATCCTCCACAACAGCAAGTGGCTCTCCGGGCTGGGCGCCGAGGGGCTCATCCGGCTGGCCGGTTCCTACACCCTGGCCCGGATGATGGAGCGGGAGGACTTCCGCGCCCGGTTCGAGAACCACGAGCCGATCTCGATTCACGAACTGCTCTACCCGCTGACCCAGGGTTACGACTCGGTGGAACTCAAGGCCGACGTCGAGCTCGGCGGACACGACCAGTTGCTCAACCTCCTCGTCGGCCGCGACCTGATGCGCGCACGCGGCCTGGAGCCCCAGATCGCCCTCACCGTACCGCTTCTGGTCGGCGCCGACGGCGTGCAGAAGATGTCGAAGAGCCTCGGCAACGCGATTGCGTTCGAGGACTCGCCCCGCGAGATGTTCGGACGCACGATGTCGATTCCCGATGCGCTGATGTGGGACTGGCGGCTGTTGTTGACCGATCTTGACGAAGCCGAGATCGACCGCCAGAAGGCGGAGGTCGAAGCCGGGAACGCAAGTCCCAGGGAAGTGAAGGCCGATCTCGCCCACGATCTCGTGCGGCGCTTCCACGGCCGGGGCGCCGCCGACGAGGCGCGAGCCGAGTTCGACCGCGTGTTCCGCCGCGGCGGCGTGCCCGACGAGATCGAAACCCGGCTCGTTCCCGCCGGCCAGCCGCTCTTCGCCGTGATCGCTGACACCGGGCTCGCCGGCAGCCGGGCAGATGCACGGCGCCTGATCCAGCAGAGGGCGGTCTCCCTGAACGGCGAGAAGACCGGCGATCCCTACCTCGTCCTGCAGGAAGGTCCTGACATCCTCCTGAAGGTGGGCAAGCGTCGCTTCCTGAAGGTCAGGCCCGCGAAGCCGTCCGCGGTGACCGCCCTGAGCGGCAGACCCACGAAGCCGCAGGCCGCGGCCGCAGAGTGACACGTTCATCGCAGAGCCTTGTCCGAGGTACAGGGGGCCAACGAAGCCGCGCGCCGCGACCACAGAGTGACTCCACATCCACGTCGACACGGCCGCTCGCGACCGGGTCGCCCGAACGGCCCCTGCGGGGAGACTGCCTGTTGCCGCCCCCGGCGAGCCAGGCGCGGGCGGTCAGGCGGCTGGCGACCTGGGCCACCAGAGCGTCGACCTGCACCGTGTCTTCAAGATCCCGCCCACGAGATCGGCCTGAACACCGTGCCGCAGACTGAGCACCACCCGGACCTAAAGCCCCGGCATGCCGCGGAGACCGAGCCCGACCTGCCGCCCCTGCGCATCGGCGTGCGTATCCTGCTGTTCGCAGTGGGCGCCTTCCTCGTCCTGGTTGGCCTGGTGTTCGGCCCGCTGCCGCTCGTTCCGGCGGTCGTGCTCATCCCCTTGGGCGTCGCCCTGCTATCGCTCGCCAGCGACCGCCTGAACCGCCGCCTGCGGACCTTCGTCATGCGCCGCTGGCCGAACGCCTGGCAACGCATCCACCAGGTCCGCGCCTGGCTGCACAGCCGGCTGAGCTGACGACCCTCGCGTCCGCTCGGCTGGAGACTTGCCGGCAAACGAGGCGGCGGGACTCTGGATGGACACGGCGACGGAGCGGGGACGGGCCGTGCCGAACCCACAGGGCAAACGGTCGCGACCAGCCTCGACGAGCTGCTCGTGCAGGTTACTGCCGGCTCGCGAATCCGGCTGATCCGGTCCCCGGACCGCCCCCTCGGTTGACGGCGCGTTTCCTGAGGCCGCGCAGGAAGACGCCGTTGAGCGCAATCAGGATCGCGGCCACCACGAGCCACTGGACGAACATGTTGCCCACCCCGAGCGGCCCCCAGAGCGGTTCGTTGCGGACGCTCCAGCACATCCAGATCACGAGCGCCAGCGCCTGGACGACGATCAGCCGGATCGCCCAGTCCCACCACGCGCCCACCCTCATGTCCTGCTCTCCGCTGTTGATGAAGTCGGCGCGGAAGCGCTTGACCCCGTAGCGGATCACGATCACAGCGAAGAAGAAGCCGCACAACATGAGCGCGACGCTCCAGACGCTGTCCTGGTTCAACCAGAACGGCTGCCAGAGCGCCGAGGGCACGCCGAAGACGAAGGCGGCGACCGCAAGCGAGATGATCGCCCTGCGCCGCTTCAGACCGGCCTCCTGGAGCGCCAGGCCGACCAACTGGAACATCGCCACCAGCGAGGTCCAGGCGGCGAACACCAGAGCGCTGAAGAACAGGATCATGAAGAACGCGCCGCCCGGCATCGCGTTGAAGAGCTGGGGAATCCAGACGAAGGTCAGGCCCTCGTTGCTGGCCCCCACGATCTCGCCCGCGGCTTCCGGCATCAGCGAGAAGACCGTGCACAGCACCATGATCCCGGCCAGCAGGGAGACGCTGTTGTTGCCGAATGCCAGCAGAAAGGAGTTGAGGTTCGTGTCCTCCCGACGGCGCGAGAACACCGCGTAGGTCAGCACCAGGCCCCAGCCGGCGCCGGTGTCCCAGGCGTTCTGGGTCAGCGCCTGCAGCCAGATGTTGACGTCGAGCAGGTCACTCCAGTTCGGCTCGAAGAGGAACTCGAGTCCCCTGGAAGCTCCGGGAAGCGTCACCGCGCGAATCGCCAGCACCACGACCAGCACCAGCAGCGCCGGCATCAGAATCCGCACCACCGCCTCGATCCCGCGAATCCCCCGAAGCACGACGGTCACCGCCATCGCCAGGGCCAGGGCGTGGAAGATGAGCGCCGCGGGCGAGAAAGAGAACCGCTCCCACAACTCCGCCGAGCCCTCCCCCTGAAGCTGCATCGTGATGGCCGCCAGGAAGTAGCGCAGCGTCCAGCCCATGACCACCGCGTAGTAGAAGCCGATCGCCGCCGCCACCCACGCGATCCACGCCCCCATCCAGGCGAACCGCTCGCCCATCATCGAGGCGAAGGTGCCCACCGTGCCGGACCGCAGGCGCTTGCCGAGCGCGAACTCGGCCAGAATCAGCGGCACCGACCACACCATCAGGAAGACGACCCACGCGACCAGGAAGGAACCGCCCCCGTTGGACGCCGCGATGCGGGGGAAGCGCCAGATGTTGCCGGTGCCCACCGCCATGCCGAGCATGGCCAGCATCAGCCCCCAGCGACTCGAGAAGAGTTGTACGCCTGCGGCCAGTTCCTTGATCCCTCCGAGCCGCTGCGATGGTGTCAGCGGCAAGCGCAGACAGTATCAAGTCGCCTGAGCACGCCATGGGCAACGGCCAACGATGGCGCCTTCACCCAACCTGCGCCCGCCCCCTCCGCGGCCAGCGCTGGGGTACGATCCCTCGCTGCTCCGACTCCGTCGTCGTGTCCTCCAGCCCCAACCCTGATCAGGCAGTCATGCGCCTGCGGGGTGTGACGAAGGTCTATCGGGCGCCAACGCGTGTCGACGCATGACCTCGACGAGGCCTTCCAGCTCCGCCCGCCTACCCCGGCCGCTGTCCTGGCCCTGGTCGCCGACGCCGCCCTCGGCGGCCTGGGGAAGCTGCTGCGTCCGCGCGGCGTCGGCCCGTAGGCGACCGAACTCGTACCGAACAGATCGTTCAACTCTCACGCCCATCGATACGTAGCAGGGAGCGTCCGATGCCGATCACGGACGTGGATCGGCAGATTCCACTGGCGCCGGGGACAGATCGAGGTGCCGGGCGTGGTAGCGGGCCGGCCTCTCCGGGCTCTGCTCGTCCTCCAGACCACTCTCGCCGCCGGCGTCCTGCTCGGGCAGTCGTTGTTCGAACAACAGGACATGTCGTCCGTTGGGACTGACATGACTCGGCGCATGCCGCGGTCATGGCGACGGCCCTGGTGCTTGCCGCTGTCGTTGGCCCAGGGCGCCGTTCCGAGCAAGGCGGCTGCCGCGCGCCGGTCAAGACTCCCGAGTTCCGGCATGTTGGCGATCAGGCTGGCGACGGTGGCGGGGCCGACTCCGGGGATCGATCGCAGTATCTCGGCTCGGCGGGCAAGCCCTTCATCGGCTTCGATCGCGGCGAGAATCTCCCGGTCAAGCGCCGCAACGCGGGTAGCGAGACAGCGCAGTTGCAGCCGCACCTGCCGCAGGCCGGCCCTGGATTCAAGTTCCGAGGCCAACTTCCCCAGGTCGGCGCGTTCGTCGACGAATCGCCTGCGGATCAGCACGAGGTCCTTGAGTTGCCGAAGGCTCTCCGCCGTTGGCGACGTCGCCTCCATGCCATCCGGACGCCCCAGCCGGGCCAACATCGCCGCATCGACGCGATCCGTCTTGGCGAGCTTCCCGAACGCCTGAGCGAAACGACGAGCACGGGCCGGTTGCACCAGAACGGTCTCGCAGCCGCCCGCGGCAAGGCACTGGTGCAGCCGGCGGTGGTAGCGGCCGGTCGGTTCAAAGACCGCGCGGCGCACCCCGAGCCCGTGCAACCACTTGCACAGGGCGCGGCGGCCGAGCTGCGTGTTCTCGAACCGGCGCGCCAGGTCAAGCGGGTCGATGTGGACGTCGAGCCATTGCTTGCCGACATCGATGCCGGCAACGGCCTGTAGGCTCCGGTCGGTCATGTCCTGCGTCTCCTTTGCTTGTTGGTTGTTCGGGCCTTGATGCCCATGCATCCGTTCAGGACGCGCAGGATGGGGTGCGACGGGCCGACCAAGCTCACTTCCGGGGCTCAACCCCAGCGTGAAGTAACGGTCCGACCCGCCGCCCGCCTCGGGTCTGGCCAGACCCGAGGCGACCTGCAGGCAATCGTTTACGCGAACCGTCGACGGATTCGAGGGGATCGGAGCAAGCGGATGCATCGTCAGCGTGGCGAACTCCTCGAACGACCGTTCGCTCATCAGTTCGAGACCGGCGGCATGAGGCGACTGCATCTGCGCGGGTGCCGCAATGTGCTCAAGCGCGTCTGCATTCATGCTGCGGCTTCAATCTCGGCCTCCTGATGCGTCAGCTCGTGGGGGTTGGAACGCCACGGGCCCTCCAGAGCCGCTCCGCGGCGCTCCGGCGCGCCCTCGCTGGCCGATGTACGCCGCTTTGGCAGCCCCTTGCAGCGTCAATTCGGCGAATCTTCGTCCGATGGCTGGGAAACCGCTTCGAGGTGAGACCCGGAATCAACTTCGTCTCTTTCGGTACCGAGCAACCGCGACTCTGAACCAACCGTCCGGCTCCGGACGCACGACGACTTCTGCCACGGGCTGCTACGTCTCCCGCGCCCGATCGTTGCGGGCCGGCGGCCGCTCGGCCGTGCGCGCCGTCAGACCGGTGCGCGCCGCCGCACCCACGCTACAGGCCGCCCGGACTCCAGCCGATACGGAGTGAACGGCCGGCGAACCCCGTCCATCAGTTCGAGGTCAACTCGACCACGTTGGACCAGGCGCCGTCCCCGTTCGCACTCGCCGCCCGGACCCGATAATGGCGGACAAGACCCGAAGGCGTGGTCACGCTCCATGACCTGGCGCTCGAACTGAAGTTCAACGACGGCGAGGGCGAACCCGCCGTCGTGTACCGCCAGGAGTGAGCAGCCGAATTCCTCGTCTGCATCTGATAGCGCGTGATCGCGCTCGTTGAAGCTGGAGCGGTCCAGGACAGGGACTGAGTCTGCCGCAGAACCGACCCGCTGAGCTGCGGTGCTGACGGCGGTGGCGGAAGGGGCGGAGGCGCTCTCACCGTTGCGACGAACGTCACGCTGGCAGACGCGCTCGCGCTGTCCGTGGCGGTGTACGTGATTGTGTAGTCCGTCTCGGTCGTGACGGTCGGAAGCGTCCCGCTAGCACGCCGCGTCGACGCGACGAACGTGATCCCCGGCGGCAGTCCCGACATGCTGTACGCGTAAGGCACCGTCCCTCCGGTTGCCGCCGGGAACACCGTGCTCACGGAGCCGCCTGACGGCAACCGGAAGTTGGGGATTCCCGGCACTGACAACGGCGGCGGCGGCGCCGCCGGCGGAGTTGTCAGTTCGACGACATTGGACCAGGCGCCGTCTCCGACCGCATTCGTCGCCCGCACCTGATAGTGACGAACCAGGGTCCAGGGGGTGACCACGCTCCATGACCTCACGCTCGAACCGATGTTGGACGACGGCGACGGCGTTCCTGCGCCCGTAAAATGCCATGGGTGGGCCGCCGATGCTCTGGTCTGCAACTGGTAGCGCGTGATCCCGCCGCCGGCAGGCGCCGTCCAGGTCAGGGTCTGCGTCCGCCCCGACACCGAGCCGTTCAACGCCGGCGCCGACGGCACCGCCGGCGCCGACGGCGCAACGACGGTAGCAACGAAGGTCACGGACGAAGAGGCGCTTGCACTGTCCGTAGCGGTGTACGTGATCGTGTAGTCCGTATCGGTCGTGACGGTCGGAAGCGTCCCGCTAGCACGCCGCGTCGACGCAACGAACGTGATCCCCGCCGGCAGCCCCGACACGCTGTATGCGTAAGGTGCGGCGCCTCCGGTTGCAGCAGGGAGCACCGTGTCGAAGGAGCCGCCTGACGGAGACCGGGAATCAGGAACGGCCGGCACTGCCAGCGGTGGCGGTGGTGGCGTCGCCGTACTGGTCGCGGTCACTGTCAGCGTGTAGCTGCCGGTCCCGCCCTGGTAAGGGCGGATCCTGATTTGCATGACCGAGTCTCATTGCGTGACCCAGTTCATGGGCCAGGATCTCGATCTTGCGCCACTTTTTCTTGCAGCGCGTCTCGTCGAAAATGTAGATGGTCCGGCTGGTACCCAGTGGCGCTACGCCGCAGGTGCCCCCGTTTCTGTAGCGCTCGACATTCGTGACTACGTCTGGAAAATCCGTGTATCGCCCTTGCCTGACCGTCCACGTTTCCGTGTTACTGACGGCTCTGGTGAACAGCGGAGGCCGTTGATTCTCTGCACAGCCGTTCTCCCCCGTCCACTTGCCGATCGCGCCGTTGCGCACGGAGTCACTGACGAAGTGATCGCCTGACGGGCTGATCAGAGAGATGCCATTGCGGGAGAGAGCGCCACCGTACTGGGCGGACATGGATCCCGGCGTACAATCGACAGGGGCTTCCTGGGCTTCTGCTGTTGAGGCAATACCGGTGACGAGAGCGAGAAAGACAACTGCTCTTCTCATCGTCTCATCGGTTGCAGATGCTCGCCTTGGTCCGCTCGTCGCCCGACAACACTTCAACGAACGGGTCTTCTCCACCGTCAGCGCATTGCTGCTGCCAGGCTTTCCGGAATCGCGCCTTCGCCGCTGCGGTTGCGTTGGAGCCGATGCATATCTCGGTTTGTTCTCCGCTTTCCTCGTCGACGGCGACAAGGCGGCAGCCCCGCCTCGTTCGTCGCGACCATTCAACCCCAAACTGCCCGCGTTCCTCCGCGCCTTCTCTGAGCCGGGCCAGATGCGATGTCAGCTTGAAGAGGTTGCCGCGGACAGCCTCTTCCACACGCCATTGCAGATCAACGAGGTTGTCGGGGCCGGTGCTGCCGTGCGACCAGCGCAGCGACTCGCCGTCTTTCCGCACGATGGCGAACAGGGTCGAGTTTCCCGGTCCCGGACCGACAGGAACCACGCCCTCGACCCAAGGGCCGATCACGACAACGCGGGTTCCGATGACCGGGTCGAACTCCGGACCATAACCGTCACAGAACACGCGGTCTTCGGCGACTACCCTCCGTACCGGCAGAAGGACATAGTCGGGGATGGGGGACCGACCGTGGAGCGGAACCGCGTCGCTGAGCTCCAGGAGGGACTCAATCCAGGCAAAGCTGCCGAAACCGGGGATGATGTCCGCCACGGTCGCGACGACCGCCACTTCGGCGAGAAGCAGCCCGCTTCCGAACTCACCATCCGTGTCGGGACCGAGGAGGAGGAATCCCGCACCGATGCCCTTGACGGTGCAGAACTCCTCGGGTGCAAGATGCCCCTCGCGGAGATCGTGGCTGGCGGCTGAACCGAACGTCGCCCGGAACTTCTCCGATTGCTCGTTGATCAGCTTCCGCTCGCTCGGATGCACGCTGTCCGGAATCTCCTCGTCAAGAGCCCTTGCCGCCGAGATCCAGTGCAGTTCCAGGACCTCGTCCGGTGGTCCCTGTCCTTCCATTGGCGGCGCCAACAGGACCACGGCCAGCAGGCTCGTCACAAGTGGAAGACCATGCCTCATACTTCTACAACCTCCCCCAAGTCTTGCTTCTGTAGCCAGTCTTGCTTCTGTAGCCAATTGGGTGCCTCCAGACGGTACGGAACCGTCTGCCGCTTCCAGAAACCAACCCCTGAACCGAACCGGATCGAAGCCTCTCTACCGCAGCCGCTCCACGCTCATTTCTCTATTGGAGAACACTCGAAGATCAACCCTGCACGGCGCTGATCGACCAAGGCGTCAGCGATCGCTCGCGCGCACCGCAAGGCGGCTTCAGGGCCTCCGAGAACGGCATCGCTCCGACCAATAGCCACGAGAGTGAAGCAGCGTAGGGGCTAGCGAGGAATCCGCGCAGGCCCGACCATATCGCAGCCGGCGAAGAAGAACGCGCGCTCGATTGCCGCGTTCCCGGGTGAATCGCTGCCGTGGATCGCGTTGTTCTGGATGTCGGTGCCGTAGAGGTTTCGGATCGTGCCGGGCGCTGCCCGGGTGGAGTCCGTCGCGCCCATCGTGTCGCGCAGGCGGGCGACGGCGTTCTCGCGAGAGAGCGCCAGTGCCACCGCCGGACCGCTGGTCATGAAGGCGACCAGGTCGGCGAAGAAGGGCCGCTCACGATGCACGGCGTAGAAGGCCTCGGCCTGCGCCTGGGTAAGCCGCAACCGCCGGATCGCCTGGACCGTGAACCCCGCATCCTCGAGGTGGGCGATGATCCGGCCGGTGTGTCCCGCACGCACGGCGTCCGGCTTGATGATCGTCAGTGTCTCTTCCATCCTCGAGCGATCTCCCATTGACGAAGCGCCTCCTTCAGGAGGCGAGAGCCCCGGCGACCCGCGCCCCCATCTCGGCCGGCGAGTCGACCACGAGGACCCCGGCCGCTTCCAGCGCCTTCTTCTTCTCCGCGGCCGTTCCCTTGCCGCCGGCGACGATCGCGCCGGCGTGGCCCATCCGCCGGCCCGGCGGTGCGGTCGCGCCGGCGATGAAGCCGACCACCGGGATGTCCAGGCGCCGCCGAATCCAGGCTGCCGCCTCCTCTTCCGCGGTGCCGCCGATCTCGCCGATCAGGACGATCGCCTCCGTCTTCTCGTCTGCGGCGAACAGCGAGAGCACGTCGATGAAGCTTGTGCCGTTGATCGGATCGCCGCCGATGCCAACGCACGTCGTCTGGCCGAGCCCCTCGTTCGTGAGTTGCCATACGGCTTCGTAGGTCAGCGTGCCGCTGCGGCTGATCACGCCGACGTTGCCCCGCGCGTGGATGTGCCCCGGCATGATGCCGACCTTCGCTTCTCCCGGCGTGATCAGGCCCGGACAGTTCGGTCCCAGCAGGCGGCTGTTGCGGCCCGCCAGGAAGCTCTTGATCCGCACCATGTCGCTCACCGGGATGCCTTCCGTGATGCAGACGATCAACTCGACGCCGGCGTCGGCGGCCTCCATGATCGCGTCGGCCGCGAACGGGGGCGGCACGAAGATGAGGGTGGCGTTGCAATCCGCGGCATCCCGCGCCTTGCGGACAGAGTCCCACACCGGGAAGCCCTCCACGGTGCTGCCGCCCTTGCCGGGCGTCACGCCGCCCACGACCTGCGTGCCGTAGTCACGGCAGCCCATCGCATGGAACAGGCCTTCGCGACCGGTGATGCCCTGCACGATCAGGCGCGTGTCCCTGTCAACGAGGATCGACATCGTCTCCGGCTCCTCAGGCCCCCATCGTCCGGGTTTCCAGCGCCGCCACGGCCTGCTCGGCGGCATCCGCCATGCCGCCCGCGACGATGAAGTCGAAGTCGGCTCGTTCGAGAACCTCGCGGCCTTCCTCCACGTTCGTCCCCTCCAGCCGGACAACGACCGGGACCTTGACCGGCGTGTCCGCGGCGGCGAGTCCCTCGATCGCCGCCACGACGCCGCGAGCGATGCGATCGGTGCGCGCGATGCCGCCGAAGATATTGATCAGCACGGCCTTCACCGACGCGTCCGAGAGGATGATCCGGAAAGCACTCTCGACCGCCTCCTGGGAGGCCGAGCCGCCCACGTCCAGGAAGTTGGCCGGTTCGGCGCCGTAGAGCTTGATGATGTCCATCGTCGCCATGGCCAGACCGGCGCCGTTGACCATGCAGCCGATGTTGCCGTCGAGCTTGATGTAGCTGATGCCGTGCCTGGACGCCTCGACCTCGAGCGGGTTCTCTTCGTGGATGTCCCGAAGCTCGGCGATCTCGCGCCGTCTGAACATCGCGTTGTCGTCGAAGGTCATCTTCGCGTCCAGGGTGTAGACGTCGCCCCCCCTGTCGACCATCAGCGGGTTGATCTCGACCAGGGAGGCGTCCGTCTCGAGGTACGCCGCGACGACGCTGGCAACGGCCGCCTGGATCTGACGCGCCGTGCCGCCCGAGTACCCCAGGCCCGCCGCCACTCTCCGGCACTGGAACGGCAGGACGCCGAGTTGCGGATCGATCAGCTCGCGCAGGATCGCATCCGGGTCCGTACGCGCGACCTCTTCGATGTCCATGCCGCCCGAACGGGACGCCATCAGCACCGGCCGTTCGGCTGCCCGGTCGAGGGTCACGCCCAGGTAGAGCTCCTGCTCGATCTGGAGCGCCTCTTCGATCAGGACCTCTCGCACCTGCTGCCCCTCGGGACCGGTCTGGTGCGTCACGAGCTGCATGCCGAGGATCTCGCCCGCCAGAAGTTCCGCCTCTTCCGGGCTCAAGGCGACCTTGACTCCGCCCCCCTTGCCGCGGCCGCCGGCGTGTATCTGGGCCTTGACCACGCAGCGGCCTCCGTAGTCGCGGCAAATCTCGGCCGCCTCCGCCGGATCGTCCGTCACCTCGCCCCGGGGCACCCTGGCGCCGAATCCGCGCAGGACATCCTTGGCCTGGAACTCGTGGATCTTCACGGGTTGGCCCTGGCCGGGAGCTTGCGGCGCCGAACGCTGCGCAGCGGGCGGCGCGGCTGCCTTGTCCCGGGGAGGCGCGGGTTGGCGAGGTGGCGGCTGGGGCCGGACATGGAGGCTGCGACCGGTCTGGCGGCGCTAGTCGAGGTTCTCGACGATCGCCTGGCCGAACTCGGAGGTCTTGAGCAGCGTCGCCCCCTCCATCTGGCGTTCCAGGTCGTAGGTCACGCGCTTCTGGCGAATCGCGCGGCCGATCGCGTTCTCGATCGACCTGCCGGCCTCCTGCCAGCCCAACCAGTTCAGCATCATCACGGCCGACAGGATGACCGAGCACGGGTTCACCTTGTCCAGGCCCGCATACTTCGGCGCCGTGCCGTGAGTGGCCTCGAACAGAGCGACGCCGTCACCCTCGTTGGCGCCCGGCGCCATCCCCAGACCGCCGACCTGAGCCGCCAGCGCGTCCGACAGATAGTCGCCGTTCAGATTCGTCGTCGCGATCACGTCGTACTCGTCGGCGCGCAGAAGCACCTGCTGGAACATGGCGTCCGAGATGCGGTCCTTGACCAGGATGCGGCCATCCGGCAGGCGGCCGTCGTGTTTCGACCACAGGTCGTCCTCGCTCACCGTGATGTCCGCGAACTCCTCCGCCGCGAGTTCGTAGCCCCACTCCTTGAAGGCGCCTTCGGTGAACTTCATGATGTTGCCCTTGTGCACCAGGGTGACGCTGTTTCGTCCCTGGACGCGGGCGTACTCGAGCGCCTTCCTGACCAGCCGCTTGCTTCCGGTCACCGAGACCGGCTTGATGCCGATGCCGGAGTCGGCGCGGATGTCCCGGCCCAGCCTGCTGCGGACGAACTCGATCAGGGCCGCCGTTTCCTCCGTTCCCTGCTGCCACTCGTGACCGGCGTAGACGTCCTCCGTGTTCTCGCGGAACAGGACCATGTCCACCTTCTCCGGTTCGCGAACCGGCGACGGCACGCCGTCGAAGTAGCGCACCGGACGCACGCAGGCGTACAGGTCGAGCAGCTGGCGGAGCGCCACGTTCAGGCTGCGGATGCCGCCGCCGACCGGCGTCGTCAGCGGGCCCTTGATCGCCACCCGGTAGTACCGGATCGCATCGACGGTCGCGGACGGGAGCCACTCTCCGGTCTGATCCAGGGCCTTCTCGCCGGCCAGAATCTCCAGCCAGGCGATGGAGCGCGCACCCGAGTACGCCTTCTCCACCGCGGCGTCGATCACCGCCTGGGCAGCGCTCCAGATGTCGGGGCCAATGCCGTCGCCCTCGATGAACGGGACGATCGGGCGCTCCGGCACGACCAGAGCACCGTTCCGCCAGCCGACCTCGTGACCGCCGGCTGGCGGCGCGACGGGGGGTTCGCTCAAAGCGACCACCTCACGGACTTGCGAACCGGCATCGAGATTGGTGACGGACCGCGATCAATAGGAGTCACGCACGTAGGCACGACACGAAGTCTGACAGCCAAAGCGCGAGGCACGGTATCACAGACCACGGACTGCTAGGGTCCGGTCGATGAGCGGGCAGCCTCGCTTCCACACGCCGAACCCGGAGCACGCCGCCACCCGGGAGGGCATCGACTGGGAAGCCCTGATCGACGTTGCGGCCCGCAGCCGCGAACGAGCCCATGCCCCGTACAGCGGTTTCCGCGTGGGCGCGGCCCTGATGGCTGGGGACGGGCGCATCTACGGCGGCTGCAACGTCGAGAACCGGGTGCTCGGCCTGACTCTCTGTGCCGAACGGGGAGCGCTGTCGGCCGCGGTCGCGGACGGGCGGACGTCATTCCAGGCGCTGGCCATCGTCACCGGCGCCGCGCCGCCGTGCGCGCCCTGCGGCCAGTGCCGCGACGCGCTGGCAGAGTTCTCCAGCGACCTGCCCGTCGTATCGGTCGCCGCCGGCAGCGGGGAGGCCGGCAACTGGAGGCGCTTCACACTCCGGGAGCTGCTGCCCGATCCCTTTGTTCTGGAGGCCCGGAAACCCGCGGCAACCGACACCAACCCGCGCGGGGTTGACTGAACCCCCCGGTCGACCGGCTGCTGCCGCCAGCGCCGCCTCGAAGGGGCCGTTGCACCTTCCGTAGCGGGTCACCCGAACCCGTCGCCCGCCCGCGAGAGACGCGCAGGAACCCGTGGCGGCAGGAACGGCGGTCAGGCTGCGATGGGCGCCGACACGGGCGCCCGGGAGGAGTTTCAGGTCTCGCCAGCCTCGGCTGCCAGGGCTTCCGACAAGCTGTCGTAGGTCGGGAAGAGCGACGCAACACCGGCCACGGTCAACAACTGGCTGATCCGCTCGGAGGGTTGGATCAGGATCATCTTCCGCTCCTGGGCGCGGAGCCGAACCAGATGGCCGACCAGCTCGCCGATGCCGGTCGAGTCCATGTAGTTCACCTCGGAGAGATCGAGCAGGACATGGCCGTCGCCTTCCGCCAGGCTCCGCTTCAGCGCCTCGGCCAGAAAACGCGCGCTCTGCCCCAGCCTGATCACGCCCTCGACCGCCAGAAGGCTGCAATTCCCGATCTGTTGCTTATTGATGATCATCGCGTCCACCTGAGGGGCGGCCGCCTGGCCAGATGGAGATCCTCACAGGCCGAAGGAGCCAAGGAAGAGACCGGCTCCAGCAGTCTGGCCGCAACCGTCCTCCCCAACGTGGCCGAGCCTCGGAACTGTCTGACTCCAACGAACCGGGACCCCCTCAAGCGCTGTCCAACGAGAGGTGAGCATCCTTGTTTTCAAGACGGCTGCTAGCGGCTGAATCGGCCCACGAAGGTACTGCGCTTGCCGGGGCTCTTCCAGGTGGCTCCCAGGCCTTCTCCCCGCCAGGTGTGCTCGAGGGCGACTCCCGGCGCCGCCGCGTCCGTCGGAGCCAGGGGCGGGTAGAAGACCGTTTCGTTCCCGCACAGGTGATCCCGGTGATCGAGCGGCCTGGTGCGGAGCGCCGCGAGCCCGCCGGCAGTCACCGACGCGGCGCCGTTGGCCAGGACGTCGAAGTCGACCTCGGCGGCCTGGACCAGGGCGACCTCGGCAAGCAACTCACCGGCCATCCCGCGGGCGAATCCTTCGAGCGCCCGCCTCTGCGAGGAGTCTGCATTCGCGTCGACGATGAGGACCGACTCCGCGGCATCGGAATCGGCATACGGATCGCCAAGTGTCGCTTCGGAGCGGACGACGGCAAGCACCGAAAGCCCCTCCAGATCGACCCCGTCCCAGCCGCCGCTGTCGACCCGCCAGGCCATGATCGCCTCGTTGCCGACCAGCCCGACCTCCGAGTTGGCGAAGCACGGCCCGGTGTAGACATCGGCGGTTCGCGCTTCGACGTAAGCGCCCGAGATCCCGACCCCGGCGCCCGACGCCACGGCGGGCAGGAGCAGACCCGCCGCGACGAGCAGGGCCGCCTTCACGCCGCGTTGCATCACGGATCCGGTCCTGTGGGAGTTCCCCGATCCGGAAACGCGACGACCAGGGCCGCCGTTCACGCGTTGCATCTCGACAGATTTCATGTCGGCGGGTCTCCATCGTCCCGGCCGTGGCGCTCGAAGCAACCGCGGCCCTGCCGGCAGGTTTCCCTGGACGCTACCGCGCCGTCGGGCCCGAGGCAGTTCATGTTGTGGGTACACCAGACGAAACCGTCGTCGATCTCGTGCTGCGGATCGACGTCGGCGTCAGGAGGCGGCGGAGCAAGGGTCATGAACATCGTCTTCCAACGCAGCCTTCGGCAAAGTTCCGGGGTCACGCCCCCGGCCAGTCGGTCCGCCATCGCGTCAAGCCTCCATGCCGGCGGCCCGTTGCAGTCCCCGCCTCACCGCAACCGTGGCAAGTTGTACCTTGTACCGATTGCCGCTCATCGGCCGGGCGCCCTCCACGGCCGCCCGCGCCGCCTCCTCGATCCGTTCCGGCGTCAGCTCGCCGCCGGTCAGCAGGTCACCGGCCGCGGCCGCCAGCCAGGGAGTCGGCGCCGCGTGGCCCAGCACGATCCGGGCCCGGTCCACCCTCGGCAGCTCCCCGTGCAGGGAGACCGCGGCGGCCATCAGCGGCCAGTCCAGGGACCGGCGCTGCCGGACCTCGTAGACCGCCGAGCGGGCAGCGCCGACACTTGCCGTCACCTCGACCAGCAGCTCGCCGGGCCCCAACGTGTTCTCCCGCTCTCCTTCAGCCCGCGGTGTCCGGTACAGCGCCTCGACCGGCACGCGCCGCTCACCGTCCGGTCCGTGGACCGTCGCCTCCGCCCCGAGGGCGACCAGGAGCGGCGCCAGGCTGGAGGGACTGACGAAGCGCGCGTCGCCCTGCGGGAAGATCGCGTGGTAGCGGTTGTCGCCTGCTTCGACCATCGACCCGCCATCCGGGGCCAGAGCCAGCAGACCGAAACCCCGCCGGTAATACCAGCAGCGGGGACGCTGCAGCAGATCGCCGCCGACGGTGCCCATGGCCCGCAACTGCGCACTGGCCACACCGTCGATCGCGGTTCCGAGCGCCGGCACGGCGGCCATCGCTTCGGCATGGTCCCGCAGCTCCTGCAACGTCGTCATCGAACCGATCCGGAGCCGGCCGCCAGCGACCTCGACGCCGGACAGGTCTCCGATACCGCGCAGCGCGACCAGCCGCTCGACCCGCTCGACATCGTCCTTGAGCAGGCTCAGGAGGTCCGTTCCGCCCGCGAGAACCTCGCTGCCCTCAACTTCCAGCAGGCTCACCGCCTGCTCAACCGTCGCGGGCGCCGCGTAGCTGAAGGGTCGCATCAGGCAATCCCCCCACGGCCCGCCAGCGCGTCGAGCACACGGTCCGGCGTCAGCGGCAGGTAGGGCACGCGCACGCCGATTGCGTTCGCCACCGCGTTGCTGATCGCGGCGCCGGGTGAGATCACGGGCGGCTCTCCCAGGCCGATCACGCCCCGTTCGTCGTACCCGGGGCCGGTCATCATGTGCACTTCCAGCGATCCGACATCCAGGAGACCCGCCAGCTTGTAGAACTCCATGTCCGCGTTCAGCAGACGCCCGGTGACCGGATCCGGAATCCACTCTTCGAACAGCGCATAGCCGACGCCCATGATCAGACCGCCGTGGACCTGGCTCTCCGCCAGCCGCCGGTTGACGATCAGGCCGCAGTCCTGCACCGCGATCATCCGCTCGACGTGGACCACGCCGGTTTCCATGTCCACCTCGACTTCCGCGATCTGCACGCCGCCGACGCCGCTCGAAATCAGCCGACCAGGGCCCGGGTTGCGCCCCTGGGCGCTGACCGGCGCGCCGCCGATCCGCGATGCGGCTTCGGTCCAGGACATCGAGCGCGACGGCTCGCCTTCCACGAACACGCGGCCGCCCGCCGCCGCCAGCTCTTCCGGGGCCGCCCCGAGCTCGGGGGCGACTCGCGCCAGGACTTCGCGCAGGGCGTCCTGCGCAGCGCGGCGGGTCGAGGCGCTGACCCCGCCGACCGTCGAACTGCCGCCGGACGGACCCGATTGCGGGAACCGGTTGTCGCCCAGGGATACCCGCACCTGGGGCAATTCGAGGCCGAACGTCTCGGCCAGCACCTGGGCAACGATGGTCCGCGTCCCGGTGCCGATGTCCTGGGAACCGATCCGGGCCTCGACCGCGCCGTCGGCATGCACGGTCACGTCGCAGTTGCTCGCATGGCCGCGCCCGCCCCAGGTGTGAATCGAAACGCCCAGGCCGCGCTGGAGAGCGCTATCCCGGGACCTCTTGCGCGGCTGCCAGCGTTCTTTCCACCCGGCCATTCCGGCGGCGATGCCGAGTTCTTCCCGGTACACGTCGGCGCGGCCGGTGAACTCGAGGTTCCGGTCCAGGAACTCGATCGGGTCGAGGTCCAGCTCATTGGCCAGATCGTCGAGGCTGGCCATCGTCAGGAAGCACGCCTGGGGATGATTCGGCGCCCGCCAGGCCCGCGCTCCGGCCAGGTTGGTCGGCACGGACGTGTGGCGGAGGCGCCGGTTCGGCAACCTGCTGAACACATAGGGCAGCGGCGTCTGGCCGGCGCCCGGCAAGCCGCCCGAGCCCCAGGAGTCCGAGTCCCAGGCCACCAGCCTGCCCTGCTCGTCCGCCGCCACCCGGACCCGGGCGAAAGCGGACGGACGGCTCCCGGCGACCGACACTTCCTGATCCCGGTCCAGGAACAGCTTGACCGGCGCGCCGGCCTCGCGAGCGAGTTCCGCACCGACGATCCCCCAGCGGTCCGGCGAGAACTTGGAGCCGAACCCGCCGCCCATGTACTCGGTCCGGATCCGCACCTGGGTCGCCGGTATGCCCAGTTCCGAGGCGAACTGGCCTGCCAGAGTGGAAACCGCCTGCGTCGAGGCATGAACCTCGAGTTCGTCGCCATCCCAGGACGCGACCTGACCGTGCGGTTCGAGACACATGTGGGCCATCTGCGGCATCCCGAGCGTCTGCTCCACCGTGCGATGGGCGGAGGCGAAGGCGGCGTCCGGGTCGCCGTCGGTGCGCTCGGAACCCGGCTCGGCCACAGGCGCGCGCTCCCGGTGCTCTTCCGTGACGAAGTGGGGCAACACCTCGTACTCGACCTGAATCGCACGGAGCGCGTCGCGGGCGATGTCGTCCGTTTCCGCCGCGACCGCAGCCACCTCGTCGCCTGCCCACTGGATCTCCGAGCCCTCGCCCTGGATCACCTGAACGACGCGCACGCCCGGAATCGCTTCCGCCGCTGCCGTGTCGATCCGCACGACGCGGGCGTGGGCGTGGGGGCAGGTGAGGATCTTCGCGGCCAGAAGGCCCGGCGGATTCCGGTCCGACGGGTACCTCGCGAACCCGGTCGACTTGACTGCACCGTCCAGGCGGGCCGGGCCGCGGCCGATCTGGCCCCTGCGGTCCGGCTCCGGCCAGGAGTAGTCAGCCACCGTGGTCCCCTCCGCTGCGTCCCGCAGCATGGCCCGGGGCGCCGACCACGCCGAGAATCCCCATGTAGGTTCCGCAGCGGCAGAAGTTGCCGCCCAGTCCGGCCTCGATCTCCCGCTCTCCCGGCCTCGGGTTGCGGGCCAGCAGCGCCGCGGCGGCGACGACGAAGCCCGGCGTGCAGTAGCCGCACTGCTGGGCATCGTTCTCCACGAAGGCCTGCTGTACCTCGTGCATGGCATCCGGCGAGCCCAATCCCTCGACCGTGGTGATGCTGCGCCCGGCGGATTCGATCAACAGGCGGCTGCAGGCGTAGATCGGATGCCCGTCCTCGAGCACGGTGCAGGCGCCGCAGGCGCCTCGATCGCACACTCTCTTCGGGCCCGTCGTGTCGAGATGGTCACGCAGCGCGTCGAGCAGCGTGACCCGCGGCTCCGCCTCCAGCCGGCGGACCACGCCGTTCACTTCGAGTTCGACCTCGACCGGGCCCGGCCCGACGGTCGGGACGCCGTCCACATCCTTCGGCGCAGCAGCAGCAGCGGCGTCTTCCGGCAGCAGGCCCGCCGCCAGCCCTCCCGACAGGGCCCCGGCGGCGCCGCCGCGCAGGAACGACCGGCGAGAGAATCCGGATCCCTTTGCCTCGTCGCTCACGGGTCACTCCTTACTGTCGGGAACTGCCGACTCTAGCAGTATCCGTCCTGTCAAGGACGAGCCGTGGAGGCGTGACCGTCGCCAGGACGAGCGTGCCGCCGTCGCCCGGCGCACACGGATGGCGCGGTGCTGGACGGGATGCACTGCCGGAACGGGTGCATCGTGGTTTGCCGCGGGCAGGCTAAGGTGCATCGGCAGGCTGATCACGCGGAGGGCCAGAGCTAAGGCCTCGCCGCGCCCGAATCCCGATGCCGCAGCCGCTTGCACACCTCGACGAACTGCGACAGGCCGTCCGCGGTGAGCATTCCACGCAGCTCCTGATCCCGGACCACCCAGAGTGCACGCGCCGAACCCTGCAACTGGCGCAGCACCTCCAGCAGGTCGCAATCCTCGGTCACGGTCAGCGGCTCGCGGTTCATCAACTCGAGCAACGGCGTCTCGCCCGGACAACGGGCGACCAGGTCGAGCAGGCGCTGGCGGTCCACTTCGCCCGCGACCCGACCCCAGCCGTCCACGACCGGGAATTGCCGCTGGGTGGTGGAGAGCAGGAGGCGCACCGCCCACTCGATCGTGTCCTGCGGCGCCAGTCTCTCGCAGCGGGTCATCATCGCCTCCCCGGCCCGGCGGCCCTGCAGAACCTGCAGCATCCTCACCAGGGAGGACTCCCGGGTCGCACCCATCAGCACGAAGAAGGCGGTCAGAAGCAGAATCAGGTTGAACGGCACGCCCAGGGTCCAAGGCACGAACGCCGCCAGCCCGAGCAGTGCGGCAAGCAGCA
Organism: uncultured Thermoanaerobaculia bacterium; assembly: GCA_951812325.1. Taxonomy (GTDB): domain Bacteria; phylum Acidobacteriota; class Thermoanaerobaculia; order Multivoradales; family Multivoraceae; genus Multivorans. The sequence continues at coordinate 2,853,612 of OX638294.1, read as the reverse complement.
TCCCCAGCCGGGTCGCGATTCGGGTCGCCCGCTCCTGGCCGAGAAACGACGACAGCGCCGAGCGCAGGATGCGGCCGCCGTCCAGGGGAAAGGCGGGCAGCAGATTGAGCAGGAACAGGCACACGTTGCCGAACAACAACCACTGCAGCGCCGAAGGCAGATCGACGACGGGGCCGGCGCCCCACGGCGGCAGCCCGGCCAGCACCAGGCCGCAGAAGAGCACGATCGCCAGGCCCAGGTTCAGCAGCGGACCGGCGGCCGCGATCGCCAACTCGGCCCTGCCCTGCGGATAGCCGTCCAGACGGGCCACGCCCCCGATCGGCGTCAGCACGATCTCGCGGGTCTCGATCCCGTACCGGCGAGCGGTCAGCGCGTGGCCGAACTCATGCACGATGACGCTTGCCAGCAGCCCGACGACGACCAGGCCGAGCAAGCCTGCGTTGCTCTCCATCTCCGGCGCCAGAACCGCGATCCAGACCAGGAGCAGGACGAACGTGAAGTGGACCCGCACCTGGATGCCGAACAGGTTGAACATGGGGAAGGCGAGCCTGCCGATCAACGGTCTCATCCTGCAAGTCTCCTGCCGGCGCCAAGACCGTTGAAGCGTCGGACGGGGACAAGTGATGGACATTCCGCGGCTGGTCTCACCCCGCGCGCCTCCTGCCGGCGCCAAGACCGCGCCCCCGAAGGAGCCGGGCGATCCGCTCCATCCCCGAGGTCAGCACCTCGTCGCTGCAGGCATAGGACAGACGGATGTGACCTTCGCATCCGAAGGCCGAACCGGGCGTTGTGGCCACGCCGGCCTCCTCCAGCAGGCAGCGAGAGAAGGCCGCGGAGTCGGGACACCAATCATCGAACCAGGCGCTCACGTCCGGGAACGCATAGAAGGTGCCCGGCGGCGGCGCACAGACGACACCCGGAAGCCGGCCCAACTCCCTCAGCAAACTCCGCCGACGCCGCGCGCAGGCCGCCGCCAGCGCCGCTGCCTCGGGCGGCTCACACCGGAGCACTGCCTCGGCGCCGGCCATCGCGAACGAGGTCGCGTTCGAGGTCACGTGGCTCTGCACCGCGGCCGCCGCGGACACCACCGAAGGCGCGCCAAGCAGGTAGCCGAGCCGCCATCCGGTCATCGCGTAGCTCTTCGAGAACGATCCCACGAGGACGACCGTCTCCGGATACGCCGCCGCCAGCGACGCGACGCTGGCGTGCCTCCAGCCGTCGTAGACGAACCGCTCGTAGGTCTCGTCGGAGATCAGCAGGGCGCCTCGCTCGGCGCAGGCCGCCGCGAGCCGCTCCAGGTCGAGCATCGAAGCGACCGCGCCGGTCGGGTTGCACGGCGTGTTGACGATCACCGCCCGCGTCCGCTCCGACATCGCCCCGAGCAGCGGCTGCGCCCGAATCGCGAACCCGTCGCCCGCCGCCATCGGCACGGTGACCGCCGTAGCGCCCGCGAGCCGCACCTGGGCCGGAATGCTGACCCAGGCCGGCGTGGGCATCACGACCTCGTCGCCGGCGGACAGCAAGGCCTGCGCCAGCTCGTAGAGCGCCGCCTTGGCGCCCACCGTGACCAGCACGTTGGCCGCCCTCCACGGCGCTCCGTGGGCGCGGTACCGGGAGGCCAGCCCCGCTCTCAGCTCCGGCGTACCTTCGAGCACCGTATACTTCGTGCGGCCCTCGTCGAGGGCTCGTTGTGCAGCACTCACCGCTGTCTCCGGCGAGGGGAAGTCGGGCTCTCCGGCGCCCAGGTCGAACACCTCGACGCCCTCGCGGCGCAGCTCGGCCACCCGTCGGGAGACTGCCATCGTCGCCGACTCGCGCTCACCGGAAGGCATGACCCACCATCGTACCAGCAGATCGGGAGCGGCGGCCATGGCCGTCGCCGCGATTCTGTGCCTGGCCGCGGTCACCGAAGGCCAGTTCAGGACGCCCCGGAAGGCTTCGCTCGAGGCCTTCGCCGACCTCACCTCCCACGCTCCCGGCGACAGGGTGCGGATCGCCGCAGTGATCACGGTGGATGACGGCTGGCACATCCAGAGTCACACGCCGAGCTTCGACTACCTGATCGCCACCGAGATCGCCTTCAAGGCCCCCGCCGGCTGGCCGCAGCCCGATATCCGCTATCCCGACCACGTCATGTGGGAGTTCGAGTTCTCGGAGGATCTGCTGGCGGTCTACGAGCACGAGGCGGTCGTCCACGCGGAATTCGACGTGCCGGCGGACGCGAGGGCCGGTGTCGTCGATGTACCCGCCGAGCTCACCTACCAGGCCTGCGACGACACCCAGTGTCTGCCGCCGGTCACCGCCGAGGCAACGGTTCAACTCGAGATCGGCGCCACCGGCGAGCCAACCGGACACCCGGCCTTCGAGGCCGCCCCGGCCCCGCCCTCCGGCACGTCCTCCGGCGGCCTGGGCCTGTTCGCCGCGCTGATTCCGGCTCTGCTCGGCGGACTGATCCTGAATGCGATGCCGTGCGTGCTGCCGATCGTCTCGCTCAAGCTCTTCGGCCTGGCCCAGGCCTCGGGCCGGCCGCGCCGCGAGATCACGGCGGGCGCACTGATGACGACGCTGGGCATCCTCGTCTCGTTCTGGGCGCTCGCGGGAGCCACGCTCCTTGCCCGCTCGGCCGGCCAGGCGATCGGTTGGGGGATCCAGTTCCAGAACCCCCTGTTCGTCACCTTCCTTGCCTTGGTGCTGACCCTCTTCAGCCTGAACGTCTGGGGCCTGTTCGAGATCCAGTTGCCGCAGGCGATCAGCAACCGGCTCGGCGGCGGCCAGAGCGAAGGCTACTCCGGGCACTTCTTCTCGGGCGTGTTCGCGACTCTGATGGCGACCCCCTGCTCGGCGCCCTTTCTCGGCACCGCGGTCGGCTTCGCGCTGAGCCAGCCGGGAACCACGATCGTGGCCGTGTTCACCGCGGTCGGCGTCGGACTCGCGGCTCCCTACCTGCTGCTCGCCGCGGTCCCCAACGCGGTCAGGATGCTGCCGAAACCCGGCGAGTGGATGGCGACGCTGCGGGGGATCATGGGCTTTCTGATCGCCGGCACGACGGTCTGGCTGCTTTACGTTCTGGCCGCCCAGATGGACAGCGCCCGCCTCGCCTTTGTCGAGATCGGGCTTCTCGTCCTGGCCCTCTTCATCTGGTTGCAGGGCCGCGCACAGAAAACGGCGCCGCGCATCCTCGAACGCCTCGGCGCGGTGGCCGCGGCCGTCTTCGTCCTGGTTCTGGCGAACGGCGCACCGGCCCTTTCCGGCGGCGGCGGATCCGGACCTGCCACGCAACACGTCCTGAACTGGGTTCCGTTCGACCCCGGCCAGGCCGAAACCCTCGCCGAGGAGGGGCGACTGGTCTTCGTCGACGTCACCGCGGACTGGTGCGCCACCTGCAAGGTGAACGAACGTCTCGTCCTCGAGACCGAGGAGACGGCCGCCCTCTTCACCCGCTACGACGTCGTCGCGATGCAGGCCGACTGGACCAATCGGGACGACGGCATCGCCCGCTATCTGGCGAGCTTCGGACGCTACGGCATCCCCTTCTATGCACTCTACCGGCCGAACCAGGAGCCGCACGTCTTCAGCGAGCTTCTCCGGAAAGGCAGGCTGGAAGAGGCGATCCGGCGTTCAGCCGGCGGCGAGGTCGCGGCGCAATAGCCCGCCGGAACTCCCGGTCCTCGGAGGCTCGCGCCGGATGCCGGCCAGAACCCGGGTGGCGCGACCCGCGTCACCCGCGAACCGGTCCGTGCGCCCGTCAGCGGGCGCACGGATGGCAGGCCGGTGCACCCTGTCTTCGCCGCGAGTCCTCCCAAAGGCCGATCAGACCGGCGGCCGCGGCGAGGCCACCTGCACGTCGCCTCCCTCCTCGCTCCCGAGCAGGAAGATCTGGTCCAGCCGCCGCACGGAGGCGCCGGCGGCGAAGTCCAGGCAGAGATCCGCCCCGTCCAGCATCCCCGGTTCGCCGACGCCCGTCTCGTCGCCAAGCAGTACGACCCACCGGTCCGCGACCCGGACCAGATCGCCCGGCGCCGGCATGCCCACCTTCGCGTCCCGCCAGGGTACGCTGCCGTCGAGCGGCGTGAGCTGCCAGTTCAAGTCACCCCAACCGACACCGCCGGCATGCAGCAACTCCTGCAGCAGGGTCACGCGGCTGAAGGCGAGCCGGTCGCGATGGAGCCCCTGCAGGCGCGCCAGGGCCGCCGCATCCCAGTCCCCGTCGCCGCGGACGATGCCAGGCAGCCCGAACACCGCCGACGGAACACCCAGCGCCTCCGGCAGACGAGCTTCAACCCTGGTCGCGTCCGGTAGCGAAGCCGACTTCACCCGCTGATCCGGAACCAGGGCGTCCTCGTCCAGCGAGGTCTCGACCCAGACCTGGTAGCGGAGGGTTCCGAAGTCACGCTCGATGGCAGGGACGTCGTTCTCCACCCAGCTGTCGAAGTAGGCGTCGAGGGCGCCGTCGATCGACCAGGCGCTGCCCCACTCGGGACGAAAGAACTGCTCGTAGCGGAAGCTCTCGAGGTCGGCGCCGTTCTCCATCTCGCGAAAGGGAAGGCCGTTCTCGACGCTGAACCAGAGCAGTCTCACCCTGCCGAGCACGCTCAGCTCCTCCACGGGAAGGGCATCTACCTCCTGACCGTCGAGCTCCACCCGGGGAGTGGCGCTGTAGTACACGGCCTCCCCGTCTCCACCGCGGTGCGCCTCGACCACCGCATGCAGCCGGAAGCTCTCGCCGGCGACGAGTCGGACTGTGCCCGTCCTGGCCAACCCCCCGCCGCCAACCTCCACGCCGACCCACGCCCGGGCCAGCCTGAGCGTGCTCGCCTCCTGCGCCTTCGGTGCAAACCAGAGCACCAGCGCCGCCACGGCGACGATGCCGGTCACGATGATGAACAGGAGGAGACGACGGCGCATGTTCAGGATGCTATGCCGTACCGGGAGCATGCGCTGCAGAAGGCCGCCGCGGCAAGCGGCGGCGTTCCGTGATCAGCGGAGCCCCGCCGCCGGTTCCGCCGGCTGGATGAGCGACCCGGTTCCGCGGTCGCGCCCCTCCAGGACAACCTCGTCGGTCGGCGCCGGCCTGCCGGTCGGTTCCCATGTCGAACAGGTTCCGTCAGGTCCGCCGATCCGTGCGCTGCAAGCGTCGGACCGCAAACCGGCTCGCGAGGGTTTCGGGGCGCTACGTCGGCAGCACGGAGCGGAAGGTGAGGCGGTGCAGCGGCGTCGGCCCCAGTTCCTTGAGCGCGGCGCGATGCTCCTCGGACGCGTATCCCTTGTGACTGGCGAACCCGAAACCCGGGTACTGCCGGTCGTACGCCGCCATCAGGCGGTCGCGGTCCGTCTTGGCAATGATCGACGCACAGGCAACGGCGAAACTGAGCGAATCGGCCCGCACCAGGGGCACCAGGGGCACCTCCTCGCCGCACACATCCACCGCGTCGAACCGCACCGCGTCGACGAGGGCGACGGCGGGCCGCACCGACAGCGACCGCAGCGCGCTCCGCATCGCCCACCGAGTGGCTTCCAGAATGTTGATGCGGTCGATCAACGCGGCATCGCCCCTCGCCACCGACCACGCGGCCACCCGCTGCCTGATCGCCGCCGCCAACTGCTCCCGCCGCGGCGCGGACAGCCGCTTGCTGTCGTCGATTCCCGGAATCAGGCAGTCCGGCGCAACCACCACCGCCGCTGCGACCACCGGCCCGGCCAGACAGCCCCGGCCCGCCTCGTCGATGCCGGCGACGAGTCCGTAGCCGGCCGTCGCGAACTGCTGTTCCAGCCCGCGCATCAGGCGCAGCCGGTACGCCTCGGCGATCAGCGGCGCCAACCCCGTCAGAGACCCCGCGTCCGGCCCCGGCCCCCGCCTCCCCATGAACCCAAGGCTCCTCGGGACTCGCTGCGCTTCGTTCCTGCGTTGACGACTCGCGGGCCTCCTGCCAGCCGCGGCCGTTGTCAGCGCCGGCGGAGTTCCTCGATGCGGGCGGCGCGGCCGCGACGCTTGCGGAGGTAGTAGAGCTTGGCCCGGCGCACCCTGCCCCGGCGCACGACCTCGATCTGGCCGATCACCGGCGAATGAAGCGGGAAGATCCGCTCGACACCGATGCCGCCCGAGACCTTGCGCACCGTGAAGGTCTCCCGGGTGCCGCTGCCGCGACGGGCGATCACCACGCCCTGGAAGATCTGAATCCGCTCCTTGGCGCCTTCCCTGACCCGGACGTGGACCTTGACCGTGTCACCGGCCCGAAAATCGGGCAGGCCCTGCTGCACGTACTCCTGCTCGACTTGCTGTAGATCGTGCATTGCGTGTCACCTGTGCCTGAGCCGCAGTTCTGACCCCGCGGCTTCGTTATCAGCGGTAGCGGCTTCGCGTCCCTCCTGCGAACCGGACGGCTCTTGCATCCAAGGCTCGCACACCGCGAAGCGGTCAGGACGCGGATTATCGCCTGTTCGGCGCCCTCCGCGCAACTGCCGCTTCCAGAGACCGACCCTGAACCGACCAGGATCGAAGCCTCCTCTACTGCGGCCGATCCACGCTCATTCCTCTACTGGAAACACTTCCGCGCGGAGCCTTCCCCGCCCAGCAGGTCCGGCCGCTTGCGTCGGGTCGCTTCGAGCGCCTGCTCCCGGCGCCATGCGTCGATGCGGGCATGGTCGCCGGAGCGCAGCACTTCCGGCGCCTCGATGCCCTCGACGACCGGCGGGCGGGTGTAGTGCGGGTGGTCGAGGAGGCCGGTGCGAAAACTCTCGTTCGCGACCGAAGACTGCCGCCCGACGACGCCGGGGACCTGACGCGATATCGCCTCGATCACGACCATCGCCGGCGCCTCCCCGCCCGACAGGACATAGTCGCCGATCGACAGTTCGGAGTCGACGACCAGATCGCGCACCCTCTCGTCGACCGCCTCGTAGCGGCCGCACAGGAGCACCAGCCGCTCCTCGTGCGCCAGAGCCTGGACTCTCGCATCGTCCAGGCGCTCTCCCTGCGGCGAGAGCAGGATGCGGTGGGCGGCGGAGTCCGCGCCGGCGATCGCCCGCACCGCCTTGAGCCAGGGCGGCGCGGTCATCACCATGCCGCCGCCGCCGCCGTAGGGCTCGTCGTCCACGCTGCGGTGGGGATCGTCCGTGTAGTCGCGCAGGTCGTGGACCCGCACGTCGAGCAGGCCGGCCGCTCTCGCCCGTCCGATCAGGCTCGCCTCCAGGAACTCGCGGAAGACCGCGGGCAGGATGGTTACGACGTCGATCCGCATGCTTCCAGGAAGCCCTTGGGCAGGTCGCTGCGGATCAGACGTTCCTCGACGTCGATCTCCGGCAGCAGTTGGTTCACGAACGGAACGAGTACCGAGCCGCCGACTTCCGGCCGCGCCACCGCAAGCAGCACGCCGCCGCCGTCCTCGACCACCTCGGTGACCTCGCCCAAGTCGCCCAGTGCCTTGTCGACGACCCGGCAGCCAACGAGCTGGAAGTAGTAAAAGCTGCCCTCTTCCGCCGCCGGCACGCTCTCCTCCGCAACTTCGAGCAGCGCGCCCCGGAGCGCCTCCGCTGCGTCGCGGTCCGACACGCCGACGAACTGAACCAGTTCCCGGCCCCGATGCGACCGGCTCGATGCGACCTCCAGCCGCCGCGGCTCTACCCCGTACCGCACGAAGAGCTCCGAGCCGCGCACAAAGCGGGCCGGGTTCTCGCTGTCGGGCAGGACGAGCACTTCGCCGCGCAGACCGTGGGCCCGCAGGACGGAGCCGACGACGATCATCTCCGAGTCGTCGCTACGGGGCATTGCAGCGCCTGTTCCATCCTCACGTCTGAACCCTCGAGCCCGGAATCGGCGACGGCTCAACCGTGGCTACTCCGGTTCGACGATCTCGACTTCGTAGTACTCGCCGGTCTCGGCCCCGCGCACCTCAAGCAGCGCGCGCAGCGAGCGCACGCTGCGTCCCTGGCGGCCGATCACCCGGCCGAGCTCCTCCGGAGCGACTTCAACCTGCAGCACGACCGCGTCCTCTTCCTCGATCTCCTCGACCCGAACCGCCTCGGGCCGATCGACAATCGACCGCACGACACCGGCGAGCTGATCGGCGACCTCCGACACGCCCTAGGATTCCGCCGCGGCAGAAGCTCTACGCACCAGGCCCCGGACCGTGTCCGTGACCTGCGCACCCCGCGAAACCCAGTGGTCGATCCGGTCGGTCTCGAGGCGGATCACCACCGGGTCCCTGCGCGGGTCGTAGTGCCCGAGTTCCTCGATCACCCGCGACGAGGGGACCTTGCGGCTGTCGGATACGACGACGCGGTAGAAGGGTCTGTGGCGCGAACCCATGCGCCGGAGTCTTATCTTCACCATCTCAGGATCTTCCAGGGTTGTTGGGGCGCCGGCTCCACAGCGGAGCTGGCGACGAGGCAGCGGCGCAGTCTAACATCAGAACGCGCAGGCCGGGGAAGCGGAGGCTGCTGCAAGCCGTCGGCCGCGGCTGCCTATGGCCGGACGCCCCGGATGCCCTTCATCCACTTGCCCTTCGTGCGCTTCATCAGCTTGCGCATCTGGCGGTACTGCTTGATCAACTGGTTCAGCTCCTGGACCGTTCGACCGGCGCCGCGGGCGATGCGGCGGCGGCGGCTGGCGTTCAGGATCGCCGGGTTCCGCCGTTCGCGCGGGGTCATCGAATCGATCAGGGCGGTGACTCCCACCAGCCGGCTCTCGTCGACGGCGCCGGCCACGTCGGCGCCCCGGAACTGGCCCGGCAGCAACTCGAGGAGTTGGGTCAGCGGCCCCATCCGGCGCAACTGGCGCAACTGGTCGCGCAGGTCCTCGAGCGTGAACTCCTGGCGGGCGATGCGCTCTGCCAGGCGCTCGGTTTCCTCGCGGTCGAGCACCCGCTCGGCCTTCTCGATCAGCGACAGCGCGTCGCCCATGCCCAGGATGCGGGAGGCGAGACGGTCGGGCGCGAAGGGTTCGAGATCTTCCAGCTTCTCGCCTACCCCGACGAAGCGAAGCGGGACCTCCGTCACTCCCCTGAGCGACAACGCGGCGCCGCCGCGGGCGTCACCGTCGAGCTTGGTCATCACGGCGCCGGTGAGCCGCGTTCCCTCGGCAAAGGCGGAGGCGCTCCTGACGGCGTCCTGACCGGTCATCGCGTCGCAGACGAACAGCGTCTCGCAGGGATCGACCCGCTCTACCAGCGCCTGGAGCTCCGCCACCTTCTCCGCGTCGACATGGAGCCTGCCCGCGGTATCGAAGATCAGCGTGTCGAAACCTGCGTCGCGCGCCGCACCAGGCGCCCGGTCGGCAAACGCGCCCAGCTTCTCGCCAGCCAGCGGCTCCAGCACCGGCGTGTCCGCCGCGGCCCCGACCTGCTTGAGCTGTTCGACCGCCGCCGCCCGCATCAGGTCTCCGGCTGCCAGCACGGGTATCCGGCCCTGGGCCCGCAGCCGGTGCGCCAGCTTGCCCGCGGTCGTCGTCTTGCCCGAGCCCTGCAGGCCGCAGAGCACGACCACCGCCGGCCGGCCCTTGAGTTCGAGTTCCCGTCCCGGCTCGCCGAGCACCGCGATCAGCTCGTCGCGCACGATGCGGACCATGTGTTGATCGGGGGTGAGGCTGGCGAGAACCTCATCGCCCAGCGCCTGTTCCCGGACGCGCGCGACGAAGGAGCGCACGACCCGAACGTGGACGTCGGCCTCCAGCAGCGCGAGACGAATCTGGCGCACCGCGCGCCGGACGTCGTCCTGCGAAATGCGGCCCTCCGAGCGCAGGGAACGGAAGACCCCCTGGAGCTTGTCCTGAAGACCCTGGAACATCAGGCGACTTTCCCCGCGCGCCGCCGGCCGAGTGCGACCAGGGCCGGCAGCAGCGTGATCGAGACCAGAGCGGTGGCCACGGCGCCGAGAATGGCGACGATGCCCATCGAGCGCAGGCCCGGGTAGTGCGAGAGGGCGAGCGATCCGAAACCGACGCTGGTCGAGACGGCGGCGAGCACGATCGCCTTGCCGGTTTCCCCCAGGGCCGCCACCAGTCGTTCGCCCTGAAGCGCCTCGGGGCCGAAGCCGACCTCGCGCCAGCGGTGGACCATGTGCACCCCGTAGTCCACCCCGATGCCGATGATCATCGTGACGACGAAGACGTTGAAGAAGTTCATGTCGAGGCCGATCAGCACCATGACCCCGAGCATCCAGACCGCGCCGATGCACAGGGGCAGCAGGGACAGGAGGGTGCTGACCACCCAGCGATAATCGAGGAACAGGAGCAGGGCCACCAGAACGAAACCGATGATCGAAGCCGTCACGGCATCCACGCGAATGCCGTTCCGCAGCCGTTCGCCGACCACGTTCACGCCGGTGACCTCGGCCTGCGGGCCCAGTCGTTCCGCGAGCTCATGGGCCCCCGGCGGCGCGCCCCGGCGCCACATTCCCGGCGGCGGGTAGAGGTAGACGACCAGCTTCGTGTCACCCTCGTTCCGGCTCATGTAGCGCTCCAGCATCCGTCCGATCTGGGGCGAATCCCGTAGCGTTGCCGCCGTCACGAGATCCCGGCCGGCCCCGGCGTCGGCCAGCAGATCGATACCGCGACGGAAGGGCTCCGCCCGCAGGCCCTCCTCGGTCGCATGGCGCTCGAACAACTCGTGCAGGCGCTCCCGGTCCAGCAACTCCCGGTGACGATCGAGCCAGTCGTGCGCCGCGGCCTGGCTGGCCGGCGAGGGCACCAGGCTGCCGATCCCGCGGATCCCCGTGAGGACCCCGCCGTCCACCAACTCCCGGGCCTCCTCCTCCGCCTGGATGGAGAGTTCCAGGGCCTCGGCTTCCGTCTCGCCCGAGAGCACGATCATCGTGTAGTTCAGTCCCGAGCCGAAGTACTCCGCCACCTCGTCCTGCACCTCGACGCCGGGATTCCCCTGCGGCCTGAGCTCCCTGATCGCGTCCTCGAACTCCAGGCGCGGCGCGAGGATGCCGGCGCCGGCAGTGACCGCCACGCAGGCGCAGATCACGAGCATCGGCCGCTCGAAGCTCCAGCGCACCAGCCGGCGGGCGCCCAGACCGTGAAGAACGAGCCGCGGCATCCGACCTCCGGGCCGCGGGTGATCCTCCCGCCACGCCAGCATGGCCGGAAGCAGCACGAGAACCGAAACCATGCAGAAGAGGATGCCGGTGCCGGTCAGAAGCCCCATCTGCCGCAGCCCCACGAAGTCGGTCACCATGAACGCGTAGAACGTCGCCGCGGTGGTGATCGCGCCGGTCCAGACCGCGCGGCCCGAGGAACCGCTCATCGCCACCAGCGCCGCCGAGAGGCCGGCCCCGCGGCGCCGCTCCTCGACGTAGCGCCCGTAGGAGACGATGACGAAGTCGATCCCCAGGCCGACCAGCAGCGCCGCGAAACCGCTGGTCAGCGCATTCAACTCGCCGAGCACGGCGCCGGCGAAACCGAAAGCCAGCACCAGGCCGAAGGCGAGCGGCACGAAGGCATACGCGATCAAGCCGACGCGGCGGAACGCCAGGGCGAACAGGAGCAGCACGCCGACGAGCGACGTCGCCAGGTTCGAGACCAGTCCGCCGACGATCGAGCCCGCGTCGGACACCGCCGTGACGTAGGTGCCGCCGAGGGCCACCTCCGGCGCCGGCAACGGCTCGCCATCCGCATCCTCGCCGGCGATCTCCGGCCAGCGCGCCAGCAGATCCGCCGTCAACCGGTCGATCTCCGCCAGCAGGCGGCGGCCGAACTCGATCTCCTGAGCCGGCTGAGCGGGACGCGCGATCATCAGCGCGCGCGTGCGGTCCGTCGAAAGGAAGTAGCCCGAGGTCCAGTCGACCTCCAGGCCGCCGCGGGCAAGGCTGATCTGTTCCAGCAGAACCTCGTGGATGTCCAGCGGATCCAGGAGCGTCAGGTCACGCAGGGCCAGCGACCGGGGAGACGCGAGGTCCCGACGCAGCTCGGCGACCTGGAGCCTCAGGCCGTCCTCCGTCAACCGACTCGCCACTTCCTCCCGGCCGTGCTCGTCGAGGTAGACGAAGCTGTGGGCGGCGAAGAGCTCGGCCAGCTCCTGCAACTCCCCGACGTCGTACTCGACGTAGTCGATCTCCTCGAGCGCCTCCATCGAGGATCCGAGCTCGTCCACGAAGGACAGGTACGGATCGAGCGGCTGGTCCTCCGGCAGGCGCAGCAGCACCAGCAGGTAGTCCAGGCTGCCGAAGTCCTCGATGGTCGACCGGAACGTCGTGACCACCGGATCGTCCTCCGGGAGCAGGTTCAGGATCTCGGTATCGAAGCGGAGTGTCGTCGCCGACAGGACGCTGAGCACCACCAGCACGGCCGCGACCACGAACACGGCGCGATAGCGGCGCCGGGCAAAGGCCGCCGCCGAGGCCAGAACCCGCTCGATCACGATCCGAACGCCGTCAGCACGCTACGGCCGTTGCGCACGAAGTACTCGCAGCCCGAGTAGAGCGTGGCGACCAGCGCCGCCCACAGCGAAACCGGGGCCAGCAGGTCGAGCGCGCCCAACTGGTCCGAGATGATCAGGAGCGAAATGGAGACGATCTGCGTCGTCGTCTTGACCTTGCCGGCAAAGCTCGCGGCCAGCACCACGTCCTGAGCCGCCGCGAGCGAACGGAGCGACGAGACCGCGAACTCCCGCGTGATGACGACAACGACCATCCAGGCCGGGGCCAGTCCCAGACCGACCAGGGAAATGAACGCTGCCGAGGTGAGAATCTTGTCGGCGGCCGGGTCGAGCAGCTTGCCGAGCGCCGTCACCTGCTTGCGGCGACGGGCCAGGAAGCCGTCCAGGAAATCGGTCAGAGAGGCGATGAGGAACAGACCGAGGCCGATGAACTGCGAGCCGCTGGTCCTGGTCAGCAGAACCACGACCAGCACAGGCACGATCAGGATGCGGCTGAGCGTCAGCGCGTTCGGCAGATTCAGGCCGGCCCGAAGGGCCGGCGCCGACGCCGCCCGGTCGCTGTTGCGCTCGATGGCCATTCCGCTCAGCTCAGGCTGTCTTCGATGTGGCGTTCGGCGGCCGCGAAGGCCGGCCGCAGATTCCCGGCCCGACCCCCGGCCTGGGCGAAGTCCCGACGGCCGCCGCCGCTGCCCGAGATCGCCGAACCCATCGCGCGAGCCACCGCCGCCGCGTCGACCCGGTCCCGAAGATCCCTGGTCACCGAGGCGACCAGCTTCACCTTGCCCTCGTCCAGGGCGCCGAGCACGACCACCCCGGAGCCGAGCCGACTCCGCAGGATGTCCGCCAGGTTTCGCAGTTCGCCTGCGTTCGAGGCCGGCACCTCCCGCAGGACGACGTGAACACCGCCGATCGAACGGGTATCGCCGCCGTCCGCCGACGGCCCGCGCGCCGGCTTCCCCTCGCCGGCCAGCAGCCCGAGGCGGAGTCCGGAGAGTTCACGTTCGACCTCTTGCAGGCGGTCCTTGAGCGCCCGGACCTCGACCGCAGCCCGCTCTCCTGCAGCACCGATCTCCGACTCGAGCACCGCGAGCAGGTGTGCCCGGTCCCGGTGCAGGCGCTCCGCGCGGTCGCCCGCCAGCGCCTCGATGCGCCGTACGCCCGCCGCCACGCCGCGCTCGGCGACCAGGGTCACCGCACCGATCTCGCCCGTGTTCCCCACGTGACAGCCGCCGCACAGCTCCAGACTGAACCCCGGCACCTCGACCGTGCGCACGCGGTCGCCGTACTTCTCGCCGAACAGGGCCATCGCACCGGCCGCCACGGCTTCGTCGTATGGGCGCTCCGTGATCTCGACCGGCACCGCGCGCCGGACCCACTCGTTCACCGTGCGCTCGATCGCCTCCTGCCGGGCCCCGGTCACCGGAGCGCCGTGGGTGAAGTCGAAGCGGAGCCGGTCGGGGTGGACCAGGGAACCTGCCTGGCGCACGCCGGCGCCGAGATGCTGCCGGAGGGCGGCGTGGAGGAGGTGGGTCGCCGTGTGGTGGCGCTGGGCGGATTCGCGGCGCTCGCGGTCAACCCGGAGGTGGACTCCGGCGCCGACTTCAAGGGCGCCGTCCACAACCTCCAGCTCATGCACGATGTAGCGGCCTTGGCGCTGCGTGTCCAGCACCCGCGCCTCGCCGCCTCTCCACATCACGAGGCCGACATCACCGACCTGTCCGCCGGCCTCGGCGTAGAAGGGCGTTTGATCGAACACCGCCAGGCCTACGCCCGTCAGTCCCCCGGCGGACTCGCCCTCCGCCGTTCGGAGGTCGAGCGCCCGGCCACCCAGTTCGAGATCCCGATAGCCCGTGAACGTGGTCGCGGCCAGTTCCGCGCCGGACTCGGGGCGACCTGCCTGTGCGCTTCCAATGACACTCAAGCGGACCGTGCTCGTGACGACCACCCGGCCTGAGATGCGGCCGAGGGAGACGACCCGGTTCGTCCGCGACCGCTCCCGCTGCTCCGCCAGCGCCGCCTCGAAGCCCGCCTCGTCGATCCCGAACTGCTCCTCCTCGGCGATCTCGCGCACCGTCTCGAGCGGCAGGCCGAACGTGTCGTAGAGCCGGAAGACCTGCTCGCCGCCCAGCGCCGACCGGCCTCCGGCCCGCGCCTCCTCGATCGCCTGCTGGACCTTGCCGGCGCCGACCGCGACCGTTTCGAGGAACCGGGTCTCCTCGGCGGTCACCGTCGCCGACGAAGGTTCGCGCGCCGCCTCGAGTTCCGGGTAGTGGCCGGCGAACGCCTCCTCCAGCGAGGGCAGCAAGGCGGCCATGAACGGTTCCTCGAACCCCAGCTTCATGCCGTGGCGGGAAGCCCGCCGGAGGATGCGGCGCAGCACGTAGCCGCGGCCCTCGTTGCTCGGCAACACGCCGTCAGCGAGCAGGAAGCCGAGCGCGCGCAGGTGGTCGGCGATCACCCGCAGCGAAACATCGGCATCCGGGTCGCGGCCGTACTCGCGGCCGGCCTCGGCAGCGACCGCGCGCAGCACGGGCTCGAACAGGTCCGTGTCGTAGTTGGACTCCACGCCCTGGAGCACCGCCGCCACGCGCTCCAGACCCGCGCCGGTGTCGATCGAAGGATTCGGCAGCGGCTCGGTACGGCCGTCGTCATGGCGCTCGAACTGCATGAAGACCAGGTTCCAGATCTCGAGATAGCGCCCCGATTCCTCGCCCTCCTCCCAGCCGACCTCGGGCAGGTCCGGCGCGGTGTCGACGAAGATCTCGCTGCACGGACCGCAGGGTCCCGTATCGCCCATGGCCCAGAAATTGTCCTTCTCGCCGCAGCGCAGGACCCGTTCGGGCGGCAACCCCGACAACCGGACCCAGAGGTCCGCGGCCTCGTCGTCCTCCCGGAACACGGTGGCGAAGAGGTTGTCCGGCGGCAATCCCCAGACACCCGTGACCAACTCCCAGGCGGACCTGATCGCCTCCTCCTTGAAGTAGTCGCCGAAGGAGAAGTTCCCCAGCATCTCGAAGAACGTGTGGTGCCGGGAACTCGGACCGACGTTCTCCAGGTCGTTGTGCTTGCCCGACACCCGGAGGCACTTCTGGGAGGTCACCGCGCGCGGAGGGTCCGGTTTCTCCAGTCCGAGGAAAAAGTCCTTGAACTGGACCATGCCGGCGTTGACGAACAACAGGGTCGGATCGTCCCTCGGAACCAGGGGCGAACTCGCCACTTCCGCGTGCCCTCGGCACCCGTAGAAGTCGATGAAGCTCCGCCTGATATCCCGACTCAACATGACCTGTGACCCCGTATCCCCGCCGTCCCGACCGCCTCATCGGCCGGGTCGAACAGCAGGGCGCCAATAGTACGGGGACCAAAGCCACGGCGCTCGAGGTGCCGGGCCAGGGCAGAGGCGTCGCGCGCGGGGTGCGTGGAGCGCCAGCGGGCGGCCACCGAACCAGCCCGCTCCAGTTCTTCTTCGTCGCCCACGCCCGCCAGAGCGGCGGCCGCGGCCGTCTCGTCGGCTCCGCGTCGCCGCAGGTCGAATTCGAGTCGCCTTCGGCCGTAGCCGCGCCGCTTCAGCGAGCGCACCAGCATGTGCGCGGCCTCCCGCTCGTTCAGGTAGCCGTCCGCAACCAGACGGTCGAGCGCACCGTCGACGTCCGCCTCCGGGTAGCCGCGGCGGGCGAGCTTCGCGCGCAGTTCGGCCGCAAAGTGCATGCGGCGCGCGAGCAGGTCCAGCCCCCGGTCGTAGGCCGGCTTCGGGCTCCGCTCTCGTTTCGTTCTCGACTTCCGCACGTGGTCCTCCGGCGGCTCGGAGGATAGCGCCGTCACCGTCCGGACAGGGCCACGGCGAGTGCGGCGACCGCCGCCGTCTCCGCGCGCAGGACGCGGGGGCCCAGCTCCGCGAGGGTGGCCCCCCGGCCGACGAACCACCCGACTTCCCGCTCACTGAACCCGCCTTCGGGGCCGACGACCAGGGTTCGGACGCCGCGGACCACTGCCAGGGGGGTCCCGGCGCCCGGATGCAGCACCACGGCTCCGGCATCGGTTCCTGCTTCTGCCAGGGGGACCGGCGGGGCGATCCCGGGCAGCCAGGCGCCGCCGCTCTGTTCAAGCGCGGACTTCGCGACCCGCGCCTGGCGGGCGGCGGCACGCTTCGTGAACGACCGGCCGGTGCGCTCCGAAACAAACCACCGCAGCTCCCTCACGCCAAGTTCGGTCGCCTTCTCCACCAGCCAGACCGCCCGCTCGGCACGCACCACCGACACGAAGAGCGTCACCTGCCGGTCAGGCTCGAAGGTCGGCGCCGGCCCCAGGAGGTCCAGTCGGGCCCGTTCCGCGCCCACATCGGCCACCAGCGACCAACGGGCCCCGCCCCGGCCGTCGACGAGACGTACACGATCGCCCACCTTGAGGCGACGCGCCCGGAACAGGTGCCGGTAGTCGGCGCCCTCGACCTCCACCGTGCCGCGACCGAGGTCGTCGCCGTCGACCAGCAGGTGGATCACCTGTCACTCCGGCTCAGGCCTCGGACGCCCTCTTGCCCTCTCCCGTGGCAAGCCTGGTCTTCTGGCCGGATCCCCGAAAGAAGGCCGCGACCCGGTCGAACGCGCTCCTCGCCTCCTGGATCGCGGCGCCGCCATCCTCCTTCAACGCGGCGAGCGCGCGCACGTGTTCGAGTTCCCGCTCCGAGAGGTCCCTGGGCGCCGGCACCTCGAGCCGCACTTCGACGATGTGGTGGCCGCGGCCGCGGCCGTCGATGCGGGGAATGCCCTGGGACCGGAGAACGAAGGTGGCTCCGTGCTCCGTGGCCGGAGGCACCTTCAGGCTGGACGTGCCGTGGAGGGTCTCGACCTCCATCGTGCATCCCAGCACCGCCTGGGGGTAGCCGACCCTGACCGAACTCAGCACATCGGCGCCGCGCCGCACGAACTGCTCGTGCGGTTCGACTTCGATCACCACGTACAGGTCGCCCGGCGGCCCGCCGTTCCGGCCGTGCTCCCCCTCGCCCGGAAGCCGGAGACGGGAACCCGAGTCGACGCCGGCCGGGACGCGGACCTGGATCGAGCGCTGCCGCTCGGTCAAGCCGCGGCCCCCGCAATCCGGACAGGGATCCCGGATCACCGTTCCTGCGCCCCGACAGTCGGAGCAGGTGCGGGCGACCGAAAAGAAGCCCTGGCTGTACTGGACCTGGCCGCGGCCACGGCAGGTGCGGCAGGTGGCGGGGCCGGACCCCGGCGCCGCGCCGGCGCCGCCACAGGTGTCGCAGTGCTCCAGCCGCGGAATGCGAAGCTTCGGGTCGGCGCCGAAGGCGGCCTCCTTGAAGGACAGCGCGAGGTCGTACCGCAGGTCCGCTCCGCCGCGCCGGCGCCGACCGCCGGCGCGGTTTCCGAACACGTCGCCGAAGCCGAAGACATCGCCGAGAATGTCCGAGAAGTCGGCGAAGATCGTCGGATCGAAGCCGCCGCCCGACGGCGCCGCCTGGTGACCGAAGCGGTCGTACCGACGCCGCTTCTCGGGATCGGACAGCACGGCGTAGGCCTCGGCCGCCTCCTTGAACTTTTCCTCCGCCCCGCCGTCGCCGGGATTCCGGTCCGGGTGGTGCCGGACCGCCAGCTTGCGATAGGCCGACTTGACCTGTTGCAGGGAGGCTGATCGTTCGAGGCCCAGCACCTCGTAGTAGTCGCGCGGCATGGGGGTCTAGCAGCCGCCAGCGGCGGCGTCCGATTCGGCGCCGGCGCCATCGGGGGTTTCGGTTCCGTCCGGCAGAGGCGCCTCCGGCGCGGGCATGGCGACCCGGACCATCGCCGCGCGCAACAACGTCGACCCCATCGTGTAGCCCTTCTGCAGTTCCTGCACGACGGTAGGCAGGTCGACATCCGGGCTCTCCTCCCGCGCGACCGCATCATGGAGGTTGGGGTCGAAGGCGGCGTTCAGGCTCTCCACCGGCTCGACGTCGAACCGGCGCAGGAGATCCGTCATCTGGCGCCGGATCATCTCGACCCCCGCGCGGAAGTCGTCTGCCGAGGCCCGGGCCTCGAGCGCCCGATCCAGATTGTCGGCGACGTTCAGAAACTCGCGCAGCGGATCCGAAACGTGGCTCGTCCGCAACTGCCGCCGCTCGCGGTCCATTCGCTTGCGCTGATTGTCAAGATCGGCGAGAGCCCGCAGCAGTCGACCGCGGGTCGCCGAGAGCTCGTCGCGGAGCTGCTCCTCGACAGAGGGCGCGGCGTCTGCCTCGTCCCCGGCCGCGCCTTCGTCCGCGGCCGCCTCAAGCGCCTCGGGCGCCTCGCACCCCTCGGCGGCGGCCGCGCGGACCTCCGCGTCGGGGCCCTCCCGTCCGTTGACCTGGCCTTCGGGTTCCTCCTTCGCCTCCACTGTCATGCCTTTCGCTCCAATTCGCGACTTCGTCCGCGGGCCGCTAGACACCGCCTGCCAGCGCCTCGGACAGACGTTCACCCAGGTAGTTCACCAAGGGCACCATGCGCGGATACTCCATGCGTGACGGCCCGACCACGGCGACCGATCCGCTGACGCCGTTGCCGGCCCGATAGCCGCGCACGACGAGCCCGAAACCAAGTTCCTCCGTCAGGCGAGAATCCTGACCGAGCACGACCCGGACGCCATCCGCGTCGAGACACCGGCTCAACAGACCTGCCAGACGGGCGCGCTCCGCGAACATCTGGAACATTCCCTCGATACGCGCGACGTTCTGCGACGCGTCGAACAGGCTGTGCGTGCCAGAGGCGACAAGCGAGGGCGCGTGACCCATGTTCATGCCGTCCCGGGCCAGTTCGATCGCACGCTGCAACAACTCGTCGAGGCGCGCCCGCTCGTCGCTCATCATGCGCAGGAGTTCCTCCCGGATCTCGAACAGGCTCCGCCCGGCATAGTTCTCGTTCAGGTAGTTCGAGATGCGCACCAGCTCTTCGCGCGGAATCAGCTCGTCCGTGACCACCAGCTTGTTCTCCACGAAACCGGTCTCCGCGACGACCACGCATAGCACCTTGTGGCCGCTGAGGGGCACGAACTCGATCGCCCGCAACACCGCGGAGCCGAGCGCCGGGGTGAGGACGACGCCGACGTGGTGGGAGAGCTCGGAGAGCAACCTGGAGGTCTCCTCCGTCAGTTCCTGTCCGGTGCCGCCAGCCGTCAGCAGCCGATCGTCGATCAGCCGGCGATCGTCGTCGCTCACCTTCCTGGCCGGCATCAGATCGTCGATGAAGAGGTGGAAACCCGCCTCGGTCGGCAGCCGCCCCGCCGAAACGTGCGGCTGGCGGAGATATCCCATGTCCTCGAGATCGGCCATCACGTTGCGAATCGTGGCCGCGGAGAGCTGAAACTGCCGGTCCTTCGCGACCCGCCGCGAAGACACCGGTTCCCCCGAAGAAAGGTAGGTCGCGATCACTTCGCGCAGGATCTCGCGGTCGCGCTTGCTGAGCTGGTGGCAGGAGCGGCTCACGGGAGCCGCATGTTACAACGGCGCGAAGCCTGGCGGGACCTGACCGCCCGTGGAAAAGTCACGCTGCCTTCGCACCGCGCTGCATCCCCGGTGGTCTCCGCCATCGGTGCCGACGTCCTCGACGCATGGCGAAGTCGCGCTGCATCGAACGGCTGCATTCGTCCCACATCGTGCCGTCCACGTGCTCGATGACTCGCGCCCCAGATGGGGTTCGCGCGCGAGGCGGCGGGCCGCGCCGGGGCGACGGGTGCTAGCGTCCACGGCACAATGTCCGGTACACCGCGATGAGATGCCCCTACTGCGCCGTCAACGATGACCGCGTGGTCGATTCGCGGGACGTGCGCGGAGGCGAGACGGTCAGACGCCGCCGGGAGTGCCTGAACTGCAACCGCAGGTTCACCTCCTACGAGCAGATCGAGAACATCGCCTATCGGGTGATCAAGTCGGACGGGCGGCGGCAGGACTTCGACCGGCAGAAGCTACTGGGCGGACTCCTCAAGGCCTGCGAAAAGCGGCCGGTGGCTCTGCCCGCACTCGAGGACATCGTGGATCAGGCCGAGGCCCTGCTGCACCGAAAGGAAGACCGCGAGATCGCAACGACCGAACTGGGAAACTTCGTGATCGACAGCCTGAGGACCCTCGACCAGGTGGCCTACGTTCGCTTCGCCTCCGTCTACCGGCAGTTCGAAGACGTGGCCGCCTTCATGGACGAACTCCGCGCGCTTCTCCGGGCTTCACGAAAGGACTGAGATCCCGAATCCCGTTGGCTCCGCGCCGTTCGGCGGCGGCGCCGGCAGCCCGCGGCGGACGCCGTATCGCACCGGGAACCGTTGAGCGCCCGGTCCAGCAGGGCGCGACGAGGGCGCCTGGGAGCCAGCGCCGCACAGGGAGCCGCTGCGGGGGCGAGTCGGCGAGCACGCGGGACACGATGTTGGAAGGGGATGCGCAGCGCCGTTCAGATGCCGTTCAGATGCCAGCGCGACTTCCGGCCCGGGGCTGCTAGCGTGGCGACATGGCCGAGCCGCTGGACAAGGAACAGCCGGATGTCATCGTTCTGCCCGACGTCCTGCCGGTCCTGCCGCTCGAGGATGAGGTCATCTTTCCCTTCATCATCCTGCCACTCTCGATCAGCCGCGACCGCAGCATGCTTGCCGTCGAAGACGCGCTGAGCAACGACCGCATCATCCTCCTCGCGCCGCTACGCGACAGCTCCGTCGAGGAACCCGGGCAGGCCGACCTCCACGAGATCGGCACGGCGGCCTCGATCATGCGCATGCTGAAGTTGCCGGACGGTCGGGTCCGGATCCTGATCCAGGGCCTGGCGCGGGCGCGACTCAGGCATCTGAGCCAGACCGACCCCTTCCCGCGCGCCCGCGTGGTGGAAGTCGACGAAGACCAGGAGGCTCCGAACCAGCTCGAGGCCGAAGCTCTCGTCCGAAGCGTCAAGGAAGGTCTGGAGACGGCGGTCAACCTCGGCAAGGACATCTCGTCCGAGGTCATGGTGATCGCCGCCAACCTGGATCGCCCCGGTCGGCTCGCGGACCTCGCCGCGAGCAACCTGGGCCTCCGGCCGGAGGAGGCTCAGAGCGTGCTGGCGACGATCCGGCCGATGCAGCGGCTGCGACGGGTGGGGGACCTGTTGAGGCGCGAGATCGAACTGCTCGAAATGCAGCAGCGCATCTCCGCGAAGGCCAGGAGCGAGATGGACCGGAGCCAGCGCGAGTACTTCCTGCGCCAGCAGATGAAGGCCATCCTGGAGGAGCTCGGAGAGAGCGACGATCTTCACGGAGACATCGACCGCTACCTGCGCGCGATCGAGGAACGCGGCCTGACCGAAGAAGCGGCCGCCGAGGTGGAGCGCCAGGTCCGGAGGCTCGAGCGAAGCTCTCCCGACAGCGCCGAGAACGCGACCATCCGGAGCCACCTGGACTGGTTGACCGGACTGCCCTGGGCGAACCTGAGCAAGGACCGGATCGACCTGGACCACGCCCGCGGCGTGCTCGACGAAGACCACTACGACCTCGACCCCATCAAGGAGAGGGTGCTCGAATACCTTGCCGTGAGGCGCCTGAAACCTGACGCCAAGGGGCCGATCCTCTGCCTGGTCGGTCCCCCGGGCGTCGGCAAGACCTCGCTTGGCCGTTCCATTGCGCGCGCCATCGACCGCAAGTTCGTCCGCATCTCCCTGGGCGGCGTCCGCGACGAGGGGGAGATTCGGGGCCACCGGCGCACCTACGTCGGATCGCTACCGGGGCGCATCATCCAGGGACTGAACCAGGCCGGAACCGGCAACCCCGTCTTCATGCTGGACGAGATCGACAAGCTGGGCGCCGACTACCGAGGCGATCCCGCGGCGGCCCTGCTCGAAGTTCTGGATCCCGAGCAGAACTCCACGTTCAGGGACCACTATCTCGGGGTCGAGTACGACCTGTCGCGAGTTCTCTTCATCGCCACGGCGAACCTGCTCGAACCCATTCCACCGGCCTTTCTCGATCGCCTCGAAGTGCTTCGTCTCTCCGGCTACACCGAGGACGAGAAGGTGCTGATCGCACGCCGCCACCTGATTCCTAAAGCGATCGCGGAGAACGGTTTGCCGCAGGAGGCTCTCGAAGTCACCTCTGCCGCGCTGCGCGATGTGATCCGCAGCTACACGAAGGAAGCGGGCGTACGCAATCTCGAGCGGGAGCTTGCAACCCTGTGCCGCAAGGCCGCCGTGCGCGTTGCGCGCGGAGACAACCGCAAACTGCGGATCACCCCGGCCAGGTTGAAGGCTCTGCTGGGCCAGCCACGTCACTTCAGCGAAGAGTTGCTCGACCGCGACCGGATAGGCGTCGCGACCGGACTTGCCTGGACCGCCGCCGGAGGCGATCTCCTGTTGATCGAAGTAGCCGCGTCGCGGGGCAGGGGCAGGCTGGTGCTGACCGGTCAACTCGGCGAAGTCATGAGGGAATCGGCGCAGGCCGCGCTGAGTTGCGCGCGGGCCGCGAAGCCCGATGGTCGGGCTGGCGCGGACCCCGACTATCTCCGTCGCCACGATCTCCACATTCACGTCCCTGCCGGGTCGGTACCGAAGGACGGCCCATCGGCCGGAATCACGATCGCCGCCGCGATCGTCTCGGTCCAGAGCGGGCGCCCCATCGATCGCACGATCGCGATGACGGGAGAAATCACCCTGAGAGGCGAGGTTCTCCCGGTCGGCGGTCTGAAGGAGAAGCTGCTGGCCGCCCGCGGCGCGGGTATTCGGAAGGTGGTTCTGCCCGAACGGAACCGCAGGGACCTGCCGGAGATCCCGGCTGCGGTGCGGCGCGGCCTCGAACTGCTGTTCGTCGATCACTTCGATCAGGTTCTCGAGACCGCACTGCTCGACCCGGAGGAACCGCAGTCCTGGCCGGCGGCGAAGACGGGCTGACCGCCTGGCTCGCGAACCTCGCGGGTACCGGCAATCGGATCGGCGACGACGCGGCCCTGCTGGAGATCGCCGGCCGGAAGTTCGCTCTCACCGTCGATACCCAACGATCGAATGTGCACATTCCGATCGATCTCGATCCCGCCGCGGCCGCGCGCCGGCTTCTCGCGGTCAGCCTCTCCGACCTTGCCGCCACCGGCGCCGAACCGCGCTGGGCACTCCTGGCGCTCGCGGTCGACGACGACAAGACGGCGCGACGGTTCCTGGCCGCCCTGGTGCGCCGAACCCGGCGCTACGGAATCGAGCTGATCGGCGGCGATACCGCCCGCCCCGCAGCGCCGGGTCACCTCGACGCCAGCCTCACCGTGATCGGGGAGGTGCCGGCAGACAGTTCCCCCCTCGCCCGCGGCGCAGCCCGCCCCGGTGACGACCTCTGGCTTGGCGGCCCGGTCGGTGAGTCCGCGCTCGGACTCGAGCTGGTGCGGCGGGGCGCCCGGATCGTCGGACGCAAACCCCGGCTGCCGGACGGCCTGCCACCCGACCTGACGCGCGCAGCGAGCCGGGCCGTGCGCCGGCACCTTGATCCCCTGCCTCAGCTCGAACTCGGACTGATCCTCGCGAAGCGGACGCCAAGTGTGTCGGCAATCGACATTTCAGACGGTCTGGCGGTCGACGCCGGCCGTCTCTGCCGCCCCGCCGGCGCCGGCTGCGTCCTGCACGAGCGCAAGGTCTCGCTTCGCCCGGACGCCCGGCGTCTGGCCAGCTACCTGGAGCTCGATCCAATCGATCTGGTCCTCGGCGGCGGGGAGGACTACGTCCTGCTGTTCACGCTGCCGGCCCATACGGAGTTCAACCGTCCCGGCTGCCGGTGCATCGGCAGCATCACCCGCCAGGCCGGCATGAGTCTGCTGCGAAGCGACGGAATCCTCGAACCTCTGCTGCCGAAGGGCTGGGATCATCTGGCCTGACCGCCAACGCCAACCAGTCCGCGACGGCTTCGGTCGCGCCGAGAACTCAAGCCAACAGACAGCAGCGTCACCGGTATCAACCTCACCGCTCCCGGTGCGACGCGAGCTTCTGCCGCCGGCTGCTAACGGTCTGCCCGGAGCGTGATCGTGACCGGTTGCTCGAGCTTCTCCAGCACCAGACGCACCTGGGCCTCGAGGGCAGCCAGTCGAGCCTCGACGCCATCCGGAACCGCAGCGGAAGCGGCCTTCCCTGGAACCTCCGCGGCCGGCGCCTCCGGCTTCCCTGCCGGCGCCGCGGCTTCCTCGGGCGCCGCAGCCTCCTCGGGCGCAGCGGCCTCCTCGGGCGCCGCAGCCTCCTCGGGCGCAGCGGCCTCCTCGGGTGCAGCAGCCTCCTCGGGCGCAGCGGCCTCCTCGGGTGCAGCGGCCTTCTCGGGTGCAGCAGCCTCCTCGGGCGCAGCGGCCTCCTCGGGTGCAGCGGCCTTCTCGGGTGCAGCAGCCTCCTCGGGCGCAGCGGCCTCCTCGGGTGCAGCGGCCTTCTCGGGCGCCGTGGCGTCCTCGGGCGCCGTGGCCTCTTCAGGTGTTGCGACCTGCTCGGGTGTTGGGGCCTCGGGTGCGGCGGCCCTCTCGGGTGTTGAAACCTCCTCGGGTGATGCGGTCTCGGGCGAAGCGGCCTCGGGTGATGTGGCCTCCTCGGGCGGAGCGGCCTCGACCGTCGCCTTCGGCTTCCGGCCCCGCCTGCTCTGCGACCGGAGCTCACGGAAAACCGCCACGGCCTCCGGATGGTAGCGCCGCTTCCGGCCTTCCCCCTCGTGCGGAATCCGATTACCGTACAACTTCACGTAACGCTGCAGGGTCGGGCCGGAGATGCCCGTCTGCTGGCCTATCGCCGTCAACGTGAGCAGTTTCGGACCGGCCGCCTCCGCTGCCGTCGCCTTCGGCTTCCGGCCCCGCCTGCTCTGCGACCGGAGCTCACGGAAAACCGCCACGGCCTCCGGATAGTAGCGCCGCTTCCGGCCTTCCCCCTCGTGCGGAATCCGATTACCGTACAACTTCACGTAACGCTGCAGGGTCGGGCCGGAGATGCCCGTCTGCTGGCCTATCGCCGTCAACGTGAGCAGTTTCGGACCGGCCGCCTCCGCTGCCGTCGCCTTCGGTTTCCGGCCCGGCCTGCTCTCGGCCCGCAGCTGACGAAAGACGGCAACCGACTCCGGATGGTAGCGCCGCTTGCGCCCGACGCCTTCGTGGGGAATCCGATCGCTGAACAGCTTCACGTAGCGCTGCAGGGTCGGATAGGAGATACCCGTCTGTGCGCCGATGCTCGAAAGCGTCAGAAGCCCCGCATCGGCGGCAGCAGCCTTCGGCGGCTTCCGCCCGGGACCGGCGCCACGCTTCGAGATCCGTTCTTTCTTCAACTCCTTGAAGATCCTGACGGCGTCGGCCGGGTATCGCTGCTTGCGTCCGTCGCCCTCCGAGGGGATTCGATCCTGATAGAGCTTCTTGTAGCGTTGCGCCGTGGCCATGGAGACCTCCGCCTGGCGCGCAACCTCACCCAATGTCAACAGGTTCCTTCCTCCAGCAGCCGCTGCACTCACCCCGGTATTCCCCCTCTTCGACCTGACTCGGTGTACCTGTGTTCCTCTGATTCGGAACGCGCTTGACAGATCATAGCAGAATGTACGACCAGACCGGGCCCGGCCCGGTAGCTTGTACACTACCTCAAAGAGCGTAGTTCTGCTTTCGCACCAGGTACGACAGCGCCTGTCGACTCATTCCGAGAGCCCGCGCCGCACGCGCCTGATTGCCACCGGCGTCCTGCAGCGCCTTGCGGATCAGACCGCGCCGGTACTGTTCCAGCTTCCAGTGATAGCTGGCGCCGTCCACCTGGGGTGGGCGCCGCGGCAACCCGGGAAGTCCCAGCACCCCGGTCGTGATCTCCGAGCCTTCACCAAGCGCCACGGCGCTTTCGACCACGTTGCGAAGTTCTCTTACATTCCCGGGCCATGGATGCTCGAGCAGCCGCTTGCGCGCGTCTTCGCTGAACCGCTGCGCTTCCCGGGCGCCGCTGAACAAACCGAGAAAGTGGTGCGCCAGGAGCATGATGTCGCCGTCGCGGTCGCGCAGGGCCGGAGCTTCCACGGTCGCCACCCCGAGCCGGTAGTAGAGATCTTCTCTGAACTCGCCGGCCTCGACCATGGCCGGGAGATCGCGGTGGGTCGCCGAAACGAGACGGAAGTCCACATGACGTGGTCGGCTCTCGCCGACCCGTCGTATCTCGCCCTCCTGCAGGGCCCGCAGGAGCATCGCCTGCGCTGACAGCGGCAGTTCCGCAATCTCGTCGAGAAACACCGTGCCGCCTTCGCCGCTCTCGAGCACGCCGATCCGTTCCCGGTCGGCGCCGGTGAAGGAACCTCGCCGATGACCGAACAGGTCCGACACGACAAGACCTTCGGGAAGAGCAGCGCAGTTCACGGCCTGCCAGGGTCCGGCGGCCCTGGCGCTCGAATCGTGAAGCCACCGGGCCAGCAGTTCCTTGCCCGTGCCCGACTCTCCCAGAATCAGCACCGGCAGATCGTGCAATGCCAGCTTCGCGACCCGCTCCCGGGCCGCCAGCAACAGCTTGCTCCGACCGATCAGGCGAGGCGCCGCCGACTCTTTCTCCTCCGCCACCTCCAGGAACTCCCGGCGGCGACCGAACGCGGCCGGCGTCCGGCCAGCGATCACGGTGAGCAGGGCCCGGGTCGGCTCCCCGATCCCGTTTGCACTCAGTACCAGTCTGCCGGCAGGTACACCGACCGAGAACTGTTCCGAGCCGCCGGGTCCCTCCAGCAGGACGTCCGTGGACTCGTCCCGTCCTCCCGCGTCGCTGGATTCGTGGACCGCGATCCGTGCCTCGGGGTGACCGGCGGCCGCAAGCAACACATGGAACGCCCGCGAGTCGAACTCTTCCGCGTCGAGAAAGGCTCGAAGAGCTCTCCAGGGACCCCGCCGGGCGGCGTCCACACGCTGCGCGAGCGGCTCGGCGCCTGCCTCGGCCAGAGTGTGCACTGCCGATTCGAGCAACCTCACCGGCACGTTCCCGACGCCCAGACAGACGAGGTCGTGGATCGCCAGCGCGCAGGGGTAGGCCCCCTGGTCTTCGAACCGCTGCCAGTCGTTGCTGCCCGGGGCCCGGTCCTCACTGACCGCCGCCCACAGGTCCGCACAGGCGGAGCCCGCCGCAACGGCCCGCGCCTCCTCCCGAAGCCCGACCAGAAGAAAGGTGGCGGCCAGATCGTCGCTTCCGGCTCGCACGCCCCCGAAGCCATCCCCGACCGGCAGAGGAAGCGCTGCCAGGAGTTCCTCTCGCGCTTCCTGCCTGCGCCCCAAGTGCACCAGAGCCCGGCTCGAGAGTACGCGAAGCGCTCGCTGCCGGCCTCCTCGCAGTTGCCGCTTCCGCAGTTCATCCAGAGCGGACCTGCAGGATTCCAGGGCCGAACTCCACCGACCCTCCGCCAGGTCGAGGCGCGCTTCGAGCTGTCGCACATCGACCATGCCGTCAGCACTCCCGGCCATCAGACTCACGCGCCGCAGGCTGTCGATCGTTTCCCGGATGCCGGACAGGCGGCCGGCGCGAATCCGGGCCTCCGCGAGATTGCCATGCGCACCGGCCCTCCCGGCAGGTCCATCGCAACACCGGAAGAGCTTCACGGAAACCCGCGCGGCACGCTCCGCGCCAGCCCAATCGTCCACCAGGAGTCGATGCGTCGCCAGCTCGTTCCACAGGCTGGCACGCTCGTAGATCGGCAGTTCTCTTCGGAACTGCCTCAGTGCCGTGCCCAGCGCTCCGTCAGCAACCTGGAAGCGCCCGCGGTCCATCGCGAAGCGTGCCAGCGCCAGGCACGACGTCCAGTCTGCCGGTTCCGTCCGGTCTGCCGGTTTCCCTTCCGGGTCGGACAAGACCGCCGGGTCGGACGAAGAGGCCGTCTCGACAGACCCGTCGACCTCGCGCAGCGCCAGCAAGGCCAGTGCCCGGCCCCGACCGGCATACGGACCGACCGCCGCCTCGAGGGCCTGCTTCGCCCAGGCCCTGAGCTGAGCCGGGCGACCCGCGGCCGCATGGATCCTGATCGCCTCCTCGCACTCCTCCAGCTTCGTCGCACCGACCAGGCGGCGACCCTCAAGTGCCGTCAGAGCGCGGCGTGCTGCGGCCATTCGATCCATCCTCACCAGACTCTTGAGCCGAATCAGGATGTCCTCCGTTCGCCGGGAGCGCTCGACCAGTGCCAGCGCCGCCTTGAACCGGCCCCCGTCGAGGAATGCCCGCGCCACCGCGCTCCGCTCGGCCGGCCCGACGATCGGCTCTCGCAGGGACTCCTCCAGCGCTCGCCGCCAATCACCCCGGGCAATCCAGTCGATCGGCCCGCCCGAAGCCTTGTCGCCGAGCCAATGGTCCCGAGCCTCGTCGCTGCCCACCACGTTCGACAGCCGTTCCCGGTCGGGGCCGGCGGCCCGCAGCAGGGACCGACGCCACCGTGGATGACCGACGACGACCACCTCCTCGCCTTCCCCGCGTTCGTGCACCGCAAGCAGGGACAGCCTCGCGTCCCGGTAGGCGCCTTCCCACAGGAAGGGAGCATGATCCAGAATGTCCGCGACGAGCCGATCAGCCGGCAGAGGCAGAAGCAGGTCCCGCCAGGCCCCGACCACCGGCCGGAGCTGTGCTCGCACGGCGCTTCGACCGGCCATCTCCGTACTCCCGAACAAACAGGACACGAGTCGCGTCAGTTCGATCTGGGTCGACTGTTCGGCTCGCGCCGGCGCCACCAGTTCCGGATCGACACGGAGCACGCACCGTCCATCGACCAGCAGTCCTCCCCAGGACTGCAACCGCCAGCCGGCGGTTCGCAGATGGGCGAGCAGCGCCGCGCCCTGAAGCAGCAGAGCGGCTCGTTGCCGATCCGCCAGGTTGCT
Source organism: uncultured Thermoanaerobaculia bacterium (assembly GCA_951812325.1). GTDB lineage: Bacteria > Acidobacteriota > Thermoanaerobaculia > Multivoradales > Multivoraceae > Multivorans. The sequence goes on along the minus strand of OX638294.1, from coordinate 2,824,464 downwards.
CTCGGCGAGAAGGACCACTCCCGCGTTGGCGGCGACGGCCTCCAACGACTGATGGCGTAGACGGCAGACGGAAGTAGTCAAGGTGCAATCCCCTCCAGGTCGGCCCAGAAGCCGGGGTAGGACTTGGCAACCACCGACGGCCGACGAATCGACAGCCCTCCCCGCCGGAGGCCGACGAGAGCCATGCTCATCGCGATGCGGTGATCGTCGTAGGTGTCGATCGAGATGCGGGGCGAACCGGGCGCCGCGGTCAGAGCAGGGTTTCCCTCGATGCGCAGACCGTCCGGCAGTTCTTCCACCGAGACCCCGGACCGGCGCAGCTCGGTTCCGATCGCCGCCAGGCGGTCACTCTCCTTGATCCGCAGGTGCGCCACGTTGCGAATCGTCGTGACGCCGTGGGCAAAGGAGGCCACCGCGGCAAGCGTGGGGACCTGGTCGGGCATCTCGGAGAGATCGCGGTCGAGCGCCCGAAGCTGACCGTTGCCTTCGACCTCGATCTCCCCCGGCGCCGTCCGTACTGCGGCGCCCATCGCCTCCAGGAGCCCGAGGAATGCCCGGTCGCCCTGGGTCGACGCGGAAGCCAGTCCCCGCAGCTTCACGCGGCCACCGCACAACGCCGCCGCCGCGGCCGGGTAAGCGGCCGCGGAGTCGTCGCCGGCGACGCGATAGCGACCGGCGGGCGCCTCCGGCCTGTGGGGTTCCATCCGGAATTCGCGCGCCCCTCCGGCGCCCCCGGAGGCCAGGGAACAACCGAAGTCGGCCATGACCTGGAGAGTTGTGTCCACATAGGGACTAGAGACGAGAAAGGGCGCGAGAACTTCGATCGGCCCCTCTGCTCGCAGTCCCGCCATGAGCAGCGCGGAGACGTACTGACTCGACTCGCCCGCATCGATCTCGACTCGACCGCCGGTCAGCGCGCCGCCCCGGATCCGAACCGGCGCGCAGCCGGCCCGGCCAAGCTCGTCAACGCTCGAGCCGAGTTGACGCAGAGCGTCGAGGAGTGGTCCGATCGGTCGCTCACGCAACCGGGGCGACCCGTCGACAATCCACTCGCCCGGCGTCACCGCGCAACTCGCGACCAGGAACCGCAACAGCGTCCCCGCGCTCCGGCAGTCCAGCCGTACCGGCGAATCGGGCGGCCCGCCAGGCGGTTCGATCCGCACCTCGGCGCCGGAGACGCGCTCCATCTGCCAGCCCATACGCTTCAGGGCGTTGGAGAAGGCGGCGATGTCCTCCGCGTCGAGGAGATTCTCGATCGTCACGGGCCGCTGCCCGATCAGCGCCAGGTTCAACGCCCGATGCGAGATGCTCTTCGAACCCGGGGGCTCGACGACACCTGCAACGCACCCGGCGCGCCGAACCGGGTAGAGGTCCGGCAGGGGACCGTTCACTCCAGCCACAGCAACTCCCTGTCGTGAAACCAGGCGTTCGCGATCCGCACCTCGCCGCCGCCCTGAAGCCACCTGCGGGCGGCGTGGAAGTGTCCGAGCAGGAGCACGTCGTGGCCCTCAGCGAGACGCCGGGCGGCGTAACGGCGGATCATCCCTTCCGGGATCCGGCTCTTGTGTTCCAGGTTGGTGACCGAAAGCCCCCGTTCGGTCGAGGTCACGAGTCGGCGGCCGAGCAAGGGCGGCAGCCGGAACACCAGCCACCGGCTGACCGGGTTCTTCGACAGCCTGCGCCAGCAGCGGTAGCGCCAGTCGCCGGGGTTCAACCCGTCGCCGTGAACGGCGAGGTACCTCACGCCGGCGGTCCGGAAGCGGACCTCGAGTCCGTAGTCGTCGAAGAGGTCGTCGTATGGGCCGCCGGCGAGGAAGAAATCCCGATTCCCCTCCACGTAGGAAACCCGGATTCCACGCCGCCTCAGATCCCGGATCACGGGTGCGAGCAGCCGTACCTCCGGGGTTTCGAAACGACGGGAACCGATCCAGAGATGGAACAGGTCGCCGAGAAACAGCACCCGCTCACAGCGCGCGGACTCGAGCGTCCGGAGCTGATCGGCAAGCTCTTCACCGCCACCCCCGGGGCCGCCCAGGTGCGCATCGGCGACCACAACGACAGGCATTCGACGACCGCTCGCTAGCGGACCGCGGCAAGCGTCACGCCGCATTCGATCGGCCATGCATCCCGTCCGGCGTCGTGCCCTCCGGGTGCTCGAGGACCCGCACCCGGAGGCGGGTCGCGCGTGGCGCGGGACGCGCCGCCCGGGTTGCTCCCCGGTCGCCCCTGTTCGCGGGATTGCAGGCGGCGCGATACGCTCCCCCGCCGCGCCCTGCTGGACGGGCGCCTGACCGCTCCGGATGCGACACGGACGTTCACCACGGCCTGCTAGACGATCGTCAAACTCGGTCGAGCGGACGCCAGTTCCAGGAGCCGGCGCTCAACCGCCGCAACGATGTCCTGGAAGATGCCGGCATGCTCACCGTCGGGCGCCGCGACGACGATCGGGACACCCGCGTCGCTGCCCCGCACCAGCGCGCCGTCAAGCGGAATCGCCCCCAGGAGCTCGCAGTCCAGCAGCTCCGCGGTGCGCTCAACGCCTCCCCGCTTGAAGATGTCCGTCGTCTCGCCGCAATGGGGGCAGACGAAGGTGGACATGTTCTCGATCATTCCCAGCACCGGAACCTCGACCTTGCGGAACATGGCGAGCCCCTTGCGCGCATCGATCAGGGCCACGTCCTGGGGCGTCGAGACGATCACGGCCCCGGACAGGGGCAGCTTCTGCGTCAGGGTGAGCGCCGCATCCCCGGTACCGGGCGGCAGGTCGAGCAGCAGGTAGTCGAGCTCACCCCAGTCCACGTCGCCGAGGAGTTGGCCGAGCGCCTTCATGACCATCGGCCCCCGCCAGATCACCGGCGTGTCCGGATCCAGGAGGAAGCCGAGCGACATGACCCGCACGCCGTGGCGCTTGAAGGGTTGTATCTTGCCGTCCACGATCTCGGGCCGGCGGTCGATACCGAACATCAACGGGATCGAGGGGCCGTAGATGTCCGCGTCGAGCAGTCCCACCCGCAGCCCGGCGGCCGCCATGGCCGCACTCAGGTTGGTCGCCACGGTGGACTTGCCGACGCCGCCCTTGCCGCTGGCCACCGCCACGATGCGGGACACCCCCGGCAGCAGGGATGGGTCCCGTGCCGTGGCCGGAGCGGGCGCCGTCGCCACTTCCAGCGACACCCGCACGTTCGAAACGCCGTCAAGCGAGCCGACCGCATCCGCGATTCGGCGCCGGATCTCCCGGGCGGCGCCGGCGTCCCGTGTCGGCACACGCAGATCAACCACCACCTCGCCTCCGCTCACACCCACCCGCTGCACGAAACCGAATGAGACGATGTCCCGTTTCATGCCCGGGAAGGTGATCGTCCGGAGGCACTCGCGCACCCTGTTCTCGATCGCTTCAGCCATTGCCTTCTCCCGCAGTCCCCAGATTCGCCAACCGGCCAACGCACCGCTCCACATCCACCATGAACGTCCTTCGTCCACGCACTCCCAGGCCGATCGGGTCCATCACCTCGCCGAAGAACAACTCGACGGTGGCCGGCCGCACCGCCAGCGCGCCCTTGCGCCGGATGCGGCCGGCGCCGCGGATGCCGATCGGGGCGACCGGCGCCCGTCCCTTGAGAGCCAGCAGGAAGCCGCCGCGCCGAAACGGCTTCATCCGGGGTCCGGAACTCCGGGTCTCCTCCGGGAACACGACCAGGGAGACTCCCGAGGCCAGCAACTTGCCGGCGACGGCGAACGTCTCGACCGCACGGCTGCGATCGTCACGGTCCACCGGCACGAAACCCGCCGCCTTGAGCCCCCAGCCGAATCCCGGCAGGCGGAACAGGCTGCGCTTGGTCAGGAAGCGCACCGGCGATTCCAGAATCGCGAGCAGGGCGGCCACGTCGTAGAGACTCCTGTGGTTCGCCATGTACACCAGTGGACGACCTTCCGCCGCCGCGCGCCAGGCCGCGAGGTCGCCGCCCGCGTAGTGGAGGCGCAGCCGGACACCGCTCGTCAAGAGCAGCCCCCGGGCCCACAGCCGCGCGACCACTCCCGCCCAGTCGCGGCCCGGCAGGCACGAGGCGGCGGCCGCGGCAACCCCCATCAGAACGCTGCCGAAGACGAGATACAGGTTGCCCGTGACGGACGCGACCGCCAGCGCCCAGGCCGCCGGCCGCGGCGACGACACTCCACCGGCCCGAGCTTCGCCGGGTGGAGGGGACGCGCCGAGGCACGCACTCGGGCCATGTGCCGAGCTTGCGACGGTAGGATGCCGTTTGGACAAGGTCTTGCTCAACGCTCCCCGGAAGGGGAAGCTAACACCAGGCACGCGCCGCGAGCACGACACGCGCCAAGTACTTGCCCCGCGGGCTGATGAAACAGGCTGCACCCAGGATTCTGATCGATTTCGCGGCCCCGCTGCGCCACTTCGGCGCGTTGTCTCTTCTGGCCGGCCGCGGCCTGACCGCCATGGCCAGACCACCTTACGAGTTCCGGTCATGGCTTCATCAGATGGAACACCTCGGCGTCAGCTCCCTCGGCGTCGCCGCGGTCACCACCCTGTTCACCGGCATGGTACTGGCTCTGCAGACGGCCTACAGTCTGCCGGAACTGGGCGTCAAGTACTACATCGGAAGCGTGGTGTCCAAGTCGCTGACCAGGGAACTCGGACCGGTACTCGTCGCGCTGATCGTCGGCGGCCGGATCGGTTCCGGCATGACCGCGGAACTGGGCACGATGAAGGTCACCGAGCAGGTCGATGCGATGCGCTCCATGGCGGCCGATCCGGTAAAGAAGCTGGTCGTGCCGAAACTTGCCGCCAGCCTGTTCATGCTGCCCGTGCTCACCATCCTGGGTGACTTCCTGGGCATCCTCGGCGGCCTGTTCATCGCCACGAACCAGTTGAACGTGTCCTACGGCCTCTACACGAACGATGTCCTGCAGGCCCTGACCCTGGGCGACGTGCTGAACGGTCTGGGCAAGTCCGTCTTCTTCGCCGGGTTCATCGCCACCATCGGCTGCTACAACGGCCTCACCGCGACCGGCGGCGCCGAGGGGGTCGGGCGCGCCACGACCAGGACCGTGGTCTGGGCATCGATCATGGTCCTCGTATCTGACTTCTTTCTGACCAAGCTTTTCCATGTCCTCGCCTGACGGGCGGCCGCATCCGGGTCGCGGCGAGGCGCTCTACGTGGTCCGCGGGCTCTGCCGTCGATTCGGCGACCGCGCGGTTCTCGACGACCTGAGTTTCGACGTCATGCGCGGCGAGTGCCTGGTGATCCTCGGCCGTTCCGGCTCCGGCAAGAGCCTGACTCTGCGCCAGCTCAACGGACTCGACGAGGCCGATGCGGGCACGGTCCTGTTCGAGGGAGCGGATCTCGTGCGGCTGACCGAGCGCCAGTTGTACCCCCTGCGGCGACGAATGGCGATGCAGTTCCAGTCCGGAGCCCTCTTCGACTCGATCAACGTGCTCGAGAACGTTGCCTTTCCCCTCCGTGAGCACCACCGGTTGAGCGAGGAAGAGATCCGCGAGCGTGTTGCCGACGCCTTGGCGTGGGTGGGCTTGTCCGGCATCGAGGAGCGCATGCCCTCGGCCCTGTCCGGCGGCATGAAGAAACGGGTCGCGCTCGCCCGCTCCCTGGTCCTGAACCCCGAGGTCGTGCTCTACGACGAGCCGACGGCCGGCCTCGATCCCGTGACCTCGGCAACGATCTCCAGTCTGATCCGCAGCACCCAGAAGAGGTTCGGCACGACGTCCGTCGTCGTCACCCATGATCTGCGACTCGCCCGCGAGGTGGGCGACCGCGTGGCGCTCCTCGACGGAGGCCGGTTCCGCTTCATCGGCACCTGGGCGCAAGCCGAACGCAGCACGGACACGGCACTCGGGGCATTCCTGGAAGTTCGACAGCCGTCCGCAAAGGAGGACATCGATGCAGCGTGATCCGAACACTGCCAGAGTGGGGCTGACCGTGCTGGGCGCACTCGTCGTCCTGGCCGGCTTCATCCTCGCCATCGGCAATCAGAGCTTCCTGTTCCGGGCCAGCAACTCCTACCGCATCATGTTCCCCAACGCCGCCGGTCTGGCCGAGGACAACCCGGTCCAGCTGAACGGCGTCACGGTCGGAAAGGTGGACCGCATCCTGCTCAGCGAGCGGCCGGAGAGCGAGATGCTGGAAGTGCGGATCAGTGTCGAACGCCGCTACGCGAACCGGCTGCGCCGCGATTCCCTGGCCAGGATCAAGACCCTGGGACTGCTCGGCGACAAGTACGTCGAGATCACCTCGGGTTCGCCCGGGGCGGTGCTCCTGAATCCGGGCGACGAGATCCCGGCCGCCCTGCCCACCGATGTCGACGACCTGATCGCCAGCGGCGCCGACGTGGTCGATCACATCGTCCTGACCGCCCACTCGCTGTCGACGATCCTCGGCCGCATGGAGCGCGGCGAAGGACTGCTCGGCGAGCTGGTCGCCGGCCGCGAAGACCAGAGGATCACCGACACCGTGATCAACGCACTGGAGTCGATCGATCGGCTGACCAGCCAGGTGGAGGCGGGCCACGGGGTGCTCGGCCGCCTGCTGACCGACGATGAGTTGGGTGACCAGCTCACGTCGTCCCTCGACACGATCGACGAAACCCTGACCCAGCTGCGTGAAGGCGACGGCCTGGCGGCGGCCCTCCTCCACGACGCCGAACTGAAGACCCGCTTCGAATCGACGATGGCCGACACACAGGGCGCCGCCGCCGACCTGCGCGCCATCGCCGCCGATCTCAGGGACGCCGACGGTCTGCTGCCCCGGCTGCTGACCGACGAGGAACTGAGCGAATCGTTGACCACCGAGGTGGAGCAACTCCTGCAGCGCCTGAATTCCACCCTGGAGCGGGTCTCCGAGGGCGACGGCACCGCGGCCAGGCTGATCAACGACCCCGCGATCTACCAGGCGCTGGACGATCTCGTCGTCGGCATCAACGAATCGAAGCTGCTCCGCTGGCTGATCCGCAACCGTCAGAAGGCGGGGATCAAGAAACGCTACAAGGACGCGCAGAACGCGGCAACGGACGCCGGGTCCGGCGCGCCGGAGGAGGGCCGATGATCGTCTGCGCACGCTGCGAAGAGCAACGGGAAGCCCTGGGCGATCCCCCGTTCCCCGGTTCCCTCGGCGAGGAGGTCGCCGCCCGCGTCTGCGCCGGCTGCTGGGGCGAATGGATGGCGATGGAGATCAAGGTGATCAACGAACTCCGCCTGAACTTCATGGAACCGGAAGCCCAGGCGACCCTCTCCCGCCACATGAAGGACTTCCTCTTCCCGGCCGACGCCGACCCCGCGGGCCGGCTCGACTTCGACGCGATCGGCGAACCGGCGTAGCGGGCTCCCCTCGCGGGCGAGGCGGACGCCGGCCCGCTCGGCGGCGCTGCCGCGGCCGGGCGGGCTGCAGCCGCCCGCGGCGCGGGCCCGCTTTCGGTCGCTATCGCCAGGGACGGCGGGAGGGGTCCCTGATGCGGCGTATCATCTGGCGGCGGCGGTTGGCCGGGTCGTTCGGGTCGTTGGAGAACAGCCGCATCACATCGCCGTCGCGGGCGAAGCGGTATCGGCGGGACGGCTTCCTGCCGTTCAGTCCCCTGGCCGCGCCCTTCGGGTACGTCCAGAGTTCGACGTCCGGGTCATCGACGTTGCGGTGCTCCTCCCACTCCGTCTTCTCCGGCTCGCCGAACAGGACATGGACCATGCCGCGATCCGTTCGGCGGCCGAGCAGGCCCGACTCCGAGTAGCGCTTGTCCGCCTCGGCAGCCCGCGACTCGAACTGCCGTTTCAGCGCGTCCTCCCTGCGACTCCAGAACTGCTCGACGAAGGCCTCCGCCTCCTCGTTCGATTCGAGCAGCAGGAAGAGGGTCCGCTCCTCCTCGTCGGCGAGCTGGCCCACCGGACCCACCAGCCAGCGCGTGAAGGCGGGCCCCAGGAAGGGATTGATCAGGTCGTCCGGATCAAGCCGCTCGAGACTGTCCGCAGCCATGGCCGCCTGGGCCGCGCCCAGAACCAGGGCCAGTGCCAGTACCAGTACCAGTACCAGGGCGGCCGGGCGCCGCAACATCAACGAACCTTCAGGAGATCCAGGAACTCCTGCCGGATCGGTCGCTCGTGGAAGATGCCCCGGAGGGCCGACGTCACCGTCATCGCGCCGGACTTCTCGACGCCGCGCATCTCGACACAGAGGTGGCGCGCCTCGATCACGACCATCGCGCCGCGCGGCCGGAGTTCCTCCTCGAGGAAGCTGACCACCTGCTCGGTGAGCCGTTCCTGGAGCTGCGGCCGCTTGGCGTAGAACTCGAGAATGCGCGCGAACTTGGACAGCCCCAGAATCTTGTCGCCGGGCACGTAGGCGATGTGCGCGTGGCCGTAGAACGGCACCAGGTGATGCGAACACATGGAGTAGAAGGGAATGTTCTTCTCCATGACCATCGCCCGGTAGTTCTCGTCGTTCGGGAAGGTCGTGACCCGCGGCTGCGACCCCTGGTCGAGACCGCGAAACATCTCCAGATACATCCGGGCCACCCGCTCGTGAGTGGTGCGCAGATTCGGTTCGTCCAGATCGAGGCCGAGTTCGACGAGCACCTCGCGGACGCGCTCCGCAAGACGCTCCACCCGCTCGACGCCCGGGCTCGCTGCCGCAAGCTCCTGCTGCCTTCGCTCGCGTTCCGCAATCGTCTCAACCGGCTCCAGGACTCGCATCGGCACATGCTACCGTAGGCCGCTCAAGACAACTGCCGAACCGGGACCCAAATGAGCCGAGTCACGATCGAATACTGCGTGATGTGAAACTACCGCCCCCGAGCCGCCGGTCTGGCGTCTCAGTTGAAGGAGCGGTTCAACCTCGATTCCGAGCTGGTCGACGGCAGCGGCGGCGTCTTCGAAGTCGCCCTCGACGGCCGATCCGTGTTCTCCAAGAGGCAACTCGGCCGCTTCCCCGACGACGGCGAAGTCGAGTCCGCGGTCGCCGACCTGCTGTAGCAGCCGGCGGACCGGCCGGAGGCTACGATCGGCCCGTGTCCGGCACGTTTTCCCTTCGCCTCGGCAAGGAGGACTTCAAGTTCTCCGCCGCGCACTTCACTGTCTTCGGCGACAGCGAAGCGGAACCGCTGCACGGCCACAACTACCGGGTCACGGTCGAGTTGAGCGGATCCGAGGTCGATGACCTGGACTTCCTGGTCCCCGCCACCACCGCGAAGCGGGATATCCGCGCCGAATGCGCCGTCCTGGACGAGAAGGTCCTTCTGCCGGCGAAGTGTCCCCACCTCGGACTGACCCACCGCGGTGAGACGATGGCGGCGGTCTTCGACTCGCGGCGCTACGAGTTCCCGTCCCCGGAGGTCGTCCTGCTGCCCGTCGCCAACGTGACGGTCGAGGCGCTCGCGCGCTTCCTCTGGCAGCGTCTCCGGGATCGATGGGCGCACCTTCACCATCAAATCGATGTCGTGGAGGTCACCGTGACCGAGACCCCGGGGCAGGGCGCCAGCTACCGGCGCAGTCTCCAGCTTGCCGGTCGCCCACGGCCCGACCAGCCTCCACGAAAGGAAGCCGCCCTGAACACCAGATTCGAACCTGACGACAGTCAACTCGCAACTCTCGCCGCGCTCGACCCCGAAACGCCCGTCGCCGCGCTCAACCTGTTCCAGTTCAACGAACGCGCGCAGTACAGCCCAGCCGACGAGGAGTACGGCACACAAGCCGCGAACGTCTCGGGCCAGGAGGCCTTCTCCAGGTACGTTGCCGCCGCCGGCCAGGTCCTTGCCGACCTGGGAGGCCGCGTCGCCTTCAGCACGACAGTCGAGCAAGTGATGATCGGACCCTCCGCCCCCCCGTGGCACGCCGCCGCCATCATGTTCTTCCCCACCCGAAAGGCCTTCATCCAGATGACGATGAACCCCGACTTCCGGGCCGCCTCCCGCCACCGCAAGGCCGGGCTGGCAAACCACTACCAGGCCCACCTCGACGGCACGCCCTGGGTAACCGAGTAGGAGAACCCACTCCGCACTGAAGGGCCCCTTCAGCCGCGCCGCCGCAACTGGACCACCGTCTCCAGGTGGGCGGTCTGGGGGAACATGTCGAAGAAGGTGATCGACTCCAGGTCGAAGTCGCGGGTCAGTGCTCCGAGGTCGCGCGCCAGCGTCGCCGGATCGCACGACACGTAGGTCAACCGGGCCGGGGCGGCGCGCAGCAGGGCACGTCGGACGTTCCATGACAGACCGACCCGCGGCGGGTCCACGAGCACGCGGTCGAGTCCGTTCGCGAGGCCCTCGCCGCCCGCCTTGCCGTCGACCCAGCTCTCGACCGCCGCCCGCTCGACCTGACAGTGGCGCAAGCCGTTCAGCCGCAGGTTGTTCCGCGCGTAGCGCGCGGCAACCGACTCGGCTTCGACGGCCGTCACCGCGCCGTAGCGGTCGGCCAGGCCGACGGTGAAGAAGCCGACTCCCGCGTAGAGGTCGACCGCCGTCTCGCCCTCGAAGTCGCCAACCGCCGACCGTGCCAGCGTCTCCAGCAATCCGCCGTGCGCCTGGACGAAGCAACGCGCGTCGAAGGTCAGGCGACGTCCCGGCAGCTCGATCTCCAGCGGGCCGGCCGGCAGCCCGACCACGGGGGGCGACGCGACCACGAGGCTGTCTTCGCCGAGGCCCTCCGTGGCCAGGCTGAGGCGGCCCGGCGCGGCCTTGCCTGACCGCGCGGCCTCGTCCAGCAACCGGGGCAGATCCGGCAAACTCGCTTCAAGCGCGGGCGCCAGTACCGGGCAGCGGTCGACACGCACCAGGTCGTGGCTGCGGCGACGGCGGAAGCCGACGCCCGTCGTCCCGTCCTCATCCTGCTGGACGTGGACCCGGGCGCGAAGGCGGTAGCCCCACCGCCGGTCCGCGACCGGTTCTCCGACATGACAACGCGCGAGCTGAGCCGGATCGATGCCGCCCAACCGGCGCAGGGCTTCCAGGGCGGCGGCCGCCTTGAGTCCGAGCTGCGCATCGTCTTCGATGTGCTGGAGTTGGCAGCCCCCGCAGCGGGCGTAGAACGGGCAGGGAGCCTCCCGGCGCAAGGGACCGGGTGAAATCACCTCTTCGATCTCGGCGCGGGCGTAGCCGGGACGGCGTTCGGTGATCCGCGCCTCCACCACATCGCCCGGTGCAGCCCGCGGCACGAAGATCGGCAGATCGCGCCAGCGCGCCAGGCCGTCACCGCCCTGCACGACCTTCTCGATCGTCAGCTCAAGACGGCTGATCCCCGCCAGCGCGGCGAGGTTCTCCAGGCGTTCAGCCGACAGGGGCTGTTTCCGTGGGGCCGGCACAGCCGTTCTCCGCGATCTCAGAGGCCCGAGCTACGGGTCAGTCGTGGCCGCCGCCAGTATGGCGCTCGCCGTGCCTCCAGGTCGGATCCCGATGCGCGAACTCGTCCAGTTCGCCCGGCACCTCGAGCAGCGTGCGGCTCAACTCCGGGTCGCAAACGTCGTTCTCGCACTCGTAGGTGTAGACGTTCCACTCCTCGCGCCGGCGGTATGCGCACAGCGTCTGGAACGTGTCGCAGTGGCCGCACTTGATCGAGAGGTTGCGAATGTTGATCACGGCGCCGTGGGGACCTCCTGCGAGCGGGACACGGGAACGGGCAGCCGGGAAGGCGGTCTCAGCCGGAGGAGGAGGCGCGGGCCTTCTCGATCGCGTTGCGCACCACGCTCGCGCCGGTCAGACCGACCGAGATGTAGGACACCTCCCCGAGTCGGTCGAGCACCAGGAGCGTGGGCAGGCCGAAGAGGCCCGCGGTACGCGTGACCTCCGCCTCGGGATCGAGCAGCACCGGGTAACCGAACGGCTTCTCTTCAACGTGCTTGCGAACCGTTTCCGGATCCTCGCCGGTGTTCAGGGCCAGGAACGCCACGCCCTGATCGGCGTACTCCTCCCGCAGCCCCTCAAGAATCCTCGCCTGGACATCGCATGGCTTGCACCAGGTGGCCCAGATATCGACCACCACCACGTCTCCGCGCAAGTCCGGCGGACCCAGACGCGATCCGTCCAGGGTGTCGAGCTGGAAGCTGGTCAGGATCGGATCGAGTTCGGAGGTCTCGAGCGGTTCGACCATCGGGTTCAAGCGTGTGCCGGCAAAGCCCAGAACCGTGACCAACACGGCCGCCAGACCCCCCAGACCGATCAGCATGCCGATCGCCAAACGCCTTGTCATGGCGTTAGCCTAGCAGGCTGTCGGACTTGGCAGGTTCCATCCAGCGCGGGCCATCAGCCGGCGTCAAGGTCACGCTGCGTCGAGAGGGCGCGCCGGACCGTTCTCGGCCCGAACGACGCGAGCAAACCCGCGTCCCGCCAGAACGCGCAGACCCGCGCGCCGACCACCGGCTCTCCGCCGTCCGCCTCCAGGACGGCGCCCTTCGCCATTCGCCCGGGTCGCAGCCGAATAACACCGGGCGGCGCCTCATTCGGGTACACGCCAATGAACGGAAGATGTGCCGGGTGGTCGACCATCAGCGTCAGACCGCGGAGCCGGGGCAAGGCATCCTTGACTACGCCCTCCGAGGTGGTCTCGGTCCGCAGCAGAATCGCTTCAATCGGAGAAGCGCCCTGAACCGAGGACGCGGGCGTAACCCCTCCCGCCATCGACACTTGCTGTGCCGCCGGCCGAAGCACCGTGACCTTTGCCGCGCCAGCGGGTACGCCGGCCGCGCCCACCACCACGACCCGCCCAGGTTCCGGGTCTACTTGAGAACCAACAGGAGTTGCGGGAAGGAAGAATGCACCGAGGGCGCCCACAACGAACAACCATCTCATGACACGAGTAGCCCCTATTGTTCCACTCCCAGAGCTTCGGCCCACTCCAGCCACATTCGCATGCCTCCAATCTACACCACCGATCTTCTCCACATCCCAAGCAACTAAGGTCCACCGAGCCCGCAGGCACCTTGTCGGCCACACTGACGTCTTCGAACCAATCAGGCTGCCCCTGCATCGCTCGGGAAGCACCCGCAGGCACGCTCTGGCAACATTGGCGGCCGTGGCGTGCGACCAGGTGGGCTCAGTTGCTGTAGGCGTTCATGAGCTCGAGTAGCCGATGGCACGAGCCCAGCGTTCCCGGAGTCGCGCGGCCGCCGGCTCGCCACCCGGTGGCGCTCGTCAGGCTCTCGTTCAGGTAGCCCAGTCTCCGGTACTCCGCGCGGAGGTCGCGCCACCGTACCGGTGTCGTGGGCAGGCCGTGTTTCCGGGCGGTCCGGGCGAGAAGTCGAGCTCTCGACGGGGCATTCCAGGCCAGAACGACGCCGGCGGCCTCGAGCGTTTTGAGGAGAGGGTCGTGGACCTCGGACCAGGGCAGGACATTGGCGCCCCCGGGCAGGTTGCCGGCTGGGCCGTGGGCGGTTGCGACTTCCGCTTTTCTTGTTCCGGCGCCAGCGACCGCGACACGAGGCAGCAGCCCTCCGATGGCCGCAAACCGCGCGGCAAACCGAGCCGCGCCGGTCGTGTCGATCAGCGCGATCAGGACCGTGTCGGAGCGGCCGGCTGGCCGTGTCTGCGCGATGTCGAGGATCAGGGCGTCGGGGCGGTTCAGCAGGTCGCGCCAGGACAGGTTCGCAACCTGGGCCCGGCGGCCGCCGGAAACGGTTGACGGCTGCCAGAACCGCCGCCAACGACCGGGGTGGCTAGCTGTTGCGCGCAAGCTCAAGACCGTTGTGCAATGCAGTCGTCAGGTCGTTGTTCGTGTTCAGGCCGTCTGGATCCGACACGGCAACCAGTCTACTGTCAAGACGACGGCGACCGATGCAGGTGGTCGGGTCGCGACGGGAGCGAACCCTGTTCCGGTACCCTGTACCGCCTCCTTCCTCCCCTGACAAAGGAACCACGCTGATGACCGAACCCCGCATCGCGGCCCGAGTGCCCGCCAAGATTGAACTGGAGGCCGGGACCTACTGGTGGTGCCGCTGCGGCCGGTCGGAGAATCAGCCGTTCTGCGACGGCTCTCACCGCGGCACGGAGTTCGAGCCGATGCGCTTGACCTTGGAGGAGGACCGCAGGGTCGCGCTCTGCCAATGCAAGCGGAGCAACAAGATGCCGCACTGCGACGGCAGCCACAGGTTCCTGGACTGAGTGCCGCGAACCAGTCCGTGCGCCCGTCAGTGGGCGCACGGATGGCAGGCCGGCGCACCCGGTTTCTCCCGCGCCGGCTCAGCTAGCCGGCCAGACTCGGCGTCTTCAGTTCCTGCAGGCTCGTCACGAACAGGCGGCTGCCGCGCAGCGCCTCGATCGCGTCGACGGCCGCCATCGCGCCCGAGATCGTCGTCACGCAGGGAATATCGAACTTGAGCGCGGTGGTGCGGATGTCCATGTCGTCCGCGAAGGACTCGCCGCCGAGGGGGGTGTTGACGATCAGGCCGACGTCGCCGTTGATCAGGTGATCGACAACGTGCGGGCGGCCCTCGGCGAGCTTGTTCACCCGCCGCGTCTCGACCCCGCGGGCGCCAAGGTAGGCGGCCGTACCCGCCGTGCACAGCAGTTCGAAGCCGAGATCCCGCAGCCGCGCCGCCACCTTGAGCAGGGCCTTCTTGTCCCGGTCGTGGACCGAAAGGAACGCCGCGCCGCTGTCCGGCAGCGCGTGGCCGGCGCCAAGCCAGGCCTTGGCGAAGGCGCTGCCGAAGGAACGCCCTATGCCCATCGCCTCGCCGGTCGACTTCATCTCCGGGCCGAGCACGGGATCGACGCCGTGGAAACGGTCGAAGGGGAAAACCGGCGCCTTGACGAAGAACCGGTCGACCGGCGGTTCGGACACCAGACCGATCTCTTCAAGAGACTCGCCGACCATGACCCGGGTCGCGATCTGCACCAGGGGCAGGCCGACCGCCTTGGCGATGAAGGGAACGGTTCGCGAGGCCCGGGGATTCACTTCCAGCACGTACACCTCGCCGTCGTAGATGGCGAACTGCACGTTCATCAGGCCGACCACGCCGAGCCGCAGCGCCAACCGCACCGCGATGTCGCGCATGCGATCGAGGTCGGTCTCGCTCACACGGTACGGCGGCAGCACCGCCGCCGAGTCGCCCGAGTGGATGCCGGCCTCCTCAATGTGCTGCATGATTCCGCAGACCACCGCGCGCTTGCCGTCCGAAACCAGGTCGACGTCGACCTCGAAGGCGTCCTCGAGGAAGCGGTCGAGCAGCACCGGTCGCCCGGGCGAGACGTCCGCCGCCCGGCGCATGTAGTTGATCAACGTCGGCTGGTCGTAGCAGATGGACATGGCCCGACCGCCGAGCACGTAACTCGGACGCACGACGACCGGTCCCGGGCTCCACCGCGAACTGGATGTTCGAGCCTCCGGTCGCGACGCCGACCTTCCGGATCACCGTGAAGGCGTCGTCGCGCATGTCCTGGTACTCGGGGTCCGAGAGCGTCTGCTGCGGCGCCACCGTGATCGAGTCGCCGGTGTGCACGCCCATCGGGTCGACGTTCTCGACCGAGCAGACGACGATCGCGTTGTCCGCCACGTCCCGCATCACCTCGAGCTCGAACTCCTTCCAGCCGAGGACGGACTGCTCGAGCAGGATGAGGGACGCCGGACTCGCCTGCAGGGCGCGGGTGATCACGTCGTCGATCTCGTCGCGGTTGAACACCACGCCGCCCCCCTCGCCGCCCAGCGTGAAGCTGGGCCGGACGATGACCGGGAAGCCCAGCCGTTCGATGATCTCCCGCGCCTCCTTGAGCGTCGTCGCCGTGCCGCTCTCCGGCACTTCGAGCCCGGCCTCGACCATGGCCCGCTTGAACAGTTGCCGGTCCTCCCCCAGGCGCAGAGCCTCGACGCTGGCGCCGAGAAGCGTCATGCCGGAGTCCTCGAACACGCCCGACTCGGACAGCGCCAGGGTCAGGTTGATCCCCGTCTGGCCGCCGACCGTCGGCAGCAGGGCATCCGGGCGCTCCCGCTCGATGACTTTCTCCACCACTTCGGGCACCAGCGGCTCGACGTACGTCGCGTCCGCGAACTCCGGATCCGTCATGATCGTCGCCGGGTTCGAGTTGACCAGGATCACCCGGTAGCCCTCGCGGCGGAGAACGCGGCCGGCCTGGGTGCCGGAGTAGTCGCACTCGCACGCCTGGCCGATGACGATCGGCCCGGATCCGAAGATCAGGATCGATTCGATGTCCTCACGCTTCGCCATGAGCGCGCGGAGTGTAAATCCAACCGGGCAGACCTCTCCGGGCGAAGAATCCGCAGAAATTTCGCCCCGGCGGTAGACACTCTCGCCTCGACTGCCGTATACTCCTTACACAGGCGGCACCGGGTCGCCGGCGTCAAGCCCCGACTCCCGTGTCGCGTCACCCACCGGGTTGCGACTGGACCGCGTCCGCGGCCAGAGGAACTGCAGCCCACCTTCCGGACACCGTCCGGACCTGCCTCAAACTTCAATCTCCGCGCCGGGCGGCTTGAACCGACCGGCGCGCGATTCAAACCAGGGAGGGGTTGCTTGAAAGCAACCCCTCCTTTCCTTTCAGCTCGGCAGCCGCCAGGAAGCTGCGCGGCAAGACCGGGTGCGTCGGCCCTCTGGCCGGCTTTCGGCGCGCAGCGCCGCTTTCCGGCGTCTGCCGTGCAGCCTCCTGGCTGCAGCTACTCCCAGCGCAGGGCGCGCGCCATCGTCACGCGCGAGCTGGCCTGCCGTCGCGCCGAAGGACGAGGCGCCGGGCAGAACACCGCGCCCGTGTTCAGGGCCAGGAACGACACACCCTGGTCGGCGTACTCCTCGTGCAGTCCCTCCAGGATCTGCGCCTGGACATCGCACGGCTTGCACCAGGTGGCCCAGATGTCGACCACCACGACCTCTCCTCGCAAATCCGGCGGCCCCAGGCGCGATCCGTCCAGGGTGTCCAGCCGGAAGCTCGTCAGGAAAGGATCGAGCTCCGACACGTCCGGCGGCGCCGCGGCGAGCCCGAAGAACACGACCAACTGCCGCCGCCAACCCCAAGGCCGCCAGCAGCCCGATTGGAAGCCCCCTTGTCACCGGCGCAGCCTAGCAGCCTGCGAGGCTCAACTGCAGCCGCTGGTGGAGCCGCAATTCATGCACTTGTAGCAACTGCCGTTGCGCACCATGATCGATCCGCACTCGTGGCAGGACGGCGCGTCCTGCTGCAGCAGGAACGTGACCGGGGCCAGTTGGCCCGCCCCGTCTCCGGTCGCTGCCTCTTCCGCGGTCGTGCCGTTCGCCTTCTTCGGCTGCTTCGCCTGCGCTCGCGGTTCCGCGCGATGGATCACTCCCGCGACCTCCTGCGCTTCCGGCGACAGGAACTTCGACGCCAGCCACCTGAAGATGTAGTCCATGACCGACTTCGCCATCGGAATCTCGGGGTTCTTGGTGAAGCCCGAGGGCTCGAAGCGGCTGTGCGTGAACTTGTCCACCAGGATCTGAAGGGGGACCCCGTACTGAAGGGCCACGGACACCGCCTGGGCGAACGAGTCCATCAAGCCGGAGATGGTCGATCCCTCCTTCGCCATGAGCAGGAAGATCTCACCCGGCTGGCCGTCCTCGTAGAGGCCGACGGTGACGAAGCCCTCATGCCCGTTGATCGAGAACTTGTGGGTGACCGCCTGCCGTTCGTCCGGCAGGCGGCGGCGGGACACGCCGGCCGCAATGCGCGCGTCCACGACGGCCTGCAGGTCGTCGTCGCCCTGCGGCTCGTCGCTCGTGGTCGACAGGGGCTGCGAGCGCTTGCAACCGTCCCGATAGATCGCCACCGCCTTGAGACCCAGTTTCCAGCCCTCGATGTAGGCATCCCGGATCTCCTCGACCGTCGACTCCTCCGGCATGTTGATCGTCTTGCTGATCGCTCCGGAAATGAACGGCTGCGCCGCCGCCAGCATCCGCAGGTGGCCAAGATGATGAATGGACCGCGCGCCGTGAGCCGGCTTGAAGGCGCAATCGAACACCGACAGGTGCTCATCGGCGAGGTGGGGGGCGCCCTCGATCGTGTCGTGGTCGTCGATGTACTCGACGATCCGCCGGATCTCCGACTTCTCGTAGCCCAGGCGCTCCAGCGCCAGGGGCACGGTGCGGTTGACGATCTTGATCATGCCGCCGCCGACCAGCTTCTTGTACTTGACGAGGGCGATGTCGGGCTCGACCCCGGTCGTGTCGCAGTCCATCATGAAGGCGATCGTGCCGGTGGGCGCCAGCACCGAGATCTGGCTGTTGCGGATGCCGTTCTTCTCACCCTGCTCGACCACGCCGTCCCACGATTTCCTGGCCGCGTTCAGGATCTCGAGCGGTACGTGAGCCGGGTCGATGTTGCGCAGCCCGGCCCGGTGCATGTCCATCACCTTCAGCATCGGCGCCCGGTTCGCCTCGAAGCCCTCAAACGGCCCCTTGACCGCGGCGATGCGGGTCGACTGCAGGTACGACGATCCGGACATCAGGGCAGTGATCGCGCCGGCGTAGTCGCGGCCGGCTTCCGAGTCGTAGGGAAGGCCGCGCGCCATCAGCAACGCGCCCAGGTTCGCGTAGCCGATGCCCAGAGGCCGGTACGCGTGGGAGTTCTCCCCGATCCTCGCCGTCGGATAGCTCGCGTTGTCGACGATGATCTCCTGCGCCGTGATCACGATCTCGCAGGCGTGCCGGAACGACGCCGTGTCGAAGCCGGAGCCCGGGTCGTAGAACCGCAGCAGGTTCAGCGACGCCAGGTTGCAGGCCGTGTCGTCCAGGAACATGTACTCGCTGCACGGGTTGCTCGCGTTGATCCGGTCCGTGTTCGGGCAGGTGTGCCAACGGTTGATCGTCGAATCGAACTGCATGCCCGGATCGCCGCAGACCCAGGTCGACTCGGCGATCATCTGCTGCAGTTCCGCCGCCCGGTGGCTGGCCATGGGCCGGCCGTCGGTCACCGCCGTCGTCGTCCACTCGCCGTCGTCCACGACAGCGCGCATGAACTCGTTCGTGGCGCGCACCGAGTGGTTCGCATTCTGGTAGAAGATCGAATCGTAGGCGCCGCCGGGGACGTTGAAGCCGGCGTCGTAGCCGGCCTCGATCAGGGCCCAGGCCTTGCGCTCCTCGACCTCCTTGCAGCCGATGAACTCCTTGATGTCCGGGTGATCGGCATCCAGGATGACCATCTTCGCGGCGCGCCTGGTCTGGCCGCCGCTCTTGATCACACCGGCGAAGGCGTCGAAACCGCGCATGAACGACACCGGCCCCGATGCCGTTCCGCCGCCGGCCAGGGTCTCGGCGGAGGACCGGAGAGCCGACAGGTTGGTGCCGGTACCCGACCCGAACTTGAACAGCATGCCCTCGGTCCTGGCCAGACCGAGAATCGACTGCATCGTGTCCTCGACCGAGTTGATGAAGCACGCCGAACACTGCGGGCGCTCTTCGATCCCGACGTTGAACCACACCGGCGAGTTGAAGCACGCGTACTGGTTGAGAAGGATGTGGGTCAGTTCCGCGTGGAAGGACTCGGCGTCCGCCTCCGACGAGAAGTAGCCGCCCCCGCGCCCCCATGCCGCGATCCTGTCCACCACCCGGGAGATCAGTTGACGCACGCTCGATTCGCGTTCGGGAGTGCCCAACCGGCCGTAGAAGTACTTCGACGCGACGACGTTAGTCGCGGTCTGCGACCAGGCCCTCGGCACCTCGACGCCTCGCTGCTCGAACACGGATTCGCCCTTCTCGTTGGCGATCACGGCGTCGCGGACGTCCCACTCGATGCAGTCGAAGGGGTGGACGCCGGGCTCGGTGTAGCGCCGCTCGATGGTCAGGCCGGCAGGTCTCGAGGTTGGCGCCGGTGCGCCGGCGGTCGGCGCCGACCGCGCGGCGCCGACCGCGGCGGGCGCCTCCATCACCTGCCGCCCGCCCGCTGAAACCGTCCCTGAAACGCTGCCGTCACCGCCCTCGCGAGCGCCTGAACCGATGAACGCCATATGCTCCTCCCCGCCCGGCCTCACTCGAGGCTGCGTTGTGGTGAGCCAGCAACTGTAGCCCAGCGGGTTCCAGTGGCGCAACCCGGAACGCCACCCGAAACCACACCATGTAGGCATCAACGCACCGCGAGACCACTAGATATGCGCTTCCATCGTCCTATGGCGGTGCAGCGATGTATGCGGAAGACCTTCGGAAAGAGGCCCCGGATCCTGCGGATTCACGGCAGCGATAAGCTCACGTCCCGTGGCTGCCCGCACGACGAGTTCGGAGATCGAACTACCGTCCTTCTTCGCGCCGGAGGACGTTCAGGCCGACGGCGGAGACAGCACCGCCCCGCCAGGCTCGTTCCCCTTCACCCGCGGGCTCTACCGGGACATGTACCGCAAGCGGCTGTGGACAATGCGCCAGTACGCCGGCTACGCCGGCGCCGCCGAATCGAACCGCCGCTACCGCTACCTGCTCGAACAGGGAACGACCGGCCTCTCCGTCGCCTTCGACCTCCCCACCCAGATCGGCTACGACTCGGACGCCGCGGCCGCCCGCGGCGAGGTGGGTCGAGTCGGCGTGGCGATCGACAGCCTGGAGGACATGAGGACGCTCTTCGACGGCATCCCGCTCGGTCAGGTGACGACCTCGATGACGATCAACTCGACAGCGGCGATCCTGCTTTCCATGTACCTGGCCGTCGCGGAGGAGCAGGGCGTTCCGTGGACCGCGGTCGGCGGCACGGTGCAGAACGACATCCTCAAGGAGTACATCGCCCGCGGCACCCACATCTACCCGCCGCGGCACTCGCTGCGCCTGGTCACGGACCTGATCGCCTTCTGCTCCGAACAGGCGCCGCGTTGGAACCCGATCTCCATCTCCGGCTACCACATCCGCGAAGCGGGTTCGACGGCGGCCCAGGAGATCGCCTTCACGCTCGCCAACGCGCTCTGCTACGTCGACCTGGTGCTCGCCCGAGGCCTCGACATCGACAGCTTCGCACCCCGGCTGTCCTTCTTCTTCAACGCCCACAACCACTTCCTGGAAGAGGTCGCGAAGTTCCGCGCCGCGCGCCAGCTGTGGGCCGAGCTGGTCCGCGAGCGCTACCAGCCGCGGAACGAGCGTTCCTGCTGGCTCCGCTTCCACGCCCAGACCGGCGGATCGACGCTCACCGCCCAACAGCCGGAGAACAACGTCGCCCGCGTCGCCATCCAGGCGCTGGCGGCCGTCTGCGGAGGCACACAGTCGCTGCACACCAACGGCGCCGACGAAGCGCTCGGCCTGCCCACCGAGACCTCGGCGCGGGTCGCTCTGCGCAGCCAGCAGATCGTCGCCCACGAGACGGGTGTGGCCGACGTGGCCGATCCCCTCGGAGGTTCCTGGGCGGTCGAAGCGCTGACCGCCACGCTCGCGCGGCAGGCGCGGCGGATGATCGAGCAGATCGAGGAACTCGGCGGCGCCGCCCGGGCCATCGAGGAGGGCTATCAGCAGAACGAGATCGCGAGCGCCGCCTATCGCCATCAACTGGCGGTCGAATCGAAGGGCGAGGTGATCGTCGGCGTCAATGCCTACACCCAGGAAGAGTCCGGGGATGCCCAGTTCCTCGCCGTCGATCCCGCCGCCGAGGCGCGGCAGGTCGAGCGCGTACGCCGGGTACGCGAGGAACGGGACACGACGGCCGCCGCCGCAGCTCTGGACCGGCTGCAGCGCGAGGCCGGCGGAGAGCGGAATCTCGTGCCATGGATCCTCGACTGCGTCCGGCAGCGCGGCACCCTGGGCGAAATATCGGACCGGCTGCGGGCGGTCTGGGGCGAGTACCAGCGGTGACGCACCGTCCGGAGGACCAGCGATGAAGTCAGCCTGGGAGAGGGCGCTCGAGAAGCTGGAGAGCAGCGGCATCGCCGCGCCGCGGCAGGACGCACTGAACGAGGACCAGCGCCGCCTCATCGAGGACGCACGGAGCCGCCACCGGGCGAAGCTCGCCGAACTCGAGATCCTCCACCGCAAGAACCGGTCCCCCGATCCGGCCAAGCGTCACCAGGAAGAAGAGAACTACCGCACCGAGAAGCGCCGTCTCTCCCAGCGTCTGGAATCGAGCATCGAACGCATTCGCCGCGGACAATGACGCCGAGTGACGGACTCGCCAGAACCACGCTCCGTTGGTCGTGCTCCCACGACCACACCGCCTCGAAATCGAGCGACTTCGATCCCTGGACGAGGTTCGGGACTTCATGGAAGGACTTCCCGGATCGGCGCCGCGGGCTGCCCGGGCAACCCGCAGGCGCGCGCTACACGTAGCCCTCCCGCGCAAATCGCGTCCACGGCTCCCGTTCGCCGATCCCGTACCCGCTGAGCAGGGCCCGCTTCAGCCACTCCCGGAACTCCGGAAACGCGTCGAGCGGCCGAATGCCATCGAGGGCCTCGAGCCACGGAGCCGGGTCGTACTCCGCCTGGCGGTGCCGGAACACGCCGTCTTCGAGCACGCCATAGCAGGCGACGCGCCGGCCGCAGCGCGGCTGACCGACGCTGCCGGGATTGATGAACTCCTGCCCGCCGATCGTGCGCCGGAACTGGATGTGCGAGTGACCGAAGAGCACCAGAGGGCAGTCCGAGCCCCGAGCCAGGGCGATCAGCCGATCGTCGGGTGTGTCGGGCAACGCCTGTCGAGGCATGTCCGGCAACACGCCGTGGTGCAGGAACACGCGCTGGCCGCCGACCTCGCAGACCCCCTCCGGCTGCAGCTCGCGGAGCAGATCCCAGCCGGGCGACTCCAGGGAGTCGAGGATCCAGCAGGTGTAGGCGCGCCATGGAGCCGGCCAGCCCTCGAACCGCTCCGGGTCCAGCATCTCCAGGTCGTGGTTGCCCGCGATCAGGACCCCGTCGAGGCTGCCGAGGAGAGCCATCGTCCCGTTCGGCTGCGGACCCGAGAGGACGGTGTCGCCGAGAAAGATCGCCGCGTCGGCGTCCCGCTCCTTCTCCAGGACGGCCGAGAGCGCCGCGGCGTTCCCATGGACATCGGCGATGACGAGAATCTTCACCCGGGGTTCCTGCCGGACTCCCGTCCCAAGGCGAAGACGAGTGCTCTCACCGGCCGTCCTCCCGCGATTCCTCCGCCCATCTACTGTCGCAGTTCGATCGTGCGTTCCTCAAGCGGCTGCACCGGGCGCGCGTTCATCGGATAGAGAGCCGCGAAGGCGTCGATCTGCTCCTGCGAAACGGTGGTCGACTCCGCCATGACCACCCAACTGACGATCTCCGAGCAGGGCGGCGTGGTCAGCGAACCCGGATAGCGGTAGTGGCTGCCTCCTTCCGGCAGCAGTGGGCGCGCATCGAACGCCGCCAATGCTCCCGCCGATTCGCCGCCGGACGGAATCGCCTCCCTGAGGCTCCGGACGGCCGGATCGGCTTCGCCCGACTCCATGAGGACTCCGATCACCGCCAGATCACCCTCCGCAGCGGCATGCACGAAGTGAACCTCCATCGGGGCGGCACTCCCATCCACGGTGTGGTCGCTGGGCAGATGGAAGTGGAACTGCACCAGAGCGAACTCCCGACCCTCCAGGCTGATGCCGCTTCCCTCCGCAACCCCGACCTGAAGAACGCCGCGGCGAAGCTCTCGATCGACCGCGGGAAATCGCGGCCGACAACAATGTCGCATTGACCCTTGACCGGACCGTGGTCGAGCGCCCGGTACGTCTGCCGCCATGCTCGCTCGCTGCGCTGAGCCGACGGCCCACCCACCAAACAGTCCGCACAGCACGCCGCGAGGCAGTGTCCAGTCGCCATAGGATCGGTGATCCTATGGCCAAATCCCATATGCCGCGACCCGCGAGAGCCGTTCAACCGTTCCCAGGTCGCAGACTCGACCGGCACGCAGAGCCCTTGGCGGATGCCCTGACACGCCCCTCGATCGGATCCTGGCCCATGCCAGGAACACTGACGCCAACCTGCGTCAACCTGCTTCTCCTCTGCCTCATGGCCTGCGGCGGCGGCTATCCGCCGCCGCCCGAGACGGAGCGGATCCCCTTCACCGAGACGCTCCACGGCGTCGAGTTCGAGGATCCCTACCGGTGGCTGGAGGACCAGGACAGCGAGGAGACCCGCGCCTTCATCGACCGGCAGAACGAGTACGCCGAGCTGATCGTCGGCGACCCGCCGGAACGGGGATGGGCGAAGCGGCGGCTGGCCGAGCTGATCGACACGCCGGCCATCGGCAACCCGAACAAGGCGGGCGACTACGAGCTCTTCACCCTGCGCCGGGCCGGCGAGGAACTGGCGTCCATCGTGCGCCGACCGGCGCCGGAGGATGTGGAGGCCGGGCCCTCGAAGATCGATCCGGCTGGCGAGTACGAGGTCGTGATCGACCCGGCGGAAGCCGGCAGCGAGTACGCGCACCTCGGCATCGTCGCCGTTTCGTCCGACGGAGGGCAGATGCTCTACAACGTCCGCATCGGCGGCGAGGACGAGACGACGGTCCGCCTGCGCGACCTGGAGCAGAACGTCGACCTCGACTTCGTCATGCCGCGGGCGCTGAACGACCAGGCCTTCTTCGCGAAGGACGGCAGCGGCATCTACTACACGGTCCGGGATCGACACGAGGGTTCACGCGTCCGCTTCCACCGGTTCGGGACGTACCGGGCGGACGACGTCCTCGTGTTCGGCGAGGGAATCGGGCCGCGCTCCTTCGTCCGCGCCGAGCAGCTCGACGAAACGAAGCTGCTCGTCGGCGTCCAGCACGGATGGGCCCGGAGCGACCTGTACCTCGTGGAGATCGGAACCTGGAACGTGACGCCGATCGTCAAAGGGATGGAGGCACTCTTCAACACCCACCACGACGACGGCCGGCTCTTCGTGCGCACGAACCTGGATGCGCCGCTCAACCGGTTGATGGAAATCGATCTCGAGCGGCCGGAGGTTGCTGACTGGCGCGAGGTCGTGCCGGAGGCCGAGGACGTCCTGCAGGGCATGTCGGTCATCGACGGCAAGCTCTACCTGACCTACCTGCACCACGTGGCGAGCCGGATCCGCGTCTTCGACCTCGACGGCACGCCGGCCCGCGAGGTCGAGGCGCCCGACCACCACAACGCCACGATCCGGGGGGCCGGCGAGGGCAGGGCGCTGCTGTCGCTCGCCTCCTACCTGCAGCCGCCCGTCACCTACCTGCTCGATCTCGACACGGGCGAGCGCGAGGTCTTCCGGGAACCGCAAGCGCCTTTCGACGGCGCCGGCTACGTCCTGAAGCAGGTCCGCTACACCTCGAAGGACGGCGCCTCCGCACCGATGTACATCGCCCACAAGAAGGGCTTCGAGCCCGACGGGAGCACACCCGCCCTGCTCAACGGCTACGGCGGGTTCAACGTCTCCCTGACCCCGCGGTTCAATCCGCTGGCGGCGCTATGGCTCGAGGCCGGCGGCGTCTACGCCGTCGCCACGCTCCGGGGCGGCAGCGAGTACGGCGAGGAGTGGCACCAGGCCGGGATGCTCCACAACAAGCAGACCGTGTTCGACGACTTCATCGCGGCCGGCGAATGGCTGATTGCCGAGGGCTACAGCGACCCGGATCGCCTGGCGATCCACGGCGCGAGCAACGGCGGCCTGCTGGTGGGCGCTTCCCTGACCCAGCGGCCCGACCTCTACCGCGCCGTCCTCTGCGGCTTCCCCGAACTCGACCTGATCCGCTTCTACACCTTCACCGAGGCGAACAACATGCCCGCCCTGCTCGAGTACGGCGACGGCGGGATTCCCGACCAGTTCGAGTCCCTGCGCGGATTCTCGCCCTACCAGGCGATCCGCGACGGCGTCGCCTACCCGGCCGTCATGCTGACCCAGGGCGACCGCGACACCCGGGTGCCGCCGCTCCAGGCCCGCAAGGTCGCGGCCCGGTTGCAGGCGGCGACCAGCTCGGGCCTGCCGGTCATCATGCGTTATCACCGGTATGCGGGCCACGCCGCGAGTCGCGGTCTGCCGATGTCGGAACGGATCGAGTTCGTGGCCGCGGAGGCGACGTTCCTGTTGACGCAGACGGGGTTGGGGGCGCCGGGAGCGGGAGCGGAGCAGGAGCGGGAATCGTCGCCTGGTCCTAGTCGGGCCATTGGGTCCTCTCTCTTGAAGGTCCGAGTGCTCAGCGTCGGTCAGGGTGGGAGAGGGGCAACTTCTTCCCTGCACTCGAAGCTCGCGGCGTCCCCGGGGTCGCCGTCGCCCGAGTAGACCGCGGACTTCGGGTAGCGGCAGATCGGCCGCGATTGGAGGACCTCGCCGTCGTCGTTCCGACGCGCGGCGTACAGCGTGTCGGGTGGAACGCCATCCTCGACCCAGCGGACGAGGGCGGCGAAGGGGTTCTCGGGGGTGATGCCGGGCATGTCGCGGCAGTGCCTGGCGCCTGGCGCCATGAACAGGCGAAGGAAGTCGCCGGTGTCGTCCATGCGGTTCTCGACGCCCTCGAACCAGTCGACCGTGCCCTGGGCGTAGATCAGGGGATCGTTCCAACCGTGCCAGACGATCGCCTTGCCGTCGCTGTCGCGGAAGCCGGACAGATCGGTGCGGTCCGTGCCGAACACGCGCCCGAACTCTTCGACTGACTGGTCCCAGTACTGTTCGTAGGAGGCTTGGGTGAGGCCGGCCCAGTCGAAGTCCGGGTCGCGCGCCAGGAAGTAGCGGAACCAGTCCAGGGTGATCCGCATCGGTGCTCCGTCGATGGGGTCGCCGGCGGTCTGATTCAGAGGCAGGAAGTCGGTTCCGCGCGCCAGGCCGTACCAGAGGAAGGAGCCGTCGTGCCTGCGGGGACCTTCGTGGATCTTCCTGAGGACGGCGATGTCGGCCTCGGTGATCGGCCCGCAATCCCCGGAGTCTGCGCCCAGGAGTTCCGCGGGATCGAACGGGCACTGCCGCGGCTCCGGGATCACGCCGTCGGCGACGCCGTCCTGCAAGTCGCAGGCTTCGACCGCCCTTGCCTGGGCTAGCCGGAAGGCGCACGGGCGCACGAAGTGGCCCGCTTCCAGCAAGACGAGCTGTCCCCACATCTGGGCGACGTGCAGCCGGTCCCAGTTGATCGCCGGCGCACCGGAAAGGACGCCGTCGTAGTCATCGGGGTAG
Source organism: uncultured Thermoanaerobaculia bacterium (assembly GCA_951812325.1). Classification (GTDB taxonomy): domain Bacteria; phylum Acidobacteriota; class Thermoanaerobaculia; order Multivoradales; family Multivoraceae; genus Multivorans. The sequence continues at coordinate 2,797,486 of OX638294.1, read as the reverse complement.
CGCTGGACCTGCATCAGCCCCTGGCGTCCGCCGGTCGAGCAGCCGCGGAAGTACGAGTACTTCGGCTGCCGGTCGTAGAAGGAGGCGGTCAGTTCCTTGCCGACCCGGGTCATCGCGTGGATGCCGAGGTAGGCGTTGTCGCGGATCAGCATCCAATCGAGAGCGCCGTCGGCGCCAAGCGCGAAGCTGCCGCTCGCGCCCTCGTGGCCCGTGTCGGTGGCGGCGGCCGCGAAGCCTTCCCGAACAGCGGCCGGGAGCGGGCGTGGACTGCCGCCGGAGAAGCCGCCGCCGCCGGTGCCGAGGAAGCGGCCGTTCCAGCTTTGGGTCGGGAGAGCGACCCAGATCGTGATGCGGTCGTTGGCCGGCGGGTGGGTGGCGGCGACGGTCGCCTGGCAGTAGGGAGGGCCGGCAGGGCCGGCGGTTTCGAGAGTCGCCGATTCGACGGTGGCGTCGGCGAGTTCGACGTCGGTGAGGCTCTCGCAGGTGCGGGCGGGCTCGGTGGAGGGGTAGAGGGGCGGCGGAAACCGTTGCGCCGCGGCGGGTAGGGCGGCTGCCAGGGCGAGGGCGGCGAAGGAGGCGATCAGGGAGTACTTCACAGGTCGGTCGCAGAGCTGGTGGCGCAGGTTGGTCGCCGCTTCGCGGCGCGTCCTCTCGGAAACCGGCGGGAACCCGGGTGGCGCGGTCCACGCCAGCCACGAACCGGTCCGTGCGCCCGTCCGCGGGCGCGCGGATCGCACGCCGGCGAACCCGGTGCGCGACGGCCTTGGGGCATCGCAAGCCGGCGGGGACGCCGCACGCAGTGTGCGACTACTCGGTACGTGTAGCCGTGAACTCGCGCTCGCGGCGGGGGCCAATCATCTTGCCGGTCATCGTGTCGCCGTCGACCGTCGCCTCGAAGTTGAGGTTGAAGGTCTGGCCGCCCATGCTGGCCTCACGGCCGAACTTGAGCGTCTCGCCGTCCCAGGACACGTTCTCCAGGTCGCCGTTCCGGCGCGGGTTGGTCCAGGCGCCCTTGAGTTCGCCGTCGACTTCCGTGAACTCGTACACGACCTCGAAGGTACCTTGGGGTGTCTCGGTCTTCGACGCCCACTTGCCGAGGACGGGGGCGTTGTCGGCGGCCAGCGCGGCGGGCGCGAGGGCAAGAAGGAGGGAGACGGCGATCAGGATGGACTGTTTCATTGGGGGCTCCTCCGGTTGCGGGTCTGTTCCTGCGGCGCACGTTCCTGGAACCGTCCTGCGTTGCCCGGGGAGTGTTTTCCAACAGAGAAACGAGCGTGGAGCGGCGACGGTAGAGAGGCTTCGATCCCGGTCGGTTCGGGGTTGGTTTCCAGAAGCGGCAGACGGTTCCGTACCGTCTGCCACCCTAAGGGTATCGCGCTGGGCACTGGCGTGCCCGCACAGTTGGTCAAGCGCCTCGTCGACCCCTTAGGGCCAGAAGACCGATGTCGGCCTTCGTGGAGCGGCGACGGAAGGCATGAGCCTGCGCGCCCCGGCGGTCCCGGACGCGGCCCGTATCCAGGTACTGCCGGATCAGGCGCGTCACCTGCGACTCCGACTTCCCGATCATCTTCATCATGTATGCCCGGATCGAGCCCTTGTCGCGCTGCGGCAGCGCGCGGTAACGGAACTTGACCAGCGTCTCGACGATGAACGAGTAGCGCCGAAAGACGGTCGGAAAGCACGAAGTCCACCGCCTCGTTGCCCGACAGGAAACGGCGAACCTCCTCAAGTGTCTGATGTCCGTGGGTCTGGAGAGTGGGGATCATCCTCCGATGATCCCCGATCCCACCGGCTCACGCTCACCTCTCGCTGGACAGCTCGCTGGACAGCGCTAGTGCTACGCGGACCACGTGGATGCTGCTAAGCTCCATTGTGCCCGTCCTGAACCGCCGAGGAGCCACTGATCCAATGAGTGAAGCGCTTCCAGATACCCCGCCCGGCAGTGAGAGACAGATCTTCTTCGAGTCACTGGAAGCCGCAGAGGAAGCGGCTCGGCTGCGCAAGAGGGACGCCGCCGCGTCCGGCTGGGTGATTCGCGTCGAGCGTTCGCCATATGGCGCCGGATACGTGGTGCGCTCGGTTCCTCTTGGCTTCCTCAGCAGGCCACGGCTCCGGCCGCTTCTCCGGCCGCTAGCGCGAAATTACGGCCAGTGACCGAAGGTAAGGGGCTGAGCAGGCTCGGGGCGATCAGGGATCTCATTGAACTGGAGCAAGGCCGAATCGACCGGGACAATCGCAGAACCGACCTTGACCGGTTTGCGCTGGAGCTGGCAAACACTCAGGACGAACGCCAGTTCCAGTACCACTCCAGAGCCCTGGAGATCGGAGCGACCAGCGAGCGAGAGCGGCTCGGCTTCGCTCGGTTGCTGATCTGGACGTTTCTTGGCTCGCTCCTGGTAGCAATCGCCTTCCTCTTCTACATGGCATTCCTGGGGAACGACGTCCAGCGGGAAACCGCCACCAGAATCGCCACTGCCGTGCCTGTCGCCCTGGCCGGCTGGGCTGTAATCACCGGCCTGTCCAGGCTGCTGCAGGTCGTCGTCAAACGCCCGTGACTGGAGGCCTTCCGACGGCTTGCTCCGAAACCGCGTGACAGGCCAATCCCGTCACCTCTCGTTCCGCCCAAGGTCACCACGGCGATTCGGTGAGCCCCGCGGCTGGGGAACGCGCCACCCGGACTCATGCCACGGGCCGGTAATCCAGCCGATGCCGCGGCCGGGGATCCGCCGTCAGTGACGGCGAGCCCTCCGCAATCGGCCGAATCCGACCACAGGGGGAACCGATGAAGACAGATCACTTCATGTACGCGGTTGCCGATCTCGACCAGGGCATGGCCTGGGCCGAGGAGGTGTTCGGCGTGGCGCCGGCGGTCGGCGGCTCACACGAGGGGCTCGGCACGCGCAATGCCTTGCTGAGCCTGGGCGACACGTACCTTGAGATCATCGCGCCGGACCCGGCGCAGCCGGTCGAAAGTCAGATGGTCGCCGGCATGGCCGCGATGAGCGCCGGAGGGCTCGTGACCTGGGCGGCGCAGGGCGATCTCGTCGTCACCAAGGGGTTGCTCGAGGAGGCCGGGATCCCGTCGACCGGCCCGGTGGAGACGACACGCCGCACGGCAGACGGCGGACTCCTGGTGTGGGACCTGCTCTTCCCGCAGGCGGGCGGCTACGGCATGCCCTTCTTCATCGACTGGCGGGACGCTCCCCATCCGGCCAGGACGACACCGGTGGGCGGGACGCTCGTGTCCTTCGGGATCTCCGCGCCTGATGCGGACAATCTCGGTGCGGTGCTGACGAGCCTGGGGCTGAACGCGGAGGTGTCGGCGGGAGCGCCGGAACTGCGGGTCGCGATCGAAGGGGCAAATGGTCTCGTGGTGCTGGCCTCCACCGAGGAGACCCGGCGGCTGCACCCAGGTTCGCGGCGTTGAAGAGTCTCCGGGGGGAGAAGCCGCCGATCAGGATCAGGACACGCGGCGCGGCGCGGCGGCTTCGGCCGTCTCGAGGGCCAACGCCGCGGAGAAGCGGCCGATCGCGCGATCGGATTCACGCTGCGGTACACGCCGCGGCCACGTTCCGCGCCTGGTTGAGTGGCGGCCCGGTATGCTCTCTCGTCGCGCCTTGCCGGACATGCGCCTGACCGCTCCCGGTGCGGCACGGACTTCCGCCAGCTGATCTGCCAGGGAGGAAAGAAGAGATGACCGAGCGGACCCTGAACAACGGCTTCTTCCTGACCTGCACTTTCCTTGCGGTCGCGTTCACCGCCTTGGCCGCCATCCCGGCCGCCGCCCAACTCGACATCGACGACTGGGCCAGACAGGCGGGCGAACAGATCGTCTGGCGCCAGACGCAGTTGAGCGACACGGTCTACCTGCTCCTGCCCGAGCCCGGGCTGGCGGGCAACCTGGCCGTATCCGCGGGCGAGGACGGCATCCTGATCGTCGACGACGCGATGATCCCGGTGGCGCCGAAGATCAAGGCGGCGGTGGCGAAGATCCAGGAGGGCAGGATCGACTTCGTCGTCAACTCCCACTACCACTTCGATCACGCCGGCGGCAACGCGGCCTTCGGGGCGGATTCCGCGATCGTCGCACACGCGAACGTGCGCCGGCGCCTGCTGGAGAACCGGCACGCCGGGGCGAACTTCTCGGCCACCCCGTTCCCGCCCGAGGCCTTGCCGATCGTGACCTTCAACGAGAGCGTCACCCTGCACTGGAACGGCGAGGCGATCGACGTGATCCACTTCGGCAACCCGGCCCACACGGACGGCGACGCGGCGGTCCATTTCCGCGACTCGAACGTGGTCCACGCCGGCGACCAGTTCCCCAACCTCGGCGGCTACCCGTACATCGACCGGGATGTCGGCGGCAGCGCCCTCGGCCTGCGCGACAACATGGCCCAACTCCTCGAGATCGTCGACGAGGAGACCAGGATCATCCCCGGCCACGGGCCCCTGGCGACGAAGGCAGATCTGCAGAAGTACCACGACTACGTGGCGGAGACGATCGAGTACATCGCCGAGCAGAAGAGCGCCGGCAGGTCGCTCGAAGAGGTCCGCAAGGACGGCCTGCCGGAGAAGTTCGCGCCCTACGGCAACGGCCCGCTGTCGCCGGAACCGGTCTGGATCGGCTACGTCTGGGCAAGCCTCGACGACTGAGTGCGTCCTCCTGCAGAACCCCACCCCTCCGTCAGGCGCCGCGATGGCCAACGACGTCGTGATCGACGTGCAGGACCTGCGAAAGAGCTACAGGGAACGTGTGGCCGTCAACGGGGTCTCGTTCCAGGTTCATCGCGGCGAGATCTTCGGCATGCTGGGTCCGAACGGGGCCGGCAAGACGACCACGGTCGAGATCCTGGAGGGGCTTCGCGAGGCGGACGGCGGCGAAGCGTTCATCAACGGCGTCGGCGTGAAGAAGAACCGGCGTCGGGTCAAGGCCATGATTGGAGTCCAACTCCAGCAGAACGCGTTCTTCGACAACCTGACCCTCCGCGAGACGGTCCAGTTGTTCGCCACCCTCTACGGCTCGGACGCGTCGCCGGACGAGATGCTGGCCAGGGTCGACCTCGCGGATCGGGCGCGGTCGCGCTACGTGCATCTCTCCGGCGGTCAGAGGCAGCGTTTCTCGATCGCGGTCGCCATGGTGAACCAGCCCGTCGCCATGTTCTTCGATGAACCGACCACCGGGCTCGACCCCCAGGCGCGCCGCAGGATGTGGAAACTGATCGACGGCCTGCGCTCCGACGGCCTGGCGATCATGCTGACCACCCACTACATGGAAGAGGCGGAGGTGCTCTGCGACCGCGTGGCGGTCATCGACCGCGGCGCCATCGTCGCGGTGGACGCGCCGCAGACCCTGATCCAGCAGTTGGCGCACCGCGGCGGCCAGTCGGTCCGCAGGGACGGCGCCCTGACGCTGGAAGACGTCTTCCTCGATCTGACCGGGCGCCAGCTCGTCGAGTAGGGCCACGAGGTGAAGATCTACGCGGCGTTCATCGTCGCCGAGCTCAAGATGTTCTTCCGCGACCGGGCGGCGCTCTTCTGGTCGCTGGCCTTTCCGACCGTCATCATGGTCGCCTTCGGCCTCTTCGACTTCGGCGGCTTCTCCCCGCCGAGTGTGGGCATCGTCGATCAGGCGAAGAACCAGACCTCGGCGCTGCTGGTGTCCGTGTTGAAGGGAGATCTCGGCGGCGAACCGCTCTTCGACGTCCCTGAGTCCGACGACGCAGAGGTCCTGCGAACGGAGGTCCTGGCCGGCGACATCACCGCGGTGATGGTGATCCCGGAGGGCTTCGGCGAACTCGGCGCCTCATCGGCCATCGACCTCACGTTCGACGGCAGAAAGGCCCAGGAGGCGGAGGCCGCCCGGTCCATCCTCGGCCAGGCCCTGGAAGGCGTCTTCCTGTCCGTCGCCGACGTTCCCGCGGAGTACCGAGTCGAGAACTGGGCGACGATTTCCCCCAACGAAGTCGCGGGCCGCGGCCAGGGGTACAAGGGGTTCATCGTGCCCGGCATCGTCTCGCTGTCGATCATGCAGAGCGCGCTCTTCGGCATCGTTTTCACGCTCGTCCGGCTGCGCAACCAGGGCGTGTTGAAGCGTCTGCACGCTACGCCCATCGGCCCGAATCACTTCCTGGCGGGCTCGCTCGCGACCAGGCTCCTGCTGCTCGTGATCCAGACGAACGTCCTCCTGCTCGTCGGCATCTTCGTCTCCCGCGTCGACGTCGCCCCGGGCTATCCCCTGTTCTGGCTCGAGGTGATCCCCCTCATCTTCCTCGGCGGCTTCGTGTTCGCCTCACTGGGCCTGGCGATCTCCGGCATCGCGAAGACCGAGAACACGGCGGCGCCGCTCGCCAACATCGTGTCGCTGCCGATGATGTTCCTGTCAGGCGTGTTCTTCTCTCAGGCGGTGCTGCCGGACTGGCTCCTCGGGTTCGCGAAGTTCCTGCCGCTGACCTTCCTGGCCGACGCGATGCGAGCCATGGTGAACAGCGGCGAGACGCTGTTCAGCCAGGGCGGGCCGATCCTGGGGCTGGCCGCCTGGGCCGTCGTCTGCTTCGGGCTCGCCGTGTGGGCGTTTCGGTGGGAATGAGGCGCCAGGCTCGCCGCTTCGCGGCGCGTTGTCTCCCGCGGGTCAGAAGACCCGCGGCCAAAGCCGGCCAGAACCCAAGGTGGCACGACGAGCGCCATACGTGAACCAGTCCGTGCGCGCGTAAGCGGGCGCACGGATGGCTGCCCGGCGCGACGACTGAATCTGACCGAGGCGGACGCGCGTAAGCGGGCGCACGGATGGCTGCCCGGCGCACCCGGTGGACCTATTCGCCGCCGGAACTCTGCGGCTGGTCGTACTCCGATTCAAGCAGGCGGGCCCCGCGCAGAACGTTGCCCATCGCGTAGTTGCCTTCGTGGCAGGCGTACTCGTAGACGCGGCTGTCCTTGGCCTGCCAGGTGTACTCGCCGGCCCAGGGCGCCGTCCACGACTCGGGATCGTCGACCCGGAAGTGGTAGAGCAGATTGCCGTCCTCGGTGCGGGTAAAGCGCTCTTCCACGTGCATCGTCTCGCTGCCGCCGGGGAGGCCGGTCTGGTTGCGGAAGTTGCGCGTGTTGACGACGAGAGTGTCGCCGTCCCAGTGGCCGACGCCGTCGCCGAGCCACCAGTTCACGTCGTCGGGGCTGTGCTCGTCGTCAATGCGGACGATCCGGGCGTCATGGACCATCTCCGCCATGATGACGACGTGGTTCTCGGTCTGCACGATCCGCGCGTAGTTGTTGTACAGGCTGGGCAGCAGCGGGGGACCGCCGACGAAGCCGAGCAGACAGCGCTCGGCCAGGGCGAGGGTTTCGGGGCCGTCGAAGGGCCCGGTGCCGTCATGGTCAAGCCAAGAGGCCGTGCCGTCGTTGTCGTGAATGAACGACGCGAAGTTCGTCGCCATCCGGCGCATGGCCGCGGGCGTCATCTGGGGCCGGCGACCGTTCTTCGGCTCGTAGATGATCGAGGTGCGGAACCTGCCGTCCACGACGACCGCCTGGGAGCCCGGGTCGATCCAGAACGCGTTGTAGCCGCCGACACCGCCGCCGCCGAAGCGGTTGTCGCCGTCGCCGCCCTTGACCGGCGCGGTCCGCTCGGCGCCGCCGCCCTTGCCCTCTTCCTCGACTTCCCGCCAGAACGCCTCTCTCTCCTCTTCCATCGCCTGCGCCTCCTCGGGCGCCAGGTACAGGTTGTCGCCGTACTGGGGAGGACGGTCGACGGGGGTTACCGTGCCGGCGTCGTAAACGCCTGACAGATCGGGCTTGCCGTTCGGCATCCGCTTGATGCCGTCTCCCTCCGCGGCCAGGGCCGGCAGGGCGATGAGGAACAGAGCGAGCGAGGCGAGGGTGAGCTTGCGCATGGCTTGGGTCCTTCCCTTCGGGGAACGCGGATTGCTGACTGCGAGCGGGCCGCCATTCTAGCACTGACCGGCCCCTCAGGAACTCACTTCGAGCGCGGCGTTCGGCGGTTACAGTGGTTCGGGAAGGCTTGGACAGGGAGATGACGACGAGGCAGGAAGGCTCTCGGGAACCGCGCTCAAGGAATTCTGCGCGCTGCGCGCTCGTGCGCGGCGGCCTGTGCGCATTGCTCCTGGCGCTCCCTGTGGCGGTCGAGCCGCAGGATCCAGCAGAGGAGGCGGTCGAAAGGGTCGAACTGAACGGCGTCCTGTACGAAGTGCCGCCCCCGTGGCGCAGCAACCGAATCACAGAGGCCGCCGACCCGACCGCGCTGGCGAAGGCGCCCGGCGACCTGACCGGCGAGTTCGAGATCTACGTCACCTCCAAGACGCGCGACGCCGTGGCCGCGATGGCTGCCGCTGCCCGGGACGACGGGATCGCGCTACAGGTGGACTCGGGTTTCCGCAGCCACGGCTTCCAGAAGAGACTGCTGGAAGGCCTCCTGAAGACCGGCCGACCGTTCCTCAACGCCGTCCGCTGGACCGCGCCGCCCGGCTACTCCGAACACATCACCGGCCGCGCCGTCGACTTCGTGCCCAGCGACGCGGAGTTCAAGGACGTACCGGCGTACCAGTGGCTGAAGGAACGCGCGGCGGACTTCTGCTTCACCGAGAGCTACCCCCTGGGCAACGCCGGCGGCTTCGACTGGGAACCCTGGCACTGGCGCTACGAGGACTGCGACGAGTAGCGTCGGCTGCCGGCGCTACGGAACCCCGCAGCACGAACGCTTCAGGCGTCTAGCCCTCCCGATCCTCCAGGATCTCCGCGAGCCTCTCCTTGGTTAGCGTTAGCCCTCGCTCGCGCGCCCGCGCTCCGACCTGTTCGCAGACGTGATCCGGCACGATGCCTGGCGGCTCCGGCGCTTCCAGAACAGCAAGGACGACCTCCGGCGTGATCCGAAAGTCGGAGCGGAGGAGTCGCTCGAACACATCGCGAGCGGACTCGATCAGGCCGCGCCGGCGAGCGAGCCCGACGATGGCTGCCGTGCCCGCCACACCGAGGCCCGCTGCCCGCGCCTCCCGTCGGGCCAGCCGATCGTCCACGAGCACGAGAACCTGCCCCGTGTGCTCACGAGCCGCGACGATCGTGGACCACTCGCCAGGACCAAGGTGAGGCGGAGAATCGCCGAGCGGCTCACCAGGACGGGTTCGAAGCCAGCCCTGATCCAGGGCCGAAAGGATGGCCGGCTCCAATTGTCCTCGTTCAAGTTCTTTCCGAACGGCCGACGTCATCTCGACCGTTCCGAAGAGTTCTCTCAGCCAGTCCACCCCCCCAACCCGAGAGAGTCCAACGAGAGGACTGGCGTCGGTCAGGACGTGGCGAGCCATTCCTCGAGAGTCTCGAGGTCCGCCTTGGCATCGTCGCGGTCCCCTTGAACCGCTGCGACGCCCAGCCGGGACAGGTGGCTGATCATCGCCCCTACGGAGACGCTCGCTACACGGGCCGCGCGGCCCAGAGAGACGGCGCCGCTCTGGAACAAGGCGGCCCCGAGGGCCAGCAAGACATCCGGCTTGTCGGGCAGCCGTTCCAGATCGAGGTGAAGAAGCAGGGCTTCCGGGTGATCGCCCTTCAGCACGAGCACGGGTGCTTCCGCGGCGCTACGAAGAGCCTCGGAGGGATTGTTCTTGAGCTGCCTGACGTTGACCGACTGCATGGGAACTCCACGTAGGAAATGTGTGTAGGAACGTAGCGCAGGATCTCTCTTCGGTCAACTGTGGCTATCGGAACCCGTCGGGCAGTTCCTCGCGAGTGCTGCGAGTAGGCTGGGCAGCAGGAGACAACCGCCATGAAGAAGATCGAGCATCACGTGAAGGGAAGCCGCCTCGCCGCTTGCTCCGGCAGGACCCACGCGGTCTTCAACCCGGCTACGGGCGAACAAACGGCGGCAGTCGGCCTCGCCAGCACGGAGGAAGTCGACGCAGCAGTGGCCGCGGCCAAGGACGCCTTCGGCGACTGGCGGCGCGCCTCGCTCGCGGTGCGGACCAAGCTGATGTACGCCTTCCGGAACCTGGTCGAGGCGCACACGGACGAGCTCGCCCGGCTGCTGACGAGCGAGCACGGCAAGGTGCTTTCCGACGCCGCCGGCGAGGTGGCGCGCGGCATCGAGAACATCGAATACGCCTGCGGACTCGCCGACCTGCTGAAGGGGTCCTACAACTCCCAGGCTTCGACCGGCGTGGACGTCTACTCGGTACGCGAGCCCCTCGGCGTCGTCGCCGGGATCACGCCGTTCAACTTCCCGGCCATGGTGCCGCTGTGGATGTTTCCGAACGCGGTCGCCTGCGGCAACACGTTCGTGCTCAAGCCCTCGGAGCGGGATCCGTCGGCGCCGCTGCTTTTGGCCGAACTGTTCGAGGAGGCCGGGTTCCCGCCCGGCGTGTTCAATGTGGTCAACGGCGACAAGGTGGCGGTCGACCGGCTGCTGACTCACCCGGACATCGCGGCAGTGAGCTTCGTCGGCTCGACGCCGATAGCCCGCTACGTGTACGAGACGGGCACGGGAGAGGGCAAGCGGGTCCAGGCACTCGGCGGGGCGAAGAACCACATGGTGGTACTGCCCGACGCCGATGTCGACCTGGCCGCCGACGCGGCGGTCTCTGCCGCCTACGGCTCGGCCGGCGAGCGCTGCATGGCGGTGTCCGTCGTCGTCGCGGTTGGCGGCGTGGGCGATCCCCTCGTCGGCGCGATCCAGGACCGGATGGGAAAGCTCTCCATCGGCCCCGGCCTGGACGGCAAATCCGAGATGGGCCCGCTGATCACCAGGGAGCACCGCGACCGGGTCGCCGGCTACGTCGGCGCCGGCGCCGAGGAGGGCGCGACGGTCGTCGTCGACGGCCGCGAAGCCGTCTTCGAGCACGACGGGTTCTTCCTCGGCGTGTCGCTGCTCGACCACGTGACGCCGGACATGACCGTGTACCGCGACGAGATCTTCGGACCGGTGCTATGCGTCGTCCGCGCGGACAGCTACCAGGAGGCGGTCGAGCTCGTCGAGCAGAACCCCTGGGGCAACGGCGCCGCGATCTTCACCCGCGACGGCGGCGCCGCCCGCCAGTTCCAGGAGGACGCCGACGCCGGCATGGTCGGCGTCAACGTGCCGATTCCGGTGCCGGTCGGCTACCACTCCTTCGGCGGCTGGAAGCAGTCGCTGTTCGGCGACACCCACATGTACGGCCCGGAGGGCGTCCACTTCTACACGAAGGCAAAGGTCGTCACGGCGCGGTGGCCGGATCCCGCGGAGAGTCGGGTGGACCTGGGGTTCCCGCGGAATCGTTAGCGTCAGCAACTCGGGCATGCCGCTTCGCGGCACGACCTCTCTCGCGGGTCAGCAGACCCGCGCCACGGCCGGCGCACCCAGCGGTCAGGCAGCCCGTGGCGAAAGTCGCGCTGCATTCGATCGGTCATGCATCCCGCCCGGCATCGTGACATCCGTGCGCCCGATCACGGGCGCACGGACTGGTTCGCGGGTGGCGCGGAGCGCGCCACCCGGGCAACCTTCTCGGTCGCCCTTGTTCCCGGGATTGCGGGCGGCCCGATACGCTCCCTCGTCGCGCCTTGCTGGACGGGCGCCTGGACCGCTCTCGGCGCCACACGGACTTTCGCCACGGGCTGCTAGTCGAAGGTCCACTCCTGGGGTTCCTTGCCCTCTTCGGGATGAACCTCGCGGACGGTCACGGACGGAGACTCGCCTTCCTCGTACGTGAACACGTACTTCAAGGCCTTCCGGTTCTCCTCGGGAACGGGATCGATGTGGGTGGCGAGTTCCGGGCCGTCGAAGACGTTGATCTTGCAGAACTCCTCCCCCCGGCACACGACCTTCCCCATCTGAACCCAGTCCTCCATCTTCGTGTCGGGCCGAATCCAGGCGCCCCAGGCGAGGCCCGTCAGGCCGACCGGATTGAGCGGCGGCCCATCCTGCTGCGCCGGCGCCACAGCGGAAAGTGAGAGGAGAAAGGCGATTGCGATCGCAAAGGCTGCGCGTCGATTCATGGCTGGGTCACCTCGAAGAAACGGTCCCATAATGCCATGCGCCGTTCGTGGAGCTTGCTGCCCGGCTCGATCGTCGAGCCGAACTCCAGGTGCCGCGCCCCGTCTTTCTCGTACTCCGGCCACGCCGGAAGGTCCGATCCGCCCAGCGGGTTGGGGTCGCCGGTGGAAGCGAAAGCGACCCAGTAGCCGGACATCGCCTCGGCGAGTTCGCGGTCCTCTTCCGCGTACTCGTACTCCAGCTTGTCCAGGTTGTCGAACGCGTAGGCGATCTCCGCCGCGTGGTAGGCGCCGTAGAAGTCCTTCTCCGGGTGCGGCGGGGCGTGCGTGAAGAAGTACAGGTAGGCAGGCGACGGCACGGTCTCCGAGAGAACCGCCCAGGTCTTCATCTGCCAGGCGAACATGCGGTCGGAGAAGGCGTCGATGAAAGCCCTCCTCGCCTCGTCGTCGGTCGGCGCCGGATAGGCCTCGAAGAACTCGTCGGCCACGTCGGCGAACTGGCTCTTGACCAGGAACTCGACCGCGGACTTCGTGGAGGGCAGCATGCGGCCCATCAGGCTCGTCGCCTCATCGCGGTTCGAGCCGACGAGCACGGGCACGTCGGCCTGTTCGCCGGCCCGGTAGATCTCGGCGACCTGCTGCGGCAACACCCAACCGTCGACGTTCGGCCTGGTCGCGAAGGCGCCCTGTTTGGAGGCCTCGGCGAGGATCGTCTCGGCGTCCAATTCGCGCAGGCTGGCGGCCGCGCCTTCGCCTTCGATGCCGAGACGCTTCACGAAGGCCTCGCCGGCGCCCTCGGCCGAGCCGTCCCCGGACGACCGGAGTTCCGGCAGCCCGTCGAAATAGCCGCCGCTCTGGCCGATCACACGGTGGAACAGGCCCCGGGCCAGCGGCGAAGCCTGCAGCACGTTGACGCTCCAGGACCCGGCCGACTCGCCGAAGATCGTCACCCGGTCCAAGTCGCCGCCGAAGGTCGCGATGTTGTCCCGCACCCACTCGAGCGCGAGGACTTGGTCAAGGACGCCGTAGTTGCCTGATGTGCCCTGGTCGGACTCGGCCGACAGGGCGGGATGGGCGAGATAGCCAAAGGGCCCGAGGCGGTAGTTCACCGTCACGACGACGACGCCTTTCCGGGCCAGCGCCGTTCCGTCGTAGAGCGGCAGCGAACCCGACCCGCGGGTAAGCGCCCCGCCGTGAATCCAGACCATGACCGGCAGGCGATCATTGTCGGATTCCGCCGCCGTCCAGAGATTGAGGTACAGGCAGTCCTCGCTGACTTCCTCCGGAGGCTGGGCATGGAAGCTACCCTCACGGTAGGGCGACTGCATGCACGAGGGCGGCTCGAAGAGCGCGTCGATGGGCACCTCCGGTGGCGTCGGGGGCCGCGGCGGCCGGAAGCGCAGGTCCCCGACCGGCGGTTCGGCGTAGGGAACGCCGAGGAAGACCCGGACGGACGCGTCGTCCTCGGAGACGTACCCGATGACGTAGCCGCTCGAGGTCAGCTTGACCAGTGGCGGCAGGGTTTGGGCGCCCGCGGCGGCGACCGCCAGCAGCATCGTGCCGGCCAGAACCCAGCCGGGACGACGCCGTACGGGGACACTCATCGACTCGTTCCTCCCGTCAGGTTACTTGGCAACGTCGTACGACGTCAGGAACGCCTGGTCGCGGATGTAGAACGCTCCGTTGGCAACCACGGGGTGCGCCCAGGTGGGGCCGCCGCGCTTCTCGCTCTCGAAGCGGCCGCGCTCCTCGTAACCCTCGGGCGTCGCCAGGGCGAGACCGACCTTGTTGCGCTCACTCAGCATGAAGAGCTTGCCGTCGGCCATTACCAGGGAACCCTTGCCGACACTCCGGGTTCGCCAGTGGACCTCTCCGGTCTTCGCGTCCACCGCGGTCAGCGCCGGACCGAAGAAGCTGTAGAGAGTTCCCTCGTGAGCGACGACGCCGCCGTGGTGGTTCTGAAGGCGCGTTCCGAAGTACGCCTCCTCGCTGTGAAAGGCGCCGCCTTCGTCCTCGGCGGTGATCGCGAGCGCGCCCCCGCCGACGCCGTACGACGCCGTGTAGAAGACCAGGTTCTCCACCAGCACCGGAGTCGTGATGTTGATCGCGTGCTGCGTCGACGGCCGCTCGTAGCGCCAGAGCAGCTTCCCGTCGTCGGCGCGAACGCCAACCCCGGCCTCCCCCGTGAAGCCGAGCAGGACCTCGGCGCCCGCGATCTCTCGCAGGATGAGGGAAGAGTAGGAAGCCACGTCGCCGAGTTCACTGGAGCGCCAGATCGTGCTGCCGTCGGCGACCGAGAGTGCGGCGATCGCACCGTCGCGGCCGCCCGGCATGACGAACACCCGGTTGCGCACGACGAGCGGCGACTCGCTGATGCCCCACCGGGTGTTCGGGCTGCCGAAGCGCTCGAGCATGTTGAACTGCCAGATCACTTCGCCCGAGTCCTTCGCGATCCTCGCCGCCTCGCCCATCCCGTTCAGGACGAAGAGCGAGTCGCCAACGATGGTCGGCACGGAGCGCGGACCGTCGCCCCTGTTCGGGTGGTCGTAGAGAGGGCCCAGCTTTCGTATCCACTCCTCGCCGCCGTCGCCGGCGCGCAGGCGGAAGACCGCACTCTGGCCGTCCCGGGCGCCCTGGACGTAGATCGCCTCGCCCTCGACGGAGACCGTTCCGTAGCCATGGCCGAGCGTCTCGATCTGCCAGTTGACCGCGGGACCTTCCGGCGGCCACTCGTCGAGCAGGCCGGTCTCGGTCGAGATTCCGGCGCGGTCGGGGCCGCGCCACTGCAGCCAGTCGTCGGCGTGGGCCGCAGAGCCGAATCCGGCCGCAACCAGGCCTGCCGCGAGCAGGCGAACTCCTGTTCTGAACGTCAGTCGCATCGTCGCCCCTTCGTTTACTGGCTGGCCGGCCAGCATTCGACCGGGCCCGCCGCGTGCGGAAGCCGGATGGTACTCGAGCGGCGTGGGCGTTCGATGCGGCCAGCCGGTATCGTGCAGTTCACCATCAGGACCAAGCACGGAGGAGCAGACGCCATGGAGTTCTGGACCAAGACCGTCGCCGCGCCAACCCGCGCTGCCGAGTTCGCCCTCGAGGCCGAGGACCGGGGCTGGGACGGCGTAGACGTCGTCGATTCGCAGAACCTCTCCGGCGACCCGTACGTCTTTCTCGCCCTGGCGGCGACGACGACCAGGAAGTTGGGGCTCGCGACTTCGGTGACGAACCCGGTCACGCGGCACCCGGCGGTTACGGCATCCTCGGCCCTCTCGGTGCAAACCTTGTCACGGGGCCGGATGGTTCTCGGCATCGGCCGCGGCGACAGCGCTCTGGCGCACCTCGGCCGGGCGCCCGCGCGCCTGGGATGGTTCGAGGACCACCTCGCCAACCTGCAGACCTACCTGCGCGGCGAGCAGGTGGACTTCGAGAACGCCGGCGTTTCTGACGACGCCGCGCCGCATGCCGAGAAGCTCGGGCTGGCGCACGGTCCCTCGGCCAGCGCGATCCGCTGGATCGGCGACGGACCGAAGGTTCCCGTCGAGGTCGCGGCCACGGGCCCGAAAGTGATCGGAATCGCCGCCCGCCAGGCCGACCGGGTGGTGCTTGCGGTCGGCGCCGACCCGAAGCGCGTCGCCTGGGGAATCGAGACCGCCCGCAGTGCCGCCGCGGAGGCCGGCCGCGACCCGGCGTCGCTTCAGTTCGGCGCCTACGTGAACGTCGTCTGCTGCGATGATGTGCGGGTCGGCCGTGAACTGGGCCGCGCCTCCACCGGCCTGTTCGCCCGCTTCTCCGTGATGTACGGGGAGATCGCCGGACCAGCCGACGAGCAACAGGCCGACGTGTTCCACAAGCTCCACGACAGCTACGACATGACCGCCCACGGCCGCGAAGGCGGGCAGCAGACCGCGGCGCTCACGGACGAGTTCGTCGACGAGTACGCGATCATCGGCAGCCCGGAGCACTGCGCGGCACGGATCGGGGCACTGCTCGATCTGGGTATCGACAAGTTCGCGGTCACCGGACCCAACTTCGCCTCGCCAAGCCCCCCGGCGCGTGAAGCCGCCGAGCGGTTCACGGACAACGTCCTGCCGCTCCTGCGGGGCTAGCAGCCCGTGGCAGAAGTCGCGCTGCATTCGAGCGGCCATGCATCCCGCGTTCACGCGTTGCGCTTGATGTCGCGGAACGGGCCCTGGTCGGCGCGGTATCCCTTCGGCATTCCCAGGACGCGCTCCGAGATGATGTTGCGCTGGATCTCGTCCGTGCCGCCGGCGATCGAGATCGCCGGCACCGAGACCAGGACCTCGGCGATCATCCCGTCTGCGGCGGAGTCAGGCCCGCTCAGCAACGCGTCGGCGCCCGAGATCATCGTGTGGACGTGGGAGGCCTGCCGGGCGATGACGCTCGCGGCCAGCTTGCCGATCGATCCGGCCGGGATGATCTCCGTCGTGCCGGCCCTGCGCCCTGCCTCGGCGCTGTCGGCGGCGAGCCTCGCTCCCGAGTGCAGACAGATCAGCTTCGCGATCTGCTGCCGAACCGCCGGATCGTGGATCGCTCCGGTCTCCCGGGCACGCGGCAGGACCAGATCGACCCGCCCCTCGCGCTGCGGATACCAGGTGTAGGGCTCGGCGGCGATCCGGAGCTCCTCTTCGTACTCCTCGTAGATGGGCCCCTGCTTCGGCCCGTCGAGCGAAGACCCCCGGACCCGCCGGCTGAAACCGCGCCGTTCGAAGGAGAGCGTGGTCTTCGCCACGTGCCAGCCGTTGCCCTCGCCGCCGATCAGGTCCTCGGGCGACACGACGGCATTGGTCATGAACACCTCGTTGAAGGACTGGTGGCCATTCATCTGCCTCAGCGGCCGCGCCTCGACCCCCGGCTGCCGCATGTCGAGGAGGAAGTAGCTGATCCCCTGGTGCTTCGGTACGTCCCGGTCGGTGCGGGCGACGAGCAGCCCGAAGTCCGCGTGGTGCGCGCTCGTGTTCCAGACCTTCTGGCCGTTGATGATCCACCGGCCATCCACGAACTCGGCCCGGGTGCTCAGGCCGGCCAGATCAGAGCCGCTGCCGGGCTCGCTGAAGAGCTGGCACCAGGTGTCCTCGCCGGTCAGGATCGGCTTGAGATAGCGCTCCTTCTGGTCGTCCGACCCGCAGGCGAGGATCGTCTCCGATGCCAGCCCGCGGGGGCCGACCTGAGCGGCCGGCACCACGTCCATCTCCCTGAAGACCTCGGAGACCACCATGGCCTGGTCGAGCGTGAAGCCGCGTCCGTGCCACTCCTCCGGCCAGTGGGGCGCCGCCCAGCCACCCTCGAGCAGGATGTTCCGCCACTCGAGCAGGGGACGATCGATCCGCCAGTTCGCGTCCAGCCAGGCCGAGACTTCTCTCCGAATCTGTTCCGGCGTCATGCCGCACCCTCGAGCATGGTCATCATCCGCTCGCGGTGAATCGCCGGGGTGCCGAGCAGCACCTCGGAACTCTTGGCACGCTTGAACCACAGGTGGGTGTCGTCCTCCCAGGTGAAGCCGATCCCGCCTCGCAGCTGGATTCCAGCTCTCGCCGCGCTCATGAAGGCGTCGGCGGCGGCCGCCTTGGCCATGCTTGCGGCCCAGGGCTCGCCCTCACCAGCGGCCAGGCAGCGTGCCGCGTGGTGGGTGACCGCGCGGGCGAGCTCGATCTCGAGCAGCAGGTCGGCACAGCGGTGCTTGAGCGCCTGGAAAGAGCCGATCGGCCGGCCGAACTGGAAACGCTCCTTGGTGTAGGCGACGGTGGACTCGAAGAGCCGCTGGGCGCCGCCGATCATCTCGTGGGCCAGCGCGGAGGACATGAGATCCCAGGTCCGGTTCAGGGCCTCGCCGCCGACCGTGCCGATCGGTCGCGCCGGAACGCCCGCAAAGGTGACCCGGGAGAGCTTGCGCGTCGGATCCACGACCTGGAGCGGCTCGATCTCGAGCCCGGGCGCGCCGGACCCGACTGCGTGGAGTCCGAGGTCGGGGCCCGTCCGCGCGACCACCAGCAGCAGGTCGGCGACGTGGGCATCGACCACGATCGCCGCCGTTCCCGCGAGCCGCCCGTCGTCCCTCGCGCGAAGCGAGCCGCCGACGGCGGCCGGGCTGTTCAGATCGTCGAGGACCAGGGCCGCGATCACCGAACCCGAGGCGACGCCCGGCAGCAGCTCGGCCCGCGCGGACTCGTCCGCCGCCTCCATCAGGGCGTTTCCGGCCATCACGGCCGAGGCGAAGAAGGGACCGCAGAACAGTGTCCGCCCCATTTCCTCCGCGACGATGCCGAGCTCGACCGGCCCACCGCCGGCGCCGCCCCAGGCTTCAGGAACGTGGACGCCGGCCAGTCCCGCACCGGCGCCGAGTTCCTGCCACACGGCGGGGTCGTAGCCCCGGTCCGATGCCATCAGCTCGCGCACCGCACCGGGCGGCGACTTGTCCCGGAGCGCCCGCGACACGACGTCGCGGAGAAGCTGCTGCTCGCTCGAGAACTCCGTCTGCACGCTTTCTTCTCCCGTCGGCCAAGGCCCGGGCCAGCAGCAGGTTCCGGGCCCAGCGGTAGCAGCCGAGGCCCGACCTGGCATCCGGAGCGTAACCGAAGCGCATTCGGCATCCGCGGACACGACGGTCCGCCGTTCGCTCCCCGTGCGCTGAAAGACACCCTCCGGCTAGCCCCCTGGCCCAACGGCTGGTCTCGCGGCAAGTGGCAACGGGTACACAACGCGGGCCCACTGCGCGGGCCCACAGCGCTAAAGCCGCCGACGCGGCCGGTGACCGCCATGCCGCCGCGGGTTTCGGTCGGAGCGCAGGACGTGCATGCCGAAGAGAAGGGCGCCTGCAACGGCCCGCAGGGGCCGGGGATAGAGTCGGCGACGATCCTGGAGCCAGAATCCCGCCGTGTCACGAGTCACCATCCCTGCCTGATCCAGGGCCACGCTTGTCGGAGTCCAGCCGCTTGTCAGAGTCCAGCCGCTTGAATTCGGGAACCAGCCAGGCCGACGTCCGTCGTGCCCGCCGCACCCAGGCGGAGCGTCGAGCCGAATCCGAACGTGAAATCCTGCTCGCCGCCGCGACTCTGTTCGGGCGTCAGGGTTACACATCGACCACCCTGGAGCAGATCGGAAGGCAGGCCGGCTACTCCAGCGCTCTCGTGTCGCTGCGCTTCGGCTCCAAGGAGGGGATTGCGGAGGCGATTGTCACGCTCCTGCAGACCCAGGCCGGAAGCGACGTGTTCGATCCGGTACAGGGAGTGGCCGGCCTCGCCAGCCTGAACCGCATCTTCAGCGGCTACTCCGAACTGCTGCGCGACGCCGACCAGTGGATGCGCGCCCTCTTCATGCTGATGACGGAATCGCTGGGGCCCCTGAAAGGGAAGATCGACCTGTTTCGGGCGGGCAACGAGAACTTCGCCGCCGCAATCGAACGGGCCGTTCGCGAAGGACAGGAGACCGGTGAGATCCGAACCGACCTCAACCCCGCCGAGACGGCCTTCGAGGTTCTCGCCGCCGTTCGCGGGGCGACCCTTCTCTGGCTGCTCGATCCGAAGAAGGTCGATGTCGTGGACGCGATTCGGAGACTGCAGGCCAGCACCGAAGAGCGGCTGGCGCCCTGGTAGGCGAAGCGCCTGAAACGGTTCCCCGCTGCCGGTCGATGGAGTGGCGCACCCTGGAGGAGTCGAACCCCCAACCTTTGGATCCGTAGTCCAACGCTCTATCCAGTTGAGCTAAGGGTGCACGGGCGCGTCCGGACGCGCGGGCGGCATCCTAGCAGCTTGCGGGGCCAACCGGGACCCCTGCTCGTCCCGTTCCGAATGATCTTCCGAGGCCTGAAGGCCTGCCGGAGCTTGTCCAGGTCGGCGGCGCTTGCCGGCGCGCCCTGGCGATCGCAACTGTTGCCACACATGGCGCCAGTCACTCGCGCCAGCCGGCGGCGGCGTTGGCCGCTGAGTCCGTGTCGCGCTGCTAGCAGCCCAGGTCGATGAAGCGGTCGCACTGGCCGCGCACCTGGGCGTTGGCGCCCGCTCCGCCGAGGCCGATCACCGTGACGCCGTTCTGTTGCAGCTTGGCCACGAGCGGCAGCATCTGCACCGACGAGGCCGCGAGCACCATCGTGTTCACGCCGCGCTTCGTGTAGCAGAGCTCCAGGGCGTCCACCACGATCCGCACCGCGGCGGAACAACCGCGTTCCTCCATGTTCGCCGGCACGTCGACGACTTCAGCCCCGCCGCCGTGGAGCGCGGCCCGATCCAGATCGCGGTCCCGCGCGTCCGCATAGACGCGTCGCAGGACGAGTTTCCCCAGGTCCCCGTCAAGGCGCGCGAACAGACCTTCCGGATCGAGCACCGCGGCCTCGCCCAGGTCGCGTTTCAGAGCGCCCAGATCAAGGAGCACTGCGGCTCGTCCGGCCTGCGGCCGCGACGGGCGAGCCGGCCCGGCGGCCGCGGGTGCGGTCTTCTCCACTGCCTTCTCCACCGCGCCTGACGGTCCGTCAGGCTTCGGCCCCCGGCCGCGGCCCCGACCGCCGCGACGGCGGCGACGGCGACGCCGTTTCGGGGCAGGCTTCCCGTCCTCGTCGGCGGGAGTCGTTTGCGCCGGCTTCGCCGGTTCGGTCGCCGCCTCGAGGGCCGGGGAGACATGCCCATCACCAGCGTCTTCACGGTCAGAGGCAGGCGTCTGCGGAGCCACTTCCTCCTGAACCGCAGGTTCGACCACGGCTTCCCGCGCCTCATCGCCTCCTCCCGCGTCCCCGCCCGGCGACCCGGCGTCGGCCGGGAGCGGCGATGTGTCCACGGCCGGCTCGGTCTCATCCGCGGCCGGGCCGCTGGCGCCCGCCGGCGCCGGTTGGGCAGTTCCATCCTCGGCTACCGGTCTACGCCACCAGGGATCCACTTCGCTCGTCCCCCTCCCGAAAGTCCTCTTGCCGTCTCATGGGCCCCGCGAACCTGCCGCCACCGACGGTCCCAGGCGCCTGTGGGGGATTGTATAGTCCGCGCAGTGCCCGTTGACGCGCCCGTGTACCGCTACCTGGCCGTTGACGGGCCAATTGGCGTAGGCAAGACGACCCTCGTCGAGATGCTCGCGCAGCGGTTCGAGGGCGTGAAGATCCTCGAGGACGTGGACAACCCCTTCCTCGAGGCCTTCTACCGCGACCGGCCCGGGACGGCGTTCCAGACCGAGCTCTACTTCCTGCTGACCCGCTACAAGCAGCAACTGGAGCTGGCCCAGGGCGATCTCTTCGATCCCATACGCCTCGCGGACTACACTTTCGCCAAGAGCAGGCTGTTCGCGTACCTCAACCTGGTCGACGACGAGTTGATGCTGTTCGAGAAGCTCTACGACCTGCTGGAGCCACAGCTGCGCGGACCGGACCTGCTGATTTTCCTGACCGCCGACGTGGAAACCTGCATGGCCCGCATCCGCAAGCGCTCGCGGGACATCGAGCAGAACATCTCGGCCGACTACCTGTCGCAGCTGATCGAGGCCTACAACCACTACTACTACCACTACGATCAATCACCGCTTCTCGTGGTGGACAGCCGCAACCTCGACTTTGAGCACAAGTCCAAGGACTTCGAGGAACTGCTGCACCACATCACCCGACCGATCCGGGGCATCCAGTACGTGGTCCCCGCACAGAGCACCTGAGATCCGAACCGACATGAACAAGCCGAAGCCCCTCGTTGTCGCCGGGCGCGAGTTCCACTCGCGGCTCATCCTTGGAACGGGCAAGTACCGCGACGAGCAGGTCATGGTCGACGCCTTCGCCGCCGCGGGAACCGAGATGGTGACCGCGGCCCTGCGGCGAGTGAACCTCGACGACCTGGGGAAGGGCTCCCTGATCGACCACATCGATCAGGATCGCTACCTGCTGCTTCCCAACACGGCCGCCTGCTACACCGCGGACGCCGCGATCCGCACCGCCCGCCTGGCGCGCGAACTCGGCGGCTGGAACTGGGTCAAGCTGGAGGTGATCGGCGACGAGAAGACCCTCTTCCCCGACAACGAGGAACTTCTCGCGGCGACGCGGGAACTCGTCGGCGAGGGATTCGTCGTACTCCCGTACACGACGGACGATCCGATCACCTGCCGCAAGCTGGAGGACCTCGGCGCCGCCGCCGTGATGCCGCTGGCCGCGCCGATCGGCTCCGGCATGGGCATCCGCAATCCCGCCAATCTCCGGATCATCGTGGAGCAGGCCAACGTGCCGGTGATCGTGGACGCCGGCGTCGGCACCGCCAGCGACGCCGCCCTGGCGATGGAACTCGGCGCGGACGGCGTATTGATGAACACCGGCGTCGCCGGCGCCGAGGATCCGGTGCGGATGGCGCGGGCGATGAAACTGGCGGTGGAAGCCGGTTGGCTCGCAGCGAACGCGGGGCGCATCCCCAGAAAGCTGTATGCAACGGCTTCGTCGCCGGTGCAGGGCGTGATGGAGTGACCGCCCGCGACCTCGCGCCCCGGAATCTGCTCCGCGGCGTTCGGAGGCGAAGTTCCCGGGCGCCTCGACCGGCCGGGATCGGAAGACCGGGGCAGCTCATCGCGCGCTCACGACGGGCCCTGCCCGGAACCCGGGCGGCAGGCGCTCGCGCGTGAGCGCGGATACGACGGGTCGTGGTCTGCCGTGTCGCGGTCTTCGTCGGTTCTCGTCGCCTCAGGTACTCGCGCGTTGAGCGCGGATACGACGGGTGGCAGCCGAGCGCCTGCATGCGTCCGGGCCCGGCGCGAAGGGAATCCGGCTCTCCGCGTCCGCTGCGCGCGGATCGTCCGTGTCGCCCATGCGGAGGCGCAGCAAGCCGGCGTGGGCGATCATGGCCGCGTTGTCGCCGCTGAAGCGGAGCGGCACGAGCATCACCTCGACGCCGCGGCGTTCGCCCCAGGCGGTCACCTCCCGCCGCAACAGCCGGTTCGCCGCCACGCCGCCCGACACCGAGAGGCGGGCCACCGGGCGCTCATCGCAGAGACGGTTCAGACGCTGGATCAGCTGGGCCACGGCGGCGCGCCGGAAGTCCGCCAGCAGGTCGAGTACCTCCCGGGGCCACGCCGCATCGTCGCCCCCGAGCGCTGACGGCGGAATCACGGTCCTGGTCTCGATCTCCCCGAGCGCGCGCAGGGCCTGGCTCTTCAGGCCCGAGTAGGAGAACGCCAACTCGTTCGAGCTGATCCTCGCGGCGCCGAACCGCCGCGCCGACGGATCGCCCAGTTCGGCCAGCCGGTCGACCTCCGCACCGCCCGGAAAAGGCAGACCTAGCCGGCGGCCAACCTTGTCGAACGCTTCCCCCACCGCGTCGTCACGGGTCTCCGCGAGGCTGGTCACGGAACCCGACCCGCCATCGACCTCCAGCAGGCTGGTGTGGCCGCCGGACACGACCAGGCCCAGCATGGACTCGGGTACCGGCCGGCTTGCCTCCCCGCTCCGCAACAGAGGCGAAAAGAGATGCCCTTCCAGGTGATGCACCGCGAGGAACGGTAGGCCCAGCGCGTAGCTGAGCGCCTTGCCGAGGGAGAGACCGACCAGGAGCGATCCCACCAGACCCGGTCCGCGCGTTGCCGCAACCGCCCCGATGTCCGGCCAGCCGATCCCGGCCCCGGCAAGCGCAGCCTCAGACACGGCCGGCCAGTTCCGCAGATGCTCGCGCGACGCCGCTTCCGGAACCACGCCTCCGAACGCGCGATGGACCTCCAGCTGGCTCGAGACCTGGGAGGAGAGCACCCGACCCTCACCGTCGAGGACGGCGCAGGCGGTGTCGTCGCAGGAGGTTTCGATGCCGAGAACGAACCCCCGGAACGCCTCCGCAGCCCCGTTCGGAATGGACATGCCAGGGACGTTATCCTCCGCAGTCTCGCGCAGGGTAGCGTGCGCGAGCCAACCGACCGTGACGCCTTCCCTCGACCTACAAGCCGCCCTCGGCGACGGTTCCCTGGACCTGCGCGGCCGCCGAGTCGTCGTACGGGTCGACTTCAACGTCCCCATGGCGAACGGGTTGGTGCTGGACGCAACCAGGCTGCACGAAGCCGCCCCGACGATCCGCACCCTCCGCGAAGCCGGCGCCCGGGTTCTCCTGCTCTCCCACCGCGGCCGGCCCGGCGGCAGGGTCGACCCCGAACTCAGCCTGCGCCCGGTGGCCGACGCACTGGCGCGGGTACTCGACCAACCCGTCGCCTTCGCCGGGGACTGCGTCGGCGCGGTAGCCCTCGAGGCCGCGGCCGCCCTCGGCGACGGCGACGTCTGCCTGTGCGAGAACGTTCGGTTCCACGCCGGAGAGGAGCGCAACGATCCGGCGCTGGCGGCCGAGCTCGCGGCCCTGGGCGGGATCTACGTGAACGACGCCTTCGGCGCCGCGCACCGAGCTCACGCATCGACGGCGGCCATCTGCGGCCGGGTGGACCGCGCCTTCGGCGGTCTGCTCCTGGAGCGGGAACTGCGCCAGCTCGGCCGTCTCCTCGACGATCCGCCGCAGCCCTTCGCGCTGGTCGTCGGCGGCGCGAAGATCCGCGGCAAGATCGATGCGCTGAGGCGCCTGTTGCCGCTCGCCCGTCGGGTCCTCGTCGGCGGGGGCATGTCGAACACCCTTCTCGCTGCCGGCGGCGCGGCACTCGGTTCTTCGCTGGTCGAACGGGAGAGCCTCGATCTGGCGCGGGAGATCGAGACCGAAGCAGCGACCCGGGGTTCCGACCTGGTCCTGCCGGTCGATCTCGTGATCACCGACTCGCTCGAGTCGACTCCGTCCGAGCGGCGGATCCGTACCGTGCCGGTCCAGGCCGGCGTGCCGGCCGGGTGGCTCGCGGTCGACATCGGGCCGGAGACCCGCGCCGCCTTCGACGCGTCGATCGCCGACGCCGCGACGCTGTTCTGGAACGGTCCCATGGGAGTCTTCGAGACGCCGCCCTTCGACGCCGGCAGCCGGGCGATGGCGCGGGCCGTCGCCGCCTGCCCGGGCTTTGCCGCGGTCGGCGGCGGTGAGACCGTCGCCGCCGTGAAGCAGGAGGGCCTTTCCGACCGGATCGACCACGTGTCGACCGGCGGCGGCGCTTCGCTCGCGTTGCTCGCGGGGGAACAACTGCCTGCCATCGAGGCGTTGCGCAGGGCGGCGCCGCGCAGGGCGCCGCAAGCACTCGGAGGGTAGGGAATGAAGCGCACACCGATCATCGCCGGCAACTGGAAAATGAACCTCCTGGGAGGCGATGTCGCCGCCTACGCCGAAGCGCTGGCAGCAGCAGGGCCGGAGACGGAGGTCGACATCGTCCTGTTCCCGACCCCGGTCCACCTGGGCCTGGCTGCCCGCGCCATGCCGCGGTGGGTTTCGGTGGGGGCGCAGGACGTGCATGGGGAAGAGAAGGGCGCCTACACCGGCGATGTCGCCGCCGCCCAGGCTCGGGATGCCGGCGCCGCATGGGTTCTGGCCGGGCACTCGGAGCGCCGCCAGTACCACGGCGAATCGAACTCCGACGTGGCGCGCAAGGCGAAGCGAGCGCTCGGGTGCGGCATGACGCCCGTCGTGTGCGTCGGCGAAACGCCGGAGCAACGTGAGCAGGGCAGGACCGAGACCGTCCTGGAGGGCCAGTTGGCCAGCGCCCTGGCGGTGCTCGACACAGCCGACGCGGGCGCTGGCGCCGGCGCCGTGCTCGCCTATGAACCGGTGTGGGCGATCGGCACCGGACTGAGTGCTTCACCCGGGATTGCGGCGGCCGTCCACAGCCATCTGCGAAGCGTGCTGAACAACCGCCGGGCCGGCCTGGGCGATGCCGCGCGCATCCTCTACGGCGGCTCGGTCAACACGGAAAATTGCCGCGATCTGCTGAGCCGCCCGGACATCGACGGCTTTCTCATTGGCGGCGCAAGTCTTGATCCTGCCTCGTTCCT
This sequence comes from uncultured Thermoanaerobaculia bacterium, assembly GCA_951812325.1. Classification (GTDB taxonomy): domain Bacteria; phylum Acidobacteriota; class Thermoanaerobaculia; order Multivoradales; family Multivoraceae; genus Multivorans. The sequence continues at coordinate 2,771,673 of OX638294.1, read as the reverse complement.
GCGTATCATTCGTCTTTCTGCGGATTCCGGCAGCGCTGCGGCGCCGTGATCAACGGAACCGCCTCAAGGAGACTCCCGTGATTCTCGTCTTCTACACCGTCCATGTGGCGCTCTCGCTATTCCTGATTCTCGTCGTGCTGCTCCAGCAGGGCAAGGGAGCCGATCTGTCCGTATTCGGCGGCGGCGCGTCTCAGGCCGCTTTCGGCGCCAGAGGAGCGGCGACTCTGCTGCACAAGCTGACTGTCGTCTGCTTCGTGCTCTTCATCATGACGACGCTGACCATCAACATCGTCCAGAAGCAGGGCACATCGTCGGTCATGAGCGGCGTCGATTCCGTCACGGACGAGGTCGAAGCCACCGAGCCGGCGCCTGGCGCCGCGCCGGCCACACCGGCGGAAGAGCCCGGGAGAGCTCCGGCGGAGGACGGCGGCGCGACCGGCGAGCCGGACGCCGTCGACGGGAGCGGCAACCAGGGCTGACCAGCGGGACGTGACAGAGCCGAAGTGGCGGAATTGGTAGACGCGCACGGTTGAGGGCCGTGTGGGGCAACCCGTGCCGGTTCGAGTCCGGCCTTCGGCACCACCACGAACCAGCCGGCCGCCCCGGAGCGACCCGGCGCCCAGGAGGGGTCGCGCGAGGCCGCGGATCTTCGTTCCATGCAAGCGGGCGCATCCCGGCCGCCTGCTGTCACTGCACGTGCCGCAGCGGTGGGCTACTGCACCTTGGCGCTGATCAGGGTGACGGTCTCGACGGGCACGTTCTGATGGCCGGACCTGCTGGCAGTCTTGACCTTCGCGATCGCATCGACCACCTCCATGCCTTCGACCACCCTGCCGAACACGGCGTAGCCAACCCCGTCGTGAGCCTCCTCGCGATTGAGGAAGGCATTGTCCTCAAGGTTGATGAAGAACTGGGCCGTGGCACTGTCCGGGTCTTCCGTCCTGGCCATGGCCGCCGTGCCGCGGTCGTTCAGAAGCCCGTTGTCAGCCTCGTTCCTTATCGGCGGCCGCGTGATCTTCTGCTGCATGTCCGGGGTGAACCCGCCGCCCTGGATCATGAAGCTGTCCATCACCCGGTGAAAGATCGTGCCGTCGTACCAACCCCGCTCCGCGTACTGCAGGAAGTTCGCGACCGTGATCGGCGCCTTCTCCTGATCGAGTTCGAGCACGATCGTGCCGTGGTTCGTTTCGAGGGCGACCCTCGGGGCCGCGTCCTGGCCCATCGCCGGAGCGGCGAGCAGAACGGTCGTAGCAGCGTAAATCAAGAAGCGACTCCATGGTCCGGCTTGTGAACTGTGCATCTGAAGGGTCTCCAGAGAGGAATCCGCCTGAGGCCACATGCCGCAGGCGCGGCGCAGCCTACCAGTCCGCGCCGGACGGCGGGGCGTGTGGGGGTCGTTGCTTGCACGCGCCGCTTCAGGGCCTTTGGGCGGAGGGTCCAGCGGCCGTGCCATTCTTGCGCCGATGACGGACGCAGGGACTCGTTCACGGGTGGCGAGGATCGCGCTACCCGGGTTCGCGCTGCCGAAGAATGCGAAGGGTTGGCGCTCACTCCACTCCGCTCGCTTCGGTACGCTCCGGCTTCCGAACTGGCATCAAGCGTCGCTCGCTTCGAGTCCGCAGGGACCCTCCCCACAGGGCTCTGAACGGGCGGGACGGCGTCGAGCTGGCGGGCCGCCCGGTGGGAGCGCGGCGACTTGAGGGCGAAGCCGCTTGTCGGGGTCGTGCTGGCCGGGGGTGCGGGTAGCCGGCTGGGGCAGAGCAAGGCGGGCCTTCGACTGCCGGGTCGGCGGGGGGACGAGGCGGGGCCCACGTTGGTCGAATGGGCGGTCGATCGACTGGCAGCGGTCAAGGGGGTCGAGAGAGTCCTCGTGGCCGCAGGAAACGCCGGCATTGGGAGCATCCCGGCGGGAACCGACGTACCGGTCGAGGCCAGTCCGGACGGCCCCGGCGCGGGACCGGCGGCCGGTGTCCTCGGAGCGGCGCGGTCGCGGCCCGACCGGGAGCTACTGGTGCTTGCCTGCGATCTGCCGCTCGTGCCGGTGAAGCTGCTGGCTGCCCTCGCCGATAGCCGGGCTGACCTGGCGGCGGCGGCTCTTGACCCGACGGATAGGTGGTCGATGAACCCCACCTGCGCGCTGTGGAAGCCGTCCGCCCTGGAGTTGCTCGAACGCCGGGGCGCCGGGGGAGACTTTCGCCTCTATCCGACGCTCCAGGACTCCGGTCTCCGGGTCGAAGCGATCGATGCCGGCAGGTTCGGCGATCCGGACCACGTTCTGCTGAACGTGAACACGGCCGACGACTGGGCTCGCGCTCGACGCCTAGCCGTCCTTGCCGACCCCCCTCTCGCCGGCCTGTGATCGTGCCGTCCGGCACTCGTCGCACGGGCAGAGGCGGCGCAGGAGGTCGAAGCGGTAGATGCCGGTCCAGTGGCCGTCGGACCAGGCGATGCCGAGCGCGTAGTTGCCCACCTGGGACACGGTGTGGGCGGTCACCGGCCGCGGCGGCGGCTGATACCGGAGCGGGCCCGCGTTGTGGCCCTGGCACATCGCGCACGGGCAGTAGCCGCGCAGAACGTCGTACTCGTAGTCGCTCTCGTGGCCGTCCTGCCAGCGGACGCGGAGCAGCCGCGCCGCGTGGTCTCTGCGAACTTCAACCGGCCAGATGGTCACAGATCGCCCACCGTGGGGTCGGGAGACTGGCCGAGCCAGCGGACGCGGAGCAGCCGCGCCGCGTGGTCTCTGCGAACTTCAACAAGCAAGACGATCACAGCTCGCGCGCCGTGGGGTCGGGAGACCGGCCGAGCCGGCGGACATGGAGCAACCACGCCTCGTGGTCTCCATGAGCTTCAGCAGGCCAGACCGTCACCGTCCGTGACCCCGAAGGGGTCGGCAGACGCGCCAACGACGGGTCGAGGCCTCTCCCCCACGCCGGGATCCTCCACGGGCCGGGCGGCAACCACCCCCTCAACCCGCGCGGTCGGTTGCCCCCCGTGGGCAGGAAGGTCCCCGGACACCGGGTCCACGGCGCCGGGCGGCGTCCACGGGCCGCAGCGTGCCAGGCGCGCCAGGCTGCGCCGGCCGCCGGCCGCCACCCCCCGCGCCCGGATCGATGCTCGAGCGTACTCGCTGCACGAAGGCTCGAAGCGGCAACGAACACCGGCACGGGAGAGGAGTGGTGACATGGCGGTCCGGTACACGTCGATCAGTGCTACGGCTGCGCGGGCCGAGAGCTGGTTCTCCGGGAGACGCAGCAGATCCAGGCCGCACGCCCCGCCCACGACGACGATAGCCAACACGAGCCCGGGAGGCGCGATCCGCCGCATCCGCCAACGAGTCCGCGCGGCCGTCATCGGGCGCACGGCGGGCGCGCCCCCGTCCGGGAAACCCTGCGGTTCCCGACCCCCGCATCGCGGCCGGTTGCGTCACTCCATCCGGCGCCGCACAGCGCGCGGAGCCGACCGCTCAGAAGCGGTCGACCAGCCGCGAAAGCAGGGGAAGCTTGAACCGACCGCCGCGCAGGCCCTTCACGATGCAGGCGAGCCGCACCAGCACGAACGCAACGAACGCCATCAAGAAGAACGGGAAGAGCAGGCAACCGAGGCCCCCGCTCACGAACACCGCGAGCTCCATCACGAGCCACAACGCGATCTCCGCGCCCAGCAGGACGAGTCCGTGTTTCGCGTGCCACTTGATCTCTTCGTCCTCCTCCTCGACCATGAGCGGTACCAGCGCGAAGACCCAGAGGTAGGCGAGAACCACCATCAGATTCCCGTACCACGCCGGGGCCGAAGGAGGAGACGCGGGAGGCGGCGATCCCGGTGGGGGCGGTGGGGGCGGTGGGGGCGAAGTCGCTGCCGGTTCTGTCATGCGTCTGCCTTCCCATCGAATGCCGCGCCGGGCCTAAGGTGCGGAGGCGCCTCCCGGCGTCAGTGTAGCGCGGTAGACCTCGCGGTACCGCGCCACGATCGCGCCGCGGTCGAAGCTGGAGCGGGCCCAACGACGGCCGTCGCGGGCAAAGGCCTCACGGCGCGAGGGATCGGCGAGGAGGGAGATGCAGCTCTCCGCGAGCGCCTCCACGTCGCCAACCGGACAGAGCAGTCCGTTCCGGCCATGACAGACGACTTCGGGCACCCCCCCGGTGCACGTGGCCACCACCGGCACGCCTCTGGCCAGGGCCTCGAGCGAAGCCAGCCCGAAACTCTCGGTTTCAGACGCCGACAGGAAGAGATCGCTCCGGTCCAGGATCGGCTCAACGCGGGCCTGGTTGCCGAGGAAACGGACATCGCCTCCGATCCCGAGCTGCCGGCATTGGCTCTCCGCGCCGGGACGATCCGGACCGTCGCCGATCAGGCAGAGCCGTGCAGGCAGTTGGCGCCTCACCAGAGCAAATGCGGCCACGACATCGGCGACCCGTTTGACCGGGCGGAAGTTCGACACGTGGACGATCTGCAGGCGCGGGGGCGACGCCGGCGATGCGCCAGAACCGCTTTCCGCTCCATCGCACCGGGCGGGAGGCTTCACGGTCGGGCATCCGGCTACGGGAACGAAGTTGGGGATCACCTCGACCGGGGCGTCGAGAGCGAACCGCTCCGCAACCTCCCGCTGCAGCGCGTAGCTGGGGGCCGTGACACAGTCGCTGCCCCTGAGCGCCCATCCCACGATGTCGCTGTAGTTCGGATGGGCGCCCACGAGGGTCACGTCCGTTCCATGCACCGTGGTCACCACCGGGCATGGCCGCGGCCCGCCCCCGCTGTCCGCAAGCATCTGTCGCGCCAGCAGCGCCGACACCGCATGCGGCGCCGCGTAGTGAACGTGAAGCAGGTCGAGCAGACCGGCCCGGATGACCTGGGCGAGCCGATTCGCCAAAGCCAGCGTGTAGGGGGGATGATCAAAGAGCCCGTATTCCAGAACTCCCGAACCGTCGACCGGGTGATGGTGCACGCCGGGCGCATCGACCAGGCGCGGCGGACGGGAGGAACTGACGACATGCACCGCGTCCCCGCCTTCGGCCAAGGCAAGCGCCAACTCGGAGGCAACGACCCCGGAGCCCCCGAAACTCGGGAAACAGCAGATCCCTACGCGCATCGGACCCCCTTCTACGCGGTCTGGCCGCTTGGCGTTGCAGTGTCCCGCGGCGGGGTCGCGTCCATCGCCAGCGGCTGCAACCGCCGCGGGTCCAGGTCGATGGACGCCAGACGGTGCACGAGTTCCGGGCCGTAGCGTGCAAGGCAGTGGAGCGACGTGAACTCCCGCTCCTGCAGGTGGCCGTTCGGCAGGCAGTGCTCACGCAACCTCTCGATCCGGCCCCTGAGAACGGTTTCGCGTCGCGCGGCCGCCGCCACGACCCGCCGCTCGAACTGGTCGAGAGCGCGTCTCAGGTTCGCTCCGGTCTTGCGCCAGGCGCCGGCGAGCGAGGGATCGATGCGACCGTGTCCGGATCCCAGGTCGTCGAGTGCCGCATCCACCTTTGCCCGGGCGGAGGCGATGAAACCGAGGTCGCTGCGAGCCGCAAGGCGCCGGTCGACCTCGTCGGGCCGGGAAAGGACATTCGCGAGGTCGATTCCCTCCGCCTCGATACGCTCCAGCCATCGGCGCTCGCGTGCCCCAAGCAGCAGCACCTGGGGCCGCAGGGTCATCGCCGGCGCCGCGACCTCCAGCGCTTCGTAGAGTGCGCGAGCCTGGGTCATGTAGGCCAATTCCCCGGGCCCGAGGATCATGAGCGCGGTGCCGAAGACGGCGTCCTGAACCGCCGGACGGGCCAGGACCCCGGGGCTCAGCGCCTCCGGATCGCGGTTCAGGGTGTCCGCCAGACCCTCCAGCGTTCCCGAGCCGCCGCCGCGCAGCCGGTAGCCGCCGTTCTCGTCCCAGACCACCCGCCGCCGCTCGCCGCCGTCAAGGAGGAAGAGCGGCGCCTCACCGCTCTTCGACCGCACGGGAAGCCGGATATGCCGGCGCTTCAGCTCCGCTGCCGCCCGCCCCAGGGCCCGGTCGACGTCATTCCGCCGTTCGATCAGCCGGCCGAGCACGGGCGCCGAGGCCGACTTGAGCGCAGGAAGCTGCGAGTCGACCAGCAGGGGGCAGCGGTCGCCCAGAAACCGGACCATGAGCCGGGCGAAGGACTCGGCAAAGCAACGGTCCGGCCGGAGATGCTGCCTGCAATCCTCGATCCGCCGCCGATAGTCGGCGTTCGGCGCCGCGTCCAGCACCCGGTCCAACAGATCCTCGGCAGCCGGCCCGAGAGGCCGGTTGCCGACGGGCCTGAGCGGCGCCGGATCCTCGCCCAGGGTCAGGGTCTCGGGGCCCACGGGCGGGAAGCAGGCCCGCGCGACCTCGGCGTAGTCGTGATCCTCCGACGCCATCCAGAACAGCGGCACGGCAGGCCGGCCCAGACGCGTGAGTTCCTCGGCCCAGAGGGCGCAGGCGGCTGCCTTGGTCAGCGTGAACAGGGGTCCCGCCCCGAGACCGCACTGCTGGCCGGTCATCACGACGAGCGTCTCAGGATCCGCGAGCCCCTCCGTGAGCCGGGTCGCCCCGGCGTGTCCGTAGCCTGCGTTCAGCCGTCGGAGCGCGGCGGCGATGGGCCCCCGGTCGGGCGCCTGGTCGGGCGGCGCGATCAGGGTGTCCTCGTCCCCGGGAAGAACGAACCGCAGCGGTTCGAGCAGGCCGAGGTCACACCCGTCGAGGAACCGCCGCGGCAACTCGCCCAACAGCCCGCACGCGGACAGATCGGGCGCTGTCGCGGCGGCGGTGGAGGAGCGGTGCGGCACGGCGGGTGATCCTACCGCCGGGCGCACCGCGCCGTTCGAATGGAGCGCGACTCCTGCATCGGGCTGCCAGGGGGCGCCACAGGGGGCACAGCCGACCCACCCCGAAGTTCCAGCAGGTGCGTAGAATCGGGCTGTCATGGCTTCGTCGTCTTCAGCGATGCCGCCGCTCGGGCCGATCGTTCTCGGCCGGGGCGAGCGAGCCGTGACCATCGACCCGCCCCTGTTCCTGGCGCCGATGGCCGGCGTCACGGACCGCGACTTCCGGCTGATCGTGCGCCGGATCGGCGGCGTCGGTCTCGTGTCGATGGAGTTCATCTCCTCCCGGGCGATCGTCGACGGCAACCAGCACACGCGGGACCTCATGGTCTTTTCGGAGGAAGAGCGCCCGCTGGCCATTCAGATCTACGGCTCCGACGCGGACACGATGGCGGAGGCTGCCGGGGTGGTCGAGGAGCTGGGCGCGGACATCTGCGACATCAACATGGGCTGTCCGGCGAACAAGGTGCTCAAGGGCTGCGCCGGCGCCGCCCTGATGGGGGATCTCGACCTTGCCGGCCGCATCGTGAGCGAGGTCCGCCGCCGGATCCGGATTCCGCTCACCGTCAAGTTCCGGCTCGGGCTGGACCACGAGCGGGCGAACTACCTCGAGCTGGGCCGGCTCTGCGAGGACCTGGGCGCGGACGCGGTGGCCATGCACGCCCGGACCGCCAGGCAGATGTTCCGCGGCGAAGCGGACTGGAGCCACCTGGCGCGGTTGAAGGGGGCCCTCTCCATTCCCGTGATCGGCAACGGCGACATCGTGGCTCCGGACGACGCCGAGCGCCTGCTCCGGCAGACCGGCTGCGACGGCGTGATGATCGGCCGCGGCGCGACGCGGAACCCGTGGATCTTCCACCAGGTGACCAGCCGGCTGCTCGGCGAGAAGGCGCCGGAACCGACTCTGATCGACCGGCGCGACCTGATTCTGGGCCATTTCCACATGGTGGCGGAGCGCGAGGCAAACCGATTCGCCCTGCACAAGCTGCGCAAGTTCACCGGCTGGTACACCCACGGTCTGCCGAACGGCAAGCGCCTTCGCCAGCAGATCCAGCGACTCGACACGGTCGAGAAGTTCCTGGTCGCGGTCGAAGAGTTCTTCCACCAGCAACTCGAGATGGCCGCGTAGCAGCGCCGAAACGTACCGGCGCAAGTGCTTTCACAATACGAGATCGAGCTGGAGCTGACTCCGGACGAGGCGATCGAGGCGCTCTCCGATTGCGCGGAGGCATGGAACGGCGCCTGGAACCGGCAGGGAACCGGTGGCCAACTGACCTTGCCCGTCGCCGCCGGGGTCCGCACCGGCATCGTGCACGGCTCGGTCTCCGTGCGGTCGAGCGCACAGGGAGTACACGTCGTCTTCCACGTCGAACGCTCCGACTACTCGACCAACGCCGCGGCGGTCGGCATCCTGGCGCTCGGGGCCCTGGGCGTCCTGGCGATGTTCGCCTGGCCACTGCTGCCCGGCACGTCGCCGAATCTGGCCGGGAGCGGTTTCATCCTGATTCTGCTCGCCTGGCTCGTCGTCGGTTCACGGCTTCGTCACAAGAGTGCCGCCGATTTTCTGGCCAGCCTCGGGCCGCGCCCGGGCGAGCAGCCCCCAGGGCCGCCGGTTGGTGACTCGGCCCGAGGGCAGCCGCCGTGAGGGACGGCGCGACCATGGTCATGACCATGACCAGATCCTGATACGCTCGCCCGCGCCATGGAACGGACGATCAAGGCCTCGGAGTTCAAGGCCACGTGCCTCAAGCTGATGGACGAGGTCGCCGAAACCGGCGACGAAGTGGTCATCACGAAGAACGGCAATCCGGTGTCGCGGCTGGTGCCGTACCGGGAGAAGCCGAAGAGCCTCTTCGGCTGTTTTCGGGGTCAGATGAAGATCACCGGCGACATCATGTCTCCGATTGAAGACGAGTCGGGCGGATGGGACGAAGAGCGGAAGCTCGCCCTCATCCTGGGCGAGGATCCGGACTGAGCGCGAGTCCAGTTGCTGCTCCTCGACACTGTCGTCCTCCTTTGGATGATCCGTGGCGACCGGCGCTTTGGCGGCCGTGCCCGCCGCACGGTCGACGAGGCGATTGTCGCCGGCAACGCAGCGGTGTCCGCCATCTCGTTCTGGGAAGTCGCAATGCTTGTCAGGAAGGGCCGCATGCAATTCGACCTGGCCGTGGAAGCGCTACGCGGGTATCTGCTGCTCCACGGCCTGAACGAGATTCCGGTGCACGGCGACATTGCGCTGCGCGCAGGCCTCATCACCGATCTTCACGGCGACCCGGCGGACCGGATCATCGTCGCAACGGCGCTCGAGGGACACTGCCTGGTCACCGCCGACCAGCTCCTCCTCGACTGGCCCGGACAGATTCAGCGCCTTCGGGCGACCGACTGAACGCGACTCGCCACACTGGGACCTTGGAAACCGGCAGACCGGTTCCCACAGCTACCGCAGCCTCGACCACTGCTCGACTCTCGGACGGCCTCGGACAGGGACCAGAATCCACCCAGCAAAGGTACAGGCGCGCCGGCGTCCCCGCCGGCTGCCGCCGAAGGCAGCCTCGGGACGCGCCGGCCGCCAGGCCGGCTCCGCTCTGCGATACTCCCCTCAATCCATGCCCTTGAGCCACATCCGGACGAGCCGGCTTGCCGCGGCGACCTTCGCACTCGCAGCAATCGGGTGCGGCGTCGACACGGACACCAGGCCAGGCGCCAGGCCAGACACGCCGCCGCCGGTTAGCTCCACGGGCGCGCCCGACCGGGCCGCCGATGTCGTCATCCACCGCGACGAGTGGGGCGTGCCGCACATCAAGGCCTCGACCGACGCCGCGGTCGCCTTCGGCTCGGCCTGGGCGCAGTGCGAGGACCACTTCTTCCAGCTCGAGGACACCTACATCAAGGCTCTCGGGCGCTACGCGGAGGTCGTCGGCGAGTCCGGGTTCCGCAGCGACCTCGAGGTGGCCCTCTTCGACCTGGTGGGGACCTCCCGCCGCGATTTCCCCGGCCTGCCCGAGAACATCCGCCGGATCGCGGAGGGCTTCGCCGCCGGCTACAACTTCTACCTGGAGAAACACCCCGGAGAGAAGCCGCGCCTGCTCGAGCGGATGGAGCCCTTCCACGTGCTCGCCTTCGAGCGCTACATGATCCTCGGCCGGCTGCTCGGCGCCGCCCACGCGCCGCGCGGGCGACTCCCCCGCCTGGCGGAGGAACTCGCCGCGTCGCTGGGCTCGAACCAGTGGGCCGTCGGGCCGTCGAAGACGCGCGACGGCAACGCGATGCTCTTCATCAATCCCCACCAGCCCTGGTACGGCTCGGGCATGTTCACGGAGATGCACGTGGTGAGCGACGAGGGCCTCAACTTCTCGGGCGCCATGTACCCGGGCGGCCCGTTGCCCACCGCCGGCTTCAACGAGCGGCTGGGCTGGGCATACACCGTGAACGCCGCCGACATTTCGGACACCTACCGCCTGACCTTCGACCATCCGACCGACCCTCTCAAGTACCGCTACGGCGCCGGTTATCGCGACGCCGAGGAATGGAGCGCCACGATCCACATCCGCGAGGGCGACGCGCTCGTGCCGCGCCGGGTGGTCTTCCGGCGCTCGCACTACGGCCCGATCATCGCCCGCGAGGACGACGGGCACTACCTGGCCGTCCGCGTGCCCCGGCTTTACGAGGGCAGCCGCATGGTCCAGGCGCTGGCCCAGGCCAAGGCGCGCTCATTCGAGGAGTGGTACGCCGCGGTGTCCATGCAACTGCTGCAGACGTTCAACACGACCTACGCCGACGCCGACGGCAACATCTTCTACCTCTACAACGGCGCGATCGCCCGTCGCGACCCGTCGGTCGACTGGACCAGGCCCGTAGACGGCGCCGACCCGAACAACGAGTGGGGCCCGTTCCACCCCATAGACGAGCTGCCGCAGGTTCTCAACCCGCCGTCCGGCTACGTCCAGAACTGCAACTCGTCGCCGTTCACGACCACTGACGACGGCAATCCGTCGCTGCTCGACTTCCCGCCCTACATGGTCGAGGACAAGCACGACGACAAGCGCCGGGCCAAGATGGCCCGCTACCTGCTGCGCAACGCCAGCGACATCACCTTCGAGGACTTCCAGGCTCTCGCCTACGACACGACCCTCTACTGGCCGATGACCGAGCTGCCTTCGTACGCGCGCAGGCTCAGGACGCTCGAAGGCGCCGACCCGGACCTCGCCGCCCGCGTCCGCCCCTACCTCGAGCACCTGCTCGACTGGGACTTCAGGAGTTCGCTGACCTCCACCCAGGCGACCCTGGCCGTCGGCTGGTACGAAGAGCTCTACGGCCGCGGCTACCCCGTCGAGACCCTGAAGCCCGAGTACGTGAACGACATGCCGGCGCGGTTCCTCGCCCTCGAGCGGGCGGCGGAGAAACTCACCGAGCTCTACGGCGACTGGCGCGTTCCCTACGGCGACGTCCACCGCATCCAGCGCCACGCGAACCAGCCCTCAGCGGGCGCCGTCCCCTTCTCCGACGACGAGCCGAGCCTGCCGCTCGCCGGCGTCCGCGGCCCGCTCGGCGTCGCGTTCACGCTGTACCACTCGCCGCCCACGACACTCGAAGACGGCGAGGTCCGCAAGCTGCGCTACGCCGCGACCGGCGCCTCCTACATGGCCGTCTACGAGTTCGGCGAGAAAACCCGAGGCGCGAGCTACCTCCACTACGGCCAGAGCCACCGACCCGATTCGCCCCACTTCTTCGACCAGGCTCGCCTGCTGTCGGAAGGACGGTTCAAGCCGGCGTGGCTCTACTGGGACGACGTCGAGGCCCACACGACGCGGGCCTACCGGCCGAGCGACTCACGGTAGGTGTCCACCGGTCATCCGGGTCACGTCACCGCAGGGCTGGCGGTGACCTGTCCCTGACCGGCGCCGTCAGGGCTGTTCCGAAGTCGGAAACTCCGATGTCCGAGGTGCGGAAACCACTCTTGGGTGGGAAGATCGGTGCTGGCACGACTCTCCGCTCTCGGGAACGCGGGTGCCCTGCCCGCACGCGGCGCGAAGCGTCGGACTTTGGAATGGTCCTGGACCGGTCCCGACAGCACGTTGAAAGCCGATAGCTTATGGGCTAAGTTGTACGCACAGAATTCTGCTGAACCCGATCCACAACCGGAGGAACCATCGTGCAGCCGATCCCCACGGAACCCAGCCGGTCGGGAAGTGTAGTTCCAGGCGCGTGTCTGTAGACGCATTGCCGAAGCAGACCGACGCCCAAAACCAGAAGAACGACAGCAGCGAGAGGGCTAACGGCGACCGACTCCGGGTGACTGGATCCGGGGCTCTCTACGTCGAGAACGTCGGCGATTTCCTCGCGAGCAAGCGGGTGCAGAAGACGATCTCAAGCGTCAACCGGAGTATCGAGGTCGCGGGGACGGGCGACGGCGGGGAGTCCGAGCGGAAGAGGAAGCTCGAGTAAGTGCCTGCTTTGGAGTTCTTCGTCCCGGCTCTCGCCGGGTACCTGCTCCTGCGCTTGACGAACATCCGGAAGTTCGGTCTCCGGCGAGAATCCGGCTACCACGTCGTCTTCAGGGCGACATTGGTCGGACTGGCTCTCTATCTGGTCGCTGCTGTAGCCGGGCAGTTGTGCCCTAGCCTGTATAGCTGGCTCGATCTCCTGCCGGGGTGGTCAGCGTTGCAGGTGAGCGGCGCGGCAGTCGGGAGCTTGCTCCTCGCGGCGCTGGCGCCTGTGCCCCTGAACTTGTGGTACAAGCCGCTCCGTGCTCGGCGGCAACTGGCGGACAAGAAAGGCGACCTCGTTGACCAGCTCATCTGCGACACCTTCGATGACGGCAGTCTTATCGAAGTCGCTTTTCCGAGCGGCAAAACCTACTTGGGGTTCATCATCAAGAGCAGCACTGCCGATGACGGCAGCGACACAGGAATCCTCCTCGTGCCGCTGCTCAGCGGTTACCGGGACAGCGATCAGCACCTGTGCCTGACCACCAGCTACGGTCGGGTCGTCAATGAGCGGTGGCAGCGACTCGCGCTTGCGATTCGGTGCTCCGAGTTGAAGTGGCTCCGCCGGTTCGACATGGACCTCTACCCCTGGACGGAACCGCCACGCATCCTGACCGTCGGCGAAGCCCCGGAACTGGACTAGGCGGCGCCCCTCCGACTCCTCATGCCCCGCACCGTTGAAACCGCCTTCAACGGCGCGCTGGCGAATGTCCTTCGGGGCAAGCATCCACGCTGGCAGACCGCCGTGAGCGCCGAGCAGACCGGCGTCATCCGGGACAGCGCCGGCGCCCAGCCGGACATCATCGTGCGCCATCCGGGAGGGATGGCCGTCGTCATCGAGACGGAGTACGAACCCGCCAGGACGGTAGAGGCCGACGCACGGGGCCGGCTGGGCAGTATCCTCGAACCCGAGGGCGAACTCATGGGAGCGGCGCTGGCGGTTCGCATTCCAGGCCAGCTCGGCGAAGGTGCCGGCGACCTCCAGCACGGCATCCGCGGCGGCGCCTTTCTGTACTGCACCTTCTCCGGGACGCGCCTGCCCGGCGACCCGGTCCGCAGATGGCCCAGCTCCGGCTGGCTACGCGCGCCCGCCGGCCACGGCAACGCGGGGTTGGCATCCAACTTCGTGGACCTGGCACACGCCAAGCTGCGGCCCGGCGGAGTGGCGGCATTCGTCCTGCCGGCTGCCTTCGTCCAGGGCGGTTCCTGGCGAAACGCTCGTGACCTGTTCGCTGGTCGCTATCAAGGACTCACGGTCGTCTCGATCGCCGATACGGGTCAGGCCAGCCGCGCCTTCTCCGCGGATACGGGCATGGCAGAAGTCCTGGTCGTGGCCAGAAAGACCGGCAGCGGCAAGTCCGACACACTGTTCGCGAATCTCCGGCGACGACCGCGCTCGATCCTCGAAGCCGTCTCCGTCGCTCGTCGCATCGAGAAGGTCGCCGCCAATCGAACTTTGCTGTCGACCGGACGAATCCCTCTGCCGGACGCAGATGAAGCCGGCGTCTTCGTCCGCACGGAGCTTCAGAACGGAGGTGCCTCGGGCATCCTGGAAGCCGGGCTCGCCCAGACCATGCTGGCCTTGCCAGAGGGGCGGCTGAAGCTCCCCCGGCGGAACGAGGAGGCCATGGTCCCGATGGTCCCGCTCTCCGAGATTGGCGGTCGGGGATTACTGGACCGAGACATCAACGGCGATCCTGAACGCACGCCGCCCAGGGGTCCATTCGACATCCTCCCGACCATCCACGGGTCAGTACCCACGTACCCGACGCTGTGGGGCCACGACGCTTCACGGGAAAACCACTTGACCGTGCAGCCGGACTGCCGGGCGTAACCACGCCCCGACTGCGGCGAACGTGCGGTCAGAGCATGGCGCCGCCACGCCACCAAGCTGCACTTCAACCGCGACTTCAGAATCAACTCCCAGCCGCTCGCCGCCTGCCTCACGCCCGGGAAGGCACTCGGCGGCCGCGCTTGGCCCAACTTCAAGCCGCACGACGAGCGCTGGGAAACGCCCGTCGTCCTCTGGTCCAACACAACCCTAGGCCTGATGTCCTTCTGGTGGCTTGGCGCCCGCCAACAGCAGGGCCGCGCCATCCTCACCCTCTCGACTCTCCCGGACCTCCCCGTCCTCGACCCACGCCGCCTGACGGATACCCAGCACGCAGCCGCCGAGCACCTCCTCGCCGACTTCCGCGAGAGGGAGTTTCTCCCCGCCAACGAGGCCTACCGCGACGACACCCGTCAGGCACTTGACCGCGCTGTGCTCGTGGAGCTTCTCGGACTGCCCGATGACGTGATGGAACCCCTCGACCTGCTCCGCAGGCAGTGGTGCACCGAGCCGACGGTGCATGGCGGAAAGTCCACGCGCCCGCGGACCGGTGAGCCATAAGCAAGCCGGGATCAGTTCCTGCAGGACGTCATCCGAGCCGCCTCTGACGATCACCCATGGCGACCACCAGCGAGGCTCTTGTCGCTGAGGCATCCTTGGACAAGTCCCACGGGGGACCTCCGAGAGCGGCACTGGAGAAGTCAACCACCCCCGGCGAAGAGGCCCTGCCTGGCTGCCGCACGGGCAGCCCGCGCCCGTTCCCGTGGACGGCGAACGCCTCTACCGCGGCAATACGGTAGACTGGTCGGCCCTTGGGGGCGCATGGCTTCGACGGGAGATCATGCGGTTCGGGGGTTGCGTGCCGAGTCCGACTCGTTAACCGGACACTTACACTCGCCAACGACGAATTGGCACTGGCGGCTTAGAAGCCGTCACGGTCCTGCCGGAGCCTTGATTCACGGCGCCGTCAGGATTGACACTCAAAGTGGATCGAACGCCTGAGCGAGGCTCTGAACTCAGGCCGGATCACTTCGGGGCTAGACCGCTGGCCGTGGTGGCCTTCTACCCAAGCCGGCGGCGACTGATCGAGTGAAGGCTACGCACGTAGATCCCTCGCGCCGAGTCTCGCGGACGTGGGTTCGATTCCCACCGCCTCCACCAACTTCCCCTTCTCGGCCCCGGCGAAACGCGTCATGCCGGTGATGCCCGAGTTGAGCCCTCGTTCTCTGCGCTCCCATGTCCCTGTGGGCCGAGGGACCGCAGACGGGGAAGATCGAGCAGGATCAGGTGTCAGTGAATCTCGCCAACGGAAGGCCGGGTTCGTGTGCCGGCGGCTACCTCCTTCCGCGTGAGTTCCGACTGAAGCTCGGGATCACCTTCCAGCGATTTCGGCATTGCCTGTCCGGCGACGATCCTCGCGCCGACCCGCGCGGACAGGGTGGAGCCGGGAAAACCCCACTCGATCCACCAGGAAAGTCCAGCAGGGCTCACCGCCGCGCGGTCGCTCCCCACTCGATCCACCAGCCGTGGGGCGAGGCCCGTGCGAGCAGTTCCGTCTCGCTCGAACCGCCTCGGTACCTGGTCAAGGTGAGGCTCGGCGGGTGGACGCCTTCGAGCGCAACCCGCCAAACGGGCCGCTCCAGGCTTGCGGCCTCCAGGATGGCCCTGATCCGTCGCCGGCCCTCACGAGAGACCTGGTAGAGGGCGATCGTGGAGTAGACGACCAGCGCCACCTCGGCCGGGACGCCCTCCAGCAGGTGCGGCATGTCCTTCGAAGCGTCGCCGCGATGCAGGCTGATCGGGCTGTGCTTCAGTTCGGCCGCGGCGTCCTCGAGTTGGGCGTGGCGCTCCACGTGCTCCGGCCAGATCAGTGCGCGCAACCACAGCAACTCGTCCGGGTCGGCGAGGTCGATCGGGTTCAGGTCGATTCCGTCGCGGCTGGCTACCGGAATTTCCCGTGGCGGTTCCGGCGCTGTCCCGGGGCCCCGCAGGTCGGCTTCGAGCTCGACCCGGGCCGCGCCCCTTCCCCAGCGCAACACCTCCCTTCCGGCTCGCTGGTACCGGTAGGCGTAGCGGTCGAAGTTCAGGTTCAGGCCGGCGCTGGCGCCAACGTCGATCAGGGCCAGCGGCGCGCTTGCCTCGCGATAGACCAGACCGAAGGCCAGCAGAAGACAGGTGCAGCGCCGCACGACCTGGGTCTGGGTGCGACGGGTGGCGACGAGGTCCCCCACCTCGTCGCGGTGTTCGAGACAGAACTCGCGAAACGGCGCGAATGCGGGCAGGATGTTTCCATCCGCAAGGCCGGATGGCCCGGGCGGTTGCGCGCCGCCCGAGAGAATCGGGTAGTGCGCGGCCAGCGGGTGCTCCACTCCCTTCAGGAGCAGGTACTGGACGGCCCCGAACAGCATGTTCGGCGCCGGCTGACCCTGTTGCCGTTGCGCCGCCAGCGCCAGGAGTTCGTCGTCTCTCGCCACGCCCGCCGCAAGTTCCGCGTACGTCGGCGAGTCGAGGTCCTGCGTCTCGACGCGCGCGAACTGCTTGAAGGCGGCGCTGAGTTCCGGATGGGCGCTCAATGCCCGGCGCCGCCGCGCTCGCGGAACGCGGCGTCAATCGACTCGCGGTAGGGCGGCCGCAACACGCCGGCGTCCGTGATCAGCGCAGCCACGAGTTCCGCAGGCGTGACGTCGAAGGCAAGGTTCAGAGCTTGCGTCTCCCCGGGCGCGATCCGCTTGCCGAAGGCGTGAACCACCTCGTCCGCGTCGCGCTCCTCGATTGGAATATCGGACCCGGAGGCGGTGTCCCGGTCGATCGTCGACAGGGGCGCCGCGACGTAGAAGGGTACGCCGTGACGGGCCGCGAGCACGGCGACGGAGTAGGTGCCGACCTTGTTCGCCACGTCGCCGTTGGCGGCGATCCGGTCGGCGCCGACGATGATCTTCTGCACCCAGCCCCGGGCGATGACCGCGCCGGCGCTGTTGTCGGTGATCAGGCGATGCGGAATCGCGAGCCGGCGGAGTTCCCAGGTAGTCAGCCGGGCCCCCTGAAGCAGCGGGCGGGTCTCGTCGACCCAGACGCTCGCCAGGCGGCCGGCAGACCAGGCCGCCTCGACCACGCCGATCGCCGTGCCGTAGCCCGCCGTGGCCAGGGCGCCGGCATTGCAGTGGGTGAGGACCTGGTCGCCCTGCTGGAACAGCTCCCGGCCGAACCTGCCGATCCGGCGGTTCGCCTCGACATCCTGCCGGTGCAGAGCACCGGCCCACGCGAGCAACCGGGCGCGCAGCTCGTGCCGCTCACCGGCTTGAAGGCAGCTGTCCCGGAGAGCGCGGCCCTGTTCCAGGGCCCAGCGCAGGTTGACCGCGGTCGGCCGCGTGGAGAGGAGCAGGTCGTAGGCCGCTTCGAAGTCGCCGGCTCCGAGCACCAGGCCGTAGGCTGCGGCAACGCCGATCGCCGGCGCGCCGCGCACCGAAAGGCGGCGAATCGCCCCGGCGACGTCCCGCGGGCCGCGGCAAGGCAGCCACGCTTCCTGCTCCGGCAACAAGGTCTGATCCAGCAGGAGAAGTTCATCGCCGGACCATCGAATGGGCGAGAAGCCCTCTGCCGTCGCGGCTCGCTTGAGAGCGTTCATGCCCGAAGCGTAGCGCGCAGCCGCGGAGAAGGTCCATGTCGCACCGAGAGCGGTCAGGCGCCCCTCCGGCAGGGCGCGACGAGGGAGCCCTATAGCCCCTTCCATTGCTCGCGATCGCGCACGTAGCGGAGGATCCGGACCTTGCCGGTACGGTTGTAGACGCGTACGGCGAAGAGGTGGTAGCCATCGGTGACGAAGGCTGTGCCCGGACTTGCGGTACCCGCCGGACTGAAGGAAGCGATGTCGCTGCGCCCGAAACGCAGCGGATCATCCAGACGATCCAGCCGGCCGGAGCCCGTGAACTCCCTCGGCTCCAGGCCTTTCGGTATGCCGAAACGAATGCCGCTGCCGACGTGAAGCAACCGTGCCGGACGCCCGATGCGCGGATCCGAGCCCGCGTTCATGTCTGCGGTTCGCACGCCGTCGCCGTCGCCGTCAGCGTAAAGCGAGAAGATCGCGGCGGCGCCGCCCGCTTCGGATCCTTCCACTTCGAAACGAACGCCGACCGCGACACCGTAGCGGACCGCTCTGCTTCGTGCCGTCCAGAGCGCCGAGGCGACCTCCGCGGCCGCAAGGCGAACCCGATGTTGTGCGATCTGCTGACGGAGCGGGGGCACCGTGAGGGTGGCCAGCAGCGCCAGGATTGTCGTCGCAACCAGCAGTTCGAGAAGAGTGAAGCCCTCCCTGGCGGTCATCATGCCGTCGGTCGGGCGCCTGCGGATGACCTTCTCCCTCGGGAGGCCGGCGCGGGGAGTCAGCACCAGCTGCTGTCCGTTCCTTGAACCAGCGAGCACACGGATGGCACCCGCGTGGACCGTCCCGCACCATTCATGAACCACT
This sequence comes from uncultured Thermoanaerobaculia bacterium, assembly GCA_951812325.1. Lineage (GTDB taxonomy): Bacteria > Acidobacteriota > Thermoanaerobaculia > Multivoradales > Multivoraceae > Multivorans. The sequence continues at coordinate 2,753,087 of OX638294.1, read as the reverse complement.
CCCGGCGCCACTCGGCGAGCACACGGACGGCACGATGCTGGACGGGATGCATGGCCCACCGAATGCAGTACGACGTCCGCCGAGGGCGGATCGCCCGGACAAGCATGGAGGCAGGCGAAGACCCGCCTGCCTCCATGCCGTCGAGCACTACGCCTCCGGCCCGATCAGGGGCCGCCGGCGGGGTCATCCGACCCTGGCGTATCGTCGGAGCCGGTCGGCGCCCTGGGGATTCGCACCTTCTCCGTCAATGTCGTGTCGCCTTCGATCGTCACGTACGATCGCATGCGCTCGAACGAACGTTCACCGATGCCGCGGACCAGCATCAGATCCGCAACCGCCTCGAACTCGCCGTTCTCGGTCCGAAACTCCACGATCCGCCCCGCGGTCGACGGTCCGACCCCCGGCAGGAGCGAGAGCGCGGCCGCATCCGCAGTGTTGATGTTGACTACGCCTTCAGCCGCGACGGCGGGCAGTGCCGCGAGCATGCCAAGCATGAGCACTGTCACCGACGCCATCTTCTTACCTCTTGTCATCTTCATCTCCGTTTGGTCCCGCAGGGGGTTTTCGTGTTCGTCTAAACGCCATCCTGGAGCAGGGGTTCGAGAATGTCAGGGGGACACCGAAGCGCCCCCCTGAGCCCTTGTCAAATCGGTTCCCTGCTAATCCCTTGGACACCTCCTGGCTCCAGGATTCATAGATGCCCGTGCCTTCTTTCAAGTTCCCGGCCAATCCGGACCAATCTTCGCAAGTCCCTACAGAACCAGCAGGTTACGGAAGACACCAAACAAGGCAGACGAAGCCCCCCTGTCAAACGGCCTTGGCACGTTCCTGGCGCGTCCGGCCGTATCCTCCTCTACTCGCCGGAGAACCGTCGGTCAGGGCCTGGCGTCAGGAGAGCTGGACCGACTCCAGGATTCTTGACGCGGGAGACGTCGCCGGCGCGCAGCTACCTGTCCGCGTTTCTCCGACCACCTCGTCTACGCCGTAAAGCGCAACCGCAGCAAGTTGCGGGAGGGTCAGGCCGGCTGCGAGAGCAGGACCTGCCGCAGGGCCGGAGCCTCTGCGGGAGCTCGTCGTCGATCCTCCTCAACCAGCTGCACGAGTGACCCGGCGCGGGGTCCGGGTGAAGCGGGCGCGGCCGCCAGACACGAAGCCTGCGACTGGTCTGACGGCGAGTTCGGGCCGCTTCGACCCGAGGACGGACGGCCACCGGGAAGCAACCCGCGCGGCGGGTCCGCGCGCCGCGCGCGAAACACCTCCGGGTGCGAGTCATCGAGCTCACGAACGGCCCGGCGCCGGGCGGGATGCACCGCCGGAACGCTCGCGGCGCCACTTCTGCCGCGGGCCGTTCCAGGCGCCTTGCAGGCGGCCGGGATCCGGGGTCCGCTCGTGTAGATTAGCCAGCCGATGGCGAACGCTGAACAGAAGGCCCAGGAAGCCGGGGGCGGACGTCGCACGTCGGTGGTCCGCGAGTACGTCGAGGCCCTGATCGTCGCGGCCGTGTTTCTGGGTTTCACCAACAACTTCGTCCTGAAGACCTTCTACATACCCAGCGGTTCGATGGAAGAAACCCTGTTGGTGGGTGACCACCTGTTCGTGAACCGCTACATCTACGGGACCCGTCCGTCGAAGATCGAACAGGCACTGCTGCCGGGACGCGAGGTGAGGCGGGGAGACATCGTCATCTTCCGATCGCCCGAGACGCCGAAGATCGACCTGGTGAAGCGCTGTATCGGCCTGCCGGGAGATGAGCTCCGCATGGTGGACAAGCAGCTCCTCCTGAACGGCCGGGAAGTGGACGACGACGCCTACGCGATCCACCTCGACACCCGCCTCTTCCGCTCGACGAGTCCTTTCGGCGCCTACAACGCCCGTCGTGACAACTGGGGGCCTCTCCTCGTACCCGACGATCACCTCTTCTGCCTGGGGGACAACCGCGACAGGTCCCACGATTCGCGCTACTGGGGTCCGGTGCCGTTCTCCCACGTCAAGGGCCGGGCCGTGATGGTCTACTGGTCGTATGGCGGAGAAACCTCGGACGGCACGTGGCACGGGCTCGGTCACCGCCTGAAGCAGCTTGCAAACACGGCTCTCGGCTTCGTCACCAAGACCCGCTGGAAGCGAACGTTCAAGGTGATCGGCTAGCAGCCCGTGGCAGAAGGCCGTCTGGACGGGATGGGTGGCCGCTCGGATGCAGCGTGACCGCTGCCGCGGCCTGTCGGAGCCGCCGCCTCTCTGATGGGGATGCGTCTGCGCGCCGGACGTCCCGGAATGTGGCGCGACGGCGCGGACGTCCTGCTCGTCGCGGCCATCCTCGCGCTCTTTGTCAGGGCGTTCTTCGTTCAGGCCTATCGCATTCCCTCGGAGTCGATGGAACCGACGCTGATCGTCGGTGACCACCTGCTGATCAACAAGTTCATCTTCGGCGCCGGGGCCGGTCGCTGGGGACCGCTCGTGCCCCAGCGCGAAGTGCGGCCGGGGGACCTAGTCACCTTCCGGGGCATCGAGGACCCGACGCACGATCTGCTGAAGCGCTGCGTAGCGACCAGCGGCGCCGAGGTGGAGATCGACTCCAAGAAGTTGCGCGTCGACGGCCGCGAGATGGACGAAACCGGCTACGTCGTCCACTCGGACGATCGGGTCTATCCGCGGTCGGAGTTCCTGCACGAGAGTTTCCGGCGGCGCGATGCGTACGGCCCCGAACGTGTACCGGCCGGGAGCCTCTTCTGCCTCGGCGACAACCGGGACATCTCCCACGACTCCCGGTTCTTCGGCCCCGTCGGAACGGAACTCGTGCGCGGGCGGCCGCTCCTGCTCTACTGGTCGCGCGACGCGGAGGCCGGGAGATGGGCAGTCCGCTGGCGACGGACCTTCCACGTCCCGCACTGATCTGCCGCGGCCAGCGAGCGCTCCAGGGTCAGAGCATCCGCGAGCGCGGCAGAGAAGCTGCTCCGGCTGAGGCAGGTTCAGCCCGTCGGCGGCGGCGGTTCACCGCCGGGCAGTCCGGCGGGGGCCGTGTTCAGCCGCACCCGGCGACGGCGTGCCCGCCCCGGGGCCCGACAGGAGCGCGCCGGAACTTCCGATGGATCAGGCGCCGGCCGCCGCCAGCGCCGCCAGCGCCGCTTCGGGATCGGCGGCCCGAGTCAGCGGCCGCCCGATCACCATCAGGTCGGCCCCGGACCGCAGTGCCGCCGCCGGTGTCGCGACTCGGCGCTGATCGTCGCCCGCGGAATCGTCGAAGCGAATGCCCGGGCTCACGAGCAACAACTCCGGACCGAGTCGCCGGCGCAGGGTAGCCAGCTCAAGCGGCGAACAGACCACCCCGGCACACCCGGCCTGCCGAGCCGAAGTCGCCCAGGTCAGAACCCGATCCGCCGCCTCACCCGGCAGGTCCAGGTCATCAAGGTCCCGGCGCGCAAGATGGGTCAGAACCGTGATTCCGAGCACCCGGACCTGGTCACCGGCCGCCTGGACCGCAGCCTCCATCATGCGCCGGCCGCCGCCCGCATGCACCGTGAGATAGGAGACGCCCAGTTCCCTGACCGCGCAGACCGCGCCGGCCACGGTACTCGGGATGTCGTGGAACTTGAAATCGAGGAAGACCGCCGCACCTGTTCCCGCGGCTTCCTCGATCGCGGTTCGGCCCCAGCGCAGGACGACCCGCGGCCCCACCTTGAGCACGCCGACCCGGGGGCCGAAAAACGAACACCAGCGGCTGAAGGTCTCCCGGTCGTCCGTGTCGAGCGCCACCGCGACGCGTTTGAGCCTCGTAGCGCTCACACCGGCCTCGCCGCCGCCCCGACCAGAGAACCCACCGAGACCACGCCCTCGGCCTGCAACCGCTCCCGCAGTCCATCGACAAGCCGCTCCGCCGTCCGCGGGTCGCGGAACATCGCCGTGCCGACCTGCACCGCCGAGGCCCCCGCGAGGAGAAACTCCAACACATCGTCGACCGTCTCGATGCCGCCGATCCCGATCACGGGCAGGTCGACCTCGCGCGCGACATCCCAGACGATGCGCAACGCAAGCGGCCTGATCGCGGGGCCGGAAAGCCCGCCGCGCACCGTCGACAGCACCGGGCGGCGGCTTCGCGTGTCGATCGCCATGCCGACGAAGGTGTTCACCGCCGACAGGATATCGGCGCCTCCGGCGCTCGCGGCCTGGCCCAGAGCCACCGGCGACGTCACGTTCGGCGACAGCTTGACCACCACCGGCTTGCCGGTGACGGAACGTACCCGCCGGACCAGGTTGCACAGAATCTCGGGGTCGTGGCCGAACTCGATTCCGCCCTTGCTCACGTTGGGACAGGACACGTTCAACTCCACCGCTGCCACGCCGGGGTGGGGGTCGACCCGCTCGGCCAGCCGCACATAGTCGTCCTGGTCGTACCCGAACAGATTGACGACGACCTTCGGCGGCAGTCCGGCCAGGCCCGGCAGAACCTCGCTCAGGAACCGCTCCACGCCGATGTTCTGCAGGCCGATCGAATTCAGCATGCCGCCGCGGGTCTCGGCGATCCGCACCGGCGGGTTTCCGGCCAGCGGCTCCAGCGACAGCCCCTTCGTCACCAGACCGCCGAGGCGCCGCAGGTCAGCCCGTTCGGCGAACTCGAGACCGTAGCCGAAGGTGCCGCTTGCAGTGAGGATCGGGTTCCGGAGGCGCAACGGCCCCACCTCTGTCGACAGGTCGGTCGCCGAGGCGCCGGAGTCTCCGGTCACCAGACCACCTCGCTCAGATCGAAGACCGGACCGTGCCGGCAGCACAGCGCGTAGCCGCCCCTCTCGAGCTCCACGGCACAGCCGAGGCACGCGCCATAACCGCAACCCATCGGAGTCTCCATCGCTGCCTCACCTTCGACCCCGTACTCCTCCGCGATTCGCGCCACGGCGGCCATCAGACCGTGCGGGCCACAGGTGCAGACCGTCTCGTACGCGCCCGTCGATCCTCTCGTTCCGGCCTCGAGAGTCGCCGCAAGCGCTTCGGTGATCAACCCCCGGGACCCGGCCGTGCCGTCCTCCGTCGTCCTGAACAACCGGCCGCCGGTGCTCTCGCTCAGGCGCCCGAATTCAGCAGCTTCGACCAGATCGTCCGCACTGCGACCGCCATAGTAGAAGTCGAAAGGCCTCTCCGCCCGTGCCAGCGCCCGCGCCAGCATCCCCAGGCCAGCCGAGCCGATGCCGCCGGCCACCAGCGCGGCGCGGCCGCGGCAACCACCATCCCGTCCCGACCTGCGAAAACCCCTGCCCAGCGGTCCGAGGAAAGGAATGTCCTGGCCGGGCAGGCAGGAAGCCAGGGCCGCGGTTCCCGGACCAATGACCTTGCCGAGCAGGGAGACCGCCACGACACCCTTGCCCACCGGCTCCTGGTCGTAGACCGAGAACGCCCGCCTGAGGTAGGGCTCGGCCTGGTTGGCGCCTGCCACCATGACGAACTGCCCCGGTGCGGCAGGCTCCATTCCGTCCACCCGGATCCTAAGCAGGAAGTGCCGCCGAGGCAACAACCGGACCTCGAGTACCTTTCCCCTCGCGTCCAGCGCCACCATGGCGCGAGCGAGGGTAGCACTCCGTGCACGGGCTTGGCCCTGTTCACGATCAGTTCGGGACGGGAAGGCCTGCCGGCAGGCCGCGGGCCGCCCGGTAGAGTCCGTCCCGGTGAAACGGGAACGACTCCTCAGCTGCGCCGCAGGCGCGATACCCGGACTCCTGGCCGGAGTTCACCTGGCCGGACTCCTGTTCTTCCTCAACCCCCACCTGTCCTTTCACCCGCTACCGGTGTTCCGGACCAGCGCCTACTACGGCGGCCTCGGGGCGATCGCCACGATGACGCTGCTGTTGCCCGTCGCATGGAGGACGCCCGAGTGCGCCCGGCGGCTGTTGCCGTGGTGCATGGCGGGTGTGTTCGCCGCCGCGGCGGGCTTCGGCCTGGCACACGCGGCCCTCTACGAGCGCTTCCTGCCGCCGGGAATCCACGATCGCCTGGTCAAGGCAGGAGTCTGGCTGGCTCTCGCGGCGGTGGTCACGCTCTACACGGCGTTCCTTCACACGTACCGCCGCCAGAGACCCTACGGCGCCCGCAGCCGCTTCGGAATCGCCAGCCTGGCCCTCCTGACCGTGTACTCGGTCTTCGAGAGGCGCGAGGCATTCGAGCCGCCGCCGCAGAGAAGGCCCCGGGCGGCGGCGATCGAGTCCACGCCGCCTCCCAACCTGCTGGTCCTCGGTCTCGACGGCGCCTCGCTCGACGTCATCCTGCCACTCTCCGAACAGGGCCTGCTCCCATTTTTCTCGGAGACCATGCGACGCGGCAGCTACGGGCGGGCCGAGTCGTTCGAACCGGCGATCCGCCTGCCTCTCTGGACCACCGTGGTGACGGGCAAGTACCCCTTCCGGCACGGCGTCGTCTCCGAGCAGACCCACGGTGCTCCCTGGCTTCGCGGTGAGCGCTTTCACCTGACGCCCCGAGCTATCGGCTTCGGCCTCTGGGGCGACCGCGGCGCGACCGGGAGCGGCCCACCGATCCTGCCTTCGGCGCCGGCCCTCTGGCAGATCGCGGCGGGATTCGGTATCGACGTCTTCGCGCTCGACTTCGGCGTCGGCGTCGCCGCCACGGAGTCCGCCGGCGCCCGGGCCGCGGCCCTGGGCTCAGCCATGGAGGACGAACGACTCTCGCGGCTCGGAGACGGGCCGCCCTCCGCGCTCTACACCGCGGCGCTTCGTGATCTGGAGACCCAGAGCCGGTTGCTTGAGATTCTTGCCTCCCGATCTCGGGAAGACGACTCGGGGCTCGTGGTCTTTGCGGTGATGGACGGCCTGGCCGCCGTGTCGCGCCTCTACTACGACTCCTATGAAGCGGTCCTGTTCGACGGCGACCAGGAGCAGGCTCGCATCGATCAGGCGCGCTGGCTCTCCGCCTACTACGCCTTCGTGGACGGTCTGTTGGCCGAGGCCTGGGAAGAAACGCCCCCGCCACGGATGCTGGCCGTGGTCAGCGCCTACGGCTGGAGACGGTCCGGGCCGCTGCGCAGTCTGCTCGGGCTGCGAGGCAGGGCTCCCGGCGGCGCGGGCCTCACCCAGAACACGCCGGACGGGCTGCTTCTGCTACGAGGGCAGGAAATCAACCAGGATCGGCTCCTGACCCGGCTCGGAATCGAGGACGTGGCGCCGACGATGCTCTACGCTCTGAACCTGCCGACCGCGCTCGACATCGACGGCCGCGTGATCACCGAGGCCTTCGAACCGTCCACCCTGGCTCGGCGGCCCATCGCCTTCGTGCCGTCCTACGAGACGACGCGAGGCGCAGCGCGCGAACCCGGGCGGCGCGATCCGCGACACCGGTGAACCAACCGAGAGGCGCCTGACCCGCCGCTTTCTCCGTGTCTGGCCCCAACACCCGCCTGGCCGGGATCTCACACCGTCGTCATGAGTCCGGATGGCCAGGGCCGGATGGCCGGCCGGATCACCGGGACCGGCCGGCGGGGCCCTGGTCGCCGGTCGCCGACCTGGACGAACCCTTTTTGCCGGGAAGAGCGAACCGCTGCAGGGCCGGATCGGAACCCTCGGTCGCCGAGACCGGTTTGCCACCGCCCGGGACGGCGGGCTTGGCGGAGCGGGCGGCCTCGGGAGGGCTCATGCTGCACTGGCCCTGGAAGAAGGCGCCGCTCGCGATAACGAGCACTGGTGACCTGATTTCGCCCTCCACATGACCCTTCACCCCGATCTCGATCCGCTTCGAGGCCTCGACCCGCCCCTGGAGCCGGCCGGAGACGCTGAGTTCGCCCACCTTGAAGACGCCTTCGGCGGCGCCCCCTTCCCCGACGATCAACTCGCCTTCGGTTTCGACCGTGCCCTTGTAGCGACCGTGAACCCGGAATGCGTTCTCGAATCGGAGGTCCCCCTCGACTTCGCAGCCGGCATCGAGAAAGCCGTTCAGGTCGGCTGGGGAGCTGTTCTTGAGGATCTTCGACATACGGGGAATGCTCCAATTCGCAGTGGTTACTCCGCGGTGAACCGTTCGTAGATGCGAATCAACTCGGGTTCGGAGTGGAAATGGATCTTCAGGACGCCGCCACCCCGACGGCGTCGCTGGATCTCGACACGGGTCTGCAGTTTACGCGTTAGCCGCTCGACCGCGGCGGCGGTGTGCGGATCGCTCTCCTGAGCAGCCTTGCGCCGCGCCACGGTCTTCTTCCCCCTGCCATCGGCCGCGATGCGTTCCAGCTCCCTCGCACTGAGGGACTCACGCTCGGCACGGGCGCCGAGTTCGGTCTGGCCCTGTTCGTCGCCGAGCGCCAGCAGGGGACGAGCCTGCCCGGCCGTCAGTGCTCCTGAACGCAACTGGTCCTGCACCGCGGCAGGCAGGCGAAGGAGGCGAAGTGCATTCGCCACCGTGGCCCTGCTGCGGCCCACGCGGTGAGCGATCTCCTTCTGCGAGAACCCGAACTCGTCGCTCAACGACCGAAAGGCCTCCGCCTCTTCCAGCGGGTTCAGGTCGGAACGCTGAAGGTTCTCCACCAGGGCGAGCTCCAGCAGCTCCCGCTCTTCCTCCACGTCTCGAAAAACGACCGGTACCGTCTCCAGCCCCGCCTTCCGCGCGGCCCGCCAGCGACGCTCGCCGGCAACGATGCGGTAGCGGCCCCCGGGGGCCGGCCCGGCCGTGACGACCAGCGGCTGCAGCACGCCGAGCTGCGCGATCGAACTCGCCAGCTCGGCCAACTCCTGGTCGTCGAAGCGGTCGCGCGGCTGGCGGCTGTTCGGCTCGAGCTGCCCCACCGGCAGTTCGCGTTGCGCATGCGGCGCGACGGGAGAACGAGCCCCGCTGTCCGCGAACAACTCGTCCAGTCCTCGACCGAGGCCCCGCCGTCTGCTACTCACAGGACTCCAGCAGCGCGATCAGGGTCGACGAGCCGCAAGTTCCCGCGCCAGGGACAAGTAGGCTTGGGCACCCTTGCTCTTGATGTCGTATTGCAGGACCGGCATTCCGTGACTTGGCGCTTCGGCCAGGCGAACGTTGCGTGGAACGATCGTATCGCAGACGATCGACCCGAAGTGCCTGCGCACCTCTCGAGCAACGTCCCGTGACAGGTTGGTGCGGTCATCGTACATGGTGAGGATCACACCCGCTATGGCCAGGTCGGGCCGACCCAACTCGCGCACCCGCTGAACGGTGGCCATCAACTCGCTGACGCCCTCGAGCGCGAAGTACTCGCACTGCAGCGGCACGACCACCGCGTCCGCAGCGTGGAGGGCGTTCAGAGTGAGCGGGCCCAGAGCAGGCGGACAGTCCACGAAGATACGTTCATACACCGTGCCCAGACTCCGGAGTGAGGATCCAAGCCGCCGTATCCAGTGCCGGTCGCGCCGCAGACCAAGTTCCGCTCCCACCAGATCCCGGTTCGCCGGCAACAGGTCGAGGAACGGGAACCCGCTCGGGACGATCACGTCCGCGGCCTTCGCCTCGCCGGAGAGCACCTCGAAGAGGGTCGGTGAACGGCCTGACCAGCCGACACCGCGGCTCGCGTTCCCCTGCGGGTCGGTGTCGACCAACAGCACCGGCCGCTCCATGGCGCCGAAGGCCGCCGCCAGATTGATCGCCGATGTCGTCTTGCCCACGCCGCCCTTCTGGTTGGCGACCGCCAGGAAGTCAGCCACGACGAAGCGGCCGCAGGCTGAGAATCCGCCGGTGCCGGCTGTTGGGCAAGCTCATTTCTTCTTCCACGGCACAGAAATCCGCCAGGCCGGGCCCGAGTTGTCGGCCCACCCAGACAATCAGGCGCCCGCCGCCGGGCAGAGCCCGGATCAGGCGAGCCGTCGTGGCCTCCGGAAGCCGCAGGCCCCGAATCGTCGCGAACTCTACCGCCCCCGCAAGCGCCGCAGCGAGTTTGGGGTCGAAACGGTCGCGGACGACCCGAAGCAGCGGAAGATCCAGCTCGCGCGCCGCCTCGGCGAGGAACGCCGCTTTCCGTTCGCGGGCCTCCACCAGGGTCACCGACCGCTGAGGATGAAGCGCCGCCAGAACGAGACCCGGGAAACCCGCGCCGCTGCCGATATCAAGCAGTGCCGGCTTACCGTTCCCCGCAGATCGCGAAGACCGCCAGAACCTCCGGGCCGCCACCGATTCGGCGTAGTGGCGCAGAATCCAGTCCTCCGGCTCCTGCTCCCCAACCAGCCTAACCACCCGGTTCCACCGTTCCAGGAGCTCGGCGTGTCGCACCAGCCGATCAACGGCCTCAGGCGTCAGCTGGTCACCGAATTCGCGGCGAAACAGATCCGCGTGTTTCACGTGAAACAGGTGCTCTCAGCAGCGATTCGACCGCAGAGCAACGCTGCCGGGCATTGATCCATCGCCGTTGGCATGCAGCGCGACGTCTGCCACAGGCTGCTACACGCGGCGGATGTTGACGCGCTTGAAGTAACCTCTGCCTTGGCTCTCGGTTTCGACGTCGGGGTCGTCGGCCAGAGTCAGATGGACGATGCGCCGGTCGGCCGGGTTCATGGGCCGCAGAGTGCGCGTGCCGCCGCGGGAGGCGACTTCGTCTCCCACCCGGCGCGCGAGGCCTCTCAGGCGCTCTTCCTTCCTTCGTTGATAGCCGCCGCTGTCCAGGTGGCACGGCACGATGCGCCCCAGTTCCCCGTACATCACGCGGGGAAGAAGATGCTGGAGCGCGAGAAGAACCTGGCCCTCGTCCTCCACGAGGAGCTCCTGGTCCACTCCCTCGATCTCGACTTCCAACCGCCCGTTGACCAGAACCATCTCCGCCGATACTTCGACATCGGCCAGTTCGAGCAGTTGCCGCAAGGCCGCGCGGGCAACCTCCGGAACCTCCTCGGAATCCCGGTCCGGAAGCTCCCCTGAGCTGGCGTCAGGAGAGTTGGCGCCGGCCAACGGACGTTCCTCCTGCGGCGGTGAACCCGCCGGGGCTCGGGACCCAGGGCCCCCGGAGGCTTCCCCTTCCTCCTGCGGCGGCGAACTCTCTATCGGCACCTCGACCTCGACCTCGCGCGCCACGCCCTCGGACGCTGACGGGGCGAGCCTCCGGGCCGGTTCCCCGGCCGCCGTCCCGGGCGGGGCTTCGACCGAGCCAACCCGTTCCGGGTCGACCCGGATCACCACCCGCCGACGCTTGACGAATCCGTGTCGCTTCTCGACTCGATCAAACACGACCTGATCGGGCGGCACGCCAAAGTGGTTTGCGGCCGCCAACACCGCTCGGCCCTCGGTCTCGCCCGAGAAGAACACGCTGTTCGTCGTTGCACTCATCAAATCCCGCCCTGCCTCACTTCTTCGTTTCGGAAGCCGCCGCCACCTTGCCGCCCAGGTAGCCCGACTTCTTCAGCTTGTTGTAGACCCCGGTCTGCACGATTCCCAGCACGTTGTTCGTCAGCCAGTAGAGGACCAGGCCGCTCGGGAAGCTGAACGAGAAGATCGTGAACCAGATCGGCATCGTGTTGATGATCAGCTTCTGGGTCTTGTTCGCAGGCGGCGGCAGCATCCGTTGCTGCAGGAACTGCGAGGCGCCCATGACCAGGGGCAACACGTAGACCGGATCCGGCAGCGCCAGGTTGTGAATCCAGCCGAGCCACGAGGCATCCCACAACTCGACCGCCTCGCTCAGGAGCCGGAAGAAGCCGAAGAACACCGGCATCTGGAACAGGATCGGAAGGCAGCCGCTGGCAGGGTTCACACCCTCTTCCCGAAACAGAGCCTGAATCTCCTCGTTCATCTTGCGCTGCACGTCCATGCGCGGGCGGCCCTTCCCATCCTTGAGCTTGGGCCGGTACTTCGCGCGGATCGCCTCCATGCGCGGATTCAGCTTCTGGATCCGCTGCATGGACACCTGGCTCTTGTGGGTCAGCGGGAACAGCACGAGGCGGATGAGCACCGTCATCAACACGATGCTCCACCCGTAGTTGGCCACGACATGGTCGTGAATCCAGCGCAAACCGAACTGCAACGGGCGCGAGATGACGCCGAAGAAGCCGAAGCGCACGGTCTTCTCCAGTTCCACGCCCATCGCCTTCAGCGCGTCGTACTGCTTGTCCCCGAAGTACGCCCTCCCCGCGAGTTCGCCGCCCGAGGAGCGCAGAACCAACATCACGTCCCTCGTCAGATCCGCCCTGGCAACATCCGTGACCTCGAACATGGCGAAGCCGCCGAGGCTCCCGTCCGCCTCCTCGAAGTTGGCGACCGGCCGGGCCTGAACGGTTCCCCGGGCACCGGCAGGGATGACCGCCGTGATGAAGTAGCGATCTTCGAGAGCAACCCAGCGGGCACTGCCCGCCAGATCGATCGGATCCTCCGTCTTCCGGGGCTCCAGCGACTCCATCTCGCCGCCGGACAACCAGGTTGCCGCCCGTCGCTGCTGGCTCGACAGCCGGCTCTCCAGTTCGTCCACGGTTGGATTCCGGATTCCCGGACCCAGCACCAATCCCCAGGAATCGCCGGGCGACTCGATCTGGTAGCGAAACGTCAGGCCCCCGGTCTGAGTCGTGTTTTTCGGAATGTGAAACGTCTTCGTCGCCACACCCAGATCACCGCTGTAGCGGAAGCGGAGCCGCGTATCGCCGTCCTCGGACGTCCGTTCCACGGCGAACAGCGCCTCGTTCAGCGGCGAACCACGCTGCGAGCCCTGGAAACCGAACGGGTAGGGCTGTTCGTCTGCGCGAGCGCGCACCAGCTCCACCGGCTCGCCGCCGTTCGGTCGGAGCAACTCGAAGGACAGCAATTGGGCGCCGCGGTTGGTGAACTCGAGCTTCGCGTTGCCCGACTCGATCACCACGCGCTGTTCGGCGGCGGCCTCCACCGGCGCCACGACCGCAGGCGGCGGGGATGCCGGCGCCGTCCCTCCCCGGGAAACCGGCGCCGCCGCATTCCGTCCGGCTGTCGCCGCACCCGCCACCGGTTCCTCCGCACCCCTGATTTCGACCGGCGGACGCTCCACCGGCGGCGGCGGCGCGAAGAGGGCCTGCCACAGGAGCAGAACGCCCAGGGAAAGAACGGCAGCGAGGAGAAGTCGTCGGTTGTCCATCAGCCTCGGACCCCGGCCCGATGGCCCCGATGGGCCGCCCCGAACTTCGCCGCCGACATGCCGGCGGGCGGCAGGTCGATGCCGCCGCGGCCCAGAGGCTGGCAACGCAGGAGCCGCCAGATCGTGAGCCAACTCCCGGCCCGCAGACCATGGCTCTGCAGGGCGATCTGTCCGTACTCGGAGCAGGTCGGGCTGAACCGGCAGGCACGCGGCAACAACGGCGACAACCACCGCTTGTACGCGCGCAACGACGCCACGACGGCGCGGACCGGAATGCTCATGACTTCGACGACCTGCGACGGCGCGGGTGACCGGCGCCACGCCGGGCTACCGCGCGAAACAGGCGGTTCAGCTCGCGATAGAAGCTGCGTCGATCAGCCGCGGCAGCGCCCGGTTTCAGATGGACCACCATATCCACCGCGGGCAGCAGATCCCGCCGGACCTGTTGCCGGTAGTGCTCCCGCACCCGCCGACGCAGCCGGTTGCGCACCACGGCGCCGCCCACCCGTCGACTGGCGGTAAGCCCGAGCCGCGGACGGCCGGCGTCATTCGCCCGGACGTGGAGCACCGCGACGTCGCCATGCAGACGCCGACCCCGGCGGTAGACATTGCGGTAGTCGCGGCTCGACCGGATCCGCTCCGTACCCGGCGCGGCGACGCCGGTGCACCGCGGGCTGCTCGATCGGCCCAAGGTCAGACCGTCAGACGCTTGCGGCCCTTGCGCCGCCGGCGGGAGAGAATCGCGCGGCCATGCCTCGTCCGCATCCGGGAGCGGAACCCATGCTTCTTCTTGCGGCGCCGATTGTTCGGCTGGTATGTCCTCTTCACGTTCCTTCCTTCCTGGCAGCGTTCGCACCGGTATCGCTGCACTGTCGCGCAGAAAACAGGCGGCGAGTTCCTTTGGCGGCTGGCGGCGTTGGTCTATCGAGTCTGTGGGGCCGGGCGGCGAGGCGGTGGATGGCGAGGCGGTGGATGCAAGTTGGTTCCATGCAAGCCCGTGGCAGAAGCCCGGATCGCACCGGTAGCGGTCGAGCGTCCGTCCAGGCACGGCGCGACACGTGAGCATATCGGGGCATTCGGAATCACCGCCGACGAATGGCGGAGAGGGTGGGATTCGAACCCACGGACCGCTTGCACGGTCAACGGTTTTCGAGACCGCCCCATTCGACCACTCTGGCACCTCTCCCCGTTCGTCAGTCCCCCGACGCGCCCCGCCTTCTCCGGCCCCGGAATGGCGGAGAGGGTGGGATTCGAACCCACGGTAGAGTTGCCCCTACACATGCTTTCCAGGCATGCACCTTCGACCACTCGGTCACCTCTCCCTACAGATTCGCTGGCCCGCTCGAGCGTAGACGCCGGAAGAACGAGCGCAACAATGCTGAGCTCTCCTCCGCCAGGACGCCGGAGCATACCGCGATTCGGTGATTCAGTCCCGGTTCACGGACCAGATTCCCGAGCGAGCCGCAGTAGCCGCCCTTCGGGTCCCGTGCCCCGAACACGAGTCGGTCCACGCGGGCGTTGACCATCGCGCCGGCGCACATCGCGCAAGGCTCCAGGGTGGCGTAGACAGCGCAACCCACCAGTCGCCAGCCCTGCTGCCGCCTGGCAGCCTGGGCCAACGCGATCATCTCGGCATGCGCCATGGGGTCGCCCCAGGACTCCCTGCGGTTGTGCCCCCGACCAACCACCTCTCCAGCCCGCAGCACGACCGCGCCCACGGGAACCTCCCCGGCAGCCGCCGCAAGCCGGGCCTCGTCGAGAGCCAGCCCCATGGCCGTTCGATCGTCCACCCGGCGCCCCTCCATCCACTCGCCGAACTACCGTACCAGCCCGCGCCCGAGGTTCGCCCGGCGCGCGAACAACTGGAAACGGTCGGCGACCGTACGCTCGGCATTGACTTGGCGACGCCTTCGCCGCACGAAGGGATCAGGGCGCCCTTGAGCGCCGCCACGGCGACCGTCTTCCGCAGCTGGGCCGATCGGGCGCCGGCATCGGCACGCGGTTCGTCGTCGATGCCCCGCAGATCGACCGGAACCCGCCGCAGGCTGCCGCCGGGAGCGGGTCATCGAGCACACGGATGGCCAAAGATGCCGGCCGGGATGCATGGCCGATCAGATGCAACGCGTGACGTTGCCGCGGCTGCTAGCATTACCCGCGATCTTCGCCCTGACCGATGTGGCGCGGGTCGAGAAGTGACCGAAGGGTTCGGGCCCTGTGTCTCGACCGGCCCCGAACCTCGTCAGGCCCGGAAGGGAGCAGCGATAGGGTGTTCGTTTCGAGGGCGCAGTTCAGCCGGAACCCTTCAGTGACTTCTCTCTGTCCCGCGACGACGCCGGGAACGCTCCTGACCAGGCCATGACGTACCAGGCCCTGGCGCGCAAGTGGCGTCCCCGGATCTTCGCCGACCTGGTCGGTCAGGAGGCGATCGCGACCGGCCTGGGCAACGCGCTGCGCGAGGGGCGGATCGCCCAGGCCTACCTGTTCTCGGGCATCCGCGGCGTCGGCAAGACAACCGCCGCCCGCGTGTTCGCCAAAGCCCTGAACTGTGTCGGCGTCGATGGGTCCGCCACCGCTCCGGCCGCCGAGCCGTGCAACCGGTGCGCAGTCTGTCTCGAGATCATGAAGGGCGGTGACCTGGACGTGATCGAAATCGACGCCGCCACCCACTCCGGGGTTGGCCAGGTCCGCGAACTCACCGAGAGTCTCCAGTACGGTCCCGCCCGGAATCGCTACAAGGTGGTCATCCTCGACGAGATCCACCAGCTGTCCAGAGAGGCCTTCGACGCTCTGCTCAAGATCGTCGAGGAGCCGCCCGCGCACCTCGCCTTCATCTTCGCGACCACCGAGATCGAGAAGGTGCCGGCGACGATCCTGTCCCGCTGCCAGGAGTTCCAATTCCGCCGCGTACCCGCCAACCCCATGGTTGCCCATCTTGCGAGGATCTGCGAGGCGGAGGAGATCGAGGCCAGTCGGGCAGCCCTCCGACTCATCGCGCGCGCCTCGGAAGGCAGCGTGCGCGACGCGGTGGCGCTGCTCGATCAGCTCGCCACCTTCGGCGGCGGCAAGCTGGCCGAAGAGGACATGGGCCGGCTGCTCGGAGGAATCGACGCCAAGCTGCTGTCCAGCCTCCTCGAGGCCATCCTGGCCGGCGAGGGAGCGAGCGTGTCGCAGACGATCCGGTCCATCGAGGACGACGGCGCCGATCCGGGCCAGGTCCTCACCCACTTCCTCGGGTTCCTGCGCAGCGCCCTGCACCTGGCCCAGGGTCTCGACCCGGAGCAACTCGACCTCCCCGCCGAGGCCGCCGACGAGCTGAGCCGGGTCGCATCCCGGGCCGGCTACGAGAATCTGCTGCGGCTCCTGCACCTGTTGCTCAGCGGCGAGACCGTCGTTCGGCGCGCCGACGCCCCCGGTCTCGCGCTCGAGGTCGCCCTGCTCCGCGCAGCCGAGTTGCCGCGCCTCGTGCGTATCGAGCAGCTTCGCGACACTCTGTCCACCTCTCGTCCCGCACCCGCCGGAGCGGAGCGGCATGGCGCGAACCGCTCCGCCCGCGAAGCACGCCGGGCATCGGTCGTCGGGCGCACGGATCGCACTCCCGGACCGGCCGCCGGCGGCCAGTCGCCCCCCGGGCCGTCCGACCCGGTCGTTCCCTCCGCCCCTGCGGACGCAGCAGACGGGATCCGGCGGTTCCTCGCCTCGAACCACCCACCGCTGGCCGGCCTGCTCGACTTCCACAAGGCCCATCTCGCCGTTCAGGACGGCGCGCTCGTCCTGACCGCCGTTCCCGCCCTTGACCAGGCGTTACGCAATGAGGCGAAGGCGGGCCAACTGAGGGCCGCGGTCCGCGCCGTCCTCGGTCCGAAGGCCGACTGGAGGACGACCCCTGCCGCGGCGCACTCCCGCGACAGCGCCGCCAGGGACGGCGCAGCCTCCTCCCTGCGCACCGGCGGGCGCCCAGACGATCGCGGGGCGACCAACGCGACAGCGCCGCCGCCGGGAACCGCAGCCGGACGCCAGCCCGGGACGTCGACCGCGCCACCAGCCTCCCGCACACCGCCGCCGCCGGCTCCCGGGAGCACCGGGAGTGCCGGGAGCCGGGACGTTGATGCCGGGACCGCAGCCCGTGCCCGGCCAGGTCCGGGGCGAGCCAGGGCGGGAGCGCCAGCCTCTTCCGCTGTCGCGGCAACGCCCACCGCGGCCGCCGAGAAGGATCCGACCGTGCGCGCGGTACTCGATATCTTTGGCGGCCGCGTGGTCGACGTCAGACCCCGCTCGAACTGACCGCTCTCGAGCGCAATACCCAACAGGAACAAGCCCGATGAACATCCGGAAGCTGATGCGGCAGGCCCAGCAGATGCAAGAGACGATGCAGCGGGACCTGGCCAACGCCGAGTTCACGGCCAGCGTCGGCGGCGGCATGGTCGAAGTCCGCATGAACGGCGAGAAGGAGGTTCTCGGCGTCCGTATCGATCCGGAGGTCCTGGACCCCGAAGATCAGGGCATGGTGCAGGACCTGGTGCAGGCCGCCGTCAACGAAGCCGGACGCAAGGTGAACGAGTACGTGGGCCAACGCCTTGGCGGCATGACCGCCGGGATTCCCGGTCTCACCTGATGCCGGGCGATCCTCTTTCCAACCTGGTAGAGGAACTCTCGCGCCTGCCGGGCATCGGCCCCAAGACCGCACGGCGGTTGGCACATCACCTGCTCCGCGTCGACCGCGCGCGGGCGGAAGCGCTCGCCAAGGCGGTCATCGACGTCAAGGATCGCATGATCCACTGCTCCACCTGTCATCAGATCACCGCGGTCGATCCCTGTTCGGTCTGCAGCGACCCGCAGCGCGACCCCTCCAAGCTCTGCGTCGTCGAAGAGCCCTTCAACATCGAGCCAATCGAGCGCACCGGTGAATTCCACGGCCGCTACCACGCCCTCCTGGGGTCCTTGTCGCCGCAGCGCGGCGTGGGGCCCGACGAACTGACCGTGGCCTCCCTCATGAAGCGGCTCGACGGCGTCGAGGAGGCGATTCTCGCCATGAACCCGAACGTGGAGGGCGAAGCCACCGCCCTCTACCTCGCCGGTGTCCTCGGTACACGGGGCGTCCGCGTGACCCGACTGGCATTCGGCCTCCCGGTCGGCGGCGACATCGACTACGCCGACCAGGTCACCCTCGCCCGTTCGCTGGCAGGGCGCCGTTCCCTGTAGGGCGGTCAGGACGAGGCCCGGGACTCGAGGGCGCCGCTTCGCGGCGACGCGCCTGATGCGGACCGGAAGGTCCGCGCACCTGTACCTTTGCTGGGTGGGTTCTGGTCCCTGTCCGAGTCTGTCCGAGAGGCGAGTAGTCGTCGAGGCTGCGGTAGCTGTGGGAAACCGGTCTGCCGGTTTTCCAAGGTCCGGCGGGAAACGGCTTGCCGTTTTCCGCGGGACCGGCAGCTTCCGCAGCCAGGGCAGCCGGCGTCGTGCCGGCGGGCGCAGGCCGGAGTCCGGCAGATGAAGTCGGCAAGCAGCCAGGAGCGACCTCCGCGCACCGTGCATGAAGCACCTAACCGGGACCTGTGCCCTGGCTGCTTCGCCGCGACAAAGGCCCAGTGGGAAGTTGCGCCATCGAGCGCCAGTACAGGTACCAGGCCGTCGTCGCGGCGTTGCCGACAGGCACAGAGTAACGCACGAGGAGGTGTGACATGACAGAGGCTTGGTTTGTCGGCGTGGACTGGGGATCGAAGGAGCACCATGTCTGTCTGCTCGATGCCAGCGGCAAGGTCGTCGGGCAGCGCGCCTTCAACCACAACGGCGAGGGGCTCTCCGCCATGGCCGACTGGCTCCTGGGCTGCACCGGAAAACCGCCTTCCGAGGTCGGTGTCGCGATCGAAGTACCGCATGGGCCGGTGGTCGAGAGCCTGATGGAGCGGGGCTTCAACGTGCATTCCATCAACCCCAAGCAGCTCGACCGGTTCCGGGATCGATTCTCGGTCGCCGGCGCCAAGGACGACCGGCGCGACGCCAGGGTCCTCGCCGCGGCCCTGCGCACCGACCCGGAGTGCCTGCGGCGACTTCAGGCGCCGGACGAAGTCACTCTCCAGCTGCGCGCCTGGACTCGAGCCAGAAAACAGTTGGTCGAGGAACGCAAGCGGCTCTCGAATCAGGTCCGCGACCTGCTCTGGCGCTACTACCCGCAGTTGCTCGAAGCCGTCAAGAACGACGTCTCGGCTAACTGGGCTATGGCCCTGTGGCGGCTCGTACCCACACCGGCCAAGGCGCTCAGAGTGCGCGAAGCGACCATCGCGAAACTGCTCAAGAAACACCGCATCCGGCGCCTTGACGCGGCTCAACTGCTCGCCCTGTTGCGCCAGCAGCCGATCGACGTCGGGCACGGCGTCGTCGATGCAACCACCAGCCACATCGACACCCTGATGCCGGTGCTGAAAGTCGTCAATCGGCAGATCGCGGACATCGACCAACACCTGGAGCGGATGACCCGCCATCTGGCCGAACCCGTCGTCGCCCAACAAACCGACGGCAGCACCACAGTCGAGCACACCGACGCCGGCATCCTCCGCTCCATCCCCGGAGTCGGTACCGTCGTCCTCGCCACCCTGCTCGCAGAAGCACACGAACCGTTGCGAAGAAGAGATCCACAGGCTCTGCGCTGCCTGGCCGGCGCCGCGCCTGTCACCAGACGCTCCGGAAACAAGCTCATCGTCGTCCGACGACTCGCAGCCAACGATCGCCTCACCGATGCCGCACACCACTGGGCACGCATCGCAGTCCAACGCGACGCCATCAGCAAGGCCAAGTGCAAACGCATGAGAGCCAGGGGACACCGCTACGGCCGAGCCCTCAGACAGGTCTCCGATCGCCTCATCCACGTCGCCTGCGCCATGCTCCGAGACCGACAACTCTTCGACCCTCATCGAGCTTCCGCCCGATCTCGACTGCTGCCAGAAGCATCCTGAACTGCCAACCTGACGTGACGCCTCGAAACAAACAACCGCACACCAACACGCTGCTCACACCACTTGCACAATGGTGGGAAGTCCCGGTGACGCCGCGAGCGCGCCGGAGCGTCAGGGCTTCGAAGCCAGGTCGGATGCGGCCCTGAGCAGGGAATCAGCCGCGTGGAACAACTGCGCCTCCGTGACCACCAGCGGCGGCGCGATCTGCAGCACCACGCCGGCGGCGCCGCCGCTCAGGGCGATCACGCCTCGATCGAGGAGATGCCGAGAGAGGTCGGCCGCACGCTCCCGCCCATCGAGTTCGACGGCCCAGAGCATCGCCGCGCCGCGGACGTCGACCACGCCGGGAACCTGCCTGAGCGGCTCAACGCGACGGCCGAAGCGTCTGCCCATCTCCACGGCCCGCTCCACCAGGCTCCCGGTCTCGATCACCTCGAGCGTCGCGAGAGCAGCGGCGCAGGCGAGCGGGTGCGCGACGAACGTCGCCGTGTGACGCGCTTCACCGCCCGTGTTCCAGACGGCCATCACCTCCTTCCTGCCGAGCACGGCAGCGATCGGGAGACCGCCGCCGAGGGCCTTGCCGCAGCAGATGAGGTCGGGCTCGATACCCGCCTCCGCGCTCACGAACCAGGCGCCGCAGCGGCCGAACGCCGTGAAGATCTCGTCGACCGCCAGGATCACCCGGCGCGCGCGGCAGGCGGCAGCCAGTCCGGCCAACCAGCCGTCAGGCGGCCATCGGGTGGCCTCGCGACCGATCACCGGTTCGACCAGACAGGTTCCGATCTCCGGCTGCCGGTCCAGCAGTTGCTGCACTTCATCCACTTCGACGCCGTAGGGCAGGCGGTGGACCTGATGCTCCAGCGGCTCGGTGAACGGTGACCTGAAGGCCGGCCTCGAAGTTCCCTGGAGCGCCCCCAGCGTCGTGCCGTGGTACGCCGGCGTGAAGGCGAGAATTCCCGGCCGCCCACTGCAGATGCGTCCCGTCTTGAGCGCAATCTCCACAGCGTCGGCGCCCGAAGCGGCGAAGTGGACCCGCGGCTCCCGAAGCGGCGCCAGACGACCGAGGCGTTCACCGAGTTCGACCCGCGCAGGATGAGCGAAGACGTCACCCAGGCCGTGAAGGAGGCGATCCGCCTGCCCCCTGACCGCCGCCACCACGGCAGGATGCCGGTGACCCACTGCCGCGACCCCGAAGCCGGCCGTCAGATCGATGTAGCGATTGCCGTCGATATCGAGCACATTGCTGCCGAGTGCCTCCTCCCACAGCATCGCCGTGGCCCCGTCCACGAGGGTGTTGATTCCAGGCGCCTCGGCCGCATCGAGCCGCCTCGCTGCCCTCCGGGCCCGTGGCCCGGGAAGCGGCGTGCGGATCTCCGGCAGTTGATTGCCGCTGCCGAGTCGGTGCGTACGGGAAGCAGCCATGCCGAAGGTCAGAGGCGGGCGTCCTCTTCCGATGTCGCCTCACCAGCCGCTTGAGCTTCTACCGGGCGCCGGCAGCTCATCAGGCCCCGTCTCCTCCTCAGGCGAACGCGGCCCGGGAGACGCCGCTCCCTCCCGGCAGGGCGGAGATGACGCGGGACACCGGGTGGGGCGCAACGCGAGTGCCGCGATTCGTGGGCGCCGGGGCCGGACACGGAGCCATCGACGAGTTGCCGGCGCATGGCGGCCGCTATGCGGCCGCGATGCGGCCGCAGATGCGGTCCAGCGCCGCCTCGTCGAGGTACGGGTGCATCGGCAGGCTGATCACGCGGAGGGCCAGACTCTCGCTGACCGGAAGCGAGCCCGGACCGCGGCCGTACTGCCGGTACGCGGGCTGCAGGTGCATCGGGCAGGGGTAGTGAACCGCGGTCGGAATCCCGGCACGATCGAGATGGGCGCGCAGCGCGTCCCGAATGCGTGACGACGGCCTGCCGTCCCGGTCGTCCACCCGCAGCGTGTACTGGGCCCAGCTCGATTCCACGCCGGCGCCGCACTCCGGCGCCGACACGCGCCATGGCGTCCGGACCGACGTCGATACGGCGTCCAGCCTCTCCGTGTAGCCGGCGGCCGCGGCGCGGCGGGCGGCGAGTTCTTCCTCGAAGACGGTGAGCTTCGCCAGCAGCACGGCAGCCTGCAAGGTGTCGAGCCGGCCGTTCATCCCCAGGCGCACGACGTCGTAGCGGTCGGCGCTCTGACCGTGCTCACGTATCGATTGCACGACCTCGAGTGCACCGGGTTCGGTACAGAACACCGCGCCGCCGTCGCCATAGCCGCCGAGTGGTTTGGCGGGGTAGAAACTCGTCGTCGTCACCTCTGCGAGCGACCCGACGGGCTGGCCCCCGCGACGGGCCCCGAAGCTCTGGGCGGCATCCGAAATCACCTCGAGCTCCCTGGCCGCCGCCCACTCCCTGAGCGGATGTTCAGGCATCGGCTGGCCGAACAGATCAACGGTGATGATCGCCTTGGGAACGGCGCGTCCCCTCCGCGCCAGCGCGTCGAACTCACGGTCGAGCGAATCGAGGTCAAGCAGGAAGTCGTCCTCCCGCACGTCGACGAAGACCGGCAGGGCGCCTGCAAGCAGCACGACCTCCGCGGTCGCCGTGAACGTGAAGGAAGGCACGAACACCGCCTCCCGCTCGCCTTCCGAGCGCCCGACATCCAGCGCGAGCAGGGCGATCAGGAGAGCGTCCGATCCGCTCGACACGGCAACGGCGGACGCGCCGCCCAGCCGGCCCAGCTCGGCCTCCAGCTCGGCAACTTCAGGACCCATCACGTAACGACCGTGGTCGAGGACGGCAGCGATCCGACGCTCGATCTCCGGCCGCAGACGCCGCGACTGAGCGCCGAGGTCAACGAAGGGAATCCGCGGCGCCCGCTGCTCCAGAACCGCACGCCCCTTCATGGCCCGGAGTGTATTGGCATACCGGCCAACGACTTGCCGAGCAGCGAGGAAGTCGGCAGGGCGCTGATCTCCGCCGCTCCGAACCAACCGAGGTCGGCCCGGCCGGCTCCGGCGCGCGGCGCCTCGGCTGCCGGGTCCGGCCGCCAGCGGGCGAGCGCTACCCGGACACGGAAGTCCCGGTGCGTGACCGCGTGGCGCACCGCGACATGATGGTCGTCGCACTCCCAGACGCCGCCGAACTCCAACTGCAGCAACTCCGCCGCTTCGTTCGCCGATTCGTCGCCTGTGGCCAGCTCGACCGTCGGCAGATGCCAGCGGCCGGCCAGCCAGTTCGCGCCGGCCGGCCGGTGGTGCAGCAGCAGACCGCGCCCGCTCCTGACCACCGCCGTGAAGCAGTAGAGCTTCGTCCGGGCCCGCCGCGGGCCGGCGACCGGATACGCCCGTGGATCCAGCCCTTCGCTCCGGAAAGCCCTGCAGCCCGAAGCGAGCGGACAGCGGACACAATCGGGGCGGCCGCGCCGACAGACGAGAGACCCCAACTCCATCAGGGCCTGATTCGAGTCGCCCGGTTTCCCAGGGTCCAGGAGCTTAGCCGCCGTCGCCAGCAGCAGCCGTCGCGCCGCGGCCCGCTTCGGCGACCGGGGAGAGGCGAGGAAACGGCTCAGCACCCGTTCCACGTTGCCGTCGAGCACCGGCTCAGGCTCTCCGGCCAGCCGACTGGCCAGCAGCGCCGACGTGTAGGCGCCGACTCCGGGCAATTCTCTCCACTCCGCGGCGCTGTCGGGAAACACGCCCCGCTCGGCCAGCATGCGCGCCGCGCGATGCAGGTTCCGCGCCCGCCGGTAGTAGCCGAGACCCGACCACGCGGCCTCCACTTCCTCGACCTCGGCAACGGCCAGCGCCTCGATAGTGGGGAACGTGTCGAGGAAGGCCGGATAGCGTGCTGCCACGACCTCGCTCCGGGTCTGCTGGAGCATGACTTCCGCAACCAGCAGCTCGTACGCATCCTCCGATCGGCGCCACGGCAGATCGCGTCGACAACGGTAGAACCAGGCCAGCAACCCGTCCCGGAGCTTCTCCGGCCGAGGCAACGGCAACCTGGTCAGAACCCGCGCCGGCAGCGCCGACCGTCGCCGCCCCATTCACCTGAGCCGAGACGAAGAACGTACCGCGAAACCTCTTGTTCCCGCCCGGGTCCGCTGCTATCCTGCCCATCTCGCGCAACGAAGACCGCCCGGCCTGAGAACGACAGGACACTCGCTTGCCCAAGGTACTTCGGTCTCTGGGCCGGTCGCCTTCGATTTTCCACATCGTGCGGAAAAACTGCGGAACTCCGCTCTACGGAGCGACTGTCCCCCGGTGACCGCGTGGGGTACAGGTGGTGAACCGGCGTTCGGTGTTGAAGGGACAGGTGCGCCTCTGGGCAGAGCAAAAGGAACAGGTGGCTGGACGGGTGGAGGGCGCTCCCGGGAATGCGAAACCGCCTCGCCCGGGTGGCGCGGTAGAACGGCGTGAACGGCGTGCGCGACATGCCTGGTTCCGTTTGGCCGACTCTACGCCGTCAGTTGCGCGCCGACCTGCCGCCGGATGACTTCCGCACCTGGTTCCATCCGCTTCGGGTCGCCTCCGAGGACGCCGAACAACTGGTCCTCGAAGCGCCGAACTCCCGCTTCGTCGCGGCGCTGGAAGAGGGCTTCCGGCCAGTCGTCGACTGGGCGATCGCGGATCTCAAGGGACCGACCTTCCAGGTTCTCTTCAAGACCAGCGATTCCGTCAGACCGTCCGGTCGGTCGGCGACGGCTTCCCGGAAGCCCCTGACCGCGGTGGTCCACGAAGAACCGGCTGCCGGCGATTCCCTCAACCCCCAGTACCGCTTCGACTCGTTCGTCGTCGGCAACTCGAACCGCTTCGCCTGCGCGGCCTCGCAGGCCGTGGCGGAAAAGCCGGGAGTCGCCTACAACCCGCTCTTCCTCTACGGTGGCGTCGGCCTGGGCAAGACCCACCTGCTGCACGCGATCGGCAACCGCCTCCGGGGAACCGTCCCCGGCAAGCGCGTCGTCTACCTCGCCGCCGAGAACTTCGTGAACGACCTGGTCACCTCGATCCGGTTCGACCGGATGCCCGCCTTCCGTGAGCGCTACCGGACGATCGGGGTCCTTCTGGTCGACGACATCCAGTTCCTGGCCAAGAAGGAGCGCTCCCAGGAGGAGTTCTTCCACACCTTCAACGTGCTCTACAGCCGGCAGAAGCAGATCATCGTCACGTCCGACGCGCAGCCGCGGGACCTGGCCGATATGGAAGAGCGTCTGCGGAGCCGTTTCGGATCCGGTCTGCTCGCGGACATCCAGCCTCCGGACCTCGAGACCAAGGTCGCGATACTCCAACGCAAGGCGCGGCAACTCCAGGGGCTGGAGCTCGACAACGACGTCGCCCTGTTCATCGCCCGCCAGGTGCACTCCAACGTGCGGGAACTCGAAGGACTGCTCAACCGCGTCACCGCCTTCGCGTCGCTCTCCGGGGCGCGGCTCGACCTGGATTTCGCGAAGGAGGCGCTGCGTGACGTCCTGCCGGACCAGGACCGCCCCATCTCCGCGGCGCACATCGTCAAGTCGGTCGCCCACCACTACGGGCTCAAGGTGCGCGAGATCAAGAGCAAGAGCAACTCCCGGCAGATCACCTATCCCCGGCAGATCGCGATGTACCTGTGCAAGCGGCTGACCGGGCTGTCGTATCCGGAAATCGGAAGGCTGTTCAACGGCAAGCATCACTCCACGGTGATGTACTCCGTCGAGCAGATCGAGCGTCGCCGCGCCGGGGATGAGCGGCTGGCCGCTCAACTGGAGCGCTTCACCCGCCAACTCGGTTGAGCCGACCTGCGCACTCCAATATCCTGCGGAATCCCGGCGGATCGGCCCCCGAACCTGATGCGCGGCGCTGGCGGATTGGTGGGGTGGTCGCTTCGGTCTGCCTGCGGACGAATCGGGCGCGGCCTCTCGGCCGGGCGCGGAATTCCGCAGAATGCACAACGGTTCCACTCCCCCGTCCACCGCTTACCATCAGCACGAGAAGGCCGCAAGTGGTTCTGCCAGAATGGTTTACATGGCATGTCCACAGACACGGGCGCGGCCTTCTCCGGTGACTTGAATGGTGTATATTTGGATCTCTGAGGAGAGCATAGATGAAGATCAGGGTTGAACGCAGAGAGCTGTTGACCGAACTCGTGGCGATGCGCGGCATCGTGGAGAGCAGGTCGACGATCCCGGTCCTTTCCCACCTCCTGTTGCGGGTGCGCGAGAATCGGCTGGAACTCGCGGCGACCGATCTCGATGTCTCCCTCACGTCTTCCTGCGCCGCCCAGGAAGGGTCCACCGAACCGGGAGCTACCGCCGTTCAGGCGCGCAAGCTTCTCGAGATCGTCCGCGCCCTCGGAGACGGTCCGGTCGAGATGTCGACCGGTGACTCCAACTCGCTACACATCGTTGCCGGCTCCTCGCGCTTCCACATCCACGGTCTCTCGGCCCAGGACTTCCCGACTCTTGCCGTCGTGGAACCCGACTCGGCCTCGGCTTCGTTCGACGTGCCGTTCGCCGACTTCAAGCGCATGATCGGCAAGGTGATCTTCGCCGTCTCCGCCGAAGAGTCGCGGTTCCAGTTGAATGGCGCCCTGTTGAAGCTCAAGGAGGGTGGAGTCGAACTCGTGGCCACCGATGGTCACCGCCTCGCCCTGATCGAGGTCGAGATGTCCGGCATTGCCGAGGCGGACGGTGTGCTGGCGCCCCGCAAGGCGTTGCTCGAGTTGCTGCGCTTCGACAGTGAAGGGAGCGTCACGTTTCGGCGCGGCGAGCACCACCTGGCCTTCGTGATCGGGCGTCGGGAGTTGACCTGCCGCATCCTGGAGGGCACCTTCCCCGACTACGAGAAGGTCATTTCGCAGGACAACGACAGGAAGACGTCGTTCAATCGCCAGGAACTCTCCGAGGTCGTGCACCGGGTGTCGCTGCTGACCGGCGACCGTGCGCCGATGGTGAAGTTCCGGTTCGACGCCCAGTCGCTGCTCGTGTCGTCATCGAACCCGGACCTGGGGGAGGCCGAGGAGAGCCTCGGGTGCGACTACGAGGCGGAGAAGCTGGAGATCGGCCTGAATCCCGTCTACGTCCGGGACTTCCTGGGTGCGGTCGATACCGACCGGGTCGAGTTTGCGCTGAAGGACGAGGACAGCCAGTGTCTGGGACACCCCGTTGACGGTGTCGACTCGCGCTACCTCTGCGTGATCATGCCGATGCGGCTCTAGCAGCCCGCGGCAAGGTCACGCAGCATTCGTTTCGGCCAGTCGCCGCATCCGGCATCGTGCCGTTCCGTGTGCTCGCTGACCCGCACCCCGGAGGCGGTTCGCGTGTGCCGCGTAGGATCGCGCCGACATGGCCTGCTTCCCGGCGGCCCTCGTTCCTCGGATCCAGGGCGGCCCGACATGCCCTCTCGTTGCGCCCTCGCCGGCGGGCGCCTGATCTCTCCCGGCGCGACATGGAATTCCGCCGCCGGCTGCCTGGCGCCTCGGGCGCCGGTGAGTCTGTCGCTCGAGGGATTTCGGACCGCTCGCGGGATGTGTAAGTAAACTCCCTGTTTTCAGTACTTTGGAGGCCTCTCGAAAGAGAGCTCCAGGACTGGGGATCCGCGCCGTCCTGTGATAGTTTTCGGGCATGGCGGACGCCGGAACAGACGGTGTTCAGACGGTGGCTGAATCCGGGTATTCGGCGAAGGACATCAAGGTCCTCAAAGGCCTTGAAGCGGTCCGCAAGAGGCCCGGAATGTACATCGGTGACACCGATGACGGCTCGGGTCTGCACCACATGGTGTTTGAGCTCGTCGACAACGCGATCGACGAGGCGCAGGCGGGCTTCTGCAGCCAGGTGGAGGTCGTGATTCACGCGGACGGCAGTGTCTCGGTCAGCGACGATGGCCGGGGCATTCCGGTGGGGCTCCACCAGGAAGAGCAGCGCTCCGCGGCCGAAGTCATCATGACCGAACTGCACTCGGGCGGAAAGTTCGACCAGAACTCCTACAAGGTGTCGGGAGGCCTGCACGGAGTGGGCCTCTCCGTGGTCAACGCGCTCTCGGTGCGGCTCGACCTGGAGATCGACCGGGACGGTCACCGCTGGCAGCAGACCTACGGTCGTGGAGAGCCGGTCGGTTCGATCGAGGCGGTCTCCGATCGGGAGGCGTCCCGTGCCACCGGTACGAGGATCCGCTTCTCTCCGGACCCGGATGTCTTCACGCAACTCGCCTTCGACTACCGGATTCTCGCGCAACGCCTGCGGGAGCTCTCGTTCCTGAATCGCGGAGTGGCGATCCGGCTCGTCGACGAGCCGACCGGAAAGCGGGCGGACTTCCAGTACGAAGGCGGGATCGCCAGTTTCGTCACCCATCTGAGTCGGAACAAGACGCCGCTCCATCCGGATCCGATCTACCTTCAGAGTGACCTGGGCGAAGCCGGATCAAGCGAGTCGGTCGAGGTGGCCCTGCAATGGAGCGACAGCTACCAGGAGCGGATCCACTGCTTCACGAACACGATCAACAACCGCGACGGCGGCACCCATCTGTCGGGTCTCCGTTCCGCCTTGACGAGGACGGTCAACAACTACGTCGCCTCCTCGGGTCTCGGCAAGAACCTCAAGGAGAAGCTCTCGGGTGAGGATATTCGCGAGGGCCTGGTCGCGATCGTCTCGGTCAAGGTCCGCGATCCCAAGTTCTCCAGCCAGACCAAGGAGAAGCTGGTCTCCTCGGAAGTGCGCGGCCGGGTCGAGTCGACAGTCGGGGAGCAACTCTCCGCCTTCCTCGAAGAGAATCCGCGCGACGCCCGGCGCATAGTCGAGAAGGTGGTCGAAGCGGCCAGGGCGAGGGAGGCGGCGCGGAAGGCGAGGGAACTCACCCGGCGCAAGGGCGCGCTGGACAGCTCGAATCTGCCGGGCAAGCTGGCCGACTGCAGCGAGCGGGATCCGGCCGCCGCGGAGCTCTTCCTGGTCGAGGGGGACTCCGCCGGCGGTTCCGCGAAGCAGGGCCGCGACCGGCGTTTTCAGGCCGTCCTGCCGCTCAAGGGCAAGATTCTGAACGTGGAGCGGGCGCGCCTCGACAAGATGTTGTCTTCGGAGGAAATCCGGACGCTGATTCAGGCCCTGGGCACAGGCATCGGCGCCGAGGACTTCGACGTCGATCGCCTCCGCTACCACAAGCTGATCATCATGTGCGACGCGGACGTGGACGGCAGCCACATCCGAACGCTGATCCTGACGTTCTTCTACCGCCAGATGAAGGAGATCATCGACCGCGGTCACCTCTTCATCGCCCAGCCGCCGCTCTACAAGGTCACCGAGGGCCGACGGTCAAGCTACCTGAAGGACGACGAGGAGTACCACGACTACCTGGTCCGGCGTATCCGCAGGCGCTGGCAGGTCGCGCTCCCGAACGGCGGCGTCGGCAGTCCAACCGTGTTCGAGGGCGATCGTCTGAGTGACCTTCTCGACCGTCTGGCTTCGTTCCGGCGTACCGTGGAGTCCCTGAGTGCGCGCGGCGTGCCGGCGGACGCGCTCAGGGCCGTCATCGCGGGTGGAATCACCAATCGGGCGAGTCTCGCCGACCGGGAGCGGCTGCAGCAGGTTGCGCAGAGGATCGAGGCCTCGGGCTTTCACGATGTCGAAGTGACCGGCGGCGAGAATGGCGCCTTCGGCGTTCGTTTCCGCTCGCGGCGCGACGGTGTGGATCGGCAGGTGACGGTGGACGAGCAACTGGTGACGGGCGTGGAGTTCCGTTCGCTGGTCGAGAACGCCGAGGCTCTCGAAGCCTGGAACTCGTCGTCGATCCTGCTCAACCAGCTGCACGGCGACGGCACCGACAGCCGCGAGGTGGACTCGCTGGACGAGGCGCTCGACGCCCTGTTCGCGTCGGCGAAGAAGGGTCTCTCGATTCAGCGCTACAAGGGCCTCGGCGAGATGAACCCGTCGCAACTCTGGGAGACCACGATGGATCCCGAGCGCCGGCGCATGCTCGTGGTCGAGATCGACCACGAACGCGACGCGGCGACCGAAGAGATCTTCGAGAAGCTCATGGGCGACAAGGTGGAGCCCAGACGGCGGTTCATCGAAGAGAACGCGCTCTACGCCACGAACCTCGACATCTGATCGACTCGACGTGACCAAGGGCGACCCCCTCATCACACCGCCGCCGGAATCGCCGCCGGAGCGGTCGGCGCCGGGCCGGGAAACGGTTCCCGTTCAGCTCGAGCGGGAAATGCGCCGGAGCTACCTCGATTACGCGATGAGCGTGATCATCGGCCGCGCGCTTCCGGACGTGCGGGACGGACTGAAGCCGGTTCATCGACGCGTGCTCTACGGCATGTGGGAGGCCGGCAACACGGCGGGGCGCGCGTACAAGAAGTCGGCGCGCATCGTCGGCGACGTGATGGGCAAGTACCACCCTCACGGCGACGGCCCCATCTACGACACGGTGGTCCGTCTGGCGCAGCACTTCTCCATGCGCTACCCCCTGGTCGACGGCCAGGGGAACTTCGGTTCGATCGACGGCGACAACCCGGCCGCGATGCGCTACACGGAGGTGCGCCTGACGCGGATTGCGGAGGAGATGCTCCGCGAGGATATCGACCGGGACACGGTCGACTGGCTGCCGAACTACGACGGTTCGGAGCAGGAACCGTCTCCCCTGCCGGCCCGGATACCGAACCTCCTGGTCAACGGCTCGGCAGGCATCGCGGTCGGCATGGCGACGAACATCCCGCCCCACAACCTGGGCGAAGCGATCGCGGCGGTCAAGCTGCTGATCGACCGTCCGCAGGCGTCGCTGGACGATCTGATGGAGCTCCTCCCGGGTCCGGACTTCCCCACCGGCGGGTTCATCCATGGCCGGCAGGGCATTCGCAGTGCCTACGAGACCGGACGCGGTTCAATCCAGGTGCGCGCCCGCGTCGAGATCAAGGACCGGGGTTCGGATCGTCAGTCGATCATCGTCTCCGAGATTCCCTACCAGGTGAACAAGGCGCGGTTGATCGAGCGGATCGCCGAGCTGGTCCGCGAGAAGAAGCTCGAGGGCATCCGCGATCTGCGCGACGAGTCCGATCGCGACGGTATCCGCGTCGTGATCGACCTGAAGCGCGGCGAGGTGGCCGAGGTCATCCTGAACACGCTCTACAAGATGACCAGGCTCCAGGTGAGCTATGGCATGAACATGCTGGCGATCGTCGACAACCAGCCCCAGGTTCTGACGCTGCGCAATCTGCTGCGCCACTTCCTGGACCACCGCCGCACGGTGGTCATCCGGCGTTGCCGCTACGAGTTGGCGCGGGCGGAACGGCGTGCCCATGTGATCGAGGGTCTGCTCATCGCTCTCGATCACCTCGACGAGGTGATCGCCGCGATCCGCGCCAGCCGGACGCCGCCGGAGGCCCGCGTGCGGCTGATCGAGGATTTCGCTCTGACCGAACCCCAGGCGCAGGCGATCCTCGACATGCGTCTGCAGCGGTTGACCGGACTGGAGCGCGAGAAGATCCAGGCGGAGTACGCGGACCTGATCGCCGAGATCGGTCGGCTGCGCGCCATTCTGGGGTCCGACGCGCTGCTGCTGGCCGAGATCCGGGGCGAACTCGACGCGATCGGGAAGCGGTATGGCGATCCGCGCCGCACCGAGATCGTGGCTCACTCTTCGGACATCACGATCGAGGACATGATCGCCGACGAGGACATGGTCATCACCGTGACGCGGTCGGGCTACGTCAAACGGTCGCCGCTCAGCCTGTACCGGGCCCAGCATCGCGGCGGCAAGGGCCGAACCGGCATGGCGACCCGGGACGGCGACTTCGTGGAGCAGCTCTACGTCGCGTCCGCCCACAGCTACGTCCTCGTGTTCACGGACCGGGGCCACTGCTACTGGCTCAAGGTGCACCAGATCCCCCAGATGGGTCCGGCGGCGCGCGGCAAGGCGATCGTCAATCTGTTGCAGCTTGACAGCGGCGAAACCGTCGCCGCCACGGCTGCGGTGCGGGAGTTCCCGGGGGACCGGTTCCTGACCTTCGCCACCGAAGCTGGTGTGGTGAAGAAGACAGCCCTCGCGCACTACTCGCGCCCTCGCGCGGGCGGCATCATCGCGGTCCGCATCGACGAGGGTGACCGGTTGCTGACGGTCAAGGTCACGGACGGAGGCAGCGACCTGGTGCTGGCGACCCGAAAGGGCTACACCGTCCGGTTCCCCGAGGGCGATCTGCGGTCCCTCGGCCGGGCGACCCGGGGCGTGCGGGGAATCACTCTGCGCCGCGGCGACCGCGTCGTGTCGATGGAGTGTCTGCAGCCTCCGGCCCCGGAGGCCGGCGAACCCGGCCGGCGCGAACCCGCGCCAGCCGCGAACCGGTCCGGAAGCCCGCCATCGAGCGCCCGGATGGAACCCGGGCCGCAGGAGACGACGCTGCTCACGGTCAGCGAGAACGGCGTCGGCAAGCGGACCGGGCTCGGGGAGTACCGCCGCCAGTCGAGGGGAGGCCTGGGCATCATCAACCTCAAGGTGTCGGACCGGACCGGAGATGTAGTCGGTGTGCGCGAGGTGACCGACGAAACCGGCCTGATGCTGATCACGCACGTGGGCAAGATCATCCGCATCAACTCCGGCAGCGTGTCCCGGATCGGGCGCGCCACCCAAGGCGTCAAGGTCATGGAGATGAGCGACGGCGACCGGATCGTCGCCCTGGCCAGGATCCCGGACCGCGGCGAGGAGGATGAAGGGGACGCCGCCTCCGGAACCGGGGAGATTGCGGAACCGGCGAACGCGGACACGGAGCCGATCAACCAGGAGCACCGGGAATGAAGTTCTTTCTGGACACCGCCGACATGGGAGAGATCGAGACCGGCCTGGAGTGGGGCATGGTCGACGGTGTGACGACGAACCCGAGCCTGATCGCCAGGCAGGGCAGGCCCTACCTGCCGACGGTCCGCGAGATCGCGGAACTGGTGCCCGGTCCGGTGAGCGGCGAAGTCCTCGCGACCGATCTCGAAGGCATGCTCGACCAGGGGCGCCGGCTCGCCGGGCTCGCCGACAACGTGGTGGTCAAGGTGCCGCTCGGTCCACCCGGACTGACGGCGGTGCAACGTCTTGCCGCCGAGGGCATCCGCTGCAACGTGACGCTCTGCTTCTCGCCGTCCCAGGCCCTGCTGGCGGCGAAGGCGGGGGCGGCCTTCATCTCTCCCTTCGTGGGCCGGCTGGACGACCTCGGCCAGGACGGCATGGACCTCGTCCGGCAGGTGATCGCGATCTACTCCCGGTATCTCTTCGACACCAAGGTCCTGGTCGCTTCCGCCCGC
Source organism: uncultured Thermoanaerobaculia bacterium (assembly GCA_951812325.1). Taxonomy (GTDB): domain Bacteria; phylum Acidobacteriota; class Thermoanaerobaculia; order Multivoradales; family Multivoraceae; genus Multivorans. The sequence continues at coordinate 2,719,886 of OX638294.1, read as the reverse complement.
CATCCGGTCCATGTCGTGATGTCGGCGGCGATGGGCGCGGATGTCATCACCCTGCCGTTCAGGACCCTGAGCCGGCTCTACCGGCACCCATTGACGGACAGCGGCCTGAACCAGTTCCTCTCGGACTGGGAGAAGACAGGACGCAGCTTCGATGACTGACCGCAGGCGGGCGCAACCATGAGTACGCGATCATGACGATCGATGCCGTTCTGGAGCGGGTGGACCGGGAGGCGGACGCCAGCCTCGAGCAGTTGAAGGAGTACCTCCGGATTCCCTCCGTGTCGACGGACCCGGCATACGCGGGAGACGTGCGACGGTGCGCGGGATTCGTGCAGGAGCGGCTCCGGGCCGCCGGGCTGGAGGCGGAGATCGTCGAGACCGCCGGTCATCCGCTGGTCTACGGCGAGTGGCTCGGAGCTCCCGGGCGGCCGACCGTCCTCTTCTACGGCCACTACGACGTGCAGCCCGTGGATCCCCTGAACGAGTGGCGGCACGCCCCGTTTGATCCGACGATCGAAGAAGGCGAGCGCGGGGAGCAGATCGTCGCCCGCGGCGCCACGGACGACAAGGGCCAGTCCTTCACCCACATCAAGGCGGTCCAGGCGCTGATGGAGGAGACCGGCAGCCTGCCGGTCAACGTGAAGTTCCTCATCGAGGGCGAGGAGGAGTGCGGCGGCGAGGCGATCGAGGCGTACGTGACGGGGCCGGCGGCCGAGCGGCTCGCCTGTGACCTGGCGCTGGTCTCCGACACCTCGATGTACGGACCGGGCCAGCCGTCGGTTCTCTACGGCCTGAAGGGACTTCTCTACACCGAGGTCAGGGTCCTCGGCGCGGACCGGGACCTGCACTCGGGCACCTTCGGCGGCGCGGTCGCGAACCCGCTGAATGCCCTGGGAACGATGCTGGCGGCGCTGCGCGACCCGGACGACGGGCGGATTCTGATCCCCGGCTTCTACGACGACGTGCGGCCTCTGGCTGCCGGAGAACGTGAGGCATTCGCCGCCCTGCCGTTCGACGAGAGGAGGTACGGCGCCGAGATCGGCGCGGCCGCCCTGTGGGGCGAGGCCGGCTACACGACCCTGGAGAGAGTCTGGGCGCGTCCGACCTGCGATGTGAACGGGATGTGGGGCGGTTACCAGGGTCCGGGCGCCAAGACGGTGATCGCCAACCGCGCCGGCGCCAAGGTGTCCATGCGCCTGGTTCCCGACCAGGAACCCGAACGTCTCTTCCCCGCCTTCGCGGACTACATGCGTTCGCTGGCGCCTCCCGGCATCGACGTGGAGGTGGAGAACCTGAACGGCGCGCCGCCCGTCCTCGTCGACCTGCAGGGGCCGTTGGTCGAGGCGGCTCTCGACGGCATCCGGGAAGCCTGGGGCCGGGCGCCCGTCCGGGTCCGGGAGGGCGGTTCGATTCCCATCGTCTCAACGCTGTCGAAGGTGCTCGGCGTGCCGGTCCTGCTGGTCGGCTTCGGTCTCTCGGACGACCGGCTGCACGCCCCGAACGAGAAGATGGATCTGGCCAACTTCTTCCAGGGTATTCGTACCGTGATCCGGGTCCTCGACCGCCTCGGAGGCTGCGCGGCGGGTGCGATCCGCTCCGACGCTTGAACGAGATCGAGATCAAGATCCCGGTCGCCGACCTGGACGCCGTCCGGGAACGGCTGCGGGCCGCGGGAGCGGATCGGCAGCCGCCCGCGGGTCTGGAATCGAACCAGGTGTTCGATCTGGTGGACGCGCCGGCGGAGCAACGTCTCCGCTCCCGGCGCGAGCTGTTGCGGCTGCGCACCGACGGCGCCGGAAACCGGCTGACCTTCAAGTCGGCGCCGCGCTTCGTGGACGGCGTGAAGGAGCGGCTGGAACACGAATTCACGGTGGACGACCCGGCCGCCGCCCGGCTGCTGCTGGAGTCGCTCGGGTTCAGGGTCGCGGTGCGGTACGAGAAGGTCCGCGAGACGTGGCGGTTGCCCGGTTGCGAGGTTTGTCTCGACCGGACGCCCATGGGCGACTTCGTGGAGGTGGAGGTCCTGGGCAGCGACGTGCCGCCCGAGCGGATCAGGGAGGTCTGCCGGCTCTGCGGGCTCGATGTCGAGCGTTCCGTGCCGGAGGACTACCTGGCGCTCTACCGCGCCTACCGGAGGGATCGCCCGGATCTGCCGCAAGACATGGTCTTTCCTCCGAGTACCCGATGACCGGCGCCGCCGACCAGCCGGTTCCGGTCGCGGGGCGGCCGGCATGGTCCGCCGGCTCCGGGAGACCGTGAACAGGAGCGTCCGATGACCGGCGCTCGGGTTCGGGCGCTTGTGCTCTGCGCCGGCCGCGGCGAGCGTCTGCGACCGCTGACGAGCGCGGTGGCGAAACCGCTGCTGCCGGTCGCCGGCCGCGCGGTGGCGATGCGTACGGTCGACCTTCTCCACCGCGCCGGCTGCGAAACGGCGGTCAACCTGCACCACTTGGCGGAGTCCGTGCGGCATGGGCTGGGGGCCGCGGCCGGCGAGAGGGGAATCGAGCTGACCTTCGCCGTCGAGCCGCGGTTGCTGGGAACCCTGGGAGCGGTCGTCAATCTGCGCGATTTCCTCGCCGAAGGAGAGCACATCGTGCTGGTGAACGGCGATTCGCTGTGCCGCTGGCCGATCCGCGAGGCGCTGGCCCGCCACCGCCGGAGCCGCGCCGACGTCACTCTTCAGCTTGGCCGCCAGGAGCCGGACGAGGGCTTGGGCGGCGGTGTGGAAGTCGACCAGCGGGGACTCGTCACGGGACTGCGCGACCTGCAGGTCGGCTCCCTCCGCGGCCGCAGGCGGACCTTCCAGGGCCTTCACGTCCTGTCCCGCCCGGTTCTGGACGCGATTCCGCTTCGCCTGACCGCCGGCGACATCGTCGAGGGCCTCTACCAGCCCCTGCTGGAGTCGGGGGCGCGGATCGTCGGCTTCGGCTGCCGGCGCCGCTGGCACGACCTGGGCGCCCCGCGCCGCTACCTGAACGGGGCTCTCGACTGGGGCCGTACCGCCGGCGGCCGCAAGCGGCGCCGACGCTTCGTCGCGCCGGGTGTGGCGGTGGCAAGCGGCGCGACGATCGAACGCAGCGTGGTCGAACGCGGTTGCCGCCTGGGCGCAGGCGCGTTGGTGGAGCGGAGTCTGTTGATGCCGGGAGTTCACGTGGGCGCGGGGGCCAGAATCCGCGACACGATTGCGGCGCCGGGCGTTCAGGTACCGGCGGGCCTCGATGTCGAGGGCCAGCTCGTCACTCCGGCCGCCTGGGGCCGCGTCCCCGACACCGCCTCCGAACAGCGCGGCGGGCTCGTCCACACGGCTCTGGATCGCCGTTGGCGCCAGCGGCCCGGGTAGAAGCCGAAGACAAGGCCGGGTGCAGGCAACGCTCGGAGATTGAGCCAGACGTCGCTCGGAAGTGGGACGTGATGTGATGGGCAAGTACCACCCTCGCGGCGACGGCCCCATCTACGACACGGTGGTCCGTCTGGCGCAGCACTTCTCCATGCGCTACGCCCTGGTCGATGGCCAAGGGGCCGCCTCGGCCGGGGTTGCGGGGGACGCAGCTGATGCGGACCGGACGGTCCGAGCACCGGGAGACGGCCGTTGCCGCGGTCTGGTTCTCCTCTGCGGTCTCCGGGTGCGGGGCGGTGCGCCACTGGACCTGGACGCGGGAGGGTCAGGCTGGCTGCGAGAGCAGGACCTGCCGCAGGGCCGGCGCCTCTGCGGGCATCTCGACGATCCGCTCGGGCAGGTCGGCACAGCGCTCGAGCGCGGTCGGCAGCGGCGGTTCGATGCCGACGGCGTCACGGATCACGTCGGCGAACTTCGCCGGATGCGCCGTTGCCAGCACGACGCCGGTTCCGCCGCCCCTGGATTCGAGCTCCTCCTTCAGGCCGAGGTAGCCGACCGCGGTGTGGGGGTCCATGAGGTAGCCGTGCTTCTCCTGTGCGTCCCGCATCGCGCGCCGCGTGGTGCGATCGTCGAAGGAGCGTCCCGCCAGGTCGCGGCGCAGGGCCCCCAGGGGATCGCTCCGGTCCGAGTACAGGTGACGTATGCGGGAGAAGTTGCTCGGATCGCCCACGTCCATTGCGTTCGAGATCGTGGCGGCCGAGGCGCGGGGAACGTAGCGGCCGCTTCGCAGGTACGCGGGCACGACGTCGTTCACGTTGGTGGCGGCGACGAAACGGGAAACGGGGAGGCCGATCCGCCTGGCGACGAGGCCGGCGGTCAGGTTGCCGAAGTTCCCGCTGGGCGTCGAGAAGACGAGCCCCTCGTCGGCGTCGGCGGCAGCCGGGAGTTGGGCCCAGGCGTGGAAGTAGTAGAAGACCTGGGGTAGCAACCGGCCGACGTTGATCGAGTTGGCGGAGGCGAGAGGCCGCCGCCGCCGGAGTTCCCGGTCGGCGAACGCGGCTCGGGCGAGCCGCTGGCAATCGTCGAAGGCGCCCGCGACGGCGACCGCGGTCACGTTGCCGCCGAGGGTCGTGAACAGCCGTCGCTGGGCTTCGGTCACGAGTCCCCGCGGGTAGAGCACGCAGACCCGGAAGCCTGCCACGCCGCTGAACGCATGGGCCACCGCGCTGCCGGTGTCGCCGCTGGTGGCAACGAGCACTGTGGTGGCCGGGCCCCCGGGTTCGACAAGGCGCGCCATGATCCGGGCCATGATCCGGGCCGCGATGTCCTTGAACGCCAGTGTCGGACCGTGGAACAACTCCAGGCAGAAGACGCCCGGCTCGATCTCGACCAGGGGGATGGGGAAATCGAGGGCGTCCGCGATCAGCGGGGCGAGTTCCTCTTCCGGCAGTTCCGGGCCGAACAGGCGGCCGCCGAGGATCCGGGAGATGCCGGCCAGGGAGAGCTCCCGCAGTGCCAGCAGTTCGTCCTTCGTCAGCCGGTCCAGGCGCTCCGGCACGTACAGGCCGCCGTCCGGCGCCGGGCCCTCGAGCAGGGCCTGACCCAGCGAGGCGGCCGGCGCCTGCCCGCCGGTGCTCACGAAGCGCACGGGTCAGCCCCCGTCCGCTTCGCCGCTGACGCCGATCACCCGGGCTCCCGGCGCCGGAAGCGGCGACACGAGTCGGTCGCAGTCGACGCCCGCCGCGCTCTCGAAGGCCGTCGCCATCGCCTTCGCGACCTGCCGTCCGCGTCTCATGCCGTCGCAGAGAGCGAACAGGGCCGGACCGCTGCCGGACAGACTGCAACCGAGGGCGCCGGCGCGCATGGCAGCCGTCCTGGCCTCGTGGAAGCCCGGCACCTGCGGTCCCCGGACCGGCTCGGCGACCACATCGACGAGAGATCGGGAAAGCAGCTCCAGGTCGCTGCGGTAGAGCGACGCGACCAGAGCCGCGGCGTTGCCCCACTGGGTCACCGCCCGTTCAAGCGGCAGGTGCGGCTCGAGCCGAGCCCGCGATTCACGGGTGTTGACCTGGGTGTGGGGCCGGGCAAGCGCGCAGGTCAGCCCTTCGGGCACTGGCAGCGCCACGAAATCCGGTTCCGGGTCCAGCGAGCGCACCAGGACCAGGCCGCCGAACAGGGAAGGGGCCAGGTTGTCGGCGTGGGCGCCGCCGCTGGCCAGAATTTCCCCGGCCAGCGCGTACCGAAGCAGAGCCGCCGGCGGCAAATCGAGTCCCAGCAGTGCGTCGACCGCGACGACTGCCGCCGCCGCGCTGGCAGCGCTCGAGCCGAGCCCGCTCTCGAGCGGCATGCCCTTTTCCAGCGTCAGGTCGACGACGGCATCCGGGGCCTCGGACTCGATCAACGCCGCGGCGGCGACCGCGGCGGTGTTGCGTTGCGGCTGGAGCGGCAGCTGCCCGTCGTCCCCGGAGATGGCCGTGATGCGAACCGATCCGCCGCAGCGGCCGGCCTCGCGGCCGTTCGCGGGACTCCGGAGCGGTTCGCCGGCGATCGCGGGGCCCCGTCGCGCGGGGTCGCGCCGACCGGTTTCGCCGGCTGTGACGCCCCCCGGAGCGGCGGTACCGCGCCCGTGACGGCGCGCGGAGCGACCCGCTCGTCTTGTGGCCGTGACCACGTCCCCCGGGCCGGCGGTACCGTCGCCTTCCGACTGCACGGCGAACCCCAGGATGTCGAATCCGCACGCGATGTTCGACACGGACGCCGGGGCGAAAGCCCTCACCGCGCGGCTCATTCTCCGCCGCGCCGGGCGCACCGGGAGACGGCGAGTTCGGCGGCCAGCAAGGCGCCGCCCGCCGCGCCCCGCAGGGTGTTGTGCGACAGGGCGACGAACCGGTAGCCGAGGATCGGGCACTCGCGCAGACGTCCGATGGAAGTCGTCATGCCCCGGCCCAGGTCGCGGTGCACGCGCGCCTGCGGGGGGGCGTCGTCCCCGAGGTACACGGTCGGCTGCGCGGGCGCCGACGGCAGGCCGAGTTCCTGCGGCGCGGCGCGGAACGATCTCCAGGCCTCGCGGACATCTTCGAGCCTCGGGTCGCCCTTCAGATCGACGGATACGCAGAGGGTGTGCCCGTCGACCACGGGAACCCGGTTGCACTGGGCCGAAACCGCGACCTCGGCCGGCTCGATCGTGCCGGCCCTGACCCGGCCCAGGATCTTCCCGGTCTCGATCTCGAGCTTCTCCTCCTCGCCGGGAATCCAGGGAATCACGTTGTCCAGAATCTGGTAGCTCGAGACGCCGGGCAGGCCGGCGCCGGATACCGCCTGCAGGGTGGACACGAAGATGCGATCGAACCCGAAGGCGGACGCCAGAGGCTTGAGCGCCAGCACCAGCCCGATCGTCGAGCAGTTCGGGTTGGCGACGATGCCTCGGGGGAGATCGGCGCCGTCTTCGGCCGCCGGCAGCAGCGCGAGGTGATCCGGGTTCACTTCCGGCACCAGCAGGGGTACGCCTTCGTCCATCCGGTGGGCGCTGGCGTTCGTGACCACCAGGCTGCGCCGCGCGAACTCGGGCTCGATGTCCCTTGCCACGCTGGCGTCCAGGGCCGAGAACACGACGTCGAAGTCATGGTCCATCAGCTCGTCGATCGTGTGAACGGACATCGCCGCGACCGTTTCGTCGATCGGCCGGGTCTGAATCCAGCTGACCGCGTCTCGGTAGGTCCTGCCCGCCGAACGCTCGGAGGCGGCCAGGGCGGTCAACTCGAACCAGGGGTGCCCGGTCAGCAGAGTGACGAACCGCTGGCCCACGGCGCCGGTCGCACCGAGGACGGCGACGCGGAAGGGTTCGCTGCGAGTCGTCACGGCCGCGCTCCCGACCTGCGGCCGACGCCGTGGCCCGGCCGGGGCACCGTGGGCGAGTGCTCGAACGGCGGCGGGGTCATGGCGCGGATCCCCGCTCCGCCCAGGCGCGGAGGATGTCGGCGAAGACACCGCCTGCAGTCAGGTCGGCGCCGGCGCCCGGACCCTGGACGACCAGGGGGCGTTCACGGTATCGCAGGCTGCTGAACACAAACATGTTGTCCGAAGCCGGCATCCCCGCGACCGGATGGTCCGGGGGCACGGCGCACAGCCCGACCCGGGCCGAAGCCGTCTCGCCGGAGGTGTCCAGTTCGGCCAGGTAGGCGAGCTCGAGTCCCGCCGATGCGGCTTCGGCGAAGCGGGCCGCCATCCGGTCGTCGGCCTCGGCAAGTCGTTTCCACCAAGCGTCCAGCGGCAGGTCGGCGAGGTCGGGCCTGTCCAGCATGGGTTCCACCTCGACATCGTCCAGATCGAGACCGCAGCCGCAGATGCGCGCCAGGATCAGCAGCTTGCGGGCCACGTCCAGGCCGCCGAGATCGTCCCGGGGGTCCGGTTCCGTGTAGCCGAGGCCGTGGGCCTCCCGGACGGCTTCGCTCCACACGCTGCCGGCGCCCAGCTTCCCGGTCAGATAGGCGAGCGTGCCCGAGAACACACCCGATACCTTGTCGATGCGGTCGCCGGCGCCGAGCAGCATGTCCGTTGTGTGGAGCACCGGCAGACCCGCTCCGACGGTCGCTTCGTGGAAGACGTTCCGAGCGCCCGGGGGGCGGTAGGCGCGAAAGTCCGCGATGGGCCCGGCAAAGGGGAGTTTGTTCGCACTGGCGACGGCGGCGCCGGCAGCGAGAACGCGGTGGTACACGGCGCCCATGGAACCGTTGGCGGTGACGTCGACGAGCACCGTACGACCGCCGCCGGCCGCCGTCTCGCCGAGGTGTTCCAGCAGACGGTCGAGATCCGCCGTTTCGCCGCTGCGCTCGAGCGTGGAGCGCCAACCCTCGGGATCGCCCGCGGCGCCGGGATCGAGGCTCCTGCCGCGCCGGGACTGAAGGTGCATGAAACGGGAACTGGCGAGGCCCCGCAGCTGGAGGTCGATCCCCTGCCGCGCGAGCGCTTCGCGTTCGGCGGCCAGTTGCCGGAGGAGCGCCGATCCGACACCGCCGACGCCGAGCACGTAGACGGCGAGCCGCCCGCAGGCGGCGCCGCGGAAGAACTCCCGGTGGATCCAGCGTACCGCCCTGCCCTCGTCGGCCCGCGCCACGACCATCGAGATGTTCCGTTCGGACGATCCCTGGGCCACCGCCCTCACGTTGACGCCGCGCCGCCCCAGGATGCCGAAGACGCGACCGGCGATTCCGGGCCGGTCCCGCATGCCGTCGCCCACCACGGCCAGGATCGACTGGCCCCGTTCGACCCTCAGGGGCCTGACCGACCCGGCCTCGATCTCGGCCTGGAACTCGGCGTCGACCGCCTGCCGAGCCGCCTCGGACACGCCGGGCTCCACCGCGAAGCAGATCGAGTGTTCGCTCGAGGCCTGTGAAATCAGGATCGCGCTGGCGCCGCAGGCGGCCAGGGCGTCAAAGAGGCGGGCTGCAACTCCCGGCGTGCCGACCAGGTTGTCGCCGACGAGAAGCAGCAGGTGCACGTCGTCGATCGAGGAGATACCGGTGACCGCGGTTCCGCGGCCTCGCTCGCCGACCTCGCCGTGGCCGGCGATGAGGGTTCCGGGGTGTTCGGGATCGAGGGTGTTGCGGACCAGCAGGGGAATGCCTCTGCGGCGCGCCGGGGTCACCGTCGGCGGATAGACCACCCTGGCGCCGAAGTGCGAGAGTTCGAGCATCTCTTCGTAGCTCAGCCGCGGGATCGGCAGCGCGTCCTCCACGCGTCGCGGATCGGCCGTCATGACGCCCGGTACGTCGGTCCAGATCTCGATCCGCTCGGCATCGAGCGCGGCGCCGACCAGCGAGGCCGTGAGGTCGGAGCCGCTGCGCCCCAGGGTGGTCGTCTCACCGTCCGGACTGCTGCCCAGGAAGCCGGTCACCACCTGTAGCGGGGCGTCGGGCCCGAGATGCGCGAAGTGGGCGGCGATCGCATCCAGGGTCCTCTCCGGATCGACGGTCGCAGCCTGGAACGAGCGGTCCGTCGACACCAGGGGGCGCGCGTCGCACGCCTCGGCCGGCAGGCCCTCGGCGCGCAGGGCGGCAGCCAGGAGCTGGGTCGACAGGAGCTCGCCGTGGCAGACGACCCGGTCAACCAGTGCCTCGGTCGAGCGGCCCGCCGTGTCCGAGCCGGGCTCGCAGTCGCGCACCGCCGCCTCCAGGCCGTCGCAGAGGGCTTCGACCGTGGCCGCCAGGGCCGGCCGATCGTGGTCCGTCGCTACCTGGGCCCCGATTTCCAGATGATGAACGCGTAGGGCTGCTGACTCGCGTGCCGCCTCAGCCGGATCGCTGGCCTCCAGGGCGTTGGCGGCCATCGCCAGCAGCCGGTCGGTGACCCCGCCCAGCGCCGACACGACGACCGCGCCGTTCACCGCGGAACCAGCGAGCCGTCGCCTGACGATCCGGGCGGCCGCCTGGAGCCGGGGTGCATTGGCCACGGAGGAGCCGCCGAACTTGAGAACGATCATGGTGCGATACGAGAGCAGTCACGTCTTGAGTGCGCGAGGGGCGCGAAGGGCGCAATAGCGTACACGCCCACGAGCGCCCGCGCCATGGCGGAGGATTGCAGCTTGCAACCGCCCGCTTTGAGCCGGTGGAGGATGCACCCGCCCGTCTTGGGGCAGGAGGGGTCAGCTCCCAGGTGACGTTCGCGCTTCGGAGGAGATGGAGGGGGGGTGCGATCACTCCGCTTCACTCGCTCCGGTTGGTCGGTGGTGGCTGCGATGTCGTCGAGCGTCGCTCGTTCAGAGGCGCCTGGGAGCTGACCCCTCCTGCCCCGACTGGGCTGGACGTCCGCGCCGAGGGAGGCGGCTACCGTACTGTCCGGGTGGGCGCCGGACCTGATCGCGGGCAGGCTGGGTGCGCCGCTTCAGAAGAGGGTTTCGCGGACCGTCAGGCCCAGGTGTTCGTATGCGCGCGGGGTGGCCACGCGGCCGCGCGGGGTGCGCTGGAGGAATCCCTTCTGGACGAGGTATGGCTCATAGAAGTCCTCGATCGTGCCCTGGTCTTCGCCGACCGACGCAGCGAGCGCCTTGAGGCCCGCGGGGCCGCCTCCGTAGTGTTCGATCAGCAGGCGCATGATCTTGCGGTCGATCTTGTCCAGGCCGTACTCGTCGACTTCCTGCTGGAGGAGGGCCTCACTGGCGGTGGCGCGGTCGATCCGGCCGTCCGCCTCGATCTGCACGTAGTCGCGCACCCGGCGCAGGAGCCGGTTGGCGATGCGGGGTGTGCCGCGGCTGCGCCGGGCGATCTCGTTGGCGCCCCCCTGGTCGACCGGCACTTCAAGCAGCCCGGCCGAGCGCCGGATGATCACGCTCAGGACATCCGGACTGTAGAAGTCGAGACGGTGGACGATGCCGAACCGTGCCTGAAGCGGCGGTGTGATCAGACCGGCGCGGGTCGTGGCGCCGACCAGTGTGAAGCGGGGCAGATCGATGCGCACCGTCCTGGCCATCGGCCCCGAGCCGAGGACCAGGTCGAGCTGGAAGTCCTCCAGCGCCGGGTAGAGGATCTCCTCGACGGTCGGGCCGAGGCGATGGATCTCATCGATGAAGAGGACATCTCCGGGCTCCAGGTTGGTCAGGATCGCCGCCAGGTCGCCCGCCCGTTCAAGGACGGGACCGGAAGTGGACCGGAGTTTGGAGTTCATCTCCCTGGCGACGATGTGCGCCAGGGTGGTCTTGCCCAGACCGGGCGGGCCGAACAGCAGGACGTGATCCAGGGCCTCGCCCCGGCCACGCGCCGCCTGCATGTAGATGTCGAGCAGCTCGACGATCTTCTCCTGGCCCAGGTACTCGCTCAGGCGCTGAGGCCGAAGCGACGGCTCGACGCGGCGATCTTCGCCGTCCGGCGCCGGCGAGAGGACATCGTGTTCACTGTCGGCATCGCCGGACCCGGCCATGGGCGGATCGTATCGCGGCCACAGGCAGTTTCCGCCGGCGCGCCCAGTGAGAGACGTCGGCGCTATTGCCGTCGGCGTCAGGCCTATCGGCGCCGCCGTCCAGCCCAGTCGGGTTCAGGAGGGGTCAGCTCCCAGTGCCTCTGAACGAGCGACGCCCGACGACATCGCACTCATCACCGACCAACCGGAGCGAGTGAAGCGGAGTGAGCGCACCCCCCTTCCATCTCCTCCGAAGCGCGAACGTCACCTGGGAGCTGACCCCTCCTGAACCCAGGACGGGCGGGTGAGCCCCGCGCGGCTCACGCGCCCCGGGCGCTCCGCTTCCCTACAGCCGGGATAGCTGGCGCAGGCTCAGGCGCAGGAGTTCCTGGAACTCGACTTCGGGGTGCTCGCTGAGGACGCGGGCGACCGCGCGCTGGGCTTCGCTCGGGCGGTAGCCGAGGTTGATCAGGGCGCCGGCGATCTGGTCATGTTCGCTCTCGAGCTCCGGCTCGGGCTCGGCCGGCGGGGGTTCGGCGCCGGACTCGGCAAGCAGCCGCTTCGCCTTCTCCTTCAACTCCAGGACCATTCGCTCGGCGGTCTTGCGGCCGATGCCCGGGATCCGGATCAGCGCGCCGACGTTGCCCGCGGCGATCGCCGTCAGCAGGTCGACGGTCGACCCGCCTGAGAGGACGACCTGGGCCAGCCGCGGCCCGATGCCGCTGACGCCGAGGCAATGCTCGAACAGGGTCCGCTCCCCTTCGCGCCAGAAGCCGAAGAGTTCGATCGCGTCGGCGCGCACGTGGGTGTGGATGAAGAGGCCGACTTCGGCATCCGGCTCGATCCGCTCCAACTCGTGGTGGGTCGAAAGCGGAATTCGTACCGAGTACCCGACGCCGCCCACGTCGAGAACCAGGAGGTCGGGCCCCAGAGCCTGACGCCGTCCGCGCAGATAGGCGATCAAGCGGGTGTCGGGCGCCCTGCGGCCATCAGGTCCCGGCCGCTTCGGTCTCGCCGAGACCGAAGTTCTCGATGAAGTCCTTCGTGTAGCTGACGCCAAGCTCGTCGCGGAGGCGGCCGAGCAGGGACTGCAGGAGTGTCCCTGTGCGCTCTGAGAGGAGTTGACTGCGCGTGGCCTCCGGGTCGAACGCGGCCGGGTCGAAGGACTGCCGTTCCGTGACCTCGAACAGGACGCCGCCGAACGGCGTCTCGACCGGGCCGCCGAATTCGCCGACGGAGAGTGCGAAGACCTCGCGAGAGAGATCCGGCACGGGACCGAGGGCGCCGATCGGCTCGCGCAGGCCGAAGCTGCCGCTTTCCTCGATCGCGACGTCGAACCCCTCCGCTGCGTATTCCAGGGTGAATCCCGTGTCCAGCCGTCTCTTCGCCTCGGCGAGCGCGGCGGTCAGGAGTTCGCCCTCCTTCTGCTGGCGCAGGGCCCCGCGCACGTCGGGCTCGACCTCTGCGAACTCGGCGTCGCGCGGCGGCAGAACCTCCAGCAGCGACAGCAGAGCCCAGCCCGCCGCGGTGCGAACCGGCGGCGACCAGACGCCGGTTTCGAGGCCGAACGCCTGCTCGGAGAAGTTCACGTTGCGGCCCACGCCGGGAACCGCTTCATCTTCCCCGAACGGCTCGGTGACCTCGAAGCCGAGGCCCTCGGCGGCTGCCAGTTCCCGGGCTTCGGTCTCGCCCTCGAAGGGCTGGCCGTCCAGTTTCTCCGCCAGAGCGTCGATGCGGCTTCGGCCTTCCTCCTCCGCCTCCGTGGTCAGCAGCTGGACGCGGATCAGGTTGCTCACCTCCTCCAGCGTCTGACGGCCTCCCTCGCGGCGGTCCCGGACGAAGATCAGGTGATGTCCGGTGCGGGGACCGAGCTGGTTTTCGATCGGGCCGACGAGGTCGCCGCTGCCGGCCGCGAAGGCTGCCTCCTCGAACGGCCGGGTCATGGCTCCGCGGCCGAAGTAGCCGAGGTCGCCGCCGGACGCGGCGGTGGCCTCGTCGTCCGAGTACTCGGTGGCCAGGGCTGCGAAATCCTCGCCGGCCTCGATGCGTCGGCGCAGCTCGTTCAACCGGGTCCGTGCCTGATCACCGCTGCGGGTCTCCGTCTCGAGCAGGAGGATGTGGCTGGCCCGAACCTGTTCCGGTACCTCGAACTGTGCGGTGTTCGCCTCGTAGTACTCCCGAACCTCGTCGTCGGTCACTTCGAGTTCGGCGCGGACGGTGTTGGTGTTGACCAGGAGGTAGCCGACCCGCCGGCGTTCGGGTAGCCGGAATTCGTCGCGGTTCGTCTCGAAGAAGGCTGCGGTCTCGTCCTCCGAGGGTTCGGCCTGTTCGGCGAAGCGGCCGGCCGGGACCTCGATGTAGCGGATGGCCGCCCGCTCGGCCGCGTCGCGGGCGCGCTTCTCGACCTCGGCGTCGGAAACGTGCGCCACCTCGCTCATCGCGCTCTGCAGCTTGGTCACCAGGAGAGATGTGCGCAGCTGGGCCTCGAACTCGTCCACCGTGTAGCGGTTGGCGCGCAGGAGATTCTGGTACTCGCGCTGGCCGATGAAGTTGCCGGCGGCGTCGGTCAGGTCGGGAATCGAGAGAATCTGCTCCCGCAACTCCTCCGTGCTGACCGTCAGCCCCATCCGCTCGGCCTCCCGGATGAGGAGGCGTTCGTTGATCATCTCCTCGATCGCCTGGACGGGTAGCTGCAGCTGATCGGCCAGGTCCGCGGTGAACGCGTCGCCGTAGGTCTCCCGGTAGCGGCGTTCCATGTTCCGGTAGCTGCGCTCGAACTCGGCGAATGTGATGTCGTCCCGGCCGACCTTGGCGGCAACCGGGTTGGCCTGGGTGCCGTCCAGCGACTGAAAGTCGGTGAAGACCAGGAGGACGAACACGAGCGCCAGCCCGATAGCCAGTGGATAGAAGCTCTTGATGTTCTTGCGGATGACGTTCAGCATGGCGATGGCTCCCTGGCGCCCGGGAAGGCGGCGTTGATGGTAACAGGATAAGGTTCAACCCGATGCGCTTCCTGCATTGGTTCTCGAGCGACCTGGCAATCGACTTGGGGACCGCGAACACCCTCGTCTTCACCCAGGCGAACGGCATCGTGGTACGCGAGCCGTCGGTCGTGGTCGTGAACAACCAGACCAACCGCATCGAGGCGGTCGGCTCCGAGGCCAAGGAGATGCTGGGCCGCACTCCGGGCATTCTGGCGCTCGTGCGGCCGATGAAGGACGGGGTCATCGCCGACTTCGAGATGACCGAGCAGATGCTCAAGTACTTCATCCGCAAGGCCCACCACGGCCGGCGCTTCGCCCGGCCCCGAATCGTGATCGGCGTGCCGTCCGAGATCACTCCGGTCGAGAAGCGCGCGGTCCGGGAATCGGCAATGAGCGCCGGCGCCTCGGAGGTCTTCCTGGTCGAGCAGGCGATGATGGCTGCGATCGGGGCCGGTCTGCCGATCACCGAACCGACCGGCAACATGATCGTCGACATCGGCGGCGGAACCTCTGACGTCGCCGTCATCTCGCTTGCCGGCACGGTCTACAGCCGCTCGCTGCGGGTGGCGGGCAACGCGATGGACGACGCGATCGCCAAGCACCTCAAGCGCAAGCACAATCTGCTGATCGGCGAGCGGACCGCGGAGCAGATCAAGGTCGAACTGGGATCCGCCTTCCCGCTCCAGGATGCGCTGCACATGGACATCAGGGGCCGTGACCTGGTCGCCGGCGTGCCGCGCAGTCTGAAGATCTCCGACGGAGAGATCCGGGAGGCGCTCGCTGAGCCGGTCAAGTCGATCGTCGACTCGGTGCTCCAGGCGCTCGAACGGATGCCGCCGGAGCTCTCGGCCGACGTGATGGACAAGGGCGTCGTGCTCTCCGGCGGCGGAGCGCTGCTCCACGCGCTGGACCAGCGTCTGCGCGAGGCCACGGGACTGCCGGTCTTCGCCGCCGAGGATCCACTGGCCTCCGTCGTGCTCGGAGCGGGTCGGGTGCTGGAGGACATCGATCTGCTGCGAAGGGTCTCCGTCCACTAGCAGCCGGCATGTTGTCGAGGGCGGGCTATCGAGGTCCTCATGAGTGAGCGTCGGGTGGCGGTCCTGTTCGCCGTCTCGGTGGCTGTCCTCCTTGCGCTCCTGACGCTGCAGGCGCCGGAGCGGGCAGGCGACATGGCACTGTGGCTGGAGGGACCGGTCAAGCGGTCCGTCGCGACGGTGGGCGGGGCTGTCGACCGCTATCGGCAGTACGGTTCCTCGAGGGCGGCGCTGGAGCGGGAGAACGAGGAACTGCGGAACCGGCTGCGCGAGGTGGAATCCGCCTTTGCGGCCGCGGTGGGCGCGCGGCTGGAGGCCGATCTGAGCGCGGAACCGTTCCGCTACGAACCGCCGCCGCGCGCCGATCTGGTGAGGGCCGACATCGTCTATGTCGATCACCGCTCGTGGCGGCGAACGGCTATCCTGCACCTGCCTGACGGCCGGGAGCGGGAGGACTGGACACGGCGGCCGGTGACCACGACGGACGGGCTCCTGGGCCGTGTCGTTTCGGTCAGCGGCAGGTACGCGCGGGTACTCCTGCTCACCGACGGGGCGTCGTCGGTGGGTGCGATGGTCGAGCGCACACGCCGTCAGGGCATCGTCCGGGGCACTGCCGACGCCGGCACGCTGTCCCTCATGTTCCTGCCGCTGCAGGTCGATGTCCGGCCCGGCGACCGGGTGATCTCCGCCGGCATCGACGGTGTCTTCCCGCGCGGCGTCCCGATCGGCACGATCACGTCGGTGGAATCGGACGGGGTCCAGTTCCACGACATCCGAATCGTCCCGAGCGCGGATCTGGGTTCGCTCAGCCACGCCTTCGTGTGGCGCCGCGAACCGCTGCCCGAAGCCATCATGGACGGCGCCGATGGCATCGGCGAGTAGGTTCGTCGGCGTCCTGGCGGCCGTCGCGCTGATCGAGATGATGCTTGGCGGGTTCCTCCCGGAGGCCGCCGAAACCGTCGACCTCTTCGTGCTGCTGGTCGTCCTGAACAGCGTGCGGGGCGACTCTCTTCAAGGCCTGGCGGGCGGTCTCGCCGCCGGGCTGGCTCAGGACCTCGTCACGTCATCGGTCTTCGGTCTGTACAGCGTGGCGTGCTGTGTGGTCGGCTACGGCGCGGCGCGGGCTGCGCAACGGATCCTCACTTCCCGGCGGGCGGTGACCCTGGCGGTGCTTGCGGCTGGTGTGCTGGTTCACCAGCTCATCGTGATCGGCCTGCTCGCGATCCTCGAGATTGCGCAATTCAACCCGGGAGCGGGCGCCGTGCTGCTGCGTGCGGCGTTGACGACCGCGGCGGGCCTCGTCGTTCTCTGGGTGACGGGTCGGATGCGGGGCTGGATGGAGAGGCGGACGAGGCGGCGTACACTGGAGTTCGGAAGGGGCCGCCGTTGAGCGCCGGCTCCCCAGCGACGGTGTCTGGAAGGTGAACCTGGAAACTGCCGGCGACCGCCTGGTGCTGCTGATGGCGACCCGTCTGAAGTGGCTTGCCGCATCGCTTGCGGCGGGGTTCTTCGTTGTTCTCAGCGCCTACTGGTACTTCCAGATCGTTCGTTCCGGGCACTACTGGGAGCTGGCCGAGAACAACCGGTTGCGGGTGCTGCGCCTGGAGGCGCCGCGAGGCCTCGTGTACGACCGTTCCGGTCAACTCCTGGTCGAGAACGTTCCCACCTTCCGGCTGCTGATCGACCGCAGTCTGAGCGCCGATCTGGAAGCCAGCGTGGCGTTCGCGGCCAACATCCTGGAACTGGACGAGGACGAACTCGAGGACTCTCTTGAACGCTATCGCGGCGTGCCTCGGGATGTGCCCGTGCTCCTGGCCGGCGAACTCGAGTTGAACCAGGTCGCGCGGTTCGAGGTCGCCGGCGACATGTCGGAGCACCCGGAGTTCGAGATCGCCGCCTCGCAGCGCCGCCTGTACCGGTACGGGGACCAGACCGCGCATCTTCTGGGGTACCTCAGCGAGCCCACGGCGGCCGAGCAGGACCGGGACCCGACGCTCGTTGCCGGGGACATGATCGGTCGCAGCGGCGTGGAGAAGTTGCGCGACCGGGCGCTGCGCGGGACCGCCGGCGAGCGAACCGTGGTCGTCGACAGCCGCGGCCGCGTTGCGTCGAGCGGGGACGTCGATCGAATCGACGCCCTGCCGGGAGAGTCCGTCACCCTGACCATCGACCTCGGATTGCAGCAGGAGGCGCAGAATCTGCTGGAAGGCAGGGTCGGCGCCATCGTTGCCCTCGACCCGCGGGACGGCGCGGTCCGGGCCATGGTCTCTTCGCCGTCCTTCGATCCGAGTGGTTTTGCGGGCCGCCTGAACCAGGAAGACTGGGAGCGGATCGTCGGGGCGCCGAACAGACCGCTTCAGAACCGGGCCATCCACAACACGTACCCGCCGGGATCCGTGTTCAAGATCGTGATGGCCGTGGCCGCGCTGTCCGACGGACTGATCGATCCGGAAGAGCGGGTCCATTGCGGCGGCTCGACCCGGCTGTACGATCGCCGATGGCGTTGCTGGCAGTCCCGCGGGCACGGCCCACTCAACCTCCGGGGCGCCCTCCAGCACTCGTGCGACATCTATTTCTACCGGCTGGGCCGGAAGCTGGGAATCAAGCGGATCGCCCGCTACGCCGGTCTGCTGGGCCTCGGTCGGCGGACGGGTATCGGGTTTTCCGCCGAAAGGGAGGGGGTCGTGCCGGATCCCGACTGGAGTCGGATCAGCCGCGGGCAGCCCTGGTACCCCGGTGAGACGATCTCGGTGGCGATTGGCCAGGGCCCCGTGCTCACGTCGCCGCTTCAGGTGGCCGTGATGACCGCGGCGGTGGCCAACGGGGGATACCGGGTGCGGCCCCATGTGCTGGCGGACGCGGCGCAACCGCCGGAACCGATCGCGCTGGATACCGAGGTGCTGGCCTTCGTCAGGGAGGCCCTGGCGAACGTGGTCGCGAACGGAACCGGGCGCGCCGCGGGTACGCCGGTGGTTCAGGTCGCCGGCAAGACCGGCACCGCCCAGGTCATCGCCCAGGCGACCTGGACGCGGTCCGAGGACCTCCCGTTCAAGCACGGCGATCACGCGTGGTTCACTTCCTACGCGCCGGTCGAGAGGCCGGAACTCGTCGTCGTCGTGTTCGTGGAGCATGGCGGACGAGGTTCCGAAGTCGCAGCGCCCCTGGCAAGGCGGATGCACGAGACGCACTTTGGTTCTCCTGTCCAGACCTGATCCGCGGACCCTGGGGCGGCAGGTCCGTTCCATCTCATGGCAGCTCGCCGGTTCGGCGCTCGGTCTGTCGCTGATCGGCCTGGCCCTGATCTCGAGCGCCTCTTCCGAACTGACGACGGACTACGTCTCGCGCCAGTCGGCCTGGATCCTCGCGGGTGTGCTGGTCCTGGTCGCCGCGGCCCTTGTCGACTACTCCGTGCTGCTTCGACACGCCTTGTGGATCTACCTGGCGGCCGTGGCGGCGGTGGCCGCCGTCACGTTCTTCGGCCACGAGGCAGGCGGCGCCCGCAGCTGGATCGGCATCGGGGGGTTCGGGGGTCAACCGTCCGACTTCTGCAAGATCGCGACCGTTCTCCTGCTGGCCCGACGCCTCGCCCGCTACCGGAGCCCGGTTCCCCCGCTCGGCGGGCTCTGGGCGACTGCGGCGATCGTCGCGGTTCCGGTGCTGCTCATCGCGCAACAGCCGGACCTGGGCGGCGCCCTGATGTTCGTGCCGGTGATTGCCGCCATGGCGGCGATTGCCGGTGTCGGCGTCCGGTCGGCCCTCGCCGCCGCCGCCGTTGCGGCTGCCCTGGCCGGAGCGCTCGGGGTCTTCGCGCTGCAGGACTACCAGAAGGACCGCGTCCTGAGCTACTTCCAGCCCCAGACGGATCCCCTGGGGGCGGGATACCAGGTCCGTCAGAGCAGAATCGCGGTCGGTTCGGGTCAGGCCTTCGGCAAGGGCTTCGGCGAGGGGACGCAGTCCAACCTGCGCTTCCTGCCGACCCCCCACACCGACTTCGTCTTCGCCGTGCTGGCGGAGGAGTACGGGTTTGCCGGCGTCACCCTCGTCATGGCCCTGTTCCTCCTCTACCTGGGGAACGGCGTCCGGGTCGCACTGGCGGCACGGGATCCGGCGGTCCTGCTGCTCGTGGTCGGACTCCTGGCCTTCATCGCCGGCCACGTTCTCTACAATACGGCGATGGTGGTCGGGCTGCTGCCGATCACCGGCATCCCGCTGCCCTTCCTGAGCTACGGCGGCTCCTTCATGCTCTTCTGCTGCGCGGCCACCGGAATCATCATCGGCCTCGATCTGCGGCGGTTCGTCAACGTCTGATCGGCCTGCGCCGGCGCGGACAGGATCGATCGCCTACACCGTATGGAAAGAGAGCTCCTGGTCGAGAGCGATACGCTCCAGACGCGAGTCGCGTTGATCGAGTCCGGCCGGTTGGTGGAAATCTCCATCGAGCGGGGCGGACGCCGGAGCCTGGTCGGCAGCCTCTACAAGGGACGGGTGCGGCGGGTGCTGCCCGGCATGCGAGCTGCCTTCGTGGATCTCGGACTGGCGCGCGAGGGCTACCTGAGGGCGGACGACGCAGTCGAATGGGGCCGGAACCGCGGGTCTTCCGGCCGGCAGGGAACAGCGCGCCGCGAACGGAGCCCGGGGCTCTTCCGGGAAGGTTCCCGAGCCGAGACGGCGGCCTCGGGAGAACGAGTCGCTGGACGCGCGTCCCGCGCGGCGGCGCCGCCGATCGACCGCGTGCTGCAGCCGGGCGACGAACTGATCGTCCAGGTCGCCAGGGGAGGCCTGGCGGGCAAGGGGGCGCGCATCACCACCCGGATCACGCTTCCCGGGCGGTACCTCGTGTTGACGCCGACCAGTGACCGCGTGGGTGTTTCACGGCGCATCGAGGACGCGGAGGAGCGGGATCGGCTGAGGGAGCTCGTCCTGGCCGGTCGCGGCGAGTCCGTCGCTCTCCCGGGTTGCATCGTGCGTACCGCTGCGGCCGGAGAGGCGGCGGAGCGAATCCAGGCGGAGTACGAGGCGCTGGCCGCCGTCTGGCGAGACATCGGGGAGCGGACGGCAGCCACGAAGGCGCCGGCTCTGGTCCACCGCGAGGAGCAACTCGATGTGCGTGTGATCCGGGACCTCTTCTCCGCGGACTTCGACTCGCTGCTGGTGGACGGCGTCGATGCCCATCGGCGCATCGCCGGGTACCTCGGGCGGATGCAGCCGGAGCTGCTGGAACGGCTGGAGCGGACCCGCGGCGGTCTGTTCGAGCGCTACCGGATCGACGAGGCAGTCGAAGCCGCACTGCGGGACCGCGCGCCGCTTCCGTCCGGAGGCCATCTGGTCATCAACCAGACGGAGGCCCTCGTGGCGATCGATGTCAATTCCGGCCGCGACGTCGGCTCGGCGGACTTCAACGAGACCGTCCTGCGGACCAACCTGGAGGCGGCTGCCGAGGCGGTGCGCCAGATCCGGCTGCGCGACCTGTCCGGCATCGTGGTCATCGATCTGATCGACATGGAGCGCGAGGACCACCGCGAGCAGGTCTTCGCCCGCCTGGAGGGGGAGCTCGGGAAGGACCGCGCCAGGCACCGGGTGCTCGACATCTCGGAGTTCGGCCTGGTCCAGCTGACCCGCCGGCGCAGGCACGCGAACCTGGAGCAACTGCTGACCCGGGACTGCCCGACCTGCGGCGGCGCGGGCCGCATCAAGTCGGTTGCGACGATCTGTCTGGAGCTGCGGCGGACCTGCCTCGCGCGCGCCGGGCGCGGCGCGCGTCAGTTGGCGGTGCGGGTTCACCCGGAGGTCCTGGATGGTCTGCGCGGCGCCGAATCGGCGGTGCTGGACGGCTTGCATGGGGCCTTCGAGGCGCCGGTCCTGGTTCAGGCGGATCCGGCATTGCGCCGTGATGACTTCGTCGTCGTCAAGGTGGAGGGCCCGCGCCGCGAGACACGCCGGCAAGAGCCGCCGGGCAATCCACAGGTGGTCGGGTGAAACGCTCAGGAGCTCCGGAAGCGACGACCGCAGCCTCCCGCAGGGGACCGGAACCGTCCACCGGCACGGACCGACCGGAGCGCCGGTTCGAGCTCGACGGCATGCGCGGCGCCGTGGCCCCGGAGGTCTGGTCCGGCAAGCTGGATGAGGGTTTCGAGGCGGAGCTCCGGCACCTTCTCGATCCGGCCAACGCGGCCCGAAGTCTGCATTGGGGCAGGAGTTATCTGTACGAGGCGGCGTGGCCGGGGCGCCGGGTCACGGGCGATGTCGCCGTGGTCGTCAAGCAGTTCCGGCACGACAACCTGCAGAGCAGGCTCCGCCGGCGCCGCCGGGGCACGAGAGCGCGCCTGAGCTTCCATGCCGCGCGCCGGCTTCGGCGGCTCGGCATCGCGACGCCGGAACCGGTTCTCTACGCCGAGTCGAAGACCCTCGAGGGTCCGGCGTGGTTCGTGTGCCGGCTGATACCGGAAGCCCGGGAGTTGCGCCATGTGCTCAGGGCGCTGAATGCCGGCGGGTCGGCGGCGCGTTTCCCCGCAATCGACGGGGTGGCCCTGCTGCGGCGGGTCGGCGCTCTGGCGGCGGAGTTGCACCGTCACGGGATCTGGTTCCGGGACCTCACCTCGGGCAACGTCCTGCTCTCGGAACCCGCCACGGATGCGGAGCTGTACCTGGTGGATCTCAACCGGGCGCGCTTCCGGCGGCGGCTGTCGATGAGCCAGCGCCTGCGGGATCTCAGCCGGATGCCGGTGTTGCGGCCCACGGACCGGTCCGAGTACCTGCGGGGCTATCGCCCCGGCGGGCTGACCCGTTTTCGGCGCCTGTGGTTCGAGGTGTATCACCATGGATTCCGTTTGAAGATCCGGTCGAAGAAGGGCGCCCGTCGGGCGCTGCGCCGTCTGGCCGATCTTCTGCTGCCGCGCCGCCGGGCCCACCCCCACATTCCGGCCGCTGAGCGCGGAGCGAAGCCCCAGGAGCGGGCGGTCTGGGATCCGCTGACGGACCAGCCGCACCAGCAGGCGACGCGCGGCCAGCGCCTCGGAGTGCGCCTGCGTGACGCCGCTCACCACGCCCGACCCCTGGGTCGCGCCGCCGGGCCGCTATTCGCATCGCTGGTCGAGGCGAAGCGCCTCCGCCGACGGATCGAACAGGCTCCGGAGCGCGTCCCCTTTCGCGGCCTCGGCGTGGCGGTGGGCCCGGGCTCGGCGCCGGTCGACGCCCTCGTCGAGGCGATCGACGATCTCGGTGTGGAGAATGTGCTGCTGCGCTTTCATCTCTGGCAGGGCCTGGACAAGGACCTCTTGCGATTGGCGGCGATCCTCGGCCGGAAACGGCCGCGACCGGCTGATCTCGTGTTCCAGCTCAGCCAGGACCGATCACTGGTGCGGGACGGCGGACTGTGGCTGCGGCGGGTGGAGGAAGCCGTCGCCGCCCTCTCGCCTCTCGGCAGCAGGTTCCTCATCGGCCAGGCGCCCAACCGCAGCAAGTGGGGCGTGTGGCGTCCGGACGAGTACTGGAAGCTCCTGGCCGCCGCCGGCGCGGCCGTCAGGGCGGCGAATCCCGATGCCCGCGTTCTCGCTCCGGCGGTTATCGATTTCGAGCCCCACGCCACGGCCGGGCTGGTGCATTCGCGTCTGCGCGAGCACCGCTTCGACATCCTCGCCAGCCAGCTCTACGTCGACCGGCGGGGGGCGCCCGAGAACACTCAGCTCGGTTTCGATCTCGCGGGCAAACTGGCCCTGCTGCGGGCGGTGGCCCGCCGGGCGCCCGACTGCGGGTCGGATCGAAGCTGGGTTACCGAGTTCAACTGGCCGCTCGAGGAAGGGCCTCACGCTCCCGCCGGACGCGATGTCGCGGTGGACGAGGACACCCAGGCGAGCTACCTGGTCCGTTACTGCCTCGAGGCCCTGGGAACCGGTCTGGCCGAGCGCGTGTACTGGTGGCAGTTGGCGGCGGCCGGCTACGGGCTGATCGATCCCCGAGGCGGCTCTTCGAGGCGCCGCCCGGCGTACCGCGCGCTGCGTCAGCTCCGGCGCGAGTTGGCCGGCACGCAGGTGGAACGTCTCCTGCTGCCGGCCGGAGTGCGCGGCTACCGGGCAGTCACGCCGGGCGGTCTTCGCGATGCGACGAGCGGGATCCGGGTTGCGGGCCGCGCCGAGCCCGATGTCGTGGTGAAGGATCGCGGCGAGGTCCAGGTGCTGTGGACGCTGGATCGCCGCGGCCAGGCCTACCGCCCCCCGGGCGGCGTCCGCGCCGCGTATGACCGGGACGGCGTGGAGCTGCCTCCGGGACCGGTGCGGCTCGGTCCCGCGCCCGTCTATCTCGAGATCGGGCCGTGAGGCCGCCGGAACGTAAGATGGCCGCCGCCCATGCTGCAGGTCGCCCGATGTCTCGTTCGCTGCCGCGGCCTGCTGTGGACCCTGGTCCTGCGGGAGTTGCGGGCCCGCTACCGGGGCAGCGTGCTCGGCTTCTTCTGGTCCCTGCTCAATCCTCTGCTGCTCCTGGCCGTCTACTCCTTCGTCTTCGGCACGATCCTGAAGCGGGGCGAACTGGTGGACGTCGAGCCCTACGGCGTCTTCCTGGTCACCGGCCTCTTCCCCTGGATCTGGTTCTCGACCTCGCTGCTCGAAGGCTGCTCGTCGCTGACCGGCAACAGCGGGTTGATCCGCAAGGCGGTCTTCCCGGTCGAGGTGCTGCCGGCGGTCGCGGTGGTGTCCAACCTGATGCACTTTCTGCTCGCGTTGCCGATCGTTGCCCTGGCCCTGGGCGCCGGCAGGCTGCTCGGCTACCCGATCGCCGGCTGGACCTGCGTGCTGCTGCCGCTCGTGCTGGTCATCGAGACGGTCATGATCGCGGGCCTCGCGTTCGGCCTGTCGGCCCTGGGCGTCCATTTCAAGGACGTGCGGGATCTGCTCGGCAACGTGCTCGTCCTGCTCTTCTTCCTGGCGCCGATCATCTACACCCTGGGCGACATCCCGCCGGAACTCGTACGCCTGGTCCAACTGAACCCGATGACCTCGTTCACGGTGGCGGTCCAGGACCTGCTGTTCCACGGCCGCCTGCCCGGGGCCCCGGTGTGGACGGCGATGGTCGCGATCGCGGCGGTTTGCTGGGCGGCGGGCGCCGGCCTGTTCTCGCGGCTGAGCGACACGTTGGCCGAGGCGGTCTGAGTGAGTCGGCCGGCGGTTGCCCTGCGGGCTCTGGGCAAGCGCTACCGGCGCTCAGCGGGCGGGTACCGGATGCGGACGCTGAAGAGCGCGCTCCTTGAACGCAGCCTGACCAGCGGACTGGGCGCGGCCGACGTGGTCGAGGCGCTGACGGACGTCAGCTTCGAAGTCGCCGCGGGCGAGGCGGTCGGCATCATCGGGGGCAACGGTTCGGGCAAGTCGACGCTGATCAAGCTGGTTGCCGGCCTGCTGCGGCCCACGGCCGGCGAGTTGACGGTCAACGGCCGGGTGGCCGCCCTGATCGAGCTGGGAGCCGGCTTTCACCCCGAGATCTCAGGCCGGGAGAACATCTTCATCAACGGAGCGCTGCTCGGTCTGAGCCGCGGCCGCATCGAGGAGCGCTACGACGACATCGTGGAGTTCGCCGGACTGGGGGACTTCATCGAGGAGCCGATCAAGAACTACTCGTCGGGCATGTACGTGCGCCTCGGCTTCGCGGTCGCCGTGCATGCCGACCCCGAGATTCTCCTGGTCGACGAGGTCCTGGCGGTCGGCGACGAGGAATTCGTTCACCGCTGCATCGCCCGCATCGAGGAGCACCTTGCCCAGGGCGGCACGCTGCTCGTCGTGAGCCACTCGATGGGGTTGATCGACGACGTCTGCGACCGGGCGGTCTGGCTGGACCGGGGGAGGCTCCGGGCGATCGGTTCGACGCGGCGCGTGATCGATGCGTACTTCGAGGCCGTGGCCGCGCGCGAGGGTGAGGCTCACGACCGGCGCCGGACCCTGGCCGCCGAGGGCGGCGCATCGCAGGCGGAGGAAGAAGCGACAGCGCCGGACACGGAGGAGGAGGAGATCCTGCAATGGGGATCCGGCCAGGCCCGGATCATTGGTGCGCGCCTCCTGGCCGGCGCCGCCAGCGAGGAGCGCTATCACCTGCGTTGCGGAGAGGCGGCGATATTCGAGCTGGAGGTCGCGCCGCGGGAGGAACTGGAGGACTTCGTCTTCGGGGTCGGGGTCAAGACGCCGCGCGGCGTGGACTGCTGGGGCACCAACACCGATCTCGCCGGCTACGAACCGCGCCTGCTGCGCGGACCCGTGCGGGTGCGGCTGGCATGTCCGGAGTTGCGGCTGGCGCCGGGCGAGTACACCGTCGACCTCGCGGTTCACGCTCGTGACGGCAGGGCGTACGATTACCGCCGCCGAGCGTTGCGGTTCACGGTGGCCGAGAGTTCGGCGTCACGGAGCATCGGCCTCTACCTGCCCGACCACGAGTGGCAGGTGGAGGCGTTGGGCGGCGGCGCCGATGACGGGGCCGCCGACCTGCAAGCGGCGATCGATTGGCGTTCGCCTGGCCATTCAGACAGCGCGCCGCCGCTTGGCGGCGGCGCCAGAGACGCAAGGAGGATGGAATGAGCGAGCGACCCAAGGAAGAACAGGGCGACCAGGAGTCGTCATCGTCGATCAACGTCAAGATCGGCGATGCGGAGCTCAAGGGGGCCTACTCCAACCTGTTGCGCATCACCCACACGCGCGAGGAGTTCATCCTCGACTTCATCAACGTGGTGCCCCCGCAGGGCATCGTCAGCGCCCGCATCGTGACCAGCCCCGGTCACCTGAAGCGGATCATCAGGGCGCTGGGCGCCAACCTCCGGCGCTACGAGGAAGTCCACGGCGTCATCGAGGAGGCGCCGGACCCCACGGATCTGTCCAGCCGCGTGAACTAGCACTGCTAGCGCTAGCGCTAGCGCTGGCGCTGGCCGATCCGCTGGCTCTTGAGGTACATGGAGGCGATCACGTCGCGGTAGCGCTCGTTGACGATCTTCCTGCGCACCTTCAGGGTGGGCGTGATCTCGCCCTCCTGAATCGTCAGTTCGCGCTCCAGCAGACGGAAGCGGCGCACCCGTTCATGGGCGGGCAGGCGTTCGTTCACTCCGTCCAGTACCCGCTGGATCGTGTCCCGAAAGCGCGGATCCCTTCGTAGCTCGTCCGGGTCCAGTTCCTCGAACGGCGGCGGCGGCTCTGCGTAGTTCGGGACCACGAGGGCGTTGAGGTAGGGGTAGCCGTCGCCGACCACGACCACCTGCGCCACCGCCGGGTGGATGATCATCATCTGCTCGATCGGTTGGGGTGCGATGTTCTTGCCGCCGCTGGTGATCAGCAGATCCTTCTTGCGGTCCGTGATGTAGAGGTAGCCGTCGTCGTCGAGGCGGCCGATGTCGCCGGTGTGGAACCAGCCCTCCGAATCGATCGCCTCGGCCGTTTCCCGGGGTTTCTTCCAGTAGCCCTGCATCAGGCCCTCGGTGCGGGCCAGGATCTCGCCGTCGGCATCGATGCGGAGTTCAACCCCGGGAGCGGCGGCGCCGACCGATCCGCGCCGGGCCGCGCCGGGGTGCTCCACGGCCAGCACGGGCGCCGTCTCGGTCAGGCCGTAGCCCTGGTAGAGCCGGATGCCGATCGTGTCGAAGAACGCCCCGACTTCGTCGGCGATCGGGGCGCCGCCCGAGATCGCGAAACGCAGGCGGCCGCCGAACCGTTGCTTGATCTTCCGGAACACCAGACGGTCGGCGATCAGGCCCCGGAACGCAGCTCCGCCGCGCTCCGCCCGCCGCCGGCCGACCCCGAGCGCCCAGTCGATGAGGCG
Source organism: uncultured Thermoanaerobaculia bacterium (assembly GCA_951812325.1). Lineage (GTDB taxonomy): Bacteria > Acidobacteriota > Thermoanaerobaculia > Multivoradales > Multivoraceae > Multivorans. Next base: position 2,692,857 of record OX638294.1, on the reverse strand, counting down.
GCGCCGGGTCCGCGGCTGCGTCGCGAAGGTGGCCTGGATGCGCATGTAGGCGCTCTCGTAGAGCCTGGGCACGGAGCACAGGACGGTCGGCCGGACCGTCGGCATCAGGCCGGCGACACGCTCGATCGCCGGGGAGTAGTGGATCGACACGCCGCGGAAAAAGAAGAGGTAGTCGACCGTGCGCTCGAAGACGTGCGAGAGGGGCAGGAAGGAGAGGGCCTGGTCCTCCTCGCCGAGAGGGTAGAGCTTCTGGCACGCGAGGATGTTCGACACGAAGTTCCAGTGCGACAGGATGACGCCCTTGGGGTCGCCGGTGGTGCCGGAGGTGTAGATGATGCTTGCCGTGTCGTCGCGGCTGACCCGTCCCCGGAAGCGTTCGAGGCCGTCGTCCGCTGACGGGGCCGCGTCGCCGATCAGCGCTTCGAGATGCGTTCCGCTCTCCGCGGCGGCGGCGGCGTCGAGCGCCACGAGGCGCAGGCCCTGTTGCTCCGCGCCGTCGTCCTCCGCGCCCCGGGGCGCCAGGCCGGTGACCAGATCCCGCTTCGCAGCGTCGTCGTAGAAGATCCACCCGGCGCCGCTGTCGAGAAGGATGTAGGCGACCTGGGCCGCAGTCAGGGTGGGGTAGATCGGTACCGGAACCGCTCCGAGGAGGTGACAGGCGAAGTCGACGACATGCCATTCCGGGCGGTTGGTCGAGAAGAGCGCCACGCGGTCGCCCTTGACCACCCCGTGTGCTTCGAGCGCCGTTGCCGTGCGGCGAACCGCGTCGACGAACCGGGTTGCGGAAAACGACTCGGTGCGGCGACTCCGCCGGATCGTGAGCAGATCCTCGCGTTCACCGTAGCGTTCCGCGACGCGGAAGAGAAGATCGGAGAGGGTTTCCAAGGGTGGCGCCGCCAAGCGCTTGCTGGCCGCCCGCGACGAAGGTCCGTGTCGAACCGACACCGGTCGGGCACCCGTCCAGCAAGGCGCGCGAAGCAGCATATCGGCGCACGTCCGACGGTCAACCCGGCCGGCGGGGACCGAACAGAGCCGAACCGATCCGCACGTGGGTGGCGCCTTCGAGCACTGCGGCCTCGAAGTCCGCACTCATGCCCATGGACAGCCAACCGTCGTGGTCGCCGAAGAGGCCGCGCAGGCCCAGTGCGTCGCGCAGCCGACGCAGGGCCGCGAAGTCGCCGCGGGCCTGCCGCGGATCCGCGCGTCGGGGTGGAATCGCCATCAGCCCGCGGACCGAGAGGCGGCCCAGTTCGGCCAAGCCCAGCATGGTGTCCGTCTCCTCGGGCAGGAACCCGTGCTTGTTGGGTTCGCGACCGATGTTCACTTCGAGCAGGCAGGTCCTCGGTCCTCCCTGCGCGGTCCGCAGCACGCGGTCGAGCCGGCGTGCGACCCTGACCCGGTCGACGGCCTCGAACACGTCGAACACGCTGCATGCCCGCGGCGCCTTGTTCGTCTGCAGCGGCCCGATGAGGCGCCACTCCACCTGGTCGTATCCGGCCTCGAGCAACGCTGCGCGATGCGCCTCGCCCTCCTGGACCCGGTTCTCTCCCAGAACACGGAGGCCGGCGTCCACGGCCTCCCGGATGCGCTGCAGGGGCTGGCGCTTGCAGGCGCCGACCAGGACGACCTCGTCCGTGGCTCGCCCGGCGCGCCGGCACGCGTCCGACAGCCGTTCCGTCAACTCGGCGTAGCGCTCGGCGGTTGTCGCTCCCGGTGCCTCGCTCAGCCGGTTTCTCCGGCGTCCAGGTACAGGATCCGTTGGCAGGAGTCGCAGGGAACGAGGGCGCCCCGGGTCTGGATCTGGAGCACGACCTGGGGTCGGATCCGGTAGTTGCAGAACGAACAGTGCCGGATCGGAGCCCGGGCGCTTTCGATGACCCGGATGACGGCCAGCGGGCTCCCGCCGTGGCGCTCGAACAGCCGCCCGTACAGGTTCAGGGTCGCGGCGGGCAGACGTTCGCGAAGGACCTCGATCCGACCCTTCAGCACCTCGACCCGCTTCCGCAGCGCCGGTTTCTGCTCGTCCCAGGCGGCCAGGGCCTCCTGGTACTGCAGATCCAGACTTTCGAAGGCTCCGCGGAGTTCGCCGAGGAGCGCGGACGCCTGATCCTGGCGCTCCATGGCCAGAAGCGCCCTCTCGTCCGCTTCCCGCATCTGTGCGCGGACCGTGTCGATCTCGCTCAGCAGCGCGCCGTACTCGCGCTGCGTGGTGACGCGGGAGATCTGCTCCTGATAGTGCCCGATGCTCTCCTTGCCCGCCGCCGAGTCGGTTTCGGCGGCGCGGCGCTCGAGTTCCGCCTGCTGGCGTTCCTGCTCGAGCTCTTCGATCTCGCTGCGCTTGCTCTCGTATTCGTCGTGAAGTTCCTGCATCGAGTCGGGAACTCCGTCAAGCAGAGCGAGGCTGCGCGCGAGTTCCACGCTGGCCTCCTGCAGCTCTACGATCGTGTCAAGGACTCTTTCCATTCAATTCCGTTCCGAAGCTCCTTCGGCGTGACCGCGATTCGACCTGTCAGTCTGGCGCCGTCCACCGGCGGAGTATCGTTCTGTGAGAGGTTTGCAGGGAGTCGGCAAGCGCGCGATCCGCCGCCGCGAGGCATGGGCCCACCTGGATTCGAACCAGGGACCTGCCGGTTATGAGCCGGATGCTCTAACCGCTGAGCTATGGACCCCTTCGGACACCGGGCGCAGTCGCGCAGTATAGCCCCAGGATCGCCCCGGCTTCTGCCCAAGAGCCGATCGGCGCGCCCGATGCCGTGCCGGGTTGCGCGAAGGACCTGGTCGAGCCTTCGGTCCCGTCTCGTGCCGGTCGGCGTCCCGGTCAACCCGCCGTTCGTCGGCGTCCTGTTCGAGGCCCGCCGAGAGGTCACGGACGCGGCGGTGCGCGAGCGCGCCCGGCAGGTTGCCCGCGTCGGCGTCAACGTGAACCGGATCACGCACTGGTCCACCGCTGCCGCGGCGCCGCCGACGTCGAGGTCTCGATCTGCCGGCCAGGCCCGCGGATCCCGGCGACCAACCTTGGGGTATAGTGACCGCGACGCGAACAGGGATCCAGGGAGGCGCCGGAATGTCGAGATTCAGTCCAGTCAGGCGGCCGGGTCGGGCGATTTCCGTCGCCGGCGCAGCTGCACTTCTTCTATTCGCTCTTCTGGCCGCGTGCGGCCCCTCCGAGGAGGAGCGTACGAACACCGCAAGGGCGGAGGCCTGGGCCGAGCTGGAGGAGGCTCAAGCCGCACTGAACGCCAGGCGGGCCGAACTGGAGCAGTTGCGCGCTCAGGCCGCGGCGCCCGCTGAAGGGGAGGATGCCGAGGCGCTGGCCGCTCAGGCGGATGTCCTGGACGAAGAAGTCGGAGACGAAGGCGACGCCCTCCGGCAGAAGCTCGTCAACTTCATCAACGAAGCCGGGTGGGAACTCGGCGGCGAGATGAACGAAGAGCAGCGTGCGGTCTTCGCGATGATGTCCAGCGAGCAGATGCAGGTGGCCCAGGAATACGTGGTCAAGGGCGGCGACTACCGGCAGGCGATCGAAATCGTGAAGCGGGCTCAGGTCAACGACCCGGACAACCCGGAGCTGGCGGCGAGGCTCGCCCGGTACGAGGCAGACCGCTACGTGACGGCCGAACGGCTCGCGGAAGTCAAGGTCGGCATGACCGAGGCCGAAGTGGAGGCCGTCCTGGGCAAGGTCTTCCACAGCTACGTGCGGAACTTCTCCGAGGACGACGTGTTCGCCTGGTTCTACCCCAGGGATCCCGAGCAGCACGGAGTCAACGCTGCGGTTGGCGTGTTCTTCCGGGAGGACGATCGCAAGGTGTACCGCACCAATCTCAACGCGGTCGAGGGCAAGGTCGAAGAGGAGGAGTAGCGGCCTCCGTCCCTTGACGGCGGACATCTGCTGGTGCAGAATGCGCGCTTCTCTTGGTCGTCGTGTGCCGACGGCCACGGATGACCCGGGTTCGGGCTCGGGTCTGAGTTCACAAGGGAGAGGACGAGTCCAGGCTATGCCGGTAGTGCAGATACGCGACGACGAGAGCTTTGAGAACGCGCTTCGCCGCTTCAAGCGGAAGTGCGAGAAAGAGGGCATTCTGACCGAGCTCAAGAAGCGCCAGCACTTCGAGAAGCCGTCGGTCAAGCGCAAGCGCAAGGTGATGCAGGCGCGCAAGAAGATGCTCCGCAAGCTGGCCGAGGAGCGCCGCGCCGGCCTGGTCTGATTCGCAACAACTTCCCGGCGACCGGCCGTGCCGGGGTGGCGCGCGCCGACGCGGAACAGATGCCGAGAGCACGCCCACCGGGTCCGCTCGCGGATCGGCAACGGAAATGAGTTGCTGCAGCAGCGCGACGTCGGAAGCGCTGGAGTTCCCGGCGCTGCTTTCCGTCGTGGGCGGGTTCGCGGCGACGGACGCCGGCAGAAGGCTGGTTCAGTCCGTCTCGCCGCAGACGGACCCTGACGAGATCGGCCTTCGCCGGGCGCGCTACGCCGAAGTGGCCCGGGAGCTGGAAGGGGGCGTCCTCGTACCGGTGCTCGATCAGCAGCTCCTGGAACTGCGGCGCCGGCTGGAGAGCGGAGGAAGCCGGTTGGGCGGCTCTGCGCTCCAGGACATCGCGTCGGCGATCGAGGCCGGCGAGGACGTCCTCGGGCGGCTGGGCAACCGCGAAGAGACACCGCGGCTCGCCGCGGAAGTCGAGTCGCTGCGCGAGCTGGAGGCCCGCGGCGCAGATGGCGCCGGCGCCGGCGAACCGGTCGGCTGCGCCGCTCTGGCGGCGCGGCTCCGCCGCACCCTGGATCCTCACGGAGCGGTGCGGGACGATGCGTCGCCGCGGCTCAGGGCTCTGGTGCGGGACTCGCGCCGCACCCAGGCAGCCCTGGAGACACAGGTTCAGGCCTACGTCAGAGACCACCGTCACCGGCTCGCCGATGACTCGACGCCCCTGCGCGGCGGCCGCTTCTCCGTGCTGCTGCCGTCCGGTAGCCGCGGCCGTCTGTCGGGCCTGGTCCGGGGGCGCTCCGGCTCGGGCCGCAGCTTCTACTTCGAGCCCTCGGAGGTCGTGGAGGGCAACGACGAGATCGAGCGGATCGCCGCCGACAAGGAGATCGAACGGTCCCGCATCCTCGCCGACCTGGTGCGGCAGGTGCTGGAGATGACCCCGGCGATCCTCGCCTGGATCGACTTTCTTGCCGCCGTCGACGCGCTGCAGGCGGTGGCGCGCTTCGCGGCCGAAGTCGGCGCCGTGCTGGCCGGCATCGCGCCGCCGGCGCCGGACGGCGCGGCAGCGGCGCTTGAACTCCGCGGCGCGCGCCATCCGCTGCTCGACCCGCTGCTCGCCGCCCGCCGGGAGCAGGCCCTCGGCGCCGCCGGCAACCGGGGTGGAGTGGCGCCGCTCGACCTGGCACTGGTCGATCATCGGGCCCTGGTGCTGACCGGTCCCAATGCCGGCGGCAAGACGGTGGCGCTCAAGACCGTCGGACTGCTCTGTCTGATGAGCCAGGCGGGCCTGCCGGTACCGGCGGCGTCCGACAGCCGGTTCCCGATCCTGGATCACGTCGTGGCGGTGGTCGGGGACGATCAGAGCGTTCTCGACGAACAGTCGACCTTCAGTGCCCGGCTGCTGCGGCTGCGGGAAGTCTGGCGTTGCGCCGGACCGCGTACCCTGGTGCTGCTCGATGAGGTCGGCGCCGGAACGAATCCGGAAGAGGGCGCCGCGCTCGGCATCGCCCTGCTCGAGGGTCTGGCCGAAAGCGCGTCGCTGGGGATCCTCACCACGCACCTGACCCAGCTGGCCGCCGCCGCGCTCGAGTCGCAATCGGCCTCCTGCGCCGCGATGAGCTTCGACCCGGAGAGCGGCTTGCCGACCTATCGGCTGGTGATCGGGCCGCCCGGCGGCAGCCGTGCTCTCGTGCTGGCGCGGCGCCTCGGTCTGCCGGAGGCATGGCTGGAGCGCGCAGAGCACTTTCTCGGCTCGGAGCACCAGCAGTTGAGACGTGTCCTGGAGCGCAACGAGCAGCTTCGCGAGCGACTGCTCGAACGGGAGGCGGCTCTGGCCCGGTTGACGGCCGAGACCAAGGCGGAGCGGGACCGCTTCGAGACCCGTCAGGTCTCGCTGCAGGCGGCTCGGAAACGGCTGGATCAGGCGGTGCGGCGCGAAGTGGATGCCTTGCGCCGGGGGAACCGCGACCGGTTGGATCAGGCCCTTGCCGCGCTGTCGGCGCAACCCCGACCCGGCAAGCGGGCGTTCGGCCGCGCCGCCGGCCACCTGCACCGGGAACTCGGGCGCGATGGGTCCGCGGCGCGCGCTCGTGCAGCCGCCGCGCCCGGCGACCCCGGCGTCCGCGCGGACCGCGGAAATCCCGGCGGTGGGAACCCCGGTGTCCGCGGGGACCTCAGCGACCGCGATCCGGTATCCGGGTCGGCGCCCGAACGGCCGCGCCCGCTGGTGACCGGGGCCCGGGTACGCCACCGCTCGCTGGGGTGGGTCGGCGAGCTCCAGGAACTGAATGAAGATCGGGCCACTGTCCTGGTGCTGGGCAAACGGGTGCGGGCGTCTCCCGGCGTCCTGGAGGCCGTGGCGCCGGTCAAGCGCGCTCCCTCGGGCCGGGTACGCGTCCAGGCGGCTTCGGCGGCGCCGGTCGAGTCGGAGTTGATGCTGATCGGCCAGAAGGTCGAACCTGCGCTCGACTCCCTGGACGCCTGGCTCGACCGGGCCCTGGCCTCCGGCCGCGAACGGGTGCGCGTGATCCACGGTCATGGCAGCGGCCGGCTGCGCCGCGCCGTCCGTGAGCATCTCCGCGGCCATCCGGCGGTAGCGGGTTTCGAGCCGTCGCCGCCCTCGGCGGGCGGCGACGGCGCGACCGAAGTCGTGCTGCGTTAGCAGCCCGGATGTCGTGCCTTCCTTCTGCCGCAGTAGCATGGGCGATCGTGCCGGGACGTTCGAGGCTCACCGACGAGGCGTTGGATGCCGTGCGCGAGGCGATCGACATCGTCGACATCGCCAACGAGCACACGAAGGTCGAGCGCCGGGGCGACCGCTTCCTGGCGCTCTGCCCGTTCCACAAGGAGAAGACCCCGTCCCTGTCGCTCGATCCGGAGCGGAAGCTGTACTACTGCTTCGGCTGTGGCGTTGGCGGCGATGCTCTTGGCCTGCACATGGAGTTGACGGGAGATGACTTCGCCACTGCGATCGAACACATGGCCGACCGTTACGGGGTCCCGCTGGCGCGGACGGCTGCGGCCCCCGGCGCGGACGCGCGGGCCGATCGGTCGGCCCGCATCCAGGCCGCCCTCGATGCGGCCGACTCCTTCTTTCGCGGCAAGCTGCGGACCGGGGCGGCGCCGCGGGACTACCTGCGCCGGCGCAAGGTGCCGTCGGAGCTGATCGCCCGGTTCGGTGTCGGGTTTGCGCCGGATGGTTGGCAGACGCTCGTGCACGACCTGGGCCGGAGCCTGGCGATGCCGGACCTGGAGGCTGCCGGGCTGGTCGCGCGCAGCCCCAGGCAACCGGATCGCCCCTACGACCGGTTCCGCAACCGCCTGATGTTCCCCATCCGGTCGCCTTCGGGCCGTCTGCTCGCGTTCGGCGGCCGGACCCTGGGTGACGACCAGGCGAAGTACGTCAACACGAACGAGACCGACCACTTTCGCAAGGGCACGCTGCTCTACGGTCTCGACACGGCTCGCCGCGGCATCCGGCAGCAGGGCCGGGCGCTCCTGGTCGAAGGCTACTTCGACGTGATCGGCGCGGTCGCGTCCGGCATCGACTGGGCGGTGGCGAGCATGGGCACGGCGCTGACGGTGCAGCAGGTGCGGTTGCTGTCCCGGTACACGGACGAGGTGGTGCTGGGCTACGACGGCGACCGGGCCGGGATCGAGGCGGCGCGCAAGGCGGCGGCGCTCATGCTCGATGCCGGCCTCGTGGTCCGCCGCGCTCGTTTCCCGGCCGGGCAGGATCCGGACTCCCTGCGATTCGACGAGGGGCCTGAGGCGGTACGGAGCGTCGTCGACGAGGCGCGGGACGCGGTGGCGCTGGAGATCGACGAGTTGCCGAGTCGGGGCGAACTCGATCCCAGGGTGAGAGCCCGGGAAGCGGCACGGGTCCGGGTGCTGGTCGACCGGGTCAGGGATCCGATTGCGCGCAGGGGGTACTTCGAACACGCGGCCGAGCGGCTCGGAGTTCGGGTGGAGGTGCTGCTGCGCGAGTCGGCTGCCGTCACCCGGCGCCCCGAGAGCGCCGCCCCGGAGGTGACGTCGGCGGCGCGGCGGCCCCCGGCCACGGCTTCGATCGAAGAGCAGGCGCTGCGGTTGATCCTCGCCGCGCCCTCCCTCGACGGGTTCGACTGGCCGGACCCCGGCGCCTTCTTCGATCCGGCCCTGCGCGCGATCTATCGTGCCGTCAGGGAACAGGCCGGGGCGGGCGCCGCCCCCATCGATTCGACGGCGCTGGTCGAGACGTTCGGGCGGCGCTCCGAGGGCGGGAACGAGACCGGCAACCCTGTTGACCGCATCGCCAGCCTTTTGTTACAACGGTCGTCTGCCTTTTCTGAACAGGAACTCCGAGTCAGTCTCGCCGAGTTGGGCCGGCGCTTCGCCAGACAGCGGCTCCAGCTGCTCGCCCGGGAGATCCATCGCGCCCAGCGCGAGGGCGACATGGACGCCCTGCAGCGCCGGATCGAAGAGAAGCAGGAGCTCAGCCGCGCCCTGTATCGGCAGCCCGGGGCCTGAGGTCGTGGCATGGCGCTGAACGTCGCAACCGCCGGGTCCGATTCGCCCCAACCGATCGAACACCGCCACAGTTCGGTTCGGGGCATCTTCGCCCTCGGCCGGGAGAAGGGCTACCTGCTCCACGACGAGCTCCAGGATCGGTTGCCGGACGAACTGCTCGCCGAATCCAGGGAGATGGACGAGATCCGAACCCGCCTGGGCGAGATCGGCGTCGACCTGATCGGCCGCCCGCAGGCGTTCGTCAACGTGGTCGACCCGGACTCTGCGTCTCTTCTCAGCGGCGTCGAGAGAAGGGACCCGGACCCGCCCGCCTTCGTCAGCCAGGATCGGACCACGGATCCGGTGCGTGTCTATCTGCGCGAGATGGGGCGGGTCGACCTGCTCGACCGCGAGGGTGAAGTCGAGATCGCGAAGCGGATCGAAAGCGGCGAATGGATCGTCTTCGAGGCGCTGTGCGACAACGCGGTCGTGCTCAGGGAGCTGCTGCGGATCAACGAGCTGGCACGGCGCGATCACCGGCTGATGCGCGAACTGCTGGCTGACGGCGGTGCGCGTCTCGACCAGAAGGCGAACAAGAGGATTGCCAGGAACCTGGACATCTTCCAGACGATCGACGAACTCGACCGCAGCGTGAGCCGGCTGCGCCGCCGGCGCGCTCGCTGCCGGCACGGCAGCGAGCGGTTCCTGGAGATCGAGCGCGAGATCGACCGGACCGCCGGCAGGATCACCGAGCAGATCCGTTCGATCGAGCTGACCGCCCAGACCCGTGCGCGGCTGGTGGAGATCCTGAAGCAGATCTACGCGGAGATCTCGCGTCACGACCGGGATATCCGGCGTGCGCAGATCGCTCTGGATCGCGAACGGGACACGGAACTCGGCGTGCTGCACCGGCGTCGCATCAAGAAGTACCGCGCCCGGCTCCGGGCCGCGGAGGAACGCTACGGAACGACTCTCGGCCAGGTAACCGCGACCCTGAGCAAGGTGCGGCGCGGCGAGGCGATCTGCGAACAGGCGCGCTCCGAGATGATTCTGGCCAATCTCCGTCTCGTGGTTTCGATCGCCAAGAAGTACACGAACCGGGGCCTGCAACTGCTGGACCTGATCCAGGACGGCAACATCGGCCTGATCCGCGCCGTCGAGAAGTTCGAGTACCGCCGCGGCTACAAGTTCTCCACCTACGCCACCTGGTGGATCCGTCAGGCGATCACGCGAGCGATCGCGGACCAGGCCAGGACGATCCGGATTCCAGTCCACATGATCGACACGATCAACAAGTTGACCCGCACCAGCCGTGCCATGGTGCAGGAACTGGGCCGGGAGCCGACGGTTCCGGAGATCGCGGAGCGCGTGGACATGGATGTCGTCCAGGTGCGTGAGATCATGAAGATCGCCCAGGAACCCATCTCGCTCGAAACGCCGATCGGCGAGGAAGCGGATTCCCACCTCGGCGATTTCATCGAGGACAAGAACGTGGTTTCGCCGCTCGACAGCCTGATGACGAAGAGCTTGGGCGAACGGACGGCCGAGGTGCTGCAGACGCTCAGTCCGCGCGAGGAACTGGTGCTCCGCATGCGCTTCGGTGTCGGCGACGGAGCGGAGTCGACCCTCGCGGACATGGGCCGCTCGTTCAACCTGACGCGCGAGCGCATTCGTCAGATCGAGTCGAAGGCACTCCGCAAGCTCCGTCGTCCGAGCCGTTCCCGGCGTCTGCGCCCCTTCCGGAACCTGCTCTAGCACCAGCTCCGGCAGCCCGCGGCGGAAGACCGGCGCCAAGCCGTTGCCGCGGTCGCTGCCGCCCCGGCACAGAGAGCGGCTCACCACGCCTGCGCGGTGTCGCCGGGTGCGCGGACCATCTGGTCCGCAGCTGGTGCGCCGCGGCGAAGCGGAGCCCTCGAGGCCTCGCGCGCCGCGCCACTCGGACGGCGCCGCAGACGCCCTCGTTCCCCGGATCGAGGGCGGCCCGACAGGTTGGGGCACGAAGCTCTGCCGGGTCCGGCGGCGTCAGGCTTCCGGCCCCGATTGACAGTCGGCTCTGAGCCTCCCTAAGATCACCATCATGTCGCCCGCCGCTGTCGCCTGGAGCCGGCGGATTCTTCCTCGGTAGCTCAACGGTAGAGCGTTCGGCTGTTAACCGAAATGTTGGGGGTTCGAATCCCTCCCGAGGAGCCATGGTTCGCGGCTTCGCCGGTGACGCGGGATACCCTCGCGCGCCGGGCCGCGTGAGGTAGAAGAGATGGCCGACGTTTCCCGGGAGTTCCTGACCGCTTGTCGGGGCACTGTCCACTGGCGCCTGAGCGTGGCTCGGCTCTACGAGGAGGCCGTGCGCCGCGGCGAGGCCGCCATCGCGGCCGGGGGGGCCATCGTGGCCTCGACGGGCGAGCACACCGGCCGGTCCCCGAACGACCGGTTCGTGGTGCGCCGGTCGCCGTCGTCGGAGACCGTCGACTGGGGGCCGGTCAACCAGGCGCTGGAGCCGGAGCACTTCGACCGCCTCCACCGCAGGATGCTGGCCGCCGCCGCCGAGAAGGACCTGTTCGTGTTCGACGGTTTCGCCGGCGCCGATCCCGACCACCGTCTGAGCGTGCGGGTGATCAGCGAGAGGGCATGGCACAGCCTGTTCGCGCGCAACATGTTCCTGCGCGCGGCCGACCCTTCGGCTCTCGATGGCTTCGTGCCCGACTACACCGTCGTCGACATTCCCGGCGTCCTGGCCGATCCGGAGACCGACGGCACGAACAGCACCACGTTCATCGCCCTCGATCTGGAGCGGCATCTGACTCTGATCGGCGGTACCGAGTACGCCGGCGAGATCAAGAAGTCGATGTTCAGCGTGATGAACTACCTGATGCCGCGCCGCGGCGTCCTGAGCATGCACTGCAGCGCGAACTACGGCGCGGACCGCTCGGACTCGGCCCTGTTCTTCGGTCTTTCGGGCACGGGCAAGACGACGCTCTCGGCCGATCCCTGCCGCACCCTGATCGGGGACGATGAGCACTGCTGGTCCGACCATGGCATCTTCAACATCGAGGGCGGCTGCTACGCCAAGGTGATCCGCCTGGATCCCGAGGGGGAACCGGAGATCCATGCCACGACGCGGCGTTTCGGGACCGTGCTCGAGAACGTCGTCTTTGACGAGGAATCGCGGGAGCTCGACCTCGACGACGATTCGCGCACCGAGAACACCCGCGCCAGCTACCCGCTGAGCCACCTGGAACACGTCGACGTCGGCGGGATGGCCGGCCATCCCGGCGCCGTGGTCTTCCTGACCTGCGATGCGTTCGGCGTCCTGCCGCCGATCAGCCGGCTCAACGAAGCGCAGGCGATGTACCACTTCCTTTCCGGCTACACCGCCAAGGTGGGCGGCACGGAACGTGGTGTCACGGAGCCGACGGCGACCTTCAGCGCCTGCTTCGGCGCCCCCTTCATGCCGTTGCCGCCGTCCGCCTACGCCCGGCTGCTGGGAGAGAAGGTGCGGCGCCATGGAGCCGCCGTCTGGCTGGTGAACACGGGCTGGACCGGCGGGCCGTACGGCGTGGGCCGGCGCATCGAGCTGGCCTACACGCGGAGGATGATCCACGCCGCGCTGGACGGCAGCCTCGACGACGCGCCGATGTGCACCCACCCGGTCTTCGGCCTCGCCTTCCCGACCGCGCTCGACGGCGTCCCGGCAGAGGTGCTCGATGCACGCAGGAGCTGGGCCGACCCGCAGGCCTACGATGAACATGCCCGCCGGCTGGCGACGATGTTCACGGACAGCTTCGCGGGTCTGGCGGGCACCGTCTCGGCGGAAGTGCTTGCCGCGGCGCCGTGCCTCTAGCTCCGGGCCGGGAGCGTCGCCTGTCGCTCCACTCCGACTCGACTCGTCGGATGGAGGGCGGCCCGATATGCTCCCGCGTCGCGCCTTGCTGGACGGGCGCCTGACCGCGCCCGGTGCGACACGGACTCTTCGCCACGGGCTGATGGCTGCCTGTGGACGTCCGCCGCGGGCTGCCTCCCTGGCCCGCAAGGAGAAACGGATGATCCCCGTCAAAGCCGCGATCTCGGAAAGTGGCCGCGCCCACGTGGACGGCATGGATGCCTACCGCAGGCTCTACCGCGAGTCGATCGAGAATCCGGACCGGTTCTGGCTCGACCAGGCCGCGACCCTCGACTGGTTCTCGGCGCCGCGGTCGGCGGGGCGGTGGGACTTCGACGCCGTCGACTTCGCCTGGTTCGAGGACGGCGAACTCAACGCCTGCGTCAACTGCGTCGACCGCCACGCCGCGGCCCGGCCCGACAAGACCGCCCTGATCTGGGTCGAGGACGAACCCGGCCGCTACCGGCGGATCAGTTACCGCGAGCTGAAGCGCAACGTGTGCCGCATCGCGAACGTGCTGACCTCTCTCGGGATCGGTCGGGGCGACCGGGTCTGCATCTACCTGCCGATGATCCCGGAGCTGGCGTACACGATGCTCGCCTGCGCCCGGGTCGGCGCGGTGCACTCCGTCGTCTTCGCGGGGTTCTCCGCGGACAGCCTGCGCGAGCGGATCGTCGACGCGGGTTGCCGGCTGCTCGTCACCGCGAACGAGGGTCTGCGCGGCGGCCGGACGATCCCGCTCAAGGCGACCTGCGATCAGGCGGTGGAGGGCCTGGACCTGGTCGAGCACATGCTCGTCGCCCGGCGGACCGACACGGAAGTGCCGATGGCCCCGGGCCGCGACCTCTGGCTCCACGAGGAGACGGCGAAGCAGCGGGCGACGGCGCCGGTAGCCCGGCTCGACGCCGAGGCGCCCCTGTTCGTCCTCTACACCAGCGGTTCGACGGGAAGACCCAAGGGTCTGCTCCACACGACCGCCGGCTACCTGCTGTACGCCTCGATGACGCACCGGCTGGTTTTCGACCACCACGACGACGACATTCACTTCTGCGCCGCGGACATCGGCTGGGTCACCGGGCACAGTTACATCGTGTACGGCCCGCTCGCCAACGGGGCGACGAGCGTGATGTTCGAGTCGGTGCCGACGTATCCCGATCCGGGCCGCTACTGGCAGGTGGTGGACGACCTCGGCGTGACCCTCTTTTACACGGCGCCCACGGCGTTGCGAGCGATCGCGCGCGAAGGCGATCAGTGGGTCGAGGCGTACGACCGCGGTTCGCTGCGCGTTCTCGGGTCGGTCGGCGAACCGATCAACCCCGAGGTCTGGAGGTGGTACCACGACGTGGTGGGCGACGGGCGTTGCCCGGTCGTCGACACCTGGTGGCAGACCGAGACCGGCGGCATCCTGATCACGCCGCTGCCGGGGGCCACGCCGCTTGAACCGGGCGCCGCGACCCTGCCCTTCTTCGGCGTCGAGCCGGTGCTCGTCGATGCGGACGGCAACGAACTGCCGGGGAACGACCAGAGCGGCAACCTCTGCCTGAAGCGGTCCTGGCCGGGACAGGCCCGAACGATCCACGGCGACCACGGGCGCTTCGTTTCGACCTACTTCAGCACGTACGGCGGCATGTACTTCACCGGCGACGGCTGCCGGCGCGACGGGAACGGCTACTACTGGATCACCGGCCGCGTCGACGACGTGCTGAACGTGTCGGGACACCGGCTGGGCACGGCGGAGATCGAGAGCGCCCTGGTTGCGCACGATGCGGTCGCCGAGGCCGCCGTCGTCGGCTGCCCGCACGAGATCAAGGGCGTAGGCATCTACGCCTACGTGCTGATCACGCCGGAGGCCGAGAGCCGGGACCAGGCGGAACTGGCGGCGGAGTTGCGCCAGCAGGTGCGGAGGGTGATCGGGCCGATCGCAACGCCCGACCGCATCCACGTCGCCGCGGGTCTGCCCAAGACGCGCTCCGGCAAGATCATGCGCCGGGTCCTGCGCAAGATCGCCGCCGGGGAGTACGACGACCTCGGCGATGTGACCACGCTGGCCGAACCGGCCGTCGTCGACGGTCTGGTGGCCGACCACCGCGGCGCGACGGGCTGAGCCGGCATCCGGCGCGAAGCGGCCGGCGGCTACACTCGGAGTCGGACCATGGCAGCGAAGTCAGACGAGCCGTTCCGCGATCTCGGGACGCCGGTCCGGGTCCTGGTCGTCGCTGCGTGCGTGGTCGTGCTGGTGGCGGGTCTCCGGGCCGCGTCATCGGTCATCGAGCCCTTCCTGATCGCTCTCTTCGTCGTCACGCTCAGCTTGCCGGTCTTGTTCTGGCTCAAGCAGCGCCTGCCGGCGATGCTGGCGGTGCTCGGCACGATCCTGCTGGATATCGCCGTTCTGGCAGCGGTCGGCTCCCTGGTTGGAACCACCGTCAACCAGCTCGCGGGCGACATGGACAAGTACGAGGGGAGGCTGACCGAACTGATCGACGACGGCTCGGCGTGGTTGGAGGAGCGCGGCCTCCAGCCCGAGTGGCTCGCTGCACCGGATGCGTCGGAACGGCTGGGGCTGCTGTCGCGGTTCGATTCCAGTCTGCTCGTCGACTTCGCGAACCAGGCGTTGCGCTACACGGCGACGGCGTTCTCGTCGCTGCTGGTCATCGTCTTCATCGTGATCTTCATGCTGTTCGAAGCCGCCACCTTTCGCGCCAAGGTCCGGATGGCCTTCACCGGCGACGGCGCGGAAGGGCGGTTCACCCGCGTGATGCGCGAGATCCAGCACTACATCGGCATCAAGACCATGGTCAGCGCCGCCACCGGCCTGCTGATCGGCGCCTGGGTCGGGCTTCTCGGCGTCGACTTCTTCATCTTCTGGGGCCTGGTCGCCTTCGTCCTGAACTTCATCCCCAACCTGGGTTCGATCATCGCCGCCGTGCCGACCACCCTGCTGGCGATGGTTCAGATCGGCGTCGGCCGCGGACTCCTCGTCGCGTTCGGCTACCTGGTCGTGAACATGGTGATCGGCAACCTGATCGAGCCGCACCTGATGGGCCGCCGCCTTGGCCTTTCCACCCTGGTCGTCGTTCTGTCCCTCGTGTTCTGGGGCTGGGTCTGGGGCCCGATCGGGATGCTCCTGTCCGTGCCGCTGACCATGGTGCTCAAGATCATGCTCGAGAACACGGAGGAGTTCCGCTGGGTCGCCGTGCTGCTCGGCGACAGCAGGGAGGCGGAGCGGATGGCGCCGGCATCCGGCGGGGACAAGGAGGCGTGAGGGTGATCGCCCGTGCCGCTTCAGTCGCCGCTCTCCTCGGGTCCTCGCTTGCGGCGGCCGCCTTCGCGCAAGGTGAGGTCCTCGACAACGGGGACATCGTCAACCTCACCGAGGCGCGGACGCTGGCTTCCTGAGGCGCTGGCCGGACCGGAGAGACGCTGTGAGCCGCCAGGCGCTGTTCTTCGACGAAGTCCGCCACCGGGCGGAGCAAGTCCTGGACGAGGTCGAGTTGCTGGCCGACATGCCGAGGGTGTATCTGGTTCGGAGCTTGTTCGGAAGGCTTGGGGTTGCAGTCTCCGCAAGCGCCAGGACGACATGCGGCGAGCCCTGTCGCCAGGTCCTGGATTGCCTGGCGTCAGCCCTGCGGGACCGACTTGGAGCCTACGCACGCGCCGACGACGGTGCTGTGCTGTGGGTGGACGATGGCCTTCTGGACGGCGCGCGGGAGGCGGCGCGCGAGATTCGCCCCGGTTTCTTCTGGGTCGACCGACTCCTCGTGGGCGGGAATTGGTGGACGGTTGGCGAAGAAGGCCAGGACGGTCCGATCCGCTACACCCTCCACTCCGTGAAGGGAGGCATGGGCCGCAGCACCACGGCGGCAGTTCTCGCCTGGCGCCTGGCCTGCCAGGGGCACGACGTGCTGGTGGTCGACCTGGATATCGAGTCGCCGGGCCTGGCATCTGCAGTGTTCGGCCGAAAAGAACAGCCGCAGTTCGGAGTGGTCGACTGGTTCGTCGAGGAGTTGGTTGGCCAGGGTGATCGTGTGATCGACGACATGTACTCGATCCCAGCCTGGGCACATGACCTGCAGGGCAACGTGTGGGTGGCGCCGGCTCATGGCCGCGACGCCGGCGAGTACCTGGCCAAACTGGGGCGGGTCTACGTGGACACGGCAGAGGACCCGTGGATCTGCCGTCTGCGCCGGCTCGTGGATGCTCTCGAATCGACGCTCAAGCCGGGAGTTGTCCTCCTGGAGAGTCGAAGCGGTCTCCATGACATCGCCGCAGCCACCGTGACCGACCTCGGCGCCAGGGTCATGCTGTTCGCCGTCGATTCGCCCAGCACCTGGACGGCCTACCGCATTCTCTTCGACCATTGGAGGGCCCAGGGGATCGCCTCCCGGATTCGGGAGAGGCTGTCGATCGTGTCCGCGCTGACGCCGCCGCTTGCTCCCGGGTCGCGACGCGAGTACCTCGAGCGGTTCCGCGAGAAATCCTGGGGTCTGTTCCGGGACCACCTGTACGACTCCCTGGAGCCGTCCCTGGAGCCGGCCGACGATTCGCCCAACGCCGTCTCCTGGGATCTTGAGGACGAGGATGCACCTCACAGCCCCTTTGTGGTCGACTGGAACCTCGGGCTGGCAGGCGGGTCCCTGCGCGACCTGGAGGGAAGTACCGTCGAGCAGGCGTACTCGTCCTTCCTGCACCGGTTCGACCAGCTTCATCGGCCGGCGGCCGACGCATTTCGGCACATGCCCGAGACCCTTCGGATCGCCATTTCCGAGCTGCCCGAGGGAACCAGCCACGGGCGGCCGCCAAGCCCGGCCCATGTCTACCTCCCGCCTTCCCACCGAAAGGCGTTGCACCCGAACGTCATGCTGGTGACCGGAGTGCGCGGTTCGGGCAAGACCCTCTGGTGGAGCGCGCTCCAGGATCCGACGATTCGGGCGTTGCTTGACCGGGTCGCACCGGGTTCCACGTTGACTGCGGGCGCCGAAGTGAGAGCCGGGTTCGGCGTGATCGACGCGCCAGGCGACTATCCGGGACCCGACGAACTCAGCCGGATGCTGAAGTCCGGCATCGACCCCCGGATCATCTGGCGAACCATCCATGCACGCCATGTGGCGGGCCGCGAACACACGCTGGCGGACCTGGACTCCTGGCGGGCGCGTGCTGACTACGTCGGAGCGAAGCCCGGCGCTGTTTCCCGGCTGTTCCGTGATCGGGACGAGCAGCTTCAGCAGCGGGAGGTCTATTCGCTGGTGGTGTTCGACGGCCTCGATCGCAGCGCGGACGAATGGCCGAAAGTGCTCGAGTTGATCCGGGGGCTGCTACGCCATGCTCTCGACATGCGTTCGTACAAGAGGCTGCGGGCGAAGGTGTTTCTGCGGTCGGACCAAGCTGACGAGACGCAGATAGCGACGTTCCCTGACGCTTCCAAGGTCCTTTCCTCCTCGGTGGCGCTGACCTGGCCCCGGCGCGATCTCTACGGAATGCTGTGGCAGTGTCTGGCCAACGGTACTCATGGAGAGCAGCTTCGGGCATGGATGGCCGAGGGCGACTGGCAGGCTGTTGAGCAAGGGCGTGGAGCAGTTTTCATCGTGCCGGCGCCGCTCGGCAGCGACGAAGGCCTCCAGCGCGAGCGGCTCCACGCGGTCACGGGCCCCTGGATGGGGACCGACCGCAGGCGTGGGTTCCCTTACACGTGGATTCCCAACCATCTGGCGGATAGCGATGGAATCGTGAGTCCGCGTTCGTTCCTCACCGCCCTCCGAGCCGCGGCCAACGATACGGCAGAACGGTACCCGGAACATGAGCACGCCCTCCACTACGAGAGTGTCAAGCGAGGCGTCCAGGGGGCCTCGATCGTGAGGGTTAGCGAGCTCCGGGAGGACTATCCCTGGGTAGACCGCCTGTTCGGCCCACTCTCGGGGACCGTTGTGCCGTGCGAGTTCAAGACCATCGAGATGGCCTGGGAGGACGAAGGGGTCCTCGACCGACTCTCGGGCGAGATCGGCGAAGAGGGAGGGAAACTACCGCCCCGCAATCTGGATCGTGGTCCACCTGGCATTCGAGAAGACCTGGAGTCGCTGGGTATCTTCAGGCGTCTCAGGGACGGGCGCGTCGACGTTCCCGATGTCTACCGTGTCGGATACCGTCTTGGTCGAAGAGGTGGAGTGAGGCGGAGGTTGTGCCACTGTTCGTGAATGCCCTACTCCCGATGTCGTGGCGGTCATGGTGACGCATACGGTAGTGCATTGACGAGCGTGCGGAGCGACGGGCTGCCGCCCAGCCGTTTTTCCGATCTCCCCGAGCGAGACCCTCGGGTCGGCGAGATGGTGCGGGTCCGTACCCGCCGCTGGCTCGTGGAGGACGTGACGGCGGCCGGCAATCCGGGCGAGCCCTCCCGGGTGCGGCTCGCCTGCGCGGACGACGATGCCCAGGGCCAGGAGATCGAGGTCTTCTGGGAATGCGAGCTCGATCGGCAGATTCTCGACGACGAACCCTGGTCCGATCTGGGAGACCGAGGTTTCGATGCTCCGGATCACTTCGCCGCGTTCCTGAACACGCTCCGCTGGAACTGCACGACCGCCACCGATCCGTCGCTCTTCCAAAGCCCCTTTCGCGCCGGGATCAAGATCGACGCCTACCAGATGGAGCCGCTCCGCAAGGCGTTGCGGCTGCCGCGGGTCAACCTGTTCATCGCTGACGACACCGGCCTCGGCAAGACGATCGAAGCCGGTCTGATCGCCCGCGAACTGCTTCTGCGCCGGAAGGTCCGCACCATCGTCGTCGCCGCGCCGCCCTCCGTTCTGGAACAGTGGAAGGAGGAGATGGAGGAGCGGTTCGGACTCCTCTTCGAGATTCTGGACCGCCGCTACCTGGCCCGCATCCGGCGCGAACGCGGCTTCGGAACGAACCCGTGGACCACGCACAGTCGCTTCCTCGTCTCCCATCGGCTGCTCGCCGACCCGACCTGGGCCGATCCGTTGCGCGCGTGGCTCGGTCCGCTGCGCGCGCGGAGCCTCCTCATCCTCGACGAGGCACACCATGCGGCGCCCAGTCACGGCGGGCGCTACGGCATCGAGTCGAAGTTCACCCGCGCCGTGCGAGACCTCGGCGAGCGCTTCGAGCATCGCCTGTTCCTGTCCGCCACGCCGCACAACGGCCACTCGAACAGCTTCGCGACCCTTCTTGAACTGCTGGACCCGCACCGTTTCACCCGCGGGGTCGAGGTCCGCGGCAGGAAGGATCTCGAAGCGGTCATGGTGCGGCGGCTCAAGGAGGACGTGCGCGCCGAGGCAGGCGGGTTTCCCAGGCGAATCGTCAAACCGGTGGTGATTGACGGGCTGCCAGAGGATGCTCCCGAGCTCGTCCTGTCGCGCCTGCTCGACGAGTACCGCACCCTGCGCGAACGGCGCTTTGCCGCAGCCGCCAGCAGCAGTAGGGCAGCCGCCGGACTCCTCGTCGTGGGCCTGCAGCAGCGGCTCCTCTCCTCGATCGAGGCGTTCGCGCTCAGCCTGGAGAAACACCGGGAAACGGTGGAGCGGCAGTGGGCCGAGGGGCGCCGGACAGCTCATTCCGAACGAGCCGCCAAACCGGCGCCCCCGATCCCGCCCGCCGCCGAGGAGCCGCTTGAGGGCTTTCTCGCCACGAAGGGATCCGACGACGAAGCGGGACTCGCGGCTTGCGCCAACCAGGATGCCGCGAGCGAAGAGGTCGGTTCGCTGCGCGGGGAGGCGGATGCAGCCGAAGCGGCGGACGAGGCGCGCTGGATCGAGGCGGCCAACCGTGAAGCGGAAGCAGGGTTGGCCCACGACGCGACGGCCGAGGAAATCTGGCGGGAGGAATGCCGTCTCCTCGACGAGATGCAGAACGTGGCTGGCGTCGCGCGCACGCAGCCGGACGCAAAGACGCGCCGGCTGATCGACTGGATCCGTGAGCACCTCTGCCCGCAGCTGCCCCCCTTCGGGATGCGGGGCGCCGGCGCGCGGCCGGAGTGGACCGACCGGCGCGTCATCGTCTTCACGGAAAACCGCCAGGGAACGAAGCGCTTCCTCGCAACCGCGCTTGAAACGGCGATTCGGTGGACCGACCGGCCGAACGAGCGGATCGAGGTGATCGACGGGCTGGTGGGCGGCCCCCGCCGCAAGGAAATCCAGCGCCGCTTCAACACGCCGCCGGAGCGTGACCCGCTTCGCATCCTGCTCGCCACGGACGCGGCCCGCGAAGGCCTGAATTTTCAGGCCCACTGCACCGACCTCTTCCACTTCGATCTGCCCTGGAATCCTGGGCGCATCGAGCAGCGGAACGGGCGCATCGACCGCAAGCTGCAACCCGCCGACGAGGTGCGCTGCCACTACTTCAAATTGCCGCAGCGCCACGAAGACCGGGTGCTGGAAGTGCTGGTTCGCAAGACGGAGACGATCCGACTGGAACTCGGCAGCCTGGGCAGGGTGATCGAGGAGGGCATCGAGCGGCGGCTGAACCAGGAAGGAATCACGCGGCGCGGCGCCCCCGGCTTCGCTGCGGAACTCGGGAAGCTCGATCTCGCGGCGGAACACAAGCAGGCGGTCGCCGAGGAGCTTGAGTCCGCCCGTGCACGCCAGCGCGACCTGCAGGACCAGATCGAGAAGTGCCGGTCGCTGCTGGAGCAATCCCGCGACTGGGTGCGCTTTCGCCCGTCCGCCTTTCGGCGGGCTCTCTCCTGTTCGCTCAGGATCCAGAACGCGGCGCCCCTGCGGGCGGAACGGGACGAAGCCGGCCGCGCGGTGTGGCGCCTACCCTCGCTCACTGGCCGGGTCGCCTCGGACCCGTCCTGGGCCGCCACCCTGGACAGCCTCCGAGCACCGATGAAGCGCGGCCAGAAGCGGCTCGAATGGCGAAAGGAGGCGCCTATCCGCCCCGTCGTCTTCCGCGACGCGGGCGAGCTGACGGACGAAGTCGTCCATCTGCACCTGGAACAGCGGGTCGCCCAGCGCCTTCTGGCCCGTTTCCGCGCCCAGGGCTTCATCCATCACGACCTCTCCCGGGCCTGCCTGGTCCACGTCGCCGACTCGGTCCGCCGCGTCGTGCTTCTGGGCCGCCTGGCTCTCTACGGCGAGCACGCGGAACGGCTGCACGAGGAAATCGTCACGGTGACCGCGCGCTGGGTCGAGCCGCATCTGCGCCGCGGCACGCTCCGGCGCTACAGGGCCGATACGGAACGGAAGACGATGGCGCTGCTCGACCAGGTTCTGGAAGCGGGCGGAGCGTCGCAGCCTGCGGAGACCGTTCGCGGCCGTCTGCTTGCATCGGCCGCGCGGGACATCGAGGAGCTCCGCCCGCAGTTGGAACCGAGGGCGAGGGAGCTCTCGGAGCGGGCGGCGGAGTTGCTGCTGCGGCGGGGCGAGCGGGAGGCGAAGGAGCTCCAGGAGACCCTGGTCCGCCAGCGGCGCCGGGTGCGTGCGGAGCTTGCCCGGCACGAGGAGGAGCCGGTCCAGATCGCCCTCCATCTCGACCCCGAAGAGCAGCGTGTGTTGGAGTTCAACAAACGTTCCTGGCGGCAGCGGCTGCATCGGTTCGAAGAGGACATCGCGAAGGAACCGGAGCGGATCAGGAACTTCTACCGCGTGCGCGCGACCCGCGTGGAGCCCGTGGGCCTCGTCTACCTCTGGCCCGAGACAGGTTGACCGCCCCGTGAACCGGAAGGTCTCGCCGCACGTCCGGGACCACCTGGAGTGGCTGGGCTTCATTCAGCCGACCGGCCTGGTCGTGTCGGCTCATGCGCTCGAACAGGCGGGGGCGATCCTGAACCGGCGGGACATCGAGGGCCAGCGCCGGCTCCAGGAATGCGTCGAAGACTCGGCGCCCTCTCCCGGCGGGGAAACCGCTGCCCTTCTGCCGGATTTCGAGACCTTCGCGCGCCGCGTCCTGGACTGGAGCTTCCGGCCAGCGGGCTACGCGGGCGGCGCCGCGGGCGCCGTGCCGGCCGAACTCGAAGTGGCCCTTCCCGAGTACGGCGAGACGCTCCGCCCCGAGTTCGCCGTGCGCGGGCGCGACCCGCGTGAGGGCGGTCCTGCCTGGCAACTTCTGGTCTCAGTGCTCGAACCGGACACGGACCTCGACCGGGTCGTTCGGAAGGGCGGCGGGCTGGAGGCCTCTCCCCACGGCCGCCTGGAACGCCTGTTGCGCGCGACCCGGGCGCCCGCCGGGCTCATCTTCGGCGGCCGCACGATCCGCCTGCTCTCCGCGGCCCGCGGCGAGAGCTCCGGCTGGATGGACTTCCAGGTCCGCGACATGCTGCCCACCGCGGGCCGCCCGCTGGTTGCGGCGATGCGTCTCCTGCTGCGCGAATCGCGTCTTCTCACAGGGCCGGCCGAGCACCGGCTTGCGGGGCTTCTCGAAGCGAGCCGCAGGTACCAGAACGTGGTCAGCGAGCGCCTTTCGGAGCAGGTGCTGCACGGCCTCCACGAGCTTCTGCGCGGCTTCGAACAGGCGCACCTGAAGTCCCAAGGGAGCCTCCTGGCCCGCGAGTTGGAGCAGGACCCGGACCGTGTCTACCGCGCCCTGCTCACCGTCATCCTGCGGCTCGTCTTCCTCCTCTTCGCCGAGGAGCGCGGCATGCTCACGGGCGACCCCACGTTCGCGGCGCACTACTCCGTCGTCGGGCTCCACGAACGGCTTCGCCGGGACGCCGGACTCTGGCCGGACACGATGGACGACCGTTACGGGGCCTGGGCGCAGCTCCTCGCCTTGTTCCGCATGGTGCACGACGGCACGAAGTCCGGGAAGATGCATCTTCCTGGACGGCGCGGCGCCCTGTTCAGCCCGTCACGCTTTCCCTTCTTGGAAGGCTGGCCCGGGAGCGGCGCGCCGCAGGTCACCCAGGCGGTTGAGCCGCCCCTGGTGCCCGACGGAACGATCCACCGCGTGCTGGAGAAGCTGCTCGTGCTGGACGGCGAGCGCATCTCCTACCGAGCGCTTGACGTGGAACAGATCGGATCCGTGTACGAGACGATGATGGGTTTTCGGCTGCAGAGGGCGACGGGCCTTTCGGTCGCCGTCAAGTCGCCGAAGACCGGCGGCGCCCCCGCGACGATCGATCTGGAGAAGCTGGCGGCCGTCGCGCCGGGATCGCGCGTGAAGTGGTTTCGGGATCGCACCGGGCGCGATCTGAAGAAAGTCAAGACAGTGGAGGGTCCGCTGAAATCCGCGAAGTCGGTCACCGAACTGCACGCCGCGCTGGCGAAGGTCGTGGACCACGCGGCGACCCCGGACCTGGTCCCCCGGGGAGCGATGATCCTGCAGCCGAGTGACGAACGGCGCAGTTCCGGCTCGCACTACACGCCCCGCGAGCTGACCGCTCCGATCGTGGAGGAGACGCTGAGGCCGGTCCTGGACCGGCTGGCCGGCGGCGCCGTTCCCCTCGAGCGCCGCGCGGCAGTTGCCGCGGAAGGCCAGCCCGTTCCGGGCCGGCTGGCCGGTACCGCCGTGCCGCGGCCCGCCGAGCTGCTGGAGCTCAAGGTCTGCGACCCGGCGATGGGCTCCGGCGCCTTCCTGGTGGAGACCTGCCGCCAACTCGCCGAGCGGCTGCTCGACTCGTGGAAGCTCCACGGCGGTCGCCCGGAAGTCCCGGAGGGAGAGGACGAGATCGTCTTCGCGCGAAGGCTGGTCGCCCAGCGCTGTCTCTACGGCGTGGACCGGAACCCGATGGCGGTGGACCTGGCGAAGATGTCCCTCTGGCTCGCGACGCTGGCGAAGAACGAGCCGCTGACCTTCCTGGACCATGCGCTCCGCGACGGAGACTCGCTCGTGGGGCTCGACCGCAGGCAGATCGCGGGCTTCAGCTGGGAGCGCGGTCCGGTGCAGACGGAGTTGGCCGTGAACAACGCGGTGAAGCGGGTGGCGGAGCTTCGCCGCCGCATCCGGCGGGCAGGGCCCGGCGCACTGCCGGTGGAGATGGAGGACCTGTGGGGGAAGGCCCGCGCAGCCCTGGCCGAGGTGCGGTTCTACGGCGACCTCGCCGTGGAGTCCTTCCTGCTCGAGACGAAGATCGCTGCCCGCCGGAAGCTGCGGCTCGCGCGCCTGGCCGAGGTGCAGGCCGGCGAGACGATGGCCCACCGCGAACGGCTGGCCGGCAGGCGCCGGGAGCATCCCCCGTTGGCGCCCTTCCACTGGCAGGTCGAGTTCCCGGAGGTCTTCGAGCGGGAGAATCCGGGGTTCGACGCCTTTGTGGGCAATCCGCCCTTCGCCGGCAAGAACACGGCGGCGGCGGCGAACGTCCCGAACTACCGGGTCTGGCTGCAGGCACTGCACGCGGAGAGTCACGGCAACGCGGACCTCGTGGCTCACTTCTTCCGGCGGTCGTTCGACCTGCTGCGGTATGGCGGGACCTTCGGCTTCATCGCGACGAACACGATCGGCCAGGGCGACACGCGCTCGACGGGCTTGCGCTGGATCTGCAACAACGGCGGCGGCATCTACCGGGCCACCACCCGCTACAGATGGCCGGGGCCGGCCGCGGTGATCGTCAGCATCGTCCATGCCGCGAAGAATGCCGGCGGCCGCGAAATCACTTCGGTACCGATCGAGATCGACTCGCACGACCGGCCCGGTTCACAATCCCTTCAGGATCGGAACACGCTGCCATCGAGGTGCCTGCTCGACGGCCGCGAGGTGGACGAGATCACGGCGTTTCTCGTCCACACCGGCGGCCACGAAGATCCAGAGCGGCTCCGGGCGAACGCCGGCAAGAGCTTCGTCGGAAGCTACGTCCTCGGCATGGGCTTCACCTTCGACGACAGGGGCAGGAAGGCTGACGACGCCCCGGAGAGCGGCGGCGCCGGGGGAGCAGATGTAACCGGCGTTCCCTCGCCGCTCAGCGAGAAGGAGCGCCTGATCGCCGGGAACCCGCGGAACCGCGAAGCGATCTTTCCGTACATCGGAGGTTCCGAGGTCAACAAGAGCCCCACGCACGGGCATCACCGGTACGTGATCAACTTCCGTGACTACCCGCTGCGCCGGGCCGACCCCGGGTCCGCGGCGCCGGGCCGCCGGGGCGCGGCGGCGCAGAACGGTCGCGCCCTCGGAGACAGTCCGGTTGAGTCGGCGACCGGTGACCCCAACTCCCCCCACCTCAGCGGATCCCGACTCGGCCTCGGCGTCGTTCGAAGTGCCGTTCGCCGGGCGCCGCCTTCGCGTCGCTCTCCGGCGCGCGGCTCGCTTCAAGTGGATGATCGGCAGGAACCAGGGTCGACCCCGGAAGGCACGGCCATCTCGTGGCACGGCGCCTCCGACAAGCAGCGCAAGGAATGGCGCCGCAGCGGGATCGTGCCGCATGACTATCCGGACCCGGTGGCGGCCGACTGGCCGGAGCTGCTGGCGATCGTTGAGGAGCGGGTGCGGCCGGCACGCGCGAAGCTCGGCGACAACGGGGACGCCCGCCAAAGAAAGGAGAAGTGGTGGCTCTGGGGTCGTTACACACCGGGGCTGTTTTCCACCATCGCCGACCTCGACCGTGTACTCGCGATCTCTCGTGTCGGACATAACGCCGCCGTCGCCTTCCTGCCCGGAGAGATGGTCTACGCCGAGTCGATCGTCGTCTTCCCGTTGAAGACTGACGCCGCCTTCTGCGCCCTGCAGTCCCGCCCTCACGAACTCTGGGCGCGCTTCTTCGGTTCCTCCATGAAAGACGACCTGCGCTACACCCCCTCCGACTGCTTCGAGACCTTCCCCTTCCCCGAGCAGTGGGAGACTCACTCCGACCTGGAAGTCGCCGGCGCCGCGTACCACGGTTTCCGAGCCGACCTGATGCTCCGGAACGACGAGGGCCTGACGAAGACGTACAACCGCTTCCACGACCGCGAGAAGCAGAGCTCCGGCATCACCCGACTCCGCGAGCTCCACGCGGCGATGGACCGCGCCGTCCTCGACGCCTACGGCTGGACCGACATCCCCACAGCCTGCAAGTTCTTTCCCGAACACTCTGAAGACCCCGCCGGCGAAGACGCTTCCGGAGGCAGTAAGCGCTATCGTTACCGCTGGCCCGACCCGGTCCGCAACGAGGTTCTGGGCCGGCTGATCGCCCTGAACGCGCAACGGGCAAAGGAGGAGCGTCGCGAAGCGGTCCAGACGTGAGAGCCTCGTACCCGCATTCCGCTGCTCCCGAGCCAAGGGCGAGTGGCTCGGCGACAGCTACTCCATCGGAGAGCCTCGCGCCCGCACTCCACCGCTGCCCAACACAATGGCCAACGCGGTGCTTTCCGACAACCAGCGCAAGGCGGGGATGGCCCACGCCTGCGTCTCCGCGTTGGCCGCAAGGGCCGGACACACCCTGCAACGCGGGCCCGATCCCGGCATCGGCAGCTTTGGGGCTCGCGCCGCTTTTCACCCGCGACCGGGAGGCGCCGCCATCAACTCGAAGACGAGCGAAATCACTCTGGCCAGGACCATTGGGCTCCGTGGCGTTCACGCGTAATCTGTCCAGCGACGGCTGGCGTCGGGCCGACGCCCTGGGATGGGAAACCGCCGAGGTCTACCTTTGCGCCGAGGACGACCGGGAGGCCGCGATCGTGCCCCGGCCTTTCTCCGGCATCGGAGAGCCGTGAGTCCGTCAACGGCCCTCAGCTCACGCACGGTCCGCGACGCCCTCACCCAGGCGCTTGATCTTGACCTGGTCGGGCCCGAACCCGGCCGTGGCGTCGACCACGCCGAGGAGTGCCTGCCCGGCTGGGAGCGCCCCTCGATGTGGTATCTGACCGGCTTTCTCGTGCCAACCGGAACCCCCGCGCCTCAGCGCGGCGACGACGATGCCGAGGATGACTGGGATGCCGAGGTGCCGGAACGGGCCGGCCTGGAAGAGGAATCCGCGGAGGACGGCAAGCGGGCAAAGCGCAGCTTCTTCCCTTCCTCGATGGGGCTGAGCTTCCTCGTGTATCCGGGTGCCGAAGCGATCCGGGTGACGGTCACGTGGGGCGACTATCGCAGAGGCGAAGTGGAGGACCGGTCGGGCAGTACGGTGGAGACCTGGGTGCGTACACCGCGGACCGAGCAGGTGGAGATCGCGCTGGATGGGAGCGCCTCCCTGGGGAGATGGCCGGTCCCTGACTCCGGCGGCCTCGTCCTCCGTGCCGCGGAGCGCCGGATCAGGACGGAGAGCCTTGGCAGCCGCATCCGGAGTGGTACCAGGGCGGTTTCCGTCTTTCTGGTGAACGAACGCCCTACCGCGGAGGATCGCGATCACGAGGACGCGGACGAGAGCTACGCCTTTCAGGCCCGGTTGGCGGTGGAGTGCGAGAACCACTTCCACCCGCGGCACGACCTTTCCGCCCGGCATTCCGACAAGTGGGACAGACAGGTGGCCGACCTCCACTACGCCGACACCCCCGCATACGCGACCGGTCACGGCGTCTCGGCCGACTGGACGGTCAAGAACGGCGTATGCACCCAGGTCCGCACGTCCTGGATCGGGAGCGCGGAGGTCGAAGCGACCAGGCCCCGGCCGGTTGAACGAGTCGAACTCTCCATCCGAAGGCTGGGCGAGCTGGCCGACGGCCCGGAGGCCCGGGACGCGCTTCAGCCCCTGGTTGGCGAGTACCGGAGCTGGATCGATGCCCGGGCGAAGGAATCCGCCGGTCTCGAGGAGCAGGACCGCGCAACGGCCGGTCGGCTTCTGGCCAAGGCACGGAAGGCAGCGGACCGCATGGCGCGGGGCGTGGCCGTGCTGGCCGGCAACCCGGATGCCCTCGACGCCTTCCGCATGGCGAACCGGGCCGTCCAGCGGGCGTTGACGCGCCGCATCGGGGTCGAGGATCCGGAGTGGCGGCCGTTCCAGCTCGCCTTTCTGCTCCTGAATCTTCCGGGGATGGCGGATCCCGGCGACCAGGACAGGGAAACCGTCGATCTGCTGTTCTTTCCCACCGGCGGCGGCAAGACGGAGGCGTATCTGGGGCTGGCCGCCTTCGCCATGGTCTATCGGCGGCTCCGGAATCCGGCCGTTGGCGGGCGTGCAGGGGCGGGAGTCAGCGTGATCATGCGCTACACGCTGCGCCTGCTGACGCTCGACCAGCTTTCGCGGGCCGCTTCGCTGGTGTGCGCGCTGGAGCTGGAACGTGCAGCGAGCCCCGATCGTTACGGCGAGTGGCCCTTCGAGATCGGGCTCTGGGTGGGGAAGGCGGCCACTCCGAACCGGATGGGCAGGAAGGGCGACAAGGGGGACACGGCGCGCCGGAAAACCCTGCAGTACAAGGCGAACCCGCGGTCGAGACCGGCTCCGATACCGCTCGAGAGTTGTCCCTGGTGCGGCACGCGGTTCACTGAGGAGTCGTTCGCGCTGCGACCGGATGCAGACCGGCCCCGCGACCTTCGGATCGCCTGCGCCGACTTCGAGTGCGATTTCTCGGGCGAGCGGATGCTCCCGATCGTCGCCGTGGACGAGCCCCTCTACAGGAGATTGCCGGCCTTCCTGATCGCGACGGTGGACAAGTTCGCGGCTCTGCCCTGGGAGGGTCCGTCGGGAGCACTTCTCGGCGGCGCGGAGCGGTTCGACCAGGACGGCTTCTACGGCGCTGCCGATCCGGGGCGCGGCTCGATGCTCGACGCTCCCCTGCTGCCGCCCGACCTGCTGATTCAGGACGAGCTCCACCTGATCACGGGACCGCTGGGCACGATGATGGGGCTCTATGAGATGGCGATCGAGGGGCTGTGCAGGGTCGGTCCCGAAAGGGCTGCCGGGAAGCCGAAGATCGTCGCCTCCACCGCCACCGCCAGCGGGGCCCGGGACCAGGTCCGGGCGGTGTTCGCGCGGGTCCGCACGGAGGTCTTTCCACCGCCGGGACCGGACCGCCGCGATTCCTTCTTCGCGCGCACTGTTCCCGCGGCGAGGACTCCGGCGCGCCGCTACCTGGGCGTCGCCGCGACCGGCCGCAACCCGAAGGTCGTCATGCGGCGCGTCCTTCTGGCGCTCATGGGGGCGGCCCAGAAGCACTTCGTCCAGGCGGGCGGACGTCAGAACCAGGACAACCCCGCCGATCCCTACATGACGCTCCTCGCCTACTTCAACAGCCTGCGCGAACTCGGCGGCGCTCGCCGTATCGTCGAGGAGGAGATTCAGAACACGCTCCGCGGCCGGGGGCGGCGTCGCCGGTTCGGAGGGGACAAGGGGCTGTTCCGCGATCGGAACCTGAGGAGCGATGTGATGGAGCTCACGTCCCGGGTGTCCACGGACGAGGTCGCCGCGGCCTTCGAGCGGCTTGGGCGCTCGTTCCACCAGAGGGGCAGAGTCGACTGTGCACTCGCGACGAACATGATCTCGGTCGGCCTGGACGTCTCCCGACTCGGACTCATGGTCGTGAACGGCCAGCCCAAGACCCACGCGGAGTACATCCAGGCAACGAGCCGCGTCGGGCGTGACGCCGAAAAGCCGGGCCTCGTCGTCACGCTGCTCAACGTTCACAAACCGAGGGACCGGTCGCACTACGAGCGGTTCCGCCACTACCACGAGACCTTCTATCGTTCCGTCGAGTCTGCTTCCGCCACGCCGTTCTCCGCCCGCGCCCTGGACCGTGGACTTGCGGGCGCGCTCGTCGGGCTGGCGCGCCACCTCGAGCCGACCCTGACGCCGCCGTATGGCGTGGAAGCGATCCGCCCGTTGCGCGCCCGGCTGGAAGATTGCCTGACGGAGATCCTCCACGAACGCCTGAAGCAGCAGCGGATTGAAGACCCGGAAGAGCGGCAGGAGGCAATGGGCTCCGTTCGCAGCCGGGTCGCGGACCTTTTGGACTCCTGGACCAGGGTCCTCGACGATCATCACAGGGACGGCGTCCGTCTGCAGTACCAGCGCTACGAGGAGCGTCCGGCCAAGCCGCTGCTTCACCACCTTCTGGATCCCGAACCCGAGGGAGAACACGAGCGGAAGTTCCGGGTCAACCGGTCTCTTCGGGACGTGGAGCCCGAGGTGCACGTCTATGTGAAGAACCTGCGTGACGCGAGGCGGGCGGGGTGAGTCTGAAGTCCACCGGCCAGATTCGGCGCAGTCAGGTCATCACGACCTATGGTCCGGGCGCTCTGATCGACCTGCCGCACGACTCCGCCGTCGTGGCGGGAATCGACGGCTGGGGATTGGCGTTGGTCCGGCTCGACGAGCCTCGCGTTCAGCGGATCCTTGCCCGCATGACCGGCGTGAAGAATCCCGACTTGCGGGTCCCGCCGACACCTGACCCGGCCGAGTTCTGGTCTACCGCGCCCAGGGGAATCGACGCCTACCGGTTCCCCGAGTGGTTCGTCGTTCAGGAGGCGCCGGAAAGGACGAAATCGGCCTCTTCCCGCAGGTCCCGCTCCCGTCGTCTGGTGCACCGCAGGACGCTCGAGAGGGGCCGATTCGAGCGGCGGCCGGTCGTGGCCACCCGGTTCGTCACGGCGTGTCCCAAGGGACACGTGGCCGACTTTCCCTGGTATGCCTTCGCCCATCACGGTCCCACGAGCTGCCTGGGTCGACTATGGCTCGACGAGACGGGCGCGACCGGCGAGCTGGCCAACCTGCGCGTTCGATGCGAGTGCGGCGAGTCGCGATCGATGACCGAAGCGAACGACCTCGGCGCGAAGGCGCTCGGCGTTTGCACCGGGGCGCGCCCGTGGTTGGGGCCAGGCGCCCGCGAGAGATGCAACCAGCCGGGCCGCCTGCTCATCAGGACCGCGACCAACGCCTACTTTCCGCTCCTTGTCCGGGCGCTGTCGATTCCGGAGAAGGGGGCGGCGGTCGACCAGGCCGTGAGCGAGGTCTGGAAGCTCCTCATGGCCGTCGAGAACCTGACTGACCTGACTTCCTTCAGGAAGCTGCCCGAGGTTGCGGATGCGCTGGCCGGACTCGACGACGAGGACGTGCTTGCCGCGATCAGGCATCGAAAAGGGCCGGCCACCGGGGAACGCTCCGTCAAGGACGTCGAGATGGAAGCGATGCTCGCCGTGCCGGAAGGGTTCGGGGACGATGTGCCGATCAACCCCGACTTCCACGCCCGCAAACTCAGGCGCCGCGACCCCTCGCCGCGCTTCGGCGACTTGATCGAGACGGTGGTGCAGGTCCACCGTCTGCGCGAGGTACTGGCGCTCGGAGGGTTCACCCGCCTGGAAGCCCCGATGCCGGACATCGACGGGGAGTACCGCGACGATGTCGAGCGGGCCGAGATCTCGATCGACCCGCGGTGGTTTCCCGCGGTGGAGAACCGGGGCGAGGGAGTCCTGCTTCACTTCTCGGCCAGCGCGATTCGCAGGTGGCGGGCGCGGCCGGGAGTGGCGCGGAGGATCAGGGATCTCGAGATTGGCCACACGGAATGGGCGAAGGCCCGCAAGCTCCAGCTGCGCTTCCCCGG
Organism: uncultured Thermoanaerobaculia bacterium; assembly: GCA_951812325.1. Taxonomy (GTDB): domain Bacteria; phylum Acidobacteriota; class Thermoanaerobaculia; order Multivoradales; family Multivoraceae; genus Multivorans. The sequence goes on along the minus strand of OX638294.1, from coordinate 2,660,965 downwards.
TGGGAGCTATGTGATGCTGCACACGCTGTCGCATCTGTTGCTGCAATCGGTCGCGGACCGCTGCGGCTACCCGGCCGCCTCGATACGGGAACGTGTGTACGTGGACGACGAATCCCGCCGCTACGGAGTTCTCCTGTACACCTCGAGCCCCGATGCCGAGGGGACGCTGGGCGGGCTGGTGCAGCAGGCGCGGCAGATCGAAGACCACATCGAACGGGCGCTTCGCACCGCGGCGCTCTGCTCCAACGATCCCGTCTGCGCTCAGCACGATCCGGCGTCGAGTATCGAATGCCGCTGGCTTCACGGGGCGGCATGCCACGGGTGCGCTCTCGTCGCGGAGACGTCGTGCGAGATGCGCAACGACTACCTGGACCGCGCCCTGGTGGTGCCGACTCTCGACGTGAACGACGCGGCCTTCTACCCCGGTCAGCACTGACGGCGACGGACCATCCGGCTTCGTTGCCGACCTTCCCGCGGATGCGGCTCTTACCCGGACGAGCGTCGGCTGACGAGACAGGCGCTGGAGGAGCCTGTTCTTCCGCGTCGACACGCGAAGACCGGGAGCTGCGAGTAACGCGTTTCCTCTTTCCTGGCCGCGGCAGGAAGCGCTATCCTTGCCGCTGGCCCGACGCCGGTCCGCGACGAGATCCTGGGCCGCCTCATGACTCTGAACGCGGAACGGGCGAAGGAGGACCGGCGCGAAGCGGTGCAGGAGTGAGAGCCTCGCGCCCGCATTTCACGGCCACCCAACACCCTGTGACCGACGCGATTCTCACCGACAACCAGCGCAAGGCGGAGATGTCCCATGCCTACGTCTCCGCGCTCGCAGCAAGGGCCGGATACACCCTGCAACGGGGCCCCGAGCCAGACAGTGACAGCGTCGATGCGACGCTTCGGAGTGGCTTGCCGAGCCGGGAGATGATCGACCTTCAACTGAAGGCCACGGCGGCCCCGGACGAGAAGTCCGACGGACTCCACTTCCGCCTGAAGCGGAAGAACTACAACGACCTGGCCATGCAGCGCGCGGTACCCTTGCTGCTGGTGGTCCTTGAGCTTCCAGCGGACGAATCGGAGTGGATGGACTGCACCCCGGAACGCCTGATCCTCAGGAAGTGCGGGTGGTGGTTGTCTCTCGCCGGGAACGATTGCGTGGGTGCGGAGTCCCGGACGGTCGTCATTCCCCGATCTCAGCGCATCGGCAGGTCGGGACTCGCGCCGCTGTTCACGTGCGGCCAGGAGGTGCCGTCATGAACTCGCCGGCGAGCGAAGTCGCCCTGGCCCGGACCATTGGGCTCCGTGGAGTTCATGCGTATCTGTCCGCCAACGGCTGGCGTCGAGCCGATGCCCTGCGGCGGGAAACGGCTGATGTCTATCTTTGTACCGAGGACGACCGGGAGGCCGCGTTCGTGCCCGCTTCGGAGGAGTACGGCGACTACGGCATCCGGATCTACCAGATCGCGGAACAGATCGGCCGCGTCGAAGGCAGGCGGCGGCAGGCGGTACTCGCCGACCTCTCGCTTGCCGAATGGGACCTCGTGCGTCTGCGTCTGCCGACCGCCTCCGGGGACAGCACCGTCAGGCTCGCCGACGGTGCTGCGGTACTCGAGGAGTCGAAGAAGCTACTGCTGGCGGCGGCATGCTCGGCCAACCGACCCCGGCGAATGTACCGGGCCGGGCGAAACAGACGGGCAACCGAGTACCTGGACAGGGTGCGGCTGGGACATACCGAGCCCGGCAGCTTCCTGATCAACCTCCTTGCGCCGGTGGCGCCTGATCTCGGCGAACAGGGAACGCTGCTTTCCGAAGAGCCGTTCGAGCGCAAGGTGACCCGCAAGCTCGTCTCTGGTTTGCATGCCTCGCGACGGGCAATGGACCGGGTCAACCGGGGCGTCGGCGCCATCGACGAATTCGAGAGTCGCTTGGGCGAGGGCATCAGTGCGAACTTCTGCCAATCCGTCGCCAGGCTGACCGAAGCGGGCGGGGGGCTTGAAGTCTCCGTGAGCTGGGCCATGACGCGGCCCGCCAACGGAGCGCCGGGAAGGCGGGCCGTCGTTGTCTTCAGGCCGCCCGACATCGCCGTTCTCGACGAAGCTGCGCGAGTGCTGTCCGACCGCCAGGAACGCACCGACGAGGAGGTTCAGGGGTACGTGTCGCGGCTCACGCGGGACAGGACCGACCCAAGGGGAACGGCCGCGATCAAGGCATTCGTCGATGGAAGCCTGGTTTCCGTTCAGGCGATCTTCGATTCGGGGGACTACCGCGAGATCGCGCGCGCGCACGAGGCGCGCCTGAGCGTGTCGCTGGAGGGGGATCTCCACCGGGAAGGCCAGCGGTGGCATCTGCGGAACCCCCGGGGAGTGACCGTGTTGGAGGACGAGGATGGGTAGCGCCAGGAAGCTTGCGCGGCGTAGCGCCGCGCAGCAAATGGCGCGGCCTGGAGTCCTGTTGAGGTGGGGGCCGGGGCTTAGGCCCTGACGCCGGCTGGCGGGCGTGAACCAGGACAACGGCCGTCTCTGGCGCGCACGATATCGCATGGTTCGCGATTGACACGCGGCGTTCCCGTGCTACTCTCTGAATCGGGACTATGCGAGTCCCGGTTCCGTTGACACCAGGCGCCGGGGCTTGATCGGAGGCATCCGGGTCCCACTCCACGCGCCGCATGAACGGACGCTCTCGGCCCGCTCTCAACCATACACACGTCATGATCCGACTGACCAAGCAAGCCGACTACGGCATCGTCCTGGTGACCCAGCTCGCGCAGAACGGGCGGGCCGCCGCCGCCGAACTCGCCGCGCAGACCCATCTGCCGGCGCCGATGGTCAGCAAGATCCTCAAGCTGCTGGCGAAGTCGGGGTTGCTGACCTCGCACCGCGGCGTGCTGGGCGGCTACGAACTGGCGCGCTCGGCGGCAGAAATCAACGTCGCCGACGTGATCCTCGCCCTTGAAGGGCCCATCGCCCTGACCGAGTGCAGCGAGCACTCCGACCACGAGTGCTCCTACGAGGCGTTCTGCCGTGTCAGGGAGAACTGGCAGCGGATCAACCGGGCGGTCCGGGGAGCCCTCGAGGACATCACGATCGCGGACATGGCGCGGCCGAACTTCATGGCGGGGACGGCCGTCCGCGACGCCGAACCCCTGATCTGGCTCCGGAGCAGTTCCTGATGGCGACCGCGACCGACACGATCGAAGCCCTCGCGCAACGCGACTACGAGTACGGCTTCGTCACCGACGTTGAGCAGGACACCGCGCCGCCGGGTCTGAGCGAAGAGATCATCGCCTTCATCTCGGCGAAGAAGAACGAGCCGCAATGGCTGCTCGACTGGCGGCTGCACGCCTACCGGGGCTGGCTGAAGATGGTCGAGCCGCAATGGGCGAACGTGCGCTATGAACCGATCGACTACCAGTCCATCTGCTACTACGCCGCGCCGAAGAGTGATGACGACCGGCCCAGGAGCCTGGACGAGATCGATCCCGAGATTCTGGCCACCTACGAGAAGCTCGGCATTCCGCTCAGGGAGCAGGAAGTGCTTGCCGGGGTGGCGGTGGACGCGGTGTTCGACAGCGTTTCCGTGGCGACTACGTTCCGCGAGAAGCTGGCGGAACTCGGCGTCATCTTCTGCTCGTTCTCCGAGGCGGTGCAGGACCATCCGGAGCTGGTGCGCAAGTACCTCGGCACGGTCGTGCCGCGGCGGGACAACTTCTTCGCCGCCCTGAACTCCGCGGTGTTTTCGGACGGCTCGTTCGTCTACATCCCCAAGGGTGTGCGCTGCCCGATGGAACTCTCCACCTACTTCCGCATCAACGCGATGAACACGGGCCAGTTCGAGCGCACGCTGATCATCGCGGACGAGGGCAGCCACGTGAGCTACCTCGAAGGCTGCACCGCGCCGATGCGCGACGAGAACCAGTTGCACGCGGCGGTCGTCGAGCTGGTCGCGCACGAGGACGCGCAGATCAAGTACTCCACGGTCCAGAACTGGTACCCCGGAGACAAGCAGGGCGTGGGCGGCATCTACAACTTCGTCACCAAGCGCGGCCTGTGCGCGGGCCGGCGAAGCAAGATCTCGTGGACCCAGGTCGAAACCGGTTCGGCGGTGACCTGGAAGTACCCGAGCTGCATCCTCAAGGGCGACGACTCGGTGGGCGAGTTCTACTCCGTCGCGGTGTCCAACAACCGCCAGCAGGCCGACACCGGGACCAAGATGATCCACATCGGCAAGCGCACGTCGAGCACGATCGTCTCCAAGGGAATCTCGGCCGGCGAGGGCCAGAACACGTACCGCGGCTCGGTACGGATTCTGCGTTCAGCCGAGGACGCGAGGAACTTCTCGCAGTGCGATTCGATGCTGATCGGCGACCGCTGCGGCGCGCATACGTTTCCCTACATCGATGTCGCCAATCCGAGCGCCCAGATGGAGCACGAGGCGTCCACTTCGAAGATCGGCGAAGACCAGGTCTTCTACTGCAATCAACGTGGCATCGAGACCGAGGATGCCGTTTCCATGATCGTCAACGGGTTCTGCAAGGAAGTGTTCCGCGAACTGCCGATGGAGTTCGCGGTGGAAGCGCAGAAGCTGCTCGAGGTGAGTCTCGAGGGAAGCGTCGGCTAACCCGTCCATAGGGGGCCGGATGCTGCCAGAACCGCAAGCGGCTGCCGGGGTGCCGCAGGGAGAGAAGCAGCCATGCTGAGGGTGAGTGACCTTCACGCGAGGGTCGAAGAACACGAGATTCTGCGCGGCGTCGACCTCCAGGTCGAGGCTGGCGAAGTCCATGCCGTGATGGGACCGAACGGCTCCGGAAAGAGCACGCTGGCGCAGGTGCTGGCGGGCCGGGAGGACTACGAGGTCACGGCCGGCAGCCTGGAGTTCGACGGCGACGATCTGCAGGAGATGGCGCCGGAAGAGCGGGCCCACGCCGGCCTCTTCCTCGCCTTCCAGTATCCGGTCGAGATCCCGGGGGTCGGCAACAGCTACTTCCTCAAGGCGGCTCTCAACGCGACCCGCAAGGCGAGGGGCGAGCAGGCGCTCGACGCGATGGACTTCCTGCGGCTGCTGCGCGAACGGGCGAACCTGGTCGATGTGGACGAGGCGCTGCTGCGGCGCCCGGTCAACGAGGGATTCTCCGGCGGCGAGAAGAAGCGGAACGAGATCCTCCAGATGGCGGTCCTCGAGCCCCGGCTGGCGGTGCTCGACGAAACGGATTCCGGGCTCGACATCGACGCCCTGAAGACTGTGGCGGCCGGCGTCAACGCGCTCCGGAGAGAAGACCGGGCCTTCGTCGTGATCACGCACTACCAGCGGCTGCTCAACTACATCGTGCCCGACCACGTTCATGTGCTCCTCGACGGACGGATCGTCCGCTCGGGCGGCAGCGGACTCGCTCTCGAACTCGAGGAGAGGGGCTACGCCGGGATCACCGAGGCCTCCGCCGGGGGCTCGGGCGGGTGAGCTCCGCCGCCGGTCCTGCCGCGGGTCGATACCTGGACCTCTACTCCCGCCGCACCGGGGAGGCCGGATTTCTGCGCGCGCTGCGGCAACAGGCGATCGGGCGTTTCGAGGCTGCGGGCTTCCCGACCTCCCGCGACGAGGAGTGGCGGCAGACGAACCTCGGTCCGCTGCTGCGCGCGGAGCCGGAACCGGCAGCGCGGCACACCTTGCGAGCGGGCGAGGCTGCGCCCTTCCTCTATCCCGACTGCCACCGGATGATCTTCGTCAACGGGCGCTACGCGGCGGAGGCGTCCTCGCCGCCGGAGCGGGTCACGGCAGTGGCGCTGGCCGATCTTCCCGCTGGCGGCGAGAACGCGGACGCCATCGCCGAGCATCTTGGAGCAACCGCCTGCGGCCTTGCGTCGTGCAGCGCGGACGCCCGTGTGCACGCCTTCGCGGCGCTCAACACCGCCCTGTTCGGGGACGGAGCGGCGATCGTGATCCCGGAAGGCGTCGTCGTCACAAGGCCGATTCAGGTGTTGTGGCTCAGTGTGCCGACGCTGGGTCGGGGGGACGCCGGCGACGGCGCGGCCTCCCGGCTCGAGGTCAGCTTTCCGCGCCTGCTGGTGGTGGCCGGCGAGAACAGCCAGGCCACGGTCCTGGAGACCCACGCGGCCGATCCCGCCGCCGGCGGCTATTTCGTCTGCCCGGCCGCCGAGTTCGTGTGCCGGGCGGGGGCGGTGCTCCGGCACACGCGCCTCCAGGTCGATGCGGCGGACGCGTTTCACCTCGGCTTTCAGCACGCCCGGATCGAGCGCGCGGCCGTCTTCGACTCCTCTTCCCTGTCGTTCGGAGGCGGTCTGGTGCGCAACGACACGGTGGCGCTGCTGGACGGCGAGGGTGCGGACTGCTCCCTGGACGGCCTCTACGTGGTGGGCGGTTCCCGGTTCGTGGACAACCACATGCGTGTCGAGCACCGGCAACCCCGGACGACAAGCCACCAGCTCTACAAGGGCGTCCTCGACGATCGCGCCCGCTCCGTGTTCAACGGCCGCATCTACGTGCACCAGGCGGCGCAGAAAACGGACGCCAAACAGACGAACCGCAACCTCCTTCTGTCCAGGTCGGCCCTCGCCAACAGCAACCCCCAGCTCGAGATCTTCGCGGACGATGTGCGCTGCACCCACGGCTCGACGATCGGCCGGCTGGACGAGGACGCCCTCTTCTATCTGAGGGTTCGCGGCATCCCCCGCGAGGAGGCTCACGGCATGCTGGTCTACGCGTTTGCCCGGGAGCTGGTCGAGAAGGCCTCCTTCGGGCCGCTCCGGGAGGACCTGGAGGGCCGGTTGCGGTCGAGCCTGAACGGCGGCCGGGGCGGCGGCAGGAGCAGGTAAGCCGATGACGGCTCCGGCGCCCCTGGCAGGGCGGGAGCGGCCAGCAGGGCCCGGTTCCCTTGACGTCGATCGGCGGGATCGGCGCGAACCGTCCGCCAGAAGTTGCAGGCGGCCGGCGGAGCCCGGATCTCTTGATGTCGATCACCTCCGGGAAGCGTTCCCGATCCTCGACCAGGAAGTGCACGGCCACCCGCTGGTGTACCTCGACAACGCGGCCAGCTCCCAGCGTCCGGACGTCGTGATCGATGCGATCAGCGACTGCTATCGCACCTACTACGCGAATGCCCACCGGGGCGTACACACCCTGTCCGAGCGGTCGACGGACGCCTACGAGGCGGCCCGCGGCGGGATCGCCCGCTTCATCGGCGCCACGGGCAGCGCCGAACTGATCTTCACGCGCGGCGCGACGGAGAGCCTGAACCTGGTTGCTCAGAGCTACGCCCGACCGCGGCTTGGACCCGGCGACGAGGTGCTGCTGACCGAGATGGAGCACCACTCGAACATCGTTCCCTGGCAGCTGGCGTGCGAACAGACCGGCGCGCGGGTACGAGCGGCCGGGGTAACGGACGCCGGCGACCTGGACCTGGGCGCCATGGCCGGGTTGATCGGCGAGCGCACCAGGGTGGTCGCGTTGACCCATGTCTCGAATGCCCTGGGTACCGTGAACGATGTAGCCGCCGTGGTCGAGCTGGTGCGGGACCGCTCGGATGCCGCCGTCGTCGTCGACGGCGCCCAGGCCGTACCGCACATGGAGGTCGACGTGTCCGCGCTCGGCTGCGACTTCTATGCGTTTTCCGGCCACAAGATGTACGGCCCCGGCGGTATCGGAGGGCTGTGGGGCCGCGCGGAGTTGCTGGCCTCGATGCCGCCCTACCACGGCGGCGGCGCGATGATCACCCGGGTCACGTTCGACCGCACGGAGTACACGGCGCCGCCGCACCGGTTCGAAGCGGGAACGCCCAGCATCGCGCCGGCGATCGGGCTGGGCGTCGCGGTCGAGTTCCTGGAGTCGGTCGGCCTGGGGCGGATCGAGCGGCACGAGCAGGAGCTGCTCTCCCACACCATGGAAGTGCTGGGCGAACTTCCCTGGGTGCGGGTGCTGGGGCATCCGGCGCCCGCCGCTGGGGCGCCGCGGGCCGCCGTCGTCTCGCTGGTGATCGACGGGGCTCACCCCCACGATGTGGCAACGATCCTGGACGAGCAGGGAATTGCGATCCGGGCGGGTCACCACTGCGCCCAGCCGCTGATGGAGCGGCTCGGCGTGCCGGCCACCGTACGGGCCTCGTTCGGGATGTACAACACGCACGAAGAAGTCGACCGGCTTGCGGCCGGCCTGCACGAAGTGCGGCGGATCTTCGGTTGATCGTCGCCGTCGCCAGGCCCGCACCCTCTTCCGGCGCCAGCTTGCGTTAGGCACGAGGACGATGTCCGATCTCCGCGATCTCTACCAGCAGGTCATCCTCGACCACTATCGCGCGCCGAGGAACTTCGGCGCCCTCGAACCGGTGTCGTCCTGTGCCGAGGGCTACAACCCGCTATGCGGCGACAAGGTCAAGGTCTACCTGCGCGCCGACGGCGACCGGATCGAGTGCGTGAGCTTCGAGGGCGTGGGCTGCGCGATCTCGACCGCCTCGGCGTCGCTGATGACGGAGGCCGTGCAGGGGCTCGAGCGCTCCCGGGCCGAGGAGTTGCTCGGCGCCTTCCTGGCCCTGATGACCGGCGAGGACGACGGCGGCGGCGCGGGTGTCCCGCTCGGCAAGCTCGAGGTCTTGAGCGGCGTGAAGGATTATCCGGTCCGCATCAAGTGCGCGACCCTGGCGTGGCATGCTCTGCGGGCCGCACTGGGAAGCGGCGATGCCGGGGCGGTGTCCACCGAGTAGGCTCCACTGCCCCAAACGAGGAGATTTGACGATGGACAACGAGTCGACCCGGAACGCTGTGGACGCGGGCCCATTGGACGTGGCGGAACTCGAGGCCCGAATCGTCGAGGCCCTGAAGACCGTGTACGACCCGGAGATCCCGGTCGACATCTATGAACTCGGCCTGATCTACGACGTGCGGATCGATGAGAAGGCCGATCAGAAGACGCACGTGCAGCTGAAGATGACCCTGACCTCGCCGCACTGCCCGGTCGCCGAGTCGCTGCCCGGCGACGTGGAGCGGACGGTGCGCGGCGTGGAGGGCGTTGGCGGCGCCGAGGTCGAGGTGGTCTGGGATCCGACCTGGAATCCGGCGATGATGAGCGAAGCGGCCAAACTCGAGTTGGGCTTCTTCTGAGGGGAGATCGGTGCTGATGAGACGATTCCTGAACGCAAGCTTCGTGTCGGCCGCTGCCTTGGCGCTGGCGGCGACGGTGACCGGCGCCGAAGAGGTGGATCACGGTCTGCAGAACGCGAAGCGCCCGGAACCGAACGTCCTCTTTGGCGGCCAACCGACCGAGGCTCAACTCGAGGCGATGGCCGCGGACGGCCTGTCCTTCGTCCTGGACCTGCGCGCCGAGGGTGAGAACCGCGGCTTCGACGAGCCCGCGGCGCTCGGGAGCCTGGACGTTCCCTACCTGAACCTGCCCGTGGACGCGGAACGGCTGGAGCAGCCCGAGACCTTCGAGCGTTTCATCGAAGCGATGGAAAAGCTCGATGGTCCGACGCTCGTTCACTGCGCCTCGGGCAACCGGGTCGGCGCCCTCTACTACGCCTACCTCGTGGCCGCGAAAGGCGAGGACCGGGAAGCAGCCCGCTCCCGCGCCAGGGAGAACGGACTGCGCAGCAAGGCGCTCGAGCAGGCCGTTGATCGCTACCTGGATTCGAAGCCCGATGAGTGAGCCGGAGGCCGCCGGAACGCCGGTCGCCGGAGCGCCTCCGCAGCGTGCGCCTCTGGACGTGGCGACGGACACGCTGCGCTTTCTCGCGGTCGACATGGTCGAGCGGGCGAACAGCGGCCACCCGGGCGCGCCGATGGGCCAGGCGGCGATGGCGGCGCTGCTGTGGACGAAGTACCTGCGCTTCGCGCCCCAGGATCCGCAGTGGCCGAACCGGGACCGCTTCGTCCTCTCCTGTGGCCACGCCTCGGCGCTGATCTACGGTCTCCTGCACCTCGCCGGTTACGACCTCAGCCTGGACGAGATCCGGAATTTCCGGCAGTACGGCTCGCTGACTCCGGGTCACCCTGAGCACGCCCTGACCCCGGGGGTCGAGGTGACGACCGGCCCGCTGGGTCAGGGCATCTCGGCGGCTGTCGGCATGGCGATCGCGGAGCAGATGCTCGCCTCCCGCTTCAACCGTCCGGGCTACACCCTGTTCGATCACAGGACCTGGGTGCTGGCCAGCGACGGCGACCTGATGGAGGGTGTCGCCTCCGAGGCCTGCTCGATGGCCGGCCACCTCGGACTCGGCAAGCTGAACGTCCTCTACGACGCGAACCGGATCACGATCGACGGCCCGACCGACCTGAGCTTCACCGAGGACGTGGTCGGCCGCTACCAGGCCTACGGCTGGCACACCCTGTCGGTTTACGACGGCAACGATACAGACGCCCTTGCCGCGGCGTACGACGCGGCGCTCGCGGAAACCGGCCGCCCGACCCTGATCAAGGTGAGCACCCACATCGGCTACGGCAGTCCGAACAAGCAGGACACCGCGGCATCCCACGGCGCGCCCCTGGGCGCCGACGAGGTGGTCGCCACGAAGGAGGCCCTCGGCTGGCCTCTTGAGCCCGAGTTCCTGGTGCCCGACGCGGCCCGTGAGGCGTTCGCGCCGGCGGCCGACTTCGGTCGCGACGCGGCGGCGGAATGGGGCCGGCTGCTTCAGTCCTACCGCCGCGCCCACCCCGAGGAGGGGGCGGAACTCGAGCGCCGCCTGGCCGCGGCGCTGCCCGACGGCTGGCGCGACGCGCTTCCCCGCTTCGATCCCGAATCCGGTCCGATCGCCACCCGCTCCGCCTCCGGCGTCACGCTGAACGCCCTGAAGGACCTGGCGCCCGAGCTCGCCGGCGGCTCGGCCGACCTGACCGGCTCGAACAACACCCTGCTCGAAGGTGAAGGCGACTACGCCGCCGGCGCGCCGAAGCGCCACTTCCGCTTCGGCGTGCGCGAACACGCGATGGCCGCGGCGATGAACGGCCTGGCCCTGTCCGGCCTGTTCCGGCCCTACGGCGGCACCTTCCTCTGCTTCCTCGACTACCTGAAGCCGAGCCTGCGCCTCGCGGCGCTGATGGAGCTCCGGGCGATCTACGTCTTCACCCACGACTCCGTCTTCCTGGGCGAGGACGGCCCGACCCACCAGCCGATCGAGCACTTGGCGCACCTGCGCGCGGTGCCGGGGCTCGTCGTCGTCCGCCCTGCCGACGCGAACGAGACCGCCGCGGCCTGGGCTTTGGCGCTCGAGACGCCTGGTCCCTGTGCGCTCGTCCTCACTCGCCAGAAACTGCCCGTGCTCGAGGCGACCAGGGACGGCGCTCTGGACGGCGTCGCCCGCGGCGCCTACGTCGTCGCGGACAGCGACGGCGAGCCCGACCTGATCCTGATCGCCACCGGTTCCGAGGTCGCTCCCGCAGTCGACGCCGCGGCGGAGTTGACGGCCGAAGGCCACGCCGTCCGCGTCGTCAGCATGCCTTCCTGGGAGGCCTTCGCGGCCCAACCGCAGTCCTGCCGCGACGAAGTCCTGCCGCCCGCCGTCCGACGCCGCCTCGCCGTCGAGGCCGCGGCGACCCTGGGCTGGGAGCGCTGGACCGGTTCGGAAGGCGACGTCCTCGGCCTCGACCGCTTCGGCGCTTCCGCCCCGTACAGCGACCTGGTCGAGAACCTGGGGCTCAACGCAGCGGCGATCGCGGAACGCGGTCGGCGACTGCTCAAGACCTGACCGCCTAACCCGGCAGGAGCCGCGCGAACTCCTCGAACGGCAGCACCTCGACATCGTCGATCTGCTGCGGACGGCGCCCCAGGTAGACGACGATCCGGCGCTTCAGCCGGCCGGTCCGCCGGGCCAGGGAGCGGAAGCCGCGAAGAACCGAACGGTCGGCGCGCCGGCTGGCCTTGACCTCGATGCCCCAGAGTTCGCGGCCGACTTCCAGCACGAAGTCGACCTCGGCGCCGTGGCGGGTTCGGTAGTGGTAGAGCGCGGCTTCCGGCCAGAGAGTTCCCTGGCGGCGGTGCAGCTCACAGGCGACGAGGTGCTCGAGCAGGAGACCGCGCTCGTCGTCGAGCGGCTGGTCAAGAGGTCGCCGCAGCAGAGCGTTGCGCACACCGAGATCGAACAGGAAGAGCTTGCCGTGGCGGACCAGGGAAGAGCGGTCCGAGCCGCTCCATGCCGGTACGCGGAAGGCAACCAGGGTGTCGTCGAGGACGTCGAGGTAGCGGCGGGCGGTCTCAAAGGGGATGCCTGCGTCCTTGCACAGGGAGGTAAGGTTGAGGATGCGGCCGGATGCCGCTGCGGCCAGGTCGAGCAGGCGGGCGAAGCCGCCGACGTCGCGGACCAGGGCCTCCGCCTGGATCTCGGCGCGCAGGTAGGCATCGACGTAGCTCCTCAGGTCCAGGGCGCGGGTCGCGTCGTCCGTCTCCGAGTAGATGCCGGGCAGGCTGCCGTGGGCCAGAACCCGGTCCAGCTCGAAGGCCGATCCCAGCTCGGTGACGAGCAGCGGGTGCATGTAGTGGACGTGAATGCGCCCAGGCAGCAGGTTCACCTGGCCTCGCCTCAATTTGCGGGCGCTCGATCCGGAGAGCAGGAAGCGGAAGCGTTGAGGCCGTTGGTCGAGCAGCACCTGGACGACGTCGAGCAGAGCCGGTACTCGCTGCACTTCGTCCAGGAAGACCGTTGTCGATTCCTTCGGCGCGGCGGCGAGCTCCCTGGACAGGCGCTCCGGCTGCGCTACGTAGTCCCGGAACGCTCCCGGGTCCGCCAGGTTGACGATGAGATCCGGCTCGAGCGCGGCCAGGAGCGTCGACTTGCCGACCTGACGGGGACCGAGAACCAGGGCACTGCGCTGCGATGAGCGCAGAACCGGCGCCAGCAGTCGTTCGTACACGCGGGTAAACTAACCGTAGTTTTACCCACACGCAACAGATTTCTACCGAAGACAGCTACTCCGGCAGGCTGAAGGCGATGTACTCGCCTCCCGAAGGCCCACCCGTCCGGCCGCCGCCGGCGGCGATCACGACGTACTGCTTGCCGTCCACGCTGTAGATGGCCGGGGTCGCATAGCCGGCGGCCGAGAGCTTCGTTTCCCAGAGGATCTCGCCGTTTTGCGTGTCGTAGGCGCGGAACATCTCGTCCGGCGTCGCGGCGATGAAGATGAGGCCGGATGCGGTCACCACCGGGCCGCCGTAGTTCACGGCGCCGTAGCCGAGGCCGGGGTGGGAGGGGTAGTCGCCGAACGGCGCCTTCCACGCGATCTCGCCGGACGCCAGGTCGATGGAGTTCAGCGTGCCCCAGGGTGGCGAGTTTCCCGGGAGGTTCTCGTGGTCGCGCAGGTAGACGTAGCCGCCGAGGGCGTAGGCGACCTCGCCCCTGGGCTCGTCTTCTTCGGGCTCGGGATCGAGAATGTACGCCTCGATGGCGCCGAGCTCGACCCGGTTCAGATGGGCGAACCCTTCCATCCGGCCGTTGCCCTCGCGGATGATGCGGCGCATCTCCTCGCGCTCAAGGCGCTCGCCGACGCCGAGCAGGGGCCCCGCCATGTCCGTGCCCTCGAGCTTGTGTCCGTGACAGCGGCCGCAGTGGATTGCGTAGGTGCCGTACCGGCTGAAGCCGACGGGCACTTCGGTGAGGTTCAGAATCCCGGCGACGTCGTTCGCATTGACGATCAGGTGGTTCGTGTTCGGGTCGAACGCCGAGCCGCCCCACTCGCCGCCGCCGTCGTACCAGGGCATGAAGAGCACGGTGCCGACCTTGGGCGGCGCCCAGGGCCGCAGGTCCCAGTCCTTGATCCGCTCCTCGACGAATGCGCGCGCCTCCGGGGTCCGGTTCGTGATCTCGAAGTCCTGCCGGCTGATCACGACGGCCGACATCGGCTGCGTCGGCGCCGTCACTTCGCCCGGCAGCGTGCTGGGAATCGGCGTCTCGATCTCGTGGATCGGGTACATCGATTCGCCGGTCTCCCGGTCGAACACGTAGAGCTGCCCCGTCTTCGTCGTCATCGCCACGGCGTCGATCACGCGGCCGTCGCGCTCGAGCTGAACCAGCGTCGGCGGTGAGGGGTTGTCCTTGTCCCAGAGGTCGTGGCGGACGACCTGGAAATGCCACAAGAGGTCACCGGTGCGCGCGTCGACCGCCACCAGGGAGTCCGAGAAGAGGTTGTCGCCCAAGCGGTTCGCGCCGTAGAAATCGGGCGTCGCCGATCCTGTCGGGGCGAACACGATGCCGCGCTCCTCGTCGAGCGCCATGCCGCTCCAGACGTTGGCGCCGCCTGCCCGCTCGAGCGACCCTTCCGCCCAGGTCTCGGAACCGAAGTCGCCGGGCGCCGGAATCGTGTCGAACCGCCAGACCAGACTGCCGTCCACGGCGCTGAACGCCCGAATGGAGCCGGGGAACGCGTTCGCGTCTTCGTTGGTCGAGAAGCCGAAGATCAGCTTGTCTTCGAACACGACGCCGGGGACGGTCACGTAGATCACGCCGTCCCTGTCCTCGTCCGGCGTCAGGTCGAGGCCGCCGCCGTCGCCGAAGCTCTCGACCGGCGTGCCGCTGTCCGCGTCGAGCGCGATCAGGTCCTTGCCGTGGGTGAAGAAGATCCGCTTGTCCTCGCCCTTCTGCCACCACATCAGACCCCGCTGGGCACTGCCGGGCAAGCCCCGATCGGAGCGCCAGATCTCCTCGCCCGTCGCCGCGTTCAGGGCGAACGCGTCGAGCTGGGGCGACAGCGCGTAGAGCACCCCGTCGATCACGAGGGGGCTCGTGTACATCGTCGCGCCGGCGCCCCGCGGTTCGCCGGAGTCGTAGACCCAGGCGACTTCGAGCCGGCTCACGTTGTCCCGGTCGATCTCGGTCAGCGGGCTGTAGTGCTGGCGGCCCGAGTCGCCGAGATAGACCGGCCAGTCCTCGTCGGCGGGACCGCAGGCGGTGATCAGAAACGCCGCAAGAAGGGGCGCGGCGAGCTTCAGGGTCGGTCGAGGGGATCGCATGGCGAGCAATCGTACTTGTTCGCGGGAGCGTGTTCCTGGTCGGCGGCCTCCACCCGCTCGACCGCTGGCCCAGGGCCGATCTCCTCGCCGCCCGGCAGCCGGCGCCTGGTCGTCATCGCCTCGACGCTGTCCGGCGCCACGACGTCGCCACGCGCTACTCTGTCGAGATGCCCATATCGAAGCGTCCAGCAGTCTCGCCGAAGTTCCCTGCCGCAGGGCCGCTCCGGGACGCGCCGCCGGCCCTGGCGGTGTTCCTGAGCCTCACCGTTCTCGCCTGCGCCGACACCTCCCTGTCGATCGACGACTACGCCGAGGCGCCGGCGCCGGCGTCGCCGACCGAGGGCTACAACGAGCAGCGCAACGTCTACTTCGGCGACGTCCACATCCACACCCGGTATTCCTTCGACGCCTACCTGCTCGGCAACGAGGTTACGCCCGACCAGAGCTACCGGTTCGCCAAGGGCGAGGAGATCGAGAGTTCGTTCGGCGAGCCGATGAAGCTCCGCGAGCCGCTGGACTTCTTCGCCGTCTCGGACCACGGGTTCTTCCTGGGAGTCGTGCCGCAGTGGGCCGACTCGTCGACCCGGGTCGGCCAGGTTCCCGGCGCCGAGGCCTTCCACGGCGTGAACGAGGGCGACAACCTGAGCCCGTACTCCGTCCAGATGCGGTCGGTCCTGTTCCGGGAACGCTTCGGCCGCCAGATGCGCACCGAGGGCGGCTTCCTGCGGCGGCAGCGGGCCGGGATGGCGAACCACCCGCAGATGCAGTACGCGTCCTTCGACGATGACGCCCACCGTTCGGCCTGGGAGGACTCGATCCTTGCCGCGGAGCGACACAACGATCCGGGCAACTTCACGACGTTCATCGCTTACGAGTGGACCTCCTCGACGCCGGCGCCCGAGTCGGCGGCGTACCACCGGAACGTGATCTTCGCGTCGTCGAAGGCGCCGGCCCGGCCGTTCACGCGCATCGACTCGCACGAGCCGGAAGAGCTCTGGAGCTGGATGGACCGGCTGCGAGAGCAGGGAGTCGACAGCCTGGCGATTCCGCACAACATGAACCAGTCGCACGGCCAGGTGTTCCGGCTCAAGTATTCGGATGGCCGCGCCGTCGACAACGCCTTCGCCGAACAGCGGATGCGCAACGAGCCGCTGGTCGAACTGACCCAGGTCAAGGGCGCCTCGGAGACTCATCCCAAGCTGTCGCCGGACGATGAATGGGCCGATTTCGAGATCCTGAACACCCGCAAGGGCAAGATCACCTCCCACAGCGATCCGAGCCGGAGCTACGCGCGGCAGGCCCTGGCCAGCGGTCTTGCGCTCGAGCAGGAAGGGCGCGGCAACCCGTTCAAGATCGGCTTCGTGGGCTCCAGCGACACTCACAACGGCGCGCCGTCGTTCGACGAATCGAACTACTTCGGCTCCGCTCCGACCTCGGTGAGTCCCGAGAACCGGGGTACGGTGCCGGTCTCCCGGGAACGGCTCGACTACATCGCCGGCCTTCCGCCCGCCGCGCGGGCACGGGGCGCGGTCGTGGACGACGAGCAGGGACCCTACTTCGGCATGCGGAGCATGCAGTTCTCGGCTTCCGGCCTCGCCGCCGTCTGGGCCGAGGAGAACACCCGGGACGCAATCTTCCAGGGGATGCGCCGCAAGGAGACCTACGCCACCTCGGGCACCCGCATCCGGTTGCGCTTCTTCGGCGGCTTCGACTACGAGGGCCTCGATACCGCGAGTCCGGACCTGATCGCGCAGGCCTACGCCGGCGGCGTACCGATGGGCGGCGACCTGGTCGCCGACAGCGACGCGGCGCCCCGCTTCCTCGTCTGGGCCCAGCGGGACCGGCACAGCGCGCCGCTGCAGCGGATCCAGATCGTCAAGGGCTGGTACGACAGCGGCTACCGCAAGGAGACGCGGGAGCAGGTCTACGACGTGGGCTGCGCCGATGGCGGCGTCGTCGCCCCGGAAACCCATCGCTGCCCCGACAACAAAGCGACGGTCGATCTCTCCGACTGCTCCTTCAGCGAGGACCTGGGCGCCGCCGAACTCGCCACGGTGTGGGAGGACCCGGACTTCAATCCGGGCGCCGACGCCGTCTACTACGTACGCGTGCTCGAGAACCCGACCTGCCGCTGGACCACCTGGGACGCGCTGCGGGCGGGTGTCGAGCCGCGCGGCGGCGTTGCGCCAACGATCCAGGAGCGGGCCTGGTCGTCGCCGATCTGGTACTACGCCCCGCGGTAGAAGGCTCAGGGGCCGCCGCTTCGCGGCGCACCCGGTCTCCTGTTCCGCCACGGTACGGATCGGCCCTGGTGGGCCGTGAGGGGATCGAACCCCCGACCCTTGGATTAAAAGTCCACTGCTCTACCAACTGAGCTAACGGCCCACCGCAGTATACGACCGCCGGCAGCTCTCGGACCGCGATCCGCCACCGGGTGCGCCGGGGCGCCATCCGTGCGCCCGATGACGGGCCCACGGGCTGGTTCACGGGTGGCGCGGCTTCGCGCCACCCGGGTTCCCGCCGGCATCCGCCGCAGGCCGAATCCGCCCTACTCGCCGACCGCCGCCCGTACAGCCGCAAACCGCCCGCCCAGCCACTCCTCGAGCCGCCGCCCGCCGCTCACCACCGTTTCCTCGCGACGCGGGCCGGAAGAGATCAGATCCGCGCTGGCGTCGAGTTCCTTCTCCAGGAAGTCGACGTAGTCGAGGGCGGCCTGCGGCAGATCGCTGCGGTCGAGCACGCCGCGCGTGTCCTGCTTCCAGCCTCGGAACGTGCGGTAGATGGGCTCGGCGGCCTCCAGACGGTCGGTCACCGCCGGCAGGTTCCGCACGACCTCGCCGTCGATGCGGTAGGCGACGCAGACCTTGAGTTCGTCCAGTTCGTCGAGTACGTCGATCTTCGTCAGCGCCAGGCAGCGCGCCCCGTTGATCCTGCTCGCGTGGCGCAGGACGACCAGATCGAGCCAGCCGCAGCGGCGCGGACGCCCGGTCGTCGTGCCGAACTCGTGTCCGCGGTCCCGCAGGTGGTGGCCGACGCCGTCCACGAGCTCGGTGGGCATCGGCCCTTCGCCGACCCGGGTCGTGTACGCCTTGACCACCCCGACCGCGCCGTCGATCAGGGTCGGCGGCACGCCGCTGCCGGTCGCGGCGCCGCCGGTCGTCGAGTTCGAGCTCGTCACGTAGGGATAGGTCCCGTGGTCGACGTCGAGCAGCGCGCCCTGCGCGCCCTCGAAGAGCACCGTGCCGCCGTTGCGGATCAGGCTGTCCAGTTCGACCGACAGGTCGCAGAGGTAGGGCGACAGGCGTTCGGCCCAGCGGGCGAGGTCCGCGGCGGCGGCTTCGGGGTCCAACTCGGCGCCCTCGGCAGCCGGACGCTCGAAGTCCGCGACCCGCACGATCTGACGGTCCATCATCGTCTCGCCGCCCGCGACCAGTTCGGCCAGACGAATGCCCGTGCGGCCGATCTTGCTCTCGTAGGCGGGGCCGATGCCCTTGGCGGTGGTGCCGATGCGGTCCGCGCCGCGCGCCTCCTCGCGCACGACGTCGAGCGCCACGTGCACCGGCGTCAGGGCATGGGCCCGGTCGGAGAGGCGTAGCCGGCCCGCCGTTTCGATGCCCCGCCGTTCCAGTCGGGCGACCTCGGCCAGGAAGGCCTCCGGGTCGATCACCATGCCGTTGCCGAGGTAGCAGGCCATGCCGGGGTGCAGGATGCCGGACGGAATGAGGTGCAGCGCGAAGTGCCCGTCGCCCTCGCCGCTGCCGAACTTCACCGTGTGGCCGGCGTTGTTGCCGCCCTGGAAGCGCACCACGGCGTCGAAAGCCGGGCACAGAAGATCGATGATCTTCCCCTTGCCCTCGTCGCCCCACTGCATGCCGACGACGACTACGTTCGCCAAGGCCCGACTCCCTTCCACCAGATTCTCGGCAACTCGTGGTCCTGCCCCCGATGGCCAGCCCGGACGGGGAGCGCGACCCTAGCAGCGGCAAGGCTCCCTTATCATCGGGTTCCGTGCCCGAACCTCCGGACACAGCGCCGGCAGGCGGGGCGACCGTCGCTGCCTGGCTACGCGACTCGACCATCGGTCTGCTGTACGGCGCGCTTCTCTTCGGCGGGCCGATCTCGGTCGCCCACGTCGTGCACAACCGGGTCGAGAGTCCGGCCACGGCGTTCGCGTCGCTGATCCTGTTCTTCCTGCTCTACGGCTGCGGGGTTGGAGCGGTCCTCGGCGCCCTTGGCTTGCTGCTGCGGCGGCTGGCCTTCCGCCGCTTCCGACGGACCGGCGACCCGGTGGTTGCGGCCGCATGCCTGCTGAACCTCGCCGTCTTTCAAGCGGTCGTCTTCCATGGTCTGACCTACGAACAGGTTCCCTGGTTCGAGCCGCGGACCTTCGCCGACATGGCGCTCTTCCTGGTCGCCGCCGCCCTGGTGGTCGGGGCCTTCGTGTGGAGCGCGACGCGGATCGCCGCAGCCGGTGTCAGGCGTCTCGCCGACGCCGGGGGGCTTCGGCGATCCCTGGCCGCGGTCGCGGTCGTTCTCGCCGCCGCCCACGCAGTCCTGCCGATTGCCTTCCGTCTGCTGGCCGAGGAGAAACCCGCACCCTTCGACCCGGCCCGTCTCGTGGCGAATCCGGGACCGCCCGTCGCGCTGCTGGGTTTCGACGGACTGGACCCGGACCTGCTCCTCGAGATGGTCGAGAGGGGCCGGTTGCCGAATCTCTCGGCGTTTGTCCGGGAGGGGACTCTCGGCCGTCTCGAAACCTTCTCCGGCGCGAACTCGGCCGTGATCTGGGCGTCGCTGTACACGGGCGAGTCTCCCGACCGCCACCAGGTCCACGACTTCTACCGTGTTCGTTTCCCCGGTTCCGGGCCCGGCCTGTTCCCCGTCCACCGCACCTGCTTCAAGGAGCTGATCGATCTCCTCGCCTGGGCGCCCGGAATCTCGCGGCGCTTCGTCAACCGCCTCGATCTGGTCTCGCCGCCGATCTGGGAGATCGCAGACCGCGCCGGCCTGGCGACTGTCGTGGTGGACGGCTACTTCTACTCCTTCCCGGCTCAGCCCCAGCTCGATCCGCAAAGCCGTCTGCTCGGCTACGGCCTGAACGACGCGTTGACCGATCGGCGATCGGGAGGCGCGCCGATGGAGTGGTTCGCTCAACCGGCCGAGCTGCCCGCGGAAGTCGAGGCCGCGGCGGCCGGCCAGCCGGATCTGGCGTGGCAGAGCCGGGCCGCCGCGGCGCTGCTCGAGGACCGTGCGCGCCGCGGTCAGGGCCCGCCGCACTTCTTCAACCTCTACGCGCACGAGCCGGACACCGTTTCGCACCAGCGGTGGCGCTGGGCAGAGCCGGAGCGGTTCCCCTTCGTGTCGTCGGCCGGCGTAGCCGAGCATGGCGGGGCCGTGGCCGAGGTCTACCGGCGGATCGACGCCCTGATCGGTGAACTGCGGCACGTTCTCGGTCCCGAGACGATCTTCGTGATCGCGTCCGACCACGGCCAGTCGCCGACCTTCGTCCACCGGCTCCACACCCAGCACCGGCACGGCCCGGACGGCGTGTTGCTGCTCCACGGGCCGGGCGTTCGCCGGGGTCACCGGCTCGAGGGGAGCCATGTGCTCGATGTGTTTCCGACGGTTCTGGCGCTACTCGGCCTGCCGCTGCCGGCCGATGCCGCGGGCGAGGTGCTCGACGAAGCCTTCGAGGCGCCGCCGGGCGCTGGATCAGGGTCCCGGGTTCCGACCTGGCGCGGCGCCTGGCAACCCGTCGACCAGGTCGGCGGTGCCGACGTCGAACGGACGCGGCAGGAAATCGAACGTCTGAAGGCGATGGGCTATCTCTAGGGATCGGGACCCGCGACCCGCATGGGCAGACGCAACGGCGTCACGCCGCGGCTCGCGAACCACGCGACCTGCTCGTAGACGAGGTCGATTTCCAGCGTGTACAGCCCGGGCTCGTCGGGCGTGCGGACGGGGAGCATGATCGTCTCGAAGGCGCCCGGATCCATGGTCGGCAGCAGACTGCGCGGACCCTCCGGGCCGACCCGGGCGCCAGGTTCCGCGTCTTCGGCTTCCGCCAAGGCGAAGCCGCGGCGCCAGCGGGACCCCAGGTTGACCCCGACCGCTCCCTGGCGCTCCCATGCCGCTTCCGACTCGTTGCCGACTCCCACGGGGAGCTGGACTTCCGCACCTGCCGCAAGCGTGGCCGGGACCAGGCCCACGGTGCCGATCCGGGCCGCGAAGACGTCGGCGTTCAGGTGCTCCTCACTGCCGAGGATCCGCAGCTCGGCGCCGAGGTGGAAGGTCTCCTCGGTCTCCCGATTCCATGCGTAGACGGCGCACGGAGCAGGCCCCCGGACCTTGGTCCACCTGGTCGGCGCGCCGCGCGCAGCGTCGACGCGCACGCGGTGGACGTAGCTCCGCTGGCCGTTCCGGCGCCTCACCCTGTGGGGCTTGGGCGAGTCGAGGGCGATGCGTTGCCGCTGGTCGGCCTCGGCGAACTCGAGGTCGACCGGCGGGCCGCCATCCAGCCGCAGGCGGACACGGTTCCCGGCCACGGGTGAGGAGACGGAGAGCATCAGGTTGTCGAAGCGGTGCGGGGACTCGAGAAAGAGCTCGTTCGGCCCGCCCGCCGCGACCCACCAGGAACCGCCCCGCGCCAGCACCCTGTCCGCCCGGCCCAGGACCGCCATCCCGGCAACCCCCCTGCGTTCGTAGCCGGGCACGTTGCGCAGCGAGAACTCGAAGGGCAGATACCGAAGCGGCGCGTTGCGGGTGTGCGCCTGCAGCGTCGGCGAGGGGACGGTGACGCCGAAGGGCGCCAGCACCATCGCGCCGACGAACAGGCCGGCCGCGGCAAAGCCTGCCGGGAGCGTCCAGGGCGGGATCCGGCCCGGAACCAGGAACAGGAAGGCCGGAACCACGCTGACGAAGTAGCGATTGCCGATGAAGCCGCCGCCGCCCTGCCAGTTCCAACCGATGAAGAGCAGGAAGTAGCCGGCGATCGCGGCCAGGGACAGGAACAGCAGCCAGCGCTCCCGGTCGCGGCGAGCGCCGAGCAGGAACAGGGCCAGGGCAATGCCGGTGAATGGGTGGTAGGGCAGCAAACCGGCGTGTCGGCCGACCAGGAAGTAGCCGACGTTCTCGACCACCTCCCCCACCGACTCGCGCGGGATGCGGAACAGCCAGGTGAACGTGTTGCCGGTGGGCGATTCGGGGATCGCGTTCGCACCGGTCGAGCCGGAGGCCGGGTCGAGCTCGCCCTTGTTCCGCGCCGCCTCGATCCGGCGCGCCTCGAGGATCTCCGCTGGCCAGTCCCCCGGCTCGCACACCCGCACCCCGGCCCGCACATCGGATCCGAGGTAGGGCAGGAACTGGCCGGTCATGCCCCGTGACATTCCCGCCAGCAGCGCCAGGGTGACGGCAAAGCCGGCGGTCCAGACCGCGGCGGTCCTCCACTGCCGGCGCAGCAGGAAGGCGCCCGCGAGGGAAAGGGCGATGGCCGCGAACATCGGCTTGTTGTAGGCCGGCAGCGCGAGCAGCACGCCCGAGAGAGCGGTCAGCCACCAGGCCCGCCGGCGGTTCCCGAAACCCCAGTACAGCGCCCCGAAGACGCCGAACATGTTGAAGACCTCGGGCTGGAGCCAGAAGACGTAGCGGGAGCATGCCGAGAGCAGCAACAGGCCGCAGGCGAACGCGGCGGCCGTGGCGGGCGCGGTGCGGCGGGCGAGGAAGACCGCGGCCAGCCACACCATCGCAACGAGCAGCGCCATGTTGAGGAACACCATCCCGTTGGCGCCCAGGAGCGCGGCGAAGGGCGCCGCGACCAGCGGGTAGGCGAGCGGCTTGCTGTAGTGCGCGCTGCTCCAGCCGTCCGACGTCATCAGGATCAGGTTGTGCGTGGAGGCGAAGGGGAACTCCTCCAGCAGGCGGTCGCCGTCCGCCGGGACGTAGCGCAGGTCGAAGTCGCGGGCGAGGCTGAGCGCCATGAGGTAGTACGCGGGCTCGTCGGCCTTGAGGGTCGGCGGCTGGCCGGGCTTGCCGATCGTCAGCGGGACGGCGAGCAAGAAGCAGCTCAGGGCAGCCAGGGTCACCACCGAAGGCGGGCTGGCGAACAGTCCTCCGCGGCTCTGGAGCAGAGACCGGAGCTGCCTGGTCAACACGCCGGCCGCCGGGATCACGGGCGGATTCCGGGCGGCGTTCCCGGCGCCGAGCGCCATCGGCCCGCCTCGGGCCAGCGCGCGCGCGGCAGGCCGGAAGCATCCAGGTCGATCACGGGCGGCCCCTCTGCCGGCATGGTTCCCGACGTCCGGGAATGCAGGACTTCCCCCGCTCGGCGTGAAGCACTGGACGTTGGGATGGTCCTGGCGACCTTCGCATCCGCAGCAGCTTACCGGCCTCGAGGCGGGCAGGCGCCACAGGCCGCCGCGGCGATTCCCGCGGCGATTCCCGCGGAGACTCGGATTTCGTCCGGGCCCTTTCTCATCGGGTTACATTACGGGACGTGTTCCTCGCTGCTGACGGCTCGTTTCCCGACCCCTCCTCGTACGACTGCTTCGTCATCGGTTCCGGACCCGCGGGCATGACGACGGCCGTGGAACTCGCCCGGGCCAACAGGACGGTCCTTCTCTTCGAGTCGGGAAATGAAGGCGAGGGGCGTACGGACATGCTGGATGCCCTGAACGTCGGCCCCTTCCCCGGCGTTCACGTTGCGATCTCGACTTCGGTCCTCGCGCTCGACGCCAACGCGGGACGGTCGGCGGTCCGGAGCCTTGTCTTCGCGAGGGAGGCGGCGCCGACGCAGGTGATTCCCGCGCACGGCGCAGAAGGGACTCCGGCCGCGAGCACCCTGGACGTCGAGGTGCGGGACTTCGGCAGCGCGATCGACACGGGTTCGGCGATGCTCCTAGTGGATGATCTGCCGGCGCCGGCGCCTGACGCCGACGCCGGTCTCGACGGCAGCGGCCAGGTGGACGGCGAGGATCCGGCCATCCTCGCGGCGAACTTCGGCGACGGCGCCTGAGCCGGAGGCGCGAACGATGCAACTCGGCATCCTGGGCCTGCCCAAGGTGGGCAAGACGGCGCTGTTCAATGCACTGACGGCTTCCCGGCAGGCGACTGGCAGGTTCCGGGCCTCGAAGACGACGAACGTGGGAGTGGCGGCGGTACGGGACCGGCGTCTGGAGCAGCTCCGGGATCTCTACCGACCGAAGCGCTACACGCCGGCGCAGGTTCGATTCGTCGATGTTCCCGGCATCGACCGGGGTCGGGGCGAGACCCTGGACCTGGCTGAACTGCGGATGATGGACGCCCTGGTCCATGTCGTGCGGGCCTTCGAGGACCCGGAGTTGCTGCACCCGTCGGGTGGTGTCGACCCGCGGCGCGACATGGAAACGATCGATCTGGAACTGATCCTTGCCGACCACGAGGTGGTGGAGCGGCGACTGGAGCGCCTGGCTCAGGCCCGAAAGAGGGGGCTGAGCGATCTGGAAAAGCGGGAGCGCGCGCTCCTCTCGGACCGCATTCTGCCCGCGCTCGAGGCGGAAACCCCGTTGCGGCGCCTGGAGTTCGATGCGAATGAGGAAAAGCGGCTCCGCGGCTACGGCTTTCTGTCGCTGAAGCCGATGCTCGTGGTGGTGAATGTCGACGAGGCTGCGGTGGGCGATCCGGACGCGATCGCCGCCCTCGCGGCGCCGCCCGCTGCGGAACCCGGGCAGCGTGAGTCCGCGCCGTGCGCGAACCCGTCCGGGCGCTCGCCATCGAGCGCCCGCATGAGACTGCTCGCCGTCAGCGCCCGGCTGGAAGAGGACATTTCCCGCCTCGACCCGACCGACCAGGGGGACTTCCTCACCGAAGCGGGTCTCGACCAGCCGAGCGCGGTCCGGGTCGTGCAGGCGGGCTACGAATTGCTGGGGCTGATCTCCTTCTTCACTGTCGGCGACGATGAGGTCCGGGCCTGGACCCTGCGCCGCGGCAGCACGGCGGTGACCGCCGCCGGCGCGGTTCACTCCGACATGGAGCGGGGCTTCATTCGGGCCGAGGTGACCGGATGGCGGGAGCTGATCGACGCCGGGTCGCTGGCCGTCTGTCGCGAACGCGCGACCCTGCGCCTGGAGGGCAAGGCGTACCCGGTGCGGGACGGCGAGGTCGTCCACTTCCGATTCAACGTGTAGCAGCCCGTGGGCGAGTCACGCTGCAAGAGCTGTCCAACGGGAGATTGCCGCCGAAGGGGGCCGGGCCGCCGGCTGCGCGGACCTCTGGTCGGCTTGGCGCCGAAGGTGGGCGGGCAAGCGGGCAGGCCCGCGCAAGGACCGTCCGGCAGTCTGGTCGGCACCGTCCTTCCCAACGTCCTGACCGGATGCTGCCAGGTCCGACAGCTTGCTGGCCGCTGCTGGCGCTAGCGCCAATGGACCAGAAGGGACCTTTCCGGCTCGACGATCGCCGCTTCGCGTTTCCTCCGCCGCGGTTGGCGGATCCGAGCGGCCTGCTCGCGGTGGGCGGCGGCCTTGAGCCTCGGCGGCTGCTCGCGGCCTACCGGTCGGGCATCTTTCCCTGGCCTCTCCCGGGTCCGGACGAGCCCATGCTGTGGTTCTCGCCCGATCCGCGGCTCGTGCTCTATCCGAAGCGGTTCAGAACCTCGCGGAGTCTGCGCCGGGAACTCCGCCGCGCGCCTTTCGAGGTCACGATGGACACGCGCTTTCGGGCGGTGATCACCGCCTGCGCCGAGAACCCCCGCCCGGGACAGGAGGGCACCTGGATCACGGAACCGCTGATCGACGCCTTCGAACGCCTGCACCGGCTCGGCCACGCCCACTCGGTCGAGTGCCTGCAGGACGGCGAACTCGTGGGCGGACTCTACGGCGTCTCGATCGGCGGCGCCTTCTTCGGAGAGTCGATGTTCGCCCGCCGATCCGATGCGTCCAAGATCGCGCTGGTTCACCTGGTTCGCTGCCTCGAGCGGTGGGGCTACGCGTTCGTCGACTGTCAACAGGTCACCGCGCACATGCTCCGGTTCGGCGCCGAGGAAATCTCGCGCGGCCGCTTCCTGGCGGAACTCGAAGCGGCTCTCAGGCTGCCCGGTTGTCCGGGTTCGTGGCGGCCGCCGTAGCCGCGAGGGCAGGAACCCTGCCTGCAGTGTTCCGGCGCGGCGGAAGCCGGTTGTCTCGCCCTGGAAGGGCTGGTCGTCCAGTCTCCGCGAGAGGGTCGATGGGGCTTCGGCCTCGCCCTGCGGCCAGGAGGAGGCCGCCCGCGACGCCCCGACGCGCAGCGCCTCGGCCTTGGGGTTCCGCCTGGCTCGGCGGCACGAGGAAGACCTCCGCGACCTCCACGGAGCCCGCGCTGGCCCAGGCGTTCCGCGAAGCCTCGACCGACAGGACGGTCAGGGGGGCGGGGTCTCCTTCGACAGACGGTCGACGACCGCGTCGGCAATCTGCGAGCCCACTTCCGCCCCGAAGACGAGCAGGTCGCTTTCTGCGCCGTCGTAGGCATCGGTCCAGAGTACGGTCCCGTCGTCAGCCCGGATCAGCCGGGCCCAGACCCGGAGACGATCCTGCTGCCGCTGGATCCGACCGTCGAGCACGAAACCGGCTCCCGGCCCCTGCGATTCGCTGCGCGGGGCCGGCAACGGTCGGAACTCGTGCCCGACAACCGCCAGCCGATCGGACGCCTGCTGGCCGAGCGACGTGATGATCTCTTGGGCCAGGCCCTGGCGGAACGGCTCGGCGCCGGACCATGACTCCACGGCCGCGAAGGGCACGATCGCCAGAACCTGCCGTGACGAGTCGCTGGCGGCGGGTTGTCCGGAGTCCAGGGCGCGCCACACGAGGACCGTGGCAAGAACGCCGAGGACCACACCGAGAGCGGCGAGTCCGGCGCCGGTTCCCTGGCGCCAGTGGCGGGCCGCGCCGCCCCGGGTGAGGATGGGTTCGCTGCCCTCGTTGACCTCGGTCACAGGCTTCAGGAAGCGATAGCCGAGGCGCGGCAGCGTTTCGATGTACTCGGGTGCGTCGGCGCTGTCGCCGAGCGCGATCCGGATCCGCTTGACGCAGGAGTTCATGCTCTGGTCGTACTCGACATGGACCTTGTCGGGCCAGAGATGAAGGCGGACGGCTTCGCGTGAGACCACTGCGCCCCGGTGCGCGATCAGGAGTTTGAGCAGTCGGGCGGGCTGGGGCTGGAGCCGCACCCTGCGCCCGCCGCCGGAGAGTTCCAGGGTCTCCGGATCGAACTGGAACTCCCCGAACTGGAGGCGACGCGGCTGTGAAGAGAAGCTGCCGCCCTTCGTACCAGGCCGTTCCTCGTGCGCCCTCCCGTTATCGCGCTGCATGAGGTAGGCCGGGGGCGGTGGCGCGTGAGCTGTGGCGCGGTGTTGCCGAGGCCCTGGCCCCAAAGGGTTCTTCGGGTTCTTCCATCTTGCCGGGCCTGGCTTCAGAGGACACTAGAGCAGATTACGCGCGTTGTGCTCCGCGTGATGCGTGACTGTTGTGTGACGAATGCATGACGCCGTGCCGACCTTCGCTCGCTGACGGCAGGTAGCGGAGCTCGGCGTCCCGGCGAGCCGCCGTCGGTGGCCGTAACACACCGGGACTGTCCCCAAAGTCCGTCCTGCCGCCGGGCCTCCAGTCTCCGGGCGTCGTGATCGGGCTGTCTCGGCGTTGTCCCATGCCGAGCAGCGCCTGACACGCAGACCGCGCCGCCGGCGGCCTCGTCGCAGATGTCGGGCCTGACACCTCCTGCTCGGTGCTCGTTCGTTCCACGAACGGGAAGCCACTCGTCGCAGATGTCGGGCCTGACACCCACCTCCCCGAGCCGACTCCGCCGGACGTCCCCCAGGTTTCGCAGCTCGCCGACGCTTGAGGCCGTCGCCTCGAGCAAAACGTCGCCGCCGCCGCCGATTGCATCCGGAGCGTCGGTTGCTCCTGCTCGCGGCGCCGCGCGGATGGTGCCCAGGGGCGGATTCGAACCACCGACACCCTGATTTTCAGTCAGGTGCTCTACCGACTGAGCTACCTGGGCATGTCGCGCGCCCGGCGGGACGGCGGATCCGCGTGTTCTAACAGGCATCCAGCGAGTCAGTCAATGGAGCGCCGAATGGAGTGCCGCGAGCGGCCGCGGGATGCGAGGCCGGCCACGGCGCCGCTGGACGGCAACCTGCGCCGCGCGTTGGCCCCGACGGCGGCGGCTGCGGACGGCGAGCGAAGCGCCGGCCTTCGGCGTGCTACGCTGCGCCCACGCCGATGCTCCCCGTTCGCCGCGCACTGGTCTCGGTCTTCGACAAGGCGGGCCTGGAGGAACTGGGTTCGGGGCTGGCGGACCTGGGTGTCGAGATCATCTCGACCGGCGGCACGGCGCGGCGACTCAGGGAACACGGCGTAGCCGTCACGGCGGTCTCCCAGGTGACGGGACACCCCGAGATCCTGGATGGGCGGGTCAAGAGCCTGCACCCGCGGATCTTCGGCGGCATCCTCGCCGACCGGCGGCAGCCGGGGCATCGGGCGGAGCTGGAGCGGCACGCGATTCCTCCGATCGATCTGGTGGCCGTCAATCTCTACGCCTTCGCTGCCGCGGCCTCCTCCCCGGATGCGACCGTGGACGGCACGGTGGAGATGATCGACATCGGAGGCCCCGGCATGGTCCGGGCCGCGGCCAAGAACTTCGCCAACGTGGCGGTCGTCGTCGACCCGGGCGACTACCCGGTGATCCTCGAGACGCTCCGGACCGAGGGCGGCCTCTCCGATCGGTTCCGGCGCGAACTGGCACTCAAGGCGTTCCGGCACACCCGGAGCTACGACGCCGCGATCGTCGATTGGCTGGAGGGCGGCGCGTCGCAGGCGCCCGCCGACGAGTCCGGTTCGCTGCCGGCGTCCCTGCGGCTGGAACTCGAGCAGGTGCTGGCGCCGCGCTACGGGGAGAACCCGCATCAGGGAGCTGCGGTCTATCGGGAGGTGGGCGGTACCGGCGTTCTGGGCGGATTTCGGCAACTGCAGGGACGCGAACTCTCGTGGAACAACGTGCTCGACGCGGATGCCGCGAGGAAGCTCTCTGCCCTGCTCGACGCTCCGGACGACGATCCGGCCGTCGTCATCGTGAAGCACAACAACCCCTGCGGCGTGGGACGCGGCGCGTCGCTCGTGGAGGCCTGCGAACGGGCACTCGCCTGCGATCCGGTTTCCGCGTTCGGTTCGATCATCGCCGTCAACCGGCCCTTCACGGCCGCTCTGGCCGAGGCGCTCGCGAAGCTCTTCGTGGAGGTCATCGTGGCGCCGTCCTTCGCGCCGGACGCACTGGTGCGGCTGGGGCGCAAGAAGAACCTCCGCCTGCTCGAGTGCCCGCCCTTCTCCGCCGTGAAGGGCGTCTGTGAACTGCGAGCCGTTGACGGGGGGTTCATCGCCCAGCATCCCGATGCCGCGCCGGAGGACCCGCGCCGGTGGACCTGCCCCACGCGGGTGGAGCCCGACGAGGCGCAGGTGCGGGCGCTCGACTTCGCCTGGCGGGTCTGCCGGGCCACGAAGTCGAACGCGATCGTGGTCACCAACGAACATCAGACGGTGGGTATCGGCGCCGGCCAGATGAGTCGAGTCGATTCGTGCCGCATCGCGCTCGACAAGGCCCGGCTCGAGGTGGCCGGCACGGTGGCCGCTTCGGACGCCTTCTTCCCCTTCCGGGACGGTGTGGACACCCTGGCCGAAGCCGGAGTGGCGGCGATCGTCCAGCCTGGCGGCTCCGTCCGGGACGACGAGGTGATCGCGGCCGCCGACGAGCGCGGCATCGCCATGCTTCTGACCGGGCGCCGCCACTTCAAGCACTGATGCGGCCCGAGCCCTCGACCCGTGGCCGCCACTTCGGGCACTGCTGCGGCCCGACACTTCGATTCGTGTCAGGCGCCGAACCATGACCGGGCGCCGCCGGTTCAGGCGCCGGCGCCGCCCGAGACCTCTACCCGTGTCCGGCGCCGAACCATGGCCGCCGGTTCAGGCACTGCTGAGGCCCCCGGTCCAGGCACTGCTGAGGCCCCCGGTCCTCGCGGCGCTCTCTGTACTGGCCGCCGTTCCGGCGTTTGCCGACGATCCATGGCGCGTTCTCGACGACTTCCGCCGGTCGCTCGAAGAGCAGGCGCCGCTTTCGGCGGGCTTCGTGCAGACCCACGTGCCCTACGGATTCGATCCGGAGGACGGCGACACGGAGCGCGGCGAGCTCGCCATCGGGCTGCCTCGCTGCCTGCGCTGGGACTATTCACCGCCGTTCGAGACGTCCTTCCTGCTGTGCGACAGAACGGTGCACCAATGGAATCCCGGCGAGTCGGTCGGTCAGCGCCATGAGCTGTCGGCACAGCCGGCCCCGGGGCTCGACTTCTTCCTCCTCACCACGGACGATCTCCGCAGCCGGTACGAGGCGGAGCTGGACCCCGCGCCCGGCGACAGCCTGCGGCTGGTACTGCGTCCGCTCGAACCGAGCGAAGACGTCGCCCTCGTGCACATCGTGATCGATCGGCAGGGGAAGCGCCTGCGCGAACTGACCTACCACGACGCCCAGCGCAACGAGAACCGATTCGTCATCGGCGACTACCGCAGAGGCGCCGCGCCCGGCCGCTTCGAGCCGCCCTCCGGAATCGAATGGGAGGAGCCCTGAGACCTGGGGAGGTCTCGCGAAGGCGTGCTCCAGGTCCAGGTCCAGGTCTAGGAGCGCGCCCTTGCCGCCCGGAGCTCCTTCACGCCGTACACCACGACCGTGTCGAAAGTGCGTGCCGCCGAGTCCCTCCACGCCGGTCTGCCGGCGGTCGGCACCAGCGGCCGCCGCTCGCATTCGTCCGCGTGGCACAGGCGGATCTGGCGGTCGGCGGGCGGCCGCGCGCTTCCTGGCCCGGCGCCTGATCGGGCGTCCTCCGGTCGGAACTCGAGTTCGAGCACACCGTGGACGTCCCGGCCGAAGTCCACGCGCCAGGAGCTCCGCTCCGCGGCAGGGACATCGAGACCGGGAGACGAGGACACGCGGACGATGCGATGCGTTCCGGCGGACCGCCGGATCGGCTCCGGCTTCGCCAGTTGGCCGCGGGCGACCCGGCCCCATCGGCCCACGGGGGGGCGGCCCCAGGAGCGGACGCGCGCCGGCGCCCCGTTGTCACCGCCCTTCACGATGCCCTTCACGATGCCCGGGTCCCAGGCGTCGAGGAACCGCCAGCTGTCGTTTGTCACCAAGGGCATCGAGCCGTCGCCGAGCTCGATGCCGGCGAGCGCGCCGCCGTCGCCGTGGGGAGTGCGCGCCTCGATCGTCAGGCGGTTGGGGCCGGCGCGCAGCAGGTGGGCAACCTGGAACTCGTCGATCGGTTCGCCGCGCCGGAAACCGCCGCGGGCGATCTGGTGGCCGTTCAGATGCACGGCGTACTCCAGGTCGGCGGTGACGAACAGGCGTGCCGCCGCCTGCGGCGCCTGGTCCAGCTCGAAATCGGCGAACAGCAGGTAGGCGGCCGGCCGGCCCGGTTGGGCGCCGGCCGGCTGCGGCCAGATCCACTCCGCCGCGCCGGTCGGCGGCAGGATGCTCCGGCAGCCGGGCTGCAGGCCTGCAGCCGACAGGACGGCGACCAGCAGGGCCTTCCGGATGCCGGCGACCCGCCGGTCCCGGCCTCGCCGGCCCGGGACCGATCGGCGCATCCAGCACACGGCACGAGCGTATCGGCTCGGAGGGCGATCGCCGGGACGGTGGCGCCCGCGCCGGGCGTCTGCACCCGCGCCGCGACCTGTGCACCCCCGCGCTTCGCCTGCGCCTGTGCCCGCGACCGCGCCGGGAGGATTGACCGGCGGCGCGCCGCGCGGGTAGGGTCGCCCGTGTCGAGTGCTCGGCCCGTATCGGATGCGGTTGGCGTCGTCTGTGCGATTCCGGCTCGCCATGGCTCCGTCCGACTCCCCGGGAAGGCCCTGCTGCCGATCTGCGGCCGGCCCATGATTGAGCATGTCTACCGACGGGCGAGCGAAGCTTCGGGTCTCGACGCCGTAGTCGTGCTGACGGACCATGAGGACATTCGCCGGACGGTCGAGAGCTTTGGCGGGACCTGCGAGATGACCCCGGCGGAATGTCGCAGCGGCACGGATCGGATCGCCTGGGCGGCGCGCAACTGGCGCGCCGACGCCGTGATCAACGTGCAGGGCGACGAGCCGCTGCTTGATCCCTCGGCGATCACGCGGCTCGCCGAGCACCTGCGCGTTCATGCCGGCGAGGGGATGGTCACCCTGGCCGCCGAGGTGGACGAAGTGGCGTTGGGGGATCCCAACCAGGTCAAGGTCGTCTGCGACGGCGACGGCCATGCCCTCTACTTCAGCCGCGCCGGGATCCCGCACCGACGGGAGGGGTCGGACGACGTTCCGGTCGCGCCGGTTCTCCTCCACGTCGGCGTCTACGGCTACCGTCGGAACGTGTTGCTGCGCCTGGCCGAACTCGACGCCTCTCCGCTCGAGCGCACGGAGAAGCTGGAGCAGCTCCGGGCGCTCGAGAACGGCATCCGCATCCGCGTGCTGTTGGTTGACGAAGCGCCGCTGGGAGTCGACACGGCGACCGATCTGGCGCTGGCCGAGCGCCGGATGCTGGCGATGCAGAAGAACGGGAAGCTCTGAGAAGACGGGAGCACGCGCCATGGCAACCAAGTACATCTTCATCACCGGCGGCGTCGTGTCCTCGCTCGGCAAGGGCGTGGCTGCGTCGTCGGTCGGGGCGATTCTCGAGGCGCGCGGCTTCACCGTCGAGCTGATGAAGCTCGACCCCTACGTGAACGTCGATCCGGGGACCATGTCCCCGTACCAGCACGGCGAGGTCTTCGTCACCGACGACGGCGCCGAGGCGGATCTCGACCTCGGGCACTACGAGCGCTTCACCACCTGCAAGACGAGCAAGAAGCACAACTACACGACCGGCAGGATCTACGAGGCGGTGATCAACAAGGAACGCCGCGGCGACTACCTCGGCAACACGGTCCAGGTCATCCCCCACGTGACCGATGAGATCAAGGAGGGGATGCGCCGGCTGGCTGGCAGGGCCGATGTCGTGCTGGTCGAGATCGGCGGCACCGTCGGCGACATCGAATCGCTCCCCTTCCTGGAGGCGATCCGGCAGTTCCGCCAGGAACTCGGGCGCAACAACGCGGTCAACCTCCACCTCACCCTGGTGCCCTACATCGCCGCCTCCGACGAGCAGAAGACCAAGCCCACCCAGCACTCGGTGCGCGAGCTGCGGGCGATCGGCATCCTGCCGGACATCCTGCTCTGCCGGGTGGACCGCGATCTGCCGGAGGAGATGAAGAAGAAGATCGCCCTGTTCTGCAACGTGAACGCCCACAACGTGGTCGCCGCCCGCGATGTGGACACGATCTACGAAGTGCCCCTGATGTTCTGTCGCGAGGGCCTCGACGAGTCGCTCATGGAACTTCTCGGTCTGCCGGGATCGCCGCGCAACCTGGCCGGCTGGGAGCGCATGGTCCACCGCATCCGCCATCCCCGGGGCCGGGTGCGGATCGGCATCGTCGGCAAGTACGTCGAACTGCCCGACGCATACAAGAGCCTGAACGAAGCCCTGATGCACGGCGGCATCGCCAACGACGTCGAAGTCCAGCTCGTCTACATCAACGCCGAAGACCTGGAAACCGAGAGCTGGCCGCGGGAGATGTTCGAGGTTGACGGTCTGCTGGTGCCGATCGGCTTCGGTCCCCGCGGCGTCGAGGGGAAGATCCGGGCGATCCGCTACGCGCGCGACCAACGGGTGCCGATGTTCGGGATCTGTCTCGGCATGCAGTGCATGGTGATCGAACTTGCGCGCAACGCCTGCGGCCTGGCGGGCGCTCAGTCGACGGAGTTCGACGAAGCCGCCGCGGACCCGGTGATCTACAAGTTGCGGGACCTCCTCGGCGTCGAGGAGATGGGCGGCACGATGCGGCTGGGCGCCTATCCGTGCGTGGTCGAGGCGGACACGCTTGCCGCCGAGGTCTACGGCGCGACGGCCGACGCCCGCGACGGCGGGTTGCTGATCAGCGAGCGCCACCGTCACCGCTACGAGGTGAACCAGAAGTACCTCGGCGCGCTCCAGGACGCAGGGGTCGTGGTGTCCGGTCGGAGCCCCGACGGCAAGTTCGTCGAGATCGTGGAGCTTCCCGACCACCCCTGGTTCCTCGGCTGCCAGTTCCACCCCGAGTACCGGTCGCGTCCGGCCGAGCCGCACCCGCTGTTCGTTTCCTACATCCGTGCGGCGGTCGAGCAGAAGGCCGCCGCGGCGTCGGCGGGCGCCGGGGACGAGCTCCCCGCCGCCGGCGCCGAGGCCAACTGAGCGGCGGCCCGTGACGGCGGACGGTTTCGAACTCGCGCCGGGAATCGCTCTCGGTCGCGGCGGCCTGCCCGTGATCGCCGGTCCGTGCGTGATCGAGGACCGCGACTGGCTGGTGGGCGTCGCCCAGCAGCTCCAGGCGATGAGCCATCGCCTCGGCCTGCCGCTGATCTTCAAGTCCTCGTTCGACAAGGCGAACCGGAGCTCGGGCGAGAGTTTCCGGGGTCCGGGACTGACCGAGGGGCTGGCGGCGCTGGCCGAGGTCAGGGCGGCGACCGGGCTCGCCCTGCTGACCGATGTTCACGAGCCGAATCAGTGCGCGGCGGCGGCCCGAATCTGCGACGTGCTCCAGATTCCCGCCTTCCTCTGCCGCCAGACCGACCTGGTGGTCGAGGCAGCCGCCACCGGCAGAGCCCTCCTGATCAAGAAGGGCCAGTTCATGGCCCCGGCGGACATGGTGCGCGTGGTCGACAAGGCGCGGGCCGCCGGCAACGCCAGGGTCGCCGTGACCGAGCGCGGCAATTCCTTCGGTTACCACAATCTGGTGGTCGACATGCGCAGTTTCTCCATCCTCGCCGAGCACCGGATCTCGGTCCTCTACGACGTCACCCACTCGCTGCAGCTGCCCGGCGCCCGGGAGCGGGAGAGCGGCGGCGACCGCCGGTTCGCGGAGCCGCTGACGCGCGCAGCGATCGCCGCCGGCGCTGCCGGCCTCTATCTCGAGACGCATCCGGATCCCGACCGCGCGCGCTGCGACCGGGAGACCCAGCTACCGCTGGCGCGTGCCGAGAACCTGCTTCTGTCGGCGCTCGAGATTCATCGCTCCCGTGCCGCCGAGGGCCCCTGGGTCTGACCGGAGTGGCCGACGACCCGAAGCAGGCGGCCTGCGAATCGTCGCGCAGCCTGGAGATCGCCCGGGCCGTGCTCGAACTCGAGGCGGCGGCGATCCGCGGCCTGATCGGACAGCTCGACGAGGCCTTCGGGGAGGCGGTTCGGCTCATGCGGGGTTGCCGCGGACGGGTGGTCTGCACCGGCATGGGCAAGAGCGGCCACGTGATGAAGAAGGTGGCTGCCACCCTGTCGTCGACCGGGACGCCGGCTCTGTTCATCCACCCGGCCGAGGCGATCCACGGCGATCTGGGCATGATCGTGCCCGGCGACGTGGTCCTGGCCGCGTCATCCTCCGGCGGCACCGAGGAGCTGCTGCGGATGGTCGATGTGCTGCATCGCCGCGGCGTGCCCCTGATCGCCATCACGGGAGCGGCCAGGAGCCCGATCGCCGAGCGCGCCGACATTCACCTCGCCGCGGCGATCGACCAGGAGGCATGCCCTCTCAACCTCGCGCCGACGGCGTCGACGACCGCCACCCTGGCTCTGGGCGACGCTCTCGCGATGGCGCTGCTCGAGGCGCGCGGATTCACCCTGGAGGACTTCGCCACGCTGCACCCGGGCGGGGCGCTGGGCCGCCGGTTGATGACCGTGGACCAGGTCATGCACGCCGGCGCCGCCGTGCCCCGGGTCGGGCCACGGGCTTCGATGCGGGAGGCGCTCTTCGAGATGACCGAGAAGTCGTTCGGCATCACTGCCATCGTCGACGACGGCGGAGGTCTCTGCGGCGTCATCTCGGACGGCGATCTGCGGCGGCTTCTGAACACGGACCCGGCAGCGGCCGGCTCGGCCCGAGGCGCGTTCCTCGACCGCGCCGTCAGCCGCCACATGACTCCCGATCCGAAGACGATTCGGCCCGACGCCCTGGTCGCCGTCGCCCTGGAGGCGATGGAGAGGCACCGCATCACCTCCCTGTTCATCTGCCACGGCGACGGCCGCCTGCGCGGCCTCGTCCACATCCACGACCTCTGGGGCCTGCGCCGCAAGTAGGGTCGGGCCGGTGTCGTCCATGCTCTCCTCCGTTGTTCTGCGCCTCCGTTTCCTCCTGTTCGACGTCGACGGCGTGCTCACCGACGGCCGACTCTTCTACCTCGGCGACGAGGTGGCGGTGGCGTTCGACGTCAGGGACGGCGTCGCCGTCGGGCGGGCGCGCGACGCCGGCCTTGGAGTCGGTCTTCTGAGCTCCAGGAAAGACTCCCCGGCGGTCGCGCGCCGGGCCGCCGAGCTCGGCTTCGACGAGGTGCTCGTGGGCTGCCGGGACAAGGCCGCGGCCTTCGCCGACCTGCTGGCGCGTCGCGGGCTCGAAGCCTCCGAAGTGGCCTACGTCGGCGACGACCTGGTCGACCTGCCCGTCCTGCGCCGCGCCGGCCTGTCCGCCGCCCCGGCCGACGCGGCGCCGGAAGTCCGCCGCAGCGTCGACCTCGTCCTCGATGCCCCCGGCGGCCGCGGCGCCGCCCGCGAACTGGTCGACCGGATCGTCCAGGCCCTGGGCCCGGTCTCCTGACCGCCGGCCGGGCGTCCGGGCGGCGCCGGCGTCCCGGATCGCGGCGGCGGCTGGAATCCCCGTGGTTCAGGGTCGCGTTCCAGCGCGGGACAGTTCACGAGAGCCGTGAGTCCGGCGGCGGCGGCCGGGAAGGCGTCGGCCGCGGGCGGTTCGCGTATCATGCCTCCCCATGTTCGGCCCGATTGGCATGCAGGAAATGCTGTTCATCATGGCGGCGGCTCTCCTCATCTTCGGCCCCAGGAAGCTGCCCGAGCTGGGCCGCACGCTCGGCCGGGGCATGGCCGAGTTTCGGCGCGCCACCAGCGACCTGAAGCGCTCGATCGACGTGGAACTCGACGAAGAGAAGCGCCCGCCGCCGGCACGCCGGATCGACATGGGCAAGAAGGCCGCCGCGGTCTCCCCCGGTTCGACCAAGCCCGCAGGCTCGGATGGCTCGAGGAAGGCGGGCCAGGCGGGCGCCCGGACGCCGAGTGATCCCGCCGACTGAAGACCCCGAACCGGGGCAGCCGACCGACGAGTCGGAACCGGAGCGGCTGCCCCCGAAGCAGCCGGCTCGCGCGAAAGCCGGGGAGGCGGAAGAAGAGCTCCCGCGGATGACGCTGCTCGAGCACCTCAACGAGCTGCGTCGCCGGATCCT
The DNA here is from genome assembly GCA_951812325.1 of uncultured Thermoanaerobaculia bacterium. Classification (GTDB taxonomy): domain Bacteria; phylum Acidobacteriota; class Thermoanaerobaculia; order Multivoradales; family Multivoraceae; genus Multivorans. The sequence continues at coordinate 2,623,718 of OX638294.1, read as the reverse complement.
CCGCACCCTGATCGTCGTCCTGGTCGCGTTCTTCGCCTGCTTCGCGTTCGCCGAGGAGATCTACACGCTGCTGGCGAAACCGATCGCGCCTCACGTCGATCAGCTCGCCTTCGACGGCGTCGCGGATCCGTTCATTGTCTACGTGAAGGTCGCGCTGCTGGCCTCCGTCTTCGTCACAGCCCCCTATCTCGTCGCCCAGCTCTGGGGCTTCGTCTCGCCCGGCCTCTACCGCCGCGAGAAGCGCTACGCGATCCCCTTCATCTTCTTCGGCTCGTTCTTCTTCCTCGGCGGCGGCGCCTTCGGCTACTTCGTCGCCCTGCCCTTCGCGGTCGAGTTCCTGGTCAACATGGGCCTCAACGCCAACTGGGACGCCGACATCCGGATCGAGCGCTACCTGAGCTTCGCGGTCAACGTTCTGCTCGGGCTCGCGGTCATGTTCCAGCTCCCGATCGTCATCTTCATGCTGTCGCAGCTCGGGGTCGTCACGCCGCGGTTCCTGATGCGCCATTTCCGTTGGGCGGTGCTCATCATCATCATTCTCTCGGCCGCGATCACACCGACTCCGGACGTCGTGAACATGACGATCGTGGCGGGGCCGACCCTCCTGCTCTACCTGGTCGGCGTCGGCGCTTCGGCCCTGGTCCAGCGACGCCGCAAGCGGCTCGACGAAGAAGCGGAAGGGTAGTGGGCTGCCCCGGCAAGCAGCTCGAACCGCCCGCCGAGCGCTCGTTCCGGGCGTGGCCGTACCCTGATTGGCTGCGCCGCTTCGAGAGCGAGATGGATCGGGTCACGCGCTTTGCGAACCGCCGGGCGGTCGGCCGACCAGTCCGATCCGGAACTGATCGGGAGGCGTTCGGGCGGGTTGCACCTTTCCTCCGCGTTCGCCGATCGCTGGTAGAGTGTCCGGTTCGCGCCGCTCGGCCTTTCCTGGCGGCGAACCGACCGACCCGCCTCACCGGGGGAGACTCGTGAAGAAACCTTGGCGCAACCTCGCATTCATCCTGTTCCTCACGGCCGTTCTCGTCGGCGGGGTCGCTGGCGGACACCTGCTCGCGGTGGGCAGCGGCGAGTTCGCCCCCATTCGCGAGTACACCGATCTGGTCGAGGCTGCGCACGCGCACTACGCCGTTCCCGATGTCGCCTACCGCGACCTGATCTACGCCTCGATCGGCGGCATGCTGCGAAGTCTCGATCCGCACACCAGCTTCCTGCCGCCGGTTGCCTACGACTCCATGCGGGAGCGGCAGCAGAGTTCCTTCTACGGGCTGGGCATCTACGTCGGGACGCGCAACGGCCGCCTGACCGTCATCTCGCCGATCGAGGGCACACCGGGCTACCAGAAGGGCATCCGCGCCGGCGACATCATCCATCTGATCGACGGTGAACCGACCGAGGACATGAATCCCAACGAGGCGATCCGGAATCTCAAGGGCCCGAAGGGAACCGACGTCACCGTGACCCTCCTGCGCCCCGGTCTCGACGAGCCGCTTGTCGTCACGGTGACGCGCGCCGAGATTCCGCAGGAAACCGTGCGTCACGCTCACATGCTGAAGCCGGGCACGGGCTTCGTGTGGGTGACCGACTTCTCGCGCTCCACCGGTGGTGAGCTCGCCCGCGCCCTGGAGGGTCTTCGGGAGCAGGGAATGGAGCGCCTGATTCTCGACCTCCGGGGCAACGGGGGCGGCCTGCTCGATCAGGCGATCGAAGTCGCCGACCAGTTCGTGCCCGGCGGCAGCACGATCGTCGAGACGCGCGGCCGGATAGCGAGTTCCCATCAGACCTACAGCTCGACCGGTCGACACGAACCCCTCGGTCTGCCCCTCGTGGTGCTCGTCGACCGCGTCTCCGCATCTGCTTCGGAGATCGTCTCGGGGGCGATCCAGGATCACGATGTGGGTCTTGTGGTCGGCGTGTCGACCTGGGGCAAGGGGCTCGTGCAGACCGTCTACGAGCTGTCCTACGGCGCCGGTCTCGCTCTCACGACCGCCCGCTACTACACGCCGGCCGGAAGGTTGATCCAGCGCGACTACTCCTCCTACTGGGACTACTACACCGAGTACGACGTGAATGGCAGCAACGGGAATGACGGAGAAAATGCAGACGAGGGCAGCGACCCCCTCGTCGACCTCGAGTCGCCGGCGCCGGAGGAACGACCCGTCTTCCATACCGACCTGGGCCGTGAGGTCTTCGGCGGCGGCGGCGTGACCCCGGACTACGTGGTCGAACTCGACGAGCCGCCAGCCCTGATCTGGCGGCTTCAGACGCGGAGCGTCTTCCACCGCTTCCCGTTCGAGGCCGGCAACGGGGAAGACGTCGCATCGACCGACTGGCAGTTGTCCGACGAATACCTGGAGCGGTTCTGGGAATGGGTCGTCGAAGAAGAACTCGCCAGCGCGGAAGAAGTCGAGGAAGCGCTGGAGGATCCGGAAGTGGACCGCTACGCGCGGGTCCGGCTTCGCTACGAGATCTTCAACACCGAGTTCGGCCTGACCGAGGGGTACAAGGCCGGCGCCGAGCTGGACAACCAGCTCTCCCGCGCCCTCGAGCTGCTGGACGAAGCGGAAGAACTCCTCGACCAGCGTCTGGAACTCGAACGGAAGCGCCCCGGCCGCGGTCGCGACGCCGGCCTCGTCGCCCAATACCAGTAGCACCCGCCGCTCCACAGCCCGGCAGCCGTGCAGCGATACCACCGCGGCGCCGAGTAGAGAACGACGCCGGCGCGACGCCCGTTGTCCGGGTTGCGCGGATCGTCAGGGTCCGCTGCCGCCGAAGGCGGCCCGGGCCCCCACGTCGCCGCGGCGCCGCGCCGCGCCGTTCGCCGCGCCGCGGCCAACTGCGGGCGGCCGCGCTCCTGCTGCCATCCGGACCCCTGCGACAGCGTTGCCGGACGGACCGGACAGCCGGCGGCATCCGGTTCGTACGGCGCCGGCTCCTACCGCATCTTCTCTTCGACAAACTCGACGTGTCGCCGGACCTTCGGGTCGTACTTCTTGAGCCTCAGCTTCTCGCGGCTGAGCTTCTTGTTCTTCGTCGTGGTGTAGAAGTACCCGGTACCAGCGCTTGATACGAGCTTGATCTTGTCTCTCACGTGGTCACCTCTGATGAAATCCGGTCGCGAGGGGTTGGCGGGCGGAGCGGAGAATGGCGGGGCCGACGGGACTCGAACCCGCGACCTCCGGCGTGACAGGCCGGCATTCTAACCAGCTGAACTACGACCCCGTTGGTTTCCGTCTCCTGTTCGTGCGACCTGAGGACCTCCGTGGTGGGAGGTGAGGGATTCGAACCCGCGACCCCCTGCGTGTAAAGCAGGTGCTCTTCCCCTGAGCTAACCTCCCCGGCGCCGACCTTCCGGCCGCCCGGCGGACGTCGCAGGCGGCGCGATCTTAGGGCAGGCGGGGGACATCGTCAACGAAGGGTTCCCATCCCGTTCCCGTCCCGGGTCCCATCCAGGCGCTTTCCGGAACCCCGGGGGTCGCAGTGGGTCATCGGATGAGCGTGGGAGGGCGGTTGCCCGGGAGTCGAGCCCGGCGCAGAAGCGGGGCCGCGTCACTCCGTGGCACAATCGCCCTGCCTGACAACTTTCCCACAGGAGTACGCGACCATGCACGAAGTTCCGGATCTGGCATACCCGTTCGACGCTCTCGAACCGCACATCGACGCGCGGACGATGGAGATACATCACGACAGGCACCACGCCGCCTACGTGGCGAACCTGAACGCGGCCCTGGACGGTCACCCCGACCTGGCCGCGATGAGCGTCGAGAATCTGCTCCGGAACATCGACGAGGCGCCGGACTCGATCCGCGGCGCGGTGCGCAACCACGGCGGCGGCCACGCCAACCACGCGCTCTTCTGGTCGGTCATGGGTCCGGCGGGCGGCGGTGCGCCCAGCGGCGACCTGGCAACCGCGATCGATATCCGTTTCGGCAGCTTCGACCAGTTCCGGGAACGCTTCAAGGGTGCTGCGATGGGCCAGTTCGGCAGTGGCTGGGGTTGGCTCGTGAGCGGCGACGACGGCTTGGCCGTGATTGCCCGCCCCAACCAGGATTCGCCGTTGATGGAGGGGCTGACGCCCCTTCTCGGCGTCGACGTGTGGGAGCACGCGTACTACCTGAACTACCAGAACCGGCGCCCCGACTACCTCGACGCGTTCTGGAATGTCGTCGACTGGGACGCCGTGTCGGCTCGCTTCCGGGGCTAGCGCCAGCGCCAGCAGTCTGTCGGATCTGGCCGGGTCTTCCGCGAGACCCGAAGACCACCGGGTACAGGTGCGCGGGCCTTCTGGTCCGTATCAGGCGCGTCGCCGCGCAGCGCGGCGCCCGAGGCCTCGCGCGCCGCGCCGACGGATCGACGGAAGATTCGGCCCTCCGGATCCCCCATCGGGCCGCGGAGAGTGCTACTCTCGGAGGCCCTTGCCGACTCGCTCGTAAGGCCGTTTCCGGCCGCATCGTTCAGGTTCCTTTGCACCGCCCCTCGGGTGCCTCCGCTCCTCCTCCTGGAGCGGAAGATGAACCCACAGACGAATGAACACCATGACAAGGAGTCGCAGGAGCTGCAAGCCCTCTGGCACGGGTGCGCTGCCGGTGACGGCGATTGGGCGCCCCTGGTCCAGCGAGTTGAACCGGCGCTGCGTTGCGCGCTCGCCGCGCTGGGGCAGAGCTACGGCCTGCGTTTGACCCGGGACCTGGTGGACGAGGTCATTCAGGAGACCTACGTCCGCCTGTTGCAGAACAACCGCCGGGTCCTGCGCGGATGCAAGGGACGCACGGAGTCGACGATCATGTCCTACCTGCGCCGGGTCGCGCGCAGCGCCCTCGTGGATTGGCTGCGCGCCCGGCGGGCACTCAAGCGCGACTCCGCCTCCGAGCTGAGCATCGATCTTCCGGAAGTCCTGGCCGCCGAGGACGACCGGCTGGCTCTGCCGACGGCGGCCACGAACCCGTTCAACGACATCTACGTCCGGGAACTCCGGTACCGCTTCCGGCGTGAATGCTGGTGCGTCGCGAGCGAGCGCGCGACCGGCCTCCGCGACACCTGGATCACCGAGCGCGTGGTGGTCGACGGCTGGAGCTCGCACGAGGCCGCCGACGTGGTCGAACTGGCGCCGACCACCGTCGCCATGGTGATCGGCCGCATGCGCCGCGAACTGCGTCGCCGGGGCCTCGAGGTTCCCGGGAGGCTCAACTCACGGGTCTGAAGACGGTGGGCCGCCGCCGGTTCCGCCCCGGGCGCCGCGTCCGGGCGCCGGCGGCGCCTCGACCGGCTGCCTGCCACCGCCGGTTCCGCGCCGTCTCGCCACTGCCTGCTCCGTGCCTCGCAGTGTCCCGGAACCGGCGGAGCTCGCGGACCGTGGCAGCGGCCGTGCTCGCGGGAGAGCTCCCGCGACGGCGAGGAGTTCGCCGCTGCGGGTGATGCGGACGGGCTGGTCTTCGAGCGGACCCGTTTCCGCGCCACGGGGAACGCGATTCATGTCATAATGGGCAACTGTCCACCAGCGGCTCTGGTCCCTCAGCCGGGGGGCCGACGTTGTGCCGGGCCCGATGGGTCCGGCAGGGCGGAGCCAGGCAACGATCGAACCCTCCGGAGATCCGACACCGTGGAGAACAGCAGAGAACCTCGACCCGTCCGCCTCGGCGGTTCGCTTGGCGGACTGGAACCCCGGCGCCGTCGCTCGCGGAGAATGACCAAGGTCTTCAAGGCGCTTTCGGACTCGACCCGGCAGGACATACTGCGCCTGCTCGAGGACGAGCAGCGTTGCGTCGGTGACATCGTCGGCGAGTTCGAACTCTCCCAGCCCACGATCTCCAGACACCTTTCGGTGCTCAAGGAGGCCGACCTGGTGATCGACCAGCGGCGCGGGCAGAACGTGATCTACCGGTTGAACGACCAGGCGCTGTCCGAGTCGATGCGCAGTTTCTTCGGCCAGTTTCGGATCTGCCAGGACTCGCTGCGCAAACGGTCCCCCTGAGCCGGCGACGCTCACGGGTCGGGCGGGTTCCGGGGTCGGGCGGCGGTCCCGGAACCGCCGAGGGTTCCGGTAGGGTTTCGGGCCGATCGGGCGGTGTAGCTCAGCCGGTTAGAGCAAGCGGCTCATATCCGCTGTGTCGGGGGTTCGAGTCCCTCCACCGCCACCATCCGGCCATCGAACGGGTGGTTGCCGGTTTCTTCTCCCGGCGCCCCGAACTCCTTCCCGCGCAGCGCGGTTCCGCTCTCGTGGTCGGCTTCTCCGGAGGACCGGATTCGGCCGCGCTGCTGGTCGCCCTCCGCGCCTGCGCCTCCCGCTTCGGCTTCAGCCTCCGCGCCCTTCATGTCGACCACCGCCTGGACGAGGGATCCGGACGGCGAGCCCGGGCGGCACAGCGGATCGCCCGGGAACTCAGGGTCGCCTTCCACCTCCGGGTCGCCCGCCCGATGGAGGCGGGTTGGAGCATCGAGGAGTGGGCGCGCCGCGAGCGCTACCGCCTCCTGGCCGCTGCCGCCCGGTGTCTCCCGGCCGCGGCTGTCGTCACCGCCCATCACCGGCTGGACCAGGCGGAGACCGTGTTGCTGCGCATTCTCCTTGGCAGCGGGACCGCCGGCCTCGCCGCGATCCGCCCGGTGTCGCATCGTCTCGGACCGCCGCTTCTCCGTCCCCTGCTCGACCTCGAGCCGGGGCATCTCCGCCGCTACGTGACCGAACATGGGATCCGCCCGGTCGACGACCCGACGAACCTGGCGCCGGGGCCGCGCCGCAACTTCGTGCGCCACCGCCTGCTGCCGTTTCTGGCGGCCGGGACGCCGGATCCCGCCGCCCTGCTGACTCGCGTGGCCCGAGCGGCCCAGAGCGCCGAGCCGATCGTTCGTCGTCTGCTTGACGATGCACTTGAACCGCGCCCCGGTCCCGCGTGCTGCGAGATCGGGGTTCGTGCCCTGACGCGCCTGCCGGCCACGCTGTGGCCGGCCGCGCTGGCCCGTCTCCACCGTCTTGCAGGCGCCCCCTATCCGCCGACGCGGGCCGCCCGGCGCGAGCTACGCCGCCAACTCGAGCGCCGCCGCGAGACCGGCGCCTCGGTCGGCTGCGACTGCGGCGACGGCTGGCGCTGGGAACAGCGCCGCGACCGGCTGCGGGTGCTGCGGCGCCCCCCGTCCGCGGTGGATCAAAGGATTGAATTGCTTGAAGAACCTGGTACGGAGTGACAGGCTTGTTGCAGTCCGGCCGCCCGCGGGACAGGAATCCTGCCGGCCGGATCGTGGTTGTCTCTCCGCGACGAGGGTGACCGAACGCCGATGAACGCGACACTCAAGAACCTCCTGCTCTGGGCCGCCATCTTCGTGATGGTGATCCTCCTCTACAACCTGTTCAGCCAGGGCGCCGCGAAACGGGGGGAGATCAGCTTCAGCGAGTTCATCGAGGACGTCAGGAAGGACCGCATCGAGGAGGTGACGGTCACCGGCGAGAGGGTCGAGGGCACGTACAAGAACGCCCCCCGCGACGGTGTCGGCGACGGCAGCTTCAGTGCCCAGCTCATGGACTATCCCGGACTGGCCGAGCTGCTGCTCGAGCACGACGTGCGGGTCGACGCGGAGGAGGAGCGGCAGAACACGCTCTCCATGGTCCTGATGACCTGGGGGCCCCTGCTCCTGATCATCGGTCTCTGGGTGTTCTTCATGCGCCAGATGCAGAGCGGCGGCAACCGGGCGCTTTCCTTCGGCAAGAGCAAGGCCAAGCTGCTGAACGCCAGCGGCAAGAAGGTCACGTTCAAGGACGTGGCCGGGATCGAGGAGGCGAAGGAGGAGCTGGCGGAGATCGTCGAGTTCCTGAAGGAGCCGCAGAAGTTCCAGAAGCTCGGCGGCCGCATTCCCAAGGGCGTGCTGCTGATGGGCCCGCCGGGCACCGGCAAGACTCTGCTGGCGCGGGCGATCGCGGGCGAGGCGAGCGTGCCGTTCTTCTCCATCTCGGGGTCCGACTTCGTCGAGATGTTCGTCGGCGTCGGCGCCAGCCGGGTGCGCGATCTCTTCGAGCAGGGCAAGAAGAACGCCCCCTGCATCATCTTCATCGACGAGATCGACGCGGTTGGCCGCCACCGCGGCGCCGGTCTCGGCGGCGGGCATGACGAGCGCGAGCAGACCCTGAACCAGTTGCTGGTCGAGATGGACGGCTTCGAGACCAACGAGGGCGTGATCCTGATCGCCGCGACGAACCGTCCCGACGTGCTCGATCCGGCGCTGCTGCGGCCGGGCCGCTTCGACCGCCGCGTGGTCGTCGACCGTCCCGACATCGCCGGCCGTCTCGGCATCCTCCATGTCCACAGCCGCGAGATCCCGCTCGATCCCGACGTCGATCTCCAGGTGCTGGCGCGCGGCACGCCCGGCTTCTCCGGCGCCGACCTGGCGAATCTGGTCAACGAGGCGGCCCTGATCGCGGCCCGGCGCAACCACAAGAAGGTCGACATGGCCTCCTTCGAGTTCGCCAAGGACAAGGTGATCATGGGCGCCGAGCGGAAGACGATGATGCTCACCGAGGAGGAGAAGGAGGTGACCGCCTACCACGAGGCCGGTCACGCCCTGGTCGCCGCGTTCGTGCCCGAGGCCGATCCGCTGCACAAGATCACGATCATCCCGCGCGGCCGCGCCCTGGGGTTGACGATGCAGCTGCCGACGGAGGACAAGCACACCTACCGCCGCAAGTACGTCGACGCCCAGATCGCGATCCTGATGGGCGGGCGGGTCGCCGAGGAACTCTCCCAGGACGACATCACGACCGGCGCCGGCAACGACATCGAGCGCGCCACCGAGATGGCGAGGCAGATGGTCTGCGAGTGGGGCATGTCGGATATGGGGCCCCTCAACTACGGCGAGAAGAGCGAACCGGTGTTCCTCGGCCGCGACTTCTCGCAGCGCTCCGACTACTCCGACAGCACCGCGCAGTCGATCGACGGCCAGATTCACGCCATCGTGCAGCGGGGCTACGAGAAGGCCCGGGAGATCCTCTCCGAGCACCGGAACCTGCTCGAGCAGTTGGCCGCCGAGTTGCTCGAACTCGAATCGCTCGAGGGCGGTCGGGTGTACGAGATGATCCGCGAGGCGACCGGCCTCGACATGACCCCGGTGCGCAAGCCGACCCTGATCCCCGATCTCGAGCCGCCCGACGAGGGTGCGGCGGCCCCGGTCACCGAAGACACGCCGGTTCCCGACGTACCGGGAACGCCGGAGCCGGCGACGATCGCTGAGCGGCAGGAACCCGATGGGGTCCCGCTTCCGCTGCCGAAGCCGGAGCGGTAGGGAACTGCAGGCGAAGCGCCCATTCTGACTCCAGGCCAGCGCGCGTAGCACACGGCCCCCGGCGTTTCGGAGCGCGATGGACTTGGCACAGCCGCTCGGGCTTCTGGGCTGGAGAGATCTGGTCGACCTTCTGGTCGTCGGCCTGGTCGTCTACAACGTGTTGCTGGTCATCCGGGGCACCGGGGGCATGCGGATCGCGCTCGGCATCCTGGTGCTGCTCGGCGCCGCCTGGATCGCCGGGGTCCTCAAGCTGCGCACCCTGGAAGCTTCGCTGGACTACCTGCTGCCGGTGCTGCCGGTGGTCATCGTGGTCCTGTTCCAGAACCAGATCCGAAGCGCTCTCGCCCGGGTCGGACGCAACCCGCTGGTGCGCGTCATGAGCGATCAGACACCGGAGTCCGGGATTCACGAGATCGTGCTCGCGGCGCAGGCGCTGTCGCTGCGGCGGCTGGGCGCCCTGATCGTGATCGAGCGGGGTGACGGCCTGCGGGACTACGTGGAGAACGGCATCGTCCTCGACGCCTCGGTCTCGTACGATCTGTTGCTGACGATCTTCGCGCGCGGCACGCCCCTGCACGACGGCGCCGTGATCGTGCAGAAGGACCGGGTCGCCGCCGCGGCCTGCTTTCTTCCCCTGACCAACAGTGCCGGCGTGTCGATCGAGCACGGCACGCGGCACCGGGCGGCGATTGGAATCACCGAGGTCACCGACGCGGTCGTGGTCGTCGTATCGGAGGAGAGCGGCAGGATCTCGATCGCGCGCGAGGGTCGGCTGACCAGCAATCAGACGATGCGGGAACTGCGAAACAGCCTCTTCGAGTTGCTGCTGGCCCACGGGGCTGCGTCGTGAGCGGGCGCCGCGGCGTGGCCATCTGCCGCCTGCCGATCCTGTGGATCAGCGAGGCCCACGGGGCTGCGTCGTGAGTGGGCGCCGCGACCGCTGGGCCTTCCGGGCACTCGCCGCCCTGATCGCCGTCGGTGTCTGGCTGCCGGCGTCGTTCTGTCCGCGTGTGCGGGAGATGACCGTGGGGCCGATCCAGGAGAGCGTCCAGGTGGCCCGCGTCAACTACGAGGATCACGACCGGATGGTGGTCGTCGGAGCGCCGACCCTTGGCACGCGCGACGATCCCAAGGAGGCGCTCCTGGTCCTGATCCGGGGTAACGAGGCTGCGGTCGAATCCCTGAACCGGGATCGGATCCGGGTCCAGGTGCCGCTCGGAGAGAACCTCTTCGGCGGCCCGACGTACGGCGGCCCGCGCGAGGTCGAGGTCATTCTGACGACGGAGAATGTCGTGCTTCCCGACGATGCGGAGGGCATCGAGGTGGTCTCGATCACGCCCGAGCGGCTGACCCTGACCCTCGACGAGGAGGTGTCGGTCCAGGTGCCCGTTCAGGTCGAGGAGTGGAGAGGTGAACCGATCGGCGGCTTCGTCGTCGACCACGACAATGTGCGCATCGTGCCGGCCCGCGCCACGGTCCGCGGGGCGCGGTCGGAGATCAACAGGTTGGGGTATGCACTGGCCGGCCCGATCGACATCGATGGCCGCGGGCTCGGTTTCGTCGAAGAGCAGACGCGCGTGCGCTTCGAGAGCGAGAGTGTCGTGGTCGAGTCCCCGACCTTTGTTCGGGTGGAAGTCCCGATGATCGAGGGACGCGAGCCGCAGGATGATGCGCTTCGTCCGCCGCTTGATCGGCTGGGCAACGAGCGGGGTCCTTGAGCCTCTTCGGCACCGACGGCATGCGTGCCGTCTTCGGCAAGCCGCCTCTGGATCGGTCGACGGTCCAGGCGGTCGGGTACTGGTTCGCTCGCCTCGGCATGCCGCCGGACCAGCCGACGGGCTCGCGACCGCTGTTGATTCTGGGCGGCGACACCCGCGACAGCCGGGAGGCGATCACCGCCTGGCTGGCCGCCGCCGCGCGTGCCGCGGGCGCCGAGGTGCGTTCGGCCGGCATCGTGCCCACGCCCGCGGTCGCCTTCCTGGTGACCGAACTGCGCGCGATGGGCGGCATCGTGATCTCCGCGAGTCACAATCCCTACGCGGACAACGGCGTCAAGTTGATCGGGCGCGACGGTTTCAAGGTCGATCCCTCGGTCGAGCGGGCGATCGAGGACCGGGTCGCTTCGGGCGCTCACGGCGGCGGCCCGACCGGCCGCGGCGTCGTCGCGCGCGGCCATCGCAGCGGCATGGGCGGCCATCGCGGCGGCACGGGCGGACCGAGGGAGGAAGCGGGTCTTGCGGACCGGTATCTGGATCACCTCTGGACCTCGTTGCCGGGAGGCCTTCCTCTCGAAGGCCTTCGCATCGCGGTCGACACCGCCAACGGCGCCGCTTCGCCGCACGCCGGCCGGCTGTTTCGATCCCTGGGGGCCGACTGCCGCCTCACCTGCAACCGTCCCGACGGCCGCAACATCAACCGGGACTGCGGCTCGACCTGCACCGACCGGATCGTCGACTTCACCCGCGAGACCGCCAGCGACCTCGGCGTGGCCCTCGACGGCGACGCGGACCGGGCGATCCTCTGCGATCACCTGGGCCGCATCTGCGACGGCGACGTTCTGCTCTACGTCTGGGCCTCCCACCTCGCGGCCCTGGACCTGCTTCCGGGCCGGCGGATCGTCGCCACGACGATGTCGAACATGGGACTCGAGCACGCGCTGGCGCGGCGCGGCGTCGAGGTGCTCCGCTGCGGCATCGGCGACCGCGAGGTTGCCGGCACGATGCGACGCGAGCGGATCCGGCTCGGTGGCGAGCAATCGGGCCACCTGCTCGACCTGAACCTCGCGACGACGGGCGACGGTCTGCTCACCGCCGCAGCCGTGGCCGGGATCGTCGCCTCTTCCGGGCGCTCGCTGGCCGACCTGGCTTCCGGCTTCAGGCGCTTCCCGCAGACCCTGCGGAGCGTCGGCGTGCGCGGCAAGCCGCCGCTGGCGGAGGTGCCGGGCCTGTCCGCCGCCGTGGGCCGCGCGGAACGGGAACTCGGGTCTTCGGGACGGGTCCTGCTGCGTTACAGCGGCACCGAGGCGCTCGCCCGGGTGATGATCGAGGGTCCCGATCAACAGCAGGTCGAGGACCTCTGCAACCGCATCTCCGAGGTCATCGAAGCCGAGCTGGGCACAGGCTGAAGCTGAAGGCGGCGTCCCGGCGTCCCCAGTCGTCTTGTTGCAGGCCGACCCTGCTCATCCGCAGCGCATCCGCCAGCGCCTCGCCGCCAGCATTTCCCGACCGCCGCCCGCGGCGCCGATCAGGACGGCCCGAATCCTGGCTCGGCCTGGACCCTGCTCATTTGCAGCGCCTCGCCGCCGGCATTCCCGACCGCCGCCCGCGGCGCCGATCAGGACGGCCCGCGTCCTGGCTCAGCCTGGACCCTGCTCATCCGCAGCGCATCGCCGCCAGCATTTCCCCGACCGCCGCCGGCATGCCGATCAGGACGGCCCGCGACACGATCGAATGGCCGATGTTCAGTTCGCTGACCCCGGGGAGGGCCGCCACCGGGCCGACATTGGCCACGGTCAGGCCGTGGCCTGCGTACACCTCGCGGCCGCTGGCCAGACCGCGTTCCGCGGCAGCCTTGATCTTCTCGAACTCGCCGGCGGCGAGGGCGCTGGTGGCCCGCGTCCAGGCGTCCGTATTCAACTCGAAGCCGGTGACGTCGCCCTGGTCGTCGAGCGCCCCGATCTGGTCCAGGTCGGGATCGAGGAAGACGGAGACGCGGATTCCGGCGGCGACGAGCCGCCTGGCGGCGCGCTGCACCTGGTCGCCGCGCCCGAGCAGGTCGAGGCCGCCCTCGGTGGTCACCTCGTCCGGACGCTCGGGTACCAGCGTGACCTGATCGGGGACGACGCGCTCGGCGAACTCGAGCATCGGCGCCTCGGCCGCAATCTCGAGGTTGAGTCGGCCGCCGACCGAGCGCCGCAGTTCGACGACGTCGTGATCCTGGATGTGGCGGCGGTCCTGTCGGAGATGGACCGTGACGCCGAACGCTCCGGCCTGCTCGGCGAGCCGGGCCGCTTCGACCGGGTCCGGGTAGCCGGCCAGACGCGCCTGCCGGACGGTGGCGACATGGTCGACGTTCACGGACAGCGCGGTCACGCCTCGCCCTCCTGGAGCAGCCCCCGCTCGCGATAGTCCTTCAGCTTCCGCTGCAGGGTGCGGACGCCGATGCCGAGCGCCCGGGCCGCCTGCGCGCGCTTGCCACCGGTCCTGCCCAGGGTCTCGAGGATCGCCTGACGTTCGATCTCGGCCATCGTCCGAGGCTCGCCGAAGGGGCTCTGGATCGAACTCACCGCCGGCGTCCCGGCGCCCGCCTGGATCTCGGCCGGCAGATCGCCGACCTCGATCCTGCCGCCCTCGTGGAAGACCGCCACCGTTTCGAGCACGTTGCGCAGCTCGCGGACGTTCCCCTGCCAGCGATGTCCGGAGAGAGACTTCAGCGCCCTGGCCGAAAGCTGCATCTCCGGCTTGCCCTCGCGCGCGGCGAACTCGCGCAGGAAGTGGTTCGCCAGCAGCGGCAGGTCGTCCAGCCGTTCCCGCAGCGGCGGTATGGTCAGGGTGACCACCTTCAGCCGATAGTAGAGATCCTCCCGGAAGGAACCCTTCGCCACCGCATCCTCGAGGTTGCGGTTGGTGGCCGCCAGCAGCCGGAAGTCGACGTCGATCATGCGGCTGCCGCCGACCCGCATGACCTGCCGCTCCTCGAGCACGCGCAGCAGCTTGACCTGGAGTTCCGGAACCAGCTCGCTGATCTCGTCGAGGAACAGGGTGCCGCGGGCCGCGAGCTCGAGTTTTCCGATCTTGCGTCCCACCGCTCCGGTGAAGGAACCCTTCTCATGACCGAACAGCTCGCTTTCCAGGATCTCGTTCGGGATCGCACCGCAGTTCAGGGCCAGGAAGCGCTCCTGGCGGCGCGGGCTGGCCTGGTGCAGGGCCTTGGCGACAAGCTCCTTGCCGGTGCCGCTCGCGCCCAGGATGAGCACCGATGCGCGGCTCGGCGCGACCTGGCGCATCTGCTGGAACAGGTGCTCCATCGCCGCCGACTGGCCCACGATCGCGTCGAAGCCGAAACGCTCGTTGAGCATCTCGCGCAGGTTCGTCACCTCGTCGCGCAACTGCCAGTTCTCGACCAGCTTGAGCACCCGGTTTCTGAGCTCGTAGAGGTCGACCGGTTTGGTCAGATAGTCGTCGGCGCCGACGCGCATCGCCTCAACCGCGGACTCGATCGTGCCGAAGCCGGTGACCAGGATCACCGCCAGGTCGAGCTCCTGGGCCCGCACCCGGTTCAGGAACGCCAATCCGTCCATGCCAGGCATACGCAGGTCGCACACCGCCAGACGCACCCGCGAATCCCGCTCGACGAACGCCAGAGCCGGCTCCGCGTCGTCGAACACGCGCACGCCGAGGCCGGCCCGCTCGAGCGCAATGGCCATCGACTCACGCGATCCGGCCTCGTCATCGATCACGATGACCCATGGGGCGGCTGACATGCCGCGCATCCTAACGCCGCAAACACCGGGTGCACGGAGGTCGCTCCTGGCTGCGGAAGCTGCCGGTCCCGCGGAGAACGGCCAAGGCCGTTTCCCGCCGGACCTTGGAAGACCGGCAGACCGGTTTCCCACAGCTACCGCAGCCTCGACGACTACTCGCCTCTCGGACGGCTTCGGACAGGGACCAGAATCCGCCCAGCAAAGGTACAGGTGCATCGGCCGTCGTCCACCCGCCCACGGGTTGACTGTCTGGCGCGCAGTTGGATACGGTTCGGCCACATGAGCAAGATCCGTATCCGCACCGTCGGCGATCCGTTCGATGACCGCGAGTCCCTGCCGCTCGGGGTGCAGGTGCTCACCCGAGCGGAAGCGATGGGGATTCTGGGCAAGGGCGCCATCGACAGGCTGGACGCGTCGGTCTGGGTGAACGTGGTGGACCGGATACGGCGTGCCGGCGTGGGTCGACACCTGCCCGAAGTCGTTCCGCCGGCGGCCGGCGGACGGGAGGGGTTCGTCCGGCAGCTCAAGCAACTGAACGACGCGCTGGAGGCCTCGCCGGTTCCGGCCTCGGAGGGGCCGCGGCTCGACAAATTGCTGGGGCGTGAACTTCTTGCCCGATTGCTGCGAGTTTCCGTTGTCAGCCTGCGTCGCTACCTGGCGGGCCAACGCACCGTGCCGGACTCCGTTGCGGCGCGTTTGCACTTCCTGGCGCTGGTTGTGGGCGACCTTGCAGGGGCCTACAACGACATCGGCGTGCGGCGCTGGTTCGATCGGCCGCGTACGCTGCTGGACGGCAGGCGCCCGGCGGAGCTGTTGGAACCTGAATGGCAGCCGGAGGATCCGGGCCCGCGGCGGGTGCGCGACCTGGCCAGGGCCCTGGTCTGGTCGCCTGCGACATGATCGCCTACCGCAACGCAGACCCCCGCTTTCCGTTCCTGTGGGAGGAGGGCCAGGGCGCACAGCCGGGCGCCCGGTGGCATGCGGACGGTGAAGGGCCAATGCAGTATCTGAGCGATACGCCGGACGGCGCGTGGGCCGAGTTCCTGCGGCACGAGGACATTCGCGACCCGGAAGACCTGGTCCATGTGCGCCGGTCGCTGTGGGCGGTCGACGTTGGTTCGGCAGAGCTGGCCAGCCCCGAGTTGCCTGCGGGAACCCTGACCGGCGACGCCGGGTCGTACCCTGCCTGCAGGGAGGAGGCGCGTCGTCTGCGGTCGGCGGGGTCCCCGGGCCTCAGGGCGCGATCTGCCGCGCTGACGCCGGGCGCCGCCGGAGGATGGCGCGTCGAGGCCGGCCTGCGGCCGGGCCCTGAACGGGACGGCCAGACGATCGTCCTGTTCGGCGAAAGGCCGGATTTGACCGGGTGGCGGGCGGTGTTCGAAGGCCGACCGGACGAGACGCTTCTGGCTGCGGTTCACTATCTGAGCAAGTAGCAGCCCGTGGCAGAAGTCCGTGCCGCTCGAATGCAGCGCGACTGCTACTAGCAGGTCACAGGCCGGCGCACCGAATGTCAGGCCTCGTGCGCCCAGGACCATTCCACAGTCCAGCGCTCCACGCTGGGCGCGGGCGGGAGGCCTTCATTCCCGAGGGTCGAGAGCCGTGCCGGCGCCGAGTTGCCGATTCCGGAGTGATTTCCTCACATCGGTCACCGAAGTTCCCGACTTTGGAACGGCCCTGCCCCGTGCGCCACCAGCAACTCCTCGAATTCGGCCTGGTTCAGCACCTTCACTCCCAGTTGCTCCGCCTTCCTGAGCTTTGAACCCGCCTTCTCGCCGGCGACCAGGAAGTCCGTCCGGCCGCTCACGGAACCTGTCACCTTGCCGCCGAGCGCCTTGATCCGGACGCCGGCTTCGCTACGTGTCGTCCCGGCCAGCGAGCCGGTAAGGACGAAGACCTTGCCCTTGAGCGGCCGGTCGCCATCATCCTCCGCGGTCGACTCCTCCTCGAACCGAAGGCCCTGCTCGCGCAGGCGGTCCAGGAGCCGCCGGTTGTGTTCCGAGTCGAAGAACGCCCGGACCGACAAGGCGATGCGGTCGCCGATCTCGTCGACTTCCTCGAGTTCCTCGACGGTCGCGGCGAGGAGACCGTCGACGCTGCCGAAGCGACGCGCGAGCAGCGAGGCCGTGCTGTCGCCGACGAAGCGGATGCCCAGGGCGTAGATCAGCCGGTTGAGGGAACGCTGCTTCGACTCCTCCAGGCTGGCAACGGTCCGGGCCGCCGCCTTCTCGCCCAGCCGGGCGTCGTTCGTCTTCTTCAGATCCGCGAGCTTCTCCACGGTCAAGCCGTAGAGGTCGGCCGGATCGGCAACCAGGTCGCCCTCGACCAGCGAGCCGACCAGCCAGTCGCCCAGCCCCGAGATGTCCATCGCGTTGCGGGACGCGAAGTGGCGGATCCTCTCGCGGACGACGGCGGGGCAGGCGGCGTTGACGCAGCGAAGCAGCGCCTCCTCCTCCGGCTGGCAGAGCTTCTCGCCGCACGCCGGGCAATGCCCGGGCGGCTCGAACGGCTTCGACTCCGGACCCCGCCGCTCCTCGATCACTTCGACCACCTTGGGGATGATGTCGCCGCCCTTCTCGATCACGACCGCGTCGCCGACCCGCACGTCCTTGCGGGCCAGGTCCTCGTAGTTGTGGAGGGTGGCGCGCTTGACCGTCGTGCCGGCCACCAGCACCGGCTCGAGTTCGGCGACCGGCGTCACGGCTCCCGTGCGGCCGACCTGGGCGTTGATCTCCCGCACGACCGTCTCGGCCTGCTCGGCCTCGAACTTGAACGCCACTGCCCAGCGCGGCGCCTTGGCGGTGGCGCCGAGCCGGTCGCGCAGCCCGGGGTCATCGACCTTGACGACGACGCCGTCGATCTCGAAGTCCAGCTCGCCGCGCTTCTGCCGCCACTCGTCGCAGTAGGCGACGACATCCTTCAGGCTGGCGCAGCGTCGCCACGAATCGGCGACCGGCAGGCCGAGGTCGGCCAGGGCGGCGAGGCTCTCGCCGTGCGAGCGGCGCCCCTCCTCGCCGTCGTCGCCGGCAGGCGGAACCCACTCGTAGCAGGCCAGGTTCAGTCGTCTCCGCGCGACATCCCGGCTGTCGAGCAGGCGCACGGTCCCGGCGGTCGTGTTGCGGGGGTTCGCGTAGAGCTCCTGGCCGGCCGCGGCGCGTTCCTCGTTGAGAGCGGCGAACACGCTCCGGCGCATGTAGGTCTCCGCCCGCACCAACAGCCGGGCGGGCGCTCCCGCCGGCAGCCGCAGCGGCAGCGAGCGGATCGTGCGCGCGTTCACCGTCACGAGATCTCCGACCCGGCCGTTGCCCCGGGTCGCGGCCTGGGTCAGCACGCCGTTCTCGTAGAGCAGCGACAGCGAGATGCCATCGACCTTGAGTTCGCAGATGAACTTGAACTCGGCATCGGGCAGCAGACGGGTCAGTCGCCCGAACCACTCCTCGAGTTCCTCGTGGTCGTACGTGTTGTCGAGCGACAGCATCGGCGGCGTGTGCTCGACCTGCTCGAAGCCCTCCGTGGGCTCGCCCCCGACCCGCCGGGTCGGACTGTCGGCCGTCCGCAACTCCGGGTGCTCCTCCTCGATCGCTGCAAGCTCCGCCATCAACCGGTCGAACTCCCGGTCGCTGATTTCGGGCTTCGCGTCCCGGTAGTAGAGCCGCTCGTGGCGCTGCAGTTCCTCGCGCAGTTTCGCGGCCCGGGCTTCCGGCGATTCCGTCATCCGCGACATTCTGCCGGATGCCGCACCGGTGCGCCGGCCTGCCATCCGTGCGCCCGCTGACGGGCGCACGGACTGGTTCGCGTGTGGACGCGGGTCGCGCCACCCGGGTTCCATCCGTGCGCCCGCTGACGGGCCCACGGACTGGTTCGCGGGTGGACGCAGGGCGTCCACCCGGGTTCTGGCGGGCTGCCGCCGCAGGCGGCCGGAAAACGCGCCGGCCGCGGGCCGGCGCCTCGCCGGGTCGTCGCCCAGGATCCGGCCGCCGAACGGGCGGCCAGACAACGCGCCGGCCGCTGGCGTGCGCCTCGCCGGGTGGTCGCCCAGGGTCAGGCCGCCGAACGGGCGGCCAGACAACGGACCGGCCGCTGGCGTGCGCCACGTTTCCGAAACGTCCCCACCCCCGCCGCAGTATGCTGCCATTCCATGGAGCTGGTCGGCTTCTTCCTCCCCTACGTCCGCCGATACGTCCACTGGGGACTGCTGGCCCTGGCGGGGGTCGTGGTCTTCGGCGTCGCGACCCTGGCCTTCGTCGGGCTGATCAACCCGATGTTCGAGGAAGTCCTGCTCGCCACGGAGGACGAAATCCAGGACGTCCGGATCGGCGGTCCGGGCGGCGGCGGCGCCGAAGAGGACGGCGGGGCGGTGGCGCGCCTGTTCGAGCCCGTGGAGAGCTTCACCGCGGACCTGAGAGCGGCAGCGGCCAATCTCTACGACGTGTCGAAGCGGTGGGCCGGTATCGAGGGCCGCAGCGAGGTGTTCTTCGCCCCGGCTCTGATGGTGCTCGTCCTGCTGCTGCGCAGCCTGATGGCCTTCCTCTCGGGCTACTCGTTCCAGCGCGCCGGGCTCGGCATCACGACGGATATCCGCAACGACCTCTACCGCCGCATCATCCACCAGTCGAGCCGGTTCCATCAGCGCTACACCTCGGGCGAGCTCTACAGCCGGGTGGTCAGCGACGTCGCCAAGCTCCAGAACGCGGTTGCGGCGCGGCTCTTCGACATCTTCATGTCGATCGTGATGCTCCTGTTCTTCGGCGTGACGTTGCTCACGATTCACTTCTCCCTGGCGGTCGTGTCGCTGTTCGCGGCGCCGCTGTTCGCCTACCTGCTGCTTCGCTTCGGCAAGGGGATGCGGAAGGTCACCTACCGCAGCCAGGAGCGGATGGCCGACCTCTCCGGCCTCCTGACGGAGGGCATCCGCGGCAACCGGGTGGTCAAGGCGTTCGGCATGGAGGAGTTCGAGTGCGGCCGGTTCGAGCGGGCCACTCGCGGCCACCTGCTCGCCAACCTGCGGGCGCAGTTCCTGTCGACCCTCTCGAGCCCCGTGATCGAGTCGACCGCGGCGTTCGGCGGCGCGGTCCTGGTCGTCGCCGCCGGCCTGATGATCCGGGACGGACGCCTGACGTTCCAGGGATTCATGCAGTTCCTCGTCGTGCTCCTGATGATGTACGACCCGATCCGGAAGCTGAACAAGGTCAACCTGGTGCTGCAGGAGGCGGTGGCGTGCAGCCACCGGATTCACGGACTGATGCAGGTCGAGAGCGAGATCGTCGACAGGCCCTCCGCGCCGCGGGTCTCAGGTCTTGAGCGGGGAGTTCGCTTCGACAAGGTCTCCTTCGACTACGAAGAGACCGGGCACGGCAAGTCCGTCCTCACCGGCATCGACCTCGACCTGCGCCGCGGCGAGGTGGTCGCGCTCGTCGGCCCGTCCGGCGCCGGCAAGTCGACCCTGGTCAACCTGCTGCCCCGCTTCTTCGATCCCGTCTCCGGCGGGGTGCTGATCGACGACACGGACATCCGCGACCTGCCGCTTGAGAACCTGCGCTCCCTGATCGGCATCGTGACCCAGGAAACGGTGCTGTTCAACGACTCGGTGCGCAACAACATCGCCTACGGCCGCGACGATCTGCCCCTGGAGCAGGTGCGGATGGCGGCCGCCGCCGCCTACGCGGACGACTTCATCATGGCGATGTCCGAGGGCTACGACACGGTGATCGGCGAAGGTGGACAGAACCTCTCCGGCGGCCAGCGTCAAAGACTCGCGATCGCCCGGGCGCTGCTCAAGAACGCACCGATCCTGATCCTCGACGAGGCGACCTCCCACCTCGACACGGAGTCGGAGGTCGTCGTGCAGCGGGCGATCTACAACCTGATGGAGGGGCGCACCGCGCTCGTCATCGCCCACCGGCTGTCGACTGTCGTACGCGCCGACCGCATCGTCGTCCTCGACCGCGGCGCCGTCGTCGAGGAAGGCACCCACGAACAACTGCTCGAGTTGGGCGGCGCCTACAAGCGCCTCTACGACCTGCAGTTCCATGGCTGATTCAGGCGCCGCACCACCGGGTGCGTCGGCAACCACAGGGTGCGCCGGCCTGCCATCCGTGCGCTCGCAGACGGGCGCACGGACTGGCTCGCGGGTGGCGCGGATCCGCGCCACCCGGGTTCCGGCCGGCTTTCCGGAAAGAAACGCGCCGCGTAGCGGCGACCACCGCGGTGCCGGCAACTAACCGCGAGCACCACCCCGAGACCCTGCTCGAGGCCCTGCGACGCGCGGCCTCGGCGTGGCCGCAGCGCGGCATCACGCTGATCGACAGCCGCGGCCGGGTGGAGGGTCGGCGTACCTGGCCCTTCCTGCTGGACGAAATCGAGGCCGCCGCGGGCCGCCTGGTCACCCTCGGCGTGCGCCCCGGCGACCGCGTCCTGGTGTGCCTGCCCACCTCGTGGCCCTGGTTCGAAGTCTGGTTCGGCGCGGTGCGCCTCGGCGCGCTGCCGGCGGCGGTCGCGCCGCCGCGGGCGCTGGGCTCGCCCCGCAACCAGATCGAGAAGGCGCTGGCGGTCAACGAGTTGCTCGAAGCCCGGTACATGGTCTGCACCGATCTGGTCAGCGATCAGGTTCAGGAGATTGCCGCCGCCGGACCCGCCGGAGGGCCGCGCCCCAACCTGCTCTCGGAATCCGCCGTCGCCGCGACGAGCCCGTCGCCCGTGCCGACCGCGCGGCCGCCGCGTGGCGACGATCCGGCCTTCCTGCAGATGACCAGCGGTTCCACCGGTCGCCAGAGGGCGGTGATCGTGGGCCACGCGGCGGCGACCTGGAGCGCCCGCGCCAGCATGGAGGCAGTGGCCGGCCCGCGCGGCGGGCAACTGATGGATGCCCTCGTCGGATGGCTGCCGCTCTACCACGACATGGGGCTGGGCGGCTGCCTGCTCGGCGCCCTGCTCACCGGAGCGGACCTGATCATGCTCAGCCCGCGGGCCTTCCTGGCCCGGCCGTGGGTGTGGCTGGAGCAGTTCAGGCGCACCGGGACCGCGATGTCGGCGGCCCCGAACTTCTCCTTCCGGCAGTGCGTCGAGCGGATCGGCGCCGACCGCCTCGAGACGCTCGACCTGAGCGGTTGGCGGGACGTGTGCAGCGGCTCGGAGATGGTGCGGCAGGAGACGATGTCGGAGTTCAGCCGTCATTTCGAACCCGCCGGCCTCGATCCGGGCGCGCTGCGCGCCGCCTACGGCATGGCCGAGAACACCCTGCTCATCTCCATCAGCCAGACCGTCGATGGCCTGCACACCGCGGCGCCGCGCGTCGGCGGCCCGGAGGTCACGTCGAACGGCCCGCCGATGGACCGCACCGAGGTCGAGATCGCCGCGCCCGACGGACGCGCCCTGCCGGCCGGCGAAGTGGGCGAGATCCGGCTGCGGTCGCCTTCCCTGATGCTGGGGTACTGGAACGACGCGGAAGCGACCGCCGAGGTCCTGCGCGACGGCTGGCTCCACACCGGCGACCTCGGCTTCCTCAGCGCTGCCGGCGAGGTCCACATCACCGGGCGAACCAAGGAACTGCTCATCCTGGGCGGCTCGAACGTGATGCCGCACGAGATCGAGTGGGTTGCCGAGTCGGTGCTGGGCGCTGGAGGAAGGGAGCGCGCCGCGGCCTTCTCCGTCGACGCGCCGCACGGCGAGCGGGCGGTCCTGGTCATGGAGACCGGCGGCCGCAGCGGCGGCAACCTGCTGCGAAGTGAGGTGGGCCGCAGCGTCGGCCGCACCCTGGGCATCCAGCTCGCCGATCTGTTGCTGGTGCGCCGGGGTAGGATCCCCCGCACCAGCAGCGGCAAGGTCCGGCGCCGGTCGCTCCGCGAGCAGTACCTTCGCGGCGAGCTGGCGGCCGATTTCTGATCCGGCCTCGCCGGACCTGGCGGCAACGGTTGGCAGAGGAGCTGAGCAGCAATGGATCCACGTGCGGCGGCGAGCTGGGTGCTGGCGTGCGCCGGCGGCCGGAAGGGCGGACGGCGCCCGGAACCTGGCGGCAACGGTTGGCAGGGGAGCTGAGGGCGATGGACCCGCGTGCGGCGGCGAGCAGGGTGCTGGCGCGGGCGAGCGGCCGGGACGAGGGCGAACTGCGCCCCGAGTTCGACCTCGTGGCCGATCTCGGCATCGATTCTCCCCGGCAGCTCGAACTGCTGATCGATCTCGAAGAGGCTCTGGACACGGAAATCAGCGACGAGGACGCCGCGGCCATGGAGACCGTCGGCGATGTCCTCGACTACGCCGCCGGTTCGGGTTGAAGGTACGCGGCGCCGCGCTGCCGGCCGCCGCCGTGGCGGTCCGCCTTCTCGCCGCGACCCTCACGGCCAGCTACCGCCTGCATCGCCTCGAAGGCGCCGGGCATCTCGACCGCGTGCTCGATCCGCCGGCCATGCTCGCCTGCTGGCATGAGCAGTTGGCCCTTTCCCTGCTGCTGGTGCGCCGGCGCCTGCTGCCGGCGGGCGGACCGGTGTCCATTCTCTCCAGCCACTCGGCCGACGGGGAGCTGGCGGCGCGGGTTGCCCGGGCCTGGGGCATCCGCGTCACCCGCGGCTCCGCTTCGCGGGGCGGCCGGGCGGCGGCGCTCACCCTCTACCGCGAGCTGGTCAAGCACCGGTCGACGCTGCTGCTCATGCCCGACGGTCCGCGCGGGCCGGCGCATGCGCCCAAGGCGGGGAGCATCGTCCTGGCGGCCATGTCCGGCGCGCCGATCGTCCCCGCCGGCCTCGCCGCGTCGCGCAGCCTGAGGTTGAAGAGCTGGGACCGCATGATCGTCGGCGCCCCGTGTACCCGGGTGGCGGTCGCGGTCGGGGAGCCGATCGTGCTTGATCGCCGGTCCACCGACGGCCAGCGGGAGGCGGCCCGCCTCGAACTCGGCGCCAGGCTGGACGACCTGACCGCACGGGCGGGCCGTCTGCTCTCCTAGCCTGGCGCCGGTCGGAACCGGAATCCGGGCGTGTCCGCGGCTGTTGGACTATCCCCGGGACGCTGTGAACGCAGCGCGACTTCTGCCAGGGGCTGCTAGAATGCCAGCGGTTCCGCCTGTGCTTCCTGCCGGGCGTTTCCCTGAACCATATTCTGCCATCGCTTGATTGCCATGTCTCTCCGCTCCGCGTTCACCGGGTGTGCCGGCCTTTCGGCCGGCGGCCGGGCGGCGCCGCGGAGCGGTGCGCCGTTGCCTGTCGCGCTGTTGATCGCGGCGGCGCTGATCGCGGCGCCCGCGGAGGCGATCGTCTACGTCACGCCGACCGACGAGTCCATGGTGGACCGGTCGCCGGTGATCGTCTTCGGCGAGATTCTCGCCGCGGAGCCGGCGCCGGTCGATGGACGTCTCTCGACCGACTTCCTGTTCCAGGTCGAAGACGTGCTGAAGGGGTTCGTGCCGGGCAGCGTCATCGTCGTTCGCCAGCCCGGCGGCCGCGGGCCGGACGGGCTGGTCGGCGCGGTCATGGGCCTGCCGACGCTGGCAGAGGGCGACCGCGTGCTGCTCTTCCTGGATCCGGCGAACGCCGTGTACCGGGCGGTCGAGTTGGGTCTCGGCATTTTCTTCGAGGTGCCGATGCCTGGCGGCGCTGTGTTGCTGCGGGAGCCGTCACTGGGCGAGGAGATGTCCGTTCCCGGCAGCCCGGCAGCACAGCGGGAACGAAGCCAGCCACGGCGGGCGCAGCCCTTCCGGCGGTGGATCGCCGACCGGGCCGTCGGCATCGAGCGGCCGGCGGACTACTTCGCGCCGGAATCGGGCGACCCGGCGGCGATCGCCCAGGCGTTCCGGCTCACCGTGACACCCGGCCAGTGCGACCGGCCCGGCATGTACCTCCGCTGGCGCGAATTCGACCGCGGCCGCGGCGTCGGTTTCCTGGTCCAGGAGAGTGGTCAGCCGGGTGTTCCCGGCGGCGGCATGGCCCAGGTTCTTGCGGCCATGCGTGCCTGGAACGAGGATCCGCGAAGCCGCGCGCGCCTGATCAGCCTTGGCAGAGCGGATGAGCAGTTCTCGCTCGACGCCGACGAGCGGAACTCGATTTCCTTCGAGGATCCGCACGACGAGATCGCAGGTTCCTTCGTTCCGCATCAGGGCGGCGTTCTGGCGATCAACTGGGTGTTCTTCTATTGCGACCAGGAGACAGAACCGCACGGAATTCCGGGAGGCGGGTCAAGGCGGGCGCTGGCGATCGTGGAGTCGAACGTCACGACGCAGGACGGGTTCGGGGACTGGTTGGCCGGCAGGCCGAACCCCCGCCTCAACTTCGAAGAGATCATGGCTCATGAGCTCGGCCACGCGCTGGGGATCGGCCACGCTTGCAGTCCGCTCGACGGGCCGCCTTGCGATGAGCTGACGAACGAGGCCCTGATGCGCGCGACTGCCCATGGCGGCGGTCGCGGCGGACGGCTCAGCCGGGACGACCGGAACGCCGTACGCGCCCTCTACCCCGAGGTCGACGGGGTGGGGCCGGCGGCGGCGACCGACCTGACGGTCTCCGCGATCAGCCAGACCGAACTCGAGCTGCGCTGGCGGGACCAGTCCAGCGACGAGACGTTCTTCGACATCTACGAGCGGATGGTGGACAGCGACTTCGAGCGCATCGCCACGCTGGCCCGGAACAGCACCTCGGTGGTGATCCAGAACATCCCGCCGGCAACCTACCGCGCCTACCAGGTCGTGGCGCGGCACGACCGCGGCAGCGCCGAGCCGACGCCCGAGGCGGGCGCCACGACCTTCGCCGAGGTTGCCGATTGCGTGGAGGATGACGACACCCTCTGCCTGAACGACGGCCGCTTCCGGGTCGAGGTGCGGTGGGAAACCTCTGAAGGCGGGGACCGGGGCCGCGCGGCGGGGTTGAACAGGGACACGGGCGACTTCTGGTTCTTCTCCGCGGACAACATCGAGCTTGTGGTCAAGGTTCTCGACGGGTGTTCCGTCAATGAGCGCTACTGGGTCTACGCCGGCGGCCTGACCGACGTGAAGGTCATCATGACCGTGATCGACTCCGACACGGGCGTCGCCGCCACGTACTACAACCCGCCGGGCACTCCCTACCGGCCGGTTCAGGACGTTCAGTCTTTCGCCGTCTGCTCCCAGGGCCGGAACCTGTACGGCCAGAGCCGCTACCTGCTCACGGCAGGCGAGATGGAGTCGGCGCGTGGAGGCACGAGCCGATCCTCCCGGTTCGCCGCGTCTGTCGGCGAGGCGCCGCGGGCCGGTCGGATCGTGTTGCCGCAGGAGCAAGGCGCCTGCCGGGCGGACGCCCTCACGCTCTGTCTCGAGGGCGGCCGCTTTGCCGTGCGCGCCCGCTGGGAAACGTCCGACGACGCCGGCGAGGCCAAGGCCTGGCCGGTCACCGCGGATACCGGCCTCTACTGGTTCTTCGGCCCGAACAACGTGGAAATCGTGATCAAGGTTCTCGACGGATGCGCGATCAACGGCCATCGCTGGGTGTTCGCCGGCGGTTTGACCGACGTGGCCGTGACCATGACGGTCACGGATAGCGAGACGGGCGAGGTGCGGCCCTACGGGAGCCCCGATGGCACGCCGTTCCAGCCGATCCAGGACCTGAACGCTTTCTCCTGTTCGGCCCCCTGAAGTCCTGCCGCCATGCCAGCCTCCGCTGAGCCGGGACGTGCATGACCTGCTCGACTTGCCTCGGCTCGTGCTCAGGAGCCCTCTTCGCCAGACCGCGCAGTTCGGCGGCCACCTCGCCGGGCCTCGCCATCCGTCGCGTTTTCGACGCGGTCCGGGCAAGGGAGCGGCCGCCGGGCGGCGCCGCTTTCGGATCGGAGGTGCGCTCCGAGCCGACTTGCCCTCGTCCATGCCTTCGGCGTAATCTACTGACAGGCTTGTACGTCGCACCCAATGCCGGGTGACCTCCGGAAAGGGAAGATCATGAGAAAGACCAACCGCCGCATCGTTCGACACCTGATCTGCCGGACGCTCCCGTTGATTTGCGTCTCGGCGCCGCTGGCAGCCCAGCAGGGGATTGACCTGCTGGACGCGGAGCAGGTTCTGGGAGTTGGCGAGTCGACCGGAACCGTGACCGTCCGCGCCGTGCTGGACGATGCGCCGATCGGTATCGGTCAGTCGAGCCACAGCCGCAAGACCATCCGGTACGACGACGGGGTGTTCGAGAACTTCGCCGCGGCGACCCCCCTCCTGGAGCCGGTTGCGTCCGGCGGCAGGAAGGAGTGGGCGCAGCGTTTCGTGGTGGCGGCCGATAGCGTCGTGGTCAGTGTCGATGTGTGTTTCCTGCGACCCGTGACCGACCTGAGCAGGTCCCTGGATTTCGATCTGCGCTTCTACGCTGACGTCGTCGCGAACAGGGTGAACTACCCGGGTCGCGGGACTGGGCTCCTCTACACCATCGAGGAGGACATCAGGCGCGCCGGGGATGACATCTGCTTCCGCCTGAGGGGGGCTCTGGTCGGCAAGGCGCTCGGCAGGGGCGCACACTGGGTCGGCATCGAGTGGAACACGACCACGACCAAGCGTCTCGGCGGGGACCACTACACGGACGAAGACGAGGCGGATACCGACAGGAACGGCCTGGCCGTCTATGACACGGAAGTCAGGATGCGGTCACTGCCGGTCGGCGCGGCTCTGGCCAACGATGGGTGGACGGATCCCAGCGGGCGTGACCGGGCCGAGCCGGGCGAGGGCCTCAAGGCGATCGGCGTCCGTCTGCTGCTCGCAACGACGCACGAGCCGGAGCCCGATCCCGACCCGGACCCCGATCCGGACCCCGATCCCGACCCGGATCCTGATCCCGGTCCGGACCCCGACCCTGAGCCTGACCCCGATCCGGGCGTGATCACCCCGCCGCCCACCGGCGAAGGCTACACCGCCTGCCGTCCCACGGTGGCGCCGCTCACCTTCGAGGGTGACATCAAGGTCAGCCTCTGCTACCAGACGGCGAAGGGCGAAATGGACGACGCCAAAGCCGTCTACGGGTCTGACAACTCGGGCCTGCTGTACTTCTTCCAGCGCAACAACGCGGAGGTTTTCGTCAAGGTGCTGAACGGCTGCAGCATCAACCAGCACCGCTGGGTCTACGTGGCGCCGCTGACCGACGTGGCCTTCAACATGTACATCAACGACGGTCGGAACCCGACGTGGGCCTACCACAACAAGTTGGGTGATCTGGGCGAGGTCAGGGCCAACCTGATGGCCTTCCCCTGCGCCGAGTAGCAACGGGTTGAGCGGGCCGGCTGGCCCGCGTTCATGCCGCGTCGCACCGTGGCAACCGCAGTAGAGAACGACGCCAGCTTGACGGTCGTTCTCCGGGTGCTCGGACCTTCTGGTCCGCGTCAGTGGCGGCGTCGCGAAGCGACTGCACGCGCGAGCCTGCGTCCGTTGCGCCGCGCCGGTCTGCGGCCTGCCGCAACCGGCGTGGCCGGCGGCGAGCTCCCCCTCGCTGGCGGGCCCTCGCGAGGCCCGTGCCGATGCTTGTGCTAGTCCGAAGTTCTCGGCGTGGAATCGAGGAATCCCCTGTAGTGGTGGGGTTTTTCGTCGATTTGGGGTTGCAGCCTACTGGGTACGTGTCCTCAGGGTTTCACGCCCAGGAGTTTGAGGGCCTGGTTCTGGAGAGGTGTTGGTGTGGCCAGCAGATCGGCAGTGGAGTCGCCGGCTTGCTGGATTCGGACCCGGTTGCGTGTGAGCGTGGCGAGGTCGGCGAGGAGTGTCTGGAAGCTGTGTACGGGGAATCCGTGGGTGGTTCGCCTTGAGTTGACCTTGGCCATGGCGGTGGTCGATCTGCGGGCGGGGAGGACGGGTGATCGGGTGTTGTGGTCGTGGTCTTCGTCGTCGAAGAGCAGGGGTGCGAGTGCGCGCCTCATGTGCCACTCGACGTAGTAGGCGAGCATGCACAGGAAGACATGGGCGCGTACCCGGTCGTCGAGTCGATGGTAGATGGGCCGCACCTTGAGGTCGACGCTCTTCAGGCTTCTGAAGGCGCGTTCGACGCGGCTGAGGCTCTTGTAGGAGCGCACGGCATCGGCCGCGGTCAGTTGGTCCTCGGGGACGTTGGTGCGGATGATGTAGAAGCCGTCGAGTGCGGCTTCCTCGTCGATGCGTGCCTGATTGCGGCGATAGCTGAAGCTGTCGTCCTCGATCTCGGTTTCGAAGTGCTTTGCGACCTTGAAGCGGTCGAGGGCGCGCGTGGCGCGTGCGGCGATCTTGACCTTGCCGCGCAAGGGGTTCTTCTGGCGCCGTGTGGCCTTGACGATGGCTTCGAGCTGGACCTCGGTGGAGGAGAGCAGTTCCTGGCGCTTGCGGGCGCGTTCGTCGGCCAGCAGGGGGTTCCTGCACGCGATCAGCCGCTCTGAGGGGAAGAGCTCCGGAGCGCTGATCTCGGCGAGGCCTCTCTCGTCGAAGAGAGACAGCTGCAGGTGGCCCTGTTCGGCCAGGGAGCGGATCGCCGGCGCCCGCAAGGCGCTGATCCACGTGAGTCCGGAGGGGTCGAGGTCCTCCCTGATGCGCGCATCGGTGATCATGCCGCGGTCGCCGACCATGACCACCCGGTCCAGCGAGAAGCGTTCCTTGAGCTTGTGCACCTGCGCGGCCACTGTCGAGGGGTCCGCGGTATTGCCCGAGAAGACTTCGACCCCCACGGGGCAGCCGTCCTGGTTGCAGAGCAGGCCGAAGGTGATCTGCACCTTGCCCCGTTTGCGGTCTCTGGAGTACCCGTGCACGGCAAGCTCGCAGGACGAGCCCTCGAAGTAGACCGAGGTCAGGTCGCAGAGGACCAGGGCTCCTTCCTCGAGGTGGCGCTTGGCCAGGCGCCGCTCGATTCGCGGTTGCCGCTTGAGCAGCCAGTCCATCGCCTCGTAGAGCTCGCTGGCCGACGCCTCCTCGACACCGAGTTCTTCACCGAGGGTCGAAGTGATCGTTTCGGACGCGAGTCCTCGCGCGGTCGCGAGTTTGGACCGGGGATCGAGGATGCGCGCGGCGATCATCGCGGTCGCGAGGCTGCGTTGTCTCGACCGCCTCCGGTCGAGCAAGGGCTCGATACCGACCCGTCTGGCGGCGCCGAGCGTGGCCGCAACGTGTCCGTGCGGTCTGGCGCGGACGATGTCGAAGGCGGCATCGAGAGCCGGCAGTGCGACGCCGCCCTTGAGGAGGGTCCTCAGCCCCTCGACGAGATGGTCCGGCCACTTGGAGAGGTTGGCGAGTGTGCGCTTCTTGACCTTGCCGTGCTCGCGGTAGGACTCTCGAAGCAGGACGGCAGGCGGCGAGTTCCGGTTGCGTATGCTCTCGATGTACATGGCTTCGCATTGTACTCTCCAGCGTTTTGACTGTCTACCTACGAGGTCACAGTTACATGGCTACGCCATGCGCCCCCGAACGACCGGCCAACAACCCGCAAACCCAAGCCTGGCAACGACTATCGACCATCCCGGGGCCGCAGAAGCTCAAGAACCTCGGGCTAGTGCTTGTGCTACTGTTGGCCAGTGTTGAATTGTTTGGATTGTAGGAGGCTCAGGCGACCGCGCAGGGGCCGTTCAATATACCTTGGGAGAATTATCCGTGTTGCGCCGAGTACTGGATCGTCGTTCTCTAGTTCAGGTCTTGATCCTTGTTGCCTTGCTGCCTGCCGGGCTCGCGGCGCCGCTGGCGGCCCAGACGGGCCGCGACCTGTTGCTTCCCTCCGGCCCCGAGCCACAGGCTCAGGTCGGAGTGATTCCCTCGCGGCTCGTCAAGCAGGAGGGCGAATTCCCCGTGTCCGTGCGTGTCCGCGACGTGCAGTCGTCTCGGCGCGGAGTAGTCGGCGTCCCGCAGGCGGCCACCGAGCTCTACCAGTACGACGACGGCAGTATGGAGAGGACCATCGCCTTGGGCACCAGCGAGGCGGGGCCGTTCTTCAAGATGGAGATGGCTCAGCGCTTCCGTTTGCGCGAGGCGGGGACCGTCGACCACGCGGTGGCATGCATGGGCCGCTTGTCGGGAGACACGATCGCAGACCTGGAATTCTCGGTCAATTTCTACTCCGGCGACGACACGCCGCGAAACCTGCTGGCCAGCTACGACGTAGCGATACAACTCAATGCCGGGAGATACGACTGCTTCGAGCTTGCGGGCGATCTGCAGGGTCTGGCGCTCGCTGGCGGCGACGTCTGGGTCGCCGTCGCTTGGCAGCGCGGCGGACCAAAGTTGAGCCAAACGAAGGTTCTGATGGCGGACCTGAACGGACCGGGAGGCGGCAGGCGCGCTTACCGGGCTCTTCCAGAGGAAAACGAGGACTGGCATGCTTGGTTGGCCCACGTGGATGTCGCAGTCAAGGCCTATGGCATCCGGCTCGCCGTGAACCATCCCGACCCCGACCCTGATCCCGATCCCGATCCCGATCCCGATCCTGATTCGTACCCCGATCCGCCTTCCGGAGAGGGCTACACGGACTGCGTGCCCCAGGCCACGTCGCTCGTGTTCGACGACGGCTACAAGGTCGCGTTCTGCTACGAAACGCCGAGTGGCGAGGTCGGTGATGGCAAGGGCGGCATCTGGGCCTCGGGCGAATCCGGCCTGCTCTGGTTCTTCAGCTCCGGCAACGCGGAGGTGCTGGTCAAGGTCCTGAACGGCTGCGACTACAACGGCCACCGGTGGGTGTTCGTGGCGCCGGTGACCGACGTGGCCTTCAATCTCCACGTGACGGACGGTGACGGTCGCTTCTGGTCTCATCACAACCGCCAGGGAGAGGTGGCGGCCCCCGCGAGAGATACCTACGCCTTCGAGTGCCGCGGTCGCGCCGC
The DNA here is from genome assembly GCA_951812325.1 of uncultured Thermoanaerobaculia bacterium. GTDB lineage: Bacteria > Acidobacteriota > Thermoanaerobaculia > Multivoradales > Multivoraceae > Multivorans. The sequence continues at coordinate 2,592,235 of OX638294.1, read as the reverse complement.
CGGGGCTGTTCCGGCACAAGGCGACGACTGGCTGCCTCGGGAGGTTGAACGGGATCGCCACGTCAGCGCCTACGGCGTTCGGCGCGCCGTCAACGATTCGGGTCTGGACTCCGTCCGCTCTGGCGGCACGTCGCTGCCCAGGACGACCCTTGATCCTGATTCGTACCCCGATCCGCCTTCTGGAGAGGGCTACACGAACTGTGTGCCCGAGACCACGCCGCTCGTGTTCGACGGCGGCTACGAGGTCGGGTTCTGCTACGAGACGCCGGGCGGCGAGGTCGGCGATGGCAAGGGCGGCATCTGGGCCTCGGGCGAATCCGGTTTGCTCTGGTTCTTCAACGCCGGCAACGCGGAAGTGCTGGTCAAGGTCCTGAACGGCTGCGGCTACAACGGCCACCGGTGGGTGTTCGTGGCGCCGGTGACCGACGTGGCCTTCAATCTCCACGTGACGGACGGTGACGGTCGCTTCTGGTCCCATCACAACCGCCAGGGGGACTTGGCGGCCCCGGCGAGAGACACCTCCGCCTTTGAATGCCGCGAGTAGCGGCGGGGAGCCCGGAGAAACCACCCGCCCTTCCGTTGCAACTCAAGCCCGTTCACCACTTCATCGCCGTCTTGGGCACCCTCTGCCGCGCCGCCGGCGAGTTGACGGGGTTGCGCTCAAGACTCTAGTCCCATCCAAAGGTGAGCCTGGACTGCGGTCGTTCGGGAGTTGAGCCCTGAGAGTGCGGTGGGGTCGGATGCTGCCTGCTGGTACGGGGAGCCCGGTAGATCGCCGTGCTCCCCATCAGGCGCATCAGCCGCCGTACCCGGTGACGACCGACCCGGCGTGCGCCTTGTTCAGGGCGACCGCGGCCTCGAGGTCGTTCATTGCCTTGGCCTGTTCTTCGAGGAAGGCAATGGTGATGCGGGGACAAGGCACCGCTCCGAGATGGCGCGCACCGTCGCCACGTGCTCCCATTGCGTCACCTCGTCGACCACGTTGACGTGGTACACGCCCTTCTCGCCGGCGCGGTCCCCTTGGTGCGCCGTGTCGACACGCAGGAACGCCCGGTCGCCCCTTCGGCCTGGGCTTGCGGCGCTCGCCGATCGAAACACTGGTGGTGGCCCGTGTCTTCGTGAACGTGGTGCGGCGGCGCTGGTAGGTCGTCGACTTGCGCAGGTTGTAGAACTGGCCGTTCGAGATGCCGGCCAGACACTCGAAGCGCTCGTCGCCGTACTCCTCGAGCATCCGCCGCATCACGGCGCGCGTGGCGTGCCCGCACAGTTGGCCAAGCGCCTCGTCGACCTTAGGCCAGAAGACGAATGTCGGCCTTCGTGTACCGCCGGCGGAAGGCATGGGCCTGCGCGCCCCGGCGATCGCGGAGGCCGCCCGTATCCAGGTACGCCCGAATCGAGCCCTTGTCGCGTCGAGGCAGCGAACGGTAGCGGAACTTGACCAGCGCCTTGACCACGAACGCGGACTCCGCGAAGCCGGCAAGGACCACAACGTCGCCCTCGTCGCGGTCATGAGAAAGCTCGTCATTCTCGCCAACGTCCTCTTGCAGCAAGATCGCCTCTGGTTGCCCCAACCGCCCCCCGGCGCCGAAGGCCGCGGAAGAGCTGGAATGCAACGCCTGACAGCCCTCTTGACAACACGGATGCTCACTTCTCGCTGGACAGCGCTGCAGTTGGCGGCCAAGGCGGCCGATGGTGTAAGGTTGGCGCTCCAGCAGGCGCCTCCGCTTGCGGCCGGTTTGGCCGCGCCGGGGCCGCGCTGGCGCGCACGTGCGCTGCATGTTGCGTGGATGGAGAGATGGAGCGCTTGATCGCAGGAGACTCTCCCGGCCGCTCACCGCAGGTGCCGCGCTGTCGCCTCTGGTCACCGTCAAGGGCCGTTCAAGATACCTGAGGAGGATTTGCCGTGTTGCGCCAGATACCGGATCGTTGTTCTTTCGTCCTTCTTGCCGCGGTGGCTGCCATGCTCGCGGCGCCGCTGGCGGCCCAGACGGGCCGCGACCTGCTGCTTCCCTCCGGCCCCGAGCCACAGGCTCAGGTCGGGGTGATTCCCTCGCGTCTCGTCGAGCAGGCGGGTGAAGTCCCCGTGTCCGTGCGTGTCCGCGACGTGGGGTCGGCAAGCCACGGAGTAGTCGGCGTACCGCAGGCGGCGACCGAGCTCTACCAGTACGACGACGGCGAGCTGGAGGCGGGAATATACCTGCTTGATGACGACACGGAGGAAGTGCTCTTCGAGTTCGAGATGGCTCAGCGTTTCCGTCTGCGCGACGAGGGGACTGTCGACCACGCGGTGGCCTGCATGGGCCGCGGGCCGGACGACACGAGCGCCGACCTGGAGTTCTCGATCAATTTCTATTCCGGCGGCGGCAGGCCGCAAACCCTGCTGGCCGAGTACGCCGCGACGGCGGAGCTCGAAGCCGGATTTTACGTCTGCTTCCAGCTTGCGGGCGAGGTGCGGGGCCTGGCGCTCCCCGGCGGCAACGTCTGGGTCGCCGTCTCCTGGCAGCGCGGTGACCCGGTGGGAAACACGAAGTTGTTGATGGCGGACACCAACGGGCCGGGCGGCGGCAGGCGCGCCTTCCGCGGGCGCGCAGAGGCTGGCGGCGACTTGCAGGCTTGGGAGGCCTACACGGGATCGGACTACAAGGCCTTTGGCATCCGGCTCGCCGTGAACCATCCCGATCCTGATCCCGATCCTGACCCTGACCCTGACCCTGACCCTGACCCTGATCCCGATCCCGATCCCGATCCCGATCCCGAAGAGGGCTATACGGACTGTGTGCCGCAAACCACGCCGCTCATGTTCGACGGCGGCTACAGCGTCCGGCTCTGCTACGAAACGCCGGCCGGCGAGGTTGGCGAAGGCAAGGGCGGCATCTGGGCCTCGGGCGAATCCGGTTTGCTCTGGTTCTTCGACTCCGGCAACGCGGAAGTGCTGATCAAGGTTCTGAACGGCTGCAGCTACAACGGCCACCGATGGGTGTTCGTGGCGCCGGTGACCGACGTGGCCTTCAATCTCCAGGTGACGGACGGGGAGGGTCGCTCCTGGTCTCATCGCAATCGCCAGGGAGAGGTGGCGGCCCCCGCGAGAGACACCTCCGCCTTCGAATGCCGCGAGTAGCGGCGGGGAGCCCGGAGAGACCGCCCGCCCTTCCGTTGCAACTCAAGCCCGTTCACCACTTCATCGCCGTCCCTGGGCACCCTCTGCCGCGACGCCGGCGAGTTGACGGGGTTGCGCTCAAGCACTCTAGTCCCATCCAAACGTGAGCTTGGACTGCGGTCGTTCGGGAGTTGAGCCTTGAGAGTCCGGTGGGGTCGGATGCTGCCTGCTGGTACGGGGGCAAAGAGCTTGGGGATGTGCCGGTAGCCGAAGTGCCGGCGGATCACGTTGCCGTTCCTGGACTCGACCAGCGCGTTGTCATTGCTGCGTCGGGGGCGCGACTTGATGAACTCCGGGACGTGGAGCCCTTTCAGCATCTCGACCACCCTGTGGTTGATGTACTCCGAGCCGTTGTCGGCGTCGAAGCCCCGTACCTTGAGGGGACAAGCCTCGATGAGCTCCTCCAGCACGGGCACAAGGCAGCGCTCCGAGATGGCGCGCACCGTCGCCACGTGCTCTCATTGCGTCACCTCGTCGACCACGTTGACGTGGTACACGCCCTTCTCGCCGGCGCGGTCCCCTTGGTGCGCCGTGTCGACACGCAGGAACGCCCGGTCGCCCCTTCGGCCTGGGCTTGCGGCGCTCGCCGATCGAAACACTGGTGGTGGCCCGTGTCTTCGTGAACGTGGTGCGGCGGCGCTGGTAGGTCGTCGACTTGCGCAGGTTGTAGAACTGGCTTGGGCCAACGACAGCGGCAAGCACCAGGGCCGTCGCCATGTACGAGGCGGCCGTGCTGCGCCCAGACGAGCCATGTACATGGCCGCGCTGGCGGCGGTCCGCTTCAATCCCCCTCAGCGCGACTTCTACCGCGGACTCCGCGAAGCCGGCAAGGACCACAACGTCGCCCTCGTCGCGGTCATGAGAAAGCTCGTCATTCTCGCCAACGTCCTCTTGCAGCAAGATCGCCTCTGGTTGCCCCAACCGCCCCCCGGCGCCGAAGGCCGCGGAAGAGCTGGAATGCAACGCCTGACAGCCCTCTTGACAACACGGATGCTCACTTCTCGCTGGACAGCGCTGCAGTTGGCGGCCAAGGCGGCCGATGGTGTAAGGTTGGCGCTCCAGCAGGCGCCTCCGCTTGCGGCCGGTTTGGCCGCGCCGGGGCCGCGCTGGCGCGCACGTGCGCTGCATGTTGCGTGGATGGAGAGATGGAGCGCTTGATCGCAGGAAACTCTCCCGGCCGCTCACCGCAGGCGTCGCGCTGTAGCTCTAGGAGGGCTGCGGGAATGAGGGATGTCCGGCGAGCGCTGTTTCGGCATCGTGGTCCCCATCAGGGGGCCGTTCAAGATACCTGAGGAGGATTTGCCATGTTGCGCCAGATGCCGGATCGTTGTTGTTTCGTCCTTCTTTCCGCGATGGCTGCCATGCTCGCGGCGCCGCTGGCGGCCCAGACGGGCCGCGACCTGCTGCTTCCCTCCGGCCCCGAGCCACAGGCTCAGGTCGCGGTGGTTCCCTTGCGTCTCGTCGAGCAGGCGGGCGAATTTCCCGTGTCCGTGCGTGTCCGCGATGTGCGGTCGCCTCGGCGCGGAGTAGTCGGCGTCCCGCAGGCGGCCACCGAGCTCTACCAGTACGACGACGGCGAGCTGGAGGCGGGATACTTCCTGGTCGCTGAGGGGACGCAGGATGCGCTCTTCGAGTTCGAGATCGCTCAGCGTTTCCGTCTGCGCGCGGCGGGGACTGTCGACCTCGCGGTGGTCTGCATGGGCCGCGCGCCGGACGACACGAGCGCCGACCTGGAGTTCTCGGTCAATTTCTACTCCGGCGGCGGCAGGCCGCAAACCCTGCTGGCCGAGTACGCCGCGACGGCGGAGCTCGAAGCCGGATTTTACGTCTGCTTCCAGCTTGCGGGCGAGGCGCGGGGCCTGGCGCTCCCCGGCGGCAACGTCTGGGTCGCCGTCTCCTGGCAGCGCGGTGACCCGGTGGGAAACACGAAGTTGTTGATGGCGGACACCAACGGGCCGGGCGGCGGCAGGCGCGCCTTGCGCGGGCGCGCAGAGGCTGGCGGCGACTGGCAGGCTTGGCAGGTCGACACGGGTTCGGAAATCAAGGCCTTTGGCATCCGGCTCGCCGTGAACCATCCCGATTCCGATCCCGATCCTGACCCCGATCCCGATCCTGACCCCGATCCCGATCCCGATCCCGATCCTGAGGAGGGCTATACGGACTGTGTGCCGCAAACCACGCCGCTCATGTTCGACGGCGGCTACAGCGTCCGGCTCTGCTACGAAACGCCGGCCGGCGAGGTTGGCGAAGGCAAGGGCGGCATCTGGGCCTCGGGCGAATCCGGTTTGCTCTGGTTCTTCGACTCCGGCAACGCGGAAGTGCTGATCAAGGTTCTGAACGGCTGCAGCTACAACGGCCACCGATGGGTGTTCGTGGCGCCGGTGACCGACGTGGCCTTCAATCTCCAGGTGACGGACGGGGAGGGTCGCTCCTGGTCTCATCGCAATCGCCAGGGAGAGGTGGCGGCCCCCGCGAGAGACACCTCCGCCTTCGAATGCCGCGAGTAGCGGCGGGGCGCCCGGAGAGACACACCCGCCTTCCGTTGCAACTCGAGCCCGTTGACGGCTTCATCGCCGTCCTGGGCGCCCTCTGCCGCGACCTCTGCGAGTTCGCGGCGTGGCAACGGAAGCCCGTCACGGCGTCATCGCCGGCGCCTCGACGAGCGTTCCATGCGGGCGGGCGGTCCGAGGTGCAACGGAAGCCCGTGCACGGCTTCGTTGGCGTCCTGTAGCGTCGCGGATCATGCGGATCGCCGTCGTCTGGAATCACGGCACTCCCCTCAGTCAATGCTCGTTCCGGTTTGAGGAGTACCTCCGCGGCCTCGAGGAACTCGGGCACGAGGCGTTCGTCGTCTGCCCCGAGTCGTCCGACGACGGCTTCCCCGTGCCGACCTTCAGCCCGCCGCCCGGCGAGGGCCTGGCGAGTCGGGAGTTCTGGTTCGACCTCAGGGTCCAGGCCGCGATCGTGCCCTCCTTTCACCAGATGTCCCACCTGCTCGAGTTGCTCGTGGGCATCGGGGTGCGCACGATCGCCCTGGGCGACTCGGACGGGCAGATGGGGTTGCGCGCCTTCCCTCTCGCCACGCTGCGGCGGATGGTTTACGCCGGTGTTTCCGACCGCCGCCAACGGCGCCGGCGGTTCGCGAAGCTCGCCCTGCGCTACCTGCGCTCGGTTCAACGGCGGGATCCGCAGGACGCCGAGTTCCTGCGCAGCGCTCGCTTCTCCGACGTGCTGATCCTCGGCAATGCGGAGTCGCGCGAACACTTCCGGCGTTTCCTGCGCACGGCCGGCGCCGCCGGGCATGCGGACCGCGTCCGGGTGGCGCCGCTGGCGATCAACCGGGTCTTCTGCGAGTTCCCCGACCTCGACCGGGAACGCCGCGGCCTGGTGGCGATCGGGCGCTGGGACGACCCCCAGAAGAACACGCCGCTGCTCGCCCGGGCACTGGGCCGCTACCTCGCCAGCGCGGACGGCGGGGCCGACGTGCCCGTCCACATCTTCGGGGCCGGCGGGGAGGAGTGCTTCCACCGCCTCTGCGAGCGGTTCCCGAACGTGATCCACCATGGTCCGCAGCACCCGCCGGTGCTCGCCGAGGCGCTCGCCGGCAGCCGCTCGATCGTCTTCTCGTCACGCTGGGAGGGCTCCCCTCACGCCGGCTGCGAGGCCCTGTCCATGGGCGCCACGATCGTCGGCACCCCGATCCCGAGCCTGCGGAGCTGGTGCGAAGACGGCGCCTATGGGCGGGTCGCATCCGCCCACCGCGAGGGCCCGCTGGCCAGGGCGATCGCCAACGAGCAGGCCGCGTGGCGCCGCGGCGAGCGGGACCCGGCTAGCATCGCCGCCGTGTGGCGCGCCCGGAGTTCCGGCCGCGGTGTCTGCGAAGCGATGCTGGCGGCCCTGTCGTGACGAGACCTCTCGAAGTCATCCTCGACACGACGGAGCGCTGCAACCTGAAGTGCAGGATGTGCTACTTCTCCGCCGTCGACCGGCTGCAGTTCCCGCCCTTCGACCGGAGCCTGTCGCGCACCGGCATGATGCCGCTCGAGACCTTCGGCCGGGTCGCGGCCGACCTTTTCCCGCGCGCCCACCGCGTCGCGCTCGGCTGCGCCGCCGAGCCTCTGGTTCACCCGAAGTTCATCGACATCGTCCGCGAGGCGGGGAGCTACGGCGTCCCCGACCTCTGGTTTCCCACCAACCTGCTGCCGCTCACTCCGCCCAAGGCGGAGGCGATCTGCGAGGCGGGCGTGAAGACGGTCGGCGTGTCGATGGACGGCACCCGGCCCGAAACCTACGAGGCGATCCGGGTCGGCGCCACGTTCCCCCGGTTGATGCGCTGCCTGGGCATCCTGAACGACGTCCGACGCGGCGCCGCGACCCGCCTGCGTCTGATCTTCGTCTGGATGCAGACGAACCGCGCCGATCTCGCCGATCTGCCGCGCTTCGCGGAGGAGGTCGGCGCCAGCGAGCTCGACGTGCGGTTCGTCACGCCGACCGCGCACGTGACGGCCGAGGACGAGCTGCTCGACGGCGAGGACCCGGGCGCTTTGCGCGCGGAGCTGGCCGCCACCGCCGAAGACGCCGCCGCCCGGGGCCTGAAGCTCGTTTCCTACCCGGACTTCGACGACGGCGGCGCGATCGGTCTCCGCGGCCACCTGCTCCGCTGGCGTGCCGGGCTCTACGATCGCCGCCGCCTGCGCGGCCGTTTCCGTACCGCTGTCGGGGGTTGCGCCTGGCCCCGCCACACCGTCGTCGTGCGCCCCAACGGCGCCGTCTCGCCCTGCATCTTCTGGGAAGAGGAGCCGATCGGCCTCTACCCCGAGACGACCCTGGCCGAAGTGGAGCGCTCGCCGCTTTTGTCCGCCATCACCGACGGCTTGCGCACCGGCAACCCCTGCGGCACCTGCCGCACCTGTTCCGAGCGCAAGCACGCCCTCTACTTTCGCCTCCAGTGGCGTCAGCAGAGCGAGGCACGCCTCGAACAACTCGGCCCCGGCCCCGGCGCCGCCGGCCTGCCGCCGCAGAGCGGCGAGCCCGAGCCGCCAGCCCCCGCCTGGGGCCTGCCCTCCGAGATGCGCGCCGCCTCCTCCGCTCCCACCCCCGTCGACTGGATCACCGGGCACGCTCCCTCCGAACCCTTCGACCGCGTTCTCCTCATCGGCGACGAGTCCCGGGCCGCGGATCTCCTGCGCACCGGCTTCGCCGCCCGCGTGGACATCGCCGCCGCGCCGTTCCCGGGCCGATCGGCGGCCGGCGCCGCGGTCGCCCCGGAGGCCGAAGCCGATGGCGCGGGCCGCCAGGATCCCCGCATCCACGAGCTGGTCCTGGACCCCCGCCGCCCTGAACTGCCGCGGGCCGTCTACCAGGCCGTCTGCTGCATCGGCGGCTTCTCCGGTCACCTGCGGCTGGAGCGTCTGCTCGCCGCCGTGCTCGAGGCCCTGGAACCCGGGGGCTCGTTGATCGTAGATGACTATGTGGGTCCCGCCAGGCATCAATGGAACGGCCGCGCCGGCGCCGCGGCGTCCGCGGCCTTTCTGCGGCTGCCGTCCGCCGCTCGCCGTGTCGACCGCCTGCCGCTGCCGCCGATCGCGGGCGACTGCGCCCACGCCATCCGTTCCCGGGACCTGAACCGCCTGATCCGCACTGGCTTCCGGGTCGAATCCGTCCACCGCTACGGCGGTGATCTGTTCGCCCCTCTCGGTTCCTGCGTTGACTGGAGCCGGGTGTCCGCCGACGAGTTGCGACGCCTGGCCAGAGGTTCCGGCCGTTCGCAGGCGCACTACGCCCTCGCCGTCGCCCGTCCGCTCGGCGGCCTGGCCGGGCGGTTGGCGCGGCTGCGCTATCGAGTCGGACCCAGGGTTCGCCGGGTGCTCATCTACGAGCCGCGCCGGGCCCGGGATCTGGTTCTCCAGGCGTTGCGAGGGAAAGTCCGGTCATGAGTTCAGGTGTTCGTTGGGGAATCCTCGGTCCGGGCGCCATCGCCCGCTCCTTCGCTACTGCGGTCGATGCGCTCGAAGACCATGAGATCGTCGCCACCGGCAGCCGCAACCCCGACCGCGCGGTCGCCTTCAACGCCGAGCGGAACTACGGCGCCGAGGTCGGTACCTACGAGCAGGTCGCGAGCAGCGAGGCGGTCGATGTCGTGTACGTCGCCACGCCCCACCCCGGCCACCTCGAGCACGCGGCGCTGGCCCTGCGGCAGGGCAAGGCGGTGCTGTGCGAAAAGCCGCTCACCGTGAACGCCTCGGAGGCCCGGGCGATGTGCGGCGTCGCCCGCGCGCGCGGCTGCCTGCTCATGGAGGCCATGTGGAGCCGCTTTCTGCCGGCGACCCGTCGCGTCGAGGGCTGGCTGAGCAGCGGCTCGATCGGCGAGCCGCGGAAGCTCGCGGCCTCCTTCGGCTTCCGGGCCGGGTTCGATCCGGGAAGCCGACTCTACGCCCCCGAACTCGCCGGCGGCAGCCTGCTCGACGTCGGCTGCTACACGTTGTCTCTCGCCGCGCTCGTGTTCGGTCAGGCGCTGATCGGCGGCGAAGCCCCGGAGATCCGGGTCGAGGCGGAACTCGCCCCGACAGGTGTCGACCAGCACTGCAACATCGTCCTCGGGTTCTCTTGCGGCGCCGAGGCGAATCTCGAATGTTCGATCAGTCGCCGAACCGACCACACGGCCGCGATCCTGGGAACCGAAGGCGGCATCACGATCGATGAGTTCTGGCGCGCCCGGCGGGTGGCCCTCTACCGCGACTCCCGCCGCGCCGCGACCTCGGAGTTCCCCTTTCTCGCCAACGGCTACGAGTACCAGGCAATGGAGGTCGCGCGCCTGCTGCGTGAAGGGGCGACCGAGAGCCCCCTGCTGCCCCACGCCGAATCGATCGCCCTGATGGAACTCATGGACGAGATCCGCCGGCGCATCGGGGTTCGGTACCCCTTCGAGAGCACGATCGGCGTGACCGAGGGTGTCGGAGAGCGGTGCCGGCGTTCGACCGGCGCGTGACGCGGCGTGTGCCGCGCTCAGCCGTCCGTCACGCAGCCCGTCGACGCGGAACTCACGGTCCTGACGTAGCGGTAGAGCGTGCCGCGCTTCGCCTTGAGCGGCGGCGGCGCCCAGGCCGCCCTGCGCGCCTCGAGTTCCGGGCCGGCGATCGCCAGGTCGATCGTGTTGCGGACCGCGTCGATGTCGATCCGGTCGCCGTCGCGCACCAGGGCGAGGGGACCGCCCTCCTGGGCCTCGGGCGCCACATGGCCGATGAGGAAACCGTGCGAGCCGCCGGAAAAGCGGCCGTCGGTGACCAGGGCGACCTGGTCGCCCAGACCGGCGCCCACCAGGGCAGAGGTCGGCTTGAGCATCTCCGGCATGCCGGGGCCGCCCTTCGGACCCTCGAAACGAATGACGATCACGGAACCGGCGCGGATCTCGCCGCGCTCCAGGGCCTCGACCATCGCCTCCTCCGAGTCGAAGACCTGGGCGGGTCCGGAGAACCGCTCGCCCTCCTTGCCGGTGATCTTCGCCACCGCGCCTTCGGGGGCCAGGTTGCCGCGGAGAATCTGAAGGTGGCCGGTGGACTTGATCGGTTCGTCGAATGGCAGCACGACATCCTGCCCCTCGGCCAGATCCGGCAGCGGGGCCAGGTTCTCGGCCATCGTGCTGCCGGTCACCGTCAGACAGTCGCCGTCGATCAGTCCCCGGTCGAGCAGCATCCGCAGCACCGCCGGGGTGCCTCCGGCGTCGTGCAGGTCCTCCATCAGGTAGCGGCCCGAGGGTTTCAGGTCGGCCAGGAACGGAATCCGGTCGCTGACCTTCTGGAAGTCGTCGATCGAGAGGTCGACGCCGGCAGCATGGGCGATCGCCAGAAGATGGAGCACCGCGTTCGTCGAACCGCCCAGCACGGTGATCAGCACGATCGCGTTCTCGAACGCCGCGCGGGTCATGATCGCGCTCGGTCGAAGGTCCAGTTCAAGCAGTTTCTTCACCGCGGCGCCGGCGCGGCGGCATTCCTCCAGCTTTTCCTCCGCCACGGCCGGGGTCGAGGAGCTGTAGGGCAGGGACATGCCGAGCGCCTCGATCGCGGCCGCCATCGTGTTCGCGGTGTACATGCCTCCGCAGGCGCCCGCGCCGGGGCAGGCGCGGCGGACGATCGTCTCGCGGTCGGCTTCGGTCAGGGCGCCGCGCAGCGCCTCGCCGTAGCTCTGGAAGGCGGAGATGATGTCGATCCTGCCGCCGCGAAACTCGCCGGATCGGATGGCGCCGCCATAGATGACCAGGGACGGGCGGTCGAGCCGGGCAATCGCCATCAGGCAGCCGGGCATGTTCTTGTCGCAGCCGGGAATCGAGATGTTCGCGTCGTACCACTGGGCGGCCATCACCGTCTCGATCGAGTCGGCGATCAGATCCCGCGACTGGAGGGAGTAGCTCATCCCGTCGGTGCCCATCGAGATGCCGTCCGAGACTCCGATCGTGTTGAACCGCAGGCCCAGGCAGCCCGTTCCCCGGAGGCCCTCCCGGGCCGCCGCCGCGAGGTCCAGGAGGTGCATGTTGCAGGTGTTGCCCTCGTACCAGACGCTGGCGATCCCGACCTGGGGTTTCGCCATGTCCTCGGGAGTCAGCCCGGCGCCGTAGAGCATCGCCTGCGAGGCGCCCTGGGACCTGTCCTGGGTGATGCGGGCGGAGTAGCGGTTCAACCGGATCATGGTCCACGACTATGGCACAGCGGCCCCCGGGAGGCGCCGACGGGGCAACGTCCCGACCCAGGACGAGACCCGGCCGAACGCGTCGCCGCCGGAAGTCGTGCCGCATTCACGCCGCCGTCCAACCCGTCCGGCATCGTGTCATCCGCGTGCCTGCCGCCTGGCGCCAGGAGGTGGTCCGCGTCGCGCGCCAGCAAAAAAGCGGGCCCGGAGGCCCGCTTCTCAACAGTCGTTGACCTGTGGGGTCAGGCGGCTTCGGCGGCGGTGACGGTCACCGTGACCGTGCCGTCGTCGGCCTTCATTGCCTTGCCGCTGACCTTGGCGGCCTTGCCGCCGAGACCTTCGAGGGTCTTGATGGCGTCGGCGTCTGAACCTTCGCGGTCAACCTTCACGACCTCGTCTCCCACCAGGAGACCCATCGCGAGGCCGTTGCCCAGACAGGTCGAAGCGCAGCCGGCGTGAGCAGCGCCCTTGTTGCTCTTGTCCTTGCCGAAGCAGGTCATGTCGAGGACCTCGCCGGTCCAGGTGTCCCCGGCCAGCGCGGGTGCACCGACCATCAGCGAAAGAGCCAGAACCGCAAACAGTGCCTTCTTCATTGCCATACCTCCAGAGTTGCTTCCAGACAATCCGATCTTCAACATCGGACAGTAGCACAGCGAAAGAGGCGACGTGCCAACATGCTCGCCCGTGCAGGTTGGCGACATCATCTCGCGCTTCCGGGTGCACGGTTCGCTGCCGAGCCTGCCGGGCGAATTGCCGTTGCCGCTGTACCGGGCCCAGGACATCGCCGCCCGATCGTGGGTGCTGGTCGAGTACTTCCCCGAGGATGCTCCGCGGCCGGAGCTGGAGGCGGCCGCGGAGCGAGCGGAGATCCTGGCGGCCGCCGGCGGCGCCGGCCGGGACGGCGGATGCGGCTTCGAGCCCCTGGTCGATCGGTCGTTCGATCCGCCGGCCTTCTTCGCCTGGTCCCTGGGCGGCGGCGAAACGCTTCGTCAGCGGCTCCGGCGCTCCCCGCTCAGCCCCGAGCAGGCCGCCGAAACGGGTTTGGCGCTCGCCCGCTCGCTGCGCGGTCTGCATCGGGCCGGCGCGGTTCACGGCGGCCTCCGTCCGGCCAACGTCCAGCTGCTGGACGGCGGCAGGGTGGAGCTGCTGGCGCCTTCCAGCCGGGGGCCGGTGACGCTGGCGGCGGCCAACGAGGCGTTCGAAACGCCGAGCCTGTGGACCGCGGCCTACCTCTCTCCCGAGCAGGTCGACGGGGCCGAGGCGGCGCTCACCGGCGCCCCGGCGCCGTTCACCACCGCGGACGACGTGTGGACGCTGGGCGTCGTGCTCCATGAACTCGTCACCGGAGAGCTGCCCTTCCTGGCCACGACGTACGGCGCGATGAGGCGCGCCGTGGCCGTTCAGCCCATGGACCTTGCCGGAACCCTTCCCGGCAGCGCGCCCGAGGCCTTCGAAGCCGTATTCGCGGCCGCCCTCGACCGGGATGCCGATCGTCGCCGCGCCGCGCTGGACGACGTGATCGCCCGCCTCCGCCAGGTGAAGGCGGATCTCCGCCCGCGCGTCCGCCCGCCCGTCGACAGCGTCGCCCGCACGCAGGCCCGCAAGGCGGCGGTCGCGACCGATCGGTCCGCCGCCGGCCCGGCCGAGCCGGAGTGGCAATCCGCGATCTCGCGGATCCGCCGTCAACGCCGCCGTCTCGCCCGCGAGCACCCGCCGCCGGCGCTGTGGCGCGTGCTCATCGGACCGCTCGCGGCCTTGCTGTTGACGGCGGCCGCGCTTGCAGCCTGGTTGTCGTGGTGAGCCGGCGGGATGACGAACGTCCGCACGCGGTGCGAGGCGTCCAGCACGTCTCGCTGCGTATACTGTTTGAAGACACCGACAAGCGACCCCTCGAGAAGAACCGGGGCTGAGTCGGGGTCGCCCCCGGCGAAACCCCGGCGAGAGATGCTCCTTCAGCGGAAGGACCGCGGATGCGAAAGCGCAAGGAGCCTGCAACGATGTGGAGCGAGTGGGACATGGGCAGGCGCCGGCCGCGGTTGCTCGAACCGGGCCGCATCCGCAACCGCCGGCCCCGGGGTCACGATGACGATGGACATGGCGCCCGGGGTCCCGGCGTGGAGGCTCGCGGGCGGCGACCCTTCGTGCTCACCTGGATCTGCACGGCACTGGTCGCGCTTGTGCCCGCGGCGCCGCTCGCCGCTCAGCAGGACGACCTGCCGGCGGTCTTCTCCGAGGTGATCGACGTCCGAATCGTGAACATCGAGGTCGTCGTCACCGACCGGGACGGGAATCGCGTTCACGGCCTGGAAGCGTCGGACTTCGAGCTCCTGGTCGACGGTGAGCGGATGCCGATCAGCTACTTCACCGAGATCGACGAGAGCGTGGCGCGGGCGAGTGCCGATTCCACGGTAAGCGGGGTGCCGAACCTGGACCCGAACACACCGGTGGGCACGAACTTCCTCGTCTTCATCGACGACCTGTTCTCCATCCGGCGTGACCGGGACAGGGTGCTCGACGGCCTGGAGGAGGACCTGCGGCGCCTGCACCCGTCGGACCGTGTGGCCGCCGTCGCTTTCGACGGCAGGACGATCGAGACGCTGGCCGCGTGGACGGACTCGCCGGGCCGGGTGGCGGAGGCGCTCGACCGGGCGCGCAGTCGGGATGCCTACGGTCTCCAGCGACTCGGCGAACGGAAGGTGCTGGAGGACGACCGGGAAGCCGAGGCGATTCTCGCGGCAGTTGCCGAGCGGGGTTTCTCGGGTGAGCGACCGAGAACGGAGGAGATCATCGCCCCCCCGTCAGAGTTCGAGGACCGGGCCACCACGCAGGCGAGGGCCGAGGACGCCCGGCTCGCACAGGAGAACGCCAGCCAGTCGAAGGACGTGATGGGATCTTCCCTGTCGGGTCTGGAACGCCGCTTCGCGCGACGCCTGGAGCAGCAGTTGCATCGGTCGGTGCTGGCCGCGGTGGCGAGCATGCGCAGTTTCGCCGACCAGCCCGGCCGCAAGGTGATGCTTCTGCTCGCTGGCGGCTGGCCCCGGTCTCCGGCGCTCTTCACCGTCGCGGCCGCGAACGAGAGCACGCTCAACGCCGCCACGGCAGCGGACGGCTACATGATGAGTGAGGACCAGCTGTACGGCCCCCTGGTGTCGGCCGCGAACCTGATCGGCTACTCGCTCTACCCTGTCGATCTGGCGGGCGTCAGCCGGGACTTCGTCGGCGATGCCTCCGTGTCGGTGGGCCCCGACCCGGGACCGGACGATCTCAGCGTGGTTGCGGGTTCGCTGAACCGGGAGGACATGCTGCAGGGGACCCTGGAGCTGCTGGCGCATGCGACCGGCGGTGTGCCGATGATCAACGCCGAGCGGGATGCGGCCCTGGCCAGAGTGGTCGAGGACACGCGCTCGTACTACTGGCTCGGCTTCGAACCGAGCCGCCGCGAGGACGATGCGTTCCACGACGTCGAGGTTCGCCTGGTCGGCCACAACGAGCTGAGGGTCCGGACCCGCGAGGGATACGTGGACATCTCGCGCGAGCGAGAGGTCGCGCTGACCGTCGAGGCCGCCCTGCTGTTCGGCGGTCAACCCGGGGCGCAGCCGCTCGAGGTGCGCTTCTCCGACCCCGTCCGTGGCCGTCGCGGCCGGATGTCGGTGCCCGTCGAGGTCGCGATACCGCTCGACGAGATCGAGCTTCTTCCCGTCGGCGGCATGTGGCGGAACGAACTCGAGGTGCGGATCACCGCGATGGACATGAACGGCAACCGCGCCGACGTGTCGATCGAGAAAATCCGGATCGCCGGCCCCGAGAGGCCGCGCCCCGGGCAGCTCTTCTACTACGAGACCGAGCTGCGCCTCCGCCGGCGTGAGCACACCTACGTGATCGCCGTCCACGATCCGCTGACCGGCGCCGTGCTGACCTCCACCGGCGGCCTCAGCCCGAAGTAAGGGCCGCCCAGGCGGCCTCGCAGCGGGCGCCGGCCGTCGCTCGAGACTCCGACCGCGAACACCTCGCGGCGGGAGCGCGGCCGCTGGAACGGCCGGGTTCTCCGCTGCATCCGCTAATCTTCTGCACAACTCTTCCATGCAACGCAGTCTCAGATGAGTTGGAAACCGAGCCCATGACGAAGCTCCGACGAACCTCCGACGCGCCCCGGACTCTCCTTGCCGCGGCGCTGCTGCTCCTGCTGATGCCGCTGGCGGCGGCCGTCGCGCCAGCAGCAGCCCAACAGGACGACCTGCCGGCCGTGTTCTCCGAGGTGATCGACGTCCGGGTCGTGAACATCGAGGTCGTCGTGACGGACAGGCAGGGCAACCGCGTCCACGGTCTCGTGGCCTCGGACTTCGAACTCCTGATCGACGGGGAACCGACGCCGATCGACTACTTCACCGAGATCGCGGAGGGTCTGGCCCGCGAGACGGCCGGAGGGGATGTGGCGGGCGTGCCGAACCTCGATCCGGACACGCCGGTCGGCACGAGCTTCCTCCTGTTCATCGACGACTTCTTCTCGATCGGGCGGGACCGGGACCGGGTGCTCGACCGCCTGGAGAAGGACCTGGCGCAGCTCGGGCCGGCCGACGGGGTGGCCGCCGTCGCCTTCGACGGCAAGACGGTCACCATGCTGACCACCTGGACCAACTCGCCGACCCGGTTGGCCGACGCCCTGCAGCGCGCGCGCCGCCGCAGGGCCCACGGCCTGATGCGGATGGGCGAACTGCGCACCAACGACCAGGAGCGGTCCGAACAGTCGGAACTGCACGCGATGGCCAACCGGTTCGTCGAGCAGGCCGGGGTCGAACTGCCCGGGCAGACGCTGCGCAACAGCCTGCGCGGCACGGAGCTGCGGTTCGCCACGACCCTGGAGAGCCAGCTGAAGAACTCCGTGCTGGCTGCGGTGGCCACCCTGCGCAGCTTCGCCAACCGCCCGGGACGCAAGGTGATGCTCCTCCTCGCCGGCGGCTGGCCCCGGTCGCCGGCGCTCTACACGATCGCCGGAGGCGGCATCGGCGTGGAGGACCTCGGCGCCGCGTCCGACAGCCGGCTCATGAGCCAGGACGACCTCTACGGGCCTCTGGTGTCCGCCGCGAACCTGATCGGCTACACGCTCTACCCGGTCGACGTGCCGGGATTCCGCCCGACGTTCGCGCTGGATGCATCCGTGGGGTTCAGCAGCAGCTCTGCGGCCGATCCGTCCGCGGGCGCCGGCGCGTTCCAGGACCGGGAGTTGCTCCAGCACAACACCCTCCACCTGCTGGCCCACGCGACCGGCGGTCTGCCGATGATCAACTCAGGACGCGATACGGCCCTGGCCGACGCTGTGGCGGACACCCGCTCGTACTACTGGCTGGGCTTCGAGCCGCAGCGCCGCGAGGACGACGCCGCGCACGACGTCGAGGTGCGGCTGGTGGGCCATCCGGACTACCGCGTGCGCTCGCGCGAGGGCTTCGTGGACATGTCCCGAGGCGCCGAGGTCACGATGATGGTCGAAAGCTCGCTGCTGTTCGGCAACCCCCCCAGCGCCAAGCCTCTCGGCGTCCGTTTCGGCAAACCGCAGCGCCGCCGACTCGGGAAGATGCTCGTGCCTGTGGCCGTCACCATCCCGCTCGACGAAGTCACGCTCCTGCCCGTCGCCGGCGTATGGCAGAACGAGCTGGAGTTCCGCGTCACCGTGATGGACAAGGACGGCAACCGCTCCGAGACCCCGGTCGAGAAGGTCCGCATCGCAGGCAACCAGGAACCGCGGCCCGGCCAGTACTTCACCTACCAGACCACCCTCGAGCTGCGGCGCCGGGAACACGCCTTCGTGATCGCCGTCTACGATCCGCTCACCGGCGCCATCCTGTCCTCGAGCGGCGACATCGGCCCGCGGTAGTGGGGCGAGCCGGGCGCGGCAGGAGGCCCTTCGGCGCCTGGGCGTCGCCGATTTCGGCGCGGCAGGTCGCGGAGGGCGCCCGCCGCATCGACGACATCGCCGCCGCCGGCCACGACGCTTTCTGCTGGATCGAGCGGCGGCCGGAGGAAGGCGGGCGCAACGTCCTCGTCTGCCGGGGCGCCGACGGAGAAGTCCGCACCCTGACGCCCGACGGCTTCGACGTCCGCAGCCGCGTCCACGAGTACGGCGGCGGCGCGTTCTGCCTCCTCTCCTCATCGGATGCGCCGGCCGGTGACCGCGGGGCTTCCGACCCGCGGAGAACGACGGGGGCAACGACGGCGCCGCTGCCGCCCTGTGGCGCGCGCGAACTCCCCCACGCCTTCGTCAACTTCCGGGACCAGCGCGTCTACCTCGCCATCGGCGGCAGCCCCATCCCCCTCACGCCCGCCGACGGCGCCCGCTACGCCGACCTTGTCCACGACCGTAGCCGTCACCGCCTGATCGCAGTCCAGGAGCGCCCCGACCCCGCCGGCGGCGAAGAGATCGCCGCCCTGGTCGCGATCTCCCTGCCCGCGTCCACACGCGATTCGTCCGATGCCGCCCATCCGCTTGCCGCGGCCGATCCTTCGGACGCGGTCCATCGGTCCGAGCCGCTTCCGCCGACGGAACTCGTCTCCGGCGCCGATTTCTACAGCTCGCCGCGGCTGCCGCCCGACGGCGCCCGGCTCGCCTGGCTGAGCTGGAACCACCCGGACATGCCCTGGGACGCCACCGAACTCCGGCTCGCCGACCTCGACGACGCCGGGCGGCCGGCTGCCCCACGACTGATCGCCGGCGGCGGCGACGGCGCCCCCGAGGCCGTCCAGCAGCCGGCCTTCGACGCCCACGGCCGCCTCACCTTCATCTCCGACCGCACCGGCTGGTGGAACCTCTACTGCGCGCCGGCCTTCCGGCCGGCATCAGGCGCGCCGCCGCGAAGCGGCGAGCCCGAGTGGCCGGCCCGCCCGCTCCACCTCTGCGCGGCCGAGTTCGGCGTCCCTCCCTGGCTCTTCGGCATGTCCACCTACGCCCACACCGCCTCCGGCATCGTCGCCGCCTGCTGCGAGCGGGGCGTATGGAGGCTCCTCCTCATCCCCTCCGCCGGCGACGCCCCCTCTGCCGGCAGCGAGCCCGGCGCCGGCGCGAACCCGGGAACCGGTGAACCCGTGCCCATCCCGACCCCGTACACCTCCATCACCTGGGTCCGCCCGGCCGGTCCCGCCGCCGTCCTCTTCCTGGGCGCCGCCCCCGACCGTCCCGCCGAGCTCGTGCGACTCTCCCTCCCCGCCGGCCGCTCAACCTGGCCCGCCGCCGCGCTTCCCGATCTCGAGGACCTCGCCGCCGCCGGCCCTGCCCTCGAGCCTGAGGACCTCGCCGCCGCGTCTCCCGAGCTCGAGGTCCTCGCCGCCACCGGGCCCGCGCCGGACTCGCGTTACCTCTCCCGTGGCCGTCCGATCGACTTCCCCTCCACCGGCGGCCGCCGCGCCTTCGGGTTCTTCTACCCGCCGAAGAACGACGACGCCCGGGCCCCGGACGGCGCCAGGCCGCCCCTGATCGTCAAGAGTCACGGCGGCCCGACGTCGGCCGCCGAGCACGTGTACGACACCGGCGTGCAGTACTGGACTTCCCGGGGCTTCGCCGTGGTCGACGTGAACTACGGCGGCAGCACCGGCTACGGCCGCGCCTACCGCGAGTCCCTGCGCGGCCGTTGGGGACTCGTCGACGTCGAGGACTGCGCCGCCGCCGCCGAAGCGCTCGCGGCCCGGGGCGAAGTCGACGCCCGCCGGCTGCTCATCCGGGGCGGCAGCGCCGGCGGCTACACCACCCTCGCCGCGCTCGCGTTCAAGGACACCTTCGCCGCCGGCGCCAGCCACTACGGCGTCGCCGACCTGGCGGCGCTGGCCCGCGACACGCACAAGTTCGAGTCCCGCTACCTCGACCGGCTGGTCGGCCCGTACCCGGAGCGGAGCGACCTCTACGACCAGCGCTCGCCGCTCTCCGCCCGCGAAGGCTTCTCCTGCCCGGTCATCTTCTTCCAGGGCTCGGAAGACCGGATCGTGCCGCCGAACCAGGCCGAGTCCATGGTCGAGGCGCTGCGTGCCGGGGGCGTCCCGGTCGCCTACCTCCTGTTTGCCGGCGAACAGCACGGCTTCCGCCGCGCCGGGAACATCGTTCGCGCGCTGGAAGCCGAGCTGAGCTTCTACGGCCAGGTCCTCGGCTTCGAACCCGCCGGCGGCATCGAGCCCGTTCCGCTTCTCGGCCCGGCATAGCAACCACCGGGAAGCTGCCGGTCCCGCGGAGAACGGCACGCCGTTTCCCGCCGGACCTTGGAAACCGGCAGACCGGTTTCCCACAGCTACCGCAGCCTCGACGACTACTCGCCTCCCGAACGGCCTCGGACAGGGACCAGAATCCACCCGGCAAAGGTACAGGCGCCCCGCCTGCCATCCGTGCGCCCGCGGACGGGCGCACGGACTGGTTCGCGGGTGGCGCTGATCCGCGCCACCCGGGTTCCGGCCGGCATCCGGCGCGCACGAGCCATAAGCCGAAGCCGCTCCCGATAGGCTCGAACCCGACGTCTGCCCCACCGCAGGAGATCCCCATGACCGATACCGCCTCCTCCGTCAGCGCCATCTTCGCCGAGATGCCCAACCGTCTCGACCCGGAGGCCGCCGCCGGACTCGACGTGGTGATTCAGTTCGATCTCTCCGGCGACGGCGGCGGCGTCTGGCACTGCGCGATCAGGGACGGCGCCTGCGCCGTCACCGAGGGCGCCCACGACGCGCCGACGATGACCGTGTCGATGGAGGCGGCCGACTAC
The DNA here is from genome assembly GCA_951812325.1 of uncultured Thermoanaerobaculia bacterium. Lineage (GTDB taxonomy): Bacteria > Acidobacteriota > Thermoanaerobaculia > Multivoradales > Multivoraceae > Multivorans. The sequence continues at coordinate 2,571,667 of OX638294.1, read as the reverse complement.
GTCGAGCTCACCTCCGGCGCCCTGGACGGCATGACGGCCTTCATGACCGGCCGCCTGCGCATCGCCGGCGACATGGGCCTGGCGATGCAGATGCAGAACCTGTTCCGCATCGGCTAACCTTCGCGCGCTCCGCCTGAACCTCTTAGGCCCGTTTTGGCCCGCCCGCGCAACATCGTCCTCTGCTTCGACGGCACCTGGAACAGCGACGACCGGGCCTCGCCCACGAACGTCGTCAAGACGCACCAGGCGCTCCCCGCCTCGACCGGGCCGGGGACGCGGCAGCTCCGCTACTACGACCGCGGCGTCGGCACCGGCCGCTTCGACCGCGTCCGGGGCGGTGTGGTGGGGCTGGGTCTTGCTCGCAACGTGGAGCTCGCCTACGTCTGGCTCGGTTCGAACTACCGCCCGGGCGATCGACTCTTCCTGTTCGGCTACAGCCGCGGGGCCTACACCGCGCGTTCCCTGGCCGGCCTGATCGGCCTGTGCGGCGTCCCGGACCCGGAGCGCTGCGCCTCGGCCGGTCAGCCCGTCGGCCTGGTCGCCCACCGGGGCATGGTGATCTATCGACAGCGCCGGGGCGCCGCCCGCGCCGACAGCGCCGAGCGCCACGTGGAGCGGTTCGCGCTGAGCGGCGCTACCGGCGCCGACGACGCGCTCCGGGCGGTCCACTTCATCGGCGTCTGGGACACGGTCGGCGCCCTCGGCGTGCCTGTCGCCTGGCTGAACTGGATCGGCGCCCGCCGACACCGTTTCCACGACGTGCGGCTCGACCGTCACATCCGGCACGCCTGCCACGCGGTGGCGATCGACGAGGAACGCCGTCCGTTCGCCCCCACGCTGTGGACCAACCGGCCGGCGCCGGGCCAGGACGTGGCGCAAGTCTGGTTTCCGGGCGTGCACAGCGATGTCGGCGGCGGCGGGCCGGCCACGGCGCTCTCCGATCGCGCCCTGCTCTGGATGTGGACCAGGGCTCACGCCGCCGGTCTCGCTCTGCGGCCGGAGGCCGTCCAGGCCCTCGCTCCGGACGAGCTCGGTCGTCAGGGGAACTCGATGTCGCTCGTCTACCGGCTGTGGGGCCGCTACGGTCGGCCGATCGGCGAGCGGAACGAGCACGGGCAACCGCTGGCCACGGGCGAAGGCGTCCACTTCTCCGCCGTGCGGCGCCTGGAGGCTGCGGCAACCAGCAGGGAGTATCGCCTCGGCGTGGCCGGCCGCACGCTGGTTCCGGCGCTGGAGGCGGAGCGGGTGGGCGTGGTTTCTCCGGCGCCCGGCGAAGAGGCGCCGCGAACGTTCCACTGGGACGCTCCGCCCTGACCGCCCTGATTCAGGTCAGCTGGAACGTCCCGGCGGGGTCCGCCAGTCGCAGCATCGTGTCCAGGGCTGCCCTCTTCGCGCGCAACTCCCGAAGAATCAACAACTTGCCTCCAGACGCTCCGGGATGTTTCTGCCCGCGAACCCCTTGACGAATCCTCTCGGAGCCCCTATAGTGATCAGCCTTGCAGGGATCGTCGCGGGAACGGACCGTTCGGCTGGGTCCAGTCGGCCCGAGTCCGGATTGGACGTGTACGGCCGTTTCCGGTAGAGTTCCAGCATGTCTTTGGATAGACGGCCTTGAAGTCTTTTAGCGGGAGGTGATGCGCAGCATCAGCTGGGGCGACGGTCGGCGGCTCGGTTGAGCCCGCGTCCGGTCGTCCAGCGAAACGTCAGCTGCTGTGGCAACGCGGGTAGTCCGCACCGTCGCGGCTTTGATCTTCGGATCGAACAACCTTGGTCAGGCTTGGGAGAGTCTGGCCGAAACGAACGGCGGCGAGAGCCGCTCAAGGAGAAAGAAACTGATGAAGCTGATGAAGCACATCACGATCGCGCTGGTTCTCTGCGCGATTCCGGCGATGGCCTTCGGTCAGACCGTCACTTGCGATGCCTGCACCCATGACGTCTCCGTCTTCAGGGGCAATGGGGGATTCATCGCAGAGGCCGACGGCGCAGACAAGGTGACTTGGGTCTCCACTTGCGGGGGTATCACCCAGAGTGGCGAACTCAGGCCCAACAACGACGGCGTGGTCATGGTCCAGTTCATGGATGCCGGCCTCGTCTGCACAGAGGAGACGAGCCGCATGCAGCTCGGCCCGGTCAAGGACGGCGGTTGGTACTGGATCACGGAGGAGGCGAACTCGGCCGTGGGCGCCTTGATCAACAAAAATATCCTCAAGAACACGAAGACCGAGATCACGAACCCCGGTCCCAGCGTGACGATGCGTGATGGCTTGGGCGCCGTCCTCCTCAAGGAGACCGCGACCGGCCGTCTCGGCCTGTTGCCGACCATCCTGCCGGAGCCGCCGATGACTGCGCTCAGGAAGTGCGGCTTCAGCGGCAAGAAAGCCGTGAACACTTCGTGCGCGCTGGGCGACGGCGGCACGACCACCCTGGCGACCAGCACGAACGCCATTACCGGGGCGGTGGTGCGAATCATGGACGGGGCCACCGTCACGCGGCCCGCCGGGGCAGGCGAGATCGCGATCGTGGTCGACCTGTGGGGGAACGGGAGCGGCCACTTCTCGAACGTCGCCGACAAAGTGGAGCTCGGACAGTCGGCGACTGCGGGGACCGCGGCGCGCGCGGCCAACCGCTTCACCGGCGTCACCTACGCGGTGTCGGCCGGCAGCGGCGCGGCGCCGCCCACCATCACGGCTGGTACCCCGAAGGCCGGCGTCGACTACTCAGTGGATTCGGACGCCGCCACGGTCACCATCGCGAAACACGAAGCGAGCTGCAGCGCGACGGCCAGCGTTGCTGCGTCGGTGAAGATCGACGCGCTGATGGCCACTGCAACGGACGCGGACCAGGTGACGCCCAGCATCGTGCGGGACGCGAGCGGCAAGGTCGGAGGCCTGAGCTTCACGGTCGTGTGTCCCGGGGCTTCGGCCGCGAATCAGGGCCAGGAGCTGGTGCCGGACAACCCGTTCCCCGTCGAGTAAGGGGGAACAGCCGATCTTCCCCTCCGGCAGGAGGGGAAGGACGACTTCAAGTTGATGCCTCCGCGTCGGGCTTGCGCCCGGCGCGGAGGTTTCGCATTCCAGAGCTGGGGCAGGGCCCCCGGGGCAGCATCCTGGGATAGACTGCGCGCCTCGGACAACCCTCGGATCGTCGCGTCTTGCTGGACGGGCCCCTTGGCCGCTCTCGGTGCGACGCGGACTCTCGCCGCGGGGCTGCCAAGGCTGGGCCGCTCCCTTGAATGGCGCCGCTTTCAGAGACCGGACCTTTGATGAAACGCTTCGCCACCGCCATGATTCTGGCCGCAATTCCGGCAACCGCGGTTGCTCAGCAGGTGGTCTGCAACGACTGCGACCACATTGCTCCCTACTTCAAGGGAGAGGGCGGGTTCATCGGGACGGTTGCCGAGGGAGCGGACAAGGTCGTCTTCGTCGCCTCATGCGGCAGCGTCACGACCACCGGCCCGGCTCGCGTCGACCTCGGCACGGCTTCGCAGTTGTTCAACCGGGAAAACGGCCTCGCCTGCGGGCGGGAAGGCGGTTCCCTGCAGATCGCCGGTCTGGCGGACGGCGGTTGGTACTGGATCACCGACGACATGAACTCGGCCGTGGGCTCCCTGGTCAACCGGGACATCCTCGAGAACGAGACCGTCGACATCGCGAGCGCCGGAGACGGCGTCACGATGACGATGGGCACAGGCGCGGTCTACCTCAAGGAGACCGCGACGGGCCGCGTCGGCCTGCTGCCGAACATCCTGCCGGAGCCGCCCACGGCTGCACTCAGGAAGTGTGGCTACGACAGGTCGGGGACGATCTACAACCGCCGGAACACCGACTGCGCGCTGGGCGACGGCGGCTCGCTCATCCAGGCGACGAGCACGAACGCCATTACCGGAGCGGTCGCGTGGATCCCGCACGAGGGCGCCGTCACCCGGCCCTCCGGGACCGGCACGGTGGAGGTCCTTGTCGACCTGTGGGCGAACGGGAGCGGCCACTACACGACGGACCCGGCCGGAAACGCAGGGCTCGGCCACCCGGAACTCGCGACGACCGCACTCAGGGGAACTCTCCGCTTGCAGAGCGTCAGCTACGCGATTTCGACCCGCACCGGTTCGCAGGCCGCCGCTCTCCCGTCAGGCGGCGTGACCGCGACGACAGCAGACAGCGCCGCCACGATCACCATCGCGGCGGACAGCGCCTACTGCAGCACGGCGAACAACTTCCCCCTGCACGTCGACGTCATCGCGCGGCTGGACCCTGACGGCGCCGCGAAGGACCAGGTGACGCCCTCGCTCACGCTGACCGGAGGCGAGGCCGGCGAGGCCGGGAAGATGACCTTCACGGTTGTCTGCCCCTGATAGCCCGCGGCAGTCCGTGACAGCCGTGGCGGAAGTCACGCTGCGAGTGCTCTGGGGTTGCGGCCTCCTTTCTTGCGGGCATCGCCGGACCGCGGCGATGAGAACCGGCCCTGCTATTCGTCCTGGTCTGTAGAGGCGCGGCTGCTCGCACCGACCCGCTCCTGCGGCGTCCCCCGTCAGGGTGATGCCGCCGCGCGGTGAGCGGGTCGCGGCGCTTCGCGTTGGCGTTTGAGCCGGGCCGTTGCAGAAGGGACGCCTGCGGCGGAGCGGCTCCCCGTCCATTTCCGTGGGATAATGGGTCCTGTCGGTCTTGGGTTGGCAGCAGGCGTCCCAGGAAGAGCAAGATTGCATGAGCCTTTCAACGTTTGATACGCACGCGGCGGTTCGGGCCATGGAAAGGGCCGGAATGGACACACCGCATGCCGAAGCCGTTACGGAGACGATCCGCAAGACCTCAGTCGAGGGAGTTGCCACGAAGGCGGACCTCGCCGAGCTTCAGGCCGCCACGAAGGCGGACCTCGCCGAGCTTCAGGCCGCCACGAAGGCGGACCTCACCGAGCTTCGGGCCGCCACGAAGGCGGATCTCGTCGAGCTTCGGGCCGCCACGAAGGCGGATCTCGCCGAGCTTCAGACCGCCACGAAGGCGGACCTCGCCGCGCATCGCTCCGCCACGAAGGCGGATCTCGCCGAGCTTCAGGCCGCCATGAATGCGGACTTCACCGCGCATCGCTCCGCCACGAAGGCGGATCTCGCCGAGCTTCAGGCCGCCACGAATGCGGACTTCACCGCGCTTCGGGCCGGGCTCGCCCACCATGCCACGAAGGCGGAAGTTGCAGCGCTCCACGTGAACCAGGAGAAGCTCCGCGCCGACCTGACCTGGCGGATGTTGCTGATCGTCGGCTCGCTGCTCACCCTCTTCACCGCACTTGACCGGCTCTTCGTGAACTGACGGAGAGTGGCGGCACTGGCGCACGCCTCGGAGGTTCCCGCCTCGGCTGCCGGATCCGGTGGCATCTCCGGACGTACGGCGGAGGGCTCAGGTCAGTCCGGTTCCCCTGCTCGTCTGCGCCGTCGCCGCCGTGGTCCTGGGAGGGGGCGCTGTTCGCCCGGTTGAACCGGAAGAGCCCTTCGGCCCCGCCTCCCGGGAATGAGGGGCCCACGAGGCCGGGTCGAGCTCAGAGATCGCGTGCCTCGGTCCAGGCTAACGGCATCTGAACGCGCTTGTGTCGCTTCTGGTGGAGGCTGTCGTGCCTGCGGTGTTTGTGTGGGTCCAGGTTTCGCCGTCCGGCGCGGTGACGCGCAGTTCGAAGCCGACGTCCGTCACGGGCGCCACGAAGACCCATCGGTGTCCGTTGTACTCGCAACCGTCCAGCACCTTGACCAGGACCTCGGCGTTCTCCCGGCTGAAGAACCAGAGAATTCCGGATTGGCTGGAAGCCCATACACCGGCCTGCGCCTGTCCGGTCTCACCTTCGCCGGTGACGTAGCACATGCGAACCCCGTAGCCGCCGTCGAACTGAAGCACGTCAGTCGTTGGAGTACAAGGGCCCGGGCTCGGGTCGGGGTCTGGCGATGGAGTTGAACTCTCCTTGACAAAGCGGATGACCCAGGCATCGTCAGCATCCATTCTGACCCATATGGACATGTCTATGGAACCGCTTACGAGAAGCCGGTTCGCCGTTCGGCTGTTGCCAACCTGGACCTGGCAAGCCAAGACCGAGCAGAACACCCTCTCCGAATTGTAGGGCTCGTTACTGTCCAGGACAAAAGTGTGCTGAGTGTTGTTGGCAGTAGAAAGAGTAGCGGTCCAGATTCCGGCCGTGAGCGGATAGGGCAGATTCACGTTCTCCCCGCCCACGGTGCCCCCGGAGCCTCGTGCCGTGAAGTCGGTTTCGGTCTCGGCAGAAACGACTTCAGGAAGGTTGCTCGCTGCGACAAATGATGGGGTTGACCCATCCTTGACAAACCGGATGACCCAGTCATCGTCAGCAGCAATATGGGGCCTTATGGACATGTTTCTCGAGCCGCTGACGAGGAACCACTGCCTCGTTCGGCTGTAGCCGACCTGGACTGAGCAAACCGAGGCTGTGCAGAACAGGTTTTCCGTATTGTAGGGCTCGTCCGGAGCGTTATCCAGCCAGAAAGAATGATGTGTGCTGGTAGTGGAAAGAGTAGCGGTCCAGACTCCGTCCGTGAGCGGATAGGGCAGATTCACGTCCCCTCCCCCGGAGCCTCGTACCGTGAAGTCGGTTCCGGTCTCGGCGGAAGCACCATCAGGAAGCCGGCTCTCTGCGGCAGGAAGTCCTTCCGGAAACAGGCCGCGCTCGGGACTTGTCCTGACCTGTTCAAGGACGGTCAGCGCCTGAGCCTTGTGAGCCGGACGCAGGTCCCCCTCGCCGCTTGCCTTCACGAGTTCGAAGACGGTCTGTCCGTAGGCGGGCGCGAAGGTCAGCGCGATGGTGAGGGCGTAGAGTACGATGGAACGCATCGGGGGATCACTCCAGTGGTATGCGCCGGCTCCGGGATCCGGTGTCGCGGTGGGCAGGGGCGCCGATTGGCTGCACGGGGTTCTCTTCCTGCGGGCAAGTCATCCTGCGGCATGGTCTCGCGTGGAGAATCTGTACGCTTTATCGGGCAACTGGCGAAGTACTATACAGGAGGCCCCCTCTTTGTCAAGGTACGTGACACAGTGGCGCCGCTGTCCAACGCTCTCCGCGTAGAGGCCGCCGCGGCTTGCGCGCACGACGGTCGGCGGCGGCGCGCTTGCCGCCCGCCTGCCGGCGCCGCTGGCAACGCCTGGCACTATGCTTCCGGGGTCGCTGAGCGGCGTCGTACGGAAGTCACACGGTTGTCGAGCATGCAGGATCCACGTTCCCGCCTGCTCCGCCAGCACCTCTTCCTGCTGCGCGAACTCGTCGTCCGCAACCTGCGCTCGCGCTACGCGGGCTCGGCGTTGGGTCTGGTCTGGTCGCTGCTCAACCCGCTGTGGCAGCTCCTGCTCTTCACCTTCGTGTTCTCCTTCGTCCTGCGGTTCCCGCTCGACGGGGAGCGGACCGGCAACTTCGGCGTCTTCCTGTTCTGCGGCCTGCTGCCGTGGATGGCAATCCATGAAGCGGTCAGTCGCTCGGCCTCGGCGTTCACGGACAACGCGGATCTGGTCAAGAAGATGCGGCTGCCGGGCGAGCTGCTGGTGGCGTCCCTGGTGCTCGGCGCGCTGCTCCACGCGGCGGTGGGCGCCGCGGCGTTCATCGTCGTCCTAGCCGTGATGGGGGAGCTCTCGGTTGCCAGCCTGCCTCTCCTGCTGGTCGCGGCGCCGCTCCAGGCGGCGCTGACCTTCGGCCTTGGCCTGGGTCTGGCGGCGGTGAACGTCTACTTCCGGGATGTGGCCCAGGCCGCGGGCCTGGTTCTGAACACCTGGTTCTACGTCACCCCGATCATCTATTCGGTGAACTTCATCGAGAAGGAGTCGATTCGACAGCTGCTGGAGCTCAACCCGCTGACGGGGCTCGTCTACCTCTACCGGGCCGCGTTTCTCGGCGGAGGGCTGCAGGTCAGTCCGGTTTCCCTGCTCGTCTGCACCGCCGCCGCCGTGGTCCTGGGCGGCGCGCTGTTCGCCCGGCTGAAGGATGGCCTCGCGGACGAGCTCTAGCAGCCCCCGACTTCTGCGACGGGCTGCCAGGCTTGCCCCACCAGGTCCGCAGGTCACGGGGAGCTTCCACCCTTGACGTCGCGTCGCGGCGGTGGGCCGGACACGGGTCAGGCCGGCGCGGCGGGAATTGCCGCCGGCCTGACCGGCGTCCACAGGCCCGTTGTCTCGGCCATCATCGTCCACTACCGCACGCCGGCGCTGCTCGAGGCGGCCGTGGCGGCGCTCCACCGGGACGCCCGTGCTTCGGGCTTCGAGATGGACGTCGTCGTGGTGGACAACGGCGCCCGGTCCCGCGGGCGGGCGGAGCGCCCCGAGGTCCTCGATGCGAAGCGGCGGGAAGGTCGGCGTCGGCCGGGCGATGGCCATTCGCAAGCTCGCCGCTCCGGTCGCACGCGTGAGCGCGATGCCGGCGAAAACACCGCCGGAGCGATGATCATCGAGCCGGATTCCAACCTGGGCTACGCGGGCGGGATCAATCGCGGCGCCTGCGAGGCCCGGGGCGAGGTCATGCTGCTCATGAACGCGGATGTCGTCGTGCAACCGGGGTGCCTGCGGGCGCTTGTCGATGCGCTCGCCGACGCGGAGGTCGCCGGGCCGCGGCTGTTCTGGGACCGCGGCTGCCGGCTGATGCTGCCGCCCCAGCAGGTCCGCACCCGGGCCGCGGAACTGGACGCGGCCTGGGCCGAGCGATCCGTGGTCTGGGGCCGGTCCTACCGCCGCCGGTGGCGCCGGCGCGCGCGCGCCTTCTGGTCGGCCCGGGAACCGATGCCCTGCTTCGAGCTGACCGGCGCTCTGCTGGCCGTTCGGAGGGACTTCTGGGAGCGGGTCGGGCCGTTCGACGAGCGCTACCGGCTCTACTTCGAAGAGACGGACTGGCTGCTGCGCGTACGGGCTCTCGGAGCGAGGGCGGTCCTGGCGCCGGCCGCCCGCGCGGTTCATGCCTACGACCAGAGCGCGAAGCGGGAGCCCCGCGCCCGGATCTGGTTCGAGCAGTCGATGGCCCTTTTCCGCCGCCGCCGCTACGGCGCCTGGTTCGCGGCACTGCTGCGGCTGATCGAACGCGCACCGCGCCGGTTCGCCGATCCGCCGCCGCTGCCGCCAGCCGGGCGTACGAAGCCGCCGGCCGGCGGCGCCGAAGGACCTGCCTTCTCCACGGAGATGCCTGCCGGGTGCGCGGAGGCGCCGGCCGGCCGTACGGCACTGCGGCGGCCTCGAACTCGTCCAGGAGGGGCGCCAGCCGAGCGGACCGACGGCTCAGCGGCCGGGGAAACGTGGATCGAGGCGACGCCGCTGCCTCTGGGCGTTCCGGCGGCGGGTTGTCGCCTGGATGGCGTCGAGCCGCGGGACTTCGAGTTGCCGGAGGACGTGGAGCGGGGCGCCAGGACAGAGGTCCGGGTGTGGGCAAGCGATGGCGCCTGCCGGGATGCGGCGCCGCCGCTGCGTTGGTGAAGCGCCGGCCGTCACGCCTTCGCCTTCCTCGGCGCCGAACCGTCTCCACGCTTGAAGCCACCGCCTGGTTCGCAGCCCGAGACCACTCGGCCACGGGCTGCTAAGGGCAGATGATGGTGAAGGACGGCCCCCCACCTTTGTCTGGGGTCGCGCCGCCGGGGTCGTCCGGGTTGCTAGGACCTTCCGAGCCGCTGCCGGGGTCGTCCGGGTTGCCGGTGGCGGGGCCCCCCTCGCCAACATGGAAGATGTTGGGGGTCACCTGGGTGCGGTTGGCGTCGAAGTTGGCGCGGATGGTGACTGGCAGGGGGACGTTGACGTTGTTCGTGCTGCTGCAGAACTCCTCGTCCTTCACGATGGAGATCGTGGCGGCGCTGTCTTCTGCCACGACGCTGACGCCTGCCGTCGGATCGTCGCCGGTGACGATAACCGTCGCCGTCTGGCCGCTGCCAAGAGCCAACGCATAGTCAATGTCCGTCAAGCGGTCGGCGGCCCTGGTTTCGGTCATCGCGAACTCCGGGTGTCCGAGCTTGGCGTTTGCATCCGAGTCCAAGGAAGTCGTGTAGTGACCGCTTCCGTTCATCCACAGGTCGACAACGATTTTCAGCGTGCCGGTCCCGGCGGGCCGGGTGACGGCGCCCGCGTTCGGGATTTGCACAGTCACTCCCGTAATGCCGTCCGTGACCGTCGCCAGGATCATCGCGCCGCCGTCGCCCAGCGTGCAGTGACTAACCCGGCGGGTGTAATCCGTCCCCGACCTGTCGTAGCCGCACTTCCTGAGCGGAACCGTCGGCGGTTCCGGCAGAATGTTCGGCAGGAGGCCGACACGGCCGGTCGCGGTCTCCTTGAGGAAGACGGCGCCCATGCCCTCCCTCATCGTCACGCCGGGGCCGGCGCTCGTGATGCTGGTCTTGGCGTTGTCGAGGACTCGCTGGCTGACCAGGGAACCCCCGGCCGAGGCCGTGTCGTCCGTGATCCAGTACCAACCGCCGTCCTTGACCGGGCCGACCTGCAGGCGGCTCTCGTCCGCGTTGCAGACGAGGCCGCTGTCCATGAACTGCATCGTGACCACGCCGTCGGGGTTGGGCGCAAGTTCGCCATGCCGGATGACGTTGCCACAGGTGGCAACCCAGGCCACGACCCCGCCTTCGGCCTCTGCGACGAGTCCCCCATCGCCCATGTAGACCGATACGTCATGGGTGCAGGCCTCGCAGAAGTCGCTCTGACCAAAGGCCGTCGCCGGAATCGCGCAGAGAACCAGCGCGATCGTGGTTTGCTTCATCAGTTGCATCAGATTCTTTCTCCTTGATCGGCTGGTTGTTTCCTCTACTCGGCGGAGAACGGATTGTCCGGCACCAGTTCCTGGCCCTGGTTGGCCGCCGATGCCGCAGGGCAGGCAATCGTGAAGCCCGTGGCCGCGACCACGCCGGTCGTCGACCGCTGGATAAAGGGCGTCACCTGTTTTGCGTCATCTGCAGTCATCGTCGCGGTGACCGTCACTGGCAGGGAAACGTTGGCCGTCCTCGCGCAGTAGGCGGTGTCCGCTTCGACGGTGATCGTGGCGGCGTCGCTCGCGCTTGCGAACTTTACGCCGCCTACCGCCGTCGAGGAACCGTCCGTGAGAGCTGACCCCGCCGGGCTGACCGCCACAGCGTAGGTAACGCCGGTCAAGCGCTCCTCGCTCCTGAAGTCAGACATGACGGATTCGGGCTGTCCGAAGCCTGGTGGTTTGTTCGGATCGTTCGATAAGTGACCGCTCCCGTTCATCCACAGGTCGGCGATGATGGTTATCGCGCCAGTCCCGGCGGGCCGTGTGACGGTGCTCTTGTCTGCGATCAGCACCGTCGTGTCGGTGATGTCGTCCGTGCTCGTCGCCAGGATCATCGCGCCACCGTCGCCCAGCGTGCACCGACTCTGGCTGCGGCCGCACTTCATGGGCGGATCATCCTCCGGCGGTTCCGGCAGAACGTTCGGCAGGAGGGCGAGACGGCCGGTCGCGGTCTCCTTGACGAGGACGGCGCCCCTGCCCTCCCTCATCGTCACGCCAGGGCCGGGGTTCGTGATCTCAGCCTTGGTGTTGCCGAGGACGTCCTGGTTGACCAGGGAGCCCACGGCCGAGTTCGTGTCGTCCGTGATCCAGTGCCAACCGCCGTCCTTGACGGGCCCGAGCTGCAGGCGACTCGTTGCCGCGTTGCAAACGAGGCCACTGTCCATGAACTGCATCATGACCACGCCGTCATTGCCGGGCTCGAGTTCGCCAGACTGGGTGACGCCGCCACAGGTGGAGACGTAGGTCACCGTGTCGGCGCCGTCGGCCTCGGCGATGAGTCCGCCATCGCCCATGTAGACGGACACGTCATGGGTGCAGGCCTCGCAAGAGACGGTCTGACCGAATGCCATCGCCGAAGTCGCGCAGAGAACCAGCGCGATCAAGATCTGCTTCATCAGTTCTTCTCCTTGAGCGGCTTCTCGCCACCGTTTTCGGGCCGGACTCTCCAAAGCCCGACCAAGGTTGTTCAATCTGTGGGGATCTCCGGGAATCATAGCGTGGCGATGCGGACTACCCGCGTTGCCACAGCCGCTGACGTTCCGTGGATGACCGGACACCGGCTCGACAGAGCCGCCTGCCGTCACCGAATCTGATGCTGCGCATCACACCTCCTGCCAAGAGACTTCAAGGCCGTCAGTCCAAGACGTGCTGGAACCCTAGCAGAACCGGGCCGTGCAGATCCAGTCCCCCTTCCCGTCGAATGGAGTCGGACACCCTGCCTTCCCGGCCAACAAGAGCCGGGACGGCACGAACCCGGCACTTCTGGTGTGGTTTTCCCGCGCCGCGAGTAGCCGGGTCCGCGCCGGCGTGTTGCAGCGGGACGAACAACGTTCCCCTGCCGGTCATCGTCCGTCAGTAGATGGACACCCTGGCCGGCCACGAAGCCCAGGTGACTCCCCCCATCCCGCTGTTGGCTGGCGGCGGCGGTGACGATGGGCGGTGGCGATCGAGGGGAGAGCTTCGGCGACGCCGGGGAAGCCTTGAACTTCACGGTCACCTGCCCTTGAAGGCTTCGGCGGCGAATCAGGGCTGGCGCCGGGTCCGTGCTGCTTGTGTGGGCAGGTGACGGGGCCTGCCCGATGTCGACTGATGTCGATCGTCCATGATCCTTTCCAGTTGGGCAGATCTTGGGCGATTCTGGCTCTTGCGAGTATGCTAGGGTGAAAATACCGGACAGAGCCTTGAGAGAGCCTCCCGAGAGTCTTCCCGGCAGTGAACCGCACGGAGCCGTGTCCCTTCAGGGTTGCTCGATCGCAAGGAGGCTCGCCGGCCGCGCCTAGTGACCGTTCAAGAGAACCGAGGAGGAGCTACCGTGTTGCACCGAGTACTGGATCGTCGTTCTTTCGTCCTTCTTGCCGCGCTGGCTGCCATGCTCGCGGCGCCGCTCGCGGCCCAGACGGGCCGCGACCTGCTGCTTCCCGTCGGCAGCGAACCACAGGGTCAGGCCGAAACGGTTCCCTGGCGGCTCACCGAGCAGGCGGGCGAAGTTCCCGTGTCCGCGCGTGCCCGCGACGTGCGGTCGCCTCGGCACGGAGTAGACGGATCAGCCGGCGTCCCGCAGGCGGTCACCGAGTCCTACACCGAGCTCTACCGGTACGACGACGGCAGCATGGAAGCGCCACGGTTCCTGACTGACTTCAACACGTACCTGCCGTCCTTCAAGCACGAGTACGCTCAGCGCTTCCGTCTGCGCGCGGCGGGGACCGTCGACCACGCGGTGGCCTGCATGGGCCGCGCGGCGTGGGAGCCGAACCCCAATGGCGAGTTCTCGGTCAATCTCTACTCAGGCGGGGAAACGCCGGAAACCCTGCTGGCGGGCTACGACGTAGAGGTACAATTGCTCGAGGCTGGGACATACGACTGCTTCAAGATTCGGGGCGATCTGGAGGGTCTGGATCTCGCTGGCGGCGACGTCTGGGTCTCCGTCGTCTGGCAGCTCGACGAATGGCCGCCCGACCCGCAGTTCTGGAAGATGAAGGCCCTGATGGTGGACGAGACCGGGCCGGGCGGCGGCGTTCGCGCCACCCGGGGGATTCCGGAGGAAGGCGGAAACTGGGAGTCCTGGCTCCACGGAGTCCTGCTGGACGAGACAGATCCGACCCTCAGGGCTTTCGGCATCCGGCTCGCCGTCAATCATGCGGGTACGGACCCCGATCCTGATCCCGATCCTGATCCCGATCCCGGCCCCCGACCCGGCCCTGACGACCCCGACCCTGACGACCCCGACCCTGACGACCCTGACGACCCCGACCCCGACGACCCCGCCGACCCCGACCCCGACGACCCCGACCCTGATTCGTACCCCGATCCGCCTTCCGGAGAGGGCTACACGGACTGCGTGCCCCAGACCACGCCGCTCGTGTTCGACGACGGCTACAGGGTCGCGTTCTGCTACGAAACGCCGAGTGGCGAGGTCGGCGACGGCAAGGGCGGCATCTGGGCCTCGGGCGAATCCGGTTTGCTCTGGTTCTTCAACTCCGGCAACGCGGAGGTGCTGGTCAAGGTTCTGAACGGCTGCGGCAACAACGGCCACCGGTGGGTGTTCGTCGCGCCGGTGACCGACGTGGCCTTCAATCTCCACGTGACGGACGGTGACGGTCGCTTCTGGTCCCATCACAACCGCCAGGGAGATGTGGCGGCCCCCGCGAGAGATACCTCCGCCTTCGAGTGCCGCGGTCGCGCCACCGGAGCTGTTCCGGCGCAAGGCGACGACTGGCTGCCTCGGGAGGTGGAACGGGATCGCCACGTCAGCGCCTACGGCGTTCGGCGCGCCGTCAACGATTCGGGTCCGGACTCCGTCCGCTCGGGCGGCACGTCGCTCCCCAGGACGACCCTTGATCCTGATTCGTACCCCGATCCGCCTTCCGGAGAGGGCTACACGAACTGTGTGCCCGAGACCACGCCGCTCGTGTTCGACGGCGGCTACGAGGTCGGGTTCTGCTACGAAACGCCGGCTGGCGAGGTCGGCGACGGCAAGGGCGGCATCTGGGCCTCGGGCGAATCCGGTTTGCTCTGGTTCTTCGACGCAGGCAACGCGGAGGTGCTGGTCAAGGTCCTGAACGGCTGTGACTACAACGGCCACCGATGGGTGTTCGTGGCGCCGGTGACCGACGTGGCTTTCAATCTCCACGTGACGGACGGGGAGGGTCGCTACTGGTCTCATCACAACCGCCAGGGAGATGTGGCGTCCCCCGCGAGAGACACCTCGGCCTTCGAATGCCGCGAGTAGCGGCCGCTCCGCCGCGCGCGCCAGGCTGCCCTTGCTAGCATCCCGGGCGTGAACGCGGAGCGCGGCTCGGACACGGCCGCGGCAGCGGTTGAGGCCTGGAATCGTTCTCTCGAGCGTTGCCGGGCGGGGGCGGCGCCCGAGGGCGGTCTCGACCAGGCGGTGGCGAAGGTGCTTCCCCGCGGCGGCGTGAGGGCGATACGGCCCGAGGGGTTTCGCCTGGTGCACGGTTCGGAGACGATGGCCGGGGTGGAGGAACTGCCGGACGACGTGGTGGTCGGCTGGGCCTACGACGCGGCCGCTTCGGAGACCGCGCCGAGCGGCTACGACCGGCTGATTCTCGATCTGCTGGAGGCGGGGTTCCGGCCGGTCGCCGAGCGGGCCGGTCTCCCGGAGCCGGTCGCCGGGAACGAGGCGGCGCCGCCGTTCCGCGTGGTGCGCGCGCGCCGCGACGGGTACCGCGTCCGCAGTTACCGGTCGGGAGACGAGCCGGCGATCCTCGAGTTGTTCCGGGACAGCTTCGGGCGCGATCTGAGCCTGGAGCACTGGGCCTGGAAGTACCACCACAACCCGCGGGGCGGCCCCCGGATCTCGCTCGCGTTCGCGCCGGACGGCGAGCTCGCGTGCCAGTACTGCGCGTACCCGGTGCGCTGGCGCGGCCTGCCGCCGACCAGCCCGGCCGACAGCCACCAGGTGGGCGACACGATGACCCGTCGCAGCGCCCGCACCGTTGGCCGCGGGCCGACCAGCCTGCTGGCGCGGTCGGCGCGGCACTTCTGTCTCGTGAACTGCAAGGGGCGGATCGCGTTCAACTACGGCTTCAACACGGGCAACATCCGGAAATTCTCCAACCGCTTCCTGGGTGTGCGGCGGGTGGAGGACGTGCCCTACCGGGAGCTCCTGCCGAGTGCCCCGCTGAGCCGCAATGCCCGGCTGAGCGCCCGCTACGATCTGCGGCGGATCACGGAGCGTTCCGAGGTCGACGCGGAGTTCGACGCCCTGTTCGAGCGCGTGAGCGACCGCTACGGACTTCTGGTGGAACGTTCCTCCGAGTACCTGCGCTGGCGCTATCTCGACCGTCCGGCCGGGGGCCCGCGGTTGATCGCCGCGTACCGGCGGGGCCGGCTGGCGGCCTGGGCGGCGGCGACGCGGCTGCCCGATCGGGTGGAATGGGGCGATGCACTGGTCGATCCGGCCGAGCGGCCGGCGGTGCGCGCGCTGCTCGCCGCGATGCGGGCGCCCGGCCTCCCGGTGGTCGGCTGGTTCGGCAGCCGACCGCGCTGGTTGGCCAGGGAGCTGGACGCTCTGGGCCTGGTCCGGCGCCCCGAACCGCAGGGGCTGGTCACCGGCCTGGCGCCCTTCGTTGGCGGTGACGCCGTGTCGCTGATGCGCAGGGGCTATTACACGAAGGGCGACAGCGATCTGTTCTGAGTGCGTCGGACGTGCGTCGGACGCGGTGGTCCGGGGCCGGCCGAGACGCCGCAAGCGCCCCCCGTCGACCAGTTGGCTGCCGTCCGCCGGCGAGTGCATCTCCAGCTCTCGTCGCAGAACTGTTCCAGAGTCGGAGATTCCGACGACCGAAGAGAGATAACCACTCCAGATACGTCCAGTCCGTGCCGGTACGGTTCTCCACGCTCCGACATGCAGGGCTCCTGTCCCCGACACTCGGCCTGAAGCGCAGGATCTGCACGGCCGCTTATGCTAGGGTTCAAGCATGCCTTGGACCGACGACCTCGAAGTCTCTTTGGCGGGAGCTGATGCGGAGTAGCCAGCTTGGGTGACGGTCGGCGGCTCGGTCGAGCCGGAGTCCGGTCATCCACGGAAGCCGTCGGCGGCTGTGGCAACGCGGGTAGTCCGCACCGTCACGCCTGATCTTCGGATTGACCAACCTTGGTCGGGCTTGGCGAGTCCGGCCCGAAACTAACGGCGGCGAAAGCCGCTCAAGGAGAAGAAACCTGATGAAGCACATCATGATCGCGCTGGTTGTCTGCGCGATTCCGGCGATGGCCTTCGGTCAGACCGTCTCTTGCGAGGACTGCACCCATGACGTGTCCATCTACATGGGCGATGGGGGGCTCATCGCGGAGGCCGACGGCGTCGACAAGGTGACCTGGGTTGCGGAGTGCGGCAAGATCACCAGGAATGGCGAACTTGAGGCCAACGACGAGGGCATGGTCATGGTGCAGTTCAAGGACGCCGACCTCGTTTGCAACGCGGACGAGAGCCGCTTCCAGCTCGGCCCCGTCAGGGACGGCGGTTGGCACTGGCTCACGGACGACACGAACTCGGCCGTGGGCGCGCTGGTCAACCAGGGGGTCCTCGACAACGAGAGGACTGACATCGCGGACCCCGGTCCCGGCGTGACGATGAGCAATGGCAGGGGTGCGGTCCTCCTCAAGGAGACCGCGACCGGCCGTCTCGGCCTCCTGCCGGACATCCTGCCGCAGAAGCTGACACCTCTGCGCACAAAATGCGGCTACCGTGCAGCCGGCCGCCGCCGCCGGCTTAGCCGGTGCATCATGGGCGACGGCGGCGTGCGCTTCCTGGCGACGAGTACGAACGCCGTTACCTTGGCGTTCGTGCGGATCCCGAACGGGGGTACCATCACCCGACCCGCCGCCGAGGCGACTGGCACGGCCACCGTCCTTGTCGACCTGTGGATGAACGGCAGCGGCCACTTCTCGAACGACCCATCACTGCCAGGGCTCGGACACCGGGCCTTCGCCTTCGTGGCGAGCACGTACAGAGAAGCCAACCGCTTGACCGGCGTCACCTATACGGTGAAGGTCGGTCCCGACCGGAAGACGACGACTCTTGCGGCTGGTTCCAGCACGGCGGTAGCCGGCGTGACGTACGCGGAAGAAAGAAACGCCGCCATGGTCAGCATCGCAGCGGACACCGAATACTGCGGCACAACGGCCAACGTTTCCCTGCCGGTGACCGTCACCGCAACGGTCAACGACGAAGGCGCGGCGACCGTGACGCCCCCCGTCAAGCGGAACGCGGCCGGCGGCGTGGCCGCGGAAATGAGCTTCACGGTCGTATGTCGTTCGGCTTCGGCGGCGGGTCAGGGCCAGGAACTGGTGCCCGACAACCCGTTCCCCGTCGATAGGGGAACAAGGAGAAAAGACCGATGAAGCTGATGAAGCACATCATGATCGCGCTGGTTCTCTGCGCGATTCCGGCGATGGCCTTCGCCCAGACCGTCTCTTGCGAGGACTGCACCCATGACGTGTCTGTCTACATGGGCGATGGGGGGCTCATCGCGGAGGCCGACGACGCTGACAAGGTGATCTGGGCTGCCACCTGCGCCGGCGTCTACCACCATGGTGAACTCGAGCCCGACGAGGACGGCATGGTCATGCTGCAGTTCATGGACAGAGGCATCGTTTGCGACGCGGAAGAGGGCCATCTGCAGATCGGCCCCGTGAAGGACGGCGGCTGGTTCTGGATCACGGGCGACACGAACTCGGCCGTGGGAACCTTGGTCAACCAGGGGATCCTTGGCAGGCCCAGGACCAACATCGCGACGGCCGGCCCCGGCGTGAAGATGACGAGTGGCCGAGGCGCTGTCCTCCTCAAGGAGACCGCGACTGGCCGCCTCGGCCTCCTGTCGACCATCCTGCCGGTGCCGCCGACGGCTACGCCCCCCTGCGGCTACGACAGGTCGGGGTCGACCTACACCCGCCGGCTTACCGGGTGCGCGATGGGCGACGGCGACACGTTGACCCTGGTGACGGTCACGGACGCGATTACCGGAGAGACGGTCCAGATCCCGGACAAGGGCGCCGTCACCCGGCCCGCCGGGGCTGGCACGCTGGCGCTCGTTGTCGACCTGTGGATGAACGGGAGCGGCCACTTCACGACCGCCGCCAACGGAAATGCAAAGCTCGGACACCCGGAGTTCGGGATGACCGCAGGGCGGCCCGGCTCCGACCACTTGACCGGCGTCGACTACGGCGTGGAGGTCGGCAGCGGACTGACGAAACAACTCCTGACGGCGGGTGGAGCGGCGGAAGGCGGTGTCAGCTTCGACGTGATGGGAGACGCCGCCGAGATCTCCATCGTGAAGGACGACGATTACTGCAGCAGGACAATCAACGTTCCCCTGCCAGTCATCATCCGCCCGAAAATGGACGACCCACTCGCCGCCGAGCAAGTGAGCCCCCCAGTCTCGCGGTCGGCGCGTGACGGCGCCGTCGGGGAAGGGGTGAGCTTCACGATCACCTGCCCCTAGAGCCCGATACTTCACCGAGGCGTCGTCAGGGTGCAGTTTTGGCTGGGAAAGCCCCTTGATCGCCGTGCTCGGTCTGTTGAATGCTGGGCCGCGTGCCGGCTGCCGCCCCGGAACTGCTCCGGTGCCGATCGGGATTGACTCGCACGACCGGCCCTGTTCACGATCACTTCAAGATTGGAAAACAGTAGACATCGCCATGTTGTTGATGAATTCTCAGGGAGAAAGAACTGATATGAAGTTGATGAAGCAGCTCACGATCGCGCTGGCTCTCGGCGCGTTTCCCGCGCTGGCCTTCGGCCAGACGTTGAACTGCGAGGCCTGCACGCATGACGTGCCCGTCTACATGGGCGACGGGGGACTCATCGCGGAGGCCGACGGGGGGCCCATTGAGGACGAGGACAGTACCGTAATGGTGGCTTGGGTTGCCGCCTGCGGCGACGTTACCCACTACGGCACGCTCGAGCCCGACGAGGACGGCATGGTCATGCTGCAGTTCACGGACAGCGGCCTCGTTTGCAACGCGGAAGAGAGCCACCTGCAGATCGGCCCCGTCAAGGATGGCGGCTGGTTCTGGATCACCGACGACATGAACTCGGCCGTGGGCTCCCTGGTCAACCACGACATCCTGGACAACGACAAGGTCGGCATCGCGAGCGCCGGCCCCGGCGTCACGATGACGATGGGTAGAGGCGCCGTCCTCGTCAAGGACACCGCGACCGGCCGTCTCGGCGTGCTGCCGAACATCCTGCCGGAGCCGCCGAAGCCTGCGCTCAGGAAGTGCGGCTACGAAACTGGCGGAACGGCTGCATCGCCGACCTACACGCGCGTGAGCACCAACTGCGCGGTGGGCACCGGTCGCACGCTCATTCTGATGACGACCACGGACCACTTGACCGCAAAGACCGTGCTGATCCCTCCCGGGGGCACCGTCACCCGGCCCGCCGGGGCCGCGATCACCGTGATTGCCGCCCTGTACATGGACGGAACCGGCCACTACACGACCGACCCGACCGGAAACCCAAGGCTCGGATTTCCGGAGGTCGGGATGGCCGACAGGCCCAACGCCAGCCGCTTCCGGATACCGGGCGTCAGATGGGGGAGTAGCACCGGGGCGGGTGCATGGGAAGGTGGCGTTTTCAGCTCGTCGACGGCGAACAGCTCCTACGTCGTGATCACCATCAATAGTGACCCCTCCTATTGCAACAGTGGGCTCTCCCTCCCCTTTGAGGTGGTAGTGGTGGCGGAGATGGACTCGGGCGACGTGGTGACGCCCGCCATCCCGCTGCCGCCGGATGGTAGCGGCGGAGCCGGGTCAGCGACTTTCACGGTCGTCTGCCCCGACCCCGAACCGCAAGTCTTCTAGGGCGGTCCCTGACTTGGACAACTCTGGCCCTCCTCTTTGTGCTAGCAGTTACGGCTTCAACACGGGCAACATCCGGAAATTCTCCAACCGCTTCCCTGGGTGTGCGGCGGGTGGAGGACGTGCCCTACCGGGAGCTCCTGCCGAGTGCCCCGCTGAGCCGCAATGCCCGGCTGAGCGCGCCCGGTACGATCTGCGGCGGATCACGCAGCGTTCCGAGGTCGGACGCGGAGTTCGACGCCCTGTTCGAGCGTGTGGGCGACCGCTACGGACTCCTGGTGGAACGTTCCTCCGAGTACCTGCGCTGGCGCTATCTCGACCGTCCGGCCGGGGGCCCGCGGTTGCTCGCCGCGATGCGGGCGCCCGGCCTCCCGGTGGTCGGCTGGTTCGGCAGCCGACCGCGCTGGTTGGCCAGGGAGCTGGACGCTCTGGGCCTGGTCCGGCGCCCCGAACCGCAGGGGCTGGTCACCGGCCTGGCGCCCTTCGTTGGCGGTGACGCCGTGTCGCTGATGCGCAGGGGCTATTACACGAAGGGCGACAGCGATCTGTTCTGAGTGCGTCGGACGTGCGTCGGACGCGGTGGTCCGAGGCCGGCCGAGACGCCGCAAGCGCCCCCCGTCGACCAGTTGGCTGCCGTCCGCCGCCGCGTGCCTCTCCGTTTCTTGTCGCAGGGCTGTTCCGGAGTCGGACACTCCGGTGACCGAAGTCAGAGGACCACTCCGTGAGCGGACCGTTTGTGCCGGTACGGCTCTCGGCGGCTGGGAATGCAGGGCTCCCTGTCCCCGCCACTCCACGTGAGGCACTGGATCTGCACTGCCGGTTCTGCTAGCGTTCCAGCACGTCTTCAGGACCGACGGCCTTGAAATCTCTTGGCGGGAGGTGATGCGCAGCATCAGCCTGGGTGACGGTCGGCGGCTCGGTCAAGCCGGTGTCCGGTCATCCACGGAAGACGTCAGCGGCTGTGGCAACGCGGGTAGTCCGCACCGACACTTCTGATCTTCGGATGGACCAACCTTGGTCGGGCTTGGCGAGTCCGGCCTGAAACGAACGGCGGCGAGAGCCGCTCAAGGAGAAGAACCTGATGAAGCACATCATGATCGCGCTGGTTGTCTGCGCGATTCCGGCGATGGCCTTCGGTCAGACCGTCTCTTGCGAGGACTGCACCCATGACGTGTCCATCTACACGGGCGATGGGGGGCTCATCGCGGAGGCCGACGGCGTCGACATGGTGACCTGGGTTTCCCAGTGCGGCCGCGTCAGCAGGAGTGGCGAACTGGAGGCCAACGACGAAGGCATCGTCATGGTGCAGTTCAAGGACGCCGACCTCGTTTGCAACGCGGACGAGAGCCGCCTCCAGATCGGCCCCGTCAGGGAGGGCGGTTGGTACTGGCTCACCGGCGACAGAAGCTCGGCGGTGGGCCCGCTGGTCAACCAGGGGGTCCTCGGCAACGCCACGACTGACATCCCGGACCCCGGTCCCGGCGTGACGATGAAGGATGGCAGGGGCGCCGTCCTTCTTGAGGAGATCTCTACCGGCCGTCTCGGCATTCTGCCGAACATCCTGCCGAAGGCGTCGGCGCCTCAGTTCGGACCGTGCGGCTACAGTCCATTCGGCGGCCGCCTGCTCAAGAGTTGCACGATGGGCAACGGCGGCGCGATGCTGCAGGCGACGAGCTCGGACGACATCACCGGAAGGACCGTGTTGATCACGGACGGGTCCACCGTCATCCGGCCCGGCGGGCTAGGCACGATCGACCTGGTTGTCGACCTGTGGATGGCCTCGGGCGGCCACATCTCGAACGACGAGTTCACGCCAGGGCTCGGACACGCGGTCTTCGTGGGGGGCTTGCTCAGAGCCGAAAACCGCTTGACCGGCGTCACCTACACGGTGAAGGTCGGCTCCTCCCCGCCGACGACTCTCACGGATGGTTCCAGCACGGCGGTAGCCGGCGTGACGTACGCGGAAGACAGCGCCGTCGCCATGGTCAGCATCGCAGCGGACACCCGATACTGCGGCACAACGGCCAACGTTTCCCTGCCAGTGACCGTCACCGCAACGGTCGACGACGACGGCGCGGCGACCGTGACGCCCCCCGTCAAGCGGAACGCGGCCGGCGTGGCCGCGGAAATGAACTTCACGGTCGTATGTCCTTCGGCTTCGGCGGCGGGTCAGGGCCAGGAACTGGTGCCCGACAACCCGTTCCCCGTCGAATAGGGAAACAAGGAGAAAAGACCGATGAAGCTGATGAAGCGAATCATGATCGCGCTGGTTCTCTGGGCGATTCCGGCGATGACCTTCGCCCAGACCGTCTCATGCAAGGACTGCACCCATGACGTGTCCATCTACATGGGCGATGGGGGGTTCATCGCAGAGGCCGCCGGCGACGACAAGGTGATCTGGGTTGCCGATTGTCCCGGCGTCATCCGACGCGTCATCCACAAGGGTGAACTCGAGCCCGACGAGGACGGCGTCGTCATGCTGCAGTTCGCGGACAGGGGCATTGTCTGCGACGCGGAACGCGGCCATCTGCAGCTCGGCCCCGTGAAGGACGGCGGCTGGTTCTGGATCTCGGGCGACAGGAACTCGGCCGTGGGCTCCCTGGTCAACCAGAACAGGCTCGGCAACCCCTCGACGGACATCGTGAGCGCCGGCTCCGGCGTGAAGCTGACGAGGGGCCGAGGCGCTGTTCTCCTCGAGGAGACCTCGACCGGCCGTCTCGGCCTCCTGCCGACCATCCTGCTGGAGCCGCCGACGTCGTTCAGGAAGTGCGGCTACAACGACGGGGGGCTGGGCGCATCGCCGCGCTACACCCGCCGGTTCTCCGAGTGCACGATGGGCGACGGCAACACGTTGGCTCTGGCGACGGTCACGGACGGGATTACCGGAGAGACGGTGCGGATCCGGAACCGCGGCACCGTCGCCCGGCCCGCCGGGACAGGCACGCTGACGCTCATTGTCGACCTGTGGATGAACGGGAGCGGCCACTTCACGACCGCCGTCGACGGTAGCCCAACGCTCGGACACCCGGAGTTCGCAGCGACCCCGACAGGCAGGGCCGCCAACCGCTTGACCAACGTCCGCTACAGCGTGGAGGTCGGCAGCGGAATGACGAAGCAGGTTCTCAGCGCGGATGGAGCGGCGGCAGGAGGTGTCAGCTTCGCGCTGGCGAACGACACCGCCGAGATCTCCATCGTGAAAGACGACGGGTACTGCAGCGACACGATCAACAACTCCCTGCCGGTCATCGTCCGTCCGGAGATGGACACCCTGGCCGGCCACGAAGCCCAGGTGACCCCCCCCATCCCGCTGTTGGGTGGCGGCGGCGGGGACAGCTTCGGCGACGCCGGGGAAGCGTTGAACTTCACGGTCACCTGCCCTTGAAGGCTTCGGCGGCGAATCAGGGCTGGCGCCGGGTCCGTGCTGCGGGTGTGGTCAGGTGACGGGGCCTGCCCGGTGTAGACTGATGTCGACCGTCCATGATCCTCTCCCGTTGGGCAGGCCTTGGACGCCTCTGGCTCTCGTGAGTGTGCTAGGGTGAGAATACCGTACAGAGCCTTGAGAGAGCCTCCCGAGAGTCTTCCCGGCAGTGAACCGCACAGAGCCGTGTCCCCTCAGGGTTGCTCGATCGCAGGAGGCTCGCCGGCCGCGCGCAGGGACCGTTCAAGAGAACCGAGGAGGAGCTACCGTGTTGCACCGAGTACTGGATCGTCGTTCTTTCGTCCTTCTTGCCGCGCTGGCTGCCATGCTCGCGGCGCCGCTCGCGGCCCAGACGGGCCGCGACCTGCTGCTTCCCGTCGGCAGCGAACCACAGGGTCAGGCCGAAACGGTTCCCTGGCGGCTCACCGAGCAGGCGGGCGAAGTTCCCGTGTCCGCGCGTGCCCGCGACGTGCGGTCGCCTCGGCACGGAGTAGACGGATCAGCCGGCGTCCCGCAGGCGGTCACCGAGTCCTACACCGAGCTCTACCGGTACGACGACGGCAGCATGGAAGCGGCAGCGTACCAGTTTGACTTCGACACGTTCCTGCCGTACTTCGAGCATGAGTACGCTCAGCGCTTCCGTTTGCGCGCGGCGGGGACCGTCGACCACGTGGTGGCCTGCATGGGCCGCCCGCCGTGGGACACGACCCCCGATGGCGAGTTCTCGGTCAATCTCTACTCCGGCGGGGAAACGCCGGAAACCCTGCTGGCCGGCTATGACGTAGAGGTAGAACTATTTGAGGCCGGGACATACGTCTGCTTCAAGGTTCAGGGCGATCTGGAGGGCCTGGAGCTCGCTGGCGGCGGCGTCTGGGTCTCCGTCGTTTGGCAGCTCGACGAGTTGCCGCCCGACAACCCCCAAAACTGGAAGATGAACGTCTTGATGGTGGACCAGACCGGGCCGGGCGGCGGCATTCGCGCCACCCGGGGTGTTCCGGAGGAAGGCGGAAACCGGGAGCCCTGGCTCCACGGAGTCCTGCTGGAGAAGTTCGATCCGTTTCTCAGGGCTTACGGCATCCGGCTCGCCGTCAATCATGCGGGTACGGACCCCGATCCTGATCCCGATCCTGATCCCGATCCTGATCCCGGCCCCCGACCCGGCCCTGACGACCCCGATCCTGACGATCCTGACGATCCTGACCCTGACCCCGATCCTGACCCTGACCCTGACCCCGATCCTGACCCTGACCCTGACCCCGATCCTGACCCTGACCCCGATCCTGACCCTGACCCCGATCCTGATTCGTACCCCGATCCGCCTTCCGGAGAGGGCTACACGGACTGCGTGCCCCAGGCGACGTCGCTCGTGTTCGACGACGGCTACAAGGTCGCGTTCTGCTACGAAACGCCGGCTGGCGAGGTCGGCGACGGCAAGGGCGGCATCTGGGCCTCGGGCGAATCCGGCCTGCTCTGGTTCTTCAGCTCCGGCAACGCGGAGGTGCTGGTCAAGGTCCTGAACGGCTGCGACAACAACGGCCACCGATGGGTGTTCGTGGCGCCGGTGACCGACGTGGCCTTCAATCTCCACGTGACGGACGGTGACGATCGCTTCTGGTCCCATCACAACCGCCAGGGAGAGCTGGCGACCCCCGCGAGAGACACCTCCGCCTTCGAGTGCCGCGGTCGCGCCACCGGAGCTGTTCCGGCGCAAGGCGACGACTGGCTGCCTCGGGAGGTGGAACGGGATCGCCACGTCAGCGCCTATGGCGTTCGGCGCGCCGTCGATGATTCGTACCCGGATCCGCCTTCCGGAGAGGGCTACACGAACTGTGTGCCCGAGACCACGCCGCTGGTGTTCGACGGCGGCTACGAGGTCGGGTTCTGCTACGAAACGCCGGCTGGCGAGGTCGGCGATGGCAAGGGCGGCATCTGGGCCTCGGGCGAATCCGGTTTGCTCTGGTTCTTCAACGCAGGCAACGCGGAGGTGCTGGTCAAGGTCCTGAACGGCTGTGACTACAACGGCCACCGCTGGGTGTTCGTGGCGCCGGTGACCGACGTGGCCTTCAATCTCCACATAGCGGACGGTGACGGTCGCTTCTGGTCTCATCACAACCGCCAGGGAGACGTGGCGGCCCCGGCGAGAGATACCTCCGCCTTCGAATGCCGCGAGTAGCCGGGTCCGCGCCGTCGTCCAGCGGGGTGCGGAGACCGCGCCGAGCGCGGCGAGACGCGGAATCTTCGTCAGTACGCTAGAATCGTCTCGCTTTGAACAGTTCCGGGAAACCGTGGCTCGCGGGTCGCTTGAACGGAGGGTCAGTGCGGCGCTTGGCGGGCAGCAATGGGAGTAGGTTGTGGCCGTCAGGATGAACGATACGCTGCTTGAGTTGATCGAGGGCGACATCACCGAGCTTCGAGTCGACGCGATCGTCAATCCGGCCAGCGAGGATCTGCAGCTCGGCGGCGGTGTTGCCGGCGCCGTGCGGGAGAAGGGCGGCAAGTCGATCCAGGAAGAGTGCAACCGCATCGGCGGCACGGCGGTCGGTACCGCAGTGATGACGGGCGCCGGCACTCTGAAGGCGAAACAGGTGATTCATGCCGTCGGCCCCCGCATGGGCGAGGGCGACGAGGACCGCAAGCTGGCTGCCGCGGTGCGGGCGTCGCTGGCCCTCGCCGACCGCAACGGCCAGCGCACGATCGCCATCCCGGCGATCTCCACCGGCCTCTTCGGCTTTCCGGTCGATCGCTGCGCCCGCATTCTGCTGACGGAGGTGCACCGCTACCTCCAGGGCGGCACCAAGCTGGAGCGCGTCGTCGTCTGCCTGCACGGCGAGAAGAACTTCCAGACGTTCCGCAACGAACTCCGCCGCGGCTTCCGCTAGCTTCTTGAGCCCGAACGTGCAGCCGCTCCACGTGGCCTTCGCGGCCACGCCGGAGATCTTCGCCACCGACAACAAGGGGGCGTTCGTCTTCCCTCTGACGCACGAGCAGGGGGACCGGGTCGACACGCTCCGCTACGACGAAATGCGGTTCGTCGTCTCGGTGTGGCATCCGCGGGAAGGCAAGAACATCGATCTCGACAAGGCGTACCTGGAACTGCGGGCGAACTTCGTTGAGGACGGGCACTGGACGCGGCTGGCCGAGCTGGAACCGGTCGTGTCGCCCTACCAGCGGGGCGAGACCTTCGACGGCTGGATCGTCCTGCCGGTGCTGTCGGGTGACACGGCGCTGCGGCTTCACGGTGGTGGCTTCCTGCCCCGGGCGCGGGTACAGATCCGGGCGTCGGCCTACTTCGTCGCCTGAACGGTGCTGCCGTGACCTGGCAGCGTCTGCTGGACGGAGAGTGCGCGGCGGGTTGTTGCGACGCATGGCCGCGTACCGCAGGCCGACCGGCGTGACCGCCTTGACGCGGCGGGATCTGCTCGCTCGCCTGTCGCAGCGCAACGATCGCCGGATCGTCCTGCTGGTGCTCGACGGCGTGGGCGACCTGCGCACCGCCGAGCAGCCGCGGACGGCTCTGGAGGAGGCGCGGACCCCGAATCTGGACCGTCTGGCTGCGCGGTCGGCGCTGGGCCGCGTGGCGCCGGCCGGGACCGGCATCACCCCGGGCAGCGGCCCGGGCCATCTGGCCCTGTTCGGCTACGAACCGACCTCGCCCGATGCGGACATCGGCCGCGGCGTGCTGGAAGCGCTCGGCCTGGGCCTGGGCTTCCCGCCCGACGTGGTCGTGGCGCGGGGCAACTTCGCCACCGTCGACGAGGCCGGGCTGCTCCTCGACCGGCGCGCCGGCCGCATCCCGACCGCGGAGGGCGAGCGGATCTGCGCGCTCCTCGCCCGCCGGATCGACGCCGCCGGTGGCGTGCTCGGCGACGGCGTCCACGTCGACGTGCACCCTGGCGAGGCGTATCGCTTCGTCCTCCTGTTCCGGGCGGTGGACGGCACCCCGCCGCTCGATCCGGGGCTGCGGGACACGGACCCCCAGCGGCTCGGCGTGCCGCCGCTGGCGCTCGACGCTTCCCGGGCCGTTTCCGCGTCCGCTCAAGAAGAGCGGTTCGGCGCGCCGCAGCCGGCGCCCGAGGCGGCCAGGGCAGATTCGCGTGCCGGGTCGGAATCAGGGACTTCCGGAACCGGCTCGACGCGACCGGCGCTCAAGGCGGCCACGGTGTCGGGCGCCGTCGGCGCCGGCGAAGCGGTTCGAGTTGCGAATCACGAACGGGAGGCGGCTCGCGAAACCGTCCGCCGTCTGGCGCCGGCCGTCGAGGCGCTCCAGCGGGAGCTGCGCGGCGAGGAGCGCGCGAACACGTTCCTGCTCCGGGGGTTCTCCAGCCTGCCGGCGCTGCCCGGCGTCGGCGAGCTCTACGGCCTGCGCGCGGCCGCCCTGGCCGGCTACCCCCTCTACCGCGGCGTGGCGAAGGTCTGCGGCATGGACGTCGTCGACTGCGGCAAGCCGTTTGAACGGGTGCTCGACCGGCTCGAGGAGCGCTGGAGCGACTACGATTACTTCTTCCTCCACGTGAAGGGCACGGACATGGCCGGTGAGGACGGGGATCTGGCGGCGAAGGTCGCCGTGATCGAGGAGGTGGACCGTTTGCTGCCGCGCCTGCTGGATCTGGCGCCCGACGTGCTCGCGATCACCGGAGACCACTCGACCCCGGCGCCAATGAAGGCCCACAGCTGGCACCCGGTACCGCTGCTCCTGTGGTCGGCGACGTGTTTCGTCGACGACTGCGAGCGCTTCAGCGAGGTGGAGGCGGTTCGCGGCGCCGTGGGCACGATCCCGTCGAGCGAGTTGATGGGGCTGCTGCTGGCCAACGCCGGCAAGCTGGCCAAGCTCGGGGCGTAGGGCCGGCGGAGAGAAGGCCGCGGGCCTCCTGACCGGCCGCCGCGGTCGGACCTACGCTCGCCGGAACGCCCTGATGTCGCTCCCCGCCCCCTCGAACAGCTGCCGCACCGTCGGCAGCGGCAACCCCACGACGTTGCTGTAGTTGCCGTCGATCTCGGAGACGAACAGGGCGCCGAGGCCCTGGACGGCGTAGGCGCCGGCCTTGTCGTCGGGTTCGCCGGTTTCGGCGTACCAGTCGATCTGCTCGGGGGTCAGCTCGGCGAACAGGACCCGGGTGCTCTCGACGGCGTGCAGGGTGTCGCCGCCAGGGGGCCTTAGGGCGACACCGGTGAGGACGAGGTGCCAGCGGCCCTGGAGCCGCTCCAGCATGGCGCGGGCTTCGGTCCGGTCGGCGGGTTTGCCGAGGACCTCGCCTTCGGTGACCACGATCGTGTCCGCGGCCAGGACCCATTCATGCCCCTGACCGGCATCGCGAGCGCCTTCGGAGGACGCCTGTTCGCCGTTTCGGGCGCCGGCCTCGGCCTTCTCGCGGGCGAGGCGCCGCACGAGGTCGCGGGGCCGTTCGCCGGGGTTCGGGGTCTCGTCGACGGTGGCGGGGCGGACGGTGAAGTCGAGGTCGAGGGACGCGAGGAGTTCACGCCGGCGGGGGGAGGCGGAGGCGAGGATGAGGTGGCCGGGCGCGGCAGTTGGGCGGATTCCGCCTTCGGCGGATGCCGGCCAGACGGGCGGCGCACCCGGTGAGACGGTCTTGCTCACTGGAAGTAGCCCGGGATCGTCTCGACCTTCAGGCCGCGCCTGCCGTGGGCGCGTGGGTCCCTCAGTTTCACCTCGACCTCGCGGAAGGCGCCGGGCTCGCCCTCGGGCGACTCGAACACGAGCAGGTACTGGGAGCGGACTTCCGTCTCTATCCGCTCGTAGACACGCTTCAATTCGTTGGCCGAGTTGATGAAGAAGCAGCGGCCGCCGGTCTCGTCGCACAGCTGCTGCAGACGGCCGCGGACCAGAAGTTCGCGCGGGCTGATCGCGATGCCGATGCTGTAGATCGCGACCTGGGTCCGGCGGGCGAACTCGAGCACGTCGTCGAAGTCGTGCTCACTGCGGGAGTCCTCGCCGTCGGTGAGCAGGATGAGCGCCCGCTTGCCGCGCAGTCCGCCGAAGTAGTAGAGCGCGTAGAGGACGCTGTCGTAGAGGGCGGTCTCTCCCTCGGTGACCAGATCGGCGAGGCCGCCGGCCAGGGTCTCCCTGGAGCCGGTGAAGCCGACCACGAGTTCGGGCCGGTCGTTGAAGGTGATCAGGCAGGCGCGGTCCTGCGGGCCGAGGACGAGTTCGAAGAAGTGGAGGGCCGCCTCCTCGGCGGCATCCATGCGATCGACCATGGAGGTCGAGGTGTCGAAGAGGATGCCGGCGTGAATCGGCTGGTTGGCGGCGCGGTCGAATCGCTGGATGGACTGCGGCTCGCCGTCGATGAAGACCTGGAAGTCGCTTCCCGCGAGTCCGAGCAGGGGCTCGCCGGAGCGGTCGGTGACCGAGGTGTAGAGCTCGACCAGCGCGACGTCGATTTCCTCGTCCAGGTCGCGCGAGTTGACGAAGACGAGGTCTTCGGCCCACGCGCCGCTCTGAAGGTGCGCCACGGCGCGGACGTACGATAGGGATTCGTCGGGGTCGATCCGGATCGGTTGCTCGAAAGGCCGTTGGTAGAGAGTGGCGGTGCGGGTGTCGTTGAGGAAGAACTCGACCCGGTCCAGCCGCTCGTGGCGCGGCGCCTCGACCTCGGCCACCGCGTGCACGCTCCGGGTGTGGACGGCGCCGCGCTGGGGCGAGGTGAGGCGGACGGTGAAGCGGTGAGGTCCGGAGTTGACGAGCAGTTCGTCGGTTGCCAGCAGCCCGCCCTGGTCGTCGTAGGCGTCGGCGCGCAGGGTGTGGACGCGCGGCGTCGGTCCCAGATCGATCTCGACCTGGTAGGGCGGCCGTCGCTTGCTGATCAGCTCGCGGTCGTCCAGGGAGAAGGCGACGCGGTGGGTGTTCGGACCCTGGGCCTCGGCGCCGATCCGGACCCGGCCGACGAGAAGCCGTTCGGGCAGGGGGAGGATGCGGAGGATGTGCTCGCCCGACTCGACGTCGCGCGGGGTGGCCGCGTTCGTCTCGGCCAGCCAGTCCGGCAGGCCGGACGCCCCGGGCGCGCGGAATCCACCGGATTCCCCGGGGGCACGGACACTGGCCGTCTCGGAGGCGCTGGCAATGGCCGCGCCGGAGGCGCTGGACGCCCCGGAGGCACGGGCGCCTGCCGCACTTGCCGTACCGGCAGCGCTGGACGCCCCGGGTTCCGGCGGCTTCGCCGATCCCGCCGACCCCGCCGGCGTCGGCGGCACGAGCGGCACCTCGATGTCGGCGTTGGCGGCGAAGTAGCTGCCCGTGTCGAGGTCGCGCACCTTGACGACCAGGCGGTAGGCGCCCGGGCGCAGGTAGCGCTGCATGACCAGGGGGACCGCTTCCCCGTCGGTCTCCGCGGTCCGTCGCGGGTCCAACTCACGGCCCGTCTCACCTGGCGGTCGGGTCGCGCCGTCGGCCTCGCGGTCCGTGGCGCCGGTCGGCGTCCGCGGCTCGAAGCGGTAGCGGAAGTTCTCGAACAGCTCGCCCTGCCGCAGCACCTCGCCATCGAGCACGAAGCGGCGGCGGCCCTGTTCGGCCTCGGGCAGCAGGGCCGGATCGATGCTCACGATCGCCTGGACAACGGTGCGGCTGCCGCGCCGGCCGGGATAGCGCATCGCGATCCCGGCCGCGAACTGCTCGGCGTCCGCGGGCGCCTCCGTGCTGCGGTCGAGGAAGGCGAGCGCCCATTCGTCGTTCGCCTTCCCCGGTTCGGGCCCGCCGCGCATCGCTTCTTGGTCCAGGGCGAGGCCCAGGGCGGTCAGCACGTCGCCGCCGCGCGCGCATTCGCGGCCGATCTGCTCGATCCGGGAGCTGCGGTCGAGCCCGCCTGCGGTGAAGGCCGCGATGGCGGACAGGCCGTCCGCCGCCGTCCACAGCCGGTAGCCGCCGCCCTGGCGCAGGAAGACGAGGTAGAACTCGCCGCGCACGACCGGGCTGTGCAGGTAGTGCCAGATCTCGAGCGTGCGGAGCAGGCGGCACGTGGTGATGAACCTGCGTTGCGGCTCCCCGTGCAGCAGCAGGGCCTCGAAACGGACGCCCCGGGCGCCGCCGAAACGCTCTTCGGCCGTTTCGCGTGCGCGGTGGAAGCGCTCCCGGAACTCGTTCTGCGGCGTCTCGGGATAGGGATCGCGAACGCTCCAGAAGCGCTGGATGAACGCGTCGCGCTGGTAGTCGTGCCGCAGCTCGCCGAACACGCGGCGCTCCGTGTCGGTCAGGATCACGTCGACCGCATCGAGGAAGTCGGCGTGCCGCCGGTCGAGGACCGTCCTGGACGCCTCCTGGGCCGGGGCGGCGGTGACGAGGACAGGGACCGTTGCGGCAGTGTCCTGGGCCTGGGCGGCGGCGGGGACCGTCGGGGCGGCAGTGGCGAGGAAAGCGAAGAGGAGACGGCCGGCGCCGTGCGGCATCCGCCTCACGGGTAGTAGCCCTTCAGCGTGCGGATAGACACGCCGGGAACGTCGGCGTCGACCTCGATTTCGCGGAAGCGGCGGTCGCTGCCGGTGTTCGTCGACTGGTAGGTGATCAGGTAGCGGGAGCGTAGCTCGCCGAGAATCTGGCCGTAGAGGCCGGTGAGTTCGCCGACGCTGCTGATGAAGAAGGAGCGGCCGCCGGTCCGTTCGGCGAGTCGGGACAAGGCCCGCCTGGCCTGACCGGTCTGGCGGCCCAGCCCGATCGCGTAGATGGCGACGCCGGATCGCTGCGCGTACTCGAGGGCCTGATCGAAGCTGAAGCGGCTGCTCTCGTCCTTGCCGTCGGAGAGCAGCAGCAGGGCGCGCTGGCCCTTCATCCCGCTCAGGTGGTAGAGGCCGAAGACGAGCGCGTCGTGGAGCGCGGTGCCGCGTTCGGCCTTGAGACCGGCGAGCGACCCGGCGAGCCTGACGGGATCGTTGGTGAAGTCGGCGGCGAGGTACGGATGGTCGTTGAACGTGACCAGGGCTGCCCGGTCGCGGGGCGTGATCTCCGACTGGAACAGGCCGAGGGCGGCCTCGCGGGCCGTGCCCAGACGGTCGACCATCGAGGCCGAAACGTCGAGCATCACCTGGAGATGGACCGGCAGGTCGGTGACCCGCTGGAAGCGGAGGACCTCCTGCGGCGTGCCGTCTTCCAGAATCGTGATCTGGTCGGGCTGCAGGTCCTCGTACGGGCGGCCCGATCGGTGGAGCGCCGAGGCGTAGAGCTCGACGTACTGGATGTCGACGATCTCCAGGTAGTCCGGCGCATTGACGTAGACGACGGCGTCGGTCGAGTTGCCGTCGGTCAGGAAGGCTGCGGCGCGCAGGTAGGTGATCTCGTCGCCGGGCGGCAGCTCGACCCGATGGCTGAAGGGCTCCTGGTAGAGCGTGGCCACGGGTTCGTCGTTGAGGAAGAGTTCCAGACGCTCGACCAGGCTGCCGTCGGGGACCGCGAGATCGACCTCGACCTGGACTTCGCCGGCGTACTTGACGCCGTCGCGCGGCTGGGCGAAGCGCAGCGCGAAGCGGTTGCGGCCGGAGTTCATCGTGATTTCGTCCGAGGCGACCTCGGCGCCGTCCGCGTCGTGGGCGGCGGCGCGCAGGACGTGGACACGCGGCACGGACCCCAGGTCGAGTTCGACGGAGAACGGGGCGCTGCGCTTGCGGGCGACCTGATGGCCGTCGAGCCAGAAGCGCATCTCGGCGATGTCGCCTGTCGCCAGCGTGTCGAAGCGCACCATGCCGGTCTGGAGTTCGCCCGACGGCTCGAGGAGCTTCACGGTGGGCACGCTGCTGTTGAGCACCGCCTCCGCCTGGTCGATGATCTTCTGCACCGCCGGGTCGAGTTGCCGGGCGGCGGGCGCCTCCAGCGTCGGCACCTCGAGCGGTTGCTCCAGGCGGGCGAAGCGGTTGCCGTTCAGGTCCTCGATCTTGAGCACGAGCCGGTAGTTGCCAGGTCGCAGCCGCCGCTCGAGGGTGAGCAGAATGGGGGTGCCGTGGTCCCCCACGTGGTTCGCGTTGCCCTCGTTGGCCGCGTCATTGCTCACGGCGCCGCCGTCGTCACGCGCGTCATTCGTGCTCGTGTGGCCGCCGTCGCTCGCGTTCCTGTCGTTGATCGCGTCGCCGTCGTCTCTGCCCAGGGGCAGGTCGAACTTGTAGCGGAAGTTCTCGAACAGCGCGTCTTCGCGCAGCACCTCGCCGGTGAGGAAGAAGTTGTAGCTCGACTGTCCGCCGGTCCTGTCGCGGCGGGCCGAGGAGGGGTCGATCTCGACCACGGCCTCCACCACGGTGCGCGCCTGGTAGCGGGCCGGGTAGCGGATCTCGAGCGAGGCGTCGAGGGGCTCGGCGTCCTCCGGCACGTCCGTCGTATAGGCCTCGAAGGTGAGCGTCCACTCCGCCGAGGGCGCCTCGGGCGGTTCGGTCAGGCGGCCCATCAGCATGGCGAACTCCATGCCGTTCGATCGCAGCAGCCAGTTGATCGCGGAGGCCGCGACGTCGCCGTCCTTGCAACTCCGGATGTCGCCGGCCGCCCCTTGGGCGTTGACGCCGACGTCCAGTAGACGGTCCAGGCCGTCAGCGGGATGCCAGAGTTCGTAGCGGGGCTGGTTGGCGCGACGGTAAAACAGCAGGAAGAACTCGTGGCCGACCGTGTCGCTGCGCTGGTAGAACCAGATCTCGATCGGCCAGGTGACCATCGTGCACTGAAACTTGAGCCGCCCGTCGGGCTCGCCGTTGAGCAGGTACATGCGCGCCCGGTCGGAGCGCGGTCCCTCGAACTCCTGCCGAACGTGGAGCAGCCGCTCCTCCCAGCGGGCACGGAACTCGTTGCGCGGCGTGTCGGGGTAGGAGTCGCGCATCCGCCAGAATCGTTCGATCCAGGCGCGCCGCTGGTAGTCCTGGGTGACTTCGAGGAACGCCTCGCGTTCCCCGTCCGTGATCAGAAAGTGGACGTCGTCGAGGAACTGCTTGAATTCGAGCGGCAGAGCCGCCTCGACGGCCCTGAGGGCGGCCCGCCGTTCGCGCCGCTCCTTGCGTGTTTCCTTCTTCTCCTGTGCCGGCGCGGGCGCCGTGAAGGCGAGAAGGAGAGCCGCCGCCAAGGCCAGGATCGAGGCTCTGCGTGCGGATTTCATCGGCAACGGGTTTGTCCCTGGCGGGGCAGGTGGGACTCAACGGTCAAGCGTAGCGCGCCGGCGGAGAAGCAAGGTGCCGTGCTTCGTCCGGCGGGCCTTTCTGGCCGCCTTCGGCGTCAGCGGACCAGAAGGTCCGTGCACCCATTGGGCGTGTGTTGCGCTGTTGTGGTTCTCTACTCGATTGGCAGGTAAGTGGCGGCGTGCTTCGTCCGGCACGAGGTCGTATCGTGCGTAGCCGGC
The DNA here is from genome assembly GCA_951812325.1 of uncultured Thermoanaerobaculia bacterium. GTDB lineage: Bacteria > Acidobacteriota > Thermoanaerobaculia > Multivoradales > Multivoraceae > Multivorans. The sequence goes on along the minus strand of OX638294.1, from coordinate 2,536,621 downwards.
ACGCCGCGGCCTGCGCGCCCACGGTCTTCAACCGTACAATCCGTCCACCGCGACCGTTCCGCCAGCGTCCGGAGAAAGCCGCCGCCATGTCCGCTCCCGCCGATCTCGACCACAAAGCGACCACGCCGTTCGATCCGCCGCGGGCCGAGGCCGCCGCCATGGCCGGCCCCGTCTACCTGGACCACAACGCGACCACGCCGCTTGATCCGCGGGTGGGTGAAGCGATGGCGCCGTGGCTGGGGGTGCGGCACGGCAATCCCTCGTCGGTCCATTCCTTCGGGCGCGGGGCGCGGGCCGCGGTCGAACTCGCGCGGGAGCAGGTGGCGGAGCTCGTGGGCGGGCAGTCGCCGGAGGTTGTTTTCACCGCCTCGGGTACCGAGGCGAACAACGCGGTGCTGCGGTCGGCGTTCGCCGGCAGGGATGGCGGCCACCTGGTGATCTCGGAACTCGAGCATCCTTCGATTCACGCGGCCGCCGACCGGCTGGAGGGGCTGGCCGTCGACGTGACACGGCTGTGTCCGGGGGGGGACGGTGTCGTGGAAGCGGCGGCTCTGGCGGAGGCACTCCGGCCGGACACCCGCCTTGCCTGCCTCATGCTGGCGAACAACGAGCTGGGCACCCTGCAGCCGGTTGCCGAGGCGTCGGCGGCGTGCCGGGCTCGCGGTGTGCCGCTCCTCTGCGACGCCGTGCAGGCCGCGGGGAAGCTCGCGTTCGACGCGCGGGCCCTGGGTGTGGACTACCTCGTCGTGGCGGCCCACAAGTTCCACGGGCCGGTGGGGGCGGCCGCGCTGTGGATCCGGGAGGGCGCCGTCTTCGAGCCTCTCATCCTCGGCGGCGGCCAGGAGCGCCGGCGACGGGCCGGCACGGAGAACGTCGCGGCCCTGGTCGGTCTCGGGGCCTGCGCGGCGCTGGCGTCAAGGGAACTCGACGGCCGCATCGAGCGGTTGGGTGGACTGCGCGATCGGCTCGAGGCGGGCCTCGGCGACATCCCGGACGCGCGGCTCCACTGCGCGTCCTCGCCGAGATTGCCGCACACCACCCACGTCGCGTTCTCCGGTCTGAGCGGCGAGGAGCTGGTGGTCCGGCTCGACCTCGCCGGCTTTGCGGTGTCGACCGGGGCGGCGTGCGCCTCGGGCGTCGTCGAGCCGAGCAGGACGCTGCTGGCAATGGGCGTGGCGCCGGCCGAGGCTCTGGCGTCGATTCGCATCAGCCTGGGCACGACGAACGACGAAGCGGAGATCGCGAGGTTCCTGCCCGTGCTGGCCCGCGAAGTGGAGGCCTTGCGAGGGCTGTCGGCGGCGCCGGCGGCCCGGGCGGCGGCGGGGTGAGCGCCGGGGACCGGGCCGCGGTGTCGTCCGCGGATGGTTCCGCCTCGACGCCGTTGACGGCCGTGGCGATGAGCGGCGGTGTCGACTCCTCGGTTGCGGCGCTGCTCCTGGCGCGCCGGGGGACGCCGGTGGTTGGCCTGTCGATGCTGCTCTGGGACCGCTCGCGGCAGGTTCGGCACGGGCGCTGCTGCGGCTCTCTCGACCTCGGCGACGCGCGGCGGGTGGCCGAGCAGCTCGGACTGCCGCACTACACGCTGCGCATGGACGGCGAGTTCCGGCGGCATGTGGTCGACCCCTTCGTGGACAGCTACGTGGGGGGCCGCACGCCGAGCCCGTGCATCTCCTGCAACACGGAGATCAAGTTCGAGGCCTTCCGGGAGCGGGCGCGCCGTCTGGGCGCAGGACGGATCGCCACCGGCCACTACGCGCGCATCCTGCGCGGCGACGATGGCCTGTATGAGCTCCATGCCGCGGTCGATCGGTCGAAAGATCAGAGCTACTTCCTGTTCGAGCTGACCCAGGAGCAGCTCTCGCGGGCGGTGTTTCCGCTCGGCGATCTGACCAAGGCGGAAGTGCGCGAGCTGGCCCGCGAGGCCGGTCTGGTCGTGGCCGGGAAGGGCGAGAGCATGGAGATCTGCTTCGTCGACCGGGGGGTGCGGAACTTCATCGAAGGCGAGCGGCCGGAGTTGCCGCGGGCGCCCGCCCGGGTGACGACGACCGACGGCGAGGAATTGGGCGAAGGTGCGCCGACATACCGCTACACGGTCGGGCAGCGCCGCGGTCTGGGAGTCGCCGCGGGCCGGCGGCTCTACGTTCTGGAGGTGCAACCCGGCGCGAACCGGGTGGTCGTCGGCGACCGCGACGAGCTGCTGGCGCCGGGGCTGGTCGGACGCGGCCTGCACTGGATCGCCGGCGAGCCGCCGCGCGACGGCGCCGGGATGCAGGTGCGCATCCGCTCGCGCCATCCCGGCGTCGACGCCGTGATCGAGAACACGGGCGGCGCGGGTTGCGGGGACGCCGGTCGGTGTCGTGTATCCTTTCGGGAACCGCAGAACAGCGTAGCCCCGGGCCAGGCGGCGGTCTTCTACCGCGGCACACAGGTGCTCGGCGGCTGCTGGATCGAAAGGCCGCTCAACGCAGAACGTTGAGGGAGATCGACAGACGAGGGACAAGGGAGCGATTCATGAGCAAGGGAGGCCGGGTTTGAAGAGAATCATGTTGTTCATGGCGGCGTCGCTCCTGATCGACGCCGCGCTGCCCGCGCAGACAGCGCCACAGAGGCAGGTGGTCGCGGCGACTTCTTCGCCGAGCGATGCTGCGGCCGTCATCCGGGCCAACGCGCTGCTTGAGGAGTTGGTCCGCACCGACGACCTGGTACTGCGTTCAGCGCAGCCCGACCGGACTGTGCCGGGCCGGATTCACGAGTACTTCGCGCAGGTCCACCGGGGCGTGCCGGTCCGCGGCGCGGGGCTCGCCAGGCAGAGCGCCGACGGCGTGCCGGTTTCCGTCTTCGGGACCACGTTCGCGGACATCGACATCGACACCGTGCCGAGCTTCGACGCCGGGGTCGCCCTCGCTCGGATGGAGGCGCTCGCGGGCGCCGCGCGGGCAACCACGGAACCGGCCGAGCTGGTCATCGTGCCGACGGTGCTCGGCGAGCTCGTCCTGGCGTGGAGCGCACCGCTGCGGGACTTCCATACCTGGTTCATCGACGCGCATGGCGGCGAACTGGTCCAGCGCTTCGACCACCGCTTCACGGAAGCCGCGGTGGGTTCGGGCCCGGGGCTCACCGGCGCGCTCCGGAAGGTGAGCGCATGGAGTACGGCGGGACGCTACGAGGCGCGGGAGCGGTTGCGGCCGGCCGAGATCGTCACGTTCGACGCGAGCGAAGAATCCACCACGGCCGAGAGCCTGGATCGGCCGACCGAGGACTGGCCGTCGATGGTTGCCTCGGACGACAACAACGAGTGGACGAGTCGCGGCGTCGTCGGTGGGCACGCCAACCTGGGCCTCACTTACGACTACCTGTTCAGGAACCAGGACTGGCGCGGCATGGACGGTCAGGACGGACGGATCTTCTCGGTCGTCAACCTGGACTTCTTCAACGCGTTCTTCGCTTCTGCTCCCTTCGGGCCGGAGGGAACCGGCTACGTGGGGTTCGGGGTGACGCCCGACGACATTCCGTTCGTTCCCCTGGACGTTGTGGCGCACGAGTTGATGCACGGCGTCACCTTTTCTGCGCTGTTCGAGCGCACCGGTCTGCCGCTGGTGGGCTCGCATACGGCCATTCTCGGTCCGTCGACGCTGCCTGCGGAGGACGATCAGGTGATCCGCTGCGGCGACTCCCATTTCTTCGGCACGAACGCTGCCGGCGAGGAAGTGGGCGGGCCGTACGTGTGCTTCGACGAAGACGGGAACCGGAGCACCTCGCCTGACGGGCGGTTCGGCTTGTTCCTGGCCCATGGCGGCGCGATCAACGAGGCGTACTCGGACATCATCGGCACCGCGGCCGAGTTCGCGGCACATTCTCCAGGGGAGGGAGTTCTGCGGGCGGACTACCTGATAGGCGAGGACGCGGAAGCGACCCTGCGGCGCATGGACAGGCCGCGCTCGCAGGTGGTCGGCCCGTTTCAGTACCCCGACGCGATGGGGCAGGAGTTCCGTTTCGTCCTGGCTTCGACAGGCGGACGGTTCGTCGCCTACACCCGCTTCGGCATGAAGGACAATCGGCCTTTCAGTATCGGACGCGATGGCTACCGGGGCGTGCACTGGAACTCGACGATTCTGAGCCACGCGTACTACCTCGCGGTCGAGGGCGGTCGACACAGCAGCGGACAGACCGTCGACGGTGTCGGCGTCGCCAACCGGCTTCAGATCGAGCAGGCGTTCTTCCGCGGGCTGGTTGATCTGGCGCCGGCCACGGTGACCTTCCCGGTCATGGGGAGCATGGTCCGGCAGGCGGCGATGGACCTTCACGGCGCCGGGAGCGCCGCATTCACCGCAATCGACCAGGCTCTGACCGCGGTGGGACTCTGATGATGAACAGGACGATTCCAATGAGACATTTCTCCGCCGCAGCCTTGCCGCTGCTCGCTCGCCTCGCACGGTCGCTGCGGGCGCGCGGCCTGCACTGAATCGCCGGCGAGCCGGTGCGCGCGCCTCGGGAGTACAAGAGGGAAGCGTGGCGTCGACGCCCTGATCGAGAACGCGGGCGTCCGGCTGTTCCAAGTTGAAGGCTCCGGTGTCCCCGAGGTGTGGGAGCCACTCCAAATCCGGCACATCAGTGGCGGGACGGCTCTCGAAGGCCCGGACATGTGGACCTTTTGCGCCAAGTGGTGTACAGTGAACTTTCGTGAGGCGCAGGGCAGCCTTTTCGTCAGCCCCGCAGGACGGCGTAGGTCCCCGCCCGATGCGGCGGTGCCTTCAGCCCCAAGGCACGCAGGTGTCTGGCAGCTGTGGGATCGAAGGCGGCTCGGCGCAGAATGGCGGACGAAGGACGAGAAGGGAGAGCGTATGGGGAAGGGAGTTTGGGATTTGAGGAGAATCATGTTGTTCACGGCGGCGTCGTTCCTGATCGGCGCCGCGCTGCCCGCGCAGACAGCGCCCGAGAGGCAGGTCTTCGCGGCGACCTCGTCGCCGAGCGACTCGGTGGCCGTCATTCGGGCCAACGCGCTGCTCGAGGAGTTGGTCCGCAGCGACGAGCTCGTACTGCGTTCAGCGCAGCCCGACCGGAGCCTGCCGGGCAGGGTGCACGAGTACTTCGCGCAGGTCCACCGGGGCGTGCCGGTCCGCGGCGCGGGGCTCGCCAGGCAGAGCGCCGACGGCGTGCCGGTTTCCGTTTTCGGGACCACGTTCGCGGACATCGACATCGACACCGTGCCGAGCTTCGACGCCGAGGCTGGCCTCGCCCGGATGGAAGCACTCACGGGCGCCGCGCGGGCGACCGCCGAACCGGCCGAGCTGGTCATCGTGCCGACGATCCTGGGCGAGCTCGTTCTGGCGTGGAGCGCACCGCTGAAGGACTACCGCACCTGGTTCGTCGACGCGCACGACGGCGAATTGGTGCATCGCATCGACCACTTCTTCACCGAAGCCGCGGTGGGTTCCGGCATGGGGATCACCGGCGCGCTCCAGAAGGTGAGCACCTGGAGTACGGAGGGGGGCCGCTACGAAGCGCGGGACCGTCTGCGGCCGGCCGAGATCGTCACGATGAACGCGAAGGGAAGTCTGAGCAGGATCGATGATGTGGCCAATGCGGATCCGGCCTGGCCGTCGTTCGTTGCCTCGGACGCCGACAACGAATGGGGGAATCCCGCCGTCGTCGACGGCCACGCCAACCTGGGCTTCACCTACGACTACCTCTTCAAGAACCAGAACTGGCGCGGAATGGACGGCCAGGACGGAACGATCTACTCGCTCGTCAACCTGAACTTCTTCAACGCGTTCTTCCTCCGCGCTCCCTTTGGGCCGGAGGGCGGCGGCTTTGTGGCGTTCGGGGAGACGTCCGACGACGTTCCGCTCGTCCCCCTGGATATCGCCGCGCACGAGTTGATGCACGGCGTCACGTTTTCCGCGCTGAAGGAGCGCACGGGTGATGGGCTGGTGGGCGCGCATACGGGCATTCTCGGTCCGTCGACGATCAGTGTGAGGGGCCAGGTCATCCGCTGCGGCGACTCTCATCGTGTTGAGGATGAGGCCCGCGGGGAAGTGGACGCACCGTACCTGTGCTTCGACGACGAGTTCAATCAGACCACTTCCCGTAGCGGTCGATTCGGCTTGTACCTGGCCCACGGCGGCGCGATCAACGAGGCGTACTCCGACATCATCGGAACCGCTGTCGAGTTCGCGACCCATCCTCCGGGCGAGGGCGACCTTCGGGCGGACTACCGGAGTGGCGAAGACTCGGGAGTGGACGGGCGGCGCATGGACAGGCCCGGCTTGCTGCGAATCGGCGGGGAGCTTCCCTATCCCGACGCGATGGGGAAAGAGTTCCGTTTCGTCGTGGCCCTGACAGGAGAGAACCTCATCTCCTACACCCGCTACGGCATGCAGGGCGAGCAGGCTTTCAGTCTCGACGCGGATGGCTACAGCGGCGTGCACTGGAACTCCACGATTCTGAGCCACGCCGCCTACCTCGCGATCGAGGGCGGTCGACACAGCAGCGGGAAGACCGTCGAAGGCGTCGGCGTCGCCAACCGGGGTCAGATCGAGCAGGCGTTCTTCCGCGCACTGGTTGATCTGGCGCCTGTCCGCGTGACATTTCCGATCATGGGACGCATGATCCGGCAGGCGGCGATGGACCTTCACGGCGCCGGGAGCGCCGCATTCACCGCAATCGACCAGGCTCTGACCGCGGTGGGACTCTGATGATGAACAGGAGGACGATTCCAATGAGACATCTTTTCGCCCCGGCCCTGCTGCTGGCTTCCTTGATCGCCGCCGCTCCGGCTGCGGCTCAGGACTCGAGATGGACCATCGGCCTCGGCGGCGGTCTGCTGACGAACTCGGACGGGCCCTCGGGCACGTCCAGCTTCGATCACCCGCTGTTCGGCGGCGAGCAGGGCGAGTTCGATGCAAACTACGCTGGCGGCGATGCCTCGCAATACGAGGTCTCGGTCGGCGTGCGCCTGCGTAGCCGGCTGGCTCTCGGGGTGACCTGGTCCGAGTCGTCCGTGAGCGACGATGCGGCGATCATGGCCCGGCTGCCGCACCCCCTCTACTACGATGCGCATCGGACCCTGGAGGGGAGCAGCGGCAGCCTCTCGCGTGACGAGACGGCCCTGCACCTGTCCCTGAAGTGGACGGTTCGCGACGGGGAGGCGCTCCAGGTCGCCCTGTTCGGCGGGCCTTCACAGATCGAGCTCACTCACGATCTGGTGTCGGCGGTTCGCTTCGACCAGGTCTACCCGTTCGATGAAGCGACCTACACGGGCGCCGACATCCGGTCGGAATCGGGCGACGCGGTCGGTTACCACGTGGGAGCGGATGTCGTCCGCTGGTTCGGCGAGACGGTCGGCCTCGGCTTCCTGGTCCGGTTCAGTGGCGCCTCGGTCGATCTGGATGCTCCCGACGGCGAATCGCTGTCGGTCGACGTGGGCGGTCTGCAGGGCGCTGTCGATCTGCGGTTCCGGTTCTGACTCCGGAAGCCCGGCTGTTCCAGGTTGAAGACTCCGGTACCCGAAGTGTGAGGGCCACTCCAGATGCGGCAGATCAGTGGTGAGGCGGCTCTCGAAGGGCTAGGAATGTGGCCCTCTTGCGCCGAATGGTGTACAGTGAACTTTCGTGAGTCGCAGAGGGCAGGCCTTTCGTGAGCCGGTGCAGCGCAGCCTCCGCCCAGGTGGCGGTGTCTCAGCCGGGGCGCCTCCAGGCGCCCGGCAGCCGTGGGATCGAAAGGCGCCTCGGCGCAGAATGACGGACGAAGAGGGAGAGCATCTGAGGAAGGGAGTTGGAACTTGAGGAGAATCATGTTGTTCGCGGCGGCGTCGCTCCTGCTCGGCGCCGCGCTGCCCGCGCAGACAGCGCCACAGAGGCAGGTCGTCGCGGCGACCTCGTCGCCGAGCGACTCGGTGGCCGTCATTCGGGCCAACGCGCTGCTTGAGGAGTTGGTCCGCGCCGACGAGCTGGTACTGCGTTCAGCGCAGCCCGATCGGAGCCTGCCGGGCAGGGTGCACGAGTACTTCGCGCAGGTCCACCGGGGCGTGCCGGTCCGCGGCGCGGGGCTCGCCAGGCAGAGCGCCGACGGCGTGCCGGTGTCGGTCTTCGGGACCACGTTCGCGGACATCGACATCGACACGGACCCCGGCCTCGACGCCGAGGCCGCCCTCGCCCGGATGGAAGCGCTCACGGGCGCCGCGCGGGCGACCACCGAACCGGCCGAGCTGGTCATCGTGCCGACGATGCTCGGCGAGCTCGTCCTGGCGTGGAGCGCACCGCTGCAGGATATCCGGACCTGGTTCCTCGACGCGCATCACGGCGAACTGGTGCATCGCATCGACCACTTCTTCACCGAGGCCGCGGTGGGTTCCGGCACGGGGATCACCGGTGAGCTCCGGAAGATGAGCACCTGGAGTACGGAGGAGGGCCGCTACGAGGCGCGGGACCGGTTGCGGCCGGCCGAGATCGTCACGATGGACGCAGGCGGCAACGTCGACAGGCTCTTCGAGGTGGTCTTTTCCTTGAGGGAAGAGATTTGGCTCTCGCTGGTTGCCTCGGACGATTACAACGCGTGGGCGAATCCCGGCGTCGTGGATGGTCACGCCAATCTCGGCGTCACCTATGACTACCTGTTCAAGAACCGGAACTGGCGCGGATTCGACGGCCATGACGGGCGGATCTACTCGCTCGTCAACCTGGGCTTCTTCAACGCGCTCTTCGTTTCCGCTCCCTTCGGGCCGGAGGCAACCGGCTTACTCGGGTTCGGCGAGACGCCCGACGACATTCCGCTCGTGCCCTTGGATATCGTCGCGCACGAGTTGATGCACGGCGTCACGTTCTCCGCGCTGAACGATCGCACCGGTCAGGGGCTGCACGGCGAGAGCATGATTTCGGGCCCGTCGACGATCCGTGTGGGGGATGACGTGATCCGCTGCGGCGACGCCCATTCCTTCGGTGACGGTTTTCCCGAGGGAACGGTCGGGACGTACCTGTGCTTCGACGAGGACGGGAACCGGACCACATCCCGCAGCGGTCGGTTCGGCTTGTTCCTGGACGATAGCGGGGCGATCAACGAGGCGTACTCCGACATCATCGGCACCGCGGTCGAGTTCTGGGCCCATCCTCCAGGCGAGGGGGCTCTGCGGGCGGACTACCTGACTGGTGAGGACTCGGGAGTGACCACGCGGCGCATCGACAGGCCCGGCTCGCTGCCGATCGGTGAGGTGCATGCCTACCCGGACGCCGTGGGGCAGGAGTTCCGTTTCGTCGCCGCTGAGGTGAGATTTTCTGGTGGAGGACGGGTCGTCGAGTACACCCGCTTCGGCATGAAGGACGATCAGTGGTTCAACCTCGGAAACGATGGCTACACCGGCCTGCACTGGAACTCCACGATTCTGAGCCACGCGTACTACCTCGCCATCGAGGGCGGTCCTCACAGCAGCGGGCAGACCGTCGACGGCGTCGGTGTCGCCAACCGGGGTCAGATCGAAGAGGCGTTCTTCCGTGCACTGGTTGATCTGGCGCCTGTCCGCGTGACATTTCCGACCATGGGACGCCTGATCCGGCAGGCGGCGATGGACCTTCACGGCGCCGGAAGCGCCCCGTTCACCGCAATCGACCAGGGTCTGACGGCGGTGGGACTCTGATGATGAACAGGAGGACGATTCCAATGAGACATCTTTTCGCCCCGGCCCTGCTGCTGGCTTCGTTGATCGCCGCCGCTCCGGCTGCGGCCCAGGACTCGAGATGGACGATCGGCCTCGGCGGCGGTCTGCTGACGACCTCGGACGGGCCCTCGGGCACGTCCAGCTTCGATCACCCGCTGTTCGGCGGCGAGCAGGGCGAGTTCGATGCGGCCTACGCCGGCGGCGATGCCTCGCACTACGAGGTCTCGGTCGGCGTGCGCCTGCGCAGCCGGCTGGCTCTCGGGTTGACCTGGTCCGAGTCGTCGGTGAGCGACGATGCGGCGATCATGGCCCGGTTGCCGCACCCCCTCTACTACGATGCGCATCGGACCCTGGAGGGGAGCAGCGGCAGCCTCTCGCGTGACGAGACGGCCCTGCACCTGTCCCTGAAGTGGACGGTTCGCGACGGCGAGGCGCTCCAGGTCGCCCTGTTCGGCGGGCCTTCACAGATCGAGCTCACGCACGATCTGGTGTCGGCGGTTCGCTTCGACCAGGCCTACCCGTTCGATGAAGTGACCTACACGGGCGCCGACATCCGGTCGGAATCGGGCGACGCGGTCGGTTACCACGTGGGAGCGGATGTCGTCCGCTGGTTCGGCGAGACGGTCGGCCTGGGCTTCCTGGTCCGGTTCAGTGGAGCCTCGGTCGATCTGAGTGCTCCCGACGGCGAATCGATGTCGGTCGACGTGGGCGGTCTGCAGGGCGCTGTCGATCTGCGGTTCCGGTTCTAGCCCGCATATTTCACCGAGGCGTCGTCTCAGGGTGCAGTCTTGGCTGGGAAAGCCTCTGATCGCGGTGCTCGGGCTGTCAGATGCTGGGCGGGGTGTGTTTTCCGGGTTGGAATCTTCGCATTGAGGCGTTGCAGAGACTTGCAACGGACCTCTTGGGCGGTCTTCGGGCGCACTCCGCCCATGGAGTCGATGTGAGGTGCCATAATTGTGGGGTCGGGATCGTGCCGCGCTCAGGCCGGCGGGTGGTAGAGCGGTTTTCGTTGGAGGTTTGCGAGGGCCTGGAGGCCATGATCCGATCCCGGCAGAAGCCCGAATCCCCGCGCAGGACAATCCGCGTCTTCGGCCACGCTTCGCGAATCCGGGCGACGATGGGCGCCATCTCGCGGATCGTCCCCGCGCTGGCATCCTGATCCGATGTCCGCAGCCGCGCCAGCAGCAGGTGCTCGCCGCAGAACACGTACAGCGGCAGGTAGCAGTAGCACCGGTAATGGCCGTGGAAGAACTTACCCTCCTGCTTTCCGTGCAGTGGATCGTCTGTCGCGTCAAGGTCCAGCACGACCTCCGCCGGCGCCGCCTTGTGAGCCTCCGGAAACAGGTCCACAAACAAACCGTCCATCGCCGAGCCGTCCGCCGGAATCCGCTTGTAGCGGTCACCTGAAGCCTTCTCCGGCCGGGACAGCTCCAGACGATTCAACGCCGAAGCGCTCGCCAGAGGACGCCCCTTGTCCCGCGCCCGACGACGATTGGCCCCCGTGATGTCCGACTTGCCCGCCAACAGCGCCATCAGCGCGTCAAGGCGAAGCTCGGTGTGGTCATTCAGGTCCTCGTAGCCCAAGGCCAGACCGTACGTAGACACGCTGAGACACCAGATAACGCACCGTGTGCTCCACCGCCGAAGGATTCCGGTAGTTCGAAGAACAGGACGCCACCCGATCCAGCAGACCGATCCGGTCGTCCGTCTCCCGAAGCAGCAAACCGCCGCCGTCGGTCGTGGTCGTGACGGGAGCGGTCGCAGGCCCTTCCAGCGATGCCTTGCCAGCTCGCCGGGAGCAGGCCGGCTCGATGACCGCCGATTCGGCATTGCCAGTCCGGCGGACAAGGGACGCCGCAGGCTTGTGGCCGCAACCGGGGCACACGACCCGGACCGTCTGCTGCCGCTCGGAATCCGGCGGGACCTTCCCGGCCGGGCGTTGACGTACGGCGCGGGCAGCCGAGGCCGTTCCAATACTGTCGACTCCGGTATCTGAAGTGTGGGGGTCAGTCTGGATGCGGTAGGGCAGTGGCGGGTCGGCTCTGGAAGCGCCGGAAAGGTGGCCCTTCTGCACTCTCTGGTGTATGGTGAGCTTTCGGCGAGTTGCAGGCCCCGGGGCACACAGGCGCCTGGCGGCTGCAGGGATGGCAGGTCGCTCGGCCCGGAATCACAAACAACGCGACAAAGGAGAGAGCACATGAGGAAGAGGAAGGGAGCTGGAACTTGAGGAGAATCATGTTGTTCACGGCGGCGACGCTCCTGATCGGCGCCGCGCTGCCCGCGCAGACAGCGCCACAGAGGCAGGTCTTCGCGGCGACCTCGTCGCCGAGCGACTCGGTGGCCGTCATCCGGGCCAACGCGTTGCTCGAGGAGTTTGTCCGCGCCGACGAGCTCGCACTGCGTTCAGCGCAGCCCGACCGGAGCCTGCCGGGCAGGGTGCACGAGTACTTCGCGCAGGTCCACCGGGGTGTGCCGGTCCGCGGCGCGGGGCTCGCCAGGCAGAGCGCCGACGGCGTGCCGGTTTCCGTCTTCGGGACCACGTTCGCGGACATCGACATCGACACCGTGCCGAGCTTCGACGCCGAGGCTGGCCTCGCCCGGATGGAAGCACTCACGGGCGCCGCGCGGGCGACCGCCGAACCGGCCGAGCTGGTCATCGTGCCGACGATGCTCGGGGAGCTCGTTCTGGCGTGGAGCGCACCGCTGAAGGACTACCGCACCTGGTTCGTCGACGCGCACGACGGCGAATTGGTGCATCGCATCGACCACTTCTTCACCGAGGCCGCGCTGGGTTCGGGCATGGGGATCACCGGCGCGCTCCAGAAGGTGAGCACCTGGAGTACGGAGGGAGGCCGCTACGAAGCGCGGGACCATCTGCGGCCGGCCGAGATCGTCACGATGGACGCGGGTGGAGATCGAGGGAAGTTCAGTGAGGTGGTCGAAGCGAATCCGGCTTGGCCGTCGTTTGTTGCCTCGGACGCCGACAACGAATGGACGTCGCCAGGCGTCGTCGATGGCCACGCCAACCTGGGCTTCACCTACGACTACCTCTTCAAGAACCAGAACTGGCGCGGAATGGACGGCCAGGACGGAACGATCTACTCGCTCGTCAACCTGGACTTCTTCAACGCGTTCTTCCTCTCCGCTCCCTACGGACCGGAGGGAGGCGGCTTTCTGGGGTTCGGCACAACGTCCGACGACGTTTCGTTCGTCCCTTTGGACTTTGTCGGGCACGAGCTGATGCACGGCGTCACGTTTTCCGCGCTGAAGGAGCGCACGGGTACAGATGATGGGCTGGTGGGCGTGCATACGCGCATTCTCGGTCCGTCGAGGATCCGTGTGGGGAACGAGGTCATCCGCTGCGGCGACTCCCTTTTCTTCGGCCCGCACGCCGGAGACGTGGTCGGACCGTACCTGTGCTTCGACGAAGACGGGCACCGGACCACCTCGCCTGACGGGCGGTTCGGCTTGTACCTGGCCCACGGCGGGGCGATCAACGAGGCGTACTCCGACATCATCGGAACCGCTGTCGAATTCTCGACCCATCCTCCGGGCGAGGGCGCTCTGCGGGCGGACTACCTGATGGGCGAGGACGCGGAAGTGACCCTGCGGCGCATGGACATGCCCGGTGCGCAGCTGATCAACGGGGCGCCGCTGCCCTATCCCGACGCGATGGGGAAGGAGTTCCGTTTCGTCGTGGTTCTGATAGGAGGTGGACGCTCCATCTTATACACCCGCTTCGGCATGAAGGGCAATCAGGCGTTCAGTCTCCGAGACGATGGCTACCAAGGCGTGCACTGGAACTCCACGATTCTGAGCCACGCGTACTACCTCGCGATCGAGGGCGGTCGGCACAGCAGCGGGCGAACCGTCGAAGGCGTCGGTGTCGCCAACCGGGGTCAGATCGAGCAGGCGTTCTTCCGCGCACTGGTTGATCTGGCGCCTGTCCGCGTGACATTTCCGATCATGGGACGCATGATCCGGCAGGCGGCGATGGACCTTCACGGCGACGGGAGTGCCGCGTTCACGGCGATCGACCAGGCTCTGACCGCGGTGGGACTCTGATGATGAACAGGACGATTCCAATGAGACATGTCTCCGCCACAGCTTTGCCGCTGCTCGCACGGTCGCTGCGGGCGGGTGCCGTTCCGATGAGACAGGTTTCCGCCGCAGCCCTGCTGCTGGCTTTGTCGATTGCCCCTGCTCCGTCTGCGGCCCAGGACTCGAGATGGACGATCGGCCTCGGCGGCGGTCTGCTGACGACCTCGGACGGGCCCTCGGTCTGAATGCTCCCGACGGAGGCTTGATGTCGGTTGACGTGGGCGGTCTGCAGGGCGCTGTCGATCTGCGGTTCCGGTTCTAGCTCCAGCTCTGGCAGCCCGTGGAACCCGGCGCGAACCGGCCAGCCGTGGTCCGACTGCGCTGTGATGCCGTGTGCATCCGCTCGTGCCATCCGGGTGTCGACGCCCTCATCGGGACGGCGCAGCCTTCTCACACCTCCGCAAGCAGAAACTCCGGGTCTTGACGGCAGCGGTCGCACGCCCTTCCAGCGATGCCTTGCGAGCTCGCCGGGAACGGGGCCGGCTCGATGACCGCCGCTCCGGCAGTGCCAGTCCGGCGGACGAGGGACGCCGCAGGCTTGTGGCCGCAACCCGGGCACACGACCCGGACCGTCTGCTGCTGCTCGGAATCCGGCGGGACCTTCCCGGCCGGGCGTTTACGTGCGACGCGGGCGGCCGAGGCTGTTCCAATGTTGACGACTCCGGTACCTGAAGTGTTGGGGTCACTCCAGATTCGGTAGCGCAGTGTCGGGTCGGCTCTGGACGCGCCGGGAAGGTGGCCCTTCTGCGCCCTCTGGCGTATAGTGAGCTTCGGGCGAGTTGCAGGCCACCGCAGCCCCTCCGAGCTTGGGCGGCGGCTCTTGAACCGGGCACACAGGTGCCTGCAGGGATCGCAAGGCCGCTCGGCCTGGAATGACGGACGAGGCGACAAAGGAGAGAGCACATGGGGAAGAGGAAGGGAGCTGGAACTTGAGGAGAAACTTGAGAGGAATCGTGTTGTTCACGGCAGCGTCGCTCCTGATCGGCGCCGCGCTGCCCGCGCAGACAGCGCCACAGAGGCAGGTCTTCGCGGCGACTTCTTCGCCGAGCGACTCGGTGGCCGTCATCCGGGCCAACGCGCTGCTCGAGGAGTTGGTCCGCAACGACGAGCTCGCACTGCGTTCAGCGCAGCCCGACCGGACTCTGTCGGGCCGGATTCACGAGTACTTCGCGCAGGTTCACCGGGGCGTGCCGGTCCGCGGCGCGGGGCTCGCCAGGCAGAGCGCCGACGGCGTGCCGGTATCGGTCTTCGGGACCACGTTCGCGGACATCAACATCGACACGGCGCCGAGCCTTGACGCCGAGGCTGGCCTCGCGCGGATGGAAGCGCTCACGGGCGCCGCGCGGGCGACCACCGAACCGGCGGAGCTGGTCATCGTGCCGACGATGCTCGGCGAGCTCGTCTTGGCGTGGAGCGCACCGCTGCAGGACTACCGCACCTGGTTCGTCGACGCGCACGACGGCGAACTGGTGCATCGCATCGACCACTTTTTGACCGAGGCCGCGGTGGGTTCCGGCATGGGGATCACCGGTGGGCTCCAGAAGGTGAGCACCTGGAGTACGGAGGAGGGCCGCTACGAGGCGCGGGACCGGTTGCGGCCGGCCGAGATCGTCACGATGGACGCGGGGGGAAATCGAAAGAGGCTCGCTGATGTGTCCTATGCGGATCCGGCCTGGCCGTCGTTTCTTGCCTCGGACGCCGACAACGAATGGACGACGCCGGGCGTCGTCGATGGCCACGCGAACCTGGGCTTCACCTACGACTACCTGTTCAGGAACCAGAACTGGCGCGGATTGGACGGCCAGGACGGAACGATCTACTCGCTCGTCAACCTGGACTTCTTTAACGCGTTCTTCCTCTCCGCTCCCTACGGACCGGAGGCAGGCGGCTTTCTGGGGTTCGGCACAACCTCCGACGACGTTTCGTTCGTCCCTCTGGATGTTGTCGGGCACGAGTTGATGCACGGCGTCACGTTTTCCGCGCTGAACGAGCGCACGGGTACAGATGATGGGCTGTTAGGCGAGCATACGCGCATTCTCGGTCCGTCAAGGATTCGTGTGGGGGGCGAGGTCATCCGCTGCGGCGACTCCCATTCCTTCGGCCCGGACGCTGGAGACGTGGTCGGACCGTACCTGTGCTTCGACGAAGACGGGAACTGGACCACCTCGCCTGACGGGCGGTTCGGCTTGTACCTGGCCCACGGCGGGGCGATCAACGAGGCGTACTCCGACATCATCGGAACCGCTGTCGAATTCTCGACCCATCCTCCGGGCGAGGGCGCTCTGCGGGCGGACTACCTGGTGGGCGAGGACGCGGAAGCGACCCAGCGGCGCATGGACACGCCCGGTGCGCAGCGGATCGACGGTGCGCCGCTGCCCTATCCCGACGCGATGGGGAAGGAGTTCCGTTTCGTCGTGGCCGTGAGAGGAGGTGGAAGCTCCTACACCCGCTTCGGCATGAAGGGCAATCAGGCGTTCAGTCTCCGGGACGATGGCTACCAAGGCGTGCACTGGAACTCCACGATTCTGAGCCACGCGTACTACCTCGCGGTCGAGGGCGGTCGACACAGCAGCGGGCAGACCGTCGACGGTGTCGGCGTCGCCAACCGGCTTCAGATCGAGCAGGCGTTCTTCCGCGGGCTGGTTGATCTGGCGCCGGCCACGGTGACCTTCCCGGTCATGGGACGCATGATCCGGCAGGCGGCGATGGACCTTCACGGCGCCGGAAGCGCCCCGTTCACCGCAATCGACCAGGCTCTGACCGCGGTGGGACTCTGATGAGGAACAGGACGATTCCAATGAGACATCCTTTCGCCCCGGCCCTGCTGCTGGCTTCGTTGATTGCCGCCGCTCCGTCTGCGGCCCAGGACTCGAGATGGACGATCGGCCTCGGCGGCGGTCTGCTGACGACCTCGGAGGCTGCCACGGGCACCTCCAGCTTCGATCACGCGCTGTTCGGCGGCGAGCAGGGCGAGTTCGATGCGGACTATGCCGGCGGCGATGCCTCGCACTACGAGGTCTCGGTCGGCGTGCGCCTGCGCAGCCGGCTGGCTCTCGGGGTGACCTGGTCCGAGTCGTCCGTGAGCGACGATGCGGCGATCATGGCCCGGCTGCCGCACCCCCTCTACTACGATGCGCATCGGACCCTGGAGGGGAGCAGCGGCAGCCTCTCGCGGGACGAGACGGCCCTGCACCTGTCCCTGAAGTGGACGGTTCGCGACGGGGAGGCGCTCCAGGTCGCCCTGTTCGGCGGGCCTTCCCAGATCGAGCTCACGCACGACCTGGTGTCGGCGGTTCGCTTCGACCAGGCCTACCCGTTCGATGAAGTGACCTACACGGGCGCCGAAATCCGGTCGGAATCGGGCGACGCGGTCGGTTACCACGTGGGAGCGGATGTCGTCCGCTGGTTCGGCGAGACGGTCGGCCTCGGCTTCCTGGTCCGGTTCAGTGGGGCCTCGGTCGATCTGGATGCTCCCGACGGAGGCTCGATGTCGGTCGACGTGGGCGGTCTGCAGGGCGCTGTCGATCTGCGGTTCCGGTTCTGACTTCTGCGGTCGGCGGCCGTTCGCGGCTGCCGACCACGACGGTCACCTCGCCACGCAGCCCTGCCGCGCCGCGGCCTGGGCGGCGATCTCTTGCAGTGAACCGCGCAGGGCCCTCCTCGTGCAACTTCGTCAGTTCGCGGGCCAGGGCCGAGTCATGGTCGGGGCCGACGACGGCCCGCTGTCGCCGCTCTCATCGAGACGCGGGCGGCCCAAGGCTGTTTCAGTTGAAGACCTGGTGTCCTGCGTGTAGAGGGCACTCCAAATCCGGCAGATCAGTGGTGAAATGGCTCTTGACGGTCCGAACTAGTGGATCTTCGGTGCCATTGAGTGTATAGTGATCTTGCGCGAGCCGCAGGCCAAGCGCAGGCCCCCTCAGGCGGCGGTGTTTCAAACCGGGGCACACAGATGCTCGGCTGTGGGATCGGGAGAGGCGGCTCGGCGCAGCAAGGACGGACGAAGAACCAAAAGGAGAAAGCAAATGGAGGAAGCGCACCGGAGTTTGAAGAGAAACTTGAAGAGAATCATGTTGTTCACGGCGGCGTTGCTCCTGATCGGCACCGCACTTCCCGCGCAGACGGCGCCCCAGAGGCAGGTCTTCGCGGCGACTTCTTCGCCGAGCGACGCGGTGGCCGTCATTCGCGCCAACGCGCTGCTCGAGGAGTTGGTCCGCAACGACGAGCTGATCGTGGTTTCAGCGCAGCCCGACCGGCAACTGCCGGGAAGGGTGCACGAGTACTTCGCGCAGGTCCACCGAGGCGTGCCGGTCCGCGGCGCGGGGCTCGCGAGACAGAGCGCCGACGGCATGCCGGTGTCGGTCTTCGGGACCACGTTCGCGGATATCGACATCGACACGGTGCCGAGGCTCGACGCCGAGGCTGGCCTCGCTCGGATGGAAGAGCTCGCGGGCGCCGCGCGGGCGACCACGAAACCGGCGGAGCTGGTCATCGTGCCGACGATGCTCGGCGAGCTCGTCCTGGCGTGGAGCGCCCCGCTGCGGGACTACCGCACCTGGTTCGTCGACGCGCATCGCGGCGAACTGGTGCATCGCATCGACCACTTCTTCACGGAGACCGCGGTGGGTTCGGGCCCGGGGATCACCGGCGCGCTCCAGAAGATGAGTACCTGGAGTGCGGACGGCGGCTACGAGGCGCGGGACCGGCTTCGCCCGGCCGAGATCGTCACCCTGGACGCGGGCGGCGATCCGAACCAGATTTGGGTTGTGGCCTATTATCCGGACTATGCTTGGCTCCCGATGGTTTCTTGGGACCATGACAACGCGTGGGCGAATCCCGCCGTCGTGGATGGTCACGCCAACGTGGGCTTGGCCTACGACTACCTGTTCAAGAACCAGAACTGGCGCGGACTGGACGGCAAGGACGGAGCGATCTATTCGCTCGTCAACCTCGGCGTCGACAACGCGTTCTTCCTCTCCGCTCCCGACGGGCCGGAGGGGCGCGGCTTTCTGGGGTTCGGCGAGACGTCCGACGAAGTTCCGTTCGTCCCTCTGGATGTTGTCGGTCACGAGTTCATGCACGGCGTCATGGATACCGCGCTGACCGAGCGCACCGGTCAGGGGTCGCTGTTCGGCTCGCATGACGTGATTCTCGGTCCGTCGACGATCAGTGTGGGGGGCGAGGTCATCCGCTGCGGCGACTTCCATTCCACCCACTTGACCTCTTCCGGCGAAGTGAACGATTACTACGTGTGCTTCGACGAGGACGGGAACCGGACCACCTCCAGTAGCGGTCGGTTTGGCTTGTTCCTGGAACATGGCGGGGCGATCAGCGAGGCTTTCGCCGACATCATCGGCACCGCTGTCGAGTTCTCGACCCATCCTCCGGGCGAGGGGGCCCTGCGGGCGGACTACCGGCTTGGCGAAGACGCGGGAGTGGTGGACGGACGGCGCATGGACCAGCCCGGCTCGCAGCTGATCGGCGGGTTTCCCTATCCGGACGCCATGGGGAAGGCGTTCCGTTTCGTCGTGGTCTCGTTGACGGACGAGTTCGTCAAGTACACCCACTTCGGCATGCAGGGCGATCAGGCGTTCAGTGTCCGAAGGCTCGCCAGCGCCGATGGCTTCCGAGGCACGCACTGGAACTCCACGATTCTGAGCCACGCCGCCTACCTCGCCATCGAGGGCGGTCAACACAGCAGCGGGCAGACCGTCGAGGGTGTCGGTGTCGCCAACCGGCTTCAGATCGAGCAGGCGTTCTTCCGCGGACTGGTTGATCTGGCGCCTTCCCGCGCGACATTTCCGATCATGGGACGCGTGGTCCGGCAGGCGGCCATGGACCTTCACGGCGCCGGGAGCGCCGCGTTCACCGCAATCGACCAGGCTCTGACCGCGGTGGGACTCTGATGATGAAGAGGACGATTCCAATGAGACATCTTTTCGCCCCAGCCCTGCTGCTGGCTTCCTTGATCGTCGCCGCTCCGGCTGCGGCCCAGGACTCGAGATGGACGATCGGCCTCGGCGGCGGTCTGCTGACGACCTCGGACGGGCCCTCGGGCGCCTCCAGCTTCGATCACGCGCTGTTCGGCGGCGAGCAGGGCGAGTTCGATGCGGCCTACGCCGGCGGCGATGCCTCGCACTACGAGTTCTCGGTCGGCGTGCGCCTGCGCAACCGGCTGGCTCTCGGGTTGACCTGGTCCGAGTCGTCCGTGAGCGACGATGCGGCGATCATGGCCCGGTTGCCGCACCCCCTCTACTACGATGCGCATCGGACCCTGGAGGGGAGCAGCGGCAGCCTCTCGCGTGACGAGACGGCCCTGCACCTGGCCCTGAAGTGGACGGTTCGCGACGGGGAGGCGCTCCAGGTCGCCCTGTTCGGCGGGCCTTCACAGATCGAGCTCACGCACGATCTGGTGTCGGCGGTTCGCTTCGACCAGGTCTACCCGTTCGATGAAGTGACCTACACGGGCGCCGAAATCCAGTCGGAATCGGGCGACGCGGTCGGTTACCACGTGGGAGCGGATGTCGTCCGCTGGTTCGGCGAGACGGTCGGCCTCGGCTTCCTGGTCCGGTTCAGTGGAGCCTCGGTTGATCTGGATGCTCCCGACGGCGAATCGATGTCGGTCGACGTGGGCGGTCTGCAGGGCGCTGTCGATCTGCGGTTCCGGTTCTGACTTCTGCGGTCGGCGGCCGTCGTCCACGGCCGCCGACCACGACGGTCACCTCGCCACGCAGCCTGCCGCGCCGCGGCCTGGGCGGCGATCTCTTGCGGCGATCTCTTGCGGCGAACCGCGCAGGGCCCTCCTCGTGCAACTTCGTCAGTTCGCGGGCGAGGGTGGAGTCACGGTCGGGGGCCGAAGACGGCCGCCGCGTCGGCGAGGGCGGCGGCGGCCCGCTGTCGCCGCGCTCATCGAGACGCGGGCGGCCACGGCTGTTCCAGGTTGAAGAACCCGGTGCCCGAAGTGAGAAAGTCACTCCAAGACCGGCAGAGCAGTGGTGGGATGGCTCTTGAAGGCCCGGAACAGTGGACCTTCCGCGCCATTGGGTGTATAGTGATCTTACGCGAGCCGCAGTCCAGCGCAGGCCCCCTCAGGCGGCGGTGTTTCAAACCGGGGCACACAGGTGCTCGGCTGTGGGATCGGGAAAGGCGGCTCGGCGCAGCAAGGACGGACGAAGAACCAAAAGGAGAAAGCAAATGGAGGAAGCGCACCGGAATTTGAAGAGAAACTTGAAGAGAATCGTGTTGTTCACGGCGGCGTCGCTCCTGATCGGCGCCGCACTTCCCGCGCAGACGGCGCCCCAGAGGCAGGTCTTCGCGGCGACTTCTTCGCCGAGCGACGCGGTGGCCGTCATTCGCGCCAACGCGCTGCTCGAGGAGTTGGTCCGCAACGACGAGCTGATCGTGGTTTCAGCGCAGCCCGACCGGCAACTGCCGGGAAGGGTTCACGAGTATTTCGCGCAGGTCCACCGAGGCGTGCCGGTCCGCGGCGCTGGGCTCGCCAGGCAGAGCGCCGACGGCGTGCCGGTTTCCGTTTTCGGGACCACGTTCGCGGACATCGACATCGACATCAAGCCGAGCCTCGACGCCGAGGCTGGCCTCGCCCGGATGGAAGCACTCACGGGCGCCGTGCGGGCGACCGCCGAACCGGCGGAGCTGGTCATCGTGCCGACGATGCTCGGCGAGCTCGTCCTGGCGTGGAGCGCCCCGCTGCGGGACTACCGCACCTGGTTCGTCGACGCGCATCGCGGCGAACTGGTGCATCGCATAGACCACTTCTTCACGGAGACCGCGGTGGGTTCGGGCCCGGGGATCACCGGTGAGCTCCGGAAGATGAGCACCTGGAGTACGGAGGAGGGCCGCTACGAGGCGCGGGACCGGTTGCGGCCGGCCGAGATCGTCACGATGAACGCGAATAGAGATAGTTCGGCGGAGGGTATTGTGGCCCACGCGGATCCGACCTGGCCGTCGTTTGTTGCCTCAGACGGCGACAACGAATGGACGGCGCCCGGCGTCGTCGATGGCCACGTCAACCTGGGCTTCACCTACGACTACCTGTTCAAGAACCAGAACTGGCGCGGAATGGACGGCCAGGACGGAACGATCTACTCGCTCGTCAACCTGGTCCTGTTCAACGCGTTCTTCGTTGCCGCTCCCTTCGGGCCGGAGGAAGGTGGCTTTCTGGGGTTCGGGAGGACGTCCGACGGAGTTTCGTTCGTCCCTCTGGATGTTATCGGTCACGAGTTGATGCACGGCGTCACGTCTACCGCGCTGAACGAGCGCACCGGTCAGGGGCTGGTGGGCTCGCATGAGCGAATTCTCGGTCCGTCGACGATCCGTGTGGAGGACGAGGTCATCCGCTGCGGCGACTCCCATTTCTTCGGCACGACCCGTTCCGGCGAGGAACATGGCGGGCCGTACCTGTGCTTTGACGAGGACGGGAACCGGACCACCTCGCCTGACGGGCGGTTCGGCTTGTTCCTGGCCCATGGCGGCGCGATCAACGAGGCGTACTCCGACATCATCGGCACCGCTGTCGAGTTCTTCACCCATCCTCCGGGCGAGGGCGCCCTGCGGGCGGACTACCGGAGTGGCGAAGACGCGGGACACGACGGACGGCGCATGGACCAGCCCGGCTCGCTGCTGATAGGCGGGGCGCTTCCCTATCCCGACGCGATGGGGAAGGAGTTCCGTTTCGTCCTGGCCTCGGCAAGCAAAGGGGTCGTCGGCTACACCCGCTTCGGCATGACGGGCGATCGGACGTTCACTCTCCGATCCGATGGCTACCGGGGCGTACACTGGAATTCGACGATTCTGAGCCACGCGTACTACCTCGCCATCGAGGGCGGTCAACACAGCAGCGGGCAGACCGTCGAGGGTGTCGGTGTCGCCAACCGGCTTCAGATCGAGCAGGCGTTCTTCCGCGGGCTGGTTGATCTGGCGCCGGCCACGGTGACCTTCCCGGTCATGGGACGCATGGTCCGGCAGGCGGCCATGGACCTTCACGGCGACGGGAGCGCCGCGTTCACCGCAATCGACCAGGCTCTGACCGCGGTGGGACTCTGATGATGAAAGGGACGATTCCAATGAGACATCTTTTCGCTCCGGCCCTGTTGCTGGCTTCCTTGATCGCCGCCGCTCCGGCTGCGGCCCAGGACTCGAGATGGACGATCGGCCTCGGCGGCGGTCTGCTGACGACCTCGGAGGCTCCCACGGGCACCTCCAGCTTCGATCACGCGCTGTTCGGCGGCGAGCAGGGCGAGTTCGATGCGGCCTACGCCGGCGGCGATGCGTCGCACTACGAGGTCTCGGTCGGCGTGCGCCTGCGCAGCCGGCTGGCTCTCGGGTTGACCTGGTCCGAGTCGTCGGTGAGCGACGATGCGGCGATCATGGCCCGGTTGCCGCACCCCCTCTACTACGATGCGCATCGGACCCTGGAGGGGAGCAGCGGCAGCCTCTCGCGTGACGAGACGGCCCTGCACCTGTCCCTGAAGTGGACGGTTCGCGACGGCGAGGCGCTCCAGGTCGCCCTGTTCGGCGGGCCTTCACAGATCGAGCTCACGCACGATCTGGTGTCGGCGGTTCGCTTCGACCAGGCCTACCCGTTCGATGAAGTGACCTACACGGGCGCCGACATCCGGTCGGAATCGGGCGACGCGGTCGGTTACCACGTGGGAGCGGATGTCGTCCGCTGGTTCGGCGAGACGGTCGGCCTCGGCTTCCTGGTCCGGTTCAGCGGAGCCTCGGTCGATCTGGATGCTCCCGACGGCGAATCGATGTCGGTCGACGTGGGCGGTCTGCAGGGCGCTGTCGATCTGCGGTTCCGGTTCTGACTTCTGCGGTCGGCGGCCGTCGTCCACGGCCGCCGACCACGACGGTCACCTCGCCACGCAGCATGCCGCGCTCCGCGACCTGGGCGGCGATCTCTGGCGGGGGCAATCACCGGCTGCGCAACCACACCGGGTACAGGTGCGCCGGTCTTCTGCCGGGTTTTGGAGGGCCGCGTCCACCGGCTTCAGAACTCCATCCGCTGCTGCCGGGCCCCTTCCGAGTCCCAGTACGTCGCCTCCCGGTCGTACGACGTGGCGATTTGCTCCAGGACCTGGCTCACGAAGGGGAACTCGAAGGCAAGGGGTTGCGCCCACGCCCGGTACCTGGCTGCGAGTTCTCGCTCCTGGCCGCCGCCTTCCGCACGGCGCACGGTGCCGCGAGAGTTCAGGACGCCCGCATGGAAGCCGTCCGCCAGCGCCTTGGTCGCCACCACCTCCATCGCCTCGCACACCTGACGGCTTGGCCATGAGCTGCTGCCGTCACGCGCCTCCCGGCAGAGAAGTTGGCCGATGCGGTAGTCCACTGCGTCGGCTCGACCAAACAGCCGGCCCTGACGCCTCGCCTCGGACACCCACGATTGATCCAGTTGTCGTCAACAGGCGTCTTCGAGAGCTGTCCCAGGATCAGAACCACGCGCGAGAGATTCCGCGGGTTCCAGGCCAGACACTCCAGCGCCCAGAGAAGATCGGTACGCGGGCAGTCCGCGAAGGGATCCGGAGGAGCCGGCTTCAGGAGTTCGAACAGTGCCGAGTCGTCCGTGGAGTCTGCCCCGACCGCGAACGGCCCTTCCGGGTCCGGCCTCCTGAGCCAGGAGACGAACTCTCTGCGATGTGCGCGAACGGCTGGCTCTGTGGTAGTAGTCTCTACCGGAGGGGGTGTTCTCTTTCGAGTTCACGAGCCAGGCGACGGCCGGTCGCCAATCGAGAAGGAGATCCCGATGACCGACAAAGCGCTCGCGGAAGAGATCGCCTTCTACGAAGAGCACTTCGAGGAGTACCGCCGGAAGTACGCCGGGCGGTACCTCCTGATTCACGGCGCCGAGTTGATCGGCGTCTACCAGGATGAACTGGAGGCCAACTGCGACGGCTACCGGCAAGTGTGGCGAACGAGGACCGAGGGTCGCGGTTACCTGGTCCTCAAGGCGGGCGAACCAGCTGTTCCCACTGTGGCGATGCCCGTCGTGACAAGAACCCTCTCGCCCTCCGATGCCGAGAATCCCACTTGAGGAGAACTTCGGCGCCATCGTCCGGGTGGAGATTCAACTACCGCTGAATCTGCGCCTGGAGAGGCAAGCTCTCGGTCCGGCACCCGCGAAGGTCGCGGGGGAAGCCATCATTGATACCGGTGCGGACGTTTCGGCATTCGATCTCAGCGCGGCGACCCGAGCCGGTTTGGAACGAGGGCGTACGGAACGGGTAATGACCGTCTTGGGCTCCGATGCCGGAGCACCCCGACTGTTTGGCGAAATCGCCATCTCGGGCTTTGGCACGTACACGGTCATGCGGGGGCGGGGATTCGACCTCTCTCACTTGGGTCTGGTCGCGGTCATCGGGCGCGACATCCTCCGGCACGGAATCCTGGTCTACAACGGCAAGGAGGGCTGGGCAACCTTGTCCCGTGAGGGCGGCTACGCAGAGCAGCCGCCGCCCTGACCAAGGCCGGCGACGTTGCTTCCGGCCAAACCCGGGTGGTGCGACCCGCGCCACCCGCTACCCAGTCGGTGCGCCCGTCATCGGGCGCACCGTGACGGTCGATCTGCGGTTCCGGTTCTGATTCCTGCGGTCGGCGGCCGTCCACGGCTGCCGACCACAACGGTCACCTCGCCGCGGAGCATGCCGCGCTCCGCGACCTGGGCGGCGATCTCTTCCAGTGAGCCGCGCAGGACCTCTTCGTGCAGTTTGGTCAGTTCGCGGGCCAGGGCCGAGTCGCGGTCGGGGCCGAAGATGGCCGCCGCGTCGATGAGCGAGGCGGCGGCCCGCCGGGGCGACTCGAAGAAGACGAGGGTGTGCGCGAGCTCGGCGTGGGTCTCGAAGAAGCGCCTCCGCTTCCCCTGCCGGGGCGGCGGGAAGCCGAGGAAGGTGAAGGGCCAGGGCGGCAGGCCGGAGACGACGAGCGCGGCCAGGATCGCTGACGGTCCGGGCAGCGCTTCGACCGCGATGCTCTTCGCCACGGCGGCGCGAACGAGACGGAAGCCCGGGTCGGAGACGAGCGGAGTGCCGGCGTCGGACACCAGCGTCACGTCGCCCCCGTCTTCGAGCCGCTTCAGTACGCGGTTGATCTGCCGGTCCTCGTTGTGGTCGTGAAGCGGCAGCAGCTGCGGCCGCCGGACCGCGCCGCTCGCCCTCAGGCTCTGGAACAACCGGCCGGCGCGGCGGGTGTCTTCGCAGGCGACCAGGTCGGCGGTCAGCAGCGCGTCGCGGGCACGCGGCGAGAGGTCTGCGAGGTTGCCGATCGGCGTGGCCACGATGCGGAGGCGGCCGGGCGGTCCGGGGGCGCCCATGGCTCTACGGCGCCGGGCCGTAGAGATCGTGGTACTGGGCGAGATTGCGGAGCACGTGCGCCAGGTAATTCCTGGTTTCGCTGAAGCCGACCTTGGTGAAGTACTCGTCGGCGCCCTTCGTGTAGCAGTGACGGCGCCACAGGCCGGCCTGCGCTTCGCCGGCGTTGTAGGCGGCGACCATGATGTGCCGTTCGTTGCCGAACAGGGCACGCAGTTCCGCGAGGTACGCGGCGCCGAGTTCGATCGCAAGGGACGGGTCTTCCAGGTCGCGTGGCGTGCGCAGCGGCCTGCCGGAGCTGGCCGCCAGACGTGCCGCCGTGGGGTAGACGAACTGCATCAGGCCCCGCGCCGAGGCCGCCGAGGCCGCCTGGTGGTCGAACCGGCTCTCCTGGCGCATGATGGCCGCCATCAGAAAGGGGTCGAGGCCGCGCTGCACGGCGGCGGTGTCGATCATGTCGCCGTAGGCTCGCGGGTAGAGCGCCTGGCGGAGTGCGAGCGGGTGGAGCGGTTCCGGGACCCGGCCCGGTGCGCGCTGCGCGAGGATCTCGGCGATCAGGAGCCCGCGGCGCGGCCGGCTGCCGGCGAGGCCCTCGGCTGCGGTCAGGGCGAGACGCGGGTTCGCCACCGGAAAGTGCCGGTTCACGACCTCGACCGCGTCTCCCCACAGGCCGAGCGCCAGCATGAGCTCCTGTGGGCTGGAGGCCGACCGGGTCCACAGCGGCCAACTGTCAGGGGGCGCGCTGCGCAGGGTCAGGAAGGACCGAATCCCCGAGTCGGCGGCCAGTTGCCCCTGAAGGTCCTGCCGGACGGCCTCCGCGCCGTCGCCGCTCCGGCCGTGGAGCAGCCAGGCGCGGTAGAGGGCGCCCTGGTTCCGGGAGCGCGCCATTTCGCCCGCGAGCCGCCGGGCGTGAACGCGGAGCGGCTCGGCCGCAAGCCGCTTCCCGGCCTCCCGCGCCAGGGGGTGGTAGGGGTCGGCCGAGATGACATCGATGTAGCTCTCGATGGCGCGGTCGAGACCTCCGCGGGCCTCGAGCAGCCGGCCTCGCCAGTACCGCACTTCGAGCGCGACGCTGCGACTCGCGCGCTCCGCTTCGGCCAGCCGGTCGCCGGCGCGGTCGAGGCGTCCCTGGACGATGTCGGAAACGGCGAGGAAGAGGCTGCCCCGGGCCACCACGGCGCGCTCGCTCCGGAACTGGAGCAGCAGGGCGTAGAGCTCGAGCGCGCTGTCCTCGAGTCCGCGCCGCCAGTCGAGGCGCATCGCGCCGAGCAGTGCGGCGGCCGCGAAGTTGCCCTGGGGATGCGCCAGGTAGGTGCGACGGAAGGTGTCGGAGGCGGCCTCCCAGTCGCCGGACAGTTCCTCCGACCTCGCCTTGTGGTAGAGCGCCTGGGCCGAGTGGCGCGCCGAGCTGACGTTCGTGGCCAGCACCTCGTAGTGCCGGGCGGCGTCGTTCAGGCGGCCCTGCCAGAAGTGACTGCGGGCCAGGCGATAGTGAATCTCGAAACCGGAGTTCGTTCGCGCGTCCACATCGATGACGATCTGGCCCAGCAGTTGATTGGAACGGTCGAACGCGCGATGTTCGTGGAATGTGGTTCCGAGCAGCAGCAGTTCCTGCGGGCTCGGGGGCTCGGGACGTAGCGTGTGCAGCTGCTCGGCGGCTTCGAAGGCGACGACGTCGTTCGACCGCTCCGCGAGCAGCGCGAGCAGGTCGCGGGACCCTTCGTCGAGTTCGCCGGCGGCGAGCCGGCACTTGGCCCGGCTGAGGCTCAGCAGCCGCCGTTCGGCAGCGGGCATGCGGGATACCGCGATGCCGCCGAGCAGGCGGCAGTCCCCGCCCCGGTCGAGACTCGCGGCGAGGAGTTCGGCCGCCGGCCGGATGAGGACGCGCGGCGGTCCGTTGCCGAGCAGCGTCGCCGAGACGCCGGCCGCGATCTCGGGGGCGCCGAGCCGGGTCTGGGCGGCTGCCAGCCGGTAGCGGGCCCACGGTTCAAGTGCGGGCGTCGCGGTCAGGCAGCTGGCGAACGCCTCCGACGCGTCTTCCAGACGACCGAGCTCCTCCAGCAGCCGTCCCTCCAGGTAGCACAAGCCGTAGCCGGCTGCGATCTCCGGCTGCTCGCTGCGCAGCCGCTGCGTCTCCTCGAGGGCGGCCTCAGGCTGCCCGGCGGACTGGAGCTCGACCAGTGCGATGCGTGGATCTTCGGAAACCGCCGGCGCCATCACCGGCAGCGTCCAGGCGATCACCGTTGACGCGACCATACGACACGATAACCCGGCGGGCGGAGTCCGGCATTCCGGCTGCGCCGCGGGCGCTTCGACATCCCCGGCCCGGAGGCGTCGGGGTCGACGCCGCGCTGACCGTCCTCCCGCGGCAGGCGTCCTGCTTCCGTTGCGGCGGGTCGGGCGCCGCCGGTCGCCGGTTCCCGGCGCTGCGGTTTCCTCGGCGCCATTCGCGGTGACCGTGGTTGCGCCGTGGCAGGATAGGCGACGCAGAGGAGGAACCCGGGCCATGCTCGACCAGCTGGAACAGATAGAGCACACCTTCGAGGAGCTGACGGCCAGGCTCGTCGATCCGGACGTGCTCAGGAGTCCCGCCCGGTTTCGCGACACGAGCCGGGCGCTGGCGGAGCTGAACCCGGTCGTGGAGATCTTCCACCGGTACAAGAGGACCCGAGAGGAGCTCGACCAGACCAGGGAGCTCCTGGGCGAGCTCGACCGCGACGACGATCTCTTCGAGGTGGCGACCGAGGAGGAGCGGTTGCTGCAGACGGCGCTCGACGCGCTCGAGGAGAAGGCGAGGCAGGAGCTGGCGCCCAGGGATCCGGACGAAAAGCGCAACGCGGTGCTCGAGATCCGCGCCGGCGCCGGCGGCGACGAGGCGACGCTGTTCGCCGCCGAGCTCTTCCGCATGTACTGCCGCTTCGCCGATGCGCATGGCTGGAAGGTCGACATCCTGGACCTGTCCGAGTCCGGTATCCGGGGCGTGAAGGAGGTGTCGGCGATCGTCGAGGGCCGGGGCGCGTTCGCCACCCTGCGCTACGAGGCGGGCGTCCACCGCGTGCAACGGGTGCCGGAGACGGAAGCCTCGGGGCGCATCCACACCTCGGCGGTCACCGTCGCCGTGTTGCCCGAAGCGGAGGACATCGAGATCGAGATCGCGCCGTCGGACCTGCGGGTGGACACCTACTGCGCCTCCGGCCCCGGCGGTCAGGGGGTCAACACGACCTATTCGGCGGTGCGGCTGACGCACCAGCCCACGGGTCTGGTCGTCACCTGCCAGGACGAACGGAGCCAGATCAAGAACAAGGCGAAGGCGATGCGGGTGCTCAAGAGCCGCCTGCTGGAGATCGAGGAGGCGAAGGCCAACGCCGAAATGAGCGAGGAACGCCGCCGGATGGTCGGCAGCGGCGACCGCTCCGAGAAGATCCGGACCTACAACTTCCCGCAGAACCGGGTCACCGACCACCGCGCGCGGTTGTCGGTCCACAAGCTTCCTTCCATCCTCGAAGGCAACCTGGATCCGCTGATCGTCCCCCTGCACCGGCACTTCGAAGCGGAGCGGCTGCAGCAGTCCGGCGACAGCGAAACGATCTGAGGGCAGTTGTCCGGTGCCGGACGGCCAGGGGTCCCCGGCGGGCGCCGCCCGAGTCGTCGACCTGCTCGACCTGGGTGCGGGACACCTGCGCGGTGCGGTGGACATGCCGCGCCGCGAGGCTGCGCGGCTGCTCGGGGAGGTGCTGGGACTCGAGGAGGCGCAGGTGTACGCCCGCACGGACGAGGACGTCTCCGAGCGTGCCGAGCTCAGCTACGGGCAGTTGATCCGGCGGCGGGCCGATGGAGTGCCGACGGCCTACCTGGTGGGCCGGCGCGAGTTCTACGGCCGCAGCTTCGAAGTCGACCCGCGGGCGCTGGTTCCGCGGCCGGAGACGGAGCATGTGGTGGAGGCGGCCCTGGAGTGCGCCGGCGCCGGCGCGAAGGTGCTCGACCTGGGGACGGGATCCGGCTGTATCGCAATCACGATGGCGCTGGAGCGGCCGGGGGTCTCGATCGTCGCGACGGACCTCTCGCTCGGCGCGCTGGCGGTGGCTTCGGCGAACTGCCGCCGCCACGAGGTGGAGGGCAGGGTGCGCCTCGTCCGGGCGGACCTGGTCTCGGCTCTCCGGTTGCAGGCCTTCGACGTCGTGGTCTCGAACCCCCCTTACATCGCCGTCGGCGAGTGGCACTCGCTGATGCCCGAGGTCCGTGACCACGAGCCGCCGGAAGCCCTGTTCGCCGGCGACGGGCTGGATTTCTACCGCCGGCTGTTCGCCGCCCGCGAATGGTCCGAGGTCGGACAGCGTCTCGTGCTGGAAATCGGCAGCGGTCAGCTCGACGCGGTGCGGGAGCTGGCGGTGCACGGCGGGTTCGCCGTCGAGGCGGTGGTTCTCGACCTGGCGGCGATTGCACGGGTTGTCCGGCTACGGCGGAAGTGACGCCGCCGCGCCGCGCGATGCCTCGCAACGCGGATCCGTGGACGGTGCTCCGCAGGAGGCGAGCACGTCACGGACGAAGCGCGGCGCCTTCCGGCGTGACCCCGCAACCCGGTGCCGGGGGCGCGCGTGCCGGTGGTCAGGCAACGCCCGGCCTGGGCATGCGATAGCCGACGCCGCGCTCATTGAAGATGTAGGTCGGCTTGCTCGAGTCGTCGCCGAGCTTGGTGCGCAGCTTCTTGACAAAGGCTCGGACGAGTTGCGGCTGCGCGTATCCCCGGCCGCCCCACACCCGGCGCAGGAGGGCTTCGTAGGTCGTCACGTGTCCGGCATTCGCGGACAGGACCCGCAGCAGCTCGTACTCGGTCGCCGTCAGCCGCACGTGACGTCCGTCGACGGTCACGTGGCGGTGCGCGCGGTCGATGGACAGCTTGCCGAGCACGAACGGCTCGGGTGCGAGCCGCTTGCGTAGCGCGACCCCCACCCTGGCCGTGAGTTCCGTCGGCGAGAACGGCTTGACGATGTAGTCCTCGGCTCCGGCCTCCAGGGCTCTCGCGACCGTCTCGTCCCGGCCGTAGGCGGAGATGAAGATCACGGGCACTTCGGCCAGTTCCGGCAGGCTCCGGAGCAGTTCGATGCCGTCCGTTCCGGGCAGCACCAGGTCGAGCAGGACGAGGTCCGGCCGCTCCGTTCTGAGGAGGCGGGGGAGTTCACGCGCACTGCCCGTGACCACCGGCGCGAAGCCTCGGGAGGCGAGCGCGTCGCGGACGAAGCGGAGCGCCTGAGGGTCGTCGTCCAGCACCAGCACGCGCGGTCGACCGCCGCCGGCGCGCGGCCCTTCCGAAGTGCCGGCGACGAGGGGAGGCTCGGACACGTTGGCGTTGCCTGCCTCCGCTACCGCGGGGATCGTGAAGGTGATCCGGGTACCCTGGCCCTGCCCGCCGCTTCGGGCGGAGATGCGGCCGCCGTGGGCCTCCACGAGTCCCTTGCAGATCGCCAGACCCAGGCCGAAGCCGAGGCTCCCGTCGCCGCCGACCAGACCCGCGTGCTTGCTGAACATGTGCGGCAGCAGGTGTGGTGGAACGCCGCTTCCCTGGTCGGCGACCAGGACGGCGACGTGGTGTCCCTCCAGGGCCGCCTCGACCCTGATGGGCGACGACTCCGGGGAGTGCCTGGCCGCGTTCGACAGCAGGTTGTTCAGCACCTGGACGATGCGCCGCGTATCGGCCATGACCCGTGGCAGGTCCCGCGGCAGGTCGATGCTCACCGCGTGACGGGCGCCGCCGCTCGCGAGTGCGCTCCTGGCCTGTTCCACCAGGACGGTCAGGTCGACGGGTTGGGGCGCGACCGACAGCATGCCGGATTCGATGCGGCCGACATCGAGCAGGTCGCCAATCAGGCCCCGCATATGGTCCGCCTGATCGTCGACGATCCGGAAGAACTGCAGCATCTCCGACCGGTCCAGCTCCTCGGACGCGCCCAGCACGGTGGCTGCCGAACCCTTGATCGAGGTCAGGGGGGCACGCAGTTCGTGACTCACCATGCTCAGGAACTCGGTCCTCAGCCGCTCCACCTCGTCCAGGTGTGCGAGATCCTGCATGGTGACCACCATGGACTCGGGTTCGCCTGCGGCAGACCGGATCGTGGTGGCGTTGACGAGCGCCCTGGCGCCGCGGCCGTCGGCGACCGAAAGCACGACCTCTTCGGCGCGCAGCGCGGGCGCGTCGTGGATCAGGCGGGACATCGGGACTTCGCGGCCGTCGGCGAACCGGCAGGTCAGGAGCTCGATCAGCTCCTCCGAGGGCCTCCCGCGTGCGGCCAGGTTCTTCACCATTCGCCTCGCCTCGCGATTGAAGGTGCCGGGAGCGCCGGTGGAGACGTCGAAGACCACGACGCCCACCGGCGAAGTTTCGACCAGCGCCTCCAGACTGGCGCGCGCCAGCTGTTCGTTGCGATGGGTGCGAGCGTTGGCGATCGCCGTCGCCGCCTGCGACGCGAACAGCAGCAGGATGTCCTCGTCCTCGTCCGAGAACTCGCGTCCGCCTCGCTTGCCGGCGAGGAAGAAGCTGCCGACGTGCGTGCCCCGATGCCGCATCGGCGTACCCTGGAAGGTCTTCGCCGGCATGAGGTCGGCGGAGAAGCCAAGCGAACGGATGTAGCTCGGCAGGTCCGCCAGCCTCAGTGGCGTGGAGAGGTCGCGCAGGTGGTCGAACAGCCGTGGTCCGTCCGGCAGCCACGCCTCCAGCTCGCGGTGCCGGTCGGGCGTGAAGCCGGAAGTGACGAAGTCGCGCGGGGAGCCGCCGCCGTCGATCGTCGTGATGGCTCCGTAGCGAGCGTTCGTGAGCGTGCAGGCGCTGTCCACGATTTCCTGCAGGACGGTGGCTTCGTCGAGGCTGGCGGTGACCCGCAGCACGGCGGCGCTCAGCTTCGACGTGCGGTCGCGCAGTGCCGCGGTGTCGTGCTCGTCGGCTTCGGCCATGGATCGATCCTCGTGAAGCGGGTGCGGCGTCCGTGCGCTCGTGTCTGGCGGGCGGCCCGGTGACCGGCGCCAACGGAGACGCCGTCCAGGGTGTTGCCCGCTATGTTCACGAAGGTTAACGCATTGGGCCAGAAAATCAACGGAAAGTTGATCTTCGTGGTCTAAGGTACAGAGGATGTTCACTCCTCTGGAGGTCTGCCCATGCTGACACGCTCCGTCAGGACATTCCCTCTACTCGTACTTCTGCTCATGCCGGCGCCGGCGATCGCGGCCGAAGTCACCTTCAGTCGCGATGTGGCGCCGATACTCAACCAGCACTGCGTGCGTTGCCATCGACCCGGCGAGATCGGACCGATGTCGCTTGCCGCGTACCGGGAGGCACGGCCCTGGGCGCGGTCGATTCAGCGCGCCGTGACGAGCCGGAGCATGCCACCGTGGTTTGCGGAGCGTTCCGTGGGCGAGTGGGCGAACGACCCCTCACTCTCCGAAGAGGAGATCAGCACGATCGTCGCCTGGGTCGACGGGGGGGCGCGCGCCGGCGATCCGGCTTCCATGCCCGAGCCGCCCGGATTCACGGAAGGCTGGCAGCTCGGCGAACCGGACTACGTGATCGAGCTGCCGACCGTCACGGTACCTGCCGATGGTCCGGACCTGTTCCTGAACCAGGTCGTGACCCTCGACATCCCGGAGCGTCGCTGGATCCGCGCAGTCGAGTTCCGACCCGGCGCGCCCCGGGTGAACCACCACCAGCTGGCGTTCAAGGCCGATTTCAGGGGCATGGTGGAGGATGGCGTGCCCCTTGCGCCCAGGGAAGCCCTGCGCGGCAGCGGCTCGGTCGATGGCCGCGGCTACTTCAACGTCCTGGCGATGTGGGGCGCGGGAACCGCGCCGACCGAGTTCCCGGAGGGCGCCGGGCGCTGGGTCGAGCCTGGCGATGCGGTGGTCATGAACCAGCACTATCACCCGAGCGGCGAAGAGCAGATCGACCAGACGCTCATCGGTCTCCACTTCGGTCAAGGTGAGATGCACTCGGAGATCCAGGCCGTGATCGCCGGCGAGATGGACTTCCTGATTCCGGCCGGCGCCGCGAACCACCGGGTCGCGTACCGGCACGAGATCGCGCGTGACTCGATGGTCGTCTCCTATCTGCCGCACATGCACCTGCGGGGGAAGCGGATGTCGTACACGGCGCACTACGCGGATGGCGACACGGAGTTGCTCCTGGATGTGCCCGAGTACGACTTCAACTGGCAACTCTTCTACTACCCGGAGAAGCCGAAGCTCTTGCCGGCGGGAACCATCATCGAGATCGTCGCTCACTACGACAACTCCGCGGCGAACCCGAACAACCCCGATCCGACGCGCGACGTGGGCTTCGGGCTTCAGTCCACGGACGAGATGATGTTCGGCTTCTTCGAGCTGGTCGAGGTGAACAGCGAAGACGAACGCGAAGGCCGGATCAGACGCGGCCCGACAGCGGTAACGCCTTCGGCGCGGGAGTGACGCGGCACGTCCTCCCGAAACGGCGCCGTGTGCCCGGATCCTCGAACGCCTGCTTCGTCGCCGCCGTCTTCCGGCGTGACCCCGCACCCGGCGCAAGGGAGTTTCGGCTTCTGGAAGCAATGAGCGACGCTTGCTACGACGACGCAAGGCGCGCACTACCCCAATTCGGCCTGCGCGGGGTGGTGGGCCCTCGCGGGCGCTCCTTGTACTTTGCGGCGCCCCGGGCCTGGGGACGTGGGGCCTAAGGTCACGCGAGCACGGCGTCGTGGACGTGTCTTGGCCGGACAAGGGCAGCGATCTCGACCGCGACTGCGAGATCATCCGGTGTGTAACCGAAGACACCGCTGTGGGACTGGTCGTCATCTTCGGGCAAATGCTCCACTGCCGAGACCGTTCCTGCCCTCATCGCCGCCTCTTGCAAGGCACCCACCTGGAGCACGGCAAACCGACCGTTGGGGCGGAGCCGGTAGCCCTTCCTCAGGAAAGCGCCCCGCACCTGATCAACGGCAGCGGTCATGTCCGGCGCTTCGAAGTACTCCAACCAGTTGACCGACAGGTGTTTCTCGCTGGCTCTCACCTCGAAGGCGGCCGCGAGCACCATGCCGTTCTGGACGGCTGACGGCTTGCAGTATCTCGACACATGGTCGTCGTCGGGCAAGCGAGCGCCTCTTCTCAGGATGATGCGCCCTCAGTAGGCAGGAACCTCCGCACGGCCGCGAGCGCTTCATCCTTCGGGAGCAGGCCGTGAACACGTCTGCGCCGCCCCTCGCCGGGGGCGCGGCCAGAGACCGCCGCGAACTGAATGAGATCATCCGGCAGGAACTTCATTGCCGATAGTCCGCCGCCCTCAAGCCGCCACTGGACCTGGAGCAGACCATCGGGGCTCAGGCCGATCTCGGGAGCAACAGGGCATTGTTCGCTCGCCAGGAAAAGGGCGAGTTTCCGGAGGGACGCCAATACCATCGCCGGTTCGTCGTCATCGTCTTCGGCCAGGTCGTGAAGGTAGCGGAGCCGGTTGGCGATGCTGCGAGGGCCGAGTGCCATCAACGCATCGATGATTTCGTCGTGCCGCAGCGCGGCGCCAATCCGATCTTCGATCCGGGAAGGTGGATCAGCGGTCGCAGTCTGGCAATCCGTGACGACCCATCCTGTTGAGAACTCGTAAATGCCCGGCAGGTAGCCAAGATCGCCCGGCGCAGTGGTTCGCTCCACGCCGAAGGCGGCCGAAGTGTCGGTCCGGGCAACCAGCCCAAAGCGCTCGCGACAAAGTGCCCCCAACGCTGCGGCACGCCGCATCTCATCAAGAGCAGGAGGGCTGTCGGTGGCCAGACATGGCCGGGTCATTTCTGGCTACCTCCGAGGAGCTTGTTGACGGACAGCAGAACGAAGGCCTGCCGATCCGGCCAGCGCTCGATAGCGGCACGCATCGCCTCCACGGCCAGCGGTCCGGCGTGGTGCAAGTTGCAGTCGGCCACGACCCGGCCCCCTTTCTCCTCCTCGACATCGGAGAGGCTGATGTTGCACACGGCACCGTCCGCCAACAAGGAGAACTTGGGCCGCATTCCTTGAACGTTCGCCTCGTCTCGCAGCCAAGGCGCCCCAAAATGTTCCAGCAACCACCGGCCGGGCTCCGCCTTGCGGGCCGAGACCCTGCAGTTGAGGCCCAGGTATCGATAAGGCACATACGGAAGCTTGGCCAGGTAGGCCCGCGCAACCTGGAATGCGAAGGGAATCGGGTTCGCGTTCCCTGAAGCCTCCGAGTCGGTCACGGCCGGCCCTGTTACGGTGAGTCTGGTCTGGTCCACGGTCAGGTGCAGGCCATTGTCGTACTCGACTACGGACAGCGGGGGCGTCGTGAGCGTCTCCGTGGGGGTCCAGTCGCCGGGCACGATCCCGCACGATCTCAGAAAATCCGGGTTGAGAATGGACGGATTGTGGAACTCAGCGGTAACTACGACATTCACCGAGTGCAATTCAAGAGGAGTTTCTTCAGACATGGCGCACCGGCCAAGACGCTGGCAGCGGCTCCGTTCTGTATCAGGGCGTTTGGTACACACGCTCAGCTACATGTACGGACGAGACCTTACCAGAGCCAGCGGCGAGTCTGCTCTACGGGTGGTGAGCGAGGTGGCCGCAACGGGCGGAGCGACCCTGATCATTCTCCCTCCGGTGTGACAACCGCGACCACGAAGCGCGCCGCCTTCCTGGCCTCGGAGGCGTCGGCCAGAGTCGGGTTCCGCATCAGGCGGCCTCGGCCCAGTAGGGCTGGCCGTGGACGACGCGCCGTACGAGCCGGCCTGCCGCGATCGCGCGGCGAACGTGGATCAGGTGCTTGTGCACCCAGCCGCAGCGATCGAAGAGCACCTGACCGTCGATCGCCACTTCGGCCCACAGTCCACTGAAGGTCATCCCTTCGGCCGGGTGGACGAAGTGGGGGTCGAGAACCGTGCCGGTGCGGAGTTGCCGATTCCGGAGTGGTTTCCTCGTTTCGGCCACCGAAGTTCCCGACTTTGGAACGGCCCTGGCTGTCCAACGCCTCTATCGCGACGTGAGGACGGCGTTGTTCGGCGGCGGCCGCGCCGCGCTCTGTCACTGGTCCACAGTCAGGTGGAGTCCTGCGTCACGGATCGAGCGACCTGGAGGCGGTCCGGTCGGCGATGCGCGCGGCCAGGTAGTCGATCGTCACCGGCCCCTGATCGGGTCCGGCGCTGTCGGCGGGAGCCTCGCGGAGCCGCCGCGACACGGTGCCGGCCTCCTGTTCGCGGCCGCCGATGACCAGCATGTAGGGGACCTTGCAGCCGCTGGGCGTCGCGGATCTTGTAGCCGAGCTTCTCGCTGCGGCGGTCGAGCTCGACGCGGACTCCAGTCGCTGCCAGCCTCTTCTCGACCTCGGCGCCGTAGTCGAGGAAGCGGTCGGAGACCGGCAGGAGGACCGCCTGGGTCGGCGCCAGCCAGACCGGGAAGGCGCCCCCCGTGTGTTCGATGAGGATGCCCAGGAAGCGCTCGACGGAGCCGAGCATGGCCCGGTGGAGCATGACCGGACGCCGGGTTCCGCCGTCGCTGGCGGTGTACTCGAGGTCGAGCCTCTCCGGCATCTGGTAGTCCAGTTGCACGGTTCCCAACTGCCAGCTCCGGCCGAGCGTGTCGCGGGCCTGGAAGTCGATCTTCGGACCGTAGAAGGCGCCGTCGCCCTCGTTGACCTCGAACTCCAGATCCCGGCTGCCGAGGGCGCCCTTGAGCGCAGCCTCGGCGCGCTGCCAGAGTTCCGCGCTGCCGATCGACTTCTCCGGCCGGGTCGAGACCTCGATCCGGATGTCGTCGAAGCCGAAGGTCCGGTAGATCTCCAGAATCGTCGATACGGGCCGAAGCACCTCCGCCTCGACCTGCTCCTCGGTGCAGAACGTGTGCGCGTCGTCCTGGCAGAACGTGCGCACCCTGGTCAGGCCGGTGATCACCCCGGACCGTTCGTAGCGGTGGAGGCGGCCGAAGTCCGCGTAGCGGATCGGCAGGTCCCGGTACGAACGGAGACCGGTCCGGTAGATCAGGCAGTGGGTGGGGCAGTTCATCGGCTTCACCGCGTACTGCCGCTCGTCGACCTCGGTGAAGAACATGCTCTGGCGGTAGTTGTCCCAGTGCCCGGAGCGGCGCCAGAGATCGACGTCGAGAATCTGCGGGGTCCGCACCTCCTCGAATCCGTCGCGGCGGTTCAGGCCCTGGACGTAGTCGACCAGCAGGTTGTAGATCACCGTGCCGCGCGGATGGAAGAAGGGACTGCCGGGTGCATGGGGAGTGAAGCTGAACAGGTCGAGCTCGGGCCCCAGGCGACGGTGGTCGCGCGCCCGGCGCAACTCGAGGTCGGCGAGATAGCCCTTCAGCGCATCACGGGTCGCGAAGGCCGTGCCGTAGATCCGCTGCAACCGCTCCCGACGCTCGTCGCCGCGGTAGAAGACGCCGGAGCTCTCCAGCAGCTTGACCGCTCCGACCTGATCCACCCGCTGTGCGTGGGGACCACGGCAGAGATCGACGAACTCCCCGTGCCTGAACAGGGTGATCGGCTCGCCTTCGGGGATGTCCTCCAGCCGCTCGAGCTTGAGCTCCTCGCCCAGGTCGCCGAACAGCTCGCGCGCCTGCCGGCGAGAGATCTCGGTGCGCTCGATTTCGTGCTTCTCGGCCAGGATCTCGCGCATCTTCGCTTCGATCGTCTCCAGGTCCTCGGGCACGAAGGCGCGCGGGAAGCGGAAGTCGTACTGGTACTTCTCCGAGTGATCCCGGCGGCCGACGTCGATCTGCGTGCCGGGCCACAGGCGCTGGACCGCGTCGGCCAGCACGTGCTCGGCGGTGTGGCGCAGGAACA
Source organism: uncultured Thermoanaerobaculia bacterium (assembly GCA_951812325.1). Taxonomy (GTDB): domain Bacteria; phylum Acidobacteriota; class Thermoanaerobaculia; order Multivoradales; family Multivoraceae; genus Multivorans. The sequence goes on along the minus strand of OX638294.1, from coordinate 2,497,746 downwards.
CCCCCGCCTCTTCGTCCCTGACCGTGATCAGGCGAAACGGGCCGGAGGCTTCGATCGGTGCGCGCAGATCGATCAGGCGGCGGTCGAGCTCTGCGCCGACCGCGGCCCTCGCCAGGCCGGGTCCGATCGAACGAGCGACATCGAGCGCGCTCGTCCCCGCGGAGACGCTGCGCACCGATCCATCCGGCAGGGTCAGTTCCATCATGCAGCAGGTCCGTCCGGGGAGCCGCGGCCGCAGCTTCCTGCTGCCGACGCCGCGATGGTAGGCGCTAGCGGACTCGAACCGCTGACCTCTACCGTGTGAAGGTAGCGCTCTAACCAACTGAGCTAAGCGCCTGAGTCACAGACCGTACGGCCCATGCCTGGTAGGCCCGAGCGGACTCGAACCGCTGACCTCTACGATGTCAACGTAGCGCTCTAACCAACTGAGCTACGGGCCTGAACTCGCGACCGAAGAGCCGGCAACGGCCGCCGCGAGAATCCGCAACGGTACAAAGGGCCTGTCGCCGTGTCAACGCGAAGAGCCCGTCCAGGGTGCCGTCCAACGGACGATGATCGCGAACGAGGGCCGCTGAAGACTCCTCCGTGTTCGTGAGTCCGAGTGGCGGCGAGGGTGACGTCGCAGGCGAGCGTGGACTTCGCGAGCCCGAGGATCACCGCCGTGTCACGTACGTTGGCAGAGAGGGGGCGTATCGGCGCGGCGCCCGAGACATGCCCCGGCCGCCGTCTTGTTGCAGAATCGGGGGATGATGTCCGGTCTCCAGATGGCGGAGCTGATCGAAGAGGCGCGGCGGCGGCTGGCCGATCAGGTCTACGTGAGTCCCTGCGCACGGTCGGAGTACTTCTCCCGTCTCTGCGGCCTCGACGCCTACTTCAAGCTCGAGAACCTGCAGATGACCGGCTCGTTCAAGGACCGGGGGGCTCTCAACCGCATCCTGACCCTCTCCGAAGACGAGCAGAAGCGGGGCCTGATCACCGCCTCCGCCGGCAACCACGGGCAGGCGGTCGCCTACCACGCCGGCCGCCTCGGTCTCCGGGCGACCGTGGTCATGCCCTTGCCGACGCCGCTGATCAAGGTGGCGAACACCCGCGGCTTCGGCGCCGAGGTGCGGCTGGCCGGAGAGACGTTCGACGACGCGCAGGCCCACGCGCACGAACTGGAGCGGGAGCTCGGAGCAACCTACGTCCATCCCTTCGACGACCCGCAGGTGGTCGCCGGGCAGGGAACGATCGGCTTCGAGTTGATGGCCCAGGAACCCGATCTCGAAGTGATCGTGGCGCCGGTCGGCGGCGGCGGCCTGATCTCGGGCATCGCCGCCGCCTACAAGGCGCACCGGCCGCAGACGCGGATCGTCGGCGTGCAGACCGAGGCCGTGCCTTCGATGAGAGCGAGCCTCGCCGCCGGCGCTGCGGTGGCCGTCGACCGCCGCCACACGATCGCCGACGGCATCGCGGTCAAGCGCCCGGCCGACCTGACCCTGAAGCTGGTCGAAGAGCTCGTCGACGACATGGTCACGGTGGACGAGGAGGAGATCGCCAACGCCGTCCTGCTGCTGCTCGAGCGCGAGAAGACGGTGGTCGAAGGCGCCGGCGCCGCGGTTCTGGCCGCGGTCGTGAACGGCCACGTGCCGGAGGCCAGGGGTCGCCGAACCGCGATGGTCCTGACCGGCGGCAACATCGACGTCACCCTGCTCAGCCGCATCATCGAGCGCGGCCTGACCAAGGACGGCCGCCTGGTGCAGCTCGACGTCTGCGTCAAGGATCGGCCCGGCGCCCTGGGCGAGCTTCTCAACCTGGTCGGCGATGCCGGCGCCAACGTGATCGAGACCCACCATGAGCGCGCATTCACCGCCCTGGGCCTGAACGAAGTGCACATCGAACTGCGGCTCGAGACCCGCGGCCCGAAGCATGTGGAAGCCCTGATCGAAGCGGTCGGGGCCGCCGGCCTCCACGTCCACAGGCGGACCGAGCCGCAGAGCTGGCACGACTAGCACGCGCCTTGGGGCGCGCTGTCGCGAAGCGTCGGTCCGCGACCGGGTGCGGCGGACCTTCTGGTCCGCATCGGCCTCGCCGGCGCGAAGCGTCGCGTACCGAGCCTCGCCCGTCGTGCCGGTCGCAGGCTCATCGTGAGGTTGAGGCTCGGGCCGGACATGGAGCCGGACGTGGAGATTCGACCGGTCGGGGGCTGTAGCTGCTAGGCTCTCCGCGCGTGAACGACGAAGCTTCGGATCCTTCGCCATCCGGCTCCAGTCTGGAGGAACCCGACCCGGACTCCGACCAGCGCGGCTCGCCGCGGCCTGCCTCGTCATCTTCGCGGCGGCGGCGCCCTGCCGGCCCTGCCGGGGCTGAGCGCGGATGATGCCCGGTGTCCTGGCGGCGACCGGGCCGCCCATCAGCCTCGACCTCCCCCTCGGCTGGGGCCTGGCGCTCGCCATCTTCCTGGTCGGCCTGAACGGCTTCTTCGTCGCCGCCGAGTTCGCGCTGGTCAAGGTCCGACCAACGCAGATCACTCCGCACGTCGACACGCTCCGGGGCCGCATGGCGCAGCGGATGGTCGATCATCTCGACGCCTACCTGTCGGCGACCCAGCTCGGAATCACCCTGGCCAGCATCGGCCTCGGCATCGTCGGCGAGCCCGCGGTGAACCGGCTGCTCCAGCCGGCGTTCGACCTGGCGCCGAGAATGCCGGAGGAAGCGGCGCACTCGATCAGTCTGATCGCTTCCTTCGCGATCATCAGCATCTTCCACATCGTGCTCGGCGAACTGGCGCCGAAGTCGCTCGCGATCCGCCGGCCCGAACCGACCAGTCTGTGGGTGGCGCTGCCGCTCTGGGCCTTCTACTGGGCCACCTACCCGGGAATCTGGGTCCTGAACCGGATGGCGAACGCCTTCCTGCGGCTGTTCGGCATCGAACCGGTCGGCCACGGCGAACTGGCCCACAGCGAGGAGGAGATCCGCCGACTGCTCGCTTCGGAGGAGGACACGGAACTCTCCGAGCCCAAGCGGGAACTGCTGGACAACGTGTTCGAACTCTCCGATCGCAACGCCCGCCAGGTGATGGTCCCCCGCACCGAGGTCGTCTACCTCGACGCCACCGCCCCGATCGATGCGAATCTCGCCTTCGCCCGCCGCAGCGGCCACACCCGATTCCCGCTCTGCGAGGGCGACCTCGACCAACTGATCGGTCTGGTCCACATCAAGGACCTGTTCATCGCCGAGGAGCCCCCGGCATCGCTGCGCGACATCGCCCGCGAGACCTTCGCGGTCCCCGAGACCCTGCCTCTGGACCAGTTGATGACGCGGATGCGCCACGAGCACATCCACATGGCGGCGGTGGTCGACGAGTACGGCGGCGTGGCCGGCATCGTCACGCTCGAGAACGTCCTGGAGGAGATCGTCGGTGAGATCCAGGACGAGTTCGACGCCGAGGTCCCCGAGTTCGTACGCCTCGACGATGGCGGCTACAAGGTCCTCGGGGGAATGTTGATCGAGGACCTCGAGGACGAACTGGAGATCGGCATCGCCGACGCCCGCGAGGAGGACACGGTGGCCGGCATCGCGCTGTCGGAACTCGGCCGCACCGCGGAAACGGGCGACACGGTCGAAGCCGGACGGCTGCGGCTGGAGGTGATGGAGGTGGAAGGCAACCGGATCGTGTCGTTGCGGATCGACGTTCTTCCTGAAGCAGTCGAGGAAGACCCATAGATGGCGCCGCCAACCTCGTCGCAGGCTCCATCCGGCCCCACCTCGCCTGACCTCGCGACGCAGCACCCCCCGCGCCGTGATCTGCGGCGCAGACCGGGCCCTACCGCTGCAGTCGAGGAAGACCCATAGATGGAGCCGCCAACCTCGTCGCAGGCTCCATCCGGCCCCACCTCGCCTGACCTCGCGACGCAGCACCCCCCGCGCCGTGATCTGCGGCGCAGACCGGGCCCTACCGCTGCAACCGACCGACGACCGCCTCGCAGACCTCGTCCAGCGCAACGACCTCGCGCTCGCCGCCGCTGCGGTTCGAGACCTCCGCGCCCCCGTTGGCGAGCGAGCGCGCGCCGACCACGACCCGAACCGGGAAGCCGACCAGGTCGGCGTCCTTGAACTTGACCCCGGGCCGCTCCGCGCGGTCGTCGTAGAGCACGTCGAAACCGGCGGGAGCCAGCCGGTCCACGAGTTCCCCGTAGAGGCCGTCGGCCGCCGAGCGCACCGGTTCCGCCCCCGGGTCGAGCGAACAGAGAACCACGGTGAACGGCGCCAGGGGCTTCGGCCAGATGATGCCGTTCCTGTCGTGGCCCTGCTCGATCGCGGCGGCCGCGGTGCGACCGATGCCCAGCCCGTAGCAACCCATTTCCATCGGTCGAAGCCGGCCGCCGTCGTCGGTGAAGGTGCAGTTCATCTTCTCCGAATACGTCGTGCCCAGCTTGAAGATGTGGCCGACCTCGATGCCGCGCGAAAGTCTCAGTTCGCCGCCGCTGCAGCGCGGGCACGGATCGCCGTGGACCGCGGTCACCACGTCGACCCGTTCGACGGGCCGCGTGCTCGCCACGTCCCGGTCCCAGCGCACGGAGGCGAAGTGCCGGTCGCCCCGGTTGGCGCCGCAGACGAAACCGGCGAGGGCGCGCGCCGACCGGTCGGCGACCAGGCGCACGTCCGCGGAAAGGCCGACGGGACCCGAGAAGCCGAGCGGACCGCCGGTCGCGGCTTCGACCTGTCCGGCCGTCGCCAGCCGCAGGCCGAGGCCGCCGAGAACGTTCAGCAGCTTGACCTCGTTCACTTCGCGGTCGCCTCGAATCGCGACCGCGGCGAGGCCGTCGTCCGTTTCGTAGATCAGCGTCTTGACCACCTGCGCCGGCTTCACCTCGAGCAGCTCGGCGACCTGCGCCACCGTGGTCGTTCCAGGGGTCGACACCTCGATCGGGGCCTCGCCGCGGCCCGCGGGCGGCGCCGGCAGCTCGCCGACCTCGGCCCGCTCCACGTTGGCGCCGTAGCCGCAGGCGGCGCAACTCGCGACCGCGCTCTCGCCGGTGTCGGCAAGCACCATGAACTCGTGCGACGACGAGCCGCCGATCGCCCCCTGGTCCGCCTCGACGACGGAGTACTCGAGCCCGCACGCCTCGAAGATGCGCGAGTAGGCGGCGTGCATCGACCGGTAGCTGCGGTCGAGACCCTCCTCATCCGCGTCGAACGAGTAGGCATCCTTCATCAGGAACTCGCGGCCCCGCATGAGCCCGAAGCGGGGACGGATCTCGTCCCGGAACTTGGTCTGGATCTGGAACAGGTTGATCGGCAGCTGGCGGTAGCTCTTCACGTCGCGCCGGACGAGATCGGTGACGACTTCCTCATGCGTCGGACCGAAGCAGAACCGCCGGCCGTGGCGGTCCTCCATCCGCAGCAGCTCCACCCCGTATCTGGCCCAGCGTCCGGACTCCTCCCAGAGTTCGGCGGGCTGAATCGCCGGCATCGAGAGCTCGACCGCGCCGGCCCGCTCCATCCGGCGCCGGACGATCGCCATCAGTTTGCGCAGGGTCCGCCAACCGGTCGGCTGCATCGTGTAGATCCCTGCGGCCAGCCGCCGCACCAGGCCGGACCGGGCCATCAGCTGGTGGCTGATGACCTCGGCGTCCCTGGGGGCCTCCCGGGCGGTCATCAGGTAGTAGTTGCTCCAACGCATCGTTTCTCTGCCGGAAACTCCTGAGGGCGATTCGGTACCGAGCGGCGTTCAGGCGCGGCCGCGCACGCGTTCGATGATCCGCGCGGAGTCTTTCATGAACTCCATCATCCGCTCTTCGATCGCGCCGCCCCGGTCGTCCAGACGCCGCGCACGTGCCAGCACGCCGCGTGCCCGGTCCTCGTCGCCGGATGCCAGAAGCGCCATGCCCAGCCGCGTCAGCACCGTCGTCGACGGCCCCAGCTCCGTCGACTGGGACAGGAAGTCGATCGCCTCCTCCAGCTCCTGCCGCTTGTAGTGGACCCAGCCAAGCGCCGCGAGCGGAAACTGCCGCAGCTCTTCCGGTGCGTGCTCCAGGGACCGGCGGGCGAAGTCGAGCGCCTCGTCCAGGTCTTCGTCCATCTCGGCCAGGTTGTAGGCCATCTCGTAGTAGGCGATGCTCTTCGAGAAGTTCGATCCGCCCTCCTCCTCCAGCAGCCGCCGTCCGACCTCGTTTCCCTCCCGGTACTTCCCTTCGCCGCGCAGAGACTCGATCAGGGTCGCATAGGCCGTCGCGCGCAGCATCTCACCGGCGTTCGAATCGAGCACCCGCTGGGTCAGTTGACGGATCTCCTGGCCGCGGTCGAGCCGGAGGCAGGCCAGTGCGTAGGTCATCAGCAGGGTCGGGTTGTCCGGGTCGAGCGACAGCGCCTCGCGGTAGCAGCGCAGCGCCTCCGCCGCATCGCCCGACTCGATCGCCTGCTCGCCGCGGCTCACCCGGTCGGCGGCCGCCGGACTGGTCGACGGCAACTCGGCGCCCGTCCGGCCCGAAAGATAGGCGACCAGATCGCGGTAACGCATGCGGCGCGGATTCAGTTGCTGGGCGGTCCGGAACGCGGCCAGGGCCTTGCGGTTCCAGCCCCGGTCCAGGTAGCAGAGGCCGAGGAGGTGGTGGCATTCCTCGAACGAGGGGTCGACGCAGAGCGCCTGGTCGAGCGATTCGATCGCCGGCCCGAGCCGTCCCATCTCGTAACGGCAGCCGCCGAGCAGGTAGAGCGCCTGCGGCACCGCATCGATCTCGACCGCCCGCTCCAGGAAGGCCGCCGCCGCCTTCAACTGGCCGCGTCCCGCCAGCGACGCGCCGAGGCAGAAGTGCGGCAGGAAGGCGTCCTGATGGAGGACGACCGCCCGCTCGAGCAGTTCCTGGCCTCGCTGTTCCTCGCCCTGTTGAAGGCGGATCACGCCGCTGTAGACCAGGCCCTGGACATGGTCGGGCTTGGTTGCCAGCACACGGCTCCAGTGGTCGAGTGCGGGCTCGAGGCGTCCCTCCTGGAAGTGGGCCTCGCCGAGGAAGTGGGCGAGCTCGAAATTGCCGCGGTCCACCGTCGCCGCCGTCTCGAGGACCTCCATCGCCCTGGTCAGGTCGAGGCCGCCGAGCGCGGACGCCGCTTCGTCGAGAAGCTGCTCGAAAGCGTGGCGGCGCCGCCCCTCGTAGAGCCCGAGGATCCGGTCCTTCACGGCGGCGAACCGCTCCCGCTTCTCGAGCACCAGGAACTGGTAGTCCATCCTGGATTCCCAGAGATCGCTCCACTCCGCCGTGTCGATCAGGTCCTGGCGCTCGAGAAGGTCCCTCAGGGCAAGCATGCCGGCATGGTGGACGAGAATGCTCTCCTCCTGCCGGTGCAGGGCGTTCAGAACCTTCTGCACGGTCTCGCCCGTCCGTTTCAGCACCTCCTCCAGAATCGAGATCCGCTCCAGCAGGTGCTCGTCGAAGGAGAACTCCTCATCGCCCGCGTCCAACGGTTCTTCCGACGGCGGGGAAGCCCCGGACAGCACCATGAGTTTCTGCGCGCAACGCTGGCAGTGCTCCGCGTCGTCCTGGTTGCGGGCGCCGCAAACCTGGCAATACATCGGGGCAGCCTAGGAGGCTGCGCCGCAGAACGCAACGCCGCCGCCAGGGACGCAACCGGGGAGGCGCGCACTGCGGCGCGCTGGATGGCGAGGCTGCGCTGCGGAGCGCGACGCCGCGAGTTCGGACGCTCTCAGGTCAGGCCCTCGAACCACGGCTCCCGCCGGCCCAGTCGGCTGTCCAGCGCCGCTCCGATCCCCACGCAGGTGACGATGGTCCAGGTCCATCCGCCCAGCCAGGGAGCCATCTTGACCAGACCCAGGGCGAGGAATCCGAGGAGCACGGCAGCGAGCGGCCGGCCGGCGAGCTGCGGACGATTCGGCGCCAGGCGCGTCCCCACCGCCATGAAGACCGCCACCGTGCCCCACAGCTTGCACACCATGGCCGCCACCGCACAGACGGCGAGCAGCGGCACGCCGACCAGGCCCGGCGCCGCCGTGCTGACGACGGCGAAGGTCAGGCCCACGGCGAGCACCGCCACCAGACCGGCGAAGAAGTTCCGGAACGGCCGCTCCAGAACGCTCCGGGCGGTTACCGTCAGCGACGAGTCGAAGCCCCACGCCAGGACCACCGACACGAGCAACCAGGCCAGCAGCAAGGCCAGGTTGAGCAACGCCGCCGCCGACGACAGCGGCGAATGGCCCATCAACGGCCCCTCGGCGAGAACCAGCCACGAGGACGGCGCCCGCGGCCAGGCCACCGTGCGGCCCTCCACGGACGCCCCGGCCTCGGCGCTCACCTCGCCGCCCAGCACGAACACATCGCCCCGCAGCCGGGCCGTCGGCCCCAGCTGGACATCGCCGCCGAGCACGATCACGTCGCCCGCCACGGCGCCGTCGACGCGCGCATTTCCGCTCAGGACGACGACATCCGAACGCGCTTCGCCGCGCAACTCCAGGTCCCGTCCCAATGCCACGAGCTGGTCCCGCATCACCGCCTCGGCCTCGACGACGAGGGCCGCGCGGACCCCCTCCGCAGGCGGTTCGGCCGCCGCGCAGCCGACCACGACCACGCCTGCGCCCACGATCGCGGCGCACGAACAGGCCCGCAGGCCCGCGACAGAGGAGTGCCGGAGCTTTGGGGCGAGCGTGGTCACGAGACGCCGCCGATCGTAGCGCCCGGCACGCCAGCGCGCGACACGCGGCGGGCGGAGCGTCAGCGTTGTTGCCGTTCGCGCGCCACGACCCGGGACCCGCGCCCGAGCAGGAAGAACAGGAGCACGCTGAGGCCCATGGCCGCCAGGCCGCCGAACAACAGGCCCGGCCCCGCGGGTTGGAGGACCGAGGACACCGCCGCGCTCATGCCACGCCAGGAGGCATCGAGCAGACCGGCGCCGACGAGTCCCACCGTGACCGTGAAGTCGAACAGGGTCGAAACGGCGGCGGCCGCCGATTCGGCCCGGGGCGCCAGCCCGGCGAGCACGTTCAGCGCGCCGCCGAAGAGTCCGACGAGCGCCGCGGCCGCGGCTACAGCCCTGCGTCCACGGGCCCGCGACGACGCGCCCACGTCGATCTCGAGCCGCTCGGTCGCAAGACGTTCCGCGGCCAGGAGCTCCCGCAGGGCGGTCAGGCCGCGCGCTTCGTCCCGGCACTCGGCGCACTCCGCGAGGTGCTGCTCCGCCTGCTCGCGTTCGGGTCCGCTCACGGCGCCGTCAACGTACGCATCGATCGATTCGGCCCGGGAACAGGCCGTTCTCTCGGAACTCGTCATCGCTGGAACCTCCTCCCGTCCTTCAGTCGGTGAGGTAGTCAGCCAACCGGGCCTTCAGCATCCGGCGGCCGCGAAACAACTTGTTCTTGACCGTGCCCAGGGGCATGCCCTTGAACTCGGCGATCTCGTCGTACGTCATCTCGGCGAAATGTCTCAACTGGATCAGCTCCCGGTACTCGTCCTTCAGGCCATCGATCGCGGTCCCGATCGCATCGCGCCGCTCCAGGTTGCGAAGCACCCGGTAGGGGTCCCTGTCCTGACTGGGGAACTCCCTTTCGCGGGTGTTTCCGTCGGCGCCGACGCGCTGCATCGGTACCAGCTTGAGGCGCCGCTTGCGGAGCAGGTCGATCGCCGCGTTCTGTGCCACCCGAAACAGCCATGTCGAGAATCGGTACCTGGGGTTGTAACGGTCGAGGGCCCTGTAGACCTTCAGGAACACTTCCTGAGACAACTCCTGCGACTCGTCGACATTGCGGAGAAAGCGATTCAGGTAGTTGACGATGCGCCCCTGATACCTCTGCACGAGGTCGGTGTACAGGGCTGCCTCGCCGTCCAGAATCGCAGCCACCAACTCCTCGTCGGTCGCCCGAGTTGCCTCCACAGCCTTCACCTACGTCTCCCGCGCCCGATTGTTGCGGGCCGGCGGCCGCTCGGCCGTGCGCGGCGTCAGACCGGTGCGCGCCGCCGCACCCACGCTACAGGCCGCCCGGACTCCAGCCGATACGGAGTGAACGGCCGGCGAACCCCGTCCATCAGTTCGAGGTCAACTCGACCACGTTGGACCAGGCGCCGTCCCCGTTCGCACTCGTCGGGCGAGAAAGACAACTGCTCTTCTCATCGGTTGCAGATGCTCGCCCTGGTCCGCTCGTCGCCCGACAACACTTCAACGAACGGGTCTTCTCCACCGTCCGCGCATTGCTGCTGCCAGGCTTTCCGGAATCGCGCCTTCGCCGCTGCGGTTGCGTTGGAGCCGATGCATATCTCGGTTTGTTCTCCGCTTTCCTCGTCGACGGCGACAAGGCGGCAGCCCCGCCTCGTTCGTCGCAACCATTCATCCCCAAACTGCTCGCGTTCCTCCGCGCGTTCTCTGAGCCGGGCCAGATGCGATGTCAGCTTGAAGAGGTTGCCGCGGACAGCCTCTTCCACACGCCATTGCAGATCAACGAGGTTGTCGGGGCCGGTACTGCCGTGCGACCAGCGCAGCGACTCGCCGTCTTTCCGCACGATGGCGAACAGGGTCGAGTTTCCCGGTCCCGGACCGACAGGAACCACGCCCTCGACCCAAGGGCCGATCACGACAACGCGGGTTCCGATGAGCGGGTCGAACTCGTCACCAATACCGCCACAGAACACGCGGTCTTCGGCGACTACCCTCTGTACCGGCAGAAGGACATAGTCGGGGATGGGGGACCGACCGTGGAGCGGAACCGCGTCGCTGAGCTCCAGGAGGGACTCAATCCAGGCGCCGCTGTCGAAACCGGGGATGATGTCCGCCACGGTCGCGACGACCGCCACTTCGGCGAGAAGCAGCCCGCTTCCGAACTCACCACCCGTGTCGGGACCGCCGAAGCAGATCTCCGCACCGATGCTCTTGACGGTGCAGAACTCCTCGGGTGCAAGATGCCCCTCGCGGAGATCGTGGCTGGCGGCTGAACCGAACGTCGCCCGGAACTTCTCCGATTGCTCGTTGATCAGCTTCCGCGCGCTCGGATGCACGCTGTCCGGAATCTCCTCGTCAAGAGCCCTTGCCGCCGAGATCCAGCGCAGTTCCACGATCTCGTCCGGTGGTCCCTGTCCTTCCATTGGCGACGCCAACAGGACCACGGCCAGCAGGCTGGTCACAAGTGGAAGACCATGCCTCACACTTCTACAACCTCCCCCAAGTCTTGCTTCTGTAGCCAATTGGGCGCCTCGTCGGTCGGTGAGTATAGCAGTCCGTGGCAGAAGTCGCGCTGCATTCGAGCGGCGATGCATCACGTCCAACATCGTGCCATCCGTGCGCCCGATGACGGGCGCACGGACTGGTTCGCGGGTGGCGCGGAGCGCGCCACCCGGGCAAGCTCTTCGGTCGAGTATGCACCGATATGCTCCTCATCGCGCCTTGTTGGACGCGCGCCTCGCCGCTCTCGGTGCGACACGGACTTCTGCCACGGGCTGCCAGGTGAACTGGTCCCGACGAAAGCCGCCGCCTTCGATTACGGAAGCGGAGAAACCGACCCGGCTCAAACAGCCTGTTCGCCCGCCGGCAACGGTTCACCAAGGGTCCGTGGCAGTATCCCGACCGTCCTTGGTGGGACTGGGCGCCGCTCGGGCCGCCACCGCCCTTCCTTGAGACGGACACTGAGCAACAGACCTTGATCCACGCACGCGGACTCGGCATTCGCTTCGGCTCCCAGTGGGCCCTCGCCCACGTCGACCTCGAGCTCTTGTCCGGCGACCGTCTGCTGCTCGCGGGCGCCAACGGCTCGGGGAAGACCACGCTCCTGCGGCTGATCGCAGGGCTCCGGCAACCGGCGGCGGGTGAACTCCTGGTCGACGGCCGGCGCCCGACCCGGGAGCGTTTCGGGGCCCGGAGTGCCCTGGCCCTGGTCTCCCATCACGACTATCTCTACGACCGCCTGACCGCGATGGAGACCCTGCGGCTCTGGAACTCGCTTTGCGGCGGCTCGGGCGAAACGCGGCTCGACGACCTGCTCGCGGAAGTCGGTCTCTCAGCCGTCGCCGACCGGCATGTCGGCGGCTTCTCGGCCGGCATGAGGAAACGCCTGATTCTCGCCCGCTCCCGGCTGGAGAACCCGCGGCTGCTGCTTCTCGACGAACCCTTCGCCTCCCTCGATCCCGAGGGCCAGTCCCTGGTCGAGCGTTGGGTCGGGCGCTTCGTGGACGACGGTGGGACGCTGATCGTCGCGTCTCACGCGATCGAACGGGCTTCCCGCCTGTGCAGCCGGGCGGTTCTGCTGGAGCAGGGCCAGGTCGCCTGGCAGGGCGAGGCCTCCGCCCTGGAAGCCGCCTGGGGCAGGAGAATGGGACGTTGAGCCTGCTGCGCCCGTTCTCGCGGTCCCATGAGGCTCCGGGGTCGGCTGATCGTGCCATGGAGAACGGGACGTTGAACCTGCCGCGGCCGGTTCTCGTGCTGCTGCGCCCGGCGGATCGGCGAGCGGAGGTCCGGTGAGGAGGTTGAATTTGCTGCGGCCGGTTCTCGTGCTGCTGCTCAAGGACCTGCGGGTCGAGTGGCGGGGACGTTTCCGTTTCTTCTCCATCGTGCTCTTCGGGGGCATCACGCTGGTGCTGTTCTCCTTTGCCATCGACGCGGACGACCGCGCCGCGGCAACCATGGCGCCCGGCTTCCTGATCCTCGCCCTGCTCCTGAGCTCCACCCTGGGGATCTCCGAGTCCTTCCGCGTCGAACGGGAGAACCGCGCTCTGGAGGGGCTTCTGCTGCTGCCGGTCGAGCCGGCGGTTCTCTTCTACGCCAAGGCGCTCGGCAACTTCGTCTTCCTGGCCCTGCTGGCGCCCGTGCTCCTGCCCTCGGCGATCATCGTCTACGGCGTCGATACCGGGCCGAACGCTCTGCTGGGCCTGCTCGGCGTCTGGCTGCTTGCCGCGGCCGGCCTGGCCGCGCCGGGCACGCTGTATGCGGCGATGACCAGCCGCGCCTCGAGCCAGGACGTGCTGCTGCCCCTGCTCCTCTTTCCCCTGGTCATCCCGGTGCTCATCGCCTCGGTCAAGAGCGCGGCCCTCGTGCTGCACGGAGATCCGATGGATCAGACGCGTAGCTGGCTGATCATCCTGCTCGCCTTCGATGTGATCTACTGGGCTCTGGGAGGCGTGCTGGCCGCGGTGGCGATGGAGGAGTAGAGTCCCACGCCGGCGGTCCGGAACAGGAGCAACGCAACCTGGACGGCTGGCCGGCGCCTGAGCGCCGCGAGCCGCCTGCAGGCGGCCCGAAGACAGGAGCAGCGCAACGTGGACGGGGTTATAGTTGGCGGTTGGGGCTGGGTCGTTGCCGCCTATGGGTCGGCAGGCGCGGCCTTGGCCTTCTACACCTTCAGTCTGTTCGCCCGCCGGCGACGGATCGAAGACAACGCAACGGCGCAGGAACCGAGTCATGAGCACGGAACCCACGACCCCGACCAGCGGAACCCCTGACCGCGGCAGCCGGCGTCTTCTGTTGCTGGCCGCGGCGGGCGCCGTGGCCATCGCTCTCTCCGTTCTGGCCTTCGGCGATGTCGGCGAGAACCTGGTCTACTACTGGAGCCCCACGGACCTCCACCAAGCCGGTCCCGATGCGGTCGGCGCCAGCATCCGGCTCGGGGGTCTGGTCGAGAAGGACTCCGTGAGCCGGAGCGGGGACGGCCTCACTCTCGAGTTCACGGTCACTGACGGCACGTCGCAGGTCGACGTCCGTACCACCGCGGTGCCGCCGGCCATGTTCCGGGAGGGCATCGGCGTCGTGCTGGAGGGGACGATGAGCGAAAGCGGCCAGTTCGCGACCTCGCGGCTCATGGTCAAGCACGACAACGAGTACCAGGCGCCCGACGTCGAAGACCAGCGCAGCATGGAGGAGTTGATCGATTCCATGCAGTTCGACACGTGACCTCGGTCCTGGGCCAGGGGTTCGTCCTCCTGGGCCTGATCGCGGCCGGTTTCGGCGCCGCCCTCGGCTACGTCGCGGGCGTCCGGCGTTCGGCCGCCGGCCTCCGCCTCACGAGGCGTCTGGCGTTGCTGTTCGCCGTCGCCATGGTCGGCGCCTGCGGCGTCATGTGGTACGCCCTCCTGAGCCACGACTTCTCCGTCTCCTATGTGGCCCAGGTCGGATCGCTGTCCACGCCGCTGCACATCACGATCTTCTCCCTGTGGTCGTCCCTCGAGGGCTCGATCCTGTTCTGGGGCCTGATCCTGGGCCTCTACATCGCCGCCGCGGCCACTTTCCAGCGCCGCGGTCATGAGGACTACCTGGCCTACACCCTGGCGACCCTGCTTGCCATCGGCGCGTTCTTCACCTTCCTGATCGCCAGCGTCGCCGACCCGTTCGCGCCCACGCCGTCGCCGGTGCCGGTCGACGGCCCCGGGCCCAACCCGCTGCTCCAGAACCACCTGCTGATGGCGATCCACCCGCCCATGCTCTACCTGGGCTACGTCGGCATGTCGGTGCCGTTCGCCATGGCGGTCGCGGCGCTTCTCCGCGGGCAGCTGGGCGCCACCTGGCTGCGTCCCATGCGCCGCTGGCTGCTGGTGCCGACCTCGTTTCTCACCGCCGGCATCATGCTCGGGGGCTGGTGGTCGTACGAGGTCCTCGGCTGGGGCGGCTACTGGGCCTGGGACCCGGTGGAGAACGCCTCCTTCCTGCCCTGGCTCACCGGCATCGCGGCGCTCCACTCGGGCGTCGTCCAGCAGCGGCGGGGAACGCTCAAGGCCTGGACCGTGATCCTGATCATGATCACGTTCCTGCTCACGATCCTCGGCACCTTCCTCACCCGCTCGGGCGTCGTGAATTCGGTCCACTCCTTCACCCAGAGCCCGATCGGCCCCGTGTTCCTGGGTTTCCTGGCCCTCTGCACCGCCGCCGTCGTCGTGCTGCTGTCGCTGCGGATCGACACCCTGGTGTCCGAGCCCTCGAACGAACGTCTGGTCAGCCGCGAGGGCGCCTTCCTGCTGAACAACCTGCTCTTCGTCAGCCTGATGTTCACGGTGCTCGTGGGCACCCTCTATCCGATCGTCGCCGAGTCGCTGCGCGGCGTGAAGGTCAGCGTCGGCGAGCCCTACTTCAACCGCATGGCCGTGCCGCTGTTCGCCGCGCTGCTCCTCATGATGGGAGTCGGCCCGGCGCTGCCCTGGGGCGGCAGCGACCCGAAGCTGGTCCGCCGCGCCCTGGTCCGTCCGCTGCCGGCGGCGGCCGCCGCGCTCGTCCTGGCCCTCCTGCTCGGCGCCCGCTCCGCACCGGTCCTTGTCGTCTCCGCCTTCGCCGGCTTCGCTCTCTGGGTCACCGCCGACCAGGGCCTGCGGCCGGTGCGCGCGCGGCGCCGGCGCCGGGGCGGCAGGGGTCCGCTGGCCGCCGTGCTGGTGGCGCCGGACAGGCTGGGCGCCTACGTGGTCCATCTGGGCGTGCTGATCACCTTCGTCGCGGTCGCCGTGTCCTCCACCTTTCAGCGTGAGGCGGAATCGACCCTTCGCGCCGGCGACACCCTGCGCCTGGGCGGGTATGAGATGACCTTCCGCGGCGCCGAGCGGGTTCAGGAGCCGCACCTGATCCGCCACCAGGCGGAGATCGAAGTCAGCAGCGACGGTCAGGACCGCGGCGTGCTGTACCCGTCGCTCAACATCTACCCGAACCAGCGGGAGCCGATCGGCACCCCCGCGGTCCGCACCACGGCGGGTCATGACCTGTACCTGACCCTGATGAACGTCGGCGGCGACGGATCGATCGGGCTGCGGGCGATCACGACGCCGCTTGTCGCGTGGATCTGGATCGGAGTCGTCGTCATGGTTGCGGGCACCGTCCTGTGCCTGATCCCGACCGCCGCCGAACGGCGGGCGGCGATGCCGCGCGCGGTTGCCGATCTGGCCGCCTCGCCTGCAGGGGGAGGTCGATGAACCCCGGAGTCCCGCTCCTGGCCGATCGAGGGCTGGCTGCCTGGCCGCCGGCCCCTCCGGGGGGAGGTCGATGAACCGCAGGGTCCTGCTCTTCGGGTTCGGCATCTCGCTGCCGTTGCTCGTGTTGCTCGGATTCGCCTTCCAGCACGATCCGCAGATCGTCGAGTCGCCGCTCATCGGCAGGCCGGCGCCCGATTTCCGGCTCGCCGACCTCGACGGCAACATCGTCGATCTGGCGGAGTTGCGCGGCCGGCCTGTCATCATCAACTTCTGGGCTACGTACTGCCCGCCCTGCATCGTCGAGCACCCGCTTCTGATGGCCGGAGCGCGGCGCTGGCAGGGCGAGATCCACTTCCTCGGCGTCATCTTCCAGGACGACCCCGACCTGATCGCGCAGTTCAACGCCGAATACGGGCGTTGGGGGCCGTCACTGATCGACGCGGACGGCGGGGTCGCGATTGCGTACGGGGTCTACGGACCGCCGGAGACCTTCTTCATCGGCCGCGACGGTGTGATCGTCGACAAGGCGATCGGCGCGGTATCGCGGGATCAGCTCCTGGACGTCGCCAACCGGATGCTCGCGCAGCCGGCCCCGGCGACCGGCTGACATGCGCCGCGCAACGCGAGCCGGGAACTGGCCGAGCCGTACGAACGGGCGCCGGCCCCCGCGACCGGCTGACAGGCGGCGTGCCACCGTCCTTCCGACGCTGCTGGCGGCGTTGTCTTTCGCCGCGTCGGCGCCGGCCCAGGAACCCGATACGCCTCCCGGCGCCGCCCCGGCCTCGGCCGAGAGCGGGTACCAGCCCGCTCTGGGAATCGAAACGTCCAACGAGCTGGGCGACCCCCTCGGCCGCCCTCTCTCCGGCGACGAGCTGGACCGGGCCGCTGCAGAGGTCGCGGCCGACCTCCGCTGCCCAAAGTGCCAGGCTCTCTCGATCGCCGATTCCGGTGCCGCGTCGGCGCATGCGATGCGGGCGCAGGCGCGGTCCCTGCTGGCTCAGGGCTACACCCGCGAGCAGGTCGTCGGGTACTTCGAGCAGCGCTACGGCGAGTTCGTTCGGCTCGCCCCGCGGGCGCGCGGGCTCAACCTGATCGTCTGGGCGGCCCCCGCCGCGATCGTCCTGCTCGGTGTCCTGCTCGTCGCCCTTCGCCTGCGCCGACGGCGAAGCGCCGACGAGGCCCTGGATGTCTACCTGAGGCAGGTGGAGCGCAACGACGGAGATGACGGAAATGACGGAGACGGCGGGGACAACGGGGAGAGGCCGACCTGACTGTCGTCGCGGCGATCGCCCTCGCTGCCGCCGTCCTCGCCGGTGTGGGAGTCGGGTTCGCCTTTCTGCCCCGGGAGGCCGCGGCGCGCGCGGCCGCGCTCGAGCTTCAGCGCGCCGACCTCCTGAGCCGGCGGGAGGACCTGCTCGCCCGACTGAAGCAGACCGGCCTTGAACCGGCCGACCGCCGCCGGCTCCAGGTCTCGACTGCCCGCGTGCTGAAGGAACTCGACGAGGTCGGGGAGGCGCTCGCCGGCATCGCACCGGACCGCGGCGCCGGGCGGCAGGGAGCGGCGCCGGCCGGCCGCGCCTTCGTCCAGGCGCACCCCCTTCTCTCCGGCGTCCTGCTCGGCGGCGGCGTGGTGGGCCTGGTCGCCGCGCTGGTCATCTGGGCGCAGTCCGACGCCCGGCCCGATCCGCAGGCCGAGCAGGCGATGGTGCAGGGCGGCGCCGAAACGGACTTCCGCGGCCAGAGAGCGCTCCCGCCCGAATTGGCGTCCCGAGCCAAGGAGCTGCAGCGACAGATCGACGCCGATCCCTCGGACCTCGAGGCGATGCGAGCCCTGATGCAGTTGCTGCTCGCCAACGGCCGCGTCTTCGACGCTTTCCGGACCGCCCAACTCGCGCTGCAGATCGCACCCGAGGACCCCGATGCCCACTTCGTTTCGGGGATCACGCGCCTCCGGATGGGCCAGACGCAGGTCGCCCTGGACGCCTTGGACAGATCCCTGCGAAGCGACCCGGGTCACGAGCAGGCGGCCCTCATGCGCGGTCTGTTGCTGCTGCAATTCGGCGACCGCGACGGCGCCATCGCGACCTGGGAGAGCGCCAACGCAGCCCGCGCCAGCCCCCGCCTCGAGCAGTTCGCGGCGATGGCCCGCGAAGGCAGAACTCTCGACGAAATCGTCAACAACCCGCTCTGACCGGGCCGCGGCGAGTCCCTCTACCGGCGGCAACGACCGTGACTCCGGGTGCGCGGACCTTCTGGTCCGCATCCGGCGTGCCGCCGCGAAGCGGAGCGCCCGAGCCCGGCCCGCCGGGCCGTACCGTGGCAACCGCAGCAGGGAACGACACCACGGAAACGCCGAAGCCCGACACAGGAAGAGGCGGTTCCTCGCTCTGACGCCGCGAACCTCGACTCGGGGGACGAGCCTGACCTTGAACCCGCTTCGGCAGGCGCCGGGACAGATGGTGGATTGCAGCGGCGTCAGCTGGCGGTCAACTCCTCGAGGCGAGCCCCAGGCGCCGGATCACCTCGGCTGCCACGTCTCTCTTCCGTTCCGTCCCCCGGGTCCTGATCCGCACATCGGCCTGGCGGTAGGAATCGAGGCGGCTCTCGTACAGCGCGCGCGCCCGGTCCGGAGACGTGAAGAGCGGACGGCGGTGGCGGGACTGCCGGGCGCGGCGGCAGAGAGCCTCCCAGGGCGGGTCGAGCCAGACGCTTGAGCCGAGGTCCCCGATCAGGCGGCGGTTTCGCTCCAGGGTGAAGGCGCCGCCGCCGGTGGCGATCACCGCGCGTTCGAGCGCGGCGCAGCGTTCGAGCGCCGCCGTTTCCCGTTCGCGGAAGTGGCTCTCCCCGCGTGCGACGATCAAATCGGCCACCGGCTGGCCCTCGAAGCCCGCGATGTCCAGATCGAGGTCGAGGAAGGTCCAGCCGAGGGACCGGGCCAGCCGTCGGCCGATCCGGCTCTTGCCGGCCGCCATGAAGCCGACGAGGAAGACGCGCATGGCGGAGGCCTCGGTCCGGTTCACCCGCCGCCTCGAACCCGCCGCAGATGTCTCCATGGTCTCCATTCGTCCGAACGCGCCATCTTCGGAGCGTATACGCGAGGGGGGCCGGCAACAGGCGCCGCCGCCCGCAGCAAGAGCCGTGTTGGAGCGTTGGCGTGGCCGGGATCGTGATTGCCTCGTGGCACGACCGGCGACGCCCCCCTGCAGTTGCTCGACCGGTCCCTCGCCGCCGGGCCGGGATCGTGGATTGCACGGTGCGAAAGACCACGCGTCGCCGCTCGCAACAGGAGTCGTGGGAGCGTGACGTATAGTTGCCGCGGAGCCGCTGCAATCGATGTCCTCTCTCGCGATCCTCGTCATGGTCCTGATCTGCGGCTTGGTGTGGGGCGGCTTCACCCTGTTCCTGGTCCGGGCGCTCAGGAGCGAGCGATCCGGATCCCGGGGCGGCTGAAGACCGGCGCGGCGAGTCCTCAGGCGAGCGCTCGCAGCAGACCGCGGCAGGAGGCCGCGAGATCCCCGGGATCGAGGGCCGAGATGACGGCGACCGCATCGGCCCCGGCCTCGATCACCCGCGGGGCGCCTTCGGCATCGATGCCTCCGATCCCTACCAGCGGCTTCGAAGAGACCTGGCGGGCCCGGGCGACGCCGCCGAGCCCGACCACCGGGTCCGGACGCTCCTTCGTCGCCGTTCCGAACACCGGGCCGATCGCCAGCACGTCGACCGCAGGGTCCGTTTCGGCCTCCGCGGCCTGCGCGTGGCCGTGGGTCGAGAGGCCGATCGGGCATTCGGCAGGGAGGAACCGCCGTGCGACGGCCGGCGGCAGGTCGTCCTGGCCGAGGTGAAGACCGACGGGCGGGCCGCCCGTCGTCAGCGCACTGGCGATCGCGGCGTTGTCGTTGATCCACAGCAGCGGCTCGTCGCCTTCGCCTTCGACGCCCGACGCCTCTTCGAGAATCCGCCTCAAGGGCTCGGCCAGACGCCATGCGGCGAGGTCCGGCGCCGCCTTGGCGCGAAGCTGGATCCAGCGGGCGCCGCAGTCGAGAAGGGTGCGAACCGCGGAGGTCACGATTTCCGCTTCGGAGCCGAAGCAGCCCGTATCGACGATCGCGTAGAGCCGGTTCGCAGGCGGCCGCAGCGACGGCGCGTGAGCGCTCATCCTTCTCCCTGCCGCTTGAGCCGTTCAAGGAAACCGGTGTCCAGTTCGGCATCCGCGAACGGCCTCGACTCGACGATCCTGCGCATCAGCGGGAGGGTGGTGTGGATGCCGTCGACCTCGAACTCCCGGAGGGCCCGGGCCATCCTCGATATCGCCTCGGCGCGGTCCCTGCCGTGCGCGACCACCTTGGCGAGCAGGGAGTCGTAGTGCGGCGGCATCTCGGCGCCTTCGAAACAGTGGCTGTCGACCCGAACGCCGGGGCCGGCGGGCGGCCGGTAGCGCCGCAGCGTGCCGGGCGAGGGCGCGAACGTCTCGGGATCTTCTGCGTTGACGCGGCACTCGATCGCGTGACCCGAGGTTCCGATTCCATCCGGAAGTCCCAGAGGCTCGCCGGCGGCGGCGACGATCTGGAGCTTGACCAGGTCGACCCCGGTCACCGCCTCGGTCACCGGATGCTCGACCTGGATGCGGGTGTTCATCTCCAGGAAGTAGAACCGGGCGCCGTCGACCAGGAACTCGACCGTGCCGGCGTTCGCGTAGCCGACCCGCTTCGCCAGCCGCAGTGCCGCCTCGCCCAGGGATCGCCTCAGGTCGGCGCCCAGCCTCGGGGCCGGCGCCTCTTCCAGGAGCTTCTGGTGCCGGCGCTGAATCGAGCAGTCGCGCTCGCCCAGCTGCACCGCGCGGCCGAACGAATCGCCGAACACCTGGACCTCGATGTGGCGCGGGCGTTCCAGCAGCCGCTCCACGATGAGTTCGCCGTTGCCGAAGGCGGCAACGGCCTCCTTCGCGGCCGACTGGAGAGCGGTCCGGAGTCCGGCGCGGTCGCGGACCACCCGCATGCCGCGCCCGCCGCCGCCCGCCGCCGCCTTCAGCATCAGGGGATAGCCGATCCCGTCGGCAAACTCCGCCGCCTCCGCGGACTGCTCCGGCAGCGGCCCGCCCTCAAGCACCGGCACGCCGGCCGCGGCTGCGGCTTCGCGCCCGCCGCTCTTGTCACCCAGGGTGCGGATGGACGACGGTGCGGGCCCGATCCAGGTCAGACCGCATTGCTCCACGGCGGTCGCGAAGTCGGCGTTCTCGGCCAGGAAGCCGTAGCCTGGATGGACCGCCTCCGCGCCCGCGAGGTGCGCCGCCGAGAGCAGGTTGCGCTGGTGCAGGTAGCTCCCGGCTGGCGCCGGAGGCCCCACGCAGATCGCCGCGTCGGCCAGCCGCACGTGCAGGGCGTCCCGGTCCGCGGTGCTGAACACCGCGACGGTCGCGATGTCGAGGTCCCTGCAGGCGCGGATGATCCGCACCGCGATCTCGCCCCGGTTGGCGACCAGGATTCTGCGGAACGGCCGCGCCGAGGCGCTCACGCGCTGGATACCGCTCAGGTCTGAATGACGAAGAGAGGCGCGCCGAACTCGACCGGGTCGCCGTTCGCGGGCACCACGGAGGTGACGACTCCGGAGACGTCGGCCTCGATTTCGTTCATCAGCTTCATCGCTTCGACAATGCAGACGACCTGGCCCTTCTCGACCCTGGAACCCTCTGTGACGTACGGCGGGGCGTCCGGGCCGGGGGCGACGTAGAACGTGCCCACGATCGGCGAACCGAGTACGTGCCCCTCGAGCGCGGCCCCCTCCCCGGCCGCCTGTTCCTCGTTCGCTTCCGGCTGCGGTGGAGCGGCAGAGACCGCGGGTTCAGCCGGCTCGACACGAGGTCCTCGGGGAGCGGCGCCACGATCGCCGCCCGCCCGCAGGTAGAGGCCGCCGGCCTGATACTCGACCGAGAGGTCGGAGCCGCCGCGCCGTTCCTCGGCGACGAACCGGATCAGCGCCTCGACTTGTTCATAGGTCAGCACGAACTCCTCCAACTCGTCAGAAGGCTGTGAGGGCCTCTGGCCCGATCGGTCGGCAGAGTGTACAGGTCACCGCTTCCCGGCGGCTTGCCCGCGCGGGTTTTCCGGCCGGCGATCCGGATCACGCGCCGGGCGGGGTGGGACGCGCTTCGCGGCGGCCTTCCCGCGCAGCCCTTCCAGCCCCTCGCGCGCCCCGGGGTTGCGAGGGTCGGCCCGGAGGATCTGCTCGAAGATCTCGGCCGCCTCGCGGCGATGGCCCTGGGCCAGGTACAACCTGCCCAAGGTCACTGTCGGCGCGGGCCGGGGACGAGTCACTGGTCGCCCTTCGGCTGCCGTCACGGGCCGGGCTACTGACCCGTGACCTGGACGAACTTCGTCACCTCATCGGAACCGAGCGTGTTGGTGGCCCGGAAGGTGACCGCGTAGGTGCCTGTTTCGGCATAGGTATGGGTCGGGTTCTGCCGCGTGCTCGTGTTGCCGTCGCCGAAGGTCCACAGCCAGCTCGTCGTGCGGCCGTCCGTCGTGTCTTCGAAGGACACCAGCAGGTTGCGCGTGTTGAACGTGAAATCGGCCCGCGGCAGGCGCTGGATGCTGACGCTCACGTTCGTCGTGACCAACTCGCCCCCGCCGCTGCCCACGTCGACGCCGACCTGGAAGCTGTCGCCCGTCACCGTGTCGAGATCGCCCGGCGTGACGACCAGCCGGTCCGACGCGCTGCCGTCGGCGCCGGTGGAGATCAATCCGCCGCCCGATTCCAGGGTGCCGATCTCGCTGCGGAAGTTGACCTGGGCCTTGTCGAGCGGCTGGCCGCGGTCGTCGCGAACGATGGCCAGCAGATCCGCCTGCCCGCCCGTCTCGGGCACGCTGTTCGGCGTCACCTGCACGGTGACCGAAGCCGGCGAAAGACCGAGCTGGACGTTGACCGTCGCTGTTTCCGAGCCGCCGGTGCTGGCCGAAACCGAGGCGGCGCCGAACTGGCCGTTGGCCTCGAGCATCGCCCGCGCCTCGCCGCGGTCGTCCACGGGAACACTGGCCGGAATCGAACCCAGGGTGGTCGCGAACCGCACCAGGGTGCCGGAACTGACCGGCGTGCCGTTGGGCCGCAGTGCGACCACCCGGATCTCCGAGCGCCCGTCCGACGGAATGCGGTCCGGATTCGCGCTGATCGTGATCAGCGTGCCCGACGGCGCCACGGGGCTGGTCTTGTCACACGCGGCGAAGAGCGCCAGACAAAGGCTGGCGGCGATCGCGGCGATCCCGGCGGGCGGGAATGGGCGTCGGGTGTCCATCTCTCGAACCAGTATACGAACGCTGCGGAGGGAGCGTCCAATCCTCCTTGTCCGGCGCCGTGTCCGGCCCGTCCCCGACCCGGACCAGCCTGGTCGCCTCGTCCGCTCCCGCCGGGTTGACGGCCCGCAGGGTGACGGCGTGGAAACCGGGCCCGGCGAACCGATGGGCCGGGCTCTGCGGCGGCCCGACACCCGCTCGTCAGCCGGCGGCCGACGCCGGCGGCGCCCCCTGCCGGCGTTTCACGGTACGCACCGCGGAGAGGTCTTCCAGCGACTGCTGGAGTCGGTTCAGGTGCTTGCGGTTGCGGACGTCGACCACGACATCGATTGCCGCTTCGCCGTGACCGCGGCTGCGGCTCTCGATGTGGCGGATGTTGCTGCCCTGCCTGGCGATCGCCTCGGTGACGCGGGCGAGCACGCCCGGGCGGTCGCGGGTCTCGATGACCAGGGTCACGGCGAACATCGCATCGTGTCGGCGGGCCCATTCGACGCGGATCTCCCGTTCCGGGTGGTACAGCAGATTGCGGACGTTGGGACAGTCCACGGAGTGGACGGAGACACCGCGGCCGCGGGTCACGAAACCGATGATGTCCTCTCCCGGCAACGGGCTGCAGCAGCCCGCGAAGAACGCGAGCATGTCGTTCTCGCCCTTGACCACGAGCTTCGCCTGGTCGCGGGGCAGCATCCGGTTCACGGCCTGGCGCAGGCGGCCCGGACTCTGATCCCGGCGTCTCAGGCGTTCCGGCGGCAGCAGCGCCCGCAGCACCGGCTTGACGGAACCGCGGCCGAAACCCAGTCGGCTGAACAGCTCGTCGGGGCTCCCGTAGCCCTCGGCGGCCACGAAGTCCGCCATCTCCTTCGAGTCGAACAGGCGGCGCGGGCTCACCCGGTAGCGACGAAGCTCACTGGCCAGCATCGTGCGGCCGATCTCGATCGCCCGCTTCTTCTGCTCCGCGTTGATCCACTGGCGGATCTTGCTCCGCGCCCGCGTCGTGCCGACGATGTTCAGCCAGTCCCGGCTGGGTTCGCGGTTCGGGTTCGTCGTGATGTCGACGATGTCGCCGTTGTTCAGTTCGGTACGCAGCGGCACCAGCCGCCCGTTCACGCGCGCGCCGCTGCAGTGATGGCCGAGATCCGTGTGAATCCGATAGGCGAAGTCGAGCGGTGTCGCGCCGCGGGGGAACGACAGCACGTCGCCCTTGGGGGTGAACACGTAGACCTCGTCGGGGTACAGGTCGATCTTGAGCGCGCTCAGGAAGGTGCGTGGATCAGGCACCTCCTGCTGCCACTCGAGGAGCTGGCGCAGCCAGACGATGCCGACGTCGTTCTCGTCGGTGTCGAGCTGCCCGCCCTTGTACCGCCAGTGCGCGGCCACGCCCTCTTCGGCGATCAGGTCCATCGCCCGGGTCCGGATCTGGACCTCGAACGGCTGTCCGCCCCGGCCCAGCACCGTCGTGTGCAGAGACTGGTACAGGTTCGGCTTGGGCATCGCGATGTAGTCCTTGAAGCGCCCCGGAATGGGACGCCAGACCTGATGCACGACACCGAGTGCGGCGTAGGTGTCCTTGACGTCGACCGTGATGATCCGGAAGGCCAGGAAGTCGAACAGGTCCGGCAGATCGATCTGCCGGCGGCGGAGCTTCTGGTAGATCGAGTAGTAGCCCTTGACCCGGTGGCTGATCTCGGCTTCGATCTCCGCTTTCTGCAGCGCCTCCCGCAGGCGCCCGGCGATCCGTCGGGTCATGACCCGGGCGCCCCTGATCCGCTCGTCGAGCTGCTTGCGGATGCCTTCGTAGTGGTGCGGATGCAGGTGTCGGAACGCCCGGTCCT
Source organism: uncultured Thermoanaerobaculia bacterium (assembly GCA_951812325.1). Lineage (GTDB taxonomy): Bacteria > Acidobacteriota > Thermoanaerobaculia > Multivoradales > Multivoraceae > Multivorans. Next base: position 2,472,777 of record OX638294.1, on the reverse strand, counting down.
CGAGCACGCGCTGAATCCGCGACATGCCCAGCCGCTGGGCGAGCGGTGCGTAGATCTCCAGCGTTTCGCGCGAGATGCGCCGTCGCTTTCCCCGCTCGAGATGCTCCAGGGTGAGCATGTTGTGCAGGCGATCGACCAGCTTCACCACGATCACCCGCAGGTCGCGGGCCGAGGCCAGGATCAGCTTGCGGAAGCTCTCCGCCTGCACCTCGTCGCTGCGCACGTACTCGTGGCGGCCGATCTTCGACACGCCGTCCACCAGGTCGGCGATCTCGGCGCCGAACTCCGCCGCGAGCGCCTTCTTCGTGGCGCCGGTGTCCTCCAGGACATCGTGCAGGAGGCCCACCGCGACGCTGGTCTGGTCGAACTTGTACTCGGCCAGCATGTGGGCGACGCCGAGCGGATGGCTGATGTACGGGTCTCCCGAACGCCGCGTCTGGCCCCGGTGGGAGCGCTCCGCGTACTCGTAGGCGCGGCGCAGCCAGGCTTCGTCGTAGACGCGATCGTTCTCTTCGAGGCGGCGGATGACCTCGCCGATCCCCACGTCCCCGGGCGCCCGCACGGGCAGCGGATCCCGGGGTCGTGTCGCGAGGGCCATCGCCTCCCCCTCAGCGGCTCCGGGAGTTTGCCCGGCAGGAGGCAGCGCAGCAACCCGAGCGGCACGGGGTCCGGACGAGGTGGTGGCCGGGGACGGACATGGAGCCTGCGGCAGCTAGGCTGCCGTCGCCCTCTTTTCGCGCTGCTCGCGTCCCCACGAACTCTCCCAGATCAACACGATCGGGCTGGCCACGTAGATCGACGAGTAGGTGCCGATGAGCACCCCGACAAGGAGCAGGAAGGAGAAGCCGCGGATCACGTCGCCGCCCAGGAAGAACAGGCTGCCGACCGCCAGCAGCGTGGTCCCGGAGGTCAGGGCGGTGCGCGACAGGGTCTGGTTCAGGCTCCGGTTCAGCACCTCCACCAGACTTTCGCGCCGGTTGCGCCGCAGGTTCTCGCGCACGCGGTCGAAGACCACGACGGAGTCGTTCACCGAGTAGCCGATCACGGTCAGGAACGCGGCCACCGTGGTCAGGTTGAACTCGTAGCCGGCGAACGCGAACAGGCCCAGGCAGACGGCGACATCGTGCGCGAGCGCGACCAGGGCGCCGATACCGAACCGCAGCTCGAAGCGGAACCAGATGTAGGCCAGGATGCCGGTCAGGGAAAAGCCGATCGCCAGCAACCCCTTGCGGCGCAGCTCGCTGCCGATCTGGGGCAGGACGTTGTCGCTCGACAGCACGGCGAAGTTGCCGAAGGAGGCGCGCTCCCTGATCGCCGCGACGGCGGCGGCGCTCAGCGCCTCGCTCGGCTCGATCTCGGTCCAGTCCCTGATCAGGCCCTCATTCCGCCGGTGCTCCATCACCTCGGCCGCCGCCCGGCGGTAGTGCTCCCGGGCCGCGATGTCGTCGCCCGAAGAGCGCTGGTCGTCCGGATCGGCCTCGAGCAGCAGAGAGGCCAGGGCCTCGGTTCCCTGCCGGTTCAAGTCAAAACCTGAAACGCCGACGTTGAACCGCTGCTGCAGCATCTCCTCGACACGGACGGCGCTCTCCTCCGCGCCGTCCTCGGCGGTCGGGGTCCTGAGAATGACGGAGTTGTCCTCAACGGTACCGAACGACTGGATCGAGGCGTTCTCGATCCCGGCGTTCTCCAGCAGGCCGCGCAGTTCCTGAACGTCCGGCGGCTCGGCGAAGCGGACGATCATCTGTGTGCCGCCGGCGAAGTCGATGCCGAGGTTCAGCTGCCGACTGAAGATGAATCCCAGCGAGGCGACCACCACGATCGTGGAGAGACCCAGGAACACGCGCCGCAGGCGCATGAAATCGAAACTCGTGTTGCGGAAGAACTCCATCGACGAACCCTCAGATGGACAGACGCTCGACGCGGCCCGGGCGCGAGAGGAGCAGGTCGAACAGGAGCCGGCTGTTGAAGACGGCCGTGAACACGGAAGCCAGGATGCCGACGGTGAGAGTGACCGCGAACCCGCGAATCGCCCCGGTGCCGAAGTTGATCAGGAAGAAGGCCGCGATCAGGGTGGTCAGGTTCGCGTCGAGAATCGACGACCACGCCTTGCCGAAACCGGAAACGACGGAGGCCTTGACCGTGCGTCCGTTGTGGAGCTCTTCGCGGATCCGCTCGAACACCAGCACGTTGGCGTCCACCGCCATGCCGATGGTCAGGATCAGGCCGGCGATCCCGGGCAGGGTGAGGGAGGCGCCGAAGTAGGCCAGGACGCCGAACACGAGCACGAAGTTGAGGACCAGGGCGACCATCGCGTTGATGCCCGAACCCCGGTACACGACCAGCATCGCCACCAGGACCAGCCCAATGCCGTAGGCGAACGCACGCGTGCCCTGGTCGATCGAGTCCTGTCCCAGCGACGGACCGACCGAGCGCTGCTCCAGGTACTCGATGCCCGCCGGCAGGGCGCCGGAGCGCAGCACCGTGGCCAGATCCTCGACTTCCTGCTGGCTGAAGTTTCCGCGGATGACTCCGGAGTCCGAGATCCGGCCCTCGATGGTCGGCGCCGACTGCACGCGACCGTCCAGCACGATCGCCAGCGGCCTGCCGATGTTCGCGCCCGTCCAGTCCTCGAAGATCCCGGCGCCCTCGTGGGTGAGCGAGAAGTTGACCACCGGCTCCTGGAACTGGCCGAGGCCGGGGCGCGCCGTCTTGAGATCGCGCCCGGTGATCACGGGGCGCTTCTCCAGCGCGTAGTACCCTTGGCCGATCACGTTGCCGTCGCTGTCCCGCTGGTCCTGTGCCACGATCTCGAGGTGATCGGGAAGCGTGCCGCCGTACTGGCCCAGGATCTCCTGGGTGTCCACGGCCGCGCCGCCGTTGGGCGGATACTCGGCGAGGCGGAACTCGAGGAAGGCGGTGTTCTTGATCAGGTTCTTGACCCGCTCCGGATCATCGACGCCGGGTAGCTGGACCACCAGCCGGTTACTGCCCAGACCCTGACGCTGGATCACCGGCTCGGCGACGCCGAACTCGTCGACCCGGTTGCGGATCGTCTGCAGGGCCTGGTTGATCGCCAGCTCGCGGATGTTGCTCACCTCGTCGGCCCGACGGTCGAAGATCACGTCCTCGCCGTTGCGCCGAAAGACCCAGGACGGCATGGTCTCCTCGAGAATGCCGGGCAGCAACTCGTCCCGATCGGCCGACAGACCGGTGAGTCGAAAGCGGATCGGCGATTCGACGGCGCCGGCGACGCCGGGGGCGCCCTGCTCGTCCAGTTCCCGGACCAGGCTGTCGACGTCCTTCTGGGCTTCCGCCCGCAGCGCGTCGTCGGTCAGCACCTCGAGCATGAGGTGGATGCCGCCGCGCAGGTCGAGCCCCAGCTGGATCGAGTCGGCGAGCGGAAACGCCCAGAAGGCGCATGTGGCGACGACGACGACGACGAGCAGGCCCCGCATGAGCAGTTTCCCGTTCATGACTTCGGCTCCTCCGCCAGGCCGCTCACTGCGGCCTTGGTCACCTTGACCTTGACGCCGTCGGCGATCTTGAGGACCACGGTGTTCGGTTCGGTCGACACGACCTCGCCGTAGAGACCGCCCTGCGTGACGACGCGGTCGCCTCGCTTCAGGGCCTCGACCGTCGCCTGCAGTTGACGCCGCCGGCGGCGTTCCGGGGCGATGAGCAGGAAGTAGAAGATGCCGCCGATCAGGATCAGCGGCAGGAAGGAGACGAGGCCTGAGGGCATGGCCCCCGTGGCCACAAGCAGCGTGGAATCAAGAATCATGTCTGATGCTCCTGGCAGGACGCGGACCGGCGAGCTTTCCGCGCCCGCACCGCAGGGCTTACCCTATCGCCGTTCGGCTTCCGGCGTGTCTCCGGTCCGTTTTTCATCCGCCGCCGGATTCGCCAGCGTGCCGGCCGCGATCGCCCGCCGCAGCCCGGCCATGAAGTCCAGGAAGAAGCGCACGTTGTGCTCGGTGGCGAGCACCTTGCCGGTGATCTCGCCGCAGCGGAACAGGTGGTGCAGGAAGGCGCGGCTGTACCGGCGGCAGAGCGGGCAGCCGCAGGCGGCGTCCACCGGCCGCGGATCGTCGCGGTGGCGGGCGGTCTTGATCCGCAGCATGCCGGTGGATGTGAACAGCGTGCCGTGGCGGGCGTTGCGCGACGGCAACACGCAGTCGAACAGGTCGACACCGAGCCCCACGGCATGGAGGATGTCCCCGGGCATGCCGAGCCCCATCAGGTAGCGCGGCCGGTCCTCGGGCAGGGCGGGCGCCACCCAGGACACCGCCTGCCTGCCCAGCTCGCGGTCCTCGCCGACGCTGACGCCGCCGATCGCATAGCCGTCGAAGGGCAGTGCGGCCAGGTCCGCCGCGCTGCGCAGCCTCAGGCCCTCGAAGAAGCTCCCCTGGACGATCCCGAACAGGCCGGCCGCTCCCGGTCCGGCCGCCCCCCGGCGGTCGAGGGAGCGCCGCGCCCAGAGCATCGTGCGCCGCAGCGCCTCGGCCGCCGCGCCGCGCTCCACCGGCCAGGGAGGACACTCGTCGAGCACCATCGCGAGGTCGACGCCCGCGAGATCCTGGACCTCGACCACCCGTTCCGGAGTGAGTTCCGCCAGGCTTCCGTCATGCGGACTCCGGAAGACCACCCCGCTGTCGCCGATTCGACGCAGATCCGCCAGGCTGAACACCTGGTAGCCGCCGCTGTCCATCGCCAGCGGACCGTCCCAGCCGATGAAGCGGTGCAGTCCGCCCATCCCGGCGATGCGCTCGGCCCCCACCCGCTGCAGCAGGTGGTAGAGGTTGGTCATCAGGATCTGCGCCCCCGAGGCCAGCAGCCGATCGTGATCCATTCCCTTCACGGCGCCCAGGGTGCCCACCGGCATGAAGGCCGGGGTTTCGACCACCCCGTGCGGCGTACTCAGACGCCCCAGCCGGGCGAGTCCGTCCCGGCGTTCGACGCGGAACCGAAGCCGGCCGGAACCGCCGGACGTCTCCGCGGTCATCCGATTCCGCACGCCGCTTGGATGAGCCTGCGCGTGGAACGCGGCGAAGCAGGTCTGCGGGGCAGGTTCACGGGCGAGGGCAACGACGCCCTGTCCAGCTCTGCCGACTCCTCGTGTGGCACGGCACGCGCAACGAAGGCCGGCTAGCGCTTCAGGTCGATCTTCGTCACCGCGACGTCGTCCGGCAGTGTGAGGATGAACTCCCCGTCGTCGATCGGTTCATTCAGCACCATGTCCTCGAAGGTGATCAGCCTTTCGTCGCCGCTGGCCTCGACGACCTTGAAGCTCCGGGGCAGGAAGCTCTCGAAGTCGATCCAGATGTCGATCGTCTGCACGTACTTCTCGAGTCTCCTGTAGTCCGGCGTCAGGTGCAGGTGGTACGGAGATCCGGCCTCCTCGGGAAACTCCACCTGGACCGTGAAGTACTTCATCAGCGTCTCGAGACTGCCCGCCGGACCGAGATACGTGAGTACCTGCTCGGAGAGGCGGCTGACCTCGGCGACCTCTGCCGTGCCGAGGTCGGGGTACCAGGTGGTCGCCACATCGCCCCGGACGGTCAGCACGCTGGGTTTCGGCTCGGTGAACTCCCAACGGATCTCCTCTGGCGGCCGGTAGCGGACCCAGCCCCGACTCAGCTCCGGCTCCAGCAGCAGCTCGGTCGTCAGGTGCTGCACCAGGCGCGCCTGGAGGGTCTCGATCCGGTTCTGCTCGTACTTCACCCGCTCCACCAGTCGGCTCATGCGCTCGCGCAGGCCGACGTCCTCCGCCGTCGGATCGGGCGGCGCGTCCGGCTCCTCCGGCGACTGCGCCTGGAGCCCCGGGGCCGCGACGAGGGCCAGGGCCAGGCACACCAGGACCGGCACGCACTGCCTCCGCACGCCACGGTGATGGTCTGCCCCACAGCGTCTCATCGCCGATGTCGGCATCCAGGCCATGGGCGTCCTCCGTGCGGCTCTGCGGGCGGATCGGAATCCGATGCGGTACGGCGCATCCTGCGGGCCAGGAGCCGCGCCGGTCTGCCGCGTCCCGCGACTGGACATGCGATACATCATCATGTTGGGCCGGAGCCGGCCGTAGAGTAGCAACCCGTGACCGTCGCCATGAACGCGTCTCCCAGGCTGGCCTTCCGCGATCCCGTCCACGGCTTCATCGAAGCCGACGAGCTGGAGGCGGCGCTGATCCGGACCAGGCCGTTGCAGCGCCTGCGACAAGTGCGCCAACTCGGCCTGACCCATCTCGTATTCCCCGGCGCCGAGCACAGCCGCTTCGGCCACGCCCTCGGCACGATGCACCTCGCGGGGCGCGTCTACGACACCCTGGCGCGCGCCGGGGAGATGCCGCTCGACGGCGGGCCGCGCGCGCGTCCCCGGCGCCTGGTCCGGGCCGCCGCCCTGCTCCACGACCTCGGCCACGCCCCGTTCAGCCACTGGGCCGAGGATCTCTTCGAGGACGGGATCGACCACGAGGAGATGAGCCGGCGGCTGCTCGCCGGCGAAGAGATGAGCGGCGTCTTCGCGCGCTACGGCGGCGGGGTCGAAAGCTCCGACGTGATTCGGCTGCTTGGCGACCGGCTCGCCGGGCCGGAGCGGTTGCTCTCGCCCATCGTCAGCGGCGAACTCGATGTCGACAAGATGGACTATCTGCTGCGCGACTCCCTCTTCTGCGGGGTGCGCTACGGCAACTTCGACCTCGACCAGGTCGTCTCCACGGTGCGGCCCCTGGTCGACGACGCGACCGGCGAGCACCGGCTGGGCATCGACGCCGAGGGCCTGCACGCGGTCGAGAGCCTGATCCTGGCCCGCTACTACATGTTCACGCAGGTCTACTTCCACGTGACCGGCAAGGCCCTGGAGCTCCACCTGAACGAGTGGCTGCACGAGCAGGGGATCACCTGGAGCAGCGATCCGGAGCGCTTCCTCGCCGACGACGACGGCGAGATGATGACCCGGATGCGGCGTTCGGACAGCCTCCACGCGCGCGCCATCACCGACCGCACCCATTTCCGGCTCGCCCACGAGACCGACGAACACCTGGCGCCGGCAGGCAAGAGCGAGTTCGAGCGGCGTCTCGAACCGCTGCGCCGGCGCTACGGCAGGGATCTCCTGGTCTCGAACTCGGCCAAGGACCCGCACCGTCTCGGCCGCGCCCGGGTGCCCGTCCGTCAGCCGGACGGACGGCTCCTTCCACTCGAGGAGGCCAGTCACTTCATGCGCCATCTCAGGCGCATCGACCGCTACCGCGTCTACTGCAGCGAGGCCGTCTACGACGACGTGCGGCTTGCCCTCTCGAACTGACCGCCGGGCGTCGGGTCGACAGGCGCCCGCCGCGGCAGACGACCCGGACCCCCCCCGCCGGCCGGCGCGACCAGGATCGCCTCGCGCCCTGCGGGATGGAGCAGGCTGGCGGCGCCGGGCCGAAGGCCCGCGACCAGCCGCACGATCGGCCGACCCTCGGCCTCGAACTTCGCCTCGTAGTTCGTGCGCGGCCCCTCGGGCCAGCCGCCGGGGAAGCGCTCGAACTCGACCGCCGGATGCGCCCGCAGCGTGTCCACCACGGCCTGGCCGTACTCGACGTGGTCGGTGGCGAAGCACAGCCGTCCCGAGGTCGGGTCAAGCAGTGACAGGACTTGGTCGACCGTGCGCGGGTCGAACAGCCGGCGACGATGGTGGCGGTTCTTGGGCCACGGGTCGGGGAAGTACGCGTGGACGGTGCGCGCCATCGCCGCCGGCAACAGGGTCGAGATCAGGTAGAGCGCCTCGCCGCGCAGCAGAATGAGGTTGTCGAGCGCCCGGGCCCCGGCGCGGCGCGCCGCCAGCCGGAAGTACTTCGACGCGATCTCGACGCCCAGGAACGGACGCCCGGGCGCCGCGGCCGCCGAGCCGAGCAGGAACCGGCCCTTGCCGAAGCCGAGCTCGACCTCCCAGTCCGAACGCTCCCCGAGCGCCGCCAACAACTCGGACCGGCACGACGCGAGGCGGCGGAACCCCGCCTCGGCGCGTTCCGCCGCCGGCGCGCCGGGTCCGCCCCAGACGACCGTCGGCAGCGCGCTCAGAGCAGGTCCCGGCGGCCCAGGGCCCGCAGCCGCTCCACGATCCGGCGCACGTCCTGCGCCCGCTCCCGCGGCACGACGAGCACCGCGTCACCGGTCCTGACGATCGCGAGGCCCTCGACTCCGATCGCCGTCACCGTGCCGGCGTCGGCGAACAGGAGGTTGTCCCGCGCATCGACGGCGAAGGTGGAGCCCACCGTCCGGTTGCCGTCGTCGTCTTCCGGCAGCGCCTCCGCCAGGGACCCCCAGGAGCCGAGGTCGTTCCAGCCGCAGTCGGCGACGACACATCCGATCGAGGACAGCCGCTCCATCAGTCCATGGTCGATCGACACGGACTCGAGGTCGGCGTAGAGCGCCCGCCGGTCCTCCGGCCCGACCCCCTCTGCCGCCAGACGCTCGAGGCCGGCGGCCAGTTCGGGCAGGTGCCGGCGGTAGAGATCGAGCAGAACGGAACCCCGGAAGAGGAAGATCCCGGCGTTCCAGACGTGACGGCCGGAGGCTTCGAAGCGGACCGCCGTCTCCGGGTCCGGCTTTTCGGTGAACCGCACCACGCGCTCCAGGCTACCGGCTTGCGCGGGCGCCTCGAGTTCCAGGTAGCCGTAGCCGGTTTCGGGCCAGGCCGGTGCCGTGCCAACGGTCACCACGTCGTGATCGCCGCGCTCGACCGCCTGGGCGCCCACGCGAAGCACGTCCAGGAACGCCTCCTCGTCGGCCACCCAGTGGTCGGATGGAAACACCGCGATCACGTCGTCCCGCGCGTGCTCCGGCATGGAACGCACCGCCCAGCCGATCGCCGGCGCCGTGTTGCGGCCGCTCGGCTCGCCCACGATGCGCGAGGCGGCGACCCCCGGCAGCTCGGCCGCGACCGCGGGCGCCAGCTCCTCCGTGGTGCAGACCCAGGTCCCGTCCGCGCCGCAGAGCGGCTCGATCCGGCGCGCGGTGGCGTCGAGGAGCGAGCCGCCGCCGAGCAGGTCCAGGAGCTGTTTCGGGCGGCGCCGCCTGCTCACGGGCCAGAACCGCGAGCCGATGCCGCCGGCCAGGATGAGACCAATCATCGTTGTCGCCGTCCGCTCAGCCGCCGCCGCCATCCGTGCGCCACAGGGCGACTTCGGCCAGCGACTTGCGCCGCAGGTCGGGTACCTGGCAGTCCGGCGCCGGGTAGCCGACCGGAAAGAGGATGTACGGCTTCTCGTTTGGCGGCCGCTCGAGGATCTCGCTCAGGAAGCCCATCGGGCTCGGCGTGTGGGTCAGCGTGGCAAGCCCCATTCCGTGCAGCGCGGCGATGAAGAGGCCGCAGGCGATGCCGACGCTCTCCTTCACGTAGTAGTTCTTTCGCTTCGCACCCTGCTCGTCGAAGCCGAACAGCTCGGCGAACACGACGACGATCCAGGGCACGGTGGTGAGAAAGGGCTTGCGCCAGTCGGTGCCCAGGGGTTCGAGCGCCCTCAGCCACTCGTCCGGCATCCGCCCGCCGAGATAGCTGTGTTTCTCTTCGGCTTCCGCCGCCTCCCGGATCCGCGCCTTGATCTCCGGGTCGGCAACCGCGACGAACCGCCATGGCTGGCGATGCGCCCCCGAGGGCGCGGTCGACGCGGCCTCGATCGCCCGTCCGATCAGCCGCCGCGGCACCGGCTCGTCGGTGAAGAAGCGCACGCTGCGACGGCTGTCGAACTCCTCGAAGATCCGGTCCGCCCGGCGCGTCATCTCGGCGGCTTCGACACGAGGCGGCCGGTAGGGGACGAATGCGGGAGTCCTGTCGTCAGCCACCCGCCCGCTCGAGTTCGTCCTCGACCACGTCAGCCAGCTCTGCGTACGCGACGGCGCCCTCGAGCGGGCGGCCGTTCACGAACAGCGCCGGCGTCCCGCTGACCCCGGCCGCGACCCCGGCCCGCCGGTCGGCCTCGACGCGATCCGTCGTGTCCCCGGCCTCCATGCAGGCGGCAAAGGCCTCTGCGTCGAGCCCCGCGCGTTCCGCCTTGTCCTTCAGGTCGGAGGCGGTGAGTGTGTCCTGTTCCTCGAACATCAGATCGTGAAGCTCCCAGAAGGCGCCCTGGTCCTGGGCGCAGATGGCGGCCTCGGCGGCGCCCTGCGCGTTGGGGTGGATCGCATGCAGCGGGAAATGGCGGAACACCAGACGCACCTCGGTCGGGTACTCCTCGAGGAGCTGTTCCAGGGCCGGCAGAACCCGCTTGCAGTACGGACATTCGAAGTCCGACCACTCCACGATCGTGACCGGCGCTTCGGCTTCTCCGCGGGCCGGGCCGCTCCCGGGATCGACCGACAGCCGGTACGGCTCCAGCAGGTACTCGATCTCGTGCCCCTCCTCGAGGAATTCCACGAACCGCTGCTGGGCCAGATACACCCGGACCTGGTCCTCGAGTTCCTCCCGACCGCCGCGAATGCGGCCTTCGTTTTCCGTGAAGAAGACGTCGATCTCGTCGTCCGTCAACGCGGCCTGGAGACGCTCCATCTCGACTTTGCGCCAGACTTCCGGCGGCAGCCCGGCTTCCTCCGACGCAGAGACAATCAGGCGATCGCGGACGATCCCCTCGAGTGTCCGCTCGATCAACTGGTGCCGCTCCGAGTCGACCTGCAGGTCGCACTGGATGCGCTGCTGTTCCAACTGGTCCAACTGCGCGGCGGCCCGTTCCAGGGCCTCGTCGTGGCCGATCTCCACACCGTCGAGCCGGGCCGCTGCCTGCCCGGAACTCTCCTCCTGGGCCGCAGCCCCCGTTTCGGGCCGCAGGACGAGGAAGGCGATCACTGCAAGCAGGGCGGCGTACACGGCAGCGTGAACGCCCCAGGCCGGCCGACTCCTGCTCTCGGAACTCTCTGTGCTCAAGTGGTCTCCTCCTGTGGAGTCATGTCGTCCCGGTCACGGGATCACGGATCTCCCGGATCAGGTCCCGGGGCCGGTATAGCAACAGCTTGTGGGCGCGACGACCTCCTCGTGCCGCACGGCCTGGTCCGCGACGATGAGGGCCGAGTGGCCGGGCGCCGCCCCGTCGGGAGCGAGGAACCCGGAGCGTTGCGCCGGGGCATCCGGGCGGCGAGCCGGCAGCGTCACGATCCGGCAAAGGTGTGCGGCCTGAAGTCCGGCGCGTTGACGATGCTGGCGCTGCTGCCGGTGGCCCGGATGACGAACAGCCCTCGACGCTCGGCATACTTCGCCACCGAGTCGGCGCCGTCCAGGTAGGCCACCGCGCCGAGGATTCGCTTGCCGCGAAACTCGGGACACCAGTCCAGGAACACGGACAACCTGGAAAGAAACCCGGTCACGGCCTCGGACCGCAGGGTCGTCTTCACCTCCACGACCACAACCTCCCGCCCGTTCACCGCCAGAATGTCGACCTCGTAGTGGTCGCCGTTGCGCCGGCTCTGCAGCCGCTGAAGGGTCTTCTCCACTTCGATCCCGCGATCGTTCAACAGCGCCACGAGGTCGCCCCTGACCAGGCTCTCCATCAGCTTGCCCCACTGCGTCGTGAACAGATCCTCCGCTTTCGTCAGCCGGCGGTCGGTCTCCTTCATCTGGCGGTCGGTTTGCCTCTGCTGCTCGCTGATTTCCAGCAGATCTCTCATCAGTCGGTCATGATCTTCGGCCCGTTTGGCGTCATCCTCGGCCCGTTTGGCATCATCCTCGGCCCGTTTCTCGGCCCGTTTGGCGTCATCCTCGGCCCGTTTGGCATCATCCTCGGCCCGTTTCTCGGCCCGTTTGGCGTCATCCTCGGCCCGTTTGGCGTCATCCTCGGCCCGCTTGGCGCTGAGCTCGCGCATTTGCACGCCGACCTCCTCGAGGGTCGCGCGGATGTCGGCAAGGCTGCCGGGGGCGGCCGGCGTTGCGGTTCTGTCGTCAATCGTCATGTCGGTCTTGTTCTCCGGGTTTCCGGCGAACGTCTCCAGCAGGAGACGTTCGCCTCACGGAGCAAAGGACAGATTCTTCCACGGTACGGCAGGGAAGCCGGCAAGGGACTGAAGCCTATCCCCTGTCTGCGCGGATCCCGGCTCCGCGCCGCACTCATGGCAGGGCCGGCCGATGCCTATCCCCTGCCTGCGCGGGTCCCGGCTCGCTCAGGGCGGTCCCATCAGCTCGTTCACCAGGCTTGCGAAGCCGGTCTCGGGCCGGTCCCGCCGCAGGCGGCGCGCGGCGAGGCCTTCGATGATGCGATCAGGACGGATCGAGCGCTGCCGCAATCGGTGGGCGTCCAGCAGGTCGGCGGACAGGGCCAGCGCAGCGGCCCGGTCGGCACGGTCGTTGAGGCCGCGGGCCGTGGACGCCAGCGCACCGGCGACCCGCGTCCAGCACCGGCGCGCCCGGATGTCCTCGAAGCCTCCTCCCCGGACCAGACGCCCGGCGAGGGCCGAGACCCACAGGGAGAAGGCGCGGTCGCCGGGCCGTTGTCGCCAGAGCTCCACGAGGTCGGCCACGAGCTCCTCCTCCTCGTCGCCCGCGCCCGCGCCGGCCCCCAGATACACGGTCAGCGACCGGCTGCGCAGGGTGGGCAGCAACTCGTTCGCCGACGAAGCGAGCAGCAGGAAGTTCCTGGGCGACCTGTCGGCCGGCTCCTCGAGGGTCTTGAGCAGCACGTTCGCGCCGGCCGGATGCAAGGTCTCCGCTTCGACGATGACGAACACCTGGCCCCGGGCCTCGAATGGCGACACCTGGGCCGTCTGCAGGAGGGCCCGGACCTTGTCGACGGAAATGACCAGCTCTTTCTTCCTGGGGTCGCTTTTCCTCGGCTCGCGGCGCGCGAACACGACGTCGGGATGGAAGACCTGGTCGGGAATCCGCTGACACTGCGTGCACCTGCCGCAGGGGCGCCGCTTGCCCGGCTTCTTGATGCACAGCAGCTCCCGCACGCAGTCGCGGCGGAAGACCCTGCCGGCCACGAGCTCGAGGTCGATCCACCGGCAGCGCTCGCACTCGCCGCAGGGGTGCCTGTCCGGCTCCCGTTCGCAGAGCAGCGGCCGCACGAGGTCGGGATGGAGGATCCTGTCGGCCTCGAGGTCGATCCGTCGGCAATGCTTGCACTTGCCGCAGGGGCGCCGGTCCCGCTCCCGTTCGCACAGCAGCGTTCGGGCGATCTCTCCGGCAAGGGCGAGCCGCTCTCCGGCCTCGCCTCCGTGGAGGATCACCGATGGATACAGTCTGCCTGCAGCAGCGAGTTCCCTCAGTCGATCCGGGGCACGAATCATGCGTTTCCTGCCCGGTCTCTCCGCTTCGGCTCGCGCAGGTCTCTCCCCGGCGGCTTGAGCAGGTCGCTCAGCGCTTCCTCGACGGCTTCCGCGACCGTTTCGATCGGCGCCGCCCCGTCGATGACGCGGAAGCGATCCGGGTCGCCGGCGATCCGTTCCCGGAACGCCGCCCGGACCCGGCGGTAGAAGGCGAGACTCTCCCGGTCGATGCGGTCGGCGGTACGGCCGCGCCGCCGCCGCCGCGCCTCCTCGGGCGAAAGGTCGAAGAAGAGCGTGCGGTCCGGCGCCCGGCAGCCGGTGGCGAGCCGGTCCACCTCGGCGATCAACTCCGGCGGCACGCCGCGGCCCCCGCCCTGATAGGCGCAGGTGGAGTCCGTGAAGCGGTCGCACAGGACGACCGCGCCGGAGGCCAGGGCCGGTTCGATCACTTCGATCAGGTGCTGGCGGCGGCTGGCGAACACGAGCATGAGTTCGACCACGCCGTCGACACGGGACGTCTCGCGGCTCAGGAACAACTCGCGCAACAGGTCGGCGAAGGGCGTGCCGCCGGGCTCGCGGGTCACCACATGGGCGACTCCACGGACCTTCAGGCGCTGCGCCAGGCGATCGAGCTGCGTCGACTTGCCGCTGCCGTCCAGGCCCTCGAAGGTGATGAATCGGCCGGTCATCCGGCCTCGGATGTTACGAGCATTCGCCGCGCTGCGGCGCAGGGAACAGGCCGCAGTCGCGGCCGTTCACCTGATGCGCGGACCCATGAGGCGGCAGCACGGGGCCCCGCCTGCCGACATGTACATCGGGGATATCGCCTGTCGACTGCTAGCGGTACCCCCCGGCCTGGTCCGGCATCCGATCCGGGCTCCGCAGCCGCGGCCATCGCCGCCGCAGATCCTCCGGCGCCACTTCGAGGCGGGCCGCGATCCGCTCCTGACGGCGCTGCATGTCCGTCAGGTCGACGGGGTAGACGTTCCGCCGCAGCGGGTCGGCGAGGCCGATCAGGTTGCGGGGTTCGATCGCGGGTCCGATCCAGTCCGTCAGGGCGCGGGCGCTCGCGGCGCCGGCCGAACGCTCGTCGAGCTCCTCGAACAGCCGGTGACGCACCTCCCCGCCGGCCCCGAGGAAGCCCTGCCAGCACCACCCCTCGTTCGGAGGGTCGAGCAGCCGCTGGCGCAGTTCGTCGAAGCTTGCGGCCGCGAAGTAGGCCATCGCGGCGGCGGTGAAGCTCTCGAAGTCGTCCATCGTCCGGTAGGCGGCCGCCAGCAGCCGGTCGATGTGGTCCGCCTCCGCGGCCAGCAGCCGGCCGTAGCTTTCGACTGCCGCCGGCGCCGGCAACCCCCCGCGGCAGAGATCGGCGATCCTCTCGACGGCGAGCAGGCTCCACGCGATCCCGGTCGAGAACATCGGGTCGGCGAAGGCGTAGCTGTGGGGCAGGAGCAGCCAGCCCGGGCCGGCGGCACGGTCGCGACGGTAGGCGACGCCGGACCGCCCCTCCAGGTCCCGCAGAGGCCGGTGGCCGGCGAACTGGCTAGCCAGCGACGGGTAGCGATCGAGCAGCCCGGCGAACACCCCGCCGGCAGCCGACGCGGCCGCGCGGCGCCCGCCGGCCAACCGCTCGATCGCCCCGGCGGCAGCCGGGCGATCCTCCGCAAGCAACACACCCGCGCTGAGCGAACCGTCGTCGAAGGCGAGCTGGTACATCCACCCCTCCTCCAGCAGGTGGTGGGCGGCGCTCCAGCGCTCGGGAAAGGGCGAGTCCGGCCAGCCTCCGCGGTCGAAGGAAGAGACGCCGTCGAAATGCGAGTACACCAGGGTCGTCTGCAACCGCGGCCGCAACGGGCGCGCGCCGAGATCTTCGGCGAGCGGTGAGCCCCCCGTCGCGTCGATGAGCAGGTCGGCCTCCACGATGCGGGCGCCGGCCCGGATCCGGACCGGGGACGGGTCCGGCGGGGACGAGTCGACCGGGGACGAGTCGACCGGGGACGAGTCCGGAGGGTCCGGGACAAAGATCACCTCGACCGCCGCGTCCTCCCGGCAGTCCACGCCCTCGGCCCGCGCCCGCTCGAACAGAAAGCGGTCGACGTCCGCGCGCAGCCACTGGTTGTCGGCGGCATCGTCGTCCGGCGAGGCGGCGACGACCAGGCGCCGACTGTTGGCCGCGCCCGGCTCGAAGGCCCGGCCAGGGCGGTGGGCGTAGAAACAGAAACCCCGCTTCAGCCCGCCGCCGACCTCGGGCAAACCGCGCCGCCAGCGCCCGTGAGCGGCCAGCGCCCACAGATCCTCGAACTCGTAGCGCACCGCGAGCCGCTCCAGGGCCAGGTTGGCGAGCGGCGTGGACGACTCGCCAAGCGCGAACCGCGGGTGGCGGCCGCGCTCCAGCAGCAGCACGTCGCGGCCTTCCGCCCGGAGCGCCCGCGCGAGGATGGACCCCGCGAAGCCACCCCCGGCAATGACGACCTCGCGCCGCTCAGCGCCCACACCCATCGCAACCCGTCCGCCGCGGCACACCCGTCCGGTTCATCTCCCGGATCGCCTCAAGCCGCGCGCCCCGGCAGGCGCCGCACGCCGAACCCAGCCGCTCAAGATCCCAGGGATCAAGCTGCACCGCTGGCTCGCCGCGGGTCGCCTCTACCCCCCGCGCCAGCGCCTCCATGTGACGCGGGTCTTCTGGCCCGCGGGCGACACGCCGACGCGAAGCGGCCACCGCCTCCAGGCTCCGCGCCAACGCCTCCTCCACCAACTCCAGATCGGGCGCCCGAAACGACCCGAGCCGCTGCAGCCGTTCCAGCTCCCCGTTGCCGCCCCGCACCGGAATCAGCGCGACCGACCGCGCGCCGGCCAAAGCCGCATGCCGCACGCTCGCAGCCGCCCAACGAGCCTGCTCCTCCGCCGGCACGAAGGGCACGCCGACGAGCACGAACACCCGCAGGTCGATTCCGTCCGCGCGCAGCCGCGCGGCTGCGCGGTCGAACCGCTCCAGGGTCAACTGCTTGCCGAGCCGCGGCAGGGCCCTCGGATGAACCGTCTCAAGGCCCATCGCGACTTCCAGGCGACCCTCGAGCCGGTCGGCGAAACGGCGCACCCGGCCGTCCACGAGGCGCGGGTGGCACTCGACGACCACCCGCGCGAATCCGTCCGCGAGCCGCGCGATCGGTTCCAGGTCCGCCTTCGGCACCGCGCGCGGCTCGAAGAAGTTGCTCGCGTTGTAGAGCTTGAGCCGGTCGCAGCGCGTAAGACCCGCCTCGTGAAGCAGACGGGGCAGCTCCTCCAGGGCCGATCGCAACTGCGCCGGCAACGCGCCCACCGGCGTCGGACCAGGGATCGTGAAGCGCCACAGGTCGCAGAAGACGCAGGTGAACGGACACTCGGCCCCGGTCAGGAACACGGTTGCCGCCGGACACAGTTCGCCGTCGGGCTCGCGCTCGAGCTCAACCGTCACTCCCTGGGGTCGCCAGGGGTCGGGTACGGGCCGGGGCGGCCGAAGCGCCCGCACTGCGGCCGGATCGAAGCCGGTCGGCAACCCCCTGACCCGGTCTGGCGGCGTCGGAGTCAGTGCCATGTCGAGGCTTCCTTGACGGCATTCCCCCTATCGCGGTCTGGCGGTTCTGGCAGCGTGCGCCGCAGAACGCCGCGCCGCGGGCGCGGCGCGAGATCGCAGTGAGGAGGAGGTGGGGACTCAGGCCCGGACACGGAGTCAGCGACGAGTCCGGGGCCCTAACCGTAGAGCGACTGGAAGTGGCGGCGGTACTGCGCGGGCGGACGGTCGAAGGCGGCGGCGAACACCTCCGCCGACGCCGCGCCCTCCTGAAAGCGGCGCTTGGGAAAGACCGGGAAGTCAAGCCCCAGCACCCGCTTCATGCCGCGGCGCACGACTTCGCCCTTCAGCGCGTACAGGGCCTCGTGCGAGCCGCCGACCAGGGCGTCGAACGGGATCGCCTCGGCCACCGCGATGACCGCCGGACGGGTGAACGGACTGAAGCCCTCGAACCCGAGCAGCCGGGCCGGCGCGTGGGTGCGGACCGTCGCCCTCCCCAGGCCGCCCGAGTAGGTCCGGGAGTGCTTGATCGCGTCGACGCCCCAACCCTCCTGGTAGAGCATCGAGTTGCCCACCACGCTGGTGATCGTCAGTTCGTGGTTCTCCTCCAGCGGGTAGTCCTTCAGGTTCTCGTCCCCGCCGTCGCCGTCGACCAGGAGCCGCCAATCGGGATAGCGCGCCCGGATGCCCCGCAGCAGCGCGAGACCGACCGCGGCGCACTCGACGTCGAGCGGCTTGTAGTCCTCGATCACCTCGACCGCCCGCAGCGGATCGACTGCCTCGGCGCCCACCGCGATCTCCTCGCCCAGCATCTCGAGGTCCACGCGCCGGAGGAACTCGCGCGCCTGGGCGGCGTCGTCGGCGCGGTAGCCGACGCGCAGCGTGAACGCCTTGAGCCGGGCGGCGGTCGAACCGCCCGCAAGCAGCGCGCGGTGGAGCGCCACCAACACGGCGCCGCTGTCGATGCCGCCGGAGAAACAGACCCCGATCGGCTCCCGCGCCCTGTCTTCCGGCATCGCCGCCAGCCAGCCGCGGAGCGCGAACATCAGGGCCTCGACGTAGCGCTCGCCGATCAGGTCCAGGTCCGGCGCCAGGGTGTCGCGCGGTGGATCGAAGAAGCGCTCGTGGGTCGGGTTCGGATCGGGGCAACCGATCAGGCGCAGGGTCGTCCGGTGATGCGCCGGGACCATCCGCGTGTACGTCGGGTGGAACTGGTCGAGGTAGCCCTCGGCCAGGAGGCAATCCCGAATCTCGTCGATGCGCTGGGCGACGACCAGCATCGGCCCGGACGACTCCTTGGCCAGGAAGTAGCGCATCGGCCGGTCGAGGCTGCGGGCCAACACGACCTCCACTCCGCGCCGCGCGGCGAGCGCGAACGACCCGTCGATGCCGAGGACCGCATCGGGGCCGCCCAGCAACCGTTGCCGGGCCTCGTCCGGCGTCAGGTTCCACAGCCGCTGTTCGCTGTCGTCGATCAGGTTGAGAACGCGTGCGATCGGTCTGTCCACCGTCTTCCTCCCTCCGTTGAGACCGTCGTCTGACTCTCCCCGCATGGTACTGTCACGGCTATGTCGAGGCGCCTCCCGATCCCTGTTCCGCCGGGCCCCGGGTCGCTCCGAATCGCATTCCGGGCGGCTGTTTCCGTCTTGGTCTGTACAGGTGTTTCGACCATGCACATCGGCTGCCAGGGAGCGCCCGCGCCGGAGGAAACCGGCCCGGTGCGGATCCTCCTGGAGGCGGAAGGGCTCGGCGTTGCCTATCTCCCGGACGGCTGCGCGCAGGTCGAGCTCGGCGACCATCCGCTGGAGCTTGCCTGCGAACTCATCGAGACGACAGAAACGCCCCCCGGGCCTCCGGGCACGATCCGTCTCGAGCTTGGCGAGCCCGTCGAGAGCCACATCGAACTGGCGGACGTTTCCGCGCTCGACGTCATCGGGGAAGAGCATCGGACGCTCTTCGAGGCGCTGCCGGGAGGCGAGTTCCTGGGCGTTGGCGGCCAGCTCATCCATGGTCCCTTCGGACCATCCCGGTACACCCGCGGGCGATTCCGGACCGAGGACGGAGCGACGCTCCAGCGGATCCGGCTCTTCATGGTCCATCCGACCGCGAACCGACTCGTCACTCTCGTCTACGACCATCCGGTGGTCGACAACGCGGACTCGGCCGCTCGGATCAACAACCATCTGCTCATTCTGCTGGAGAGCCTCAGAACTTCGGACGATCTGCAGGCTGAAGCTGCGGACAGCGCAACGACGGGGGAGCCGGCGACGAACTGATCTCGATCACGGGCCCGGCGCCGGCGTCCCGGAAGGCCGCTGACCGATGCTCCCCCGCTGGCTCGACGACGACGAGGCCCTCGGACCCGACCAGGACGGGGTCGAGGTTGAACCCCGGCAGGATCGGCAGGCCGCCTGGTGGCGGCCGGGCCGGCGCATCGGCCCCAGGACGCTCGCCGTCTTCAGCCGCCAGTTCGCGGTCCTGCTCGGCGCCGGCCTGCCGCTGCTCCAGAGCCTGGAGATCCTGGCCGTCGAGGGTCAGCACCCCGGCTTGCGAAAGGTCCTGCTCGGAGTGCGCGCGGAGGTCGAAGCGGGTTCCGGCCTTGCCGACGCGATGCGACGCCGGCCGCGCGCGTTCGGCGATCTCTACGTCAACCTCGTCGCGTCGGGCGAGGCCAGCGGCGCTCTGAACACCGTGATGGACCGGCTGGCGACCCACATCGAGAACGTCGCCAGGCTGCGCAATCAGGTGCGTTCCGCCCTGACCTATCCGGCCGCCATCCTCGCCGTGGCGGCCGCGGTCGTCTTCCTGATCCTCTGGAAGGTGATCCCCGTGTTTCAGCACCTCTTCGACGACATGGGCGGCGACCTGCCGCTTCTGACCCGGCTCGTGGTCGGCGTCAGTGACTTCATCGGCACCTGGGTGCTGGTGCTGGCCGCCCTCGCCGTCGCGGCCGGCTTCGCCGCCAACCGGCTGCTCCGTACCCGTCGCGGCCGGGAAGCGGCCGACCGCCTTCTGCTGCGGCTGCCCGTCGTCGGCAAGCTCATGCTGCGCATCGTCACCGGCCGCACCTGTCGCAGCCTGTCCATCCTGCTCTCGTCGGGCATTCCCATCCTGAGCGCCCTGTCCATCGCCGCCGACGCCGCCGGCAACGTCGTCGTCGCGGACGCGCTCCGCAGGGTGCGCCGCGAAGTCGAACAGGGCCTGCCCATCAACCAGTCTCTGCGCCGCACGAAGATCTTCCCGGCCATGCTCTGCCAGATCGTCCACGTCGGCGAACAGACCGGCACCCTGAGCCCCATGCTGACCCGCATCGCCGATTTCTACGAGGAAGAGGTCGACAACGACGTCGACGCCATGATGAAGCTCCTCGAACCGGCGCTGATCAGCGTCCTCGGCATCGTGATCGGCGCCATCGTGGTTTCGATGTACCTGCCCATGTACGCGGCGCTGACGCAGATCGGGTGACGGCGGCTCGAGCGCCGGAGCCTCGCGGCGGCCGCTTCCGGGCCGCGGGGCCCGCAGCCCGCGCCGCAGCGCCGCAGCAAGCTCGCCAGACTCTGGCCGCCTTCGGCGGCAGCGGACCAGAAGGTCCGCGCACCCGGAGAACCGCTGTTGCCGTGGTGTGGTTCTCTACTCCCCCGGCGCCCGGCGGCGCCCGATTGACGAAGGCCCGACCGCTCAGGTAGTAACGCCCCATGCTCTCCCCCGAGGAAGCCTGGACCGCCATCGCGGCGGAGGTGCAGACTCTCGGAGTCGAGCGGGTCTCCCGGGCAGACGCGCTCGGTCGGGTGCTGGCCGAGGGCCTCACCGCCACCGTGGACGTGCCCGCCCACGATGTCTCGGCGATGGACGGCTTCGCCCTCGGAGCCGACGTGGAATCGGGAACCGTGCTGCCCGTCGAGGGAATCGTTGCCGCCGGCGACCCGCCCGGAGCGGAACTCCGCTCCGGCGCGGCCATGCGGATCATGACCGGAGCGCCGGCGCCCTCCGGGGCGGACCGGGTGATCCCGATCGAACAGACCGCGTTCGAAGCCGCCGACGAAACAGGCCCTGCGGGAGCTGTCCGCATCGTGGAGCCGGTGCCGGCCGACAGCCACATCCGGCGCCGTGCCGAGGTCAGTGCGGTTGGCGGGCCGCTGTTGGCGGCGGGAGAACCGTTGACCCCCGGCGGGGCCGGCCTGCTGGCGACCCATGGCATTCATCAGGCGGCGGTGTACCGCCGTCCCACCGTTGCCACGCTCTCGACCGGCGACGAAGTGGTGCCGGCCGAAGCGGAACCGGCACCCGGCCAGCTGCGGGACTCGCACCGCGACTTCCTGCGGGCCGCTCTCTCGCAACTGGGCATCGAGGCCCGCTCGCTCGGCATCGCGCGGGACGATCCCGCCGAGCTGCGGGCGAAGGTCGAACGCGGGCTGGAGTCGGACGTGCTCCTGATCTCCGGCGGCGTCTCCATGGGCGAGTTCGACTTCGTCGAGCAGGTTCTCGGCGACACGGGTCTCGGCTGCCGCATCCTGTTCGACGCGGTGGCGATCCAGCCCGGCAAGCCTCTGGTGGCCGCCCGCCACGACCGCGGGTGGGTGTTCGGCCTGCCCGGCAATCCCGCCTCGGCCATGGTCACCTGGTGGCTGCTGGTGCGCCCCCTCCTGCGCCGCATGACGGGCGTGCAGGACAGCTACTGGCAGGGCGCCCTGAGGGCCCGGCTCGAGGGTGACCTGCCGGGCGCGAAGTGGCGTGACCGTTTCCTGCCCTGCCGGCTCCGCACCGGGTCCGGGCTCGTGCTCGCGAATCCACGGCCGCCCCTGGGCTCCCACGACCTGGTTGCCTACGGCGCCGGTTCCGGACTCGTCCGAGTCCCGAAGCGCAGCGCCCCCGCCGCTGCCGGGGATCCGTGCGAGGTCCTGCCGCTGTAGTGCCGCTGTTGCCTCCCGCGCCGCTGGCAGTCGCCGGACAATGCCGGCCCCCCGCGGCAAGGGACAATTGGCCGGGCGCGGAGCAATGGGTCGGCTCCGTGACGGGCCGGCAGGTGAGCGGGCGCGACGTGCTCGAGTGACGCGCTCGTCGTCTCTCGCGGAGTCCCTGAGGCCTGCCTGCTGCTACACTCACGCGCCGCCGACCCCAATGGGGCCGTAGCTCAGTTGGGAGAGCGCTTGAATGGCATTCAAGAGGTCGTGGGTTCGACTCCCATCGGCTCCACCATTCCGGTCGGCAGCAGGACTCACTCGGGGCGAGCGCCGTCGAGCATCGCCAGGAAGGCCTGGCGCTGTTCCCGCATCGTGGAGGCGGGCCCGACGGCGCGCAGGAACCAGGGGCCGCCGGGCGCGTCGATGACCGCGCCGTAGAGCGCGAAGTCCGGCTGATCCGTCGTCGGGAAGCTGCCGATCGTGCTCGCTTTCACCATGCCCTCGAGTTCGATCCAGGTACGGCGGACGCCGTCGCTCTCGCGGCTCTGCGGGATGGGCTCGGGAACGCCGGCGCCGAGGACGACCTGGCTCTTCCAGCGATCGATGTTCGCCGCCGCGCCGCCGCCGCCGCCGGGCCCGAAGTAGTACATCGAGATCTCGCCCGGGCCGCCCGAGCCTGGAATCTCCGCTTCGAGCATGCGCATCGACGATCGGGGTTCAAGCCGCTTCCACGCCGCCGGCAGCGCGATCGATACGCCGTTGGCGGTCACCGGAGCCGACAGTTCAACCGACTGGCCGGCTTCCTCGGCGCCGGCGTTGCCCCG
This sequence comes from uncultured Thermoanaerobaculia bacterium, assembly GCA_951812325.1. Lineage (GTDB taxonomy): Bacteria > Acidobacteriota > Thermoanaerobaculia > Multivoradales > Multivoraceae > Multivorans. The sequence goes on along the minus strand of OX638294.1, from coordinate 2,450,279 downwards.
GGCCGGCGTATCCGGGCCGCAGGCCAGGAGCAGGAGCGCCAGGCCGAGCGCCGGCACGCGGGGCAACAGGAGCGGATGGTGGGCGAGCGCATCGCGGAGCGCCAGGCCGGGCGGCGGCACGCGGGGTAACGGGTTGGAAGTCGGCAGCGTCATCGTTGGGCTCCTTGTGCAGTGATCGACCCGGCCACGGTCACGGCCCCGGCCGACAGCAGGCGGTACGAGGATATGCCGCTCGGCGGAAGCGCTGGGGGCGAAGCCGTCCGCATCGTCGCCGCCGGCATCGACCAACGCCCGGGGACCCGGTCTCCTGCCGACCCGAAAGGGCGGAACCCGCGGCTCGACACAGGCCGCTCGACACTGGCGGGAGGAGTACGGGCACGCCAGGCCCGGCGAGCGCGTCCGCGGCGCGATGCGCGGCCCTGGAAATGCCGCCCGATATGCCGCCCGATATGCTGCCCGGTGGAAGCGCTCGGGGGCTGGTGCCTCCTGCGGTCTTCAAAACCGTTGTCCGGGGCGTGATGCGTTCCGGGGGTGGGTTCGATTCCCATGCGCTTCCGCCAGCAGCCCTCATCACAAGTCGCTGGTGCGAGGCCGGATGCCGGCGCGGCGCCGGATGCCGTTGCTGGCCGCCTGCCGGCGCGGTGCGGCATGCCCGGCCGCCAACAACACCCGCGGCGCCGGGGCCAACGGCGCGCCTCGGCCGGCGCCCTGCGGCGAACCGACGACGCCGGCAGCGCTGCAAGGGGGGCGCTATGAGGCCGTGGCGGCCCCGGAGCTCTCGCTCTTCCCGGAGGAGGCCGACGCGCCCGCCTTTTCGCCCGACTCCGGGGACGACTTCTTCGGCGCGGCTTCGTCCTTGCCGGCCGAGCCGTTCCCGCTCGCCGAGGCGCCGTCGGCCCCGGATCCTTCGGCCGGCCTCTTGTTCTTGCGGGCGTAGTCGTTCACGTACCAGCCGCTGCCCTTGAACTGGAACGCGGGAGCGGAGAGCAACTTCTTCAGGCTGCTCCGGCCGCACTCCGGACACTCCTCGAGCGGCGGCGCGGCGAACGCCTGGATCGCCTCCAGCGTGGCCGCGCACTCCGTGCAGCGATACTCGTAGAGAGGCATGACGGCGACGGATGATAGCAGTTGGCAGCAGTCTCCGGCGCAAGCTGCCAGCCAGCGCTCAGCCAGCGCCAACAGCGCCGCGCCGCGCTGACGGCCCTGAGCCTTGACCAAGGCCGTTCCGGCTCGGACTGTGAACGTGCTGGAAGGCCCGGCAGCCTCGCCTCTCTACTTCTGCGGGTCGAAGAAGCGGTGTCGGGAGGTCCGTTCAACCTGACAGCGCACCTTGTGTCCCTGGAGGCTGCTAGAACTGGTAGGCCACGCCCGCGTGGACGGCGGCGTACGTGCTCGCGGCGTCGATGTCGGCGTAGTGGCCCGACAGTTCGATCACCACCGAGAACCGCTCGTTGATCGGGAAGTCGCCGGAGACGCCGAGCGTCAGGCCGGGACCCTCTTCGGAGTCCACGCCGTCGCCGAGCTGGTAGAGACCGAGCCCGAAGAACACCCCGGACTGGTAGTAGAGCTCCTGAAAGCGGTACTCGCCGGAGATCGTGGCGTAGCGGAAGGTCGGGCTGACCAGGGAACCCACCTGATCGCCGCCGAGGCCGATGCTGCCCAACCGAATCCCGACCGCGGTGCGCGGCTGCGTACGCCAGGAGAACGCGGCCTGCACACCTCCACTGTCGGTGCCCTCGCTGAAGCTGCCGCCGATCGAGGGGCTGAGCGTGACCGTGTAGCTGTAACGCTCCTGGGCGCTGGCCGCGCCCGCGCCCGCGAGCAGCAGCAGAGCCCCCGCCAGCAGGAGGACGACGGAACGACAGGCGGGTCGCGGCGCCCGCCGACGCGCGCACCCGGGGTGGAACTGGGGATCCGATGCGGTCAAGTGAACCTCCTTCTGGCGCGCCGGGCACTCTAGCAACCGGTACCCCGCGACACCGGGCGCACCGAAGGACCCTGCGGTCAAATCCGTCCTTGTCGGCAGGAATGACCGAGAACGGCCCACCCACCGGAAGACTGCCTACCTCGTTCTACGGATCCCGGCGGCGAAACGTCGCAGTCCGTCTCGCCCGGATGGCGATCGGAGGGGTGCGGCGCGCTGCCGCGCCGGCCCTCGGGCTGCTCCGGTCGGCGCCACTGCGGGTCTTCGTCGCCAGGCCGGTCCGGCGCCTTGGCGCGCTGGCCCTCGATCTCCTTCTGCCCCGGGTCTGCCTCGCGTGTTCCGCTCCGGCCGAGCGGGAACTCGGCCTGTGCCTGGAATGCCGCCGCCTGCTCGAGCCGCCTCCGCCCGGCCTTGCGGGAGGCGACAGGCTGGAAGGCTGCGACGCCTTCTTCTGGCTCTGGGTGTACCGGCCGCCGATGGACCAGGTGATCCTCGGACTGAAGCACCACCGACTCGACTATCTCGGCCGCCACCTCGCGGCCGCGGCCGTGGACGCCCTGGGAATGGAGTTGGGGCGCGCCGAGTTGATCGTCCCGATGCCGATGCACTGGCGCCGTCGCCTCGTCCGCGGCCGTAACCACGCCGAATCGATCGCCCGTCCGCTGGCGGGGCAACTCGGACGTCCACAACGCGCCGCGCTGCGCCGCCGGACCCTGGGCCGGCCGCAGGTCGGACGGAGTCGGCGGCAGCGGCTCAGCAACCCGACCGTCATGTTCCACTGCTCCCGGCCGGCCGATGTCCGTGATCGCGTCGTGCTGCTCGTTGACGATGTGGTCACGACGGGCGCGACGGCCGCCCGTGCCGCGCGCTGCCTTCGGGCCGCGGGCGCGTCCGAGGTCATCGTGTTCACGCCGGCGCGGACACCGGAGTGACCGGCCGACTCGTTCGCTATAGTGGTCCGCTGACATGAATCGCCGGAACCATCCCTGCGGCTCCTGGTCGATCGGGGCGTGGCCGCGCCTGCTCCGGGCAGGGGTCCTGGCGCCGGTCGCCGCCGCCGTCACGCTCGCTGCCGTGCCCGTCCGGGCGGGCCTCGACGTGCCCAGCCTCGGCGATCCGACCGCCGGGCGGCTGGTCGGCCGCGTCCACTCCGGCAAGGCGCCGCTGCCCGCGGCCCAGGTCTACGTCTACGACATCGCGGACAGCAGCAAGCTCCTGGCGACCACCGATCGCTTCGGGCGCTACGCCTTCCAGCCCCTGCCCGCCGGCATCTACCGGGTGATCGCCCACCGGCCGGGCCATGTGCCCGCGGTGGCGGAACTGACCCGCACCACGGGCGAATCGGTCCAGTCGCTCGACTTCGAGCTGGGAACCCGCGCGCGCCGCCCGGGCCGGGACGGCACGAACACCGACACCGACGACGAGGACTTCTGGTCGATCCGCGCCCGCATCCCCAGCGATGTGCTGCGCCAGATCCGGATTGCCGAGGCGATTGGCGACGATCAGGGCCTGGCTCTCGAGACAGCGATCCAGCGGGAGCGATTCGAAGCCGAACTGAGGACCCTTTCCGGCATCGAAGAGGCCGGCGACGCCGGCGCCCTGGTGCTGGGCAGCCAGCTCGACCTCCGCAGCCGGTTCGGCGAAACGCAACTCGCCCTGCGCTCCGATCTGCGCGAGTTCAAGCGCCAGGCGTTCCGGGCCGACCCGGCGCAGCAGCCGGTCGGCGACAGCCAGGCCTTCGCTCTCGACGTGAACCACCGGGGTTCGAAGATCCGGTTCACGTCCCAACGCCACCGCTTCCAGGGTCCGCGGGCAGGGGCCTGGGACGACCTGGACCCGATGGCCTCGGGACTGGAGAGCTACGGTGTGCGGGTGGAGCAGGCCGCCGGCGGCGGCGCCTCCCACTTCGAGGCCCGCTACACCGCGGACAACAACTTCCATCACGGTTTCGGTGACCTGTACGCCGGTCCCAGCGGAGTTCACAGCCAGGCGCTGGCGGCGATCGATTCACCCATGTCGTCGACCACCCTCGAGTTCCGCGGCGCCTACGAACGGCGGATCACCGCCAGCACCTCCCTCGAGACCGGCATCAGCTACCGCGAGCGCCAGGCCTACGGCAACGGTCGGCTGTCCAGTTGGGGCGAGGATTCCCATCAGCGCTTCGACGTCTTCGGTCAGGGCGACTGGGAGATTCAGCCCGCCGTCATCCTCGAGTACGGCATGTTCAGCACCCTGAGCGACGGCAGTCTCTCGTTCACGCCCCAGGCCGGCTTCGTGGTCGAACTCGGTCCACGCTGGCTGGCCAGGATCGCGGCGAGCCAGCGGGTCGACTCCGAACAGGTCCTGTTCCGTGACTTCCTGCCCGTGCAGTACCAGGACGACGAAACCTGCAGCACGGCCTACGAGCACTGCTACCGGGTCAAGCTCAGCCGCGGACTCGGCGCCTCGGGCCGGGACGACGGCTTCGAGTTCGCCGCCAACCGGCGGCAGTTCGCCGACAACGCCCGGCTGTACTTCAGCCGCGACGTGTTCGACCGGCTGGAGAGTCTGCTGCTGGTCGACGGTGACCAGGTCGAGGAAGTCCGGTTCGGTCTGCAGCAGCGCCTGGGCGAGAACATCCTGGCCCGCGTCAGCTCCTCGGCGGCCGTCGGCGGCGGCGGTCTGCTGCGCGCCAAGGACGGCACCAGTCTCCGCAACGACGTCCGCTACCTGGTCGCGAGCGTGGACACAAGGTTCGAGCGGAGCTCGACCGGCGTCCTGATCGCCTACCGCCGGGTCGAGCAGAAACTCTCACCCGTGGCCCACGACGCCGCCGACTTCAGGCCCGCCCGCCCGGACACCGTGCTCGCCGTGGAACGCATCCAGTTCGCGCTGACCCAGGACCTGCCCTGGGTCATCGGCCCGCAGCACTGGGCCCTGCAACTCGAGTTGCAGCTCAGCCGCGGACACGCCCCGATCGAATCCAGCCACGACCCGGACCAGATCCGCCGTCGCGTCGTGGCGGGGATTGCGGTCCGCTTCTAGCCGTAGAACGCAACGCCGCGAGTTTCGGGGGCGGCGCCGCCGGGCCGCCCGCCTCCCCGGAAGCCGCGGCGAACACAAGCGAAGCGGCGCCCGCGAGGGATCCGCCGGCGGAGGCGGCGAATCCAGGGAACCGAGCTGCGGGCCGTTCGGTTCAAGACACCGTTCCGGAACCAACAGATTGAACTGGCGGCGGACCCCGAAGGGGCAACCTGCCGTAGAGTCAAGGGGCAAGGGGCGATTCGCGGTGGCACAGCATGTGCTTGAATGAGACTGAATCGGCCCCCGAACGGCAGCGTCGGGCCGCGCCCGAGGCAAAGAAGCCACACCCGCCAGCGAGCAGATCCCGGATGCGTATCGAGTCCCGACCGGCACGACTCGGCCTCACTGCGGCGCTGCTCCTGTTGACCATCCTGGTTGTCGGCCTGGGCGGCTTCTCGGTTGGCCGCAAGGTGGCCTCGTTCCAGACGATCGGTGTCGTGGCCGAGGCGACGGAGAGCGGGTTGCTCGTCATGTCGGCGGCCGAGGCGTCCGATCTGGAGGTCGGCGACGTGATCGTCCTGGTCAACGGGGAGCGGGCACTGTCGGCCGCCGAACTGGATCGGTTGCTGCGTTGTTGCAGCGACAGCGACCTGCAGGTGCTTCGGGACGACGAGCTCGTTTCGGCCAGTCACGGTCTGCCCGGCGTGACTCCGGACTGGGCGTACATCGTGCTCGCCCTCACCGGGATCGCCTACCTGCTGATCGGCCTCTACACACTGAGCCGTCAGCGCACCCGGCCGATCCTGCTCTTCCACCTCTGGACCTTGACGTCGGCCGCCCTCTACCTGTTGACACCCGTCGCTCCCTTCGACGGCATCGACCGCATCTTCTACCTGGTCGACAGCGTCTGCCGTCTCCTGCTGCCGCCGCTCACACTGCACTTCTTCCTCATGTTCCCGGTGCGGCCGCGCTCCCGCTGGCTGCGCCGCGCCGCTCCCTGGCTCTACCTGCCGGCGACCGCACTCCTGGTCGTGCAGTTCGACCAGATCTTCGGCAAAGGCCTGCTGACCGGCGGCTTGAGCGTGGCGACCCTGGAGCGGCAGGACCGCATCGAACTCGCGCTGCTCGTCGTCTTCGCGCTGGCGGCGGCCGCGATGCTCGGTCGCAGTCTGCTGTCGCGTCACGGTTGGGAACAGGGTCGCCAGACCCAGTGGATCGCGTTCGGCGTCGCCGGCGGGTACCTGCCGTTCCTTCTGCTGTACGTCGTGCCCTTCTTCTTCCGGATCCCGGCGCCTGCCTGGCTGAGCGTCGCCGCCACGGCGCCCCTGGCGCTGGTCCCGCTGAGCTTCGCCTACGCCTTGTTGCGCTACCGGCTCTGGGACGTGGCCGTGATCGCCCGCGATGTCGCGACCTACGCGCTCACCGTGCTGCTGGCCGTGCTCGGGTTCTCTTTGCTCAGTCTGCTCATCCGCCGCGGCGTGCCCCGGGAGATGGTCGCGGCAAGGGGCTTCCTCAACGCCGGCGCTCTGCTGGTCATCGGCACCCTCTCGATTCCGGTCAGACAGGGCATCGGAGCGAGCCTGCAGCGACTTCAGTACCGCGCACAGCGGAGCCGGCGCGCCCTGGAACGGCTGGGCGAGGAACTGCTCCACGAGCGGGATCTCGACCGGCTGGCTTCGAGCATGTTGAAGCGGCTGGAAGCAGGGCTGGACCTGGAGCGGTGCAATCTGTTCCTGGCCGAGGGAGACCATCTCGTCGCGGTCAGGGAGGAGCCGGAGGCGCCCGCCCTCGAAGTCGCCGACGTCGACCCGTCGATCTGGAACGAACCCCACGTCCTGTTCGCGCCGGCGCCGCTCGCGGACACCGCGAAGAGCACCCCGATGCGACTGTCGGTTCTCGGCTATCACTGCGTCTTCCCGCTTGCGGTGCGCGATCGCCGGGTCGGCCTCCTGTACGTTGGCCGCCACACCGGCGGCGCACCGCTGTCCAGCGACGACCTGGTCCTGATTCGCCAGCTGCTGAACCAGGCGGCCCTGGCGATCGAGAACGCGCAACTGCTGGAACAGAGACGGCGGCAGCTGGACCGCGTTTCCCAACTCAAGCAGTTCAGCGACGAGATCATCGCGTCCTCGCCTGCCGGCATCGCCGTCGTCGACGCGACGAACCGGATCGTGACCTCGAACGGCGCCTTTGCCGCGCTCGTCGGTCTCACCCGGAGTGACCTCGAGAAGCGAGCCCTCGGCGACCTGATCCCGCTCCAGCTCTTCCCGAAACAGGGCGACCCGCCGGTCGAGGTCCGGTTCGAGGGCTCTCCTTCCGGCGAGCGGCGCCTCCAGTTGTCGGTGGCCGAGTTCCTGGGCGCCGCCCACGGTCATCGAGTCGTCGTCGCCCTGGACATTACCGAACGCGAGGCGATGAAGCGCAAACTGGAGGAGAGCGAGCGTCTGGCAGCGATCGGTGCGATGGCCGCCGGCGTCGCCCACGAAGTGAACACGCCGCTGACCGGCATATCGAGCTACGCCCAGATGCTCCTCGCCGAAACTCCCGACCGGGATCCGCGCCGTCGGCTGCTGCGCAAGGTCGAACGCCAGACCTTTCGCGCCGCGCGCATCGTGAACACGTTGCTCGACTTCGCGCGTCGCGGCCGGCATGAACCCACCACCGTCGACCTGCGGGCGGTCATCCAGGAGAGCTGCGACATGCTCGCGGAGCGCTTCGCGGAGGCGGGCGTTGAACTCCGCGTGGATCTCGACCCGGACAACCCCCTCCGGGTGCTCGGCAACGAAACCGAGTTGGGGCAGGTGCTCGCCAACCTGCTGGCGAACGCTGTGGACTCGATGACCGAGGCGGGCTCCGGATCGAGACAGCTCACTCTCGCGGTGCGAAACCTGGACGGCCTGATCCACGTACTCATCGACGACACCGGCCCCGGGATTCGCGAACAGCACCTCGAACGTGTGTTCGAGCCATTCTTCTCCACCCGCAAGGCCAGCGGCGGCACCGGGCTCGGTCTCTCCATCAGTCAGGAGATCGTGCGCCGGCACGGCGGCGATCTCTCCGCAACCAACCTCGAACCCGCCGGCTGCCGATTCACCGTCCGACTGCCACAGATGGTTCCCCCCTGATTCAGGCCGAGGAGCAAGGATCATGAACATACTCGTCGTCGACGACGAAGATGTCCTGCAGGACGTTCTCACGGCCCTCATCCGCCAGGAGGGGCATCACCCGATCTGTTGCGCATCGGGCCAGGAGGCGCTGACGGTCCTGGGCCAGGAGGAGATCGACCTGGTGCTGCTCGACCTGATGCTCCCGGACATGAACGGCAGGGAGGTCATGCGCCGGATCCGGCAAACCGAGCCGGACCAGGTCGTGGTCGTGATCACCGCCTACTCCTCGATCGAAGGGGCGATCGAGGCGATGCGCGAAGGCGCCTTCCACTACCTGCCCAAGCCGTTCAAGAACGAAGAGGTCCGCCTGACCATTCGCCAGGGGCTCGAGCGCCGCCGGCTGACCGCCGAGAACCGCGACCTGAAGGAGCAGCTGCGGGAACGGCAGGGCTTCGACAAGATCATCGGCAAGAGCCGGTCGATCCGCCAGGTCTTCGACCTGATCCGAAGGGCGGCGCCGTCGAAGAGCAACATCCTGATCCGCGGCGAGAGCGGCACCGGCAAGGAGCTGGTCGCCAAGTCGATTCACGGCAACTCGAAACGCAAGGACGGGCCGTTCGTCACCGTGAACTCGGGTTCCATGCCCAGCGAGCTTCTCGAGAGCACGCTCTTCGGCCACGTCAAGGGGGCCTTCACCGGCGCCGTCTCGCACAAGAAGGGCCTGTTCGAGGTTGCCCACGGCGGCACGATCTTCTTCGACGAGATCGGGAACATCCCGCCCGACACCCAATCGAAGCTGTTGCGCGTGATCCAGGAGAAGGAGTTCATGCGTCTCGGCGGACTCGAAACGCTGCGGGCCGACGTCCGGCTGGTCGCGGCGACGAACGCCGATCTGGAGGCGCGGGTCGCCAGCGACGAGTTTCGCGAAGACCTCTACTACCGCCTGAACGTGATCACCATCCAGCTACCGCCGCTGTCCCGCCGCGTGGAGGACATCCCGCTCATCTCCCAGCACTTCCTGCGCACCTATTCGAGCGAGAACGAGAAGCAACCGCGGCGGCTGACCTCCCGGGCGATGGACCTGCTCATGGCCTACCACTGGCCCGGGAACGTGCGCGAGCTCGAAAACGTGATCGAACGGGCGGTCGTGCTCTCGATCGGCGATCAGATCGGCGTCGACCTGCTGCCGGGCAACATCCGCAACCCCCAGACGACACTGCCGCCCCCGGAATCCCTGCCCACGCAGGGCGTCTCCTTCAAGGAGGCGGTCAGTGCCTACGAACGGCAGTTGATCGTCAAGGCGCTGCAGGCCTGCGGCGGCGTCCAGAAGCGCGCCGCAGAGCGCCTGAAGGTCAAGCCCACGACGCTCCACGAGATGATGAAGCGGCTGCGGGTCACCGTGGAGAGCCGGGCGAGCTAGGCGCCGGGAGTCCGCGGGCCATGGGTTCGGCGGCCGGCGCCGTTCCGGGAGGTGGACGATGTGCGTTGGCGGGTTGAGGCACTGTCCGCGCCTGGCTCGTTGGACTCGCGGTCGTGGCAGGCGCCGGTTCTTCGTGGTCGGGTCGTTGGCGGCGGAGAGTCGTGGGTCATGCGGCACAAGCCCGGCTCGGCCAGGAACATGCTCGTCGGTCCGAGGCGGCGCCTCGTCAGGGCCAGAGCTTCGAGCTGAGCTAGCGCTAGCGCCAGCCAGGCGCCAGGCGCCAAACGCTAGGCTAGGGCTTGACGAGGTCGCCGTAGGCCTCGGGTCTTCGGTCGCGGTAGAACTGCCACACGGACCGCACTTCGTCGATCATCCCGAGGTCGAGGTCCGCGACCAGCAGTTCGTCCCGGTCCTTCGACGCCTGGGCGAGGATCTGCCCTCTCGGGCTGACGAAGTAGCTGCTGCCGTAGAACGAACCGAGCTTCCACGGCTCTTCGGCGCCGACCCGGTTGATGCAGCCCATGAAGTAGCCGTTCGCCACCGCGTGCGCCGGCTGCTCGATCGTCCACAGGTGGTCGGAGAGGCCGGCCACGGTGGCCGACGGGTTGTAGACGACCTCGGCGCCGGCGAGCCCCAGCGCCCGAGCACCCTCCGGGAAGTGGCGGTCGTAGCAGATGTAGACGCCTATCCGGCCGTAGGCGGTGTCGAACACCGGGTAGCCCAGGTTGCCCGGGCGGAAGAAGTACTTCTCCCAGAAGCCGGCCACCTGGGGGATGTGGGTCTTCCGGTACTTGCCCAGATAGCTGCCGTCGGCGTCGATCACCGCGGCCGTGTTGTAGAGGACGCCCGCCGTCTCCCGCTCGTAGATCGGCACGACGATGACCATGGCGTGGCGACGCGCATACTCCGCCATCCGCTCCGTGGTCGGGCCGGGAACCGGCTCCGCGGCCGCGAACCAGCTCGAATCCTGGCCCGGGCAGAAGTAGGGCGTGTTGAACACCTCCTGCAGGCAGAGCACCTGGACGCCCTGTTGCCCGGCGTCCTCGATGTACGGGACGTGCTTGGCCGTCATCGCTTCCACCGTCGCGGCGATCTCCCCGACGGAGGCGCCGTCTCCGCAGGCGCCTTCCGGCAACGACATCTGGATCAGACCGGACTTCAACATTCTGCTCATCTCATTCTCTCCCTCCGGCCGCGCCGCGGCGCCGGCGATGCAGGCTTCCGTCACGCCCTGCCGCAGGGGCGGCATGCCGGTTCGGCACGGACCTCTGCCACGGGACGCTAGAACGGTCCGCTGAACGATGCCCGCCTGATGAAGTTGCCGCCGCCGGACCGCCCGTGCCAGATGTTGTCCTCGACCACCACGCGGCCGCGGCTGACCACGATCTCGGCGACGCCCTGAACCTCCGTGCCCTCGTAGGTGTTGTAGTCCACCCGCATGTGGTGCGTGTGGGGGTTGTTCGCGCTGATCACCTCCCGCCGCTCCGGATTGAAGACGACGATGTCGGCGTCGCTGCCGACGGCGATCGTCCCCTTCTTCGGGAACAGCCCGAACAGCCTGGCGGCCGCGGTCGAGGTGAGTTCCACGAACTTGTTGACCGACAGCCGGCCGCCGGCCACGCCGCCGTTGTAGACCAGGCTCAGCCGGTTCTCGACCCCCGGGGCGCCGTTCGGAATCTTGCTGAAATCGTCCATGCCCAGCACCTTCTGGTCCTTGAAGCAGAAGGGGCAGTGGTCGGTCGAGATGCTCTGCAGGTCGCCGAAACCAAGGCCCCGCCACAGGTGGTCCTGGTTCCACTTCTCGCGCAGCGGCGGCGTCATCACATACTTGGCGCCCTCGAAGTCCTCGCGGTCGTAGTGGCTCAAGTCCAGGAAGAGATACTGCGGGCAGGTCTCCGCGAACACCTGGGCGCCGCGGTTCCGCGCCAGCGTCACCTGCTCGAGCGCGTCGGCGCAGCTCAGGTGGACGATGTAGACGGGGACCCCGGCCACCTCCGCGATCGCGATCGAACGGTGGACTCCCTCCGCCTCCATGCGGGTGGGGCGCGTCAGGGCGTGGTACTTCGGCGACGTGTTCCCCTCGGCGAGCGCCAGCTTGACGATCTCGTCGATGACGATCCCGTTCTCCGCGTGCATGCAGACCAGCGTGCCGTCTTCACCGGCCTTGCGCATGGCCCGGAACAGTGTGCCGTCGTCCACGTAGAGCACGCCCGGATAGGCCATGAACATCTTGTAGGACGTCACGCCCTCGTCGGCCAGACGCCGCATTTCCCACAGGCGGTCGTCCTCCATGTCGGTGACGATCATGTGAAAGCCGTAGTCGATGCCCGCCTTGCCGGCCGCCTTCTCGTGCCAGGTCTCGAGCCCCTGGAGCGTGGATTGCCCCTTGGTCTGGATGGCGAAGTCCACGATCGTCGTCGTGCCGCCGAATGCCGCCGCCCGGGTGCCGGTCTCGAAGTCGTCGGCGCTCGTCGTGCCGCCGAAGGGCATGTCCATGTGGGTGTGGGGGTCGACCCCGCCCGGAATGACCAACCGGCCTGCGGCGTCGATCGTCCGGTCGGCCTCGACATCCAGGCCGCGGCCGATCAGCGAAACCGTCTCGTCCTCCACGAAGACATCGGCGCGGTAGTCGTCCACCGCCGTCACGATGCGACCGTCCCGAATCAGCAGGGACATCGTTCCTCGCGGCAGGGCGTCCGTCCAGCGCCGGGCTTGTCTGTGATGCGATCGTCTCGAGTCAAGAGGGACATCGTTCCTCCTCTCCGGCAGCGGGCGCTGCGGATCCGTACACTCTAACCCGATGACCGGCCGCGCTCCCCACTCCGTTCGCCGCCATCTCAGGGTGGCGACGGACGCCTGCGACGCGGCGATCCGGCAGTTCATCCACCTGCCTTCACGGCGGCTGCGGAAACGGCCCTGTAGGGAGATCCCGAGGGAGATCCTCTTGGCGGCTGGCCGCGCGCGGCGTTTCCGGCTAGTATGCGCGGTTCGGCGGCTCCTCCGAGCCCCGGAGGAGGCTCGAGGATGCCCAAGCAGAAGACCCACCGCGGAGCGGCCAAGCGCTTCAAGATCACCGCCAGGGGGAAGGTGAAGCGCAGCCACTCCATGATGAACCACATCCTGACCGGGAAGTCGCAGAAGCGGAAGCGGAAGCTGCGCAAGCGGGCTGATGTCTCCGGCGGCTTCGCCAAGGCGGTCAAGGGGATGATCCAGGGATGATCCGGCGGCTCCCGTTCGGGGAGCCACGGGAGCACGAACGATGGCACGAGTGAAACGCGGCAGCCGGCGCGCCCGCCGGCGCAAGAAGATTCTCAAGCAGGCGAAGGGCTACTACGGCGTCAAGTCGAAGGGGCACCGCATCGCCAAGCAGGCGGTGGACCGGTCGCTCGCCTATTCGTATCGCGACCGGCGGCAGAGGAAGCGGCAGTTCCGCAGCCTCTGGATCGTGCGGATCAACGCCGCCGCGCGTCTCAACGGGCTCTCCTACAGCCGTCTCATGTCCGGCCTGCGCCTTGCCGGCATCGCGTTGAACCGGAAGATGCTTGCCGATCTGGCGGTGCGCGACGCCGAGGGCTTCGCGGCCGTCGCGTCGGCGGCCCGGGGCGCGCTGGCCGCGGAGTCCTCCTCGTCCTGATGGACGAGCGGTCGGCCGACGCGATCGGGCGCCTGGAGGAAGTGATCGAGCGGGCCAGGGATGCCTTGGCCGCGGAGCGTGAGCGGACCCGTGAACTGACCGCCGAGCTCGAAGCCGCGAAACAACGCGTCGCCGCGGAACGATCCGAGATCGGCCAGCGCGTCGAGGCGCTCGCCGAAGGTCTCGAAGAGCTGCTGGGCAGCGACGAATCCTGAGCCCCCGGCGCCCGCCCGCCAGGACCCGACGATGGGCGCCTGGCCGCCTTCGTCGTCAGCGGACCGGAAGGTCCGCGCGTCCGGCGGCAGGCGGGCGCCCGGCACGGCAACCGCCCACGGTGTCGGATGGGCGTCTGGCAGGTGGAGACGCCGGTGGCCTGCAGGGCCGCTCGAAGGCAGCGCGTCCTTCGCCGCAGGCTGCTATAGTGCCGCTCTTCGGGGGGTTGGACAAGTGACCGAAAGCGAACGCCAGGCAGATGTTGCGGCCACCGTGGTGGTCGACATCTTTGGCGTTCTCCATACCCTCCGGGAGGACGGAGCGGCCAACGCCGAGCGCATCCGGGAGCTTGCCCGAAGAGTCGACCGCAAGATGCGGGAGGTGGCCGATCACTCGCCCAACCTGGACGTGGCCAGCATCGCCATCCTCGCCGCCCTGAATCTTGCCAATGAATCGTGGTCGGACGCCGACGGCGAGTCGGAGGACGGCCGGTTCGTGGAGATGGTCGAGAGGGTGTCCAGCTTGACTTCGGATCTGGAGGCGGCGCTTCACTCCTGACTGCTTCCCTTCCTGACTGCTACTGGAAACTGCCGACTTGCATCCCCTGCGGGGTTCGTGATGAAAGCCGTGGTTGGAACCATCGCTCTTTTCGAGGGAGTCTCTCAACTGCTCGCCTGTGCCAGCCCCGCTTGAACGGGGACGCTGACGGCGAGTGGCGCGGACACCCACCTGGTCCCGCTCTGGTTCTGTGTCGGGGCGCGTTCACACGGCTTCGCGGGGGATGTCTTTCTGCCCGGATCGAGGGCCGATGACCGAAACGACTCTGAGTGCCGTCGCGGTCGCGGCGGTCGCGCTCTGCACAGCCTGGTTGCTCTGGAGCCTTGTCGCCCGGCGTCGGGCGGCGAAGCTGATTTCAGAGGCTCGGCGGCAGGCGGACAGCCTGGTCGAAGAGACGGAGCGTGAGTGCGCAGCCAGGGGGCGCGAGTTGGAACTCGCGGCAAGGGAAGAAGTTCTCTCGCTGCGCGCCGAGTTCGAACGCTCGTCCGCGGAGCAGAGGAGCGAGCTGGAAGCGCGCGAGCGGGAGGTCGGTGAGCGCGGTGCCGGGGCGCGGGCGGAGTTGGCACGGTTGGAGCGCCTCGACGAGGAAGTCAGGCAACGGCAACAGACCCTCGAGGACGGCGAGCGCCGACTCGAGACCGAAGGGGCCGAGCTCGCCAGGCGGCTGAAGGAGGTCCGGCGTCAACTGGAGCGCGTTTCCGGTCTGACCGTGCAGCAGGCCCGGGAGGAGTTGAGCCACAGCGTCGAGCACGAGGTGCGCATGGAGTCGGCGCACCTGGCCAAGCGGATCGAGGACGAGGCCCGGGAGTCGGCGCAACGGGAGGCGCAGCGGATCATCAGCCTTGCCGTCGAGCGCTCGGCTTCGGACTACGTGTCGGAAACGACGGTGTCGGTCGTCATGCTGCCGAACGACGAGATGAAGGGACGGATCATCGGGCGCGAGGGGCGGAACATTCGGACGCTGGAGCTGACCACGGGCGTCGACCTGATCGTGGACGACACGCCCGAGGCGGTCATTCTCTCCGGCTTCGACCCCCTCCGGCGGGAGATCGCGCGGGTGACCCTGGAGCGCCTGATCGCCGACGGCCGCATCCACCCGGCCCGGATCGAGGAGATCGCGGCCAAGGTCGAATCGGAGTTCGAGGACCGGGTGCAGCGCGAGGGTCGCGAAGCGCTGCTCGAACTGAACCTGTCGGGGCTCCATCCGGAACTGGTCAAGCTGCTCGGGCGCCTGCGCTTCCGTACGTCGTACGGTCAGAACGTCCTGCAGCACAGCAAGGAAGTGGCCTTCCTGGCCGGCGTGATGGCCGGTGAGTTGAAGGCCGACGTTCATGTCGCCAAGCGCGCCGGACTGGTGCACGACATCGGCAAGGCCGTGGACCGCGAGATCGACGGCACCCACCTGGAGATCGGCATCGACCTGCTCCGGCGGCACGGCGAGAGCGAAGAGGTGGTCCACGCGATGGCGTGCCATCACGGGGACTACGATCCGGAGACGGTCGAAGCGGTTCTGGTGACGGCGGCCGACGCCGTGTCCGCGGCGCGTCCGGGTGCGCGGAGGGAGATTCTCGAGACCTATGTGAAGCGGCTGAAGAAGCTCGAGGAACTGGCCGCCGACTTCAAGGGCGTCCAGAAGAGCTATGCCATCCAGGCCGGCCGCGAAGTCCGCGTGATCGTCGACTGCAAGGAGATCAACGACGAGCAGGCGGTCTGGCTGAGCCGGGACCTGGCGCGGAAGATCGAAGGCGAGCTCACCTATCCGGGCCAGATCAAGGTCACGGTGATCCGGGAGTCGCGCTCGATCGAGTACGCGCGCTGATGGCCCGCTTCCTCTTCGTCGGCGACGTGGTCGGCAAGCCGGGGCGCCGCGCCCTGTCGGGCCTGCTGCCGGAGTTGATCGACCGCCACCGGGTCGACGCGGTGATCGTCAACGTCGAGAATGCCGCCGGCGGGCGCGGCGTGACCCCGGCGGTGTTGAAGCTGTTCGATGCGCTGCCGATCGACTGCATGACCACCGGCAACCACGCCTGGTCGAAGCGGGAGGGTGTGCCGCTGTTCAACCGGATGCCGACTTTGCTGCGGCCCGCGAACTACCCGGAGGGGAATCCCGGCGTCGGGGTCTTCGTCGGCGAACTGCCGGTCGGGACGCCGTACGCGGTGGTCAATCTGGAAGGGCAGGCGTTCATGAAGCCGCTGCCTTCGCCGTTCGTCGCCGCGGACAGGATCCTGGCCGGTCTCGATCAGGCGATCAGGCTGGTCATCGTCGACTTCCACGCCGAAGCGACGAGCGAGAAGCAGGCGATGGCCTACCACCTCGACGGCCGCGTGAGCGCGGTGCTCGGCACCCATACCCACGTGCCGACGGCCGATGCGCGCATCCTCCCCCAGGGGACCGCCCTGATCACCGATGTCGGCATGACCGGGCCGTACGACTCGGTGATCGGCGTGCGCGCGGACCGCGCCCTGAAGCGGTTCCTGCTCAATACGCCGTCGGGCTTCGAGGTCGCGAAGCGCGACGTCCGGCTCGCCGCCGTCCTGGTTGACGCCGACGAGGCGACGGGCCGTGCGACCGGGATCAAGCCGCTGCTGGTGAAGTTCGCGTAGCCGCCGGCGGGTCTTCGGACCAGCGTCAGCGGTCGTGGCAGCGGGCTAGTTCGCGGCGCCGGTCTCCAGCTCGGTCAGGCCGCGCCACGTGTTCGAGCTGTCGTCGAAGGACGGCAGGGGCGGCTCGATGCCGCGCCGGTGGTTCACGTGCCAGGACCAGACGTAGGACCACTTGAGGTACGTGCCGTAGGCCTGGAGCAGGCAGAACACCAGGCCGCGCATGCCGTCGAAGACACCGAGCTGGAGGCCGTAGGTGCGCAGGAAACGCCACAACGAGCGGCCAAGGACTTCGGCCGGCCCCGACCTTCGGCCCTCGCGCCAGGCCTGGGCGGCCCCCCACCAGCTGTAGCGCTGGATGCGGCGCGAGTAGGAGAGCAGGTCGTCGACCATGAAGTGGTCCATCGAGGTCTTGAGCACCGGCGCCGGACCGCGGGTCGACATGTCGGCATGAACGCGCCGGTTCGGGTAGCGGCCGGCGTCGCGGCGCAGCAGACGGACGACGCGGTCGTGTTGCCAGCCCGAGAAGCGGATCACCCGGCCGAGGAAGTAGACCCGGCGCTTGATCGTGTAGGCGTCGCAGGGCGGCTCACCGTCCTGGAACAGCGTCTCGATCTCCCGGCGCAGTTCGGGCGTGCAGCGCTCGTCGGCATCGAGGATGAGGATCCACTCGTTCCGGGTCTGGTCCATGGCCCAGTTCTTCTGGGATGCGGAGCCGTAGTAGGTGCGCTGCACGAACCGGGCGCGTTCGCAGGCCCGCGCAATCTCGGGAGTGCGGTCGGTCGAGAAGGAATCGACGACCAGGACCTCGTCGCACCAATCGAGGGACGCCAGACACTCGCCGAGGTGGCGCTCTTCGTTGAAGGTCGTGACCAGGGCCGAGATGGGCGGCCGCTGGGCGTCTGCCGACGTTTCCCCCACGTCGTGCATTGTAGGCTACGCGGTCGTGCGCTTCCCCGGTCCACGCCACGGAGCGCCCGTTTTGCTGGCGTTGCTGGGGGCCTTGGCCGCCCCGGCCGCCTTCGCCTGCAACGCGGCCTCGGAGCATGATGAGCCCGACCGGGCCGATGAGGCCGGCCTGAACGTCAGCACCGGCGTGATCGACTTCGGCAAGGACTACGAGACCGCCGAGGTCGGCATCGGGTACCGGTTCCCCACCGACTGGTGCTTGGGGATGGGACCCAACGTCGGCGCCTTCGTCACCGCGGACGGGTCCTTCTATGTCTACGCCGGCACCGACCAGCGGATCGGCATCGGGCGCCGCTGGTTCATCGACGTGATCACCTCCGTCGGTTTCTACGAGGCGGGGGACGGCAAGGACATCGGCGGCGCGCTCGAGTTTCGCTCCGGGATCGCGGTCGGACGGCGGCTGCCCAACGGATCGCGCGTGAGCTTCGGTTTCTACCATCTGTCCAACTCGGCCCACTATCATCGGAACCCGGGTGTGAATTCCCTCCTTCTCCGCTGGTCCAGGTAAGAGGTAGTCCCCAGATGCCTGTGGATCCCGAACTGCTCGAGCTTCTCGTGTGCCCCAAGTCGAAGGGCGCTCTGACCGTGACGCGGTTGCCGGCGCCGGTGTGCGAGCGGCTCGTGGCCCGCTACCGGGAGGACTTCGCGGGCGACGAGCCGGTGGTTTCCGAAGGGTTGTGGTGCCGGGAATCCGGCCTCGTCTATCCGGTCGTCAGCGACATGCCGATCATGCTGGTCGCGGAGGCTCTGCCCGCCGCGGAAGCCCTGCCGGAGGCGGCTGGGGAGAACGAGCGGACGAACGACTCGTGACGGACTTCCCGTCGTTCCTGTCCACGCTGCGGCCACAGGTGGACGAAGCGCTGGACCGGCTCCTGCCGGCGGCGGCGACGGAACCCGCCGCCATCTCCGAGGCGATGCGCTACAGCGTGTTCGCGGGCGGCAAGCGGGTGCGGCCCGCCCTGGTCGTGCTCGCCGGCGAGGCGTGCGGCGCTTCGCTCCGCGATCTCTTGCCGGGCGGCGCCGCGGTCGAGATGATCCACACCTTCAGCCTGGTTCATGACGACCTCCCCGCACTCGACGACGACGACCTGCGGCGGGGTCGGCCGACGCTGCACAAGACGCAGGGCGAGGCGATGGCGGTGCTGGCCGGCGACGCGCTGCTGAACCAGGCGTTCGCCGTCCTGGCCGCGGAGCCGGCTTCGGCGTCGCCGGAGCGGCGGCTGCGGGCGGTTCGGCTGATGGCCGAAGCCGTGGGTGTCGTGGGGATGATCGGGGGGCAGGTCCTCGACCTGGAGCACGAAGGCGCCGTTGTCCTCGGCGGTCGATCCGGACGGGAGCGCGCCGCGCAGGTCCTCGAACGGATTCACCGGCTGAAAACGGGCGCGTTGATCGAAGCGAGCACCCGGCTGGGAGGCATCTTCGCCGGCGCCGGGAACGATCGTTCGAAGTTGCTCGGCGGGATCGGCGCGGAACTCGGACTGCTGTTCCAGATCGGCGACGACATCCTCGACGAGGTGGGCAGTTCGGAACAGTTGGGCAAGACGGCCGGCAAGGACCGGCAGGCCGCCAAGCTGACCTATCCGCATTTGTTCGGTCTCGACGGCAGCCGGGAGAAGGCTCGTCAGGCCGCCGACCGGTGCCTGGCCCTGGTCGAGAAGCTCCCCGCGCGGCGCCGGCTCTTCCGGTCCCTGGTCGCTTTCCTGGTTCACCGGGGCTCGTGAGGATCCGTCTCGATCAGTTGCTGGTCGAGCGCGGGCTGTTCAGCAGCCGGGAGCAGTCGAAGCGGGCGGTGATGGCGGGTGAGATCCGGGTGGACGGCGAGCGCCGCGACAAGCCGGGCGCCGCCGTCGGGGCGGACGCCGCGATCGAGGTGCGGCGCCGGTCGGAGCCGTACGTGTCGCGCGGCGGCCGGAAGCTCGAGCAGGCGCTGCGCAGCTTCGGGGTCCGCCCCGAGGGCGCCGTGTGTCTCGATGTCGGCGCCTCGACCGGGGGATTCACGGACTGCCTTCTGCAACATGGAGCGGCGCGGGTGTACGCGGTGGACGTCGGCTACGGCCAGCTCGACGCCCGGTTGCGCGGCGACCCCCGGGTGGTCGTGATGGAGCGGATCAACGCGCGCCATCTCGCCGCCGATGCGCTTCCGGAGCCGTGCCGGATCGCGACGATGGACGTCTCCTTCATCTCGGTGGTCAAGGTGGCCCCGGCGCTGCTGCCGCACCTGGCGGCCGGCGCCGATCTGATCGTGCTGATCAAGCCGCAGTTCGAGGTCGGGCGCGGTCAGGTGGGCAGGGGCGGCGTGGTGCGCGACGACGGGTTGCGCCGCCGGATCGCCGCGCGGCGGATCGGTGAACTGAGTGCCCTCGGGCTCCGGTTCGGGGCCTCGGTAGACTGCGATCTTCGGGGACCGGCAGGGAATCGAGAGATCCTCGCCCACTTCAGGACATGACCATCCCGTCCTTCGTGAGACAACCGTCCCGCCCTTCGTGAAACAACCGTCTCGCCCTTCGTGACATGACGAACATCGACCAGGTCGCGGTCGTTGCCAAGCGGGACAGCGAGCGGGCCGCCGCGACCGCTGCCGAGGTGGAGCGCTGGCTCCGGGACCGCGGCGTCTCCGTCGTCGGCGCGGACTCGGGTGAGGCCGGCCTGATCCTGGTCCTGGGCGGTGACGGCACGTTGCTCTCGGTGGCGCGGAACCGTCCCGGGGTGCCGATCGTGGGGGTCAATCTCGGCACCCTGGGCTACCTCGCGGAGATAGGACGCGAGGGGCTGTACGCCAACCTGGGGGCGATTCTCGAGGGCCGGTTCGAGGTCGAGGAGAGGCTGCTGCTCGATGTCGAGCTGCGGCGCGAGACGGGCAGGGTGAGCAGCTACCGGGCGCTGAACGATGCCGTGGTCCACAAGAGCGCCTTGGCGCGCATGATCCACCTGGAGGTGGAGATCGACGGCGATCCGGTCGCGTGCTACCGCTCGGACGGGTTGATCGTCTCGACGCCGACGGGATCGACCGCCTACAGTCTCTCGGCCGGCGGCCCGATCCTCTACCCGACGCTGCCGGTCGCGCTGCTGACGCCGATCTCGCCGCACACTCTGTCCATGCGACCGATCGTCGTGCCGGAAACCAGCGTGGTCACGATGACGCTCGGTAGCCGGGACGAGGAGGTGTACCTCACTCTGGACGGCCAGGAGGGGGCGCGGCTGGCTGGCGGCGACCGGGTGGCCGTGACCGCTTCGGCATCGAGGGCGCTGCTCGCGCGTGCCTGTGGCCAGACCCACTACGACGCCCTGCGCAGCAAGCTGGGGTGGGGCGAGTAGGCGCGGCGGGCGGCGTTGGCCGACTGTCCTGCGAGCCGGCCGTCGCTGCTACGATCGCAGAATGTCGAAACCAGTCCGCGACACGGCCGTCTTCACGCCGATCGAGGAGGCCGTCGCGGTCTTCCGGGACGGCGGCCAGGTGATCATTGTCGACGACGAAGATCGGGAGAACGAGGGTGACCTGGCGATCGCCGCCGACAGGGTGACGCCCGACGCGATCAACTTCATGGCCACCCACGGCCGGGGTCTGATCTGCCTGGCGATGACCGAGGACCGCTGCGACGAACTCGACCTCCCGTTGATGGTGCGGGACAACACGTCGCCGTTCGAGACCGCCTTCACCGTCTCGATCGAGGCCCGGGGCAAGGTGACGACGGGGATCTCGGCGGCGGACCGCGCGGCGACGATCGAGACCGCGATCGATCCGGCCACCGGCCCCCGGGATCTGCTGCGGCCAGGTCACGTGTTTCCGCTGCGGGCCAGGCGCGGCGGCGTGCTCAAGCGCGCCGGCCAGACCGAGGCCTCGGTGGACCTGGCGACGTTGGCGGGGCTGAAGCCGGCCGGTGTGATCTGCGAGATCATGAACGACGACGGCACGATGGCGCGGGTACCCGATCTGGTCGAGTACAGCCGGAGTCACGATCTGCCGATGATCACGGTCTCGGACCTCATCCGCTACCGGCTGAGCCACGAGAGCCTGGTCGAGAGGGTCGCCTCGCCGACGTTGCCCACCCCGTACGGCGACATGAAGGCGCACGCCTACCGGGCGGAGCTGACGGGCGAAGAGCACGTCGCCCTGGTGATGGGCGAGCCGACGCCGGACCAGGACGTCCTGGTGCGGGTGCACAGCCAGTGCTTGACCGGGGACGTGTTCCACTCGGAGCGTTGCGACTGCGGCATTCAGCTCTACCAGGCCCTGGCCAAGATCGCGGCCGAGGGGACCGGCGTCCTGCTCTATCTGCTCCAGGAGGGTCGCGGGATCGGCCTGTTCAACAAGCTGCGGGCCTACGAGCTGCAGGACCAGGGTCACGACACGGTCGAGGCCAATCACAAGCTCGGCTTCCGGGCCGATCAGCGGGAGTACGGCATCGGCGCCCAGATACTGCGGGACCTCGGTGTCCGCCGCATGCGCCTGATGACGAACAACCCGAACAAGTACATCGCCCTCTCCGGCTACGGCCTGGAGATCGTGGAGCGGGTGGCGATCGAGGTGGAACCGAACGAGTCGAATCGCGAGTACCTCCGGGCCAAGCGCGAGAAGATGGGCCACCTGCTGCAGTTGGTATGAGTTGCGGCAGCCGCAGGCCGCGAGCGCCCCTCGACTTCGCCCGGGTGGTCACCCGGGTGCGCAGGTTGGCATGAGTTCCGGCAGCCGCAGGCCGCGGGCGCTGGTCACCGGCGTGACCGGCCAGGACGGCTCCTACCTCGCGGAGCAGTTGCTCGACGAGGGTTGGGACGTCTGGGGTCTCGTGCGTCCGGCGTCCCAGTCGGGAAACACCCGCTGGATCGACCACCTCCTGGAGGCGGACGGCGCCGCGGGGCCCCGGCTGCGCGTGATCGCCGGCGATCTCGCCGATGCCTCGTCGCTCGAGCGCGCGCTGGCGACGGTTGCACCTGACGAGATCTACAACCTCGGCGCGCAGTCGCACGTCCAGGTTTCCTTCGAACTGCCGGCGGCGACCGGTCAGGTCACCGGCCTGGGCGTGCTGCGGCTGCTGGAGGCGATGCGCCGGCACTGCCCGGGGGCGCGCTTCTACCAGGCCTCGTCCTCCGAGCTCTACGGGCGCGCCTTGGAGTCGCCTCAGAAGGAGACGACCCGCTTCTATCCGCGTAGCCCGTACGGCGCCGCGAAGGCCTACGGTTTCCATGTCACCCGCAACTACCGCGAGGCATACGGCCTGTTCGCGGTCAACGGGATCCTGTTCAACCACGAATCGCCGCGCCGGGGGGAGAACTTCGTCACCCGCAAGATCGCGCTGGCCGCGGCGCGCATCCGGGCGGGTCAACAGGAGCGGGTCCATCTTGGCAATCTCTCCGCGCGGCGGGATTGGGGCTTCGCCGGCGAGTACGTGGAAGCGATGCGGCTGATGCTGCGGGCCGAGCAGCCTGACGACTACGTGATCGCGACCGGCGATACGCGCAGCGTGCGGGAGTTCTGCGAGATCGCCTTCGCCCGTGCGGGGCTGCCGCTGACGTGGCGCGGTTCGGGCGCTTCCGAGCAGGGCCTGGACGCAGACGGGCGGGTGCTGGTCGCGGTCGACCCCCGGTTCTTCCGCAAGGCCGAGGTCGACGCGCTCTGTGGCGATGCGAGCCTGGCGCGGGAGCGTCTGGGATGGAGTCCCAAGGTCACGTTCCGGCAGCTCGTCGAGATGATGGTCGACGCGGAACTCGAAGCGGTCGGTCTGACGGCCGGATGAAGTTGACCCGCCGCGCGGCGCCGGGACCCGTCGGGGCCGGCGCGGCCGGACCGTTCCTGGCGGGCTGCGGCGCGGATGAAGCGCCTAAGGTCGGCAGCCCACCCTGGCGGCAAACTCCGGCATGCTCCGGCGGAGGTTCCTGGCCAACCGCAGGTTCTCCGTGCAGAGAAGGCCCAAGGTGCCGGTGAAGGTCAGTTCCAGTTCCTCCGGGAGCGGAGACTCCATGTCCCAGACGAGGGCGATCCTCTCTTCGTTCGGCCGGTCATAGACCATCTCGGCGTAGGGCAACCCGCCATCCAGGCGCTCTCGCAGAGCGGGCCAGCTCTCTCGGCAGGCGCGGCGGCCATGGTCCTGAAAGGCGTAGCCCGGACCGCACCGCGGCATGGACATCCCGAGCGTCTCGCTGGACCAGAAGCGCGCCAAGCCCTGCTTCTCGTCCTCGCTCATGCGCCGGCACGTCGTCACGTCGCCGCTGTACTCCGTGTAGACGACTCCGCCCGCTCCGTTGACGGCAAGGTCGAGAGACTCCGTGTATCCCTTGTACGGCAGGTCCATCCGCAACTGAAGCGCCACGCCGTGCGCTCGCTGGCCGCTGTGGCCGAGGTCGGCAGCCAGACACTGCGGGTCCACGTAGTGGCAAGCGGTTGCGGCAAACAGCGCGGCCACAGCGGCGCTCAAGGCAAGGCCGCGAGGACCAAGGCCTTGACCGATCCTCAGCATTCAGGACGAGGATAGTCGCCCGGCAGGGCTACGCCAACGCCGTGTTACCGCTCAGTATCCTCCCTGGCCAGCGCCTGAGAGGCCTCGTCGTCGAGTTGCAAACGAGGCCGTCGGAAACGCCAAGCCAGTGGCCCGCCGCCCCTCCGCGTCGCGGCTAGGGCATGTAGGGCGTTGGCCCGGGTCCGAGCTGGGTCTCCAGAACCCCCTGGGCGGTGTCGATGAAGTCGCAGACCATCGGTCGGGTTTCGCGGGGATCGATGATCTCCTCGATGTTGAACGCTTCGGCGGTGCGAAACGGCGACGCCAGGGCCTGCAGGCGGTCCTCGATTTCCTTCTGCTTGGCCAACGGGTCGTCCGACTCCCGGATGATGCGCCGGTAGGCGGCGGTCACGCCGCCTGAGATGTGCATCGAGCCCCAGTGCCCGGACGGCCAGGCCACGCGCCGGAACATGCCGCTCGGGCGGTCGTGGCACTGGCCGGCGACGCCGTAGAGCTGCCGGATGATGATCGTGAGCCACGGCATGCGCGTCCTGAGCGTCGCGCAGAGCATTTTCGCCCCGGCGCGGACGATCCCCTGGCGCTGCTGCTCGGGGCCGACCATGAATCCGGGCTCGTCGGCGAAGTAGACCATCGGCAGATGGAAGGTGTCGCAGAGCTGCAGGAAGCGGATCACCTTCGTGCCGGCGGCTACGTTCATCGAGCCGCCGAGGTAGTTCGGGTTGTTGATCATCGTGCCGACCGGATGGCCGCCCACGCGGGCGAGTCCGACGATCCGGGAGCGCCCGTAGTGCGGCGTGATCTCGAAGAACGAGTCGCGGTCGAGAACCGCGTCGAGGATCGCTCTCGGGTCGTAGGCCTTGTTCTTCTCGCGGGGAATGGCGGAGAGGAGCGACGGCTCGCGGCGCCCCGGGTCGTCGTGCGCGTCGCCGCGCGGCGGCATCTGCCAGACGTTGTCCGGGAGATAGCTCAGGAACTGCTTGAGCATCGCGAAGGCCTCTGCCTCGGAGTCGGCGAGATTGTCGATCGCGCCGCTGCCGAACACCTGCGTGCGCTCGTCGCCGAGATCTTCCTTCGTGATGTCGATGCCGAGCGCGGCCTTGACCACGGGGGGCCCACCCGGGAACACCTGGCTGGTTCCCCTGACCATCACGTTGAAGTGGGCGAGGCAAGCCTCCACCGCGGGCAGTCCGGCGACTGAACCCAGCACGCCGGCCACGACCGGCACCCGGGACAGCAGGTCCTCGATGCCCGGAGTGGCGGGGTTGGTCGGGATGTAGGTCCGTCCGATCTTCTCGAAGGTCTTCACGCTGCCGCCGGTGGAGTCGAGGAGCCGCACGTACGGCAGGCGCCAGCCGAGCGCCAGCTTCTGCGCGTGGCCGCTCTTGTCGCCTATCGACGCGTCGGAGGCTCCGCCGCGCACGGTGAAGTCGCCGCCGTTGAGAACCACCTTGCGGTCAGCCAGGCGCGCGAGCCCGATGACCCTGTTCGAGGGTCGTACGTCCTGGAGTTCGTTGCCCTCATAGGTGGCCACGCCGGCGAGTTCGCCGATCTCCTGGAACGAGCCCTCGTCGGTCAGCAGCTCGATACGTTCCCGGATCGTCAGCTTGCCGCGACGGTGCTGCTCCGCGATGCCGGCGTCGCCGCCCATCTGTTGGGCGAACTCGCGGCGTCGCCTCAGCTCCTCGATCTCTCGTTCCCAGACCATGGTTCCTCCTCTGGCGCGGCAGAACGTCCGGCAGCCGGCGCTTCGCGCCGGATGCCGGCCAGAACCCGGGTGGCGCGATCCGCGCCACCCGTGAACCAGTCCGTGCGCCCGTCATCGGGCGGACGGATGGCAGGCCGGCACACCGGGTTTCTGCCGCGCATTCTGCCGCGCAGGCTTCCAGGACGCCGATGCTACTTGCCTGCTAGAGTGCCGGGCCGGCCGGCGCTGCTGGGCCGCACTACGACGACGTCGACGGGAGCAGACAATGACCGAGCCGCAGGTGGCGCGGCGCAGCGGCTCGCCGCAGCCGCTGATCGCCGCCCCGGAACGCCTGAACGAACTGCGGGAAGGATCGCGCGAGTGGCCCTCGTGGACGCTGACGCCCCGCCAGATCTGCGATCTGGAGCTGCTCATGTGCGGCGGCTTCGCGCCGCTCGACGGGTTCATGAACGAGGCGGCGTTCGACAGCGTGTGCGAGACGATGCGCCTGCCCACGGGATCGCTGTGGCCGATACCGATCACGCTGGACGTGACTCCGGCGGCCGCCGACGGGCTGGAAGCGGGGTCGAAGCTCGTCCTGCGCGATGCGGAAGGGCTGATGCTCGCGGCGCTCACGGTGGAGGACGTCCGGGACCACGACCGGCAGAAGGAAGCGGAACTCGTCTACGGCACCCTGGACCATGCCCACCCCGGCGTCGCGCATCTCTACCAGCGGACCAACACGGTGTCCGTGGGCGGTCGGGTCGAGGGCGTCCAGCTGCCGCGGCACTACGACTTTCCGGGACTGCGGAAGACGCCCGCGCAGTTGCGGCGTCGCTTCGCGCAGCTCGGGTGGAAGACGGCCGTCGCCTTCCAGACCCGGAATCCGATGCACCGGGCTCACTTCGAGCTGACCCTGCGGGCGGCCCGGGAGCTGGAGGCGAACCTGCTGATCCACCCGGTCGTCGGCATGACGAAGCCGGGCGACCTGGATCACTACACGCGCGTCAGGTGCTACCGCAAGGTCCTCGGCCACTATCCGCGCCACACGGCGGAGTTGGCGCTGCTGCCGCTCGCCATGCGCATGGCGGGACCGCGCGAGGCGCTCTGGCATGCGCTGATCCGCAGGAACTACGGCTGTACGCACCTGATCGTTGGACGCGACCACGCGGGCCCGGGGGTCGATTCCTCGGGCGAGCCGTTCTACGGCCCCTACGACGCCCAGGAACTGATGGTCGAGCACGAGGCCGAGCTCGGCGTGGAGATGGTCCCCTTCCGGATGATGGTCTACGTCGAGGACCGCGACTCCTACGAGCCGGTGGATGCCGTCAAGGAGGGAGAGCGGACGCTGTCGATCTCGGGCAGCGATCTTCGCCGCCGGCTGCGCCGGGGCCTTCCGATCCCGGAGTGGTTCACGTTCCCGGAGGTGGCCCGCGAACTGCGTCTCAGCCATCCGGCACGCAGCAACCAGGGCTTCACGGTGTTCTTCACCGGCCTCTCCGGCGCCGGCAAGTCGACGATCGCGAACGTCCTCCTGGTCAGGTTCCTGGAAGCCGGCGGCCGTCCGGTGACCCTGCTCGACGGCGACATCGTGCGCACCAACCTGTCGTCGGAGCTCGGGTTCTCCCGCGAGCATCGCGACATCAACATCCGCCGGATCGGCTTCGTCGCGTCGGAGATCACGAAGAACGGCGGCGTCGCCATCTGCGCCCCGATCGCTCCCTACGAGAGCGTCCGCGAGGACGTGCGGGAGATGATCGAGGATGTCGGCGGCTACATCCTGGTCCACGTCGCGACGCCGCTCGAGGTGTGCGAGGAACGCGACGTCAAGGGGCTCTACGCCAAGGCCAGGGCGGGGCTGATCGATGCCTTCACCGGCATATCGGACCCTTACGAGGCGCCGGAGAGCCCGGACCTGGTCATCGACACGTCGGACATCACGGCGGAGGAGGCTGCGCAGCAGGTCATCCTCCATCTCGAGAAGGAGGGGTTCGTCGGACCGCGCTGATTTCCCTCCGCGGCGCCTTGCGCGCAAGTGGCGACTGCTCTCGGTTGGCGTCGCCGGCGTCGTGGCGTTGTTTCTGCTCCTGCCGGCGTCCGCGCTCGCCGGCAACCTGGAACGCGGCCTGCGGTGGCTCGCGGGTCTGCTCGGAGACGATGCCCGCCGGGCGGCCCTGGAACTTCCCTGGGACCAGATCGTCCATGCGGCTCTCTTCGCGTTGCTGGCCTGGGTCTGGTGCCGCCCTCCTGCGCGCGCCGGCCGCGTCCGCGGCGTGCTGCTGGCGGCGCTGGCGGCGGTGGCCTACGGCGGCGCGATCGAGATCTGCCAGATTCTGCTCGGCTACCGGTCGGGGGAGTGGACGGATCTGGCCGCCGATGCGATCGGCGTCGCGTTCGGCGCCCTGCTCGCCGCCCGGCTCTTCCCGCGGCGCCGGCGCCGCATCGCGAACGGCTCGAGTTGAGACGCCCGCATGCTGCGTGACTTCTGCCGCGGACCGTTGGCGTCACCGCCGGGCTGAGGATCGGCAGAGGCAGGCATGGAGTGGATACGGTGCCGTTTGAACGACGACCGGAACCGGAGGACCGGCAAGCCCGGGGACGTGCCCTGGTCGACGCCCTGGAGCAGCGGGTCCTCGTTCTGGACGGGGCCACCGGCACGGCGTTCCAGGCGGCGAACCTCGGCCCCGCGGACTTCGGGGGCGACGAACTCGAGGGCTGCAACGAGATCCTGGTGGCGACCCGGCCCGACGTCGTGCTCGACGTCCACCGCTCCTATCTGCAGGCCGGCGCCGACATCGTGGAGACGAACACGTTCGGCGGCACGCCGCTCGTGCTCGCCGAGTACGGCTTGCAGGGGCGCGCTCTCGAGCTGAACCGGCGCGCCGCCGAACTGGCGCGGCAGGCCTGCGCCGGAACGGAGCGGGAGTCCTTCGTCTGCGGCTCGATGGGGCCGACGACCAGGGCGATCTCCGTCACCGGCGGCGTGACGTTCGAGCGTCTGCAGGACGACTACCTCACCCAGGCGCTGGGTCTGGCCGTCGGCGGCGCCGACTACCTGCTGCTCGAGACCTGCCAGGACACGCTCAACGTGAAGGCGGGTCTCATCGGGATCGAGCAGGCGTTCGAGCGACTGGGCTGGCGTCTGCCGGTGGCGGTCTCGGTGACCATCGAAACGACGGGCACCATGCTCGGGGGCCAGGACGTCGAAGCCCTCGCTGCCTCCCTTCTGCACCGGGACCGCCGCGACCTGCTCTACGTGGGTCTCAACTGCGCGACGGGCCCCGACCAGATGTTCGACCACCTGCGGACGCTGTCCGAGATCTGCCGCACGCGGGTGGCGTGCGTTCCGAACGCCGGGCTGCCCGACGAGGACGGCCGGTACACGCAGACGCCGGACGACTTCCGGGCGGTCTTCTCCCGCTTCCTGGAACATGGCTGGCTGAATCTGGTCGGCGGCTGCTGCGGCACGACCGCGTTGCACATCGAGACGTTCGCGGACCTGGTCCGGGGCCGTTCGCCGCGCCTGCCTCCCGATCATCGCCGCTGCCTCGTCTCGGGTCTGGATGCCGCGGAGCTGACCGAGGACAACCGGCCGCTCCTGGTGGGCGAACGCACCAACGTGCTCGGCAGCCGCAAGTTCAAGCGGCTGATCCGCGAGGGCGAGTACGAGGCGGCGGCCGAGGTCGGTCGCGCACAGGTCAAGAACGGCGCC
The DNA here is from genome assembly GCA_951812325.1 of uncultured Thermoanaerobaculia bacterium. GTDB lineage: Bacteria > Acidobacteriota > Thermoanaerobaculia > Multivoradales > Multivoraceae > Multivorans. Next base: position 2,421,002 of record OX638294.1, on the reverse strand, counting down.
CAGGTGGTCGACATCTGCCTCCAGGACCCGGAGCGCGACGAGGTGGACGACATGGAGCGGTTCCTGGAGCGCCTGGTGCGCCGGGTCAAGGCGCCGCTGATGATCGACAGCACGGACCACGAGGTAATGGCGCGGGCGTTGACCTGGTGCCAGGGGCGCTCGATCCTGAACTCGATCAACCTGGAGGACGGAACCGAGCGCTTCGAGCAGGTGGTTCCGCTCGCCAGGGACTTCGGTTGCGCGGTGATCGTCGGCCTGATCGACGAGCGGGGCATGGCGGTGTCGACCGACCGCAAGCTCGAGGTCGCGGGGCGCAGCTTCGACCTGCTGACCTCGCGCTGGGGCCTGGAACCCCAGGACATCTGGTGGGATCCCCTGGTCTTCCCGTGCGGCACCGGCGACGAGGCGTATCTCGGCTCGGCGGCGGCGACGATCGAAGGGGTGCGCAGAGTGCGCGAGGCGTTCCCGGGCACGCGGACGATCCTGGGCATCTCGAACGTGAGCTTCGGCCTGCCGCTGGCGGGCCGCGAGGTGCTGAACGCGGTGTTCCTCTACCGCTGCACCCAGGCCGGCCTCGATGCGGCAATCGTGAACACCCAGGGTCTGGCCCGCTACGCCGGGATCCCGGTCGCCGAACGGGTGCTCGCGGAAGCGCTGCTCGACCTGCGGGCGGGCGATGCGGAGGCGGGCCAACGCGCGGTCGAGGCGTTCACCGCGGCGTTCCGGGACCGCAGGAGACGGAGCGAGCAGGCGCCGCGGGACCTGTTGCCGCTGGCCGAACGCCTTTCCCGGTCAGTCGTCGAAGGCAGCAAGGAGGGCCTCGGGCCGGATCTTTCCGCGGCGCTGGCCGACCCGCGCTGGCCCGACCCGCTCGACATCATCAACGGACCGCTGATGACCGGGATGGCGGAGGTCGGCCGGCTGTTCAACGCCAACGAGCTGATCGTGGCCGAGGTGCTGCAGAGCGCCGAGGTGATGAAGGCGGCGGTCGATCACCTCGAACCCCACATGGAGCGCATGGAGGCGATGACCCGCGGCCGGGTGATCCTGGCGACCGTGAAGGGCGACGTCCACGACATCGGCAAGAACCTGGTCGACATCATCCTGACCAACAACGGCTTCGACGTGGTGAACCTGGGGATCAAGGTGGCGAGCGAGCAGTTGATCCAGGCCGCGCGCAGGCACCGGCCGGACGTGATCGGCCTTTCGGGGCTCCTGGTCAAGAGCGCCCGGCAGATGGTGGCCACCGCCGGGGACTTTGCCGCGGCCGGCATCGATACGGACCTCGTGGTCGGAGGAGCGGCGCTGACCCGGCGGTTCACGCATGGCCGGATCGCGCCCGGATACGGCGGCGTCTGCACCTACGCGAGCGACGCGATGAGCGGGCTCGATCTGATCGAACGTCTGTGCGACACAAGTCGAAGGGGGGCCCTGCTGGAGGAGGTCGAGTCACTGCGCGAGCGGGACGCGGCCGCGTTTCGGACCCGGGCCAGGACCAGGGCGACGCCGTCCGGAGAGCGGCGCAGCTCCTCCGTGCGCACCGATATCCCGGCGCCCCGGCCGCCGTATCTCGATCGCCGCTCCGCCCGCTTCGATCTCGACGAGGTGTGGCCCCACCTGAACCTGCAGATGCTCTACGCCAAGCACCTCGGCCTCAGGGGCTCCGTGGAACGCCTGGGCCGGGCCGACGATCCGAAGCTGCGCAAGGTCGAAGCCGTGGTCGAGGAAGTCAAGGACTTCGCCCGCGGCGAGATGGCGGTGCGCGGGGTGTGGCGGTTCTTCCCGGCCCGGGGCGAGGGCAACCGGCTGGTCCTGCTCGCACCGGGCGGAGGCGGCGCGGAGAGCGTCGCGGCCGCGTGGCGCCTGCCCCGCCAGGCACGCGAGAACGGGCTCTGTCTCGCCGACTACGTGCTGCCGGCGGGCGATCACGCGGCGTTGTTCGTGGTCACCGCGGGCGGCGGCGTACGCGAGGTTGCGGAGCGCTTCAAGCGGCAGGGCGAGTATCTGAAGAGCCACGCCTACGCGGCGCTGGCTCTCGAGACGGCGGAGGCCGCGGCCGAGCTGCTGCACCAGCGGCTCCGCGCCGACCTCGGCTTCCCCGATCCGCCGGAGATGACGACCCGCGAACGCCTGACTGCGAAGTACCGCGGCAAGCGCTATTCCTTCGGCTACCCCGCCTGCCCCGACCTGGCGGGCCAGCGCCAGCTCTTCGCGGCGCTTCAGCCCGCCGACATCGGGGTCGAACTCACCGAGGGCGACATGATGGACCCCGAGGCCACCGTGTCGGCGCTGGTGTTCCATCACCCGGACGCCCGCTACTTCGGGGTCTAGCCCCGGCGGAGCAGCCCTGGCGGCAGGAAGTTCCGTCAGGATGGTGTACCGTCATGGGTGATCGCGAACCGTGGAGGGAGCCATGCCGTATCAGTATCAGTCTGCCGAAGGCACGTTGACCGAGCGAGTTGACAGACGGCGTCGAGCCCCGGCGCATCATCGCGGCCGGGCGCTGTTTTTCTGGCTGCTTCCCTGTGGCTTGGTGGTCTTCGGTTGCGTTTCGCCGCGGAACGCGCAGCCGCCCGAAGCGCAGCATCCGGCGGCTCATGATGTTCACCATGAGGTTGTCCAGACCGTCTACTACCGGGCTGACGAAGGGTTCGTCCCGGCTCGTCTGGACGTGGAAACCGGCGCCCGGGTCGTCCTGGTCGATGAGTCCGGCGACCGGCTTGCTCCGCGATTCGCCGTCGCGCATGCCGAGTCACACTCGGGAGAGCAGGCGGACCATCACGGCGCGCACGGCGAGGACCACCATTCCGACGCCCCGGCCTGGACGCCGGACGATCCGGATGCGGACGGCCACAGCCGGGAGTGGACTCAGGCCTTCCATGTCAGCGGTTACTGGCGCTACTACAACGACGAGAACCCGAGCCACACCGGCTTGATCGTGGCGCTGTCTCCCCCCGGCTCCACGCTCGAGCCTCTGGTGGTCGAAGAAGAGGCTCTTTCGTTCCCCGAGCCGCCGGCGCAGACGACCGAGCAATACGACAGGCTGCTGCAAGACACCGAAGCTGTACGAGAGTTCATGCACATGTACGGCCCGCGGGCGACCCTGCGTGTGCTGCGCGAGGCCGAAGTCGCAACCGGCATCGACTGCCACGGCAGTGCGCACCACCTCGGGCGGATGACCTTCGCGGAATACGGAGCGGCGGCTTCCGTCAGCGTGGAAGAGGTCTGCAGGTCGGGTATGCGCCACGGCATGCTGGAACAGCTATTCGTCGCCCGGGGTATCGCGAACCTGGCGGAGGACGTGGGCGTACTGTGCTTCTCGGCGAACAACTCTTTCGCTCGTCACCAGTGTCTGCACGGAGTCGGCCACGGCGTGATGGCCTGGACCGCCTACGAGATCGAGGATGCACTGAAACTCTGCGACCACCTGAGCGATGAGATGAATCGGAGTTCGTGCTACAGCGGCGTGTTCATGGAGAACGTGGTGAACGGGCTCGCCAGCGAAGTCGGCCAGCGCTCCGCCTACCTGGACGCGAACGACCCCCATTATCCCTGCAACGCCCTGGAAGACCGCTACGTCGACGACTGCTACTGGTACCAGACGTCACAGATGCTCGCTGTCTTCAATAGAGATCTTGACCTCGTTGCCCAAGCCTGTGAAGAGGCGCCGCCCACCGGCCGCCGGACGTGTTTCGGAAGCTACGGCCGGGACCTGAGCGGAATGTACCCAGGGAGTCACCTGACCATCGCCCACTACTGCGGTGTACCGTCGACGGTTCAGTATCGCAACGCCTGCATCGACGGCGCCGCCCGAACACTCTTCTGGGACGAGTCGCAGCAGGGCGAAGGCTTGGCCCTGTGCGCGGCGATGGAGGATCCGCTTCTCACCGAGACGTGCTACCGGTCGATCGTCACGCAGGCGCATGCCGTGCTTGACGAGAGGGAGTCGTTCTGCAGCCAGATCCCCGAGCAGTGGCGGCATCTTTGTCGCCGGCAGTAGCCGCTGCAATCGTCTCCAGGTCGCGCTGCACCTGTGGCCCCTCACCCGAGTCAGCGCCAGATCGTCGGCCGTGTCCACGCTGCGGGCCAACACTCCGGGCGTCGATGGCGTCGGTCTTTGCGCTCTTCCCTGCAGCAGTGAGTCTTTACCTCTTTACCTCCTCCGGGGGGGGGTTCCAAGGGGGCTGGCCCCCTTGGTCCGGCGCCCGGGTTGTCGTCGCTTCGGCTGTGGCGAGGATGGCATGGCATGCAGGGAGCTTTGTCGGGGGAACAGCAAGAGCGAAGCACGGCACGGGCGGGAGCGGCAAGAGCGACCGGTCCTGCTCTTGAGTCCCACTACCGGTTCGTTCTGTGGCTCGTGCCGGCGGTGGAGCGCTTTCCCCCGGAGCCGCAAGTTCCTGCCAGGAGACCGGATCCAGGACACGGCACTGGACGTCCTTGAACACTTGATCAAGGCGACCTGCTCACGGCGCAGAGGCGATCATCTCGCTGCCGCTAACGCTAACCTGGGGCTTGAGAAGCTCCGTTTTCTGTTCTGCCTGGCCTGCGATCTGCGCGCACTTGACCGGCGTCGCTACGAGTATGCCGCGCGTTCCATCGATGAGACGGGGCGGAAGGTCGGCGCCTGGGGAAAAGCGCACGCCGCTCGTGGCGGCGCCTGACCTGTTCGACCGCATCGCCTCCTTCGAGGCGCTGCATGCGGCCGCACTGCGCGCCGCGCGGGAACCCGGGCGTCGCCGCTTTTCTTGCCAACCTCGAGACCGAGGTCCTGCGGCTCGAGCGGCAGTTGCACGCTGGCCTCTATTGTCCGGGACGCTACACGAAGATCGGGATCCGCGATCCGAAGCACCGCATGGTTTCCGCGGCCCCCTTTCGGGACCGGGTGGTTCACCATGCCTCCTGCGGCCGTATCGGCTTCGTCCTCTTTCCCGGCGGCCGCAGGCGGTTGCCCGAGGAGAACGTCCGCCGCTTCCGCAACCGCCTCCGCGGTCTGCGCGACCGCTGGCGGCACGGCACGGTGTCCAAAGACGAAGTGCGGCGGCGTATTCAGAGCTGGATCGCCCACGCCGAACACGCGGACACCTGGCGTCTGCGTCACGCGATCTTTCGCGGCGGGTGGTTCGACCTGTCGCGGGGGGTCTGACCGCGGTCGTGCTGCGGTCGCTCCGGCAGCGCTCAGACACCCGTCCGGCCAGGCCCGAAGACGGGGCATGTCGGGCCGCCCTCGATTCGGGGAACGAGGGCCGACCGGGGAGCAACCCGCGTGGCGCGAGCCCGCGCCACATGGGATCCGCTCCACTCCGGGCCCGTTGCAGAGTCGCGTCAGGAGGAGGTGGCGGATTCGGCTGTTTTGGGGGCCGACGAAGGATCGCCTTTGGCGAGCGTTCGTGATGCTTTGCGCTCAGGCGGCAGTGGTCCGGAGTTGGTCGTGATTCCGGCTGGCAGCTCTTCTACGGACGGTCCTTGTACGCCGACGTCCGACGTGCTTCAGTTCGACGGCGGCTACAGAGTTCGCATGTGCTACATCACCGGCGAAGGCGAGACGGGACAGGCGCAGGCAGGCGTATGGGCATCCAGTCAATCCGGGATTCTCTGGTTTTTCAGCCGGGAGAACGCGGAAGTTCTGGTCAAGGTGCTGGACGGTTGCGAGTACAACGGTCACCGATGGGTATTCGTGGCGCCCGTGACGGACCTTGGCTTCGAACTTCGGGTCACCGGGCCGGACGGCGACACCTGGACTCATACAAACGAGGCGGGCACGACAGCTCCAACCAGGAGCGATACGAGCGCCTTCAGATGTAGTGGCGCCGTCGGCGGTGGTCCGGAGTCGGCCGTGATTCCGGCAGGCAGTTTTCAGATGGGCTGTGTATCGGACAGCGTGTTGTGTGACGACGACGAGTTTCCGGTGCATACGGTGACGATTCCGGCGCCTCTTGCGGTGGGGAAGTACGAGGTGACGTTTTCTGAGTGGGATGCATGCGTGGAGTCTGGCGGTTGCCGTCATGTTCCGGATGAGGCGGGTTGGGGTCGCGGCAATCGTCCGGTGGTGCACGTGAGTTGGGAGGACACTCAGGAGTACGTTGCGTGGCTTTCGGAGGAGACGGGGTACGAGTACCGGTTGTTGAGCGAGTCGGAGTGGGAGTACGCTGCTCGGGCTGGGAGCCGCACGGCGTACAGTTGGGGCGATGAGATTGGTGATAACCGTGCGAACTGCGATGGTTGCGGTAGCCGTTGGGACGACGACAGGACGGCGCCTGTGGGTTCGTTTGGTGCGAACGGGTTCGGCTTGCACGACATGCATGGCAACGTAGAGGAGTGGGTTGAGGACTGCTGGAACTGGGACTACGTTGGCGCGCCGTCCGACGGCAGCGCCTGGCTGCGCGGTGACTGTTCCGTTCGCGTCCTTCGGGGCGGTTCCTGGAATTTCGAACCGAGGCGCCTCCGCTCCGCGTCCCGCGGCTGGTACGGGACCGGGGTCCGGACCACATTCGGCGGCTTCCGCGTTGCCCGGACGCTCACCCCGTGAGTCTTTACCTCCTCCGGGGGGGGGGGTTCCAAAGGGGGCTGGCCCCCTTGGTCCGGCGCCCGGGTTGCCGTCGCTTCGGCTGTGGCGAGGATGGCATGGCATGCAGGGAGCTTTGTCGGGGGAACAGCAAGAGCGCTGCACGGCACGGGCGGGAGCGGCAAGAGCGACCGGTCCTGCTCTTGAGTCCCACTACCGGTTCTTTGGAAAGTTCCCAGGCTTGGCCTAAGGCCTTAGGGTGTACTCGGGGGCCTTGCTCGCGTCGCGGCCTTGCGCTCCTTCCTGTCCCGCTTCGCCCGCACCAGTGCCGCGGCGCGGTCGAGGTGGTCGTCGCCCAGGCGGTCGAGGTACTCGTCGTAGCTGCCGACGAAGTCGTTCACGCCTTCGCTCGAGATCTCGATGATCCGGGTGGCGAGCCGGCTCACGAACCAGCGGTCGTGCGAGACGAGGAGCAGGGTGCCCGGGTAGTCCAGGAGGCCGTCGATCAGGGCCTGGATCGCCTCCAGGTCGAGGTGGTTGGTCGGCTCGTCCAGGACCAGGACGTTGGGCCTGAGCACGACGTGGCGGCAGAACAGGAGGCGCGCCGCTTCGCCGCCCGAGAGGCTGCCGATCCGCTTGATCGCCTCGTCCTTGGAGAACAGGACCGCGGCGAGCTGGCCGCGGACGAAGCCGATCGGTTCGCCGGGGCAACAGTCCCAGAGCCAGCTCTCGACCGTCTTCTTCTCGGCGCCCTCGGAGTCGAGTAGCTGCTGGCGGTGGTCCTGGGCGAAGTAGCCGGGGTGGGCCTCGTACCCCCAGTCGATCTCGCCGCAGTCGGGGCCGACTTCGCCGATCGCGATCTTCAGCAGAGTCGACTTGCCGATGCCGTTCGGTCCGATCACCGCCACCCTCTCGCCGCGGCCTATCTCGAGCGAGACGTCGTCGAGGACGTGGTTGTCGCCGTAGCTCTTCGAGATTCCCTCCAGGGTGAGCACCCGCTTGCCGGAGGGCCGCCGCGACTGGAAGCGGAACAGCGGATAGCGGCGCGAGGTCCGGGGCAGCGGCTCGATCGAGATCCGGTTGATCAGCTTGACCCGGCTCTGGGCCTGCCGCGCCTTGCTCGCCTTGTACCGGAAGCGGTCGACGAACTTCTGATGGTGGTCGATCTCCTGTTGCCGCTGTCCGATCTCCGCCTCCCGGCGCGCCCGTTCCTCGACCTTCTTGCGCTCGAAGTTGGAGTACGAGCCCGGGTAGGCGGTCAGAGCTTCGTAGTCGATGTCGAGGATCTGGCTGCAGACATTGTCGAGGAACCGGTGGTCATGGGAGACGACGAGGACGACGCCCTTGAACTCGGACAGGAACTTCTCGAGCCAGCGGATCGAGAGGATGTCCAGGTGGTTGGTCGGCTCGTCGAGCAGCAGGGCGTCCGGAGCGGCCGCCAGGGTCTGCGCCAGCAGCACGCGGAGCTTGAAGCCGCCGGAGAGGGTCGAGAGCGGCTGCCGGTGGACTTCTGTTCCGATCCCCAGCCCTTCCAGGATCTCGGCCGCTCTGGACTCCAGGGAGTAGCCGTCCCAGCGCATGACGACTTCCTCCAGCGCGGCGTAGCGGTCGCCGTCGAAGTGCTGGTCGGCTCGCTCCAGCAGCCGGTCCTTCTCGACCATCGCGTCCCACAGCTCCGCGTTGCCCATCATGACGACGTCGAGGATCCGATCCTGCTCGTACTGGAAGTGGTCCTGCCTGAGCACCCCCAGCCGGCAGCGCTTCGGGATCGAGACCGAGCCTTCACTGGTCGGCTCGTCGCCCGTCAGCATGCGCAGCAGCGTCGACTTGCCAGACCCGTTCGAACCCACGAGGCCGTAGCGTTCGCCCTTCGCGAAGCGCACGCTCGCGCCCGTGAACAGGGTCTGCTGGCCGAAGCTCTTGCCGAGGTTCGAGATGGAGATCATGGGTTAGTGTGCGTGGTCGAAACGTTCGGGCTTTGCCGCTTCCCGGTATCGCGCCAGATGCCGGCGGGGACGGCGGCGCACCCGGTTTGTGGCGGTGCTGTTCGCCGGTGGCCGAGCCGAGGTCAGGATAGCAACGGATGAATGCCAGACCGATGACAGACACCCATGCCCGATAGGGTCCGCAGAAAGACCCGAGCGGCAGCGCCGGGCGACCGCTCCGAGCTTCTCTTGAGCGTGGTCGGATGGGCCGGCGGCGCCTTCCTGGGCGCGGTCCTGGTCTTCGGCGCCGCGGTCAAGGCGCTCGACCCGCAGGCGTTCGTCAGCCAGATCGAGATCGAGGGTCTCGACTTCCTCCTGCCGGCCGCGGTGGTCACCGTGATCGCGCTGGCGCTCGAAGTCGGGCTGGGCAGCGCGCTGATCCTCGGTCTGCGCCGGATCTGGGTGCTCGGGCCCTCGGCGCTCCTCGTCGCCTTCTTCCTGTTCCTGACCGGACGCACCTACTACCGCGACCTGCGCGGCATCGCGACCGAGGACGAGGCCGGCTGCGGCTGCTTCGGCAACCTGGTCGAACGCACGCCGGCGGAGGCCTTCTGGCAGGACCTGGCGCTCATGGTCCCGGCGCTGGCGCTGGCGTTCCTGGGCCGGCGGGCGGCGGACGGCCTGCCGTGGCTCCGATTGGCAGTCGTCGGCGCCTTGACCGTGGGTCTGCTCGCCTTCGCCCGCGCGGCGCCGGACCTGCCGCTCGACAACCTGGCGACGCGGCTCAAGCCGGATCTTGAGATCGACGGGATCTGCAGCGGCGACGGCGACAGCCGGCTGTGCCTGTCGACCGTCGTGCCCGAGCTTGAGGAAGGGGAGCACTGGCTGGTCATCGCGGACCTCGACGAGGACCTGGGAAAGGCCGTCGACGGCCTGAACCAGCATGTCTTCGACGGCGGCCGGATGTGGGTGCTCAGTTCCGCGACGCCGGACGAGAACCGCACGTTCTTCTGGTCCTGGGGCCCGGCCTTCGAGATCCGCGAGGCGCCGCCGACGTTCCTGAACCCCCTGTACCGGACGCTGCCCCGGTCGTTCCGGGTGGAGGACGGCGTGGTGGTCGAGACGGTGTCGGGGCTGCCGCCCGGCCCGTAGTCATACCGGGCGCGAGCGGTCCTCCGGAAGGACCGCTACCTGCGCCTTCCCCAAAGCTGCCGTCGGCGACCCCGAGGACCAGTTCCGTGATTTCGTCTGGATCTGCCACCACCTCGAGGTCGTTCAGCCACAGGAAGGCGAGACACGTGGCGAGTGCCGTGCGTTTGTTCCCCGGCTCCACTCGGCCCGAATGCCCTGTGGCTATTGCGCCAGACGCCGGAAAGCCCTGGCGTAGCGCTTGTGCATGCGATCCAGGCCGCGCCGGAGCTTCGCTACGCGATCGTCGCTGCGAACCGGGCAGATCAGGATGACATCACCGTCCGTCGAAACTTCCAGTAGCGTGTCGCTGTCGATCCCGGTGACCTCCAGGATGCCCTTGTCCAACACGATCGCGTGGCTGTTGCCGGTTCGGGTCAAGCGTTTCTTCATGACAGGGGCATGCTAGCGCCAGCGGTCTCGTTCGTACACATGCGCGTGGTTGCTCGTCAGATGGTGCGCGCGCTCAGGATCCGGCCGCGAACTCGGCGGCCAGGTCGATGCCGCCGTTGCGCCAGGCGGCGTCCGTCGCCTGGAGTTGGCCGGCGGGGGCGAAGCGGGAGACGCCGGCTTGCTCGAAGGCGCGGCGGACCGTCGCGGGCATGCGGCCGGCGAACGCGATGCCCTGAAGCCGACCGGTCCAGTCGTCGAGCGCCGGGACGCTGTCGGTCGCGTGGACGCGGACGGTGCGGAGCCCGGGCGACAAGAGGAGCGTGGCGTGGTCCTCGAGGATCACGGTGCCGGTGTCGAGCGCGTCGCCGGACCAGGCGAGACCGCGAAGGTCTGCGTCTTCGCGGGCGAGGCGGACGCCGGCCCGTTCGGCGGCGGTGCTGCGGCCGGGCGGGAGTTCCGTCGCCATTTCGCCGAGGGCCCCCGCGAGGGAGTCGGCAAAGTGTCCGGCCACCGCGCGGTCGACGAACACGGCTTCGACGGAGAGACAGCCGCGCTGGTCGAAGAGGGCGACGTCGAGGGCCATGCCGCGGGCCGCTCGATTCAGGTCGGCGTCGGCGCCGACCCGGCCGACGCTGAGTTTGGGGCCGAAGGCGATGAGCCTGCGGGGGTCCGCGGCCTCGATGGAGGCGATCGTCGATTCGTTGCCGTACGTCGCGACGAGCCGGGCGCCGGCGTGCAGGCGGGCTTCGATCGAGAGGTCGCCGCCGGTCCAGGTGGCCGCGGCGCAGGCATCGCGCAGGATGGGGAGCCGGCGGCCCAGGGCGGCGAGGAAGGCCGGCGCGAAGAAGGGTTCGGCCCGTGAGGACTTGAACAGGACAGGTGCGCGCGCGGCCAGGGCCGGGAGGAGGGACTGGAGCAGCAGGCCTGGCGGGCTTGCGGGCAGGATGACGAAGCTGAAGCCGTCCCGTTGCTGCTTCGGTGCGCGGCGAAGCGCCGCGGCTGCGGGCTCGCCGGCCATGCCCGCGCCGATGGTGCGGAGGCCGCGGTCGAGGCCGGCGGGGGAGAGGCCGGTGGCCTGGAGCAGGTCGGGATCGAGGGTGCGGCGTTCGGGGCTCGTGGAATCGAGGAAGGCGGCGAGGGTGTCGTTCCAGGCCTCGAGGAGGTCGTCGTCCGCGATGGCTCGCAGGGCTGGCGCGGATGCGGCGAGGCGCCGGGCTGTGACCTCGGGTGTGCTCACGCCGGACCGGCCCGGGCGCGAGGACGACGGGTCATGCCGCGCCGAGTTCTTCGGCGGTGAGCGAACAGCCGCGAAGCTCGGCGCCGGTGGCGCGGCCGAGGAGGCGAAAGGCGCCGCCTTCGGCGACGCCGAGGTCTTCGGTCAGGACGTGGCAGACGGAGCCGAGGTTGGCGAGGTCGAAGAAGGACAGCAGCCCGGTCCGGCCTTCCGCGACTTCCTCCAGGGTCTCCGGGTCGAGCACCCGGAACGGCATCCACGGCGGCGTGCGCAACAACTCGCCGCCGGGACGGGAGTACGCCTGGCTGGTCAGCTCCGTCATGCCGTACTCGCGGACGATCGCGTCCCGGTTCAGGCCGAGGAGGGACCGGGCGCGGCGGCGGACGTCCTCCGGCGTCGTCTCGAGGCGCCGACCCTTGAAGCCGCCGGTCTCGAAGACCCGGCTTCCGGCCGGCAGCCGGATGGCACTGGTCGGGGCGCTCTCCAGGTGGTCGAGCAGGAGGACGAGAGCGAGGGCGGTGGCGAGGATCAGGACCGGCTCGCCGTCGGTGTGCGTTTGCAGCCAGCGGCGCGCCTTCCCGACGTCGATTCCGTCGCTGGAGACGGCCCAGGCGCTGCCTGACGCGGCGTGGCGCTCGAAAACGCGGGCGGCCATGAAGGAGAGGCTCGAGTCCGGGACCGCGGCGCGATCGGGGATGAGCGAGAGGATCGGCAGCCGCGCGTGGCCGGGCGGCAGGCAGGCGGCGGCGAAGGAGGCGTCGATCACGGTCCGGTAGAGGTCGGGGAAGGGGTGGTAGTGGACGCTGCGCCGCTTTGCCCCGCGGGTGGTGCCGCTGCTGCGGAAGACTTCCCGCGGCTCGGCGGCGGCGAGGCGCAACGACTTGAAGGCGGAGGTCGGCGCCGGCGGCGCCGCCCGCCAGTCGTCGAGGGATTCGGGCGAGAGGCCGCGGCGTTCCCACAGCCGGCGGTAGGGCGCGACGCGCTCGTAGCCGAAGCGGGCGGCAGCCGAGGCCAGTTCGTCGAAGCTGCCCTCACCGGTGCTGATGAAGCGCTCGATGCGCTGTACCAGGGCGTTCATGGAGGGTGGTGGCCGCGGGCCCTGTTGCGGAGCAATGCGGACGGCGTACGCGGCAGCGCGAACGCCGCCGGCAGGCCGGACCCGGGCCTCGTCGACCTGGCCGCCATGCTCATCGGTCGAAGAAGGCCGCTGCCGCCGTCGCGGGGTGGCCGGCGAGGTCGGTGTTCGTCTTTTCGGCGAACTCGGGCCACCATGCGGCCGGCAGGTGTTTCCGGTAGGGCCGCTGGAGGAAGCGGCGGTCGAACAGCGCGATCACGCCGCGGTCGTCGGCGGAGCGGATGAGTCTGCCGGCGGCCTGGACCACCCGGGTCATACCCGGCACGACGAAGGCGTACTCGAAGCCGCGCTCGAAGCGTTCGTCGTAGTAGGCCTGGAGCAGCTTCTGCTCCACGGTCACGGCCGGCAGGCAGGGTCCGACGACGGCGACCGCGAGCAACGCGTCGCCCGGGTAGTCGACGCCCTCGGAGAACACGCCGCCCGCCACCGCGAGCAGCAGCATGTCGCCGGCAAGCGGACTGGTCAGGGCATCGAGGACCTCCTGGCGGCGCGACTCGCTGGTCGTCCGCTGCTGGACCACCAGGTTGCGGCCGCAGTCGGGCAGCCGTTCCTTGACCTCCGCGAGGAACCGGTAGCTCGGGAAGATCGCCATCGAGTTGCCGGGCACGGAGCGGGCGAAGTCGGCCAGCCGTTCAGCGATCGGACCGTAGTTGTTCTCGCGGGTGCGGTACGTCGTGGTCACCGACGTGTCGACGACGATCCGGCGGTTCTCGGCGGGGAAGGCGCTCGGCACCTCGAGGGTCGAAGTCCGGGCCTGGTCGAAGCCGAGCAGGTCGCGGTAGAAGTCGAACGGCTGGAGGGTCGCGGACAGGCCGATGCAGGAGCGGCAGCGGTTGATCGTCGCGGCGAGGAAGGCGCTGGCGTCCTTGCACAGGAGGCTGAAGCCCGGTTCGCCGGCGGTGCGCCGGAAGAGGAAGCTGAAGGACTCGGCGTGTTTGGGCGAGCAGGCGAGCTGGAGGGTGTTGAGGAACCGGAGCAGCTTGAAGTAGAGATCGACGAAGGCGTCGTTGGCGGCGAACGAGCGGGTGTCGCGGCGGAATTCCAGGTAGTCCACGAAGCCGCGGTCGAAGGCGGGCCGCAGGCGCCAGAGTTCGTCCTCCGGGGGCGCGCCCTCGGCGACCGCGTTGCGGTGGGGCCGATCGAGCTGCCCGTCGACCCCGGTGCGGATCAGTTCTTCGAGGTCGGCGCAGAGCTCGCGCAGGCGCTCGATCGGCCCGCCCTCGGCGCCGCGGCCGACCGCGCGCAGACCGGAGGCCGCGTCGCGGCAGCTCTTCGCGGTCAGTTCCGGGCTGTAGTAGCCGCGGCCGCGGTCGATCAGGTTGTGGATCTCGTCGACGACCAGGACGGTGCCCGAGAGGTCCGCGTCGCCCTGGAAGTCGGTCAGCCGGACGAAGGGGTCGAGGGCGTAGTTGTAGTCGCCGACCACGACCTGGACCTGACGCCCGAGCTCCAGGCTGACCTCGAACGGGCACACCCGGGTGCCCTTCGAGGCGGCGTAGACGTCATCCGGTTTCAGCAGGCTGTGGTCTTCGAGCAGTCTCGGGACGAGCTGGCTGCGCTGCAGCTTGACGTAGTAGTCGCGGGCGTATTCGCAGTAGTCCTCGTGGCAGATGATCTCGTCGTTGGCGCACATCCGCGCCTTGGCCCGCAGATGCAGGGCGCGGAAGGCGCGCTCGCGATTCAGCACGTCGATGACCCGGTTCGCCATCGACTGCTGCGTGTTCTTCGCCGTCAGAACGAACACGCGCAGGTCCCGGGCCAGCGCCTCGCGGAGCACCGGAAACAGGACGGCCGCGGTCTTGCCGAGACCGGTCGGCGCCTGGACCAGCAGATGTTCGCGCTGCGCGACGGCGAGGCCCGCCCGGTCGATGATCTCCTGCTGGCCGGCCCGCGCCCGATGGAACGGGAACTCGAGCCGCTCGGCGGCGAGTTGGCGCCGCTGGCGGTGATTGCGGGCCGCCTCGTAGTCCTGGACGAGGGCGTTGAGCCGGGCCCGGATGCCGATTTCGAGCTCCCGCCAGTCGAGCTCGACTTCGAGTCGCTCGATCCCGGCGGCGCCGATCTCGATCAGCACCAGCTCGGCGCGGATTGCCGGGAAGCCGTTGCCGGGGCGCCGGCGACTCCGCCCGGCGCCGCGGGCCTCCCCGACAGCTCCGGCGCCTGCGGCGCCTTCTGCGTGCCCGTTGGAAGCCCGGTGGGTACCGGCGCGCGGTGCGTTGGCGACGGAACGGCTCATGATCCAGGCGTAGACCGCTGCCTGACGCCTGTAGGTCGCCAGCAGCCCGGGCGAAAGGTCGGTGTTCGGGCGCACCGACTTGATCTCCTCGATCGCGAGGACCCCTTCCGCGTCGCGGTAGACGCCGTCGGCGCGGCCGGTCAGTGTGACCTGCCAGCCGCGGTGGCCGAACTCGAGCGAGAGCTCGACCTCCCGGCGGTAGCTCGGCTCACGCTCCATCGCCCGTTCCTGGTAGCGGCTGTGGATCGCCTGGCCGACCCAGAGGCGCTCGAAGCCGCCCCGGTTGGCGAACCCGAGATGCCGGGCGGAGCGATGGTGGAGCAGATCCGCCACGGAAAGCCGGAGCGTCCTCGCGTCGTCGTCGAAGCGCGGCGGCATGACGGCGAGACTACCGCCTGCGAGTCTTGCGACGGCAGCCCGGCTGGCCCCGGGCGGTTCCACGGCGGCGCCGCGGTTGTGATCGGGGCGGCGATGGCATAGGCTCGGTGGCCATGCCTGAGAACTTCCCCGGCGGCGACAGCCCGCTCGACCTCGAGAACCTGGGCAAGGTCCTGCGCGATCGGCTGGGCGGCCTGAAGATCATCGGTCTGGTCGTGCTGGTCGGGCTTCTGCTCCTGAACAGCGTCTACACGGTGCAGCCCGAGGAGGTGGGAGTGATCCTTCGCCTCGGGAAGTACGCCGGGACCAAGGAACCGGGCCTGAACTTCAAGATCCCGCTGATCGACAGCCTGGAAAAGGTGCCGGTCAGGCGCCAGTTGAAGCAGGAGTTCGGTTTCCGCAGCGAGAGCGTGGCGGTGCGCAGCTCCTTCGTGGACAACGCGGAGGAGGCGAACATGCTCACCGGCGACCTGAACGCGGCGGTGGTCGAGTGGGTGGTCCAGTACCGGGTCGTCGACCCGTACCAGTATCTCTACCGGGTCCGCAACCTGGGCGACACCTTCCGCGACATGAGCGAGGCGGTCATGCGCCAGGTGGTCGGCGACCGCACCGTGAACGAGGTGCTCACGGTCGGCCGGGCCGACATCGAGGGCACGGTCAAGCTCGAGTTGCAGGCACTCTGCGACCAGTACGAGACCGGAATCGATATCGATCAGGTGGTGCTCCAGAGCAACAATCCGCCCGAGCCGGTCAAGCCGTCCTTCAACGCGGTCAACCAGGCCGAGCAGGAGCTCGAGCGGCTGGTCAACGAGGCGGAGGCGGAGTACAACAGGGTCATCCCTCGGGCCGAGGGGCAGGCGCTGCAGGCGATCCAGCAGGCCGAAGGCTATGCGCTCGACCGGGTCAACCGGGCCCAGGGCGACGCGACGCGGTTCAACGCCTTGTACGAGGAGTTCCGCCGGGCGCCGGAGGTCACGCGCAAGCGACTGTTCATCGAGACGATGGAGCGGGTGCTGCCGAAGGTGGGCCGGAAGAT
Organism: uncultured Thermoanaerobaculia bacterium; assembly: GCA_951812325.1. GTDB lineage: Bacteria > Acidobacteriota > Thermoanaerobaculia > Multivoradales > Multivoraceae > Multivorans. The sequence continues at coordinate 2,404,975 of OX638294.1, read as the reverse complement.
CGTCGTCGACGAGGATGTCGACGGCCTGACTCCGATCATGAGCTTCGAGGGCGTCAGCGCGGCGAGGACGCGGCAGGCCGCCGCCCAGCAGGCCGGGGGGGGATCGCCGTGACGAGGATCCTCGGCGTGTTGCTCGTCCTGGCGTTGCTCTTGCTGGCGAACCTGTCGCTGTTCGTCGTGCGGGAGGACCGCCAGGCGATCATCACCGAGTTCGGCGCTCCGGTCGGCGGCGCGATCGACACGCCGGGACTCAAGTTCAAGCTGCCCTGGCGGAGGGCGCAACACTTCGACCGGCGCTTCCTGGAGTGGCAGGGCTCCGCGGAGGAGCTGCCCACCCGCGACAAGGTGTTCATCTTCGTCGACACCTACGCCCGGTGGCGGATATCCGACCCGCTCCTGTTCTTCCAGCGTCTGCGCGACGAGCGCGGCGCGCAGTCGCGGCTCGACGACATCCTGGACGGCGAAACCCGCAACGCGATTGCGAACCACGACCTGATCGAGGTGATCCGCAGCTCGAACCGGGAGGCGGCGGCGGACGAGTCTTATCCGGACGCCGAGGGCGGCCTCGAGGAGATCGTGACCGGCCGGGACAAGATCCGCCTGGACATCCTGGCCGCGGCCCAGGCGCGCACCGCGGATTTGGGCATTGAGGTGCTCGATGTCCAGTTCCGACGGATCAACTACGGCGAGCAGGTCGAGCCGGACGTGTTCAACCGGATGATCTCCGAGCGCCAGCGCATCGCTGACCGCTTTCGCTCCCAGGGCCAGGGCCGGGCGTCGGAGATTCTCGGCAACATGGATCGCGACCTGAAGCGGATCGAGTCCGAGGCCTACCGTGAGGCGACCGAGATTCGGGGCCGGGCCGACGCGTCGGCCACGGAAATCTACGCCTCGGCCTACAACCAGTCGGCCCAGTCGAGGAACTTCTACGAGTTCCTGCGCACGATGGAGGCCTTCGAGAAGACGATCGACCCGAACACCTGGCTGGTCGTGTCGACCGACAGCGACTACTTCAGCTTCCTGAAGACGAGCGGTCCCTAGAACATCTCCGGAACAATCGGGCAGGGCTGCCGGATGACAGGCCTGATCGGACTCCTCGTCATCCCGGGCATTGCCTGGCTGCTCTCCACGAACCGCTTCCAGGTTCGTTGGCGGACCGTGGTCACGGGCATCGCGATCCAGTTCGCCCTCGCGCTGTTGATCCTGGAGACAGCCGCCGGCGAGGCGTTCTTCGCCGGCGCCACGGAGGTGGTGAAGACCTTCCTGACCTTTGCCGACGAAGGTTCACGGTTCGTCTTCGGCGAGGGATTCGACCACGTCCCATTCGCCTTCCGCGTGCTGCCGACGATCATCTTCTTCTCGAGCGTCGTCGCAGTGCTGTACCACGTCGGCGTCATTCAGCGCGTCGTCAAGGTCTTTGCCGTCGTGATGACGAAGGTGATGGGGACCTCGGGTCCTGAATCGCTGTCCGCCTCGGCCAACATCTTCGTCGGCCAGACCGAGGCGCCGCTGCTGATCCGCTCCTACGTGGGCAAGATGACCCGTTCGGAGCTGATGGCGGTGATGACCGCGGGCTTCGCCACGGTTGCCGGGGGCGTGCTGGCGGCGTACGTGGGCATGGGCATTTCGGCCGGCCACCTGATCGCGGCCAGCGTGATGTCGGCGCCGGCGGCCCTGGTCATGGCCAAGCTGATGATCCCGGAGACGGAAACGGATCGGGTCTCGGCGGACACGGACTTCAAGGTGAAGACGCCGTGGGCGAACCTGATCGACGCCGCCGCCCAGGGCGCCGGCGACGGGATGAAGCTGGCGATCAACGTCGGCGCCATGCTGCTCGCCTTCATCGCCCTGGTCGCGCTGGTCAACGGCCTGTTAGGGCCGGTGGGGGGCTGGATCGGTCTGCCCGGCCTGAACCTGGAGATGATCCTGGGCTTCCTGTTCCGGCCTCTGGCCTGGGTCATGGGCGTGCCGTGGGAGGAGGCGGACGCGGTGGGAACGCTCCTCGGCCTCAAGACCGCGGCCAACGAGTTCGTCGCCTATTCCCGTTTCGAGGACATCTCGGCCGAGAACCAGTTGTCGGAGAGGTCCCGGGTGATCGCCACCTACGCCCTCTGCGGCTTCTCCAACTTCTCGTCGATCGCGATCCAGATCGGCGGCATCGGCGGGATCGCCCCGGAACGCAAGAGCGAGCTGGCAAGCCTCGGCCTGCGCGCGATGATCGCCGGCACCCTCGCCTGTCTTCAGACAGCGACCATCGCCGGCCTGCTGGTCTGAATCGGTCGGACTCAGGTCGCGCCGGTTGCGGCGGGGACGACCAGCAGCAGTTGAATCGCGTCGAAGAGGAAGTGGGCGGCGATGGCGGGCCAGATGTTGCCCCGCCACAGGGTCAGGTAGCTGAAGGCGACGGAGAGCAGGGCGACGCCAAGCAGCAGGAAGGGCTGTCCGTAGGTCATGTGCGCGAGCACGAACAGGACGTTCGAGGTCACGAGACCGGCCCTGGGCATCAGGAAGCCCCGGAAGAAGATCTCCTCGACGACGCCGGCCGAGAGGCTGACCATCAGGCGCAGCAGGACCGGCAGGCCTCCGATCCAGAGAATCATCTTCGGCTCCTCGGTGGGCAGGTTCTCGAATCCGCTGGCAGCGCCGACGACGAGCGCCGCGATCAGGACCGCGGCGAGCACGCCGGCCCACAGCAGCACGCCGGCGCCGAGCCCGAGCCCGATTTCTCTCGGCAGCGACTGGCCGGTGCGGGTGCGCAGCCCGAGTTGGCCCGGGACGAGGGTTCCGGCGTCGTGGCCGCAGTGCCAGTAGCCGAGGCTGAGCCAGCTCGCGAGCACGACGAGCAGCACGGCATGGGTCGCGAACAGGCGGAGCGGGGACAGGTTCTCGAAGTCGATCTCGTCGATGCCGGATGGCAGGCCGACCTGGCCGACGACGGCGAAGACGCCCATCCAGAGAAACAGCCCCAGCAGCGCCATGGCCGTGATGCGGCGTGAATGACCGCTGGGCGCAGTGGCCGCGAAACCCGGCGGCAGCAGTCCGCGCGCCGCAGTCGAGTGGTCGATCCACCAGGCGCAGACGCCCCCGGCGAGGAGTGGCAGCAGGAAGCGGAGCAGGTTCACTGGTGACTTTGAGGGGTGGAGCGGTCGTTCCGTCGCCGGGCGATGCTAGCGCCAGCAGCCCGTGGCAAGAGTCACGCTGCACTCGATCGGCCATGCATCCCGTCCGGCATCGTGCCATCCGTGTGCCCGCTGACCTGCCCCCGGAGCCGGGTCGGGGCGTGGTGCGGACTGCTAGGGTTCGGTGCGCTGCCTCAGACCATGCAGGAGGAGTGCCCTTGGAGCGATTTCCCGGCGTTGATTTCATGAAGTTCGACTCGCTGCTCAGCGGCGAGGAGCGCTTGATCAGGGATACCGTCCGTCAATTCGTCGACGAGCGGGTGAAGCCGATCATCGAGCAGTGCCATCGGGAGGCACGGGCGCCGATGGAACTGGCGCCTGAGATCGGCGATCTGAATCTGTTCGGAGCCAACTTCACGGAATACGGACTTCCCGGCCTGGGCGATGTCGCCTACGGGCTCGTGATGCAGGAACTCGAGCGCGGCGATTCCGGCGTCCGCAGCATGGTCTCGGTTCAGAGCTCCCTGGTCATGTACCCGATCCTCACCTTCGGGTCGAAGGCGCAGAAGGACCGGTTCATTCCCGGGCTCGCGAGCGGCCGGATGATCGGCTGTTTCGGCCTCACCGAGCCGGACTTCGGCTCCAACCCGTCGGCGATGCGGACGCGGGCCCGGCGCGACGGGGACCACTGGGTGCTCAACGGCGCCAAGCAGTGGATCACGAACGGGAGCGTCGCCGACGTCGCCGTCGTCTGGGCGCGTACGGATGAGGGGATCCGCGGTTTCCTGGTCGAGAAGGGCGCCGAGGGCTTCGTCAGCGCCGAGCAGAAGGGCAAGTTCTCGCTGCGCGCGTCCGTGACCGGCGAACTCTCGTTCCAGAACTGCCGCATTCCGGCGGACAGCATCCTGGCTGGCGCCCGCGGCGTCGGCAGCGCTCTCCGGACGCTGAACCAGGCTCGCTACGGCATCTGCTGGGGCGGGCTCGGGTCGGCGATGGAGTGCTACCACACGGCGCTCGAGTATGCTCGCCAGCGGGTGCAGTTCGCCGGCCAGCCGATCGCCAGCCACCAACTGGTGCAGGAGAAGCTCGCGTGGATGATCACCGAGATCACCAAGGGCCAGTTCCTCGCCTGGCAGTTGGCCGGGCTCAAGACGGCCGGGACGATGGAGCCGCAGCACGTTTCGATGTGCAAGCGCAACAACGTCTGGGTGGCCCGCGAATGTGCGAAGCTGGCGCGCGAGATCCTGGGCGCGAACGGCATCTCCGACGAGTATCCGGTGGTCCGCCACATGTTGAACATCGAGTCGGTCTACACCTACGAGGGCACCCACGACATTCATGGCCTGGTGATCGGCGCCGCGGTGACCGGCATCCCCTCCTTCAACCCGCCGATGACCCGCGCGCAGGCGCGGGAGGCCGTTGCCGGCGCCGGGCCGGGCGCCGCGGCGCCGGGGGCGAACTGATGTCGGACGGCCTGCGCGAGCACGACTTCGTGGCCGTGACGGAGGCCGCTGCGGTCGCCGCGGCGAAGACGATGGGCTACGGCGACCGCCGGCACTCGGACCACGTTTCCGTGGAGGCGATGCGGGAGGCCCTGGCCGCGATGGCGATCGATGGCCGGGTCGTGATCGGCGAGGGCGAGCGCGACAAGGCGCCCATGCTCTACGTCGGAGAGCGGGTCGGCCGCGGAGCCCCGGGCGATCTGCCGGTGGATTTCGCCGTCGACCCCCTGGAAGGAACGAACCTCTGTGCCACCGGCACGTCGGACGCGATGGCGGTCCTCGCCGCCTCGGAGCGCGGCGGCCTGCTCCACGCACCCGACATCTACATGGACAAGATCGTGGTCGGCCCGACCGCCCGGGGCAGGGTCGACCTGGATGCGCCGGTTGAGGACAACCTGGACGCGATCGCCGGCGCCTTCGGTTGCGCGGTGAGCGCCCTGACCGTCGTGGTCCTCGACCGGGAACGCCACCGGCGTCTGATCGGGGACATCCGCGGCGCCGGCGCCCGGATCAAGCTGATCGGCGACGGCGACCTGTCGACCGCGATCGCGGCCGCCGTGCGCGGCACCGGGGTCCACGCGGTGATCGGAACCGGCGGCGCGCCGGAAGGGGTGATCACGGCCGCGGCGATGCGTTGCCTGGGCGGCGAGATCCAGGGTCGGTTGTCCGCCCTCTCCGGAGAGCAGGAACGCCGGCTCGAGGAGGTCGGAATCGAGGACCGGGACCGGATCTACACGACCGAGGAGCTGGCGCCGGGCGAGGACATCCTGTTCTGCTGCACCGGCGTCACGGGAGGCGACCTGCTGCGCGGCGTCCGGTTCGAGGGCGAGGGATACCGCACGTCGACGCTGGTCATGTCTCTGGTCGAAGGCGTGATCCGGTTCGTCGAGACGATTCATCGCGGCGATGACGGCGCGCCGCTGGTCTTCTACTGAGGGTTGGACCAGTGCCTGGGGCCGCGGCGCGGAGCGTGGAGACGACGGCTTGATCAAGCCGGATCACTGGATTCGCGGCTGGGCCGAGGGCGGCGGCGTGAGGCCCTACGAACCGGATCAGGTGAATGCGGCGAGCTACGATGTCCGCGTCGGCGACCACTGGATCTGTCCGACCCGCGACCCGGAGGAGTTCCGCGGCGACCGGGTCCAGCTGTTTCCGAGCGAGGTCGTGCTCGCGACCACGCTGGAGTTCGTGCGCATCCCGAGGTCGGTGGCCTGCGACCTGAAGCTCAAGTCGACTCTGGGTCGCCTGTGGATCAACCACTCCCTGGCGGGTTGGTGCGACCCCGGCTTCGAAGGCAACATCACGCTCGAACTCCAGAACCTGGGTCCGGTGCCCTTCGTGCTCGATGCCGGCCGCCGCATCGCCCAGCTGATCTTCATCGCGATGGACTCGGAACCGGATACCGCGTATGGCGAGCCGGGGGCGAAGAGCAGGTATCAGGGCCAGGTTGGCGCGACGCGAGCCCGGATCTGAAGACGACCGCCGACCGTGTCTTCACCCGTTCCGCAGACCATCCGGCTCAGGGTCGGCAACCGGTACGAGAACATCGAGCTGGTGCAGGCGATTCTGGAGGAGGTGCTCGAGCCGCTCGAGATCGACGACGAGAGCAGGTACTGGATGGACATCGCGCTGCGGGAGGCGCTGACCAACGCGATCAAGCACGGCAACGCGCTGGACCCCCGGAAGAAGGTCGAGGTCGCCCTGGAGGTGGGTGCGTGCGCGATCGACATCGTGGTGGAGGACGAAGGCAGCGGTTTCGACCCGGCCGCGGTGGAGGATCCGCTGGCGCCGGACAATCTGCTGAAGACGCAGGGTCGGGGGATCTTCTACATGAGGAAGTTCATGGATAAGATCGAGTACGCCTTTGGCGCCGCGGGCGGCACGAAGGTCCGGCTTCACAAGAAGTTCGGCGGTGCGTGCGCCGGCGCCGAAGGAGACCAGGGAGGAACGGATGAAGATTGACAAGCGCCAGCGGGATGGAGCCACGATTCTCGATCTCCAGGGCAAGATCACGATTGGCGAGGGCGACGTTGCCTTGAGGGAGGCGGTTCACGAAGCGATCGGCGCGGGTGCGGTGAACATTCTGCTCAACATGGGCCGGGTGCGAACGATCGACTCTTCCGGCGTCGGCGAGTTGGTCGCCGCCTACACCACGGTGACCAACCGCGGCGGCAAGCTGGGTCTCTTCGGGCTGCCGAAGAGGGTGCTCGGTGTCCTGCAGATCACGCAGCTGGTCACCGTGCTCGACATCATGAAGGACGAGGACGAGGCGGTCGCGTCGTTGTCCTGACGAGCCGTGATCGGATTCAGGCAGGAACGCGAGCAGGACCGGCCTCTCCCGGTGCGCCGGACCGAGACGGTCGGCGGCAGGCTGCTCTTCGTCGGCGTCTCGCTGCTCTTCGTGCTGGGCCTGGCCAGCGGCGCGTGGCTGGGCGCCAGCGACGATGAGCCCGGCGCCGACTCAATCTACAAGTACATCACCCTGTGGGAGGAGGTCCTGCGGCTGATTCGCGGTTCGTACGTCGAGCAGGTCGACGGCCGCGGCCTGATGGCGGGGGCGTTGGACGGCGTGACGGACGCGCTGGATCCGTTCTCGGTCTACGTGCCGGCGAGCGAGGTCGACTCGTACCGGGCCGCGCGGGAGATCGGCCGCCGCCACAGCGGCCTGCTGGTCCTGAAGGAGCGCGGGACGGCATACGTGGCCGGCGTGGACCGCGGCAGCCCGGCAGCCCTGGCGGGCCTGGAGCAGGGCGACATCGTGTCCATGATCAACGGGCGGTCGTCCCGCGAAATGCCGCTGTGGGAGGTGCGCCGGCAGCTGGCAGGCCCGATCGGTTCCAGGGTGCGCCTGGAGATCGTCAGGTCCAGAGAGCCGGACCCGATCGAGATCGGGCTGGTGCTGGCCGAACACGACCCGCTGCCGCCGCAGTTCGAGGAGATTCGCGGCGTCGGCGTGCTCACGATCCCGAGTTTCGACGCCGGGACGGCGGCCTTGGTTGCCGAGGCGCTCGCGGGCTACACGGGCGAGACCCTGCTGATCGATCTGCGCGGCGTGGCGGGAGGTTCGGCGGCAGGCGCCTACGCGGTTGCGGCCCGGTTCGCGGAGGGGGAACTGGGCAGCCTGCTCGACCGCGAGGACCGCGAACTCAGTAGCTTCGAGGGCGCGGGCGGCCTGTTCCCGGGTGACTTCGCGGTGCTGGTGGACCGGAGTTCCCAAGGCGCGTCCGAAGTTCTGACCGCCGTCTTGCAGAAGGCGAAGGGCGCGGAACTCTACGGCGAGCCGACCTTCGGCTACGCCGGAGAGGTGGAGCAGATCGAGCTGCCGAACGGGGCTGGCGTGCTGGAGTTGACCTCGGCCTTCTACACCGATCCCGAGGGCGAGCGGCTGAACCAGAGGATTCGCATCGACCGCGAGAATCGTCTCGGAGCCCTCTTCTTCGCGGATCCGGAGGACGGGTCGGATCCGGTGCTCGAGGGTGCGCTCGAGAGGATCCTGGAAGATCCCGCGGAGTCGGCCGCCCTGTAGGCGGCCGCCGAGCCGGCCGTCGCACAGGCGCGACGCTCAGTCTTCGTTCCGCTTGGCTCTCTCCCAGAGCAACTCCAGCCGTTGCCGGCGCGCATCGTCCGTTGTGCCCGCCGTGCCCGCTTCGAGCTCCCTGTCGAACTCCGCTTCGACCTCGGTGAAGCGCCGCCGGAACTTCCGGTTCGCCGAGGCCAGGGCGCGTTCCGGATCCACGCCCAGGTGACGGGCCAAGTTGGCGACCGCAAAGAGCACGTCGCCCAACTCTTCCTCGATCCGCGAGGTCGCTCCCGGCACGGCGTCCGTTGCGTTCCCTGCCGTCTCGCGGTCGAGCTCCGCCGGTTCCTCGGACACCGCCGTTTCGGGCGGCGAAGGCGGCGCGCACCGGCGGGTCGTCTCGCGGTCGAGCTCCGCCAGCTCCTCGGACACCTTGGCGCGCACGGCTGCCGGGCCGTCCCAGTCGAAGCCGATGCCGGCCGCCTTCTGTCCGAGCCGGTAGGCGCCGACCAGCGCCGGCAGGGAGGCGGGCACTCCGTGCAGCGCGGAACGTCCGGCGCGGCCCCTCTTGCGCTGCTCCCAGCGCGCCGCCACCTGGGCCGCCGACTCGGCCTCCTCGTCGCCGAAGACGTGCGGGTGACGGGCCACCATCTTCTCGATCACGGCCCGGATCGCATCGCCGAGGGGGATGTCCGACAGCTCGTCGCTGGCGAGACGGGCGACGTAGACCGCCTCGAAGAGCAGATCGCCCAACTCCTCACTGATCGCCGCCGGGTCCCGTTCGTCGATCGCGGCCGCGAGTTCGTGGGCTTCCTCGATCAGGTAGGCCCGCAGGTCCGCGAGAGACAGCTCGCGGTCCCAGGGGCAGCCGACGCGCAGGCGGTCGATCAACGTGGCGATCGGAGCCAGCGACGAGGGGTCCGCAGCGCTGTCCGCTCTGTTACGATCGCGCATTCTTCGTTGGAGGAGGTCGCGTGTGAAGGTCACCGACAGGAGGATGTTCACGGACGACGGCGAGTTGCGCGAAGAGTACCGGTTTCTCGAGCGGCAGAAGGAAGCCGCCCGTCCAGCGACATCCGCGTCGGCCGAGGAACCGGTCGGATCGGCGCCCGCGGCGCCCGCGGCCCCGGCCGACGGCGATCCGGCGGCGTTGGAAGAGCGCCTGCGCTCCCGCCTCGCGGGCTCGGACCCGCCGCGCCGCGGACCCTCCGCGGCACGGCATCCGAGCCACGGCGAGGCCGGCGGGCACGGGTCGCCGGCTGAGGCCCCGACCGGGTCGGTGGCCGCGGATCCGGTGGCCCGGGAGGCCCCTGTCCGGCCGCGCCGCAAACGGCCCACGGCCCGACGCCCGAGCCACGGCGAGGCGGGCGGGTACGAGTCGCCGGCGGGGGGCTCACGGCCGGGCCCGGGGTTCTTCGATCTGGTCGCCATGCTGGCCGAGCCGATCGCCTTCCTGCTCGGCGACGCGCAGCTCCCGGATGGACAGAGTGCCGAGGACCTCCCCCGGGCGCGGCTGCAGATCGACCTGCTCGGAGTGCTGGACGAGAAGACGCGGGGCAACCTGAGCGCCGAAGAGAGCGCGGTGCTCGAGAATCTGCTTGCTCGACTCCGCATGCGCTACGTCGAGAAGAACCGGCCCTGACGACCGGCGCGCAGTCCTCGCCCTTGACCCTGCTGGCCATCGCCCGGCGCGTCATACCCGCCGTTCCAGGTCCCGAGGAACGGACATCTGCTGGAACATGAGCGAATGGCTGGCAGATTCCTGCTGCCCTGGACTTGACATGGGAACGCTTAGGTCTTAGGGTGTTCCGCGCGCTGGGGCGGATTCCGGCTTTCAGATGCCCGGATCGGCGCCTTGGCGAACCAGGACACGAGCAACACCGGTCCGCGCCCTCGGCGCGGGCGAGCAGGAGATGAGGACTTGAGCAAGATCATTGGAATCGACCTGGGGACGACCAACAGCGTCGTCGCCATGATGGAGGGTTCGGACCCGAAGGTGATCCCGAACTCGGAAGGAAGCCGGACGACGCCGTCGATCGTCGCGTTCACGGACAAGGGTGAGCGCCTGGTCGGTCAGGTGGCCAAGCGACAGGCGGTGACCAATCCGCAGAACACGATCTTCTCGATCAAACGCTTCATGGGCCGACGCCTGGGCGAGGTCTCGCAGGAGCAGAAGATGGTGCCCTATTCGGTGGCCAGTTCGGGCGACGACGTCCGGATCGAGGCGGCAGGCAAGAACTACACGCCGCCGCAGATCTCGGCCATGGTGCTGCAGAAGCTGAAGCAGGCGGCGGAGGACTACGTGGGCGGTGCGGTCGACCGGGCGGTGATCACCGTGCCGGCCTATTTCAACGATGCCCAGCGTCAGGCGACCCGCGACGCCGGCCAGATCGCCGGTCTGACCGTCGAGCGGCTGGTCAATGAGCCCACCGCCGCGGCGCTCGCCTACGGCCTGGACAAGGAGGGAGACCGGACGATCGCCGTGTACGACTTCGGCGGCGGCACCTTCGACATTTCGATCCTGGAAGTCGGCGAGGGTGTGGTCGAGGTGAAGTCGACGAACGGCGACACCCACCTCGGCGGCGACAACGTCGATCAGCGGATCATCGACTGGCTGCTGGCCGAGTTCAGGAAGGAACAGGGCATCGACCTGGGTCAGGACCCGATGGCCCTGCAACGCCTCAAGGAAGCCGGCGAGAAGGCGAAGATCGAGCTCTCCGGCGTGCAGGAGACAGAGATCAACCTGCCCTTCGTCACCGCCGACGCCTCAGGGCCCAAGCACCTGAACGTGAAGCTGTCGCGCAGCAAGCTGGAGCAGCTCACGGAGGACCTGATCCGGAGTACGCTCAAGCCCTGTCGGCAGGCGCTCAAGGACGCCGGTCTTGCCGCCAGCGACATCGAGGAAGTCGTGATGGTCGGCGGCCAGACCCGGATGCCCGCGGTGCAGACCGCGGTCAGGGAGTTCTTCGGTCGCGAGCCGCACCGCGGCGTGAATCCGGACGAGGTCGTGGCGATCGGCGCTGCGATTCAGGGCGGCGTGCTGGCGGGAGACGTCACGGATGTTCTGCTGCTGGACGTCACGCCGCTGTCGCTCGGCATCGAGACGCTGGGCGGCGTCTTCACCAAGCTGATCGACCGCAACACGACGATTCCCACGCGCAAGAGCGAGACCTTCTCGACCGCCGGCGACAACCAGACCTCGGTGGAAGTCCACGTGCTGCAGGGCGAGCGGGAAATGGCGGGCCACAACCGGACCCTGGGGCGCTTCCACCTGGTGGGCATTCCGCCGGCGCCGCGGGGCCTGCCGCAGATCGAGGTCACGTTCGACATCGATGCGAACGGCATCGCGAACGTCTCGGCCAAAGACAAGGGCACGGGCAAGGAACAGAAGATCACGATCACGGGTTCCGGCGGCATCGACAAGGACGAGATCGAGCGGATGGTTGCTGATGCCCAGGCGCACAGCGACGAGGACAAGCAGCGCCGCGAGGTGATCGACGCCCGGAACCAGCTCGATTCCCTGGTCTACGGCACGGAGAAGAACCTGTCCGAGCACAGGGACAAGCTGTCCGAGGGGGACGTGGGCGAGATCGAATCGGCCATCGAGGAAGCGAAGAAGAGCATGGAGGCGGAGGACGCGGCGGCGATGGCGACCGCCTCGGCCGGGTTGACCCAGGCTTCGCACAAGCTCGCCCAGGTCATCTACGAGCAGACGAGCACCCAGGAGCCGCCGGATGGCGCGCCCGGAACCGGCGCCGGCGCCGGCCCCCGGGGTCAGGCTGCCCGCGGCGGCGATGACGACGTGATCGACGCCGACTTCGTCGATGTGGACGACTCGTCCGGGAACGGGAAGAAGAACTAGCGCCGCCAGACCTGTCGCAGACTCCTGGAGCCGCTAATCTGTCGCCATGGTTTCGTCCCGATCATCGCGGTCGCGCCGCCCCGGTCCCCGCCGCCGGCGCGTGGGGGGCGGTCGCTACGTGATGATCAGCAAGGTGGCGGAACGCTACGACATCCATCCGCAGACCCTTCGCCTCTACGAGCGGGAAGGGCTGCTCCAGCCGCAGCGAAGCGACGGCAACACGAGGCTCTACGACGACGACGCCCTGCACCGCCTCGAGTCGATTCTGACCTTGACGCGCGACATGGGGGTCAACCTCGCGGGCGTCGAGGTCATTCTCGCTCTTCAGGAGCGGCTGGCGCGGCTGGAGGCGGAGCGCGACCGGCTGCTGGAGATCGTGGAGCGCGATGTCTCGGACCGCCGCCGCGGGGTACGGCGGCGTCACGCGCTGGTCTGGGTGCGGAGCGGCGCCCTGGTCAAGGTCGAGGAGGAGGATTGAACGAGCGGGGTTGCGAGTTCTGCCGGGATCGCGGCTGGATCGTCGATCTGGTGACGAACCGGGCGCGTCGTTGCAGCTGCTACCAGGCGCGGGTTCGCAGCCGCCGGCGGGACGCTCTCGGGATTCCGCCGAAGTACGCGGACTGCCGTTTGAGCAACTTCCGTCTCGCCGGTGACGTCAGTGATCAACTGCTCGAAGCGCGCCGCAACTGCGACCGGTACATCGAGGACTTCCTCGAACGGGATGGATCGCTGCGCGAGACGGGCCTCGTGTTCGTCGGCCCCAGCGGCCGCGGCAAGACGCACCTGGCGGTCGCGGTGCTCTGCGAGCTCGTCGAGCAGTACGGTGTATGGGGCCGCTTCGTGGACTTCACGAGCCTGGTCGCGGAAATCCAGGCCACGTTCCAGCAAGGCGTCGAGTTGAGCCAGGCCGATCTGCTGCGACCGCTGCAGGAGGCGGATGTGCTGGTGGTCGACGAGCTTGGCGCGAGGCGGCCGACCCCCTTCGTCTCGGACACGCTGTATCTGTTGATCAACAGCCGCTACATGGCCAGGCGACCGACCCTCTTCACCAGCAACTACTACCTGAACACCGGAGAAGACGGAGCGGACATCCCTGCCGATCGGATGCTCGCCGGCCGCGTCCCGGCGAGCCTGGTCAGCCGTCTCCACCAGATGGCGAAGCCGATTTCGATCGACGCCGTTGGCGACTACCGGCACGAACTCCAAGCCTACCAGCACCGTTAGCGGGCCTCTGCCAGCAGCATGGGAGAACGGATTCGAGGGGTCGCAGGACGGTGGATCGCGGTGGCGGGGTTGGCCGCGACCGCCTGCCTGCTGTTGGCCGCGACGCGGCCGGTTCCCGTCCCCGGCCCGGTTCCGGCTTCCGCGCCGACCGTGCTGCCGGCCGAGATCCGCGTGGGACTGGCGACGGACCTCGACCTTCTGGACGTCTCGTGCTGCGAGTCCCGTTCCTGGCTGGCGGCCGAGGACGGCGCGCGGCACGAGGTGGACGGGCGTTTCAGCGTGCGACCGGCGCCGGGCAGGGCGAGTCCGGGAGTGCATCGGCTCCAGGTGGCGGCCCTCCGGGATCGGTGGCAGGCGGAGAGGCTCGCGGTCCGTCTCGCCGAGTCGCTCGCCCAGGAGGCGGATTCGGTTCTCGATGCGGCGACCGGCCTGTATCGCGTCCGTGTGGGCCGCTACGGCGACCGCGAGCGGGCCGAGGAAGCCCGGGGCCGACTCCGCGTCGAAGGGTTTGATGACGTCTGGATCGCGGTCGAGGGCGCGGTGCTGGAGGATCCCGGTTTCGTGGTCGAGGGCATCGGTCGGATTGTCGGCAGGCGGCTTCGGCTCGCGTCGGAAGGGGCGGTCGTGGACATTCTCGGCCGCCGCTACCGGGGCGCTCTCGAACTGTTCGTGAACGACCGCGCGCGCCTCAACGTCGTGAACGCCGCTCCGCTCGAGGACTATGTGCGCGCCGTGGTGCCAGTCGAGCTGGGACCGGATCTCTACCCGGAGCTCGAAGCGACGAAGGCGCAGGCGGTGGCCGCGCGTACCTACGCGGTCCGGCATCGCGGCGAGTGGGACGACGAGGGCTACGACATCTGCGCCACGCCGCTGTGCCAGGTGTATGGGGGACTGGAGGCGGAGCATCCGCGCTCGGACGCGGCGGTGGCCGCGACGAGCGGAGAGATTCTGGTCGCGTCCGGCGGGCCGATCGAGGCCCTCTATACGGCGAGTTGCGGCGGCCGGACCGAACTCGTGGACCGTGTCTTCCCGCGTTTGGCCGGAGACGGTCCGACCGGCGCCCTGTGTGTCGAGGGCGGTGTCGTGCCGCTGGTCGGCGCAGCCGGGGGCACGCCGGAGCAGCACCTGCTGGAGGCGCTCGGCCTGACCGGAGTGCGGGAGCGGCGGCGCGCCGAGCGCCTGGACCGGGCCCGATCCAGGGGGGCTCTGCAGGTCGTGGCGGGGAACCTGGGACAGCTCGACGGCCGCTTGCTGCACCTGCGCAGAGACGGCGTGAGGCTGTCGGTTCCGCTGGCGCCCGAGGCCGACCTGATGACCACCGAAGCGCCGCCCGGAGGGTCTCCGACGAACCTGGGCGTTCCGGTCGGGGCGCTTGCCGCGGCGCCCGGGGATCGGGTCCGGGCCTACCTCATCGGCGGGCGCGCGGCCCTCGTGGTCCACGAGACACCTGCCCGTGGAGGCCAGCCCCGGGCTGTGCCGTGGTCGCTGTGGCGATCCCGGAGCTCGCTGCGGGAGGCGGTCGAGAAGAGCTTCCCCGGGCTGGCTCTGGTTTCGCTGAGAGTGCTCGGGCGGGGGGGTTCGGGCCGGGTCTTCCGACTCGAGCTGGTCGGCGAGCGCCGATCTGTCGAGGTGGACGGCCTGGCCATCCGCTGGCTTCTCGACCTGCCGGAGAACCTGGTCCGGATGACTCCCGAAACCGGCGCCGGCGAGGTCGCGGGCTGGCGCTTCGAGGGCAGTGGCCGGGGTCACGGCGTCGGCATGTGTCAGATCGGCGCCTACCTGATGGCGCAACGCGGTCTGGGCTACCGCGAGATTCTCTGGCACTACTACGGAGCGGTCGACATCGGACGCCCTGGATCGGCGCCGGGATCGTGACCGCGGTCCGTGCAGGAGACCAGGCGCGGGTTGCTGGCGCCCGGGTACCGGTGGTTCTGCCCGTTCAGGCAGTTCGGTCATGATGACTTCGGCCGCGGTGTGGCTCGACGGACCGGATCCCTGGCGTCAGACCCGGCGTCTGGCGCGGGCCCTGACCGCCATCGAGACCGGGGCCGAGGGCGCCTGGGCGAGGGTCGCGTTTCCGCGTGCGGGCCGGGCGGTGACGGTTGGCCTGACGGGTCCGCCCGGGGTGGGCAAGAGCACGCTGACCGCGGCACTGGCCCGCGAGTTCCGAAGTCGGGGCGAGCCGGTGGCGGTACTCGCCTTCGATCCCACCAGCCCGCTGACCGGCGGCGCGGTGCTCGGAGACCGGGTTCGCATGTCCGACCTGGAGACGGATCCGGGCGTGTTCATCCGATCGATGGCCTCGCGAGGCGCTTCCGGCGGCCTGGCGCGGGCCGCCGCCGCTGCCGCGGACCTCCTCGACGCGGCGGGTTTTCCGTGGCTTCTCGTGGAGACGGTGGGCGCGGGCCAGGCCCAGACGCAGATCCGCCGCAACTCGGACCTCGTCGTGCTCGTCACCGCGCCCGGTCTGGGCGACGGTGTACAGGCAATCAAGAGCGGCATGATGGAGATCGCCGATGTCTTCGTCGTCAACAAGAGCGACCTCCCGGGCGCCGGCGCGGCGCGCCGTGCGATCGAAGACGCCGTCGGGCCGGGCCGCGGCGCTGGCGCCGAACGGCCGCCGGTCGTGTCGACCGTCGCGCGCGCGGGCGAAGGGGCGGTGGAACTGCTCGATGCGGTAACCGGGTGCTTTGAAGGGCTGAACGCCCGGGGCGACATCGCTGCCCGACGGTCGGCCCGTTTCCGTCGCCGCGTGCTCGATCTCTACCGCAACTCGGTCCTCCGGCTCGCCATGCGCGCGGTCGCGGCCGATACCCTGGCCTCGCCTCGGGACACGGACCGGACGGGGGCTCTGGACGGGGCGCCGGAATCACAGCAGAATCGGGCGCCCGCAGGCGCCGGGCCGCGAACCGTGGACCCTTACGACCTCGCCGACCGGCTGGTCGCGGAGTTCGTCGGCGCGCTGCGGCGCGACGGAGGACAACGTTCATGATCACCGCGCTCGACCACATCGCCATCGCCGTACCGTCGATCGAGGAGGCGAGGACGTTCTACGAGAACCTGGGGCTGCCGGTTGCCGGAATCGAGGAAGTCGAGCACGAGGGCGTGCGGGTCGCGATCATTCCCTGCGGCGGCAGCCGGATCGAGCTTCTGGAGCCGCTGTCGGGCGACTCGCCGGTCGCGCGCTTCCTGGAGCGTCGGGGTCCGGGCATCCACCACCTCTGTCTGAAGAGTGACGACATCCGCACGGACGACGGGCGCCTGCGCGGCGACGGCGTGGAACTCCTGCGCGAGCGGCCGGGGCCGGGCGCGGAAGGCGCAACGGTCCAGTTCGTCCATCCCCGCAGCGCCGGCGGTGTGCTGGTCGAGATCTCCGAGCCGGCGTCGTGAGCGGCCGCCTGATTCTGGAAGACGGATCGGTCTTTCACGGGGAGTCGCTCGTCGAAGGGAGCCGCTTCGCGGAGATCGTCTTCAACACATCGATGACGGGCTACCAGGAGATCCTGACCGATCCCTCGTACCGGGGACAGATCGTGATCATGACCCAGCCCCACATCGGCAACTACGGCACCTGCGACGCCGCCGAGGAATCGCATCGGGTCTGGGTCGAGGGCTTCGTGGCGCGGGAATTCACCCGCCGCCGGTCCGGTACCGGAGACACCGACTTGGGCGCCTACCTGCGGACGAACGGCGTGCCGGCGCTGGCGGGCATCGACACCCGGGCCGCGGTGCGCCGGCTACGCGACTTCGGCTCGATGCGCGGCATGATCACGAGTTGCCGGCGTTCGGATGCGGAGCTGATCGGCGAGGTGCGGCAGCAGCCGACGATGGAGGGGCGGGCTCTCGTCGACGAAGTCACGTGCGAGGCCCGGTATGAAATGGAGCCGGAGGGCGAGGAGAAGGTCCGGCTCGCCGTCTACGACTTCGGGGTCAAGCGGAACATCCTCCGCTCACTGGTCCGGCACGGGGCCCGGGTCACGGTGCTGCCGGCGCGTACGCCGGCCAGCGAGTGTCTGGCTCTGGGCGTCGACGGCGTGGTGCTCTCGAACGGCCCTGGCGATCCGGAACCGCTGCGCGCGATCATCCGCGAGGTGCGGGAGCTGATCGAGGCCAGGGTGCCGGTGTTCGGCATCTGCCTGGGGCACCAGCTCCTCGGTCTGGCTCTGGGCGGCAGGACGTTCAAGCTGAAGTTCGGCCACCACGGCGGCAATCAGCCGGTGCGCGACGAGGATACCGGCAGGATCTCGATCACGAGTCAGAACCACGGTTTCGCGCTCGACGCGGACAGCCTCCCCGACGACTGCAGGGTGGCGGCGGTCAATCTGAACGACGGCACGGTCGAGGCGTTCAAGGCGGAAGGAAGACCGATCTTCTCGGTCCAGTATCACCCGGAGGCGGCGCCGGGTCCGCACGACGCGGCCAGGCTGTTCGGCGAGTTTCTGCAGGTCTGTGGCTGACCCGGACCGTCGGGGCGCATCGCCGCCGGGCCGGGGGGCGGACGGTGTGGTCTGGTGGATCGCGGCGCGCTACCTGCTCGGCGCGCGCAGCCGGCTGCTCAGCGGCACGGCGCGTTCAGCTCTGGGATCGACGGCGCTGGGCGTTGCCGCGATGGTCATCTCGATGGCGCTCATGAGCGGCTACAGCGACAGTGTGATGAGCCAACTTCTCAAGGCGGGTCCGCTGCTCGTCTCGCCGCTCGGCGAGGCGCAGGACGACCCGGTGGCTGCGGATCGGATCGCCGAGCGTCTTCGGCCCGTGGCGGGCGTTGCCGGCGTCTCCGTGACCGTGGCCGGGGCCGGCCTGATGGCGAGCAGCGCCAATCGGGCGGGCGTCGATGTCTGGACGCGGGGCGTGCTGCCCGGCGACTCGGCCTTCGGCGCGAACGAAGGCCAGCTCGCGCGCGGCGCTGCGGGGATCGAAGCGATCGTCCTCGGCCGCGAGCTTCAGCGCACCCTGGATGTGGCGCGCGGGGATGTCGTGCGCCTGACGGCGATCGGATCGCAGGGTTCATCCGGACCCCGAATGGCCTACCGCACGCTTGAGGTCGCCGGTACCTTCGAGACGGGCTACTCCGAGTACGACCGCAGCTACGCCGTGGTTCACCGGGACACGGCCGTGGCTGTCGGGGGAGGCCGGGTGGTCCTCGAAGTGACCACCGCGCCCGGCGCTTCCGTGTCGGACGTGCGGGAGAGGGTCGAGGAGCTCGCCGGCGCCGATGCGCTGGTGACCGATTGGCGTCTCGGCAACCGCGACATCTTCGCGGCTTTCCGGCTTCAGGAGTGGGGCCTGTTCCTGATTCTGGGCCTGATCGTGCTCGTGTCGACGTTCAACATCGCGTCCGCGCTGGTCGTTCTGGTTCGGGAACGGGGCAGGGACACGGCCGTTCTCGCCGCCCTGGGGCTCGGCCCCCGGCGCGTGCAGCGCGTGTTTCTGCTCGGCGGGATGAGCCTGGGCGCTGTGGGAACGGGCCTGGGCATCGGTCTCGGCGCCCTGGTCAGCGTGATCTTCACCCGTTATGAACTCGTGCGGTTCGATCCGGGCGTGGCGCAGATCTACTTCATCAGCAGCGTTCCGTTCGACGTGCAGGCGCTGGATGTGCTGGCGGTGGCCGCCTTCAGCCTGCTGGTGACTGGCCTCGCCTGCTGGTGGCCGGCGAGAATGGGCGCCGCAGTCGAGCCTGCCCGCGCCCTGCGTTGGGAGTAGCGGCTCGCGAAGGGGAGCAGACTCGCCGCCTTCCTGTGCCAGCCCTCTGCGTCGAGCCTCGGCGGCGCCCTGTGCCGGCTGTGGCGGCAGTCGGCCGGAATTGGAAGGAGGGGTTGCTTGAAAGCAACCCCTCCCTGGTGTGAATCGCGCGCCGGACGATTTGGGCCGCCGGCGCGGAGATGAAGGTCTGAGGCAGGTCCGGGCGGTGCCCGGAAGGTGGGCTGCAGTTCCTCTGGCCGCGGACGCGGTCCAGTCGCAACCCGGTGGGTGGCGACACGGGAGTCGGGGCTTGAAGCCGGCGACTCGGTGCCGCCCATGCAGGAGAGTATACGGTATTCGAGGCCCAGGTGTTCACTCCGTCGGTGAAATCACTGCGGACAGGTCTCCATCGGCGGCTGCCCGGTTGCATGTACACTCCGCGCGCTCATGGCCAGGCGCGCGGACATTCAGTCGATTCTGATCTTCGGTTCCGGGCCGATCGTCATCGGCCAGGCGTGCGAGTTCGACTACTCGGGCACCCAGGCCTGCCGGGTACTCCGCCGCGAGGGTTACCGGGTGATCCTGGTGAACTCGAATCCGGCGACGATCATGACCGACCCGGAGTTCGCGGACGCGACCTACGTCGAGCCGCTGGTGCCGGAGGTGGTCGAGAAGATCATCGAGCGGGAGCGTCCGGATGCCCTGCTGCCGACCGTCGGCGGCCAGACCGGGATCAACCTCACCTTGGCGCTATCCGAATCGGGCGTGCTCGAGGACTCCGGCATGACCCTCCTCGGAGCCGGTATCGAGGCGCTGCGTCTGGGGGAGGACCGCCAACTGTTCAAGGGCGCCATGGTCGAGGCCGGGCTCGAGGTGCCGGAAAGCGGCACGGCGAAGACGCTCAAGGAGGCGCGGGAGATCATCGAACGGTTGGGGTTCCCGGTCATCGTGCGGCCGAGCTTCACCCTGGGCGGCGAGGGCGGCGGCGTGGTGTTCAACCGCGACGAGATCGACGAGGTGATCACCCGAGCCCTGCAGGCGAGTCCCGTTTCGCTCATCCTGATCGAACAGTCGGTCCTGGGTTGGAAGGAGTTCGAGCTGGAGGTGATGCGGGACGTGGCGGACAACGCGATCGTCGTCTGTTCGGTCGAGAACGTCGATCCGATGGGCGTGCACACCGGCGACTCGATCACGGTCGCGCCGCAGCAGACGCTCTCGGACCCCGAGTACCAGGACATGCGCGACGACGCCTTCACGGTGATCCGGAAGGTGGGCGTGGCGACCGGCGGCTCGAACATCCAGTTCGCTGTCGAGCCCGGCACGGGCCGGCGTGTGGTCATCGAGATGAATCCGAGGGTGTCCAGGAGTTCGGCTCTGGCCTCCAAGGCGACCGGCTTCCCGATCGCCAAGATCGCGGCTCAACTGGCGGTTGGGTACACCCTGGACGAGATCAGCAACGACATCACCGGCAAGACCTTCGCCGCCTTCGAGCCGACCCTGGACTACACGGTCGTCAAGATCCCCCGCTGGGCGTTCGAGAAGTTCGAGCGCGCCGACGGCGCCCTGGGCACCTCGATGAAGTCGGTGGGCGAGGTGATGGCGATCGGCGGCAACTTCCGCGAGGCCCTGATGAAGGGCCTGAGCGGCCTGGAGCTGGAGGCGGCGTGGCCGCGGCAGGAAGAGCTGGTGAGCGATCCGGTCAGTCTGCGCCGCCGCCTCAGCACCCCGAACTGGCAGCGGCTGTTCGCCGTCTTCGCAGCCCTCCGACAGGGATGGACGGTGGAAGAGGTCGCCGCCGCGTCCAGCATCGATTCCTGGTTCCTGCAGGAGATCGAATCGGTCGTGGCGTGCGAGGCGGAGCTCGCCTGCTGGGATCTCGCCTCGGCGCCGGATCCGCTCCTGCGCCGGGCGCGGCTCAGCGGCCTGAGTGACCAGCGTCTCGCCTCGCTGCTCGGCAGCGAGGAGAGCCTGGTGGCGCGGGAGATGACGAAGCGGAACCTGGACCGCGTGTTCAAGCGGGTGGATACCTGCGCCGCGGAGTTCTCGGCGGTCACGCCATACCTGTATTCGACGCCCGGCGTCGAGGACGAGGCGCTGCCCACCGACCGCAGGAAGGTGATGATCCTCGGCTCGGGGCCGAACCGGATCGGCCAGGGGATCGAGTTCGACTACTGCTGCGTTCACGCCACCTTCGCGTTGCGGCGTGCCGGTTTCGAGACGATCATGGTCAACTGCAACCCGGAGACCGTCTCCACCGACTACGACACGTCGGACCGGCTGTACTTCGAACCGCTGACGCTGGAGCACGTGATGGCGATCTATCGCCGCGAGCGGCCGCTCGGCGTGATCGTCCAGCTCGGGGGACAGACCCCGCTCAAGCTCGCGCACAGCCTGGAGGCCGCGGGTGTGAACATTCTGGGCACCTCGCCGGAGGCGATCGACCTCGCCGAAGATCGCCGACGCTTCGGCGATCTGCTCGCGGAGGAGGACATCCTGTTGCCGGCGAACGGCTCCGCCGTGTCTCTCGAGGAGGCCTGCGGCGTGGCGGACGAGATCGGCTATCCGGTCGTCGTGCGACCGAGCTACGTGCTCGGCGGTCGCGCCATGTCCATCTGCTACGACCAGCCGACCCTGCTGAACTACATGCGTCGGGCGGCGGACGTCTCGCCGGGGCGGCCGGTGCTTCTCGACCGTTTCCTCGAGGACGCCTTCGAAGTGGACGTCGACCTGGTTTCGGACGGCGAACGCGCGGTGGTCTGCGGCATCATGCAGCACATCGAAGAGGCCGGCATTCACTCGGGCGACTCGGCTGCGGTGCTGCCGCCCTACCGGGTGAGCGAGGGCGACCTCGACCGGATGCGGGACATCTCGGTGCGGCTGGCGTTGCGTCTCGGCGTGGTCGGCCTGATGAACGTGCAGTTCGCCATCTACGGCGGCGAGGTGTACGTCCTGGAAGTCAACCCGAGGGCCTCGCGGACGGTGCCCTTCATCGCCAAGGCGGTCGGCCTGCCCCTGGTGCAGATCGCGACCCGGGCCATGGTCGGCGAGACCCTCGATGAGATCGGTCTCGTTTCCGAACCACGGGTGGACCGGTTCTTCGTCAAGGCGCCGGTCTTTCCCTTCGACCGCTTCCACGGGGTCGATCCGGTGCTCGGCCCGGAGATGAAATCGACCGGCGAGGTCATGGGCGTCGGACGTTCGTTCGGCAGCGCCTTCGCCAAGGCCTGGCTTGGAGCAGGCCATGCCCTGCCGGACAGTGGAGCGGCGTTCCTCTCGGTTCACGATCGGGACAAGAAGGCCCTGCTCAAGGTGGCGGCGCGGCTGCGGGATCTCGGCTTCGAACTACTGAGCACGGCGGGCACCGCCGACTACCTCGGCGCACGCGGGATCGGGACGCGGCGGGTGAACAAGCTCGCCGAGGGCCGCCCTCACGTCGTGGATCACCTGATCAACGGCGATGTCAGCCTGATCGTGAACACACCCCTGGGCGGCGAGTCGTTCGCGGACGACATGGAGATCCGCACCACCGCCCTCAAGTTCGACATCCCCTGCGTCACCACGATCTCGGGAGCGATGGCGGCGGTCGACGCGATCGAGGCGCTGCGCGGCAGCCGCCTGTTCGTCACGAGTCTGCAGGAACTGGCAGCGAGCAACCTGTAGAAGGCCCCGTCCGACAGCAACCAGGCGTCGCGGCAAAGCCCCGGTGGGGCCGTGACAGCAGTGGCGCAGCATTCGCGCGGTGGCGCAGGTGGGGCACGATGCGGATCAGCCGTGTTCCCGCGCCCGGCATCCCCCATCCGGGTGCTCGATGAGTTGCGCCACGGCGGTGGGGCGGTGTGGGCGCGGAAGGCGCCACACGGGCGGTGCAGCTAGATCTCTTCCACCGCCAGTGCTCGGACCCAGGTCGCTTCCAGCCGTTCCACGTTGAGCGGCATGCCGATGTAGAAGGCGCGGTCCTTCTTCAGCTTCTCCACGTTCACGAGGGGGTAGCAGACCGGGATGTTGTTGCCCAGCATGTTGCGGTGGGTCGGTGAGTTCTTGGGCTGCGGGGTCTGGAAGTCGGACTCGAAGCGGATGCCGGGGTAGCCGACCGCCAGCAGCTTGATTCCCGTGTCGGCGAGCCACTTGCTCGTTTCCGCCGGCAGGGTGGGCTGCTCCCCGTTGCGGAACGGGCTGCCGAGGATGACGATGTCGCCCTTGCCGACGCCTGTGAGGTGCTCGGGCAGGATCGGTTGGCCGACCTTGACGAGTTCGCCTTCGTCGTTCTCCTGCTCGACGGGCTCGAGCTGGTCGAGGTAGCAGACCGCCGCCGGGCCGAAGAACGTGTCGAGGGGCATCTCCCACAGGCCGAGGATGCCGTCCGGCAGACCTTCCCAGTGGTCCATGTGGCCCTTGCCGCCTTCGGTGTGCGATCCCCCGCAGTGGCCGCTGACCCGTCCGGGAGGCCAGTAGGAGTCGCCCTCCTTGCCGCCAATCAGGGTGTAGAGGGTGTCGTCGTAGGGGACACGGCCCTCTTCGAGGATCCAGGGAAGCCCGAAGACGTCCTTGTTCCCCTCCTCGACCGTGCCGTCGAGCCGGGTGATCCGTCCGACCATGCGCGGGCTGAGGTCAACGACGTGGTGTCCTGCGAAGTCGATCATTGGAGTCTCCTTTCCGTGGCCGGGTGTCCTCCGACTACGGCGTGATGCGGGCAGGTCGCAACGGGCGGTGCAAGGCACGGCTCGGCCCGGCGGCGGCTCCGCGATGCAGGGGCGCGACCGTTTTCCCGGATCCGTGGCATCTCGTTACTCATCGCGGCGAGCGGCCGGTTGGCGCTGGCCGTTTCCTTTCTCCGCCACTGCCGACCACTCGCCCAGAGTGGCCAGTCCGTTCATGCGGGCGCGGTGGCGCAGCGCCGTCTGCCCGCTCGATTCGTCGGTCTTGCCGTCCCAGGCCTCGACCGGGGCGCGGCCGATCGCGCGGCCGAACGAGAAGCTGAGCGCCCAGGGCTGCGGCGCCAGCCTGTTCATCGCGTCGAGGTGGGCCGTCGCGTCGCGGTCCGACTGGCCGCCCGACAGGAAACCGATCCCCGGCAGGGCGGGCGGCACGACCCGGCGCAGGCAACGCAGCGTCTCCTGCGCCACGATGTCCACGCCGGCCTGTTCGGGACAGTCACTGCCCGAGACGACCATGTTCGTCTTCAGCACGATCTCTTCGGGCAAGATGTCGTGTTCGTACAGGGCTTCGAAGGTGCGATGCAGGAACCGCTCGGTGACGTCGAACTGGCGTTCGATCGTGTGCTCGCCCTTCATCTCGACCTCGGGCTCGACGATCGGGACGAGACCGAACTGGTGCGCGAGCGCCGCGCACTCGGCGACGCTGCGGGCGTTCGAAACGAGCGCGCGCTCGGTGGGAAGGCCCGTCCTTACGCGCGCCGCGACCCGCCACTTGACGAAGGCCACGCCGCGCTCGCGCCAGGCTTCAAGCCGCTTGGCCAGTCCGTCGAGGCCGCGGGGCACGTACTCGTGCTCGGAGCCTCCGAGGAGCTGCCAGCCCGTGGTCGGCGTGATGCCGAGAAGCACGCCCTGCTCCGCGACGAGGTCGGCCAGCGGCGTGCCGTCGCCAGCCCGCCGGTCGAGCACGTCGGGGAAGACGATGATGCTGGACAGGTGCTCGCCGAGTCCGGCCGTGCGGCAGATCATCTCCTGGAAGTGGGCCGCGTCCTCCTCGGTCCGGGCGTGCGCCGACTCGCCCCACCAGCCCCGCACGAGGCCCTTGAGGGGCACGTCGGCCGCGAAGATGCCCTTGCCGGGCGCCACCATCCGCCGCGCGGTCGCGGCCAGGGTCGATTCGGTCGTCACGATTGGCCTTCGTTGCGCTGCTTCGGGCCGGACTCGGTGCGAGGCCTGTCCCGGGGGGCGCCTGCAACGACCAGCGTGTCCTGCCGGCGGTTGCGCTGCGGCAGCTGCATCATCTTCTCGGCGGCTTCCTGCCGGTGGCCGGTCCGGTCCGCAGCCGGAGCGGCCGCCAGCCTGGCGCGGTAGAACTCGAGCCCTTCCCGCGCCGCTTCGTCAAGGTCGCGGTCGTCCGTCATGTCGCGCCACACCGCGAGCAGGTTGCCGACGCCGCCGCCCGTGTGGACGATCGGCTCCATCACCGTGTCGCGGTCGAAGTCGATCGCGCGCAACGCCGCAACGACCTCGTCCCAGGGAATGTGGCCCCGGCCGGGCGGACGGCGGTTGTTCTCGCCGATGTGGAAGGTGCCGAGCTGGTCGCCGGCCCGCATGATCGCCTCGCCGAGCGAGTCCTCCTCGATGTTCATGTGGTACGTGTCGAGCATCATCTTCAGGTTCGGGCTGCCCACCTCGTCGATGAAGCGCAGCGCCTCGTCGCAGGTGTTGATGAGGAAGTGCTCGAAGCGGTTCAGGACCTCGAGGTGGAAGGTCACGCCGAGGTCCTCGGCGGTCTTCGTCGCCTCGCGCATGGCCGCCGCGGCGTGGGCCCGGCAGCGCTCCTTGTCGCGGCCGTCAAGCCCCTGGCGCATGACGCCGGTGATCGCGCCGCCGACGTCGGCGCCGCCGCCCCCGGCTATCTGCTGCATCTCGCTCGCCTTCTCGGCGAGGGCGCGCAGGTGGGCGACGCCCCGGCGCCGGTCCTCCTCAAAGTCCGAGTTGATGTCCTGCTTCGGGCCGAGCCCCGCCATGTAGTTGATCCTGATCCCGTGTTCGGCGGCTGTGCCGAGGAAGCGCTTCTTCTGCTCCGGCGTGTACAGGAAGAGCACGTCCTGGGAGAAGGACATCAGGTCGAAGCCAATCGCGGCCGCCCGGGCCATCCGGCGCTCGTACTCCTCGATGTCCTCCATCCAGTCGTTGCCCCAGTAGTTGAAGGTGATGCCGATTCTTCCCATGCGTCTCTCCCGGGAACCATTCAGGGTGAAGCTGCCGCGGGCGCCGCGGGTTTCTGCCGCGGGTTGCCGACGCCGGGTTCCACTGGTTCTGCGGTGCGGCGCGGGGCCGCAGGCTTTGCGGCCATCAGGGCCTCCACCTCGTCCATCGACGGAATCCCCCTGCGGTTGCCCAGCACGGTGCAGTGAAGCGCCGCGACCGCCGACGAGAACGACGCGCAGCGTTCGAGGCTCCAGCCCCTGGCGAGCCCGACGAGGTAGGCGCCGTGGAAGGTGTCGCCCGCACCCGTCGTGTCGACGACGTCCACCTCGAACGCGGGAGTGTGGAACTCGGCGTCGCCGGCGCCAGTTTGTCGGGCTGCCGTGTAGCTGCCCGCGGCGCCCTCGGTCTGCACGACGACTCGCGGTCCGAGGTCGAGGGCGGCGCGACCCGCTTCCCGGATGTCGTCTTCCCCGGTGAGCATGGGCGCGAAGCCCGAGCCGCAAATCAGGACGTCCGTCTCGGCCACGAGGGCGCGGGCCGGTTCGAGCACCTTGCGGCTGGTGGCGGCCGCATCCAGCACCACCGTGCCGCCCACCCGCTTCACCCAGCGCGCCGCGGCGAGGGCGGCTTCGGCCTGACTGCCGTCGAGGTGAAGGATCCGAGCCGACTCGATGTACTCGCGGTCGAGTTCAGCGGCGGCCAGGGGCCGCGACAGGAACCCCTGCCGGAACGAGAACACCCGCTCGCCCGTCGACGCGTCGACGTAGACGACGACCACGTGGTCCTCGGGTCCCTCCCGCGGCACGAGGCGGCTGGTGTCCACGCCGCCACGCTCGAGCGACCGCCTGCGGTGCTCGCCGAGTTCGTCGTCACCCACCGTGTCGACGAAGCCGGTGCGCAGCCCGAACGTCGAGGCGACGAAACACGCCGTGCCGGCGGGCCCGCCGTCGGCGAGAGCGAAGTCCAGCAGACCGCGAGGGTCGTCCCACTCCGGCATGCGGTCGACCCGCAACACGACATCGACGATCGCGAGGCCGAGTCCGACGACCTCCAGGGGGCCCTTCAAACGCGTCTACCCTGCAAACCTGCGCAACCTGCTTACTCGACGCGCTTGCGGCGCGCACCCACCGCGGAGTGCCTGCGTTCGAGACGGCGAAGCTCTTTCTCGATGCGGGGTCGCACCTGCGGCTCCGCGAAAGCGAGCAGGGTCACGTAGAAGCCGCTGAGGCTCCTGAGCCGGAAGGCCTCGTCGTCGAGAACGCCGAATGCCCAGAGGTCGAGAGCCAGTTCCCAGGCCACATGGAGTTGTATCTCGAGGAACTTCAGGCCGACCACGTTCCGCAGTTGGCCGCCTTCGAGGGCCGCGGTGATCGCGGCGCGAACGGCTTCCTTGGAAGACCTGAAGTGCGCGCCCTCGTCCTGCTCGACGAGTCTTGACCAGGAACCGGTCCGGAAGTCGGCCGCGATGAGCGGCCGCAGCAGGTCTCCGTTGTCGATGACGTACTGGAGGATGCCCTCCATCGCTCTCGACGCCCGTCGCAGCGGGTCGCGGGTACGGCGAGCATCGGGCGCGGGCTCCTCGAGCCGCCCGACGGAGTCCCTGATCAGCGCCTGCAGGATTTGCTCGCGGGAGCCCAGGAGGTTGTAGAGCGTGGTCACGCTCAATCCGGCCTGGCGGGCCAGCTTGCGCATGGAAAGCCCTTCGGGACCTGCTTCCTTGAGCAGTTTACGGGCAGACTCCAGGATGCGCTGGCGTCGCGCCGCCACGTTGGCCTCGCGCCGGCCCGTGCGTGCGTCGGCGGTGGGGCTCTTGGCTTCGGGGTTCGTCATGTCTGACAGTCCGGAGATGATATGCGCGTCCGGCGGATGACGCCGCGCCGCGGCGCCGACGGGATTTGGAGCCGTTCAGGGCTCCCGGGGCTCCCGGGTTCCCACGCCGCGTCTTGCCGTTCGCCGGGCGATCTCGCTTGAACACGTTACACTGTTTCAACTTTGCCGCGAGGGCGGCCTTTGGGGGCGCGGACATTCCGGTCCACTGCGGGCGCAGGCGGCCAGGCAGATAATCGGGTAAGAGAACGACAACACGGCAACTGTGGTTCTCAGGGTGCGCGGACCTTCCGGTCCACTGCAGCCGCAGGCGGCCAGGCAGGCGATCGAGTAGAGAGCGACAACATGGCAACGATGGTTTTCCGGGTCCGCGGACCTTCCGGTCCGCTGCCGCCGCAGGCGGCGAGTCAGGCAACTGAGAGGGGAGGACGAGTGTGAGCGACATCAACGTGGCCGAACTGAAGCCGGTAGGAGAGTTCGGCTCGAAGGCCTGGTGCGAGGCGTGCGCCCGGTACGGGGTGCAAATGCTTGAAGAGGGCGACCTTCCGGCCGACACGGAGTGGGGGTTCAGCGAGATCTACACCCATCCACCGGCGAGGCTGCTCGAAGGCGGCCGCGAGACGTCGGCGTACTACCTCATGGTCAAGGACGGCCGGATCACGGGCGGCGACGGCGCCCCCGAGGAGTGCCGCGCGCTGCCGGGCTTCCACGTCAAGCTCCCCTGGGCCTCGATCTGCAACCAGTCGCGCACGAAGTACGGCCGTGAGGGTCAGATGCGCCGTTCGGGCCAGGAGAAGGTCATGTTCCAGCAGATCGAGGAGTACGTGGGGCGGCCGAACCCCCTCGGCCTGGGCGACCGGTCCAACCATGTGTGGCCCCGCGAAGTCGGCATGGCGCTGGGCAAGGGCGCGGAAGAAGGCGGCGGCCTGCACAACATCGCCGCCAGCCTGCAGACGTCCTCGCCCGAGTTCGCGGACCTTCCCGTGACGGACATGGCTGTCCCGGACTTCGACGCGATGAGCGAGGAACAGAAGCAACGCTTCCTGGCGCTCCTCGCCGTCGACGTCTGAGGGGCGTCGAAGCCCCCCGCTCCGGCTGCCGCCTCAGCGCCGGAACAACGCACGGTAAGGGAGAGTGGCGCGGAGTATCACGTGATCGGGCGCTTGAGCCCAGCCTGCGGATCGCGGGACGCACGAACGTGGGCGTCGGTGCGCCTCCTCCTGACCGATGCTCTCAGGCGAGCCGGGTTGACCAGGCGATCCCTCGTCGAGGAGCGTGGCCTCGGACTCCTGGTACGAGCCGAGTCATCTTGACCTGCGGCGGGACGCGCGACTCCGCAACGAACTGCAACCACGTCGGGCACGTCCGGCAGGGACACGGCACACTTCTTCGCCGACGCGGCGAGTTCCTGCCACCTCGCTTCGCGATCGTCGGCGTCGACGACAACACCCAAGGTCTGGAGGCCAGATTTCTTGAGGTACACGCCAAGAGCCTCAAGTAGTTTCTCGTAGCCCCGCTGGTTCACGATACGGAAGTTCGGTTCAATGTCACAGGCTTTCCTGTAGAGATGCCTGACGACATGCTCGTCGTCCTCCCCTTCGACCAGCAGGATCCGCTCGTTGGCCACGAACGCTCGCCTACCGGACTTCGATTCTCTGCTCGGCGGCGACCCGGAGTTCGTCCTCGGAGTAGACGACAGGACGACATCCGGGATCCTCGGCCTCCAGCCGCACCAGCACGCCGTCCGCGCGCTTGCAATCCGTGGCGGCTCGCGCAAAGCCCACGATGCAATCCCAGCTGTGAGTGGTCGCGAGAACCTGAATGCCCCCTTCCCGCGCTGCCTTCAGCACCAGGCGCCAGAACGCCTCGTGGACGGTGTAGTGAAGGCCGTTCTCGGCTTCGTCGATGACCAGAAGGCCTCCTCGACTACGCGTCAACGCCAGGGCGGCGCCGAAGAGCCGCGCCGCACCGTCGCCGAAGCGCTTGAGAGGCACGGGGCCAGGGTGTCCGCTCAGCTTGACGATGACGCGGCGGTTCGACCGCGAGCCAGGGCGCGGTCCGCTGTCGTCGACGACGGCGAGCCTGTCCACACGCTCGTCGAGAACGAGCCTGAGGGATTGAACCAGGAAGTCCTCGTCATCGGTCAACGCGATTCTGCCCCAGTGAGCCAGGTTCTCCGGCACGCCGGGGCCAAGAGACTCGCACCAAAGCGCCGGCGGCCAATCGCGCTGCGGGTAGTTCCAGAACGGCTTGGCCTTCAGGAGCGCTCCGGGCACGACCTCGCTCCAGCGGTCGTACTTGATTCTCAGGGCCGCGACGTCCGCGCCAAGCGGCGAACGGACAAGGCGTTTTCTTTCCTCATCGGTCCAGTCATCCGGCTGCGAGGCCTCCAGTGCAAGGCCCTCCCCGCCTGCCGGGCCGATCGCGATGCGCGTCTCTCGGTCCTCACCCCGCCGGTGGAACAAGGCCGCAGCGTCCGGGGCGACCACTGGACTTCGATCCTCCACCAGACAGGCAGCGAATTCGTCACGCTCCATGAGGAGGTCGGCGAGGACCCTCGGAAGGCCCCGTGCTGCAAACAGCCGAACCGCGTCCAGCACCGTCGTCTTGCCCACGGCGTTCCGCCCGGCCAGCAGCGTGACGCGCCCCAGACGAGGAATGGTCAGCCGGTCAAGCCCCCGGAAGCCCGTGATCTCCAGGCTCGGAAGATGGAGAGTTGCGCTGGTCTCGGTGTCCATCGGCGCTGATCGGGTGTCTCGCGTTCCGGAACCGCTGCGGAGACGGCGTGAGACTATCCGAGGCTTCGTCGCTTCGCGTCCGCCTCTCGGGAGCAGTTCCGGCG
This sequence comes from uncultured Thermoanaerobaculia bacterium, assembly GCA_951812325.1. GTDB lineage: Bacteria > Acidobacteriota > Thermoanaerobaculia > Multivoradales > Multivoraceae > Multivorans. The sequence continues at coordinate 2,374,534 of OX638294.1, read as the reverse complement.
ACAGGTCGAGCAGATCGCGAGGCAGGATGAAGGAGCGGGCCGGCTCGAGAATCTGATTCTGAGCCTTTCGCGCCGAGAGAGGCTCTCTCGCCTTTCCTGGATCGGTAGCAGGTCACAGAACAAGGTTCAGGACCGATGAGTGCGGGACGGCTTTCAAGTCACGAGAGCATCAGCCCGGGTCAGGTTGCTGGCCGTCCAGGTCGAAGCGCACTGCCGTCCTGTAGGTAGCCCCCACCGGCTCCCCGTTCTCCATCGCCGGCCGGAAGACGGCCCGCCTCATCGCCGCGACGGCGCTTTCGGTGAGGCCGTGGGGCAACCGTTCGAGCACCTCGACGGCGACGACGCAACCTTCCTCGTCGATGCTGACGCCGAGGCCGACCACGCCCTCGACGCCGGCCTGGATCGCTTCGTCGGTGTACTCGTGGGCGACCTGGTAGATCATCGCGCCCGGCCTGCGGTCCGAGTTGGCGGCGGCGTCCTCCGACGGGTTCGTGGCCTTTGTCCCTGCCGAAGCCCGCGAGCGACAGACCAGGATCCTCGCCCGGTCGGGGATCGGGCCTTCCGGCGAGAGCGCCAGGATGCCCCGGGCCTCGGCGACGCCCTCTTCCGAGCGGCCGGAATCGACCAGCAGTCTGGCGAGGCTGTAGCGCGGCGCGACGGACGCCTCGTCGTCCATCACCGCGATCACGCGGCGGAAGGCGTCCTCGGCCTCGACCACGTCCTGCTCCGTGCGGTCGGGCTTGTCGAAGAGGGCGACGCCGAGCGCGTTGTAGGCCCGCGTCCGCAGACGGAGGTGCTCTCCGGAGCTCGCGGCGGAGCCGCGATTGGTCAACTCCAGCGCCCGTCGCGCGGCGTTGGCCATCGCTTCGAGTTCGGAGCGCTGGTAGTGGGCGGCCGCCTGGGCGAGCCACTGCTCGGGCGTATCCGGCGGGGGCGGCGCCTCGGGCGCATCAACGACCGCCGCCGGCGCGTTGCCGGCGTCCAGGTCGAAGGTGACGACGGAGGTCGCGGCGGCGAGATCGTCGCGCACGCCGACGGCGACGCGATGAGGTCCGGGCGCCGTGACCACGTCGATCGCGAACGGCCAGGAGAGCCGCCGGGCTTCTTCGAACTCCCCCTCCTCCACCACGACGGGGACGGCATGCTCCGTGACCTCGGAAACCCGCCCTTCCTCGTCGATCACCTGGACCCAGAGACGGACCCTGGCCTCGTGACCGTCGGCGACCGGGGCCAGGGTCAGCGGGCCGATCGGGATCGTGACCAGCATCCTCGACTGGATGTCGCCGTTTTCGAGCCGGGCCTCGCCGCCCGGGCCGCGGACCGGCGAGACCCGCACTCCCATCGGGTTGGCGGCCTCTCCCATCGAAAGGGCCGCCAGCGTCAGGTCGGTCATCCGGGCCGAGGCGGGCTTGTCGACATAGCTGTCGCGGTGGCGGATCGACAGGCGTCTCCCGTAGCGCCGCCGCGCCTCGTCGGTCAGCTCGACCTCGATTTGATGGGTGGTTCCCGGCTCGATGTCCGCGGGCGGTCGCGTTCGCGACGAACGCGGGGACGGGGCCGACGACGGCCGCGGCAGGTACCCGAGCGAGTAGCGGTTCCGGAGGTCGCTCGCGATGCGGTCGAACCCGCCGGCGAAATTGCGCGTGTTGACGATCGCCCGCCCGCCGGTGCGATCGGCCAGGCGGAGCAGCGGCTCCTCGAGATTGGCGGCGCGGGTGAACTCGATGCTGGAGGAGAAACGGAGGTCCGCGGTGTTCATGCCGCTGATGCGCGCCCCGGCGGCGGCGACGCTGTGGAAGGTCACGCGGTTCGCATTGGCGAGCGAGGCGAGCTCGTCGAACCGCCGTGAGAGGTCGTGCTGGAAGGCCTCGAGGGAAGCGTTCGCCGCGTCGACACTCCTTGTGTTGAAGGGCGAATCGACGGCTCGCCACCGCCCGCGCGAATCGCTGAACCGCTCCTCCACCGCCCGGAAGAGGTCCTCCGCCGGCCGCATGGGCAGGCCGTTGCTGATGTACAGGATGCTCTTGCGCCCCGGCAGGCCGGCCATCGACTCGATCGCGCTGCGAAGGTTCGCGAGCGCGGCGTCGACCTCGCTTCGGACCGTGGCGGCGAAGTTGCGGACCAAGCCCATCGCCGCCGTGTAGTGCACCCGGTCGTCGTTGATCTCGCGCAGGATGTCGAGGCGCTCCGACTCGGTTCGCTCGCGGCTGCCGATCAGTCTCTCGACCTCTTGGGTCGCCTCGGCGACGCGCCAGGCCTCGGTGGTGAAGGGGAGCGCAACCTCGAACCTGCCCCGGTCGTGGACGGCGAGCATCGCGCGGTCGTACGGGCTGAGCTGGACGCTCAGGAAGTTCCGCAGGTAGGGCAGCAGGCGGTTGCGGTCCGTCGGCGTCAGGTTGTCGTTGTCGATGTAGACCATCAGGCTCAGCCGGTGCTCCGGGGGCGGCGGCTCGGCCGGGATGAAGCGGTTCAGGTCGCTCGGCTGACCGTCCCGGCGGGCGGAGGCAGATCGCTCCCGCGCGGCAACGTCCAGACCGTCGGTGAACTCGAAGAAGTTCGAGAGCTCGACAGGGCGGCCGTTCTCCCGCACCTCGAAGTCGTCGGCCGCAAGGCCCGTCACCGGGTTGCCGTCGCGGTCGGTCACCCAGACGTCGACGTTGACGACGCGCACGTCGATCGTCTCGGCGAAGGTGGAGGGCGCCGCCTCGGGGGCGGACCGGGGCTGGGCCACGGTGGTGCCGGGTACCAGGCACAGCGGGAAGAGCGCGGCGAGGGTCGCAGTACGTTTCATCCTGGGCGAAGCGTATCGCCGGGTGGTCGCCGGCCTTTGACGGACGTCGTCGTCGTGAAACCCACGGTGTACGTGCCCACCGTTGCCCGGATGAAGCGCCCGGGCGGCACGCCGCCCAGGACGGGGGCGGCGATGCTGCAGAACCTCGCCGTCTTCATCGTTGGCCGGCCGCAGGTCCGGCGCCACCTGGACGACAGTCGCTCAAGCCTCCTCGTGCAGCGTCACCACCCCGGCGTCTCCATCGACGCTGATCTCCTGCTCCGGCGCCACCCGCTGGGTGATGTTCCCGGTACCGACGACCGCCGGAATGCCGTACTCCCGGGCGACGATCGACCCGTGACCGAGGATGCCGCCGATGTCGGTGACCAGGCCCGAGGCGTGGGCGAACAGCGGCGTCCAGGCGGGGTTCGTCATCGGACACACGAGGATGGAGCCCGACCGCATCCGGTCGAACTCGGGCGGCGACTTGATCAGGCTGGCCGGCGCGGTCACGGCGCCCGGGCTCACGGGGACGCCGCGCAGCGTGGGGCTGTTCGGGTCGTTTTTGGCCTGCGTCTCCTTGAAGGCGATGGACGGGAGCTCGCTCGCCTCCTCGGGCACGGTGCCGGGCGGGTGCAGGCGCCTGCGCGCCTCGCGCAGCTCGCGGCGTTCCGCGGCGAGCTCGCCCAGGTGCGGCAGGGCTTCGCCCCGCGCGCGCGCCTCGATCGCCTCGCGGAGCTCGTCGGTGACGCAGTAGTAGACATCGTCGGCCTGTCCGAACGTGCCCGCTTCCGCCAGGCGCCGGCCGAGTTCCGCCGCCAGCGGGCGCAGCACGGGCCAGGCGCTGCCGAGGTAGAACATCGTCTCCTCGCGGATGGGGTAGAAGCGGTAGGTGAACCAGAGCCGGAAGCGGAACTGCCAGTACTCGAGGCCGTCGAGCAGCCCTTCGATCCTGGCAAGCGCCTCTTCCTTCTTGCGGCGCGCATCGATGTCGTGCTTCTCCGGGCTGTAGTCCCGGTTGGCGACCATCGTCTTGAGCGACGCAAAGAACGGCGTCGGGTCTTCGGATTGGGGCGGCTCGACGAAGTCCAGGGTGTAGCCCTGGTGCCCGAACGTCGAGAGGTAGTCCTGGATCGCCTCCAGGGCGGGGCCGCTCGCCGGGTGCTGTTCGAGCGCGTCGTTGAGCCGTGACGCCGGCGTCGTCATGACCAGCTCCCACAGCGAGTCGTCGGCCCGGATGCGCTTCGCGACCTCGTAGATCGCGTCGTTCGCTTCCATCGTTTTCGACTTGAAGCCGCTCAGGAACTGGCCGCTGGTGAAGTGGTGGTCCGGCAGGGTCTCGCGGAGGAAGCACTGGAGCTGGTCGTCGGTCGACTTGGCCACGCCGAAGGTGTGCCCGGTGTCGTTCGACCAGTAGTCGCCCTCGGCGACGGCGAGGTCGACGATGCCCTCGAGCAGGGTTTCGTCGGACGCCGTCGCCGGATCGACTTCGCGCCATTCGCCGGTGGTCCGGACCAGCCGCGGCATCGTCTCTTCCCGCCACTTCCTGAGCACGCCCTCGTTCCACTGGGTGCGGTTGAAGGCGATGTAGGTCGGGTTCCTGCTCTCGGGCATCGTCACCCGCTGCGCCAGCGCCTCGCCGAGCTTCGCCGAGGCTGCCCAGGCGTCGAAGGCGCGGCGGTCCTCGTCGCCGAGCGAATCCCGAAACAGCTTCAGGTCGTGCTCCGCCATTTCCAGATTCTCCGCGGGGGAGTCCTTGCGCCGCTCGGCCATCGCGCGTTCCGCGGCCTCCAGTTCTTCCTCGGTCGGCTTCTTGATCTCCTTGTTGTTGCCGTCCGGGAAGAGCATTTGCCAGTCGCCGCGCTGGTAGGCGAAGCCGTGCATCGTGACGAAGACCGGGCCGCCGCCGATCATCATGCTCTTTCCCTTGCGGGCCTTCTCGAGACCGATCGTCAGGTAAAGCTCCTCGAACAGCGGGCAGATGGGCTCGGGCATGTTCTCGACGATCTGGCGGCGCGTCAGGATGCGGGCGGGAGGGGTCGGCGCCCACTCCACCTCGATCGGCTGCGGCGGCAGATTCGTGATCGGCCGCGATTGCAGCAGGAAGAGTTCGCCGCCGCGAAACGCCCACTCGATGTCCTGGGGAACGCCGCTCATCTGCGCCTCGACGGCGCCGCCCAGGTCGACGAGTTCGCGGATGGCCTCCGGCGACAGCGACGAGCGGCCGCGTTCGGCCTCGTCGATCTCCTCGAGCCGCGTGCCCTGCTCGCCATCCTGGACGATCTGCTGTTCCTTCGTGCCGATCATCGTCTCCTTCGCTTCGCCCGACGCGCGGTCGACGACGAAGGTGTCCGGCGTGACCTGGCCGCCGACGACGGCTTCGCCGAGGCCGAAGCTGGCGTTGATGATCGCCTCGGAGCGCTCGCCGGTCGCCGGGTTCGCGGTGAACAGGATGCCCGAGACTTCCGATGGCACCATGATCTGCACGACGACCGCCATTGCCACGGCGCCCTGGTCGATGCCCATCTGGTGGCGGTAGGCGATCGCGCGCGGCGTCCACAGCGATGCCCAGCAGTCGCGGACCGCCTGGACCACGGCGTCCTCGCCGCGCACGTTGAGGTAGGTGTCCTGCTGGCCGGCGAACGAAGCCTCCGGCAGATCCTCGGCGTTGGCCGACGAGCGCACGGCCACCGGCGGGTTCCGGCTCCCGCGAACGCGAGCCCGCCCGTTTGCGGCGCGATGGGCCGGTCCGGCCGCCTCAAGGCTTCGGTAGGCGGCGGCGATCTCGGCGGCCGCGAGGTCGGAGAGGGCCGGCGTGCCCAGGAGTTCCTGGATCGCGGCCGACGCCCTGTCGAAGGAGACGGCGCCGTTCATGAGCTCGGGCTTCGCCAGCGCCTCGATGCGTTGCTGCAGACCGTGCTCCGCGACGAAGGCCCGGTAGGCGGCCGTGGTGACGTGGAAGCCGTCCGGCACCGCGAAGCCGGCGCTCTTCGTGCGCGCCAGCGAGCGGCCCTTGCCGCCAAGGAGGTCGAGGGCGTCGTCGGCGGTGTCGAGTGGACGAACGAACCAGGCCGCAGTCGGGGCGGGCGCCTTCATCGACAAGCTCCGAACCTGGGAACGCGGGCATCTTGCCCGCATCCGGCGCGCAGCGCCGGTTCCGGCTGGCACTCCGGCACGAGGAACGTCATGGCGTCAGTTCCAGAAGCGGTCCAGCCGCGTCCAGGACCGGATCGGGATCACTTCGCCGGTGAGCAGGTCCGATGCCGACGAAGCGAGGAAGAGGCAGAGGTCGGCGACATCCTCGGGCCCCGGTGGCCGCTCGAGGCGCGGGACGTGAGTTCCGTCCTCCTTCTCGGCGCCCTGGATGACGCCCCACTTCACCATGGCCGGCGTCGCGATCAGGCCCGGCGCCACGCAGTTCACGCGGATGTTGTGCTTCGCCCACTGGAAGGCGAGGTTGTTGCTCAGGCTGATCACGCCCGCCTTGGCGGCCGAGTAGTGGAGCATGCCGGGGTGACCCTTGGTGCCGGCCACCGACGAGATGTTGATGATGTTGCCGCTCTGCTGCTCGATCATCTGCTTGCCGGCGGCAATGCAGCACAGCCAGGTTCCGGTGAGGTTGAGGTCGACGATGCGCTGCCACTCTTCGTAGGGCGTGTCCTCGGGCATGCGCGGCGTCGCGCCGCCGCCGGCGTTGTTCACCATCACGTCGAGCCGCCCGAAGGCTTCCACGGTCGCCGCGATCAGGCCGTCAACCTGCTCGGGGACAGTGATGTCGCAGCCGACGGCCAGCGCCGTTCCGCCGGCCGACTCGATCTCGCCGACGACGCCGTCCAGGTTCTCCTTCTTGCGCGACGCGACGACGACCTTGGCGCCGGCTTCGGCGTAGGACTTCGCGATGCAGGCGCCGATGCCGCCGGCGCCGCCGGTGACGATGGCGACCCGGTCGGTCAGATCGAGCTTTGACATATTGGTCATCCTCCTGAGGCGGAGCTTCGCCGCGCTACCGGGTGGGCCGGCGTGTCATCGTTACGTCCGATGACGGACGCACGGACTGTTTCGCGGGTGGCGCGGAGTCGCGCCACCCGGGTTTCATCCGTGCACCCGCTGACGGGCGCACGGACTGGTTCACGGGTGTCGCGGGGCCGCGCCACCCGGGTTCTGGACGGCATCCGGGCGCCGCCGCGTACCGGCGAGCGCGATTCACTTGCGGAAACCCGTTCAGTTCGAGTCTCCCGGCAGCCGCCCGGTCGGTATGCGACCGCCCTCGCCGCCCTGGTCTGATCCTTCGACGACACCCCCCGGGCAACCCCCGCCGGGTGGAATCAGCCAGTCGCAGCCCGGCGTGTTCGCCGGGCCGGCGTCGTGGCAGGCGAGGAGCGCCGCGTACTCCGCCTTCAGGCTGCCGGGTCTGCGCGGCGGCATGAACTCATTCACGTGCACCTTGCCGGCTTCGAGCAGCCGGGCGGTTCGGGTCGGCGCGCGGTGGCAGTCGAGGCAGGCGTTGCCCTCGATGTGCGGCGTCCTCATGTCCCAGTGCGTTCCGCCGACGACCCAGTAGGGCGCCTCAGGGTCGACCCACCCCGGCAGGACGGGCTCGCTCGGGTCGGACGGCAGCTTTGCGCCGTCGATCCACGGGTCGTGCAGGAAGGCGTTGTTCTGGTGGCACTGAACGCACTGGACACCCGGAGGCGGCGGGATGAAGGCGTCGTCGAAGTCCTCGGAATCGGGCCCGGGAAGCTTGCCGGCCAGGAGACCCTGGTCGTCGAAGTGGAGGTACTCGGCCTGTCGGAGGTCGCCAACCCCGTCCGGCGATTCGAAGAAGCAGGTCGCCCCGGTCGTCTTGTTGTGGCCGATCATCTGGACCGACGCGATGCCCCGCTTGAAGAGCTCCTTGCCGGCCGAGCGGCAGAGGTACGCCCAGACAACGTCTTCCAGCGGACTGCCGTCGGCCGCCTTGCCCTCTACCCTGCCGATCCGCGAGCCGACGTTGCAGTTGCCCTTGAAGTCGGGCGTGTCGCACTCGCGGGGGCCCACACTCTCGAAGACCTCCACGCCGTCGACGTGAATCGGGATGCGCACGCCGGCGCCGCAATCGATCGTCGGCGGCACGCCGACGTGCGGCAGGCACATCGCGGCGTACTCGGTTGCCGTCTCCGGCATGGTCGTTGCCTTGCCGCCGGGTATGCAGGCGTCTTCTGCCCGTGCTCCGGGCTGCGCCAGAAACGCCAGCAGCGCAGCGGCCGCCCATCGTGAGATCGCTCGAAGGCTCATTTCATCCTCCTCGTCCAGGCAATCAAGTGTAGCGAACTTGTAACAGTGTCTCAACTTGAACGGCTGTCCACGCGAAGATGATGCCGTCCGCACCGCCGCGCCGGATCGGCAGAAGAACGCGTTGCGACAGCCCCGGCGACGGCCGCCGCAGCTGCCGCCGCAGCGGCCGCGGCTCCGGAACTTGCGGCGAACGTGAAACGCTGTATCATGTTCCGCGCAGCCTTCAAGAAGAGACCATGGCCGCCTGGCACGCGACGAGCTGTGCAATCGGCTGCCGTGGCTCAATGCCGGAGCCGAGAACCCGAGAACCCGTACGACCGAGAAGCCGCGATTCCCAGACACCCGGAGGCCATGAGGATGGCCAGGAGGACAAGCATGGACCACCAGCATCGCGACGGCCTGAGAATTCGGAAGTCCATCCTGCCGGCGCTTCTCGCACCGGCCCTGCTCGCCCTCCCGGCCGCGGCCCAGGAAGGGAGCGTCTCGGGCACCGTCTTCGATCGCGAGGGCGGCGCCCTGCCCGGCGTCACGGTCAGCCTGCAGAACGCCGACGGTGACGACATCGGCAAGAGCACCCAGACCGACGCCGCCGGCGGCTTCCGCATCGACGGCGTGGCGGACGGCGCCTACACGGCGACCGCCTCCCTGCAGGGCTTCCGGTCCTCCAGCGAAGAGGTCGAGGTTTCGGGAGGAATGGCCTCCGTCGAATTCGCGCTCGGTCTCTCCGTCGTCGAGCAGATCGTCGTCCAGGGCGAACTGGGCGAGGAGAACGTGCTGAGGCGGCCGATGACGGTCACCGGCTTCAACGAGGGCATGGTCGTCGAGCTCGGCATGAACAACAACAACGACCTCGAAGCGCTCACGCCGGGCCTGCAGATCGGCCACCAGTCACCCGATTCAGGCCATGGCAACCACCTCTACCTGCGCGGCATCGGCTCGCAGCGCAACCAGGAGTTCTTCCAGTCCACCGCGGTCGCCACCTACGTCGACGGCGTCTACACCGACGAGCTCTACGGGCTCGAGCCCGGCAACCTCTTCGACGTCGAGAGCATGAACGTGGCGCGAGGTCCGCAGGGAACCACCGGCGGCCGCGCGGCTATCGCGGGGGCGATCAGCTTCAACACGATCAAGCCGACCGCGCAGTTCGACGTCAACGCGCTGGCCGAGTACACCGACCAGACTTCGCAGCGCGGCGACCTCGCCATCGGCGGCCCGCTCGGCGACAGCAAGGTGAGCTGGCGGTTGACGGCCGGTAGCTGGCAGGGCGAGGGCGCGCAGCCCAACATCGGCCCCGGCGGCGACTACGACGAACCGGACAACACCCACTGGGCGCCGCAACTCCGTTATCTCGGCGAGACGGTCGACTTCAACGTCCGCTACGCGGGGCGGGAGGACAGCGGCGCTCCCCGCACGTCGGTCGAACTGACCGGACGCGACGTGACCACGGAATGCCTGCTGACCGGTACCGACCCGGAGGGCAATCCGACCTGCCTGCAGCCCAATCCGTTCCTCGGCGCGGCGAACCAGTCGCCGTCTGTCAGGGACTGCGATCTGAGCGACCCGAACAAGCTCATCTGTGACGGCGACGACCTGCGCAACGTGGTCGACTACAACACGCCCGGCAACGAGGACTCCGAGCTCCAGATGGCCGTGGCCGACCTGAACATTCGACCCAGCCGCGGGCTCTCACTCTCCTGGAAGAGCGGCTACCGAGAGTCCACGGAGAACGCCCAGACCGACACGGACGGCACCTCGCGAACCGGCGGTCCCGACAATCCGTTCCTCGACGCGAACGGCCAGCCGTTCTCCGAAACGATGACGAACTACTTCCGCTACTCGGAGCAGACCTCCCACGAGGTGAGAATGGCCTCGAGCTTCTCCGGCGACTTCCAGTTCGTCCTGGGCGCTTACCAGCGGGACGGCGACGAGCCCTACGACGCGCGGTTCTTCGACTTTTCCAACCCCGCGTTCAACACGAACAGCCTGGCGGCCTGTCAGGCGGAGCTTCCCTTCTACGGGCTGGCTCTGCTGAGCGACTTCGGCACGACCTCGGCCCAGTCGGGTCAGGGCGGCGTCTGGGCGTGCCCGGGCGAACTTCTCGACTGGTCGAACGCGGGCGCCATCGGCGCGTTCTCCGACGGCAACATGAACGGCCATTGGCTCGACTTCTACGGCCACTCGCGGTTCGAGACGCGGGCCTACTACGGGAACGTCGAGTTCCAGGTCGGCGACAGGTGGACGCTGTTCGGCGGCATCCGCCACGACCAGGACATCAAGACACACGTGCAGAACGACGTCCGGATCGGCCTCGACTTCGGTTTTGCGGTCGACCTCTGGATCTTCCGCAACGCCGCCGTGCCGGGCTACGAGGGCAAGAACGACGCGGAGTGGAACCAGACCACCTGGAACGCGGGCTTCCAGTACTCGGCCAACCCCGCCAGCATGTGGTACGGCCGCGTCTCCAAGGGCGGCCGCCCCGGCGGCTTCGTGGGCTTCGGCAACCAGGTCGACGTGACCTTCGACTCGGAGGAACTCGTCAACTACGAGGGCGGCTGGAAGGGCCTGCTGGCGGACAACCGCCTGCAGTTGGAGACCGCGGTGTTCTACAACGACTACCAGGGATACTGGATCAACTCCAGGCGTCTGCTGCCGGTCGAGCGCCGGATCCCCGGCGAGAGCATCTTCGAAGGCGAGATGAACACGATCGACGGCGGTTGGATCTCGGGCCTGGAACTCACCGCGGCCTACCGGGCCACCGACCGCTTCACGATCCGCGGCTGGTACAACTACCTCGACTCGGCGATCGGTGACTTCGCCACCGCGTACTGCTGCGACCCGGCGGCGCCGACCGAGACGGTCGAGTTCCAGGACCGGGAAGGCAACACCTTCACGCAGGAGATCGCCAGCCTGACCGACTTCGGCGGCAACCAGATGCCGCTGCAGCCGAAGCACAAGTTCTCGTTGACCGCGATCTACGACCTGGGCAACCTCCGTTTCCTGGGCACGCTCGGCCACACGACGGACAAGAACACGGACATCAGCAACCTGCCGAAGTACAAGATCCCCGAGTACACGCGGCTCGACCTGCGGGCGATCTGGTTCACGCCGCGCGAGGGCCTGCAGGTCCACGTGTTCGCCAAGAACGTGCTCGACCAGATCGCGGTGCAGCAGTGGCGGCCGAACGAAGGCTACGGCTGGGGCACCGGCGTGATCCGCGGCTCGCTCACCGACGAGCGAGAGGTCGGGGTCATGGCGAGCTTCCGGCTCGGCGGCGGCAAGACCCTCTACGGCCTCGGCGGAGGCATGGGCCCGTCCGCCGGCGGGAAGTAGCGGGCGGTCTCTGAAGAGCAGGCAACGGGGTGCACCGGCCTGCCCACTGGGTGCGCCGGCGTGCCCTCCCTGCGCCCGATGACGGGCGCAGGGACTGGTTCACGGGTGGCGCGGCTTCGCGCCACCCGGGTTCCCGCCGGCCTCCCGGTCGCTTCGCTATCGTGGCGGGCCGTGAACGTCGCTGCTCCGCATCCGCTCGCGGCCGCTGTCCTCGGCGCGCTCTTCGGCCTGAGCACAGCCGGCCCGGTCGCAGCCCAGCCCGGCCACGCGATCGCCTACTTCGGCGAACCGAAGTACGCCGCGGACGTCCCCCACTTGGGTTATGCCAATCCCGACGCGCCCAAGGGCGGCGAGATGAGGCTCTTCATCCCGGGCACGTTCAACAACCTGCACCCGTACTCGGACAAGGGCCGCCCCGAGATCTTCAACTGGTGGCGGCGCTCGACGCTGACCCTCGATCGGCTGATGCTGCCGTCCGAGGACGAACTCTCTACCCTCTACTGTCTGCTGTGCGAGACGATCGAGGTCGCGGAGGACTACAGTTGGGTGACCTTCACCCTCCGGCCCGAAGCGCGATGGCACGACGGCAACCCGGTCACGGTCGACGATGTCGTGTGGACCTTCGAGACTCTCAAGGCCGACGGTCCGGTCGGCTTCAAGGCCACCTGGCGCCATGTGGAGGGCATCGAAGCCCTGGGCGAGCGCTCGTTTCGCTTTCTCTTCGCCGCCGACAGGAGAAACCGCAGATCGGTGATGGAGGCGGCCCTCTTCTTCCCGATGCCGAAGCACTACTGGCAGGACCGGGACTTCACGGCGACGACCATCGAGCCGCCGCTTGGCAACGGCGCCTACCGCATCAGCGAGGTCGACACCGGCCGGCGCATCGTCTTCGAGCGGGTCCCCGACTACTGGGCGAAGGACCTGAACTTCAGGCGCGGGTACCACAATTTCGATCGCTTCGGCGTCCTCTACTTTCGCGACATCAAGGCGGGCATCCAGGCGCTCAAGGCCCGCGTGGTGGACTACTACCGCGACCAGGACGAGCGTGAGTTCGCCACCGCCTACGACTTCCCTGAGGTCGACCTGGGGCTCTTCAACAAGGAGACCTACCGGATGGGGACGACCTACGGGATGCACTGGTCGGTCGTCTTCAACACGCGCCTGCCGCTGTTCCAGGACATTCGCGTCCGCGAGGCGCTGACCCTCGCCTACAACTTCGACTGGGGCAACCGCACCCTCCAGTACGGCGCCCTGCGGCGCAACACGACGTTCTTCCTGGGCTCCGGGATGGCGGCGCGCGGTCTGCCGTCGCCAGAGGAACTCGCGCTGCTCGAGCCGTTGCGGGAACAGGTCCCCGAGCGCGTGTTCACGCAGGAGTTCACCCTGCCCGAAACCGACGGCTACGGCCGCAACCGGGAGGCGCTCCTGCGTGCCGGGGAGCTGCTCGACGAAGCCGGCTGGGTCGTGCGCGACTTCCGGCGCGTCAACGAGGCGACGGGAGAGCCGCTCGGGTTCGAGATCATGGTCCAGTTGAGGGAGCACGAGCGCATGCTCGTGCCGTACGTGGAGAACCTGCAGCGGCTCGGCATCCAGGCGACGGTCCGCCGTGTCGAGGCGAACATCCACACGAATCGGGCGCGGCGTTACGAGTTCGAGATGACGATGCAGAAGATCTACACGCATCGCATCCCGCAACCGACCCTCCTGCGCAACCTGATGCGATCGGACGGCGCCGAGCTGCCGAACCTGCTCAACTACGCGGGGATCGACAGTCCAGCCGTGGACGCCCTGGTGGAGGAGGTGATCGCGGCCGAGACGGAGGAAGAGATGAACATGGCCGGCCGGGCGCTCGACCGGGTGCTCCTGTGGAGCTTCTACGTGATCCCCGAGGGCGCCCCGAAGGGTCGCCACCTCCTCTACTGGGACCGCTTCGGCCATCCGCCCCTGGGGCGCGAACACCTGAACTGGACCGGCTTCCCGCAGCTCTGGTGGTTCGACGCGGAGAAGAGCGCCCGGGTCGACGCGGCGCTGGGCGAGACCCGCTAGCGGGGAGCCTCAGGCCTTCCATCGCCGGAGTTGGTCCAGGCGATCGCGATCCACCAGCCGCACTCCCTTGCGGTGCGCCAGGCGTTCAGCGCCGCCGGTGAAGCCGGCGCCGCTTGTCACTACGATCGGCACCGGGCTCCCTTCAATCTCGTAGGCCCCCAGAGCCTTCAGAACCTCTCGGACTGCCGACTTCCCGCACTTGTGGTGAGGATCAAGGTGCTTGCACTGCACGATCAGAGTGTGCGCCTTACCGCTGCCACGCGAGTAAAGCAGACCGTCCGCACCCCGGTCCCCGCTGGCGGGCGTCCGCCTGGGCTCATAGCCGGCCGTCGCGAGTTCCTGCAGCACCCAGCGCTCGAACGCGATCGGGTCCAGGAGATCGACCTCACGGGCCGACCCGCCTCGCCGTGCTGCGAGGTCGTCGTCTTCCACCGGTTCGACTACCGCCGCGTAGAGGTTCCGCAGTTCATCCCTGGACGGCGCCACCGGCGCCAGGACGCGCCGGTTCATCTCCCGCTTTCGTTCCAACAGCTGATCCAGCTTCAGGTCGAAGCTGTGTTCGCCAAAGCGGCAGTGTCGCGCCAGAGGCAGGTAGACCTGGACCTCTCGTTCCTGGCCGATTCGGTGCGCCCGGTCCGTGCACTGATCCTCCACCGCCGGGTTCCACCAGCGGGACAGATGGATCACATGGTTTGCCGCCGTCAGGGTCAGGCCCACGCCTCCGGCGCGTGGAGACAGGACCATCACGTCGAAGCCCTTGCGTCGCTGGAACACGTCGACCCGCTGCTTGCGGAGGCGGCCGGCGATCGCGCCGTTGATCACCAGGGGATCCTCGCGCAGCCCAAAACGGCGCCTCAACGCGCCGATCAGGAAGCCCTGCATTGACAGCGATTCGACGAACAGCAGGGCCTTCTCGTTCTGGTTCGCGATTCGGCCGAGAATCCGGAACGCCTCCGACAGCCGGGCCGACTCCCGGATGTAGCTGTCGTCCGGCTTGTCCTCGTCGCCGGGGCGAACAGGATGCAGCGAGGTGCTGCGGAGCTTCTGCAGGACCCCCAGGATGCCTCCCTTCTTCTGAAGCCCGGCATCCGTCCCGATCTGTTGGCCCTGCTCGACCGCCCGTTTGTAGACCTCAGCCTGGGGCTGCGGCATGTCGACCTCCAGTCGGTGGATTCTCTTGGGCGGCAGGCCTTCGACGTGATCCTCCTTCAATCGCCGCATCATTAGCGCCGGCGACGCGACGGGCGCCCTTTGTCCCGTGTCGGCCTGGTCGGCGTCGGGTTCGTACGGCTCGATCAGTCGCTTCCTGAGCTCCTTCAGTCGATCCACGTCGTCGCCGTTGTCCACCTCGAAGCGTTTGCTGAATTCCTTCAGGGTGCCTTCCCGGCCCGGGGCCACGCGGTCGAGAAGCGACCACACGTCGGCAGGTCGGTTCTCGACCGGCGTTCCCGTCAGGAGCAGGGCGAAGTCCGTGTTCATCGCCAAGGCGGCCTCCGTCAGCTTGGCGCCCGGGTTCTTCATCTTGTGCGCTTCGTCGAACACCGCGGCGCGCCAACGGACACGCCCGAAGCTGTGCTGATAGTCGCGCAGGGTCTCGTAGGTCGTCAGCACCCAGTCTGCTCTCCGAAGCCGCTCGACGTCGAGGAGTTGCAGAGGCACGCCGGTGGAGGCGGCGTCCTGAGTCTCCTTGCCGCCTGGCCCTGTTCGCAACTCCCGCAGACCTTTGCCGTGGGCTTCGAGGGGAGCACCGAGCCCCGGCTCGCGGAGGTGGGCGGCATGTTCCGCCGCCCAGTTCCGGAGCAGTCCGGTCGGGGCGACGATCAGGATCGGCCCGGCGTTGTTGCCTCCCGGAGCGTTCTTCACGCAGTACAGGAAGGCCAGGGCCTCGAGAGTCTTGCCGAGTCCCATGTCGTCGGCGAGCAGGGCGCCCTGGCTGCCTGCCTCCCAGTGGCGGAACAGCCACTTGAGCGCTTCCTTCTGGTGCCGGTAGAGGGCTCTCTCCGGCTCGAGATCAAGGGTCACGTCTCGGATGCCCGGCGGCCTCTGCTGTCGATCGGTCCGATACTGGATCTCTTCCAGGTTGTCCAGGATGAGCAGGACGACATCGTCCTGGGGAGGTTTCGGTGGGAGCGGCGGCCTCGGCGCCGGCGGCACGACCGGCGCCGTCTCGCGGATCAACCGCTCGACCGCCTTCAACGTCTCCGGCTTGGCAGGAATCTCGACGCCCTGTACGTTGACCATGGAGCAGCCGTGCTCGACGGCGCTCTGAAGACGTTCGCGAAGACCCGGCAGCTCTTCGGGATCGAGCTGTACAGTCAGTTCGCCGATTCGGAGCCCCAGTTGCTCGGGCGGTAGCCAGGAATTCCCCGAGCGGCGGATCCACGGAAGCACCTTGGGCTCCCAGACACCGACGTCTCGCACGCGGTCGCTCAGGTCGTGGTCCCAGAACACTGCGTCGACCTCGATCGGGTCGGCGGCAGTCTCGACGCCGTTGCCGCCGCCTGGGTCCAGGGCCCGCCGCAGATAGGGCGCCGGGTTCCGGAGGAAGTCTCGTCGCTCCTCGCGCGAGCCCTTCTGGGCTTCGCGAACGGCGCCCAGCGCCCGCTCCACTTCCGGCGTCAGCATCACGTACGTGCCGTTTCCCACCGGGTATCGGGGCCGCACCTGTTGGTAACGACGGAAGTAGGCCGCGAATTCACACTGGCGTGCCGGCGGCAGACTGCGATTGAAGCGCTGCTCCTCTTCGCCGCCGGCGTTCGTCGCAGTCTCCAACTGACCTATGACCGGGTCGAAGTCCGGTTCACCACACTCGTTCTTCAAAGGATCGAGTTCAAAGGTCGACGCCACGAAGATCTGAAGATCGCAGAGGTGGTCGTCCGTGACCGCGTCCTCCGGCAGCATGTCCGCAATGCGGCCCCAGGCCAGCATCCGCCGCTCCAGGGCGGTCTCCGGTGCGGCGGGGAACGCGTCGATCGCTTCGGTGATCGCATGGATCGGGTCGAGCAGCACGAAGGAACGGTCGCCGACCTCGAGCCAGGCGCCGATCCTTCTGGCGCCCGGCACTCTTAGGCCCGAGCGGATGAAGCCGTACCGGATTTCGAAGTCAGGATCGTGAATATCCCCGGTGGCGACGACATCGAGGGCCAGGGGTGCGGCGTCCGGCAGTCCCGCGTACTGCAACTCCTCGACACCCAGACCCGCGACGCCGGACCACGAGACGAGTAGCGATTGACCCCGCTCCGACGACGACTCCGACAAGGGGACCCCTTGATCGTCGCTTTCCTCGGCGGCGCCTTCGTCGCGCAGCCGGAGGAAGATCCCGGCGCCGGCCGGTGCACCCTTCGTGGTCGTCCAATCGGGCGCCGGAACCGGCGGATCGACGTCCAACCGGACGACCAGTCCGGCGGCGGTGGGCTCGAACGCGAATCGATTCGTCACGTATGCCTCCATCCCCCGTGCCGGTCCGCAGGAGGAGCGCCGGGCGTGGTCGCGACGTGATCTCGGCACAGAGTCACCATCCCTTGGCCGGTACGCCCGTGAACGTCCCTGGGAAGCCACTCCGATCAATGCGTAGGCCCGTGTTCTGGTACAGCCAGTCGGCGAGCGCCCTTTGCCAGGCGCCGACATCGCTGCCGTAGTGACGTTGGCGATGGTCCTGGCCGTGAAGAACGTCGGATCGCGCGTAGTCTGGCTTGTACATCTCCGGCGCGTCGGTACTCCCGCGCAGCCACATCCGGCAGGCCCCGTTGTGGCTCCACTCGGCGACCGTGACCCCGTTGGCCATCCGCATGAGCAAGACGGACTGCGCAGATGCAGCTCCGGTCAAGGTGGCCGTCGTCTCCGCCGCATCGTCGTCCTGGCTCACGTGTTTGAGGTGATCCCGTGCGCGGCTCCCGAGGACGAACCAGACATCGTCGATCAGATGGTCATCGAAGCAGGTCCGCCAGAAGGCCTTCCGGTAGCGCCAGTGCCTGTCGAGCGCCGTGTCCTCGACGACCCGGAAGAACAGATCGATCGACTGCTCGTTCAGCCAGCGAATGACCACCCGCCGGACCTTCTCCCGCGCGACAGACCAGTTCGGGCGCCCGGACGGCAGTCGGGGATCGCCGTAGCAGCGCAGGAAGAACCGTTGCAGTGCCTCCTTCACCGCGGGCGCCGGTGCATCCACCTCCGTTGAGATGGGCTCGAGGAGGCTCTCGGCGATCGCCTTCCGGGTCGCCCGTTCGCGGAACCGCAGGTCATCTTCGCATTGGAGCAGGGCGAGCAGGCGTTCCAGCTTCCTGGTTTCGCCTGCCTCCAGCACCAGCTTCGACACCTCCTCGGCGCCCGAGAGGTACCTGTGCAGGCCTTCCCGGACGAATGCGCTCCGCTCCAGAGGGCCGTCGAACCCGGCGGCCACCAACACATCGTTCACGGATGTCTCCACGGCCCCTTCCATGTCGATCGCCTTGCCGATGAACGACTTGCTGCCGTTCTTCTCCAACAGGTCGTTCCGGCGGCAGCGACGCGCCCACTCGGAAAGCGAGGACTCCTCGCGCCTGAACACCTCCTTCTTCAGGATCGACCGCAGATTCTCGAAGGTTTCGAGCCGGACAGGATAGTCGCGCAGGAACACGTGGAGCAGCGTCTGCACCGCCCGGCGTCGGCCGCCCCTGCTCAGCCACTGGCCGTACTCACGAAGCAGTCGCCGGTCTTCGGCGAGCCAGGGGCGCGACTCCCACGCGGTGTCCGCAGGGCCCCGATCTGGCGAGTAGCAGAGCACCCACGGCAGCCTTCGCAGGTCGAGGGCGCCGAGGTCCCGTGCACCACGACCGGACCGCCACGCCGCCCGGACCCGTCGATGGAGCGAATCCAGGTCGTAGCGGGCGGGCGCGGCTCCCATTTGGCCGTCGCCGAGTTTCCGCTTCACTTCCTTGGCTGCGGCCAGGGTTCTCTCGGGTGTGAAGGAGGAATCCAGCCGGGGCAGGCTGTGGCCAAGGTCCAGCGCTTCCCGCAGGGCGCCCTCGCTCATCGGGGTCCGGCGCCCATTCGCTGGCGGAGTTCCCGTGCAACCTCGACCTGGTTCCGGGCGAAGACACCTTCGGGAGGTTCGAGGAGAAAGCGCAGATCGATCCGACGGTTTTCGTGGAACCTGACCGGATCCAGGCTCGCCGGCCGGGTGTTGCCGTAGCCGCTGGTGGACAGGATGGGGTGATCCTGGGTGTTCCGCAGTCGCACGACTCTTGGCTCGCAGGCGGTGATCATGCGGTGCACGGTGGCCGCCCGCATCGAGGAGAGTTCGAGATTGTCGCGAAAACGGCGTCCGGCGGCGACCGGCACATCGTCCGTATGACCCTCGATCAACAGCGTCTCGAGCAGCCACGGATGGCGGCGTTCCTGGCACTCATGGACCGCGGCAGGCGGTCGGGCCGTGCACCAGGCCGGGGCTTCACCATCCGTTGGGGCCGGGTCGGGCTGGTTTCCGCCTGCGGCTGGCGCGAGCGCCGGGGCTGGTCCGGCAGCCGATGCGGCACGGTCCGGTGACACGTAGCAGGGCACGATTTCGGCGATGGCCTGAGCCAGGATGCCGACGTGCCCGACGTGTTCGGTGATCGGCGTCTCGCCGCCGGAGGGGAAGTTGATCGCGTTGTCCGACAGTCTCAGGACCCCCTGCTCGCCCAGCACTTCCACGCGGATTCCTGCGTCCATGAGGCGGTTCGCAATCGCCTCGAGGATTTGGTCTCGCGTCTCGCGGCCAGCGGTCAGTTCTTCGGTGACGCTCTCCTGCTCCTCGGTCACGTTGGCGAGTTGATACGCGAACACCGCCAGCATGATGATGAACACGAAGATCAGGGCGGATACGAGGTCGCTGACCGTGGCCAGGTAACTCTGTCCGGTAGCTGCTGGGGATCGTCCGGATCTGCCACTGCTCATGGTTTCCCGTTCCGCTCGTCCATCACCTCGACCAGTACCTCGACCAGTACCTCGATCGACTCGTTGAGACCACTCGTGGCGCTTGCCAAGCTCTGGATCGTGTTCGAGGTGGTGCCGTCCAGTTGGCTGGCGAATTCCTGCACGAGGTTGCAGTAGCCAGTGAGAGCCCCGTCCAGGTTCTCGAAGACCTTGGCGAGCGACGCGTCGATCCCCTCGAATCGCGTCTGGTACGACGTCCAGGAGGCCGACGCGAACTCCTGGTATTCGCCCAATGCGCCCACCATTTCGTCCACCTGCTGCACGAGTCCATGTGTGCTCTTCAGCGCGGAGGCTACCCGGTCGCTGGATTGCCGAATCGTGTCGGCGGCTTTGTCCATCCTGGCCGCCGCACCCCCCATCGACTGCTCGGTCTCCTTGATCGTGCTCCCTACACTGTTCAGCTGGCCGATCACCGCCCCCATGGCATCCAGCAGTTCGCGGCTTTGCTGTGTGGAAAGGAGGAGGTTCTGCGTCGCTGACTCGAGCCCGTGACCCGAGTCCGCAACCTTGATCGACACCTCATCGGCCGCCGCGGCCATTTTCGCAGCGGCCCGGTCCACGTTGGCTTGCAGTTCCGCTGCCGTTTCGCGGTTCGCGTTGCGCACCTGTTCCGCAGACTCGGCCGCTGATTGGCGTAGCTCCTTCGCCGTTGCCGCGGCCCCCTGCGCCACCGACTCAACCACTGTAGCGAGGGCTTCGCCGACCTCCTTCTGGGACTTCTTGAGGTGCTCGGAGGAATCTGCCAGGGTGCGGTTCAGGTCCTCCAGCACGGTGGACATCTGGTCGAACTTGTCGCCGGACTTGGCTTCCATGACCTCCGTGAAGCTGTTGGTCGCCACTTCCATCAACTTCGCGGCGTCGGTCGAGCGGTCGGTTCGAAGTTCTCCCACGGCATCCACCAGCTTCTCGAGCAGTGGCGAGAGCCGCCCGGCGACCTTCTCCTCAAGGGCCTGCCCCAAGGTGATGGCCAGGTCGGTGTTGAACCGCGCAACCTGTCTTGCGGTGCGGCTCTGTTGCTTTAGCTGTTCCAGGGCTACGCCAGCTGGTGTGACCCGCTCAAGGCGCTTCTCGATCGCGCCGACCCAGGCGTCCAGCGCCTGCTGGAGAGTGCGGGTCGATCTGCGGTGGGCGAAGACGAATCCAATGGACGTTGCCACACCGGCGATCGAGGTGAAGAACGCGAGCGACGCGCCTTGGAGGAGTTCCCTCAGCGCTGCGGTCATCTGGTCCGGATCGCCGGAAGCGACACCGCCCGCCGCCGCGCCGACTCCAAACGACAGGCCGATGAAGGTACCGAGGATGCCGAAGCCCGTAAGCAGATTCGGCACAGACTGGTAGAAGGCCAGCGATACCCGCGGTGCGACGATCGTGGTCTCGTTCAAGTACCCGGAGACATCCCCTGTGTTGCGGATCGGATCTCCCGAGTCCGGCACCGGCATGACCAGGGTCTCGACGAACTCGGTCCAGGTCAGACCGAAGGCCTGCTCGGCCTTGGCGTTGTATTCCTCGAACTTCGCGACGAAACCCTGCTGGCCGTCGATGCCGCCGAGTTGTTCGGTCAGGCGCCGGAGATCGCTGCCAACTGCCCGCGCCCCCGCTGTGAGCCTCCACCACTGCCTGCCGAAGAAGGCGACGATCGACAAGCAGTAGAGGAGGACGAACGGCCAGGCGAGAACGAAGTCGGCCAGGTTGCTCAGCGACACCGCTGTCTCACGATCGACCGCGGGCAGGCCGACTGAACTCCTGGCAGCCAGCCTGGGTGAGCGTCTCCACGCCTTCGGCGCCGGCCGCTTCGGTCAAGCGCCGGTCCAGGCTGGCCAGAGCGCAGCCCTCGCGGATCGCCAGCGCCAGGTAGCTCGCGGGTAGGCCGTCAGGCGGTGGTCTCGCGCCAGCGCCATGACGTGACGGTCTTCCGCTTCGCCGGGGCAGTGGATTGGCAGCCGGCGCAGCCGTGCCATGGGAAGGTCGGCGTGGCGGTTGTCGATCCGGCCACGCCGTTCGGCGGACAACAGCAAATTTCGCGGCTCGTGCCAGAACACGTCCGGTACCTTCGCCGTGTCGTTGCCCAGACGGTCCGATGCCAGATCGGCCAGCGTGGCTTCCTCGTCCGGCAGCACCCAGGCAACCGCCACCGAAGCGTCGGGAACGAATGCCATCAGCGCGTGTGTCCTTCGTGGCGCCAGGACAGGAGTTCCGAGGTCGTCACCGCGCGCTGTTTCGCCCGTTCCCGAGGCAGCGTCCCGCACAGGGCGGCGTGCTCCCGTCCGTCGAAGATCGGCGTCACATGGGCAATCGGCGTTGCGCCGCGACAAAGGACCAGATCCTCACCCGCTTCCACCTCCGCGAGCAGCGCTGAGAGGTGCGTCCTGGCTTCGCCGATCTTCACGTAGCGGGTCATGTTACTCGAATCGGTTTGTTCGCTGTTCGTCCCGGGATTCTCGGATCTCCAAGCCGAATCCCCCTCTGATCCGAACCCGAACGGGAGTAGGCCCCGGACGACACCTGGTCAAGTACCCGGTTTGGTGCGGGGTTCGCAGAGGGGCAGCGCAACCTCACGGCGTCCGGGGTCGTCTGTGGTCGAATAGACGAACCGCGTCCTCCCATGCTCCTCTACGTCCTGCGCCGGATTCTCCTCATGGCGCCGACTCTGGTCGGCGTGCTGTTCGTCAACTTCGTCATCATCCAGGCGGCGCCCGGCGGTCCGGTGGATCAGGCGATCGCTCGCCTGCAGGGAACCAGCCTCGACGCGGGAGTCGGCGTGCTGGGCGGCGGGGCGGGCGGGACCCTGGAGACCGAGCTCTCCGCGACCGGCGGCATCGACCCGGCGCTGATCGAGGAGTTGGAGCGGCAGTTCGGCTTCGACAAGCCCGCGCATGTTCGCTTTCTCATCATGCTGCGTGACTACCTGCGCTTCGACCTCGGCGAGAGCTTCTACCAGGATGTGCCGGTGATCGACCTCATCTTCGATCGGCTGCCGGTGTCGATGTCCCTTGGGCTCTGGACCCTGCTCATCGTCTACTCCGTGTCGATACCGCTCGGCATCCGCAAGGCGACCGCCGACGGCTCCCGGTTCGACATCTGGACGAGCGTGGTGATCCTGGTGGGCTATGCGATCCCGGCGTTCATCCTTGCCGTTCTGCTGATCGTGCTCTTCGCGCGTGGTGGGATGATCGAGTACTTCCCGCTGCGCGGCCTGGTGTCCGACGACTTCGGCGATCTGGGACTGTGGGCCCAGGTGAAGGACTACTTCTGGCACCTGGCGCTGCCAATCACGGCCCTCGTGGCGGGAAGCTTCGCCACGCTCACGATGCTGACGAAGAACTCGTTCCTCGACGAGATCCACAAGCAGTATGTGTTGACGGCAAAGGCGAAGGGGCTGAAGACGCAGCGCGTGCTCTACGGCCACGTCTTCCGCAATGCGATGTTGATCGTCATCGCGGGCTTCCCGCGGGCTCTCGTCGGCGCGCTGTTCACCGGCGTCCTCCTGGCCGAGATCATCTTTTCGCTCGACGGTCTGGGGCTCCTGGGCTTCGAGGCGATCGTGACCCGCGACTACCCGATCATCTTCGGGACGCTCTACATCTCGACCCTGCTGGCGCTGGTACTGCAGCTTCTGACGGACATCACGTACACGCTGACCGATCCGCGGATCGACTTCGAGAGCCGAGAGGTTTGAGCGACCTCGGCCGCAGCGCGGAAGAGGTCCCGGAGGACGGCGCTTCGCGCCGGAAGCCGGCCAGAACCCGGGTCGCGCCTGGCGGGACCCGTGAACCAGTCGGTGCGCCCGTCATCGGGCGCACCGAAGGCAGGCCGGCGCACCCAGTCCCGGAGGCCGGAACGCGGGCCAGAAGGCCCGCGCAACGGCCGGCGCACCCGGTCCCGGAGGCCGGGCGACCGCCGACTCTGGGGCAGAGGCGATGGGCCGCGTTCAAGGCAAACCGCAGGGGCTATTGGTCGCTTCGGATCTTCCTCGTGATCTTCGGCGCCACGCTGTTCGCGGAGGTCCTCGCCAACGACGAACCCCTGGTCGTCCGTCACCAGGGGCGGTTCTACTTCCCCATCGTCGCGACGTACGCGGAGACCGAGTTCGGCGGCGTGTTCGAGACGGAAGCCGACTACCGGGAGCAGTTCGTCCAGGAGCTGATTCGCGGCAGCGGCGGCTGGATGATCTGGCCGCCGATTCCCTACGCCCACGACACGATCGACTACGAGCTGCCGGGTCCGGCCCCCTGGCCGCCGTCCGCACGGCACTGGCTGGGCACGGACGACGTCGGCAAGGACGTGCTCGCGGGCCTGATCTACGGGACCCGGCTCTCCTTCCTGTTCGGGCTGGTGCTGACCGCGCTGAGCTCGATCATCGGGGTGCTGGCGGGCGCGGTCCAGGGCTACCTGGGCGGCAAGGTGGACCTCTTCGGCCAGCGCCTGATCGAGATCTGGGCCGGCCTGCCGGTGCTCTTCGTGCTGATCATCCTGTCCAGCATCGTGGAATCGAACGTGTTCTGGCTCCTGGGCATCCTCGTGGCCTTCAGTTGGATGGCGCTCGTGGGCGTCGTCCGGGCCGAGGTGCTGCGGGCGCGCAACTTCCAGTACGTGACCGCGGCACGCGCTCTGGGGGTGGGAGACCGCACGATCGTCCGCCGTCACGTGCTGCCCAACGCGATGGTCGCCACGCTGACCTTCCTGCCCTTCATCCTGACCGGGTCGATCACCCTGCTCACCTCGCTCGACTTCCTCGGCTTCGGCCTGCCGGCCGACTCGCCCTCCCTCGGCCGGCTGCTCGCGCAGGGGCGGATGAACCTGCACGCTCCCTGGCTGGGGCTCGTGTCCTTCTTCACGCTGGCAACGCTGCTGACGCTCGTCATCTTCATCGGCGAAGCGCTCCGCGACGCCTTCGACCCCCGCCGCACCTGATGACCGCACCGACACACACTGGGCGTTGCGGTCTCCGGACTGGGTGCGCCGGCCTGCCATCCGTGTGCCCGATGACGGGCGCACGGACTGGTTCACGGGTCGCGCCAGCCGCGACCCGCGTTCCGGCCGGCTTCCGGGCCTCTGCCGCTAGCCCGTGACCCCACAACCCCCCTTCCTCCGGATCGCCGACCTCGCCGTCGCTTTCGACGGCGTCCAGGTCGTCCACGGACTCGACCTCCGCCTCGACCGCGGCGAATCCGTCGCCCTCGTCGGCGAGTCCGGCTCGGGCAAGTCGGTCACCGCGCTCTCGATCCTGCAACTCCTCTCCTACCCGCGCGCGTCGCACCCAAGCGGCTCGATCCTCGTCGAGGGCCGCGAAGTGATCGGCGCCGCCGAGCCGGAAATGCGAGCCCTCCGCGGCAGCCGGATCTCCATGGTCTTCCAGGAGCCGATGACCTCGCTCAATCCGCTCCACACGATCCGGCGGCAGGTGGAGGAAGTGCTGGCCCTTCACGCCGGGCTCCGCGGACCGGCGGCCCTGGAGCGCACCGTCGAGCTGCTGGAGCTCGTCGGCCTCCAGGAAGCGCGCGAACGGCTCAACTCGTACCCGCACCAGCTCTCCGGCGGTCAGCGGCAACGCGTGATGATCGCGATGGCGATCGCCGGCGACCCCGATCTGCTGATCGCCGACGAGCCGACCACCGCGCTCGACGTCACGGTCCAGGCGCAGATTCTCGCGCTGATCAAGGAACTGCAGGAACGGCTGGGCATGGCGCTGCTGCTGATCACCCACGACCTCGGCATCGTCCGCGCGATGGCGGACCGCGTGTACGTGATGGAGCAGGGCAGGGTGGTCGAGGAGGGCGCGGCCGATGAGGTCTTCCAGCGCCCGCGGCATCCCTACACGAAGAAGCTGATCGACGCCGAGCCCCGAAGCACCTGCCCGATCCCCGAGGACGACGCGCCGGCCATCGTCGAGGCGACGGATCTGACCGTGGAGTTCCCGCTGCGCGGCTGGCCGCGGAAGAAGTCCCTCGTCGCCGTCGACGACGTGTCGCTCCGCGTCCGCCAGGGGCACAGCCTCGGTGTCGTCGGCGAATCGGGAAGCGGGAAGACGACCCTGGCGATGGCGATCGTCCGGCTGCTCAGGAGCCGCGGCGAGATCGTCTTCGACGGCGGCGCGATCCACGACCTGGGCTTCAAGCAGCTCAAGCCGCTGCGCCGGTCGATGCAGATCGTCTTCCAGGATCCCTACGGCAGCCTGTCCCCGCGGCTGACCGTGGAGGACATCGTCGCCGAGGGCTTAGGGGTCCACGAACCGGGGCTCACAGCCGCAGAACGGCGCCGGCGGGTCGGCCGGATCCTCGGGGAGGTGGGCCTGGAAGCCGGGATCGGGAGTCGCTATCCGCACGAGTTCTCGGGCGGCCAGCGCCAGCGGATCGCCGTCGCGCGGGCGATGATCCTGCGGCCCCGCTTCGTCGTGCTGGACGAGCCGACGTCCTCGCTCGACATGACGGTGCAGGCGCAGATCGTCGAGCTCCTGCTCGACCTCCAGCGTCGCCACGGCCTGACCTACCTCTTCATCAGCCACGACCTGAAGGTCGTTCGCGCCCTGTGCGACGAGATCGCCGTGATGAAGGATGGCCGGATCGTCGAGTTCGGGCCGGCCGACGACCTGTTCGAGGCGCCGCGCGAGCCGTACACGCGGGCGTTGATGAACGCCGCGCTCGACCTCGGAAGCGAGTTGCCGTGACCGGGACGGCTTCGGACAGGGACCAGAATCCACCCAGCAAAGGTACAGGTGCGCCAGCCTGCCATCGGTGCGCCCGATGACGAGCGCACCGACTGGGTCGCGGGTGGCGCGGGTCGCGCCACCCGGGTCCTCGCTGGCTGCCGGCGAAGGCGGCCAGGTAATGCGCCGGCCAACGGCCGGCGCTGATCTGGCGGGACAGCCACCAGGATCACAAGGTTCGTGCGCGCCGCTTCGCGGCTGCGCGCTCCACATCGGCCAGAAGGCCGGCGCACCCGGTAGTCGCTATGATCCCCGACCGGATCTGATGAGACCGCCGCCACTGCCTGGTCGACTGGCAAGCCCCTGCAGCGTTGCAGGTGTTCCTGGCAGCGCGGTCTTCATGAAATGCGAAGGAGACGCATCGATGACCTGGACGACGAGGCGCCCGTTCCTGGCCGCGGCGGCGGCCACCGTGATCATCCTGCTGGCGCCGACCGCCGGTGCGGCTCAGGAGGAAGACGACCACGACCACGACCACGAGTCCGAGGTCGCCGAGGAGGCCGGTGAGCACGCTCACTTCGACGAGCAGATCGTCGTCCTCGGCAGCCGGTCGCACCCCCGCTCCGTCACCGAGTCCCAGGTTCCCATCGACGCGATTCCGGTCGAGGACATCACGCGCCAGGGCGCGACGACGCTGGACTACCAGTTGCGGAACCTGATTCCCTCCCTGAACGTCGCGACCCATCCGATCAGCGATGCGGCGACCCTGGTGCGGCCGGTGAGCCTGCGCAACCTGGCCCACGACCACACGCTGATCCTGGTCAACGGCAAGCGGCGGCACCGGTCGTCGGTCGTCGCCTGGTTCGGCGGCGTGACGGACGGCGCGCAGGGGCCCGACATCTCGACGATTCCGGCGATCGCCCTGCAACGGGTTGAAGTGCTGCGCGACGGCGCGTCGGCGCAGTACGGCTCGGACGCGATCGCGGGCGTGATCAACTTCCTGCTCAAGGACGACGCCTCCGGCGGCGCCATCGAGCTGAACAGCGGCAGCTACATCCGCGGCGACGGCGAGGGCTACAGCGTCGCCGGCAACTTCGGCTTGCCCATGGGCGCGAACGGCTTCGCCAACCTGAGCTTCGAATACGGCGGCGCCGACCCGACCGACCGCAGCGTTCAGCGTCAGGACGCGGCGGCTCTGATCGCCGCCGGCAACCACAACGTCGCCCAGCCGGCGCAGATCTGGGGCAACCCGGCGGTCGACGACGACGTGAAGCTGTTCGCCAACATCGGCAGCCGTTCCGGCGGCGGCCTCGAGTTCTACGGCTTCGCGAACTACGCCGAGAAGACGATGACCGAGGGCTTCTTCTTCCGGAATCCGAACTCGCGCCAGAGCATCTACAGCCTCGACGGCGGCCAGACCCTGCTGATCGGCGACGTCCTGCGGGCGCAGGGCGCCGGCTCGGCGAACTGTCCCGTCGTCACGGTGACGGACAACGTGCCCGACCCGGACGCCCTCGCCCAGGTGTTCGCCGACCCGAACTGCTTCTCCTTCCAGGAAATCGCGCCGGGCGGCTTCACCCCGCAGTTCGGCGGCATCGTGAGCGACAGCTCGATCGTCGCGGGGCTGCGCAAGGAGTTCGACAGCGGCTTCGCCTGGGATCTCTCGGCCAGCTTCGGCTCGCACGAGTCCGACTTCTTCTTCCGGAACAGCGTGAACGCGTCGCTCGGCCCGGACACGCCGCGCGACTTCGACCCCGGTCTGTACGAGCAGGAAGACGTCAACCTGAACTTCGACATCTCGTACTCCGTGTCCCACCGGGTCAGCGTCGCGGCCGGCGCCGAGTGGCGGGACGAGAGTTTTGCGATCGGCGCCGGCGGGCGGCCGTCCTGGGAGGTCGGCCCCTACGCGGAACAAGGCTTCATTCCCGCCTCGAACGGTTTCCCCGGATTCCCCGACTACACGGCCGGGACGTGGAGCCGCGACAACGTCGCCGTCTACGGCGATGTCGAGCTGCACGGAGAAGACGACCGCTGGGGCCTGGGCGCTGCGGTCAGGGTCGAGGACTACGACGTCTTCGGCAACACGACGAACGGCAAGCTGTCGTTCCGCCGCGCGCTGAGCGATACCGCCGCGGTCCGCGGCGGAGTCAGCACCGGCTTCCGCGCGCCGACGCCCGGGCAGCAGAACGCGCTCAACGTGCAGACGACGATCGATCCGGTGACCCTTGAACTCGTCGACAGCGCCACCGTGCCGTCCACCTTCGTGGCGGCGGAACTGCGCGGAGGCAAGCCGCTCGAACCCGAGCAGTCCGTCCACGCGACGGCCGGCCTGGTGATCGACACCGGCCCGTTCACGCTGACCGCCGACCTGTTCCACGTCGACATCGACGACCGGCTGTCGCTGTCGCAGGTCATCACGCTGACCGAGGACGAGCGCGAGCTGCTGCTCTCCCAGGGCATCGCCTCGGCGCGGAACCTTTCGTTCTTCCGCTTCTTCATCAACGACTTCTCGACCCGGACCCGGGGAATCGACCTCGTCTCGACCTGGATTCCGATCGCCCTGGACGGCGACACGGAGTTCAGTTTCACCCTGAACTACACCGACACCGAGGTCACGAAGGACGCCGCCCTGCTGAGCCCGGCGGACGTACTCTCCATCAAGCGCGGCGTGCCCCGCCTGCGCTGGAACTTCGCGGTCGGCCAGCAGGTCGGGCCGGTCAACCTGCTGGGGCGGCTGAGCTACTACGGCTCCTGGATCGACTACTACTACACGCGGCTGTGGGTGGACTCGGCCCCGCCGGTGCAGGACACCGCCTACATCGTCGACTTCGAAGCCAGCATCCCGGTCGCCGCAGACACGACCCTGGCGGTCGGCGCGCAGAACATGTTCGACGTGATGGCGTCGGCGCCCGGGCCGCTGGTCGACGTTCTGGGTTCGCGGTACAGCCCGGTCACGCCATGGGGGCTGAGCGGCGGGTACTACTACGTGCGGTTGAACTACCGCTGGTGAGGTAACCCACCGCGTGAGCCGGCCTGCCATCCGTGCGCCCGATGCCGGGTTCCGGCCGGCGTCAGGCGCGCAGCCGCGAAGCGGCGCGCACGAGTCAGCGAGGTCACCACCTCGACTCGCGGCGTGATGATCGGAGCCGGCCGGCGGGAAGACTCGGCGGAGGTCGGGAGGGAGTACAGCGGGCGGACGATGCCCTGGTAGGGCCTCAGGGCGCCGCGACGTGGGGAAGGCGCTGCATGGCTGCGTCGAACCTGTAGACGCCGTCCTGCGGTTCGCCGTCGCTCATCGCCGGGTCGCCGGCGACGTGCCGCAGAAAACCCTTGGCCGCGCCGGCCTCCTTCCGCACAATCGTGATGCGGCCGTTGGCGACGAAACAGCGGTACTCGTCGCGGGGTTCGATGCCGACTTCCCTGCATTGAGCGATGGGGAGCGTGATCTGGCGTTTGGCGCTCACTCGCGGCATGACTTCTTCCCTTCCCGGATGGCCGATGGGAGCGGGGCTGCCCTGTTCTTTACTGCAAGTCAAGAGGTAAAGAACGCTGCCGCCCCGGCGACCGCGCGAAGCGGGGAACTACGCGAAGAAGGCGAGCCGGACCAAGGCAGCCGCGACCGGCGCGCCAACAGCCGCCACGACGCCGACGAGGATGCCCAGCGTCCACTTCAGCGTCCGAAGTTCGCCTAGCACGCCGTCCATCTTGCCCTCCAGGCTGCCCATGCGGCCGTCCATCTTGCCCTCCAGGCTGCCCATGCGGCTGTCCATCTTGCCCTCCAGGCTGCCCATGCGGCTGTCCATCTTGCCCTCCAGGCTGCCCATGCGGCTGTCCAGGCTGCCCTCCAGGCTGTCCATGCGGCTGTCCAGGCTGTCCATGCGGCTGTCCAGGCTGTCCATGCGGCTGTCCAGGGCGCTCATGCGGCGGTCGACGCGTGCCTCCAGTGCCTCGAACTTGGCCGTCAACTCGAGCCGGAGCGCGTCGTTCCTTTCCCTGACCTCCTGCCGGAGACCTTCGACCTCCTGCCGAAGGCCCTCGACGACCATGACGAGGCCATCGATACGCCCCTCGACCGACGCCATCCTCACCTTCAGCTCGCCCAGGTCGCTCTTGAGGATCGCCACGTCGTTCTCGTAGGCGGTCATGCTCTCGCTCGTCACCAGCCTGCTCTCCCGCTCGGCGATGAGGTCGACCAGGGCACGAGCCTGCCCGGGCGCGAAGCCGGCTTCTTCCAGCATCCGGCCGGGATCCCCATGCCGGTAGTGTACTTCCGCGTTCTCTGCCGTCACTCGGTTCTCCTTCGTTCGCCCTTCGTTCGCTCGGGTACGGGTCGTCCGCCGGAACCGGCGGACAATCCTTGGCTTCTGAAGACCAGGACGGAATTCAGGGCTGTTTCCTCTGCGGCGGACTTTCCGCATCCGCAACGCCGAGCTCGAGCGCTTCACGTTGGATTGCCTGATGAAGATGCCGGCCGCTTCGGACGACAACGCCAAGTCACCGTCAAGAGGTCGACCGATCTCGGTCGGCGCCGGCTGCCGCGTCGAGTTCCGGCTGATTGCGGCACTCTCGCTTGCTAGTGCTAGTAGCCAGGGTCGGCGCCTTGGGGACGGCGCCGCCAAGGGCGGCTCGGGCTCTTAGGGGTACTACGCGAAGAAGGCGAGCCGGACCAGGGCAGCCGCGACCGGCGCGCCAACGGCCGCCACGACGCCGACGAGGATGCCCAGCGTCCACTTCAGCGTCCGGAGTTCGCCTAGCACGCCGTCCATCTTGCCCTCCAGGCTGCCCATGCGGCCGTCCATCTTGCCCTCCAGGCTGCCCATGCGGCTGTCCATCTTGCCCTCCAGGCTGCCCATGCGGCTGTCCAGGCTGCCCTCCAGGCTGTCCATGCGGCTGTCCAGGGCGCTCATGCGGCGGTCGACGCGTGCCTCCAGTGCCTCAAACCTGGCCGTCAACTCGAGCCGGAGCGCGTCGTTCCTTTCCCTGACCTCCTGCCGAAGGCCCTCGACGACCATGACGAGGCCATCGATACGCCCCTCGACCGACGCCATCCTCACCTTCAGCTCGCCCAGATCGCTCTTGAGGATCGCCACGTCGTTCTCGTAGGCGGTCATGCTCTCGCTCGTCACCAGCCTGCTCTCCCGCTCGGCGATGAGGTCGACCAGGGCACGAGCGTGTCCGGGGGCGAAGCCGGCTTCTTCCAGCATCCGGCAAGGATCCCCATGCCGGTAGTGTACTTCCACGTTCGCTGCCGTCACTCGGCTCTCCTTCGTTCGCACATTCGTTCGCTCGGGTACGGGTCGTCCGCCGGAACCGGCGGACAATCCTCGGCTTCTGAAGACCAGGACGGAATTCAGGGCTGTTTCGTCGATTCGGCCGCAGCCGCCATCGCCGGCTCCATGCGCCACGCTTGACAATCTGGCGAACAACTGGTGATGTCATGACATCACAAGCATGGAGGCGATGACATCATGCGGAGTACGGTGCGGATAGACGACAACCTCATGGAGGCACTGCGCGCTCGCTCCGAGGAGGAGGGCCTGAGCATGACTCGCATGCTGAACCGGCTGTTGCGGTCCGGCCTGGCCGCGGAGACGGCGGCCGCCCGCCGGCCGAGGTTTCGACAGGTAACCGCGCGCATGGGCCGGGCCCAGGTCGGTCTCGACAAGGCACTCTCGCTCGCCTCTGCGCTCGAGGACGAAGAGATCGTCCGCAAGCTCTCCGTGAGGAAATGACCGACCCGTGATGATTGTCGACGTCAACGTCCTCCTGTACTCCGTCAACGAGGACGCCGAGAACCACGAGCCGGTCCGCTCCTGGTTGGAGGATGCGCTGGACGGGGACGAGACGGTGGGTCTGCCGTGGATCGTCGTGCTGGGCTTTGTCCGGATAGCGACAAACCCGCGGGTGTTCCCGGCGCCGTTGCCGGTCGACGAGGCGCTCGACAGAGTGGAACAGTGGTTGGATGCGCATGTCGTCACGGTCGTCACGGAGAAGGCCGACCACTGGCCCGCGCTACGGGGCCTGCTCGACTACACGGGAACGGCCGGGAACCTGACAACCGATGCGCACCTCGCGGCGTGCGCCATCACCCACGACGCGACGCTGGTGTCCTGTGACGGCGACTTCGCGCGCTTCGAGGGCCTTCGATGGAAGAACCCCCTGCGAGAGACGCCGGGATGAGGAGCGGTTTCATCGTGTCGGGGCTCGTCGCGGCGGTCCTCCTCGCGGGTTGCAACGGAGCGACCGACGAGGCGACCGAAGCGGGTCCCCAGCAGTTCGACGTCGTCTTCCAGGGCGCCCGCGTCATCGACCCCGAGCGGCGCCTCGACGAGATCCGCAACGTCGGCATCCGCGGCGACGTCATCACCGCCCTGACCGAGGACCCCCTCGCCGAATCCCTCGCCGACGGCGGCGTCCTCATCGACGCGTCCGGCCTCGTCCTCGCGCCGGGCTTCGTCGACCTCCACGCCCACGGCCAAGGCCCGGCGTCGCGCGAGTACCAGGCAAGGGACGGCGTGACCACCGCCCTCGAGCTGGAATGGGGCGTCGCCGACGTGGGGGCGTTCCTGGATGCCAGGCAAGGGAAGTCGCTCGTCAACTATGGCGCCACGGTCAATCACGGCGCGGTGAGGGGCCTGGAGATCGTCCCGCAGGACGAACGGGCGGAGCTCGAGGCGGCCTTCACGGCGGCCAGCTCCGCCGACGAGCCGCTCAGCGCCGAGCGTGACGCCGCGGACAGGACGTACTACTCCGAGCTGCCGCCCGAGCGGTTCCCCGCCATGCTGGAGCGTCTGGAGCAGGGACTCGAGGAAGGCGCCCTGGGGATCGGCCTTGCCGTCCAGTACTACCCGGGCGCGAGCCGTCGGGAGATCGTCGAGGTGTTTCGCTTCGCCGGCGAGAAACGGGCCACCATCCACACCCACGTCCGTTCGATGACGATCGAGGCGATGCAGGAAGTCCTGGCCAACGCGGTCGCGACCGGGGCGCCCCTGCACATCGTGCACGTGAACAGCATGGCCCTCGGCGAGATCGACACCGTGCTCGACCTGATCGGCGGCGCGCGCCGCCTGGGGCTCGACGTGACGACGGAGGCCTACCCCTACACGGCCGGCTCGACCAGCCTCCACAGCTCGATCTTCGACGAGGGCTGGCAAGGCCGCCTGGGCATCGACTACGGCGACCTCCAGTGGGAGGCGACGGGAGAGAGGCTGACCAGGGAGACCTTCGAGCGCTACCGCCGCGAGCGGGGCGCCGTCATCCTGCACTTCATGAAGGAAGAGTGGATCGAGACCGCGCTCGGGAACAACTGGGTGATCGTCGCCTCCGACGGCATGCCCTACGCCCCGAAGGCGCACCCCCGAACAGCCGGCGCCTACTCACGCGTCCTGGGCCGCTACGTCCGCGAGCGAGGCACGCTCGACCTGATGACCGCTCTGTTGAAGATGACCCTCCTGCCGGCCGACCGCGTGGCGTCGATGTCCGAACAGATGAGGCGCAAGGGCCGGATCCAGGTCGGCGCCGACGCGGACATCGTCGTCTTCGATCCCGACACGGTGATCGACACCGCCACGTTCGAGGGCGGGCTGTCCTTCTCGGAGGGGATCGTCCACACGATGGTGAACGGGGTGTTCGTCGTGCGGGACGGGGAGACGGTGGAGGGGGTTGCTCCGGGGCGGGCGATTGTCGGGCGGCTTGGGGTGGCGCCGTAGTCGCAGGCGATCGAGCGAGCCACCGAAACCGCTCGTCCCCGGCCTCGCTTCGCCGAACACGGTCGCTGCGACCTCGGCCTCTCCTGGGGTTAACTTCAGAAGGGTACTCACGTTCCTCCTCGACGCCGCGGCAGACATCCCGGACCTGGTGCATGCGATCGCCGTTTCACGCGACACCGCGCCGTCTCCATGGGTCAGGCGCCCAGCGTCACGGGTCAGCTTGCCCTGCCTTCGTGAGCCGATGGTTGCGCCCAGATGGTCAGGCGCAGCTCTTCTCCGAAGAGCTCGTACTCAGGCCGCCGGCCCGCATGCTCCTCGCTCGCTTCCAGGATGCCGCGCACGCCCTCTCCCCTCGACTCGAGGCAAGACCGGCCCGTTCGGCGGCTCGTCATGCGCGACAGGAAATTGACCAGAAGTTGATTGCGGGTGAAGACCCGGTAGGGCATCGTCTCAAGCGGTCAGGCGCCCGTCCAGCAAGGCGTGCCGAGACAGCATACTTCGCAGGCTCAGACGCCAATGACGTGACTCAGGGGAATGCCGAACTGGTCAGGAAAGGCCGGCGAGCGCCCTCAGGCTGCTCCGACGAGCTCTCGAGAACTCGTGCTGACAACGGCGAAGTTCCAGGCTTGCGTTGATCGCGGTGACGAGATGGTCGTCCGCCAACGTGTCGTCACCGAGCCTCGTCGTGAGCCAGTGCGTGACGTCGGACCAGCGCCAGAGCCGGTAGCGGCCGCGCGGGTCGGTGACGGGCGCCGGGAAGCCCCCCGGTCCCCGCGCTCCGGTGACAAGCAGCCTGACACTCTCGCGAGTACGCCCCAGGCGGGTGGCGATGTCGGTCATCGATACGAGCCCTGCATCGGCGACCCGAGTTACCTGAACCCCGTCGACCTTCTCGACGTCCCGCACCGCGGAGATGATCGCCTCGCCGAGGTTCTCCGCTTCTCGGTCGAAGTCGACGTACTGAACGCCGTCAACTCGCCCAACCGTCGCATCGTCGCAGCCTGCTTTGAAGAGGGCGTCGATGGACGGTTCGCTCTGCAGATCCGTTCCGTCAACGATCAGAGTGAAGTGCTGGATGCGCATACGAGTCCTCCCTGGCGTCCGGGCTCCCTGCATGTGGACAACGCTTGACGAAGCGCCGAAGTTGATCGGCGTGGCGGCCCGCGCTCCGCGGCGTCGACCAGATGGAAACCTGACACCCGGAACGGCTGGCTTCACCACACTTCATGACGCCCCAGCGGTGACCGGATGACGTGGGTGTCACGGTCCAGCCGGCCGCCTCAGCTTGCCTGAGAGCCACCTCGACATCCTTCTTTGGATGCCGTGCCCTCATCGCGTTGACACGATACAACAGTTGCCGCACCGTGGAAGCCGGGTTCCCGGGAGGTACCCGGTGGCTGGGTCCTCGTCCAGCCCGTGCTCGGGCTCGTGGGCGCGCACGTCGGCGGGCAAGTCTGTGCCAAGGTGGCGTGCTGCTCGCTGCATTCCCGCAACGAGCCATGTGCTGGGGGCGACTGATCCTGGCCTCGCAGACAGCCATGCGCTGACGCTGGTTCGTCCCACCCGGTGCTTGGCGCTCCTGGTGACAACGGTGAGCCCGATGCTGCCTCAGGGGTCCGTGCTACCGTGACGCTCGTTTGCGTCTGGCCGGCTACGCGGCCGACCCGGCGTTGGCCCTGAACCCCTTAGGCTCAACTGGCTGGAGCAGCCGCCTGCCAAGCGGAGCGCCATCGCTGACCTGCCGCTTCAGGGAGGACAATGATGCTCAAGAACATCCTCGCTGCCATCGTCGGCTACATCGCCATGGCCGCGGTGCTCTTCGCGCTCTTCTCGCTTCTGTGGCTGACGGTGGGGCCCTCGCGCGCCTTCGAGCCGGGTTCCTGGGAGGTACCCGGCGGCTGGGTCCTCGTCCAGCTCGTCCTTGGGCTCGTGGGCGCGTACATCGGCGGGCAAGTCTGTGCCAAGGTGGCGCGCGATGCCGGGGGCGCCACGATGCTGATCGGCCTGGTAATCGTGCTCGGAGTGGTGAATGCCCTGATCCCGCCGGAGGTGGCGGCAGGACCGCGCCCCGACGACGTGTCGATGATGGAGGCGACCGCGGGCGCCCGCCAGCCGGCATGGTTCAACTGGCTCAACCCGCTGATTGGGGTCGTGGGCGTCTGGTTCGGAACGCGGAAGTTGCGCTCGCGGTCAGGAAAGGCCCGCTAGCGCCCTCAGACTGCTTCGACGAGCACCTGAGAACTCGTGGCTCTCCCCTGCGGTTGTGGCTGAGGTCATGAGACTTGCACGGGAGACAGACTCATGAAGAAAGAACAGACGGTAGGCGCCAGGCTGCCCTTGGGGCTGGTCCGGGAACTCGAACTCATCGAGGAAGTCGAGCAGTCCGATCGCTCGACGACGGTGCGCCGGTTGCTCGCGAGCGCCGTTCGCGACTGGAAGCTCGAGCACTACGCCCGGCAGTACGGCGAGGGCAAGGTCACGCTCGCGCGGGCGGCGCGCGATGCCGGTGTGTCGCTGTGGGAGATGATGGACTATGCCCGCAGCAGGAAGGTGCCCGCGCAGTACGAACCGGAAGACCTGCAGCAAGACCTGAAGACCATCTTCGCTCCTACAACCTTCCCGTAGCCCTCGCCCGCTCCAACACCGGCTGATAGATCCGCAACGTCGCCGCATCGACCAACTGCCCGCCCTTGCCGCCGGCCCCGGCGCCCTTCGCCACGGACTCGTTGTACAGGTCGACCATCTTCTGCGCCTGCTTGATCTCCCTGGGCGACGGCGCGAAGACGTCGTTGGCGAGCGGGATCTGGTTGGGGTGGATGCACCACTTGCCGACGGCGCCGAGGGTGGCGGCGTAGGTGGCTTGCTTCATGTAGGCGTGATCGTTCCTGAAGTCGCCGAAGGGGCCGTCGATCGAGTCGATGCCGGCGGCGCGGCAGGCGGCGATCATGCGGACGCGGTGGGCGGACCACATGTCGCCCGGGTAGCGGTAGTCCTTGTCGAGTTCGTGGCCGAAGCGCATGCCCATGCTGCCGGAGAGGTCGCCGAAGCCGAGGATGAGCGCTTCGAGGCGGGGCGAGGAGGTGGCGATGGCCTCGACGTTGGCGAGGCCCTCGGCCTCCTCGATCAGGGCCTCCAGGCCGATCTTGCGGGTGAGGCCGAGCTTGAGCTCGAGGCCGTCGAGCATCGTCTCGAAGAACCAGATGTCGCGCGGCTGCTTGACCTTGGGCAGGATGATGACGTCGAGGTTCTCGCCGGCGCCTTCGACGACGCTGATCACGTCGTCGACGGCCCAGCGGGTGGTGTGGTCGTTCACGCGCACGGAGCGCACCTTGCTGCCCCAGTCGAGTTCGTTCAGGCCGTCGATGGCGATCTGGCGCGCGCCCTCCTTCTTGTCGGGGGAGACGGCGTCCTCCAGGTCGAGGAAGACGAGGTCGGCAGAGCTTCCGGCCGACTTCTCGACCATCCTGGGGTTGCTGGCCGGCACCGCCAGCTCGGAACGTCTCAGTCGCATGGCTTACTCTCCTTGGGCGGGTCTTCCCGGTCCGGCCCGGCGTCGATCCCGCCGTCGATCCCGAATTGGGCGAGGATCTCTTCGCGGTGCTCGTCGAGCAGGGGCGCCCTGCTGCGCACTCCGGTCTTCGTTTCGGTGTACTTGATCGGGCTGCCGACGATCCTGACCGGCTCGTTGTCGCCCGGCAGCTCGACTTCGGCGACCATCTCGCGGACCGCGGTGTGGGGGCTCTCGAAGATGTCGGCCGCGGTCTGCACCGGGCCGCAGGGGACCCGGCCGGCGAGCGCCTCGACGACCTGGTCGCGGGTACGCCCGCCGGTCCACTCGGAGACGACGCCTTCCACGAACTCCCGGTGCTTGCGGCGGGCCGCGAAGTCCTTCGTGCGTTCGTCGTCGACGAGTTCCGGCCGCCCCATCTCGTGGCAGAGGATCTCCCACTGGGCCGGCACGGGTGCGGCGACCGCCACGCCGCCGTCCTTCGCGTCGAAGATGCCGAACGGGCACAGGCTGTGGTGGTGCCTGCCGCGCGGCCCGAGCTGGTTGCTCTTCGCGGCGCCGTAGTTCGCGAAAAGGGACTCGCACAGCAGGTTGACGCCGTCGACCATCGCGACGTCCATGAACTGGCCCTTGCCGGTGCGCCGCGCGTGGTGGACCCCGGCGACGACGCCGAGCGCCATCAGCGTCCCGGGAAACAGGTCGCCGACGGACGCGCCCCCGGGGTAGCCCCCTCCGGATCCGCCGTCGCCCGCGGGGCCGTTGATGTGGGCGAAGCCGCCCATCGCCTGGGCCACGATGTCGAAGGCGGGCCAGTCGGCGTGGGGGCTCTCGCCGGTCCGCGGGTCGCCGAAGCCGCGCAGCGCCGCGTAGACGATCCGCGGGTTGCGCTCGCGGATCGTCTCGTAGCTCAGCCCGAGCCGGTCCATCACGCCGGCGCGCATGTTCTCGAGCACGGCGTCGGCCTGCTCGCACAGGCAAAGGAAGGTCTCGCGGTCGGCCTCGTCCTTCAGGTCGAGCGAGATGCTGCGCTTGTTCCGGTTGATGCTGCCGAAGTAGCCGCCGAAGTCGCAGCCGCCGTCGACCCCGGCCTTGCCCTGAGCGGGGTTGATGAAGTCCGGCGGAGTGGGCGGCGAGGGGCGCGACATGTCGCCCGTCGGCGGCTCCACCTTGATCACGTCGGCGCCGAGGTCGGCGAGGATCGCCGAGCCGAACGGCCCGGCGAGCGCCATCGTGCAGTCGATGATGACGAGGTCGGAGAGGGGGCCTGACCCGCCGCCCACTACGACCCCCAGTGCGAACGGCGCTTGATCAGGACCTCGCGCTCGCCCTCGAACACGATCGTGCCGTCCTGCTTCGTGCCCCAGTGCTTGAAGCGGACGACGCCGGCGTCGTCGCGGTCGGCGTCGCGGGTCTCGAGCACCTCGGTGTAGGCGGTCAGCGAGTCGCCGAGGAAGACGGGCGCGCGAAAGCGCATCCGGTCGAGGCCGAGCTCGGCGAGGGCGTTCTCGGCCGTGTCCTGGGTCGCCAGGCCGATCACCGTCGAGCCGGTGACCAGGCCGAAGACGAGGCGCTGGCCGAAGGGGGACGCCTTCATCTTGTGCTCGTCGAAGTGGCCGTCGGCGGTGTTCAGGACGAGCTTGGTGAGCAGCTGGCTTTCGACTTCGTCGATCGTGGTGCTGCGGGCGTGGCGCATCTTCTGGCCGGCGGCGAAGTCTTCGAAGTAGGTGGAGGGGGAGGTGAGGGCTGTGGTCATCGCGTCGGCTCCCGGTGCGGCGCGGAGTCCGGAGTGCCGGCCAGAACCCGAGTGGCGCGATCCGCGTCCACCCGCGAACCAGTCCGTGCGCCCGTCAGCGGGCGCACGGATGGCAGGCCGGCGCATCCAGTGGCGGAGCTCATCGCGTCGGCTCCCGGCGCTTGGCGACCAGGTTGGTGCGCTGGTAGGTCAGCACGACGTTGCCGTGCTGATTGCGGGCCTCGGTCTCCCAGGTGACGATGCCGAAGTGGGGCCTGGAGCCGGACTCGCGGCGGCCCACCACCCGGCTCCTGCCGGTGATCGTGTCGCCGGGGTAGACGGGCTGGTGGAACTTCACGTCGTTCACGCCGAGGAACGGCCCGCCGCCCTCGGAGAGGTCCTCGACGGACATGCCGACCACGGTGCAGAGCACGAGCAGCGGGTCGATGACGACCGAGCCGTGGCCGTGGGCGCGCGCGTACTCGGCGTTGAAGTAGAGCGGGGTGAACCGCA
The DNA here is from genome assembly GCA_951812325.1 of uncultured Thermoanaerobaculia bacterium. Taxonomy (GTDB): domain Bacteria; phylum Acidobacteriota; class Thermoanaerobaculia; order Multivoradales; family Multivoraceae; genus Multivorans. The sequence goes on along the minus strand of OX638294.1, from coordinate 2,335,057 downwards.
TCGTCGCCGTGGCGAACAGCGCGTTGTCCGCCTCGCTCAGGGTGCGGCCCCAGTGGTGCTCGAAGGTCCGGCCTTCCTCGAAGTCCTGGTAGCGGTTGCCCTTCTTCCTGAGCGGGAAGGTGGAGAAGTCCGGATCGGGCATTGCGGCGAAGTTTCTACCACGGGGGTGGGGAGCAGGATGGCCGCCGCTCCGCGGCGCTTCGCACAAGAGAGGAGCGAGGCCGGCGAACCCGGTGTGCGGTGCATCCAGCGGGAGGCGCACCCAGTAACGGGCCGCGCCCAGTGGTTCCACCGCGCTACGATTCCTGGATGATTCCCTGGAACATCCTGAAGTCGACTCTCGAACAGGATCCTGAGTTCCGCTACGCGATCCGGCACTGGACGGCGAGCCTGCGGCTGAGCGTGGGTGACCGGCACCACGCGATCCGCTTCGAGGACGGCGCCGTGGCGGCGGTCGAGCCGTGCGAGGCGGACACGCCGACCGACGTCTTCCTCGCCGGGCCGGAGGCGGAGTGGCGCGAGCTGCTGCGCAAGACGCCGGGGCCCTTCTACCAGGACCCGTTCTTCGCCAGCGTGCATCACGGCATCGAGTTGAACCGCGATCAGCTCGCGTACGCCGCGTACTACCCGGCGCTGCGGCGGCTGGTTCAGGTGATGCGCGATCTGTCCAACCCAACCGAGGGAGCTTCCGCATGAACGCGTTTCGCCTGCTGCTCGGCCTCATCTTCGGCGTGATCGTCGTCTACACGGTACTCGTCGCGAGGGAACACGGCCTGGGCCTGTTCGCCGTCTTCTTCGGCGACATCGCGGAGGGGGCATGGCCCGGCCAGTTCAACCTGGACTTCATGGGGATGCTGGTTCTGTCCGGCTTCTGGATGGCCTGGCGCAACCACTTCACGCCGGGCGGGCTCTTGCTCGGCGTGGGGGGCCTCTTGCTCGGCGCGCCGATCCTCACGCTCTACCTGTTCATCCTGAGCCAGCAGACGAACGGCGACGTGAAGCGGATGCTGCTCGGCGACCAGAGGGCGGCGGCCTGATGCCCACCTTCGCGCGGCGCGTCGGCCGCTACCTGGACCTGGACGTCCAGGGCGTTTCCTACGAGGTCTACTTCGAGTCGGCCGGGAACCCGGACGGCGTTCCGCTGGTGCTGCAGCACACGGCGGGCTCCGACGGCCGCCAGTGGCGGCACTTGTTGGAGGATGAGCGAATCGGCCGGCACTTCCACCTGCTGGCCTACGACCTGCCCTACCACGCCAAGTCCGTGCCGCCGGCGGGCGTCGAGTGGTGGAAGCAGGAGTACAAGCTGACGAAGAGCTTCCTGCTGGACTTCGTCGCCGCCTTCGTGGGCGAGCTCCAGCTCGAAGACCCGGTCTACATGGGCAGCTCGATCGGCGGCCACCTGGCACTCGACCTCGCCCTGCACCGCCCGGGCCTGTTCCAGGCGGTCATCGGCCTCGAGGCGGCGATCAAGTCGGATGCCGGCAACATCGACCTGCTCGACCACCCCGAGATCAACAACGGCTACAAGGGCGACCTGATGATCGGAATCACCTCGCCCAAGGCGCCCGAGGCGTACCGCCGCGAAGTCGGCTGGTGCTACAGCCAGGGCGCCCCGCGGGTGTTCCGGGGCGACCTCTTCTACTGGGGCGCCGACCACGACCTGGGCGACAGGGCCTCGGAGATCGACACCTCGCAGACGCGGGTGTTCCTGCTGACCGGCGAGTACGACGCCGCGACGACGCCCGAGATGTCCAGGGAGGTCGCGGGGCAGATCAAGGGCGCAACGTACCGAACGATGGAGGGGCTGGGCCACTTCCCGATGTCGGAGGACCCGGAGCGGTTCTACGGCTACATCGAGCCGGTGCTGGCGGAGATCGCGGGGGATCAGACGCGGTTGGGGTCGCCGGCGTTCTCGCCGGCAACTGCCGGTTAGGACGTTGCGCAGCGGTCACCATTGGGTGCGCCGGCGTTCCGGCCGGCTGCCGCCGAAGGCGGCCAGATACACGCGCCGGCCTGACGGCCGGCGTCCGAACTGTGGCGCAAGGCCGCGGCGCACTTGCGTGTTCTTGCGATCGTTCCGGACGAGATCAGGAGCTACGAGCGAAGCACCATGCTGCGGCTCGCAGGGTCTCGTTGTCGTCCTTCGTAAAGACATCGCTCAGAGAGATGATGCGGGAAAGCGATCCTTGCTCTCCGCACTCCTCAGGAATTGTCACAAGGTCAGCCTGAAGCCCGGCCCAACCACCGTTGAAGCGCTACGTCGTCATTGACCAGTGGCGCTTCGACCGTCTCTTCCGTGTCCCGGTCCTCGGCGTACCACGAACCTGTAGCGTCTGGCCCGAACTCGATCTCGAGGTCGACTCCTCGTCGGTGCCACTCGAGTTGAAGCCCTCCGCGAACCGTCGGCACGACGGCTGGTGCGACGACGTTCGGGATAGCTGGAATCGCTTCGACTAGAAACGCAATCGCAGCTTCCAAGGCTTCGTTCGCGATCGGCTTGGCGCCGTATGAGTTCCAACCTGATGGTAGGTGAACCAGTTCCGACGCCTGACGGATCACGTTCACGTTCACGATCGGGTCGGGCGGTGCGGGTGAATTCACGCGGACGACAACGCGAGACGGGTCCGCCGTTGTATGTCCGGGAATCCCCGTTCTGGAGGGCCATCGCGTGAACCGAGTTGCTTTTCGTCGAGAAAGTCAGAGAACGCTCCAACCTCCTCACGGAACTGGTTTCGAATTCTCTCGTACCGGGGATATGCGGCATCCTCTCCGGTCTTGCGCCAGTTGTGGATGAACCGGTCCTGCTGAATCTGGACCAATTCGGTCTTCGCTTCATCCAGGAACCAGACACGCGGCACGGGAGGCTTGTTCCCGAAGACAATGTCGACGTGCGGCGGCTTCGGCGGGTCGAAGCTCTCCAGAACCGGGTCCAACGGAGGGTGCTCCTCAATCAGCGGCAGACGGCTGCGGTACTTCTGCCAGTAGCAGTCCGACATGGGCTGTCGTCAGTCCCGCTACCGGTGCGAACTGCAGCGACAGGGCGACTTCCACCAGCGGAGGCTTGTCGAAGTCAGGTAGCCCGGCAGGGCGGTTCTTGCTCACAGCTTGGTGTTAACGGCGGTTGCGGCCCGTGCGATTCCCGAAGCGCGGTGCCTTCTCGCCGGGCACGCCGCTAGGATAGCCGATTCACCTTTCTGGCTCAGGACGCTTGTCCCATGACAGATGAGCCTGAAAGGGCGATGCGAATCCCACGAGAGATGAGCCTGAGCGCGTGTTGGGGATCGTTGGAGGATGATCTTGCGACTCAACATCGAACGGCTTCGGACCCTGGACGAGGTCCGCGACTTCATTGCCGGCAGTTCGCCGGCTTCCGTTTCGTGGAGCGTGCGGATGCGTACGGCTTCGTGCGGCGGGTTCTGGTGCGTACGCGGTATGTCCGGTTGTCGGAGTCCGACAAGGGTCTGGTGCGGCGATTCCTGGTCAAAGTGACGGGCTTCAGCCGGGCTCAGATCTCGCGGTTGATCTCTCAGTACAGGGCGACCGGGCGGATCGAGGACCGGCGCCGGGGTCCGAAGCGTCCGTTTCCCCGTCGCTACACGGAGGCGGACATCGGCTTGCTGGCAGAGGTGGACGAGACCCTGGGCGGCCTGTGAGGCGCGGTGACGCGGCGTCAGTACGCGGTCTTCGGCGATGCTCGGTTCGAGCGTCCTCGGGGCTCTCCAACAGCCATCTGTACCGTCTCCGCCAGTGCGTGACGTACCGACGGCGCCGGCCGACGGTGGCCAGGACGCGGCCAACACAGGTGAGCCATGTACATCGAACGGGTGCCCAACCGCAACTCCCCACCAGCCGTCCGCGTCGAACGCGCATTCCGCAGCCTCAAGACCGTCGGCCTCAAGGTGCGCCCCGTGCACCACCGGCTCGCCGACCGCGTACAAGCCCACGTCCTCCTCTGCACCCTCGCCTACTACGTCGAGTGGCTCATGCGAAGACAACTCGCGCCCATCCTCTTCGACGACGAACACAAGACCCCAAACACCGCGTCCCCCGTCCAGCCACCGCGGAGATTCGCCGCCGCCAGGATCAAGGCCAACTCCCGCCGCACCCACGACGGACTCCGCCACGAAGAGCTTCCTGTGCGACTTCGTGACCGCCTTCATGGGCGCGCGGGGACTTGTCGCAGAAGTGAGCGGCGACTGGGACTGGGCGGCACTATCGGACCGTGAGGAATCACGTTGTGCATTCCTGCCGCCGGCTGGGGTGGACGAAAGAGCCCGATTGCCTCTGGCCGAGTATGACGCCGCGACGGTGGGCTGAAGCTACTCGTCGCGGCCTACCGGATCAGTTGCTTCACACCGTCGCCGAGCGTCACTCACGCGCATAATCACTTCTCGGCACTGGCTAAGGGCTTTGGGGATATCCGTTGAAAACAGGATGCCCTTGCCGGCGTAGGTCAACACGCCTTTGTCCACGAATAGAGGTTGAAAGAAGATGGACATTGCGCTGTCGGCGGTGCCGTCCCTGGCTTCCCCGATCGCACGGTCGTCAATATGTTCTAGAGCGTTTCGCATCCTGCGCAGCGGTTCTCTAAGTGCGCCGACCCTCTCTGGAATCCGGAGGTCTAGGCAAGATCTCTCTGCCAGGCGATACAGCATCTCCACTACCCGAGACAGAGAGATTACGGTCACTTCAGCCATCGCGAGCGAATGAAACAGCTTCACCCTCCTATCAATCCCAGCCAGAGTCTCGGCTTCCTCAAGCGCATCGAGGGCAGCAGACCAGAAGACATGTGTAGCGTCGAGTCGTCTAGCCGCGGCCAAGAGCAGCATCAGGACGCTCTGGTCTTCGGCGTCGACCACCTGGTACCAAGTCCAGATCGTGTCAGCTACCGGGGCGTACCCACCACGTCCTTCCGGGCTTCTGGCGTCAATCTCGTCCAAGCTGATAGACAGGTCCCCAGGCCGAATAACCACTCGCTTTCCGGCGCGGACGCGTACGGCCTCCCCAGAGTCTTCCTCGCCGGGTCGGAGAGTCCTCATGAAGACGGTACTCTCGTCACTCCCGGCGGGAACCACTCTCACGTGGTGCAGGAATTGATCGTCCGGGCCTAGGTTAAGTAGTGTCATCAGTTCACCTCCAACATCCAGATACTGAAGCGGTTTACACGGGGCTGATATGAGGATTGCTCCCTTGGTTCTTTCCACGGCAGATCGTCTCGATGACGTCTCTACGCCAACATAGGCCCAAGGCCGCTTCGTTCTCACCTGGGGAGGCTCGACCGCTGTAACAGCCCACAAACCGTGTGCCCTGGCTACCCCATAAGGCTACGTCCTTCCTTTCCCAGAATCCAGGTTCGCTCGGGTCGACCTTTCGGTAAGGATCTGCCTGGTCCCAGGCACCGTGATAGCGAACGAAGACGGGAGACCCCGACATCCCGCTTCGAGTTTGGGCGTCTATGAAGAAGGCAGGCATTCGAACACCGCCCGAGAACTCTCCGTGACTCGACAGCTTGACGCCAAGGTCAACATCGTAGTGTGGCTCCGACGCGACATAGCCGGACTTCCACAATGGCCAGCCGAAGCCAACTCTCAGGGCGTGCGGAAAGCCGATCACGAAGACGGTGCAACCGGGCTCGACGGGTATGTCGTCCGTGCTGATGCGGTTTGCCGCGTTGTGCATGAACTCTGGACATGAAACTGGTCTTGCCATGGGGATCGCCACCACGTCACAAGAGGCGCCGAGCTCTGGATGTTCAAGCCAGACCGGCTGCTCTCCGCGATAGAGGGGTACATCGTGTGACGCGATTCCGAACGTATCGTCTTCTCGGCTGCCAACGTCGTACGAGGCCAACTTGCAGGTAAGATGGAAGGGCTCAACGAACCGCTCGCCCAACGGCTCGGCGCTTAAGGGGTGACGACCGCTGACAACGTGCCAGTTCGTGATGAGGAACCACTCATCTTCCGTTTCGAAAAAGAAGGCAGTGGCGGCGGAAAGGACAGACCCATCGTGACTGCGTACTAGCAGCTGAAATGGGCATTGCGAGTACGTGCTCCTGATGCCATGCTGCGGCATGCGACCCTCCGTTCAGTAGGTTTCATCCATAGTTCAACGTTGCTGGGTGGGCTCTCCAGCAAGTGACGTGCGCGGCTTGTGCCGGGTTCGCGGTGCTGCTCCGCGGGCCGTTGCGGTGCGCTGCCGATTGGCCTGAGCTTGGCGGGCTCACTCCGCGGTCCCTCTGTCGAAGGAAAAGCGTGTGGCAACGTACTCCCCGGCGTCCTTCTCGCCAAGACGAACGGTTCCCGGGCCGCTCCGAACGTAGAGGTCGCCGTCCGTCGCCTTCTCCAGACCCTTCCACCGCAGGTACACGGGCTCGGGGCTGCGCTCGCAACTCACCAGGCAGACGGTCTTGCCCTCCACGATCTGCGTCTCGGGATCGATGCAGGTCCCCGCGCGGTCACCCAGTCCATTCCGCACGACCTGGGCCAGGTGTCGCATGAACTTGTCGTCGCTATCCAGGCGGTCGTGGTCGATGCCGAGCACCTTGCGGTCGTCGTCGACGCCGATCAGCAGGTCGCCGCCTTCGGTGTTGAGGAAGGCGGCGATCGTCTTGAGCGCCGCGTGGGTGACGTGTCGGTCGTCCTTGCGATCCTCCTTCAGGCTCCAGCGCAGGCTGGACTTGAATTCGAGCGTCCTGGACTCCTGGAGCTTGAGAAGTTCCTCGGCCCGCCGGTGTCGCCGGATGTAGTCCTCGAACAGGACGTCCTTGAGCGCCCGGCCGAACTCGGGGTCGTCGGTGATGCGCTTGTAGAGGTCGAAGTTGGTTTCGACGATCTCCTGGATCTTGTCCTCGACCTTGGGATCGAAGGTCAGGCGCACGTTCTCGCGGGTGTTGACGCGGGCACTCGCGGTGAGACCAGCGTCCTTGTCCAGGGCGGACCGGATCTGTTCGAGTGTCACGCGGTGCTCGTCGGTGAGGTTGAGGCCGAAGCGCTCATTCAGGCCCTCGATGATCCGGGAGAGAGTTTCCAACTGCTCCCCGCCGGCGCCGGATCCGGCCTTGCTTCCAGCGGGCACGAGCGGCCGCACCTGCCGTTCCAAGGCGATGCGGCCGCGGCTCGTTCGCTGGATGCGGAAGGACTCCATGTCGATGTTCTGCTGCACCTCAAGCGGCAGCGTCTCCCGGCCCACGGACAGGAGACGGCGGATATGCCTGGCGAACTGGTAGAGCTTCTCGAGGTCGGTGTCGGCGAATGTCAGGACCTGGGAGAGGAAGGCGTAGCGGCGCGTGTACTCGGTGAGTTGGCCGAGAAAGTCTCGTCCCTCCTCCTCGGCGAGCTCGGCGAAGCGTTGGCGCGCTGGTTCCAGGGCGGTGTAGATCCGGTCGGGTGTCGCCTCCTCCATGTCCATGAAGTAGACCTTGGCGAATCTCCGGATGTCCTCTTCCGCGAAGACGCCGAAGTCGAGCAGCCGGCCCTGGACTTCGTAGAGGAGGTTGGGGTCGGTCTCTTCGGCCAGCAGGGTCGTCTCGTAGTACGGCTCGAAGGCCTTCTGGATCACATCGGGCTGGTTCGCGAAGTCGAGGACCATCGTGCCGGCCTTGTCGGGGTGCGTGCGGTTCAGGCGGGAGAGCGTCTGGACCGCGTTCACGCCGCCGAGCTTCTTGTCCACGTACATGGTGTGCAGCAGGGGCTGGTCGAAGCCGGTCTGGAACTTGTTGGCGACCACCAGGAAACGGTACTCGGGCTTCTCGAACTCGGCGGCCGTCTGCCGCTCGCCGATCACCCGGTCCTCACCGACCGAGTTCATGCCGGACTCCGTATAGGACTGGCCGCCGTCCTTGACCGTTCCGGAGAAGGCGACGAGCGCCTTCCAGGGGTGGCTTTTCTCTTCCAGGTAGCGGTCCAGAGCGAGCCTGGTGCGCACCGCGTGCAGGCGGGAGCGCGTGACGATCATCGCCTTGGCGCGGCCTCGGACCTCAGGCGCGACGAGTGCGGCGAAGTGCTCCACGCAGATGGCGATCTTCTCGCGAATGGCGTGCGGGTGGAGTTCGACGAAGGACTTGAGCAGGTGCTCGGCCTTCGACTTGTCGTACCGGGGGTCGGCCTCGATCTTCTTCTTCAGGCGCCAGTAGGCCTTGTAGGTGGTGTAGCTGCCGAGAACGTCGAGAATGAACCCCTCTTCGATCGCCTGACGCATGCTGTAGAGGTGGAAGGGCTCGAACTTGCCGTCCGGTTGCTTCTCGCCAAACAGCTCGAGTGTTTTGGGCTTCGGGGTCGCCGTGAAGGCGAACGTCGAGAGGTTCGGAAGCCGGCCGCGCTGGCGGATCTCCTCGTGGACGCGGTCTTCGATCTCCTCTTCGGGAGTCGCAGCGCCTGCCTCTGCCCGCTCGGCCTCCTCGAGGCTCTCCGTGTCGAGGACCGCCTTGAGGCTCTTCGTGCTCTCGCCCGATTGCGAGGAGTGCGCTTCGTCCGCGATTACCGCGAAGCGCTTTCCGGGGAGCTGGCCGATCTCGTCGGCGATGACCGGGAACTTCTGCAGCGTGGTGACGATGATCGTCCTACCGGCTTCCAGAGCCTCGCGGAGTTGGCGGGAGGTCTGGTCGATGTTCTCGACCACGCCGAGGGTCTGCTCGAACTGCCGGACCGTCTGCTGGAGCTGGCGGTCGAGCACGCGGCGGTCGGTCACCACGACGACCGAGTCGAAGACGCGACGGTCGTCGAGGTCATGAAGCACGGAGAGCTGGTGGGCGAGCCAGGCGATCGTGTAGCTCTTGCCGCTGCCGGCCGAATGCTGGATCAGGTAGCGCTCGCCGGGGCCGTGGTTGCGGGCGTGGCTGACGAGCCGGCGCACGCAGTCGAGTTGCTGGTAGCGCGGGAAGATCATGAAGCGCCTGCCCGTCCGGCGGTTGCGCTCGTCTTCCTCCTCGATTTCCTGGATGAACTGCCGAATGAGGTCGAGGATGCTGTCGCGCGCCCAGATACGCTCCCAGAGGTAGTCGGTTGCGTAGCCCTCGCGCGTGGGAGGGACGGGCGGATTGCCCGCGCCGCGGTAGCGGCCCTGGTTGAACGGCAGGAAGCGAGTCTTGGGTCCAAGGAGGTGGGTGGTCACGAACACCTGCTCGGGGTCCACGGCGAAGTGAGCGAGGCAGCGGCCATAGGCGAAGAGCGGCTCGCGCGGGTCCCGGTCGGTCTTGTACTGGCGGATCGCGTCCCTGACGTCTTGCCCGGTGAGCGGGTTCTTGAGCTCGGCCGTGAAGATGGGAATGCCGTTCAGGAAGAGCCCGAGGTCGACGCTCTTCTCAGAGTCCTCGCTGAAGCGGAGTTGGCGTACGACGGCAAAGATGTTCGCTCCGTGGAGTCGCTGGAGTTCTTCGTTGAGGCCGCTCGCCGGCTGGAAGTACGCGAGTCGGAACTTGCAGCCCGAGTCTCTTACGCCGTTTCGCAATACGTCGAGCGCGCCCCGCCGAGTGATCTCGCGGGAGAGGCGGCCCAGGAAGCGCGGCTTCACGTCGGCGCCGTAGTGCTGCTTGAGCTTCTGCCACTCCCTGGGCTGTGTGGCCAGGAGGAAGTCGAGGACGTCGGTGGGGACCAGGCAGAGCTTGCGGTCGTAGTCGTCCTTGCTGATGCGCTTGTGGAAGCTGCCGGGCAGTGGGTCGTCGCCGTATGACGCGGTCGGCTCCCGCAGTTCTCCTGCGTCCTCCGGGTAGGCGTCAGGGCCGTGCCGCAGGAGCGCCCGCTCGATGGCGTCTTCGAAGGCGCGTTCGGAGATGTCGGGGGTCATGTTGGGCGGTGGGCTTGAAGGAGGCGGTCCGGGCGCGGCACCGTGTCACAGCTTGATGTCACAGCTCGTCGTAGCTGGTGTCGCAGCTTGTCGCAGCTCGGTGTCGCAGCTTGTACGTCGTAGGCCGGCGGCGGCGTGTACGCGATGGCGCCAGTAGCGGAGTTCACCACGCAGTTCCGGATCCGCCGGTGTTCTCCCGGCCCGGCCGAACCGCCGCGGACGCCTTCGACCAGACATCTGTGGATCTCGCGGACCAGTCGCTCCGTGATTGGCTCGTCGCCGTCCAGCCAGCCGGAGTCGTACTCGAAGGCGTCCCGGTAGTTCAGCAGTTCGCGGACGTCGTCCGGGTCCGCACCGGGCACTGCCTCGCCGGCAAGCAGTCGCTCGGATTCGTCGAAGGCGAGCTGCGTGCCTTCGATGTGCGACGTGGGTTGGGCATCCAGGACGAGGGCCTCCGCAGCCATGCTGCGGATCCAGTCCGCCGACAGCGCCGCGGCCTCCAGGAAACCGCGTGCCCGTTCGATCCGCGTCAGCTCGGCGGTGATTCTGTGGGAGATGGTGAAGCGCGGCTCGAAGCTCATGGCGACGCCGCTTCCCGTACGTCGATCCGGCCTGTAACCGCGGCAGAGATGAGAGCCGTGCGGAATTCGTTGAGGTAGTCGATGGCCTCGCGAATCTTGGCCGTGAGCGCGTCGATCCCGGCGGTCTCGCGGTTGAGGAAGTCTTCGATGGCTCGTTGTTCGGACAGTCCAGGTAGCCCTACCAATTCGTTGAGATAGCTGGAGCTATCCAGGTTTTGAATGCCCGTACTTTGCTTTATGGAGCGGGTGTTGATCTTCGCGGCGTAGAGAGCTGCGTGCAGGTAGGCGAGGTATCTTGGCCAGTGGTCGTCGGCGACTGGCATTCTCGCCACAAAGTTCGAGCAAACCGAGGGGCGATCGTGCTGGTACAGGACGACTGCACCGACCGGCTGTTTGTCCCCGCCACCGGATTTCTCCAGGAGAAGATCACCATGGACGAGCCGACGCGACCGAGAGAGTTGCGGGCCAACCGAGCGCAACGTCGGTGTGTCGAGTTTGACCCGGAATCGAGTCCGATCGAAGTCAGCTACACGGACACAGATTGTGTCGTACCGGCCGTCGGGTTCCTCTCCCCATACGCCGTTCTGACATCCGGTTACCGTCGTTCCGAGTCGCTTCACCTCCCAATGCGCCGGAATCTCGCCCAACCACTCGACGCCGGAGTCCTTCGTGGGCACGTTGGAATCGAGACCCCGGGTGACGGCACGGGTGATGAGGGCGGTGCGCTTTTCCTGAAGCAGCTTGATCAACCGCTCCTTCTTCGCCACCAGCGCGTCGATCCTGGCCGTCTCGCGGTCGAGGAAGTCTGCGATGGCTCGTTGTTCGGACAGTCCAGGTAGCCCTACGGATTCGTTGAGATAGCTGGAGCTATCCAGGTTTTGAATACCCGTACTTTGCTTTATGGAGCGGGTGTTGATCTTCGCGGCGTAGAGAGCTGCGTGCAGGTAGGCGAGGTATCTCGGCCAGTGGTCGTCGGCGACTGGCATTCTCGCCACAAAGTTCGAGCAAACCGAGGGGCGATCGTGCTGGTACAGGACGACTGCACCGACCGGCTGTTTGTCCCCGCCACCGGATTTCTCCAGGAGAAGATCACCATGGACGAGCCGACGCGACCGAAAGAGTTGCGGGCCAATCGAGCGCAACGTCGGTGTGTCGAGTTTGACCCGGAATCGAGTCCGATCGAAGTCAGCTACACGGACACAGATTGTGTCGTGCAGGCCGTCGGGTTCCTCTCCCCATACGCCGTTCTGACATCCGGTCACCGTCGTTCCGAGGCGCTTCACCTTCCAGTGAGCAGGGGCGTCGCCCAACCATTCGACGCCGGAGTCCCTGTACTCAGGGTAGGGAGCAAAGCGCTGCAGCGGATGCGGCCCGAGCCGACCGGTCTCGGCGGTCACGGTCCTTTGCCTCGTCGTGGCGCCCTGGCAGCCAGTCGCGGAAGTCGCGCAGCGCTCAAAGGGCCATGCATCTCGTCTCGCATTGTGCCATCAGTGTGCTTGACGGCTGGTCCCGGAGGCGGTTCCCGGTGGGCGCCGGCGGCGCCACCCGGGTGTCAGCCGCGTGCTCGCTGACTCGGATCCGGAGGTGGTTCGCGTGTGGCTCCGGCAGCGCCACACGGGTTGTGCTCCCGGGTCGGCCCTGTTCCTCGGACTGAGAACGGCCCGATGTGCCTTCGGGTCGCGCCTTTCAGGACGAACGCCTGAGGGCTGTCGGTGCGTCATGGACATTGCCGCGGGCTGCGGGTTCCCGGTCGCCAAGGCCCCCCGGCGGGCCAGGCCTGCGTGAACGGGCCGCCTTCGATCATGCTGTCGCATGGCGGCCCCAGGAAGCGCAGCAGTTCCTCTCCCGCTTCCACCAGCAGGGCGGGCCCGTCGGCCGACGCGCCAACCTGCCCCTGCAGCACCTGCCAGCGTTGCGCGCGCGTGCCATCCAGGTAGTAGTCGCGCATCAGTGCTACTGGCCTCTCGCCCGCGAGCGGTGTCCGGCGTCTCCGGAACGTGTCCTCTATCGCGGTGCGCAAGGTCTCACCGTCGAACGCGAAACGCCTTGCGAGGCAGGCGATGTCCCATAGGTCTTTCACGCGAGTGTTCGTCATGCCCCGGCTCACCATCGCGTCGAACTTCTCGGCCACGAGAGTCTCGCGCGGATAGGTCCACAGGCGTGGGGCCGGAAGATCGAGAAGGGTCGGGTAGTCGCGCTCCTCGCGCTCGGGCGTGATCACGTCGCCGAAGCCGATGTCCACCTGGAGGTGGAGTCGCGCTTGGCCGAGACGGCCCTCCATCTGCACCCGCACACCGCCGTAGGGCTGTTCTTTGCGGATGTCGCTCATCTGCATCGTCGCCGGGTCGAAGATGACGCCGTCCTGGGGGCACGGCACGGCGCAGATCGCTTCGAACGAGGTCCGCAGGGCCGCATGGTCTTCGGGTGCAGACGCGAGAAAGTCGATGTCCCGGGTGGGTCGCAGTTCCTGTCCGGTCCATATCTGGAACAGAGCGGCCCCCTTCAGGGTGAATCGATCTACTTCACTGGAGGCGGCGAGACGGTACAGGAACCGCTCCATTGCGTAGCGCTGGAGCAGGACATTGAAGCGAATCCCCTGGCGGTGGGCAAGGTTCAGCAGGCGTTGGTGAATGGACGCTGGAACGTTGCGAATCGGCCCCTTGCGCGTCATTCCGACAGCTCCTCCAGCACCGGACCGACCAGCGACTTGGCGCGACAGACTTCCGCAGCCCGCCAGATTTGGTCGGCGGTTGCCTTGCGGTTGCGCAGGGCGTCGCGAAGCGCCTCCAGCGCCACGTCTCTCCCGACCAGTCTGCGGAAGCGAAAGCAGTCCACGACCGTTCGGGCCGGGCTCGTGATCCGAGTCGGAACCCCCTCGAAGGTTGCCCTGACGACCCCATAGTGGAGCGAGGCGCCGGAGAAGCGAACGATCTTGACCGGTAGCTCGCCAAGTTGAGGTGCTCTGGCCTTGTGCGGAATGGCGATCCACTCCTGCCACGGGAGCTGGGTCCCGAGGCCGTGGACGCTCAGCGCGGACAGCAGGCAGACGATCGCGTTCGGGACCCGGGCGCAAACGGCGGCCAGGGTGTAGTGCTCGGTGGGTTCCAGGTCGGCAAGCCGGTAGAGCCCGCGGGCAACCTTCTCGACCGCACCGGCATCCAGGAGCCGCTTCAGTTGGCGTGAGTGGACCCCGAGCTGGGCAGCGTCGCGCTGGCGGAAGAACGCTCTCGCGCCGAGACGCTGTCTGGCGGCCCGGTCCGCGGCTCGCTCACCGGCGAGCGGGAAGTCGGCGTCATGGCGAACTTCCGTCTCGGCGGTCGGAAGACCGTCTACGGCCTTGGCGGAGGAGCGGGTCCGTCTGCCGGCGGGTCTGGCGGCACTCGGTTGCCGATCGTGATCGAAAATGTCGGCAAACGAGGACGTTTGCCTGCTTTTCTCCTCGGCCATGCCGAGAGCATAAGGTAGCGTGCCTTAGTGTGTCAAACTGTCGGCATCCAAAGACCGTTGCCGACACTTCAGTGCATGTGATCGCCGTTTCACGCGGCACCGCGCCGTCTCCGTGGGTCAGGCGCCCAGCGTCACGGGTCAGCGTGCCCTGCCTTCGTGAGGCGATGGTTGCGCCCAGATGGTCAGGCGCAGCTCTTCTCCGAAGAGCTCGTACTCAGGCCGCCGGCCCGCATGTTCCTCGCTCGCTTCCAGGATGCCGCGCACGCCCTCTCCCCTCGACTCGAGGTAAGCCCGGCCCGTTCGGCGGCTCGTCGTGCGCGACAGGAAACTGACCAGAAGCTGATTGCGGGTGAAGACCCGGTAGGGCATCGTCTCGATGGTCAGCGTGTTGGGGAGTCCGCCCGGGCTGTAGAGCTCCATCCTGTCTGCGAAAAGAAAGAGCCGAATCTTCGCGCCAGCCAGCGAGTAGTCGCGGTGTGCCAGCGCGTTCACAACGGCTTCGTGGACCGCGCCGATGTCGTACTGGGGATAGTCCGTCCTGCCGGCCGTCTTGCGGGCGGGCCGCAGCATGAAGCGGTCGACGAACCCGACCGAGTCGTCGATCTGGTCGCGGACCTGGCCCTTGATGGACTCGGCATGCACGAGGTGGTCCGACGTGAGGCGGTGTCCCCGGTAGACCGCGGCTTCCACGAATGCTGACGGCAGGTGTGCCTGGGGTCTGGCGCCGAATGCCAACAGACCTGCGACGGTGGGGCGTTCCACCGGGCCGTCCTCTGCCGTCGCGACGCGCGTGTTCCGAAGCAGGTCCTGCCAGGGAATCCTCGGAGGCCTTGTGGTGAAGAACGCGGCCATGTCTTCGCGGTCAAGATCGTCCATCGTCGCCGTCGGTACCGGTTGCTCGTCGAAGACGAAGGTGCGTCCACGCTCCTGAAAAAGGCGCGCCAGGGCCGCGCCTTGCAAGAGTGGCTTCGTCGAGCCGACGCGAACGTGGTGGCGCCCGCCGCTTGTGCCGTGGACGTACAGCCCGCGTCCAATCTGCGCGAGAACCACGAGTCGATCCGAACCATCCGGGCCGGCCAGCCGCTCTCTTCGCAGGACAGGACGAATCGGGGGATCGCAGTTGTTGCTGGCGATGTTGATCGCCCAGGCTTCCACGTCGCCCACCCGGTCGGTTGGAACGCCGCGCACCACGCCGTCGTCGTCCACACCGAGGAAGATGACGCCGCCCTCGGCATTCGCAAAGGCAACCATCTCGCCGGCCACATCCTCCGTGTTCGGGGACCGGACGCCGTGCTTGCCCAGCTCGACCTCCTTGAACTCTGCCCGGGCGTCCTCCTTGACCTCGAGTTGCCTTCGAATCTCTTCCAGGGTGTCGAACATGCTCCCGGAGTCCCCGCTCAAGAGTCGTGGCAGCCCGTGGTGAAGTCCGCGTCCCGCCGAGAGCGGTCAGGCGCCCGTCCAGCAAGGTGCGACGAGACAGCATACCGGGGCTGGCCTCAATCCCAGAACCAGGGCGGCCGGGGAGCCTGCCCGTGTGCCGCGTCCCGCGCCACACGCGACCCGCCTCCGGTCGTCCCGGCCGCGTGCTCGCGGGCCCGGATCGTGAGCGGTCAACCCGCCATCTCGCCCAGCATCGCCACGATGTCCTTCTCGACCCGCCGGATGTCGGACTCGATCTCTTCCAGCGGACGGGGCGGGCGGTACACGTAGAAGTAGCGGTTGAAGTTGATCTCGTAGCCCACGAGCCCGACCTCGCCGTCCTGGGGGTCCTTGCGGTTCGGGTCGATCCAGGCGTCGGGTACGTGGGGCTTCACTTCGCGCTCGAAGAACGAGTCGATGCTCTCCGAGAGGGGCACATTCTCGGTGTCGCGGAGCTTCGGGTCGGGCTCTGGGCGGCCCTTCCGGTCGCGGCAGATCCCGGCCTTCTCGTTGCGCTCGGACAGAGCGGCGAGCACAGCCTTCCTGATGGGGGCGGCGAGCTTCAGGTCGGCCGCCCGGCACGCACGGTCCAGTTCGGCTTTGAAGGCCGCCCTGTCCAGGAACAGCCGGTCGGGCAGGGTCTCCAGCAAGGCGCGGATCGCTGCCTGCTTCGCTTTTCCGGCCTGCTCGTCCCTCGCCCTGGCTTCGGGATCCCGCTTGCGCGAAACCGCCAGGTTGGCGAAGGCGCGCACGTCATCGAGCCGGGCTATGCGCTCGGGGCTGGCCTGGAAGTCGAGCCGGAGGGGCCGTTCCACGGTGATCTTGCGGAAGCCGAAGTGCGTCGTCGGGTAGATGCGGCTGACGACGACCTCCCGCTCCTCGCCGTCCTCCACGACGATCCGGGTGGCGCCGTCCTCGTAGTCCCGGAACAGCCGCAGGATGTCTTCCTTCCGCTCGAACGGAATCTCGCGGCGCTTGGCGCCCAGGCTCTTGCGCAGCGGGACCCGGAACGAGGTCGCGTCGATGAGCTGGACCGTGCCACGGCGGTCAGGCCGCTTCCGGTTGGTGAGCACCCAGACGTAGGTGGCGATGCCGGTGTTGTAGAAGAGCTGCTCGGGGAGAGCGATGAGCGCCTCGAGCAGGTCGTTCTCGAGGACGTGACGGCGGATCTCGCTCTCGCCGCTGCCGGCGTCGCCGGTGAAGAGGGGCGAGCCGTTCATGATGATCGCGATCCGCGACCCGCCTTCGGCCGGCGCCTTCGTGTGCGCGAGCATGTGGAGCAGGAACAGGAGTTGTCCGTCACCGATCCGCGGAAGGCCCGGAGCGAAGCGGCCGGCGGCGCCCCGGTCGTGCTCGGTCCGTACCGCGGCCTGGTCGCGCTTCCAGTCCTTGCCGTAGGGCGGATTGGCGATCATGTAGTCGAAGCCGGTTTCAGCGTGCCGGTCGTTCGAGAGCGTGCTTCCGAACCGGATTTTCTTCGCGTCGCCGCCATCCTCCGACTTCATGAAGAGGTCCGACTTGCACAGGGCGAAGGTCTCGGGGTTCACCTCCTGGCCGAACAGGTGGGTGTGAGCGTCGGGGTTGACCGGGTCGCTCAGGCGCTTGCCGTCCCGAATCTCGCCGAGGGTCGTGTGCTCCTTGGCGATCGTGAGCATTCCGCCTGAGCCGCAGCAGGGGTCGTAGATGCTTCGCGCAGCGCCCTCCGTCCGCAGGTCCTCCTCGTCGCCGGCCAGCATCAGGTCGACCATGAGATGGACCACGTCCCGGGGGGTGAAGTGCTCGCCGGGGTTCTCGTTCAGGGCCTCGTTGAACTTCCGGATGAGCTCCTCGAAGATCGTGCCCATCGTGAAATTGTCGATCTCGTCGGGGTGGAGGTTCACCTTCGGGTCGCCGAACCGCTGCAGGACCTGGAAGAGCAATCCCGATTCGTCCAGTTTCGAGATCGTGTTGTCGAAGTCGAACTTCTCCAGCACCTCGCGCATGTTGGGGCTGAAGCCGGCGATCCAGGAGCGCAGGTTCTTCGCGAGATCGGGCGCATCGGCGAGGAGCTTCCCGAAGTCGTACGGGGACGTGTTGTAGAACGCGAAACCGGAGGCACGGCGTAGCAGCCCGTCCAGATTCCCGAGTTCGCCCTTGTACCGGGCCTGGGTCGCCAGCACCTCCGCCTTCGTGGGCGCCAGCACGTAGTCGAGTCGGCGCAAGACGGTCAGCGGCAGGATGACATCCTGGTACTTGCCGCGCTTGAAGGTGTCGCGGATCAGGTCCGCGACGCTCCAGAGGAAGCTGACGATCTGGCTGTGGTCCATGGTGGGAGCGGTCGGAATGTAGCGGATCGGTGTACGCCGGTCACTCCCCCCATTGCGCTGTGCGACTGCGGGGCCGGCCGCGGGCTCGGCGGCCTGTCTCCGCACCCATGCCGGCGGCTGGGCCGGCATCCTGTCGAACGGCGAGTCCTCTGCAAGCGCGCCGACGCTGTCCTCAGTCGGCATGCTATCGCTACCGGCGCCGCGCGATCACGTCGGCGGCCGGCTGGACTTGGCCGGCTTCGAGCCGGTCTTGACGACAGCCCTCCGAGCGATCATTCTGGAACGCTGAACTCGATTCACACGGAGGGCTGAATGCGCTCAACTACTCTCGCTTTCCTGCTCGTGGTCCTCGCGGCGCCGGCCGGGCTCCAGGCCCAGGCCTTGGAATCGGCCGAACCCTTCAAGGTCGGCACCTTTCTGATCGACGGGGAGGCCGTCGTGGGGCTCGTGCTGCGGGATTCGCTGATCGTCGACATCGGCGCGGCGAACGCCGCGCTGGAGCTGGATTCAATCTACCCGCGCCTCGCCATGCCGGCCGACATGCTCGAGCTGATCGGCCGGTACGAGTACGGCCTCAAGTACCGGCTCTACGAGATCGTCAACGACCTCGTCGCCGGGAACCGGCTGTCGGAGGGCACGCGCGCCGCCTGCGTCCACCATGTCGACGACGTCAGGATCCTTGCGCCGATCCTGTATCCGAGCAAGCTGATGAATGCGGCGGTCAACTTCTACACACACGCGTGCGAGGGCTGCACCGAGGAGGAGCTGAAGGTGCGGACCAGGGAGAGGCAAGAGAACCGGGGCGTGCCCTATCTCTTCCTGAAGCCCACCCGCGGCGCGATCATCGGCAGCGGCGAGGACATCGTGATGCCTTACGGCCGCGACCGGATTGAATGGGAAGTCGAAATGGCCATCGTCTTCGGCCGCGCGGGCAAGTACATCTCCGCGAGCCGTGCATACGACCACGTGTTCGGCTACATGGTCGCCGTGGACATCTCCGATCGTGGCGGGCGTCCGCCGGGCGGCTTCGGCGCCGCCCTGGACTGGTTCGTCGGCAAGGGCCATGACACGTTCGCGCCCCACGGGCCCTGGATCGTTCCGAAGGAGTTCTACGGCGACCCGATGGAGCGCCTGCACCAGACCCTCGTCATCGACGGCGTGACCGTCCAGGAGGCCAGAGCGGGAGACATGATCCACAACATTCCGGAGCTGATCGAGTACGCGTCGTCGCTCATTACCGTATTCCCCGGTGACGTTCTGCAAAGCGGGACGTCCGGGGGAACCGGCGCCGGCCGCGTCCAGCGCGCGACAGGCTCCGGGTACCTGCAGGCGGGCGAGACGATCAGCGCCAGCATCGAGGGAATCGGCACGCTGACCCACACCGTCGTAGCCGAGGAGAGCGTTCCGGCCGACCTGTCCGGCTCGCAGCTCCCCCCGGTCGAGACCTATCGCCCGCCACGCTGACGGGACACACGTGCATTCGCTGGCGCTGGCGGGTGTCCGGCGCCGCGGAGGATTGCCTGACGGCTGAAGGGCACTTCCAATCCGTGTCGCCCATGGGTTCTCCGACAGTAGACGCCGAGCCGTTCGCCGGCAGCCTGGCCGTCCTGCTGCTTCCATCTGTGTCCCCCATGGGTTCTCCTACGGTAGAGCCGACGTCACATCTGGCGGTCACAGCCGGGCGCGACCTGGCTCTGCCTTGACGGGTTCCAGGAGGGGAGGTGGTTCGGTTGCCGTCAAGCATCTACACGTATACGATGTTCGGCATACGTATTGACGTGCGGCGACGGCCAGACGATGAAGAGCAAGCTGACAATCACCGTGGACAGTGAGTTGGTGCCCAGGGCCAAGCGGTACGCGCAGGCTCGGGGCGTCTCGCTGTCGTCTCTGATCGAGGTATCGCTGAGAGAGATGGCGGGTGAGAACACACCCTCGTTTGCGTCGCGGTGGCGGGGTCGATTCAAGCCGGCACGGCGGGGGGACGGCCGCTACGCAGCGCTCGCCCGCAAGTACCTCTGATGCTGCTGGACACCGACGTCCTGATCGACGTCGCTCTCGATCGGAGGCCTCACTCGGGACCTTCTACCGAACTCCTCGAGCGGATCGAGCAGTCGTCCCGTCGTGTTTTCGTGGCGTGGCACAGCCTGTCGAACTTCTGCTGCCTGGTGACTTCGGAGCGTGGAGATGGCGACGCTCGCGACTTCATCGCCGAGTTGATCCGTTTCGTGGCCGTTGCGCCCGCGGATACGGGGGCTCTCCGCTACGCGGTTTCCCTCCCGATGACGGACTTCGAGGATGCGATGCAGGTTGCCGCCGCACGGGCGTGCGGGGCGGAGTACATCGTGACGAGGAACGTGAGGGACTTCGTACGGTCGCCGATTCCGGCGGTGACCCCGCGAGAGGCGCTGGCCCGGTCGTTCTGAGGGCGCCACGATTGCGCTCCGCTTCCCGTCACCCTAAGCTGAACGGCCACTCATCAGTCTCGGCCAGGGAGGACGACCAGCAGTGGACGTCGGCATGAACGAAGCGCAGAAGACGGTCGGCTACATGACGCCGGAGCGGGAGATGCTGCGCCGAATCGCGCGGGACTTCACGGACAAGGAGGTCCTGCCCGTAGCCAACGAGCTCGACCCGAAGAAGGAGGCGATCCCGCAGTCGTTGATCGACCAGATGGGCGAGCTGGGCTTCTTCGGCATCGTGATCCCGGAGGAGTACGGCGGCGCCGGGCTGGGGGCGTTCGAGTACTGCCTGGTCGCCGAGGAGCTGGCGCGGGGCTGGATGAGCGTGGCGAGCATCATCGCCCGCGGCAACGGCTTCTACCGGTCGATCCCTTTCGAGGGCGAGGAGCGGGTCAAGCGGATCAGGCTGATGGCACAGGGCAAGTACCTTGGCGCGCTCGCCATGTCGGAGCCGGAGGTCGGCTCGGACATCTCGTCGATCACCTGCCGGGCGCGGATGGAGGACGACCACTGGGTGATCACGGGCAACAAGTACTGGTGCACCTTCGCCGACGGCGCGAACTTCATCCAGGTCATCGCGCGGACGGAGGGCGATCCGACGAAGCGCCACGCCGCGCTGACCGGGATCGGGATCGAGAAGCCGCCCGGCGAGCTGCCGGAGGGCGTGACCGGTTCGCCGATCCCGAAGATCGGCTACCACGGCTGGAAGACCTGGGAGCTTCACTTCGAGAACGTGCGCGTGCCGATCACGAAGCGCCAGAAGGAGGCCAGGGGCCAGGCGTTCTACGGCATGGCGCGCGGGCTGGAGAGCGCCCGGGCCCACACCGCGGCGCGGTCGATCGGCCTCGCCCAGGGCGCGCTGGAGCAGGCGATCGCGTACTCCAGGGAGCGCATCCAGTTCCGGCGCCCGATTGCCGACTTCCAGGCGATCCGTTTCAAGATCGCGAACATGGCGGCCGAGGTCGAGGCGGCCCGCCAGTTGAACTACTCCGTCTGCGCCAGGATCGACAGTGGCGTTTCGGCCGCCAAGGAGGCGGCGATGGTGAAGTACTTCGCCGCCGAGATGTCGGAGCGGGTGTGCTCCGACGCGCTGCAGGTCCTGGCCGGCGCCGGCTACACGACGGACTACCCGGTGGAGCGCTACTGGCGCGACGCGCGGCTGACGAAGATCTTCGAGGGGACGTCGGAGATCATGCTGAAGATCGTGTCCGACGCGCTGCTGGGGAAGCCGTCGAGGAGGAGTCAGGCATGACGCTGGAAGCCCGGCTAGGCTAGGCTAGGCTAGGCTAGGCTCTCGACGCTTGAAGAACGGTGCCGCTCGTTTCCCCGCTGGCGGCCAGCCAGCTCCCCAACCGCGGCGGCGAGAAGGTGACCCTGCGCGTCACCGCCCAACCCGGCGCCACGACTACTTGCCTTCAAGGAGAGTGTGATGGATAAGGCTCCAGACCGAATCCCGTCTACCCTCGGAGTTGATCGTCGCCGACGCTCCTCACGCTCCTCGAGCGGCGGTTCCCGGCAGTCGGCCCACGTGCCGCGTCTGGTGCTCAAGGTCCTGACGCTGGCGCTGGCGCTCGGCCTGTTCGGCGGCGCGTCCCACGCCCAGATGACGCCCGACACCTGCGAGGTGAGCGACCCAGCCATCGCGGAGTATAGAACCGTCGCCAAAGCCACGCTGGCTGCAGACTGCACCGACCTGCTGGCCTTCAAGGCCGCGCTGACTCTCGGCTCGGGCGGCGCGCAAACCGACCTGAACTGGAGTACCTCGCTGAACATCGGTGAATGGCAATCGGTCGGTCTGGACCGCCACTGGGGCCGCGTCACCCGGCTCACGCTCGGCCCTTCCTACGACATTCAGGGGACGCTCCCCGATCTGGGCGACCTCGACGGACTCCTGACTCTCCGGCTCACCCACAACAACCTCACCCCCGGGCCGATCCCGGCGTGGTTGGGCAGGCTGACCAACCTGAGGATCCTCAACCTCCAGAAAAACAACTTCACCGGGGAAATCCCCGACTCGTTCAGCAACCTGACCAATCTGAGGTTCCTCAGGCTCAGCAACAACGCGCTGACCGGGGAAATCCCGTCGTTGAGCGGCCTCACCTCCCTGATCAATTTGGAGCTCAGCGGCAACGCGCTGACCGGGGAAATCCCGTCGTTGAGCGGCCTCGCCGTCCTGGGCACTGTGCATCTCTACGACAACAGGCTGACCGGGGAAATCCCGTCGTTGAGCGGCCTCACCGCTCTGAGGACTCTGGATCTCAGCAGGAACGAACTGACCGGGGCGATCCCGGAGTTGACCGGCGCCCCCAAGCTGGAGAAGCTCGCTCTCGGCAGGAACAAGTTGACCGGGAGCATCCCGGCGTTGAACGGCATCACCACCCTGAAGTGGGTCGATCTCAACGACAACAACCTGACCGGGGAAATCCCCGCCCTGTCCGCCCTCGTCAAGCTGAAGCGTCTCAATGTGGGCAACAACTTCAGATTCACCAGAGGCGTGGCCAACAACCTGACCGGGGGAATCCCCGCCCTGTCCACCCTCGTGGACCTTAACCAGCTCATCGTCAACGACAACAAGTTGACAGGGGCCATCCCGGCCCTGCCAACCGGCAACAACCTGCAAGAGATCTCGGCCCATTTCAACAGCCTGACCGGGGGCATCCCCAGCATCGCCAGCACCGGCATGAGGGTGCTCAACCTCCGCGGCAACGACATGACCGGGAACATCAACAACGTGAGCGCCGCCACGGGCATCACGCACCTCCTCCTCGGGTCGAACGGCTTTACCGGCGCCATTCCCGCCACCAGTCTCGCCACCCTCGACAGCCTGACCAACCTGCAGCATCTGTCCCTGTGCGGGAACCGTCTCACGGGGGGCCTGCCAGGCGCCACGGCCACGCGGGTGAACAGCGGCGCTCTGAACCTGTACCAGTGTTTCGACATCTCCGACCCCGAGGCGAACGAAGGGGATGAGTTGACCTTCACCATGGTTTACTCGAGGTTTCCCCGGTCCTCGGGGTTTTCTCTTTTCAACGTGACCGTTGCCACCCAGGACGGCACGGCGACAACTGCGGACTACACCCCCCAAACCCTGAGTGTGAGGGTGTTCGCCGCCTACGGGAATGCCTCCGTAACGGGGCGGGTCAGGGTGCCCACCGAGACCGACTGCGTCGTCGAAGGCCCGGAGACCTTCACGGTCGCCACCACGAACTACCCCTTCGGTAGGCCCATCATACTCTGGAGCTACGGCGGCACGGGAACGATCAACGACGTGGACCCGCTTCCCAGCTGTACCGCACTGCCGTCACCACCGCCGCCGCCGCCGCCGCCGCCGCCACCACCGCCGCCGCCGCAGCCGCCGCCACCGCCGCCGCCGCCGCCCGGTCCCGAGCCCGAACCCGAGCCTGAACCCGATTCGCCCGAGCCCGACCGGTTTGTCGCGCCGTACTGGCGGGGCACCGGCGGCATCGTCGTCAAGCCGGCCAACGGCCTTTCCGTGAAGTTCGAGATGTCCTGCCGCGACGCCCGCACGACGGAGACGCTGTATGCGAACGATGACGGCTTGATCGTCCAGTTGGTGCGCCGGGACGCGTGCACCGACGATGACGGGAATCCCGTCCGCGGCGAAATGTCGGTCAGGGACATCGAGCCCGGCGGCTGGTACTGGATCGACGGCCCGCGGAACGCCGCCGTCGCGCCGCTGGTCTCCGAAGTCGATCTGGGCGGCGCCGCGGCGACGATTCCCGCCGGCGTGGAGACGGACGTGACGGCCAACGGCACGTTCTTCGAACACGAAGTCGCACAGCTGATCGGCATCGTGCCGCACCTGTCCGGCGCCGACGCGTGCGGCGAGTACGTCAGCCCGTACTGGCGGGGCACCGGCGGCATCGTCGTCAAGCCGACCGACCGCGAATCCGTCGAGTTGCGGACCACCTGCCGCGGCGAGACCACGACGCAGACGCTGCAGGCGAACGATGACGGCCTGATCGTCCAGTTGCTGCGCGAGGACGGCGAGTCCTGCACCGACGACGCCGGGAATCCGATGCGCGGCGAGCTCTCCTTCGAGGGCGTCAGGCCGGGCGGCTGGTACTGGATCGACGGCCCGCGGAACGCGGCCGTCGCGCCGCTGGTCTGCAGGGACCTGCTGGACGGCCCCTCGGCGGCGGTCCCGCTCGGCGTGGACGCGGACGAAGCGGCCGACGGCACGCTGTTCGAGCACCACGTTGCAGGGTTCATCGGCATCGTGCCCCACCTGCGCCGCCCACCCGAGGAATAGCGATCCGGCTCTTCCCCGGAACTCCTGAGGACGAACCAGCCGCATGCGGCGGCGGTCCGGTAACGGACCGTCGCCGTCCGGGTGCGCCCACACCCCGGCGCCACCGGGTAGAGAACCACGCCACGGCAGGCAGGGTTGACCTCTCTACGCAGCCGACATGACCTCATTGGACCGCAGAGCGCAACGATGATGCCGGGCGGGATCCATGGCCGCTCCCGGTGCGCCACGGACTCCGCCACGGACTGCAAGAAGCCAGCCGCGCGCCTCGGCGCCAGATTCACGGACTGCCAGAAGGCAGAAACCGGTAGCGCTAGCCCGAGAAGTAGACCATCACCGCGGCGACGATCAGGACCAGGACGATCGACAACGTCCGGTCCAGCTTGCGCTTGGCCGGGTCGGAGTCGGCGAGGAGCTCGGCGTTGCCGGCGCGGCTCCAGGTCAGGCCGGCGACGCGCTGCTCCGAGGGCGGCGGGAACCAGAGGCTGACCGCGACCAGGACGGCCGCGCAGATCAGGAACAGGAAGATCGCGACGTGCATGAAGTTGATGTCGGCGAAGGTGTAGAGGAAGCCGCTCAGGCTGTCCTTGTTCAACTCGGCCACGAGCCGGCCCATTCCGAGGACGAAGCCGACGGCCAGTGACGCGATCGCGCCTTGGGCGTTGAGGCGCTTCCAGAACAGCCCGAGCAGGAAGACCGCGGTAATCGGCGGAGAGATGTAGCCCTGGACGCTCTGGAGGTACTGGTAGAGCGTTCCCGAGATGTTCTGCATCAGCGGGATCCAGAGCAGGCCCAGGCCCACGAGACCCACGGTGGCCGTCTGCCCGACCAGGACCAGCCGGCGTTCCGAGACGCCGGGGTGGAGCTTCTTGTAGATGTCGAGCGTGATCAGGGTCGAGCAGGAGTTGAAGACGGAAGAGAGGCTGCTCATCAGGGCCGCCAGCAGGCCCGCGACCACCAGGCCCCGGAAGCCCGCCGGCAGGAGCGCAACGACGAGAGCCGGCAGCGCCTGGTCGGAGGAGGCGAGCTCGAGCTTCCCGGACTGCGACAGGCAGTACGCGATCACGCCGGGCACGACGAACAGGAACAGCGGCAACTGCTTGAGCAGGCCGGCGAAGATCGTCCCGCGCCGGGCGTCGTCGATGCCGCGCGCGGAGAGCGCCCGCTGGACGATGAACTGGTCGGTGCACCAGTACCAGACGGCGATGATCGGCGCGCCGAAGGCGATGCCGGTCCACGGGAAGTCGGGGTCCGACATCGGCTTCCACATGTCGAAGAAGCCGGGGCCGGCCGTCTCGACCATGACCCGCCAGCCGCCGAGTTCGGCGAGTCCGAGGATCGTCACCGTGGACGCGCCGACGATCAGGACGATCGCCTGCAGCAGGTCGGTGTAGACGACGGCGCGCAGGCCGCCGAGCACGGTGTAGACCCCCGTGATGACGACGACCACCAGGGCGCCGGTCCAGAAGTTGATGCCCATCAGGGTCTCGAAGACGACGCCGCCCGCGTAGATCGTCACCGAGATCTTGGTCAGGACGTAGCCGATGACCGAGATCACCGAGAGGTACCAGCGGGCCGCGGGCGAGTAGCGCCGCTCCAGGAACTCGGGCATCGTGAAGATGCCGCTCTTGACGTAGAACGGGACGAACAGCCAGCCGAGAATCAGCAGGATGAGCGAGGCCTGGAGCTCGAACTGGCCGAGCACGAGGCCGCTCTGGGCGCCGGTGCCGGCCAGGCCGACGAGGTGCTCCGAGCCGATGTTCGAGGCGAAGAGGGAGGCGCCGACGACGAACCAGCCGACGTTGCGGCCGGCGAGGAAGTAGCTCGACGAGGTGCGTTCGCCGTGCTGGACGCGCCTGATCGCCCAGACCGCGATGGCGAAGACGCCGGTGAAGTAGAGCGCGACGACGGTCCAGTCGAGGGCGGTGATCCTGGCCGTCAGCATAGGGGTGTTTCTCCTCGTTCAGCAACCGGCCGTCAGCGCGGCGGGATCGGCAGGGGCGATCGCGATGCGGGAGAAACGGAGCGTGAACGGCCCGTCCGTCGACATCAGGAAGGGCGTGTCGATGCGGTTCATCTCGGCGCCGGAAGCCTGGAAGCAGCGAAGAGGGATCTGCATGGTCGCCCATTCTCCCTCGGGAAGGCTCTCGAGGATGCCCGTCACGAGGAGACCGCCGGTACAGGGGTACCCGCAGTCCATCCGCATCTGGACTCTTGAGACCGGTGGCTCTTCCACCATGACGTCGAGCTCGAGAGCCATGCCGCTCGCGGTCTCGGCGCTTAAGTCGACGGGACGCGACTGGATGTAGATCTGGGCCTGACTGCGGCCTCGCCAGAGCGCCATTCGCGCATCTTCCTGGACGTTGCGGTCGACGGCCGAGAGCACCACGCCGGACACGCCGCGGGTCCGGCCGCGAGCGTCGGGGGCCCCGACCTGCCAGTCCGATTCGTCGCCCACGTAGAAGTGCCAACCGGGGGCCATCCGTCCGGCGAACAGAACGAGGTCGGGCGCGGCGCCTGCGGTCGCGCCGGTGTCGGTTGTGCGAACCGGCGGCGACCCCTCCGGCCGCGCCTCGTCCAACTCGGGCAGGTTGCCCTCGTCGGCGTAGGTCAGGCCGTAGCCGTAGGGGAAAAGCGGGTCGTACTCCGCGTCGCCGACGTTGAGGACCGTCTGGTCCGGCGAGCGCGGCCAGGAAAAGGAGAGCTTGCCCCGGAAGTCGTGGGCGACTGCGCCGTCGGCCGCGCTGAAGAGGACGTCGGCCACGCCGGCGCCCTCCGAGCCCGGCAGCCAGGCGGCGACGAAGGCGTCCGATGCGTTGATCTCCGGGTTCACCCACAGCGGGCGCCCGGAAAGGAAGATCGTGACGACCGGAATGCCGGCGGCCCGGAGCCGACCCATCAGCTCGACGTCGGACTTGTCTCCGGGGCTGTACTCGAGGCTCGTCAGGTCGCCCTGGCCCTCGGCGTAGGGCGTCTCGCCGGTCACGTAGATGGCCGCGTCCGGCAGCTCGCCGCTGTAGGCGCAGCCCTGGCAGAGGACGGCACTGCCGCCAGCCGCCTCGATCGTCTGTTCGATGCCGGCCCAGATGGAGGTGGCGCCCGGGAAGTCGTCGTTCGTGTTGCCCGTGCCCTGCCAGGTCAGCGTCCAGCCGCCGCTCTGCCGCCCGATGTCGTCGGCCGCCGGCCCCGCGACGAGCACCAGCGACTTCGGCGAAAGGGGCAGGAGGCTGTCGTTGTTTTTCAGCAGAACGAGGGACTCGCGCACCGCCTGACGGGCCACGTCGCGATGCTCGGGAGCGCCGAGCAGGTCGGTCCGCCCGCCGAGCGCTCGGTCCGACGGTCGGCCGCTGTCGAGCAGGCCGGCACGTGCTTTCACCCTGAGGATGCGCCGGACCGCGTTGTCCAGCCTTGCCTCTGGAATCGCGCCGGAACGCGCCTGCTGGAGCGTGTTCCGGTGAAGCGCCTTCCAGTCTTCCGGGACCATGAACAGATCAAGCCCGCCTCGAAGCGTGTCGGCGCAGCTCTCGTTGCTGCAGCCGGGCAACTGGCCGTGGCCGTTCCAGTCGCCGACAACGAGCCCGTCGAACGCCATCTGCCCCTTCAGCACGTCCGTCAGGAGCCCGGCGTGGCCGTGCAGCTTCCGGCCGTGCCAACTGCTGAACGAGGCCATCACGGCCTGCGCGCCGGCATCGAGCGCGGCAACGTAGGGAGGGCCGTGAATGTCGCGGAGCTCCTCCTCGCTCGCCCGGGTGTCTCCCTGATCGCGGCCCTCGAAGGTGCCGCCGTCGCCCAGGAAGTGCTTCGCCGTGGCGATGACCCGCTCCTCGCCCAGGAACTCGGGGCTGCCAACCGCGCCCTGGAGCCCTTCGACCAGCGCTCGCGCGTACTCCACGACGATCTCGGGAGCTTCCGAGTAGCTCTCGTACGTGCGGCCCCAACGGTCGTCCCGGGCCACGGCGACGGTCGGTCCGAAGTTCCAGTCCAGCCCCGTGGCGCGCACCTCGCGCGCCGTGATTTCGCCGATGCGGCGGACCAGTTCGGGATTCCGGGCCGCGCCGAGCCCGATGTTGTGGGGAAAGATCGTGGCGCCCATCACGTTGTTGTGGCCGTGCACCGCGTCCACGCCCCAGATCACTGGAATGCCGACTCCGCCGTCCGAGGTGTCGGTCGAGGCTTCGTGGAAGTCGTCGGCCAGCGCGAGCCAGTCCTCAGGCGACGCGTGCTTGTTCTCGCCGGGGAACGAGCCGCCGCCGTTCAGCACCGAACCCAGGTCGAACCTCTGCACGTCCCTCGGCGTGACCGAGCGGATTTCCGCCTGAATGACCTGGCCGACCTTCTCGCGCAGGGTCATCCGCTCGAGCAGATCGTCCACTCGCGCCTCAAGCTCCGGGTCGGCCGGAAGCGGCGAAGTCAGCTCAGGCCAGAGTTCGGGTCGGACCTCGGAGTTCGGGGCCTGCTGTGCCGCGCCGGGGTTGGCGAGCGCGGCTGCCAGCGCAAGAGGGAGCAGACCAGCCGTCGCGGCGCAGAGTCGTTGGACCACGTTCAGCTTCCTTTGCGTTAAGGGGAGAAGGGGCTGCATGCGACGGACCGCCGCCGTCACGGCGGGAGGGGCGAAGCGCGGACCAGACGGGCGCGGCCGGGCCGGCCGTCTGGTCCACGTTCCGTGGCTGTCTCTAGAAGATCAGCTTGAAGCCGATCTGAATCTGCCTCGGGTCGCGGGCCGCCTGGGCCTGCCCGAAGTTGTTGGGCAGGGTGAAGTCGGTGATGACTCTTCGTTCCGTCTCGCTGTCGTAGGTGACGCTCGTGGGGGCGAAGACCGAGTTCACGCCGACGAAGTTGTCGCGGTTCGTCACGTTGAACACTTCGAATTTGAACTGGCCGGTCAGGCGGTCGGTCATGCGAATGTTCTTGGTCAGCGAGAAATCGACCTGGAAGAAGTCGGCGCCTTCACATTCGCCACGACGGCCGTCACCCAGAGTACCGAGTTGCCAGCCGATGAGCGTGTAGGCGTCGGGATTGACCGCCTGCAGGCCGCTGCCACTGCAGGAAGCGCCGGTGCGAAGCGGCCGCAGGTTTTGCTGGTAGCCGGTACCCGCAATACCGTTTCCGGTCAGGCCAGCCGCGTTCACTGTCAGCGCTTGCCCCGAGGAGTACTGGATGATGCCTGCGACCTGCCACCCTCCGAACAGGGCTCGGACGACGCCGCCCTGGCTTTCAAGCCTCGGCAGGTTGTGAATGACGTTCGCGTTGAAGATGTGATCCCGGTGCAGACCGGCGTAGCCCCAATCGAGGTCCGGGTTGTCGCGGTCCGTAATCTGGCTGGAAGACTCTCCGGCGCCCGCGTCGGTCAGCGGGTCGTTCGCCTTGTGACTCGCGAGTGTGTACGAGAGTTGGAACTGGGATCCGCTGCCGAACCGCTGGGTGAATTGCGTCTGGAGACTGTCGTACTCCGAGATGCCGTTGGATTCCCAGAACAGAATGACACGGTCGCCGAAAGCGGGGAACGGCCTCAGGCCGCCTCGGATGGGGATACCGTTGTCCCCCTCCGGAGCCGTCGCGTACTCGAGGCGGTCCGGAATGCCGTTGCCGTTGTTGTCGCCTGCCGGTACCTGGTTGATGTCCGATCTCCGCGTGACGTGCCGGCCGCGGCTGCCGACGTAGGTGAGCTCGAGCGTGCTGCTGCGGCCGATTCGCTGTTCCCACCCGACATTGAACTGGAAGTTGTACGGAGTCACGAAGTTCGGATCGATGCCCTTCGTCGGACCGACGCCGCAGGCGAGGCATGGCTCACCCACTTCGTCGAGCTTGCGAATCCCCTCCGCTCTCGAGACGAAGGGCGGGCTCCCGGCGAACTCGAGCTGAATATTCACCCGATCGCGTTGGAAGAACTGGCCGAAGCCGGCGCGGACCACGCTCCTGCCGTTGCCGAATACGTCGAACGCGGCGCCGAGCCGCGGAGCGAAGTTGTCCGTGTCGGTTTCCACCAGTCCGCGGCCCGGACCGTCAGAGCCGCCCAGCAGGCCCGCGTCACCGCACGGATCCGTGCCAGGCACCTGGATCAGGCCGTTGCAGCGGTCGCTGCCGAGGGCCGGATCGTACAGGTCCGGTACGAATGCGGTGATCCGGTCGTCACTGGCGTACGGCCATCTGTAGTTCGAGTAGCGAACGCCGTAGTCGACGCTGAGGCGTGGATTCGCCTGCCAGGTGTCCGCCACATAGAACTCGATGTCCTCCCAGTGCAACTCAGGCTCAGGCTCATAGGAATTCTCGGAGAACCCCCAGTTCATGTCCTGGAGCAGGAAGTCGGCCAGGACGTTGCCGGTCGTGCCGCCTCCCCAGCCGTTCAATCCAACGCCGCCCGGTCCAGCCCAGAACTGCGGGGTTTCGGAAGCGGAGCTGCCGCCGATGAACTCCTTCTTCTTGTTCTCGCTGTAGAGAGCGCCCGCCTTGAGCCAGTGCCTGCCGAAGACCTGCGAGTAGTCGTCCTTGAGCACCATCAGGTCCTGCTTGTTTTCCCAGGGCGCGATGTTCCACAGGGCGCCGTAGCCGGAACTGCCCCAGAACACCGGGTGGCTGCGGTCGGCGCCGCCCGTCTTGCCGTCGAAGAGGGCGGGGATCGCCGCGTTGATCTCGCTGTTCAGTTCCGGCTGTGTGCCGCCGCGACTGAGGCTGATCTCGTTGCCCGAGTAGGAGAAGGTGACCGTGTTCACGCTGTTGCTGCCGATCGTCTGGCTGAGTTGGGCCACCAGGGAATGGCCCGGCTGGTCCCAGTTCGTGTCAACGGCCGGGTAGGGGTCATCCCCCCACAGGCCGTTCGCTTCGCCGGCGTTCGGAGCACCGTTCAGCCAGTTGTCCCGGGTGTAGCGGAGCATCAGCCGGGTGCGGTCCGTGGCGTCGTAGTCGAGCCGCAGGTTCGCCTGGTCCCAGTCGATCGGCGTGACCACCGCTTCGACCCAGTTGTTGCAGCTGCCGGCCAGGGGCGTCGTGTTGGGCAGGGGGTAGAGGTGCAGCATGCCCCGGCCGCCGGCGTTGATCCGATCCGAGGGAATCACGTTGCCCGGGAAGGGCTGGCCGGTCAGCGGGTCGTTGGGAATCGCCGAGGAGCAGCCCTCGATTCGACCGCCGCTGAAGTCGCCGTTGCGCTCCGCTTCCGTCGGAACGAAACCGGAACGGGCGATGCCGCGCTCTTCCACGTTCCACTCCCCGGAGAGGAAGAAGTGCAGCTTGTCCTGCTGGAGCGGCCCGCCGAGGGTGAAGCCGTAGTCCTTGCGGTCGAGCGGCTCCGTGTCCTGGCCTGCCTGCTCGAGGAAGTAGTTCGTTTCGTTCCAGGAGTCGTCGCGCATGAACGCGTAGGCGCTGCCGCGGAGGTCGTTCGTGCCGCCGCGGGTGACGATGTTGATCTGGCCGCCGGCGGCGCCGCCGAACTCGGCGCTGTAGCTGTTCCGGTGGATCTTGAACTCCTCGATCGCGTCCACCGAGGGGTAGATCAGGATGGTGCGGTTGGAGCCGACATCGTTGTTGTTCGCGCCGTCGATCGTCCACATGTTGCCCGTCGCGCCGCTGCCGCTGATCGACAGGTCGACGCCGGCGAGCAGGCCCTTGTTCTTCGTGTCGAAGGCCTCGGGCGAACTGACGCCGGGCTGCAGGAGCGTCAACTGGACGAAGTTCCGTCCGTTGAGCGGCAGCTCGCGGATCTGCTCGCCGGTCATCAGGCCGGCGACTTCACCGCTCAGCGTGTCGACGGGGATGGCCTCGGACTCGACGGTGATCGTCTCCGAGACATCGCCGAGCTCGAGCTGCACGCTTACCTCGCGCACGTCGGCGACGTGCAATTCGATGTCGCTGATCACGGAGGACTTGAAGCCGTCCAGGGTGAACGTGATCTCGTACGCGCCGACCGGCAGATCGCCGAAGGTGTAGATCCCGGATGGGTTCGTGAACGTCGTCCGGTTGAGACCGGTTTCGGTCCCTTCCAGGTTCACGGTGGCGCCGGGCAGGGCGTCTCCGTTCGGGTCGGTGACGGCGCCCCGGATGCTCGCGGTGAACCGCTGCGCCGCGAGGGGCGCGGCCAGCATGGAGAGGATGAGGATCAGGGCCAGTCTTCGTGTCGTGGACATCGTGCCTCCTTGAGTGAGGGTAAACCGATTTAGCCGACAGCCGCGAAATCGGGCGACTTTCTGCGGCAGCAGGAATGAGGTGAGATAAATCGTTTTATCGTGCTAGCCTCAGACTGTACACACCGCGTCGGGTTTGTCAAGCGCCTGCAGAGAGCCCTGAGCCCCCACGCGATCCCCGCGCGGCCGTCCGCCAGGGCGCCGGGCGTTCCCACGAGAGAGCGAAAGACGATGGGTCCTGCCAGAGAAAGAGGCGCCGATGCCAGCGGGCCGAACCCCGGCAAGCCGATCCGGCTCAAGGACGTGGCGGCTCATCTCGGTCTGTCGCCCACCACGGTTTCCCTGGTCATGAATCGCTCGCCGGCCGCCAGGAGCATTCCTCCGGACACCCAGGACAGGGTCCGGGCGGCGGCGGCTGAGCTCGGCTACCGACCCAACTTCATCGCCCGTTCGCTGCGCCGCCAGAGGACGTTCGCGGTTGGCGTCCTGCTGCCGGAGATCAGCGAGGGCTACGCGGCCGGCGTCCTGGGCGGTATCGAGGATCAGCTCCTGCAGGAGGGCTACTTCTACCTGGTGGCCGGCCACCACTCGAAGCCCGACCTCTTCGACGACTATCTTCAGCTGCTCACGGAGCGCTCGGTCGAGGGGCTGATCCTGGTCAACACGCCGATCGAGAACCCCCTGGCCCTGCCGGCGGTGGTCGTGGCCGGGCACCAGGATCTGGCCGGTGTGACGAACGTCGTCATCGACCACCAGGCCGCCGCGCGACAGGCACTGGCCCATCTGGCCGAACTCGGCCACCGGCGGATCGCCTTCTTCATGGGTCACGCGCACTCCGCCGACACCGGGGCAAGGTGGCAGGCGATCCTCGCCGCGTCTGCGGAACTCGGACTGGAGGTCGATCCGCGGCTGACCCTGCAGCTTTCGGGAGGGCCGGCGGGCGAACAGTTCTCGCCGGAAGAGGGCTACCGTGAGGGACACGTCTTCGGTCAGAAGCTGCTCGCCGCGGGTGCGCCCTTCACCGCACTCTTCGCCTTCAACGACATCTCGGCAATCGGTGCGATGCGCGCCCTCAGCGAGAGCGGCCTGCGCATCCCGGACGATGTCTCGGTGGTCGGGTTCGACGACATCCTGAGCGCGGCCTTTCAGAACCCCAGCCTGACCACCGTGCGGCAGCCGTTGC
The DNA here is from genome assembly GCA_951812325.1 of uncultured Thermoanaerobaculia bacterium. GTDB lineage: Bacteria > Acidobacteriota > Thermoanaerobaculia > Multivoradales > Multivoraceae > Multivorans. The sequence continues at coordinate 2,301,498 of OX638294.1, read as the reverse complement.
ACGAGATGGGGCGCCGGGCCGCCGCCGAGTTGCTGCGCAAGCTGGGCGCTCCGGCGGAGGACGCGCCTGCCGACATCACGATCGAACCGACTCTGGTGGTGCGGAACTCGACCGCCCCGCCGCGAAGCGATGCCTGAACCACGGGGCCGTGACCTGGTTCGCGCCACGCCTGGCTGGCTGCCGCTCTACGCGGGATTCCTGATCACGGGCGCGGTCACGGTGCTCCTGGGCCCTCTGCTCCCCGAGCTGTCGCGCGAATGGCGCCTGCCGCCGTCCGAGCTCCGGTCTCTCTTCGTCGTCCAGTTCCTCTCCAGCGCGGTGGGCGCCCTTCTCTCCAGCTATCGGCTGGGCCTGAGCCTGTCGCTCGGCTACCTGCTGATCGCGCTGGGCCTGGGGGCGCTGTCGCTCGCGGGCTGGCCGCAGGCGCTGGCGCCGACGGCGGCCGTCGGTCTGGGGCTGGGACTCGCGATCCCGGCGACGAATCTCCGGATCGCCCACTCGCAGCCTGCGCGCAGGGGGGCGGCGCTTTCGTCGCTCAACCTGGTCTGGGGCGCGGGCGCGGTCTTCTGCCCGCTCCTGTTCGCCGTTCGACCACAGGGCATGTCGAGCGACGCGGTGCTCCTGGCCCTGGCGGCGGCCGCGGGCCTCGTGCTGCTGTCGCTGCTCCGGGTGCCGGGCGGCGTGGAGGCGGGCGCCGGCGGGGCCGCTTCCGGGACCTCCGCGCCGACCGGCGGGGGGCGAGGCGCGGCGCGTGGACGCGGCGCCCGGGAAGTCGTCGTTCGTGCTTCCGGACTCGTCCTGATCGCGGCGATCATGTTCCTCTACGTCGGCATCGAGAATTCGGTCGGCGGCTGGCTGGTCAGCCTGGCCGACCAGTTCCAGCCCCTGCGCTCAGCCACGTCGTTCTGGATCGGATCGGGCTTCTGGGCCGCGCTGCTGGCCGGCCGCGCGGCAGCGCCGCTGTTGTTGCGCCGGATGTCCGAACCCGCTCTCTACAGCGCCGGCATCGCGCTCGCGGGCGCCGGCCTGCTGGGCCTGCTGACCAGCGGCTCGCAGGCCGGCGTGGCGGTGTCGGCCATTGCCGCCGGCGCGGGTCTCGCGCCGCTCTTCCCGCTTACCGTTTCGTTTCTCGCCAATCTGACCGCCGCGACCCGTTCCCGGAGCACCGGCTGGGTGTTTGCTCTGGCCGGTTGCGGCGGCGCGACTCTGCCCTGGCTCACCGGACGGCTTGCCGGTGACGCGGACGGACTGGCTGCCGGTTTCGTCGCGCCGATCGCGGGGCTGGTTCTCCTCGCCCTGCTCTTCGGCGTGCTCCGCCAGGTCGGCGGGGCCGCCGGACACGGACCCGGTACGCCGGGAAGCTCCTCGCTCATGTCCGGACGTGCACCGTGAACGCGCCGGCAGCACTCGGCCGTGCCGGTCGGGCGGCCGCGGCCGTGTCGACCCGATCACAACCTGCCTGACGGCGAAAGTAGACTGACATGGTGACTTCCGGAAACTCGCATCGCGTTGCAGCAACAGGCCGGAGAGCCGCCCTGGTCTTCTTCGGGGCGGTGTCCGTGCTCGCGGCGGCGCCTTGGGCCCGGGCGCAGGACACGGAACGCCTCTCGTTCAGCGAGGTCGTCGATGTCCAGCTCGTCAACGTCGAGGTCTGGGTAAGCGACAGGCAGGGCCGTCCGGTCGTCGGCCTGGGTCCGGAGGACTTCGAGGTGCGCGAGGACGGCAAGCCGGTGACGGTCGACTTCTTCAGCGAAGTGACGGGCGCCGTTTCCGCCCGGCCTGGCGGAGACGGCGGTGAGCCGGCGGCCGCGTCGGACGTGACCGGGGGCGGGGCGGCCGCCGAACCGGCGCATCTCGTTCTCTACTTTGACGAACTCCATCTCGGTCCGGCCAGCCGCAAGCAGGCGATCGGGGACCTGAGGGCGTTTCTCGACGAGGAGAAGTTCCCCGCGGAGCGGGTGCTCATCTTCCGGCAGGACCGTAACCTGGTCACGGAGGCCTACTTCGGTTCCAGTCGCGAGGATCTCGATGCGGCCCTCGCCCGCATCGAAGCGTCGCCGGGCATGGGCGGCCAGTCGCAGCAGGCGAAGCGGCTCGCGGTGCAGAGGTTGAACCAGCTCTGGCAGGACACGAGAGTGCTCGCCTCCGCGGGTAGCAGCCGCCGGACGACCGAGCCGGAGCCCTGTCCCATGTTCATGCGCAACGCCCTGCCCGAGGTGCAGAGCTACGCCCGGACCAGCCGGGACCGAATCTCGGCCACGCTCGACCATCTGACCTCGGCCGCACGCTTCCTGGCCGCGTTGCCCGGGGTCAAGACCCTGCTCTACATCAGCGATTCCCTGGAGCGGACTCCGGGCTACGACCTGCAGGACTTCATCACCGGCCTGTGCCCCGCCAGCGACCGGTTCCGTTCGCTGTCGCCCGTTGAAGAGCTGTCCTCCGGCTTTCACGAGCTCACGCGGCACGCCAACGCGAACCGGGTGACGATCTACGCGCTGCAGACGAGCGGCCTGCGTTCCACCTTCCTCAGTACTGCGGAGCAGGCGTCGGTGGACTTCCTGGGGGCGAACCCGTTCAACAGTTCGATCCGCGAGGCCGAACGCGACGGGCTGGCCGTCCTCGCCGACGAGACGGGCGGCCGCGCCATCTTCAACCGCAACCAGTTCGACGGCGAACTCGAGCAGATCGCGGATGAGATGGCGAGCTATTACACGCTCGCGTACCGCCCGCCGCATGGCGGCGACCGCGGTGAACACCAGATCCGCGTACGGGTCCGGGGCAGGAAGCTGCAGGTGCGTCACCGTCGCGGCTACCGGGACAAGAGCTCCGACCAGCGACTGAGCGAGGAGCTCGACGGCGCGCTGTACCTGGGCCTGGTCGACAATCCGCTCGGTGTCCGGCTGGGCGCGGGCCGTGTTCGCACGGCCGGCGGCGGCAAGCGGCGGCTGCCGCTCCATGTCATGGTGCCGGCCGCGGGCGTCGCGTTCCTGCCCTTCGAGGACAAGGAGATGGCGCAGATCCGGGTGGAGGTCGCCAGCCGCCACGCTCCGACCTCGAAAGTCGTCAGGGACGAGAAGACCTTCCTGGTGGAAGCACCCCCGGATCGCGAAACGCGGCTCCTCGACCTGGTCTTCCACATCGAGATTCCAGACGGCCTCAACCTGGTGGCGGTCGGCGTACGGGACGACGCGACGCGCGAGACCGCGTTCGTTTCGACCACTGTGGCCGTGGGCGAGCCGGACGGCAGGCGGTGATGGACGGTGCGGCGATCGAAACGGTCACCGCAGCCGGCTCGCGCCCGGAGACGTTTGCGTGTGGCGCGGGTCGCGCCGTACGAAGGGCTTCTGTCAGGCGCTGCCGCCACCGGCCCTTGAACTTCCTGGCTGCGGCCGCCGCAGGCTGCCTGCTTGCCGCGCTGCCGGAAACGGCTCCGGCGCAGGCGCAGCCCGACCCTTTCGGGGGACCGGCCGCCGCGATGGAGCACGCGCTGACGGAGGCCGAGAACCTGCTGCACCGGGACGAGCCGCAGGCGGCCGAGAGCTGGTACCGGGAGGCGTTGCTCGAGGCCTGGCTGCTGCTCGGCGATCTGCACCGGGCCGGCGGCGCCCCGGCCGAGGCGGAGTCGGCCTACGAGCGGGCCCTGGTGTCAGCCCTCGAGGCGCGGCGTCCCCTGCTCGCCCTCGCCGAACTCGCGCTCGAAGGCGGAGATCCCGATGGCGCGGCGAATCATCTCCGGCGCCTGCTCGTGCGCCACTCGGGCGACGGTCGCGCGGTTCGGCTTCTCGCACAGGCGTTCAGCGCCGGCGGGAAACCGGAGTTGGCGGTGCAGCAGCTGGAGCGGGCGGTCGTCGAATCGCCCGGGGATCTCGAGACCCGGTTCGCCCTCGCCAGCGGCTACCTGCGCCTCGACCGGCCGGATGCCGCTGCGGAGCTGTTCGAGAAGCTGGCCGAAGACCGCCCGATTCCCCAGACCTGGGTGCTCATCGGCAGGACCTACCGCGACTTCGGCCGTTACGACCACGGACGGGCGGCATTGGAACGCGCGCTCCAGCAGGACCCGAAGCTGCAGCGGGCGCACTATCACCTGGGCCTGCTTGAACTCCTGGACGACGGCCTGGCTTCGGTCGAGGCCGCGATCGAGAACTTCGAGAAGGAACGCCGCGTTTCGCCGGAGGCGCCGGTGAACGCGCTGTACCTGGGAATGGCTCTGGTCGCGGCACGGCGTTTCGAGGAGGCGCTGGCGCCGCTGGAGATGGCCGCGCGGCCGGAAGTCGTCCGGCTCGACGCCCTCCTGTTCCAGGGCCAGGCCCTGCTCGGCCTCGACCGTCCGCGGGAAGCGGCCGACACGCTGGAGAGGGCGGTCGGCCTGGCCGCTGACAGCCCGGCCGATCTGCTCAATGCGTCCCAGATGGGAAGCGTGCACTATCAGCTCGCGCTGGCTCTGCGCCGGTCTGGCCGCGGCGCCGAAGCGAAGCCGTACTTCGAGGCCGCCGAGATGTACTCCGCCAGTTCGACCGAGGGCCTCCGCGACCGGCTCGCGAGCTACCTCGCGGGCCGCGAGGTCCAGGGGCGGGATGCGGTCCTCGCCGCGGCCAGTGTCGGCGAGACGGCGGTGTCCGGTCTCGGGCGGGAAGGTCGGGAGCGGCTCTTCGGGGCGGTACGCGCCGCCCTGGCGCGGGCATCCTTCAATCTCGGTGTGATGGCGACGCAATCCCGGCGCTTCACCAGGGCGGCCGATCACTTCGAGCAGGCGGCTGCTGTTGATCCGGCGTTCCCGCGGGTCCAGTACTCGCTGGGCGTGGCCCGTTTCAACGCCGGGCAGTTCGAGCAGGCCGCGTTGCCGCTGTCGGCGGCGCTGGAGCAGCAGCCCGACGATCCGGCGCTCGGCCGGCTGCTCGCGCTGGCTTGGCTCAACGCCGAGGTCTACGATCGGGCGGCTGAACTTCTGGCTGCCGATCCGGCCCGCGCCGCCGACCGTTCGCTCCAGTACGCCTACGGTCTGGCTCTGGTCCGGAGCGGTCGGACCGCCGAGGCGCAGCCCGTCTTCGACCGGCTGCTCGCCGAGCACGCCGCGTGGCCCGAGCTCAACGTGCTGCTCGGCCAGGCGGCGGCGCAGGAAGGCGATTTCGAGGCGGCCGTGGAGCACCTCGAGCGCGCGATCGAGCTTCGACCCGACGTCGCCGAGGCGCAGTCGACGCTCGGCAACATCTATCTCCGTCAGGGGCGCCTTGAGGAGGCCGGCGCCGCCCTGCGTGCCGAACTGGCCTCCCATCCCGCCGATCACCGGTCGCGCCATGTCCTGGCGACCGTCCTCGAGCTCGACAACCAGCCAGTCGCCGCGCTGCGCGAGCTCGACCTCGTTCTCGACGCGGAGCCCGACTTTGCCGACGCCCGCTATCTCCGCGGCAGGATCCTGCTGGAGGGGGGCCGGGTCGGCGAAGCGGCGGCCCAGTTGCTGGCGGCAGCCGAACTGGCGCCGGAGGACCCGAACATCCGCAACCAGCTCGGTCTTGCCTACCGGAAGCTCGGCAACCGGGAGAAGGCGCGGGAGCAGTTCGAGATCTTCCGCTTGCTGAAGGGAAGGTCGGAACAGTGAACTGCTGGCGCGTTGCAGAGGTCGCGCGGCGTCTGCGCGGCCATGCACCCCGTCCGGCATCGTTGCTGGCCGGTCCCACATGGCCCGCTCGTGCCTCCAGGCAGCCGCCGAGGAAGATGAGCCGTCGGGTTCGGAGCGGCGGGCAGGCGGGGCGCCTCGCCGGCGCGGCCCTGCTCTCGCTGCTGCTCGCGCCGGCTGGTGTCCGTGCCCAGTCCGAAGCGGAGCCGGCGGAGTCGGTCCGCGGGTTGCTCGAACGGTCGCGCACGCTCGCTTCGCGGAACGACATCGAGGGCGCCGCCTCGGCGCTCGGCCAAGCCGTTGGCCTGGCGCCCAACTCCGAGGAGGTCCTCAACGGGTACGCCCGCTTCTCGCTCGCCCACGGCAACCCGATCCAGGCGGTCCTGGCGCTTGAGCCGCTGGCCCGAATGCACCCGCGGGAGGCGGAGTACCCCTACCTGCTCGGTGTCGCCCGCATGCAGGTGGGCGAGATGGCGGACGCGGCAGAGGCGCTCCGCGATGCGGCAGCCCTCGATCCGGGTCGTGCCCTGACCCGCATCGCGCTCGGCCTGGCCCTCAACCGGGTGGACCGGTTCGACGAGGCCCGGGAAGCGCTGGCCGCGGCCCTGCGGCTCGCGCCCGACAACGTCGAGGCGTTGGCCGCCATGTCCGAGACCGCCGAGGGACTCGGCATGCTGGCCGAAGCCTCCCGACTCGCGGACCGGGCCCTCGCAGTCGATCCCGACCACCCGATCGCGCTTCTGACGTCCGGCATGACCAGCCTGAAGGAGGGCCGCTTTGAGGACGCGAGGGAGGCGTTGACCCGAGCGGTCGCCGCCGACCCCGAATCGATCAAGGGGCACTACCAGCTCAGCCTCGCTTTGGCCCGACTCGGCGACCGCCAGGGCGCGGAGCGTCACCTGCGGCTTTCCCGGGAGACTCAGGCGACAGTCGAAGAGCATGTCCAGCGCCTGCGAACCCAGCCGCCCCTGGGCTCGAGGACAGAGCCTTGAGTTGCGGCCGAACTCGCCGGGAGGCGCATCTCGGCTGGCGGGGGCAAGGGGCGCGGCCGGCAACAGCTTCGTTTCGGTGGCTGGCGGTTCTCGCCGGTGCACTGCTGGCGGCGCTGCCGCCGGCGTTGGCGGCGCGGGATGACGGAACGCCGCTGTTCCGGGAGATCACCGAGGCTGCCGGCATCGCGTTCAGCCACAACTCGGCGCCCGAGAAGAAGTACATCGTCGAGTCGATGAGCGGCGGGGTCGGGCTCTTCGACTACAACCGCGACGGCCGGCTCGACATCTACTTCGTCAACTCGCTCACCGTGGACACCGCGAACCAGCCGGAATCGGCGTCGAGCGCTCTCTACCGCAACCTGGGCGACGGCACGTTTCGCGACGTCGCCGCCGAGGCCGGCGTGGCCCACCCCGGCTGGGGCATGGGTCTGTGCGTTGCCGACTTCGACGGCGACGGCTGGCAGGACCTCTACATCACCGGGGTCGGTCGGAATCGGCTCTACCGGAACTCGGGCGAGGGCGCGTTCACCGATGTGGCGGTCGATCTGGGTGTCGCGGCCTCGGGCTGGTCGGTCGGCTGCGGCTTCGCCGACTACGACCGGGACGGCGATCTCGACCTGTTCGTGAGCCGCTACGTCGAGTTCGACCTCGGAAACCTGCCGGAATTCGGCAAGGACAAGACCTGCGAGTATCGGGGCATCTCCGTCCAGTGCGGTCCACGCGGCCTGCCGGGCACCTCCGACCTGCTGTTCCGCCAGGAGGAAGGCGGCAGCTTCACCGAGGTCGGCGAGGCGGCCGGGGTTCACGATCCCGAGGGCTACTTCGGCCTGGGCGTCGCCTGGGTCGATGTCGACGCCGACGGTTGGCTCGATCTCTACGTCGCCAACGACTCGACTCCCAACTACCTCTACCTGAACCGGAAGGACGGGACGTTCGAGGAGTCGGGGTTCTTCATGGGAGTCGCGGTGAGCGAGGACGGCGCCGAGCAGGGCGGCATGGGAGTCGCGGTGGGCGACTACGACGGCAGCGGCCGGCTGAGCCTGTTCGTCTCCAACTTCGCCGAGGAGTACAACGCCTTCTACCGGAACGAGCGCGACTTCCTGACCGACGTCTCGTTCCGAACGAGAACCGCGCCGTCGAGCCTTCCCTACGTCGGCTGGGGCACGGGCTTCTTCGACTACGACAACGACGGCCGGGAAGACCTGGTGGTTGTCAATGGTCACGTCTATCCCCAGCTCGACGGCGCCAAGCTCGGCGCCTCGGCGCCCTACCGCCAGCGCAAGCTGCTCTACCGCAACCTGGGCGACGGCACGTTCGAGGAACTCGCCGACCGAGCCGGCCCGGCCTTCCTGGAGGAGCGGGTGAGCCGCGGCCTGGCGATAGGCGACCTCGACAACGATGGCCGCGTGGATGTGGTTGTCAACGACCTCGACGGTTCACCGATGGTGCTGAAGAACGAGGCCGGCGGCGGCCACTGGCTGCAGGTGCGGCTTGTCGGCGCCGGCAAGAACACCGACGCGATCGGCGCGGTGATCCAGGTCACGACGGGCGAACATCGCCAGCTCCGCAACATTCGCAGCGGCACGAGCTACCTGTCCCAGGACGACTTCCGCCAGCACTTCGGCCTCGGTGACGCCGGCGCGGTGGACTCGGTCGTGGTGACCTGGCCCGACGGGTCGACGACGGCGCGGGAGAACGTGGCGGCCGACGAGTTGCTGGTCGTGGAGCAGTAGCGCTACTTCTCGCGCGGCGTCGTCCAGCGCTTGCTCCCCGCTGCGCTTCCGCCCGGCCGCCGCAAAGCACAGCCGAGTAGCGCTACTTCTCGCGCGGCGTCATCCAGCGCTTGCCCGAGCTGTGCGGCGCGCTCCCGGCCCCGCGATTGAAGCCCTCGGCCGCATGCGGGTACTCCGCCCCCACGACGCCCCCGACGCATTCGCCAGCCGGCGGCACGACCCACTCGCAACCGGGCGTGTTCTCCGGCCCGTCGGCCCAGCACTGCTCCAGCGCCTCGAGGTCCGCCGCCAGTGAGCCCGGATCGTGCGGCGGCATGTGGTCGTTCGGGTCCCAGAAGTCGCCGGTGAACTCCTCCAGCGTCTCCATGGCCATTCGGTGGCAGCCGAGGCAGCCGTTGCCCTCCATGTGGATCGTCCGCATGTCCCAGTCCGGCGCCCCCACGACGTAGTAGGGCGGGTTCGGACCGGGCAGGACGGGGACCACGGGCTGGCGCGGGTTCTCGGGAAGCCGTGCCGACTTGATCCACGGGTTGTGGATGAACGGGTCCGCCTGGTGGCAGCGGACGCACTGGATGTTGCCGGCGGGCATGTACGCGTCGTCGAAGTCCGGGTCGTCCGGGCCCGGCAGTACCCCGAGCAGGCGGTTGTTCTCGCCGACAAAGGTCCAGGGGCTGTTGTCGCCGGACTCGAAGAAGCAGGTGGCGCCTGACTCACGGTTGTAGCCGATCATCTGGACCGAGTCGCCGATGTCGACGTTGAAGACGTCGTCACGCCCGTCGTGGCGGCAGAAGCTCACCCACACGACCTCGGGACGCGGCGTTCCGTCGGTGTTCCTGCCCTCGTAGCGCTGGAGGCTCGACCCCGGCATGCAGTCGCCGATCTGGAGGCTGCCGTCGTCGCAGGCGTGGAGCCCCGGATCTTCGAAGATCTCGTTCCCGTCCTGCCGGATGGGGATGCGCGCGCCCTGGCTGCAGTCGACGGTGGGCGCGATGCCCAGGTGCGGCTCGCACATCGCGGCGTAGGCGCTGGCGCTGCGCGGCATCGGCGGGTTCGCGCCCGCAGGCGTGCACCGTTCGGCGGACTGACCCGCCGCGAGGCCCGGGCCGAGCGCAACGACGAGCAGCAGCGCAGAACACCGGCTGCGCCGACGTGGGGAGCTCCTGGGCCAGGCTCCCGGCGGCCTCGAGGGCCCTCGCCGCGCGGAGTCGGAGCGGGAGCCGATCCAGACGCGGACCGCGCGTCCCCGCCGGCCGCCGCGCAGGGAAACCGGCGCACCGATTGTTCTGCGTTGGTTAACGACCATGCCTCTCACCCCTAGGCCCCTCACATCTCCAGCGCGACTTCTTCCTTCGCGTTCGACTCCAACGACTGGACCTTGCGCTTCAGGTACTTGTTGAGCTGCCGGTCGTAGCGGCTCGTGGCGCCGGCGTGGCGGCCGCGCACGTAGGGCGCCCAGCGGGCTTCTCCGGCCGCCTCGACCTGGTCGCCCATCACGGTGACGCGCTGGATGATGCGCTCCTCGTCGAAGTCGTTCAGCACGAAGTGCTGCGTGCAGCGATTGTCCCACATGGCCAGGGTGCCCTGCTGCCAGCGGTAGCGGACGGTGAAGCGGGTGTTCGTCGCCCAGCGGGTCAGGTAGCCGAGCATGTGGTCGCTCTCCTCGTGGCTCAGCTCGACGATGCGGCGCGTGAAGTGCTCGTTGACGAAGAGCGACTTGCGGCCGGTCTCCGGGTGCACCCGGACCACGGGGTGGATCGTCATCCTCTCCGGCTTGCCGTGCGGCGTCGCGTCGTGGAGCGCCGTCAGGCCCTCGCAGAGCTCCTGCAGCGGCGGCGACAGCTCCTCGTAGGCCCTGTACATGTTCGCCCACATCGTGTCGCCGCCGACCTCGGGGCACTTGACCATGTTCAGGATCGCCATCACCGAAGGGCTTTCCTGGAAGCTGATGTCGCTGTGCCACTCGTCGGCGACGCCGCCACGGGTCGCCACCAGCTCGAACACCTCGGGGTGGTCGAGGAAGGGGTTGTTCAAGTGCGGGTGTCCCTCGAGTTCGCCGAAGTGCTGCCCGAACCGGACGTGCTGGTCCACCGTCAGGTGCTGGTCGGGGAAGAAGAGGACCTGGTGGTCCAGCAGCAGACCGCGGATCGTTGCGGCCTCGCGGGGCCCGGCCTCGGCCAGCGATAGATCGTGAACCTCGGCGCCAAGGGATCCGGAGAGACGAACGACTCGATGGCTCATGGGAGATCTCCTTCGGTTGAGTGAACGAGGCTATCTCTATCTCTATCGAGCGGCTGTTGTGCGTCAGACAAACGTCGACGGGCCATACCGGGTCCGTCGACGTCGCAGCGGAGCGAGGCCGTTGGCCTCGCGCGTCTTCTTCAGAGAGCCGGCCTGCCGCCGCAGGCGGCCATTGAATCCCGCCGGCCTGCAAGGCCGGCGCCGCCGCCTGGATCGGACTGGACGAATGGAGAAGTGCGCGATCACGTCATTTCGATGATGCGATCACCGATTTGACATGCACGGCGCAGCGGAGCAGACTTCTCCTGCCCAATGATCTCCCGGCACATTACGCCCGCGTTGACGCGCGCCGCGGAGGACTATCCGGTCGTGACGCTGACCGGGCCGCGACAGTCGGGAAAGACGACCCTGGTGCGAGCCGTCTTCCCCGAACACGCCTACATGTCGCTCGAATCACCGGATGTGCGCGCGCGGGCCCTCGCGGATCCGCGTGCCTTTCTGGCTCAGGCGGACCACATGATCCTCGATGAAATCCAGCGAGCGCCCGAGTTGCTTTCCTACGTACAGGGCCTCGTCGACGACGACCCTCGCGCCGGCAGGTTCGTCGTGACCGGATCGCAGAACGTCCTGCTTCTCAGGTCGGTTTCGCAGACGCTGGCAGGCAGGACGGCGTTACTCGTCCTGCACCCGTTCTCGCTGGCGGAGCTGCGCGGCCTGCCGGCGCTCGAACCGCTGAGCCTGGATCTTCCGGCCGACGTTGACGGCGACGGTGGGACGAACGCGGCTGCGGCCGGGCCGCTGGCCGCGGAGGCACTCTGGGACACCCTGGTCACAGGCTTCTTTCCGCCGATCCATGATCGCGGCGTCCCGGCGGGCGAGTGGTTGGCCGACTACTTCCGTACCTACGTCGAGCGCGACCTGCGTGAAGTGACGCAGGTGCTCGATCTGCGGCAGTTCGAGACGTTCATGCGGCTGGCGGCTGCGCGTACGGCAACCGAACTCAATCTGAGTGCGTTGGCGGGCGACGTCGGCGTGACGCAGCAGACTGCTCGCCGCTGGTTCAACGCGCTTGAGATCGGCTACCTGGCTACCGCGCTTCCTCCCCACCACGCCAACTATCGCAAGCGCCTGCGCAAGCGTCCACGGCTGCACTTCCTCGATACGGGTCTGATCTGCTACCTGCTCGGGATTCGGGACGGCGTGACGCTCGAGAGCCATCCGCTGCGCGGCCCGATCTTCGAGTCCTTCGTCGTAGCGGAGCTGGTCAAGGCCTTCTCGGCGACGCGCCGCGATTCGCCGCTGTTTTTCTGGCGAGATGCCGCCGGGCGCAAGATCGATGTGCTTGTCGATGCCGGCGATCGCCTGATTCCGATTGAGGTCAAGTCGGGACGCACCGTGGCCGCGGACGCCGTCGCAGCCCTCGAATGGTGGACCTCGATTCCCGCGAATCCCAACCGGGGCGGGGTTCTGGTTCACGGCGGCGCCGGCAGCTTCGACCTGAAGGGCTTCAGGGTCCTGCCGTGGTTTCTGACCCGAGAACGTTGAGCAAGCCCCTGGACTCCTTGAACAGGCCTGACCCTTACGGTTGACGCAAGTTCCGCCCGCTGGGACGGCCTGGGAAAGGGACCGGAATCCACCCGGCAAAGGTACAGGTGCGCCGGCCTGCCATCCGTGCGCCCGCTGACGGGCGCACGGACTGGTTCGCGGGTGGACTCGGGGCGCGCCACCCGGGTTCTGGCCGGCATCTGCTCCGGCCAGCACGCTCGTCGGTCTGTCGAGGCCGTAGAATCCAAGGGCTCACGGAGATCGGAGGGAGCATGAACACGACGTTGACCGCAGTCATCGAACGAGAAGATGACCTCTATGTTGCCCTCTGCCCGGAGTTCGACGTAGTCAGCCAGGGAGCCACCGTGCGTGAAGCGCGAGAGAACCTGCAGGAAGCGCTGGAGCTGTTCTTTGAGCAAGCGCCTCCCGAAGAGCAGGAGCGGGGGTACCGACGGGAGGTCTATGTCACGAACCTGAACATCGCGGTCGGCTAGGCTACGGCGGCTTTCAGGTGCAGAACCGTCGTGGATCCCCATACTTGAAGAACACGTTGACAGGGAGCGTTCGACGATGAAGAGAGGCCGACTTGCCTTGCTCGCCCTTGTCCCGGCGTTTCTGGCCGTCCCGGCGTTTGCCGAGGAGGGAGAGAAGAAGGTGAAAGCAGCGCACGAGAACCTGGCGCCCGAAGCGCGCACGGACGATCTCGGCATCACGGTGCCGGTGCCTGCGAGCCACCCGGGTCGCCGCTACCCGGCGGAACATGAGTTCCCGACGGGTCCCGCCATCGGCGAGCGCCTGCCCGAGTTCGAGCTGCCGAACCAGAACGGCGAACCCATCGACTTCCATGCCCATCGGGGCGACTCGAAGGCGATCGTCGTCTTCTATCGCTCCGCCGTCTGGTGACCGTACTGCCGCACGCAGCTGGTCGAGCTGCAAGAGAACATCTCGCTCTTCGACGCCGAGGGCATCAAGGTTTACGGCGTCAGCTACGACTCACAGGAGCACCTGAAGGCCTTCGCCGAGCAGCAGGGCGTCACCTATGACCTGCTCTCCGACCACGACTCCGCGGTGATCACGCGCTTCGGCATCCTGAACACGACGATCGACCCCGACGCGGATGTCTTCAACCGGGCCACCGAGCGGGGTTTCTACGGCATTCCCTTCCCGGGCGTCTACGTCGTCGACGGGGACGGCCAGGTGACGGAGAAGTTCTTCCACCGCCACTACGCGACGCGCACGTCGGCCGGGACGATTCGCGACAGCGCGATCGGCCGCATCCTCGCCAGGCACGAGGCGCCGGCCGCCGAACTGGGCGACGAACACGTCGAGGTTTCCGTCTTCCTCGCCGACGAGGCGCTCAAGTTCGAGTACGCGAGCACCCTGTACGTACGCTTCGAGGTCGCCGACGGCTACCACATCTACGCCGACCCGCTTCCCGAGGGCTTCATTGCATCGACGGCGGCCGTCGCGGCGACCAGGGGCGTGAGGACGGGCGAGCCGGTCTACCCGGCGACCGCGGAGCGCGAGTTCCCCGAGCTCGGCGTGACCCTCAACGTCTACGAGGGCGTGACCGACGTCGCCATCCCGGTCGCCCTCGGCGCCGAGATTCTCAACTGGCCGATTCAAGACAAGCCGACCGAGATCGAGATTCCGGTCAACGTGGTCTACCAGGCCTGCAGCGAGACGGTCTGCTACGTGCCGAAGCAAGAAACCGTCGTGCTCAAGGCGCCGATCGAACCGCTCGTGATGCCCGGTCGGTAGCCGTCAGATAGGAGCCTTGGCGGGATTCGTTCGCCTCACTGGCGCTTTGCGCCATGAGCCGCCGCAATCCCCGTACGGGCTGCAAACGCGGCTGCGGCGCGGCGCGTTCCCCGCGGTGGCGTATGCGAAGGCCCCGGCGGGTGGTTCCAGCCGGGGGGATTCGTTCGCCTCATTGGCGCTTTGGGCGCCAATGAGCCGCCGTAGTCCCGTACGGGCTGCAAACGCGCGTGCGGCTCGGCGCGTTCCCTGCGGTGGCATATGCAAAGGCCCCGGCGGGTGGTTCCAGCCGGGAGGATTCGTTCGCCTGATTGGCGCTTTGGGCGCCAATGAGCCGCCGCAATCCCGTACGGGCTGCAAACGCGCCGGACGGTTTTTCACTGAGAGCCTGCGGTTACGCCTGCGCACCCGGCGGGATTCGTTCGCCTGATTGGCGCTTTGGGCGCCAATGAGCCGCCGCAATCCCGTACGGGCTGCAAACGCGCCGGACGGTTTTTCACTGAGAGCCTGCGGTTACGCCTGCGCACCCGGCGGGATTCGTTCGCCTGATTGGCGCTTTGGGCGCCAATGAGCCGCCGTAATCCCGTACGGGCTGCAAACGCGCCGGACGGTTTTTCACTGAGAGCCTGCGGTTACGCCTGCGCACCCGACGGGATTCGTTCGCCTGATTGGCGCTTTGGGCGCCAATGAGCCGCCGTAATCCCGTACGGGCTGCAAACGCGCCGGACGGTTTTTCACTGAGAGCCTGCGGTTACGCCTGCGCACCCGACGGGATTCGTTCGCCTGATTGGCGCTTTGGGCGCCAATGAGCCGCCGTAATCCCGTACGGGCTGCAAACGCGCCGGAGGCGCGTTGGTAGCCCGTACGGGATTCGAACCCGTGTTACTGGCGTGAGAGGCCAGCGTCCTGGACCCCTAGACGAACGGGCCACGCGTACGCAGGGACTCGTAACCTAGCACAGCGCGCGGCGTCGCAGCGGGGCGGGGTCGGGCGGGCCTGGTCGGCGGGGCCCGGAATCACGCCTCCCGGCCGTGGTGTTAGGTTGCCGTAGTGTCTCTTCGACGCGACATCTCAGCGTGGGCCTGTGGGCTGCTGGCGGTCGGGTTGGCGGTCGTGCCGTCTGCACCGGCCCGGGCGCAGCCCGACGACGAGCCCGAGACGCAGATCCTCTCTCGGGGCGAAGGGATCATCGCGGTTGGCCGGCAGCGGGCGCCGCTGCCCTGGGCGGAGTCCGCGCTCGGCCCGCTGATTGCCCTGGCGCCGGTGGTGGAGGTCCTCGGGGGCGAGCTGGAGGTCGGTCCCCTGGGGGAGGCGCACACGCTGCGGGTCGCCGGTCGCGAGGTGGTGCTCGGGCCGCTGGGCCGGGTCGTCCTGGTGGACGACGAGATGCACATGCTGTCGATCAAGCCGTGGCTGGAGCCCGAGCCGGAGCGTCGCGAGCCCCGGCGCCGGACGAACGAGTCCGGTGGCGAGCGGGGCGCGGGTTCCGAACGGTTGGGCGCCGGAGACGAGGGCGCTGCTTCCGAAGATGGCGACGCCCCGGCGCCCGGCCTGGCGGCCGTCGAGCGGCCCCCGTGGCACCTGTACGTGCCGGTCGACGCGCTGACCCGCGCCTATACGGCGGAGCAGGGATACCGGTTCGCGTTCGATCGGAGACGCGGACGTCTGGAGGTCTCCGGAACCGGTGAGCATCGGCTCGCGGTCGAGGTCGAGCGCGTTCACGATCTCGGCGCAACGACGCTCGTCGTGACCTTTTCGGGCCGGCCCCGGTACCGCGTCGACGAGGTCCGCGGAGGCGTGCGGATTCGACTGCTGAGCGGCGTACTGGAGCCGCGGCCGCGCTTCCGGCTCAACGATCCCCTGGTGCGATGGCTGGAGGTACGCGATCGCTCGATCGAGATCGGCCTGGCGCCACGGGCCGAGGCCTCGGAGCCCTACATTCTCGGACGTCCCCCCCGGGTTCAACTCGTGATGGACATCACCCGGGACCGGACGGGACGCATGCCGCGTGCGCTTTCCCGGCACGACGAGGAAACAGGAGAGTTCCGCGTCGTCCTCGACCCCGGCCATGGCGGCGCCGATACCGGTGTGTCGTCGCCCTCCGGCATCACCGAGAAGGACCTCGTGCTCGTGGTCGCGGAGGAGCTGAGGTCGCATCTGGCGAGCAGCCTGGGTGCGCGGGTCGTGCTGACCCGAACCGACGACAGCAACATCACGCTGGAGAATCGGACCGCCGCGGCGAATCATCGTCGGGCCGATCTGTTCCTGTCGCTGCACGTGAGTCCGGACTCCGCGTGGGCTGCGGACGCCGGGTTCCAGGCCTACATCCTCGATCCGCCGCCCGCCGTGGTCGCCTCGGCCGAGGAGGACGAACCCGGCCCGCGGGGAACAGTCGGGGTCTCCTCGTCCTCCGGCGCAGGCGCCGAGTCGGCCGGGCTCGACGAGCAGGACGCGAACCCGTCCCACGAGGCTCCGGACGAGTTCCAGGCTTCGAGAGCCTCGGCCTTCCCGGGCGGGATGACGGATCGGGCGGGTCTCGCCGAGCGCTCGTCCGCGGGCGCGCGGATGGCATTGGAAGGCGAGCCGGTCGAGGATGGCGAGTGGGGCGAACCGATCGGAGACGAGGTCCCCGACGCGGGCGAGCTCGGGGAGGACGGGTTCGACGATCCGGGCGGCGGGATGGAAGATGGCGGGCAGGAGATCCCGGTCGCCGTCCCCGCACTCGAACTGTGGGAGCGGGTGCAGGACAGTCAGCTGGAGCGAAGCGGGTTGCTGGCGCGGCTGATTCAGAGCCATGTCAGCGACGCGCTCGACCAGCCGAACCGCCGTGTCGGCCGCGCCCCGTTGCGCGTGCTGACCGGCGCTTCGATGCCTGCCGTTCTGATCGAACTTGGCGCGCTGGGCGGTGACGACGAAGAAGGCACGCCGCTGCTCGACGACGCTCATCGTCGGGTCCTGATCGAGGCGATCGGTAGGGCGATCCGGCTCTACCGCGGCCTCGCCGCAGGCGGTGTCGGGGCCGCACCCGATGGGGCGGGCCCGTGATCTCGAAGCCGAGCGCCGCCGCGCTGCGGGCCACCGCGCGTCGGGGCCTTGCCCGGCGGGGCGGGTTCGTGATCCCCCCGCGGTCGAGCCTGTGGCCGGTCGTCGTTCTGGTGTTCCTGGCCGGTTGCGGCGGCCCAGGGGAGGGCGGGGCCGGCGACGGGGAGATGGAACCGGCGGCGCCGGGCGAGGACTTCCTGGCCACGTTGTGCTTTCCAGGCACACTCGGGTCGCTTCGCTGCGACCGGCGGCCGATCCGTGCCGAGGACAGTGCGGAGAAGACGGCCGCCGCGATCGTCGAAGCGCTGATCGCAGGTCCTCGTGGAGTGGAGACCGCGGACCCGATCCCGGTTCCCGCGAACGTGGATGACGACGGCGGGCGGCCCGTACCAATAGACGGTCTGTTTCCGGCTCTGCCGGCCGGGGTCCGGCTGCTGGCGGTGGAGTTGATCGACGGCGTGGCCTACGTCGACCTGACGACCGTCGAGGTCGGTTCCGCAACCGGGGCAGCCGGCGCGGCGGGCCGGTCGGCGCTGCTTCTGGAACGGCCGCCGATGGGACTGACCGGGGAGCTCCTCGCCGTCTACAGCCTCGTGAACAGTCTGACCGCGAACAACCTGGGCGTGGATCGGGTGGTGCTGATGTGGAACGGCGAGCAGCGGCCGACGTTCGCCGGTCACGTCGACACGACCCGTCCCCTGATGGCGGACCGGTCGCGGAACGCGGGGACGGCGGGCGGCGTCTGACCGTGTTCGGTTCCGGGCCCCTGATCGGCGTCTTCGATTCGGGCGTCGGCGGCCTCACGGTGGTCGCTGCGCTGCGAAGACGTCTGCCGGCCGCCACGATCCTCTACCTCGGCGATACTGCGCGGCTGCCCTACGGCACGAAGTCGCGGCGGACGGTGCTGGGCTACACGCGAGCCAACGTGGACTTCCTGGAGCGGCGCGGCGTCGACGCTCTCGTCGTTGCCTGCAACACGGCCTCGGCCATGGCGCTCGAGGACCTGGACTTGCGGACCCCGCACTGGGGCGTGCTGGAGCCGGGCGCCTCGTCGGCGGTGGCGGCGGCCGGCCGGCACGTCGGCGTGATCGCCACCGAATCGACGGTGCGGTCGGGCGCCTACGAGCACGCGATCCGGCGGCTGAACCCGGAGCTGCTGGTCAGTCAGCGGGCCTGTCCGCTGCTCGTGCCCTTGGTCGAGGAGGGCTGGGAGGACGACGAGATCACGGAACGGATCGTCGGTCGCTATCTCGAACCATTGCTCGAGGCGAAGATCGACACGCTGCTGCTCGGCTGTACGCACTATCCACTGCTGCGCGGGGTGCTGGAGCGGGTCTGCGGGCCGGGCGTGAGCCTGGTGGACTCGGCCGAATCGACGAGCCAGGCGGTGGCCCGGCAGTTTCCGAAGGGCGATGGGCACGGCGGGAGTGCGCCGAAGGCCCCGGGTGTGAGACTCTTCGCCACCGACGCCGGTTCCCGATTTGCCAGACTCGCGGAGCGGATTCTCGGCGAACCGGTCGCCCTGGAGTGGGTCGACGTGAACGAGACCGGGATGCAAACTCAGGAGGTGGACGTACGGTGACTGGAGCAGAACGATCAGCAGGCTTTGTACGCAGCGGCGGTCGGTCGGCGTCGGCCCTGCGGCCGGTGTCGATCGAACTGGACGCGATGAAGTTCGCCGAGGGCTCGGCTCTGGTGGCGTGCGGCGACACCAGGGTCCTCTGTTCCGCCAGCGTCGAGCGGCGGGTTCCGCCCTTTCTGGTCGGCAAGGGACAGGGTTGGCTGACCGCCGAGTACGCGATGCTGCCGCGGGCGACGCTGACCCGCTCGAGGCGGGAAGTGTCGCGTGGCCGTCCGTCGGGGCGCACCTCCGAGATCCAGCGCCTGATTGGCCGCTCGCTCAGATCCGCGGTCAACCTGCGCAAGCTCCCGGAAGTCACGATCGCCGTCGATTGCGACGTGATCCAGGCCGACGGCGGCACCCGGACGGCGTCGATCACCGGCGCCTGGGTCGCGGTCGTCGCGGCGCTCGCCAGGATGCTGCTCGAGGGCGACCTGAAGGCCTGGCCGCTGGTTCACTCCGTCGCCGCGGTGTCGGTCGGAATCTGCGAGGACGAGCTGCTGCTGGACCTCGAGTACGTCGAGGACCGGGACGCCGACGTCGATCTGAACGTGGTGGCGACCGGCGGCGGCAGCCTGATCGAGGTGCAGGGGACCGCGGAGGGCCGGGTTTTCACGCGGCCTGAGTTCGATGGCCTGCTCGATCTCGCCCTGGCGGGGATTGCGGACTTGAAGGAACTGCAGGAGAGCACGCTTGCGGAACGGCTGGCCGAGGTGGATGAGGTTCTGGATCGTCGCCGACGCGGGCCGGCCGCGACCCGGGACGAGGCGAGTCTCTGGGGGCGGCCGCCGCGTGGATAGCGGGATGCCGGACAGGCTGCGTCTGCGTCGTCATCGTGCGGGTTGACCGTCGCGCACGTAGCGGGATGTCGGGCCACGGGTCGCGGGGACGCCTGCGCTCGCGCCGGCGCGGCGTGATCCGCCTTCGAGGCACACCCCCCGGGATCCACCGGTACGGGTCCCGGAGACGCGGGCCGGGCGGGGGCGCGGGCGGCGGGGCGGCTGACCTGCACGTCGTGCCTGGCGTCTTCGATGGGACGCCGGTCTGCCGCGTTCGGGGCGCTGCGGCGATCATCCGGCTGGCTGAGCGCCCGGTCCTGCCCGCATCCGCCCCGCTCGATCAGCTCGAGGAGCCGCCCTGGACATCCACCTGATCGCGATCGGCGGCACCGGCATGGCGCCGCTCGCCTGCCTGCTGCGGGAGCTGGGCCACCGGGTGCGCGGCTCGGACGCGCCCCTCTATCCGCCAACCAGTGAGCTGCTGGCCGACGCCGGCATCGAACCGCTGGTCGGCTACGACCCGGCCCACCTGGAGCCGCGGCCGGACCTGGTCATCGTCGGCAACGCGGTCCCGCGGACGAACCCGCAGGCGATGGCGACCGAGCAACTCGGCCTGCCGCGGTTGTCGATGCCCGAAGCGCTGGACCGGTTCGTGCTCCGTGACCGGCGGCCGCTGGTCGTCGCCGGCAGCCACGGCAAGACGACGACCACTGCGATGGCCGCCTGGGTCTACTCCCGCGCCGGCGCCGATCCGGGGTATCTCATCGGCGGCGCGCCGATCGGGCTGCCGTCCGGATTCGCGCTCGGCGGCGGGCCGCGTTTCGCCATCGAGGGCGACGAATACAACGCCTCCTACTTCGACCGCGGTCCGAAGTTCTGGCACTACCGGCCGGAGACCGTGATTCTGACCAGCCTGGAGCACGACCACGTCGACCTCTATCCGGACTTCGAGGGCCTGGAACGGGCTTTCCTCGGTCTGGTCGAGCGGCTGCCGGCGAGCGGACTGCTCATCGCCTGCGCCGACTACCCGGCCGTCGAGCGGGTGGCCAGGGCGAGCCCGTGCCGGGTCGTGACCTATGGCGCCGGGACCAACGGCGGCGTGACCAGCAGCACCGTGACCAACGGCGCCGGGACCGAGGGCAGTGCGAGCAGGGGCGCCGCGAGCAACGGCAGTGGGACCACGGGCGCCGGGAGCAGGACTGCCGGGTCTGGCGACGTGCGGCTCGCCGGTCCAATCGAGAGCCGCGAGAACGGCATTGCGTTCGAGCTGGAAGAGGCGGGCGGCCGGCAACGGATCGAACTCGGCGTCTGGGGCGAACACAACGCGGCGAATGCGACGGCGGTCTGGCTGGCGGCGCGGGCCGATGGTCTGGATCCCGAGGCCGTGCTGGAGGCCCTGGCCACGTTCCGCGGCGTCAAGCGCCGGCTCGAAGTCGTCGCGGAGGCGGCCGGCGTCGTCGTGATCGACGACTTCGCCCACCATGCGTCGGAGATCGCGGCGTCGCTCTCGGCGTTGCGGCAGCGCTTCCCCGGCCGCCGGCTGGTGGCCCTGTTCGAGCCTCGAAGCCTGACCGCCGGCCGTCGTCAGTTCGCCGCCGACCTCGCGGCCGCGCTGGCGTCGGCCGATCGCGTCTTTCTGGCCCCGGTGTTCCACCGCGAGCGCCTGGGCGGGGAGGGCTTCGACCCGGAGCGGTTGGCGGCGGATATCGGGCGACTCGGGGCCGCGGCGACAGTCTGCGACTCGAACGACGCGCTGCACGAGAGCGCCCTGGCCGAGGCCCGGCCCGGCGACGTCCTGGTCACGATGTCGTCCGGATCGTTCGACGGCATGCCGCGGCGCCTGCGGCGAAGCCTGTTCTCGGCCGGCGCGTGAGCGTGAGCTCGCCGCTTCGCGGCCGCGCGCCAAGAGTCCGAGGCTAGTTCTGGCGGCGGAGCTGGAGCCGGGTCTCCAGGATCTGGCGGTCCGAGAGCCCGGGCAGCCGCAGGGCCGCGGCGCCCGCCGGCGGCACGGTCCTGCGCGGCGCGAGCCCGATCAGCTCGGTTTCGACGACCTGGACGCCGCCGGCCCGGGCGAGTTCGTCGGCCTTGCGGACGACATCGAGCAGCGAGGTTCGATCGCAGTCGGTCAGGTTGACGCTGACCTGGGCCCGTCCGCGGCGCTCGAGAAAGAAGCCGAGCGCGCGCACGCCCGGCGGACCGCCGCCGGATTCCCGCAGCGACGATGCGATCCGCTTCGCCGCGCCGCGCCGGTCCGTATCGAGTAGCAGGTTGAAGGCCACCAGGGGCGGCCTCGCGCCGACGCACACCGCGCCGCCGGCCGGGTGAAGCCGGCTCGGTCCGCGGTCGGGCGGCCACTCGCCACTCGCCATCCGCTCCGCCAGGCGCGCCAGGCCGCCGCGCCGATGGTCGGCGAGCGCGGCTCGCACGGGCTCCGCGGCGGCCTCGCCGTAAAAGAGCACGGGCAGGCCGAGCCCGGCGAGCACGTCCCCGGCGCGGTGCGCCGCCTCGATCGCCGCCGGCATCGCGTGGTGTTCAAGCGGCACGAACGGTACGACATCCAAGGCGCCCAGGAAGGGATGAACGCCCTGGTGACGGGCAACGTCGATGCACCCGATCGCCGTTTCGGCAAGCGCCTCGACCGCCCGCACCAGATCGTCGGCCTCGCCGAGCAGGGTCAGCACGGTCCGGTTGTGGTCCGGGTCGGAGGACACGTCGAGAACCTGGACGCCGGGTGTCGACGCGGCCTCCACGCAGGCGGCGACCACGTCTCCGCGCCGGCCCTCGCTGAGGTTGGGCACGCATTCCAGGCGGACCATGCGGTCAGTGTAGACGGCGGGTTCCGCCGACCCGGCGACGGCGTGTGCATTTGCCTGGCCCGGGAGCGGGGCGTCCTGCCAAGCCGGCGCCCATCATTGCGGCTGCCACGGCGCGTCAGACTACCAGTGTTTTCGACTGCAGTGGAAATGTCCGCGAGCGTTTTCGACTGCTGTCGAAATTCGCGGCGCCACCTGAGGACCGCATCCACGCTGTTCACGAGACTCGGACGCGGCCGTTGACCACCCAGGGCAGCCGTGTTACGTTACCGCCGCTTTCGGGGCCGGGCGAGAGACGTTGGCAGTGCCTTGCGGGGGTTGGCGCTCGTTGTGTCGAGCAGCCCTGAGGAACCGGCTCCGCAGGAACCCGGAAGACCCGGAACGACTGAGCCGGATCAACGTCGGAACACCAAGGCCCGAGAGAAACAGACCCGGACGACCGCGGGACGAGTAGCTGTGGATTTCGACGCCAGCCTCCTGGTCATCATGGCGATTTTCTGGGCCACCTATGTGGTGGTGCGGATCTTTCTCATCGGACCGGTCATGAAGATGCTCCGGGAGCGGGATAGCGAGGTCGCGACCGCGCAGGAGACGTTCGACCAGGCTCAGGCCGAAGTCGAGGCGAGAATCGAGGAGCAGCGCGAGAAGCTGAAGGAAGCCCGGGTCGAGGCGGCCGCCCGCCGCGACGAGATGAGGCGCGAGGCGCAGCAGGCCCGCGAGCGGATGGTCGCCGAGGCGCGGCAGGAGGCGGACGCGGAGCTCCGGCAGGCGATTGCCTCGCTGGACGCGGAGACGGCCGAACAGCGCCGGACTCTCGAGGTCCGTGCCGAGCGTCTCGCTGCGGAGATGACCGCGAAACTGATGGGAGCGCCGTCGTGAACCGGGTGGGCGCGAAGCCCGTCGTTGCGGTGCTGTTCGCGACGCTGTTCGCGGGCGCAGCCGCGGCGTTCGGCGCCGATGTCGGCGGCCACGGCGAGTCGACGAGCTTCCTCGGCCTGCCGCGCTGGTTCTTCTCCTGGTTCAACATGCTCGTCTTCTTCGGCGGTCTCGGCTATCTGATCTGGCCCAAGGCTGCCGCCGCGTTGGAGAATCGGCGAATTCAGATCCGCGACAGCCTGATGACGGCCCGCCGGCAGCGGGCCGACGCCGGCGAGTTGCGCGAAGGCCTTGCCGATCAGCTGGCTGCGCTGGAAGCGGAGGTCGCGGAGGCCGTCGGGCGCGCGAAGCGGCAGGGCGAGCGCGAGGCGGAGGAGATCGTCGCGCTGGCCGAGCGCGAACGGCAGCGGATGATGGAGCAGACCCGCGCCGAGATCCGGAGCCGAGCCGCACGCGCCCGGGTCGAGCTCGCGCAGCACGCGGCGCGACTCGCGACCAGCCTGGCCACCGCACGCCTGGAGCGGGAGGTCGATTCGGCCGCGCGCCGGCGCATCCTCGACCGCGGGCTGCTCAGCCTGGAGAGCCGCGCCGACGAGACGTCCTCCGGAGCGGACGCACGATGATCTACCGGTACGCGCGGCCCTACGCGCAGGCGCTGATGGGCGCCGCCGGGTCGCTCGACGTGGCCGAGGCCAGCCGTGACGAACTGGCCGCCTTCGCCGCCGCGATGCGCGCCGTGCCGCGGTTGGGGCGGATGGCCTCGAACCCCGGCGTGCCGCCGGCGACCAGGCGGGAGGTGGTCGACGAGATCGCAGGCATGCTGGAGGCCGGCGGGTTGACGCGGCGGCTGCTGCGGCTGCTGCTCGACAATTACCGCCTCGTGCACCTGCCGGCGATCCTCGAAGCGATCGACGACCTGCTCGACCGCGCCCGTGGCGTGGTCAGCGCCACCGTGACCGCTGCCGAGGCGCTTGATGCCGAGCAGCAGGCGCGGCTCAGGAGAGCCCTCGAGCGGCTCTCCTGCGCCGAGGTGCGGTTGGAGAGTCGGGTCGACCCCAGCCTGATCGGCGGCTTCGTGGCCCAGTTCGGGAGTTACCGCTACGACGCCAGCGTTCGGGGCCAGTTGGCCGCGCTTGAGTCCAGGTTGACAGAGGGGAATCCAGGTTGACGGCGGAGTCGGCGAGTTAGCAAAGTCAGCACTTCGAAGACGCCCCGAAGCCCGGGGCGCACCCCAAAGGGAGTAGAGAGAACATGCAGGTAAGAGCCGATGAGATCGCAGCGGTCCTCGAGCGCCAGTTGGCGGGCTACGAGGCCGAGGTCGATGTGGCCGAAGTCGGCACCGTCCTGAGTGTCGGTGACGGCATCGCGCGGGTCTACGGCCTGGAACAGGCCATGGCCGGCGAGCTGCTGGCGTTTCCGAACGATGTCTACGGGCTGGCGCTGAACCTGGAGGAAGACCAGATCGGCGCCGTGCTGATGGGCGAGTCGCGGCTGGTGGACGAGGGCGACGAAGTCCGCCGCACCGGCCGCATCATGGAGGTCCCGGTGGGACCGGGAATGGTCGGTCGGGTGGTCGACCCGCTCGGCAATCCGGTCGACGGCAAGGGGCCGATCGAAGCTGCCGACAGCTACCCGCTCGAGCGGATTGCCCCCGGCGTCATCGACCGCGAGCCGGTTTCGGAGCCGATGCAGACCGGGATCAAGGCGATCGACTCGATGATCCCGATCGGCCGCGGCCAGCGCGAGCTGATCATCGGCGACCGGCAGATCGGCAAGACGGCCGTCGCCGTGGACGCGATGATCAACCAGAAGGACGGCGACGTGATCTGCGTCTACGTCGCCATCGGCCAGAAGCGCTCGACCGTCGCCCAGGTGGTGAAGACGCTCGAGGACAACGGCGCGATGGAGCACACGATCGTCGTCGCCGCCTCGGCTTCCGAGCCGGCGCCGCTCCAGTTCATCGCGCCCTACGCCGGCTGCGCGATGGGCGAGTACTTCCTCTACAACGGCCAGCACGCCCTGGTCATCTACGACGATCTCTCGAAGCAGGCCGCCTCGTACCGCGAGGTTTCCCTGCTGCTCCGGCGTCCGCCTGGCCGCGAGGCCTACCCCGGCGACGTCTTCTACCTCCACTCCCGGCTGCTGGAACGGGCGGCGAAGCTCTCGCGCGCCAATGGCGGCGGCTCGCTCACCGCGCTGCCGATCATCGAGACCCAGGCCGGCGACGTTTCGGCGTACATCCCGACCAACGTGATCTCGATCACGGACGGCCAGATCTTCCTCGAAGGCGACCTCTTCTTCTCCGGCGTGCGGCCGGCAGTAAACGTCGGCATCTCGGTCAGCCGGGTCGGCGGCAACGCGCAGACAGGCGCGATGCGCAAGAACTCGGGCACTCTGCGCCTCGACCTGGCGCAGTACCGGTCGCTTGCGGCCTTCGCCCAGTTCGGCTCCGATCTCGACCGGGTCACGCTGCAGCAGCTGGCGCGCGGCGAGCGCTTGGTCGAACTCCTCAAGCAGGGCCAGTACGCGCCGCTGTCGATCGAGGACCAGGTGCTCTCGATCCTCGCCGGCACCCGCGGCGCTCTCGACGACCTGAAGGTCGAGGCGGTGCGACCGTTCGAGGAATTCATGCACCGCTACTTCCGCGACGAGGCGCCTGAACTCCGCGACCGCATCCGCGGGGAAGGCAAGCTCAGCGACGAGCTGGACGGCCAGGTCATGGAGGCGATGGGGCAGGCCTTCCAGCGCTTCGTGGCCGAGAACCCCGACGCCGCGCTGGAAGAAAACCAGGCTTGAACGGGACATTCTGAGGTAGGTCCGAACGATGGCGAGCCTGATCGATCTTCGCCGGCGCATCCGCTCGGTGAAGAACACGCAGCAGATCACCAAGGCGATGAAGATGGTCGCCGCGGCGAAGCTGCGCCGCGCCCAGGACCAGATCCTCGCGACGAGGCCCTACGCGCTGGAACTGCGCAAGGTGACGGAGCACCTGGCCGCCGTGGCGGCCGGTGAGGTGGAGCACCCGCTGCTGAGTCCGCCCGAGGGTGGGGGAGACGAACGGGCCGGCGCCGGCAGGACCCTGGTGCTCGTGGTCACCGGCGACAAGGGTCTGTGCGGTGCGTTCAACGCCCACGTCCAGCGCCGGGCCGAGCAGGAAATGGCGCAGCTCAACGGCGGCGGCGAGATCCTGGCGCTCGGCAACCGCGGCGCCGACTTCTTCACGCACCGCGGCGCGCCGCTGCGCGGCGTCCGCCGGGGGCTGTTCCGGGAGCTGAGCTACGCGACGGCCCAGGAGCTGGCGGCCGAGGTCTCGAAGGCGTTCTCCGACGGCGAGTACCACGCGGTGTATGCCGTGTACAACGAGTTCATCTCGGTGCTCAGCCAGCGGGTCACGTGGGAGCGTCTGCTGCCGATTGCCCGCGAGGACGTGACGGGCCCGGAGGGCGGCGGCGCGGGAGAGAGTCACCGCGACTACCTGTACGAGCCGTCCGAGGCCGAGATCCTGAACGACCTGCTGCCGCGCTTCGTCACCTTCCAGATCTACCGGGTGCTGCTCGAGTCGCAGGCCGCCGAGCACGCTGCCCGGATGACCGCGATGGACAGCGCGACGAAGAACGCCGGCGAACTGATTGACGCGCTGACCCTGCAATACAACCGCTCGCGCCAGGCCGAGATCACCACCGAGCTGATCGAGGTCGTGTCCGGCGCCAACGCCCTGGAGGGCTAGCGTGGGCCAGACCTGCCTGTCGCAGACTTCATGTTTGGCCCCCAGCCCCTTACCCCACGAGGAGCTCGTGCCGCGCCACCTGCTGCGCCGCGTTCCGAGGCGCAAGCTCCCAGAACGGAGAGACATAACGTGAGTGAAGCAACCAGCAAGTCCGGCGCGACCGGCAAGGTGGTCCAGGTGATCGGACCGGTGCTCGACATCGAGTACCCGGCCGAGCAACTGCCCGAGATCCTGAACGCGGTCAGCGTGAGGAACGACGACGGCAGCATCGACCTGACGGCCGAAGTCGCCCAGCACCTGGGATCGAACCTGGTGCGCGCGGTGTCCATGCAGCCGACGGACGGCGTCGTGCGCGGCATGGAGGCCAGGGACCTCGGCGAACCGATCTCGGTACCGGTCGGCGAGGCGACCCTGGGCCGGGTGCTGAACGTGATCGGCGATCCGGTCGACACGCTGGGTCCGGTCGAGGCCGAGGAGCGCTGGCCGATCCACCGCGAAGCCCCGTCGTTCGAGGACCAGGCGACATCGACCGAGATGTTCGAGACCGGGATCAAGGTCGTCGATCTCCTTCAGCCCTACACCCGCGGCGGCAAGACCGGTCTGTTCGGCGGCGCCGGAGTTGGCAAGACGGTCCTGATCCAGGAGCTGATCAACAACGTCGCCGTGCAGGGCGGCGGCTTCTCCGTGTTCGCCGGCGTCGGCGAGCGCACCCGCGAGGGCAACGACCTCCTGCGCGAGATGGTCGAGGCCGGGGTCGTCACCTTCGGCGAGGACTTCCTCGAGAACTACGAGAAGACCGGCAACTTCGACCTGACCAAGGTCGATCACGCGGCACTCAAGGACAGCAAGGCGGCGCTCATCTACGGCCAGATGACGGAGCCGCCCGGCGCCCGGCTGCGCGTCGGCCTTTCGGCACTCACCGTCGCCGAGTACTTCCGGGATGTCGAAGGCCGCGACGTGCTGCTCTTCGTCGACAACATCTTCCGCTTCACCCAGGCCGGCTCCGAGGTGTCCGCCCTGCTCGGCCGGATGCCCAGCGCGGTCGGCTACCAGCCGAACCTGGCGACCGAGATGGGTGCCCTCCAGGAGCGGATCACCTCGACCAGGAAGGGCTCGATCACCTCGGTGCAGGCGATCTACGTCCCCGCCGACGACCTGACCGACCCGGCGCCGGCCACCGCCTTCGCCCATCTCGACGCGACGACGACCCTGTCCCGCGCGATCGTCGAGAAGGGCATCTACCCGGCGATCGACCCGCTCGACTCGAGCTCGAAGATCCTCGAACCCGCCGTCGTCGGCGACGAGCATTACGGCGTCGCCCGCCAGGTGCAGATGGTGCTGCAGCGCTACAAGGACCTGCAGGACATCATCGCCATCCTCGGCGTCGAGGAACTGTCCGAAGACGACAAGCTCGTCGTCGCCCGGGCGCGCAAGATCGAGCGCTACCTGTCGCAGCCGTTCTTCGTCGCCACCCAGTTCACCGGCCTCGAAGGCCGCTACGTGAAGATCGAAGACACCGTGGAGGGCTTCAAGACGATCCTCTCCGGCGAGCTCGACGAGCTGCCCGAGCAGGCCTTCCTCATGGTCGGCACGATCGACGAGGCGGTCGACAAGGGCCAGAAGCTGCTGGCGGCGTAGGCGGCCTGGAACGGAACGAGCGGAGTGAATGAAACGTGGCCGGCCTGAACCTCATCCTGGTAACCCACGCCCGAAAACTGCTCGAGGTCGAGTGCTCGGATGTCGGCCTGCCCGGTCGCAAGGGCGACATGGGCATCCTGCCCGGGCACACGGCGCTGATCAGCACGCTGCGGCCGGGCGAGCTGAGCTACCAGCCGGCCGCCGGCGGCGCCCGCCGCTTCGTCGCCGTGGCGCCGGGCTTCTGCGAAGTCGCGGACGACACGGTCACCGTGCTCACCGAGACCGCGGCGCCGGCCGAGAACATCGACGCCGCGTCGGCCAGGGCGGAGCGCGACGAGCTGGCTGCCGAGTACGACCGCGCCAGCTTCGAGGAGCAGGCCGGCCTCAAGGACCGCGTGGACACGGCGCAGGCCCGAGTCGATGTCGCCGGTCGCGTCTAGAGCCAGCCCGGCGTCAGCAAGAGTCGCCGGCCTCGGGCCGGCGGCTGTGTCTTACGGGCCGCGCCGCTCCGCGGCTTCCCCCGCAGCCGCCCGCTGGGTGCGCCGGCGTTCGATGTTGAGTTGCAAGATCATCCTCCAATGATCCCCAACACGCGCTCAGGCTCATCTCTCGTGGGATTGACATCGCCCCTTCAGGCTCATTTGTCATGGGACAAGGCTCTCGCTCCACGCCGCTCAACTCCGCTGCTAGACTCCCGCGTTCGGGAGAGGTGCTGGAGTGGTCGAACAGGGCTGCCTGCTAAGCAGTTGTCCGGGGTGACTCGGACCGAGGGTTCGAATCCCTCCCTCTCCGCCATAAGACGCTGCGCCTCGCTGCGCGAGTCGTGCTAGCGGACGGCCGCACACCGGCTGAGGTTGCCATGAGAGAGTTGACTAGCCGCGGCTCCTGACCACTTGGCCCCCGTCTGCCGACTCGAAATGAGCAACCCCAGGCGCATCTATCACTTCGCGATCGACGCGTTCAGCCCCCGGACGCTGCCGATGGCCCGGCTTGCCGAGTACATCGCCGACTTGGCGAATCTCCTCGGCCAGCCGGAGCACGTGTACTTCGACCGGGTCAGTGAAGGTAGTGCGATCCTCGTACACGAAGTCGACGAAGCTGCCGTTCCAGCTGTCGAGCAACGGCTAGGTTCCGTTGGTCGGGATGATGCTCCCGCGGACGTGGCGAAGGCGTTTCGGACCATGAACGAGCGCCTTGCCAGAGACCAGGCCCGTGCGAGTCTGCGGGAGCCGGGAGGCGCGGAGATCATACCGTTCCCCGGCGTCGAACAGAAGCCTGGCCTCACCTATGGTCCCTTCAGGGAGCGAGGAACGCTCGATGGCGTTCTGATCCGGGTTGGTGGCAAGGACGACACCGTGCCGGTCCATCTACTGGATGGCGACAAGGTCCACATCTGCAACGCGAACCGCGAAGTGGCACGGCTTCTCGCGCCGAATCTCTTCGGCGCGATCCTTCGGGTACACGGCGAAGGACGCTGGGAGCGCGACCATGAGGGCAAATGGAGCCTGTTGCGATTTGACATTCGCGGCTTCGAGCCGCTAGACGATGTACCGCTCGAAGAAGCCGTCCGCCGCCTACGGGCGGTGAAGGGCAGCGGCTGGCAGCGAATCTCCGAGCCGGCCCGCGAGCTTCATCGGCTCCGCGGCGGGCACGGCGAGAACGACTGAATGGCGGTACTCGATGCCACGACGCTCCTGCACTTCCTGGAACCCGATGCGCGAGCAGCGATGCACCCGGCCAGCGGCGAACCGATTCCCGACGCCAAGGCTCGCATCGAGGGTCTAGTCGCGGAGTTGCAGAAGGCCAAGGAGACCATCCTCGTGCCGACGCCGGTCCTTAGCGAGGTGCTCGTGCATGCTGACGAGGCCGGCCCAGGCTACTTGCAGATACTGCACCGCACTGCCCGCCTTCGCATCGTTCCTTTCGGCGAGAGAGCCGCCGTGGAACTGGCCGTCATGACCCGCGCGGCTCTTGAGAAGGGCGATCTTCGCGCCGGGACGTCGGCGACGCGCGCGAAGCTCAAGTTCGACCGACAGATCATCGCGATCGCCCGCGTCGAGGGCGAGAGGACCATCTACTCGGACGACGGCGACATGAAGACCCTTGCCGAAGGGACTGAACTCAATGTCATACGGACATCCGACCTGCCACGGGCCGACTCGGCGCAAAGAGGGCTGTCCTTTGACGCGGGTTCAGCCCGGGAAGAAGGCAACGACTAGTACCGACCTCGGAGCTAGTCGGTAGGCGTTTAGCGAAGGGCGGCCATGATGCGTCGCGTGGCGGCCGGCAGGTTCCCGCGTACGATGAGTTCGTTCTCGACGATGACCGGGAGTTCTTGGCTCGAATCAAGCGCAGCGATGGACGCGTCGGCGGCGTGACGGGGCGTCAGAGGATCGGAGAGGGCGATGACAAACCGTCGGCTGTCGTTGGTAGTAGCCAAGATTGGTGCGGTGACGGTCACGCCGGCCGTTTCCAGCGGGGCATCCATGTCGAATCGCGTCCCGCCCGCGGATTGGCGCTGGAGGTCACTGCAGAGCAACGCGGTCGATGAAGCCAATCGACTTGGACTGAACTCGGCCAGCTCTCCGTCGATGAGGTAGCGGAGGAGCTGGGCGCCGATGTGGCGGTCGAGGAGACTGTGCTCGAACTTGTTCTTGAAACTGCGACGGAGGAGGCAGGCGACCATCTTCCCGCCCAATAGCGAGTTGTACGGGGGTAGCGCACCCAGCACGTAGGCGTCCATTACATTGACCAAGCGCTCGCGGCGCTCGTCGGCGCCCCATCCGATAAAGCCGTCACGGACCGAGAGATTGAAGACTGGGTCGCCAATCGCTAGCACGCCCAGTAGCTTGTTGTTGTGGGCATCCCAGATGACATATCGGAGCCGCCGGCCGAACCCGTTGGAAACGGGTACAGACCACGTGAGGGTGGCTAGCCGAAATAGGTCCGCCTGCCAGGTTCCCGCGTACACCCGCTCGAGCCTCGGCCGGATCGCGGGGGGATCCAGGTCCCGACCAGACGCGAAGTAGGGGAGGAGTTGGCGCGCGCGGCGTGAAAGGAAGTCAGAGTTGACCGCGAGACGCTCGGTTCGCTGGGGGCCGTGCAGTCTCCGGACGAGGTCCTTGTCGTGGCCGCCGATGTTGAGGGTGCCGTCGGCTGACTTGTGAAAGCCGAGCGAGTGCAAATGGCGGCGGACCTTCCGCCGGAGCGATGCTTCTCGGGGCGTAATGGAGATTATGGGGCTGTTGTTCTGGCCCGGTGCCAAGCTACTCCCCCCGCTGCAGCACCGGGTAGAACTGCGTGAAGACGTTGTCCGTCGCAGCATGCTCCGCGTGGCAGTCGTAGCACCGGTCCTTCGGGAACGCTGACGCCGATGCCCTCAAGCCTCCGGACCGGTCGCGGAAGCTGAGGTAGGCCCAGCCTTCCTCGTACCGGTCGCTGTCCTTGACCGCGACTTCCATCCCCAGAAAGTCCTTCTCGAAGTAGCCGGCCTGGTTGATCGACTCGCGGGCGCCGGGGCGGTAAATCTCCATGGGGAGCATGGTTCCCTCCGGGAACTCGCCGGTCTCCATGAAGTAGCGGTACGCCTCCGGCTGGATGTAGACGTTGGTGAAGGCGCCAGGACCTTCGCGCTCGTCGGCGCCTTCGCTGTAGCTCAGGCCGAGTGACGCGCCGACGAAGACCCAGGTGCGGTAGCCGTCGGGACGGATGAGGTCGCCGTCGGCGGTGTAGGTGGGGAGGGCCATGCCGTCAAGGGACGGGGTGGCTTCGGGTTGCTGAGCGACCGCGACGAGCGCGACGATCAGGGCGATGGGGGTTGCTGCGATGGTGATGTTGCGCACAGAGGCTCAGGCCCAGCTCAGGTCGTGCCTGGAAATCGGCAGCGAGCGGATTCGCTTGCCGGTCACGGAGAAGATCGCGTTGCACAGCGCCGGCGGAACCGGCGGTAGCGCCGGCTCGCCCAGCCCGGTGGGCTGGTTGTCGCTGATCACGAAGTGGACTTCCACCGGCGGCGCCTGGTCGATGCGCAGCAGCTTGAAGTTGTGGAAGTTGCTCTCGTTCGTGCGGCCGCCTTCGAAGGTGATCTCCTGGTCCAGAGCCTGGCCGAGGCCGTCGAGCGCCGCGCCCTGGACCTGGTTGACCGCGTTGCTCGGGTTGACGAGCTGCCTGCCGACATCGCCGGCGATCCAGATCTTCTCGACCCCGAGTTCGCCTTCCCGACTGACCGCGGCCTGGACGACCTCGGCGAAATAGCCGCGGTGGCTGAAGTGGAACGCGACCCCCTGGCCGGTGCCCTCGGGTAGATCGACCTTGCCCCAGCCCGACTTGTCGCGCACCAGTTCGAGCACGGCCTTCATTCTCCCGGCGTCGAACGAGGTCCTCGTGCCGGGCGCCGCCGCGTCGAGCAGGTCGAGCCGGAACTGGAGCGGGTCCTTGCCGGCCTCGGCGGCGAGTTCGTCGATGAACGACTGGACGACGAACGAGATCGCGTTGCTGGTCGGCGCGCGGAGCGCGCCGGTGGGGATGCCGAGCGGCATCTTCGACGCCTGGAGCGCGAAGTTCGGTACGAACGCCTGCGGAAACTCGTTCCGGGCCATCTCCGCGCTCGGCGCAAAGCGCGGGCCTTCGCCGAACGACACGAAGTGGTCGCGCCAGGCCACGAGGTTTCCGGAGTCGTCGAGACCGCCCTGCAGGAAGTGGTAGCCGCCGGGGCGGAAGTAGTCGAAACGCGTGTCGTCCTCGCGCGTCCAGACCAGTTTGACCGGAACTTCCGCTTGCCGCGCGATCAGCGCCGCCTCGAGCATGTAGTCCCAGTACAAGCGCCTCCCGAAGCCCCCTCCCATCCGGGTCAGGTGGATCGTGATCCCGTCCTCGGGAATGCCCAGCGCCTTCGCCAGGTCACCGCGCGCGAACTGTGGAGTCTGGATCGGCGCCCACATCTCGAGCTCGCCATCGTGGAAGTGCGCGGTCGTGTTCTGCGGTTCGAGCGGCGCGTGGGCGAGGAAGGGGTACCGGTAGGCGGCCTCGAGCGTCTTCGCCGCGGATGCCAGGGCCCCGGCCGCGTCGCCGTCGTTCCCGAGATCCTGTTCCGGCGCCTGCTTCGACAGCTCCTCGGCCTGCCGGTCGAAGGCTGCGGTGCTCTGGGACGCGGTGGGGCCCTCGTCCCAGGTGACCTCGAGTTTGCTCCGCGCCTCGTTGACCAGCCACCAGGAATCGCCGACGATCGCGATGCCATTTGGCAGTCCGACCTGGAAGATCGAGGGCGAGGGCGCGGCGCTTCCGGTCGGTTCGACGACGAAGGCGTCGGTGACCCCGGGCGACGCCTTGACGGCGTCGAGGTTGGCGCTCCTGACCTTGCCGCCGTGGACCCGGCACTTCTCGAACACGGCGTACTTCATGCCGGGCACGGACACGTCGATGCCGAAGAGCGGCTTGCCCGTGACGATCTTCGGGTTGTCGACGCCCGGGATCGCCTGGCCGATGATCTGGAAGTCCTTGGGGTCCTTGAGGGGGACGGTCCGGGGATTCGGCGGCTCGACTTCCGCCGCGGCGCTCGCCAGCTCGCCGTAGGACAGCGACTTGTTCCTGAAGCGGACCACGCCGGCCCCGGCGGTGCACTTCTCGGGCCTGGTCTTCCACTCCTTCGCCGCGGCCGCGACGAGCATGGCCCGGGCGGCGGCGCCCACGCGGCGCATCGACTCGTAGTGCATCGGCGTAGCCATGCTGCCGCCGGCCATCTGGCCGCGGTACTTCGTCGCGTCGAAGTCCGCCTGCTCGACTCGCACTTGGCGCCAGGGGATGTCGAGTTCCTCGGCGATGAGCATCGGCAGCATCGTCTTGACGCCCTGACCGATCTCGGGGTTCTGCGCCATGATCGTCGCGGTGCCGTCCGGCGTCAGCCGGATGAACGCGTTGAGGGTCGCCTCGGCATCGGCGGTGGCAGCGGCGGCGCCGCGCGCCCCGTTCAGCGGGAAGCGGGCGCCGAGGAGCATGCCGCCCCCCGCCAGGGCCGTGACGTGGAGGAAGCCGCGCCGGGAGAGGTTGCCTGCCTTGTCGGCCCCGGTCATGCCTCACTTCCTCCCGTGGCCGTCTCGTGGCTGGTCGGCGGCGCCTGCGCGAGGTCGGCAGCGCGGTGGATCGCGGCCCGAATGCGGGTGTAGGTCGCGCAGCGGCAGATGTTCCCGCTCATCGCTTCGTCGATGTCGCTGTCCGTGGGCTGCGGGTTGCTCGCGAGGAGCGCCGAGGCCGACATGATCTGGCCGGCTTGGCAGTAGCCGCACTGCGGTACGTCGATCTCCTGCCAGGCGGCCTGCACGGGATGGGCGCCGTCCTCGGACAGCCCCTCGATCGTCGTGATCTCCCTGCCCCGGGCGCGCGACACCGCCATGCGGCAGCTGCGCTGCGGCTCGCCGTCGACATGCACGGTGCAGGCCCCGCAGAAGGAGCGGCCGCATCCGAACTTGGTTCCCTTGAGGTCGAGTTCGTCGCGGAGGACCCAGAGCAGGGGCATCTCCGGCGGCACGTCGACGGTCGTCGGTTTGCCGTTCAGCGTGAAGGCGATCGCCATGAGTTCGTTCTCCTCTGGTTCACCGGCTGGCCGACCATACCGCGATAGCGTCCCGACGACATGAGCAGTTTCCAGCAGATCGCCGACTTCCGGGCCGAGTGCGACGCTCTCGCCGAGGTCCTGGACCCCCTCTCCGATGCCGATTTCGAGCGGCCCACCCTGTTCAAGGGCTGGACGCTCCACGACGTCGTTGCCCATCTCCACATCTTCAACTACGCCGCCGACGCCTCCTTCCACGATCAGTCCGCGTTCGACGGCTTCAAGGAGTACATGGCCGCGCGGCGAGGACGGCTCACCCTGCTCGAGTTGACGGACGAGTGGTTCGAGGGCAGGCGCAACCACTCCGTCTACGACGTCTGGCGTGGGTACTACCCGCGGATGTGCGAACGGCTCGAGGGGGTCGATCCGAGGAGGCGTGTGGAGTGGTTCGGGCCGCCGATGAGCGTGCGGAGTTCGGTGACCGCTCGCCAGATGGAGACTTGGGCCCACGGCCAGGAGGTCTTCGACGTGCTCGGGCTCGACCGCAACGAGGCCGACCGGATCCGGAACATCGTCTTCCTCGGGCTGAACACCTTCGGCTGGACCTACGTCGTGCGCGGGCTGGAGGTCCCCGGCGTCGTGCCGTGCCTGCGCCTGACCGCCCCGTCCGGCGAGGTCTGGACCTGGAACGAGGAGGAGGAGTCGAACCGGATCACCGGCGAGGCGGTCGACTTCGCCCGCGTGGTCACCCAGGTGCGCAACATCGCCGACACCTCGCTGGAGGTCACGGGACCCGTCGCCGCCGAGTGGATGGACATGGCGCAGTGTTTCGCCGGTCCGCCCGAGACGCCGCCGCCGCCTGGCTCGCGGCACAAGGCGTAGCCACCTCGTCCGCTGCCGCCGAAGGCGGCCAGGCAAGCGGCGCGAACGCCGGCCCCGGTGTCACGATGACGATGGGCAGGGGCGCCGTCCTCCTCAGGGAGATCGCGACCGGCCGTCTCGGCGGCATGGCTGGCGACCCGACGACCTGCAGCTTCGTCACGGTTCGCGTTACACTGCCCAGCTTGCCGGGACCGCTGGGAGGTCGTCTAACGGTAGGACATGCGGCTCTGGACCGTAGAATCGGGGTTCGAATCCCTGCCTCCCAGCCATTTCCCGAACGCACAGCGTTCCCCCGCGAGGGCTGTACGCTACGCGCGGAGAGTCACGGCAACGCGGACCTCGCGACCCGTTTCTTCCGGCGGACGCCCTCCGGTGAAGACGGGGTCGGTGTTGGTCGCTTGGCGGTCTGTGAACCGCCCCGTACGCAGTTTTCCGAGGACTTCGACGTCGACCGGCTCCGCTACCACAAGCTGATCATCATGTGCGACGCCGACGTCGACGCGCTCGCCAACGGCGACGTGGGCGCTCCCGGCCCGGCGCGACCGGCCTGCTGAGCCTTCGCGCAGCGGACCACCATGCCGGGGGCGGCCAGACCGCCCGCCGGGCCTTCAACCAGGTTGAGCCGGGACGACGCAGGCCGTGCCACGTCGTCGCCGGGTCCGACTGCCATCGGTCGGCTCACTGCTCGTCGCCGTCGACGGCCTCCGTGGACGGCTCCGATCAGCTTTCGTCGAGTCGAGGATCAAGCGCCCTGAGGTACGGGTCGAACACGCGCTTCATCAGGGCCGAGGCCCGGTTGAGTTCAAGCATCCTGGTCCTGTCGGGTTCGCCCTCGCAGCCGGCCTCCACCCTGTACCCGATCGCCCAGCGGCCATCGGCCAGCCACTCCCGCCATCTGAGCGCTTGCGGCAGCCCGCTGCGGCGGAAGGCGTCATCGATGCTCTCCCGGTTCTCCAGCAACGCGGCCAGCGCTCCCGTCCATCGGTCCTTCTTGTTGGTCAGGACGACACGGGACCCGCGGCGGTTGACGGCGACGCGGTACACCAGCCCCGGACCTCTTGCAGATGCGTCCTGCAACCCGGCGTGGTGCGGCTTGAGGCTCTTGAACGGCGAGTCGATCTCTTCATCCTGTGCCTGCTTGAACAGGGCGGCCATGAAGTTGCGCCTCTGGCGCTGCGTCGGTGTGAGGTCCGGATCCGTCTTCCCCGTTGTCCCCGGGGGGATCGGGTCTTCGGGCGGTTCGGCGACGACCGTGAACAGCGGGGCGGCCGGCGAATCGCCGATCCTGACGGGTCTCACGGTGACCATCCAGATCTGCCCCACGCCACGAGCGTTCAAGGCCTCCACCGCCTTGACGTGTTCCGCTCGTGCCTCTTCGACGATCCAGATCGCTCGCTGCACATCACGGTACGAGAGATAGGTTGCGAGCTGCCCCAGATGGCGATGGTCGCTCTTGCCGAACTGGTTCTCGATGACCACGTCGCCGAAGTCGGTTTCAGCCACCAGGTCAATTCTGAAGGCGCCGGCGCCGACCTCACGTTGGGGATCGCTCAGGCCAAGCCCGAGCACCTTGTCGAGTTCGCCGATGTTCAACTGGAGCCACGGCGTGAAGTCGGCGTTCTCGGTTGGCCAGACCTCGCGGATCGCCACGGTCTGGAGGAATCCGACGTCCAAGGGCATCAATCAAGTGTACAAGCGGGGTTCGCGAGCAGGTGTCAGCGCGACGAGGAGAGCCGGACTTCGAGGTCCGCTTCGCCGTCTGGTCTCACGACGGTCAGCGTGACCACGTCGCCCACGCGGAAGTCCTCCAGGATCGTGTGGACGTCATTGACCGACGCGACTTCGCGACCTTCGATTGCGGTGATCAGATCGCCCAGGACGATGCCGCGGCGTGTCCGCCGACTGGCCCGCATGCCCGCCTTGTCCGCGCCGGAGCCGGGTACCACGTGGGTCACCAGCGCGCCCTTCACGCCGCGCCCCCGCAGCAGGGAATCATCCAGCTCGACGCCGATGAGCGGCCGCTCGACCTCGCCGTGGGCGATCAGTTCCGGGACGACCCAGTTCACCGTGTCCACCGGGATGGCGAATCCGATGCCGCCCCAACTGCCGCTGGACGAGACGATCTGCGTGTTCACCCCGATCAGGCGGCCGCTCGAGTCGAGCAGGGGGCCGCCGGAGTTGCCCGGGTTGATCGCGGCGTCGGTCTGAATCACGCCGCGGATCAGGCGGTTGGTCAGCGAGGACACTTCGCGGCCCAGGGCGCTGATGACCCCCGTGGTCAGGGTGTGGTCGAGACCGAACGGGTTGCCGATGGCCAGGACGGACTGACCGACCTGAAGATCGCCCGAGGCGCCCACCGCGATCGGCCGCAGCTTGTCGGCTGGCGCGTCGATCTTCAGCACGGCCAGGTCCACATGCGGGTCGCCGCCCACCAGTTCGGCGGGCCAGGTGGTCTGGTCGCTCAGGGTGACCAGACTTTCGTGGGCGCGGAGCAGGACGTGGAAGTTCGTCACCACATGTCCCTTCGTGTCCCAGATGAACCCGGTGCCGGTGCCCTCCGGGACGCGGTCGATTCGACGGGCGAAGACGTTGCGGCGATTGGTCACGGTCGTGATGTTCACCACCGAGGGCGAGGCCTGCCGGAAGAGGTTGACCGTGGTCCGTTCTTCCGGCAGGAGGTTGCCGGCCGGCGCGACTTGCCGAGGCTCTCCGCGGCTGTCCGCCTGCAGGACGCTGCCCTGCCACCGGGAGCCGAAGGCGAAGGCGAGAACGGCGAGGACCAGAAGTGCCGACGCGGCTGCGAAGCGCGGCCGCCGCGGTCCGTTGAGTCCGGGTGAAGTTCCTAGGGGCATGGACCAACGCTAACAGGCCCTGGTCCGGGTTTCTTCCCTTCGCCACGGGCCGACCGCCGCAACCTCGAACCGCTGGCCGCGCTCACCCGAGAACAGGGTTCGGCGCCCGGGGAAGCAGGCCTCCTGCCCCACTCGGCGTGAAGCCCACCGGTACCATACGCGCCCGTGACCGCCATCGAACTGCTCCACGCCGATCCCGAGCTCGGAGCCGCCCTCCACCGCCGGCGCC
The DNA here is from genome assembly GCA_951812325.1 of uncultured Thermoanaerobaculia bacterium. Taxonomy (GTDB): domain Bacteria; phylum Acidobacteriota; class Thermoanaerobaculia; order Multivoradales; family Multivoraceae; genus Multivorans. The sequence continues at coordinate 2,262,612 of OX638294.1, read as the reverse complement.
GGCAGTGGCGGGAGGCGGACGGCACCGCTCGCCTGTGGTCCCGCGACGGTTCGCTGTGGACGGGGTCGGGCGAGGAGAACCGGCTCGGCTGGCTCGATGTCGATCGGCTGGGCAGCGTGACTCTCCTGAATGACGGCGGCGAGCGGGTCGAAACCGCGGCGGCAGACCTCGCGAAGCGCCTCGCCGGCCCGCCTTTCGAGCGCTGCCTGCTGCTTGGGATGGGCGGTTCGGCCCTCGGCGCGGACCTGCTCTGGCGGGCGTTGGGGCGGCACGCCGGTGGCGCGTTCATCGTTCTCGACACGACGGATCCGCGGGAGATCGGGTCGGCGCTGGATGGAGTCGAGCCGGCGGCGCTGCGGGTCGTCGCCGCTTCCAAGTCGGGCGGCACGATCGAGACGCGGCTCGCCTTCGAGTTGCTCCTCGACCGGCTTGGTGATGCGGCGGCGGCGAGGACCCTGGCGATCACCGACCCCGGTTCTGCGCTCGAAGAACGCGCCCGCGCCGCCGGCGCCACGATCGCCTTCGGCCACGCGGACATCGGCGGGCGCTTCTCTGCGCTCTCGGCGTTCGGGGTGGTTCCGGCGGCCGTGGCCGGCATCGACCCGGGGCCGCTTCTGGCGAGCGCGCGCTCGATGGCCGCGGCGTGTCGGCGCGGCGGAACGGATATGGAGACGAATCCCGGGGTCGAGTTGGGTCTGCTGCTTGCCGCGGCGCACGACGCGGGCCGCGACAAGCTCCACCTCCATGCGCCCGGGGCGGCGGCGGCGATGGCTGCGTGGGTCGAGCAACTGATTGCCGAGTCGCTCGGCAAGGGCGACGTCCTGTTGTTGCCGGTCGATACGGGCGGCCTGCCGGCGGAGCCGCGCCCCGACCGACTCGACATCGTGCTTGGAAGCGAGGCCGGCAACGGCGAGTCGGCTCCGCCGCGGCCTGACGGCCCGGTTGCCCGAATCGCCGCCGAGCTTGCGGAAGCCCTCGGCGGCGATGGCGGGCCGGCCACTCCCCCGCAGGGCGGCCCGGTCGTGCGGATCGCGGCGCGGCTTCCGGAAGACATCGGCGGCGAGTTCTTCCGCTGGCAGTTCGGCGCCGCCGTGGCGGGCGCATTGCTCGGCGTCAACCCCTTCGACCAGCCGGACGTGGAGTCGTCGAAGGTCGTCACCCGGCGTTACGTCGAGCGGATGAAGGTCGGCTCGGCGCCGGAACCGGGCGGCGTGGTCCGGCTGAGCGAGGTCAGTGCACTCGGTCTGGCCCAGCTCCTGGGCACCCACCTGGCCACGCTCCCGGAGCGGGGCTACGCGGTGATCTCGGCCTACCTCGAGCGCAGCAGCCGCAACCGGGACCTGCTCCAGGCGCTGCTACGGCGCGTCGCCGACGTCACGGGCGGCGCCTCGGTGCTCGGTTTCGGGCCGAGCTTCCTGCACTCGACGGGACAGGCTCACAAGGGAGCGCCCAACCGCGGCCTGTTCCTGCAGATCACGGCCGAGCCGCCGGCTGCGGACATCCCGGCGCCCGGCGAAGGCCTCACCTTCGGCCAGGTCCAGCTCGCGCAGGCCTGGGGCGACCGGGAAGTGCTCGTGGAGCGCGATCGCCGCGTGCTTGCCGTCCACATCGACGGCGACGTGGAACAGGGCCTGCGGCGGCTCGTCGAGGCCGCCGGCCAGGAGCTCGCGCCGTAGGACGCACGCAGCGAGTTCAGGCCGCAGGCCCACTTCACGTCCAAGGTGTCGCCACGAAGCGGCGCACCCGTGGCTTTGGGCCCGGGCACCGGTCTGCAGTCAGCCACGCTGGGAGCGTTACGCCCTCCGGTTCACGGTAGCGACGACGAATGCCGTCCCCTGTCGTCATCATGGATGGCTAACGCTAACGGCGCCTGCCGCGCGGCCCGTCCGACGGCTTGCCCATCAACTCCTCCAGGCCGACGTTGAACTCGGCGACGATGCGGATCAGGATGTCCAGGCTCACCCGGAGTTCGTCCCGTTCGATCCGTGACAGGTCGGACGGCGGAATGCCGACCCGCTCTGCCAGCGCCGGCTGCGTCAGCTTGTTCTTGCGGCGCAGCCGCCGGATCCGGTGGCCCATGAGCTGAACCTGCTGCACGGTGGCTTCCTTGTTCATCGCCTGCGCCGTTGGAAAGTCCGACAATTCTAGGAGCTTGCGCCGCAGAACGCTACGGGTGAGTTCGCGGCGAAAGCTCCTGGAAGCGGACGGGATGGGCCGAAACACCTGAGCCTGCCAGAGGGGTTTCGGGGCGGTAGCGGTGCTGGTGGTTCAGGCTGCCTAAGCCGGAATCAGATCGACGTCTTGAGATTCTCGTTGGCGGCAATCTGCGCGCCGCGTGCCTTGTAGCGTTCCCGGCGCTCCTTGCTGAAGCTGTCGACCTCGTCCTCCGGCACGCCGTAGGCGACTCCGCGGTCCACGCCCGGCCGCGCGCGAACGCGCTTGAGCCAGTCCACGACTGAGGGCTGGGTCGTGATGTCGACCTTGGCCCACTTGTACGCCCGGATCCACGGGAACGCCGCGATGTCGGCGACCGTGAAGGTGTCCCCACAGATGTAGGGATGCTTCTCGAACCGGCGGCCGAGAATCGCCACCAGCCGAAGCGACTCCTTGCCGAATCGTTCCAGCGGATGCGCCTTCTCCTCATCGGGCACGTTGATGTAGCGCGTGTAGCTCAGCTTGTTGCCGAACGCCGGTCCGAGATTGGCGGCCTGCCAGTAGAGCCAGGGAAGCACGTCCCAGCGTCGCTCGTCGGTCGGGTAGAGCGGGGTCGGGTACTTCTCCCCGAGGTACTGCAGGATGGCGCAGCTCTCCATCACGGCGCGACCGTCGTCCACCAGGGCCGGCATCTTCTGGTTCGGGTTGATCGCGGTGAACTCGGGCGTGAACTGGTCGCCGGCCATCAGATCGACCATGTGGATGCGCGTCTCGGGCAGTTCGACCCCCGCCTCGCGCAGCTCCTCGAGCATGATCGAGATCTTCCACCCGTTGGGGGTCGCGCTGAAGTAGACGTCAAGAGCCATCTGGCGCCGCCTCCGCGAGACCGACGAGCACGGCGTCGATGCCTTCGCCTCTCAGGCCCTGCTTCATTCCGGCGAACGCATTCGCGTCGAGTTCGGCCAACTGAGCGGCGCGGTCCAGGGCCGCCTCGCGCAGCTCGCCGGCCGGCGCCACCGCGTCGACGAAACCGGCATCGCGCGCGCCCTCGGCGTCGTACATCCTTGCGGTCAGGGCGGCCTGCGTCAGGGCGCGTTTGGAGAGCCGCTCCCTGGCCAGCAGCCAGGCGAACGGCGGCAGCGTTCTGCCAATCGCGACCTCGTTCAGCCCGAACCGGAAGTCGCCGTCCGCCGCGAGGCGGTGGTCGCCGGTGAGCAGGCAGAGCGCGCCGAGCGCGATGGCGTGTCCGCTCGCCGCAACGACCAGGGGCTGCGGCCATCCGTACAGGCGCATCATCAGCCGCGCGCCGGCGACTCCCATGGCCCGGGCCTCCTCCGGGCCACCATCGCGAAACACGTTGAGGTCGAACCCGCCGGAGAACACGCCGGGCCGGCCGGTCAGAACGACGGCCCTCGCTTCGTCCGCGGCACGGTCGAGCGCGGCGTTGACCGCGGCGATCATCGGTGGTCCGAAGACGTTGGCCTTGCCGTCGTCCAGGGTGACCAGGGCCACGTCGCCAACCTGCTCGTAGGTGGTGCGTTCCGTCATGAATCAGCTCCCTTTGGCGCCGTCTCTCGCGGCCTCGTTTGTCGTCGTTCGTTAGGTTAGTTTGTCAGCGTGGCGGAAACCGGGTACAGGTGCGCCGGCCTTCCATCCGTCCTCCCGATGACGGGCGCACGGACTGTTTCACGGGTGGCGCGGATCGCGCCATCCGGGTTCTGGCCGGCATTCGGCGCGAACACGTCGCGGTCCAGGAACGTGCGGGCGAAGGACTCCATCCACAGCGTGAAGGCCGCATCCGACTCGGCCAGGTAGGCCAGCGGGAACCCGCCGCGCACCCACAGGCGGTCCTGGTTCTCCGCTCCCGCCTCGGCGAGCGAGAAGCCACTCACGTCGACGAACGAGATTCGCCCCGCGAGGGTCTCGGAGACTCCCCGGATCAGGTCCCAGGAGGCGCTGCCCAGAAGCAGGAAGACGGCTTTCCGCTCAGGGTCGTCGCAGATCGGACGCAGAATCTCGAACAGTTCCGGTACGCGTTGCACCTCGTCGATCACGACCAGCCCCTCGCCGCCTCGAAGCAGCCGCTCCGGAGTCGCGCGGAACGCCTCGCGAACGGCCGGCGCCTCCAGGTCGTAGACCGTGGCGGGCCCTTCCCACTCCGCCACGATCCGCCGGGCGAGCGTCGTCTTGCCCACCTGCCGGGCGCCCAGAAGGGCGGTGACCGGTGACTGGGAGAGTCGCCAGAGCGTTGCGTCGAGCAGCTGCTGTCGGGCGGTGGATTGTCGCATATTCACCCTCAAAGGTGAGATTTCCGACAATAAACAGGTTTGCGGGGCTTGTCCAGCCTCGACGGGCAGAGTCGCGACTTCCGTGGCCGTGCCGCAGGAGCGTCCGCTCGATGGCGTCTTCCAAGGCGCGTTCGGAGATGTCGGGTGTCATGTTGGGCGGTGGGCTTGAAGGAGGCGGTCTGGGCGCGGTGCCGTGTCACAGCTCGGTGTCGCAGCTTGTCGCAGCTTGTCGCAGCTCGGTGTGGTTGGGGCTGAAGCCGGCGATCCAGGCGCGCAGGTTCTTCGCGAGATCGGGCGCATCGGCGAGGAGCTTCCCGAAGTCGTACGGGGAGGTGTTGTAGAACGCGAAACCGGAGGCACGGCGTAGCAGCCCGTCCGGATTCCCGAGTTCGCCGTTGTACCTGGCCTGGGTCGCCAGCACCTTCGCCTTCGTGGGCGCCAGCACGTAGTCGAGCCGGCGCAACACGGTCAGCGGCAGGATCACGTCCTGGTACTTGCCGCGCTTGAACGTGTCGCGGATCAGGTCCGCGACGCTCCAGAGGAAGCTGACGATCTGGCTGTGGTCCATGGCGGCAGCGGTCGGAATGTAGCGGATCGGTGTTGCGGGTCACACCCGCAGAGCCGACCATCGAGAAATGAGCGTGAGCCGGGTGGGATCGGGGATCATCGGAGTATGATCTTGACTCTCCAGACCCACGGACATCGGACACTTGAGGAGGTTCGCCGTTGGGCCGAAAACGCCGAGCCTGCGAGTGGTTTCGGGGCCCTGGCCGGAAACGCCGCGCGCGGCTAGCCGGCGCGTGCCGGCTCGCGTGTTGTACGGCAGGGCCTCCAGTTCCGCGTCCAGTGCTGGTACCGTCTGTACATGACCCGCGCGAACGCTCTTGCAGATCGAGCGGCTGAACTCGGAGGCCGGGAATGAGCGTGCCAGCCGAATGACGACGCCTTCCCGTTCGCCGCCCAAGGCCGAGGCCTGGGCGTGGGCTTCACCTATGAAACTCTGCAGTTCGTCCTCGGTGCGGAAGGTGCCGTTGAAGACAACCGGCACCACCGGAATCTCGCGCCGCGCCGCGTAATCGGCAAGGGAGCCGAATGAAGAGAACAGGCCGCCGCCAAGTCTCTGCTCTCGTCTTGCCATCGATCCTCCTCGCAAACGTGTGCCCTCCACTATTCAACGGGACGGCCCCTGTGTCACGTACGTTGGCAGAGAGGGTGTCGAGAATCGGTACCTGGGGTTGTAACGGTCGAGCGCCCTGTAGACCTTCAGGAACACTTCCTGAGACAACTCCTGCGACTCGTCGACATTGCGGAGAAAGCGATTCAGGTAGTTGACGATGCGTCCCTGGTACCTCTGCACGAGGTCGGTGTACAGGGCTGGCTCGCCGTCCAGAATCGCAGCCACCAACTCCTCGTCGGTCGCCCGAGTTGCCTCCACAGCCTTCACCTACGTCTCCCGCGCCCGATTGTTGCGGGCCGCCGGCCGCTCGGCCGTGCGCGCCGTCAGACCTGTGCGCGCCGCCTCACCCACGCTACAGGCCGCCCGGACTCCAGCCGATACGGAGTGAACGGCCGGCGAACCCCGTCCATCAGTTCGAGGTCAACTCGACCACGTTGGACCAGGCGCCGTCCCCGTTCGCACTCGCCGCCCGGACCCGATAATGGCGGACAAGACCCGAAGGCGTGGTCACGCTCCATGACCTGGCGCTCGAACTGAAGTTCGACGACGGCGAGGGCGAACCCGCCGTCGTGTACCGCCAGGAGTGAGCAGCCGAATTCCTCGTCTGCATCTGATAGCGCGTGATCGCGCTCGTTGAAGCTGGAGCGGTCCAGGACAGGGACTGAGTCTGCCGCAGAACCGACCCGCTGAGCTGCGGTGCTGACGGCGGTGGCGGAAGGGGCGGAGGGGGCGGAGGCGCTCTCACCGTTGCGACGAACGTCACGCTGGCAGACGCGCTCGCGCTGTCCGTGGCGGTGTACGTGATTGTGTAGTCCGTATCGGTCGTGACGGTCGGAAGCGTCCCGCTAGCACGCCGCGTCGACGCGACGAACGTGATCCCCGGCGGCAGTCCCGACATGCTGTACGCGTAAGGCACCGTCCCTCCGGTTGCCGCCGGGAACACCGTGCTCACGGAGCCGCCTGACGGCAACCGGAAGTTGGGGATTCCCGGCACTGACAACGGCGGCGGCGGCGCCGGCGGAGTTGTCAGTTCGACGACATTGGACCAGGCGCCGTCTCCGACCGCATTCGTCGCCCGCACCTGATAGTGACGAACCAGGGTCCAGGGGGTGACCACGCTCCATGACCTCACGCTCGAACCGATGTTGGACGACGGCGACGGCGTTCCTGCGCCCGTAAAATGCCATGGGTGGGCCGCCGATGCTCTGGTCTGCAACTGGTAGCGCGTGATCCCGCCGCCGGCAGGCGCCGTCCAGGTCAGGGTCTGCGTCCGCCCCGACACCGAGCCGTTCAACGCCGGCGCCGACGGCACCGCCGGCGCCGACGGCGCAACGACGGTAGCAACGAAGGTCACGGACGAAGAGGCGCTTGCACTGTCCGTAGCGGTGTACGTGATCGTGTAGTCCGTATCGGTCGTGACGGTCGGAAGCGTCCCGCTAGCACGCCGCGTCGACGCAACGAACGTGATCCCCGCCGGCAGCCCCGACACGCTGTATGCGTAAGGTGCGGCGCCTCCGGTTGCAGCAGGGAGCACCGTGTCGAAGGAGCCGCCTGACGGAGACCGGGAATCAGGAACGGCCGGCACTGCCAGCGGTGGCGGTGGTGGCGTCGCCGTACTGGTCGCGGTCACTGTCAGCGTGTAGCTGCCGGTCCCGCCCTGGTAAGGGTAGACCGTCACCGTGTGCTCGCCCGCTGCCAGGGTGCCGCTCCACGAATCGTCCATCGTGCCCCACCGGTTCGTGCAGCGTGAACTCCCAACCCGACAGTCGACGTCCCGGTCCATGCTCGTCAACGACACACTGACCGAAGCTTCGGCAGACAGCTTGATTGTGTAGTTCCGCCTGCCTACGCCGGTTTGCGTCGTCGATCCACCGCCGCTGGTGCCCGGAGAGAACGCGTATTCGGTACATACGACATTGCAAACCGAGCCACCTTCTACCTCAGTACATTCCGTGCGGCAAACCTCCAATCTCTGGTGGCACTCCGGGCGCCAGGGCTCTGCAGCGCAATCGACCCCTTCGCCACGGTCGGGGCCACCGCCGCCATCGCCATCGCCACCGCCATCGCCACCGCCATCGCCACCGCCACCGTCGTCGTCGTCGTCACCCGAGTCACGGTCCTTCTCCCGCTTGAGCGCCTCGCAGTCGTCCACGTGGGGGTTCCTCTTGTCCTTGGTTGAATCCTTCAGACTCCGTTTGGGATACATCAGCCGGTCACTGCACTGCCGATCCCGATTTGCATGACCGAGTCTCATTGCGTGACCCAGTTCATGGGCCAGGATCTCGATCTTGCGCCACTTTTTCTTGCAGCGCGTCTCGTCGAAAATGTAGATGGTCCGGCTGGTACCCAGTGGCGCTACGCCGCAGACGCCGTCGTTTCTGTAGCGCTCGACATTCGTGACTACGTCTGGAAAATCCGTGTATCGCCCTTGCCTGACCGTCCACGTTTCCGTGTTACTGACGGCTCTGGTGAACAGCGGAGGCCGTTGATTCTCTGCACAGCCGTTCTCCCCCGTCCACTTGCCGATCGCGCCGTTGCGCACGGAGTCACTGACGAAGTGATCGCCTGACGGGCTGATCAGAGAGATGCCATTGCGGGAGAGAGCGCCACCGTACTGGGCGGACATGGATCCCGGCGTACAATCGACAGGGGCTTCCTGGGCTTCTGCTGTAGGGGCAATACCGGTGACGAGAGCGAGAAAGACAACTGCTCTTCTCATCGTCTCATCGGTTGCAGATGCTCGCCTTGGTCCGCTCGTCGCCCGACAACACTTCAACGAACGGGTCTTCTCCACCGTCCGCGCATTGCTGCTGCCAAGCTTTCCGGAATCGCACCTTCGCCGCTGCGGTTGCGTTGGAGCCGATGCATATCTCGGTTTGTTCTCCGCTTTCCTCGTCGACGGCGACAAGGCGGCAGCCCCGCCTCGTTCGTCGCGACCATTCAACCCCAAACTGCTCGCGTTCCTCCGCGCCTTCTCTGAGCCGGGCCAGATGCGATGTCAGCTTGAAGAGGTTGCCGCGGACAGCCTCTTCCACACGCCATTGCAGATCAACGAGGTTGTCGGGGCCGGTGCTGCCGTGCGACCAGCGCAGCGACTCGCCGTCTTTCCGCACGATGGCGAACAGGGTCGAGTTTCCCGGTCCCGTACCGACAGGAACCACGCCCTCGACCCAAGGGCCGATCACGACAACGCGGGTTCCGATGACCGGGTCGAACTCGTCACCAATACCGCCACAGAACACGCGGTCTTCGGCGACTACCCTCTGTACCGGCAGAAGGACATAGTCGGGGATGGGGGACCGACCGTGGAGCGGAACCGCGTCGCTGAGCTCCAGGAGGGACTCAATCCGGGCGCCGCTGCCGAAACCGGGGATGATGTCCGCCACGGTCGCGACGACCGCCACTTCGGCGAGAAGCAGCCCGCTTCCGAACTCACCATCCGTGTCGGGACCGAGGAGGAGGAATTCCGCACCGATGCCCTTGACGGTGCAGAACTCCTCGGGTGCAAGATGCCCCTCGCGGAGATCGTGGCTGGCGGCTGAACCGAACGTCGCCCGGAACTTCTCCGATTGCTCGTTGATCAGTTTCCGCTTGCTCGGATGCACACTGTCCGGAATCTCCTCGTCAAGAGCCCTTGCCGCCGAGATCCAGAGCAGTTCCAGGATCTCGTCCGGTGGTCCCTGTCCTTCCATTGGCGGCGCCAACAGGACCACGGCCAGCAGGCTGGTCACAAGTGGAAGACCATGCCTCATACTTCTACAACCTCCCCCAAGTCTTGCTTCTTTAGCCAATTGGGTGCCTCCTCGGTCGGTGAGTATAGGAACCCGTGGCAGAAGTCGTCAACCCCAAGCGCTGTCCAGCGAGAAGTGAGCGTGAACGGGGAGACTGTGCGCTGCCTTCGACGCCGCGTGGGCTCGGTCCGGGGGTACCTGATGAGAGATGACCGGGAGATCCGAGTCGCAGGGCCGGCGCCGCGGAAACCGCAGACCCCAAGGGGTGGGTGGCTCAGCTTCCGAGAGATGCCTCCAGCTTGAGGCCATGTTGGGCGAACAGGTCGCCGACACCTTTGACGGGACACTCGAGCAGAGAAGCGGTGCGGCGAAGCGAGATGAGGCCCTTGTCAACGGCGCGGGCCATGACTTCCGCGAAGCGTTTCGAGAACCTGGGCGGCAGCTTCTCCGCTTGAATGGTCCCGTCCTTCATCTCGACGCTCGGGCGGCCGTTGTTTCTGAGCGCCGCCTCGGGCAGGGACGTTGCGGCGCTCTTGCTGAGTTCCTTCAGTGCAACCAGGCGCCAGCGCAGGGCGGACGAGGTCACGTGGAGTTCATCCGCCACGTGGTTCAGGCGCGCGACGAGGGCCGACTCGTCGAGTCCGGACCACGGGCCGTACCGCTTGATGACGGCCGCCGGCATCAGCAGGGCGCCGGCAAAGTTGTTCGCGAGCTGCTCTGCCCGACTGCCACCGGTAGTCGTCGCCTGCTCCGAGCGGGCTGGTGGCATGGCGCGCCATGTGAGGAGATGGAACAACTCGTGGGCGAGGTCGAAGTGGCGCCGACCGGCGACTTCTCCGCGAGCGATGAGCGCGACGTCGACTTCCGGGAGACGGCAAGCCGCGCCGGAGATTCCCGGCTCGGCGTCCACGATCAGGACCAGGATCCCGAGTTCCTCTTCCATGACCCGAGCGAGGCCCTGCGCTGGTGTCGGACCGATCTCGAACTCGGCCGCGAAGCGCTCTCCAGCGTCCATGGCGGCTTCGTAGCTCGAACTCCGTCGCAACGGCAGCGAGCGGCGAAGAAGCGGAGGCGCCACACCAACTTGAGGCGCCAGATGGCGCCAGGCGGCGATCCAGCGGCCGGCGCGCTGCTCGTAGTCGCGGAGTGCCTCGTCGGTCAGTCCCGAGTGACGCCAGGAGAACTTCCCTTCGCCGACGAGGAGGAAGGGGTCCGTGAAGTAGTCCAGCGAGACGGGAAACGTCTCCACGACCAGGAGCAGTTCATCAGCCGTCAGGCGGCGCGTGCCGCTCTCGATGGCCGAGACGGTCTGGCGGTCCTTGAAGCCGAAGACGCGGGCAAGGTCTTCCTGCGTGAGGCCGTGCTGCTCGCGCAGCGCCTTGATGCGGGTACCGATCGGTGATGTGGGCATGGGTGTCAGTGCTCCGTGCCGGAGTCGGATGGAGCAAGAGTGTATCTTGCGCAGGAGCGGATGCAAGAGAAACTTGCTCCCAGAGGGCGGAGCGACCGGAGATCGTCGTGTATCCACCTCCAGTCGTGAGCTTTACGCCAACTTCAGGTGCTCTTGATGCCGGCCAGAGGGCCGGCGCACCGACAGCGCGCCGGCGGCGCACCGGCCCGACCTCCGTTTCGCCAGTCTCGATGCCGAAGTCGACTCCAACACGCACGGGTCCGTCGGGGAGACGTCGTAGCGGCGGGAAAGGAGCTCAGATCGTGCGGGCGACGATCCATGAGCCGGCGATGAAAGTCGCCAGCACGCTGCCCAGGTTGCACAGGACGACGACGAGGAGGATGCGAGTGAGGCGGTTGCTCCAGAAGCCGCGGACGGAACTCAGGCTGTCGGCGAGGTTCTCCAGGTCGGCGACCAGGGGCTTGCGGAGCAGGGCCTGGACCAGTCCCGCGACCCAGCCGGCCGCCATCAGGGGATTCAGGCTGGTCAGGGGCGCGGCGGCGAAGGCGGACAGGATCGTCAGCGGGTGGGCGATGGCGATGGCGGCGCCGAGGGCGGCCAGACCGCCGTTGAGCCCGACCCAGATGTAGACCGATTCGACGGTGCGCTCCCGGTCGCCCCAGACGAGGCCGTAGGCGAACAGCCCGATGATCAGGATCGGCACGAGCCACGCGACGACACGCGGCCACACTGGAGGGTCGGGCACCGTCTCAAGTTTCTCGAGGTCGCACTTGGAGTCGGCGAGGCCGGTGATGCCGGGCAGGTGCCCGGCGCCGACGACGGCGACCGTGCGCGGGCCGGCCGACTGGCGCAGCTTCTCGGCCATGTAGGCGTCCCGTTCGTCGATCAGGGTGTCCTTGACGCTGGGCAAGGCCTCCGCGAGGGCGGACATCAGGTCGGTCAGGTTGCCGGTGTCCTTGAGTTTTTCGATGTCCTCCTCCTTCAGGTCGTCGCCGACGAAGGCGCTGCCGACGAGCTGGGTCATCACCTTCGTCCGCTGCCAGAAGCCGAGCGAGGACCAGGTGCGCTTCAGCGAGATCTGGATGTCGCGATCGATCAGCTCGAGGCGGGCGCCGCGTGCGCGGGCCCGGGCGATCGCCTCGCGCATCTCGGCGCCGGGCTCGATGCCGAAACGCTGGGCGATGCGCCGCTGGAAGGAGTGCATCAGGAAGGAGCTGAGCAGGAGCGCCGCCTTGCCCTCGCGCAGGACCTGGAAGATGTCCAGCTTGCGCCAGGAATCCTGGTTCTCCAGATTCTGGTAGCGGGCCTCGCAGAGTTCGACGCAGACGGTGTCGGGTTCGAGTGTCTCGATCGCTTCCTTCGTGTCGCGGACGCTCTGCGGCGACACGTGCGCGGTGCCGACCAGGAAGACCTCGCGTTCGTCGAGTTCGAGTCGGTGCACCGAGGCCGGCAGATCGGGAGGCGCCGGTTGGCCTGCGGCTTCGGACGTCATGGCAGCGCGGAGCGTAGCCCAAGCGTGTCCTTCGGGTGGCATACGATTCCAGGTCGGTGGTTCCAGGAGGGAGGTTCGAGATGCAACACGAGTCGCGGCGTCCGCGCCGCGCCGATGCACGGGAAGGTGACGCCGGGCCGCAGGCTGAGGGCAGCGTCGTCGAGGGACAGAGTCGTTCCCTGCCACTGACGACGATTCGCCTCACCACGGTGCTCGCTGCGGCAGCCATCCTGGCCGCGTGCGCCGCGCCCGACGCCGATGCCCCCGCGGAGGATGCCGGCGCCGGTCCGCCGAACATCGTTCTCATCCTCGCGGACGATCTCGGCTACGGCGACATCGGCATCTACGGCAGCGAGATCATCTCGACCCCGCACATCGACGCGCTGGCGGCGAGCGGCGTTCTGTTCACGGCGGGCTACGTCAGCCATCCGGTGTGCAGCCCGTCGCGCGCGGGGCTGATTACCGGGCGCCACCAGCAGCGTCACGGCTGGGAGTTCAACCCGGCCGGCCGGGACGTGGGCGCCGGGTTGAGCCTCGAGGAGGCGACCCTGGCCGACCGGCTGAAGGCGCTGGGCTACCGCACCGGGATGATCGGCAAGTGGCACCTGGGCCACCCGGATCCCCACCATCCGATGAGCCGCGGGTTCGACGAGTACTTCGGCGTGCTCGAAGGCGGCAGCATCTTCATCGACTCCAGGCTGCCCGGCGTCGAGTACGGCTCGATTCGTGGCGAAGAGGGGCCGACGGAGCGGCGGAACAAGGTCCTGCGCGGCTTCGCGGAGGAGAAGGTCGAGCGCTACCTGACGGACGTGTTCACCGACGAGGCGACCGGTTTCATCGAGCGCAGCGCGGGCGGGGAAGAGCCCTTCTTCCTCTACCTGAGCCACACGACGCCGCACACGCCGCTCCAGGCCACGGCCGAGTACCTCGACGGCTACCGCCACATCGAGGATCCGCGCACCCGGGTCTACGCGGCGATGGTCGCGTCGCTCGACGAGAGCGTGCGCCGCGTCGTGGAGACGCTGAAGGCGCAGGGCGTGTACGAGAACACGCTGATTGCCTTCGCCAGCGACAACGGCTGCGCCGGCTACATCGGCCACGCCTGCTCGAACGGACCGCTGTTCGGCTTCAAGCGCTATCACCACGAAGGCGGCGTGCGCGTCCCCTTCATCATCAGTTGGCCGGAAGTGATCCAGGGCGGGCAGACGTTCGACGATCCTGTGATCACCCTCGACTACATGGCGACCTTCACCGCCGCGGCGGGGGACGAGACGGAGACCGAAGACAGCGTGAACCTGCTGCCTTACATGACCGGGGAGGCCGATGGCGCGCCGCACGAGTACCTCTACTGGCGGGCCGGCCCGAACCTGGCGATCCGCGACGCCCGGTACAAGCTGATCAAGTTGAATCGCACGGACTTCCGCCCCGAGAACCTGCGCCGGGACGGCCGCCTCCAGCCGCCGGAGGGTGGCTGGGCGACCGACTCGCCCCATGGCCAGGTCACCTTCCTTTACGACCTGCAGGCGGATGTCGGCGAGCTCGACAACCTGGCCGGGGAGCAACCGGAGATCGTCGCTCGCCTGGAAGCGGAGCTCGACGGTTGGCGAGCCACGCTGGCGAGCGAGCAGATCCTGCCCGGCACGCGATCCACGATCACCGAAATCGATGGCGAGTGGGTGCAGTTGATATTCTGAGTCGGCGGCTGCGCTGCTGGAACATGAGCGGTACACCCAACAGCGTTGAACACGGCGCGGGCGAAGGCGCCGGCAGACGTGCGCCGCGCGGCCGGGTCGACCGGGTCGTCACCGCGGGTCCGCGTTCAGGGATCCCTCTCCGCGAGGTCTTGCGTGCGCTGTGGCCGCCGCGCCGCCGGGTTCAGGCGGCGCTGCTGGCAGTTCTCGTCGTTGCTGCTTTCTCGGCGTGGCGGGTTCAGCTACAGCTCGGCCAGGCGCGGCTCGAACTGACGCTGGCGGACGCGGCAACGGCCGGCCAGGGCTTCGAGCGACTCGCCCGTCGGGCCCCCGGACTTCTCAGCCTGGCCGCCCGGCAGGCGGCCGGCGAGGGCCGGTGGCGGGAAGTGGCGACGCTCTACGAGGACCACGCGGCGCATCTTGCTCCCGCCCTGCTGGCCGCGGCCCGGGTGGAGCTCGGCCTGAACCGCGCAGTCGACGCCCAGGCGCCGGCGGAAGCTGCCGCCGGAGAATCGGAACCGGACGCGGCCCACGGCGACTCGCAGGCGGGGCCGGCGAAGCAGACCCGCGAGGCAGCCGGCGGGGAATCAGGGCTTGAGGCGGCCGCGGTCGAACCGCCTCCCGCGTCGGCGTTCGAGCGGCGTCTGCGCCGGGCGCAACAGGTCGACGCCTCGGGGGTGCAGCAACTGCTCTTCGATCGGCGGGGCCGGCCGCTGGGATCGATCAATGACGACCGGTCATTGACGCTGGAGGAGGATCTGCCCGCGGGTCTCGTGCCGGTCGAGCTGGCGACCCACCTGCTGCCGCCCGCCCTCCAGCCTCCCGGCCTTGCCGCCGCGGGACCGGGGGCGATCGGCGACGCCGCCGGTGCGCGAGCGTTGCGCCTGACGATCGACCGGGCCTGGAGCGAGGCGGCGGACACGGCTCTGGGCCGGGAAGAGGGTGCGATCGCGATCGTGGAGGTCCCCTCGGGCGCGGTCCTGGCCGCGGTGAGCAACCGCAGCGGTAGCCGCCGGTGGCGGTCGAGCGGCGACAGCGTCCTCGATCCGCGGGAACCAGCCTCGATCGCCAAGCTGATCACGACGACCGCGGCGATACGGGCCGGATTCGATCCCGACCAGGAGATCGCCGACATGACCTGCCGCGGCTCGGTGCTGATGGACGGTGAGCGGCTCTACTGCAGCGCGATCAACGGCCGGCTCCGGGGCCTTTCCCATGCGATGGCCAGCAGCTGCAACGTCGCCTTTGCCAGGCTGGCGATCGACGTCGGCGAGCGCGCACTGGTCGCGGAGTATGAACGCTACGGCTTCGTCATCGGAGGGCGAGCCGGCGAACCGGTGCCGAGGAACGCCGTCGGCGTGGTGCATGAGTACCGGCAGCCTGGCAAGCAGCTCGGCAATCTTTCGATCGGTCTGGACGAGGCTTCGATCACGCCGTTGGGGGCGGCTCTGTTCGCGGCGACCCTCTCCGACGGCCGCCGCCGCGAGGCGAACTTCGTCCTGCAGGCGGATGGACTTCTGGGGATCTCGCCGCGGACGCTGGTCGGGGACGGACGGCGACAGGGGGTTCGGGTGCTGGATCCGTCCTGGCTGCCGCTGCTTCACGAGTCGATGCGCGCCGTCGTGTCGCCGGGCGGCACGGCGAACCGGGTGGCGCCGGAGCGGCTCCGCGTGGCGATGAAGACGGGTACGGCGCGCGACCCGGACAAGCCGTTCCACGTGAACTATGTCGGCTTCTTCCCTTCGGACGAGGGGCAACCGCCCCGGTACGCCTTCGCCGTCCGGGTTACCGGCCAGCCGACCTCGAGGCGGGTGCGCCGCGCGGGCTACGCCGTGACGTCCCGGCTCTTGCGGGCGCTCGACGGGCTCGTCGGCGAGGAGATCGACGCGGCGTCCCGGGTTCCGCCACGGCTGGCCGGAGCGACCGGGGCGAGCACGTGACGACGGGCGCGGGCGGCGGCAGGCGGCCCGCTCGCCGGCGTTACCGACCGGCGATCGGGCCGAGGCTGAAGCCGCTCCTTTGGGTGGTCTTCGGTCTGTTCGCCTTGCTGGCGGTGAACTCGTTCTACCTGTCGGGCGTCCGCGTCGCGGAAGCGGCGACCGGTCAGACGTACCAGAACTGGTTCTACATCTCGATGTTCCTGCTCCACCTGGCGGTGGGGGGATTGTTCGTCGTGCCGGTGATCTGGTTCGGTCTGGCGCACATGCGCAACACGCGGAATCGACCGAACCGGCGCGCGGTGAGGGTCGGCTACGCACTGTTCGCAACAGCGGTCGTGCTGCTGTTCAGCGGTATCGTGCTGACGCGGATCGAAGGGGTCATCACGGTGAACGACCCGGCGGTCCGGGGCGTGGCCTACTGGCTCCACGTTCTGGCGCCGCTGGTGGCGGCCTGGCTGTTCGTGCTGCACCGGCTGGCCGGCAGGCGAATCAACTGGCGGATCGGAGCGCGCGTCGCGGTCGCCGCCGTGGTCCTCGTCGGAGTCGCCCTGGTGCTGCAGTTCCAGGATCCGAGGGCCTGGAACGTGGAAGGGCCGGACTCGGGCGAGGAGTACTTCTTCCCCTCGCTGGCCCGAACGGCGAGCGGCGGCTTCATTCCGGAGCGGGCGCTGAACAACGACGCCTACTGCGCGGACTGCCACGCCGACATCCACGGCCGCTGGGCCTACAGCGCGCACCGGTTGAGCTCCTTCAACAACCCGATCTACAGCTTCTCGGTCCAGCAGACGCGCGAGAAGGCGTACGAGCGTTCGGGCGACGTGCAGGCGTCGCGCTTCTGCGCCGGCTGCCACGATCCGGTGATTTTCTTTTCGGGCGCCTTCGACGACCCGGACTTCGACGTCGAGTCGCCGGCGGCCCAGGCAGGGCTCACCTGCACGTCCTGTCACTCGATCACCCACGTGAACAGTCCGCGCGGCAACGCGGACTACACGATCGAGGAGCCGGAGCACTACCCGTTCGCCTTCACGGATTCGCCGTTCCTCGAGTTCGTCAACCACCAGCTGGTCAAGGCGAAGCCCGAGCTGCACAAGCGCACCTTCCTCAAGCCGCTCCACGCGACGTCGGAGTTCTGCGGTACGTGCCACAAGGTCCACCTGCCCGAGGAACTGAACCACTACAAGTTCCTCCGCGGGCAGAACCACTACGACTCGCACCTGCTTTCGGGCGTGTCGGGGCACGGCGTGGCGAGCTTCTATTACCCGCCGAAGGCGGAGCCGGACTGCAACGGCTGCCACATGGAGCTGTTGCCGTCGGAGGACTTCGGCGCCCGCCGTTTTCCGGAGAGCGACGAGCCGACCTTGACCCAGGTGCACGACCACCTGTTCCCCTCCGCGAACACCGCCATTCCCCATCTGCTCGACTTCCCGGACTGGGTGATCGAGGCGCACCGCGAGTTCAACGAGGGCGTGGTCGACGTCGACATCTTCGGCGTCAAGCCCGGCGGCTCGATCGAGGACGAGCTGATCGCGCCGCTGCGCCCGGAGATACCGGCCCTCGAAGCGGGCGGGGCCTATCTGCTGGAGGTCGTGGTACGCACCCTGGAGCTCGGACATCACCTGACCCAGGGCACGGCGGACTCCAACCAGCTCTGGCTCGACGTCGTGGTGCGCGACGGCAGCGGCGCGCTGGTGGGGCGCAGCGGGGGATTGGGCGAGGGCAACCGGGTCGATCCCTGGTCGCACTTCATCAACGTCTACATGCTCGACCGCGACGGCGCGCGAATCGACCGCCGCAATGCCGAGGACATCTTCGTGCCCCTCTACAACCACCAGATCCCGCCGGGGGCGGGGGACGTGGTTCACTACCGGCTCGAAGTGCCGCCGGGAGCGGCCACCGGCAGCCTGACCGTCGAGGCGGCGCTGCGCTACCGCAAGTTCGACACGACGTACCTGCGCTACATCTACGGCGATGAGACGGTCAACGAGCTGCCGATCCTCGATCTGGCCCGGGACACGGTGACCTTCCCGGTCGGCGCTGGCAGCCCGGACGGCGGGATCCGCCAGCCCGCCAAGCCGCTCTGGCAGCGCTGGAACGACTACGGCATCGGCCTGCTGCGCAAGGGCGGCACGGGGCGCGGCGAGTTGCGGCAGGCGATCGAGGCCTTCACCCGCGTCGAGGAACTGGGCCGTCCCGACGGCCCGCTCAACCTCGCCCGCGTCTACCTGGCCCAGGGCACGGTCAGCGACGACGCGATCGCGGCGCTCGAGCGGGCCGCCGCCTTCGACCCGCCGGCGCCGCCGTGGTCGGTGGCCTGGTTCTCCGGGCTGGTCAACTTCCAGAACGGCGCCGTGGACGAGGCGATCGCGAACTTCCGCTCGATCCTCGAGGCCGACAGCGAGGAGATGCGGCGCCGCGGCTTCGACTTCAGCCGCGACGTACGGCTCCGGAACCAGCTCGGCCTGGCCCTGTTCGAGCGCGCCAAGCGGGAGCGGGGGCCGGCCCGGGCCGATGCGCGGGCGGCACGGCTCAATGAAGCGCGGGAGTCGTTCGAGCGCGGACTCGGGATCGACCCCGAGAACGTGACCGCGCACTACAACCTGGGTCTGATCTACTCCCAACTCGGTGACCGCGAGGCGGCCGGCCGGCACCAGGCCCTCCATGCGAAGTACAAGCCGGACGACAATGCCCGCGACCGCGCGATCGCGGTCGCGCGCCGGGCGGATCCGGCCGCCGATCATGCGGCGGAAGCGATCGTGATCTACGACCTGCACCGCCCCGAACGCTTCGAAGGCGACCGGGCGGGGGTTGCCGGAGGCGGCGGTTGAGCCCCGGATCGCCGGGCGGCGGGCCGCTGGAGGAACCGGAGACCGTGGACGCCGCCGGGGCGCCGGCGCCGGAGGAGGAGCTCGCAGCCGGGAACGACGCGGACTCTCCCGGCGGCCCCTCGACCGACGTGCCGACCGGGTCGCCGGAGGAGGAACTCGTAGCCGAGGATGACGCGGTCATCGGGCGGGTCTTCGTCCGCTCGCTGCAGGTGCTGGCGGCGCTCGCTGTCGCCGCGCTGCTCGTGGTCGCGCTGCGCTACGTCTTTCGGGCCGGGCCGGAGGAAGCACAGGAGATCGCGGTCGCGGCGCCGCGGCCGGCGGCCCCGGCCGTCGAAGTGCCGGTCGTCCCCTTCACGGACATCACGATGGAGGCCGGTATCGACTTCGTTCACGTCAACGGCGCCGAGGGCGAGGCTCTGCTGCCGGAGACGATGGGCTCGGGCGCGAGCTTCTTCGACTTCGACCGGGACGGCGACCAGGACCTGCTGCTCGTCAACTCGACCGAGTGGAGCGCCGCGGAAGGCAGCGGCCCCACGATGGCGCTGTACGAGAACGACGGCGCGGGCCGGTTCGCCGACCGGACGGCGGGGATGGGTCTCGCGACGAGTTTCTACGGCGCCGGGGTCGCGGTCGGCGACGTGGACAACGACGGCTGGGTCGACCTGTTCATCTCCGCGGTGGGCCCGAACCGGCTGTTCCGGAACCGGGAGGGCGTCGGCTTCGAGGACGTGACGGCGACGGCGGGCGTCGCCGGACCCGAGACCGAGTGGAGCAGCAGCAGCGCCTTCTTCGACGCCGACGGGGACGGCGACCTCGACCTTCTGGTC
Source organism: uncultured Thermoanaerobaculia bacterium (assembly GCA_951812325.1). Taxonomy (GTDB): domain Bacteria; phylum Acidobacteriota; class Thermoanaerobaculia; order Multivoradales; family Multivoraceae; genus Multivorans. The sequence goes on along the minus strand of OX638294.1, from coordinate 2,243,076 downwards.
GGCAACTACGTCCGCTGGTCGCGCGAGATCGACATCGAGGTCGGCTACCAGTTGACCGGGGTTGGCCGAGCCTACGGACCGCCGCTGAACTACGGCGGAACGACGATGGACCTCTACCGGAATGACGGCGCCGGCAGGTTCACCGACGTCTCCGAGCAAGCCGGCATGCACATCCTGAACCCGGCCACGGAAACGCCGGTGGCGAAGACGCTGGGGCTGGCGCCGGTGGACATCGAGGGCGACGGCGACATCGACGTGCTGGTCGCCAACGACACGGTGCGCAACTTCCTGCTGGTGAACGACGGCGGCGGCGTCTTCGCCGAGCAGGGGGGAAGCTACGGCCTCGCCTACAGCCGCGAGGGCGCGGCCACCGGGGCGATGGGCGTCGATGCCGCCGACTTCCGCAACGACGGCGAACTCGGCTTCGCGATCGGCAACTTCGCCAACGAAATGACCTCGCTCTATGTGTCCCAGGGCGACCCGACGCTGTGGAGCGACGAGGCGATCACCGCCGGCGTCGGTGCGCCGAGCCGCCGCGTCCTTAGCTTCGGGCTCTTCTTCTTTGACTACGATCTGGACGGCCGACTCGACCTGCTCCAGGTCAACGGGCACCTGGAGGACGACATCGAGGTCGTGGAACCCAGCCAGCGCTACCGGCAGGCGCCGCAGTTGTTCTGGAACGCCGGGCCCGATGCCGGGTCGACGTTCGTGCCCGTGCAGCCGGAGGCAGGCGACGGCTTGGCGCGCGAGCTGGTGGGCCGAGGATCGACCTATGCCGACATCGACGGCGACGGCGACCTCGACGTGCTGCTGCTGCAGACCGGCGACCGGCCGCTTCTGCTCCGCAACGACCAGGAGACCGGGCACCGCTGGCTGCGCTTCCGGCTTCGCGGCGATGGAGAGCATGTGAACCGCGACGCGATCGGCGCGTGGGTGGAGGTCGAACATCGGACCGCGGTCGGCCCCGTGCTCCAGCGCCGCCGCGTCATGCCGACCCGCAGCTACCAGAGCCAGGTCGAGCCCGTCGTGACCATCGGCCTGGGCGGCGTGTCGTCCGCCGCGGATCTGGACCGCGTGGAGGTGATCTGGCCAGACGGCGCCCGGCAGGCGGTCGAAGTCGCCGGTCTCGATCGGGTGATCGAGGTGGACTACGCGTCTGCTGACGGAGGAGTGGCGCCCATCGAGTAGACATCTGCGATCACGCAGGCGAGGCCGAAGCGGCGCCAATGCAGCTCAGGTGACGGCTCCTTCTCCGTGAACTCGCGGCCACCTGCTCCGGGAACAACGTGTCCACCAGGACCGGTCGGACTTGGACATTTCTGGCTCGCACTTGTGTGCTACGGTCAGGATAGCTTACGGACGCTTGTCAAACAGTAAGGAGAATCTACCGTGCTTCGCCGAATGCCGAATCGTCGTTCCTTCGTTCTTCCTGTTGCCGTGCCTGCCATGCGAAAGAGGTTCGCTCTCATTCTGTCTGGCTTGCTGGTCCTTCTGGTCGCGTCCACGCTGCCGTTGCTCGGCCAGGAAGAGGTCGAGGTCCTGACGAACGACGATGTCGTTCGACTGACGGAGAGCGGGCTTCCGGCGGCGGTCATCGTCGCCAAGATCAGGACTTCCCGGGCGGACTTCGACACGTCGGTCGACGCCCTGGTCGCGCTTTCCGAGGCCGAGGTTGATGCGGAGGTGCTGGAGGCCATGGCGAGCGCCGGTGCTGAGCCGGCCCCGGCCGCCGGCGAAGCCGCGGGGGCGGGTACGCTCGACGTTGTGACCTCGACGCGCGCGTCGCAGGTAGCCAATGTCGCCTCGAACTTCGAGGGAACGCCCTGCAGGAGCCCTGGGATCTTCCTCTTCGAGGAGGGTTCTCTGGTTGACTTGGAACTGACTCAGCCGTCCGCGACGAAGACCGGCAGCCCAGTGCTCTCGAGCCTGACCTACGGGATCAGGTCGATGAAGGCGAAGGCGATGATCCCCGGCACCCGTTCACCGGTCCGTACGAGCCAGCGGCAGCCGACCTTCTACTTCTGCTTCGAGGAGACTCAGGCAGGCCTCTCCTACCAGACGACTGGCGCCGTGAACCCGTCCGAGTTCCCTCTGATCGCCCTCGATGTACGCAAGAAGAAGGATCAGCGCGCCTTCGTCACCGGCAAGATGAACGCCTGGACCGGAGCTTCGGGAGGCTCGCCGCCGAAGCAGTTGCGGCAGGTGGAGTACACGGAGGTCGTTCCGGGTGTGTACGAGGTGAAGTCGCAAAGGCTGGAGCCCGGCGAGTACGCCTTCCACGGTGGTCAGGCAACAGCGGTCTTCGGCTTCTTCGGGCCTGGCATCAGCGGCGGCTCGGGGAGGGTCTTCGCCTTCGGCGTCGACTGAGGTTTCTCTGGCGCCGCGCGACGCATGTGCGCTTCCTCGGCATCGACATCGGCGAGAACCGGGCGAGCCGCACGTCTACCGCGCGCGGATCGACGGCCCGTTGCGGGGACGCGCGATCGAGTCGCTGCAGTTCAGCGGCGGCTTCGTGCAACTGGGCCAGGCGGAACAGTAGGTGCCGAGGAGGTGTTGGATACCGTTGCGGCATGCAGGAACGAAACGGACGTCTCGCGCAGCAGATGCACTTTCTGGTCGAAGTCGACCAGCTCAAGCAGGTACTGCGGCGCACCTCGATCGTCGGCAACGAGCGGCGAGAGAACTCCGCGGAGCACTCGTGGCATGTGACGGTGATGGCGCTGGTCCTGTCGGAGCATGCGGCCGTTTCGGGGCTCGATCAGCTCAAGGTGCTGAAGATGCTGATCGTGCACGATCTGGTCGAGATCGACGCGGGCGACACCTTTGTCTACGACAAGGTGGGCCTCGAGGACCAGGAGGAGCGCGAAGAGCGGGCGGCGGAGCGGATCTTCGGACTGCTGCCGGCCGAGAGCGGGGCCGAACTACGCGCCGTCTGGGACGAGTTCGAGGCACGCCGGAGTCCCGAGGCGAAGTTTGCGAGGGCGTTGGACCGCCTGCAGCCCATGGTGCTCAACTACATGAACGGCGGCGGGCCGTGGCAGGAGCACGGCATCCGGGCCGACCAGGTGCGCGAGATCAACGGTTGCATCGAAGACGGCGCGCCCGAACTCTGGCGCTACGCCGAGGAACTGATCGAAGACGCCGTCAAGCGCGAGCTCCTGGCGCCTTGAAGCCAACGGCGCCGTGGGCGCCTCTTGACGCGGCCGCTTGCTCCGGCCGATTGGCGAAGGAGTGGAGGGAGACATGAACGAGACGTTCACCAAGTGGGACGCCGCCGAGCACCTCGGTACTCGGGAAGACGCCCGCCTCTACCTCGAGGCATGCGCCGAGGAGGATCCGGGCGACGGCAGCCTGATCCGAGCGGCGCTGAACGACATCGCGCGGGCAAGGAACATGAGCGGGCTCGCCCGCGAGGCGGGGCTGAGCCGGGAGGGTCTCTACAAGGCCCTTTCCAAGGACGGCAACCCTACGTTCGCGACTGTGATTCGGATCACCCGGGCGTTGGGTCTGCAACTTCGGGTGACCGCCTAACCTAACCTAACCCTCACGATCACGGGAAGACGTTACGCTCCGGCACTTGCTGATCGCTCCGGGCGGGCGCAGGCCGGAGTCCCGGTGCCTGCGGCGCGGCTACCAGGTGAGTTGCGTCTTCATCCAGCCGGACGTGTTGTGGAAGTCGGACACGGCGCTGCCCGGCGGTACCAGCGCGTCGCAGGCGGCGGCGATCTCGGGGGCGAGCGTCATCTCCTGGACGGCGACGAGTTCGTCCGTGTGCTCGAATCGCCGCGGGCCGATCAGCGGCGCCGTGATGCCCGGCTGGTCCTTGCACCAGAGGATCGCGAGCTGTGCCGGCGTGATCCCGGTCTCGGCCGCGAGCCTGGCGAACTCGACGCCGACGCGTACGGCGCGTTTCGTGACGCGGCGCGCGTAGTACTTGCCGAGCACGTCGGCGCGGGAGCCTTCCGGGTAGCTTTGCGCATCGGAGTAACGACCGGCCAGCACGCCCATGCCGAGTGGCGCCCAGGCGAGGATGCCGAGGCCGTGCCTGCGGCACAGGGGAATCAGCTCGTTCTCGATTCGGCGGTCGAGCAGGTTGTAGGGGGCCTGCTCCGACGCGAAGCGGACGTAGCCCTTCAGTTCGCTCACCATGAGCGCTTCCATCACGCCCCAGGCGGGGTAGGTAGAGCAGCCGATGTAGCGCACCTTGCCGGCGCGGACCAGATCGTCGAACGCGCGCAGCGTCTCGTCGACCGGGATGCTGAAGTCCGGCCGGTGCGTCTGGTAGAGGTCGATGTGGTCCGTCCGGAGCCGGCGCAAAGCGGCGTCGCAGGCGTTCAGGATCCCCGCGCGGGACAACCCCTGCTCGTTCGGGCTGCGGCCCGGCACGTGCTCCGTGCGTGCCAGACCGGTCTGATCGTCGAACTCGCCGGGGTAGATCTTCGTCGAGATCAGGACCTCGTGCCGCCGGCCGGTCTCCTTCAGCAGGCTGCCGACGATCCGTTCGGCCTTGCCGTCGCCGTAGATGTGGCCGAGATCGATCAGGTTCACGCCGGCGTCGAGGGTGCGCTCGATGATCCGGCGGGACTCGTCCTCCGGCGTGACGTCGCCGAAGTTGCTCGTGCCGAGGCCTACGGCTGAGACCTTCAGGCCGGTGCGGCCGAGGGTGCGGTACTCCATGTCAGCCCTCCTGGCCGCCCCAGATGTCGCCGACGGTGAACCCGTTGGGGAAGGGATCCTCCGGATCGACGACGTACTGGGCGAAGCCGGTAATCCACGCGGCGCCCGCCAGCGTGGGCGCCGCGGCGTCGACGTCGCCGACCTTCGTCTCGCGCACCATGCGCCCGGTGAACGTCGTGCCGAGGACGCCCTCGTGGACGAACTCCTGGCCGAGCGGCAGTTCGCCCTTGGCCCACATTGCCGCCATCTTCGCGCAGGTGCCCGTGCCGCAGGGGGAGCGGTCAAGGGCGCCGGTCCACGTCAGCGGCTTGTCCCAGTCGAGCTTGCCGGTCGAGACGATCACCGTATTGCGCCGGTGGGCGCCGGCCGCAAGCGGCGGGGCGGAGAGCTGACCGATCGTGACGCCCCGGATCTCCGGGTTCAGCGGGTGAACGGGCGGAGCCAACTGCTCCTGGCAGGCCGCCTTGATCATCTCGCCGACGCGGGTCGCTTCGGCGGCCTCCTCCGGCGCCAGGGTCAGGCCGACCTGGTCCGCGTCGGCAATGACGAAGAACATGCCGCCGTAGGCGACGTCGACCGTGACCTTGCCGAGTTCCGGGACGTCGAGCACGGCGTCGAGGTGAACGGCGAAGGCGGGCACGTTCTCGAACTCGACCCGCTTCACCTTGCCCCGCTCGACGTCGGCGCGCACCCGGATCAGGCCGGCCGGCGACTCCAGGGTGAGTTCGGTGACGGGCTCGGTATGCGGCGCCATCCCGGTCTCGATCAGCACGGTGACCACGGCGATCGTGTTCGTGCCGGACATGCCGGGGTACTCGACCTGCTCCATGATCACGTAACCGGCCACCGCGTCGGGATGGGTCGGCGGCAGGATCAGGTTGCAGTTCGCCGCGGGATAGCCGCGCGGCTCGCGCAGCATCCGCAGCCGGAGTTCGTCCGCCTCGGTTTCGAGGTAGCGCATCTTCTCGAACATCGTCGCCCCGGGGACGTCGAGGACGCCGCCGACGATTACCCGCGCCGGTTCGCCGCAGACGTGCGTGTCGACGGCGTGGATCACTTGGGAGACATGCATGCGGAACCCAGCCTACGACAGCGCGAGACATCGGCCGCGGCACGACGAGTTGAAGCGGGTTCCGTCGGAGCGTGATCTGGTGGCAGGGTTGGACGGTGGCTAGCAACGACGTCGATGATCAGGTCCGGCGGCTGACCCGCCTGCTCCGGAGTGAGCTTGAGGCCGAGGGTCTCGAAGTCAGGGAGGCTCTGGAGAACGGCGAACAGGTGCTGGTCGTCGGCGAGATGCTGCTGTTTCCCAAGCGGCTGCTCGAGGGTCAGTTCGCCGAAGTGGATGATCCCAGCGCCGTCGACCTCGACTGGCTCGCCTCCGCCAACCGCACCTACTTCCGCAACTTGCGCCGGTTTCATCCAAGTCTGGTGAAACGGTCGGCTGGTTGAGGCCAACGGGTTGGGAAGGACTGGAGGAAGACCTGATCGAGACACTGACGAAACGGGATGCCGCCGAACACATCGGTACTCGGGAAGATGCCCGCCTCTACCTGAGAGGCCTGCGCGGCGGAAGCCTCGGGTGACTGCAGCCTGGTCCGTGTGGAGTCAGGAAGGTTGGCGCGAGACCCGGACTCGTTCACCTCGTATCGTGATCACCGCTCGCGCCTCCAGCTCGCGCCGATGGCGCTCCAACAGCTCGTTCATCAACGCGGTTCGCCGCTCCGCGGGAACATCGGGTAGCCGCACCAGGCCCGCATGGGCTGCCGCTTGCCCGAAGATCAGTTCGCCGAAATCCGTGTCTATCGTGACCAGGATTCGGTCGTTCTCGGCCGCTTGATGGAGTAGCGCTCTGTCGCCCGGATCGGGCCCGAGTTCGAGCGATTCAACAACATCGTGTCCTTGTTCACGCAGCCACTCGGCCAGCCGCCGGCCGGCACATCGGTCCACAAGGAAGCGCACTACCTGGCGACGGACACTGCGGACAGCGTGTCTCGCGCGATGACTGCATGCGCATAGGCCGTGCAGGCCCGGATGTCGTCCGCTTCGAGATCCGGATAGTCCTCCAGGATGGCGTCGGCAGTTGCCCCCTGCGCCAGGAGACTGAGGATCAGCTCCACGGAGATCCGCATGTCACGGATGATCGGCTTGCCGCCGAAGACATCCGGACGGGCGGTGATCCGAGCGAGTAGTTCCGTGTTCGTCCTGGACATCGTCTCCTGGGTCCTCAGGTTCCGAGTCTAGTCCGCTGGCCCCTCAACCGGGACGGTCACCGCTGGCAGCAGACCTACAGTCGCGGCGTACCTGTTGGTTCGACCGAGGCGGTTTCGGATCCGTGGTCAACGCTCTCTGGTACGCCTCGAACGTGGCCCGATGTCTGGCTGCGTCGTAGCGGCGCCGTCCCTCCGGCTTTCTCCCAAGCGCGAGTGGCCCCTGGGACCCTCTCCTCCAGTCTCCGGGGCGGCGGGTGACGCCTCCCCGCCGCCGCCTCCCCGGCAGCGCGGCCGGCCGCGTACACTTGGCGGCCGATGCGGAACGCCTTGGCCCTGGGCCGTCGATCGATCCTGCTTGCGCTCGCGGCGGCCGCGGCCGCGGCCGCGGCCGTGGCGGGCTGCGGCGGTGACGGGCGGACGCCGTTGGTCGTCTACTCGCCGCATGGGCGGGATCTGCTGACGGTCGTCGAGCAGGCGTACGAAGCGGCTCGCCCCGATGTCGATGTCCGCTGGCTCGACATGGGGTCGCAGGAGGTCTACGACCGCATTCGCTCCGAGCGCGCGAATCCGCAGGCGGACGTCTGGTTCGGAGGCCCGGCGACGATCCTGGCGCGGGGCGCTGCCGAGGGTCTGCTGGCGCCGTCCGAGCCCTCGTGGGCCGGCGTCCTGGACGCCGCGGACCGGCACCCGGAGGGTCTCTACTACACGCTCTACCAGACGCCGACGATCATCGTGTACAACCGCGACGCGATCAGCGCCGACGAGGCGCCGGCCGACTGGGACGATCTGCTCGACGAGCGCTGGCACGACGAGGTCGTGATCCGCGACCCGCTCGCGAGCGGCACGATGCGGACGATCTTCGGCAAGATCCTGGCCGACTCGGTCGTGGAGACCGGGAGCACCGAGGCCGGCTTCGCCTGGCTGCGCCGGCTCGACGGCCAGACCCGCGAGTACGTGCACAGCCCCGCGGTTCTGCACGAGAAGCTGACCCGGCAGGAGGGCGTGCTGACGCTCTGGGAGATGACGGACACGCTCTCCCTGATCGACCGGGGCGCCCCCGTTGCCTACCGGTTCCCGGCAAGCGGCACGGCGGTGATCCAGGACTCGGTCGGCGTCGTCGCGGGCTCGGAGCACCCGGGGGAGGCCGAGGCCTTCCTCGACTGGCTGGGCTCGCCCGAGGCGCTGGCCCTGGCGGTGCGCGAGGCTTTCCGCCTGCCGGCGCGGGGCGATCTGGACGCCGAGGAGCTCGCGCCGTGGGTGGCGGACGTGCAGTCGCGCCTTCGTCGGGCTGAGGTCGACTGGCAGATGATCGAGGAGAACGGGTCCGAGTGGATGGCGGAGTGGGACCGGGCCGTTCGCGGTCAGGGCGGGGGATGAGCCTGGCGGCCGGCGCCTCCGTCCGGTTCGACGACGTCTACAAGTCGTTCGACGACACGGTCGTTCTCGCCGGCGTTTCTCTTGATGTCGAGCCGGGCGAGATCTTCGCTCTGCTGGGCCCGAGCGGCAGCGGCAAGACGACGATGCTGCGGTTGCTGGCGGGCTTCGAACAGCTCGACCGGGGGCGCCTGCTGATCGCGGACGAGGCGGTGGAGCACCTGCCGCCGGCCCGTCGCGGCGTCGGCATGCTGTTCCAGAGCTACGCGCTCTTCCCGCATCTGAGCGTGGCGGAGAACGTGGCCTTCGGGCTCAAGGTCCGCGGCGGCGGGAAGGGCGACGTGCCGGCGCGCGTCGCCGAGATGCTGGAACTCGTGCGCCTGGGCGGATTCGAGGCGAGGCGGATCGCCGAACTCTCGGGCGGCCAACAGCAGCGGGTCGCCCTGGCCCGGGCACTGGCGCCGCGGCCGCGGGTCCTGCTGCTCGACGAGCCGCTCTCGAACCTCGATCCGGCGCTGCGCGAGGAGACGCGCATCGATCTGCGCCACACGGTCAAGCAGACCGGCATTACGACGGTGCTGGTCACTCACGAGCAGGAGGAGGCGTTCGAACTCGGGGAGCGGATCGGGTTGCTGAATGACGGCCGGCTGGAGCAGGTCGCGGCGCCCGCGGAGCTCTACCAGGATCCCGCGTCGCGGTTCGTCGCGACGTTCGTCGGCCGCTGCTCCGTGCTGCCGGGAGTGGTCGAGGCGAGAGGCGCCGGCGGCGCGCTCGAGGTCCGAATCGGGTCGCAGCGGGCTCCGCAGGTCTGGTCCTGCCAGGGCGGCGGCGGGATCGAGGCCGGCGACCGGGTCGACGTGTGCGTCCGCCCGGAGGCCCTGGAGATCGAAGCGCTCGAGCTGGCGCCGGGCGCGAAAACCGGCTTGAGAGGCGAGATCGAGGTTGAGCGCTACACCGGCAGCAGCAGCTTCTACACCGTCCGGTTGACCGCCCCGTCCGACGGCTTCGGGGCAGCGGCGGATTCCGTCTCCGTCGAAGTCGCGATGCCCGGCGCCGCGGCCGGCCTGAGCGGGGCCTGCGTCGTGCGACCGGCTGCGCAGGAGCCGCCGCCGCGCGTCTTCCCGGCCGGGTCGACCGGGGCCGGGTCTTGAACCCCGCGAGTCGCGGCCGCGGCTCGGTGCAACTCCGGTCGCTCATGCCGTGGCTGGTCCTGGCGTTCCTCGTCTGGCTCGTCGGCTACCCGCTGCTCGTCGTCGCGGCGGAGGCCTTCGGCATCGGCGGTCCGGACGCCGATGGCCCGACGACGGAGGCGTTCCGGTCCTTTTTCACCCGCGCCGACGAGTGGAACGCGATGTGGCGGACGCTGTGGATCTCCGTGCTTTCGACGCTGGCCGCGGCCGCGGTCGGCGTGCCGCTCGGGTTCCTGTTCGAACGCAACGAGATCCCGGGCCGGCGCCTGCTCGGCGCCCTGGTTGCGCTACCGGTTGCGCTGCCTCCGCTGGTCGGCGTCATCGCCTTCCTGTTTCTCTACGGCGAGAGCGGTCTCGCGGCGCGGGGGCTGCAGACCGTGGGTCTCGACGTGTCGTGGCGGCTCACCGGGGCGTGGGCGATCCTCCTGGTCCACGCGTACTCGATGTACGTCTACTTCTACCTGTTCACGCGGGCTGGACTCTCCGGGCAGGACGGAGCGGCCATCGAGGCCGCGCAAAGCCTCGGTGCGAGCCGGTCGCAGATTCTTTTCCGCGTGACCCTGCCGCGGCTGCGGCCGGCGATGGCCGGGGCGACGCTGCTCACGTTCATGACGTCGCTCGGCTCCTTCTCGGCGCCCTACATCTTCGGCGGCGGCTTTCGCGTGATGACGACGCAGATCGTCGCCTCGAAGCTGAACGGGGAACTGCGGATGGCCTACGTCGAAACAACGATGCTGGCGCTTTTGGCCTTCGGCTCGCTGTTGCTGCTGCGCCGGATCGATCCGGGCCTGGACCTGGCGTCGGGCGCGCGGGGCACGCCGCCGGCGCGCAGGCGGCTGCAGACTCAGCGTGCCCGGGTCGCAGCGGCGACGGGTGGCTGGGTCCTCGCGGGCGTGTTGCTGCTGCCCCACGCGACGCTGATCCTGATGTCGCTCGTGCCACCGAACACGTGGACCGTCGAGGCGTTCCCGCCGGTGCTCGGCCTCGTGAACTACGGCGATCTGCTGTCTTCGGCTGAACGGCTGCGGCCTGCTCTCAACTCACTGTGGATGGCCGCCGCGGCGACCTTGGCGGCGATCGTCGTGGGCGTCGCCGCGGCGCGATTGTCGCTGCGGCGCGGCGGTCTGCCCGGTCGGGCGCTGGAGGCGATGATGACCCTGCCCTGGGCGATTCCCGGCACCGTGTTCGCTCTTGCCCTGGCGGCGGCGATGAGCGTCAACGCCCCCTGGGTCGGCCGGTTCGTCCTGGTGGGGACGCTCTGGATCCTGCCCCTGGCGTACCTGGTCCGCTCGCTGCCCCTGACCGGCCGTTCGATCTTCGCCGGGATGCGTCAGCTCGACCCGCGCCTGGAAGAGGCGGCGGCGAGTCTCGGCGCGGGCGCGTTGAGGACGGTCGTGCAGATCGTGTTGCCGCTGTTGCGGCCGGCGGTGATCGCGGGCGCCGGCCTCGCCTTCATCACGATGCTGGGCGACTTCGTGACGTCGATTGTGCTCTACACCTACGACACGCGTCCCATTTCGATCGAGATCCAGTCCAGCCTGAGGATCCAGGAGACGGGCATCGCCGCCGCTTACGGCGTGCTGCTCATGGTACTGAGCGCGGCCGCTTTCATCGCCTGGGACGACCGCTCCGGCGGCCGGCTCTGAGCGCCCTGACGTCCAGCCGGAGAGCCCGGTGTCGCGCCTGATCGACCATCGCCTGGCGGCGCTCATGGTGGTCGCCTTCGTCAGCACGCTGGGCGAGTTCCTGGTCGTCGCCCTGCTCCCGTTCTACGCCGAACGGCATGGCGCGACGCCTCTCGAGGTTGGCGCTCTGGTGTCCGCCTTCGCCCTGGCGGCGATGGCCAGCGCACCCCTGTGGGGCTGGCTTGCCGACCGTTCCGGCCGCCGGCCGGCGCTGCTCCTGGGCCTTGTCGTGTCGGCGGCGGGCTACCTGCTCTTCGGCGTGGCCGATTCGCTCGAGCTGCTGCTGGTTGCCAGGTTGGTGCATGGTGTCGGCGGCGGCACGGTGCCGGTCGTGTTCGCCTACATCGCCGATTCGGTGGCCAGCGAGCGACGGGCCGAGGGAATCGGCTGGGTGACGGCGGTCACGAGTTCCGCGGCGATGATCGGCCCTGCGGTGGGCAGTCTCGCGAACCAGCTGCATCCGGCCGGGGCGGGCGCCCTGGCTGCGGCGTTCAGTCTGGCGGCCGCGGCGTTCGCGCGTTTCCGGCTGCCGGAGTCACGGCCGCGAAGGGACGCGTCGGATGCCGAGGAGGCGCGCTACTCGATCCTCGGCGCGGTCGGTCGGGTGGCGGGCCAGCCGCTGCGTCCGCTGAACCTGCTGATCTGGATCTATGCCGCCGGGCAGGTCGGCATGGCGGGGATGACGGCGATCATCGGCCTGTACCTGGGGCGCCGGTTCGCGGTGGACGAGTCGACCATCGGGCTGTTCTTCTTCTACCTGGGCGGTCTGTCCATCGCGTTTCGCGTGCTGGTCCTGGGATGGGCGATCCGGCGCTACGGCGAGCTCGACGTGCTGCGCGCCGGCGCCGTGAGCTTCGGCGTCGGCCTGATGGCGATTCCGTTTGCCACCGGCCTCTGGACGCTGGCGGCGGCGGTGTTCTTCGTACCGCTGGGAACCTCGCTGCTCTTTCCCTGCACGACGTCCCAGGTTTCGAAGCGCGCCCCCGGCAGCGGCGTCGTGGGACAGGTGCTCGGCGTGCAGCAGGCGTACGGCAACGCCAGCAAGATCGCGGCGCCGCTGGTCGCCGGCTACATGTTCCAGACCGTGTCGCCGGAGGCGCCGTTCCTCGCCATCGGGGCGATACTCATCGCGGCGGCGGCGTTGTCCGCGCGGTTGCCGGCCGCGCCTGCCGGCCAGGCGGAAACCGAAAAGGGCGCGACCAATGGCCGCGCCCTTTGAAGACTTGGTAGCGGGGGCAGGATTTGAACCTGCGACCTTTGGGTTATGAGCCCAATGAGCTACCAGACTGCTCCACCCCGCGTCAGGACGGAGGATCATGGCACAGCGCGATCGAGATGTCAACCAGCAGATCCGCGGAACTTTCCGCGGAACTTGCAGCCGCCCTCGCCGCCACGTCAAGCGCCGATTCGGTCCGCCCTCGACCGCTTGCGGGTGGGATGGCATCCGGCCAGGGCGGATGGATCGGTCTCGGAGGCCGCTGCTCGTATAGGCTCCATCCGTGTCAGTGAAGCCTCCAGACCGGCTGGGGCGGTTGCGTGGGCGCTTTGATCGATTGCGGGAATGGACTCAGCGGTCGCTGTCGACGTTGATCGGCTTGGGCTTGATCCTGATTCTCCTGTTGCTGGCAAACGCCGGCGCCGAGGATTACGCGGGCCTTGCCGAACTCGCGCAGCGACAGACGGAGCTCGAGTTCGAGCTTGAGGAGGCGGCGCGGCGGGTCGACAGCCTGCGGCGCACGGTCGTTCTGCTGCAGGATGATCCCGTGGTGCTGGAGCGCCTGGCTCGTGAAGAGCTGGGCCTGGTGAGACCGGGCGACACGGTCGTCGTCCTGCCGCGGACGGCCGACTGATCCGGCCTTGACCCGGTGTCCGCGTGGCGTGAACTCCGCCGCCGCGTTCGTCGCGGCCGCGACTACCGCGAGCTGGCGGCGGCCGAGCGGGCGGCGGTCGTCGGCTTGCCGGTGCGGGCGGCGTCGCTGGTGTTCGAGCTGCTGGCCGAGGAACGTGACGCGGCCCAGCTCGTCGTCGTGCCGAGCGAGAGCGAGGTGCTGGCCTGGACCAGGGGGACCCGGCTGCTCGGGCCTCGGGATGGCGCGCGGATCGTCCCCTTCCCGTCACCGGCGCTGACCCCCTACCAGCAGGCCGAGGCCTCGTTGCAGGTGCGCGCCCAAGAGAGCGTCGCCTACGATGCCCTGCTGGGCGCTTCGCGGGTCACGGTGGTCTGTACGCCCCGAACCCTGTTTCATCGCCTCGCCGAACCACGGTCGTTCCTGCAGTCGGTCGTCGACCTCCGGGTCGGCGAGGACGTCGTTCTCGAGGAACTTCTGACCCACCTGGCTGCCCACGGCTACCGGCGCGCCGATCTGGTGGCGGCGGTGGGCGCGGTGGCGCAGCGGGGCGGCGTCTTCGATCTCTTCGCCCCCGGCGAACCGCGGCCGGCACGACTCGATCTGTTCGGGGACACGATCGAGAGCATCCACCGCTTCGATGCCTCGACGCAACGCTCCCGGGAGGAGGTCGAGTCGTTGCGCCTCCGGCCCCTGACGCCCTTCGCGGCCGCGCCGGAGCAGGCCGCCGAGCTGGCCCTGCTTCTGCTCGAGGAGCGGGAGGGCGATCTGGCTGAATCGTCCCGCGCGCGGTTGCAGGAAATGGTGGAGGGGGAGCCCTTCCCGGGATGGGAGAAGTATCTCCCGCTGCTGCATCCGAGCACGAGTCTGGGTGAGGTGATGGCGGACGCCACGGTGGTCGTGGTCGAGCTCGAGCGGGTGCGGCGGGAGATCGAGCAACACACCGAGATGCTCCGGGACGAGTACGCGCGACGGTCCGACGACGGCGACATCGTTGCCGAGCCCGAACGGTTGACGGTGCCCGGCGCCCGGGTGAGCGACCTCGTCGAGGCCGCGCCCGTCCGGGTCGGCGGCGCGCTGGACGAGCGGGCCGGCCGGCGGATCCGGGTCGATTTCGGGGCCGTCGAGACGGATGTGCTGATCGATCAGCTGCCGCGCTTTCCGCGCGAGGTGGAGACGGCCGCGGCGCGCGGCGACGACCTGTGGCTGGTGGCGCGGGCCGGGCGTCACGAGTCGCTCCGCCAGATACTCGGCAGCCGCGAGATCGACTGGGATGGCGGCGGAGTGCGCCTGATCGACGGCGAGCTGGACCGGGGGTTCCGGCTACCCGCTGCCGGTCTCGTGCTCTTCGGCGAGGGGCAGCTCTTCAGGCGTCGGGCTGCGGCGCCCCGCCGGCGGCGGATGGGACCCTTCGTGTCGGGTCTCGGCGACCTGCGGGTCGGCGAGTTCGTGGTTCACGAGGATCACGGCATCGGCCAGTTCCTGGGCCTCAGGACGCTGGAGGGTCCGCCCGACGACGGCCCCGAAGTGGCGGGCGCCGCACCTCGCCGGAAGTCGCGGGCGGTGGAGGTCATGGAGCTCCTCTACTCATCGGGCCGCACGCTGCTCCTGCCACTGACGCGCCTGAACGAGATCGAGCGCTACAGCGGCGTCGATGGGCTCGCGCCCCGTCTCGACCAGCTGGGCGGCAGCAGTTGGGCGAAGAAGAAGAGCCGGATCAGCCGCAGCCTGAAGGCGATCGCCACCGACCTGTTGAAGCTCTACGCGGAGCGCCGGCTTGCCCAGGCCGTGCCGATGAACGAGGACAGCGACCGCCAGGTCCAGTTCGAGAGCGCCTTCAGCCACGAGGAGACGCCGGATCAACTGGAGGCGGTGCGAACGATCAAGGAGGACCTGGGCCGCGAACAGCCGATGGACCGGCTGCTGTGCGGCGACGTCGGCTTCGGCAAGACCGAGGTGGCGATGCGGGCGGCGTTCAAGGCCGTGGACAACGGACTGCAGGTCGCCGTTCTGGCGCCGACCACGATTCTCGCCGATCAGCACCTGCGGGTCTTCCGGAGGCGCTTCCAGGGCTTCGACTTCCGGATCGAGATGGTGTCCCGGTTCCGTTCGGCGGCCCAGGTCAGGAAGATCCGGGAGCGTCTCGCGGCTGGCGAGATTCACGTTCTCATCGGTACCCACCGCCTGCTGAGCCGCGACATCGAGCTGCCCTGCCTGGGTCTGGTCATCATCGATGAGGAGCAGCGGTTCGGCGTCGCCCAGAAGGAACGACTGCGTGAGCTGAAGCGCAACGTCCACGTGCTGGCGATGTCGGCCACGCCGGTGCCGCGAACGCTGCAGTTGTCGCTGGCGGGGGTGAGGGACCTGTCGATGATCGAATCGCCGCCGAGGGACAGGATGGCGGTCGAGACGCGGGTGCTGCCGTTTTCCGGCGACCTCGTCCGCGAGGCGATCGAGTTCGAGGTCGAGCGGGGCGGCCAGGTGTTCTACGTCTACAACCGGGTCGAGGACATCGAGGGCATGCTCCGCTATCTGCGCGAACTCGTGCCGGGGCTCCGGATCACCGTCGGTCACGGCCAGATGGAGGAGGCGGAGCTCGGCAAGCGCATGCGGGCGTTCACGTCCGGTGAGTACGACCTGTTGCTGGCGACCACGATCATCGAGAACGGAATCGACATCCCCAACGTGAACACGATGCTCGTTCACCGCGCGGATCGTTTCGGTCTGGCCCAGCTCTACCAATTGCGGGGCCGGGTAGGCCGCAGCGACCAACTGGGCTACTGCTACCTTCTGGCGCCCTCGGACACGGTGCTTTCCGAGGAGGCGCGCAAGCGACTCGTCGCCATCCGGGAGTTCACGGAACTGGGCGCCGGGTTCCGGATTGCGGCTCGTGACCTGGAGATTCGGGGCGCCGGCAACCTGCTCGGGGCGGAACAGAGCGGCCACATCGCGGAGGTGGGAATCGAGACCTACATGAAGATGCTGGAGAGGACGATCGCCGAACTCCGGGGCGAGGCGCCGGCGGACAGACCGTCGGCGACGATCAGCCTGCCCGCGGCCATGTCGATTCCGGAGGACTACATTGGCGAAATCTCCCTGCGGCTCGAGATCTACCGGCGTCTGGCGGACGCCGACGAGGATCCGGAGACCTTGCTGGCGGAGCTGCGGGACCGCTTCGGACCGCCGCCGGAAGTTGTGCACGCGCTGGTTCGCGGTGCGGAATTGAAGCGGATCGCGGAGTCCCTGGGCGTTCAGTCGGTCGCGCACCGGAGCAGCCGGCTGACGGTCCGGCTTCGGCGCGATGCGAAGATCGATGTGGACCGCCTGATCCGTTTCGTTTCCGAGCGGGAGGGCGCCAGCTTCACTCCGGATGGCGCGCTGACGCTCTCCGGGATACCGGCTCCACAGGCTCTCGAAATATCGCTCCAGCTCCTGCAGTTGCTGTCAGGTGAACCGTTGTCCCGGCGTGCCGGTTCGGAGACCGTCCATTGAGTGGGCGGTTGGACCCGCGGGCTGCGCGGCGGGCCGGCGCCTGTCTCCTGGTCGGACTGGTCCTGGGCTGTGGCGGCGGCCCGCTGCCGGAGGGAGTGGTGGTGCGAATCGGCAACCGGGACTTTGACTACGAGGACTTCCACCGCTACTGGGAGGACTCTCTTGGCTACGAGGCTTCGCGCCTGGGAAGTCCCGTGCTGTCTCGACTGTTCGAGCGCTTCGTCGACGACCAGCTGCTGCTTCAGCTGGCCCGGGATCGTGGACTCGTCGATGGCGAAGCCACGGTCGGGGAGGCTGCGAGCCGCTTGCTCGAGGCGTCGCCGCCGGTGGCGCCGATGGCGGAGATCGAGCGCTACTACGCCGAACACCGGAGTGACTTCGCGCGGCCGCCGCGGGTGCGTCTGCGTCAGATCCTGGTCCAGGATCGAGCCGCCGCCGAACTGGCGCTGACGGAGCTGGAGGCGGGCGTGGACTTCGGCGAGGTGGCGCGTCTCCGGTCGATCGGCCCCAGCGCGTCGTCCGGCGGTCTTCAGGGGCAACTGTCCCGCGAGGATCTTCCCGCGGCGCTCGCCGAAGTCGTCTTCGCGCTCGGCGAAGGAGAATGGAGCGCGCTGCTCGAGGCGGACTACGGCTTCCGCATCTTCGAGGTCGAGCGCCTGCTGCCGGAAGAGACCCTGACCCTGGCTGAAGCGTCGCCCATCGTGAAGGCCCTGCTGGAGGAGGCCCGGGGCGAAGAACTGGTTCAAGCGGCCGCGGCGGAAGCCCGGCAGGAGTACGATCTGCGCGTCGCGGTGGGGCGGCTGCCCTTCGAATACCACGGCGTGCTCGCGGATCCGGCCACCGGAGAAATGAGGTAGGAGAACATGACTCGACGAAACCCCGGCAGCTCTCGACCTGCCGCGCTCCGCATGACCCCGGCGCCCGCCTCGCGGCGGCCTCGCGCCACGCCGCTCGCCGGCCCGCTCGCCGGCCCGCTCGCCGGCTCCTTGGCGGCGTGGCTCGTGGTGGCCGCCCTGCCGGTTGCGGGGCAGTCCCTGGCGGGCGCGGAGAACCGCGTCGTGCTGCGGGTCAACGACCGTATCGCGACGCTCTACGACTACCAGAGGGCGGTCAACGACCAGATCGGTCTTCTGCGTCACGAAACCGGGCTCACGGAACAGGAGCGGCAGGAACGCACCGCCGACGCCGGCCGCTTCGTCATGAAGGCGCTGTTCGAAGAACTGCTCCTCATGTCGCGCGCGGATCAGCTCGCGATCGTGATCGAGGAGAGCGACGTGGAGGAACAGATCGCCGCGACCAGGGAGCGGTCCGGGATCGAATCCGAAGAGCAGTTTCGCCAGATCCTCGCGCAGCAGGGCATGCGCGAGCAGGACTTCCGGGAACGCATGCGCATCCAGCTGCGGTCGAACATCGTCTTCGGGCGGGAGGTGGCGCCCCGGGTCGAACTCGAAGACGAGGACCTGCGGCGGTTCTACCGCGACAACGAGGACCGGTTCCGGATTCCTGAACAGGGGAGGTTGGAGGAGGTCGTGGTTCTGGAGACGGAGGTTCCGGGCGATCGGCTGGCGCCGCTCGCCGCGCTGGCTCACACGCGGCTGGCGGCCGGCGGTGCGGCCCCGGACGTCGCGGAAGGCCTGGGAGAGGGCGTGACCGCCGTCGATGTCGGATGGGTCAAGCCAGGTGACCTGGCGCCTGCTCTCGATGCCGTTGTCTGGGATCTCGAGGTGGGCGGCGTGACCGAAGCGACTGCCGCCCGCGGTGGCCTGCACGTCCTCAAGATGCTCGAGCGAAAGCCGGCGGCGGTCCAGCCGTTCGAGGAGGTGAGAGACGTGATCGAGCGGCAGGAGCGGGGCCGCCTGTTCAACCAGGAGCGGGAGGCCTACCTCACGGAACTCGCGGACGCCGCGTACGTCGTGGAGCGGCTTCCCGAAGAAGCCAGGGGCTACCGGCCGGTCGAGGCGCCTTCGCTGGACGCCGATGCACTGGGCCTGCTCGCTCCCTTCGCTCCCGGCGCCCGGGCGTCGGACGCCGACGAATCCTCCGACGAAACGGCCGACGAAGCGGCCGAGGAAACGGCCGAGGAGGCAGACGGGCTGGAGTGACGATCGGCCGGTCGCTCTCCGCCGGGGCGCGTCCGGGAATCCGCCGTCGTAGCGACCGCCGGGCCGGGCGCCTGGGCAGGTCCGGCCCGTGCCCCCTCCCAACCCCGTCAGCGCCGGAAACGCCCACGGATCGTTCGTTCTTCGTCTTCGTGTGGCCCGTGACGTCTTCGGTTGATTGGTGGAACAAAGTGGTCTGAAGTAGCCAAGAGTGGTCCAGCCGTGGTAGTATCGCCGGTCTGAAAGTCAGTTCGTGGGTCTTGCGCCCACTTCCACTTGCAGGACGTTGGCGATGTTTCGAGGCCATGCACTAGCCAAGATCGACGTGAAGGGCCGCCTGAAGGTCCCGAGCGTGTTCCTGCGCCCGCTGCAGGAGCGCTACGGTCCCGACATCTTCACCACGTCGCTGAACGGCGAGTGCGCCTGGGTCTACCCCCTGCGGCTCTGGGAACTGGAGGAACAGCGACTGGCCGGCCTGCCGGCGACCCACAGGTTGCGCCGGAAGTGGGAGGCCCGGGTCAGCTACTTCGGCCAGCAGAGCCGCCTCGATTCGCAGGGGCGCCTGATGGTGCCGGCGAAGTTGCGCGCGAGGGCGGGGATCGAGGGCGAAGTCGTCATCTTCGGTCGCCCGGACCGGCTGGAGGTCTGGAACCTCGAGCGGATGGAGAGCGATCTGAGCGCGGATCCGTTCACGGACGACGACCTGGACGAGCTGACCGACGATCTCGAGGCGCTGGATGCGCCCCGCAACCGGGATGGCCAGTGATGTGGACGGCGACGGTCAGAAGCTCCGGCACCAGCCCGTTCTGGTCGGCGAGGCTCTGCGCTTTCTCGCTCCCGAACGCGGCGGCTGGTTCGTCGACTGCACGGTCGGCCTGGGCGGCCATGCCGCGGAACTCCTCGGACGCTTTCCCGACGCGCGCCTGCTCGGCATCGACCGCGACGGAGAAGCCCTGGAGCACGCCCGGCGCAGGCTGCGGGAGTTCGGTTCGCGGGCCCTCCTGGTCCACGGCAACTTCCATTCGATCGACCGGATCGTGGCTGGAGCGGGCAGCGGGAGACCGGCGGGGATCCTCGCCGATCTCGGCGTTTCGTCCCTGCAACTGGACCAGCCGGAGCGGGGTTTCAGCTTCAGGCGCTCGGGCCCGCTCGACATGCGGATGGATCAATCGACCCGATCGGCAACGACGACTGCGAGGAGCATCGTGAACCTTGAATCCCGGACCGTGCTGGAGACCGTGCTCCGCGACTACGGCGAAGAGCGTCAGGCTCGCAGGATCGCCCGGGCGATCGTGGATCGTCGTCGCCGCAGTCCTATCGAGACCACGGACGACCTGCGGGACCTGGTCCACGAGACGGTGGGCGGCCCCAGGGTGAGACGAGGACGCAGGGTGCCGGGAGGTCGGTCGATCGATGCCGCGACCAGGACGTTCCAGGCGCTTCGGATCGCGGTCAACGAGGAGCTGTCCGGATTGGGACCGTCCCTCGAGCGGGCAGTGAAGCTGCTTGCGCGGGACGGCCGGCTGGTGGTCATCTCGTACCACAGCCTGGAAGACCGAATCGTCAAGCACCGGCTCCGGGCCAGCGCTCTGGGCGAGGTCGATCCGATCACCGGGCGCCCGCACGCCGAAACGCGGCTGATCGAACTGATGACCAGGAAGCCGGTCCGGCCGCAGGCAAGCGAGGTGCAGTACAACCCGCGGTCGCGGTCAGCCCGGTTGCGCGCGGCCCGGAGGCTGTAGCGGCACGGACGGGACTCCTCAGTCGTGAAGACCGGTTACAGCGTCAGCAAGGAAGTCGCGAACCCCTTCCTCGTGCGCCAGCGCGATCCGGGCCGGCTCCGCGGCCTGTGGCGGCTGGTGTTGATCGTGCTGCCGTTTGCCGGGGCGGTGTTCGCGTACACTTGGGTGCACGAACAGGGCTTGGAGGCCGGCTATCGGATCGAGAAACTCGAACAGCGCCTGGAGGATCTCCTGCAGGAGGAGCGTCTGCTCGAGCTGGAAGCCACCCGGCTCACGCGCCCTGAGCGGCTGTCGGCGCTGGCTCTGGAACAACTCGGCATGGCGCCCCCGACCCTGGACCAGATGATGTTCCTGAGTTCGGAGAGCGCCTCCCTGGTCGCGGCCGGAACCGCCGCGGAGGCCGCGCGGTGATGCCCACCGGACCTCGCGCCAGACGCGCCCGGCGGCGCTACTTCGGAAGGTTGATCATCCTGGTCGTGCTTGCCGGCATCTGGATGGGCGCGATCGGTTGGCGGCTTCTCGATCTGCAGATTCGCGACGCCGACAGGTACCGGGAGCGCGCCGCGCGGCAGCAGCGCAGCGAAGTCGTTCTGAACCCGATGCGTGGGACGATCCACGACGCGCGGGGCAGAACGATGGCCGTGTCGGTCGAGGCCCGGACGCTCTATGCCGAAACGGCCAAGGTGAACGATCCGGCGGCCCTCGCTGCCTACATCGCTCCGTTGGTGGGAAGCGACGAGGAGCGGATCGCGGAGCTGCTGCAGAAGCCGGGGCACATGCCGCTGGCGCGGAGGCTCGACCGCGACCTGGCCGACAGGATCGATCTGTCCGCGTTTCCGGGCCTCTACTTCCTGTCCGAGAGCAAGCGGGAGTATCCGATGGGGCCGCTGATGGCGCATGTGCTCGGCTTTGTCGGAACGGACCGCAGCCTCGCCGGTCTCGAACTCCGCTACGACGATGAGGTCGCGGGCGAGTCGGTCAGGAGGCACGTGCTCCGGGACGGCCAGCAGCGGTTGGTCGTCGTCGCCGGTTCGTTGAGCGAACCGAAGCCGGGCGCGGACCTTCACCTGACGATCGACGCGACGATCCAGCACCTGGCGGAGCGGGCCCTGCGAGAGACGATCGAGTCGATGGAGGCGAGCGCGGGCACCGTGGTGATTCTGGCGCCGGAGGATTCGGCCGTGCTGGCGATGGCGTCCTATCCGGCGTTCGATCCGAACCGGTTCGGCGACTTCGGCCCCCGGGAGCGGCGGAACCGGGCGATCCAGGACTCCTATGAGCCGGGCTCGACGTTCAAGACGATCACGGCGGCGGGCGCCTTCGAGCGGCAGGTGGTTCACGCCGACCAGATCATGGACTGCGGCAATGGGCTGTTTCGCGGCGAAGGGCTGAAGATCAAGGACCACAAGCCGTTCGCGGAACTCACCTTCCGCACCGCGATTGCCAAGTCGAGCAACGTCTGCGTGATCAAGGCGGGCCTGTTGGTCGGAGGAGAGGCTCTGAAGGCGCTCGTCACGACCTTCGGGTTCGGCGCCGTGACCGGCATCGACATCGGCGGCGAGCATCCGGGCATCGTGCAGTCTCAGGCCTGGGACGAGAAGAAGACGGCCTACGCCTCGTTCGGTCACGGTCTGGCCGTCACGCCCCTCCAACTCGCGAATGCCTACGCCGCGATAGCCAACGGGGGGACGTGGAACCAGCCCTACATCGTCAGCGCGATGGAGCGGGAGGGCGAGACCGTCGACATGCGGCCCACCGGTCGGAGCCGGCGCGTGATCTCCGAATCGACCGCGTACCGGGTGATCCGCCTGATCGAGGAAGTCGTCGTGAGCGGCACCGGTCGCAAGGCCGCCATCGCCGGCTACCGGGTGGCGGGCAAGACGGGGACGGCGGAGAAGTCGGACTCGAGTGGCTACTCAAAGACCGGTCGGGTCGCCGGTTTCGTGGGTATCGCTCCGGCCCGGGCGCCCCGGTTGGTCTGCCTGGTGATGATCGACGAGCCGACCGTCGCCACCGGCGGCGGCGAAGTCGCGGCGCCGGCCTTCCAGCGCATCGTCAGCGAAGTGTTGTTCTACCTCGGCGCCCCGCCCTCACGCCAGCCGATGGGCTGGAGCCAGCCGGTGTGGCTGCTGCCCGCCGGGTCGGCGGAGGTCAAGGTCGCGAACGCGGTCGGCGAAGAGGACGTGCAGGAGGAGGAAACGGGGACGGCAGGCGAGTTGTGGACGACGGCGGGATCGAGTTGATGAGACTCGGCGACGCGATCGCCGACCTGCCGCTGCGGTCACCGCTGGGCGCCGCCGCCGCCGATACACGGGTCACGGGCGTGCAGCACGACTCCCGGTGCGTCGTGAACGGCGACGTCTTCGTCGCCTGGCGAGGTGGACTCCACGACGGCCGGACCTTCGCTCAGGACGCCGTGGCACGGGGCGCTGCGGCGGTGCTGGCATTCGGCCCGCCGCCGAGTCCGTCCACCGTGCCGTGGATCCAGGTGGACGATCCGCGCGCCCGCATGGGTCAGATGGCCGCGAGGCTCTACGGTCACCCGGAACGGCAACTGGTGACCGTCGGCGTCACCGGCACCAACGGCAAGAGCACGACCTGCGCGTTGATCGGCGGCTGCCTGACGCGATCGGGTCGCTCCGCCGCGGTGGTCGGCACTCTCGGTCGCGCGGTTCAACGGCCGGGCTTTGACCCTCCGGCGTTCGAGCCCCTGAGCCGGGCGGCGGACGACCGCACCACGCCGGAGAGCAGCGATCTGTTCAGGATGTTGCGCCGGGCCGTCGACCTGGGCGCCCGGTCGGCGGCGATCGAGGTCTCGTCCCATGCCCTCGACCAGGGGCGGATGAACGGCATGCAGTTCGATGCCGCCGTGTTCACGAATCTGACCCGGGACCATCTGGACTACCACCCGTCACTCGAGGCCTACTTTGCGGCCAAGCGCCGCCTGTTCTCGCTGCTGCGGTCGGGCGGCAGGGCGATCCTCAATGTCGACGACGAGTACGGCAGCCGTCTGGCCCTGGAACTCGGAAGCGGCGAAGAGGTTGTGCGGTTCAGCGCCTCCGGCCGCCCGGCCGCCGAGGTCCGCGTCGTTCGGGCCGAACTCGATCTTTCCGGTATCCGCGCCGAGATCGAGACGCCCGCGGGTCCGATCGCGTTGAGCAGCCCGCTTCTGGGGCGCTTCAATCTCGAGAATCTGACCGCGGCGGTGGCCGCGTCCCATGCCCTCGGCGTCTCGGTCGAGGCGATTCGACGCGCGGTTGCCGCTCAGCCGCCGCTGGCGGGACGGCTGGAACCGGTGGGCGGCGCCCGGGGGTTTCCGGTGCTGGTCGACTACGCCCACACGGACGGGGGGCTGCGCGCCGCCCTGGCGGCGGTGAGGGAGCTCGCCGATCGGCGCATCGCCGTCGTGTTCGGCTGCGGCGGCGACCGTGATCGCGGCAAGCGGGAACTGATGGGGCGCGCGGCGGGAGAACTCGCGGATCTCGCGATCGTCACCGACGACAACCCGCGGAGCGAGGAACCGGAGCGGATTCACGCCGCGATCGTCGCTGGCCTGGAGGCGGCCCGGGGTTGTGGCTGGGAGGTCGTTGGCGACCGCCGCGCGGCGATTCGGCGGGCCGTGTCGTTGGCGGCCGCAGAGGGGGGCTGGACGGTCCTGATCGCCGGCAAGGGCCACGAGGCGACGCAGACGAGAGGCGGCCTCGTGGCGCCCTTTCGTGACCGGGATGAGGCGGAGTCGGCCCTGGACGCACTGAACCGGGAGTTCGAGGGTGAGACGGCCCCTTGCTGATGCGGTCAGGATCATGAACGGCTGCCTGATCGGAGAGCTGGAAACCGGCGCCTGGTACCAAGGCGCGGCGATCGACTCGCGCCGCGTGGAAGCGGGCGAACTGTTCTTCGCACTGGCTGGCGAGCGCACCGACGGCCATCGCTTCGTGCCCGGCGCTCTGGCGGCCGGCGCCGCGGCCGCGGTGGTCGCCGATCCGGTCCACGAGGCGGCCGGCTGCCAGATCCGGGTCGATGACGTGACCGCCGCGCTCCACGATCTGACGCGGGACCATCGGCGCCGCCTCGGGGCCCGGGTCGCGTCGGTCACCGGCTCCGCCGGCAAGACGACGACCAAGGACCTGCTGGCTCTGCTGCTCGGCGAATGCTGGCGGGTTCACAAGAGTCCGGGCAATCTGAACAACCTGCTCGGCTTTCCGTTGACGTTGCTTGCCGTGGACGAGGACTGCGAGTGGCTGGTGGCCGAGATGGGGATGTCCGTGCCTGGCGAACTGGCGGCGGTCAGCCGGCTCGGCCGGCCGGATGCGGCGGTGTTCACCAACGTCCGCCCGGCGCACCTGGCCGGCTTCGAGCGGGAGGGCGGCGCAGCCGCGGGCGTGGAGGCGATTGCCCGGGCCAAGGCGGAGTTGCTCGAGGGGCTCGCCCCCGACGGCCTCATCGTGGCGAACGCCGGCAACCCCCACGTCGTGGGCCTCGTCGAGCGCTACCTGGCCGCGCGCCCGGAGGACGGTGGAGCGGCGGCCGGGCGTGTGGTCTGGTACGAGGTGGAGCCGGCAGCCGGCAGGACTCCCGTCGCCGAGGTGACGGCGCATGACCTCGAGCCGCTGGCCGGAAAGCCGGGAACACGCTTCGTGCTCGGATGGGGCGCCGAGTCCGCGATCGTCGAGTTGCCTCTGCACGGCCGGGTCAACGTCGAGAACTTTCTCGCCGCCGCGGCCTGCGCCCTCCGCCTGGGCGTGCCGATCGGGCGCGTGGCCGCCGCCGGCGGGCGGCCAACGTCCGCCCCCGGGCGCGGCGAGGTGGTCTCCCTGGCGTCGGGCGCGACCCTGGTGGACGATTCGTACAACTCGAACCCGGAAGCTGCGCAGCTTGCGCTTCAGGCCGCGCGCCAGCTCGACGGCCGGCGTCACGTGGCGATCCTCGGCGAGATGCTCGAACTCGGGAGCGCCGAGGGTCGCTACCACCGTGAGGTGGGCGGGGCGGCCGCCGAGCTGGGATTCGACCTGGTCGTCGGCGTCGGCCCGTTGACCGCCGATCTGGTTGCGGCCGCGGCCGCGGGCGGCGCGCAGACCGTCTGGTTCGAGAACCCGCGCGCGGCGCGGGCGGGCGCGCCGGCCCTGATCGGGGACGGCGATGTCGTGCTCGTCAAGGGTTCGCGCGGCTCGGCGCTCGAACATGTCGTCGCGGCGCTGAGGCAGGAGGGAGCGAACTGATGCTGCTCGACCTGCTGTTGCCGCTGGGCGAGAGGATGGCGCCCTTCAACGTCGTCCAGTACATCACCTTCCGCTGCGCCTGCGCCGCGGTGACCGGTGTCCTGCTGAGCCTGGCGCTGGGTCCGGGTCTGATCCGTTCCGCCCGGCGCCTCTCGATCGGACAGGCGATCCGCGAAGAGGGCCCGGAGCGGCACAAGAGCAAGGCCGGCACGCCCACGATGGGCGGGTTGCTCATTCTCACCGCCGTGATCGTGCCCACCCTGCTGTGGTCCGATCTGTCGAATGTCTACGTGTGGCTCGCGGTTGGCACGACGATCGCCCTCGGCGCCGTCGGCTTCGTCGACGACCTGCTCAAGGTCAGGCGGCGCCACAATCGGGGCCTGGGCATGAAGACGAAGCTGGGCCTGCAGCTGGCGGTCGGCGCGGCGCTCGGCGCCGGCCTGGTGGGGTTGACGGATCTCGACGCGAACCTGAGCTTCCCCTTCTTCAAGGCCCTGCTGATCGAGCTTGGGCCGTTCTACATCCCCTTCGTCGCCCTGCTCATCGCCGGCTCCTCGAATGCGGTGAACCTGACCGACGGGCTCGACGGCCTGGCGATCGGCGCCACCCTGGTGGCGGCGGCGACCTACGCGGTCTTCGCCTACATCGCGGGCAACTCGATCGCCGCCCGCTACCTGCAGGTGTCCTACGTCCCGGGGGCCGGCGAGGTCGCGGTCATCTGCTCGGCGCTGGTCGGCGCCAGCCTCGGCTTTCTGTGGTTCAACGCCCATCCGGCGCAGGTGTTCATGGGCGATGTCGGCTCGCTCGCCATCGGGGGCACGATCGGCGCGGTTGCGGTGCTCTCCAAGCAGGAGCTGCTGCTGGTGCTGGTCGGCGGTCTCTTCGTGCTGGAAGCGCTGTCCGTGATCGTCCAGGTGGCGTCCTACAAGACGACCGGGCGCCGGGTGCTCCTCATGGCGCCGCTTCACCATCACTTCGAGCTCCGGGGCTGGAGCGAGAACCAGGTCGTCGTGCGATTCTGGATTCTCGCCGTGCTGTTCGCGTTTCTCGGGCTCTCGACCCTGAAGTTGAGGTAGCGGCGTTGGTCGAGCCCGGCAGCAGCATGTCCCCGAGCCCGGCGCCGCCGGTGTCCGCATGGCGGAGAGCGCTGGTCTACGGGCTGGGGCTTTCCGGCGTGGCGGCGGCGCGGGTGCTGAGCGGGCGCGGAATCCGCGTGGCGGCCGTGGACGGTCGTCCCGCCTCCGATCTGGGGTCCGCGGCGCGGGAGCTCCTGCGGACGGGATTGGTCGAGACGCTGCTGGACGAACAGGCCGAACTCCCGCCCGACGTCGACGCGGTGGTTCTGAGCCCGGGCGTGGCGCCGGACCGGCCTCTGCTGCGGAGCGCCCGGGCAGCGAAGACGCCGGTTCTGGCCGAAGTGGAACTCGCGTACCGCCTGCTGGAGGCGGCGTCGGCGCCGACGGTGGTCGCGATCACGGGCAGCAACGGCAAGAGCACGACGACCGCGCTGACCGGCGCGCTGCTCGAAGCGGCCGGCTACCCGGTCGAGGTCTGCGGCAACATCGGCACGCCGCTTTCGGCCCGCGTCGACGGACCGCCCGGGCGGGTGTTCGTGGTCGAGCTCTCGAGCTTCCAGCTCGAGGCCGTCGACCGCTTCCGTCCCCGGGCGGCGGCGCTTCTGAATCTCAGCCCCGACCATCTCGACCGCTACCGCAACGTGGCCGGGTACGCGGCCGCGAAGGCGCGCATCTTCTGCAACCAGGCGCGCGGAGACGTCGCTGTCCTGAACGGCGACGACTCCGGCGCGAGCCGGCCGGGGACCGCCGGAGAGGCGGCATCGGCCGGGGCCAGGCGACGCTTCTTCTCGCGTCTCCGTCAGGTCGAGGACGGTTGCTACCTGGAGCGCGACCGGGTGATCGAGGTAGGCCCCGACGTTCGACGCGAGCTGTTCCGGCTCGACGATCTGGCGCTGGACGGACTGCACAACCTGGAGAACGCGATGGCGGCCGCGTTGCTCGCGTCGGCTGTCGGCGCCGATCCGCACCGTTTCGTGCCCGGTCTTCGCGGCTTTGGCGGCCTGCCGCACCGGATGCGCGTGGTCGACATCGTGGACGGTGTCCGCTATGTCAACGATTCCAAGGCAACCAACCCCGCCGCGTCCAGGCAGGCGCTTGCCGGTTTCGCCGAGCGTTCCGTTCACCTGATTCTGGGTGGCCGGGCCAAGGGGGTGGGCGCCGACTTCGCCGAACTGGCGGTGATGGCAGCGGACAAGGCGGCGGCGGTCTACCTGATCGGCGAGGCCGCCGATGCGATCGCATCCGTGTGGCCCGAGGGCGCCGCGCGTCACTGCTGCGGCTCGCTCGAACGGGCAGTCGAGACAGCGGCGCGCGCGTCGAGCAGTGGTCAGAGCGTGCTGCTCTCGCCGGCCTGCGCGAGCTTCGACCAGTTCGAGGACTTTGCCGATCGTGGACGCCAGTTCGAGCGTCAGGTCAGAGCGCTGGCCGCAGCCGGCGGCAGGGGCGGCGATGCCTAAGAAACTCGCGATGGACAAGGTGCTCTTCACCGTCGTCGTCCTGCTGGTTCTCGTGGGGCTGGTCATGGTCTATTCGGCCGCCCCCCCCGATCCCGACGACGGCTTCAAGCGGCAGTTCGTCTCCCAGTTGGTGGCCGCGATCGTCGGCCTGGGCGCGATGCTGGTCGTGATGAACATCGACTACCGGAGCTGGGCCAGGCCGTGGTTCGTCTACGCGGGCCTCGGCGTTTCGCTCGTGCTGGTCGGCATCGCGTTGGCTTCGCCGCCGATCAACGGCAGCAGCCGGTGGATGTCCCTTGGACCGCTGAACTTCCAGCCGTCGGAGCTGGCCAAGGTCGCCGTGATCCTGTTTCTCGCGTACCAGATTCACCGCTGCCCCGAGGGCGTGAGTCAGCCCCGGGTGCTGGTGCCGTGCGGCGTTGGCGTCGGGTTGGTCACGCTGCTCGTGCTGCAGGCCCCGGACTTCGGCAGTGCCGCATTGATCCTCGTGATCTCGGCGATGATGCTGTTTCTGGCGGGTCTCTCCTGGCGCTGGATCGTGCCCGGGGCGCTCCTGTTTCCGGCGCTTCTGGGCTTCTTCATCTGGTCGAAGGCCTACCGCGTGGAACGGGTGATGGGTTTCCTTTCACCGGAGACCGACCCGTCGGGCAATGGCTTCCAGGTGCTCCAGTCGCTGATCGCGATCGGCTCCGGCGGCGTGATGGGTCAAGGCCTGGGCGAGAGCGCCCAGAAGCTCTACTTCCTGCCGCTCGCGAGTTCCGACTTCATCTTCTCGATCGTCAGTGAGGAGCTGGGGTTGATCGGCGGCACGGCGGTTCTGGCCGGTTTCGTCGTTCTCGCCTGGCGGGGCTTCGCGGCCGGGCACCATGCCCCGGACACCTTCGGCCGGTTTCTCGCCTGGGGACTCACTTCGGCCGTGCTCATCCAGGCGCTGATCAACATCAGCGTCACGGTCGGGCTGGTGCCGGTCACCGGTACGCCGCTGCCCTTCCTGTCCCACGGCGGATCCTCCCTCGTCATGACCCTGGTCGCGTGCGGCCTCCTCCTGAGCGTTTCGGAGCATGCATGAGCGGTCCCAGGCACTGCCCCCCGGTGGTCTTCTCGGGTGGTGGAACCGGCGGCCATGTGTTCCCCGGTCTGGCGGTGGCGGAGGAACTGCGGAGCCTGGGCATGCGCACGGCGTGGATCGGGCGCGCGGGGAGTCTCGAGGAACGGTTGGTTGCCGCGGCCGGACTCGAGTTCAGAGCTCTGCCGGCGCGGCCGTTCATGGATCGCGGCGTCCTGGCGCGAGCCATCGCCCTGGGCGTTCTGGCGGGCTCCACGCTGCGCGCCGCCGTGCTCCTGCGCCGTCTCGGTGCGGCAGTGGTCCTTGCCACCGGCGGCTTTGCATGCGCTCCGGCCGCGTTGGCGGCGCGACTGAACGGATCCGGCCTCTATCTGCTCGAACCGAACGCGCAGAGCGGCCTGGCGAACCGGCTGCTCTCCCGGTTCGCCACCGAGGCGGGGACTGCCTTCGAGTCCGCCGCAGGACGGTTGGCGTGCGAGGCGCGGCTGGTCGGTGTTCCGGTGCGCAGCGCGTTCCGCCTCGTCGACGAACCGAGGCTGCCGAGCGACCGGACGAGAGTGCTGGTGCTCGGCGGCAGCCAGGGCTCGGCTGCCCTGAACCGCCAACTGCCGGGTCTGTTCGCTCGGGTCGCCCGACGCGCGGCGATCGAGGTGACGCACCAATCGGGACCTTCCGGGGTCGACGACACCCGGGACCGCTACCGGGATCAGGCGGCGCCGGCGTTTCAGGCAACGGTCGAGGGCTTCATCGAGGACACGGCCGGCGCGATGGCGGCTCACGACCTGATCGTCTCGCGGGCGGGTGCGGTGACGGTGGCGGAGGTGGCCGCGGCCGGCCGGCCGGCGGTCTACGTGCCGCTGCCGCTGGCCGCCGGGCACCAGCGTGGCAACGCGCAGGCGATGGTCGATGCGGGAGCGGCGGTCCTGGTCGAGCAGGACGATCTGCAGGGCGAGGCGGCCGCGGAGCGATGCGCGGGGCTGATCGCGGACCGTGCGCGGCTGTTGTCCATGGCCCGGGCGGCGCGGGCCCACAGCCGGGGCAACGCGGCGCGCACCATCGCGGAGCGGGTCTGCGCGATGGCGGATGCCTTCGCCGGCGGGAGCAGGCGCTGATGCCGCTGTTCCTGCGCACCGCGGGTCTCGAACGGATCCACTTCGTGGGCATCGGCGGCGCCGGAATGAGCGGCATCGCCGAAGTCCTGCTGAACTACGATCTGGCGATCAGCGGCTCCGATCTGCAGGCCGGCGGGACGACACGGCGGCTGGTTGAACTCGGTGCGTCCGTCTCTCTCGGCCACTCCGCGGAGAACGTGGCGCAAGCCGACCTGGTCGTCGTTTCCTCGGCCGTCCCCGCCGACAACGAAGAGGTCGTCGCGGCCCGTCGTCGCGGCGTTCCGATCGTGCGCAGAGCGCAGATGCTGGCGGAGCTGATGCGGCTCAAGTACGGCATCGCCGTGGCGGGGACGCACGGCAAGACGACGACGACCTCGCTGGTGGGCAGCGTACTGACCGGGGCGGGTCTCGACCCGACCGTCGTCGTCGGCGGCCGGCTCCGTGTGTCCGGCACGGGGGCGCGCCACGGCAGGGGCGACTACCTGGTTGCCGAGGCGGACGAGTTCGACCGCAGCTTTCTCGATCTGGCGCCGGTGGTCGCCGTGATCACGAACATCGATGTCGATCATCTGGACACCTACCGCGACCTGGCCGACATCAAGGATGCCTTCGTGCGCTTTGCCAGCCGGGTTCCCTTCTTCGGTCAGGTCATCGCCTGCATGGACGACCGGAACGTGCGGGACATCCTGTTGCGCCTCGGGGACCGGCGCATCGTGACCTACGGGTTCGGCGCCCGGGCGGATCTGCGGGCGTTCCATGTCGAGCCCGTTGCCGCGGGGGTGCGCTTCGAGGTCGTCGATTCGGCCGCGGGTCGTCTCGGCCAGCTCGAACTGCCGATGCCCGGTCGACACAACGTCCTGAACGCGTTGGCGGCGGTGGCCGCGGCGCGGGCGGTCGGGCTCGACTTCGAGACGGCCGCTCATGCGCTGGCCGGGTTCACCGGCGTTCACCGGCGCTTCGAGCGCGTCGGCAGTTGGCAGGGAGCGACCGTGGTCGATGACTACGCGCACCATCCGACCGAGGTCGAGGCCACCCTGCGGGCGGCTCGCGAAGTGTTGGATCTCAAGCGGGAGGGTGGGCGGCCGCGCCGCCTTCACGCCGTGTTTCAGCCCCACCTGTTCAGTCGGACGCGGGACCTTGCGGACCACTTCGGCCGTGCCCTGCTGCTCGCCGACAACGCCCTGGTCACCGACATCTATCCGTCTCGCGAGCAACCGCTTCCCGGGGTGGATGGGAGTCTGGTGGTCGCGGCGGCGGTCGGCGGCGGCCACACCAGCGTCCAGGGTTGCGGCCCCTGGCGCATGGCCCCGGAGCGCCTCGGCGCGGCCGTCCGCGAGGGCGACATGATCCTGACGCTCGGGGCCGGGGATATCTACCGTCTGGCCCGACTCCTGGTGGCTGATGGGGAGAACGGAAGATGAGGCGCGGCAGGACCGGGCTGCCTCTCGTTGGGCGCCGGACCGTGCGCCGTCGTCGCGCGGGGCCCGTCGTCTGGCTTGCGATGGGAGTCGGCAAGGTGCTTCTGGGCGTGGCGCCGGTGGCGGCGGTCGGCGTGTGGCTGGTGACGGCGCCGGCGTTCGATGTGAAGCCCGACATCGGGGTCGAGACGGGGCCGAGGGTGTCCGGGGAGTGGGTGCGCGGCCGGCTTGCCGGCCTGGTGGGACGCAACCTCCCGCTGCTCTCTCTGGAGAGCGCCGCGGTGCAGCTCGAACACGACTGGGTGCGTGAAGCGAAGCTGGTGAGGAGGCTGCCGAACCAGCTCGACGTGAGGATCGTGGAGCACGTGCCGGCGGCGGTGTTCGAGGCCGGGGATCGCTCGTGGATTCTCGATCGTGAAGGCAGGACGATCGTGGCGTGCGAGCGGGCTGCCGATCTCTGCGACGGCAATGCGGTCGCAGGCGCCGGCAACGCCCTGGTTCGGGTGTCGATTCAGAGTGCGTTGCTCGGGAAGCGAGCCGCGGAGAGTCCGGCGCGGAATCCGGGTGTTGCGGGATCGGCTTCGAGGGACGGTTCGGGCGAACTGCTTGCCCGGACGCTCAAACAGGCCATCGACGTCTGGAGCGAGGTGAGGTCGTTCGAGTGGGGCCGCGAGGTGTTCGCGGTCGGCGTCCTGAGCGACGACGACTACCTGCTCGAGCGCAGCGGCCGACCGGCGACCGTCCTGGTGCGCGGGAGCGATCTGACCGCGAAGGGCTCGGTGTTCGATCTGCTGCAGGCGGCGATCAGCGAACAGAGCGATCCCGAGGTCGTCGACCTGCGGTTCAGGGACCGGATCGTGCTGTCGGCCGAAGCGCCGGGTGGCGGCGGTCCGGCGGACGGTGTGACGGATGGAGATCCCTCTTGACAGGGGAAGGACGAGAGGATGCCGAAGACGGACACACGTTTGGTAGCCATTGATGTCGGCTCGGCGAAGGTCGCCGTTCTGATCGTGGAGCGGACGGAGATCGACGGAGAGCCCGGTCTGAAGGTCGTGGGGGCTGGCAGGGCGCCCAACCGCGGCACGCTGAAGGGCCACATCGTGAACGTCGATGCGACGGTCAAGGCGCTGCGTCGGGCTACCGAGGAAGCCGAGGCGATGGCGGGAACCGAGATTTCCCGCGCCTACGTCGGTGTCGGCGGCAGCGATGTGCGCTCCGCGAACAGTCACGGCACGGCCTACATCGACAACGGTGACGGGGGCGTAACGCGCGCTGACATCGATCTGGTTCTGAACGCCGCCCGCGACGTGCCGCTTCCTCCCGACCGCGAGATCCTGCAGGCGATCCCGCAGGAGTTCGCGGTCGACGACCACGGCGGCATAGCCGACCCCCAGCGCATGCTCGGAAGCCGTCTCGAGGCCAAGGTTCACCTGGTCATGGGGCACGCACCGCGAACGAGGACGCTGGTCCGTTGCCTGAACCAGGCCGGCGTGGAGGCGACGGAGGTCGTGTTCGAGCCGCTGGCGACGGCGCAGGCGGTCCTGCTCCGCGATGAGCGCGAACTCGGTGTCCTGATGCTGGAGATCGGGTCCGGCACCTGCGGCTTCGCGTTCTTTCACCAGTCGGAAGTTCAGCACAGCGGCGTCCTTCCGTTCGGCGCCAGCCACTTCACGGCCGACCTGGCCTCGGTGCTGCGTACCTCGTTCGCCGGCGCCGAAACGCTGAAACTCCGTCACGGCAGCTGCCTCCCCGGTCTGGTTGACGGCGACCAGGGAGTGGCGGTGCCGTCCGTAGGGGGAGGCGCCAGCCGGACGATTGCGCGGGCTCGGCTCGCCGAGATCCTGCAGGCCCGCGCCGAAGAGATGTTCCATCTCGTCCAGGTCGAGCTGGAGAAGGCGGGCTGCGCCGAGCAGCTCCGGGGCGGAATCGTCCTCAGCGGCGGCGGCTCGAAGCTGGCCGGTCTCCCCGAATTGGCCCAGCAGTTCTTTTCCTGCGACGCGCGCTACGGGGTGCCGCTCGGTTTCACCAGCGAGATCCACCAGGGTCTTGCCGATCCGACGTGGTCTACAGCGGCCGGTCTGGTGCGCTACGCCGTTGCCATGGAGCAGGCCCGGTCGCCTCTCGTACGCCAGGGCCGCGCCCGCGGAATGCGCGGGATGGTGGGCAGCCTGCGCCAGATGTTCAGCGATCTTCTCTGACCTTGAGTTACTGAACCGGAGGGTTCGAAAGTGAGAGTGCCATGATTCTGATGGAACAACAGCAGTCGGCCGCAACGGAACCGATGATCGATGAGACAACATCCTCCGAGGACAGCTTCGGTCCGGCCAGGATCAAGGTCGTCGGTGTCGGCGGCGGCGGCGGGAATGCCGTCAACCGGATGATCGCCAGCCAGCTGAGCGGCATCGAGTTCATCGCGGCCAACACGGACCTGCAGGCGCTCCGGCGCTGTCAGGCGGAGAAGAAGCTTCAGCTCGGCCGCAAGATCACTCGCGGTCTGGGCGCCGGCGCCGATCCGGACATCGGGCGCAACTCGGCCCTGGAGGACACGGACAAGGTGCTCGATGTGCTGAGCGGCGCCGACATGGTGTTTCTGGCGGCAGGGCTCGGCGGCGGCACCGGCACGGGCGCGGTGCCCATCATCGGCTCCCTGGCGGCGGAGGTCGGAGCGCTGACGGTCGCCGTGGTCACGAAGCCGTTCGCGTTCGAGGGCCGGCGTCGGATGCTGATCGCGGAGCGGGGCCTGGAAGAGCTGCACAAGGCCGTCGACACGGTGATCGCGATCCCGAACGAGCGATTGCTGAGCTTCGTCGATCGGGGCACGGCAATCTCGGAGGCCTTCCTCACTGCCGACGACGTGCTCCGCCAGTCGGTGCAGGGCATCAGTGACCTGATCACGATGCCGGGCGAGGTCAACGCCGACTTCGCGGACGTGCGGGCCATCATGTGCGGTCAGGGGATCGCGGTGATGGGCACCGGTCTGGCGTCGGGCGAGAACCGGGCTCTCGAAGCGGCCCAGGGCGCCGTGTCTTCGCCCCTGCTCGAGGACGCCTCGATCGAGGGCGCCCGCGGCTGCCTGATCAACATCACGGGCGGCAGCTCCCTGACGCTCCACGAGGTCGCCGAGGCCGCCCGCATGGTCACCGAGGCGGTGGACCCGAACGCGAACATCATCTCCGGCCTCGTGGTCGACGAGACGATGGACGAGAAGATGAAGGTCACCGTGATCGCGACCGGCTTCGCCGAAGACCGGCAGCCCCATGTGGACGGCTCGGCGCCGCAGCCTGCGGACGTCGAGGCGGACGCGGGGGGGGCGGACTCGCCGGCTGGTCTCGCTGCCGCCAACCCGGCGCCAGCGGCGACCTCCGGGGAGAGAGCGGCGCAGGACCCGGGCGGCAACCCGGACTTCCGTGATCGCCTGCGCGCCGAGACCCATGAGATCAAGCCGGACCCCTACGGCGTCAACTGGCAGGGTAACGACGACTACGACATCCCGACCGTGCTGCGCAAGCAGATGGACTGAGCCGGCCACTGAGCCGGTGCGTGCAGGCGAGTAGCCCGCCGCCTCGCGATCGGCGTCCGGCCAGCCCATCCCCGCAAGCCTGCGCCGGTCCGGGACCGGCGCGCCGACATGGCGCCCGGTCAGGGCGGCCGGTGCGGCCACGGTGCGGACTGCGAGGCGACTTCGCCGTCAAGGGGGATCACTGTCAGTCTAGTCTAGTGTTGGGATCCGCGGTCGTGCTGCGGTCGCTCCGGCAGCGCTCAGACACCCGTCCGGCAAGGCCCGAAGACGGGGCATGTCGGGCCGCCCTCGATTCGGGGAACGAAGGCGACCGGGGAGCAACCCGTGTGGCGCGAGCCCGCGCCACATGGGATCCGCTCCAGTCCGGGCCCGGAGGTCTTCACGCAACTCGGACAGGTACTCCGTCATGTTGCGTCCAGCCCCTTCCTGTGTCATAGTGCGCCACTCTGATGGAGATGCGCACAGAACTTCCACTCGAGAACACGTTCTCGGGCCATTTGCAGACTGGAAGTCCGGCGCACCTGCCGCCCCCCCCCCCCGTCAACTTGGCACGGTCTCAGCCATGCTCCTGGCAACGGTCCTGGCGGCCGCGCACCCGGTGGCGGCCATCACCTAGATCCTGCCCAGCGACGGGTCGATGGTCGATCGGACCGGGACGATCGTCTTCGGCCGGACGGTGGTCGGCCTGCGGGACGGCGCCCGCTTCCGCCGCTGGATCCGGGATCGAGCGGCGGGCTCGCAACGCGCCGGGGACTACTTCGTGCCCGAGCGCGAGGTCGTCCGCGGCCCGACGACGGTCCGTCAGGGTCCACTACGACTGACGGTTCGCCTTTTCACGCAGCGAAGTCGCCAAGGGCGACATGAAACCGAAACGCACGTTTCAGGTAGCCGCCATTCGCGACGATTGCGCTCTTCGACATTGCCTCAGTGGCGGTCCTCGCCCAACAAGACGATCTTCCAAGAGAGGTTCCGCTCGTTCAGCGGACACTCGCCATGGCCGAGTCCAATCCCGGAGTCGGTGAAGACCACAGAAGCGAGGAGGCGGTTCAGGAAGCCGCCTGAATTCCCAGGCGGCCATTGTTCGCGAAACCGGGACGACTTCAAAGTGTTCCATCATGATAATCACATTCAATCACCATGATTCCCATGGTGTGGGAGGGATATACGTCTATGTCCAAGTTGTTTGTCGGCGCAACGATCGCTTTCGCGATGTTCGCCAGTCCAGTCGCTGCACAGTCGCCTCAGGAGGAGGTGGCGGATTCGGCTGCCTTGGGGGCCGACGAAGGATCGCCTTTGGCGAGCGTTCGCGATGCTCTGCGTTCAGGCGGCAGTGGTCCGGAGTTGGTCGTGATTCCGTCTGGCAGCTCTTCTACGGACGGTCCTTGTACGCCGACGTCCGACGTGCTTCAGTTCGACGGCGGCTACAGAGTTCGCATGTGCTACATCACCGGCGAAGGCGAAACGGGACAGGCACAGGCAGGTGTGTGGGCCTCCAGTCAATCCGGGATTCTCTGGTTTTTCAGCCGGGAGAACGCGGAAGTTCTGGTCAAGGTGCTGGACGGTTGCGAGTACAACGGTCACCGATGGGTATTCGTGGCGCCCGTGACGGACCTTGGCTTCCAACTTCGGATCACTGGGCCAGACGGTGACACATGGACCCATACAAACGGGGCGGGCACAACGGCGCCAACTAGGAGCGATACGAGCGCCTTCAGATGTAGGTCGGCCGTGATTCCGGCTGGCAGCTTTCAGATGGGCTGTGTGTCGGGCGTGGGGTGCTGGGACGACGAGTTTCCGGTACATACGGTGACGATTCCGGCGCCTCTCGCGGTGGGGAAGTACGAGGTGACGTTTTCGGAGTGGGATGCCTGCGTGGAGTCTGGCGGTTGCCGTCATGTTCCGCTTGATTGGGGTTGGGGTCGCGGCAATCGTCCGGTAATCAATGTGAGTTGGGAGGACACGCAGGAGTACGTTGCTTGGCTTTCGGCGCAGACCGGGTTTGAGTATCGTCTGTTGACCGAGTCGGAGTGGGAGTACGCTGCTCGGGCGGGCACGCGCACGGCGTACAGTTGGGGCAATGAGATTGGTGATAACCGTGCGAACTGCGGTGGTTGTGGTAGCCGTTGGGACGACGACAGGACGGCGCCTGTGGGTTCGTTTGGTGCGAACCGGTTCGGCTTGCACGACATGCATGGCAACGCATCTGAGTGGGTTGAGGACTGCTGGAACGATAACTACGTTGGCGCGCCGTCCGACGGCAGCGCGCGGGAACGCAGTGACTGTCCCTATCGCGTTCGTCGGAGCGGGTCCAAGAGTCACAGTCCGACCGGTGTTCGCTCCGCGAGCCGCACCTATAATACGCCTGACGATCGGACTGCCGACGAGGGCACCTTTGGCTTCCGCGTTGCCCGGACGCTCACCCCGTGACTCTTCACCTCCTCTTGAGGGTTCCAAGGGGGCTGGTCCCCTTGGTCCGGCGCCCGGGTTGCCGTCGCTTCGGCTGTGGCGAGGATGGCATAGCATGCAGGGAGCTTTGTCGGGGGAACAGCAAGAGCGAAGCACGGCACGGGCGGGAGCGGCAAGAGCGACCGGTCCTGTGCTCTTGAGTCCCACTACCGGTTCGTTCTGTGGCTCGTGCCGGTGGTGGAGCGCTTCCCCCGGAGCCGCAAGTTCCAGCCAGGAGACCGGATCCAGGAGACGGCACTGGACGTCCTTGAACACTTGATCAAGGCGACCCTGCTCACGGCGCAGAGGCGACCTACTCACGGCGCAGAGCCGATCATCTCGCTGCCGCCAACTTGGGGCTTGAGAAGCTCCGTTTCCTGTTCCGCCTGGCCTGCGATCTGCGCGCACTTGACCGGCGTCGCTACGAGTATGCCGCGCGTTCCATCGATGAGACGGGGCGGAAGGTCGGCGCCTGGGGAAAGGCGCACGCCGCTCGTGGCGGCGCATTCTTCGCTACTTCCCCGCCATCGACCACGAGATCCTGAAGCGGGACCTGCGTCGACGCATCGCCTGCGGCCGCACACTGGAGCTCGCTGACCGGATGATCGACGGCGCCAACCGGCAGGAACGCTTCCGCAACCGCCTCCGCGGTCTGCGCGACCGCTGGCGGCACGGCACGGTGTCCGAAGACGAAGTGCGACGGCGTATCCGGAGCTGGATCGCCCACGCCGAACACGCGGACACCTGGCGTCTGCGGCACGCGATCTTTCGCGACGGGTGGTTCGACCCGTCGCAAGGGCCTGACCCTCCCCCCGTCGCGTCCTTCGGGGCGGTTCCTGGAACAACAAACCGAGGAACCTCCGCTCCGCGAACCGCAACAGGAACAGGACCGGAAACCGGAACAACAACAACGGCTTCCGCGTTGCCCGCACGCTCAGCAGCGAGAGCCGGAGTCGCCACGGCGGCGCCGGGAGAGCAGTGAGCGTCCAGGGAGAGTCATGATGAAACCACGGCGCCGCCCCTCTTGCCCCGCTCGCGGTAGCTGGGCGGGGGAGGGGTGGGCGTTGCCGTGGCAGCACACCGTCAGGGCTCAGGCGCCCGTGGCAGAAGTGGTTCTGCTTTCCGGGCCGGTCGGTTGCTTCAGAGTTGGGGTTGTGAGCTTGACCCGGTTTCGTGGGCCTTTGGCGCCGGGATCCTCGGTCGTGCTGCCGTCGCTCCGGCAGCGCTCAGACCCCGTCCAGCAAGGCCCGAAGATCGGGCATGCCGGGTCGCCCTCGATTCGGGGAACGAGGGCCGACCGGGGAGCAACCCGCGTGGCGCGAGCCCGCGCCACATGGGATCCGCTCCACTCCGGGCCCGGAGGTCTTCACGCGACTCGCACAGGTAACTCCGTCATGTTGCGTCCAGACGGTTCCTGTGTCATAGTGCGCCAGTTTGGCGGCGACACGCACAGACCTTCCACTACAGGCCACGTTTTCGCGTAGTTTGTCCACCGGAGGCGAACCCCATGCAACCGATCGGTGCTTGTGGCCTTTCCCCCTCCCGTCAACTCGGCACGGTCGGCGCCATGCTCCTGGCAACGGTCCTGGCGGCCGCGCACCCGGCGGCGGCCATCACCTACATTGTGCCCAGCGACGGGTCGATGGTCGATCGGACCGGGACGATCGTCTTCGGCCGGGTGCTCTCCGCCGCAGCATCCCAATGGAGGGCGGCGTCCTGCTGGAGCGCGAACCGTCGCTCAGGAACGAGCGCGTCACCTCGCCAGGCGGCGAGACCTGGACCCACCCAAACGAGGCGGGCACAACAGCGCCAACGAGGAGCGATACGAGCGCGTTCAGCTGTCGTTAGCCGGAAGCGCACTGACACCAATGCGTAGCAAAGGGGAGGTCGATTCACGCATGAAGCTCACAATGATGGTGGCCATTGCCTTGGCTCTGACGCTGCCCGCGGATGGCCACGGCCAGGCCAGGACTGTTCCGACATGGCTGGAGTGCTTTTCGCCGAACGAATGCGAAGTTCGGGTGGCATCTCTGTTTCGCGGCGTAAGAGCCCGCAATCGGGCTCTTGCTGTTCGGGCTGCCAGCGCCTGTCAGGCGGCGGGTTACTCGCACTATGTTGCGGGACACACAGAGGATTCCGACTTCTACGAAGTGCAGAGTGTCTACTTCACGAATGACTCTGCGCCGCCCGCGCGCTTGTGCTCCTTCTCGGCGACGGCTGAGTTTGAGGTTCAGGCCAGGCAGGTCGCAAACGTTCACGGCTATTCATGGCCGGTAGACCACGAGGCTGAGGAGGCTCAGGAGCAATTCCAGAGTCAACCGGCCTGGTTTTTCGAGCCAGGCGAGAACGACTGGGGTGAGTCGGTGCCGCTTTCGGACGAGATTGTCTCGCCCGTCGTCCCTGCAATGCGCAGTGATCAGGAACACCTTCTGGGGATCCTGTGGCTGACGCGGGCCTGCGCTGCCCAGCTGACTGTGCGCCAGGACGATCCGGAGTCCAGCGAATGGTGGGCGTACACCGCCGGCGAGTCCGACCATGGCGATCGAATTCTGGAGATCCGGGTGGACCGCGCCACGGTCGAGGAACAGGGCCAGACAGTTACCATACCGACTGTGGGCATGGTTGCTTCGAGCGAGCGGACCTTCGGGGTGGCCGTTCGGTCCGAGGAGCACGAAGACAACGCAGCGTTCGAGTGGCCTGTGTCCCCTCCTGACCGCGAGCTCATCAGGCAGCACTTTCCACACTGCGTCGAGTCGCCATGATTTGACTCGGGTCTGGATTGCGGCAGCAACCTTGACTACGACGTACACCAGCAGGTACTTCGGCTTCCGCGTTGCTCGAACGCTCACCTCGTGAGTCTTCATTTCTTCACCTCTCTTGGGAATTCCAAGAGGTCTGGCCCCTTTGGTCTGGCGGGCCGGGTTGCAGTCGTTTTCGGCTGTGGCGAGGACGGCATGGCATGCACCATTACCGACTGTTCAATCATGATAATCACATTCAATCACCATGATTGCCATGGTGTGGGAAGGATAAGCGTTTATGTTCAAGTTGTTTGTCGGCGCAACGATCGCTTTCGCGATGTTCACCAGTCCAGTCGCTGCGCAGTCGCCTCAGGAGGAGGTGGCGGATTCGGCTGCCTTGGGGGCCGACGAAGGATCGCCCTTGGCGAGCGTTCGCGATGCTCTGCGTTCAGGCGGCAGTGGTCCGGAGTTGGTCGTGATTCCGGCTGGCAGCTCTTCTACGGACGGTCCTTGTACGCCGACGTCCGACGTGCTTCAGTTCGACGGCGGCTACAGGGTTCGCATGTGCTACATCACCGGCGAAGGCGAGACGGGACAGGCGCAGGCAGGCGTATGGGCATCCAGTCAATCCGGGATTCTCTGGTTTTTCAGCCGGGAGAACGCGGAGGTTCTGGTCAAGGTGCTGGACGGTTGCGAGTACAACGGGCACCGATGGGTCTTCGTGGCGCCGGTGACGGACCTCGGCTTCGAACTTCGGGTCACCGGGCCGGACGGGGACACCTGGACTCATACAAACGAGGCGGGCACGACAGCTCCAACCAGGAGCGATACGAGCGCCTTCAGATGTAGTGGCGCCGTCGGCGGTGGTCCGGAGTCGGCCGTGATTCCGGCAGGCAGTTTTCAGATGGGCTGTGTATCGGACAGCGTGTTGTGTGACGACGACGAGTTTCCGGTGCATACGGTGACGATTCCGGCTTCTTTGGCGGTGGGGAAGTACGAGGTGACGTTTTCGGAGTGGGATGCATGCGTGGAGTCTGGCGGTTGCCGTCATGTTCCGGATGATTGGGGTTGGGGTCGCGGCAATCGTCCGGTGATGCGCGTGAGTTGGGAGGACACTCAGGAGTACGTTGCGTGGCTTTCGGAGGAGACGGGGTACGAGTACCGGTTGTTGAGCGAGTCGGAGTGGGAGTACGCTGCTCGGGCTGGGAGCCGCACGGCGTACAGTTGGGGCGATGAGATTGGTGATAACCGTGCGAACTGCGGTGGTTGCGGTAGCCGTTGGGACTTTGAAAGGACGGCGCCTGTGGGTTCGTTTGCTGCAAACGCGTTTGGTTTGCACGACATGCATGGCAACGTATATGAGTGGGTTGAGGACTGCTGGAACGGGAGCTACGTTGGGGCGCCGTCCGACGGCAGCGCCTGGCTGCGCGGTGACTGTTCCCGTCGCGTCCTTCGGGGCGGTTCCTGGAATTTCGATCCGAGGTACCTCCGCTCCGCGAACCGCAACTGGCTCAGGTCCGGCAGCCGGGGCAACTTCATCGGCTTCCGCGTTGCCCGGACGTTCACCCCGTGAGTCTTTACCTCTTTACCTCCTCTGGGCGGGGGTTCCAAGGGGGCTGGCCCCCTTGGTCCGGCGCCCGGGTTGCAGTCGCTTCGGCTGTGGCGAGGAAGGCATGGCATGCAGAGAGCTTTGTCGGGGGAACAGCAAGAGCGTCGGACGGCACGGGCGGGAGCGGCAAGAGCGACCGGTCCTGCTCTTGAGTCCCACTACCGGTTCATTCTGTGGCTCGTGCCGGCGGTGGAGCGCTTCCCCCGGAGTCGCAAGTTCCTGCTGGGAGACCGGATCCAGGACACGGCGCTGGACGTCCTTGAACACTTGATCGAGGCGACCTACTCACGGCGCAGAGCCGATCATCTCGCTGCCGCCAACTTGGGGCTTGAGAAGCTCCGTTTCCTGTTCCGCCTGGCCTGCGATCTGCGCGCACTTGACCGGCGTCGCTACGAGTATGCCGCGCGTTCCATCGATGAGACGGGGCGGAAGGTCGGCGCCTGGGGAAAGGCGCACGCCGGTCGTGGCGGTGCCTGACCTGTTCGACCGCATCGCCTCCTTCGAGGCGCTGCATGCGGCCGCACTGCGCGCCGCGCGGGCGAAGCGCGGGAAGCCGGGCGTCGCCGCTTTTCTTGCCAACCTCGAGACCGAGGTCCTGCGGCTCGAGCGGCAGTTGCACGCTGGCCGCTATTGTCCGGGACGCTACACGAAGATCGAGATCCGCGATCCGAAGCATCGCATCGTCTCCGCGGCCCCCTTTCGGGACCGGGTGGTTCACCATGCCTTCTGCGCCGTCTGCGAGCCGATCTTCGAGCGCGGCTTCATTCACGACAGCTACGCCAATCGGGTGGGCAAGGGCACGCACCGCGCGGTCGCCCGCTACGAGAAGTTCCGGGATCGCTTCCGCCATGTTCTGCGCTGCGACATTTTTCGCTACTTCCCTGCCATCGACCACGAGATCCTGAAGCGGGACCTGCGTCGACGCATCGCCTGCGACCGCACACTGGAGCTCGCTGACCGGATCATCGACGGCGCCAACCGGCAGGAGCCGGTCTATCAGCTCTTTCCCGGCGACGATCTGCTGACGCCGCTTGAGCGGCGCCGCGGGCTGCCCATCGGCAATCTGACCAGCCAGTTCTTCTCCAACCTCTACCTGGACTGCATGGACCACTTCGTCAAGGAAGTCCTGCGTGCCAAGGGATACGTGCGCTACGTGGACGACTTCGCGCTCTTCCACGACAACCGGGAACGGCTGGAAGAGTGGCGCGGGCGTCTCGTGCGCTTTCTGGAGGGGCGGCGGTTGCGGCTCCACCCGCGCAAGACCTCAGTCCAGGCGACGGCCGTGCCAGTGGAGTTTCTCGGCTTCGTCCTCTTTCCCGGCGGCCGCAGGCGGTTGCCCGAGGAGAACGTCCGCCGCTTCCGCAACCGCCTGCGCGGTCTGCGCGACCGCTGGCGGCACGGCACGGTGTCCAAAGACGAAGTGCGGCGGCGTATTCAGAGCTGGATCGCCCACGCCGAACACGCGGACACCTGGCGTCTGCGTCACGCGATCTTTCGCGGCGGGTGGTTCGTCCTGTCGCGGGGGGTCTGACCGCGGTCGTGCTGCGGTCGCTCCGGCAGCGCTCAGACACCCGTCCGGCCAGGCCCGAAGACGGGGCATGTCGGGCCGCCCTCGATTCGGGGAACGAGGGCCGACCGGGGAGCAACCCGCGTGGCGCGAGCCCGCGCCACATGGGATCCGCTCCACTCCGGGCCCGGAGGTCTTCACGCGACCCGCACAGGTAACTCCGTCATGTTGCGTCCAGACGGTTCCTGTGTCATAGTGCGCCAGTTGGGCGGCGACACGCACAGACCTTCGACTACAGGCCACGTTTTCGCGTAGTTTGTCCACCGGAGGCGAACCCCATGCAACCGATCGGTGCTTGTGGCCTTTCCCCCTCCCGTCAACTCGGCACGGTCGGCGCCATGCTCCTGGCAACGGTCCTGGCGGCCGCGCACCCGGCGGCGGCCATCACCTACATTGTGCCCAGCGACGGGTCGATGGTCGATCGGACCGGGACGATTGTCTTCGGCCGGGTGCTCTCCGCCGCAAGCGTCCCAATGGAGGGCGGCGTCCTGCTGGAGCGCGAACCGTCGCTCAGGAACGACCGCGTCACCTCGCCAGGCGGCGAGACCTGGACCCACACCAACGAGGCGGGCACAACGGCGCCAACCAGGAGCGATACGAGCGCGTTCAGCTGTCGTTAGCCGGAAGCGCACTGACACCAATGCGTAGCAAAGGGGAGGTCGATTCACGCATGAAGCTCACAATGATGGTGGCCATTGCCTTGGCTCTGACGCTGCCCGCGGATGGCCACGGCCAGGCCAGGACTGTTCCGACATGGCTGGAGTGCTTTTCGCCGAACGAATGCGAAGTTCGGGTGGCATCTCTGTTTCGCGGCGTAAGAGCCCGCAATCGGGCGCTTGCTGTTCGGGCTGCCAGCGCCTGTCAGGCGGCAGGTTACTCGCACTATGTTGCGGGACACACAGAGGATTCCGACTTCTACGAAGTGCAGAGTGTCTACTTCACGAAT
The DNA here is from genome assembly GCA_951812325.1 of uncultured Thermoanaerobaculia bacterium. GTDB lineage: Bacteria > Acidobacteriota > Thermoanaerobaculia > Multivoradales > Multivoraceae > Multivorans. Next base: position 2,198,581 of record OX638294.1, on the reverse strand, counting down.
GACTCTGCGCCGCCCGCGCGCTTGTGCTCCTTTTCGGCGACGGCTGAGTTTGAGGTTCAGGCCAGGCAGGTCGCAAACGCTCACGGCTATTCATGGCCGGTAGACCACGAGGCTGAGGAGGCTCAGGAGCAATTCCAGAGTCAACCGGCCTGGTTTTTCGAGCCAGGCGAGAACGACTGGGGTGAGTCGGTGCCGCTTTCGGACGAGATTGTCTCGCCCGTCGTCCCTGCAATGCGCAGTGATCAGGATCACCTTCTGGGGATCCTGTGGCTGACGCGGGCCTGCGCTGCCCAGCTGACTGTGCGCCAGGACGATCCGGAGTCCAGCGAATGGTGGGCGTACACCGCCGGCGAGTCCGACCATGGCGATCGAATTCTGGAGATCCGGGTGGACCGCGCCACGGTCGAGGAACAGGGCCAGACAGTTACCATACCGACTGTGGGCATGGTTGCTTCGAGCGAGCGGACCTTCGGGGTGGCCGTTCGGTCCGGGGAGCACGAAGACACTGCAGCGTTTGAGTGGCCTGTGTCCCCCCCTGACCGCGAGCTCATCAGGCAGCACTTTCCACACTGCGTCGAGTCGCCATGATTTGACTCGGGTCTGGATTGCGGCAGCAACCTTGACTACGACGTACACCAGCAGGTACTTCGGCTTCCGCGTTGCTCGAACGCTCACCTCGTGAGTCTTCATTTCTTCACCTCTTTTGGGAATTCCAAGAGGTCTGGCCCCTTTGGTCTGGCGGGCCGGGTTGCAGTCGTTTTCGGCTGTGGCGAGGACGGCATGGCATGCACCATTACCGACTGTTCAATCATGATAATCACATTCAATCACCATGATTGCCATGGTGTGGGAAGGATAAGCGTTTATGTTCAAGTTGTTTGTCGGCGCAACGATCGCTTTCGCGATGTTCACCAGTCCAGTCGCTGCACAGTCGCGTCAGGAGGAGGTGGCGGATTCGGCTGCTTTGGGGGCCGACGAAGGATCGCCATTGGCGAGCGTTCGCGATGCTCTGCGTTCAGGCGGCAGTGGTCCGGAGTTGGTCGTGATTCCGGTTGGCAGCTCTTCGACGGACGGCCCTTGTACGCCGACGTCCGACGTGCTTCAGTTCGACGGCGGCTACAGGGTTCGCATGTGCTACATCACCGTCGAAGGCGAGACGGGGCAGGCGCGGGCAGGTGTATGGGCTTCCAGTCAATCCGGGATTCTCTGGTTCTTCAGCCGTGAGAACGCCGAGGTTCTGGTCAAGGTGCTGGACGGTTGCGAGTACAACGGTCACCGATGGGTCTTCGTGGCGCCGGTGACGGACCTCGGCTTCGAGCTTCGGGTCACCGGGCCGGACGGGGACACCTGGACTCATACAAACGAGGCGGGCACGACAGCTCCAACCAGGAGCGATACGAGCGCCTTCAGATGTAGTGGCGCCGTCGGCGGTGGTCCGGAGTCGGCCGTGATTCCGGCCGGCAGTTTTGAGATGGGCTGTGTGTCGGGCGTGGGGTGCTCGAGCTATGAGTTTCCGGTGCATACGGTGACGATTCCGGCGCCTCTTGCGGTGGGGAAGTACGAGGTGACGTTTTCTGAGTGGGATGCATGCGTGGAGGCTGGCGGTTGCCGTCATGTTCCAGATGATGCGGGTTGGGGTCGCGGCAATCGTCCTGTGGTGCGGGTGAGTTGGGAGGACACGCAGGAGTACGTTGCGTGGCTTTCGGCGGAGACGGGTTTCGAGTATCGGTTGTTGAGCGAGTCGGAGTGGGAGTACGCTGCTCGGGCTGGGAGCCGCACGGCGTACAGTTGGGGCGATGAGATTGGTGATAACCGTGCGAACTGCGATGGTTGCGGTAGCCGTTGGGACGATGACAGGACGGCGCCAGTGGGTTCGTTTGCTGCAAACGCGTTTGGTTTGCACGACATGCATGGCAACGTATATGAGTGGGTTGAGGACTGCTGGAACGGGAGCTACGTTGGGGCGCCGTCCGACGGCAGCGCCTGGCTGCTCGGTAACTGTTCCTTTCGCGTCCTTCGGGGCGGTTCCTGGAACTACCCACCGTGGAACCTCCGCTCCGCGTCCCGCTTCAGGAGCTGGACCGGATACCGGAGCCTCAACTACGGCTTCCGCGTTGCCCGGACGCTCACCCCGTGAGTCTTTACCTCTTTACCTCCTCCGGGGGGGGTTCCAAGGGGGCTGGCCCCCTTGGTCCGGCGCCCGGGTTGCAGTCGCTTTCGGCTGTGGCGAGGAAGGCATGGCATGCAGAGAGCTTTGTCGGGGGAACAGCAAGAGCGTCGGACGGCACGGGCGGGAGCCCTCTCTGCCAACGTACGTGACACAGGGGCCGTCCCGTTGAATAGTGGAGGGCACACGTTTGCGAGGAGGATCGATGGCAAGACGAGAGCAGAGACTTGACGGCGGCTCGGAGCTCCCGGCCCCGGGGGTTGAGGAGCGTAGCGACGAGGCCCCCGGGGCCGGCGCGTCGTCTGCGGGAGGGGTTCCCGACCCGGAAGTGCTGGCGAAGCCGGCGGCAGTTCACGGCGGAGTACCGGCTTCGGATTCTGGAGGAGGCGGACCGGTGCACGGATCGCGGCGAAGTGGGCCGGCTGCTTCGGCGAGAAGGTCTGTACAGTTCCCATCTGGCCAACTGGCGCAAGGCGCGGCGGAAGGGCGCGCTGTCCGGTCTGAGGCCGAAGAAGCGTGGCCGCAAGCCTGTCGAGGCCAACCCTCTGACGCCGAAGGTGAGGCGGCTGGAAGCGAAGGTGAGGCGGCTGGAGAAGGAACTCGCCGCCGCGCACACGATCCTGGACGTCCAGGGAAAAGTTGCAGGGCTGCTGGGATTCAGCCTCGAGGACGGGAAGGACTGTTGATGGCGGCAAGGTCCCTGGCCCGGCAGGTCGGCGTCGCGCCGGCGTGCCGGGCGCTGGGCGTGTCGCGGTCGACCTTCTATCGTCGCGCGAGGCCCGCTCCCGGGCAACGGCAGCCCCGCCCCACGCCTGCCCGGGCACTGAGCGAAGTAGAGCGGAAACGGGTCGAGGCGACGCTTGCGTCGCCTCGTTTCGTCGATCGTTCGCCGGGAGAAGTAGTGGCCACCCTGCTCGACGAGGGCCGGTACCTGTGCTCGGAGCGCACGATGTACCGCATTCTCGAAGCGAATCACCCGGTGAAGGACCGCCGCAACCAGCGGGTTCACCCGCAGTACGCCAAGCCGGAGCTGGTCGCCACCGTGCCCAACCAGGTCTGGTCGTGGGACATCACCAGGCTGCTCGGACCGCAGACCTGGAACTACTACTACCTCTACGTCCTGCTTGACCTCTACAGCCGCTACGCGGTCGGCTGGATGGTCGCTGACCGCGAAAACTCCGCGCTCGCCCAAAGGCTCATCGAGGAGACCTGCCTCAAGCACGGCGTCAAGCCCGATGTCCTGACACTGCATTCCGACCGAGGCGCCCCCATGACCAGCCAGGGCACCGCTCAACTGCTCGCGCGCCTCGGCGTGAACCGGTCCCTCGGCCGCCCTCGGGTCAGCGACGACAACCCCTACTCCGAAGCCCAGTTCAAGACCCTCAAGTACCACCCCGACTTCCCAGGCCGCTTCCCCGGCCAGGACGCCGCGACCGACTACTGCCGGTCGTTCTTCCCCTGGTACAACACGGAACACCGCCATGCCGGAATCGCCATGCTCACACCCGAGACCGTCCACTACGGCCGGGCCCATGCCGTCATCGAGCAGCGCCAGCGCACCCTGAGAGCAGCCTGGAAACGCCACCCTGAACGATTCGGCGGCGGCGTGCCCGTGCATCCGACACTGCCCCAGGCTGTATGGATCAACAAACCCGACAGCGAGACTGCAGAAACGACTCAGTAAATCCAGAACACCGCTGTGTCAATGTCGTTGCCAGGTTCCGGGAGCGGCAAGAGCGACCGGTCCTGCTCTTGAGTCCCACTACCGGTTCGTTCTGTGGCTCGTGCCGGTGGTGGAGCGCTTCCCCCGGAGCCGCAAGTTCCTGCTGGGAGACCGGATCCAGGACACGGCACTGGACGTCCTTGAACACTTGATCGAGGCGACCTACTCACGGCGCAGAGCCGATCATCTCGCTGCCGCCAACTTGGGGCTTGAGAAGCTCCGTTTCCTGTTCCGCCTGGCCTGCGATCTGCGCGCACTTGACCGGCGTCGCTACGAGTATGCCGCGCGTTCCATCGATGAGACGGGGCGGAAGGTCGGCGCCTGGGGAAAGGCGCACGCCGGTCGTGGCGGTGCCTGACCTGTTCGACCGCATCGCCTCCTTCGAGGCGCTGCATGCGGCCGCACTGCGCGCCGCGCGGGCGAAGCGCGGGAAGCCGGGCGTCGCCGCTTTTCTTGCCAACCTCGAGACCGAGGTCCTGCGGCTCGAGCGGCAGTTGCACGCTGGCCGCTATTGTCCGGGACGCTACACGAAGATCGAGATCCGCGATCCGAAGCATCGCATCGTCTCCGCGGCCCCCTTTCGGGACCGGGTGGTTCACCATGCCTTCTGCGCCGTCTGCGAGCCGATTTTCGAGCGCGGCTTCATTCACGACAGCTACGCCAATCGGGTGGGCAAGGGCACGCACCGCGCGGTCGCCCGCTACGAGAAGTTCCGGGATCGTTTCCGCCATGTTCTGCGCTGCGACATTCTTCGCTACTTCCCCGCCATCGACCACGAGATCCTGAAGCGGGACCTGCGTCGACGCATCGCCTGCGACCGCACACTGGAGCTCGCTGACCGGATCATCGACGGCGCCAACCGGCAGGAGCCGGTCTATCAGCTCTTTCCCGGCGACGATCTGCTGACGCCGCTTGAGCGGCGCCGCGGGCTGCCCATCGGCAATCTGACCAGCCAGTTCTTCTCGAACCTCTACCTGGACTGCATGGACCACTTCGTCAAGGAAGTCCTGCGTGCCAAGGGATACGTGCGCTACGTGGACGACTTCGCGCTCTTCCACGACAACCGGGAACGGCTGGAAGAGTGGCGCGGGCGTCTCGTGCGCTTTCTGGAGGGGCGGCGGTTGCGGCTCCACGCGCGCAAGACCTCAGTCCAGGCGACGGCCGTGCCAGTGGAGTTTCTCGGCTTCGTCCTCTTTCCCGGCGGCCGCAGGCGGTTGCCCGAGGAGAACGTCCGCCGCTTCCGCAACCGCCTGCGCGGTCTGCGCGACCGCTGGCGGCACGGCACGGTGTCCGAAGACGAAGTGCGACGGCGTATCCGGAGCTGGATCGCCCACGCCGAACACGCGGACACCTGGCGTCTGCGTCACGCGATCTTTCGCGACGGGTGGTTCGACCCGTCGCAAGGGCCTGACCCTCCCCCCGTCGCGTCCTTCGGGGCGGTTCCTGGAACAACAAACCGAGGAACCTCCGCTCCGCGAACCGCAACAGGAACAGGACCGGAGACCGGAACAACAACAACGGCTTCCGCGTTGCCCGCACGCTCAGCAGCGAGATCTGGAGTCGCCACGGCGGCGCCGGGAGAGCAGTGAGCGTCCAGGGAGAGTCATGATGAAACCACGGCGCCGCCCCTCTTGCCCCGCTCGCGGTAGCTGGGCGGGGGAGGGGTGGGCGTTGCCGTGGCAGTACACCGTCAGGGCTCAGGCGCCCGTGGCAGAAGTGGTTCTGCTTTCCGGGCCGGTCGGTTGCTTCAGAGTTGGGGTTGTGAGCTTGACCCGGTTCCGTGGGCCTTTGGCGCCGGGATCCTCGGTCGTGCTGCCGTCGCTCCGGCAGCGCTCAGACCCCGTCCAGCAAGGCCCGAAGATCGGGCATACCGGGTCGCCCTCGATTCGAGGAGCGAGGGCGACCGGGGAGCAACCCATGTGGCTCGAGCCCGCGCCTCATGCGATCCGCTCCACTCCGGGCCCGGAGGTCTTCACGCAACTCGGACAGGCACCTCCGTCATGTTGCGTCCAGACGCCTTCTGTGTCATGGTACGCCAGTTTGACGGGGACACGCACAGAACTTCCACTCGAGGCCACTTTCTCGGGTGATTTGCCCACAGGAGGTGAACCCGATGCGACCGATCAGTGCTCGTGGCCTTTCCCCCTCCCGTCAACTCGGCACGGTCGGCGCCATGCTCCTGGCGACGGTCCTGGCGGCCGCGCACCCGGCGGCGGCCATCACCTACATCGTGCCCAGCGACGGGTCGATGGTCGATCGGACCGGGACGATCGTCTTCGGCCGGGTGCTCTCCGCCGCAGCATCCCAATGGAGGGCGGCGTCCTGCTGGAGCGCGAACCGTCGCTCAGGAACGACGTGATGGAAACCGGACCCGACGCCGGCGCCGAGCCGGTGGTCGGCCTGCGGGACGGCGCCCGCTTCCGCCGCTGGATCCGGGATCGAGCGGCCGGCTCGCAACGCGCCGCGGACTACTTCGTGCCGGAGGGCGAGGTCGTCCGCGGCCCGGCGACGGTCCGCCAGCCTTACCGGTTCAGCCGCACGGGAAGAGACTGCGCGTATCCGAACGAGACCGTGCGCTGGTTTGCGTTCGAGCGCGGCGAGAGCGTGAACTTCGGGATTCAGCAGGGCGGGCAACCCGGCCTGGGCGAAGCGTCCACGCGGCAGGCCGTGAGCACGGCGATGCGGGCCTGGAACCGCGATCCGCAGAGCCGGGTGGATCTTCGCTACGACCGGCCTCCCGCGCCGCCCGAGGCCGACGCCTACCGCGGCCGGAACCTCATCATGTTCGATGATCCCTTCAACGAGATGGGAGAACTGGAACCGGACGGCGGCGCGGTCGGGTGGGCCACCACCTGGTGGGCGTGCAACAGTCCGCCGGTTCCACGCCCTTCGCCGCACGAGCGCTACGCGGACGTGCAGATTGTCCAGTCCGACGTCAACACCCGGCGGGGGCTCGGCGACCACCTTCGGCGTCGGTACAGCAGCGAAGCGGGCAGACGCGTCTACATGGAAGAGCTGCTCGGCCACGAGCTCGGACATTCGCTGGGCATCGCCCATCCTTGCGATGCCGACGCCACGCACGACTGCAACACGGAGGCGAAGAGGGAAGCGCTCATGTATCCCCGGATTCGCGCGGACGGCCGCGGCGCCCGCCTGTCTTCGGACGACCAGGAGATACTCCGGCTCCTCTACGGCTTGCCGGTGAGCGAACCACCGCCGGCCGCGCCGACCGGCGTGCGCGCAACGCCGACCAGCAGCACGACCGTTCACATCGTCTGGACGGACCGCTCGGACGACGAGGACGGCTTCATGGTCTGGAAGCGGCTCGAGGGCGCCGACTGGAACCGGGCCGTGACAACCTCGGCGAACGCTCAGGAAGCGTCCGTTTCCGGTCTCCGCCCGGAAGGCCGCTACAGCTTCCTCGTCCGGGTATTCCGCGGCGACGTGTACGCGGACAGCGATTCCGTCGTTGTGACCATGCCAGGCCAGGAAGCGGGGACCCTCCAGGGCGCCCAATTCGACGTCGAGTTCAGCGCCACGGCGAACGACTCCGAGACCGTCGGCAGAGCCGCCGAATGGTCGTCCGACAAGGGCGTCCTGTACTGGCTGTTCGACTCCGGGAACCCGGAGGCTCTGGTCAAGGTGCTGAACGGCACAGGCTTCAACGGCCATTGGTGGCTGGACCTGGCGGTCGCTTCCGATCTGCCCTCCGCCGCCCGCGTGACCCACCGCGGCACCGGTGACGAATGGGTGGCGATGACCGGCTTCGGAAGGGACGTCTACATTGATCCGGGTGACGCGGCGAATCGCCTCGTGCATTGTGCACGTCCCGCGAGCCGCACGGACAACGGCTGCGCGGTATCGGGCTACGGCACGACCATCTCCCTCCGCGACGCCTGGGATTCGTCTGGACGCATTCCGTCGAAGTACCTGGCGTCGGCGTCCGTTTCCGCCGCCAGAAGCCGGCCGGAGGCACCTTCTCTTCCCGGGTTCTTCCCTCACGCGAACGGGGGCGCCGAGGGCGCAATCGCCGGCCGCGACCTCCTGTCCGCCAACGGGTCGCAGGTGACCGCGGGACTCGCGGACCACGAGTCGGCCCGGCTCTGCTGCCCGGGCCCGCTGCCGGTCCCGGCAAGCACCTCCCTCGCCGTGCTCTCCCCGAGGCGGCGAACCGGGCCTGACTTCGGCGGCGCCGGCCGAGTCGTCTTTCCTCCGCCCGCGTCCGCCGAAGCGGCGCCTGCGAGCACTCACCAGGTGCGCGCAACCCTCGGCGACCTCCGTTTGGATGCCGACTTCGTGGCCCTGACCGTGCCAGGCGCACGCCCAACGGAGCCCGGGAACCTCCAGGACGCCCGGTTCGACATTCACTTCAGCGCTACGGCTAACGACACGGACACCGTCGGCACGTCCGGGTGGTCGTCCGACCAGGGCGTCCTGTACTGGCTCTTCGACCCCCAGAATCCGGAGGCACTGGTCAAGGTGCTCGACGGCACAAGCTTCAACGGCCACTGGTGGTTCGACCTGGCTGTCGCTTCCGATCTGCGCTCCACGACCCGCGTGATCCACCGGGAGACCGGAGAGGAATGGGTGGCGATCACCGGCTTCGGAAGAGACGTCTACCTGGATCCGGGCGCCGCGGCGAATCGCCTGGTGCACTGTGCATACCCCGCGGGCCGAGAGGACAACCGGTGCGCCGTATCGGGCTACGGCACGACCATCTCCCTCCGCGACGCTTGGGATTCCTCCGGGCGAATCCCCCAAGTCCACCACGACTGACGGGTCGGCTTCTCACGCAGCAAGATCGCCAGAGCCGACATGAAACCGAAACCGCCCGCTTCAGGTAGCCGCGATTCGTCGACGATCGCGCTCTTCGACATTGCCCCGGTGGAGCTCCCCGCCCAACAGGACGATTCTCCAAAAAGACGTCCGCTCGCTCAGCGAACACTCACCATGGCCGAGTCCAATCCCGGAGTCGGTGAAACCAACGAAGGAGTAGACCCTCATGGGCAAAGTCAAGCAACCTCCGCTCAAGGCACGAAGGCGTGCGGTTCTCCAGGGACAGCCCGGAGTGTTTGCCGAAATCGGCGCCGACAGCAACGCCAACCGCCAGGCTTCCTTCGCCGTTGCGTTGTCCTACTCATCACTCTTGCGATGTACACGACGGGCGCCTACGCAACACCGTAGAGACCTGCGTCACAACTTGGGGATCGCCTTTCTGCCAGAGGTGAACCGTTGCCCATTAATATGCGTTGCGTGTCCGAGCATCGTTGCATCTGTTGCGACTTCGAGTCCGGACCGGGCGTATACTACAAAAGGAGCTAACAACGTATGGAGGAAACCGATGACCGCACTTGAATCACCGGAGATACTCGAGAGTTCCAGGACACTGAAGCCTTCGCCGGCGTGCCACCGAAACCACGCCAAAGGGCTGCTGGCCGGCTTGGCCCTTTTCCCAGGACGGCCCCTTGCCAGCAGCCCGCAGGGCCGGCGACACACCCGCCGCACAAACAACAGCCCGCGCCGACAAGGCTGCACCCGGCTGCTGCCTTCCGTCCTTGGCCTGGCTCTGCTCACCCCCCTGCTCGCCACGCAACTCGCCCACGCGCAGTCGCTGTGTACGGCAGGAAGTACCGCTGTGAGTTCCTATACCGGAGCCGGCATCGTTTCCGACTGCAAAACCCTGCTGGGCCTCATGGATGACCTGCGCGGCAGCGCGTCGTTGAACTGGTCCGTTGACACCAAGATGGAGGACTGGTTCGGGATTACGGTACTGAACAATCGCGTGGCGGGTCTTTCATTGAATGGCTTGACTGGTTCGACTCCGGCACATAGGGACGTTGCTGCATCGATTGCTGACAGGATAGAATGGGCGAAGGACCCTTTGAGAAAGCCATCGTCATTGGGCCTCAGCTCCAGATTACCCGAGACCAATAGAATGAGCGGCTCCATACCACCTGAGCTAAAACAGTTGAAGAGCCTGACGGAGCTTGACTTGTCTTTCAATGAACTGAGCGGCTCCATACCGCCCGAGTTGGGGCAGTTGACGAGCCTGATAGAGCTCAAATTGGCTGGAAATGAACTGAGCGGCTCCATACCGCCCGAGTTAGGACAGTTGAAAAGCCTGGAGTGGCTCAAGTTGGCCCGCAATGAACTGAGTGGTTCCATACCGCCCGAGTTAGGACAGTTGAAAGGTCTGACAAGGCTCTCCTTGGAGTCCAATTTCCTGAACGGCTCCATACCGCCCGAGTTAGGACAGTTGACGAACCTGAAAAGGTTAGGGTCTTCGTTGGAGGAGAATCAGCTGACCGGTTGCATTCCCGTGGACTTGCGCGAATTCAGGCGGCGTATCAATCCGCAGCAAGGCGGCATCAAGCTGCCAAAGTGCTAGCACGCACAAGCAGTGGCGTTGACGGTACGCATGTACGGAGTTCCCACTCGCGACGATCTCGCTCACAAAGATACAGACCTCCTGCAGCTCATCGGCGCTCCTGGCCTCTACGGTCGTCAACCTGGCACTGCCGTAGCCATGCTCCTGGCAGCTGCGGGACCGGCAACGGGAATCACCAACATCCTGCCAGCGACGAGTCGATGGTCGATCGGACGGGGACGATCGTCTTCGGCAGGGTTCTTTTCGCCGCAGCCGCACCTCACGGTCAGCTTCGCTCGGCAACGGACTTCACCGTCGCAATGAAGGAAGCTTCAAGGAAGCCGCAGCTCAACGGCCCGGCGACGCCCGGCTCGGGCCGCACAACCACTTCTGCCACGGGCTGCCATGGGCCAGCAGCGCCTAGAACGTATGGAGGAAACCGATGACCGCACTTGAACTACCAAAGATACTCGAAGGTCCCAAAGCACGGGAAGTTCTGCCGATCTGGCACCAAAGCAGCAATGGGCTGCTGCCCGGCTTGGGGCTCTTTTCAAAACCGCCCCTTGCCTGCGGCATGCACAGCCGGCGACACGCTCGCCACACAAACAGCAGGCCGCGCCGACAACGCTGCGCTCGGCTACTGCTTTCGGTCTCTGTTCTGGCTCTGCCTATCTTCTTGCTCTCCACGCCACTGGTCCACGCGCAGTCGCAAGCGCCGTGTACGGCAGGAAGTCCCGCTGTAGAGTCCTATACCGGAGCCGCCATCCGTTCCGACTGCAACACCCTTCTCGGCCTCATGGATGAACTAGGAAGTCCCAGCCGCGGAAAGCGGTTCTTTACCGAGCTTCTCGGCGCTGTGTTGGAGGAACTAAGCGACACAGAGTTGGGGCAGAGTACTGATTCGTCGACACCATGGTTGAACTGGTCCGTTGACACCAAGATTGAAAATTGGTCCGGGGTCACGGTCTCGAACGATCAGTTGACGCAGCTTTCGTTGACAGGCTATGAGCTGACCGGTTCGATTCCGGCAGAGCTGGGACGGTTGACGAGCCTGACGGAGCTTGACTTGGGTGAAAATCGCCTTAGCGGCTCAGTACCGCCAGAGCTGGGACAGTTGACGAGCCTGACGGAGCTTGACTTGGGTGAGAATCGCCTTAGCGGCTCAATACCGCCAGAGCTGGGACAGTTGACGAGCCTGACGGAGCTTGACTTGCGTGAGAATGAACTGACCGGCTTCATACCGCCAGAGTTGGGGCAGTTGAAGAGCTTGACGACGCTTCACTTGCGTGAGAATGAACTGACCGGCTTCATAGCAGCCGAGTTGGGGCAATTGACGAGCCTGACGGAGCTTGACTTGAGGTCGAATGGACTGACCGGCTCCATACCAGCCGAGTTGGGGCAATTGACGAGCCTGACGGAGCTTGACTTGCGTGAGAATGAACTGACCGGCTTCATACCGCCAGAGTTGGGGCAGTTGAAGAGCTTGACGACGCTCCACTTGCGTGAGAATGAACTGACCGGCTCCATACCAGCCGAGTTGGGGCAATTGACGAGCCTGACGGAGCTTGACTTGCGTGAGAATGAACTGACCGGCTTCATACCGCCAGAGTTGGGGCAGTTGAAGAGCTTGACGACGCTCCACTTGCGTGAGAATGAACTGACCGGCTCCATACCAGCCGAGTTGGGGCAATTGACGAGCCTGACGGAGCTTGACTTGCGTGAGAATGAACTGACCGGCTCCATACCAGCCGAGTTGGGACAATTGAGAAGACTGAGGGAGCTTGACTTGAGCTTGAATGAACTGAGTGGCTCCATACCACCTGGGTTGGTACAGTTGAGAAGACTGTCGAAGAGCGAATTTTCGCTGGAAAACAACCAGCTGACTGGTTGCATTCCCGTTACATTTCGCGAATTCAGGCGGCGTATCAACCCCCAGCAGGGCGGTATCAAGCTGCCAGTGTGTTAGTGACATGGACGGATGCTACCACCCAGGCGGGCTCGCGCCAGAGCGACTTTCACCACAGGCTGCTAAGTACCAATGGTTCGAAACGCCATTCTTGCTTTTCCACTTGCACTCAGCTTTGGGTCCGCATACGCACAGACCGTCTCTGAACGCGTCAAGGTGAACCGCGAACGGAACCTGGTGGCTCAAAAGGCTTTGACATCACCGGTCCGGCGCTTTCCGCCGTACGGTCGCTACGGCGGGAGACGGCCGTGATCACGTCGGCGAACGCGGAGGAGGGTTGGCTCTACGGTCTCCGCCCGGGCGGCCGCTACCGCTTTGTCGTGCGCGCATTCCGCGGCGACCTTCATGCGGACAGCGATTCCGTCGCCGTCACCATGCCAGGCCCGGGCACCCCGACACCGGGGACGCTCCAGGGCGCCCGGTTCGGCGTCAGTTTCAGCGCCCTGGCGAACGACTCGACCACCGTCGGCGAACCCGCCGGGTGGTCGTCCGACAAGGGCGTCCTGTACTGGCTGTTCGACTCCGGGAACCCGGAGGCTCTGGTCAAGGTGCTGGACGGCAGAGGCATCAACGGCCATTGGTGGTTCGACCTCGCCGTCGCGTCCGACCTGCGCGCGATCACCCGCGTGACCCACCGCGGCACCGGCGACGAATGGGTCGTGATCACCGGCCTCCGAAGGGACGTGTTCGGTGATCCTGGCGCCACCGCAGACCGCCTCGTGCATTGCGCGTACCCCGCGAGCCGGGCGGACAACCGATGCGCGTTCCGGGGATACGGCACGACCATCTCCCTCCGTCACGCATGGGATTCCTCCGGCCCCATTCCGTCGAGATACTTCAAGGCCTCTTCCGCTTCCGTCAACGGAAACAAGGCAGAGGCAGGTTCGCCTCCGACGCGACTCAGTAGCGCCAACGGCGGCGACGAGGGTGCAATCGCCACTGGCGAGCTTCCTTCCGCCGACAGCTCGGACGTGACCGCGGAAGTCGCGGACGACCAGTTCGCCCAGCGGTGCTGCGCGGGTCCGCTTCTAAGTCCAGGCGCCGGGCCTGAATTCGGGAGCGCCGGTGGAATCGGCGGCCCACTGCCCGCCTTCGGTGGAGCCTCGGTGGCGAGCAGTCTCGCGGTACGCGCAATTCGTGGCGACCTCTACGGGGACAGCGATTCCGTGGCTCCGACCGTGCCAGGCACGGCCGCGGCGGCGGCGAGCACTCTCCAAGGCTCCCGGTTCAGCATCGACTTCAGCGCCTCGGCGAACGACTCGACGACGCTCGGCACTTCCGGGTGGTCGTCTGACCAGGGAGTCCTGTACTGGCTCTTCGACTCCCAGAACCCGGAGGCTCTGGTCAAGGTGCTGGACGGCAGAGGCATCGACGGCCATTGGTGGTTCGACCTCGCCGTCGCTTCCGATCTGCGCTCCGTTGCCCGTGTAGCCCACCGCGGCACCGGCGACGGATGGGTGGCGATCACCGGCTTCGGAAGGGACGTGTTCAGCGATCCGGGCGATGCAGCGGACCGGCTCGTCCATTGTGCGTACCCCGCGAACCGGGCGGACAACCGCTGCGCCGTATGGGGCTACGGCACGACCATCTCCCTCCGCGACGCTTGGGATTCCTCCGGGCGCATTCCGTCGGTCCACTACGACTGACGGTCCGTTCTCCCAACGAGCCGTAAAGCGCTACGCCATCGACTGGCTCAGGAACGGAACGAGGCTCGCTCAATGGGCTCAGATGGCCGCTTCTGCCGCGGGAAGCTTGGCTACATCCGTTCGGGCAGGGGAACGCCGAGGATCTCGGCCAGGGCTTCAAGGGAGCGGACGAAGATCTGCGTGGCGGCAAGCCGCGCGTTGCGCAGATCAGCGTTCTTCTCGTGCAGGATGGGATGGCGATGGTAGATGGCGTGGAATTTCTGCGCCAGGTTGACCGCGTGCCTGGCGATCAGGGATAGCTCCAACGTGGTTGCGGCGCGCTCGACCGTCTCCTGGCACCCCGAGGCGAGCAGCACCAGGTCCCAGAGGTCGTCGGGCCAGGCCTCGATGGGGAGTTGCGCGGCTCGCGCTCCGCCGACTTCGTGCGGTAGGCCCTCTTCCGCCAGGCGGCGGCGGATGTTCCTGGCGCGCACGATGGAGTACTGCAGGTACGGTCCCGTTTCGCCCTCGAAGGCGGTGGCTTCGTCGATGTCGAAGGCGATCACGCGGGTGGTGGTCGCGCGCGCCATGAAGAAGCGCAGCGCCGCGGTCGCGATCTGGCGCGCCAGGAGCTCGGTGTCCCGGTCGGCCTTGCCCTCGGTGTCGCCGTCGCCGCGACGGGCGGCGATCTCGGCCCGGCTCTTCGCCTCGAGCTGGTCGAGCAGGTCGTCCGCCTTGACGCCGATGCCCTTGCGGCCGGACATCTCCAGCACCGCGTCGCCGCTGAAGCCGAGCTGTTCGGCGGTCCGGGCCGACAGGGCGACCATCTCGTAGGCGAAGTGGATGCTCTCGCCGGCTTCGCGGGTGTGGCCGAGAGCTTCCAGACCGGCGCGGACGATCTTCTGCAGGTAGGCCTGACGCGCGTCGATCACGTTGATCACCCGGGCTCCGGCGCCGAACGCGGGCGCCTGCTTCGGGCCGGACCCGGTGCTGGACGCTGCGGTTTCCCACAGGGGTCCTTCGCCGCCGGGTTCCTCCCGGCCGGGTCCATGTCCGCGGCGTTCATCCGGGCCGGCGCCGTCTCCGCCCGGCTCAGCCCGGGAGGTTCCTTCCCGGCCGGGGCCGTCTCCGGCCGGCTCAGCCCGGCGGGGTCCATCCGGGCCGGGGCCGTTTCTCCCCGGCTCAGCCCGGGGGGTTCCTTCCGGGCCGGGTCCATCCCGGAAGGGCTCGTACTCGAAGTCGCGGCCGAGCAGGCCGAACTTCCAGAGTTGGTAGGCGATGTCCTTGCCCACGTAGGTCACCGTGCCGTCCGACCGCACGATCACCTTGTCGGGGTCCTCGAGCCCCTGGAATTCCTGGCTCTCCGAGAGTGGCATGACCCAGCAGCCGGCGTTCTTTCCGGTCTCCTCGAGGCGCACGGCGCCGCTCTGCCTGAGTTGCTCGAAGGCGGCGACGAAAAAGTCCAGGCGCAGGATCTCGCTTTCGCGCGTCAGCAGGTCGTAGTCGATGTCGATGCGGCCCATCGTGGCGAGGTGGCGGCTGACGATCCGTCGGGCGACCAGGCGGCCGGCCTCCGCCCGCCGGCCCCGGCCCGATTCCAGGGCGTGCAGGGTGCGTCGCCGGAGCTCGAGCCGCGCGGAGTCCGTCCCGTACCACCGGCCGACCTCGCTGTAGACATCCCAGCAGGTGTAGTCGAACGGTTCCGGCAGGGCTTCGATGTCGGCCACCGAACACCCCCGCAGATCGACGAAGCCGACCACGACGTCGGCGACCTGGACGCCGGTGTCGTCGATGTAGTTCTGGACTTCGGTGGTTCGTCCGAGACTGCGCAGGGCGCGCGCCAGAACGTCGCCGAGGACGGCGTTGCGCAGGTGGCCTATGTGGGCAGCCTTGTTCGGATTGATGTTCGTGTGCTCGACGATGACCTTGTCGGGCTGATCGGCGCCGGCAGAGGGCGCTACGGGAACCGCGTCGAGCATCGCGGCCGCGAATCCCGTCCGGTCGAGGTGGAAGTTGACATAGCCCGGACCTTCGACGGTCACGCGGTCGAACCCGGGCGGCAGATCCAGGGCCTCGACCAGGCGCTCGGCGATCCTGCGCGGCGCCTGGCGGAGTTCGCGCGCGAGGTGAAGTGCGCAGGGACTCGCGAGATCGCCCAGCCGACGCTGGGGCGGCACTTCCACGGTCGGCTCGTGGTCGACTCCGAAGGCGCCGGAAAGGGCGCTTCGCAGCGCGTCGGCGACCAGGGATTTCCTGCGCTGCAGCATCGGAGTTCGCGGAGTGTACCGGAGGAAAGCCCGGCCTCCGGTAGCATGTTCGATGATCCAGGAAGCGCCGTGAACGAGAACCGCCATAGCCCCGTCCGGCCGGTCCTGCTCCCGGCGCAACCCTGCACCGGGCTGCCGCCGTGACGGGTCGCAAGCGGCCGCTTCCGCCTGGTGCGCCGGAGTCTGTCGCGGCACGCCGCGTGCTCGTCCTTGCGCCCCACCACGACGACGAGGTGCTGGGGTGCGGCGGCCTGATTCTGCAGCTGGCAGCGGGCGGCGCCAAGGTCGTCTGTGCGTTCTTGAGCGACGGTTCGGGCGGCGTGGAGGGACCGCCGGAGGGGTCGACGGGAGACGAGTACTCCGAGCGGCGGGAGGCGGAAGCGGCCGCTGCCGCCGAGGTTCTCGGGATCGACCGGCTGGAGCATGTGGGCGCGCGCCACGGCCTGAAGGATGGCGCTCTGGCCTCCTCCCTGGACCAACTCACCGGTCACATCGAGGAGCTGCTCGAGGAACACGGTCCGGACCTGCTTCTCTTGCCCTCGCCTCTGGAAGTGACGCCCGATCACCGGGCGACGTTCCGAGCGCTGCACGAGGCTCTGATCAACCGGCGGCGTCGGCGATCGGAGGCGGGCGAAGCGTTGGCGCGTCAGGACGACGACTCGTCGCCGGGGGATCCGTCCGTGCGGGTTCTCGGCTACGAGGTGAACCACCCCTTCTATCCCGATCTGCTTGTCGACGTGACTGCCGAGATGGATGGAGTCGCCGACGCGATGTCCCGCTATCCGAGCCAGCTGGAGCGGCACGACTACCTCGGTTTCTGTCGGGCCCTGCGCCGGTACCGGGCGTTCAGCCTGCCGGATCCGTGTCGCTACGCCGAGGGCTACTGCCGCTTGAAGGTCAGCGATTTCACCGCCCGCAGTCCCGCCCAACTGATCGCGCACCTCGGCGGAGCGCCTTGCCTGGTCGAGGTGGCCTCGCCGCGCCGGGTGTCGATCGTGGTACGGACCTGGAACCGGCCGCGGCGGCTCGCGGAGGCGCTGGACAGCCTGGCCCGCAGCACCTGGCGCAACGTGGAACTGGTTCTGGTGAACGACGGGGGTCGGCGTCCCGAAGTGGCGGAGGACTTTCCCTTCGAGGTGCGCAGGGTCGATCTGGAGCGCAACCGCGGCCGCGCCGCCGCTGCGCAGGCTGGCGTTGACGCGGCTTCAGGCGACTGCATCGGCTTCCTCGACGACGACGATCTGCTGGCGCCGGAGCATCTCGAGACGCTCGCTCCGCTCTTGTCCGGCGACGTGGAGGCGGCCTACAGCGACGCGGCCGTGGTCAGCTACGAGCCGGGGACGGGCGGTTGGGTGGAGTGCGGTCGGCGCCTCCCCTACAGCCGGGACTTCGACCGGGGCATCCTGTTGCTGGACAACTACATCCCGTTCCACACCGTGCTCATGACGCGGGAGGCGGTCGAACGGGCCGGCCCGTTCGATGAGTCGTTGCCGGTGTTCGAGGACTGGGATTTTCTGATCCGGCTTTCCGCAACTTCGGATTTCGTTCATCTTGCGCGGACGACCTGCGAGTACCGGCACTTTCTGGGCGGTGGCGGCGATGCGCCGGGCAGTCATGCCCTGGGTGGGGCTGCCTCGCAGCGCCGCGACTTCGAACAGATGAAAGCCAGAGTGCTTGCCAAGCACGCGGACCAGCTCGACGCGACGGTTCTGGCAGGAGCCGTGGCACGGATGCGGCGGGATGCCGTGCTGGCGGGCGAGGCGGCGCGGGCTCTGATTCGCGACCGGGAGCGGGAACTCGAGGAACGGGGCCGGGAACTCGAGGAACGGGGCCGGGCAATCGAGGAGCGGGACCGGGCAATCGAGGAGCGGGACCGGGAGCTCGAGGAGTTGCGGCGCCACCTTCGCGTGGGCGAGGTGGAGGTTCACCGGCTCTACGCCCGCGAGAAGGAACTGGAGCGCCTGATCGAGACGATGAAGTCGACCCGCGCCTGGCGCCTTCACGAGTTGATCCACTTCCGGCGGGGTCCGCGGGCCGGATCGGGCGGCGGCGGAGACGCCGGCGGATGAGCCGCGTCGGGTTGCTGTGCAGCGAGGCGCTCGGAGAGCGCGCGGCGGGAATCGGCATCCGCTACCTCGAGATGGCGCGCCGGTTGCCGGCCCTCGGGTTCGAGGTCGTCCTCGTCTCCCCCTGGCGCTCGGACCGCCCGCCCGGCTTCCCGAACGTGCCGGTGGAGGTCCACCGTTTCGATTCCGCACCGCTCCCGGAGCTGTTCGCCGACTGCGCGGCGGTCGTGGCGCAGGGACAGTTGGCGAACGATCTGCTGGACCAACTGCCCGATCTGCCGACGGTGATCGATCTGTACGATCCCTTTCTGGTCGAGAACCTGATCCACTTCGACAGCCTCGGTCTCGACCCCTACCGCAACGACCACCGGACCTGGGTGCGGCAGCTGGCCGGGGGCGATTTCTTCCTGTGCTCGTCCGCCGAGCAGCGCGCGTACTATCTGGGTTTCCTCACCGCGCTGGGGCGGGTCAATCCGCACCGCTACCGTGAGGATCCGGAGTTGGCCGGATTGATTGCCGAGGCCCCCTTCGGAGTGCCGGAACCCATGCCCGCGTACCGCCCGCTGTTGCCGCCGCGGGGTGAGGGAGAGCGTCGGGTGCTCTTCGGCGGCCTCTACGACTGGTACGACCCCGAGCCCCTGCTCGAGGCCTTTGCGCGGCTGCCCGAGCCGAACGCGAGGCTCCTGTTCGTGCGCCAGCCGCCGGGCGCCCTCGCTCCGCAGCGGCTGCTGGCCGAAGTGGAGGCGCGCAGCCAGCGGCTGGATCCGGAGCGGATCCGGTTTCTGGACTGGGTTCCCCATGAGCGTCGCTACGACCTGCTGCGCGACGTCGATGCCCTCGCAGCCTGTCACCAGCCCGGCCTGGAGACGGAGCTGTCGCTGCGCACGCGCTTCGTCGATGCGCTGGCGGTCGGCTGCCCGGTGTTGACCACACAAGGCGGAACGGTGCCCCGGCTGCTGGGGGAGTGGGGCGCCGGCCTGGTCGTTCCCTGTGGTGATGTCGATGCGCTGCGCGACGGTCTCGCCGAACTGGTGGCGGGCGGCCCGGCTGTCGAGGCGCGGGCTCGCCGCGGTCGCGAGCAGACGCTGGCGGCATTCTCGTGGGAGCGCAGCCTGACCCCCCTGGCCGCCTTTCTGTCGTCGCCGAAGAGCGACGCCACGAAGCGGGACTTCGCGTTCCGGCCGGGCACCAGGGCTCCGGACGACGAGCCGGGTTTCCGGCTGCGGCGCTTCCTTCGGACGCGGTTGGTCGGCGCTCCCGCAACCGGCAGAGGATGAGCGGGCCGGAAACAGCCGGCGCCGGCAGCCGGAACAGGATCGACAGCGTCGACGTGCTGGTCGTGAGCTGGAACGGCCGCCACCACCTGGAGAAGCTGTTCCCGGCGCTGGGGGAACAGCAGGATCCGGGCGTCGTGGTCAGGATCCGCGTGTTCGACAACGGGTCGACCGACGGGACGGTGGAGTGGCTGCGCTCCACGCACCCGGCTGTCGAGGTCGTGGAGAACCCGGTCAATATCGGTTTCAGCGCCGCGAACAACAGGCTCGCCGAGCGCAGCACCGCCGATGCGCTGGCGCTCGTCAACAACGACACCCGACCGCGGCCGGATTGGCTCGCCGAACTCGTTGCCGCCCTGCGCGAAGCGCCTCCGGACGTCGCGGCCATCTCGGGCTGCATCCTCGACTGGGAAGGCAGCCGTCTGGACTTCGGCCGCGGCGTGATGACCTTCGATGGTCACGCCTTTCAGCTCGACTACCACCGGGCTCTGGAAGTGGCCGCGCCGCCGACCTCCGGGAGTGAGCTGTTCTTTCCCTGCGGCGGCAACATGATCGTACGCCGCGACCGTTTCCTGGCGGCGGGCGGCTTCGATGAGGGCTTCTTCGCCTATCTCGAGGATGTCGACCTGGGCTGGCGCCTGTGGTCCGGCGGAGAGCGGGTGCTGTCGGCGCCGGCGGCGGTGGTCCACCATCGTTCGATGGCCACCAGCGATCTGCTGGGGAATGCGTTTCGCGGCATGCTCTTCGAACGCAACGCCTACCTGACGGCGTTCAAGAACTACGACGCCGAGCTCTGGCCGCAGTTGATGCCGGCGGTGCAGATGACCCTGCTTGCCCGTACCCAGCACCTGCTGGCCACGTGCAATCCGAACGGCGAACAGCTCTCTCTCGATCCGTTCGGCCCGCTCCAGGACGGCGACGACGGTGCCGCCGCCGCCGCGACGGCGGGCGACAGCGGGCCGACAGCAGGCGGGGCAGCGCCGCGTCGATGGCCGATCGTCGGTATCGGGCCCCGGACTGCCTGGCGCCGCGCCCGCGCCAGGGTGGCACTGCGCAGCCGTCTCGGTCGTCTGCGGCGCCGCATCGGGGGGGTGCCGGATCGGGTGCCTGCGGTGGTCGATGAACGGACCCTGGCCCAGGTGCGCGCGGTGTCGTCGATTCTCCGTCAGCTCGACGGGGCGGCAAAGCGCAGATGCCTCGTTCAGACCCGGCGGCGGCGGCCGGACCGAGAGATCTTCGAGCGTTTCCCGCTCTACCTGGTACCGACCTATCCCGGCGACGAAGCACTGTTCCGGAGCGACGGGTTCAAGGCCCTGCTGCCGGAGGAACTCACGCTGGTTCGGCGTACGCTGGAAGAGGTCATGGAGGTCGAGCGGTGACCGGTCCGCCGGAGTGGAGCGTCGTGATTCCGACCTTCAATCGCCTGCCGGCGCTGCAGGAGGTGATCGAGGCGCTCCACGCGCAGGAGGGACCGTCCTTCGAGGTGATCGTGGTCAACGACGGCAGTTCGGACGGCACCGCGGACTGGCTGGACGAACGCGCGGCCGTCAGCGACGCCGGCGGGACCGGGCTTCGGGTTCTGCACCAGCCGAACGCGGGGCCTGCCGTGGCCAGAAATCGGGGCGTCTCCGAGGCCCGGGGCCGATGGGTGGCCTTTCTCGGGGACGACACCGTCCCCGCTCCTGGATGGTTGGCCGCCCATGCCAGGGTCCAGCAGGGTGAGCTGGCCCGGGAGATTCGTTCCGCCGGAGGTTGCGTCGGCGTGATCGGCAGGACGGACTGGCATCCTCGGATGCGTCGCACGCCCTTCCTCGACTACATCAACGAGCATGGACTGCAGTTCGGATTCGCCCTGATCGAGGATCGGGACAACGTGCCGTTCAACTTCTTCTACACCTCGAACCTGTCGGTCGACCGGGCAGCGATGGCGGCGGAGCCGTTCGATCCGGCATTCCCCTTCGCCGCCTGGGAGGATGTCGAGGCCGGCTACCGACTCACGGCGCACGGCCTGCGGCTGCTCTACCGGCCCGCGGCCCGCGTGGCGCACGACCACCCAACCGATCTGGCGCGGTTCGCGCAGCGGCAGTACCGATCTGGCTACTGCGCGGTCGTGTTCTTCCGCCGCCACGAACAGCTAGGGCCCTTTCTGGGGATGCAGAACGGCCAGCCCCCCCTGGCGAGAGGCGCCGTGGAGCGCGCCCTGCTGTGGGCCCAGGAGCGGCTGGCGCGCGCGTTGCAGGGGATGCCGTTCAGACTGCCCCGGCTCTGGGAAAAGACGATGCGGCATCACTATCTGAAAGGACTGAGGAACGGCTGGTCCGATGGGGTCGGTCTGAACCAGGGAGGTTCGTCATGAGAGAACGCGGGTGCGACACGCTGGTCCGTCGGGCGGCTGCGCCGGCCGTTGTCTTCCTGTTTGGACTCGGGTTGGCCGGGGATGCGGAGGCGGCCCCTGGCGTGCAGGGCGGCCAGGCGCGGATCGCTCACGCGGCAGCGGTCTCGGCGCCGGTCGGCGCCGTGGCAACCGAGCGGGGTGAAGGTCGGGGAGGCAGACGGGCGGGGCCTCGCGAGCGGCGCCGAAGCCGGTCGCGGGTGGTGTACCGCCCCTACCACGGTTCGTTCGGCTGGTATGGGGGCTTCGGTTCCTTCTGGCCCTACTACGTCTCGCCGTACGCGTTCGGCCAGTATCCCTACGGTTGGGGGCCGGTCGGCTTCGCCGAGCCGAACGCGGGCGCCCTGGATATCAACACGAAACCCAAGAAGGCGTCGGTCTACCTCGATGGCGAACTGATCGGGCGGGCCGGCGCCTTCGACGGTTTCCCCCGCTATCTCTGGCTGCGGGAGGGCAGCTATCGACTGGCGATCTTCATGGAGGGCCATGAGACCCTGGAGCGGAACATCAGCGTACGCCCCGGCGTGGTGATCAGGATCGACGAGGACCTGGCGCCCGGTCGAGCGGAGGAGCCGCAGCCCCCGGCGCCCGTGGCGAGGCGACGGACGAGTGAAGCTGCGGCGGCTCCGGACACCGGGACGTCGGCGTCTGGCCGGACGCGCGTCGCCGAGCGAACTGCACCTGCCGGCGAGTCCTGGCGGGTCGAGAATCGCGGCCAGCCGATCGAGCAGGACCAAAGGACCACGCCGGCGCGCCTGCTGGTCGAGGTGCTGCCCGCCGACGCGGTCGTCTACCTGGACGGGCGACTGCTGGGAAGCGGCGCCGAACTCGCGAATCTCCATTCGCCTCTGATCATCGATCCGGGGGCGCATCGCCTGGAGGTGACACGGCCGGGCTACGCGTCCGCCGTGCGCGGGTTCGAGGCGGGCAGGGGCGAAGACGTGTCGCTTCGCATCGAACTTCAGCAGGAGCCGGGCCAGTGAAGCCGCTGAACGACCTGTCAGACGGCCCCGGCCCGGTCGCGTGGGCTCTGGCGCCACTCGCCCTGGCGGCCTCCCCGCTCGGCGAGGGCGACCGCCCCACGATGCGCGTGGCCGTTCGCGCTCTGGCGCCACTCGCCCTGGCGGCGGTACTCGCGGCGCCCGCCGCCGCCCAGATCAATACGGAGAAGATGCGGGTCGGCGCCAACCAGCCGGGATGGAGCGGCACCTACGACGCCAGCGTTTCGCTCCAGCAGGGCAACACGGAGCGCGAGATGCTCGGCGCCGGCGTCCGGCTCCAGTACGCCTGGCCCCGGCCCGAGGCGGCCGACGACGAAACCGGAGCGGGCGACG
Organism: uncultured Thermoanaerobaculia bacterium; assembly: GCA_951812325.1. Classification (GTDB taxonomy): domain Bacteria; phylum Acidobacteriota; class Thermoanaerobaculia; order Multivoradales; family Multivoraceae; genus Multivorans. The sequence continues at coordinate 2,175,400 of OX638294.1, read as the reverse complement.
AGAAAGAGGCTCCGGCCAACGTCATCTTCCTGGTCTCCAATTACTCCTTCGGTCGCGCGAGCGAGAACCGGTACGTCAACGATGCCCAAGGGCACTTGCGGTTCGTCCGGCAGCACGGCCCGAGGATCGCCTTCGAGGTCTTCGGCCAGTACCAGTTCAACGAATTCACCCGCCTCGAGGACCGCTTTCTCGCCGGGGGCGGCGGCCGTTTCGTCCTGGTCCGGGCCGAGCGCACCGAAGTCTTCGTCGGTTCGGGCTACATGCTCGAGCACGAGAACGTCGACCTGCCGGGTGGGACGAGCAGCGAGCACCAACGGTCGACCAGCTATGTGACCGTCCGCTACAACAGCGAGGACGAACGCCTGCGTCTGGTTCAGACTGTCTACGCCCAACCTCGCCTCGACCGCCTGCAGGACTTCCGCCTGCTCTCGGAGACCTCGTTCGAGATTCAGCTCTTCCGTCGGCTTGCCCTGGCGATCAGCTTGAACGTCGCCCACGACAGCGAGCCGCCGAGCGCGGTGAGAGAGACGGATGTCGTCTTGTCGAACTCGCTCCGATACTCGTTCCAAGGCAAGCGGCAGGGCTAGCGGCAGGGCTAGCGGCAGGGCTGCTGGCCCGAAGGTCTGGCGCTGCATCATGCGGTGCGTCGGTGCACCGCAAGGACCACTCCGAGACCACTCTGAAGGACCGTTTTGGACATGGAAAAGTCGCCATGCTACCATGTCTCGTCGTGGTTCAGGAAACGGTGAGCCCTGTGCAGGCGCCGGTCGGTGTGCCGGCGTGGCCTGCGATGACCGCCGTTGAGCCGCGCCGGGTTCTGATCCCTTCGCCGCTCGGTTCCCTGGGCCTGGAGTTCGTGGGCCGGTTGGTGACGCGTCTGGTCATCGATCCGGCCGACACCGAGAAAGACCAGTTCCCCACGCTGGGCGCGGTGGAGACGACGGAGTTCATCGACGAGGCGCTGGGCCGGCTTTCCGAGTACTTCGCGGGGGCACGGCGAACCCTCGATCTTCCCTACGATCTCGAGCGCATTGGCCTGGACGCCCTCTCGCGCCGCATCTTCGCGGAGACGGCGCGAATTCCGTATGGCCTGACGCGCACCTACCGCAACGTGGCAACCTCGTCGGGCCGGACGGGCGCCTATCGACTGATCCGGTCGAAGCTGATGGCGAACCCGTTGCCGATCCTCGTGCCGTGCCACCGGGTCGTGCCGCGCCGGAGCGGCCCGGGTTCCTACATCGGCGGCAGGAAACGGAAGGCGCAACTACTCGCCCTGGAGCGGGGCAACGAGGCCGGGTAACGGGGCCGGCTAGCGCCGCCAAACCGGCCCCGGGCCTGAGGGCGCGCGGACCTTCTCGTCCGCTGCCGCCGAACGCGGCCGGACAGGCGGGCAGGCCAACGGATCGGAGCGACCCCCGAGGCCTCGGGCCCGCCGCTTCGCGGCGGCGCACCTGATGCGGACCGGAAGGTCTGCGCACCTTCGGAGAACGGCCGTGAGCCGTGGCGCCGTTCTTCAAGGGGTTGCCAGGCTGTGGTCCCTGGCGTCCTCCCAGATCGCCTCCAGAGCCTGGTCGAAATTGCGTCGAGGCTTCCAGCCCAGAGTGCGGAGACGGTTGGCGTCACCGCAGAGGACGGGAACGTCCGCGGGCCGCAGGCGTTCGGGATCCTCGCGGATCGCGGTTTCCACGCCGCTGATCTCGATCAGGCGCCGCAGCGCCGCGGCCAGTTCGATGGCCTCGCCGCGCGCGATGTTGTAGGCGCGGCCCGGTTCGCCGCGCTCGACGAGGAGTGCGTAGGCGTCCACGCCGTCGTCGACATGGACGAAGTCGCGGCGCGACGTGAGGTTGCCGACCCGGAGCACGGGTTCCCGTCGCCCGGCGTCGATCTCCGCAAGCTGCGCGGCGAAGGAGGGCAGCGCGAACTGCGGACTCTGACCGGGGCCGATCAGGTTGAAGGAACGCGTGACGATGGCCCCTTGGCCGAGGGTCAGTCTCTCGACGGCGGCCTTGGTCATCGCGTACGGAGACCGGGGACGGGGAGGGCGCTCCTCGCCGACCGGCAGTTCGTTCTCGGGCGCCCGCCCGTAGATCTCGGCGCTCGAGGCGACGATCAGCCGGCAGGAGTGCGAGACCGCCCGGGTCGCTCCGGCCACGAACTCGGAACCCTCCACGTTGACCCGGTAGTAGTCGGCGATTCGTTGCCAGGAGGCGCCGACATCCGAGAGCCCTGCAAGGTGGACCACCGCATCCGGCGCGTGGTCCCGGAGAACCCGTTCCACCGCGTCGCGATCGCAGATATCGAGTTCAACCCGCTCGCACCGGTCGGGCGCAGAGGCAGAGGCCTCGGACGCGGCCATCGTTGTGCGTGTCCCGGCGGTCTCGTCCGGTCCGGGGGCGGCCTCCGGGCCGTGGCAGGCGATGACGTCGGCGCCGCGTTCGAGCAGCCGGGGCACGAGGCGTCCGCCGACGAAACCCTCGGCGCCGGTGACGAGCACGCGGGTCATGACTCGCTCCGGCCCTGCCGCAGGCGCTCGAAGTACTCTTCGAGGCCGGATCGCCAGTTTTCCACCCCGCGGTTCGTCAGCGCCTCGAAGTGCGCCGTATCCAGCACGGAGTACGCGGGCCGGGTGGCCGGCCGGGTCAGCTCGGAGGACGAGGTGGGAGCGATGGACACGTTCAGTCCGAGGGCCTCGGCGATGGCGAGGGCGAAACCGTGCCAGGACGTCGGCGGGGAGTTGCAGTAGTGGACAATGCCCGAGGCGCCGGCGGCGGCCAGATCGACCAGCGCCCGCGCCAGGTAGCGGGCGTAGGTGGGGCAACCCACCTGATCGGTCACGACGCGCACCGGGGCGCCCCGGCCGAGGCGCGAAGCGATCGCCGAAACGAAGTTCCGACCCTCGGGGCCGAACACCCAGCTCGTGCGGACGACGAGGCCGCCGGCGTCGAGAACGCCCTGCTCCCCGTGCAGCTTCGAACGGCCGTAGGCGGACCGGGGCGCGGTGGCGTGATCTTCGCGGTAGGGCCGCTGGCCCAGGCCGTCGAAGACGTAGTCCGTGGACACGTGGATCAGGCTGCAGTCGGACGCCAGGGCGGCGGCGAGCCGTTCAGGCGCTCTGCCGTTGACCTCCATCGCCAGGTCCGGGTTGCTCTCGCAGCCGTCGACATCGGTGCAGGCGGCGCAGTTGAAGATGGCCTGGGCGCCGAAGCGCGCGGCGAGTGCGGCGGTTTCGCGCGTGTCACGGAGATCCGCGCGGGCGCGGTCGGCGGCGAGCACTTCCGTGCCATGCCGCCGGAGTTCATCGACCACCTCGCGTCCAAGCTGGCCCGCCGCCCCCAGCACGACTGCCCTGGAAGCGCCGCCACGCCTGGCCTGCATCACAGGGCTTCGCTCTGGCCGCCGGTGATGTCGAAGAACGAGCCGACGCTCTTGAGCGTCACCAGCAGCCGGTACTGGGTGTCCTGGCGCCGGGTGGTGCGGAAGTTCGCGACCTCGAGGCGGAGACCGAAGCAGCAGGCCTGGTAGTGGATCACGTGGCGCTGGATCTGCAGGAGGCTCTGTTCGACATCGTAGCTCACCATGCTGTCCAGGCGGAGCTTGCTCGGGATCAACTGCAGGCCGGCCGAGATCTGCGCGTGGTGGCGGCTCGTTCTGTCCAGTTCGGGGTTGCGGCGCACGGCCCAGCGGAGACCGAACGAACTCGTGTCGCCGAGTCCGAGAGTCGCCGAAATCCCGGTCGAAGAGAACTGGGAGAACAGGGTGTCGTAGAGAGCGCGTCGAAGCGCAGGCCCGTGCGCTGCGACGGATTGAACCGCAGCAGGGTTCCGATCGGGCCGTTCCGGCTGGTCAGGGAGCGGTCGGCGGAGTGCAGCAGCGGCTTCTCGCTGTCGAGCGACAGCTCGCGGAAGAACTCGACCGAGAGGATCTCGAAGGCGCCGCCCTGCTCGGGAATCGGCCGGTTTGGCGAGCAGGGCGGTTGAACAGGCTGAAGCGGGCGACGTTGCGTCCGCGCAGGATGTCGAGCTCGTCGAACAGGGGGATGCGCAGACGATCCTCGAAGTCATCGAAGTAGGCGTAGACGACGCGCGGCTCGATCACGTGCTTCATCCGTGAGAAGCGCCGGCCCTCCGCGAGATCGAAGATGCGTGACAACCCGGGGCCGATGACTTCGGCGCGAGCGGTTGGCACGAGCCGCATCAGGTCTTCGCCCCGAAAGTCCGTGTCGGTCATCGCGGCTTGCCGTTCCTGGCCGGTGATCAGGCTGTCGCCGTACCAGGTCAGGTGACCGCCGGCGGTGAGCGACAGGGACAGCCAGGTGGTCACCGGCACCGGAACGCTGATCTCGGGTTCGAGATTGGCCCGCGCATAGCGGCCTGTTTGTCGCGCTGAGCGGTTGGTATCGAGATAGTGCAGCGAACTCTTCAACTGCAGGTAGAGGGGTGCCTCTCCGAGCCGGGTGGAACGCAGCCTGTACTCGATCTCGGGCAACTGGCGCAGCTGGACCTCGCGCTCGGCCGTGATGAACGTCTTGCGTTGGTCGAGATGTACGTTGAGGGAACTGGTTGCCCCAGTTGCGGCTGATGAAGGCGGTCGAGTAGAGCTGGCGTTGGCTGTTGCGGTCGACCCCGCCGTTCGAAGTCGCGAAAGAAGTCGAAGTCGGACACGTCCTCGGCCTGGACCACGCCGCGGAAGCCGCCCGGCAGGTCGTTCGACGCGTGGTTCCAGCGCAACCTCCAGCGCCTCTCGCCCCGTTCCGCGTCGTCGATCAGGTAGCCGTCGAAGACGCCCGTCGTCCCCTCGCTGGGCCGGTAGCGGAACTCGGTTCCGAGGCCCCAGAAGGACTCCTCGGACAACGCGCTCTCCGCGCCGGTCGGTGTTCCCGCGTAGAGGTCGACGTGGAAGGTGGCGTCGTAGCTTCGGTTGATCGCCCAGAAGTAGCCGATGCCGAGAGAGGGACCCCGGCGGGTGGAGTAGCCGGGCTTCGGCATCAGGAAGCCGCTGACGCGGGACCCCTTGACCGGCCACAGCATGTACGGCAGGTAGATGACCGGTGCGTTCTTGACCCGAAACGAGACTCCCCGGGTCTTCGCGTAGCCGCTCGCGTTCACGTTGACCTTCCTGGCGCGGAAGCTCCAGTCCGGAACCCTGCCGTCCGTGGCCTCGCAGGCGGTGAACCGGGCGTCGAGGATCGTGAAGCGCTCATCGCTCAGTTTGTGCACCGCGCTGCCGGTGAAGAAGTAGTCGGTGCCCAGATTGCCCTCGACGTCGAAGACCGAGGCGGTTTCGGTCCTCAGATCGAGTTCGAGGCGAGACCCCTTGAGGACCTCGTTTCCGCGCATGAGAACGACGGACCCCTCGGCGCGGATCCGTTCGGTCTCCTCGTCGTAGAACAGCTTGTCGCCCCAGGCCCGGTAGTCGCGAAAGCGAACCGAGAATCCTCCCGACAGGGTGTGTTCGCCCGGCTCCCCTACGGGGCCCTGCATGGTGCCCGCCCAGCCTGTGAGCTGCCCGCCCCCGGCCTCGTCCTCGATGCTGAACTCGAACTCGGCAGCGCCGTCCGGCTTTGGCGGGCCGGGGTCGGGTGGCTCCTCCGGAGCGGCCGGCTCGTCGGCCGACTCCTCGCCGCCGATCCCTGTCGTCGAAGTCTCGGCTGCCTCCTCCGGCCCTGGAGGCGCCCACGGCTCCTGAGCGGAGGCCGGGACGACCAGGCAGAAGCCCAGCGCCAGGGAGACGGTCAGACCCGCGAAGTCAGCGGTGAACATCGTCCCCCGCGCTCGACCGCAGCGAGTCCGAGGGGCCGATGCGGGCACGGATCCGGAGCGTTCCCATGCCGCGCATGGTAGCAATTGCCATGCCGGGGCCGGAGGCGCGGGTCAGCGACCGACCCAGCCCCCCCGGCGCCCGGGTGGGGTCCACGCCGATCATTGCCCCGGCAGGCGGCCCGCCCCGGTTGACAGGCCCTGGCGGCCCGCTTCAGAGTGGCGCTGCTGTGCGTTTCCTTGGCATCGACTTCGGCGAGAAGCGGGTCGGGGTGGCCGAGGGGGATTCCCGGGTCGGCATCGCGGTCCCGCACTCGACTCTGGGGCGCACGAACGACCGCGAGTTGATCGCGGAGCTGAAGGCGCTGGCTGTCGAGTCGGGCACGGAGGTGCTGGTGGTGGGCGAGCCGCGGCGTCTCGATGGCTCGATCGGACCGGCGGCGGAGCGTGCCCGGGCGTTTGCCCGCAAGCTGGGCAGGGCCTGCGAACTGCCGGTGCGGACAGTGAACGAATCGCTGACCTCGATCGAGGCGGAGCACCGGCTGCGGGAGGCGGGAGTCGATCCGCGGCGCCATCCGGAACGGGTCGACGCGACGGCCGCGCAGATCCTCCTGCAGGAGGAACTGGATCGGGAGGCCGGATGACCTCCGACCTCCCGCAGCGCCGCCGACGTCGCCCCAGGCGTTCGCCGGGACCTCGGCGGTGTTCGGGATCGTCCGACGTCCCGGCGCGGCGCCGCCCGCGGCGGCTGCTCCTGTGGTCGGTTGCCGGGGCGGTCGCTGCCCTGACCGCGGTTGCCGCGATCGTTGCCGGCCTGGTCGCCTGGGCCGAGGGGGAACTCGAACGGCCCCGCGGTTCGGGCGCCGTTCAGGTGGTCATCGAGCGCGGCGCGCCCCTGACCGCGATTCTCGACCAGTTGGCGGCGGCCGGCGTGATCGGCGATCCGCTGACGGCGCGTCTGTACCTGGAGTACCGGCGGCCGGAGGACATGCTGCGGGCGGGCGAGTACCGGTTCGAGCAGCCGATGAGTGCGGCCGATGCCCTGGACCGCGTGATCCGCGGGGAGGTCGTGACCTATCCGGTCACGGTGGTGGAGGGCCTGACCCTGCGCGAGACGGCGGAGCGGCTGGCGTCCGAGGGCTTCGGCGAGCTCGACGCGTTCCTCGCCCTGATGGCTTCGCCGGCGCTGATCGCGGATCTCGACCCGGCCGCGGAGTCGCTGGAGGGCTATCTCTTTCCCGACACCTACACGTTTCCGCGAGGCGCCGGCGAGCAGGAGATCGTCGAGGCGATGGTCCGCAACTTCCGGCGGCGCGTGGAGGAGCATCTCGATCCGGCGTCACGCAGCGGCCTGGACGTCCGTTCGCTGGTCACGCTCGCGAGCATCGTCGAAAAGGAAGCCGGCGATGTCGAGGAGCGGCCCCTCGTTGCCGCGGTCTTCCACAACCGGCTGGCCCGCGGCATCGGCCTCTACGCCGATCCGACGATCATCTACGCGCTGAAGCTGGCCGGAACCTGGGACGGCAACCTGCGCCGACGGGACCTGGAACTCGACTCGCCCTACAACACCTACAGGTACCCCGGCCTCCCGCCGGGCCCGATCTGCTCGCCGGGCGCGCACAGCCTGCAGGCCGCCGCTCAGCCCGCCGACGTTCCCTACCTGTACTTCGTCAGCCGCAACGACGGCACCCACGTCTTCGCCGAGACACTCGCCGAGCACAACCGCAACGTCGCCCGCTGGCAGGTCCGCTACTGGCGCGAGCGCCGGGCGGCGGAGAGGTAGGACAGGGCGCTCCGATACACGGTTGCACCGGGCATCCCCCGGGCGGCGTTCTGGTCAGCCACGAGGCTCGCTGGCGCTCAAACCCGAGAGTCGATCCCAGCCGCTCTGTCGGAGGAGGTCAACCATGTCCGGATCGCGGCGCGTCAGATGGAGCCAGGTGTACGAGTCGCGAGCCTTCGGCACAAGGTGTTCGTTCACCAGCTGCTTGCCTGACAGCCTGGCTGCATACTTGCGGCTCTCGTTGGCCGGAGAGGCTGCGGGGTCCTTCACCTCGACCAGAACTCGCTGCCGCGCTCCACCACGAAGTCGACGAAGGCCATGCCGTGGGGTACGGGCGCTCCTCGTTCGTCGAGTCTCGACGTGGTCCAGTCTCCGCTGAAGGTGAAACGGAGCTCGCCCCCTGCAGGACGTGCACTCCAAGTCGCTGCAGTTGCAGCAGAATGTCGACCAGAACGGGGAAGACACCCGGATTCAGGTTCGCCTCCGGCTCGTCCCAGAAGAGGACCGAGCCATCAAGCAATGTCCCGTTCTGGACGAGCAGCCACAGCAGGCCCAGTTTCCGCACACCCTCCGCCAGCAGCGTGAACTCCAGGTTCCCTTGCCGGTTTCTCAGGAAGAACTCCTCGTTGCTGAGCGTGACCTTGCCGGCGATGGCGCGTTGCAGGGTCGTCAGCACGCCGCCGCGTGTCTGGTCGATTGGGCCGCGAAGGGCGGGCCTGTAGGCGCGGTCGAGGATGTCGGCGTAGACCTCGTCGAAGTGAATCTCCCGCTGACCGTACAGAGAGCGAAAGCCGGGGCCATGGGAGAGCATTTCCTTGACGGGGATGAAGACGCTTTCAATCGACTCCTCTGCCCAGGGAGCACGGCCGGTCACCGTGGCGGAAGACGCGACTTTCGAGTGGTTGGAGAAGGAGATACGGAGCTTCAGGTCGCCGCGCCAGACTTCGGCTACAGCGCGGGAACTCCCCCTGTTGCCGCTTGACCAACCGACCCATGGCCCGGTTGGAAGGCAGGAACAGGCGAATGAGCTTCTCGCCGAAGTTGGCCCCTGGCCGAGTCGCTTCACACGCCGCGTAACCCACCTTCAGGAGATGGGACTTGCCCGTGCCGTTGGCGCCAATCAAGACGTTGATGCCGGCGTTCAAGGGGATGTCGAGCCGTTTGAAGGCGGTGAACCGCTCAAGTCTCACGCGCGTCAGCATGACATCCTCCTGCCCAGGCCGCCCTGTCGGCGGAGTTCGATCATGTCCAGATCCAGGCCCAGTCGCTGAATCTCGAACCGGTCAGAGCCGCGAAGGTCGTAAGGGCGGAGCTCCAACTCCATTGGAAACAGTGCCGGATGGCGAAGAGCGTCGTCGATCGGGAGCGGTTTCTGCGCGTACTGGAGCAGTCCTTCAAGGACGAGGCTCGAAGTATTGTGGCCGAGAAGGATCCGCTCGGGCAGCGCCTCGTACACGCCCCGCACGCCTGCGTCTCTCAGTGCTTCCCAACCGACCATCGAGCGGACGATCCTCTGCGCTGCGCGGTCGACGGTCGAACGGTCGCCCCACTCCCGCCGCATTCGTCCCGTGAGATTGGCCAGGGTGACGCTGCCATCCAAGGACAGCATTCGCCCTGCATGACGAGCAACATCCCCGAAAAAGGGGTAGACCGCCATGAGTAGGGCCCAGTGAATGGCCAGACGCTCCCCCGGTGAGAGGGAAGGAAGGAGCTCGATGGCGCGTTGTCGGAAGGCGATGAGTCTGGGTGGCGTCAGCACCCATGCCCCAACCAGAACGCCCACCGTCTTGTGGTGCGCTGTTCCCGGCTTCCGGCTTCCGGGTGCCTGGTGGCGCAGCGATTCAAACAGGCGGCTACGCACGACGGGTTCGTCGGCGCCGGCTGCCACCTGCGCCGCCACGGCATCGAGCCACTCGATGTCCAAGCGACGGTCCAGGCCGATGCGCCGGCTCCGGCTCACCGCGCGGTCTTCTGGACTCTGACGAATGGCACGATGACCTCTTCCAGAGAGATGCCGCCATGGCCCACGGCATGCCGGCCCTCCTTGAGGAACGCGCGACGGCCGGGGGCCAACAGAGGAAAACAGTCGGTTGGTAGACCGATTCCCCTTGGCCATTCGATTGTGCCTTGGAAGCGCGCCGCTGCCGCAGCGCGCGTGTTTTCGTTCCGGAAGACGTGGGCGCGCACACTGCGTTCCCCGACCAGGGCGCCGGCATCGAGCCTTCCCATACCAACAGCTTCGATGTTGCCATGGTCGGCTGTCACTACGACGCGGAAGTCTCGTTCGGTAAGAATCCCGAGCAGTTGGCCGAACGTGCCTCCCTGGGCCCATTGCCGAACGATTGCGTGAAGGCCTCCGCTGCCGGTAGTCGTACCGTGCATGGCCTCGTCGATCTTGTTGACCACGATGCCGAGCACACGCAACCGGTGATCATCCGCCGCGCGATGAACCTCGGCGAGAAAATGTGCGTCGAGGCGATTCCGGCCTTCGATCAGGTACCCGATTTCGGATTGCCTCAGACCGTACTCTTCCCAGAGGGTCGTCCAGCAACGGGATTCTCTCCTCGTGTGTGCAAGGCCGGTCTTGAAGGAAAACGGTTCTCTTCCAGAGAAGATGGCCCGTCGGGATACCGAGGTCAAAGTCGGAACCCAAGCGAAACAGGCATCTTCCTCCAGTTCGACGTTCGTGTCCAACTGCTCGGCCAGGGCGTTTCGCAGTACGATCCACTGATCAAGTGCCAGCCCGTCGACGACCATGAGCGCTTGTCGAATGGCAGGGCCGTTGCTCGTGTTGGGCGAACTCGTTGCTGTTAGCGAGAGAGCCATATGATGCGGAACGTGATGGACCATCGCCGGTCGTTCGTAGACCGAGAGGTTGTGAAGAGTGGCGAAGTTCGGTGCCATCCATTCCGCGAACCTGGCCTCGACCAGGTCGTGCAGAGGCTGAGCGGCATCGTGCCCCACCTGCGGAGGCTCGCCACCGCCTGCATCCTTGCCGAGGGGGCCGGGTGTCGGGCCGGTTGGACCGAGGCCCCAACGAAGTGCGAGCCACTCGGCCCAGACCCAGGCAAACTCGACCCATTCGCGGTGGTCGGCGGATAGCGGCGGAAGCTCTGATTCCAGGCGCTCCCGAAGGCGCCTGGATCGCTCATAGCGATCAGGGTCGTCGGCGCGGACTCCCACCCGCATCCATTCCTCCGGGGCGTGGCCGGTACGGTAGCCCGCTGCCGGTTCGAGCTGCCCTTCCTGAAAAAGTTTGTCAATGTAGACGCGTACATCGGGGTGGCCGAAAGGCAGCTCCAGCGGCCCGGAGAAAAGCAGGTTGTCGGTACCGCAGGAGACGGTCGGTTCGATGGTGCCATTGGCGCGACGGACGAAGAACGGCCAGCGTTCGTTCAGGAACGCGAAGAACAGGCGTCGGCTTGGGACAATTTTTTCGAGAGGCCAGTCGTTCCAGCGGGCGGTTCGGCGAAGCGCCTGCAACAGGTGCTCTGCGAGCCCAGACGAACGACAGAATCCGCGATAGTGCCACCGAAGCAGCACCCGCAGCAGCCCGGCCGGACTCGTGATCGTCTCAGCCGACAACCCGTACACGTGGCTGAGCACATAGTCCCGTGTTGCGCTCGCTCCGAGTGGTCGGTTCGGAGGGTCCTGCGATTGAGCCGCAAAGAGAAGGTCGAATGCTCTTCGGTCGAGCGTTCGCAGAACGCTGGGCGAGAGGTCAGGAAACAGGCTGTTCATCGATAGCCGCAGACAACGTCCGTCTCGTCTTGCCTCGTGAAGAACGTCGAAGGGAAGACTGTCGAAGTCGGCCGCCTCGGTTTGGACCACTACGACGAGGTGAGTTCGGCAGTCTCCGTTGTCCCATGCGTTCCGATAGCCGCTCTCGTAGGCATGGCGGAAAGCGACGGGCTCATGGTAGGGGAGAAAGTCGAAGCCCCGGCTCGCCAGTTCCCGAAGGGTCGCCCCCTCGGCCAGGAGGCGGTCGGGGTCAGCGACCGCAGTCAGCCGCGCTGCCCCGACGAGCTCGAGCTCGAAGTGCTCCAGAATCGGAGCGCGCCAGCCCTGCTCCTGGTCCGGGACCGAAACGACGCGCATCACGCCCGCACTCCCAGCCCGGTCAGCGGCCGGCCGGAAAGGCGATGCAGCCCGGCAGCGCAGCGAAAATGCGTCTCGATGGAAACCACGAGGTCCTCCCGCTCCCACGCCTGCTGACCTTCCTGCCGAAGTCGCCGACGTAGCGGATCGTTGATAATGGTCGTCCTGCCCACGATGTGTTCAGCCTCCAAGGCGTGCGCCACCGTTAGCATTGCCGGCAGCCGTGTTGAGCGCGAGGACTGGCCGCCAGTCGCCCGTGAGTGTCACTTGCCGAGCCGGGTGGCGGCTACGTCGTAGTACATGACAAGCTTCTCGTCTTCCTGGAGGACGTTGCGCGGCAGCTTGGCGGCTACGTCGATGATGGTCTGGAAGTCCTGCTGTTCGTGGCAGTGCTTGAACCCGGCGCGAACTGCTTCGGTGCGAAGCTGGCGGATTCGCTTCTTCGGCGTCGTCTTGTACCCCTCAAACTCCCGCAGCAGAGCGCCGGTGCGGACCTTCTCGAGATCGCCCATCTTTGCTGGGTTGGGCACGTACCATCGGTCGGATGCCCGCTCCTTGAGCCGATCGTCGTTCTTGTCGAGGCCCCGCATGTCCCGATAGGCGGTCGAAAGGTAGCTGTGGACCTGGCTCGGGACCGGGCCGTCGCCCTCGTAGCAGAGAAAGTTCTGCTGGAGCAGAAGGCTGAGCTCGATCGTCTTCTCGTGTCTGGCCCAAGAGGTCTGGGCCTGCTGCATGAACCGCGGCTGGAGATCCTGGAAGTTCTGCGGCCTCTTGTGGAGCTCCTGCCGCACCCACTGCGTGGCGCTCGCCTCGTCAAAGACGAAGAGTTCGAGCTGGTGCACCTGCCTTACGACTGACCGCTTCCGATCGTACTCTGGAACCTGCTCGCGCAGGAAGTACATGCCGTCGCGCTTCGGGTACCGCTCCTGAAGGCCAGCGAAGAAGTCCGGGCCGGTGACAGGAACCGCCACACCGCGCTGGACGAAGAAGGCGATCATGCGGTCGTGAAGAACCTGGTCGGTCCGATCCGCTATCGTCTCTGCGCCGTCCGTAGTAGCGACGAAGACGGGTAGGTTGCCCAGATGCTCGTCCACGAAGGCCCAAGCGCGATCGGGTTGCGTTGTCTCCAGCGCGAACTGCCGTGCCAGACCCTCCGTGGGCCTATAGGCCGAAATCACCAGGTCCTGCTTGACGGCTGAACTCGTCACCTGCTTGAAGGAGCCCTGCTTCTTGTCGAGGGTGCGAACATCAGCCACCACAAAACCAGCGGCCCCGATCGCTTCCTGAATGGCTCGCCAGATGCTATTCCTCGAGTTGCTGAAGACGACCGTCATCCACCGCCCAGGCTTGAGCACTCGGTGGTATTCCTCAAAGCAGTTCCGCATCAGACGCTGGTAGTCGCCTGCTTCCTTTCGCTTGACGCGGTCCACTATGGCTTCCGGAGCAGTGCTTGTGAGCACGCCGTGCCAAGACTCAACGAGAAGATTCAAATCCGAGTAATAGATGTTCTCGCCGAATGGCGGATCGGTGAAAATGTAGTCCACGGTAGCGTCCTGCAAGCCTCTAAGTGCGCCGCAATCACCCGTCGTTATGCAGGAAGCGCCGACAGACTGGCCATGACTAGCGAGCGCTCGAGGAATCGTTCGGACTTTCGATCGAAGCCTGTACGTCGGAGAGATCTCCGCGATCTGCGACGGGACATAGTAGACGCCGTGCAACACCTGGTTCGACTGCGAGCCTTGATTTGCGCGGTACCGGTTGAGCGTTGACATAGTGGAAACAGCCTGTTCCACAAAGAACAAGAGCATGTGCCGTGTGCGACCTTCGGCCCTCCTTGCTTTGCGCCACAGAGCTGCGAGCGCGTGTGCTTGGCGAGGCAGAAACAAATGGGGTACGGTGGTAGTCTTCGTGGTCCGCATTCTCCCGACCCGGGTCATCTGACAGTCGGGAAGTTCCAGGTCGGGAACCTCCGAAGGCCACGGAAGCCGGGCGATCCGGTCAAGCACGGCCAAATCCCACGGATCAGGTGTCTTCTTGAAGCGAGCTTTGCCTACGTTGTAGCACACCAGAACAGGCACCCGGCGCGGCCGTCGCCCAGTCCCTCCCGACGGATCCAAGAACGATTCGAAGAGCAGGTCCATCTCTTCCTTCGTGGCGATGGCTGCGCAGCCAGGACACCTGATAGTCTTGGCGATTCGCTTGCTCCTAAGGTCGAGGGCTTCGGTCAAGAAGACCGACTCCGTTCCGCAGTCCCGGCAGACGAGTACTTCACTCCAGACGGTGTAGTTGATGTTCCCCTTCGTGGTGCCGTCAGTGTGCAGCGTTTCGTACATCCATCCAAGCTCATTCGTTACTTCATCAAGTACGCGCTCAGCAGCCTTGGAGAAATCGTCGATATCAAAGGGTAGGTTGAAGTTGGCGGCGATGAAGGTGGCGGCCGGCCCAAGGTCGCCGAGAAGAACATTCCGGCCGCCCCACGCTGGTGGCTCGTGGCCGTCCCGTTTCCAGTCGGCCTCTAGACTACGACGGTAGTCCGCTGCAGCTGTACCGCACCATTGTGCGGCGACACCGGTCATTCCGGATCCACAGAATCCGTCAAGGACGAGATCGCCGGGTTTCGTGTAGCAGCCCGTGGCAGAAGTCGTCGTGCGGCCGGAGCCGGGCGGTTGGTTCAGAGTCGCGGTTGCTCGGTGCCGAAAGAGACGAAGTTGATTCCGGGTCTCACCTCGAAGCGGTTTCCCAGCCATCGGGCGAAGATTCGCCGAATTGACGCTGCAAGGGGCTGCCAAAGCGGCGTACATCGGCCAGCGAGGGCGCGCCGGACCGCCGCGGAGCGGCTCTGGAGGGCCCGTGGCGTTCCAACCCCCACGAGCTGACGCATCAGGAGGCCGAGATTGAAGCCGCAGGCATGAATGCAGACGCGCTTGAGCACATTGCGGCACCCGCGCAGATGCAGTCGCCTCATGCCGCCGGTCTCGAACTGATGAGCAAACGGTCGTTCAAGGAGTTCGCCACGCTGACGATGCAGCCGCTTGCTCCGATCCCCTCGAATCCGTCGACGGTTCGCGTAAACGATTGCCTGCAGGTCCTTCTTGCCCTTCCAACGACGGCGACCGCGGTTCGGTTCGGCGATATAGCTGCGAAGCCCCAACTCGTCCATCGAGGCGAGAACGCCGTTGCTGTGGTAGCCCTTGTCTGCAACCACCTCCTGGATCGCCCACGAGTCTCCGAGTGCCGACTCCACCTGCTCGAACGTCTCCTCAAGCGTCTCGGACAGCGAATCCGTATCGCCCTTCGCGCCGCCATGAATCGTCACGCCCAGGATGGTCCCGTTCTCCAGATCCACCGCCTGTTCCGCCTTGTACGCCAAGTGCGTGCGGCCATCCTTCATCTTCGTGATCTCAGCCTCCCGATCGTGAGGATTCTGCCACTCCTCGTTCGGCAGCTTCTTCTTGCGCTTGCGGTCGAAACGGACCAAATCCGCCCGCGTCAGTGTGGGCACGCCCGAGGCCTCCGCCAGACCCCGCACGAACTCATCGTAGTCCGCCCCGGTGTCCCGCCGCACGATGCTGCGCAGTGCCGCGTTCGCCTCCAGAGTCGTCGCATCCACGCCCAACGTCTTGCCCGACACCAGCCCGGACTCCGCCAAACGGCCGAGAACCCACGAAAACACTCGCTTGTGAGTCTCCAAGTCGATCCGCCGCCGAGTGCGGGAAATCGTCGAATGATCCGGCGCCGATTCGGTTACACCCAAGTCCAGGAACCAGCGAACGCTCAGGGAATCCTGAGCCCGCCAGGCGATTCCCCGCTCCGAGTCCAGACCCTCGAAGTAGCCCAACAGAAACAGCCGGAAGTACCGGCCCGGACGCAGGCTCGGACGCCCCATCCGATCAGCGTAGAACCCCGCACACGCCGACTCCACGAACTCGTCGAATCCCGCCGACTCCAGGACCTCGTTCAACCGCTCATAGAACGGGTGACCAGAGCTTCTGGGAAGATCCGTTCCCGACACCCAGAGAGGCTCCTGATTCCCACCACTACCCTTCTTGCCCATAGACATGGACCAATACTACCACCCATGCAGACTCGCGCCAGGGCGACTTTCACCACGGGCTGGTAGTGCAGGATGGAAGGAACGATAGCCAGGTGCGGCACCTTGGTATGGTAACCGTGGGCTTTGTAGATGGCGTGCGTCTTACCGGCGCTGACGTCTACTGCAAACGGCCTGCGGGCGTAATCCTCGGCAGGGTCGTGCGGACGCCCGTGGAAGCGGACGAAGTCGTTCAGGAATGGATTCGGGCATGCCGTGTAGTAGGGCGGGTCGGACATGCTCAAGATCGCTTCGTCGGTCCCCTCTGGGAAGCCGGATATCGCTCGGAAGTCCGGATCGCGCAATCTAAGGGCCAAGAGTCGCAGATAGTGTTCCCGGCGTGTCTCGTCGCTGTCGAAGGTCCTGCCGAGACACTCTACGGGCCCGCCGGACCGCGATTGGAGGGTGGCTTGGTTGCTCATTTGAGGCTTTCCCGAAGATGGGGCGCCAAGTGATAACGTCCGAGCGTCTCGCTGAGCAGAACTTGGTGTGTGAGGTACGCGAGCGAGTCGCGGGCGTCTTCCAGAGGAAGACCTGTCCCGGCTGCCGCCAGGTGGGCGGTTACTCCGGCCCGATCCGTTGCGAGATTCAGGATCTGGGCTTGCGCGCCCGAGACTTCCACGCCGATCGAGTCCTTCCAAAACCGGTCGTAGGCGTTCGGCACCGTGCGCCAGTCAAGAGTTAGCGTGAAACTGTTCGCCTCCCGGTGCGAGACGAATAGAGGCGGCCGCCGGCTGGCCTGCCGCCACTCGTGCTGAAGGGTGCGGACGCCGCTCCCTCCCAACTCGGCATAGCCGATCAGCCTGAGCCCTCGCGCGATGAGAGGGTTCCGGGCTTGGCTCCTGCCTCCGTCGGTCAAAGCGTCGGCGGTGACCAAGCTGTGTCCCGTATTGAAGAACACCGCCCGTTCGGGCGTCAGATCAACTTGAGCGGCGGCGGTGCGGTCCGAGTAGTCCTGGTGAAGGAACTGGTTCACCAAGGCTTCGCGCATCGCGATGTAGTCCGGGCTGCCTTCATTCCTGGCGAGGTCCGCTGTTTCCCCAGCATCAAGGCCCACATGCTCCGAGAAGAAGGCCGTTGCAGTCTGGAGTGTCCCGAGAATGTTCCGGCTGCCGATTTTTCGCCCGTGCCATCTAGCGGCTGAGTTCTTCCGAGAGCGGAAGTCGTACACCTCTCGCCCCAAAGCGATTCGGATGGCGGTGTCGCTGCCGAAGAGGAGGAGCAGCTGGCGGAGCTCGGCCTCTGCCAATCCAGTGGACCGGCCGTCAAGGAGGAGGTCGATGATGATCTCTGCGGGTGGCTTGGTTGCTGGGCCGTCGGCGACGCGGTTCGCGTACTTGGCCATCGTCTCCTGGTCGTACTCCGTCCACGGAGGCGTTCCTTGGCCTTGTCTGTCGGCCGACTCGATTCTTTGGCGACGGTCGGCCCACTCCCGTTGCATCGCGGGTTTGCCTTCCGGTAGGCGCACTTCAAGGGGCGGTGTTGGCGCCTCCCGGAACAAAGCGTCCAAGGCGTGGGCTTGCTCGTGGTCTTCAACCGTGTCCGAGTCGAGAGTTTTGAAGTCGAGTTTGCGGCAGCTTACGGCGTGAAGAAACGCGAGTCGCTGCACGGGCGGCGACTCGATGTCCGCGAAGACCATGACCGGAGGAAGCGCGAGCGCATGGTTGTCCAGCGCCACGTAGGGAGTGTGCTCCTGCAGCGGTTCCAGCAGTCGCAGTTCATCGGGGACTGGGTCTTGACTTTCGCCCATGAGGAGCAGGCGCTGAGCGAACATTTCCATGTTGCGGTAACCGAGGCCGTGAATCACGAAGAGCGGTAGGGAGAGTAGGCCTTCAAGGCTCTTGAGCGCATTCAAGAGCTTCTCTTGGGGGCGGTGCTCGCTGAGCAGGACTCGGGCCCGGACATCGGGCATCGGCGCCAAGTCGTGGCTAATCTCATTTCGAAGTTCACGCAGCGACACCAACCGCCGGTCGGCCTTCCCGGGTCCCCGGCCCTTGCTTCGTTGGCGGAACGGCCCGAAGTGTTGGGTTAGAGGATGGCCAGGGCTTGTGGCCGTGGCTTGGACAAGACGGAGATAGTGGCCGAAGCTGAGACTGCCCTTCAGTTTCTTGACGTTGGGCGGGAAGTCTCGTCTTTCACGGCTGCGCAGGGATGCCAGCGCCAAGGCTGCCAAGTACCTGCAGAGCACCTCGGCGGCCTTGAGGCAGGCATCAAGCTGAGACCGCGCGTCCTTGACGCGGAGAAGCCGCCCACAAGCCTCGGCGACAGGCTGAGGGTAGACCATCGCGGCGTGGCGGAAGGGCGCGGTGTCGATCAAGGCAATGCCGGGGGGTTGTTGTCGTGCGCAGCTCGTCGGACATGACGGTCGTGCAGGCCGCCTTCGATGGCTCGCCGGCTGGCGGAAGCAGTCACTTCGTGGCGTCCTCGGGCGCTGCGCGCGATTCCGGCCTCTCTGGCTCGATACGCTCGGCGGGATAGCGCACGTAGGTCCGGCCCGAGCTTCGTTGGACCTCCCTCAGGTGCTTGAAGAGGCCTTCGACCGTGCCCCCGTGCTTCGCGAAGAGGCGTGTCCGCAAGGTCCAGACCTCTTCCACGATGGGGTCCTTGTAGGAAGTCATTCCTTGATCTCCAGAAGTTCTTCGGGTGTGCAGATCGCCGTGTGCCGGTAGCCGGCGCGACGGCAGGCGCGCTCGATCGCGGCCCGAACAGGCGCGTTCGCCATGTGGCGCAGGT
Source organism: uncultured Thermoanaerobaculia bacterium (assembly GCA_951812325.1). Classification (GTDB taxonomy): domain Bacteria; phylum Acidobacteriota; class Thermoanaerobaculia; order Multivoradales; family Multivoraceae; genus Multivorans. The sequence continues at coordinate 2,156,940 of OX638294.1, read as the reverse complement.
TACATGTTACCAAGTAGTCGACGCCGTTCGTCACCGCCGTCGCGACGTGCGCGGCGTCGCGGCCGGCTGCAGGCGGTAGAGCGCCTGAGGCAAGGAGCTCTTCGGTGAGCGCCTCGGATTCCGTCGTTGCGTCGATGATCTCCAGGCCTTCAAGCGCCGTCAGACGGGCGCGAGCCGCGGGCGGGTCGCCTCCGCCCGCCTCCTCGATTACGAGGTCCGAAGCTACCAGATTGAACCGGCTGTCGGCAGACAGCCACCACTCCAGCGTGATCTGCTGGTGTGCCGCCGTCACGATCTCGCGCGAGGGCTTCGCGGTCAGATAGCTGACGACCGTCGTGTCGACGTAGACCTTGGGCTTCGCGATCAAGTGTGAATCCCTCGCGGCCTGCTACTCGATGACGACACGTACCCGGCCTGCTGTCTTGCCCGCGGTGATTTCGGCCACGTAGCGTTCGAAACGTCTCTGCAGTTCCTGAACGGAACAGGGGAGGCCGCCACACGCGAGGGCGTCGCGAATGTCAGCCGCGGTGATCTCGACCTTCTCAAGCCCGGTCAGCGCTTCCTGGAGCGCTCGCACAAGTGCTCCCGTCACGGGGTTGGGAAGTTCGCGCGCAGCAAGAAACGCCTCAAGTCCGATCTTGCCGTCCTGGTCGCTGATCAGGGCGATGTTGTCTCTGACGGCCGGGTCGGCGAGATTCGCCAGCAGGGTTTCTGTCCAGTCTTCCAGGAGATCGGCGAGACGGTCTTCGAGAGAGGCGAGCACTTGAGCCGCGCTGACTGCTGGCGCCGGGTTCGCCACCGGGCGGTAACCCGTGTGCGGGCATACGGGATTCGCGTCAAGGTCGCTGCGACCCAGAACGGGGCTCCCATTCAATCCGCGAAGCGTAGTGCCGAACGTCTGCAACTGCTGGTGGGGCATGATCTCCACGGCGTCGAGGGCCTTCAGTTGTTTCAATCGGCGGTCTTTCTCGAGTAGCGTCTTCCTGGCCTCGTCCCGGGCTCCGAGGTGCGCCCGGCGGTGCAGCTCCAGGTAGGTCGTCTGGTAGGCCTCCTTCAGTTCGCGGAGAGTCCGAGCTGCTCTCGCTCGGAAGCTGTGGGCCGAGCGTTGTTCGCGCGTCGCGATCTGAGCGACCAGGTCTCCGCGAACCCCTTCAGCTTGGCGCCGCCAATGATGGTCACTGGGCAGTACCGCCTGTGCGGCCAGCAGGTAGTCCGCTGCCGGACCAAGTTCAGCGACCAGGGCAACCAGGTCTTCGATCTCGTGGACCAAGTCGAGTCCTATCTTGCGGCCGGTCACTGCTTCGACGTCGTGAGGGAAGTTCCGCAGTTTGCCGGCGGTGTTGAAGACTTGGAGAGACTCGAGGAAGTTCTTCGTGTTGCCGAGAATGGCGCTCCATTCTGCACCTTGGCCGTCACACATGCCCTGCGACTCGGCCAGCACGGTACGGCCCCAGAAGACGATGCCCTCCCGCAGTCTTGCTTGAGCGAGCACCAGCCTGTGAAGGCGGTTCCCGACCTCGATCTGGAGGTCGGTTGCGGCTTGGTCACGTGCACTGCGGGTTACGAGTTTGCCCTCCGCCAGACCGAACAGCCGGAACAGTACCTGGAGGGGCTCCAACGGGAATCCCCGCGGTCGTTCGATGTGCTTGAAGTTGGAGAGTTCGCGGACGGGAATCCGCGCCAAAGACTCAACTGTTCCGGCACCGATCTTCCGCCCGGGCAGGCTCACAACGATCGACCCGCTGTGAATCAGAGCGGCGAGGGTCACCACAAGAAAATCCGGCTCAAGCCGGAAAGCCTCCCAGTACTCCGTCCCGTGCGCTTCCTGGATCAACTCCGCGCGATTGAGCACCTGATTCGAGCGCTTCCGCCTCAGCAGATCCAGGATGTTCTGGGCGTACGGCGACTCGCGGGGTCTCAGCTCGTCTCCGTCCAGCAGGCCGAGGGCATCGAGCACTGCCGCGCCTTGCCGGCTCTTGATGCCTCCCGCGATCCACCTGAGAGCCTCCCCGGCAGCCTGTTCCCGGTTTCGACGTGTGATCAGAATGGTGAAGCTCGGGTACTCCGGGCTCTGGTTCTCGAAGTGTGGTGCAAGGCAGACACTGCCGGCCGTTTCCACTAGTTCCCGCACCGACGCTCGACCTTCTCCGCCGACCACTTTGCCCTGGATCACCTCCCGCAACGAGCGCGCCCTTCCTTCGCAGGACACCACGAAGGCTGTCGCCATCCGTTCGCGCAGCCATTCCGTCAAGCGCCGAAGGTGCGAGTAGGCTCTCTGTTCGTAGATACGGCGGTTCTCTCCGGAAGCGGTCGCCGCCTGTTCCCTGGAGCCCGCGTAGAGTCGTAGCGATTCCTCAAAGTCCTGATCCGGCTGTTTCAGCCTGAAGAACACTTCATCGGGCTTCTTCTCGTCCCGGAAGTGCGGCGGGTCGTTAGGCTGGATGAAGTACAGATAGAAGTCTCTCGGCGGTTGCGCGGTGGAGCGCTCGTTGGGAGCCCCGAAGAATAGATAACCGCTTCGGTTTGACTTCCGTTCGCGCCACTCGATCTCGTGCTCCCAGATCCTGTAGCCGGATACGTACGTCTCTTCGGCCGCTTCGAGTACCCGGGCGAGCGCCGTGAAGTAGTGCCGGTCGAGCTGATCTTCGCTGAGGGTCTCCGCTCTGCGGGCGATGAGCGCGTCAAAGTCGATATCCTTCTTCAGATCCAGGTAGTACTGCCCGTTTTCGGGGTTTGCCGTGATGAACTGGCCGCTCACTGTGCGCAGGATCTCGTCCAGCGCCGTTTCCACCAAGGTGTGCAGGAACTCGGCGCTCTGCTCCGGCATGGGCAGGATCAGACACAAATCGTCCCGCAGCTCGGTGGCCGTGGCGCCGAGAGGCGCGTAGATGTCGTCCGTTGTTAGCCGGTGCACCGAGAGGGCGTCGATCATGCGAAGGGCCATCTTCTTGTAGGGAGGCTTCGTGTAGGCCTGCCGGACACGATCCTCGAGCACTCCGCTCTTGTCGATGACCTCCCGAATCTCGCGCACGGACCTGAACGACGGGTTGTTCCTCAGCTCGCCCCAGTAGCTGTCGTAGGCGATCAGACCGGGCTCGTCAGCGGGCACGTCCCGGTCCACGAGGCCGCGGATGGCGGCGCTAAGGGTCCTCAAGATCTCCCGTTTCTCCGCGACGTAGACCCTTTCGAATGTCTCGAGATAGGCTGGATGGACGGGATAGAGTTCAACGAAACGGTCCATCTGCTCGTTCAATGAGCCGTACAGGTTCGCGAATCGTTCCAGGTGTTCGCGGATCATCCCGCGTTGTTCGGCTGTCTTCCGCAGGAGCCGCTCCGAGACGACGTAGGCAACATCCTCGCGGGCGATGCGAACCTGCTCGAAGCGGTCCTTGACCCGCCGAAGCGTGTCGGCCACGAACTGGAACCGGGGATTGTCGAATAGGCTCTCCTGGACGCCGGAAACGAAGCGGAACCGCGTCGACCGGCAGATCTCTCCCACCTCGCGCAGGAAGTTCAGGTCCAGGATGAGCGCCTGCTCGTTGCGTGTGCGCAGGTAGTCGAGTAGCTCGTCCAGCACGAGAAGCAGGCCTTGGCTGGGGTAGGACGCCTCGAAGGCGGCCATCATCGCGGCGAAGGAGTCTTTGCTGTTCGGTGCCTCGCTGGCCGGCGGGAACCGGTACTCGACGCCGAGTTGGTCAAGCCGATCCTCGATGTAGCGGCAGACGACGTCGCGAAGACTCATCGTGGTGGACCCGATCTCGGCTCGAAGAACCTGGAAGCGTCCGGCGATCGCGGCTGCCTTCGACGCGACGGTCTCGTTCGTGGCGGCAGCGGCCAGGTCGGGATGCTCGGCTATGGCCGAAATGAGTGCCATCAGATGGGATTTGCCGGTACCGTAGTTGCCGACGATGAGCAGGCCCTTGTGTTCGGTCGGCTGTTCGATCTGGAGCTGAGGGAACACGAGACCGGTAAGTTGCTCTGCCATGCGCTCAGAGATCACGAACGTCTCAACGAGGCGTCTTGCGTCGTCGGCCTTGTCGGCCTGCCGGAGTTGTATGACCGACTCGATGGGCTCGAAGCGGATGAGATCGGCGTACTTCACGGTGCACCTGGAACTGTGGCGGGGGGCGCGGGACACCCGCCGGCAAGAGCCGTAACGATAATGGCAGCGGGGTTCTCGTAGCGCCTGAATTCAGGATGGTCCGCGTTGCCATAGGTCAGCCGCTTCCCCTGGTAGCAGCCCGCCCAGGAGGCGACCGTAGCCCGGTGCCTGGAAACGGCCTGGAGCAGGTGCAGCGGGTCAAGCTCCAGACCGGTGCTGAAGAGCAGTTCGGTGTTGTCGAGCAGCAGCACACCGCCGCCGCTGCCTTCCAGGAGGTCGTGCAAGACCTTGGGGGCGTTCACTGCTCGCCTGCCAGGCGAAAGCCCCATCAGGTGCTCCGAGAGAGAGAGGCTGACGTTGACGAGCGGCCAGTCATGCCCGTCGGCCAGAGACCGCAGCGCTTCGGTCTTCCCGCTGCGCGACGGTCCCACCACGAGCAGGAGTCGATGATAGAGGCTGTCGAGCGACGCTATGCTCGCTGCAATGCGGTTGGGCAGAGGGTCCATGGTCACGCGTCGAACACCGGTCCGATCGACGGCAGGCGCTTTTCGACCTCGTCGCTTCGGTCCCAATACTCCGCCTCGTCCTCGTATGATCGGGCAACCCTGTCAAGGATGCGGCTGGTTCGGGGCCAATCGGTCATCTTCTGCGACATCTGTCGATATGTTGTTGCCAAGGCCCGCTCCTGGTCTCCTCCCTGCGATCTCGAAGTCACGCCGCGGACATTCCGTGCGCCCGTGCGGAAGCCTACTTCGACGTCGTTGGAGTCCATCCACTCAATGGCATCTGCCACTTCGCTTCGCGGACGTGCGACACCGTCCACGGCGGAGGCTCGTGCCAACCACTCGCCGATCAAGGTGTCGCCAACACGGGTCCGGTCAAGTTCAGCGCACATCTTTCTGGCGGCGGCCAGCCACGTGTGAAGCTCCTCGGCATCCAACTTGCCGTCGTCTTGAGTACCTGGAATGACCTGAACGCTGTCCAGAAATTCGCTGGCCCCCGATCTTGCCGCGGCTCGTTGTTCCGGATCGTCTACCCGCCACGGTGAGTGGTCCTCGCCTCGGTTCTCGGGCTGGAATGCGAGCGCAACCGCTTGGACGAAGAGGACGGGCGACTCGAGAACTCGCTTCTGGAGGTTCGGAATGCCGTGTTCTGTGAGCCGCAGTTGCGGCAGGAAGGCGAGTTCGATCGCGACTATATCTGACCCATCGACGTCGACGCGGCTTCCCAAATGTTCGACTGCCTGAGTCAAGACGAAAGTGTCTGGCACTGGAGCATCAGGGTCCCTCGCCAGTGCCCGCAGGAGTCGCTGGAGTCGCTTCGTCTCAACCGAGGCGAGACTCCATTGCGCTGCCCAGAGCGCGACGGCTGGGCGCTTCGCGTCTACCAGCCTGTCAATCAACTGGTGCAACTCATCGGCTCCGAACTCCTGAACTCGAAAAGGCGCCACCCGATTCCAGTAGGACTCTCGAAGCCTCCGATCCTCGTCTTCAAGAAACTGCCAGGTCGCGTGGCCCCATGGCATGGCCAGGTAGAGGGCCAGTCGTGAAGCTGCGCCGTCGGGCTGGCGAAAGTGTTGCACGAGTCGCTCAAGAACAACGGGCTCTGCTGGAGCCAGCAAGCCTTGCAAACACTTGCGATAAGCGGTGTCGGCTGCTGCCGCGGCTCTGCCCACGATGCCAATCGCAAAGTCAGCGAGTGCCTCGCGGTCGAGGAGGTCGGCCAACGTACTGCCGACCAAGCGAGGCGCTTCGCAGCGCTCGACCAGTTCAACGAGTCCGTCGTGTTCCCGCTCTTGCAGAACCTCCCGAATACCCGCTTCACGGCGCGTTCTGACCCGCGCCAGCGTTTCTTCGTAGGATGTCTCCGAGTCCGATTCACTCCATTCGACCTCCCATGTCGCCGCGAACAGCCACTGGTTTCGTGCCACTGCGTCGGCGGGAGCAAGCGCCTCGACGGCCCGCCTTGCGCGCTCATCGCGTACCGCGCGATAGCGCTTCCGTATCCGGTCTCGAAGGCTGACTTTGGCGTGATCCGGTGCATTGGCGCTCCAGTCGTCGATCAGACCCCAGATCCGACTTCGGTCGGCTTCTGGGAATGACCGGAGTCTGTCCACAAGATCTCCTAGCGTCTCTTCGTCGTGAGCAGGCCAGTCGAGGACTCTCTGGCAGGCGGCTTCTTCGGCCTCACGGATCTCCCTGGCGGGCGGTAGAGTATGTGCCAGAGACGTGTCGCCGCGCCACTTGGGAAGGCGGTTCACGTGGGACGTGTCGTGGTGTTTCGGCAATAGCTCCACACAGAGGCGCCAGCCCACGTCGGGGCTTGAACGTACGATGCTATCAAGCGCGTGAAGCCGAACGGGAAGGCGCGCAAGCGTCTGCGGCATTGACGTGCGGAACAGGGAGACAAGAGAGTTGAATGGTGTGTTGATCCAGCGGTCGTGTATCTCGGGCTCGGAGAGTTGGGCGAGAATAGTCGCCACTCGTGGCAGCCGGTTCGGCAACCAGGCAAGAGACTCAAGTGCCCACAGCAGTCCAGTACGTGGACAGCTCTGAAACACCGGCTCTCCTTCTGGACACTTCAGAATCGCGAAGGCAGCGGGTTCAGTCGTCTCGAGATCTCTGGCGAGGAGGTCAAGAACGGCATCAGGGGCCGCCTCCGCGTAGTCCGGAAGATCGTCCTTGTGCGACAACAAGGTCTCCAGCGTGAGCGGCTCCAGAAGGCCGCGCACAAGCGCCTCGACTTCCCGTTCCGTGTTGCCGCCCAGTCGTTCGTCGAACAGCCGGTTTCCGTGCGCGGCCATCAGGATCAATGTCTCTCTGATGCCCATGCGTAGCGCGTCGGAATGGTTGCGAACCTTGTCGAAGACCGCAGCCATACAACGGCTTTCAGATGGAAGGTCAAGTGCGGGGTCACGTTCGGCGAGAATGCACTCGGCAAGGAGAAAGAAGTCGGTCAGCTTCTGCCGCGTCACGGCCGGGCTTACCGAGAAGAGCGCGTCGATCCGCGAGTACACGCCACGGTACTGCCGAATACACCAGACTGGAGGATCTTCCAGGTTCCGCAGTCGGGCGACGGCCGTCTCGATCTCTTCGTAGTCGGTGTTGGCCAAGAGAGAGAGCGCTTCCTTGTCAGCTTCGGCCCCGGCATTCCATGCGCCAACCAAGGCTGGCGCCACGGCTGCTTCAAGATTGTCGTCGTGGCATGTCCAGCCGGCTCGCTGGCTTGCCGGCGTCGTCGAGAGTCTTCTGCGGAGGATGGTCGGCGAACGAGCCGTGTCCTGGGCGAGTTGGTCGACCTTCGCCCCCGAGATGTTCATTGACGCCAGGGCTTTTCCGAAGTCCCAAGTCGTCAGTATGTCGAGCTCAATGTCGCGCTGTCGGTCGATGAGGCCGACCGAGTTACGGTGCTGGGGAGCCACGCAGTGGCAGGCCCGGCGCCATGCTGCGAGATTCTCTTCCACCTCGCGAGTGCCGGCGATCGCCAAGAGCGGGATGGACTGGCGATTCTCGACCGACCTGTCGAAACGGTGGTTCGTGAGCTCGTTCAAACGTTTAACCGCGCCAGGCCGATGTAGGACGACCGCCCGGTCCAGCATGCGATCTGGTGGAACGCTCTCTGCTCTTAGCAGGCAGGCCAGGAAGGCGATGGCTTCCTGGCGCGAATCGGCGGCAACCGTGAAGAGTCGGTCAGGGTCCTTCCGGAGCCAGTCGAAGAACGCGCCTGAGTGCTTGTCGACCGCCGCTGCAAAAAGCGCAGGCGAGAGCGCTGGATCGGCAACGGCGGCCCACTCGTTCCAGAACTGGTCTAGAGACTGGAGGCCCTTCACCGGTCTGCCAAGGCGCTCGGCGAACCAGACCTGAGTTGCCGGCGAGGTCTCCAACCATTGCTCCAGATCGGACGCGTCGTACGCCCGAACCTCCTGCCATTCGTTGAGCCTCCGTTTCTCTGCCTCCCATTCCGTCTTTCTCCGCCAGACGCGTGGCGTAACGAACACGAACGTCTGTTTCTGGCGCTCCTCGAGCGGCACGGCCTCCTGTCGAGCGGTGAAGTAGTGGTTTGCTCTGCTGCGGGGTCTGCTGTTGCAGGTGAACTCCCACCGCGACGCTCCCTCTGGAATCCATGGGGTTGAGGCCGCTGCTTCGATTCGACCGTCCCAGCCCGGTCGTTCGGCTTGGCCATGGGCGGGGAAGTCCGCTCTCTTGACGTCGTCGTTCGTGGAGTGCACGAGTCTTCTGAGAAGGACAGCCAACTCTTGCCGCGCCTGGTGTTCTCCTGCCCAGCCGTCTATCTCGTCTGCTTCGATCCTCGCTACGGAGATAGGCAGCAGTCGCGGTCTGGCAGCGTTCCCCCGGATCAGTGCGTCGTGATCGTCGAAGCGGGTCTGCATGTCGTGTAGATGGGCGGCGTCCAGTCCGAACGCCCGTTGAAGTCGCTGAGCCATCTTGGGCGAGAGGCTCGATCTGCCATTCAGGAATCTGGAGAGAGCCGGGCGACCGACACCTAGCCTTCGGGCTGCCTCGGTCACTGTCGTCCGCTCGGCAAGAATCTCTCGCTGAACATAGGCTCCAGGGTGTTCGGGCGGCTCAGTTGGGGGCGTTGGTGGCATTGGCCGAACTCCGCAAGATACGACTGCGTGTGTACTCTGACGCGCCGACGACACGGACGATACAGTGCGTGTCGTCTTCATGTCAAGCTGGCACAACCCATGCAGTGAACCCGGCTAAGCTCATGCCGACTCCGACTTCGTCCCTCCGCCGCGAGCCGGGCGATTTCTCCGGTTGCCACGACCTCCATGCACCTGCCCACCCTGAACGCGATCCTGAACGCCACCGCGGCGACGTTGCTCGTCATCGGTTACGTGCTGATCCGGCGCGGCAACCGGGAGCGCCACAAGCAGGTCATGCTGTCGGCGCTCGGGTGTTCGGCGGCGTTCCTCGTCTCCTATCTCTACTACCACTACCAGGTCGGTTCGGTTCACTTCGAGGGCGAGGGGACGGTGCGGACTGTCTATCTGGGCATCCTCCTGACCCACACGGTGCTCGCGGCCGCGGTGCCGCCGCTGGCGATCATCACTGTCGTCCTGGGCCTGCGGGGACGGTACGACCGGCACCGGAAGATCGCCCGCTTCACGCTGCCGATCTGGCTCTACGTGTCGGTGACCGGGGTCGTCGTGTACTGGATGCTGTACCGGATGTCGTGGTGAGGCGCGGAGGAATCGGGCCGCGGGTCCGCCGGCTGTTGCTGGCGGCGGCGTGCCTCGTGCCGCCCGCGGCGTTTGCGCAGGAAGCCGGCTGGCGTCTCTCCGCGTGGAGCGACGAGGAGCGGGAGTTCTTTCTCGACGGGCCCCAGTACCTGCTGGAGCCGGCCGAGCTGAGCCGGGTCCGGGATCTCGGTCAGGCGTCCCGGCGGGAGTACATCGAGACCTTCCTGGGCCGCGTCGGGATTGCCGAGGGCATCGAACAGCGCCGGCGGCGGGTTCGCCAGTCGGGCGCGCCGTTCTTCGATGTCCGGGCGCAATTGCGGTTCCTGCACGGGGAGCCGGACCACATCGAGCCGGTCGATTGCGACCAGACCTTCCGGCCGCTCGAGATCTGGCGCTACGGGCCGGAGGAGGGCGAGCACGAGAATCTCGTCGTCTTCCAGCCGAAGCCGGACGAGGCCTTCCGGCTCTGGTTGCCCGAGTACACGAAACGGGCCCTGTACATGCCGGAGATGGAGTACTGGCTCGAGCAGTACGAAGAGCTCCGGGGCCTGCTGCGGGCCCGTCGCTTCGACCTGCAGCTGTGCCGGGAGGCCCGGCGGGTCGACCGGGTCACCGGCATCCGTGGTCTGTTCGAGTTCCAGCGCGAACGGCCGTCGGCGGCGCGCTTCCAGGCCTGGCTGCGGCCCCCGGAGAACCTCGATGCCTGGGCTGCGCAGGCCGCGGCGGACAAGGTCGAAGCGCCGCCGGCGCTGCAACTCGAGGATCCGATCGTCACCTTCCCCGCGCGCAGCGGCCAGCGCATCGTGACCAGAATGCTCCTGTCGCTGTCCCCGGGCGCAGCTTTCGAACCCTTCGTGGACGACAGCGGCAGAGAGCAGGTCCGGATCAACGTGGAAGGCGTGGTCGAGCAGCCGGGACGGATCTTCGATGTCTTCCGGGCCCGCTTCCTTTCCGACCCGTCGCCGGAGGATCGGTCGCTGGCGCTGCCGGTGGAGCGTCTGCTGCGGCCGGGCTCCGTCGTCCTGGTGAGGTTCCTGGTGCGCGACGAGATCGGCGGCGCCGCGGCGTGGGGAGCGGTGCCGATCGAAGTGCCGCTTGAGCCGCAGACGGAACCGGCCAGTCCCGAGGATCGCCGCCGCCTCGTCCTGGCGGCGGAGCAATTGGAAGCGGAGTTGCCGGCAACCGCGCGCGAGGCGGAAAGCGACCTGGTGCTGGTGCCGCCGGAAAGCGAGGTCGTGCTCGGGCTGTGGCGGGCCGAGGCCCTGGTTACCGGGAGCGAGATCGTTGCCACGCGCTTCTACGTCGACGGCGTGCTGCAGATCACCCGGCGACGGCCGCCGTTCAGCGCCGAGGTCCGGCTGGCGAAGTACCCGGCCGAACAGGTGGTTCGGGTCGAAGGGCTGGGCGAGAGCGGCGAGGTGGTGGCCGCGGACGAGATCGTGCTGAACCAGCAACGCGGCGAGTTGCGGGTGCTGATCGACGAACCGCGGCGCGGTGTTCGGGTTGCCGGGAGAGTGGACGCCGCAGCCTCGGTCATCGTGCCCGAGGAGCGGGTGGTCCGGGAGGTCGAGTTCCGGGTTGGTGAAGAGGTTCAGACGGTGCTGCGGCGACCGCCGTGGCGCGCCGGGATCGAGGTGCCCGTGGCCGGCGATCAGGAGCTCGTCTACCTGACCGTTGCCGCCACGCTGGACGACGGCAGTCGCGCGGAGGACGTGCGCTTCCTGAACGCGCCCGACTTCATCGCTTCGGTCCAGGTCGACTTGGTCGAGCTCTACACGACCGTGGTCGACAACGCCAACCGACCGGTGACGACTCTTGCCGAGAGCGACTTCACCGTTCTGGAGGACGGGCGCCGGCAGGAGCTGGCGAAGTTCGAGCTGGTGGAGGACCTGCCGCTCACCCTGGGTGTCGTGATCGACACGTCGGGCTCGATGGAGACGTCCCTCGGCGAAGCACGGCGGACCGCGTCGCAGTTCCTGGCCAACCTGATCACGCCGAAGGATCTCTCCTTCGCGCTCGCCTTCGCCTCCCGCCCGGAGCTGCTGATCGGCCGGACATCCGACGTCGGCGCGGTCGCCGCTTCGATCGAGAACCTGCGTGCCGCCGGCAACACCGCGCTCCACGATGCTCTGATCACGAGCCTCTACTACTTCCGCGGCGTCCGCGGCCGGCGCGCCCTGGTCCTGCTCTCGGACGGCGAGGACACGGCGAGCACGGTCGATTTCCCGGATGTCGAGGAGTACGCGCGCCGCTCGGCGGTCGCGATCTACACGATCGGGTTGGGCATCGGCCGCACCCAGCTGATCCTGCGCAACAAGCTGAACGACCTGGCCAGGGTGACCGGCGGCAGGTCGTTCTTCATCTCCAGGGCCGAGGATCTGGCGCCGGTGTACGACGAGATCGAGCGCGAGCTGCGCTCGCAGTACCTGCTGGCGTACAACTCGAACCGCGCCGGCGGCGGTGAGGAGTACCGCGAGGTCGAAGTGAAGATCAAGGGCCGGTTCAAGGCGCGGACGATCAGCGGCTACTACCCATGAGCGCCCGGATGACACGATGCCGGACCGGATGAGTGGCTGATTGAATGCAGCGTGACTTCTGCCGCGGGCTGCTGGGGTTGCTGTTCCTGTCCGTGCCCTCGGTGGCTCAGAACGAGCCGGACACCCGGGTGGTGTCCTTCGAGCGCCTGAACCGGGTCTACGAGCACCTGATCGACGACCTGGCGCCGATGCGCATCGGCCCCGCCGAGGTCATGCTGCGTTCTCCCGAGCACGCCGTGACCGTGATTCGGCACGCGGCGACGCTCCGCCCCGTGGGCGACGGCGTCTTCGAGGCGGGTGTCGAACTGGAGATAGCCGGTTCGGGCCGCATCGACGCGGAGGTCGCGATCGGTAGCCTGGAGAGCAGGCTGAGCCAGGAATTGACCGTTCCGCGGCAGACCCTCCACCTGGAGGGCGCCGTCACGGTGCGGCGGGGGGAGGAGGGCTACTGGATCGTCGCGGAGCGGATGCCGGACGCGGTTCAGGTGCGGATCGAGAGCGAGTTGGGCACGCAGCTGTTCACCGTCTGCCGGCAGATGGCGCTGGTGCTGGTCAGCCTGGACTGCGCCGCGATCGAGCGCGCCGTCACCCTGATCCGGGCGCCGCTTCCGGAGGCGGGCGGCGAGTACCTGATCGGCATGGAGGACACGACGGAAGAGGAGCGCAGGAACTTCGACCGCTTCCTGGTCCAGGGCTCGAGACGCTGATCGGCCGGTTCGAGATCGCCGGTCTGCCGGTGGGCGCCGCGACTCTGACCGTCCAGGCGTCCGGCCAACGATCCGGATGCGCGTCGTCGACGCGCCGCCGGCGACCGCCGGCACGTTCGAGTTCCGGTAGGATTCGCGTCGGACCGGTTGCCGCCGCTGCCTCCGCCCGCTTCCGGCCGCCCAGGAGTCGAATACGCATGGCTACACGTCGGATGATCTCACGTCTCTACTACTTCACGATCGAGGATGAGGGCATCCTCGCCGAGTCGTTCGCCGGTCTGGATTCGGAGACCTTCGCCATCGCGTACAAGGTCGAGGACACGGACGACGTCTTCGTCATGACGAGCGAGACGCGTGACGCCCTCGACCGGGCGGACGTGCCGTACAACCTGCTCGCCGAGGAGGACGGTTCACGGGTGGGCCTGTACCACTCGCCGCTGTCGCGAGAGGAGCTGTCCGACTTCGAGGAACCGCTCAAGGCGCTCGCGCTCGCGTACCGGGCGATCGCGATGGCCTGCGTCGGTGTCAACGGCGAATCGGACCTCGGCTTCGACCTGAGCGAGGGGATGCGGAACTACACCTACTTCACCGCGCCGGCCGGTCACACATTCATCTGGCGGCTGTTCACGCATCGCGACGAGGCGCGGCAGTTCCTGGACAAGCTGACGATCGGCGACAAGAACGCTCTCGCCTGGGCCGATGCGATTCCCATGGAGTCGGTCGTCGAACTCAAGGGCTTCCACTGAGCCGCGGGACGGTCGAACTCCCGGCCGGCACCTACACCGTTTCCCGGTTCGGGTGGGAGGTGAAGGGGCTCCTCGCCGACGCCTATCCCGCGGTCTGGGTGGCAGGAGAGGTGCAGAGAGTGCGCTCGGCCGCCAGAGGCCAGCTCTACTTCGAGTTGGTCGAGAAAGGACGGGGCGACAGCGTCAAGGCCAGGCTCGACTGCGTCTTGTGGTCGGACGACCGCCAGGTTGCGGAAGCGGCGTTTCGGGAGGCGGGCGTGGAACTGGCGGAGGGCGTCGTCCTGCGTTGCTGCGGCAGGCCGGACTTCTGGCCCGGCGGCGGCCGGTTCCAGTTCGCGGTCGGCCAGGTGGATCCGGTGTTCTCGCTCGGCGCCCTGGAGCAGAGGCGCCGCGAGACGCTTCGGACGCTGGAAGCCGAAGGACTACTCGAGCGCAACAAGCGGCTGGCTCTGTCACCGGTGCCTCTCGACATCGGTCTGGTCACGTCGGAGGGGAGCGCGGCCCACGCCGACTTCATCGACACGCTGGTCCACTCGGGCCTGGGTTTCCGGGTCTGTCTGGTCCACTCGGCGGTGCAGGGGATGGCTTCCGAAGCCGAACTCGGGCGCGCCTTCCGGTTGCTGGGCGCCTTCGTCCGCAGCGGGGAGAGGCTGGATGCGATCGCCCTGATCCGCGGCGGCGGGTCGCGGGCCGACCTGGCCGCGTTCGACAGCCGCCGCGTCGCTCGCGCGGTGGCGCGGTCCCCGGCGCCGGTGGTCTGCGGCGTTGGCCACCAGATCGACCAGTCGATCGCCGACATCGTCGCGCATACCTCGTGCAAGACGCCCACGGAAGCGGCGGAGTTCCTGGTCTCCCGGGTCGAACAGGCGGCGAGTCTCGTGGACGAGGCACACCGGCGACTCGTGGCGCCCGGCCGCCTGCTCCTGCAGACCCGGGCGGCCGCGTACCGGGACGTCGAACGCGGGTTGATACGGGCTGCAGAGCGCGCCCTGTCCGCCTCCGGCCGTTCGGTCGACGAGTTGGGCCGGACGCTGAGGAGCCGCGCCGCGGTCTCCGTGGTCCGTGCCGGCGAACGCCTCCGTTCGATCGCGCAGCGCCTGCCCGGGCCGGGCAGGAGGTCGCTGGCTGCCCGCACGGGCGAGTGCCGTCAGTTGGAGGCTCGGGTCGTCCCGGCCGCCGAGCGGCTGCTGCGCCGCGCCGTGGAGCGTGTTGCGGCCCGCGGCCGACTGTGCGAGCAGCTCTCTTTGGAGCGGACGCTGGCGCGCGGGTTCAGCCTGACCCGCAGGGTGGACGGCCGGTTGGTACGGAGCATCACGGACGTGAACGTGGGAACGGAACTGCGGACCAGCGTGCGTGGCGGGACGATCGGCAGTAGCGTGCACGCGCTGACGGACGAGCCGCGTCAGAGAGACCTGTTGGACGAGAAGGAACGGACATGAGCACGAGAAGCGACGCTCCGGACGAGCCGACATTCAGCCAGGCGATGGAGGAGCTCGAAAGCGTCCTCCGGCGCATCGAGGGCGACGAGGTGGATATCGACCTGTTGGGAAGGGAGTTGGGACGCGCCGCCGAGATGCTCGCGATCTGTCGCAGGAAGATCCGCCGTGCCGAGGTCGAGGTGCAGCAGATCGTCGAAGCGATCGAGGAGGATGCGGCGGCCGTGCCGCGCGAGGCTCCCGACCTCGAGGCGTCGGCCGACGACCGCGACGACGACATTCCCTTCTGATGTTCGAGCGGCAGCAGACAGGCTCGGTCGTGTGCCCGGGTTGCGGCCGTCTGGTCGGCGTTCGGGATGAGCGCTGCTGGAACTGCGGCCGCGCGCGGCCCAGCCTGTTCGGCTTCTCCCGGCTGCTGCAGCGAATCGGCAACGAGGCCGCGTTCTCGACGCTGGTGATCGGCATCTGCGTCGTGATCTTCGTGCTCGAGCTGGCCATGGCCCCGGGGCGGGTCGACACCCGCCTGGGGTTCGGCTTTCTCTCGCCCGACTTCGAGGTCGCTCTGCGGCTCGGCGCGAGCGGCGCGCCCGTCGTCTTCGATCTGAGCCGCTGGTGGACGATTCTGAGCGCCGGCTGGCTGCACGGCGGCCTGTTGCACATCGGCTTCAACATGTACTGGGTGTACCAGCTCGGCCCCGCGATCGTGCGGCTCTACGGTACCGGGAGGGCAGCCATCATCTACCTGGTTTCCTCGGCGCTGGGATTCCTGGTCACCAGCTCCCTGCCGATCTTCGCCCCGTGGATGCCGTTGACCCATCGCGGTGCGACCCTGGGCGCGTCGGCGGCGGTGTTCGGATGGCTGGGCGCCCTCCTCTGCTACTCGCGAAGGACCGGCGGCCGCATGTTCCTGAGGCAGGTGCTGGGCATGGCGATTCCGCTTGTCCTGTTCGGATTGCTGCTTCCGGGAATCGACAACTGGGCGCACCTCGGCGGTCTCGCGGGCGGCTACCTGATGGCAAGTCTGTACAGCCCGGACAAGCCGGAGAGCCCCGGTGAGGTGTTGGCCGCTCTGGTGCTGCTCGTCGTCTCTGTGCTCGCGGTCCCGTTCTCGTTCCTGACCTGGTCCTTCTAGCTCAGCTCGCAGCCTGCGCCGAGAGTCCCGCTGCATGTTCCATGCGAGCATGCGCCGCAGTGCGCAGCACAGCGGGTGGCGCGGCGCGCCACGAATGATCGTGCGCCATGGTGGTGTATTATTCGCCGCCTTGTGATTCGGGCTGCGATCGCCGGGGCGTCCGGCTACGGTGGGGCGGAACTGGTCCGTTGGCTGCGTGGCCACGGGCACGTGGAGCTTGGGGCGCTTGCGGCGGGCCGCGGCGCAGGCCGTCCGGTCGAGGACGTCTTCCCCCACCTGAGCGGTGTTGCGGAGGGCGCCTTCGCCCCGACCGACTGGGATCGCCTCGGCGCCGATGCGGATGTCGTGTTCCTGGCTCTGCCCCACGGGGAGGCGCTCGCGGCTGCGGTGCGGCTGCTCGCGGCGGGCGCCCGGGTGGTTGATCTGGGCGCCGACTTCCGGCTCCGGAATCCGGCGGCATACCGACGCTGGTACGGCGCGGAGCACACGGCGACCGACCTCCTGACGGAGGCGGTCTGCGGCCTCACCGAATGGCATCGCGACGCGGTGGCGGGTGCGCGCCTGGTCGCGAATCCGGGCTGCTACCCGACCGCTTCGTCGATGGCGCTCAAGCCCCTGCTGGAGCACTTCGGCGACCGGGTGACCGGCGCCGTCGTGATCGACGCGAAGTCCGGTGTCTCGGGAGCGGGGCGGAACCCGCGCGACGGCTACCAGTATTCGGAGTTGAACGAGAACCTCAAGCCCTACGGCGCGGGCGCGCATCGCCACCAGCCGGAGATCGAGCAGGAGCTGGCGGCCGGAGGCGCCGGCCCGCGCGTGTTCTTCTCACCGCATCTCGCCCCGATGACGCGCGGCATCCTGGCCGCCTGCTACGTGCCCATGGCCGATGCGCCGAGCCGGGAGGAGCTTGAGGCGGTGTTCCTCGATCGCTACGCCGGCGAGCCCTTCGTGCGGGTGCTGACGGGTTCGGCCCTGCCGCAGACGAAGGCGACGCTCGGTTCCAACTACTGCGACCTCGCTGTCCGCGTCGACCGCGACCGCGGCCTCGCGGTCGTGTTCGCGGCCATCGACAACCTGGTCAAGGGCGCCGCCGGGCAGGCGGTGCAGAACATGAACGTGATGCTGGGCCTCGACGAGACGACGGGCCTTCTCGCGGCGCCGGTGTTCCCGTGAGCGGCGGCGTCACGGCCCCTCGGGGCTTCGTCGCCGCCGGCGTTCACTGCGGCCTGAAGGAGGAGAAGCCGGATCTTGCGATCGTCGCCTCGACAACCGCCGCCCCGGCCGCCGTGGCGGGCGTGTTCACGCGCAACCGGGTGCAGGCCGCGCCGGTCGTCTACTGCCGCGGGGTGGCCGCCGGGGGCAGGGCTCGCGCCATCGTCGCGAACAGCGGCAACGCGAATGCCTGCACCGGGGATGCGGGACTGGCCGACACGCGCGCGATGGCCGCCCGGGTGGCCGCCGCTCTCGATTTCGACGCCGGGCACGTGCTCGTCGCATCGACCGGCGTCATCGGTGTCCCCCTGCCGATGCCCACGGTGCTTGCCGGTATCGATCTCGCTGCCGCCGAACTGGGTTCCGACGGCGGCGAGCGGGCGGCGGACGCGATTCTGACCACCGATACGCGGACCAAGATCGAGGTCGAGAAGGTGGTGCTCTCGGGAGGCCAGGTGACAGTCGGCGGCATCGCCAAGGGCGCCGGCATGATGGCGCCGGACATGGCGACCACGCTGGCGTTCGTCACGACGGACGCGAAGGTGGCGCCGGCGGCGCTCGATTCCGCGCTGCGCAGAGCCGTCGAGCCGACCTTCAACAGCGTCACCGTCGATGGCGACACGAGCACGAACGACAGCATCCTGGTTCTGGCCAACGGCGCCGCCGGTGTGGAAGCGGCTTCGGCGAGGGACCTGGAGCGGTTCACCGACGCACTCGAACGTCTGCTGGGCCGCCTGGCGGTCGCCCTGATCGCCGACGGTGAGGGAGCGAACCGGGTGGTCGAGGTCCGGGTCGGCGGGGCGCGCACGGACGCCGCGGCGCGGCAGGTGGCGACGACGATCGCGAACTCGCCCCTGGTCAAGACGGCCTATCGCACGGGTCAACCGAACTGGGGCCGGGTCATGGGGGCGATTGGCCGTGCGGGCGTCGAGATCGTCGAGCAGCGGATCGCGATCGCGGTTTCCGCCGCGGAGGAACGGGTCGAGGTCGTTCACGACGGTCTCGGGGTCACTGACGACCTCGCGCCTCTGGGCCGCGCGATGCTGGCGGACCACTCCGTTCTGCACGTTGATCTCGGCCTCGGTTCGGGCCGGTGGACGGTCTGGACCTGCGATCTCTCCGAGGGCTACGTCCGGATCAACGCGAGCTACATCAGTTGAGGAACGGGCGCGAACGATGACCGCCACCGGCAGGGAACGCGATCTGGGCCAGGAGATGGCGTCGGCGCTGCGCTACGCGTCGGCGTGGCGCGGCAAGCGGGTGGTGATCAAGTACGGCGGCCGCGCGATGGCCGGCGACGAGTTCGGCTCGCTGATCGAGGACGTCGTGCTGCTGCGGAGCGCCGGCCTGCGGCCGATGCTGGTCCACGGCGGCGGCGCCGAAATCTCGAGGACGCTCGGGCTCATGGGCATCGAGCCCCGTTTCGTCGATGGCCTGCGGGTCACCGACGAGGCCACGATGCGGGTGGTCGAGATGGTGCTCGGCGGTTCGGTGAACAAGCGCCTGGTGGGGATGATCCAGCGAGCCGGCGGGCGCGCCGTCGGGCTGACCGGAAAGGACGGCGACCTGTTGCGCGTGCGGCCCCACGCGCGGTCCGACGAACTGGGCTTCGTCGGCGAGATCGAGAAGGTCGACACCTCCCTGCTCGACCAGCTCACGACCTCCGGCTACGTGCCGGTGATCGGGTCGCTGGGGGTCGGGCCGGGCGGCGAGACCTACAACATCAACGCCGACACCGCCGCCGCGGCGCTCGCCGCCGAAGTCTCGGCCGAGAAGCTCCTGCTTCTGACGGACGTGCGCGGCATCAGCGACAACGGCAGGTTCCGATCGCGCTTGACGCCGGCGCAGGCCGAGGGGCTGATCGACTCCGGCGTCGTCTCGGCCGGCATGGTGCCCAAGGTGCGCGCCTGTCTGAGCGCGCTGGAGGCGGGGGTGGCGAGCGCCCACATCCTGGCTGCGGGCGAACCGCATGGTCTCCTGGTGGAGCTGTTCACCGAGGGCGGCATCGGCACGATGATCAGGGAAACGGCAACCTCCCCCGACGCCGTCGCGCCCCGGCCGCCGGCCCGCGAGACCATCGAGAAAACTGCAACCCGGGAGTGACCTGAAGATGACCGAGGACAACCTGTTCGCGAACTACAAACGGGCGCCGGTGGCGTTCAGCCACGGCGACGGCGTGTTCCTCCGGGACCGGGCGGGCCGCGAGTATCTCGACTTCCTGGGCGGCATCGCGGTGTCATCCCTGGGCCACAACCACTCCGCGTTGACGGATGCGATCAAGCGCCAGGCCGGGCGCTATCTCCACGTATCGAACCTGTACCGGATTCCGGAACAGGAACGGGCGGGCCGGTTGCTGGTGGAGGCCGCCGGCGGCGTACTCGACCGGGCCTTCTTCTGCAACAGCGGCGCGGAGGCGGTCGAGGCGGCGATCAAGCTGGCTCGCCGCCACGCCTGGGACCGCGACGGTTCGGGCGAACGGCACAGGATCGTGACCGCCGAGGGCGGCTTTCACGGCCGCACGCTCGGCGCCCTGGCGGCGACCGGCACGCCCGCCTACCAGGTCGGTTTCAAGCCGTTGCCCGAGGGCTTCGTCAGCGTGCCGTTCGGCGATCTCGAGGCGGCCGCCGCCGAGATCGACGAGTCGACGTGCGCGGTCCTCATCGAGGCGATTCAGGGCGAAGCCGGCGTGATCGAGCCGCCGGCCGGGTACCTGGAGGGCCTGCAGGCTCTCTGCCGCGAGCGCGGCGCGCTGTTCATCCTCGACGAGGTGCAGACCGGGATCGGGCGTCTCGGCGCCGCGTTCGGCTTCCAGCACTACGGACTGGAACCCGACGTGATCACCCTGGCCAAGGGTCTGGGCGGCGGCGTCCCGGTAGGAGCGGTCCTGGCGCGCGAAGAGGTCGCGGCCTCGCTCGTCCCCGGCACCCACGGCACCACCTTCGGCGGCAATCCGCTCGCCTGCGCCGCGGTGACGGCGGTGCTCCGGACGGTGCTCGAACCGGGGTTCCTCGAGCGCGTGACCCGGGCCGGCGAGTACCTGCGGGCGCTGCTCGGACAGCTCGGCGCCGGCGGCCTGGTCACCGAGGTACGCGGCCAGGGGCTGATGACCGCGATCGAGTGCACCCCGGAGGCGCCCGGCGTGGCGAACCGCTGCCTGGAGAACGGCCTGCTCGTCAACGCGCCGCGGCCGCACAGCATCCGCCTGCTGCCGCCGCTCGTCGTCCACGATCCGGAGATCGAGCGCGCGGTCGGCATCCTCGGCCACGCGCTGGAGGAAGCCGCGGCTTGAGCGCTCGCGACCCGGGAGACGCCGGTCGATCCGCCGCGCCCAGCAGGCATCGACTCGCCGGTGCGAGCCGCTCGACACCCCGGGACCCGGGGGACGCAGGTCGATCCGCCGCGCCCCGCCTCTGGGGCGGGGCCTTCGAATCGGAGGTCGATCCGGTCATCGATGCGTACACGCGGTCGCTGCCGTTCGATCATCGGCTCGCGGCAGCGGACCTCGTGGGGTGTCTGGCCCATGCCCGGATGCTCTTCGAGACCGGGGTGATCGACCCTGCATCGTCCCGGCGGATCCTCGAAGGCCTCAGTTCCCTGCTTCGGCGGCTCGAGGCGGGAGAGCTCGAAGTCGGCGGCGGGGACGAGGACGTCCACACCTGGATCGAACGGCAACTCACCGAAGAGATCGGCGACGCCGGCCGGAGGCTGCACACCGCGCGCAGCCGCAACGACCAGACCGCGGTGGCGCTGCGGCTGTGGCAGCGCTCAGAAGTCGAACGCGCGGTCACGGCGGCCGTCGGCTTCGCCGGCGCCCTCCTCGACCACGCCCGGCAGCACACGGGAACCGCGCTTCCCGGGTATACCCACATGCAGCGGGCCCAGCCCACGAGCCTGGCCCAGCACCTTCTGGCCCACGGCTGGTCCGTTCTTGCCGACGCGGGGCGGTTGCGGCGGGCCCACCACACGGCGGGACTCTGCCCTCTGGGCGCCGGCGCGATGGCCGGGTCGCCGCACCGGATCGACCCGGAGCGGAGCGCCGAGCTGCTCGGCATGGAGGCGCCCTACCCGAACACGATGTGGGCGGTGGCGGACCGCGACTACGCCGCCGAGGCGCTCTTCGCCTGCGCGCTGACCATGGTGCACCTCTCGCGCTGGGCCGAGGAAGTCATCCTGTGGACGTCGACCGAGTTCGGTTTCGCCCGGCTGCAGGACCGGGCCGCCAAGGGCTCGAGCATCATGCCGCAGAAGAAGAACCCGGAGCCCGCGGAGATCGTGCGCGGCAAGTCGGGACGCGCGGTCGGGAACCTCGTCTCGCTGCTGGTCACGGTCAAGGGCCTGCCGCTGACCTACAACAGCGACCTGCAGGAGGACAAGGAGGCGCTGTTCGACGCCTTCGACACGGTGGGCTCTTCGCTTCGCGTGGCCCGCGTGCTGGCCGAGAGCCTCGAGTTCGACCGCGAAGCGATGGCGGCCGCCCTGGAAGGCTCGTACATCACCGCCACCGACCTGGCCGACCAGCTCGCCGTCGCCGGCGTGCCGTTCCGCAGCGCCCACGAGCGCACCGGCGCCGTGGTCCGGGCCGCCCAGGAACAGGGCGTCGAGCTGTGGCAGCTCCCGGCCTCGGAGCTTCGGACGCTCGTTCCCGAGATCGAGGACACGGACGCACTGCGCGCGGCGCTGCGCCCGGAAGCCTCGCTCGCCGCGCACAGCAGCTACGGCGGGCCGGCGCCGCGGCGGGTCGCCGAGCAGATCGAACTCGCGGCCGAGCGGCTGCAGGAGGAGCGCCGCTGGCTGGACGAACGGCAGCCGCCGCCGGTGTACCGCGCGCACCTGGACGGCGAGCTGCTGGCGGAGGCGATCCCGGGGAGCGGCGCATGAGTCCGGCGATCCGCGATGCGCTCCGGGACGAGGCGGCCTGCCCGGTCGGCGATCCCGGGGAGCGGCGCGCGAGTCCGGCGATCCGGCGCGGTGCGATTCTCGACATCATCGGCGCGCGGCCGGTGTCGAGCCACAAGGAGCTCGTGCGGGCGCTCTACCGGCGGGGCATCCGCGTCTCCCAGGCCACCGTGTCGCGCGACGTGCGCCGTCTCGGCCTGGTCAAGGTGCCGCTCGCGGACGGCGGTTCGCGCTACGCGCCCGTGGGGCGGGCCACCACGCCGCCGCGCCGCGACGTCGAGCGGGCCCTGCACCAGTTCGTCACCAGCTTCGACCAGGGCGAGGCCCTGATCCTGCTCAAGACCCTCAGCGGCCACGCCCACGCGCTCGCCGTCGCCCTTGACCAGACGGACTGGCCCGAAGTCGCCGGCACCGTCGCCGGCGACGACACCGTTCTCGTCGTGGTCAGGGTCGCGGCCGACCGCGACCGAATCCGCGAGTCGCTCGAGGCACTTCTGGAGAGCGACTGAGCCGCTCGACGTGGTCGATGTAGCGAGTCGGGCTGTCGCCGGTTGTCAAATGTGAGTATTCTGGTCAACAATTCGCGAACGCCGCTCCGCAGCCCGTGCCGGAGCGCCATCGGGTACTCAACGGATGATCACGGAACCTGCTCTCTCCAAGGCTTCCGCCGCCCGGCTGGCCGGCCCGCCGGTACCGGCGGGACTCGGCGCGGGCGCGCGGCGTCTGCTGGCCCGGATCGGCAACACGCCGTTGCTCGACCTCAGCCATGCACTCGGACCGGCGGCGCAGGCGCTGGGTTCGGAACTGCTCGCGAAAGCGGAGATGGCGAACCCCGGTGGCTCGGTCAAGGACCGCCCGGCGCGCCACATGATGCTGGCGGCGCGCGATGCCGGCCAGCTTGAGGAAGGCAGACGCGTCCTCGATGCGACGTCCGGCAACACCGGCATCGCTCTGGCGATGATCGGAACCGCGATGGACGTCGGCGTGACCCTGTGCCTGCCGGAGAACGCCTCGATCGAGCGCCGTCGCATCCTGGGCGCATTCGGCGCCGAACTCGTCCTGACCGATCCGATGGAAGGCTCGGACGGCGCGATCCGCGAGGCGCAGCGGATGATCGAGGCCTCGCCGGCCGAGTTCTGCTACGTCGACCAGTACAGCAATTCGGCCAACTGGCGGGCCCACTTCGAGACCACGGGTCCGGAGATCTGGTTGCAGACCGGGGGGCGCCTGACCCACTTCGTCGCCGGCCTGGGCACCAGCGGCACGTTCTGCGGCACCGCGAGGTACCTGGCGGTGCGCGCGCCGCGGGTTCGGCTCGTCTCGATGCAGCCGGACGGACCGTTCCACGGGCTCGAGGGGATGAAGCACATGCCCAGCGCTCTGGTTCCCGCGATCTACGATCCGGGGATCGCCGACGATGAGACGGCGGTGAGCACGGAGGACGCGTACGCCGAGGTCAGGGCGCTCGCCCGGCGAAGCGGCCTCCTGGTCGGCATCTCGGCCGCCGCGAACGTCGTGGCGGCGAGGCGAATCGCCGAGCGCGCCGCCGAGGCCGGTGAGCGTGCCGTCGTCGTCACCATCCTCTGCGACGGCGCGGACAAGTACCTGTCCGAACCGTTCTGGGACGAGGACCGGGGATGATCGAACTGTCGCCGGCCGACCTGGCCCGCATCCGCGCCCACGGCGAGGCCGCCTACCCGGAGGAGTGCTGCGGAATTCTGGTCGGCCGGACCGGGAAGGCCGCGGACGGCAATGGCGCGGTGCTGGCCCGGGTCGTGCGGCTGGTCGGCGCCGAGAACGAGCGGGAGGACGAGAGTCGGCACAACCGCTACCTGATCCCGCCCGAGGTCATCCTGCGCACCGAGCGCGCGGCGCGTGCCGACGGCCTGGACGTCGTCGGGTACTACCACTCCCATCCCGACCATCCATCGCGTCCCAGCGACTTCGACCGCGACCACGCCTGGCCGGGCTACAGCTATCTGATCGTTTCCGTGCGCAAGGGCCGTGCGCGGGACGAGCGGAGCTGGCGGCTCAGCGACGATCGTTCCCGCTTCGACGAAGAACCGATCCAGTGCCCCGGGCCGCCCCTGTCCGGCAGCACGAACATGACCGAGTAAGCCGGAGACAACGATGACCGTACTCATACAGATTCCCACCCCGCTGCGGGGCTTTGCCGACGAACAGGCCGAAGTGGCGGTCTTCGCCGCCACCGTCGGCGAGGCGATGGAGCAGCTCGTCGCCCGCCACGAAGGGCTGCGGCCGCACCTGTTCGGCGACGACGGCAAGCTGAGAACCTTCGTCAACCTGTTCCTGAACGACGAGGACGTGCGCTACCTGGAGCGCGAGGCGACGGCTATCGATGGCGACGCGACGCTGGCGATCATCCCGTCGATTGCCGGGGGCACGGTGGCTGAGCCGCCGGCCGCGGCGCAGTCGAGCGCGACCGAACTGAGCCCGGAGGAGATCCTCCGCTACAGCCGGCATCTCATCATGCCCGAGGTCGGTTCCGAGGGGCAGTTGAAGCTCAAGGCCGCCAAGGTGCTGATGATCGGCGCCGGCGGTCTCGGCTCGCCGCTCGGGATGTACCTGGCGGCCGCCGGCATCGGTCGTCTCGGCCTGGTGGACTTCGATGTGGTCGACGAGTCGAACCTGCACCGCCAGCTGCTCTACAGCAAGGCCGACGTCGGTCGCCCGAAGATCGACGCCGCGGTGGAGCGCCTGCGCGAGGCGAACCCGCACATCGAACTCGTGCCGCATCCGGTGATGCTCGACTCGAGCAACGCGCTCGAGATCTTCGCCGACTACGATCTGGTGGTCGACGGCACGGACAACTTCCCCACCCGCTACCTGGTCAACGACGCCTGCGTCCTGCTCGGCAAGCCCAACGTCTACGGCTCCATCTTCCGCTTCGAGGGCCAGGTGTCCGTGTTCTGGGGCGCCGAGGGCCCGTGTTACCGCTGCCTGTTCGCCGAGCCGCCGCCGCCGGGACTCGTTCCCTCATGCGCCGAGGGCGGCGTACTCGGCGTGCTGCCGGGCATCATCGGCAGCCTGCAGGCGAACGAGGTGATCAAGCTGGTCATCGGCCAGGGCGATCCGCTGATCGGCCGGCTGGTCCTCTTCGATGCGCTGCGCATGAGCTTCCGCGAGCTCAAGCTGCGCAAGAACCCCGACTGCCCGATCTGCTCCGAGCATCCGACCCAGACCGAACTGATCGACTACGAGCAGTTCTGCGGCATCCCCGCCGTTCCCGATGCGCCGGCGCTGAACGACATGATCGACGTCACGCCGACCCAGGTCCAGTCGTGGATGAACGACGGTCGCGAGTTCAGCGTCCTCGACGTCCGCGGCCCCCAGGAGTACGCGATCTGCCGCATCCAGGGCTCGACCCTGATCCCGGTCGCCGAACTCGAGGGCCGCGTCGCCGAACTCGATCCGTCGAAGCTCTGGGTCGTGCACTGCCATCACGGCCCGCGGTCGACCCGGGCCACGAACATCCTCCGCGACCACGGCTTTCCGCAGGCCTACAACCTGGCCGGCGGGATCGACGCATGGGCGGAGGACGTGGATCCGTCGCTGCCACGGTACTGAGCTGACTGCAGGACCTAAGCCTAAGGGGTGGGACGCGAGGCGGGTCGCGTCAGGTAACCGAGCGCTTCGAAGTGCACGGTTTGACGGTCGACGCTCACCTTCGCTTCCGGCAGGGCCTCGACGGCGCGCCGCGGCAGCAGGGCGAGGCCGATGGCGGTTTCGTCGCGGGGCGATCTGCAGACGCTGGTCACCGTTCCCGCGGCACGGCCGTCGAACTCGATCCCGGCGCCGACGGCCGGTACGTGCCCGGGCTCGAAGACGAGCCGGCACATGCGGCGAGCCGGCTGGCCGCGGTAGTGGATGCGCGCAACGATCTCCTGGCCGAGGTAGCAGCCCTTCTCGTAGTCGACGGCGTCTTCGATCCCGGTTTCCTGGGGCAGGTTCGAGTCGTCGTAGTCGACGCCCCAGAGGGGGTGGCCGTGCTCGATGCGGAGAGCCTCGGTCGCTTCGGCGCCGATTCGGACCATGCCGGCGTCGGCGAGGTCTTCGGCCAGCAGGGGCGCGATTGCGCTGGATTGCCAGAGCGAGAAGGCGGGCACGGCGCTGTGGCCTTCGCGGACCAGCCGTACCTGGTGGTCGAGGAGTCCGACCCGGGCGTGACTCCAGGGTTCATCGAGTTCGGCTGCTTCCGGGGCGCCGAGATCGGCCAGCGCCTCGGGGCTCTTCGGCCCGGCGACGCGCACGGCGGCCATGTCGCAGAGAGGCAGGATCTCGACCTGGTCGGTGACGATGTACTTTTCGAGGTGCTCGATGATCGTCCTGCCGCGGCCCGTCGGGATCTCGAGCCAGAGACGGTCTTCGAGCGCCAGCGCGGCGGCGCTGGCGAGGATGCGGCCGCGGACGTCCGTGATCAAGCCGAATCGACCGCAGCCGGGTGCGAGGCCTTCGACCGCCGCGGTGACCATGCCGCCGAAGAACCGACCGCGGTCAGGCCCGATGAGCTCCAGGCGGGAGGCGGGCGCCGGTTCGCACAGGGCGGCGCCGGTGATCAGCAGTTCATGGTCGAGTTCAAGGCTCATCAGCCCGTGGCAAAAGTCCGTGTCGCACCGAGACCGGCCCGGCGCGTCCGTCCAGCAAGGCGCGACCAGGGAGCATATCGGGCCGCCCTCAATCCGGGGAACAAGGGCGACCCGGGAGCAACCCGTGTGGCGGGCGAAGCGCCACATGAAAGGACCCACCCAAACCGCGCACGGAGAAGGAGGACCTCATGGATTCCGCGTTTCGTCTGGGGCTGATTCTCGGGATCATCGGGGAACGGCCGATCTCGAGCCAGGAGGAACTGGTCGCGGCTCTGGACCGGCAGGGCGTTCACGTCTCGCAGGCAACCGTGTCGCGGGATATCCGTCGGCTCGGTCTGGTCAAGGCGCCGCTTGCGAGCGGCGGCTCGCGCTACGCGCCGGCAGATCAGATCGTGAGTGCGACGCAACGCGATGCCGAGCGTGCCGTCCGCCAGTACGTGACCGGCTTCGGCGTCGGCGAGGCCCTGATCGTGGTCAAGACGCGGAGCGGCCACGCGAGCGCCCTGGCCGACATCCTGGACCGGGCCCGTTGGCCCGAGCTCGTCGGCACCGTCGCCGGTGACGACACGATCCTGCTGATTCTGAGGAACGAGGCCGACCGTGAGCGCATCCTCGAGCTGTTTGCGGCCTTGCCCGAGAGCTGAATCGCAGCACGGATACACAGGAGACGCCGTGCGGCGACTCGCTGCGTCCAGGAACACACGGATGACCCGATGCCGGGCGGGATGCATGGCCCGCTCGATCTCGAATGCCGCGTGATCTCTTGCCGGGAGCCGCTGCATCCCCGTCTGCGGCCGGTGTGGCCTGTATGTGGCCCCGCTCGAATGCGGCGTGCCTCCTGCCGCGGACTGCTACTCACGTGCAGAATGGCGTGCAACGCGCGGACAAGGCCGCGCTCGAATGCAGCGTGAAGGCCCGTCCCGCCAGGCCTGCCATCGTTGGCGGTGGCAAGCTCCTGCCGCGGACTGCTACGGCTGGCAGCTCTCGGGGAACGCGGCGACGTCGACCAGGGCCGAGGCCGGCTTCCCGGGGTTCTTGACGTACTTGCGAATCGTTTCGGTCGCGGTGTCCCTCACAGTGAACTCGAGACCGAGGTCCGTTGCGGACGCCGCGAGGACCCAGTGGTGTCCGTTGAACGCACAGCCGTCCAGCACCTTGACCAGCGTCTCCCAGTTTCCGGGATCGAAGAAGTAGAAGAGCCCCGAGTCGGTCGTGGCAGGCCGCGGCACGAGGCCCGTTCCGGCCGCGCCGTCCGCAGTCGACCACTCGAGCGTGACCTCGAAGCGGCCGTTCTGCAGGCAGAGCGTCGACGGGCCGCCGACGCAGCCGCTACCGGCGTCCGGCTGCTCATTCGCCGCCTTCGAGCCCGTCTGCCATGGGGAGGACGTGTGGCCGTCTCCCGGTCCGCTGTCTTCCGGAACCGGCCCGGTAGCCGCCGCCACTGCCGTCGTGGACGAAGCAGCGGCCGACGTGCCGCCGCCGCTACAGGCGAGAGGAAACGCGGTGGAGTCCGTGATCGCTTCCGACGCCGCGCCCGGTTCGCTGACGTACTGGCGAGTGGCGCCCGACACCGTGTCGGCGACGGTGATGACGTAGCCGACGTCCGTCGAGGCTGCCGCGTACAGCCACACGTGGCCGTTGACTGCACAGCCATCGAGGACCTTGACCAGCAGCTCCCAGTTCGTCAGGCTGAAGAACCAGAACAATCCCGAGTCGTTCGTGCCGGCGTAGGCCAGGCTGCCTGAACCACTGTTGCCGTCGTGGGTCCACCAGTCCACCTCGACGGCAAACCGCGAATCCTGCAAACAGAGAGTTCGCGGGCCGGATTCGCAGACTCCTGCCGGCTCGCCCGCCTCCACCTGAAAGGTCAACGACGTTGATGCCTCGCGTTCCCCGTCGGTGACGGTCAGAGTGACCGTGTAGAAGCCCGGTTCCGTCCAGGCGTGCTCCGCTTCTGGAACAGTCGACGTACTTCCATCGCCAAGATCCCATTCTCGCCGTACGACAGAACCTGAACTCGTGTCGGTGAACACCACCGTCTGGCCGGTCTCCACGACGCAGAGATCCCCGGCACAGCCCACACTGACCTCGAAGGCAGCTTCTGGCGCCGGGTCCTCGTCGTCGTCGTCGTCCGGATCGCCGTCGTCCGGATCGCCGTCGTCCGGATCGCCGTCATCCGGATCGTCCTCCCCGCCGTCCGGATCGACGTCCTCATCGTCGTCCTGAATGGCCACTATCGTGATCCCGGAAGTCGCCACGTCCGACGGAAGTGGACCGAAGCTCAGCCGTACGGCCTCGCCGTCATCGTCCACGTCGTCGTCGGTGGCCACGAACATGAACTCGAAGGACGTCTCTCCTTCTCCGAAAGACGCCACTGCCGGCACACCGGAGTAGTCGTCCCTGGTCGCCCCTCCAAGAAGCGTCAGAACGAGGGGAACGTCCACACCATGTGCCAACTCATCGGTCAAGAACACCCTGATGGCTGTGCTCTCCCCCTCTGTCAGGTCGTAGCGTGATGCACCGAAGCCGATTCCGATGTCCTTGTCATCGATCCGCGGGACAGCCAACGTCGTCACCTTGACAATATCCGACCATTCGCCGTTTCTGAAGTTGACGCCGCGAATCCGCACCATGTATTCGGTCCTGGGCTCGACTCCCTCGATCCTCTTGCCCGCTCTCTCTGACTGATCAGCGGTGACGCGCGTCCAGCTGTTCGGGTCGCCCGCATCCGCGGAGGCGAGGGCGTAATCGATCTCGATGTGGTCTATGCCGCCAAAACCGGTCGCGTTTGGAATGTCGTCCCAGGAAACCGCGAAGTGCCTGTAATCCGCCACAGGCGGTTGAATCGCCGGCTTCGGCAGGGTCCACCGGTGCCCGTATATGCTGAGCCTCCACTCCGTGATGGAATTTGCATCGCCACCGTCAACCTCGTCAATGATCTCCAGAGTCCACTCGCCGTTGGGGTCTTCTCCCAGGAACGCCGCGGAGGAAATGCGAATGCCGTGGGACGCCTGCCACCGATCTCCACGATTCGGGGTTGCAGTGTCCGGGTCGCAGTGCCTGGTGTCATAATACGGCGATTTGTGGGCGCCACACCTATCGTACTGGGCTTCTGAAAGGTTGGTGTAGAGCCAGCATGGAATAGCAGGAAAGCCAAGCAGCGACTCTATGCCGGACGGCGATCTCAAGAGAACCCTCAGATCCCGGTACGAGTTGCTAACCTCTCTCGCAGAGTCTTCGAGATCAATCTCAACATCCACCCACTCGACGAACTCCACGTCGGGCATGTCGACCACCACCGTCTCCGAAGCCTGAGAACCGGCGGGCGCCGCAACGTCGATCCCGTTTGCGTACGAAAACGTCCGCTCGACCATCGGGGCCGGACTCCGCTTCCAGTTCCTGGCCAGCTCGTAGGCGGCATACGCATCAACGACGCCAAACCCGTACCTGTGGCTGAACGTGTAAGTCTCCGACTCCTCGCCATCCTCGCCGTACACTCGTCCTGCCCGGTTCCAAGTCATCCATTCCGCGTCCTTGACCGCAACTTTACCTCTGCCGATCCGCCGGGTCTCCCGGGCGAGTTCCGTGTCGTTCTTCCTGCTGCTCTCCGCCAGAATCAGCTTGACGTCTCTCCAGGTCAACTCCCGGTTCGCCCCTCGAAGCAGTGAGACCACACCGGAAATCGTTGGTTCCGCCGCGGAGGTTCCGTTGAAGTACTGATAGCCGTCGTAGTGGGCCGTTGCCAAAATGCCGCGTCCGGACCCACGCTCCACCGGCGCGCATACCCATAGAGCGGCGCCGTGACTCGAATACCACGCCTTGGCGTGACCTTCAGTTACCGCGCACGCTACAACCGAGCTCACGTGGTTGAGAAAGGTGATGTTCCCCGTATGCTGCTGCAGGTGATAGGCGTTGCCGCCGGCCTGAATGTGTACCTGACCGAGTCCGCCCCAGCCGTGCTCCAGCGTGTAGTCCAGTGCATCCCAGTACGCAGTGCCCAGGCTGTCGCAGCACGGAACGTCGTCATACTGCGTGATACTGTGACTCACGATGGCCGTTGACTCGACATGTTCACCCAGAAGCTTGATCCGATTGCTGTCCGTTGGATACCTGTACCACTGCCAGGATAGAAGGGTCGTCTGAGGCGCTATTCCCCGCATTCCGATGTCATTATGCGCAGCAGCAATGACCCCGGCGTTGGCCATGCCATGATCGTATACAAGACCAATCTGGTCGGTGCCCAGGCCGGTGAGATCGATGTTTCTTGAGGGATCGAAGTTGCCATCGAAGTCCTCATGCCCTACATCAAAACCATAATCGATGACTGCGACCGTGACGCCGTCGCCGAATTCGCCGGCACTCCAGACCGGCTCTACGTTGATGTCGTTCAGATTGAACTGGCATCCATACAGGGGATCCTTTATTTCTTCGGTACTTCTGTCCGTCGCACAGGCATTCATGACACCCTTCTTTTCCTGGTCCTTTTGGCCGAAGATCGTGTATCGGCCGGACGAAGTCGCGGTGATCTTGAGGTAGTAGGTACCGGACTCAAGCCGGCCCACCACGGTGGTGGCATGGCGCCTCCAGGAAGGAGGCTGGGTGTCGAACCCGGGGCTGCCCTTGTCCTCGATATAGCCGAACCCGTCGTCGATGAAGCCGTCGTCTACCCGTGCTCCTTGAACCTCGTCTCCGGCGCTATCCAGAATCTCCATGTCGACGTCCAGTGATTCTTCTTCTCCCCACACCCGAATCATGTAGTAGTCACTGTCGGGGATAGTGAATGTGACGTAGTCCGTCTCGCCAACAGCAATGTTCCCGGCTGCCCAGCCGGTAGCCGTTCCCAGAGTCAACGCTCCCGCGGTCGCGAGAGTGTTACCGGGTTCGCTGACTTCGCGCAATCGCAGTGCGTAGCTTCCCTGGCCTCCCTCCACTCGGAATCCGTAATGCTGGTTAGCCGCGAAGAAATGCCGAGCGGAGACGTTCCCGATATTGCGAAACTGTCCTGAGTTGGTTCGGTTTGCCGGCAAGGCGGCGCTGGTATCTCTCGACTCTCCCGTGGAAACGATGCTTACCTCGGTGAACCTCGGCCCGGAAACGTGAATGATGGAGTCAAATGAAGCTGCGCCGGTTTCAAGCCAGAAGAAATCCTTGTCGCTTGCGCTATGAAAGTTACCTGACACGGAGTACCCTCCCGCCGCTAGCGGTTTGAGCACAGGATAGTCATCGCCGAACTCATCCGCGTCCGCTAGACTTTCGACCTCTCGGGCCTCTCTGTTGTGGGTGATTTCAAGATCATAGGCGCCCCTCGCTGAGCGCCTTCGGGCTTTTACCTTCAGAAGTCTGCTGTATCCAGGCTTTTTCACGTCGATCGAGATATCTCCCGTTTCGCCAGTTACGCTCAGGGCTGGAACAGTCCCGCACTGCTTTGTGTCATAGACCCAAGCGTCCAGAAGGACGCCCGTCGCGGGTTTCAGGGCAATCGTGTATCCTTGGTAGCCGGGTTGTGCCGACCCTTGAAGATTGAACATGTCAACGTCGCGAGCGCGGGCGCCGTAGCTGGCTTTCGCATACCATCCGTTGTGAAACACGGGCCGGGCATTCTCGATGGTGTCCTCTGGATCCCCAATGGTGGCATCGTGCTTCGGTGGGTTCGGGAGTAAATGGAACTCCTCTCCGTCGGACCAGCCGAGGGTAACGCGGTAGCTCGTGCCGCTCAATAGGGTATAGGCGTTGGTGCGCAAGGTCTCGGTGCTGGAATCCCAGGGGAATGTGCCGGTAGTGAACCATGCTTGACCATCTGGAGTGTCCGCCGTTCGAGTTACTGTCGGTGTATCGAAGAACTCATAGTACGCCCCGTCTGAAGGCGGAGTCACCTCGATGTACCAACGTTCAGTTTCATCGAAGTCTGTATCCCGAAGGGTCACTGAGATCTCGGAGTGGCCGCCGATTATGCTTCTCACCTCCGACGGAGACTGGGCGAGAAGTGCCAGCGGGGTCAACTTGCATGCGAGAACACAGAGTGGTGCTTTGAAGAGTTTCCGGAATCTGCTGGGCATGGTACCTCCGAGGTGCCGGTTCATCGGGTGTTGTGCGGATCGGGTGTCTTGCTGAGGAGCTTTGTGGGCGGGGCGCGGTCACCGGCTGCAAGGTGCAATCCGCGCAGTTCGGGTCGGGGATAGGAAGAAGGGTTGACAGGAGGCGACGACCGGGCGATTCACGCGGCCGAGGGGCGGCGCGACTTGGCGGACGTCCGTGTTCAGCTATCCAGCGAGCCGTCTTCGGGCAACGTGGAGTTCTCGTGGAGCCGAAACTGCCTCGGCGGCGGCTGTTCCCTCCACCAATCGGGTACTGAGGAACGCACTCCATCCTGACCGTGGAGGTCGTTTGCGAGATGGAGAGCAGGGAGGCCGCGTTCAGTGGCGATCAGGTAGACATTGGGAACGGCGCCCAGCTTTTTCACCCGGGAGCGCGAGATCCCGTTTCGGGAGAAGAACCGGTCGACGGCTTCCTCGGCCAGGTCGCGTTCGAGAGAGAGAATGACGCCACCCGGGAGGGCCATCACGAGACCGCCGGCGCCGTAGAAGAGCGGTTCGCTCGCCTCGTGAATCTGCGTGATGACGCGCGCGACTTCCGACGTGTATCGGGCCGTCAGGCCGGGCGGTTCATCGTCGAACCGCTCAAGGCGCTGGGCAAGGACGTCTGCGACCGCTTCGTCGTCGAGCATCACGACTCGAATCTCCTTGTCCCCGTCGTGGTATCGGAGAGTGCGGTCCTGGCCGAACAGCACGGCGGGGGCAACGACTGAACTGAGGAGGAACACCAGAAGGGGCGTCTTGTACACGTCGGTCTCTCCTGTCTGTTGAGGAATCCTGCGGCGGTATGGGGGAGTTGCTGTGCGTGGTTACTGGGTGACGGTCTCGGCGGGAACTGGACGGGGTCCGGTCTGGCCCCACGCCTCGGCTCCAATGCCGGATACAACGGCCGCTGCCAGTGCCAGAACAAGCGCAAGGCAGCAGCGATGAAGCCCGAATCCTGGTTGGCGGGTCTTGGCACGTGCCGACCCCGGAGTCGAACGGGGATGAATACCGTTGTGCATAGGATGACTGAGACTAGCTGCGCTCGTTCAGGAAGTCCAGACCCGACAGCGCGTTTCCTGGGATCCAGCGGCGCGCATCACATGCGCGGCCGGTTCCTGGCTGCCGGAGGGCTACGCGGGCGTCGTCGCCGTCCTGCCGCGCAAAGGGCGCGCGGCGGGTCGCCCGGTGGCGTTCTGGTCTGTCGGGTCTGACGCGCCGGGCGACGAGGTAGAGCTCAGAAACCCGTCGCTGAAGCGATCCAAGCGGCCGAGCGCTGGAGACTTCCCCCAGAGGTTGGATGCTCGGCGCGGCTCACCAGAGGGCAGTCCCGAGGCGTCTGCACGCGCCTCGAGTACAGAACGATCGTCGCGGTCGCGGTCGCCCGCTTCGGGTGATCCTCGTCTATCGCCCCGAGGAACGGAGGCTCGGCGGCCCATCGAACAACGCGCTCCGAGCTCCGCGCCACGAGCCTGGGCCTCCTGTGAACAGCGGCGATATGGCGCCGGCTAACGCTGGCGGAGTGGACGCTGAACGCCCTGACTGTCGATGAGGATCTCTCGCACCGAGGCGTGACGGAGGTCGGGCACGACCCAGCGGGCGCCGGCTTCCTCGAGCCGGTGGTTCGGCGTGAAGCCCGTTGCCACGGCCAGCACCGGGACGCCATGTGCGTTGCCGCATGCGATGTCGCGGACCGTGTCGCCAATGATCACGACATTGCTCGCGTCCGGCAGGGCGCCGAGCCGGTGGGTCGCCCGTTCGACGGCCACCGGCACCAGTTCGTGGCGGCGGACGCCATCCTCGCCGAACGCGCCGAAGTCGAAGAAGCGGTTGAGGCCGAACGGTTCCAGCTTGGCCCGGGCGCCGACCTCCCAGTTGCCGGTGAGCAGTGCCACGCAGGTGTCTTCGGCACGGGTAAGTTCCTCCAGCAGGTCGACGACGCCCGGCAGCAGTCTCATCTGCTCCGGGTCGAGCCGTGCGAGCAGATCGCTGTAGTGCGAACGGACCTCGCCCAGGCGGCCCTCGACCTCAGGGCGCGGGATGCCGGCATCGGTCATCAGGTCGATGACCGCCTCCGTGTCCGTCCTGCCGCCGAAGTCGTACGCCCGGACGTTGCCGGTCTGGCCGAACGTACGTTCGAGAGCGCCCATGAAGATGGGCCCGATCTGCGGGCCGCAGCGAACCAGAGTGCCGTCGATGTCGAAGAGCAGGAGCCGCATCGCGTTTCCGGAGTTCCGCCGCCATCCGCAAAACCCCGAAACCATCCGCAGCGGCCACACGGGCGCCGGTTTCGTTGTTCGCGGCCTGTAGCGGCAGGCTGAAGACTATCCGCGTTGTTGGAACCGCCAAACCTGTCGCGGACTTTGGCTCACTGGCCCCAAGCCGCCGTTTCCCGGGAGCTTGTGTGCCGAGAGCGGTCAGGCGCCCGTCCAGCTTTGGTGCGACACGGACTTCCCCGCCTCACCAGGACGTCGCGCCGCGACACCTGCTGCGTTGGGCCGCGCAAGCTGTTAGCTTTCGGCGTCTTGATCGTACGGGTGCTGAGCTTTGCCACCGCCTTGGACGCCGTCGGCAGCGCCGAGACGGAGGTTGAACTCCCGGACGGCAGCACGATCGACGACCTGATCGCGCGGCTGACCGCGGCGTACCCGGACCTGGCGCCGCTCTGGCCGAGGCTGGCGGTGGCGGTGGATGGGGAAGTGGCCGGAGATCGGGGCGCTCCCCTTGACGACGGCGCCGAAGTCGCTCTCCTGCCTCCGGTGTCCGGCGGATCGTGCAGCGCCGCAACGGGCCGGCTGCGGGACGGTGCTGTCGATGCCGCGACCGTCGAGACGGTTCGGACCGCTGTCGAGGACGCCGGCAAGGGAGCGGTCGTCGTCTTCGTCGGCAACGTCCGGAACTCGTTCGGCGGCCGCCCCGTTGAGCGAATCACCTACTCCGCCTATCCGGCGATGGCCGAACGCCGCCTGGAGCGGATCGTTCGCGAGCTCGAAGCCGCAGAACCGGGAACCCGCGTCGAGGTCGTCCACGGCCTGGGCACGATCGAGGTCGGCGACGCGAGCGTCGTCATCGCCACCGCCTCCGCTCACCGGCGTCAGGCCTACGACACGAACCGTCTGGCGCTTGAACGTCTCAAGGTCGAGGTGCCGATCTGGAAACGGGAGCACTACCGCGACGGCAAATCCGCCTGGCGCGAAGAGGAACCGCTCGAGTAGAGGCGGCGCGTGCTCTGGCGCTCGTGCGAGGCCTGCATTTGAACGGCGCTCCATCCCTCCCAACCGACCGCGACCTGCGGCCCGCCGGTCCTCGGCGTCAGCCGAGAGCCTGAGCACAGGCGCTACGACGAGCATCGTGCCAGCCGTGTGCTCGATGACTCGCAGCCGGAGTTGGTTCACCTGTGGCGCGGGATGCGCCACACGCGCGCCAGAACCGTGTGGCGTCCTACCGCGCAGGCTCCTGGCGGGACCCGATCCCGGAGGCCTCGCCAGCCTCGGCGGACGAGGCGTAGCAACGGCGACAGCGGGCTTCGTACGACTCCACGTCGCCGACCAGGACCTGCTGTTCGCCGGCGGCGATCCTTAGCGAGTACTGGGCGGCGCCACCGCAGCGCATGCACACGGCGTGCATCTTGTCGACGTACTCGGCGATCGCCATGAGCTCGGGAATCGGCCCGAAGGGGCGGCGCCGGAAGTCCAGGTCCAGCCCGGCGACGATCACCCGAACGCCGAGGTCGGCGAGCTCCGTGACCAACTCGACCAGACCCCCGTCGAAGAACTGGGCCTCGTCGATGCCCACGACCTCCACGCCGAGACTCAGCTTCTGACGCATCTCGTCGCTCGAGGTCACCGTGACGGCGGACAGGCTGCGGTTGTCCCGGGTGCGCAACACGTCTCCCTCGCCGCTCCGGGTGTCGGTGGCGATGTGGAACACCTGGACGCGCTGGCGGGCGATCAGGGCGCGGCGGAGCCGGCGCACGAGCTCCTCGCTCTTGCCCGAGAACATGCCGCCCGTGATCACCTCGATGCAGCCGCCCTCGCTCCGGCCCTGCTCCCGGATCATGGCCGCTCCTGCGCGGGGCGTCCGTTTCGATCGGGCCTCAGGAGACCGACCGGGAACAGTGCCCTGGCCAGCCGTCGCTCCTGCGCGGAGCGTCCGTTTCGATCGGGCCTCAGGAGACCGACCGGGAACAGTGCCCGGGCCAGCCGCCGCTCCTGCGCGGAGCGCCGGTTTCGATCAGGACCGCCCTCGCCGGGCGATGACGAACCGTTGGAGAACCTTGTCCACACGGTGGGATGATAGCTTTGGGCGCCACAGCCGCAGCCCGACGCTGCACGTCCGGGCATGTCTAGGCGGCTGGGTCAGGCTCCTGCGGAGGCTCACCGACGATGCCAGAGATCGACTTTCCGACCCCACCTGCTCCCGCGCCGCCGCCAGGCCAGGCGTCGGAGACACTGCATCTGACCGCCAAGGCCGTGAGGATGATCAAGCTCACTCGCGAGGACGAGGGCCTTCCGCCCGACAACGGCCTGCGGGTCGCGGTGCGCGGAGGCGGCTGCAGCGGCTTCGAGTACGCGCTGGACTTCGAGACGAACCAGCGCGAGACGGACGAGGTCTTCGAGTACGAAGGCCTGCATGTCTTTGTCGACCCGATCAGCGCCCGCTATCTGAAGGGCACGACGATCGACTACCAGTTGGGCGTCGCGGGAACCGGGTTCAAGTTCTCGAACCCGAAGGCCGTCGGAACCTGCGGCTGCGGCTCGTCGTTCGCGGTCTAGCAGCCCGGGG
The DNA here is from genome assembly GCA_951812325.1 of uncultured Thermoanaerobaculia bacterium. Taxonomy (GTDB): domain Bacteria; phylum Acidobacteriota; class Thermoanaerobaculia; order Multivoradales; family Multivoraceae; genus Multivorans. The sequence continues at coordinate 2,119,500 of OX638294.1, read as the reverse complement.
TCCGTCTTCGGCGGATCGCGAAGACCTGACTCTCGTGAAGGCGGCAGCCGTCACCTCGTAGCTGCGAACCAGACCGTGGCACGGTCCATGCCGATGTCCTTCTCGTGGCCGCAGTGCGACACCCCGTGCCTTCTGATCCAGGCCGCGTCCACGTCCTTGTGGCGGCGCTTGCGCTCGGACCACGATGGCGGCGTCTCGCCGGCTTCACCGCGGAAGCACCCGTGCTCGTGCTGAAGGGTGATCACCCGGAAGCCCTGCTCCTTCACCTCGATCTGGAACGGCTGCTGCTCGTTCGCTTCGCGCAAGTTGCGCTGACGCGTTCCTCGGGAATCAGGTCTTCCAACGCCCGGCGGATCGTTGAGCGGAGGTCCGGTGAGGAGAGGTCGTGGCCAACGCCTGAAACCGCCAGGCAGCAGTTCAGGGTGGGCCAGCGTTTCGGCAGGCGGCGGATCATTGCTGGCGGAGTGAATCCGTCGAGCTGGCCGTGGACCACGGCGACGGGCACGGAGGCCGTGGCGGCGTCTGCGAAGTCGTAGTGGGTCAGAGGCGGCGCGATGAGCAGCAGGCCCGCGGGCGGGTCGAGGGCCGCGTCGGCGCCGGGCAGCCGCGCCATCGTGACGACGGCGCCGAAGGAGTAGCCGACGCCGAGGCGAGGCAACCGCGGGAAACGGCGGCTGAGTTCCTGCTCGCAGGTGGCCAGATCGTCGACCTCGCCGCGGCCTGCGTCGTGACGTCCCTCGCTGCGGCCGGCGCCGCGGAAGTTGAAGCGAAGGGCGGCGCCGCCGCATCTCTCCACCGCCGCGGCCGCCGCGGCCACGACGTGGTTGTCCATGTCGCCGCCGTGGAGCGGATGGGGGTGCGCCACGGTCGCGGCGAACACCGGCGGCGAGTCCGGCTCGAGCAGCTCGGCTTCCAGCCGGCCGGCTGGGCCGGCCAGTTCGAGAGGGGTGATTCGAGGCATGTTCCGACTGTGCTATTCCGACTGTGCAGCGACGCGGGACGCGCGGAATATACTCCGCTGCAGTGCGGATTGCCCCTCGCACAGCCGGAAGCGGCGCCTCGTCGTGCCGCGAGCCCCCTTGAAACACCGCCGGTGACGCTCCGTAACTCGAAGCGGGCGCTCATCAAGGAGTTGGTCTGATGTTCTTCGATCCCATGTACTTCGTCTACCTGGCCCCCGGCCTGCTGCTGTCCCTGTGGGCCAGCTTCCGCGTGAAGCGAGCGTTCAAGAAGTACTCGAGGGTTCGCTCGGCGACCGGCATGACCGGCGCCCAGGCAGCCCAGCGCCTGCTCGCCTACGCCGGCATCAGCGACGTCGAGGTCGTGGCGACGCGCGGCCGGCTTTCCGACCACTACAACCCGGTGACGAAGAAGCTGGCCCTGTCGCAAGAGGTCTACGGCTCGAACTCCGTGGCCGCGATAGGCATCGCCTGCCACGAGGCGGGCCACGCGATCCAGCACGCGAAGAACTACGCGCCCCTCTGGCTGCGCTCGACCCTCGTGCCGATGGCGGGAATCGGCAGCAACCTGGGCTACTTCGTCATGTTCTTCGGCCTCATTCTGGGCAACATGGGCATGTTCATGGTTGGCGCGGTCATGTTCTCCGCGGTCGTCCTGTTCCAGCTCGTCACCCTGCCGGTCGAGTTCGACGCCACGGCCCGCGCCAAACGCCTGGCCGTCGGGCAGGGACTCATCCTGCAGACCGAGCGGGTCGGGATGGACCGGGTTCTCAACGCGGCCGCCCTGACCTACGTGGCCGCCGCGGTCTCTTCGCTGTTGACGCTGCTCTACTTCCTGATGCGGGCCGGGCTTCTCGGCGGCCGGGACTAGGGTGAGCAGTTCGGTCGCGCCGCTGCGCGGCGGCGCCCGAATGCCGGCCAGGACCCTCGTGGCGCGATCCGCGCCGCACGTGAACCAGTCCGCGCGCCCGTCAGCGGGCGCACGGATGGCAGGCCGGCGCACCTGTACCTTTGCCGGGTGGATTCTGGTCCCTGTCCGAGGCCGTCCGAGAGGCGAGTAGTCGCAGCCAGGGCAGCCGGCGTCGTGCCGGCGGGCGCAGGGCGGCGCACCCGCTGGTGCTACGTGGGTTCGCCCAACTGCGCCGTCAGTTCGGCCTGCCGCGCGGCGAGCTGTTCGGGGGTCGAGGCTTCCAGGACCAGCCGCAGCAGCGGCTCGGTGTTCGAGGGGCGGACGTTGAACCACCAGTCGTCGAAGTCGATGCGGATGCCGTCGAGGCGGTCGAGTGCGCCGCCCTGGCGCGTGGCGTAGCGGTCGACGAGGGCCGCCATCGCGGCGTCCTTGTCCTCGACCTCGAAGTTGATCTCGCTGCTCTTCGCGTAGCGGCGGAGCGGCGCGGTGATCTCGGAGAGGGACCTGCCTGAGCGGCGGAGCAGGTTGAGGACGGCGACCACGGCGAGGATCGAGCTGTCGGCGCAGTAGTTCTCGCGGAAGTAGTAGTGACCGGCGAGCTCGCCGCCGAAGATCGCGGCCGTTCGCCGCATCGTGGCCTTGACGAAGGAGTGGCCGACCCGTTCCGGCAGCGGCGTGCCGCCGTGTTCGCGAATGTACTCCGGCACCGCCCGGGAGGAGCGGATGTCGTGGATCACGGCGCCTCCGGACTCCCGCTCGAGCATCTGACCCGCGATCAGGGCGGTGATCAGGTCGGACCCGATCGGTTCGCCGTGTTCGTCGACAAAGGCGGCGCGGTCGCCGTCGCCGTCGAAGCTGACGCCGAGGTCGGCCCCCTGCTCGACGACGAGGCGGCTCAGGTCGTGGAGGTTCTCCGGCAACAGCGGGTTCGCCTCGTGGTTCGGGAAGGTCCCGTCCAACTCGAAGAAGAGCGGCAGCAGTTCGACTCCGCAGGCCAGGAGCAGAGGCCGGTAGATCGTGCCCATCCCGTTCGCGGCGTCGGCGGCCAGTCGCAGCTTCGGGCCGTCTGCGGCTTCGAACGAGCGGTCGAGAAAGGAGAGCACGTGCTCGGCGTATGCGGCCTCGATGCTCCTCGTCTCGACCTGCCCGGGCGCTGCCGCCGGCTTCGGCTCCGGGCCGAGGGCGTGCTCCTCGATGATCGGGATGCCGTCGTCTCCCGACACCGGCACGGCGCCGGCGAGGCTGAACTTCAGGCCGTTGTACCCGGCCGCGTTGTGACTGGCCGTGACCTGGATGCCGCCGGCGGCGCCGAGCCGGCCGGTGGCGAAGTAGTTCATCGGCGTGGTCGCGAGACCGATATCCAGGACATCGAGCCCGGCCCGCGTCAGCCCGTCGCAGAGCGCCTCGGACAGCGGCACGCTGTGCGAACGCATGTCGCGGCTGACGACGACGGTGCGGGGGCGTTCCGCGCCCTGGTCGCCCGTGAGGTCGACGAGGTGACCGAAGCCCATGCCGATCCGGCGCGCCAGCGCCTCGTTCAACTGTCCCGGATAGAGGCCGCGGACGTCGTAGGCCTTGAAGATTCCTGCCATCGGTTCGTGCGCTCCTCGCTGGCAGCTCGTGGCAGAAGTCCGTGTCGCACCGAGAGTGGCCAGGCGCCCGCCCGGCAAGGCGCGACGAGGGAGTATATCGGGCCATATTCGACTGAGGAGCAACGATGCCGGGCGGGATGCATGGCCGCTCGAATGCAGCGCGACTTCTGCCACGGGCTGCTAGGGGGATTGGACTTCGATCGCGAGCGCGAACGCCTGACCTTCGATCGGGGCGTCTTCCATGCCGTCCGGCCCGTCGCCGTTGGTGGCCTGGAAGGTGACGGCCAGGGTCTCGCCGCAAATCCACTCCCGATGCGCCTCGATCGCCCGTTCGACCTCCTCGTTCGTCCGGTAGCGGACGGCGATGCGGTCGGCGTAGTCAAGGTCGGCGGCGCGGCGCCGATTCTGGACCCGGTGGACCACCTCGCGCGCGAGCCCCTCGGCGATCAGGTCGTCGTCCAGGTCGACGTCGAGGGCGACCAGCAGCTCGCTGTCCCCGTGCACGGCGATGCCCGGACGCTCTTCGAGCCGCACCTCGACGTCGTCCGGTTCGAGGTACGCGGTGTCGCCGTCGAGTTCGATCGCAATGCGCCCGGACTCGTCGAGTTCGCGCTTCAGGTCCGCGCCGTTTCGGGCGGCGAGGGCGGCGCGCACCGCCGGCATGGCGCGACCGAACCGGGGGCCGCACCTCGGGTAGTGCGGGACCACGTCAAACGAGACGTACTCGGAGCTGTCGGCGGCCCAGCGCACTGCATGCACGTTGAGTTCCTCGGCGAGGAGACCGACGTACGGCCCGACCAGGGATTGGAGTTCCGGATCGGCACTGATGAGCGTGACGGAGCGCAGCGGCTGGCGGATCTTGATGCTGTTCGCGTTGCGCGCTGAGCGGCCGCTGCGGGCGACCTGGAGCACGGTCGCCATCGCCGCCTCCAGTCGCTCGTCGGCACGGTCGGCGGGAGGCTCGGGCCACGACTCGAGGTGGCAACTGACGGCGCCGAGACCCTGGCTCGAAAGCAGCCGGCGGTGGAGCTCCTCGGCCACGAAGGGGACGAAGGGTGCGACGAGAAGGCGCAGCGTGGTCAGGACTTCGTACAGAGTCTGGTACGCGCTTTCCTTGCCCTCCCCGCCGGCGCCGGACTCGTCGTTGGGCGCCCAGAACCGGTCGCGGCTGCGCCGGATGTACCAATTCGTCAACTCGTCCAGGAACGTCTCGATGCCACGAGCGGCGGGCGCGGTGCGGTATCCGCGCAGGTGCCCGGTCGTCTCCCGTACGAGGCGGTGGAGCCTGAGCAGGATCCAGCGGTCGAGGGCCTGGCGCTCGGCGAACGGGACCTTCGCCCCAACCCCGTCCGGCTCATCAGGAACGTCGCTTCCGCCGCGACGAACCCGATCCGCTCCGACGTCGCCAGACCCCTGCCGGGGGGCCGGCCGCCAGCCGTCGAGGTTGGCGTAGATGGTGAAGAACGACAGGGCGTTCCAGAGCGGCAGCAGGAAGGTCTGGGCCGCCTCCCGCACGAGCCTGGCCGAGAAACGCGACGGCTGTTCCGGGTTGTTGACGCAGAAGTACCAGCGCAGGGCGTCGGCGCCGGTCTCGGCCAGCACCTCCATCGGCTCGACGACGTTGCCGAGCCGCTTGGACATCTTGCGGCCGTTCTCGTCGTTCACGTGTCCCAGGACGATGCAGTTGCGATAGGCCGGGCTGTCGAAGAGCAGGCAGCCGAGGACGTGCAGGGTGTAGAACCAGCCCCGGGTCTGGTCGACCGCCTCGGAGATGAAGTCCGCCGGGAAGCGGGCCCGGAAGGTCTCCCGGTTCTCGAACGGGTAGTGGTACTGGGCGAATGGCATGGCGCCCGAATCGAACCAGGCGTCGATCACGAACGGGACGCGGCGCATGGTCCCCGAGCAGGCGGCGCCGGTGCACGACCAGTGGAAGTCGTCGTCGATGAAGGGCCGGTGGGGATCGAAGTTCGAGCGGTCGTACGGGTCGTCCGGCAGGGGAAGTCCGGCACGGCGGAAGAGCTCCCCGAAGGAGCCGATCACTTCGGTCTCGCCGCAGTCGGCGCACTGCCAGACCGGCAGCGGAGTACCCCAGTAGCGGCTCCGGGACAGGGCCCAGTCGACGACGTTCTCGAGCCAGTCTCCGAAACGCCCCTGCCCGACGTGCTCCGGATGCCAGTGAATCTGGCGGTTCTTCTCGATCAACCGGTCGCGGGCCGCGGTGGTGCGCACGAACCAGCTTGTCGTCGCGTAGTAGAGCAGCGGCTGATCGCAGCGCCAGCAGAAGGGGTAGCTGTGACCGTACCGTTCGCCGTGGAGCAGCCGGCCCCGTTGCCGCAGCGAGCGGACGATCTTCGGGTCGGCGTCCTTGAACCACTCACCGTTGATGTCGTCGATCAGGGACTGGACGGAGGGGTCGTCGGAGCTGGCGGCGGCGTCGAGCGCGACCCGGCCCTCCGCGTCGACCGCCTGCAGCTCGGGCAGGCCGTACTCGCGCCCGCTCTTCTCGTCGTCCTCGCCGAACAGCGGCGCCGTGTGGACCGCGCCGGTCCCTTCGGCAAGGGTGACGTAGTCGGCGAGCAGGATGCGGTAGCCGGCGGCGTCCGACACCTCGGCGGGGCGGTACGGGCGGCGCGGCTCGACGGGGAACGGCCGGTCGTAGAGGATGCCTTCAAGGGACCGGCCGTCGAAGCGGGCGACGGTGGCGGCCTCGCGCAGATCCACGCGGGTCGGCTTGCCGTCGCCGGAAACGAGCACCGGCACGGGTCGCTCGAGGCTCTCCGCGATCAGCAGCAGCCGCCCGGGGTCGCCCGGGTCCGGTACGGCGCGATAGATCAGTTCGGGATGCACCGCGATCCCTGCGTGGGAGAGGAGCGTCCATGGCGTCGTCGTCCAGGCGACGATGTCGATCGGCCGGTCGGTGCTGAACGTGGCGCCGCCGGCCGCCTCCCCGCCGAGCGCGGAGAGTGTCTGCCCCGGCCGCAGCGGGAAGCGCACCCAGATCGAGGGATCCTCCGTGTCGCGGTAGTTCTGGGCCACCTCGTGGCTCGACAGGGTGGTGCCGCAGCGGGCGCAGTACGGCTGGATCCTGCGCCCCTCGTAGAGCAGGTCCTGCCGCCAGAGCTCGGCGAGCGCCCACCACACCGACTCGATGTAGGTGTTCGTGTAGGTCTTGTAGGCGCCGTCCATGTCGAGCCAGTAACCGACCCGATCGGTCATCCTCCGCCACTGGCGCTCGTAGGCGCTGACGCTCTCCAGGCAGGCGCGGTTGAACTTCCCGATCCCGTGGTCCTCGATCTGCTGCTTGCCGGAGAAGCCGAGCTGCTTCTCGACCTCGATTTCCACCGGCAGGCCGTGCGTGTCCCAACCGCCCTTGCGGGGCACGCGCCGTCCGGTCATCGTGCGGAAGCGCGGGTAGAGGTCCTTGACCACGCGGGTGACGACATGACCGACGTGCGGCACGTTGTTGGCCGTCGGCGGACCCTCGTAGAACGAGAACTCGCGTTGGTCGGCGCCGCCGGCCGCCAGAGAGGCCTCGAACACCCGTTCGCGCTGCCAGAACTCGAGTGTCTCGCGCTCGAGTTCCGGAAAGGGATAGCCGCCCGGCACAAACGGAAATCCGGATGGCGCGTCCTGCGCCGCCCTTGAACCGGTCCGCGCGCCCTTCAGCGAGCTGGCGGATCCGCGGCCGCAGCGGGACACCGGTGGAACGTGCGGGCTGGACACGGCGAAGGACTCTGGGTGCGCCGCCCCGATCAGGCGGCGAAGCGCTGGCGCTCGATGAACGCGGTGAGCGCCGCCGCGAACCGGGCCGGCCGTTCGACGTGGGGCAGATTGCGGCAGCCGTCCAGGACTTCCAGGTCCGCCTCCGGCAGTTCCTGGAGCCAGAGATCGGCCGTCTCGAGCGGCGGGTAGGTGGCCTGACGGCCCCATGCCAGCCACAGCGGCTGCCGGAGTTCGTCGCCGAAACCGACTTCGAGCTGGTGCCCGAGCCGGCCGCACAGGCTATCGATCAGCGCGTGACTGGCGCCGGGAAGGTGGCTGGCGCGGTACATCGCGTCGACCGCCGGTTTGCCTAGTCCCTCGGCTCCGAACATGGTCTCGCGGCGAAGGTGGTTCTCCAGAGCCCGCTCGCCGGTCACCAGGTTCAGTGCGGACGTGCCGAGCAGGGGCGCGCGCAGGAGCGCGTGAAGGACGGGGTCTCCTCCGTCCTGGATGACGTCGGCGCCCAGGCCCTGAGGCGCGACGAGCGCCAGTGCGGCCACCCGCCGGGGCGCGTTCAGGGTCACCTGAACGGCGTAGGCGGCGGCGCGATGGGGGGCCACGAGGACCGCAGGTTCGCCGATCACCTCCTTCAGGAAGCGGTCGAGCAGTTCAATGTAGAGCGCGGCCGTGTAGCGCTGGGCGTGGCGCTCCGAGTCGCCCCAACCGAGCCAGTCGGGGACGAAGCAGTCGTGACTGCACGCGAGACGTTCCGCCGCTTCGCGCCAGAGCAGCCCGGTGTGGCCGGGTCCGAACGTGTGAAGAAGGACCATGGGCCGCGTGGAGCCCTGGCCGGACCGGGGCATGTGGACGTACGCCAGCCGCTTCCCGTCGATCTCGACGTGCCGGGTGGCGCCCCACCGGGGTCGGGGGAGCCTCGCGGCCCGGCGCGCGACCATCGTGTTGATGACCGCGGGCGCTCCGAGCGCCAGCCCGCCCAGAATCAGGCCGCGGGTCACACGGCGCCTGCGCAGGCGCTTCAGTTCCTGGTCGGCGGACCTTGCCATCACGCGGACAATAGCAGCGCAGACCTGCCTGCCTTGCCGACGCGGTAAGCGTCGGAACGGTGTGCATAATGGCGCAGTGGCGTTCGAGATCGTCGTGATCTGGGTCGGTCGCCGGCGTGAGCCCTGGGAGTCCCTCTGCGGCGAGTACCGGCAGCGGATCGGGAGGTTCGCCCCGGTGCGGGAGCAGGTCGTGCGTCCCGCGCGCGGAGCCGGTCGGACCCGCCTTCGGCTCGAGGGGAACGCCATTCGGGCCGTCCTGCCAGCCGGGGCGTGGACGGTGTGCCTGGACCGGAAGGGCCGGAGCCTGAGTTCACGCGCCCTCGCGGCGGAGGTCGGACGACTGCGTACCGATTGGCAGAGGCCGGTCGCGTGGATCGTCGGGTCCGATCTGGGACTCGAGGGCGAGCTGCAGATGACATCGCGCTTCCGGCTGTCTCTGGGGCCTCTGACGCTCCCTCACGAGCTAGCCCGCCTGACCGTCTTCGAGCAAATCTACCGTTCCTTCACGATCCTGGAGGGAATCAACTATCATCGGCGACCGTTTCATTGAGCCGCGTGAGGGGAGAAGAAGTGGCAAGCGCGGACAAGAGCGCCCGGAGCAGCGGAGCAGACAGCAGGAACAAGCCGGCAGCGGCCAAGGTTCGCCCGCTTGAGGCGGAACAGGCTGCCGCGAAGAAGGCGAAGGCCGAAGCGGCGCGGAAGCTGGCGGTGGCCGGTCGCGCGGCGAAGTCCTCAGCCCGGAAGAAGGCGGACGCTCAGCAGGCGGCACGGGCGGAGAAGTCGGCGGCTGCCGAGGCCGCCAGAGCGGACAGGGTCGCCGAAACGAAGAAGAAAGCGGCCGAGGCCGCGGCCAGGGCGGCCACCGAACGCCGGGCTGCTGCGAGGAAGGCTGAGCGGGCGGCCGCATCGGGCGGCAGGGCCGCCGAGAAAGCGGCTGCTGCAGCCAAGGCACGCCAGGCGGCCGCGCAGCAGGCGGCGAAGGACCAGAAGGCCCTGGCCGCGCTGTTTCGGAAGGCTGAGCGGGAGGCCGCTGTGCGCAGCGCGGCACAGGAAGAGGCGGCCAGGAAGGTCACCGAGTTGGCACGGGAGGCGAAGGCGGCGGCCCAACGCCTCCGTACGGCGGAGGAGACGGCGAAGCGCGCGGCTCGGGACGCCCGTGCCCGCAAGTCGGTGGTGGCGCGAGCAGAGCGGAAAGCCGCCAGGATGTTGGAAGCTGCGGCCAAGGGGCAGGAGGAAGCGACCGCCAGGAAGAAGGCAGCAGGACGGTCGGCCAGGCTTGTCCGGACGACGGGCGCCGCCGCTGAGAAGGCGGTTGCCCAGGCGGCGGAACGGAAGGCGGCTGCTCAGGCGGCGGCCAGGGACTCGTCGGCGAAGGGCGTAGCCGCGCGGAAGGCCGCGCGCGTTGCGGCGTCCCGGACGGCGGCGTTCAAGAAGGCCGCGAAGGCCGCGGCCGATGCGAAGGCCGTGGCGCGGAAGGCGGAGCGTGCTGCCGCCGCGGCGGAGAAGCGGGTGGCCGAATCCCGGGCCGCGGAGGAGGCCGAGGCCAGGAGGCCTCAGGAAGAGGCCGCCGCGGCGAAGGAGAAAGCCGCCAAGGAGGCTGCCGACCGGGAAGCCGCTCGCAGGATGGCGGCCAAGCGGCAGGCGGCCCGGAAGAAGGCGGCCCGGAAGAAGGCGCCTCCCCGGAAAGCGCCGACGCTGCTCCTCAGGCCGGAGCGCGCGGGCGACGGTCGGGGGCAGGGCTCCCGCCGGAAGGGCGCCGACGTCGATCTGGACGTCGTGCGCGAGCGGCTGGAGGAGAAGCGGCGGGAGCTGTTCGGTCGCTACAGCCGCGATCTGCATGCGGGCCTGAGGGCGACGACGGGCGAAGGCTCCGAAGATCTCGTCGACCGGGCGAACCACGCCTACAGTCGCGAGTTGAACTTCTCGCTGTCCGACAGTGACGGCGCGCTGCTCGAACGGATCGATGAGGCAACGGGGCGTCTCGACGAGGGCAGCTTCGGCGTTTGCGTTCACTGCCACGCCGACGTGGGCCGCGCACGGCTTGAAGCAGTGCCCTGGGCCTCCTACTGCATCAGCTGCCAGGAGCTCGAGGAGAAGGGTCGGCTTCCGAGCGAGGAGTGAAGACACCCGAGATCGACGCGGCGGTCGCGCGAATCGCAGGCGGTGACCGCCAGCCGCTGTACCTTGTGACCGGCGAGCTCGTGGTGGCGATGAAGGCCGCGACGCAGCTGGCGGATGCCTTGGCGGCCGGCAGCGGCTGTGAAGTGGCCGTGTACAAGGGGGCGGGGCTGGCCGAGTTGCCTCCGATTCTGGCCGATCTGTTCACGTTCTCCCTGTTCGATTCGGCCAAGGTCACGCTGGTCAGCGACAGCGCGATCTTCGCCGACAGGGCCGCCGCGGCAGACCTGATCGACGACGCCGGGGCCCGGTTCGATTCGACCGGGGCCGGTCCGGTCGGCGGCGCGCTTGCGCCCGAGTGGAAGGAAGCAGCCGGCCGGCTCCTGCTGGCGTTACGGCTGTTCGACGTTCCCGCCGATTCCGGCGCTCCTGCCGAAGTGGTTTCGGCGCTTCCCGCGTGGGCCCTGGGCGGAGGCCAAGAACGTCGCAAGCGCGGCAGGCGCAGCCGGACGAAGAAACAGAAGGCCGAACTTGCCGCGAACCTGGCGGAGCTGCTCGAAGCCGCGAGGGCCGAGGGTCTCGAGGGATGGTCGGACAGCGTCTTGCCGGAAATCGACCGCATGGTCGATGGCGGGCTGCCGGAAGGCCATGCCCTCGTGTTCGCCGAACGGCAGGCCGACCCGGCCCACCCCATCGTGCAGCGGCTGGCCGGGAGGAAGGCGACGTTCGATGTCGGCGGGTTGGCGTTCGGCCGGGGCGGCGTGGGTGGACTCGACGCGCTGGTGAGGGAACTGGCGAGCGAAACCGGCGTCGGGATCGACCACGAGGCGAAGCAGGAACTGGAGCGCCGCACGCTCCGCAAGCCCGAGGGGCGCGGCGGATCGGGAGTGGACGCCGACTCGTCGGACCGTTTTGGGGCCGAGTACCGCAAGGTGGCCGCCGCCGTGCGCGGCCGGGCCGGTCGAATCGACCTTGGGACGGTGGAGGAGATGGTGACGGACCGTGGCGATGAGGATGCCTTCAAGCTGCTGGACGCGATTGCCGAGCAACGGCCGGCCCAGGCGGTAGCGGGGCTTCGACGCCGCCTCGACGGCGCCGCCAACCGCACCGGGGAGCGGTTTCGCTTCTTCGGCCTGTTCGCCGGCTTCTGCCAGCAGTTGGCGGCGGCGCACGGCGCCGCCGAGCTGCTCGAGCTTCCGCCCGAGGGCAGCTTCAACCGCTTCAAGACCCGTCTCCTGCCGAAGCTGACCGCTGAACTCCCGGGCGGCGCCCCCAACCCGTTGGCGCGAGTTCACCCGTATCGCCTGTTCCGCATCTACCAGGCGGCCTCGAGGCGGCGCGACCCGGCTTCGTCGCGCGCAATCGCGGATCTGCCCTGGCGGATACTCCAGACGGAGGTGCGGCTCAAGGGCGCCAGCGCCGACGCCGAGACCGCGCTGGAGTCGCTGGTCGTGACGGTGGCGGGCGGCGGCGGTGCGCCGGAAGCCGGCCGAGGTCGCGCGGGAGCTTCGAGAGCGGCGGCCGCCCCGGGGCCGGGTCGACGGTCCCGGCCGCCCCGGGGCCGCTCCGGCGGTCGCCGCCGCTTCGCACGCTGATGTCCACGCCGCACTCTTGCGGCGTGACTTCTTCGGCGGGCTACTGAGGTGCCCGAGCTGCCGGAAGTCGAAGTGCTCCGCCGTAGCCTGGAGCGGCCGCTCGTGGGCGACCGGTTCGACGCAGTGCAGGTCCACTTCCCGACCCTGCGTGAACCGCTCTGCGGGCCGGCACTCCGGCGGCTCCAGGGGCGAACGGTCCGCCGCCTGCGCCGACGGGCGAAATACCTCCTGGTCGATACCGGCGGCGAGCGCCTCCCGCACCGTGATCTTGCCGATGCGACGGATCCGATCCGGGTTGCGGGCCGCGCCGGGCCCGATGTTGTGGGGAAAGATCGTGGCGCCGCCGCTTCGGGCGGCCTGACCCTCGTATTGCATCTGGGCATGAGCGGCCGTTTGACCCTGGTCGCCGGGGACGCACCGTTGGCGGCGCACGAACATGTGGGCTTCGATCTCGCCTCGGGCCGTCGGTTGCGCTTCTGCGATCCGCGGCGTTTCGGCCTCGCTTTCGTCGCGCCAACCGGGGATCTCGACGGCGACCGGCACTTTCGCCATCTCGGCGTCGAGCCCCTGGGGTCAGACTTCGACGGCGCTCGCCTTGCAGCGCTCGCGCGAGGCCGCCGGGCGCCGGCCAAGAGCTTCCTGATGGACGCGGAAACCGTCGTCGGCGTCGGCAACATCTACGCCTCGGAGGCGTTGTACCGTGCCCGCATCCATCCCCGCCGGTCCGTGGCTCGGATCGCCCGCCGGCGGTTCGACGTTCTTGCCGCGGCGGTGCGCGAAGTGCTGCGCGATGCGATCGAGCAGGGCGGCACGACGCTCAACGACTTTGCCGACGGCGAGGGCAACTCGGGCTACTTTCAGGTTTCGCTCGACGTCTACGGCCGCGAAGGAGAGCCCTGCCCGGTTCGCTGCGGCGCCCGCATCCGCCGCATCGTGATCTCCAACCGCAGCACGTACTACTGTCCGCGCTGCCAGCGGTAGACGCTCGGAGACAGCACCTTGGGAACAGTCCATCCCGGATGACGCGGTGTGGCACGGGGGCCTTGTAGCTCTGTCCGCCCTCAACCGAGCCCTTCTCGCCGACCGCGTTCATGGCGGTGGAGCGTCATCTCGACCGCGTGGCGGAACCTCTCTTCCTCGGCTAGAGCGGTAGCGGTGAACATTCCTCGGAGTTGTCGGGAGAGGGGGTGAAGCCGCCGCCAGAAGTCGGGTAGTACTCGCAGACGTCAGAGTCCCCGCACCTGGGGTCGTGCGGGTTTGCGTCGCAGTCCAATGGGCAACCTGGGGTGCCCGGATGGTCGACACACCGGTCCGTCCCCGTTCCGGGCCCGTCGCCGCCGCCGGGATTGCCGCCTCCGGGCCCGTCGCCGCCGCCGCCCGGAGGGGGAGGAGGTGCAATGCCCCTGGCAGCCCGTACAGCCGCACAAGCTTCCTGTGTGACCGCGACGTTGTCGGAAACCCTACCTGCGAACTCCCACATGATGTTGCCCGGCTTCCCTCCCTGAGGACCGCACGTGTCCCCTCTTGCATGCTGTAGTCCAAGCACATGGCCGACCTCATGCACATAGACCAACCATGTCTTGGTGGCGCAAGCCCGGGGGCCGTCCTCATTGATCTTGAGTATCCCCACTCCTGCCTCTGCACAGGCCCTCTCCCAGACCATTTGGCTCTTCGGAACAATCGACACTGAAACACGAGAGAACCCGGCCTGCAACTTGATTCCGCCGTAAGAGAACTGGGGCGCGGCGCTGCATCTTGTCCAAGCCGAGGCGCCCACTTGAATAGCGTCCCAATCAATGCCGAGATCATCTCCCGTGAAATGGATCCTGGACGGTGCGGAGGTGGTGCTTACGGGCACCTTGCAGCCCGGTTGTGCCGCGGTCTCACTTGCCAGGAACAGACCTGCCGACAGGCAACAACACCTCAGAAGGAGTCTTCTCATCCTGTCATCTCTCAGGAGGGCAGACGATGCGCTCGGGCATCCACTTGTGACCATCCTCGGACAGTGCCGCAGCGGTGACTCGACAGCCGTTGGGCTCGTTCCGTCGCAACATCCTGGTGAACTGCACCCGCTCTGGCGAACCGTACTCCAGGGACACAAGGTGCGCTGTCATGTTGAACAGCCCTCCCGACACAGCTTCCTCAACGCGCAGACGCAGAGAGGGGAGGCTTCCGGGCCTTCCAGCACGTTCATGCATCAGGGAATCCCAATGCAGCGCCTCGTTGTCGTCCACCAATGCCAGGTAGCCCAAATGGCTCCACCAGGCTCCTGTTCGCACCACACCGCGTTCGCCACGTTCGCCGAGAATCACTACACGGTCTCCGACCCCGGGGTGGCTTCTTCGGCTCCACCGGGACTCGGAAGGGGTCACCGCACAGAATACGCGGTCTCGTATCACCAGGCGGTCGAAAGGCACCAACACATGGTCAACAGGCTCCGACCCCGAATGCAGCGGCACCACATCGGATAGCGAGAACATCACTCCGGGGTTGCCGTTCGTGAAAAACCCCGGCGCTGCCGCCTTCAGCGTGGCGGTCACCGCCACTTCCGATAGCAGTAGTGCAGAACTGAAGCGACCATCCTGCTCATTCTGGACATGGATGCCGCGGGATGACCGGTGTGGAGCGCACCAATCGTCATTGACAGGAACTTCGCCTTCTTTCAGTCCGTTCGCGACGGCGCCCCTCTGAAGCTGCCATTCGAGGCCTTCCCGTAGACGCCAGTTGATCCCCGATGACTTCACCGACCCATCGCTGGTCAGAGCGGCCGATGCCGCGGTCCATTCATGGCCATGGACACCGATGTCGTCAACCTTGCCCGCGAAGTAGCGAGGATGGCCGGAGGGTTCGTTGCGCCCTTCTTGAGCGGTCAACACCCCGTCAGCGGCGTGGAACGACAACACGGCGAGAACCAACGCCAACAACTTCATCTTCAGTTTTCCTCGTTTCTTCTGGTGGGCGGGAAGCGTCCGCGGCAAACTCCGCATTGTACCGAGAGCGGCGGGGTTCCGTCCAACAAGGCGCGATGAGGAGCGTATCGCGGACTGATCGCGGCGGTCGTGCCGGCCACATCGCCGTGTACAGGCCTGCCGCCGCTACGTCAACGGCCAGATCAGCGGGATCAGCGGTACGGAGATCACGAAGAACGCGATCTTGAGCGGGGCGCCGAACTTCAGGTAGTCGCTGAAGCGGTAGCCGCCAGGGCCGAAGACCATCGCGTTCGTCTGGTAGCCCATCGGGGTCAGGAAGCTGGCGGATGCGGCAAAGGCGACCGTCATCATGAAGGGCTTCGGGTCGAGACCCATCGAGGCGGCGGCGGTGCCGGCGATCGGCACCATGAGCACCGCGGTCGAGTTGTTCGAGACGATCTCCGAGAGCAGGGCGGTCGCCAGGTAGACCAGCGCGATGACCGCCCAGGGCCCGTAGTCGGCGCCGGCGTTCGCGATCGTCTCGCCGATCATCGTTGCCAGACCGGTCTTCTCCATCGCGATGCCCATCGGCAGGATGCCGACGAGCAGGAAGATGACGGTCCAGTTGATCGCTTCGTACGCCTGCTGGACGGAGATGCCGCCGAAGACGATGAGCGCCACGGCGCCCAGGATCGACGCCTTCAGGATCGAGGTGACTCCCGCGGCGGCGACGACGACGACGATCGGGATGATCACTACGGCGAGCCACCAGCGCCGGGGGATGACGAGGCGCAGCTTGACGTCCTGCTGCAACGGGATGAAGTCCTCCGTGTCGTAGAGGGCTTCGATCCGGGACCGGGGGCCGAAGACGAGCAGGGTGTCCCAGTTGTTGAGGGCGATATGGGCCAGCTTCTCGCGGATCGGCTCGCCGGTGCGGTTGAGCGCCAGCACGAAGCAGCCGAAGCGGCGGCGGAAGTCCAGCTCGCGGATCGTCGAACCGGTGAGCCGGGAGACCGGCGAGAGCTGGATCTCCGCCATGATGTTGTTCTTGTCCGAGAGGTCGCGGTCGCCGATCTTCACCTCGGTGCGGAGGCGCAGGCCGTAGTGGTCCCGGAAGCTGACGATGTCGTCCATCAGGCCTTCGACGATCAGGAGGTCGCCGCCTCGGATCGGCGTGGCGCGGAGTTCGATGGCGATCCGTTCTTCGCCCCGCAGGATCTCGAGGACCGTGAGGCGGAAGCGCTCGTTGATCTGCGCGTCGACCACGTTGCTGCCGACGAGTGAACTCCCCTCCGGCACCTGGACTTCGGTCAGGAACGAGGACAACTGGTACTTCGTGGTCAGGTCGGAGGCGCCGGCGCGATCCGGAAGGCGGCGCATGGGCACGAGGACGATGTAGGCGAAGCCGACGACCAGCAGGATCAGCCCCAACGCGAGGAACTCGAACATGGTGAAGCCGCCGTAGCCGTACTCCGCCGCCATCGAACTGACGAGCAGGTTCGTCGACGTACCGATCAGGGTGCAGGTGCCGCCGATGATCGAGAGGTAGGAGAGCGGCAGCAGAATCCGCGACGGCGACACACCGTAGTGCTTCGCGATCTGAATGCCGACCGGCATCAGGATCGCCAGCGCCGCGGTGTTGTTGATGAAGGCCGAGAGGACGCCGCAGACAAGGATCAGCGCGGTCGCGGCGGCCCAGTGGGTGTGGCCCGACATCTGGGCGAGCTTCTGGCCGAAGCGGTCGATCAGGCCGGTGTGGGTCAGTCCATAGCTGAGGATGAACATCATCATCACCGTGATCACGGCGTCGTTGCTGAAGCCGCGGATCGCTTCCTGGGGCGTCACCAGGCCGAACAGCAGGAGCAGGCCCAGGCTGGAGAGAGCGACCGCATCGATCCGCAGCCACTCGAAGCTGAACGCCAGGAAGGTGAAGACGATGATCGCTATGAGAATCCAGATGTCCATGCGCGGGTCCGCCCCGGAAGTCGGCCAATCGTAGCGTCCGGGGAGGATTCCGGACCGCGGGCGTGTCGCCGCCCGCGTCCGCCCCTACCTCGAGCACCTGCTCGACTGGGACGCCAGGAGGGCCTCATCCAGTCGACCGACGCATCGCGACGGGCGATCGCTCCGTTGCCTGCGGCGGTCTCTCGCTCAGCCGATCGGCAGGCGGCGGTGGGAGGCGACGGGCATCGAGCGCCGTACCTCGGTGACGCGGCGCCGGTCGATCTCGGCGATCGCTATCCCCGGCGCGTCGCCGGCGTCGGCCAGGACGTGGCCCCAAGGGTCAATGATCACGGAGTGCCCGTAGCTGTGCCGCAGGCCGCGGTCGTCGTGCCTTCCGGTCTGCGCCGCCGCCAGCACGTAGCACTGGGTCTCGATCGCTCTGGCCCGCAGCAGCGGGTACCAGTGGTCCTTGCCGGTCATCAGGGTGAAGGCGGAGGGCACGGTGAGGATCTCCGCGCCGTCCGCGGCCAGCTGCAGGTAGAGCTCGGGGAAGCGCAGGTCGTAGCAGATGGTGAGGCCGAGGCGGCCCAAGGCGGTATCCACGGTGACGACATCCCTGCCGGGCACGGCCGTCCTGGACTCGAGGAAGCGCACCGCATCGGAGACGTCCACGTCAAAGAGGTGGATCTTGCGGTAGGTGGCCGCGATCTCGCCCTGGGGATCGAACAGGACGCTGGTGTTGTAGCACCGGCTGCCGTCCTCTTCCGGCGAAAGCTCGTTGTAGGAGCCGAGAAGGAGATGGATGCCCCGGTCCCGCGCCAGCGCCGCGAACCGCGCGCAGGTTCTGCCCGAGGTCGGCTCGGCGAGCTTCACCTTCTCCTTGTGCGGTCCGAGGTAGTTCGTGTTCTCCGGCGTTGTCACGAACTGCGCGCCACGGTCCGCCGCGGTCTCGATCCAGTGGCGGGCCGTTTCCCAGTTGGCCTGCTCGTCGGACGTGGCGCCCATCTGGACGACGGCGGCGAGGTAGGTCTGCGTGTCGTTCATCCCGGTTCGGTCCCTTCGCCGGGAGCTTACCGCCGTCGGACCTGTGGGGCTTCGGGCCCGGCAGTCGCTGCGAAGAGGGGGAGAGGCTCGTCTACACGGCCGATCCGGCTCTAACCCTGCGCAACCGCGCCGTTTGGACTGGGCTCGTCTACACGGCCCTGGATCCGGCCTGACGCTGCGGACCGGAGACCGACGCTGACGCGCCGGATGCCGGCCAGAGGGTCGGCCCACCCGGTCGATCCGCTCGGGCAGGTCGGCGCATCGCGCGAGCGCGGGCGGCCGTGGGGGCATCAATCCGGGCTAAGCTTCCGCCACCGATGTGCGGGATCGTCGGCATCCTGATGCGCCCCCACCCTGGACCGGCGGTCTCTTCGCGGGAACTGCTGGAGGGCTTGGCCGCGACCGGTCGCTGCGTCGAGGCGGCGGTCCGCGACGTCGATCGTGCGGATGCCGGGTCCCTTGCCTCCGCTCTGTCCGAGGCCGCGTCGGAGATTGCGAACTGGGACCGACGGCTGCGCGGCCGTCCGGCGGTGCGCTCCCTGGTGCGCGACCCGGCGCTGTGCGCCGCGGTGGCGGAAGCCCTGGCGCCGACGTTGAAGGCGCTCAGGCGGCTGGAGTCGACCCTGGACGCCGAGGCGCCGGCGTTCGGAGACGCGGGCCTGGAGGTCATCGGCAGGGCGGCGGGCGCCCTGGCGGACGCCGAGTGGGCGATCCGCTGCGACCGGCTGCGGACCGTCGCCGAGGTCGGTGCTCTGGCGCCGGCCGGCGTCAGTGACGCGGGTCTCGACGTACTGATCGGCGTTCAGCAGGCCTTCTCGTCCCTAGATCGCCTCGAGATCCGCGGCCGGGATTCCGCCGGCCTGTTCCTGCTGCTCTCGGGACACGGGGTCGACCGGGGCGATGCGGCGGTTCGGGCGGAGCTCGACCGGCGCACCGGGGATGGGATGTTCGGGCATCGCGCGATCGTTCGCGGCGACGGACGCCTGGGCCTGGTCTACAAGTGCGCCGAGGAGATCGGCGAACTGGGCGACAACGTCCGCTTCCTGCGCGCCGCGCTGGCGGACGACCCGGTCCTGGCGGCGGCCCTCGCGAGTCCGGACGTCGAGGCGGCGATCCTCGGGCACACCCGCTGGGCCAGCGTCGGACGGGTCAACGAGGCGAACGCGCATCCCCTGAACGAGGCGGAGGCTCCCGGGGACGCGTCTGGCGCCGCCTCGCACCACGCCGATACGACTCCGGGCGCCGGTCAACCGGTGCAGGGATGGCACACGGGCAGGGGCGCGGACGGTTCCCGCTCCGAGGGCTCGAACACGATCCTGCCCGCAGCCGGCGTCACGGCTCCGCAACACGCCCCGCAGGTGGCAGCGGCGATCAACGGCGACGTCGACAACCACGCCGACCTGGCGGTCCTGGAGAGTCTGGACATCGACCCGCGAATCACGACCGACGCGAAGGTCATGCCGGTCCTCATGTCTCGTCGGTTGGCCGGCGGCGCCGAACCGCTCGGGGCTTTCCGCGCCACGGTCTCGGGGTTCGAGGGATCACTCGCCGTCGGCGCACTCTGCGGGGACGACCCGAACCGCCTCTACCTGGCGATCCGAGGCAGCGGCCAGGGGCTGTACGTGGGCCTCGCGGACCACGCCTTCGTTGTTGCCAGCGAGCCTTACGGCCTGGTGGAGGAGACCGCGACGTACCTCCGGCTGGACGGCGAGGCGGCGGCCGGCCCGGAGGCGCCCGGCGTGGCCAGGGGTCAGATCGTCGTACTCGATGCGCGGCGGGCCGGCGACCTGGCGGGAATCGAGCGGTTCGGCATGGACGGGGCGCCGCTGCCGGTGAGCGGAGAGGAACTGGAGCGGGCGGACATCACGACCCGCGACATCGACCGGGGCGAGTTCCCCCACTTCCTGCTCAAGGAGATCAGCGAAGCGCCGCGATCGGTACGCAGGACGCTGCGCGGCAAGTTGCACGAGGACGCGGCCGGACGCCTGCGGGTGACGTTGGGCCGCAAGTCGATACCGGAGGCCGTGGCGCGCGACCTGGGCAGCGGCGCGATCACACGGGTCGTGGTCACCGGCCAGGGCACGGCCGCCGTTGCCGGCCAGGGGATAGCCGCCTCGATCGAGGGGCGGATGCGGGAGCGGGATCTCCGCGGGCTCCGGGTCGAGGCGATGCCGGCGACGGAACTCTCGGGTTTCCATCTGCTGCCGGACATGACGGACACCCTGGTCGTGGCGGTCAGTCAGTCAGGCACGACGACGGACACGCTGCGCACGCTCAATCTGACGCAACGGCGGGGGGCGCGGGCCATCGCCGTCGTCAACCGGCGCGACTCGGACCTCGCGGCGCGGGCGGACGGCGTGCTCTACACCTCGGATGGCCGGGACGTGGAGATGAGCGTGGCGTCGACCAAGGCGTTCTACTCCCAGATCGCGGCCGGCATGCTGCTCGCCGTGGCGATCGTCGACCTGGTTGCCGGCAAGGCCGACGAGCGGCCTGCCGCCGACCGGCTGCTGCGAGAGCTGCGGGCGTTGCCGGAGGCGATGGAGCGCACTCTCACGCTGCGCGAACAGATCGCCGCCTTGGCGCGGCGGTTCGCGCCCAGGCTCCGGGACTGGTCGGTCGTCGGCAACGGCCTCGACCGCATCGCGGCGGAGGAGATACGGATCAAGCTCTCGGAACTCTGCTACAAGGCGATCGCCTGCGACGCGACGGAGGACAAGAAACACATCGACCTGTCATCCGAACCGCTGATCCTGGTCTGTGCGACGGGAGTCCAGGGGTCGACCGCGGCCGACACGAGAAAGGAGATCGACGTCTACCAGGCTCACCGCGCGACGCCGATCGTCATCGCCTCGGAGGGCGCCGGTTTCCAGGCCGCGCCGGCGGTGATCGAGGTGCCCGCGGCCGCGCCCGAGTTGTCCTTCGTCCTGGCGACGGTAGCTGGTCACCTGTTCGGCTACCACGCGGCGCTTGCGATCGACGATCTCGCCAGGCCGCTGCGTGCGATCCGTTCCGAACTCGATGCGGTTCCGGAAGGTGAGCGGTCTTCAGGTCACGCGACCGGGCCGGCGCCGCTCGATCGCGTTGCAGAGGACGGGACGTCCGGCAAGGGCCCGGCGCTACGATCACTCTTCCGCCTGCGCTACGTGGCCCACCTTGAGATCGATGCGGTCTGCAGGGGCCTGGTGGACGGCGGCTACGACGGGAACCTCCATGTTGGCTTGGCGGCGCGGCTGGCTCTGGCGCTCGACCGCCTGAGCAGCGGTCTGGCGGACTTCGAGGAACAGGCTGCGGAGGCAGCGTTGGACAACCTCCGGGCCGCTCTCGATCCCGCCATCGACGATCTGACCCGGCACGTCGACACGATCAAGCATCAGGCCAAGACGGTGACCGTGGGCATTTCCCGCCACGACCAGACCCTGGGCAGGATGTCCCTGGCGACTGCACTGCTCGAGGCCGGCGCGCCGGAAGGGGCGGTTTCGTCCGAGGACCGGTGCACGATGGGCACGCTCGATCCCTTCGTCGATCAGGTGCTCGGCTACGTCCGCTACCAGCTCTGGTGTGGAGGCGACGGTCCGGCGCCCGGCGACGCGGCGACGATCCGCGTGCTGCGGGCCGGCGGCCTGTGCCGCGATCTGCAGTCGCGGACCGTGCGGGAGCCGCTGCTCAAGGGCACCAAGTACGCGGTCGCGGTCGAAGGCCGGCTGATGGCGGCGCGGGGGCGGACGGACGGTCGGGTGTTCATCGGCGTGCCCGAGTTCACCGACGGCGAGGTCTCGGCCCTCGACCTGATCCATGTGCGTTTCCGGGAGCGCGCACCGGCGCCGGAACTGCGCCGCCTGCTCTCGGGCTACCGGGAGCGCTACACCGGCCTGCGCGACCAGGTGCTCAGGAGGGCGCCGGAGTTCGACGACCGGCTGCTGGCGGAACTTCCGATCGAGGATCTCCTCATCGACCCCGTGTCCCAGCTCGCGGAGCGCTGGCAGATCGGGTCTGCAGGGGACGCCTCGTGAGGACGCTGCTCACCGGCAGCGCCGGATTCATCGGTTTCCACGTCGCCAAGGCTCTGCTCGACCGCGGCGATGAAGTGATCGGCTACGACAGTTTCAACCGGTACTACGACCCCGCGCTCAAGGAGAGTCGCAACGCCATCCTCGAGGAGCGCCCCAACTTCCGTCTGGTCCGCGCGGACATCGGGGATCGCGACGCTCTCGAGGCCGCTTTCGACGCGCTCGTCCAAGGCGCCGACGGCGGCGAGATCCGGGTCTGCCATCTCGCGGCCCAGGCCGGAGTACGGCACTCGATCGCGCATCCGGACGCGTTCGTCCGCGACAACGTGCAGGGCTTCACGCACGTGCTCGAGTTGTGCCGGGACCGCGAGGTCGGCGGGCTCATCTACGCTTCCAGCAGCTCGGTCTACGGCAACAGCGCGCGCGAGCGGCTGAGCGAGACGGACAGCACGTCGGCTCAGTGTTCCCTGTACGGCGCGACGAAGAAGATGAACGAGTTGATGGCCTCGGTCTACAACCATCTCTACGGCCTGCGCGTGACCGGCCTGCGCTTCTTCACCGTCTACGGCCCCTGGGGGCGTCCGGACATGGCGCTGTTCCTGTTCACCGGCGCTCTGCTGCGCGGCGAGGCGATCAGGGTCTTCGGCCACGGCCGGATGCACCGGGACTTCACCTACATCGACGACATTGCCGCGGGCGTCGTCTCGGCGATCGACCGCAACCACGAACTCCTGGTCTGCAACCTCGCTGCGGGGCGGACCGAGGAACTCATGGCGTTCATCCGCCAGATCGAGTCGAGCTGCGGCCGCGAGGCCGAAAAGGAGTTCCTGCCCATGCAGCCGGGAGATGTCGTCCGCACCGCGGCCGACCTGACGACGGCGAGGGAGTCCCTGGGCTACGAGCCGACGACCACGATCGACGTCGGCATTCCCCGCTTCGTCGACTGGTACCGCGAGTACTACGGTCTGTGACCGGCCAGACGCCGGCTTTCGGCGGCGTTCCAAACTGGCGGACCTGCTCGGCCCCGTCCGCGACGGCTCCGGCATGGGAGCGGGATCCCGTGGTCAGGGGGCGCGCTGGCCGACCTCGACCGGCAGTCGCGCCGGCGGGCTGGCCGTCCGACCAGGGTGCGAACCAGCGCATCCGTCGGATCAGGCGCTTCGGCGACGCCGGTCCTCCAGTGCTCCGCCGGAGCGGTCGACGCGATCCGCAAGCGCCGCCGCCTGTGGCAGGCCCGGTATCGCCGCCAGAGCTGCCGCAGGCTCCATGTCTGGCCCCGGCCCTGGCTCCCTGGGAGGGTTCGCTCGTCGCAAGGGCCGCAGGAGCCTGACGGTCTGACGTTGGGCCGATCGAGCAGCCCGCGCTGCGTTGTCGCGCCGGGCCGGCTCCGGGTATCGTAGCCGCTCCCCGAACCTGGTTGGCGCGTGGCCCGCGCCGACCGCGAAACAGTCCCGGCGCCCGTCATCCGGCGGGGGAGGGCACTCCAGGAGTTCCAGCGTGAAGGTAGCCCAAGGCGTCGCCGAGTACCTCAAACGGGAAGGCGTCGAGTTCATCGTCGCCTACCCGGTAAACCCGATCATCGAGGCCGCGGCGGTGGCGGACATCCGCACCGTGATCGTGCGCCAGGAGCGCATCGGTCTGCACATGGCCGACGCGGTCAGCCGGCTGAGTTCAGGCCGGCAGCTCGGCGTCTTCACGATGCAGAGCGGCCCGGGGACCGAGAACGCCTTCGGCGGCGTGGCCCAGGCCTACGGCGAGTCGGCGCCGATCCTGGTTCTGCCGATGGGCTACAGCCGCCGGACGATGCACGTGGCGCCGAACTTCAACGCGGTGGCGAACTTCCAGCACGTGACGAAGTGGTGCGAGCCGCTCTCCATGGGCAAGGCGATGCCCGAGGTGATGCGCCGCGCCTTCAGCCAGTTGCGTTCGGGGAGTCCGGGTCCGGTGATGATCGAGGTGCCGGCGGACGTCTTCGGCGAGGATGTTCCGGACGAGCTGGGTCCGCGGCCCAACGGGAGAGTGCGTGTAGGCCCCGACCCCGACCTGGTGCGCGAGGCGGCGGCGATGCTGGCGGCGGCCGAGCGCCCGGTGATCTACGCCGGGCAGGGCGTCCACTACGCCGAGGCCTGGGACGAGCTCAGGCAACTGGCCGAACTGCTGAACGCCCCGGTAACGACCAGCCTGGGCGGCAAGAGTTCGTTCAACGAGGACCATCCCCTGGCGCTCGGGTCCGGCGGCCGCGCGGTGCCGAAGACGGTCCACGAGTTCCTCGGCGCCGCCGACGTGATCTTCGGCATCGGCTGCAGCTTCACGACCACAGGTTTCGGTCTCTACTTCGGCAAGTACCCGCAAGCGAAGTACGTGCACGCGACGCTCGATCCGGTCGACCTGAACAAGAACGTCGCCTCCGACTGCGTCGTGGCGGGCGACGCGAAGCTCACTCTCGCCGCCCTGATCGCGGAGCTCGAAGGGCAGGCTCTGCCGCATGCGGCCTCGCGGGCCGATTCCGTGCCGGCCGAGATCGAGAGGATCCGCTCCGGCTGGCTCGACGAGTGGATGCCCAAGCTGAGCTCCGACTCGGCGCCCCTGTCGCCCTATCGCGTGCTCTGGGATCTGATGCACACCGTCGACCGCGACAACGTGATCATCACCCACGACGCCGGGTCGCCGAGGGACCAGCTCTCGCCCTTCTGGCGCAGCACGACGCCGCTGTCGTACATCGGCTGGGGCAAGACGACCCAGCTTGGCTACGGCCTCGGCCTGGCGATGGGCGCGAAGCTTGCCCAGCCGGCCAAGCTGTGCATCAACGTCTGGGGCGACGCGGCGATCGGCTTCACCGGCATGGACTTCGAGACCGCGGTGCGCGAGCGCCTGCCGATTCTCTCGATCCTGCTGAACAACTTCTCGATGGCCATCGAACTGCCGATCATGCAGGTGGCGACCGAGAAGTACCGCAGCACCGACATCTCCGGCCACTACGCCGACATGGCCAGGGCCTTCGGCGGCTACGGCGAGCGGATCACCGACCCCGCGGACATCGTGCCCGCCATCCGCCGCGGCATCAAGGCGACCGAGTCCGGCACCCCGGCCCTGCTCGAGTTCATCACCGAGAAGGAGATCTTGATCTCCAGCTATTGAGGGCTGTGGCAGGAGGGTTGACGGCGGGCGGACCGACGAGACCGACCGCCCACAGTCGTCTGCTCGGTAGCAGCGTCGATTCGGAACACGAGAACCGCGGTACTCACGCTCTCGCGGCGCTGACCGAACTCGCGGGGCGACCAGGCTCGCCTCCGCTTGGGGCGACGATAGCTTGGGTATAGTGCCCGGGTCGTGCCGCTCACGAAGCTCAGACTGCACCGCTTCACGGCCTTTGACGAGCTTGAGTTCGCTCCGGCGCCGGGCATCAACGCCATCATCGGCGCCAACGGCACCGGCAAGACCCACCTGATGAAGGTCGCGTATGCCGCCTGCGACGTCAGCAAGACGGGCACTTCCTTTGCCGAGAAGCTGATCCGCGTTTTCCTCCCCTCTGGCCGCGCTCTGGGCCGTCTCGTGAAGCGCCGGCGTGGCAGTTCTCGCTGCCTGGTCGAGGTACAGAGGCGCGAACGCCGAAGGACTCTCAAGCTGAGCGCCTCGTTCTCGAACCATGCATCCGTGCCGAAGACGGCCACGATTCGGGGAGCCAAGCCGTGGAGCGGTGCGCCGCTGGAAAGCGTGTACATCCCTGTCAAGGAGATGCTCGCCAACGCCCCCGGATTTCGCTCCCTCTACTCGCAGCGTGAAGTCCATTTCGAAGAGGTGTACGCGGATGTTCTGGACCGAGCCTACCGACCGGCGCTTCGAGGTCCAACGGACAAGGAACGCAGGAAACTTCTCAGTGCGCTCCAGGATCCGATGGCGGGTAAGGTCGAAGTCAACAACGAGGAGTTTTTCCTTCGAGGCAAGCAAGGCAACCTGGAATTCTCGCTTCTGGCCGAGGGGATGAGAAAGCTCGGCCTCCTCTGGCTCCTGATCCAGAACGGCACCTTGCTCAGCGGCTCCGTTCTGTTCTGGGATGAACCGGAAACCAACCTCCATCCGCGTCTCTTCGGGCCTCTCGCTGACATCTTCGTCAGCCTCCAGGAAGCCGGGATTCAGATCTTCCTGGCGACGCACGACTACACGGTCTTGAAAGAACTGGACCTGCGAAGCGCCGGAAGCGGCGCCGTGATGTTTCATTCTCTCTATCGTGAGAGTCCTCATGGTCGAATCACATTCGACAGTTCAAAGACATACGCAGGAATCCACCCGAACATGATCGGTCAGGTCTTCACGGATCTCTACGACCGGGAAGTGGAGCGTAGTCTCGCGGATACGCCGCAGTGACACGGCTGCAGGAGGGCGACCTCCGCATCGCGTTGCCGAGTTCCGCCAAGGTGTCGAAGCTCGACGATCCGGCGACACACGGGCTGAGTCACTGCATGAAAGCGGTGGACTTCGTGGTCGAGTTGGAAGACCGGACGCTGTTCCTTGAAGTCAAGGACCCGGACGACCCGCGCGCAGGCCCGCGAGAACGACAGAGGTGGGCGGCGCGCTTCAAATCCGACCGTCTGGATCAAGACCTGGTCCAGAAGTACAGGGATTCCTTCCTGTACCAGTGGGCGCTTGGCAGAGTGCAGAAGCCGATTCACTACTGGGTTCTCGTCGGCTTGGAGCAATTGACTGAGGCCGACTTATTGTCGCGAGCAGATGCGCTGCGGAGGAAGTTGCCGATTGACGTGCCTGCGAGCACAGGTTGGGTGCGTTTTCCGGTAGCGGCCTGTCACGTGTTCAACGCGAACTCCTGGAACAGGAGTTTGCCGGCGGGCTATCGAGTCAGCCGGGTGACGGGAGCAGCTTCGGCGTGACTTCGCTAGGCTAGGGTCGGGTGTGATTGCCTCTCGCTGTCGGCCTCGGCGTCATCCGGTACCTGAAAGCGAGTACTCGCGCAGGCGCGTGTGAGCCACAAGCTGGTGCATGTTCTGGAGGGTGAACACCTTGCCCCGAGCGGCGATGAGGAGCTTCTTCATGTCCTCGCGACGAATACCGAACCCGCGGCCCGCGATGCAGACGGCCTCCGCTACGTGCTCCGGCGTGACCTCCCGAAAGCCGGACGTTTCGCGCTTGAGCCGCTCGTAGCCGGCCTCGAACGTGGGGAAGTCGACGAAGCCGTCGCCTCGAGGCATCACGAGAAACTCGGATTCGAGAGCCCCGAACACGGCGTCCACGAAGCGATCGAGGTTCGACGCGACCTCGTCGAAGGGGACCTCAAAAGGGAATGGCAACCTGCTCTACCTCAGGGGCAGCCTCGCTGGGAGACAGGGTTGCGGGCTGTTCAGGCAACGGCGCTTCCGCGAGGCGTCGAGCAAGGTCGTTCGGGTTTCCGAACCGCCTCAGTACTTCTTCGACCAGTCCGAGCCGTCGTTCCGTCGGCAGCGACTTGTTCCACTGGGCGTGCAGTTCATGGACCGCGAGGCGGGTCAGGTGGCCGAGGAGCATGCACCGGATGTCGCCGTAGGTGGCCTTCCAGCCGGCCGCTCGCAACTGGGACCGCTCCTGGGCGATCAGCGTCGAGAGGTCTTCCTCGGAATTGGGGAATTCATGCGAGAACGCTGCGCCCGCGGGTCTACAGACGAACACGGTGTCCACGATGGATGGGGCCGTGCCGTGAATGTGTATCGAGCCGCTCATCTCGGCTGGGCACGGAAGCGCTCGGCTCTCGATGCTCATGGTCAGTCGCGCTCCGGCGGCCCCAGCAATGACGGCGCCGGCCCCTTGCGGGCGATCGCGCTGGCGATCGCCTTCGGCAGCACGGTGACGATCTTCTCGATCTCCTCGTCGCCGAGGATGAACGGCGGGCCGAGACAGACCACGTCGCGGGCCGGGTCGTTGCCGCCGGGGTAGAAGAAGACGTCCATCGACAGTCCGGCCGCCACGACGGCGTTGACGAGCGAGAGTTCGGCGGGGAACGGTTCGAGCGTTTCGCGGTCCTGGACGATCTCGATGCCGTAGAGCAGGCCGCGGCCGCGGACCTCCGCCACATGGGGATGATCGGCGAAGGTCTCCCGCAGGCGCTCGCCGAGCTGCGCGCCGACGGTCGCGGCGCGTTCGACGAGTTCCTCGTCTTCGAGAATGCGCAGCACCTCGCTGGCCGCGGCGCAGGCGGGCGAGTGGGCGCCGTAGGTGAAGAACATGACCGAGTCGCCTGCGTCCCTGATCGGCGCCGTGACCTCGTCGCGGGCGCAGATAGCGACCAGGGGCGCGTAGCCGCCGGTGAGTCCCTTGCCGCCGACCAGGATGTCGGGGACGACGTCCCAGTGATCGACGCCGAACTTCCGGCCGGTCCGGCCGTAGCCGGTCATCACCTCGTCTGCGATCAGGAGAACGCCGTGCCGCCGGCAGATCCGGGCGACCCGTTCGAGGTAGTCGCCGGGGGGCACGAGCGCCCCGGCGTTCGAACCGACGATCGGCTCGACGACGAACGCCGCGATCTCGTCCGGGCCGATCTCCTCGAACACCCGCTCAACCTCGTCGGCGCAGGCGATGTCGCACGAGGGGAACGTCTTGCCCATCGGGCAGCGCATGCAGTAGTGCGCCGGCGGCCGCGGCTGATCGGTCCGGTCGTCGATCAGCCAGTGCTCGAAGCCGGCCCGGCGGCCCTTGTGTCCGCCGACCGCCAGCGTCGCCATCGTGGCGCCGTGGTAGGAGAGCTCGCGCCCGAACACCCGCCAGCGCTCGGGGCGCCCCGCCGACAGGTGGTGCTGGCGGGCGAACCGGATCGCCAGATCCATCGCCTCGGAACCGCCGCTCGCGAACAGGACGCGGTTGATGTCGCCGGGCAGCCAGCGGGTCCGCATCCGGTGGACCAGCTCCGCTCGTGCCGGCGTCGCGAAGGGAGGCACGATGTAGTCGGTCTGCGCCGCGGCCCGTCCGTAGGCCTCCGCCACTTCCCGCCGTCCGTGTCCGATGTTCGAGACGATGGCGCCTCCGGCGGCGTCGAGGATCCGGCGCCCGTTGGGCGTGATCATGTAGCAGCCCTCGGCGGCCGCCACGTCCAGTGGCGCCTTGCCCCGGCCCAGGAACGGATAGTCCTCGGCGTGCGGGAGCGGCGCCCCTTCGGGGCGTGGGGCTGCGGTGTTCATTGTTCTGAGACTAGTAGACTCTCCGCCGCCGGAGGTAGCGCTTCGGCACTCGCCAAGAGATGAACGGAATCCACGACATGGGCGGAATGCACGGTTTCGGCCCCGTGGACCGCCGTCCGGACGAGGCCCTGTTCCCCGAGGCTTGGCAGGGCCGTGTCTGCGCCCTCGCCGGGTACGCGATGAGCGCCGGCCTCGCGAACATCGACGCCTTCCGGCATGCGATCGAGCGGATGCCGCCGGACCGCTATCTTGCCGATGGCTACTACGGGCGCTGGCTCTACGCGCTGGAGACCCTCGCTCGCGAGCGCCTGGCCGATGGCTTGCAGCCGGAATCACCCGAAGACGGAGCTTCCGTGGTGAGGGAGGTCGACGTCGAGCCGCTGTTCTCGGTCGGCGACGCCGTTTGCACCTGGAACCGGCATCCGGAGGGTCATACGCGCCTGCCGGGCTACGCGCGGAACCGTCGCGGCGTGGTCGCCGGCGTGCATCCGGCGTGCGTCTATCCGGACACGAACGCCGACGGCCGCGGCGAGTCGCCGCAGCACCTGTATACCGTCGCGTTCGATGACGCCGAACTCTGGGGCGAGGAGGCGGAAGGCGGCACGACCGTCTACATCGATCTGTTCGAGCCGTACTTGGAGACGATCCGGTGACTGCCGATCATCAGCGCACAAGCGGGTCCGCGGAACCCGGTTGGCGCGCTCCCGCGTCCACGGCGAACCAGTCCGGGCGCCCGTCGGCGGCCCCAGGTCCGGAACTCCGTACCGAGGCGATCGAGGCGCTTCTGGTGGAGAAGGGCCTGGTCGAATCGGCCGCTGTCGACGCTCTGGTCGAGCGGTACGAGCAGGACGTGGGACCGCTGCGCGGCGCCCAGGCGGTGGCGCGCGCCTGGACGGATTCCGCCTTCAGGGCGCGGCTGCTTGAGGACGGCATGCCGGCGGTCCGCGAACTGGGCTTCGGCGACAGGATGGACGGTCACGTCGCCCGCCTCGTCGTCAAGGAGAACACGGACACCGTCCACAACGTGGTCGTCTGCACCTTGTGCTCCTGCTATCCGTGGGCTGTGCTGGGGCTGCCGCCCGCCTGGTACAAGTCCCCGGCTTACCGTTCGCGGGCCGTGCGCGAACCCCGCCGGCTGCTGGCGGAGCTGGGGCTCGACCTGCCGCTCGAGGTCGAGGTGCGGGTCTGGGACTCGAGCGCGGAGGTGCGCTACATGGTCCTGCCGCAGCGGCCGCCGGAGAGCGACGACCTCGACCAGGACGAGCTGGCCGCCATCGTGACCCGCGACTCGATGATCGGCGTCGAGCGTCTCTGACCGTTGCCTGCGTTGCTGGCAGCCCGTGGTGAGAGTCCGTGTCGCGCACCGAGAGCGGCCAGGCGCCCGTCCGGCAAGGCGCGACGAGGAAGCGTATCGGGCCGCCCTCAATCCCGGGAACAAGGGCGACCGAGGAGCTTGCCCGTGTGGCGCGTTCCGCGCCACACGCGCCCCACCTCCGGGTGCGAGTCATCGAGCACCCGGATGGCACGATGCTGGACGGGATGCATGGCCGATCGAATGCAGCGTGACCTTTGCCACGGGCTGCTGGACCCTTGATGAGTCTCCCGGTACGGCTGGATGAGGACGGCGCCGCTGCGCCGCCCCGTGACAACGGGGAACTGGCCTTCGGCGCACCCTGGGAAAGCCGGTTGTTCGGCCTGACGATGACCATGGTCGAAGCCGGACGTCTCGACTGGGAGGCGTTCCGACAGCGGCTGATCGGTCGGATAGCCGACTGGGAGAGGCAGGCGGGCGGGGAGCCCTGGAACTACTGGCAGCGCTGGAGGGAGGCCCTCGAGGATTCGCTCGAGGCGGCGGAACTCGTCGCCGCGCCGGAGATCGAGGAGCTGGCCCGGCGCCTGGCGGAGCGGCCCCATGGTCACGACCACCACCACGACGACCGCGACCATCATCACGACGACCGCCATGACGACCGCCACCATGACGACCACCACCATCACGACGACCGCCATGACGAGCACCATCCATGACGACCACCATCGCCGCGAACCATGACGATCATCGCCACGACGACCACGACCGCCGCTACCACCAGCAGATGGGCGACGAGCCCCTGAGCGCCCGTCCCTCGGAGAACCTGACGGTGTCCAAGAATTGCAAGCAGGCCGACACCGGCGACGTGCCCCTGCGCGCCCGTCCCTCGGAGAGCCTGACGGTGTCCAAGAATTGCAAGCAGGCCGACACCGGCGACGAGCCCCTGCGCGCCCGTCTCTCGGAGAGCCTGACGGTGTCCAACAGTTGCAAGCAGGCCGACACCGACGACGAACCCCTGCACGCCCCGTCCGTCGGAGAGCCTCCCCGGAGGGGGCCGGTTCAGGAATGGGGCGGCCACGGAGGCGCCGGGCAATCGGGCGCCGCTGCCACGGAGATCCACGAATGACAGCTCAATTGCTTGCAGGCCAACCCGTAGCCGAGGCGGTACTCGCCGAAGTCGGGGAGCGGGTCGAAGAACTTCGCAAGGCCGGCACACGCCCCGGCCTCGGGACGATCTTGGTCGGCGACGACGCGGCCTCCGCCGGCTACGTGCGCAAGAAGCACGAGGCGTGCGAGCAGGTGGGGATCGCATCGTTCAACGCTGCGATTCCGAAGGGCGCCGGCCAGGCCGAACTCCTGGCCGCCGTCGACCGCTTCAACGCGGACCCTGAAATCGACGCCTACATCATCCAGCACCCGGTGCCCGCGGGTTTCGACTTCAACGCGGCCCTGGCGCGCATGGACCCGAAGAAGGACGCGGACGGCCTGCACCCGACCAACCTGGGGAAGCTCGTGCTGCAGGAGCGCGGGCCGGTGCCCTGCACGCCCGCGGGCATCCAGGCCATGCTCGTTCACTACGGAATCGACATCGGCGGCCGCGAGGTCGTCGTCCTGGGCCGCGGTCCGACTCTCGGGCGTCCGCTCTCCCTCCTGCTGACCCTGAAGCAGGCGGGCGCCAACGCCGTGGTCACGGTCGTTCACACCGGCGCCCGCGACGTGACGCCGTTCACGCGCCGCGCCGACATCGTCGTCGCGGCCCTGGGCGTGCCGCGATTCGTCCAGCCGGAGATGATCAAGCCCGGCGCGGTCGTCGTCAGCGGCGGCATCAGCTGGTCGGGCAGGAAGCTCCTGCCCGACGTCGACGAGTCGGTCGGCGAGGTGGCGAGCTGGATCACTCCGCGTCTTGGCGGCGTGGGGCCGACCACGGTGGCGATGCTGCTGCGGAACACCGTGCTGGCGGCCGCGGACCGGGGTGAGTCGTGAGAGGGTTGCTGCGGGCTCTCGCGGAGGGCAACCGGGTGATCGGGGTCTACGGCGTCGCGCAGGCCGTGGCCGCGGCGCGGTCCCGGGGGGCGTCCCGCGGCTCGAAGAGCGGCCTGGGTTTGCTGCCGGCTCTCGCGCGGGTCGCCGTTGCCGCGGCGCCGTCCCGGAAGGGGTCCCGCGGCTCGAAGCACTGCTTGGGATTGCTGCCGGCTCTCGCGCGGGCCGCCGTGGCCGCGGCGCCGTGCCGGGAGGCGTCCCGCGGCTCGAAGCGCTGCCTGGGGTTGCTGCGGGCTCTCGCAAGGGCCGCCGTGGCCGCGGCGCCGTCTCAAAGGGGATCCCGCGGGTCGAGCCCCTGCCTGGGGTTGCTGCCGGCTCTCGCTCTGGCCGTGGTTGCGGCGCCGGCGGCCGCCCAGGACCTGATTGGCTTTGATCCCGAACGGGCCGCCGTCCAGCGGGACATGGAGGAGCGGGCAGACGCCTGGATCGCGCCTGAGGATCTTCTGGAATGGAGCCGCGGGATGACGCCGCGGCCGCATCATGCCGGCTCGCCCCAGGCCGAGGCGAACGCGCGCTGGATGGTGGAGCGGTTCAGGGAGTGGGGTTTCGAGGCCGGGATCGAGACGTACCACGTCCTGTTCCCGACGCCCCGTCGGCGTTCGCTGACGCTGCTCGAGCCGACCCGGTTCGAGGCGTCCCTGATCGAGGAGCCGGCGGCGGGGGACGGCACGACGGAGACCGCGGTTGCCGAGGGGCTGCCTCCGTTCAACGCCTTCTCGGCCGATGGCGACGTGACCGCGGAACTGGTCTACGTGAATCGTGGCATTCCGGCTGACTACGAGGTGCTCGAACGGCTCGGAATCGATGTCCGCGGGCGCATCGTGATCGCCCGCTACGGCGGTTCCTGGCGCGGCATCAAGCCGAAGGTCGCCTTCGAGCGCGGGGCGGTCGGTTGCCTGATCTTCAACGATCCCGGCGACGACGGCTACAGCCAGGGCGGCGCGTACCCGGACGGCTCGTTCAAGCACGAGAGCGCGGTCCAGCGGGGCTCGGTCCTGGACCTGCCCGTCCGGCCCGGCGATCCGTTGACGCCGATGAGGGGCGCCACGGAAGACGCGACCCGGCTCGAACGCGGCGATGCCGAGACGCTGATGCAGATCCCCGTGCTGCCCATCTCCTGGCGGGACGCGCAGCCGCTGCTCGAGGCGCTGGGCGGCGAGACGGCGCCTGCCGATTGGCGAGGCGGTCTTCCGATCACCTACCGGATCGGCCCCAGCCCTGCCCGCGTGCGGCTGCAGCTCGAGTTCGACTGGAGCCTCGCGCCGGCGCACAACGTGATCGCCCGGCTGCCGGGAAGCGAACGGCCGGACCAGTGGATCCTGCGGGGCAACCACCACGATGCCTGGGTCATCGGCGCCCGGGATCCGATCAGCGGCCTGATCGGTCTGCTGGCCGAGGCTCAGGCCGTCGGCCGGCTGGCGAGGGAGGGGCGCCGGCCCCGTCGCACGATCGTGTACGCCGCCTGGGATGCGGAAGAGCCGGGCCTGCTCGGCTCCACCGAGTGGGCGGAGCACCACGCCGACGAGCTTCGCGAGCATGCGGCGGTCTACATCAACTCGGACTCGAACAGCCGCGGCTTCCTGCGCGCCGGCGGATCGCACGCCCTGGAGACCCTGGTCAACCAGGTCGCGAACGACGTCGAGGATCCGCAGACCGGGGTCAGCGTCGGCGAACGTCTGCGCGCGGCGCGGCGCGTCCGCGGAACCCAGGCCGAGTACGAGAGGCTTCAGGCCTCGGACCGGCTGCGCATCTCCGCCCTGGGTTCAGGTTCCGACTACTCGCCGTTTCTCCAGCACCTCGGCGTGTCCTCGCTCAACGTCGGCTACGGCGGCGAGTCCTCGGGCGGCGAGTACCACACCGCGTTCGACACCTTCGATTTCTACCGGCGGTTCGTCGACCCGGGCGCCGTCTATGGCGCCGCGCTGGCGCGCACGGGCCTCCGGCTCACGCTGCGGCTGGCCAATGCCGACGTGCTGCCGTTCGAGTTCGGCGCCACTGCGGCGACCGTCGGCCGCTACATCGACGAGGTCGCGGAACTGGCTGCGAGCGAGCGTGAGCGGCTGGCACGGGAGGCCGGTCTGGTGAGGAACGGCGACTTCCTGCTGGCGGCGGATCCAACTCGGCCCTACGTGGAACCCGAAGCGCAGGCGCCCGCGCCGTATCTGAACTTCGCGCCGCTCAGGAACGCGCACGACCGGCTGGTGCGGGCCGCGCGGTCGGCCGACGAGTCGCTGGCCGCGGCGGCGCGGTTCGGCGGCGAGGACGTCCAGGCCGAGTTGGATGGACTGATCGTGGGCAGCGAACGGCTGCTGACGCGGGCGCACGGCCTGCCGGGCCGTCCCTGGTTTCGCCACCACCTGTACTCGCCCGGTCTCTACACCGGTTACGGCGTCAAGACGCTGCCGGGAGTTCGGGAGGCGATCGAGGAGGGTGAATGGGCCAAGGCCCAGACCCAGATCGATATCGCCGCTCTCGTGCTGGATGAGTACGCGGAGCAGTTGCAGAGAATGGCGCTGGCCACGGCGTCCCGGGAACCGTAGCCGCCCAAAGGGGCGGCAGAGGCCCCGGAACTTCAGGCCAGGCCAGGGCTAGGCGGCCGCCGAACGAACTGCTCCACGCAGGAGGTCGTAGCCGCTTGCGTCCACTCGTGTGCGGCGGGCAACGTCGCGTTCGATGTCCTGAGACCACGCGGCTTCCCTGGCCCGTGGGCCGGCCTTCAGGGAGAGGATCTCCGAGCCGAAGCCGGAACCGTAGGAGAAGGCTGCCACCTGTTCGCCCGCCTTCAGGCCCTGAAGTGCTTGCGCCACCGCGATCCAGAGCGATGCGGTGTACGAGTTGCCGGAGAGCCTGTTCCAGAGCATGGAAGGCTCGACCTTCTCGCTGTAGAGCTGCTGGATCTTCTCCGCCGACCAGCCGGCGACTTCACCGACCAGGTGAAACGCCTTTCTGACCATCTTCGGAAACGGCACGTGGAAGCAGATCGCGGAGAACCGCTCCATCACCTCGGCGGGGTCGCGACCTTCGGCGAGAGCGTTGAAACACTCCACCGCAGCCTTCTTGTAGCACTCCAGGCTCAGCTTGCCGTCGACCCGCGGGTAGGACTCGCCCACCGGGCGGTAGAAGTCGAAGGCCGGCTCGCTCCAGGCGTGGGAATCGATACCCACGGTGGCGATCTCGGGACGGTCGACCACGAAGGCGACGGCGCCGGCGCCCTGGGTCGGTTCACCCGGGTCGCCCTGTTCGTAGAGGGCGATGTCGGCTGCGACGACCAGGGCCGCCTTGTCCCGGGCGGCGCCGGACATGCGCCACTCGCAGGCCTGGCGCAGCGCCAGGGTGCCGCCGTAGCAGGCGTGCTTCACCTCGTACGACCGGATGGGGCCGGCCAGACCGAGTTCCTCCGCCACGAAGGCCGAGAGGGGGCGGCTCATGTCGACAGCGGTCTCGGTGCCGACGGCGATCATGCCGAGGTCCTCGAGATCGCCGTCCCAGCGCGACAGGGCACGCCGGGCGGCCTCGGAAGCGAGGTCGACGATGCCGAACTCGGGCGGGCAGAGCGAGATCTCGGAGCACCCCAGGCCGATGAGGTACTTGTCGGGATCCACCCCCCGAAGCGAGGCGAGCTCCTCGACGGGCATGGCGAGAGGCGGCAGGTGCAGACCGATCGAGGCAATGCCTGTTTCTGTTGAGGTCATCAGTTTGTCCGGAAGCCCTGGCGCCTGATGGGCGCCGGTCGGTGGATTCGCGGCGAACGGGTGTCGAGTCGTCCACTACGAAAGAATGAGCCCGGACAAGGTAGCACGAGTTTGCGTGCCGCCAACGGTTTTTCTTTTCGAGCCAATACTGAACTATTGGAAGTTTCATGACTTTCTGAAACTTCGTTGAAGAGGACGCGCCGCGCAGCGTCGCTGGCGCGGAGAACCGGGCGCCGTTCGTCCGTCCGGCATCCGGTTCAATGCGGCTTGGTCCATGCGAGCTTGCGCGGCAGGAGGTCCGGAGACCGGCGCTTCGCGCCGGATGCCGGCCGGAACCCGGGTGGCGCGGACCCGCGCCGCCCGCGAATCAGTCCGTGCGCCCGTCAGCGGGCGCACCTGTACCCTTGCTGGGTGAATTCTGGTCCCTGTCCGAGGCCGTCCGAGAGGCGAGTAGTCGTCGAGGCTGTGGTAGCTGTGGGAAACCGGTCTGCTGGTCTTCCAAGGTCCCGGTCTTTCTAGCGCAGGCTTTGGGCGCAGCGGAAGCCGGTGTTGTCGAGGCCGGAGTCGGGGGCCGAGCTGTTGCGGTTCGCGTTCCGGTAACCCTCGCAGTAGCTCGCGGCGCAGAGCCAGGAGCCGCCCTTGAGGACCTTGAAACCTCCGGCGCCGCCGGGCCGGTACCAGTCGTCGACCCACTCCCAGACGTTGCCGCCCAGGTCGAAGACGCCGAGTGCGTTCGGCGGATAGGAACCGACCGGCGCCAGGTAGTCGTGCCCATCGGTCACCTCATCCCGAGCCGGGAATTGGTCACCCTGCCAGACGTTGGCGACCCAGCGCCCGTCGGGAGCGGGCTCGTCGCCCCAGGGGTATTGCGCCTGCCCGGCGCCGTCGTTGCCGGCGGCTGCGGCGAGGTCCCACTCGGCCTCCGTCGGCAACCGCTTTCCGCTCCATTCGCAGAAAGCGACGGCGTCTCCCCAACTGACGTGGACGACGGGGAGCTCGGGCTCGGCCTCGGAGCCTGGCCCCTTGGGATGTCGCCAGTCGGCATCGTTGACGCTCAGCCACCATGGCGTTCCCGCGACCCGCTGTTCCTCGTCGGGGTCGTTGGTGGCTTCAGGGTGGAAGACGAGGGACCAGCCCCAACGCTCGGCTTCGGTCACGAATCCGGTCGCCTCGACGAAGGCGGCGAAGTCCAGGTTCGTCACCTCGTGGATGTCCAGGTCGAAGGACGCGACCTCGAGTGCTCCTCCCGAGCGGGAGATGGCGCCCCCGGGTACGCGGACCATCCCTTCGGGCGGACCGTCGGCCGGACCTTCGGGCCGAGACTGCGGCGCCGCGGGGGAGCCTTGTACGGGTTTCGCCGCAGGTGGGGGTTCCGGGTCGGCGCCGCAGCCGAGAACGATCGCAATTCCGACGGCAGCCAGGAGCGCCGGCAGGCATCGGCGGCGTCGCGCGGTCATGGCGCCCACCCGAAGCGGTCCAGGTCGATTCGGCCGCGCCGGTTGAACACGACGCCCTCCTGCTCGAGCAGGAAGCGCTGCCGGTCGGTGCTCTCCAAAGGGTCGAGACCCCGTTCGCTGACCTCGCCGCGGGCGTTGACCACCCGGTGCCAGGGCACCGTGTCGTCGCCCAACCGGGCGAGGGCAGTTCCCACCTGCCGGGCATTGCGGGGACGCTCGGCGAGAGCGGCGATCTGGCCGTAGGTGGCGACGCGGCCCTCGGGAATGCACCGCACCAGGCGATGGAAGATCTCGTGAACGCCGTTTGGCCTCTGGTGGTCCGTCAAGGCCACGCCCGGGACCTTACTAGAGTGCCGAAGTCGCAGCGGCTGCGGTAGTGCATCGCGACCTCTGCATCAAGGCCCTTCCACTCACTGCGATGCATGCGGCGGTGCATGCGGCGCTGCATGCGGCGGAAGTCTGGAGCCATTCTGCTACCTTCGTTCAGGTCCAGCATGCCCTCCGACGATCGAGGTCACAGCCGCCTCGACCGGCGGCGCAACTACGCCGCCCTGCTCGCCCACGGCCTGCTCGGCATGACGGGGTTTCGCCTGCTCCAGGCGCCGACCTTCCTGCCGACCTACATCCACCTGTTGACGGGTTCGAGTCTGGCGGTGGGTGCGGCTGCGGCATGCCAGAGCCTGGGGATGTTCGTCTCGCCGCTGCTCAGTGCCGCGCTGGCGGAGCACCGCAGCCATGTGAAGTGGGCCGCGGTCCTGTTCGGCGGACTGATGCGGCTGCAGGTCTTCGTCCTCGCTCTGCTGGCGCTGTTCGCGCCGGTCGAAGCGGCGGTGTTCCTGGTCTGGCCGGTACTGGTCTTGTGGGGCCTGTCGAGCGGCATGCAGATGGTCGTGTTCAACCTGCTGTTCGCGAAGTCGGTGCCTGTCCGCCGTCGTGGACGACTACAGGGGACACGCAACCTGAGCGCCGGCGTTTCGGTGATCCTGTTGTCGATCGTCGCCGGTTGGGTCCTGGAGCGCCACGGATTTCCCCGGGGCTACGGTCTGACCTTCCTGGGCGCCGCCGTGCTGGCCTCGGTCGGACTTTCCTTCATGGCGCTGATCAGGGAGCCCGCCGCGGTCGATGTGCACGCGGCTGGACTGAGCTTGCGCGGCCGGCTCGGCCGGCTGCCGCAACTCCTGCGCTCGGACCGCCACTTCGCGGGCTTCCTGGAGGCGCGACTGCTCACCAGTGCAGCCCGGGGCGCGCTGCCCTTCTACGTCGTGCTGGTTAGCGAGCGATTCGGTGTCACGGGAGCGCGTCTTGCCGGTTTGACCGTCGCCTTCGTGGCGGCGCAGTCGGTCTGCGCCTTGATGTGGGGGCTCCTGGGCGACCGCTCCGGCTTCCGCGCCGTCTTCGTGCTGGCGCTCGGCGCCTGGATTGCGGGGAGCCTGCTCGTCCTGTGGGCGCCGGTCGTCACCGTCGCATACGCGGTCTTCCTGTTCGTTGGCGCCGGCCTGAGCGGTGTGCTGCTCGCGTCACAGAACCTGGTGCTTGAGTTCGGACGCGAGCGCGACCGCCCGATGCGGATTGCGGCCACCCACTCACTCTCCGAGGCGGCGGCGGTCGCAGGGTCTCTGGGTGCGGGATTGATCAGCCTGGTGGCCCCGGTCGAGAGCGTCTTCCTGGTCTCCACCGTCCTGCATCTCCTGGCGCTCCGGCGGATGATCCGCACGGTGGACCCCCGGCGCACAGTCCAAGAGGCCGCGGCGGACCAGAAGTAGGGAGTAGCCACAAGCGTGCGGGTGCGCTGTCGCGCAGAAGCGGTCCGCGCCCTCCCTGTAGACTACTCGTGTGTGGCATCGAGTGGGGGAATGGTGGCGGTGACGACGGCGACGAGCCAGTCCGAGGCCATGGCGGCTGCAACGGGCGCACTCGGCCTCCGCGACGCCCCAACCTCGGGCGTGACAGGGGACCGACCGTCAGCGTCGGCGCCCTTCACCTTCATCGACCTGTTCGCCGGCATCGGTGGCATGCGCAAGGCCTTTGAGCCGCTTGGAGGCTCCTGTGTCTTCACGAGCGAGTGGAACCGGTTCGCCCAGGAGACCTATCGCGCCAACTACGCCTGCGAGCACGAGATTCACGGTGACATCACGAAGGTGGCTGCGGAGGACATCCCGTCGCACGACCTGCTACTTGCCGGCTTCCCCTGCCAGCCGTTCTCCATCGCAGGCGTGTCGAAGAAGAACGCCTTGCGCAGGCCCCACGGCTTCCGATGTGAGGCGCAGGGAACTCTCTTTTTCGATATCGCACGGATCATCGAGCACCATCGTCCGAAGGCGTTCTTGCTGGAGAACGTGAAGAACCTCGTCGGCCACGATCGCGGCAGAACGTTCCGGGTCATTCGGCGGACCCTGAGGGACGAGCTGGGCTACTACGTGGACTGGCGTGTGCTGGATGCACGGAATTGGGTGCCCCAGCACCGCGAGCGAATCTTCATTGCCGGCTTCCGGGAGCCGAACGACTTCTCGTTCGACGATGTCGTTCTGCCTGATGATGGTGGACCGGTGCTCGGTTCGGTTCTCCATTCTGAGGACGGCGCCGAGTCGCCAGAGCCGCCGTGGACGGAGGGGTCAGCTGCAACGGTCAGCGAGCGCTACACGCTGTCGGACCGACTTTGGACGTACCTTCAGGCGTACGCCCGCAAGCACCGGGCAGCCGGAAACGGCTTCGGTTTCGGGCTCGTCGGTCCAGATGATGTTGCCAGAACGCTCTCGGCCCGCTATTTCAAGGACGGTTCCGAGATTCTGATCCGGCAGGCCGAAGGCAATCCGCGGCGACTCACGCCTAGAGAATGCGCCCGGCTCATGGGCTTCGATGACCCCCAAGGGCGTGAATTCGTCATTCCGGTATCCGACACTCAGGCTTACAGACAGTTCGGGAACGCAGTCGCTGTCCCCTGTGTGGAGGCGGTTGCGGGCCTGATGGTCCCTTGGCTCACGGGCGCAGAGCAGTCGACAAGAGTGTCGGGGAGGCAACTGCCCCTCGTTGGCTGACGTCGTCGACAATGCCACCCGCAGTCGCATGATGTCTGGCATTCGCGGGAAAGACACCCGGCCGGAGATGACCGTAAGGCGCGGGCTTCACGCAATGGGCTTTCGCTATCGGCTCCACGATCCGGAGCTTCCCGGGCGGCCGGACCTGGTGTTTCCGGGACTCAACGCCGTTGTTCTCGTGAACGGCTGCTTCTGGCACGGTCACGACTGCCATCTGTTCAAGTGGCCGGCGTCCAGGGCGGACTTCTGGCGGCGGAAGATCGGACGCACGCGGGAGCGGGACCGGGAGGCCAGGGGCGAGCTCGAGGCCGGCGGCTGGCGCGTATTGACGGTTTGGGAATGTGCCCTCAAGGGTCGTGCCCGTCTTGGGACTGCAGACCTCCTTGAGCGGGTCGTGAAGTGGCTGCGCTCCGGGAGCCCTTCGGGCGAGATCAAGGGGGTGCCGCGGTGAGTTCTCGACTGGCAGAGTGGCTCGAAGGGCACTCCACCGTCGCCGGCGTCTGGTATGTGAAACGCCTTTCTCGAAACGACACGGCGGCGAACAAGAGTCATCAGGCTGGGCCCTACCTCCCCAGGAAGCTTCTCTTTCGGGTGTTTCCCTCCCTGAACAAACCGGATGAAGGCAACCCGTGTGTGCGGTTTGTCGCTCACGTCAGTTCCCATGCTGAACAGCACGAGCCCAAGGCCATCTGGTACAACAACAGGTTGCGGGGCGGCACCCGGAACGAAACGCGCTTGACCCGGTTCGGTGGCCGCGGTTCGGCCTTCCTTGATCCGTGCAATACCGGTGCACTCACCGTGTTCGCCTTCCGGGAGGGAGCGATTGCTGGCGGGCCCGCCTGCAACGTCTGGATCTGCCGGGATCCTGAGGAAGAGATCCTTGTTGAGGACTGCGTCGGCCCCGTTGAGCCCGGCGCCGGCTTGATCGTGCTTTCCGGGTCCTTTCTCCCTCCCGGCTGGCAGCGCTCGAAGCGCGCTGGGGATTGCTGGCTGACAGCCGACCAGATTCCACCGGAGTGGCTCACGACCTTTCCCGACTGCGCTACCATCATCCGAAAGACGGTTGAACTGAGGCCGCGGAGCCGCCACGAAGGGCCTGACGAGCGCCTGCTGACCCGCAGAAACTGCGAGTACGAGCTCTTTCGGAGCGTCGAGGAAGCCGTGGAACTACCGCTCATCCGTGGAGGATTCAAGACCATCGAGGAGTTCGTCGGCGTGGCCCAACGGATCCTCCAGCGTCGCAAGTCCCGCTCCGGGCGATCCTTGGAGCTCCACATCCGCGAGATTCTTCTTGAGGAGGACTTTCGCGAGAATCGCCACTTTGCGCATGGTCCGATCACCGAGAAGGGGAAGCGCCCCGACTTCCTGTTCCCGTCCGAGAAGGCGTACCGGAAACCCGACTTCCCGGCCGATCAACTGCGGATGCTCGCCGTGAAGACGACCTGCAAGGACCGCTGGCGACAGATTCTCAACGAGGCGGATCGTGTGCCGGAGAAGCACTTGCTCACCCTGCAGGAAGGCGTGTCCATGAATCAGTTCCGGGAGATGAGGGACGCTGGTGTCAGGCTTGTCGTCCCGAAGAAGCGGCTGGCGAAGTACCCTGCCGAGGCCCGCCCCGAGATCCAGACACTGGCCCAGTTCATTGAAACCCTGCGGACGCCTGCGACCGCTTCCGACCTCTGATGTTGACAGGAACCGAGGTGCTCAGCCGAAACCCGGAGAGAGCAGCGTGAAGCCATCATGGCACTTCAGGCTTAAGAGGCCAGGTGAGACGAACCGCGAGTCGGTTCACGGCGAGTTCTTCTCAAGCGACGCGATCGGCGATATGGCGACCGCCTTGGTGCGAGAGGGAATCCAGAATGCTCTTGACGCCGGTACCGCGGGTGAATGCGTGACCGTCCGCATCTACGTCTCAGAAGGGGAGCGCGTCAGCCAAAGGGCGGATCCCGTTGACCTCTTCGACATTGCGCGCGACCATTTCGCGGCTCCTGAGAACGGCTTGAACCCCGAACGGTTACCAGCAGCCGGGGAACCGTTGCGCTTTCTTGCATTCGAAGATTTCGGAACAAGTGGCCTGGAGGGCGATTCGTCCGAGCCGTTTCAGCCCAGAGGGGACGAGACGAAC
The DNA here is from genome assembly GCA_951812325.1 of uncultured Thermoanaerobaculia bacterium. Classification (GTDB taxonomy): domain Bacteria; phylum Acidobacteriota; class Thermoanaerobaculia; order Multivoradales; family Multivoraceae; genus Multivorans. Next base: position 2,076,832 of record OX638294.1, on the reverse strand, counting down.
AGGTTTTACCACTTTTTCCGGGCCGAGGGTCAGTCGGACAAGGAGGCCTCGGATCGCGGCAGTTGGGGAGTCGGAAAGCACGTGTTCCTCAGGACGAGCCGAGTCGGCACGATGTTCGGACTCACGGTGCGGCGGAGCGACGGCCGCAGGATGTTGATGGGTAAGACCGTGCTGAAGTCCCACTATCTCCACAACGACTACTTTCAGGATGGCTACTTCGGTCTCTCACACAAGGTTGAGGGCGACCTGGTTCTCCCTGTGGAGGACCCCGCCGAGCTGGACTGGTTCGCGGGGCTCTTCAAGCTTGAGCGCAAGAGCCACGACCCCGGCCTCTCGGTGATCGTCCCATGGCCCCACTCCGAGATCGACGAGGAGGCTCTTGTTCAGGCGGTTGTGCGCCAGTACTTTTACCCGATCCTGACAGGTGATCTTGAGGTGTGGGTCCGAACGCCTTCAGTGTCGGAGACCTTCCTTGATGCTGCCAACTTTGCGGAGGAGGGGAGACGACTTGATCCCGACAGCACGGAACTGATCGATCTGGCGGTCTGGGCCAACGGCCTCAGCGCGAGCGAGCTCGTGGTTTGCGGTATGCCTCCGGAGCAACGTTCGTGGAAGTGGTCCGAGTCCCTGTTTGGCGCCGACCAGCTGGCTGTTCTCCGAGAGCGCTTCAACGCCGGGGACCGTGTGGCCCTTCGGGTTCCCGTTACGGTCAGAAAGCGCTCGGGGAAGCCTCTGCGGTCCGCCTTCTCGGTGTACTTCGTGCGTGACAGGGACTCAGGGCCCGAACGCCCGACCTTCGTGCGGGACGGTATCGTCATCTCGGACGTTGCGGCGCCGAGGACGCGTGGCGTGCGTTCATTGGTGGTAGCTGAGCCTGGCGCACTTGCGGCCTTTCTGGGCCGCTCGGAGAATCCCTCTCACACCCAATGGAACGCAGACAGGCTGAAGCCTGAGTACGCGCACGGCTGCGTGGGTGATCTGAAGTTTGTCACGACGTCGGTTCAACGGATCGTCGCGATTCTGGCGGGTTCGGAAGCGGACGAGGATGAGACGTTGCTTGACGACGTGTTTTTCTTGCGGCACGGACAGCGCGGCGACGTTCCGTCAGAGCGGCCGTCGCCCGAGCCGAAGCCGCGTCCGGTTGGCTTCAGGATAGAGCAACGTTCCGGCGGCTTCGCCGTCGCGACCGCTCGCACTTGCGTTCGACTGCCGCGCATACTGCGTGTCCGGGTCGCCTACGACGTCCGCAGGGGAAGTCCGCTCAAGCGTTACAGTTTGATGGATTTCAGGCTTGAGGAGCCTCCTGTTCGGGTGGAGGTCCGGAACATTGACGTGCTGCGTTGTCGGGATAATGAGCTCAAGTTGAAGATTCTTGATCGCGACTTTCTGGTGGAGGTGAGCGGTTTCGACGTGCGACGCCAGCTTTACGTCAGTGTTGTGGAGGACGACGAAGGCCGTGCCGATTAGGCGGTTCAACTTCACCAAGAGGAAGAGAATCCGCCGAGAGCACGCGCGGATCTCGATTTGCCGTTCAAGCACCGGAGTGCCTTCGTTTGACGCGGACATCTGTCTGGAGTCCTACGGACTTCCTGCCGACGCACTGGTGTTCATTGAAGCCTATCGGCAGACATCGTGGATGCGATTTTCCTGGGGCAGCGTAAGTCGGCTTTCCCAACCGACGGACCGTCGGCTCGTCGACTTCGGAGAGCCTGACGGCGTGCTTTTTCGGGTCCGGGTGACCTCGGCCGGAGAGCGGGCGGGGCTCTTGCTTGCTCAGGCAGATGGCATTTCTGCTACGGATCCTCTTTTTCCCGTCGAACGAGGCCGCATTCCCTTGCTGCCGGTGAGGCTGGCGAAGGACTTGGGCGACGAGGTGTACCGCGTTGATTTCGAGGGGCAGCGCCCCATGTTGCTGGTCAACGACAGGCTGGGTGACTGGCGAGCGGTGGCACGTGAGGATGTCTTTCAGGCTCTGGTGTATCCGGCTATTGTGCGAGAGATTCTGACGCGCGTCGTCATGGTAGAAGGCCACGCTCCGGATGAGGATGACGAGGACTGGAGGAACCAGTGGCTGACCTTCGCCCGACGCGTTTCCGGTAATCGGGAGATAGCTGGTGGCGAGTGGATCACGGACGTGGTCGAGGCCTTCACACGTCAACAGGGGACGGTCGAGAAGATGAAGTCCCATCTCGAGAGATGACGCGCCTCAGGAGGTTCAATGACGACGGCATTCAAGCGTTCGGGGAGTTCCTCGATGGCTTTCAGAATGGCTTGCGTGGCGAGGAACGCCGTCAGGCTCTTCTTCGGGGGCGGGCGCTTGTCGAGGTGGTAGGGCCGGAGATTCGGCTCCAACCCGGCTCCTTTTCGACGCGGTTCGCGCTTGCGGCGTACCTGCAGCCGCGTCTTCCCACGATGGAAGCGGGTACGGCGAGGGATGCCGGGCTTTGGTCTTGGCTGGCGCTCTTCTTCTTCGAGCAGCTCTGCCCGGCGGACGGCAAGGGGGAGCGCCGGCTCGGAGCGCGTGCACGGTGGGTTCCCGCCGTCGGGAACTTCCGGCGGTACTACCGGCATCTGGTGGCCGGTCCGGTCGGGATTCTCCACGCTCACAGGGATGATCCGGAGTGCGCTCGGGTGCTTCTCTGCACGCCGCCAAACCGCCCGGGCGAGGTTGCGGAGCAGTTGACCTCGCGCCAGGAGTTTGTGAGCAACAAGGGTATTGTGGGAGCGGCGAACCGTTTGTACTTCAATCGTGAGTCAGGCGGCCTGAAGAGGGGCGCTGCGGGTCGTGGTCCGGGGAGCGCCAGGCGTTTGGCAGATGTGCTGAGTCAGTTGGATGTCATTTGGGACCTCCATGCGATGACTCCTGATGCGATCATAGGCCTGCTGCCCCGCGAGTTCGACCGGTTTCGAGGGTAGTGCGAGCTGAGGGTGGTTTGACGTAGCGACCGACGGTCGGGTCAGTCCTCACCAGCGAAGCAGGGAAGCTGGGGGCGAGTGGGGTTCCGGGTCGAAGCGACACGACGGGATTGGCACGCGCATTGCATTCTCCCTGTGTGTCGGGACTGCAAGCGTCGTCCCGAGAAATGTGGAATACACCCGGAGGGGGTCCCCCACCAACTTTCCCGCCCAGTAACCCGAGAGCCGACCGGCGGCGCGGCCGCGTGCTCACGACGCTTGTTTGAGCCGCTCGCCAGCGCCAATCAGCCGGTTTGGCCACCTGCTCGGATCTTCCTACTCGCGTTTGCTTCGCGAGCCATCCAGGATCCTTCCAACGGACCTCCTCCGTTCCGCTTCCGCCGACCTGGCGCCGTCGCCCGGCACATGAGAGAGAGCGCGGATTCGCGGTGGCGTGGGGCGTCGTGCGCCGACTGCATCGACCGGCTCGCGTCCTTCGGGACGGACAGCGCAGGCCGGCAGTGCCGTTGAGGGTCCTGCGCCGACTGCATCGACCGACTTGCGCCCTCCGGCACGGGACAGCGCGGACCGGCAGTGCTGCTGAAGGGCCCTGCGCCGACTGCATCGACCGACCTGCGTCCTCCGGGACGGACAGCGCAGGCCGGCAGTGCGTTGAGGGTCCTGCGCCGACTGCATCGACCGACTTGCGTCCTCCGGCACGGACAGCGCGGGCCGGCAGTGCCGTTGAAGGATCCTGCGCCGACTGCATGGACCGACTTGCGTCCTCCGGCACGGACAGCGCGGGCGGGCAGTGCCGTTGAGGGTCCCGCGCCGACTGCATCGACCGACTCGCATCGCCGGGCGCGTGACATCGCCGACCTGCGGCGGCGTCCGACCGCGCCAGGATGGCGCGGTTCAGGGCCGGTCGTGCAGGTAGCGGGACACGGCGTCCAGGGCGATTCGCTCCTGGGCGCCGGTGTCGCGGTCGCGGACGGTGACCGTCTGGTCTTCCAGCGTCTGGCCGTCGATGGTGAAGCAACAGGGTGTGCCGGCCTCGTCCATTCGTGCGTAGCGCTTGCCGATCGATTGCTTGGCGTCGTACTGGATGCGGTAGTAGCGGCGAAGTTCGAGGTAGAGCGCCTCGGCGACCTCGGGCATTCCGCGCTTGTTGACCAGGGGAAAGACGCCGGCGTGAATTGGCGCCAGCCGCTTCGGGAAGCGCATGAGTTCGGATGACGGCCGACTCTCGTCGACGCTGTAGGCCTCGCACAGCAACGCGAGCACGCCGCGGGTCAAACCGGCGGCCGGTTCGATCACATGGGGCACGAAGCGTTCGCGCGTCTGCTGATCGAATGTCTCCAGCTTGACGCCGCTCCACTTCTGGTGCTGCTCCAGATCGAAGCTGCCGCGGTGGGCGACCCCTTCAAGTTCCCCGAAACCCGGTTCGGTGAACGGATACCGGTACTCGACGTCGAAGGTGCCCTCGCCGGTTTGGGCGTAGTGGGCCAGCTCCGACGCTTCGTGCCGGCGCAGGCGCAGCCGGTCGCCGGCCAGACCGAGGCCGCTCCACCAGTCCATCCGTGACTGGGTCCAGTACTCGAACCAGACCTTCGCCTCGGAGGGGTGGCAGAAGAACTCCATCTCCATCTGCTCGAACTCGCGGGTGCGGAAGATGTAGTTCCGCGGCGTGACCTCGTTGCGGAAGGCCTTGCCGATCTGCGCGATGCCGAATGGCAATCGCACTCTCGAGGTGTCCAGCACGCCCTTGTAGTTCAGGAAGATGCCCTGGGCCGTTTCGGGCCGCAGGTACGCCGTGTTCTCCTCACCGGAGGCTGCGCCGACAAAGGTCTTGAACATCAGGTTGAAGTCGCGCGCGTCGGTCAGCGTTCCCGGCGCCGAGGCCCCTGGGGCCCACAGATGGTCACGCTCGGCCGCGTCGAGTTCGGCCAGGGGCACGGACTCGAAGTCGTCCAGGGTGGGGCGGCCGCGCATCGCCTTGCGGGCGGTTCTGAGCGCCGGCGCCGGCTCGCCCTCGAGGTAGGCGAAGAAGGCCGGCGGGTCGAGGGCGCGCTTCGGCCGCAGGACGTGCACGTGGTCGGCCCGGAAGCGGGCCTTCGTCTCCCGGCAGTCGACCATCGGGTCGGAGAAGCCGCCGACGTGGCCGCTCGCTTCCCAGGCCCGCGGGTTCTGGATGATCGACGAGTCGATGCCGACGATCGAGAGCGGCGATCCGTCCGGACCGATCGGCGGGCTCTCGACCATGTCGTGCCACCAGGCGTCGCGCAGGTTGTTCTTGAGCTGGACGCCGAGCGGGCCGTAGTCCCAGAAGCCGTTGATGCCGCCGTAGATCTCGGACGCCGGGAATACGAAGCCGCGGCGCTTGGCCAGTGCCACGATGCGCTCCATCCGTTCGCTGCCTGTGGGTTGGGACATCCGCTTCTCCTTCCGCCGTTCCGGCGCGACCCGGGTGGCGCCTTCGCGCCACGCGTGAACCGTACTCCCGCGCCTTCAGAGGCGCAGAGCAGGGCACCGTAGCAGCTTGCCAGGGTGCCTCTTTCCGTCTTCCGGATCAGGAGCAGAATCGATGGCTACCGTGCCCGCAACCGTACCGGAAACGCAGCCGCTGTCTTGGCCCTCTCCGCCCCGAAGGCGACTGGCGGCACGTCTTCTCATACCACCCGATGGACGTGGAGATCAAGCGGGCCGAGGGTGTGTTCATCTACGACCGGGACGGCAACCGCAACTTCGACGTTTCGGGTGGGCGCAGACACTCTTCCAGTCCCTGGCTCTCAAGAACGGCCTGGCGATGTACAGCTCGCTCTACGGCGCCGCCCGCCACCCCGCGATGGCCCGGGACCTGCCGATCCGGGTCGCGCCGCCCCTCTCCATCGACGCCGACCAAGTGGACGAGATGATGGGAAGGCATGCTGACCATGCTCTCCGAACGGGAGAGCGCGGTCCTGTAGGGGCGACCGACCGATCAGTTCTCGTCGGCCCTCTCTTCCAGCCGGCCCTCCAGTTCGGCCAGCCGCTTCTTCAGGGCCTCCAGGCGCTCCTCGAGGGCCTTCATGTCGGGGCGCCGTTCGTGGAGGAAGCGCTGTACGTGTTCGTGGCGCTCTTTCCATTCGTCGCCGTTGAAGTACTCCTGGATCTTCGTATGTACGTCCTCGGGGGCCACGAACACGTCGATTTCGCCGTCGCCGTCGAGGTCCTCCCGGCCGCGAAATGAGAAGGAGAAAGAATCTCCCCTGAAGTCGGGGCGAGGTCGTTCGTCCAGAGTCGTGCTGAGCGTCATGACCTTGCCGCCGCGCCAGATCTCGAGGTCCGCCGGGTCGCCGGCCTCGGCCCGTCGGACCAGGGAGGTGAGCCGCCGCGAGCTCTTTGCGTCCTCGCTGTTGAACCGGGTCACGATGTCGCCGACCAGGACGCCGGCGCGGGCCGCCGGGCTGTCCTCGACGACGTTAGAAACCAGAACTCCAGTACCTTCCGGAACACCGAAGTGGGCTCGCAGCGGCTCGTTCAGATTGACGAGTTCGACGCCGAGGTAGGCGCCTCCCCAGGGGAGGGCAAGAGTCGCCGCCCTGACTTGATCGGCCCATCTCCCGGGCGAAGCGGCAAGCTCTTCAAGCAGGCGGGCGTCCTCCGCGTCCTCCAGGACTTCGACCTGCCCGTCGCCGAGCACCATGACGCGGACGGTGCGCTCTTCGTCTTCTGATTCCTGGGCGAAGGCCGCGGGGCCGAAGCTCAGGGCCAGAGCCGCGGCCAGGGCAGTCGCGAGGGTGCCCGCGGGGGTTGTGCTCGGCCGGCGCCGGGGAACAAAGGATCGGTTCGTGGTCATGAAGGGATCTCCTATTGGATTTGCCGGCTGGAAGCAGCGGCGTAGCGAACGGGAAGGGGTTCGATATCCCGCAGGTCGAAGAGGACCTCGGTCCGGGGATCGATGGACACCGGGACGAAGGGCTGAGTGTCTTCGCCAAGGCGGAGCAGGGACTCCAGTTCCTGGATGAGTTCCTGATGCTCGAACTTGAGTTGTTCGATGCTCTCAGCGGTGATCGGCGCCGGTTCGGGTACGGACTGCCGAGCCCACCAGGCGCCGGCGGCGGTTGAGACGACGACGACCGCGACGGCGGCCACGGCCAGTCTTGAGCGGGGCGCCGGCCGGTGCGGCTGGTCGGCTCGGACGCGACGCAGGACCTCGGCGGTGAAGCCGGCCGAGGCGTCGACGCGGGGAAGTCGTTGCAGATCGAGTTGATCCCTCACCTCTATCCTCCGTTCCAGTACTCGCTCAAGTCCTTGCGGAGCAGGCTCTTGCCGCGGTGGACCCTGGACTTGACCGTGCCTTCGCGGCAGCCGAGGATCTTCGCGATGCGGGCGTAGGGCCAGCCTTCGATCTCCCTCAGCACGACCGGTGCGCGGTAGTGGAGAGGCAGACGGCCCAGGGCTCTGGTCACCGCGTCCACGGCCTCGGAACCCAGGGCGGCTCGCTGCGGCGAGGGGACCGGCGCGCGCCGCCGGTGCTCCGCCTTAAGCGACGGCAGCAGTCCGCGCCAGCGCGCCGCCTTGCGTTCCTCCGTGCGCAACTGGTTGGTTGCGATGCGGAACAGGAAGGCCTGAAACTGGCCTCGCTCCTGATAGCGGCCGGCTGCGCGGTAGACGCGCACGAAGGCGTCCTGCGCCAGGTCCTCTGCGCGTTCGCGGCTGCGGGTCAGCTGTGTCAGGTAGTTCACGAGCGGGTTCTTGTAGCGATCCACCAGGTCGGCGAACGCCTGTTCGTCGCCCGCCTTGACCCTGGCCATGAGCCGTCCGTCCTCCGCGGTGTGGTCCGCCTTCGCCGGGTCGGAAACGGCGGTCGTCTTCGCCGCGGTGCTGCGGAGCTTCGTCGGCGCCGCCAGCGGATCGGACCTGAGCGCGGCCACGGGCATCTCACTCGTACAACGCGCGAAGGCGCAGAGTGTTCCGTTGCTTGCGCCCGGATGGGTGCGGGCAACGGTTCACGGATGCCGCGGGCCGGCTCGTGGCTGGAACGCCGCTGGCGGCAGGCTGATCGTGCGGGTCGGCGAGCACACGGATGGCCAAGGATGCCGGACGGAATGCGCGGCCGCTTGCAATGGCCGAAGCAATGGCCGATCAAGTGCAGCGTGACTTTGCCATGGGCGGCTAGACTCCGACCTTCCTCTTCAATTCAAGGACGCAGGAGAAGCGCGCATGACCGTAGCCGAGATGACGAGCACACCTGAACCGGAGTTGCGGGTCGACGTCCAGGATCGCGTCGCCCTGCTGACGTTCAACCGACCCAAGAAGCTGAACGCCCTTTCCGGCGAGATCACCGCCGGTCTCCACGAGGAACTGCCGCGGCTGGCGGCCGACCCGGATGTCGGCGCGATCGTCCTGACGGGCGAGGGTCGGGCCTTCTGCGCCGGGGGCGACGTGTCAGGCATGGCCAAGTCGGGCGCCGGCGGCGCGCCGGCGACGCTCGAGCAGCGGATCGACGGTCTGCGGCACGGCCAGGAGGCGGCCTGGCTGGTTCACTCCATTCCCAAGGTCACGATCGCTCTGGTCAACGGCTTCGCCATGGGCGCCGGTCTGGGTCTGGCGGCGAGCTGCGACCTGCGGCTGGCGTCGAGCATGGCGAAGTTCGGCACCGCGTACTCGAAGGTGGGTTTCGGCGGCGACTGGGGGACGACCTGGCAGTTGACCCGCCTGGTCGGCCCGGCGATCGCCAAGGAGCTGTTCTTCACCGCCGACATCATCGATGCCGAAGAGGCGCGGCGAATCGGCCTGGTGAACCGGATCTACGACGCGGAGAGCTTCCACGCGGAAGGGATGGAGTTCGCGTCGCGACTCGCCCACGGGCCGATGGTGAGCTATCGCTGGATGAAGGAGAACGTGAATCTTGCGGTCACGCAGGACTTCCGGTCCATCCTCGACCGGGAGGCGATCTCGCACATCCGCTGCGGCGAGACCGACGACCACCGCGAAGGCGTTGCGGCGTTCATGGAGAAGCGCGCGCCGCAGTTCACCGGGCGCTGATCACCGGCCGCTCCTGACGAGAAAGCGCCCGAAGCTCGAGAGCTTCGGGCGCTTGAGTTGGCTTGGTGCGCGGCCTCTTTCGGCATGACGGAACGCGGGCCGGAAGGCCCGCGCAACGGCCGGTGCACCCAGTCCTTCTAGAACGAGAAGCCGATGCCGGCCACGAAGTCGACGGGCTGTTCCGGCAGGGCGTCGCTGTCGAGAGCGTCGATGTAGCTGACGAACGCGGACCACGCGGCGCCGGAGAGGCCGAAGGTGACGTTGCCGTCGTACATGCCGCCGGAAAGGCCGTCGTAGGCGGCGGCGAAGTCATCGCCCGCGTAGCCGGCCGAGACGTCGATGCTCCAGGCGAGGGCATCGCTCACGTCGCCGCCGAACGAGATGCCGACGTTCGCGTAGAAGTCCTGGACCTCGTCGATGTCGTAGTAGAGCGAAACGCTGGGCGAGGCGATGATGTCCCAGCCGACGGTCACGTAGACCTCGCGGGTGCCGGCGAAGGGCGTGTTCGGGAACAGGTACTCGATGAAACCGACTTCCGCCGAGATCGCGTCCGAACCGAAGCCGTAGGAGGCGGTGAGATCGATCTCGTTGAACTCGCCGCTCATGTCGTTCGCGTCGTCGATGTCGAGGTTGCCCCAGACGTTGATCGCGAAGCCGCTGTCGTTCGAGGCGGTGACGGAGGGCTGCCAGACGGCGCCGTCGGTGAAGGTGATGCCGCGCCAGACGTAAGCCGACGCGAAGTCAAGGGCGTAGTCGGCATCGGCCGAAGCCGGGGCGGCGGCCAAGCTGAGAAGAGCGGGCAGCGCGAGGATTGCAGAGTTCCGGATCATGAGAGACCTCCTTGAGGGCGTTGGTTGCCGGTAGTGCGTGGAGCTAGCAACACGGGTGCCAAGAGCAGCCGGCGCCGACAGATCGGCCATCAAACCGCGACCGCGCAAGGCCTGGGCTCCGTGGTGCTGCAGGGTTCCGATCCGAAGCCGGCCCGGCTCCGTACAATTCTGTTGCAGCCCGCATCGAGGGCGGACAAACGTGGTCGGCTCTGGCTGCCTGGAACTTGCGTCGAGGAACGCACCGAAGCGAGCCCCGGGGGCGCAAGCTCCCGGGGAGGCCGGGTCCGGGAGTCCGTGTGCGAGTCATCAGGTACCCGTGATGACACGATGCTGGACGGGATGCATGGCCGATCGAGTGTGGCGTGACTTTGCCGCCGGGCGCTGGAGGGGCGAAACGCGGAGTTGCCGACGCGCCCGGCCACACTATCCGGCGTAGCGATTCGGGTCGATGCCGTACTTCCTGATCTTGTAGCCGGTGATCCGCGGCGTGGTGCGCAGCTTGCGTGACGCTTCGGCGATGTTCCCGCGGGCGCTCTTCAGGGCGTCGCGCAGCAGGTCGCGCTCGTAGTTCTCGACCAGGTAGCGGAAGCTCCCGGGCGGTTCGGTGCCGGAGCTCTCCGCGGTCTGAAGGGTCGGCGGCAGGTGGTGGGGATGGATCACGTCGTTCCTTGCCACCAGGACCGCTCGTTCGATGCAGCTCTCGAGTTCGCGGACGTTGCCGGGCCAGTGGTAGCTCATCAGCATGTCGATCACGGCGCTTGAGAGGCGGCGAACGTTGGCGCCGTTGGCGCGCGCATAGCGCTCCAGGAAGAAGTCGGCCAATTGGACGATGTCCGACTTGCGCTTGCGCAGGGGCGGCACGTGGATGGGGAACACGTTCAGGCGGTAGAACAGATCCTCGCGGAACTCGCCCCGGGCGGTCATGTCCGACAGGTCCTTGTTGGCGGCCGCGATGATCCGCACGTCCGCCTTCAGGGTGCGGCTGCCGCCGACCCGTTCGAACTCCCGCTCCTGCAGCACCCGCAGCATCTTGATCTGGATCAGCAGGGGCACGTCGCCGACTTCGTCGAGAAAGATCGTGCCGGTGTGGGCGAGTTCGAAACGACCCTTGCGTTGATGGATCGCACCGGTGAAGGCGCCGCGCTCGTGGCCGAACAGCTCGCTCTCGATCACGCTCTCGGGCAGCGCGGCGCAGTGGACCTTGACGAACGGCCTGGTGGCGCGGGTGCTGCTGTAGTGGATCGCCTGGGCCACGAGCTCCTTGCCGGTTCCCGTCTCGCCGGTGATCAGGACGCTTGTATTGCTGCTGGAGACGGTCGCGATCTGGTCGTACACCTCCTGCATCTCGTGCGAGTTGCCGACGATGTTGGCGGGCCGGAAGCGGTCGCGGAGCTGCGCGCGCAGGCGCTTGTTCTCCTCCTCGAGTTGCTCCTTTTCCTCCGCGGCAGTGCGGCGCAGCTTGACGGCCTGGGCGATCAGCGAGCCGGCGATCAGGAGCACTCGGACGTCGCCGCCAAGATCGTGGTCCGGATCGTAGGCCCGGTCGACACTGAGCGCTCCGTAGGTCTCGTTGCCCGTGCGAATCGGTACGCAGAGGAAGGAGACCTCGGCGCTCTTGCCACGCCGGGTGCGGTCGAGGAACGTCTCGGACTCGATCGTCTTCGGGATCACTTCCGGTTCGCCGGTCTCGATGACCTTGCCGGTGACGCCCTCGCCAAGGCTGTAGCGGACCTGGGAGGTCTGCTGGCCGCTCAGGCCGTGTGCGACTTCGATGCGGATCTCGCCCGTCTTCCGGTTGAGCAGCGTGATCGTGCCGTGCTTCAGGTTCAGGTGCTCTGCGAGCGTCGAGAGCGCGGGGCGGGTCACGTCGTGCAGCTCGAGGCTCTCGCCGAGTGTCTGGCTCAGACGGTAGAGAAGCTCGAGTTCCCTGGGTTCGCGCGAGTTCACAACGGTCAAGCCCATCGCCACGGCAGTCGGGACGCCGCTCGCTTGTGCCGGCGCCTGAGTCCGGGCGGCCTGGGAACCAGCCCCGGAATCGCGGCCGGCAGCTCCCTCCTTCGGCGGCGAAACGTACGTTTGCCTGGCTGCGGATCCTGTCACAGCATGAGTTCGGTCCGGCATGGGCGCCTCGATGAGCACGCGCCGCGAAACCTGTCGCAGACACTCGTGCGCCGCGCCGGGCCGCGATAGCTTCGCATCGGGCTTCATGAGCGATCAACCTTCCAGGTCCCCGGGCGGCCCCAGGTCCCCGGGCGGCCCCAGGTCCCCGGGCGGCCCCAGGTCCCCGGGCGGCCCCAGGTCCCCGGGCGGCGTGCGGCGACCGGCCGAGTTCGCCGACGGCCAGGGGCTGGAACCGCTCGAGGCGCTCGACCTGGGCTCCGTGGAGTCCTTCTCCGATCTCCTCGCGGCGATGAAGTCGACCTCGTTCGGGGGCCGTCAGCTTGGCGAGGCGGCGGACGTGCTCCACGAGATGGCTGCGGATCCGGACTGCCTGGTGGTCGGGACGTTCACCGGCGCGATGACCGCGGCCAAGCAGGGGCTCGTCCTCTGCGACATGATCGACCACGGGCTGCTTGACGCGATCGTCTGCACCGGCGCCTTGATGGTCCACGGCTTCGTCGAGTCCGCCGGGATGGTCCACTTCAAGGTTCCGGCGGGCGATGGCGGGCTGGACGACCGCTCCGCGTACTACGCCGGTTTCGACCGCATCTACGACACGCTGGAGTTGGAGAGCAACCTGGACCGGGTGGAGCTCATCGTCCACTCCATCCTGGAGCAGTGGCCCGAGGGCGAGGTCGCGTGTTCGCGGACCCTGAACGAGGCGTTCGGGCGGTGGCTGAGCGAAGGCAAGGGTTCACCGGCAGAGGCGGCGCCGGGCCGGAACCGGCCGGTGCGTGGAGTGCTTTCCTCGGCCTGGCGCCGCGGCGTGCCGGTCTACGTGCCGGCGTTCACCGACTCGGAGATCGGGCTCGACTTCGCGCTCTTCAACCGGGCGCGCCGCCGGCGCGGACTGGCGCCGGTTCGCTTCGACCCGTTCCTCGACCTGGAGCACTACACGGACCTCGTCGGCGCTGCGAAGCGGCTCGGCATCTTCACGATCGGCGGCGGCGTACCCCGGAACTGGGCGCAGCAGGTGGCGCCGTACCTCGAGGCGGCGGCGCGCCGGGAGGGCGAAGAGGCCGCTCCCCGGCGCTTCCGCTACGGCGTCCGCATCTGCCCGGAACCGGAGCATTGGGGCGGCCTCTCCGGCTGCGGCTACAGCGAAGGTGTGTCCTGGGGCAAGTTCGTCCCCGTCGAAGAAGGCGGCCGCTTTGCCGAAGTTCCCGCGGATGCCACCCTGGTGTGGCCGCTGCTCGTCGCCGGCGTGCTGGAGCGGATGGGGGTGCGACGCTAGCCCAGCTTGACTGCCGTCCCCACGGCCGATCAGGTCGAGCAGTCGCGTCCTGACTTCGGCGGTGCGATGCTAGTGCTAGTCCAGCTTGACTGCCGTCCCCACGGCAAGCAGTTCCGCGGCGCCACTCGTGATCACTGAGGTCGTGAAGCGCACCGCGACGACGGCGTCGGCGTCGAGGCTCTCGGCTTCCGCGACCATGCGGTCAAGCGCCTGCTCGCGGCTCTCGGCGACCATCTTCGTGTACTCGGTGACCTCGCCGCCCACGAGATTGCGAAGCGCCGCGGTGATGTCCCTGCCGACGTGGCGGGCGCGGATCGTGTTGCCGCGCACGAGCCCCAGCGTCTGCGTGATGTTCCGGCCGGCGACTGTTTCGGTGGTTGCAATCAGCATCTCGGGACCCTCATCGTTGTATGTCCTTGTACTTGTCCGTCTTGCGGGCCATCAACTGCTGCCGGAGTACCGAAAGCAGCAACAGAGCCAGGCCGCCGTAAAGCGCTCCGACACCCAGCTTGATGTAGAGCGGCGCCTCGTCGTCGATGACGAGGGCGTAGATCGCGAGGCCGCCCAGCGCGAGCACACCGGCGAGGAAGAGCAGCCAGCCGAGACCGCGGGTGATGCCGACCGTTGTATCCGCCATTGCTGTGCCTCCTGGGTACGCTCTCAGACCGCTTGACTCGAGGGTAGCTCGATTCCTGCCGGGCAGGTCACGCCGGTGCCGCCGAGGCCGCAGTAGCCGGCGGGGTTCTTCGCCAAGTACTGCTGATGGTAGTCCTCGGCGAAGTAGAACGCCGGCGTTTCGAGGACCTCGGTCGTGATCCGGCCGAAGCCCGCGGCGGAAAGCCGCTGCTGGTACGCCCCCAGAGATGCTTCGGCCGTCCGCTGCTGTTCCTCGGAGTACACGTAGATTCCGGAGCGGTACTGGGTGCCGATGTCGTTGCCCTGGCGCATTCCCTGGGTCGGATCGTGGCTCTCCCAGAAGATGCGGAGCAGCTCCTCGTACGCGATCCGTTCGGGGTCGAACACCACGCGGACGACCTCGTTGTGGCCGGTCATGCCGCTGCAGACTTCGCGGTAGGTGGGGTTTGGCGTCGCGCCCGCGGCGTAGCCGACCGCGGTCGTGATCACGCCGGGGGCCTCCCAGAACTTGCGTTCGGCGCCCCAGAAGCAGCCGAGCCCGAACATCGCCAGCTCGCTGCCTTCCGGGTACGGCGGCGGCAGCGGCGCGTCGAGCACCCAGTGGCGCACAGGGACGGGCACACTCTCGGCGCGGCCCGGAAGGGCTTGGCCCGGCTTCGGAATGCGGGTCTTGTCGAAGAACCAGCTCATGTCGGGATTCTAGCCGGCCTTGGGATTCCGGCCGGCTGGAGGGCTCGCGGAGAGCTGCGGAACCGCGTTCAGAGACTCCCGGCGCCGACGTACCACCGCCAAGGCGCCGACCGCTTCCGACGCGGAGAGTTGCGGGGCCGCGTTCAGAGACTCCCGGCGCCGCGTACCACCGCCAAGGCGCCGACCGCTTCCGACGCGGAGAGTTACGGGGCCGCGTTCAGAGACTCCCGGCGCCGCGTACCACCGCCAAGGCGCCGACCGCATCCGACGCGGAGAGTTACGGGGCCGCGTTCAGAGACTCCCGGTGCTCACGGATCGCATCCTCGATCCGCTCGACGATCTCGGGATGTTCGGCGGCGATGTCGAACCGCTCGCCGAGGTCGGTGCTGAGGTCGAACAGCAGCGGCGGGTCGTGAACCTGCTCGTTGTCGAAGCCGCGCCAGGCGAGTTCGCCCTCCCCGCCGAGAGACTCCCACGACTCGAGGACGAGCTTGTGGTCGCCGACCCGGCAGGCCCACAGGCGTCCGCGGGTGCCGTAGTAGAACCACTCGTTCCGCGGGCTGGGCGTGCCGTGGAGGAGGGCGCCCGAGAGGTCGAGCGAGTCCAGCTCGCGTTCCGGCAGTTCCGCGCCGGCGATCGTGGCAAGGGTCGCCAACAGATCGACCTGGACGCCGATGTCGTCGATCGTCGCCGGCTCGATCGTCCCCGGCCACCAGAAGATGCCAGGCACCCGGAAGCCGCCTTCCCAGGCGGTGTGCTTGCCGTCGCGGAAGGGGCCGGGTGAGCCGCCGAGGTCGTAGTAGGTGAGCCAGGGCCCGTTGTCGCTCGAGAACACGACCAGGGTGTCCTCGGCGACGCCGCTTTCCTGCAGGGCGGCGACGACTTCACCGACTGACCAGTCGAGTTCCTCGATCACGTCACCATAGAGGCCCGCCTTGCTGTGACCCTCGAACTCGGGCGAGCGAAAGATCGGCACGTGGGGCATCGTGTGGCCGAGGTAGAGAAAGAACGGCGACTCGGCGTCGATCTGCTCCTTCAGCCATGCGACGGACTCCTCCGTGTAGCGCCGGGTGAGGGTCGGCTGGTGGGTCGGCGTTTCGATGGCCTCCCTCTGCCGGAACAGCGAGAAGACGAAGTCCTCGCTGGTCGCGTTCCTGATCCCTTCGTAGGTGTGAGGCACGTCCGGCCGCCGCCCGCCGTCGTTGAACTCCTCCACGCCGTAGAAGTAGTCGAAGCCGGCGTCGTTGGGGTGGACGCCTCCGGCCTCGAAACGGCCCGACATGCCCCACTTGCCGATGTAGGCGGTGGCGTAGCCGGCGGCCTGGAACATGTCTCCGATGGTCGTCTCGTCGGCAGGCAGGTTGGACCACCGGTTCAGCTCGCCCCCCTGGATGCGGACGGGCATCCTTCCGGTCGCGAGCGCGATGCGACTCGGGTTGCACAGCGGACTCGATGCGTAGAACGAGGTCCAGCGCTGGCCTTCGGCCGCCAGCCGGTCGATGTGGGGGGTGCGGATGAGCGGGTGGCCGTAGGACGAGAGATCGCCGTAGCCCATGTCATCGGTCAGGATGATGACGACGTTGGGTGGGGCGGTCGAAGGGCCGCGCCCGGCGGACTCCGTTTTGTCCGGGTTCGGTCCACACGCGCCCCAGACGACGACCAGCAGCGCCGCGGCGGTCACTCTGCGTGTGGCGTTGATCGTCATTTCGGGGTTCTCCAGTCGCGTTCCGGCGTCTGTGTGGAGGCGAGCAGGTCAATCACGCTCTCGTCTCCGCCGCGCAGCGCGTTCCGGCGTCTGTGTGGAGGCGAGAGTAACGAAGCGCTGGCCGACGGCGGCAGGCTGGCGGAACATGGGAGGAAAGGTACGCGGCCTTCACGACGTCTTCTCCGCTTACCCGCAGCAGGCCGACTGGGGCACGTCGAGTTCTACGACGGCGAGAGGCTTCTCTCGACGGCGCTACCGGCGCTGTGGATGCGCGTCGTGACGCCCCGGTAGAATGAGCCATGCGTTTCCCCGGTTCGGTCGAGCGGCTTCTCTGGGAGTACGACCTTCAGGCTCTGCGGGTCGAACCTGAGCTGCCGGAGGTCGTGATCGAGCGCGTCATGGCACGTGGAGGCTGGGAGCCGATGAGGTGGCTCCTGTCGACTTGCAGTCCGGAACGGCGACGGCGCTTTCTGGAGGAACGCGGCCGCAGGGTACTGCCGCCGCGCGAACTCAACTTCTGGGCCTTCGCCAGTTCGGTGCCGGAAGATCGGGCGGCCGAGTGGGTGCGGGAGGCACGGGAGCGCGAATCCGCGTGGCGGGGATGAGTACCCTGCATTGGGATGCTCTCGAGCCGAGAGCGCGCAGCGCCTTCGACCTCGTTTCACGGGCTCTGGCCGGCGGCGGCGGCTACTACCTGGCGGGCGGAACGGGCCTCGCCCTGATGGAGGGGCATCGCGTCTCCGTGGACCTGGATGTCTTCACCGAGCGGTTGCCGGATACGGAGCACGTGCTCAGCGTCTTCCGGCGGCACGTGCCGGAGCACTCGGTCACGTCGGTGAGTGCGGGTACCGTCCACCTGGACGTGCATGGCGTCCAGGTGTCGGTCATCGAGTACAGGTACCCGCTTCTGGGTCCGACCGTGCCGTCCGACAAGGACGCCATGCGGCTGGCCGGTCGCGATGACATCGCGGCGATGAAGCTGTCGGCCATCGCCAATCGCGGCGGTCGCAAGGACTTTGTCGATCTCTGGGTCCTGGTGACCCGTCACCGCCCCCTGGCGGAGTATCTGGCCCTCTACCGGGAGAAGTTCAAGGTGCGGGACGTGGGACACGTCGTTCGCAGTCTGGTCCACTTCGACGACGCAGAACGCGATCCTCCCCTGCGGCTCCTGGCCGACCTCGACTGGGATTCCGTCAAGAGGGGGTTCCGGTCGCGTGTCGGGCGTCTGCTGAGGGATTGCGGAACCGCCATGCCGGATTGACGGCGATGGCGTGCCGGCTCGGAGGCCGCAATCGCCGAACGTCTGTGCCGCTGTTGGGCCGACGACGGCTGATCGGCCGACCACCACTGGAGCCGACGGCTCGCCGAACGTCCGAGGAGGTGGTCGGGAACGCAGTCGGCAACCCGTGCGCGTGACGCGCGTGCGGCGTCTCCCTGCGGCGGCGTCGCTGACCGCACCTATACTGGGACCCCATGGATCGTCGCGTGTTCCTGGACCGTTTCCGGCAAACCAGGCTGCCGAGAGACCGCCGGGCCAGGGCCCGCAGCGATGCCCGGCGGATTGCGGCGTTTCTCAGACAGCACGGCGTCAGCCGCATCGTGGGCATCGGCTCCGCGTTCGCATCAGGCCGCCGCTTCACTTCGCGGTCGGACATCGACATTGCCGTGGCCGGTCTTCCGGCGGAGAGGTTCTTCAGCGTTTCGGCGCAGGCGGCCGACCTGACCGACTTCGAACTCGACATCATTCCCATCGAGTCGGCGACGGAGGCCATGCGCCGGACACTCCGCGAAGACGGGGTCGACCTGTGAGCCCGGATGAAGCGTTTGCCCGGCGGCTTGCCGCAGAGATAGCGAACGAACTGGAGTGCCTCTCTCTTCTCGAGGAGCAGAGCGCCGGCGCCCCACGAGGCGACGACACGTTCTCCCTACGCGCCCGCGGGTCGATTCTCCACGACTTCTACAGCGGCATCGAGCGAGTGTTCGTCCGCATCGCCGAAGAACTCGACGGCGGCGTTCCCCAAGGGGAACAGTGGCACCGGCAGCTCGCCAAGGACATGAGCCTGGAGATTCCGGGAGTTCGTCCGGCGGTGATCGCCGAAGAGTTGGCGCGGTCACTCGGGGACTTTCGGCGGTTTCGGCACGTCTTCCGCAACGTCTACGGATTCGCGCTGGAGGATCAGCGCATGCGGCCGCTCGAAGAACGCCTGCCGACCGTGCTTTCCTCCTTCCGCCGGCAGGTGGGGGAATTCCTCGACTGGATCGTTGGCGGTGCGGATCCGTAGCCGGGGTGTTCCGTACCTCCGATTTCGCCGCCGGTCGCGCCTGGCAGGGTTTGGGGATAGCGTCGGGCGCCGGCTCCGGTCGGTCGGTTCGCCACATCCACAGCCTTGGAGAACGAATGAGAGCCGTGCCGCTCCGCTTCCTGCTGCCGGTCGTCTTGTTTGCCTTCCCCGCCTGCCGGGCGCCGAGCGAAGATGGAGCCGCGGCCCCGAGTGTCTCCGGCGCCGTCGTCACCCGCACCGGGGATCGGCCCGCCTGCCTCGACGCGTCGCCGCTCCGACAGGCGCTGTTCGGTGACCTCCACGTTCACACGAGCTTCTCCTTCGACGCGGCGGCGAACAGCACCGGCGCCACGCCGGCGGACGCGTACCGCTTTGCCAAGGGCGAGTCGATTCCGTTCTGGCCTGTCGGCGAGGACGGCGCGCCGGCGGGAAGCATCACGATCGACCGGCCGCTCGACTTCGTGGCGGTCACCGACCACGGGGAGTTCCTGGGCGAACGCAGCCTGTGCCGGGATCCCGAGTCCCCGCGCTACGACTCGGAGTTCTGCACCGAGTTCCGTTCGAACCAGCGAACGGGAATGCAGATGCTCGGCGCCGTCATCACGACCGAGACGCCGAGCCGGATCGAGGAGCTGTGCGGCGAGGACGGGTCGCTCTGCCTGGAATGGGCGAAGAGCCCTTGGGAGGCGATCATCGAGGCGGCGGAGGACGCCTACGACCGGACGGAGGCATGCAGCTTCACGACGTTCGTCGGCTACGAGTACACCGGCACGCCGGGGATCTCGAACTACCACCGGAACGTCATCTTCCGGGGCGCGGAGGTACCGGATTTGCCGGTGTCCTACGTCGACGCGCCGACGGACAGTCTGCTCTGGCAGGGGCTCGACGACGTCTGCGGCGAGGGCACTGCGCGGCCGGGCTGCGACTACCTGACGATCCCTCACAACAGCAATCTCGCGAATGGCCGGATGGCGCCGTATCGGGGATTGGACACAACGCTGGAATCGCGCCGCGCCTACGCGGAGAAGCGGCTGGAGCGCGAGCCGATCATCGAGATCTTCCAGCACAAGGGAGGGTCCGAGTGCGTCAACGGCCTGTCCTCCGTGTTCGCCGAACCGGACGAGCTGTGCGGCGTGGAGGCGGTGCGGGTGCTGGGCCGCGACGAGACGGTCCAGTCCCTCCTTGCGGGCGAGACCACCCTGCGCACGGAAGAGTGCCCGGAGGGCGAGAACGGCAACCAGGGCATGCTCGGCGCCGGCTGCGTCGACCGGACGGACTTCGTGCGCTCGGCGCTCGTCGTCGGCCTGGAGGAGGAGATGGAGACCGGCCTCAATCCGGTCAAGCTCGGCATCATCGCGTCGACCGACACCCATACGGCAACGCCGGGGGCGGTGGCCGAAGAGGACTGGCGCGGCGCGGTGTCCGTGGAGCAGACGCCCGGGGAGCGCCTTCAGCCGGGTCTCTTGACCAGCGGCATCGACGGCAATCCCGGCGGTCTGGCCGGCGTCTGGGCGGTCGAGAACTCCCGCGACGCGATCTTCGAGGCGATGGAGCGCCGCGAGGTGTTCGGCACCTCGGGTCCGCGGATCCGTCCGCGGTTCTTCGGCGGCTGGGACTACTCGGCGAACCTCTGTGACCAGCCGGACCTGCTGGAACAGGCGTACGCAGGCGGCGTGCCGATGGGCGGCGACCTGACGGGGGCCGGCGACGGCGCGACGCCGACCCTCCTCGCCTTCGCCGCCCGCGACCCGGCGGACGACGCAGGGCTCCTGCAGCAGCTTCAGCTGATCAAGGGCTGGGTCGACGCCGACGGCACGGGCCACACGCGGGTCATCCCGGTCGCCGGGTCGCCCGACAACGGAGCGAGCGTCGACCCGGCTACCGGCGAGCGAAGCGGCGACGGCCACGACAGCCTCTGCACCGTCTACCGCGACGAAGACTTCGATCCCGGTCTGCACGCCTACTACTACCTTCGCGTCGTGGAGAACCCGAGCCTGCGCTGGAGCTGGCACGACTGCCAGCGCCTCGCCCCGGAAAACCGTCCCGCCGTGTGCTCGGACGGCTCCTATCCCGAGTCGATCCAGGAGATGGCCTGGACGTCTCCAATCTGGTTCAGGCCGGAGTAGGAGCCTGCGCTGCGTGAACGCTGGGGATCCGGAGTACGGCGAGGCGCCGGAGCGCCTGACGGACACGATGAACTCGAAGGGACCTCGGGCTGGCAGCGACGAGTATGGTCTTGACCGTGGAGCGGGCGCCGTTGCCGCGCGTGGAGTTGCTCGTGCCCGCCGCTTCGCGGCAGCGCACCCGATGCCGGCCAGAGGGCCGGCGCACCCGGCGTTACGCGTCCGGCCTGCCGGTGATCAGGACGTTGCCGAGGGCCGCGGGATCGGCATCGAGTTCGGCGTCGCCCGTCGGGAACTCGTTGACCTGCAGCATGTAGGTCAGGATGTCGAGGTAGGTGTCCCGCGGCAAGCTGGCGGGGTTGTCGGTCGGCATCGTCGTGCGGATTGCCTCGAACAGCTCGTGGAGGGTCTTGTCGCCCCACAGGAACTGGAAGCTGACGCCGACGAGGCCCGGCGAGTTGCTGCCTCCGCCGAGGTCTTCGCCGTGGCAGGTGGCGCAGTTCTCCAGGTACGGCCGAACGCCGCGGTCGGCCTGCTCGGCGGTGTAGACGCCGCCCCAGACGGTTAGCGAGGCCTCGGCTGTGCCCGAGGCGTCGAGGTCCGCCGTCGAGGTCCGGGTCCGCGCGGATTCAACCGGCAGGTCAGCCGGGAGCGCGAAGACGTGGATGGAGTTGCCGTTGGTCGGGCGGCGGACGTGGGGGATGAGATCCCTCGGCACCATCGTCGCCCAACTCGCGCCGCCGGTCCCCACCGGGACCGCGACGTACTGGCGGCCGCCGGCGAGGTAGGTCACGGGGAACCCCTGGGCGGACGTGGGTAGCCGCGTTTGCCAGAGGATCGCGCCGGTCCGCGCTTCGTAGGCGTACACGTAGCGGTCGTAGTCGCCCGCGAAGACCACGCCTCCCCCGGTAGCCAGGGCGGCCGTGTTGATCGGCGACTCCGTCCGGTGCCGCCACATGATGTCCCCCTCCTTGACGTCGATCACGAGCAACTCGCCGAGATTGCCGTCCGAGTACGGGTGCAGGGTGTTGATCCGCTTGACCGGCCCCGCGCCGCCTCCCCCGAGGACCCGCTCGACCGGGCCGAAGGTGGCCAGTTCGCAGTTCATCGTCATCGGGATGTAGAGGGCGCCGGTGTTCGGGTTGTAGGACATCGCGCGCCAGCTCTTGAACCCGGACGTGCTCGGGCACATCTTGATCTCGACGCCGATCTCCGGGATCAGTTCCGGGCGGTAGGTCACCTCGCCTGTTTCCCGGTCCACGTCGACGAGGTTCTGGTAGCCGACGTCGATCGCGTCCAGGAACTCGCCCGTCTCCCGGTCGAGCTCCCAGAGGATGCCGAGCTTGCCCATCTTGTAGAGCTTCTTCTTGCCGTCGACGTCGATGAGGAGCGTCTCGAACACCTCGTCCATGTCGTGGGTCTCGGCGGGCAGGTACTGGTAGTGCCAGAGCAGCTCGCCGGTGTCGGGATCGAGCGCGAGGCTCGAGTTCGTGTAGAGCGCGTCGCCGTCCGTGCCGCGGACGGAGCGGGCCCACGGCTTGGCCTGGGACGTGGCCCAGTAGACGATCTTCAGCTCCGGGTCGTAGCTGCCGGCGATCCAGGCGTCGCTGCCGGCGCGGAAGCGCAGGGGCAGGTCGCCCCAGGTGTCGCCGCCGGGCTCTCCGGGCCGCGCGATCGTCGACGTGCGCCAGAGCTCCTCGCCGGTCGCCGGATCGTGGCCGGTGATGAAGCAGACGTCGTCCTTGTAGCGCCCGCAGCCGGTGATTCCGGTGACCAGTTTGCCGTTGGCGACGATCGGGCCGGCGGTGTAGCGGTAGCCGAGGGCCGTGTCGGCGGTTTGCGTCTCCCAGATCAGCTTCCCGTTGCGGGCGTCGAGCGCGAAGATCGTTGCTCGCGAGCTGGCGCCGAAGATCCGGTTGCCGTAGATCGCGATGTTCTTCTGCACCCCGCGGCCGAAGGCGCCGCTGCCGTCGCCGACCTGTTCCGGCCGGTACTCCCAGATCAGGTCGCCGTTCGCCGCGTCCAGGGCCTGGACGACGTTGCCCGGATTCGGCACGTAGATCACGCCGTCGTGGATGAGGGGCGCCGCCTCCTGCGGGCCGGTGTCGTCCATCGCCCACGCCCAGACCAGTTGGAGCTGGCCGACGTTCTCGGGCGTGATCTGGTCGAGCGGACTGTAGCCCCAGGCGTTCTGCGTTCCCCGCCAGTGCAGCCACTGGCCGGGTTCCGGGTCGTTCAGCATTTCCCGGGTGACCTGTACGAACCCGGTCTCCTGGGCGCCGAGGCCGGCGCCCAGGCACAGCACGGCGACCAGCGAGCAAACGAGGCGCGTCAACGACTTCATGCGGAACGCGCGATGCTACTTCACCGGGTGAGCCGGCGGTCGAGGACCATCTCCTCGCTCAGCCCGGCGCCGTCAGCGAGATCGGCAGACCCCACAGGCTGCCGCCGCGGTGGGGAATGAGCTCCGGACCGGCAGCCTCGACCAGGTCGGTGTTCGTCTTGACGACCGCGGTGATCGCCGACAAGAACTGCTCGAACGGTCCGCCGTGGCGCCACCGGCGGGGATCGTCGTCGCCGGCGAAGACGGGCGAATCGAGTATTGCCCTCGGAGCGCTCGTTGATGTAGACGGGACAGGCGTCGAAGGTGCGGCGCCGAAGCCGCTGTTACAGTCCCCGGCCTTGTTCTGACGAACAGCGAGGAGAGGGAGGCGTTTCAGTGAAGAGTGCTGGCGCGACGAAGCAACGGAAGGCTGGCGCTTCGCGCCGGATGCCGGCCACAGAGCCGGCGCGCCCGGTTTCCGCCGCGCCGTCCCCTGGCCCGCAGATCGGCGGGTTGGTCGTCGCGGCGCTTGCCTTGGGCGTCGGGCTCAGCGCCGTGCTGTCAGCTCAGGACGAGCGATCGACCTTCGTGCCGGTCACGGACGAGATGCTGGAGAACCCGCCGGCGTCGGAGTGGCTCATGTTCCGCCGGACGCACGACAGTTGGGGATACAGCCCGCTCGATCAGGTCGACCGCGAGAACGTCCACCAGTTGGGCCTGGCGTGGGCTCGCGAAGTCGAAGTCGGGACGTCCGAGATCACGCCCCTGGCCTACGACGGCGTTCTCTACATCCCATCGTTCGAGGACACGATCGAGGCGGTCGACTCGACGACCGGGGACTTCATCTGGCGCTACACGCGGGAACAGCCCGAAGGTCTCTATGCCCAAGTGGGCTTCAACGCGAAGAACAACCGGAACATCGCGATCTACGACCGCCTGATCCTGAACAACAGCGACGACAACCACGCCTTCGCGCTGGACGCCGAAACCGGTGAACTGGTCTGGGAGACGCAGATCCTCGACTGGAAGGTCAACCCGGCCACCCACAGCTCGGGCCCCATCGTCGCGGATGGCCGCGTGGTTTCGGGAAGGAGTTGCCGTCCGTGGGGCGGTCCGGAGTCCTGCATCATGATCGCGCTCGATGCGCGCACCGGAGAGGAACTCTGGCGAACGCGGACGATGCCCGCGCCCGGCGAACCCGGCGACGAGACCTGGGGCGACGTGCCGTTCGAGCAGCGCCACCACGTCGGTACCTGGATGGCGCCCAGCTACGACCCGGAGCTCGAACTGATCTATTTCGGCACCGCGGTCACCTCGCCGGCGCCGAAGTTCATGCTGGGCGGCGTCGAGTTGACTCACCTGTACCACAACTCGACCCTGGCGCTCGAAGCCGACACAGGCGAGATCCGCTGGTACTTCCAGCACCTGAACGACCACTGGGATCTGGATCATCCGTTCGAGCGCATCCTCGTCGACCTTCCGGTGTCGCCCGATCCGGAGGCCGTGCGCTGGATCCGGGAGGGCCTCGAACCGGGCAAGACCCGCAAGGTGATGACGGGGATCCCGGGCAAGACCGGCTTCGTCTACACCCTGGACCGCGAGACCGGCGAGTTCCTCTGGGCGCGGCCGACCGTGCCGCAGAACGTGGTCGTCGACATCGACGAGACCACCGGACGGGCCGTCGAGAACACGGAGATCATCTTCACCGAGCTGGAACAGGAGATGCTCGTGTGCCCGACGTGGATCGGCGGCAAGGACTGGGAAGCCGGCTCCTACAGCCCGCTGACCCGGACGATGTACTACCCGCTGCGCAACATGTGCGCGCGGATGCTGGTGACCGGCGACACGGACAGTCCGCGGGCGCAGGCGATGGAGCAGCAGGTCGCGATCTACAACTTGGCCGCGGACCACATCCAGGCGCCCGGCGAGGAGTACCTCGGCACGGTGTACGCGATCTCCGCCGTGACCGGCGAAACGAAGTGGCTGTTCGAGACGGAAGCAGCGACCTACTCGGTGGTCGCCACCGGCGGCGGCCTGATCTTCGGCGGCGACGCGAGCGGGAGCTTCCGCGCCTTCGATCACGACACGGGCGACGTGCTCTGGGAAGTCAACCTTGGCGCCCCCGCCATGGGCTACCCGATCTCCTACGCCGTCGACGGTCGCCAGTACGTGGCCATATCGACCGGGCCCGGAAGTCTCCGCCACACGCCCGAGGGGGCCGCGCGCGCCCGCGGCGGCCACCTGTACGTCTTCGCTTTGCCCGAACGGCGCTGAAGCCAGGGTTCTCAAAGGGAATCGCCCGTTGAGCCCGTTGGCGCCGCAGGAGGGTCGCCGCTTCGCGACGCGTCTTCCTCAGAAGCGGCGGGAACCCGGGTGGAGCGACTCCGCTCCACCCGCGAAACAGTCCGTGCGTCCGTCATCGGCCGCACGGATGACACGCCGGCCCACCCTGTACCTTTGGCGGGTGGATTCTGGTCCCTGTCCGAGGTCGTCCCAGTCCGGAACCCGGATCGGCGATGTTCGGGTCGCCTCCGGCCTGGTTCGACGTCTCCTGGTCGAACCTGGGCAGCCTGTTCGAGTGCTTCTGGAAGTCGCGGGCCCATTTCGCGAACAGCAGAAACGCCCCGGCGACCAGGGTGCAACCCTCGTCGACCTGAGTCGGGGGCGCGGGACTCTTCTCCTCGGGGGCGCAGTTGATCCGTTCGATGTGGAGCTCGGCCGGGACCTCGGTGCGCCGGTCGAGGAAGGTCTGGCGCACGATGAGCATTCCCGTGTCGGGCTTCATCGGCAGCCAGTTGCCTTCCTGCGGCTCGCAACTGAGGACGAGTTCGAAGCGGCCGTCGTCGCTCACCTCGAGTTCCGAGGCTTCGACGTAGCCGGTCGG
This sequence comes from uncultured Thermoanaerobaculia bacterium, assembly GCA_951812325.1. GTDB lineage: Bacteria > Acidobacteriota > Thermoanaerobaculia > Multivoradales > Multivoraceae > Multivorans. Next base: position 2,051,040 of record OX638294.1, on the reverse strand, counting down.
CGGCAGGCCGCCGCCCTGGCCGCAGTGGCGGGCCTGGGCGCCGAAGCCGAGGTAGGCGACGGTGTTGCGGCACCCCGTGATCCGGTACTCGCAGGTGCCCGAGAGCGCGGCGGTCAGGTAGTGGTTGTCCGGGTTGTCGGAGCCGAGCTTGACCGTCTCGTGGGCGACCCGGTCGGCGCCCGCGGGTCGGCGTGCTTGACGAAGGCCATCAGCCCGGCCCGGGCCAGCCGGCTCAGGTAGCGGTAGCCCTCGGCCTGGTTGAAGGAAGTCGCGGGACGTGTCCGGGAAGTTCAGCGAGGCGCCCGCAGCCTTCAGCGTGTCGCAGAACTCGTCCCAGGCCCGGTCGCTGACGACCCGTTGCGCCGCGACGTCGTCCTCGGACTGCCCGCGGAGCTTCCGCACCGCCAGCGAGATCCGGCGGAAGAGCGCGAGCAGCGCGATGGCGAGTTTTCTCATCGTGCTTCTTCCGCGATCCGCCTCGGCCCAGCCTCGCAGACCACACCGAAAACGCAGCTCTGAGACCGATCGCCTTCCGCAAACCCCGGACGATTCCTCTCTCAGGGCCAAACTGCTGCCAACCGGCCATTCCCCACTCCTCAGCCCTGACTTCACGGCGACTTTGGAATGGTCCTGCGCTGGACAGCTCTACCGTTTGACATGCCCCGAGATGGGTGCTATGTTCCCGGCCAATTTACTGATTTGGCAGGGTTCGCGAGAACCCCGGAATGCAGGGGGTCCCCGGAATGCAATTCAAGAGACGACGCTCGGCGTCTCACGAATCCGCAGACGCTGCGAATCGTCTGCACCAACCGGACGGCGGAAGCGCCCCGTGGCGGCTGCGAGCTGTTGTTCCGGCCCTTTCGTTGTTCTGCCTGCTGGCGCTCGGTGTCATGCCGTCCCCGGTCACGATGGTCTCGTCGGCAGAGGCGCAGAGTTGCACGCCTCCGGCGTTCTGGAACCCGTTCGATCCCGGCGGGGGACGCTGCGAGGTGTACATGTGCGCGGAGGGGTTCACGCAGAACAACAACCTTTGCTACCAGAACGGGACGTTCGCTACCTACGCGGCTTCGTGCGCGGTCGGCTGGGCAGTCAGGGCCGTGGATTGGGGCATCTTCGGCTACGAAATGCGCTGCGTCGATCCATCGCCCTCACCACCTCCGCCACCGGCGCCTTCACCTCCGCCACCAGCGCCCTCACCACCTCCGCCTCCGCCGCCCGCGCCTCCGCCGTCGTCTCCCAAGGGGCCGGCGATCAAGAAGGGCGTCAACGCCTCTGAGTCGCGCACGTACCTGCTCAAGCTGTCCGCGCGGGCTGAGGTGTCCGTGGAGTTGACGGGAATGACGAGCGACTTCAACTGCACGGTGGCGGGCAATCGCTGCGCGAACCGAAACGGCACGCGAGACGATTCGTGGACCGGCACTCTGGCCGCCGGCGAACACAAGATCGTGGTCTATCCGTACGTGAGCGGTTCGGGGAACTACACCTTGACCGTGAGCGCGAAGGTGCCGGACACTGGCGGAAGTACCGGGACGGTGACGAAGACGACGACCCTGGTCGATGTGAGCAAGAGGGCCGTGTCCGCGGAAGCGACGTACAACTTCAGGCTGGACGCCGGCGCGGAGGTCGACGTGGCCCTCACCGGGATGACGATCGACTTCGACTGCAAGGTGGGCACTGACCGCTGCACGAACTACGGAAGCACACGGGACGATTCGTGGACCGGCGACCTGAAGGCCGGCAGTCACGCCGTCACCGTCTATCCGTACGCGCGGGGTCCCGGCAACTACTCGCTCGCGGTGACGGCCACGAGAACGTTGACCTATGTGGCTACGTCGACGGGCATGACGGTGACAATCTGCGATGAGGACGAAAACGGGAACGAGGTCGAAGGCTCGTGCCTCGATATCGAGATCGATGAGGCGATCGTCGTGACGGCGCCTCCTCCGACCGTGCCGCCGCAGCCCCTGCCACCGGTCGGACCGCCGCCGCCACCGCCGCCGCCGCCACCGCCACCACCGCCGCCGCCGCCGCCGCCGACACAGCCTCCTCCTCCACCAGAGGATGAAGATGAAGATGAGGAGGAAGATGAAGATGAAGATGAGGAGGAAGAGGAAGAGGAAGATGAAGAAAACCTGGACGTCGTTTTGCGGGCCTACATTCCGTCGGCCTGGGTGCCGGGGTTGCCGGTGTGGCGTTGTCGGCGTGGGCGTGACCCCATGATCTATGGAGGCGACGGTCGCGGGCCTTCCGCGAATCCGTCGGCGCGCACCGTGCCGACGAATCCGGTGAAGACCCTTCAGCCGTACCGGCTTCAGGCGGAACTCGTACTGACGCCGCCCTCGGAGGAGTCCGCGTTGCGGCTAGTCGGCGCCCCCGACATGTCGGCGGGCCTGACGACACTGTTCCAAAAAGGCGACAACGCTGGCTGACAGCGTGATTGACGACGACGACTACGACGAGGAAGGGGACTGTGATCGGCTTCACCGAACCGGACTGCTGGAAACGGACATTGGGAGCGCGAGAGTGCAAAGCGGCGACGTTCTGGCGGTGGAACTCGATGGGGCTAACCCACTTGCCGCCGGTTCGCCGCAGATCAACGCCAGTCTGGAACTGGACTTTCGGACGTCCGCAACGGCCGGGCTGGTCATCGACGGCGAGATAAGGCATGACTGCATGCCGGCCTTCGAGCTCTACATTGAGGGTACCTCGGCGTACACGTGGGCGCCGTCTGCCAGCACGTTAGGTAACGGAGGGTTGATCGCGTGGTGTCTGTCTCCCATCTCCCCCGCCGAACGAGGACGCTTCGCATGCACCGAAGATTCCCAAGGAGGATTCACATGTCGTGGACAGTAGAGACAATGGAGAGGTTGCGAGGGCAGGAGTCGTGGGCTGGTCCGAGGGCGATAGCGCACGGCTGGATGCGTGTAGTCGCAACGATCGCGCTGCTGACGTTCATGGCGGCTTTTCCAAGCGGCGCCGCCAACCGCGATTGGGTGTTGCGGGCACTTCTGTCCGAGGATGCGGCAACCGTCGAGATGGCCATGCCGGAGGCAGGGGCCGCGCTCCATGGCCCGTTCGATCATGGCCAGTGGTCGGTCGATTCGGTCGGCGCTCTGTTTCGAGAGGACATGGATGTTGCATCGTGGTTCGGCGAGGTTCTGGCCAAGGGTCGTCCTGAAGCGCGTGACGGAGTTAGCCAGTTTCTCGTGGCCTGGCTTGGGATCTTCGTGCCGGAGTGGATCGAGTTCGCGGCGGACAACCACCGTTCCGCAGAGGAGATCTTCGAGGGCTGGCCCGACCCCCCGGAATCGGTTCCAACGATGGAGCGTCTGCGCAGCAGGGAAGATGGCGGCGGCTTGTTGGCGGAGTTGTCGGAAAGCGTGCCGGACGACGAGGCCAGGCGCCTGGCGCTTGTGTTCGCGGGCCAAATGAGGCGGGTCCGGGCGGCTCTCCCACGGCTTGTCGAGGAAGAGTACGACCGGAGGCAGAGCTCGGGAACGATCGGCTCCGACGAGGTCCTTGACGTACTTCTCGGGGGTCTAGCGTACTTGCAGGACTCGTGGGGTACCGAAGAGACGCGCGCCGCCGCCTGGGCGAAGTGGATGAAGAAGCGCGAGGCTCAGGGTCTTCCTGCACGGGTGGTTGGGGTCGAGGCGCCCTGGAACCTGCTCAATGCGCGCGGTGAACTCGGCGAGTCGGACTACCCGCTCGAGGGCCGCGCACTTGCGCCCGGCGTGCGGCGAGTGGCGCTGGCGTTGACCGAGGAGCTGCCGGCGGAGCTCGGGCCTGACCTCGGCGCCTTGCCCTTTGAGTTGCGGTCGAGCAAGAGTGCTCTGGAGGCTGCCGTGGCGCTGCTGGTGAATGAGCGGCCTCTGGCCGACGAGACCGCGAGGCGTATCTTCGACCTCTACTGCGAGTCGACCGATGGCGGCTGTTTCGAGAAGCTGAACCTGCTGTACGCCGGTTTTGACGACCCCTCCCTGCGCTCGCTGGACGCTGATGTCGGCAAGCATGTGATCGAAGCGCTCATCGGTCTGCGGCAGGAGAAGGAGCGCCATTGCGGGGTTCTGGCGGATTGCAGCGGCGCCGACTGCCCGACGGTGGTCCGCATCGTGTCGGCGGCGGATGCCCCCGACCACGCTCGTTTGTCCGGCGAGCGCCCGAGTCGGCGAGGATCCGAGACCTGGACGCGGGCCGAAGGTCCGGACGGCGAAGTTCAGTTTCGCGTGACCGTCCCGGTACGAGAGCGGATCGGGTCGATTGGCGTGCAGTTGCAGGAGGTTCTTGCTCTCGTGGGACGGCTGGACGCCGTGCCCCGCCCGGTCCTGGATGGCGTGTTAGAGTTCTGGTCGACGGAGCGCTTCCCGGAGGCGCGCCGGATTCTCGAGGAGAACGAATGGCTGGGACCGGATGTTGCGGCCGTGACCTCGGCGCAGCGTGAGGGGTCCGGGGCCGGCCTGGTACCGAGGCGGGGTATCGGCGTGGCGGAGCTTTGCGAAGGGAGAATCTGACTCGGGAGCGGCGGACGACGGGGGAGTTCGAGATGGGTTGCAGAGATCTGAACTTCATTGCCGGGTTGCTGATTGCGGCGGTTCTGGCGCCGGGCTGCCGCACGGTGGGTGTCGCTCCAGGAACCGGCGTGCCGAATCCTGATCCGGCGGCGGAGGAGTCAGTCGATGGGCACGGCCATGGCAGGCAGGACAGCCCTGGCATGGCCGGCGACCGCGAGAGGCTCGTCCACTACCGGGCGGGCGAAGGCTTCGTGCCGAACCGCCTCGACGTGGACACCGGAACCCGGGTGGTGCTGGTGGACGAGTCGGGCGGGCAACTGGACCCCCGGCTCGGCCTCGGGCAGCAGGGGGCGTTGGACCCGGGGGGATCCGACGGCCACGCGGCGCACGTGGGTCATGGCGCTGCGCATGTCGGGCATGCGGCTGAACACTCCGGCCTCGCCGAACGTGGCGGCCACGCCGACTCCGCCGAACGCGCCGAAGCTGGCGGTCACGGCGGCCACGACCACGGCGGCCACCCTCTCTGGGCGCGGGACGATTCGGGCGACGACAGTTCACAGCCCCGGTTCGCCCACACGTTCGACACGAGCGGCTACTGGCGGTTCCACAACGCGGCGGCGCCCAGCCATGTGGCGCTGGTCGTGGCGCTGACGCCGCCGGGCGAGAAGCCGGAACCCCTGGTCGTGGAACCGGACGCGTTGCCCTCGGCGAGTCCGCCGGAGATGACGGTCGAGGACTACTCGGCGTTGCTTTCGGACACGGAGAAAGTGCGCGAGTACATGCGGAGCTACGGTCCGGAGGAGACGCTGGAACTCCTGCGCCTCGGGGAGGTCGAGACCGGGCTGGACTGCCACGGCAGTGCGCATCATCTGGGTCGGATGGCGTTCGCGGAGTACGGGGCGGCGGCCGCGTCGGGTCTTGCGGAGACCTGCCAGTCCGGCATGCGTCACGGCGTGATGGAGCAGCTCTTCGTGGGTCGGGGAATCGCCAACCTGGCCGACGATGTCGACGCGTTGTGTCCGGACGCGAGCGACGCGTTCGGCCGGCACCAGTGCTTTCACGGAGTCGGCCACGGGGTCATGGCGTGGACGGCCTACGAACTGGAGGATGCGCTGGGGATCTGCGGCCGGCTGAGCGACGAGTCGGGCCAAAGGTCCTGCTACAGCGGCGTGTTCATGGAGAACGTCGTGAGCGGGCTGTCGGGGGCGGTCGGGCAGAGGTCCGCTTACGTGAACGCGGAGGATCCCCATTACCCCTGCAACGCCCTGCCGGAACGCTACGTCAACGACTGCTACTGGTACCAGACGTCGCAGATGCTGACCGTGTTCAACCAGGATCTGGGCAGGGTCGCGGACGCTTGCATGGAGGCGCCGGCGAGCAGTCGGCGGTCCTGCTTCGGGAGCTACGGCCGGGACGTCGGCGCCGTCCACCGCCGGAACCCGTACCTGGTCGTCCAGTACTGCCGGCTGCCGGAGAGCCTGATGCACCGGGGCCACTGCATCGACGGCGCCGCGAGAACGCTCTTCTGGGACTCGACGCAGCAGGACGCGGGCGTCGCCCTCTGCGCGGAGGTGGACGAGTCGATCGTGGCGGAGGCTTGCTGGCAGTCCATCGTCAACCAGGCTCATGCGGTGGCGCCGGACCTGGAACCGTTCTGCGCCCGGCTTCCCGCCCGCTGGCGGAAGCGTTGCCTCGCTCGCTGAGAGCGGAGGGTCGAGCGAAGGCCGCGGCTTTCAGCCGACGGCCCGGTAGGCCTAGGCCTGACCGCGATCTCGCAGCCCGCCGAGGAGTGTCCGGGTGGTTTGCCGGATCAGCTCGTCCACATCGACATTCGGGTCGATCTGCTTCTCGATCAGCAGGGAAGCCAGACCGTGGACGGCGCTCCATGCGACGTAGGCGTGTGCCCGCGGGTCCCCTCCTTCGATCTCGCCGCGCTGCTGGTGGACCCGGATCACCTCGACGAGGTTTTCGAGCAGAGCGCCGGCGGCCTCTCGCAGCTCCGGTTGATCCTGCCGGGCAAGCGCCTCCTTGCCGTACATCAGGCGATAGTGCGCCGGATGCTCCAGGGCGAAGCGCACGTACTGCTCGCCCATGCGCCGGAGTTTCTCGACGCTGGATGGAGAGGCGCCGGTGTCGCTGGCCCCGAGACGCCGGTTGAGACGCTTGAACCCCTCGACCGCCACCGCGACCAAAAGCGCCGTCTTGTCGGAGAAGTGGCGGTAGGGCGCGCCCCGCGATACGCCGAGGCGGCTGCCTATCGCCCTCATCGTCACGCTCGCGGTTCCACCCTCCGAGATCATCGCGGCGGCGACCTCGACCAGCGACGACCGAAGGTCTCCATGGTGGTAGGCGCGATCCCGTTCGGCCATGAGTGATTATGGCAAGCGCGGATCGTGACCGCACGGGCTCGGTTTCTCGCTGCCGGGCGATTCGGTGTTGACAGCGTCAACAAGAGCTTGTATGTTGACGAGGTCAACATGCCCCGGCGGCAAGGAGAGCCAACCATGAAGAGACGATCGACAGTCCGGGGAGGGAGCCGATTCAGGCCGACCCGGATCAGGAAGAGACGAACGACAGTCCGCGGAGGGCGCCGATACAGGCCGACCCGGATCAGCCTGCTGGCGGTTCGGGTGTGCCTGTCGGGATGCATCATGCCGGTTGCCCTCCAGGCAAACTCCGAGCCACCCGCGGCGTTCGCTCCCGACCGCCACGAGGTGGTCGTGGGCGTCGCGGAACGCCTGACCGTTCTGACCGGGTTCCTCACGGGCCGGCCTGTCGCGGACCTCGCCGCCGTGCACGTGGATGGTGACGGAGACCGCCGCCTGCGCGTTCTCGCGTTTGCCGACGGCGACTGGTCGACGGCAACCGAAGCCACGCTGCGCCCGGAAGTGTCCTTTGTCGACGTTGCCGGCATCGATGGCCGGGACCGGTTGATCGCCTACGGAGGCGGCCGGCTGACCTGGTTCGATCCGGAGTCGGCAACGGAACGGGATCTGGTTGCCGTGCAGTCCGACTTCAGGGCGTCCGGGAGGGGCGAAGTTCTTCACGTGGACATGACGCGCGATCTGAACGGAGACGGCCTCGACGACCTCGCGCTGGTGCATGGCCACGGCTTCCAGGTGCTGGTCCAGATGCCTGGCGGGCGGTTCGCCGATCCGGTGACGGCAGGACCAGCAACCGGGCTCGATCGTGTCTACGGCGCCGACGGCTACAAGTACCGGCCCTGGGAGGAGGGTGGCCGCGTCCACGAGATGGACTACGACCTGGACGGGCGCACCGATCTCGTGTTCTGGAACCAGGACCACTTCGAGGTCCGCCTGCAGGACGAGAGCGGTCTGTTCCCGGCGAAGGCCAGCACGACGTTCACGACCGCGATTCCCTTCGACTCCGACCAGATCTCCTCGCTCGCCGCGCCGTCCGGAATCCGCAGCCGCCGCCGGGATCACATGCCGGAAGGCGAAAGCAGCGGCAGGGCGCTGCACTCGCTCACCGACATGAACGGTGACGGGGTGGCGGACCTCGTCGTGTTCTCGCTCAAGGGTCCCGGCCTGTGGAAGATGCACTCGTCGTACGAGGTGTACTTCGGCGCCCGGGGACCCCGCGGCAACGTCGAGTTCTCGCCGGCGGTTGGCGCCGTGGTCGAGTCCCAGGGGATTATCGCCGGCGTCGACCGGCACGACCTTGACGGCGACGGGCAGGTCGACGTCATGCTGACCTTGTTCGAGCCGACGGTGTTCTCAGCCATCCGGGTGCTCGTCAGGTCCCTTCTGACCGGCGCCGGGTCGTTCGACCTCGAGTTCTTCCGCATGGAGAACGGCCGCTACGGCGACCGCCCGCACGCGGTACGCGAGATCAGGCCCAGGACGCCCAGGAAGACCGGGGAGAGGGCCTTCTGGCCGGCCGTCCGGCTGGGGGACCTGAACGGGGACGGTCGCTCCGACGTGCTCGTGGCCCGAAACCGCAAGAGGCTCGACATCCACTTCGGCGTACCAGGACCGGCCCTCTTCGCGAACAAGCCTCGGCGGCTCAAGATCCCGGTCCCCGAAGACGAGGAGTACACCTGGCTGGCCGACCTGAACCGGGACGGCAGGCAGGACGTGCTGATGCACCACGCGTCGACGGCGGCGCCGCATCGACTGACCGTCCTGATGTCGCGGTAAGAGGACCGTGTGCGCCCGGAAAGCCCGCGTGCACGCGGAAAGCCCGTGTGCGCTCGGCAACACCGTGTGCGCCCGGCAAGCCCGTGTGCGCCCGGCAAGACCGTTTGCACGCGGCAAGCCCGTGTGCGCTCGGCAACACCGTGTGCGCCCGGCAAGCCCGTGTGCGCCCGGCAAGACCGTTTGCGCTCGGAAAGACCGCGTGCGCCCGGAAAGCCCTGTGCGCCGGCCGTGGCGCGGGCCTTCTGGCCCGCGTCTGGGGCATTTCGACGCGCAGCGCCGGCTTCCGGCCCTCCGCGGCTACCGTTGGAACAGCCGCGTGACCTTGACGATCAGGGCGCTGTTGTCGAGCCCCGGAAAGCCCTGCGTCAGCGTGTCGCGCTGCTCGTTGTAGACGACGAACAGCTCGCTGCCGGGCCGGTACTCCCAGCGCAGCCTCACGTTTGCCGCCAGTCCCCGGCTCTCGGACTCGTACTGGAACAGGGCGCTCACGAACATGCGCGGGGTTATCGTGTACACCGCGCGAAGGTCCACGAGTTCCACGTCGAAGTCGCCCTCCGGCAACTCCACGCGGTTGAACGAGACGGCGGGTTCGAGCAGGAACTGCGAGGTCAGATTCACGCGCCCCCAGCCCCAGCCGAAGGACGTCTTGCGGCCGCTGTAGAAGTCGCCGTACTCGAGGACGAACTGGCCCGAGAGCCGCCGCTGCGGGCCCAGTTGCAACTCGGCCTCCACGTAGTCGAAGTCGTAGCCGCCGACGCCGAGGGTGATGTCCGAGGCGATGGGGAAAGGAAACGGGAGAAACTCGTAGCTCCGCACGTACTTCAGTTCGACCTCGTCCCCGCTGTGGAACTCGATGCCGAACTCGCCCTCGGCCTCCCGCGTCTCGACCATGCCGGCGCCGTTCTCGATGTAGGCCATCGAGCCGGTCCAGGAGTACTTGCGCACCAGCTTGCTGTCGGCTGGTCGAGGGCTGAACCGGAAGTCGCCGTAGGAACGGCGCATGTCGTGGCGGCGCACGAATCCGATGCCGGGGTTGAAGTGGCTGCCAACCCGCAGGCGCTCGAGTCGGACGCCGTAGCGGTCGCCGTTGTAGTCCATCCGCAGGCGATAGCTGGCGTCGTCGTCCTCAAGTCCGGGTGTGCTCGTCTCGGCCCAGTAGGTGTTGAAGGTGAGGTCGTCGAAGAAGGCGAACGTCCCGTCGACGCCGTAGGCCTCGTTGCGTCCTGCGCCGCTTTGGTCGATCGAGCGACGCGTGTAGATGACGCCGACGCTGCTCCGGCGCAGGATGTCTCGCTTGAGTCGCATTACGCCGAAGTTCGTCGCGATGGCGCCGGAAAGCGGTTCGTCGTCCGACTGGATGTTCAGCATCCCGAGCGTGTAGCGGCCCGCCCGTCCGGTCAGCCGGGCGCCGCCCTCGATCGGTACCACGCTTCCCCGGTGCAGGCCGATGCGCCGGCTGTAGAACAGGGACGGCGTGTCGAAGCCCCCGCCGAATCCGCCGCCACCGGCCCCTCCGAAGCCGAAGGTTCCCTGGTTCTCGAGGAAGAAGTCGCGTTTCTCGGGGAAGAAGAGGCTGAAGCGCGTCAGGTCGACCTGCTGCTGGTCGGCTTCGACTTGGGCGAAGTCCGTGTTGTAGGTGAAGTCCGCCGTGAGGTTCTGGCTGAGCCCGACCTTGAGGTCGACGCCGAGATCGGCGTTCACCTCGTTCGAGATTTCCGGGTTGGCGAGGCGGTCGCTTTTCATGTCGGCGACCAGGTAGGGCTTGATCTCGATGTTTCTCGAAGCCGGCGGGGCTTCCAGTCCAACCAGGGGTCCGGCCAGCGACATCTGGATGATGCCCATCGTGCCCAGTGCCGCCGGGATGCGGTTCAGGGTCGAACTCTCGTTCTTCCACTGGGTGTAGCGCTGGAAGTTCACGCCCCAGATCTGCTCCCGGCCGGGGCGGTACCGGAGCGATCGGAACGGGATGGCGGCTTCAGCCGTCCAGCCGCCCTCGAACCTGCCCGTTCTGAGATCCCAGACCGGATTCCAATCCATGTTCATCCGGCTCTCGTCGGTGATCTGCGCGTCGAAGCGGCCGCCCGAGGCGAAGACCGTGAAAACGGCGGCGTTGCGACCGTCGTGGAACGTGTCGAGAGCGATATCGACGTAGTCGTCCTGGGTGAACGAGTCGCGCCGCATGTCGTTGGCCGCAATCCGGTCGGTGTCCTGCCAGCAGCGCAGCGACACGAAGACAGTTGTTTCGTTGAAGGTGACCCAGACGTCCGTCCTGTCTGTGGCCGGTTCTCCCGGCCGGGGTTCGACCTGAAGGAAGTCCGAAATCGGGGGCACGGCGTCGTAGAGGACCTCGTCGAGCCGGCCGTCGATTTGGAGCGGCGCGGCGAGGCGCACGGCTCGGACCGTGGCCTTGCCCGAGTCGTCCCGGCTCACCACGGCCGGCGGCACGGGAGGCGGCGGACCGTCGAAGTTGGCGGGAAGGTCCAGCGGCGCCTCCACGGGTGCAGGGGCGCCGGGCGGAGGCGAGTCGGTCGCCTGGCCTTGCGCCCAGGCTTGAGCCGGCAGCAGGCAGGCGGCCAGCAGGCAGGCCGGCGCGTACCAGCGGCCGCTGGCGCAGAGCGTCTTGAGACAGATCAAGGACATGCTGTTCGTTGGCTACGGATCGGTTGGGCCGAAGTTCCCGGCAAGAGTCTCGGCCTCCGGAACGCGGGGCAGCGTATCCGGCTCCAGAGCCGCCAAACCCGTCGAGGACTCCGTGTTTGGCCCTTAGCCCCCACCTCGCCAGGACGCCGCGTCGCAGAACTCGCTGCGCTGCGTTCTGCGGCGCAGCGTCCTAGCTGATCCGGTTCTCGCCCGCGTTCTCGTCCTGGTGCAGGGTCACCGGCCAGCCGGGGAACTGCTCGGCGCCAGCGCCGTCGGCCGTGCGCAGGAAGCGGAACGCCTCGATCCGGTAGGTCTTCGCCTCGGGGTCGATCGTCACCAGGCCGAAGCCACTGCTCTTCTGGTGTGCCCGCTCGTAGGGATCGGGCGCGACGCCGACTTCGGGGTTGCCGATCGCGTAGACGTAGACCCGGTTCCCCAATGGATCGCGGAACTCCCCGGTGTGCGCGAGGCCATGGCGAGGCCGGTTTCGGTGAGGCGTTCCGACCTCGTCCGGGCGCCACCAGCGCGGGTAACCGGCGCTGATCGCGGGCGTGCAGAAGGCCCAGCACCCGTCGCGCTGCGCATCGGCGCCGTACTGGACGAGGGACGGCAGGTGCTGGTCACCGCAGACGTGCAGGCACTTTGCCTCCCTGAGAATGCGGAGGAGCCGGTTGCGCGGAGTCTGCGGCCAGCCGCCGCAGTCGAGATCGGCAATCAGGTAGTCGTCGTAGCCGCCGTGGTGCGTGGCGACGCCCGCGAACACGGTCTGGCTGAGCAGCACCTTCATCGTGTGGCCGCGCCAGTCGCCGGCCCACTGCTTCAGGAACTCCTCCTGCCGCGCGCCGAGCAGGTCGAGCCCGGGCTGGTCAAGAGTCGACGTGTCGACATCCTCGTCCAGCACGTGGTCCGCCCGCCCCGCGCCCGTGTCCACATGTTCCGGGCCGCTCTTGAACTGCCGGTCGGCGAGGATCGCGAACCCCACGCCGCCGTAGACCATGTCGCCGTAGTAGACGCTGATGTCCTGGTCGACCGGCGCCGCGTCGAACGGGTCGGGATGGTGCGAGGCGTTCGTCCGGTGGACCGCGTTGACCATCCGCGCCGGCTCCCGGTAGCCGCCGAGTGACGAGGTGCCCCGGCCGGTGTTCATCGCCTTGCCGCCCTCGCCCCAGATGTTGCCCTGGAACACGTCGTGGTCGTCCGGAATGCAGAGCGTCGGCCGGTCGCGCATCGCCTCCCGGAACGCCCAGCCGAACTCGTAGTACTTGCGCAGGTAGTTGAGGATCGCCGGTCCGGCCGGCTCGCGGATCAGGCCGTAGCCGCCGTGGTTCTCGTAGAGCTGGTCCCCGGAGAAGAAGAGCAGGTCGGGATCCCGCGCCAGGACGTGATCGGCGACCGGGGCGTAGGGAAACGAGTAGTCGTTCTGGCAGGTGAGCCCCGCCAGCCGCAGCGGCCGCCCGGTCGGGTTCGCGCGGATCGTGCCCCGCCATTCGTGCGCCGTTTCGCCGCCGTCCGTGTGGCGCTCGCGGTAGACGAGCCGGAACGGCGCCGCCGCGCGCTCGTTCCAGTTGGACCGGCGAAACGTCGCCGTCCAGGCGTCCGGGTCGAGTTCGGCGAAGCCGTGCGACCGCCACTCCCGGTCGTGCTGCGTCAACAACTCGACCCGTCTGTCGTCGGCCTCGCCCAGCGGAGGCAGCAACGCCGTCATCTTGACCACGAACCCCTCGCCTGAGCGGGAGTCGCTCATCGAGTACATCGACCAGAGGATCGGCCCGAACCGGCGGTCCTCGTCGACCTCGAAGGCGCCTCCGTCCGCCGTCCACTCGCTGAACCGGTAGCGCGCGCCCTTGCCCTTCGGGATCTCCCGGTCGAAGTTGGAGACGATGGCGACGTTGCCGGCGATGTCGGCGGCGGGCAGGCGGCGTTCGATCCGTCCAAGTTCGTCGCCGTCGGCGTTTCGCGCCGTCAGCGTGAGTTCGCAATCCTCGCCATCCGTGCGTCCTTCGAGTGCCAGCACGACGCCATCCGAAGCGACCGACGTCCCGCCTCGGACTGCCGCGTTCTCTTTGCCCAGCGCCAGCCGGCCGTCAACCAGCCCGGCATCGACCCCCACACCGCGCGCAAGGCAGTTGCTCCGATGGTCATCGATCAGGTTCCGGACACCGATCCGAAACCCGGCGCCCCCGTCGCGCTCCCCGGCCTCCACCCGCCCGCAGCGCACCGACATCCGAAACCGCCCCTGCTCGCCCGTCAACCGATGCGTGATCAGGTGCACGTTCCGGTCGCCACCCGAGGTCTGCACCTCCGCCGCGCCGTCCACGACCCGCCAGTCCTCCATCGGATTCGCCCAGAACGACTCGCCGAGCCACGCCCGGTCATGGGTCCTGTGCCACCGGTCGACGCGGGCGCCGGGGACCCCGCCTGGCGCCTGTTGCGCTGCCCCGGCCCGTCGGATCCGCCTGGGCAGGGATACGACCGCTGCCAGCAGTCCAAGGAGACCCCGCCGGCTCAACCCCGTCTTCGTTGAAGACTCTGTCTTGCTCTGGCCCCGCGGGACGCGCATCGCCTCAGTGTGCTTTGACGGCGCGCGACCGGAACGCGGCTACCTGACCGCGACCGCGAGACCCGCCCCCGAGGAGCCGCGGCCGCCGGCGTCGCCCCAACTCGCTGCCGGCTGCGGTGGAGTGCCGGCCCACTTTGCGGCTCCACCGCCTTCCGTACACGGGACCGCCTCTACCCGAGGAGCCGAAACAACAGACCGACGGCGGCGACGCCAAGAGCTGCTGTTCCCAGCGCGCTGCCTATCGCCCAGCGGATCAGGCGCACTTCCAAAGAAGCCAGATCCGCCCGCACATCTGCCCTCAGGGCGTCCAGGTCCGACCGCGTCACCGTATCGGTACTGCCGACCGCGCCGCCGATCGCTTCCGTCACGGCCTCCGCCTGAGCCGAGTCCATCCCGGCCCGTTCCAGCGCCCGCGCCGTCGCCAACGAGTCGAAGTCGTTGTGCTCATGGCTGCTAGCGTACCGGAAGCCACTGTCGTGACGTGACGACAAAGTGGATATGTGCGGCACGGCCGCGACGCACCGACAGAGCCGCCGGACCGCCGCGCTCTTCGAGTGCCCTGGACATTCGCGCACACTGACGGCCTGACTTGGACATTCGGTAACGCCGACGCCCGGAAACCCTTCTGCCCCTACGCGCGCGCACCCCCTCTGGATCCCCCCTCCGGATCCGGATCCCGGCAGCACGGCCCACGCCGCGCGGCTCTTTCGCGCTTTTCGATTTCCGGCCCTCCAGAGGCCCCGGAAAAGGCCCGCCGGATAGGGTGCCGGCATGGCTGTAACCGACACGCTCCGCTCCGCCGAGACGCTGCGGGACGCCGGACTCCCTGACCGGCAAGCGGTTGCGACCGCCCGCGCTATCGAAGATGCCGCCGGCGACGTGTTGGCGCACGTGGCGACCCGCGAGGACCTGGCGGCTCTGCGCGCCGACCTGTACCGCTTGGCGTTGATACAGGCCGGCGTGATCATCGGCGCAGTGGTCGCCCTGCTGAGGCTGATTCCCTGAATGGACGGCAGGAGCTGCTGCGGTGCATGGCGCCGAACAGGAGCCGGGCCATCGGCGCCAGTGGCCCTTCCAGGGTGTCCGTGTTGAAGTAGGTGCAACTCGCTCGCTTCCCACAGCTTGGCGCCGTTGGCCGGGTTCGTGGCGTGCTCGGAGGGGCTCTCCCGCCGTCACTCGGCAGGGCCGACCGGCGTGCCGTAGGGAACCGGCGGTTCGCGCTCGTGCGTCGGGCCGAGCGCGACGATGCGCCAGCGACCCCGGGACGAGCGAAGGTCCAGAGACTGCGTCTCGTAGCTCGCCTCGCGCACGTACTCGACCTCGAGGCGGACGATCTCGCCCAGCTCCTCCTCGCCGGTCACCGCGACCCCCTTGAGGCCGGCGACACGCTGTCGCAGGTACTGCTCGAACGCGGCGTCGCCCATCTCGTCGCGCACGGCTTCAAGCTGTTCCCGGACCTCTCCGGCGAAGAGATCGAGCCAGGCGTCCGCGGCACCGTCCCCGCTCGCTTCGATCATCTGCCAGAAGACCTCCCGCGGTTCGCCTGCCTCGGCCGAACGCTCGGCCGAACGCTCGGGCAGGCGGTCGCGAAGCGCGATCGCCAGGCCTGCCGCCAGAACCAGCGCGGTCAGTGCCGTGGCGCCGGCGTTGCGGGTCATCCTCACTGCGGTTGTCCGGATGGGGGACTGGTCAGCTCGCGGCGCAGAAAGTCGATGTCGATCGTGCTTTGTCCCGGTTCGAGGATCGTCTTCCGCATCCGCGGCAGGACGCGTTCCATCGTCTCCAGGTAGGAGCGGGTGCGGACTTCGTCCCGGTTGCTGTGCGCGGCGGTGGCGATCGCCCGGAAGCGGTCCCCCTCACCGGTCGCGCGCTCCACTTCCGCGGTTCGGAAGCTCTCGGCCTGCGTCACCAGTGTGCGCGCTTCGCCGCGGGCGACCGGCACGATCTCGTTGCGGTAGCTCTCGGCCTCGCGGATCAGGCGGTCGCGGTCCTCGCGCGCGCTGGCCACGTCGTTGAACGCTTCGCGCACCGGGCTTGGCGGGCTCACTCCCTCGAGACTCACCGAGAGCACGGTGGCGCCGGTCTCGAAACGGTCGAACAGCCCCTGCGACGCGGCCTGGACGCTCTGCTGCACAGCGACCTTGCCGGTCGTCAGCAGTTCGTCGACGCTCATGCCGGCGATTACCTCGAGCAGAGCGCTGCGTCCGCTGGCCTCCAGCACGGACTCGACGTTCCGGAACCGCAGCGCGTAGGCGAGCGGATCGTGGATTGCGTACGAGACGATGAGCCGGACGTGGACCACGTTCCGGTCGCCGGTCAGCCACCGGGCCTCGGCTGCCGGGGACTCGCCGCCCAGCACCCGGTCGGGCGCGGTGAAGCCGAAGGTCAGGCGCTTCGCCTCCCTTACCTTCAGCTTGTCGACGCGGCCCATCGGTCGAGGCCAGTTCCAGTGCACTCCCGGCCCGGCCGGCACGGCCGTGGCTCGGCCCAGAACGCGCACGACGGCCTCTTCGTCGGGAGCGACGAAGTAGACGCCCCAGCCCAGCCACATCAGGGCCAGGGCCAGCGCCGTCGTGGCGAGCGCGCGAAGCCTCATCGGGATCCCCCGCCCAGGAGCGAGAAGAGCTCGGAGTCCGCGGACAGGATGACCGTCGTCTGGTCGTCGAGGATCGACTCGTAGGACTCGAGGGTGCGCAGGAACCGGTAGAGAGAGGGATCCTGGCGGTAGGCGTCGCCGTAGATGCCGGCCGCCTCGGCATCGCCCTTGCCGCGGAGGATCTCGGATTCGCGGTAGGCGGCCGCCAGGATCAGCTCGCGGTCCCGGTCGGCCTCGGCGCGGATGACCATTGCCTGCTCTTCGCCCTGAGCGCGGTATTCCTTCGCGATCCGCTCGCGCTCGGCCCGCATGCGGGCGAAGACGGACTCCAGGTTCTGCTCGGGGAAGCTCAGGCGAGTGAGCTGCACTTCCAGGATCTCGACCCCGAGCTGCGGGCCGGACACCGCGCCGGCAGACTCGCGGACCTCGGCGGAAACCTGTTCGATCCGCAGCTTCTTCGGCTCGGTGGACACGAGTTGGGAGAGCTCCGTGCGGCCGAGGGCGGCAGCCAGACCCGCCCATACGACGTCGTGCAGCCGCATCTCGGCGCCCGAGATGTCGCCGATCGTCTCCAGGAATCGCGCCGGGTCGGCGATCCGCCAGACGATCGCGGCGTCGACGACCAGGTTCTTCTTGTCCTGGGTCAGGAACTCGGCAGGCGCGGGATCGTAGAGGAGCACGCGATTGTCGAAGCGAATGCGGCGGTCGATCGGCCACTTGAACCGGAGGCCCGGCGCCTCGATCGTCCGGACCGGCTTGCCGAACCGGGTGACGATCGCGTTCTCGGTTTCCGGCACGACGAACACCGACGGCGCCAGCGCGACGATCGCCAGCACGGCGAGACTGGCGCGCCGCCAGGAGGCGCCGCGGCCCGGCGGATGCTCGCGCCCGTCGCCGCCGTCGCGGCGGTGCGTGTCGTCGCGGCGGTGCGTGTCGTCGCGGCGGTGCGTGTCGTCGTGGCGGTGCGTGTCGTCGTGGTGGCCGTGACCTTCGCGGTGATGTCCGTGGCCTGGATTCGTCATTGGTCTACCTCATTCTGGGCGCCGCCCGGTGGAGGAACGTACACATCGAGAAGGCGGTCGCTCGCTTCGCCCACGAAGACGAAGCGCTTGCGGCCGGCGTCGGCGTTGGTAATCAGTTTCGGCTTGCCGGCGAGCGAACTCTCCAGTGTTTCCAACTGGAGACGGAACCGGTGCAGGTCGCGTGCCCGGCGGTATTGTCCGGCGCGCAGTTCGAACCGTTCGCTCTCGCCGCGGCCCGCTTCGACGCGCCGGGTCTTGTAGGCCTCGGCATCCAGGAGCTGCCGGCTCGCTTCGCCGCGGGCGAGGGGCAGGCGCTCCAGCGCGTAGCCCTCCGCCTCTTCGATCAGCGTCTCCCGCTCCTCGAGTGCGCTCGCCGCGTCGCGAAAGGAGTCGACGACGTGAAGCGGCGGATGGGCGTCCTGGACGGTGGCGCTCACCACCTCGACGCCGGCGCCGAGGGCGTCGAGCCGCGCCGCGAGGTGGTGACGCCACGCGCTCTCGATGCCGTCGCGCTTGCCGGTCAGCACGTCGTCGAGCGAGTGGCCGGCGAGCACGGTGCGGAGCGAGCGCTCGGCGCTCGCCTCGACGAGGAGCGCCGGGTCGGCGGCGGCGAAGGCGAAGGCCGCGGCGTCGGCGACGCGATAGTGGATGCGGGCCGCGACCTCGACCAGGTTCTCGTCGCCGGTCAGCATCAGGCGCTCGAGCGGCGGGGTGTCGTCGAAGCCGGCGTGACGTACGTTCCACTCGTAGCTCGGCTTGGCGCCTGCTTCGGTGGGCGCCGCCGCGCGCGGCGAGCCGACCGCGGCGACTCGCAGGCGCTCCGGTTCGACCCGAGTGACCCGTTCCACGGGCCAGGGCAAGCGCCAGTGCAGGCCCGGGCCGAGCTCGCCGCCGACGTGGCGTCCGAAGCGCTGCACGAGGCCGACTTCCTGGGGCTCGACGATGCGCAGGCCGCTCGCCGCCCAGACGGCCAGCAGCGCTGCCGGCGCCGCGCGCAAGAGGCGTGGCGCCGCCGCGCGAAGGCGGGCCGGACTGTCTTCAAGCGCGTGCTCGATGCGATGAACCGTCGCGCGGCGGCCGGCGCCCCACGCCTTCCAGCCGGCGACGAGCCCGCCGACAGGACCGGCAAGGAAGCGGAAGCGGCCGAGGCCCCGGTCTTCGCGCGCGGCCACCGCGCGTCCCTCGTAGAGCAGGCGGACGCAGTTCAGAATGACGAGCAGCGACGCCGCCTGGTGGACGATCGCCGCGCCGGCCGGGGGCAGCCAGCCGAAGGCGGCGAAGCCGACGGCGACGAAGTTGATGCCGAAGGCGAAGATCAGGATGCTGCTGCGGATCCGGGCCACCACCCGGCGCGAGTAGCGGAGCAGGGGCGCCAGGTAGTCGAGCCGGTCGGGCAGCAGAACGACCTGCGCCGCCTCGGCCGAAAGGTCGGCGGCGCCGTGGCCGATCGCGACGCCGACGGACGCGGCCGCCAGCGAGGGCGCGTCGTTGATCCCGTCGCCGACCATCAGGACGTTGCGGTCGCCGCGGGAGAGTTCCCGGAGCTGCCGCACCTTCTCTTCGGGAAGCAACTCCGCGTGGACCTGGTCGATGCGGGTCCGCCGGCCGATCGCGCGCGCCGTCGCCTCGGCGTCGCCGGTCAGCATGACGATCGGATCGACGCCGGTCTGGCGGAGGTCGCCGACCGCGTCCGCGGCCTCGTCGCGCAACGGATCGGCTAGGGCGAACGCGCCGGCGAACCCGCCGTCGACCGCGACCGCCAGCCGGGTCTCGCCAGTGCCGGGCGTCGGGACGAGGCACTCCGCCACGGCCTCGAGCTCGTCCTCCGCCACCACCTTCGTCAGCAACGCCTGGTTGCCGACCGCAATCTCGTGGCCGGCCACGGATGCCGTGACCCCGCGGCCCGGGTGGAGCTTGAAGTTCTCCGGTTCCGAAAGCTCGATCTGCCGCTGCCTCGCCTCGGTGACGAGGGCCCGGCCCAGCAGGTGCTCCGAGGTCAGTTCAGCGCTCGCCGCGAGTTGGAGCAGGCGAGCCTCGCCCATGCCCGCGAACGGCGCGACCCCGGCCAGCGCCGGACGCCCGCAGGTCAACGTGCCGGTCTTGTCCAGCACGCAGGCGTCGATGCGCGAAAGCGACTCGATCACGTCGCCGCCCTTGACCAGTGCGCCCTCGCGCGCCAGCCGGGCGATCGCCGAGGCCATCGCCGCCGGCGTCGCGAGCACCAGGGCGCAGGGGCAGGCGACGATCAGGGCCGCCACCGTGCGCATCATCTCGCCGGTGAAGAAGTAGATGCCGACGGCGGCGAGCAGCACCGCGGGCAGGAAGAAACGGGCCAGCTGGTCCGCGGTGCGCACGACCCGGGCGCGCCGGCTCTGCGCGTCCTCGATCAGGTTCGCGATGCGGGCGACCGTCGTGTCGCTGCCGGTCCGCTCGGAGCGAATCTCGAGCACGCCGTACTCGTTCAGGCTGCCGCTCCACACCGCGTCGCCGATTCCGAGTTGCGCCGGCAGCGGTTCGCCGGTCACGCTGCTCTGGTCGACGGACGACTCGCCACGCTCGATCGTCCCGTCCACCGGCACGCGCTCGCCGGCGAGCACTCGGACGAGATCGCCGATCTCGACCTCGCCGAGCGCCACGAGTTGCTCGCGGCCGTCGCGAAGCACCCGCGCCTGTTCCGGCTGGCTGGCGACGAAGCCGGCGATCGCCCCCTTTGCGCGGTCGACCGTCCAGTGTTCGATCCCCTCGCCGATCAGCATGATGAACATGACCTCGGCGGCGGCGAAGTACTCGCCGATCCAGACCGCCGCGCCCGCGGCGACCGCGATCGTCAGGTGAGACGAGAAGTGCCCCTGGAGCAGGTCCAGGATCGCGTGGCGGATGAGGGGATAGCCCGCGACCAGGGTGAGGATCAGCGCCAGGTCGATGCCGGCGACCGTGCGGACGACTCCGAGCAGATAGAGCAGCAGCAGCACGCCGACCGCGCCGCAAAGCGCGATGTAGCCGATCCGCTGCAGCAGCCCATCGCTGTGGGAGTGGCCGTGGCCGTGCCCGTCGTCGTGGAACTGTGAGCCCATCAGTAGTCGTGCCAAAAGCCAGCCGCACACCGGGTGCGCCGGGTTGGCCCCGTCGTCTTTGGCAGGAGCATGCCCGCTACACCGCGAACAACAGGATGGCCAGCCCCGAACTCGCGATCGCGAGCCCGCTCAGCGTGTGGACATGGGCCTGCAGCCGGGGGAATCGCACGAAGTCGAGGCCGCGATAGGCCAGCGCCACGACGCCAGCCATCGTCGCGATCGTCGTCACGCCGAAGGCCAGGGTCACCGGTACGACGGCCCACAGGCCGACCTGGAACGCCGGCGCCATGAGGATCGGAATCAGCGGTTCGCAGGGCCCGAGCACGAAGATGACGAACAGGCTCCAGGCGGTCAGGCCGGCCACCCCGACGGCCTCGCCGGACGGGTGCTCGTGGCCGCCGGCCGCGTGGTGGTCATGCGAGTGGACGAGACCGCCGGCGTGTTCGTGCACGTGGCGCTGCCGCCTGCGCCTGCGCGCGAGGGACCAGGCCGCGTAGGTCAGGCCGAAGGCCACCAGGGCCCACGCCGCGAGATCGCCGCGGACCGCCTCGATCGACTCGAAGACGCCGACGCGGCCCTCCATCCAGTGGCGACCTTCCTGGAGGTCGAAACCGCTGGCAAAGATCGCCAGCCCGATGCCGGCGCCTCCCAGCAGTACGGACGACGCGACATGCCCGCCGCCGCACAGCCCGGTCACCCACAGCGTCCGGCGCAGCGACCAGCCGCGCGCCTTGCCGAGGACGACGAAGGGCAACGTGTGGTCGATGCCGATCAGCGTATGGACGAAGCCGATGCCGACCGCAGCCGAGACCAGAACCCAGACTGTGTCCATGAAGCGTCGAGGGTACCAGCGCGGAGCGGGTATGGTTCATTCATACTGTCTCGCGGAGGGACGTGACCATGCCGAACGCCGTCAGAAAGACCATCTCGTTGCCGCCCGATCTTGCCCGCGCCGCCGAGCAGATGGCGCAGGCCGAAGGCAAGACGTTGAGCGCGGTCGTCCAGGAAGCGCTCCGCAAGGTCCGGGCCGAGTACTTCGAGCAGGAACTGGACGAGCTGCAGGACTACTGGAGTCGACGGGCGAAGGATCGAGGGATCCTCACTGAGGAGGATCTGCGTCGCTACCTCAAGGCGTGAAGGTCGTCTTCGATGGCCCAGGGGGAGTTCCGGGGTACCCGGATCGTGTCCCTCCGCGAGTACGTGGGTTGATGGACTACTCGACCGTCACCCAGATCGGTGACGACCAGGCGATCTCGCGGTTCTTCTGGATCACCCGCACATAGTAGTAGTGCTCGCCGGGCGTCACGTCGCTGTCGACGAAGGTCAGGTCGACCTCCTGGTCGAGGTTCTGGCGGTTGTAGAGGAACGTCTGGTCGCGGATGATGTCGACCTGCTCGATGCGGGCGGTGCCGATCACCTTGACCACGAGTTCGAACCGCCCCGAGACCTCGGCGATGTCGCCCTGCAGGTACTCCCGGCCGTCGGCGCGCATCCGGTAGTCGAGGATGATGTTGTCCGTCGCGGCGTAGGAGTGCCGCTGCTTCATCGCGTCGAGCAGGCCGCCGGCGGTGAAGTCCTCGGCGATCGTCGCGGCGTAGGAGATGTGGGTCGAGATGTGGTCCGACGCGGCCTGCACGCCGAGCTTGTAGCCCTTGGCCCAGGCGTTCCAGACGAAGCCGGCGGGCTGGAAGCCCCCCTGCTGGCCGATCGGTTTCTCGGCCGTCGGAGCGCGCGGGGCGCCCTCGTACTCGGCCGACGTGCGGTCGCCCTGGTAGATCTCGACCAGCGGTTCGACTTCGGGGTCGTTGTCCCGCCAGTCCGTGCCCATGCCGGTGGCCGAGGTGTGGGGGATCGAGATCGCGTCGTGCTCCCGGAGGTACGCGAACAGCCTCGCTGCGCCTTCCTCGCTCCTTGACTCCGCCTCGGTGATGGGCAGGGTCGGCATGCCGCGCTTCGCGGAGAGGATGTTGCGGTGGCCGCCCGGGTAGGTGATGCTGCGCTCGTAGGCGTAGACGGGCACGAAGCTCCCCGGCAGCCGGAAGACGTCGGCGATCTGGGGGTGCAGCCAGTTCACGTACTCGATGTCCTGGCCGCCGCGGTTGTTGTGCTCGCTGACGCCGAGGAAGTCGAGTTCAGCGGCGTCGAGGGCGTAGCGGTAGGCCTCCATCAGGGAACCGTCGTTCAGGCCGTCGTGCGAGAACTCGGTGTGGCGGTGCGTGTCGCCGCGGTAGATGCGGTAGGTGCGGCCCTCCGACTCGATCGCGTAGGCGCGGATGCGCGCGACGTCCTCCGCTTCGTTGGGGTGTACCGGGTAGGTCGTGTAGGGGCGCGTTTCCGGGTCGACGAGGCGCGGCGGCGTGGCGGCGCCGGTCAGTGCGGGCAGCTTCGCCGCGTTGATCGAGGAGTGGTCGAAGAGGTACTCCTCCGAGTCCCGGTTGTCCGTCGGCCAGGCGGCGAACAGGTTGCCCCGGCCGTCCGAAGCGAGTTCCCAGCGCACGTCCTGGCGGCCGCGGCTGAACGGCAGGTGGAGCGGACGCGTCCACTCGCCGCCGACGTAGGCGGTGCCGAAGATTTGCCAGGCGGCCCGGTGGGCCGGCGTGAAGTCCGGCGTGTCGCGGGCCCGGATCGTGCGGTGGCGGAAGAACAGCCACATCCGCCCGTCGGCGTCGGTTTGCAGCACGGGCAGGTCGTTGAACCCCGGGATGTACTCCGGGAGCTCGCGTTCGAGCAGCTCGTTCAGGTCGGCTTCGGGCGCCTGCCAGCGGACGCCGTCCCGGACCGCCACGGCGAGAGTGCGCCACTCGTAGATGCGGGTCGCTTCCTTGTAGATCTCGAAGCCCGAGTCCTTGCCCCACTGGAAGCCGCTTTCGTTCCAGGCCGCCCAGAGGCGGTTCTGGCGATCGCAGGCGATCGACACGTGGGCCTCGAACTTCGGTGTGTCAGCGACCGGGACGACGTCGCTCCAGCCCGTGCCGTCGAAGTGCCGTAGCAGGACGTCGTAGTTGCCCTGGTCGTACGTGTCCCAGGCAACGTGGATCCGACCGTCGTTGCAGGCTGCAACGGCGGGCGTCCAGTCGTTGGCCTCGGAGGTCGAGACAGTCTGCGGGGCTGACCAGCGCGAACCGTTGTGGCGGCTGGCGAAGATGTCCGAACGGCCGTCGCGGAAACCCTGCCAGACGACCCACAGGTTGCCGTCCGCGTCGCGGGCCAGCTCGTGTTCGATGTCGGCCTGGGGCGCGTAGGTCAGGCGCTCGGTTGCCGACCAGGAGCCGTCAACGTCCGCCAGGTAGCGGCCGTAGAGGTCGAAGTTGCCGTCCACCTGCTCGGACCAGACCACCCAGGGACGCCCCCGGCCGTCGCGTCCCAGCTTCGGCATCAGGCGGTCGCCCGGTTCGCCGGTCACCTGGATGGCCGGCTGCCAGGCCGCGCCGTCGAAGCGGCGCGCCATGATCGAGGCGCCGCCGTCCCGGTAGGCGGTCCAGGCGGCCCAGACCTCGCCGTCCTCGCCGCCCGTCATCGTTGCGAAGTCGTTTTCCGTGTCAGGCGAGGACAGCGGTTCCGCCGGCGCGACCCGGTCGGCCAGCACGGCGCCGTCGAGAAAGGAGAGTTCCTCTCCGACCTCGACGTCCGCCGGACGCAGGTCGAAGTCGCCCCGCGGTGTCGTGAAGGCGAGCCGCGTCCCCGACCGCGCCGCCACGTCGACGACGATGCCGGGGTGGTTGAGGTAGAGCACCGTGCCCTTCGGGTCCTCCCACTGGTAGACCCGGCGCGGGTAGTTCACGCCCCGGCGCGTCGCCATCGTCCAGCTCGTGCCGTCGACCGACTCCGACGGATGCACGCTCCAGTTCCGGAGTGCCAGCAGGTCGCCGCCGGCCACTTCGACCGAGCCGTCCCAGGACCGCGGCTCGGTGTCCGTCATCCCGAACCGCACGCGGACGGAGATGACGTCGTCGCCGGTGAGCGGTGGTATGGCCTGGGCGGCGAGGGCGCCCGTCAGGAGGAGTGTCCAGGCGAGGCCGCTGACGGCGGCATGGAGCAGGGCAGGTCGTCGGGCCATGCGTCCTCCGAACAGATGAAGCGGAACGGGTGGTTGTGGGCTGGCTACTCATCCTAGCGCCGCAACCCACGGGGTGCGCCCGGGCGCCATCCGAACGCCCGATGACGGGCCCACGGACTGGTTCACGGGTGGCGCGGCTGCGCGCCGGGGTGTCATCCGTCCGCCCGATGACGGGCGCACGGACTGGTTCGCGGGTGGCGCGACTTCGCGCCGGGGTGTCATCCGTCCGCCCGATGACGGGCGCACGGACTGGTTCGCGGGTGGCGCGGCTTCGCGCCACCCGGGTTCCCGCCGGCATTCCGGGACTGCGTCCCCGCCGGCATCCGCCCGACAACCCCGGGCGCCATCGGTACACTGCATCCATCCGACATCCCACAGCCCGAGGGGAGGCTCCCCGTGCAGCGATTCGCCCTTCCGATCCTGATCCTCGTCGCCGTCCTGGCCGTCGGCTGCGCCGCCGACGACTCATCCGACTCCGCCGCGACGGCTGCCGGCGCCTCCGCGGCCGAAGCCGGACCGCCAGCCGACCGCCAGGCCTTCTTCGGCGACCTGCACGTCCACACGAAGTACTCCTACGACGCCTTCGTGTTCGCGACCCGCGCCGGTCCGGACGAGGCCTACGAGTTCGCCAAGGGGAACCCGATCAAGCACCCGGCGGGCTTCGACCTGCAGCTCGACCGGCCCCTGGACTTCCAGGGCGTGTCCGACCACGCGAACTACCTCGGCATGCTGCCCGCGATGACCGACCCCGACTCCCCGGCCTACAACCACCCGGCGGGCGAAACGGTGCGCAATGCCGAAACCGTCCAGGAGCGGCGGGGCATCTTCGCCGCGATGCAGCCCTACGTCCGCTACATGGCCGATGCCGACCCGAGCATCCGCGAGCACCTGAACAAGGATGTCGTGCGTTCGGCCTGGAGCGAGATCGCGGCTTCGGCGAACCGCCACAATGAGCCGGGCGTGTTCACCACCTTCATCGCCTACGAGTACACGTCGGCCGGCGCCGGCGGCATCTACGAGAACCTGCACCGCAACGTCGTCTTCCGCGGCGCCGAGGCGCCGGACATCCCGTTCTCGAGGCTCGACTCCTACAACCCGGAGGACCTCTGGGCGCGGATGGACGAGTGGCGCGCCAACGGCTACGAGGCGATCGCGATCCCCCACAACACGAACGGCTCCGGTGGGCGGATGTTCGAGTACGAGTACTTCGAGGGCGGCGCGATCGACCAGGCGTACTCGGATCTCCGCAGCCGCAACGAGCCGATCGTCGAGATCACCCAGACCAAGGGCACCTCGGAGACCCACCCGGCCCTGTCGCCGAACGACGAGTGGGGGGGCTTCGAGATCATGCCGTACCGCGTCTCGACCAGCATCCTGAGCGAGCCGCCGGGCAGCTACGTGCGCGACGCCTTCCGCCGCGGCCTGACGATCGAGGCCGGCGGCGTGTCGAACCCCTACAAGCTCGGCGTGATCGGCTCGTCCGACACCCACGTCGCCGCCGGCTCCTTCGACGAGGAGAACTACTGGGGCGCCTCCGGGCTCATGCAGGAGACGGCCGAGCAGCGCGGCTCGGTGCCCGGCGAGCCCGGGACTGGCGCCGACCTGCAGAACCCCAACGCGGCCGCACAGCCGATCGACGACGGCACCGGCCGCATCTACCCGTTCACGACGGCGATCACGAACGGCGCGTCGGGCCTCGCCGCCGTGTGGGCCGACGAGAACACGCGAGAGGCGATCTTCGACGCCTTCCGGCGCAAGGAGACCTTCGCGACGTCCGGCACGCGGATGAAGGTCCGCTTCTTCGGCGGTTCGGCCCTCGCCGGCCTCGACCTGGACGACCCGGACCTCGTCGCCACCGCCTACGAGACCGGTGTGCCGATGGGCGGCGATCTCGTCGGCGACGACGGCGACGGCGCACCCAGCTTCCTGGTCTGGGCGATGCAGGACACGATGGCCGCGCCGCTCCAGCGGGTCCAGATCGTCAAGGGCTGGGAAGCCGGCGGCGAGACCGACGAGATGGTCTACGACGTCGCCTGCTCCGACGGCCTCGAGGTCGACCCGGACACCCACCGTTGCCCTGACAACGGCGCCACCGTCGATCTCAGCGACTGCTCCGCCAGCGACGACGTCGGCGCCGGCGAACTCAAGACCGTCTGGACCGACCCCGACTTCGACTCGGGCCAGCGCGCCTTCTACTACGCCCGGGTCCTGGAGAACCCCACCTGCCGCTGGTCGTCCTGGGACGCGCTGCGAGCCGGCATCGCTCCGCGACAGGACTTTCCGGCAACGATCCAGGAACGCGCCTGGTCGTCGCCGATCTGGTACACGCCCTAGCGTCGCTAAGCTAGATAGTGTCTGCCAGAAAACCGGCGAAGTCCTTGATCCAGAAGGCCTTTCGGGTCTTTTGGCCGGTTGAAGATGGCTCCGATGTCGTAGTGTAGCGGTGTTGATCCCGCGTTTTGGGTCAATCTTCGGGTGTTTTGGGGGGGGCGGATGCGAGAAGTTCACCGGTTGCAGATGGAGGTTGGCGAGACGCCGATCGAGAAGATTCGGCTCGACCCGAAGTCGCGGGACGACATACCGGCGGTGTTCAGGGGTCTTCAGCATCTCTGGTGCGACCGTGCGTTGCGGGGTCGTCTGTTCGAGCTGCTGGAGGAGGGCGTGCTGCCGGGCGTGGACCGGTCGGTGGGTCGTCCGGGGATGGAGTTGTGGCGGATTCTGGTGTTGGGGGTTCTGAAGCAGGGTCTGGGCTGCGACTTCGACCGGGTTCACGATCTGGCTAACCACCACACGACGGTGCGGGCCTTCCTGGGTCACGGCGAGTTCGGGGACAGGAGCTACTACGAGTACCAGACGGTGGTCGACAACGTGAGTTTGTTGACTCCGGAGGTGTTGTCTGCGGTGGGCAGATTGGTGGTGGAGAGCGGCCATGCGGTCGCGCGAAAAAAGCCTGGCGCGCCGTTGCGCGGGCGGTGTGACTCGTTCGTCGTCGAGACGGACGTGCACTACCCGACGGACGTGAGTCTGTTGTGGGATGCGATGCGTTGCGTGCTTCGCGAGACCGGACGTGCCGCCGGCAAGCACGGAGTCACTGGCTGGCGTCAGTGGCGCTACCAGTCGAAGTCGGTGCGCCGGTTGTTCAACCAGGTGCGCGGCACGCGCCGGGCGAAGCGGTTTCCGTCGCGTGTGAAGGCGTACCTGGCCCGGTGCGAGATGCTGGTGGCGCGGTCGGCAGAGACGGTTGAGGCACTGCGGTGTGCGGGACACGAGGCTTCCTGCGAGTCAATTGCCGGATTCATCGCTCATGCGCGCCGTCAGATGGACCAGGTTGAGCGCCGGCTGCTGCTGGGGGAGACGATTCCTCATCAGGAGAAGGTCCTCTCGGTCTTCGAGCCTCATACGCGATGGGTGTCCAAGGGGAAGGCGGGCACGCCGGTGGAGCTCGGCGTTCCGGTAGCAGTGATCGAGGACCAGCACCAATTCATCCTGCACCATGAGGTGCTGTGGAAAGGCGAGGATGTCCATGTGGCGCTGCCGCTGGTGAGGGCGGCCCAGGAGCGGTTCCCGGACCTGCGCGCATGCAGTTTCGATCGCGGGTTCCATAGTCCTGAGAACCGGGCCCGGCTTGATCAGCTGCTTGACCTCGCCGTGCTGCCGAAGAAGGGATACTTGTCTGTCGCTGACCGGAAACGCGAAACCGAGGAGGCCTTTGCCGCCGCGCGGCGCAAACACCCGGCGATCGAGTCGGCCATCAACGCCTTGGAGCATCGCGGGCTCGACCGCGTCCGAAGCCGCGGAGCAGATGGCTTCGAGCGGACCGTCGCCCTGTCGGTGCTCGCCGCCAACCTGCATCGGCTCGGACGCATGCTCCGGGCACGCGAGAAAAAACGCAGGCGACGGCGACCAGCCGCCTGACCCCAACGCCTCCAGAACACAACCCGCGACGAACCGCTTCAACCAAGCTACAGGCACCGCCACGCCCGAAACCGCCTGATTCCGACAGATTCCGACACCACCGCATCGAACTTCACGGCGCACGCCCCGGACACCCTTCCCACACGCCCGAATTCCCGCGCCAAGAGACATGAAGCCTCGCTCAAACAGGGGGTTTTCTGGCAGACACTAGATAGTCATTAAGGACCCAGGAGTCAGAAGGGAATGTCGTCGCCAGAGTCATCTCCCGAGAACGACTCTGGGCGGCGACTCGCTTCCGGGCGTGGTGCCCCTGAGTCCTGCGACTGCGCTTCCGAAGGTGCCAGTCCCCAAGCCGTCACAACGTCGTCTATGGGGAACGGTTTTGTGCCGCTACTCCAATCGAGGAATGGAGCCGCCGTCTGGCTGTACGGCGTTGGTTTGGGTAGGTCGACTTGCACCCTTGACGGAATGTGAAAGGCGCTTCCAAATGCAATTGCTTCTCCAGAAGCCAACACGGTCACCTGATCAAGGAGGCGCCGGGCCTGAACCGGGATTATTCGCAGGAAATAATCGATATCAGCCGGATTCTGCAGTCGATGGCTGATAAAGTTGGCGCATTGGCTGACGATAGTTGGACTAACTTCACTCGGTCGCTGACTGGCGATGACTAGTGAGAGGCCGAACTTCCGGCCTTCCTTGGCGATGCGTTCATAGGTCAGGCGCGCGAGTCTATGGCCCCTGTCCTCGTCAGCGCGGGCAGGGCGCACGTAATTGTGCGCTTCCTCAAGCACCAAGACCCACGGATTCCGGTAGCGCTGTGACGCTGGCAGGTGCTCGCGAGCCTCAAGAAGAAGGCGACCAACAATAGAACATGCGTAAGGTAGAACCTCGCTACCTAACATGGACAGGTCGAGAACTGAGATTTGAGGACCAGACGATTCACCTATGCCCAGCTTCCTCAGCCAGTCATCGAGGCCCGAAAGCGTCGTTTGGGGTTCTTCGTAGTTCAAGAAAGAGCGCCAGCGGCGGTCGTCGAGTCGTGTCTTGAGGCGCAGCCTCAGAGTGGTTAGATGAGCCTCTATGCGCAACGTATCCTGCCTTGATGTGGCTCGACTAATAAGTGAGGGATCGGTAAGACGTTGATAGCGAACGTAGAGAGGCGAGTCTGCTGTGCGGGCTTGCTGGCGACCCGTCCGGCCCGCGGCTTCCAGAACTTCCGTGAGTTCGTTTCGTAGATGCCGCGCCGCAGCTTCGACTACAGCCGCATTGGCGAGTACTTCGGTATTGAATTTGTCAACTCCCCGATGGTCCTCAAAAGGCTTGCGGAAGGCTTCCAGGGCGAAATCAGTCTGCCCTAGGTGACCGCAGATAGCGTCTCAGTACGAGCCGGCGCTTTTCCGCTTGAGCTTGGGCAGTTCCGCCAGCAGTTCTTCGATCGTTGCCAGGGCGCTCTGAAGACGATGGGATGACGACGGCTGGGCGGTGGAATCGCTCTTCGCAATGGCCCACCAGTCCTTCAAGACTGGCTCCTGCGTCTGTTCAGCGGCACTAAGCCAGGTGCAGATCTCTTGGGCGTTGAAAAGCCAGATCGGAACTCCGAACTCCTTCCCGTTCAAATAGAGAGAGTTGGGGAGTTTCTCGTAGGTTTCTTCGGCAGACGAAGAAGCTCGGCCGTACTCGCCGTTCGTGTCCAAGACGAACACCCGCGGTTCGGCGCTCGGTTCACGAAGTGACGCGACGGCCCGCTGTAGCAGGCTCGCGACAGTGTAGGATTTTCCCGATCCCGTGTTCCCGACAATTGCAAGTGGCCGGGAGAAGAGATCGTTGTACGATGCGCGCAACTCGAGACCGCGTTGTCCAGAAGGGACGCCGATTCGCAGTCCGGTATCGAAGTTCTCTTCTTGATGGTCCTCCGGCCTGTTCCGCCGAGGCGGTTCTTCGAATATGGCTTTGAGAAGTTCTGGTACGCCTATCTCAGCGGGCGTGTCGAGTGTAGGTAACAGAGTGACGCCAGGGCTGAAGATGCCAGCCCTCAGAAGACCAAGCAGTTGGACGGTGGCGATACGCCTTGGTTTCATTAGCTCGAGAGCCAGTTCGGCGCCGGCGGCGGGATCAAAGCTCTCATGTGCTTGAAGGTCAGTGATGGTGCCTACAACCACCCGACCGGCTCCGATCGAGAAGGTGAGGTACGCGTTGATAGCGACTGCCGCCTGCACTCCGGCCAACGTGGCGCGTATGGGCGATCTAGCCTCTGGAAGGAGTTCTACTTTGACTAGAAGGCCGTGCACTGCCACAACGTGGCCGATGATGCGGGAGGCGCTCAAGGTTCGGTCCAGTCCTGGGGCTCTCCGCCGGGCTTGAGTGCGGCGGCATCTGCCGACTGAATCTGGCCTTCAAAGCGACGGAGCTTGAGGAAGTCGCGAAGCCACTGGACATCTGGCAAGACTTCGAGGGCAAAGTCCTCGAACGTGGCGATGCTAAAGGGGTTCTCCTGGTGAGCTGCTTCGGTTGAGGTCAAGACAAAGGCGCGCCTGCCGAGGTGCTTGTAGCGACGGATTCGATCGATCGTGCCGCTCTCTGGATCGGGCTCCACAACGAGCATTACTAACGACGGGTTGAGAAGAGCCGTTTCAAGAACCCTGTTGACGTGGGCGTCGCCGAAGCCGTAGCCTAGAACTAGAAGGAAGGTCTGCGGGGTGCTCAGGCGGATGTGCAAAGCGCGAAAGAGGTGCGCGTAGGGCATCGTGAGTGTTTGCACGAACTTGTTCGCCGTCGGTAGAATTCCGATGGACGGCAGGCCTTGGGCCAGCTCAGTGAGCCGAGCTGCCTTCTCCGTGATGGGAAAGCCCGGGTAGTCTTGGAAGCGCCTTAGGTCCGGGTGGCGCGCCCGTAGCGTGTCGTTTTGGACCTGCCAGTGGATCGAACCGTGTAGTTTGTAGAGATGAAGGAACCTATCGAAGCGCCGCACGCGACCCTCCGACACGTCCCCGGGGTAGTAGATGTCGAGTCCGTAGACAGAAGGGTCGAAGCGTGCGTCTGCGCGACCGCTGAAGCCGTCGAAGTACTGGACGCTGAGAGTTTCGAGGGCCTGCTCGAACAGAGTGTCGTAGTTGAGCGTGAACAGGTGGGCTCGGCCGAGATTACTGTCCCGTGCGAGGAGCTTCGCCAAGAAGGCTAGGTGAGGGGGAAGGCACTTGCTCTTTGGTGTGGCGTCGACCGGGTTGGACAGAGTCAGGGCGCACTCGGCGAAGATGGCGGCTCGGATAGCTCGAAGTAGCCACTGTAGGTCAGCTTCGGAGGGTACGTCGGGTACTTCCTTCCATCGAACGCTCTCAATGGGCGAGCCTGGAAGGGAGGTGACGAAGCGTGCACTTGCCAGGTGAGAAAGCCAGTCCTCAAAGCTCAGCTTGGAGGGCCCCGCGTCTTCGCCGTCCGGGGAAAGGCGGGCGTCCAGGAGGTCCGAGGTGCGAGCGGGTCGCTGCGGTAATGCTCTCACGGTCTTGAGGACTGCGTCTTCCAGTTGGTTCAGGGTCAAACCGCCAGAACTGACCGAGGTTCCTGCGCCCGTGAGGACCACAAGATTCTCCATGCGAAGCCACTCTGAGACCAGCGCCTGTAGGCGTTGGCGACTTTCTCGGGTACCGAGGCCTTCGAGCAGGTCGCCCGAGGCTCCGTCGTCAGCGGTACCTATCAGCTGGTACTTGTTGCGTTCGTCGGCCACTCAGCTAGTTCCTCAAGCCATACAGGGTTTTCGCCGGCACTGGAAATAATGGAGCCATACTTGGCGGCAGGGCGCACTACGGCTCTAGCGGCCGATAGCTCGCGATCTCAGGAGGATTCCCTTAGGCCAATCCGTGAGTACAGCTGTTCCTTGAAGTCGTCGAACGCTTCCGTGTCGCCACGCGTGATCTCATCGAGCGCGAAAAACTTGTCGGTGGTCGGCGACTCACCCCGAAGGAGCTCGTGGTCCAGGCCAGTGATCCCGAGGATGGTCCAGCATTCGGTGAAGCCGTCGTTCTTGGCCTTCTGATGGCTCTTCTCGGCTTCCCCTACTCGATTGTGGACGTTGGACACGTCCTTGCCGCCCTTGATCTCGATTGCGATGACAGGACGGCTGCGGCCGGACGGTAGTTCCTCATGAATGGCGATGTCGGGGTCGGAGGCGAAGCAGATCCGGATGGGTGCGCCGGCAACGTTTCGCATTCTGATGGTGGAGTGATCCACTTCGACGTGGGCGCTTTCGGTCAGGACGGCGATCAAGTCGAATACTCGCTTGGTGGCTTGCTGACCGACGAGGTTCAGGGCGCCGCCCCGCAATTGCGGTCCGAGGGTGAGCAACGTCAGGTCGTGAACCCTCGATTGGGTCAGCCGATCCA
Organism: uncultured Thermoanaerobaculia bacterium; assembly: GCA_951812325.1. GTDB lineage: Bacteria > Acidobacteriota > Thermoanaerobaculia > Multivoradales > Multivoraceae > Multivorans. The sequence goes on along the minus strand of OX638294.1, from coordinate 2,018,129 downwards.
CTGAGTGCACCAAGTGGGCGGCGCTGATGCTGAGACAGCGCGCGAGTTCGGCTACGCGGCCCTTCTGCGTCTTGGATAGGGCTCCTTTTTCCTCCATCGACTTGAAGGCGCTCAGCCCGTGCGCCTTCCCGTAGAACTGCTTTTGCGAGAAGCCGAGCAGGAGCCTGTAGTAGCCGAGCAGATGCGGGTTCGCACTGAGAAGACTCGGCACCGCGAAGAGGATCTCCCCTCTCAGTCCCCACCCAGCCAGGCGCCGAAGTGCTTCCCTATCAGCGAACTGGCGGAGTTCCCGGTCTACTGCGTAGATGTCCGCTTCGGCGGAGGCCCGTAGGAGCGCATCAAGCAAATGGGTCGACCGGAGTCGCTCCAGGCTCTCATAGAAGGAGATCTGGAGGACCGGCAGCGGGGGGTCCAGTGTCACTGCGCCGACTGCGCCGTGTCGTAGTCGAGCGCAAAGAGGGTTCGTTGGGTCGAACAGATCCGCTTTTCGGCGAGCTCGGCATACTCGCGGTTGAGTTCGATACCGACATACCTGCGGCTCTGTTGTTCGCAGACGACCCCGACCGTTCCTGAGCCGAAGAAGGGGTCGAGCACCCAGTCTCCCGGAATGGACCCGGTGAGAATGCAGGGTTCGATCAGCGTTGGAGGGAAGGTGGCGAAGTGGGCTCCGACGAAAGGCTCCGTCGGTATGGACCAGACGGTTCGCCGGTTTCTGCCGTTGACGCGGGCTTTGGAAGCGTCGTAGTGATAGCGAAGCGACTTGGTGAACAGGAACATGTATTCGTGCGACCGCGTCGGGCGATCCTTGACGCTCTCGGGCATGCAGTTGGGCTTCTCCCAGATGATGTCGCTTCGGAAGTACCAGCCAGCGTCCCGTAAGGCGAAGGCGACCATCCACGGTATCCCCACGAGGTCCTTCGGCTTCATGCCCTTCGGGGTTCTTGCCCTGTAGCTCATGGCCCGAACAGGGTTCTTCTTGTCCGGTGCCCTCGTCGCGCGGTTGCCGCTTGTGTAGCTGTCGCCGAGGTTGACCCAGAGCGTGCCGTCCTCCCGAAGGACCCTCCAGACCTCGTGGAAGATCGCGGTCAGGCGCTCGACGTAGAGGGTCGGTTCAGGCTCGGCGCCGATCTGATTCTCATCGGCATAGTCGCGGAGCCCCCAGTAGGGAGGGGAGGTGACGCAGGTCCGGAACCAAGAGTCGGGCAGGACCGGCAGAATCTCCTCGGCTGCTCCTTGGAAGAGCGTGGAGCCCTCAAGGCGGATCGCCTCACTTGCTGGTGTTGCGCTGACTACGTCCACGACCGGAGTCTACTACCGGCCTCGCCTCCAGATGGCCAGCGCGCCACGACACCAGGACTGTCCGTCGGGTCCACGCGAGCGGCTCTTCTAGCGCCGGGAAGTGACCGCGGCTGAACGCGGCTTCGGAATCCGGGCTTGAGGCAGCCCCAGCGGCCGGGTACTCCGGGAGCGCAGGCGTCCGGCGGCCTTCGCGCCGGCCGTCGGGCCTGCACGACCACGACGACGAGCGCCACTGCGCCGCCGGTCAACGCGAGCGTCGGCGTGTCGGCGCCTCTCTCACCGAGAGCGGCATTGAACCCAGCACCGGCGAGAATGCCGATCAGCACCGTGAGCACAGCTCTCCCGACGACGTGGGCCTTGGAACGGGGGCTCTTCCGGGTTGATGGTGGAGATGCCGTAGTCGCGCGCGATGCGAGACACAGACTTGTACGGTCGGATTCCGGGTGTCGAGAGTCCTTGGGAGGTGACGCGCGTCGAGCTTCGGCTTGAGGCAGGGGAGGTGGAGGTGTTCGTGGCTCGTGGCAGGGACGAGTCGTACCGTTGCCCCGAGTGCGACGGCTCGGCGAGTCGTCACGATTCGCGTCGCCGTCGCTGGCGGCATCTGCCGACGTGCCAGTACCGCACGATCCTGACGGCGGATGTGCCGCGGGTGCGTTGCGCGGAGCACGGAGTGCACACGATCGGGGTGCCGTGGTCGGATGCAGGCTCTCGTTTCACGGCGTTGTTCGAGGCCTTGGTCATCGATGGCTGGGCGAGGCGAGCATTTCGGCGGTGTCGCGGCTTCTGGACTTGAGTTGGGACCAGGTGGACGGTGTGATGCAGAGGGCGGTGAAGCGTGGTCTGGCGCGTCACGGTCCGGCGCCGGCGTCTCGCTGTCTTGGCGTGCGGACGGCCACGAGGCGATCGCGATCCCCCACAACACGAACGGCTCCGGTGGGCGGATGTTCGAGTACGAGTACTTCGAGGGCGGCGCGATCGACCAGGCGTACTCGGATCTCCGCAGCCGCAACGAGCCGATCGTCGAGATCACCCAGACCAAGGGCACCTCGGAGACCCACCCGGCCCTGTCGCCGAACGACGAGTGGGCGGGCTTCGAGATCATGCCGTACCGCGTCTCGACCAGCATCCTGAGCGAGCCGCCGGGCAGCTACGTGCGCGACGCCTTCCGCCGCGGCCTCGAGATCGAGGCCGGCGGCGTTTCGAACCCCTACAAGCTCGGCGTGATCGGCTCGTCCGACACCCACGTTGCCGCCGGCTCCTTCGACGAGGAGAACTACTGGGGCGCCTCGGGCCTCATGCAGCTGACCGCCGAGCAGCGCGGCTCGGTGCCCGGCGAGCCCGCGGCCGGGGCCGACCTGCAGAACCCCACCGCCGCCGCACAGCCGATCGACGACGGCACCGGCCGCATCTACCCGTTCACGACGGCGATCACGAACGGCGCGTCGGGCCTCGCCGCCGTGTGGGCCGACGAGAACACGCGAGAGGCGATCTTCGACGCCTTCCGGCGCAAGGAGACCTTCGCGACGTCCGGCACGCGGATGAAGGTCCGCTTCTTCGGCGGTTCGGCCCTCGCCGGCCTCGACCTGGACGACCCGGACCTCGTCGCCACCGCCTACGAGACCGGTGTGCCGATGGGCGGCGATCTCGTCGGCGACGACGGCGACGGCGCACCCAGCTTCCTGGTCTGGGCGATGCAGGACACGATGGCCGCGCCGCTCCAGCGGGTCCAGATCGTCAAGGGCTGGGAAGCCGGCGGCGAGACCGACGAGATGGTCTACGACGTCGCCTGCTCCGACGGCCTCGAGGTCGACCCGGACACCCACCGTTGCCCTGACAACGGCGCCACCGTCGATCTCAGCGACTGCTCCGCCAGCGACGACGTCGGCGCCGGCGAACTCAAGACCGTCTGGACCGACCCCGACTTCGACTCGGGCCAGCGCGCCTTCTACTACGCCCGGGTCCTGGAGAACCCCACCTGCCGCTGGTCGTCCTGGGACGCGCTGCGAGCCGGCATCGCTCCGCGACAGGACTTTCCGGCAACGATCCAGGAACGCGCCTGGTCGTCGCCGATCTGGTACACGCCCTGAGTTAGCGTCGCGCCTTCCGCACTCGCTTCCGCGCCCTGAGGAGATAGACGCCGAGCCCCAGTGCGCCGCCGAGCAGGGCGAGCGTCGGCGTGTCCGCTCCCTGGTCGCCGAGCACGGCGTTCACCCCGGCGCCCGCGAGAAAGCCGATCAGCACCGCGAGCAGAGCCGTTCCGAGCCGTTTCACGGCTACAGTATGCCAGAGGCGAACTTCGTTCCGGAGCCGTGCCGGCTTGACGCGCTCCCGAGTCGATCTGTACAGTCAGTCTGTACGGGTATGAGGGACGCGGGGATGATTCGCGAAACGACCTACACAAAGGCCCGCGAGCGTCTTGCATCTCTGATGGACCAGGTGATCGACACCCGCGAGCCGGTCCTGATTCGGCGGCGCGGGCACGAATCCGTCGCCCTGGTTCCTGCCGATGAGCTGGCTGGCTGGCTTGAGACGGTCCATCTCCTGCGCTCGCCCAGGAATGCCCGGCGCCTCCTGGCAGCGAGTCAGCGCGCCGCGGACGGAGAGGGTGAGGCCTTCGGCGTGGACGAACTCCGCCAGCGCCTCCGCCTCGAAACGGAGTGACCGCGACCGGACGGCGCCAAGCCGTCATGGATCCTCACTTCCTCGAAGACCTCGAGTACTGGACCCGGACGGATCGCCGCCGAGCCCTGCGGGCCCTCAAGCTGGTCGAGGCCGTGATACGCGATCCGTTCGACGGTCCTGGCAAGGCCGAGCCGCTTTGTGGTCAGCTTGCCGGGAAGTGGTCCCGGAGGATCGACCAGGAGCACCGACTGGTGTATACGATCGAAGGCAAGCGGATTCACTTCCTGGCGGCGCGTTACCACTACTGAGTGGCGCCTGCGGCGCAAGGACGGGGTACGCGCTGCAGAGGATTCTGTTCGCGGCGTCCGCGCTGCCTTCGCTCGGCAACAGCGGCCGCCGCATCCATCTCTCCAACGACGAGCCAAGTCCAATGAAGATCGACGACCTCAGCATCACCCTCTTCGCCTGGAACGACATCCCCCCGCACTCCTACCTGGGCCGCGGGCCGTTCGATCCGACCGGCCAGCCGAGTCGCACCGGCGAACTCGGCCTGGTGACGATCCGGACCGACGACGGGATCGAGGGCCATTCGTTCCTCGGCATGGGGACGAGCCTGGGAGCGCCGGCGTTGCTGAGGATGCTCAAGCCGATCGTGATGGGGCGCGATCCGCTGGCCCGGGAGCAGCTCTACCAGGAGATGCTGGAACGGCGGCTGGTCGTCCAGCCCTGGGTCGTCGGCGCCGTCGACGTTGCGCTCTGGGACATCGCCGGCAAGGCGGCGGGGGAGCCGATCCACCGGCTCCTCGGCACCTACCGTGAGAAGCTGCCCGCGTACGCCAGCTCCGAGCAGCAGCCCGATGTCGAGGCCTACGTCGAGCAGGCCCAGTCGTACCAGGCCGCGGGCTGGCAGGGCTACAAGATCCACCCGTTCCGCGTCTGGCGGGATGACATCCGGATCTGCAGGGCCGTCCGCGAGGCGGTGGGCAACGACTTTCCGCTGATGCTCGACTCGACCTGGGGCTACGACTACCCGCAGGCCCTGCGCGTCGGCAAGGTGATCGAGGAACTCGACTTCGAGTGGTACGAGGATCCGCTCGGCGACCAGGACATCTACAACTACACGAAGCTGCGCCAGCAGCTACGCATCCCGATCATGGCGACTGAGTTCCCCGGCGCCTGGTACGACTCCTTCGCCCCGTGGATCCACAACCGGGCGACCGACTATCTGAGGGGCGATGTCGCGCTCAAGGGCGGCATCACCGGCTGCCTCAAGGCCGCTCACCTCGCCGAGGGCTTCGGGATGAACTTCGAGATCCACCACGGCGGCAACTCGCTGAACAACGTCGCCCACCTGCACCTCAGCGCCGCGATCCGCAACTGCGAGTGGTTTGAGGTTCTGCTGCCCGCGGGGGCGCAGAAGGTCGGCCTCGTCGAGGACATCGAAGTCGACGACGAGGGCTACGTCCACGCCCCGAGCGGCCCCGGCCTCGGAGTCGAGATCGACTTCGACCTGATCGAGCGGAACAAGACCGCCGAGCAGCGGTAAACCACTGGGACCTTGGAAGCCGGCAGGCCGGCGCCCGGTGTGCGAACGCCTACTTCCCGGTCAGCTCCATCTTCAGCCAGGACACCAGCGCCGGCTCCAGATCCGCGTTCTTCGCGAACATCGGCAGCCCGTGCTCCGGGCCGTCGTAGATCTTCGCCGTCGAGTTCGGGTGCTTCGACCCGTCCACAGCGCCCTTGAGCTGTTTGTCGACGCCGGCCGTGATCGTGTCGCCGGTCGCCGCCGCGGCGAAGACCGCCAGGTCGGACCTGGCCGCCATGTTCGCCACGGCTGCTTCGCTCGGCGGCCCGGACAGCAGCATCAGCGCCTTCACCGGCCGGCGCGCGGCCAGATCGGCCGTCAGCATCGCGCCGCAACTCGCGCCGCCGGCGGCCATCCGGTCCGTGTCGACGCCTTCCTGCTTGCTCAGGTAGTCGAACGCCATGTCCACGTCGCCGGTCGCCGTCTGCAGGAACGGCGGGAACCCGCCGGCCTCGCGGATGCCGGCGCCGCCGCTCTCGCCGAAGCCCCGCAGATCCATCGTCAGCACGTGGACGCCGGCGTCGACCAACTGCGACGCGATACCGGACCAGGACTTCCGGTCCATGTTGCACTGGTGGATCAGCAGCATCGCCGGACCGGGCTCGCCGGGCGACATGTAGGTCGCCTTGAGCATCGTGCCGTCGGAGGCCTTGAGGTCGACATCCATCGACCCGGCCATCACCGGCATGGCCGCCAGCGCCAGGAGCGCCGCCGCCAGAAGGGAAAGGGTGTACCGCATGAGTTTCTCCTCGTGATGTGACGCGGCTGCGCGCATCGTGGGCCCGGGCGTAGCGGTTCCCGGAGTTGTGTGGATCGTCTGAGAGCCGACACTATAGCCTTGCAGATTGAACGGTAGCCGTTGAGTTTGCAAGGAAACCCTGGGCAGGCCGATGCAGCCGCTCGTGCTCTGCGCTTGCGAAGTGGACGCGGAACCGGTCTGCGACACGGGAGATGACCGCGAGCGGCCGGAGTCGAGCGTCAGCGAAGCGGACCTGGCGTGTCCGACTTGGGAAGCCGAGATGCTGGCCCGGGCTGTTCCGCGCTCGCAGGCCCTGGCCGATCGTCTGGTCGCCGCCGGCCAGGTGGGGATCGTGGTCCCGAGCTTCGCTCACGGCGCGGGAGCTGCTAACGCTAACAAGGCTGAACGTGCGACCAGTTACACCGAGGTGGAACTGGTCGCGGTCCAATGGCGCGGCCGTCCTACGGGCGTCTCAAAGCGTTCCGAATCGCCCAAACCAGCGCCAGTTCTTTTGGTTTATTTTCTTTTGGTTTGTTGCCACGAGAAGCGACAACCGCAAACATGATCAAGAGGTTGATCGTGGCTAACAACAAGCTTGCTGTGCACAACAACATCGACAGTGCCCTAACCGAAGTTCTGAGCGTACCAAGGTTCAAAGGTCCCGTGGCACGGGCTGCTACAACGCCAGGGCCGTCGAGAAGTCCGGCACCCCCTCCCAGCGCCCCGGATCGCTTGCCCGCATCACCGCGATCGTCTTGATCGCTTCGGGGTTCGCGATGCCGTGGGGCATCTGGCCGGTGAGCACCCTGATCACGTTCTCGGCCTGGCGGATCGGACATTCGCCGAGGAACACCGGCGAGAAACCGGCGATGTGCGGGGTCACGATGCAGTTGGGAAGCTTCAGCAGTGGATCGTCCGGGTCGATCGGTTCCTTCTCGGTCACGTCGAGCGCCGCGGCTTCGATCCGGCCTTCGGCGAGCGCTTCCGCCAGCGCCGAGCCGTCGATGATCGGCCCCCGGGCCGCGTTGACGAGCAGCGCCGTGGGCTTCATCAGGGCGAGCGTGTCGGCGTTGATCAGGTGTCGTGTTTCGTCGGTCGCCGAGCAGTGGATCGTCACGTAGTCGGCCTCGGCCAGCAGCTCCTCGAGCGGCACGAGCTGCACGCCGTAGAGGTCGGCGGTGACCTGGTCGACGTACGGATCGGCGGCGATGATCCGCGCCGGTCCGAAGCCGCGAGCCCGGCTGGCGAAGGCGCGGCCGATGTTGCCGAAGCCGATGATGCCGACCGTGTGGCCGGCGATCCGCCGGACGCGGGTGAGGAGCCCGATCATCGATTCCCGATGGCCCCAGCGGCCCTCGCGGGTCGTGCCGGCGGCGTCGACGACGCGCCGGGTGAGCGCGAGCATCAGCGCCATCGCGTGGTCGGCGACCTCGGTCGTGTTGGAACCCGGCACGTTGGTCGCCAGGATGCCGAGTTCGGTCGCCGCGTCGAGGTCGATCGAGTCGACGCCGACCCCCAGCCGGCTGACCACCTTGAGCTTCGGACACCGCGCGAGCACGGAGCGCGAGGTCAGCGGCATGACGCCGACCAGGGCGCCGTCGGCGTCGCCGAGAAGGTCGGCGAGGTCGTCCTCGCTGCGGCAGACGCCCTCAACAGTCTCGAACCCCTGCGCCTCGATCAGATCCCCGCGATTGAAGGGACTCTTCTGCATCGCTACTTTCACGTTCTGCTCCTTGGCCCGCATACCTCGCGGCGGGGTCGAGATCGGGTCTCCAACCGGGGCCACCGCATCTCTCGGTTGCACCCGCGACGGTGCGCGAATCTCCCGCTTCGGCGCCACCGCCGTACCGCGCTGCCGCTGCTCCGGGTTCCCGGCATCGTCGAAGTGGTCATTGGTTCAACCGCCTGCGTGGTCGAGTGGGTGTTCGGGCGGATCAGACGACGGGACAGAGGCCGCCGTCCAGGTTGATGGCGGTTCCGGTGATGTAGGCGCCGCGCTCCGAGACGAGGAACGCGATCAGGTCGGCGTACTCCTCCGCCTCGCCGACGCGGCCCAGGGGGACCCGTTTGCCCATCGCCTCGTAGATCGAGTCGACGTCTGTGCCCTGGCCCGCCGCCCGGCGCACCCACTGGTCGCTCTTGATCAGGCCGATGCAGATCGTGTTGACGCGGATCCTGTCGGCGGCCAGTTCGTTGGCGAGGGACTTGGTCAGGTTGATGCCGGCGGCCCGGGTGACGCTGGTCGGCAGTGCCCGTGCCGGCGCCGCCTTGCCGCCGCCGATCGTCGCGTTGACGATCGCGCCGCCGCCGCGCTCGCGCATCGACGGCACGACGCTGCGGCAGAATCGCACCGCGCCCATCACCTTGAGCTGGATGTCCGCGAGCCAGGCGTCGTCGTCCAGCGCTTCGAGGCCTTGCGCGGCGGACGCGCCGGCGTTGTTGATCAGGATGTCGACCCCGCCGAACTCGGCCGTCACCGCGTCGACGAAGCGGTCGACGTCGGCCGCGGCGGTCACGTCGGCGGGCTGGGCGAAGACCGCGCCGCCGCCCGCCGCGCGCAGCTCGTCGGCGGCCCGCTGCAGGTTCTCCGCCCGCCGCGCGCAGATCGCGACCCGCGCGCCTTCGCTCGCCAGCCGGTGTGCCGTCGCGAGCCCCATCCCCTCGCTGCCGCCGGTCACGATCGCCACCTTGCCTTCAAGACCAAGTTCCAGCATCAGCTCCGCCCCCTTGAGATGTTCGTGTGAGGCCAGAGTGTGCCTGCTTGGGGCGTGCCCGCGCAAGGCGTCCCCGGCCCTCGAGGCGGCTACCGAACCGGCGAAGCCGAACCCGTTTGCTGCGCCGCCGTGTCTCGCAGCGGCGCCACGACCTCCTCGAACCGCGGATCCGCTTGCAACGCCGCCAGATCGGCGTCGTTCTCGATCCAGCGCAGGTGCGGATAGCCGTGGGTGATCGCCGATTCCAGGTACCGCAGACCGGCATCCGTATCGCCGGACACGCACGCCACGCAGGCGAGGTTGTACAGCGCCACGGCATCCCGGGGATCCAGGGCCTCCGCTCGCGCGGCCCACTTGAGGGCCTCTTCCTTGCGCCCCTGGCGGGCAGCAGCGACCGCGCCCAGGTAAATCGCGCGCTGGTCGTCGGGGTAGCGCAGCAGGCGCCTTCGTATCCGGGCCAGGCCAAGCTCTTGCAGCCGCGCCGCTTCGGTCGTCCGGCCGAGCGCCGTGAGAGCCGAGGCGCAGATGGAGCAGGGGGCGTAGGCCGTCGGATCGGCCTCGATGGCCCGGAAGAAGAACGTGACCGCCTCCTCCATCTGACCCTGAGCGAAGCGGTGCCGGGCGAAATTGTGATTCGCCTCGAAGCTCAGCGGGTCGAGCTCCAGCGCGCGTCGGAAGTGGACTTCGGCCTCCTCCAGCCGGCCGTTCGTGCTGAGGGTCATCGCTCTCGCCGAGTGCGCCTCCGTGACTTCCGGCGCCAGCTCCAGGGCTCGCGAACTCGACTCGTCGGCGAGTCTGAGGTTCTCCTCGCTTGGCTCGTGGAACAGGTAGAGGTAGGCCGAGCAGTGGGCGGACGCAGCGTGGGCCAGGGCGTACTCGGAATCGAGTTGAATCGCCTCCGCGAACAGCCGCCGCGCCTCGTGGTAGGTCCTCTTGCGCGCCTGGTGGTAGAGACTGCGGCCCCGCAGGTAGAGGTCGTAGGCCCTGCTTGACGCCGTGCGGCGCGCCTCGTGCGGGGGCGCGTCCGGCGCCAGGTGGAGTTCCAGGGTCTCGGCGATCAGACTCGCCGTCTGGTCCTGCAGCGCGAAGATTTGCTGCGAATTCCGCTGCCACTGCTCGGACCAGACCTGGATGCCGGTGCGGGCGTCGGTCACCTCGACGCCGATGCGGAGTTCGTTGCCCTCCTTGCGGACCGTGCCGGCAAGCACCAGGTCGGCGCCGATCTGCCGCCCCACTTTCCGGGGATCGGCCAGCGAGTCGTACTGGAACGACACGCCGCGAGCCGTGACCCGGAGGCCGACGACGTGGGCGAGACGGTGGAGGATCTCCTCGGCCATCCCTTCGCAGAGATGCGCCTGATCCCGCTGCGGGCTCCGGTCGGCAAACGGCAGGACGGCGATGGAGAGGCCCCGCTCTTCGTCAGGCGGCTGGGTGGCAGCGACCGGGGCGGCGCCTTCCGGCGCGGCCAGGTCCTCGATCACCGGACCCACGAAGCGGAATCCGCGCCCGTACACCGTGGTGATCCAGTCGGAGCTTCCGCCGCCTCCGGCGAGGACCTTGCGCGCCTCGCTGACGGCGCGGCTGATCGCCGCGTCCGATACGAAGGCGTCTTGCCAGATGTTCCGGAGCAACTCTTCCTTGGACACCACCCGGTCCCGGTTCGCGACCAGGAAGGTCAGCAGTTCGAACACCTTGGGCTGAAGCTGCCGGGGCTGTCCGGCCACCTCGAGGCCGTACTGCTCCGGTTTCAGCACGAAGGGACCGAAGTAGTAGATCACCGACGGATCTTAGCGAACGGGCTCACGTTCCGGTTGCTTGACGCTTCGAGTCCGATCAACTTCGGCTCGGGATTCGATCAAGCTATGGGGGGCACTTCACCCGTAGTCTCTCCGATGCCGTTGGATCAAAGTCTGGTTGGAGTTTGCGTTGTGATCCCCGTGGGTCGGGCGACCCTCCGTGGTGATGAGGCGAGTTGACCGGCCGCGTCTGGCCGCAAGACCCCGGGGACCGGGAGCCTTGAGAGTAGCGAAGCGTAACGACGGGTTGGATGAAGGGAGATCGGACATGTTCAACGAGATGAGAAGTCGACACGCGCAGATCGTGGGCTGGGCCGTGCCGCTGGCCGTTCTGCTGCTTGCGGCGCCGGCCGCGGGCCAGGGTCCCACCGGCCAGGTGCTCGGCCACGTGACGGACAGCGACGGGGCTGCCGTCTCCGGAGCGACGGTCATCCTGCAGTCGCAGGAGATCGAGGAACCGCTCGTCCTCACCACCGACGCCGACGGGTTCTACAACGCGGCCAACGTGCGCCCCGCGACCTATCAGGTCTCGGTGGAGGCGGACGGCCATGCCGGCGCCCCCGTCTCCCTGGCGGTGCGGGTGGGCAGCATTCAGCGGGTGAACTTCGAACTCGCGGCCACCGAGGAGGTGAGCGAGGAGATCACCGTCGTCTCCGAGCGGCCGCAGATCGAGTCGGTCGATTCCCGGGTGAACAAGTACATCTCCTTCGAGGAGATCCAGAGCCTGCCGCTCCCGAACCGGAGCTTCCTGGACGTGCTGAAGATCCTCCCGGGGGTCCACGGGGGGCTTGCGGTCGGCGCGCTCGAGAACAGCGCCCCCAACAACAGCTTCAGCGTTCACGGGGCGCGGATGAACCAGAACCAGTTCCTGATCGACGGCGTGGCCAACAACGACCTGAGCGACCTGAACTACGACGACCTGGCCACGTCCGAGACCCGGGCCGGTCCCCGGGCTTCCGCCGGCGCCGGTCAGCGGGGCTCGACCTTCTCGACGGGAACGGCGCTGCAGACCTACAACCTGGACGCCATCCAGGAGGTTCAGGTGTCGACGTCGACGTTCTCGGCCGAGTACGGCAACGGGTCCGGCGCCGTGATCAACATCATCACCCGCTCCGGCGCCGACCGGTACAACGCCTCGGCGACGGTGCAGCAGCAGCACGACGGCGTGGTGGAACCGGGGTTCACCGGGGCGACGGCGGACGACGCGGAGCAGTTGGAGGGCCAGGACTTCACGATCAGGCAGGCCTCGTTGACCCTGGGAGGCCCCGTCAACCGGGGCGCGACCCACTTCTTCGCCAGCTACGAGCACGACGACGAGGAGATGGGTTATGACTACAACCAGAGCCATGTCTTCACGCGGGCCGTGCCGGCCGAGTTGGGGTTGACCGCGAACGTCACCAACCGCGACCGCCTGACCGGCAAGCTGACCCACCAGTTCTCGGACTCGAACGACCTGACGGTGTCGGGGAACTGGGTCAGCGAGCAGGCCGCCGTCGGGCACTCGCTCTTCCGCTCCCGCCAGCAAGACATAGAGCATCAGGATCATGCCAACGACTCCCTGGGCCTGTCCGTGCGCCATGTCGCTGCCGTCGGATCGGACATGACGCTTGAATCGGTGCTGGGGCAGATTCAGGCCGACCGGAGCATGGAATCCTCCGCGGATCCGTTGCGGAGATTGCGTCTTTACTGGCACGACGATGGCGGCCTCGTTTTTCACCTCGAGGGCGCCATCGGCCCCGAAGTCGACAACACGCTCGAGAGCTTCCAGTGGAAGGAACGCCTGTCCTGGCTCCGTGGGGATCATTCCTTGCGCGCCGGCGCCGGCGTGGAGCGCTTCGGTCAGCGAACCGGAACCTGTCAACGACATTGACACAGCGGTGTTCTGGATTTACTGAGTCGTTTCTGCAGTCTCGGTGTCGGGTTTGTTGATCCATACAGCCTGGGGCAGTGTCGGATGCACGGGTACTCCGCCGCCGAATCGTTCAGGGTGACGTTCCCAGGCTGCTCTCAGGGTGCGCTGGCGCTGCTCGATGACGGCATGGGCCCGGCCGTAGTGGACGGTCTCGGGTGTGAGCATGGCGATTCCGGCATGGCGGTGTTCCGTGTTGTACCAGGGGAAGAACGATCGGCAGTAGTCGGTCGCGGCGTCCTGGCCGGGGAAGCGGCCTGGGAAGTCGGGGTGGTACTTGAGCGTCTTGAACTGGGCTTCGGAGTAGGGGTTGTCGTCGCTGACCCGAGGGCGGCCGAGGGACCGGTTCACGCCGAGGCGCGCGAGCAGTTGAGCGGTGCCCTGGCTGGTCATGGGGGCGCCTCGATCGGAATGCAGCGTCAGGACATCGGGCTTGACGCCGTGCTTGAGGCAGGTCTCCTCGATGAGCCTTTGGGCGAGCGCGGAGTTTTCACGGTCGGCGACCATCCAGCCGACCGCGTAGCGGCTGTAGAGGTCAAGCAGGACGTAGAGGTAGTAGTAGCTCCAGGTCTGCGGTCCGAGCAGCCTGGTGATGTCCCACGACCAGACCTGGTTGGGCGCGGTGGCGACCAGCTCCGGCTTGGCGTACTGCGGGTGAACCCGCTGGTTGCGGCGGTCCTTCACCGGGTGATTCGCTTCGAGAATGCGGTACATCGTGCGCTCCGAGCACAGGTACCGGCCCTCGTCGAGCAGGGTGGCCACTACTTCTCCCGGCGAACGATCGACGAATCGAGGCGACGCAAGCGTGGCCTCGACCCGTTTCCGCTCGATCTGGCTCAGTGCCCGGGCAGGCGTGGGGCGGGGCTGCCGTTGCCCGGGAGCGGGCCTCGCGCGACGATAGAAGGTCGACCGCGACACGCCCAGTGCCCGGCACGCCGGCGCGACGCCGACCTGCCGGGCCAGGGACCTTGCCGCCATCAACAGTCCTTCCCGTCCTCGAGGCTGAATCCCAGCAGCCCTGCAACTTTTCCCTGGACGTCCAGGATCGTGTGCGCGGCGGCGAGTTCCTTCTCCAGCCGCCTCACCTTCGCTTCCAGCCGCCTCACCTTCGGCGTCAGAGGGTTGGCCTCGACAGGCTTGCGGCCACGCTTCTTCGGCCTCAGACCGGACAGCGCGCCCTTCCGCCGCGCCTTGCGCCAGTTGGCCAGATGGGAACTGTACAGACCTTCTCGCCGAAGCAGCCGGCCCACTTCGCCGCGGTCCGTGCACCGGTCCGCCTCCTCCAGAATCCGAAGCCGGTACTCCGCCGTGAACTGCCGCCGGGTCGGCTTCGCCAGCACTTCCGGGTCGGGAACCCCTCCCGCAGACGACGCGCCGGCCCCGGGGGCCTCGTCGCTACGCTCCTCAACCCCCGGGGCCGGGAGCTCCGAGCCGCCGCCAAGTCTCTGCTCTCGTCTTGCCATCGATCCTCCTCGCAAACGTGTGCCCTCCACTATTCAACGGGACGGCCCCTGTGTCACGTACGTTGGCAGAGAGGGAACCGAGCAGCCGGCGTGGCGCAACTGGGGCTATGGGTTTGTCGACGGCTTCTCCGTCCCTCCGGCGAGTGGGGTGTACCAATTCGCGACCGACATCGACGTCTCGGTCACGAACAGCCATCTCTTCATCCAGGACGACTGGTTCGTGAACGACCGCTGGACGTTCAACCTCGGCGGGCGCTATGACCGGAACAACCTGGTCGACGACCAGACCGTCGAGGCGCGGCTGGGCGCTGCCGTCGATGTCGGGAGGAACGGCCGTTCCGTCCTCCGCTTCGGCGCCGGGCTGTATCACGATCGGACGAACCTGATCGGCCATACGGGGGCTGACCGGCCGCCGCTCCTCTTCAACGTGCCGATCGATCCCGTGACTCTCGAAATGGACCCGACGAGACCGGGCTCGCAACCTGGCGAGGTTGTCGTCGACCCGAACCTCCACCTGCCCGAGATCGTCAAGTGGACGGTGGGCTACGAGCGCCAGCTCGGTGAGCGCAATACGTTGAGCGTCCACGTCATCGGCTCCGACAGCGATGGCCTCTTCTTTACGGACTTCCAGAACAGGGAGTCGTTCGAGCGCGACGGAGCGCGTCCCGATCCCACCAGGGGACAAGTCCGCTTCTACACCAACACGGGATACAGCGAGGTTCTCGATATCGAGGTCGAGTTCAAGCGCCGCTTTGCCAACGGCTCCCTGGTGCATGTGAGCTATACGAATCAGGACGCCTTCGGCAGTTCGTACTTCGACTTGATTTCGGGAAACTCCACCCTCAATCGGGCAGCTCGTCTGGAGTCGGACAACCCGCCCGCTCGGTTCGTAGGGCCGCTCAACACCGAGGTGGAGCACAGCTACAAGCTCTCGGCGGTAGGGAACCTGCCCTGGGGACTCCAACTGTCTGGTTTCCTGGACTATCGGTCCGGCACTCCCTTCACCGCCCGGGACGGAACGTTCATGCGATCACCTGGGGGCTTCGCCGTCTATCCGTCGGTTCTCTTCGAGGGCTTCAACACCAGGAACGCGCCGGACTACTTCTCGGCCGACGTGCGTCTGGCCAAGAACTTCACGATCGGGGACCGGCACGGCCTTCTCGTCTTCCTCGATGTCTTCAACGCCACCGACAGGACGAACGCGATCGAGATGGACGGTCTGCGCCGCTACAACAACAGCGGACCTGTCGGCGGGCCCGGCACCATAACTCGCGATGACTTTCCACGAATCCGGACGCGCGGACCGCAGCGTTCGGCTCAGTTCGGGATCCGGTGGTCGATGTAGGGGGGCTGGTGAACTCGGGGTCGTCCGCGGGCCGGCTCGGTCCGCTGCTGGACTACCTGGGCTCGCTTGATGGCCGGGCGGATCCGGGTGTATTGAGCCAGCTTCCCGGGCGACATCGCAGTGACCCGGGCCGACTTGGGCGGCGCCGGCATCCGGCGCGCAGCGCCGGTTTCTGGACCGTCAGCTAGACTGCCTTACGTTCAAACGCGATGAGGAGGTATCGATGAAACGGACCAAGTGGCTTGGCTTCCTGGCGACCGTCGCCTCCCTGCTCACGCTGGCGTGCAGCGCCGAGCCGGCGCCGCAACTGCGCGTCGTCTACGCCGGCGACGCCGGCACGCCGCACGCGGAGGGCTACCACGCGCTGCTGGCCGAGCACTTCGAGGTCCGGAGCATCGCGCGCAACGACCTGGCGAAGGCCGATCTCAGCGACGCGGACGTCCTGATCGTCGACGGCCAAGCGATCGACCGGTCGGAAGAGCGGATCAAGACGATCCCGGGAGTCGAGGGAGTCGATCTGGAGACGCTGTCGATGCCCACCGTCCTGATCGGCGGCCAAGGCGCTCGCATCTCGGACGACCTGAACCTGTTGCTGGGTTGGCGATACGGGTGACTGTGCCTGTACTCCAGGGCTGTCGTGCCACAGTCCACGTCCGATCCGACCTCTGGCCATCCGATCTTCCAGGGACCTCTGCCGATCGAGCTGGAGCTCGAGGAAGTGCCGACCCCGCCCAAGTACAAATACTACGAACTGACAGCCGATGTCCCGGACACGATGACTACGGTCAAGATCCTCAAGAAGGAGTGGGACACCCTGAACCTCCCCGTCGGCGGGCGGCCGGACAATGGCGAGCCGGGCGTGGTGACGACCGGCGACGGGTTCCTCGATTCGCCCGACACCGAGTGGATTGCCGGCGGCACGCACCTGAAGGGTCCGGACTACTTCGCCATCGGCCGCCAGGGGCGGCTGCTGCAGTGGGGGTTCTACGGCGCCCCGGACGAGATGACCGAGACCGGCAAGCGGCTGTTGATCAACGCGGTTCACTACATCCACGGCTTCAGGGATCATCCGATCCTGGCGACTCGCGAGGCCAGTCCCCGCGAGGCGCTGGCGACCAGCCTCGCCATCCTCGACATCTACGCGACCGAGGAGTACTACGAGACGCCGGAGAAGGTGAAGGAGGCCCAGGATCGGGTTCTTGAGCGCAGTTTCGGCGAAACGGTCCCGCCGGAAGCGAGCGGCGCCCGGGAGGAGCGGCAGGCCTGGTACGAGGAGAACGAGCCGTACCTCTACTGGGACGGCGGGCGGATCGGCAGCGAGTACGACGGCAAGGCCTACTTCCGGCTGGAGGGGAAGTACCGGATCGACGAAGACGCCAGGGCGCTCGGGATCGCGAACAACGATCCGGCCCTGCTTGAACGCGCGGTCGCCGACCTGCGTGAAGGGGTCGAGCCCGAGCGGGCCGAGCGGTTGCTGGCCCGCTACGCCGGCGTGAGCCATGACTCCGCGGACGACTGGCAGGGATGGCTCGACGAGAACGGGGCCTCGCTCTTCGCCTCCGACTGGGCCGGCTACCGGTTCCGGGCCGCCCAGGGACCTGGAGGGTCGGACCTGCTCGGTTCCTCCCGGTTCGCGGCGGACGGCGACGAACTGGACGATCTCTCCGTGACCGTGAGTCCCGCGGTCGAGGTGACGATGTCGACGACGACCGACGGCGAGACGACCTTGGCCGTCCTCGACTTCAAGCTCGAACCCGGTTTCTGGATCTACGCCCCCGGTTCCGACGCGGAGTTCAAGTTCGGCGTGCGTGCGCCGTCCGGGTTCGGCTACCAGTTGGCCAGCGACCCCGTGCTGCCCGAAGCCGACGGCGAGGGCCGGATCCACGGCGACTTCCGCGTCGAGGCGCCGCTTGTGGGTGAAGGCGACGTGGCGGCGGTGCTGATCGACTACCAGGCCTGCGACGAGACGCTTTGCCACTACCCGGTGACCGATGCCCGGCTGATGAGCAAGGTCGAGACCTGAGCTCTGACCCGATGCGCTTGCCGGCCGCGTAGAGTCAGGCGGCCTGCAATGATCACGAGGCGCGGCTTCGTCTCCAGCGCGGGGACCGCGGCGGCCGGCATGACCGCCGGCTTGACCGCGGCGCGCCAGGCGGCGGCCGCTCCGGCTCAAATACTCCTGAGGGGTCGAAGATGAAGATCACCGAACTCGAGACGATCCTGATCGACAACATCGAACCGCCGACGGGGCCCGGTCCGGGCGTCGAGCTTGACCTGGCGGTCGTCGAGAGGCATCGAGCCGTTTGAGCCAGGAACTCACGCTGGCGATTCTCGCCGCCGGCCGCTCGGCGAGATTCGGGCGCCTGAAGACGCTTGAACCGGTCGGTCCGAGCGGCGAGGTGCTGTTCGAGTACGCGATCTGCGACGCGCTCCGCGCCGGCTGCGGGAAGGTCGTGTTCGTGACCTCGGCGGACCGGACGGAGCAGATCATGAGTCGGGCCGCGGAGCATGCCGGCCGGGCTGTTCCCGTCGACTTCGTGGCTCAGGACCTGGACGATTTGCCCGACGGTGCGGCGGCGCCAGCGGGGAGGGCCAAACCGTGGGGCACCGGCCATGCCGTGTTCGCGCTGCGGCAGAAGGTGGAAGGACCGTTCCTGGTCGTCAACGCGGACGACTTCTACGGTCCGAGGGCGATCGAGTCGTTCGGCCGGCGTGCCGCCGACGGGCTGGAGGCGGGCGACGATTCGCACTTCCTCGGCGCCTATGAACTCCATCGGACCGGCGTTTCCCGAACCAGCGGCGTCAACCGGGGGATCGTGGCCGCCGGCACGGACGAGACCCTGGCAGGGATCGACGAGATCTACGACGTACGGGTCACGGATGCGGGCCTCGTCGGCCGCGATGGCGGGGGAGACGTCCGCAACCTGGCGCGCGAAACCCTGTGCTCGATGAACCTCTGGGCCTTCCAGCCTTCGATCTTCGGTCTCCTCGAAGCCGCGTTCGCGGACTTCCATGCGCACCTCGAGGATCCCCTGCAGGACGAGTTCCTGCTCAGCGAGACGGTCGGTCACCTGATCGGCCAGGGATCAGCCCGGGTTCGGCTACTGCCCATGACGCAGAGCACCGCCGGGCTGACCTACCCCGGCGACCTGCCCCCGGTCGCTTCCACCCTGCAGCAGTGCATCGAAACCGGCGACTACCCGGATGGCCTGGCCGAGTGGTTCGCGGGCCGCGCGTCCCCGAGACCTGCTTGAGGCTGAACGGTCTCGACTGGGCCGTCCTCGCCGCGTACGGGGCTCTCGCGCTCGCCGTCGGCCTCGTCTTCGCCCGGCGCGCCGGCTCCGGCACAGGCCAGTTCTTCCTCGCCGGTCGCAACCTGCCGTGGTGGCTGCTTGGCACGTCGATGGTCGCCACGACCTTCTCGACCGACACGCCGAACCTGGTCACCGACCTGGTGCGCAGCGGCGGCGTCTCGGGCAACTGGATGTGGTGGGCGTTCCTGATCACCGGCATGTGCACGACGTTCTTCTACGCGAAGCTCTGGCGGCGCTCCGGCGTCTTCACCGACATCGGCTTCTACGAACTGCGCTACTCGGGTCGGGCGGCCGTCTTCCTGCGCGGCTTCCGGGCGGTGTACCTGGGCGTCTTCTTCAACGTGATGGTCATGGCGGCCGTGCTGCTTGCCGGGATCAAGATCGGCGGCGTACTGCTCGGTGCCGACAAGTACACGACGGTGCTGGTCGCCGCCGCCGTGACGGCTGTGTACTCGGCCACCTCCGGCCTCTGGGGCGTCGTCGTCACGGACCTCATGCTGTTCGTCATCGCGATGGCGGGTTCCGTAGCGGCCGCGTGGTACGCGCTGGCGCACCCGGCCGTCGGCGGGCTCTCGGGCCTCGTCTCGAACCCCGACATCGCCTCGCGTCTCGCCCTGCTGCCCGACTTCGGAGATTGGGAGACCGCGGCCAGCGTCTTCCTGATCCCGGTCGCCGTCCAGTGGTGGTCCACCTGGTATCCGGGCGCCGAACCGGGGGGCGGCGGCTACGCGGCCCAGCGCATGCTCGCCGCGCGCAGCGAGCGGGACTCGATGGGCGCGACCCTGTGGTTCAACATCGCCCACTACGCGCTGCGGCCGTGGCCGTGGATCCTCGTCGCCCTGGCTTCGCTGGTCGTCTATCCGACGCTGGACTCGATCGCTGCCGCCTTCCCGCACCTCGATCCGTCGATCATCCGGCACGACCTGGCCTATCCGGCGATGCTCGTCTTCCTGCCGCACGGTCTGCTCGGCCTGGTCGTTGCTTCGCTCGCGGCGGCGCTGATGTCGACCGTCTCGACGCATCTCAACTGGGGCGCCTCCTACATCGTCGACGACGTGTACCGTCGCTTCGTTCGACCCGGGCGCGGCGAATCGCACTACGTCCTCGTCGCCCGGCTGTCGACGATCGGCCTCGTCGCGGTCGCGGCGGCGGTGGCGCTGTGGCTCGAGAACGCGATGCAGGCGTTCCGGATCCTGCTGCAGATCGGCGCCGGCACGGGCCTGATCTTTCTGCTGCGCTGGTTCTGGTGGCGGATCAACGCCTGGTCCGAGATCTCGGCGATGGTCGTCTCGTTCGGGGTCGCCGTGTGGTTCCAGTTCGTCCACGAAGGGCTGGGGCTGGCGCTGCCCTCGGCCGCGGCGCAGCTCCTGTTCGGCGTGGGCCTGACCACCGCGGTCTGGTTCAGCGTGACGATGGCCACGCGGCCGACGGAGACGGCCGTCCTGCAGTCGTTCTACGACCGCGTCCGACCGTTCGCGCGGGGTTGGCGGAGAGTCGTCGAGACGCGGCCGGACGTGCCCGGCAGCGCCACGGCGGCGCTGCTCGCCTGGCTCTTCGGTTGCGTCGCGGTGTATGCCGCGCTGTTTGGGACCGGGATGGCTCTTTACGGGCGCGGGCTCGAGGCGGTCGCATTCGCCGCCGTGGCCCTGCTGGCAGGTTACGGCCTGTTCCGCCTCCTGCCCCGCACGACCGGGTAAACGTCGCGCCCGGCTGATCGCGGTCGCAGGCTCAGCGCTGGAGGCGCCGCAAGAGCTCGGCTTCGTCGGCGCATGTTTGCGCCGCCTGGACCATCTCGACCTCGGACCAGCCGCGGAGGCCGGCCAGGCGTTCGGGAAGGTCCGGACCCGTGGCGACGCCGCGCGCCTGCAGCACTGCGACCACCATGAGGGCACGCCCTTCCGCGCGGCCCTCGGCATGGGCCTCCTCCCGCGCGTCGGCGCGCTCGGCCCGCAACCACGGATCGTCGTCCGGACCGGTCCCCTCCTTTGCGCCCAAGGCCCGGCCGACGCGGCGAAGAACAGCCAGCGTCTCCGGGGACGGCAGCCGACGGCTCAAGGCGACGTGGATCTCTTCGGCCGTCCAGCTCGGGAACGCGCGGCTGGACGGCGCTTCCTGGAAACGCTCACCGTCGTGGACATGAATCGTCAGACCGGAAGGCCGCGACCGCGGATGGGAACGCTCATCCGGCACATCGACCCAGACCTCCGGGAAGCCCCACGCCTCGTAGAGCGGCAGCTTCCACACCCGCACATCGGTCGAGTAGTCGACTTCCAGGACCACGTCCGGCAATGCGTGGCCGTCCACGTCCACCACCGGCGCTCCGGCTGGCAGCACGCTCGGATCGACGTACAGGATCTGATCCGCCTGGATCAACTTGCTGCGCGTGCCGTCAGCCTTGAAACGCACCAGGTCCGTGGTCCCGAAGGTCTCGATCGGCGCGCCCCTTGATGCCGCGATCAGCCGCGCCAGACCGGCCAACCGCTGCGAAGGCCGCTCGTGATACGCGGTCGTCGGCTCGCAGACGACCAGCGCCATCTCGGACTGCGCCTCCCAATACTCGAGGCGGCCCTCGTAGTTGCCGATCTCCTCGCGCGGGATGCGGATCGTCCCGCAACCGGACACCCCGGCCAGGGCAAGCGGCGACAGTTCAGCTCCGCCGAGTCTCGCTTCCGGCGCCCGGGAACTCGCGGCCTGGACGGGCTCAGCCATGGCAGCGAGTCTATCCACCGGCAACTCGCAGCCCTCGTCGCGCCTTGCCGGGCCGGCGCCTGGCCACTCTCGGTGCGACACGGACTTCTGCCACGGGCTGCTAGAGCTCCTCGAACGAAGCGCTGAAATGCGGCAGGGTCTCCGGCGCCTCGACGATTCGCAGTCCCCGAATCCGGTCCCGCTCGCCGAACAACTCGATCAGCGCCTCCACGACGTAGTCCATGTGGGACTGCGTGTAGACCCGCCTCGGCACCGCCAGGCGAACGAGGTCGAGCGGCGGCGGTCGACGGGCGCCGAACATGACGGTCCCCACCTCGCAGGTGCGGATGCCGGCATGACGGTAGAGAGCGACGACGAGCGCCTGGCCGGGAAGCTGCTCGCGGGACAGGCGCCGGCAGAAGCGGCAGGCGTCGATGTAGATGGCGTGGCCGCCCGGCGGCTCGACGATCTGGATGCCGGCCTCCAGCAACTTTTCGCCGACGTACGTCGTGCTGCGGATCCGGTAGCGGAGGTAATCCTCATCGAGCACCTCGTGGAAGCCGAGGGCCATCGCCTCCAGATCCCTGCCGGCCAGCCCGCCGTAGGTGACGTAGCCCTCGGTCAGGATGGTCAGATCGCTGGCGCGGCGGAACAGCTCGGCGTCGCGCAGGAGCAGCAATCCTCCGATGTTGACGATCCCGTCCTTCTTGGCGCTGATCGTGGCGCCGTCGGCGAGGTCGAACATCTCGCGCACGATCGCGCGAGCGGAACGCTCCTGCTGCCCGGCTTCCCGTTCCCTGATGAACCAGGCGTTCTCCGCGAACCGGCAGGCATCGAGGAACAACGGCACGCCGTAGCGGCGGCACAGCTGCCGCGTCGCGCGGAGATTCTCCAGGCTCACGGGCTGGCCGCCGCTCGTGTTGCTCGTCACCGTACACATCACTACCGGGATGCGCGCACTCTCGGCGGCCAGCAGCGACTCCAGCCGATCCAGATCGAGATTGCCCTTGAACGGGTGTCGACTGGTTGGATCCGCCGCCTCGGGGATGGCGAGGTCGATGGCCCGGGCGCCGCTGTGCTCGATGTTCGCGCGGGTCGTGTCGAAGTGGGCGTTGTTCGGCACGATCTTCCCGGCGCCGCCGATCAGGTCAAAGAGAATCCGCTCGCTGGCGCGCCCCTGGTGGGTCGGCAGCATCTGCCGGAACCCCATGATCTCCTCGACGGTCTCCCGCAGGCGGAGGAAACTGGTCGAGCCGGCGTAGCTCTCGTCTGCGCGCATGATCGCGGCCCATTGCTGCGCGCTCATCGCGCCGGTTCCGCTGTCGGTGAGCAGGTCGATCAGGACGTGCTTCGCCTCGATCCTGAACAGGTTGAAGCCGGCACGGCGGAGCGCGGCCTCGCGGTGTTCCGCGGTGGGTAGCCGGATCGGCTCGACGGCCTTGATCCGGAAGGGCTCGATGATGGTCTTCATGGACAGGTGGACGAGCGTCGGGATCTCCGCTGCCCGGATCGTCAGAATACAACCGTCCGGGCGGCCCTGCCTGAGCTCCGGGCGGCGGTTGGAGCTGGCGCGGCGGAAGACCGTGCGCGCCGGCGGCGCCCGCCGGCGCCGGGAGTTCCGCCGCGTTCTTCAAAGACCAGCCTTCCTATACTGGCCCGATGCCCCTTCCGAACGACCTGTTGCGGCGCGACGCGGAAGCTGCGGTGCGCCTGATCGCTCTCGACCTCGTCTCCCAGGCCCGGGCGGCGGCGCTTCGTTGCCTCGATCCCGGGGATCGGGAAGGCCTGCACGATTTCCGGGTCGCGATCCGGCGGCTGCGGAGTACCCTGAGCGCCTGGAAGGGACTGCTGCGAGGCGTGGTCGGGAAGCGGGATCGGCGGACGCTCGCCGGCTTCCAGAAACGGACCGGCTCCAGCCGCGATGCCGAGGTGGCGCTCGAGTGGCTGGCGGAGCAGGTCGAGGCGCTGGAGCCGAAGCACCGGTCCGGTGTCGAGTGGGTCGCGGCGCGACTTCGGTCGGCAGCGGACGTGCCCTCAGACGACGCGAACCGGGCGGTGTGTAGCGAGTTCACCGAGTGGGCCGACGGTTTCGTGCCGCGTATGGCCCACGGGACGCCGGAACGAAGCGCTGGATCGCCGTACGCGGAAGCGCTGGCCGAGCGCCTGGACCGGATCGCTCACAGGCTGGAGGCTTGCGTCGACGGCGTTGGCGACGACCGGAAACAGGGCTCGCACAGGGTGCGCATCGCCTGCAAGCGCCTCCGCTACCTGGTCGAACCGGTACGCGCGGAAAGCGAAGTCGCGGTCTCCCTGGTTGATCGCTGCAAGCGGCTCCAGGACGTGCTCGGCACTCTGAACGACGCGAACGTCCTCGACGATCTGCTGAAGGGCTACATCGACGGCAAGTCGTCCGCGAGCGAGTCCGGAGTACTGGAGCTGCGCCGACTCAACGCGGCTCGGGCGGAGATCAGCTACCAGTCGTTTCGACTTGACTGGCTGGAAGGCGGTGGCATGCGGACGCTTCTGGATGAGGCCGCCGCCCTACCACCGGCAACCAGCCGGGCAGCGGGGCGCGGCCAATGTGCGTGTATGAGCCGGTCGGGATGAGGAGCACGGTCAGCCACGCGATCCATCGCGTGCGCCTACCGGCCGCCATTGTGCCGAGACCCCGGAAAGGTACAGGTGCGCCGGCGTCCCCGCCGGCTCCGGGGAATCGCGCGAGGCCGCAGGCGTCGCTCCGAATCGCGGTCTAATCTAATGTGCTAGTCAAGACACCCTCTCAGCCGCTTTCCTGCGGCGGACCACTGTGACTTGGAGGAGTCGCCATGTCAACGAAGCGGAGCGACCTAGGCCGCGGACCGGTCGGCTACGCCTGTCTCGGAGCCTTTCTGCTCACCGCGCTCGGCGCCTCGACTCTCGCCGCCCAACACCTCACCTGGCAGGAACTGCCCGACATGCCCGCCGGCAAGTGGGAAGCCGCGACGACGGTCGTCGACGGCAAGTTCTACCTGTTCGCCGGCTACGAGGCCCCGGTCCGGTCGAGCAAGCGGGTCGACGTCTTCGATCCGGCGGACGGTAGCTGGACGCGGATCCAGGACATGCCGAGCGCGGTTTCCCACCTGAACGCGGTTCTTGACGGCCGCACGGTCTGGTTCGCCGGCGGTTTCAAGGACGGCTACAAGGGCCACACGATCGCCGAGGTCTGGAGCTACGACCTGGACCTGGACCGCTACACCGCTGCGCCGCTGCTGCCCGAGCCGCGGGCCGGCGGGGGACTGGCGCTCGTCGGCCGCAAGCTGCACTACTTCGGCGGGCTCAAGGCCGACCGCGACACGGACTCAGGAGACCACTGGGTCCTCGACCTCGACGAATGGGCTGCGGGCTCGGCGGGCTGGCAGGACGCCGCACCCTTGCCCGACCCGCGCAACCAGTTCTCGGCCGTCACTATCGGCAAGCACATCTACGCGATCGGCGGCCAGTACAACCACGACAGCCAGCAGCTTGACCAGGCGCGCGTCGACATCTACGACGCGGAAACCGACTCCTGGAGCCGCGGCCCCGATCTTCCGAAGGGACATTCCCACGGCGAGGCCGGTACCTTCGTCCACGAAGGCCGGATTGTCATGGTGGGCGGCCACACGACCCCGGCCGGCGGTACGAAGTCGATCGACCCGGACATCCTGGTGCTGGAACCCGGCGGCGAGTGGGAACTCCTCGGCAGGTTGCCGATGCCCCTGTCATCGCCCGCCGCCGCGATCATCGACGGCCGGCTCTACGCCGCCGGCGGCTCGCCGACGGGCCGCGGCGCGCAGTCGAAGATGTGGGTGGCCGATCTGCCCTGAGAGGTGGTGCTCAGACTCCGCCGAGAACGATCGAGCCGACGCGGCCGATCTCTCGATAGTGGGCGTCGAAAGTCAGTACCGTCGCTCCGAAGCGGACCGTGGTGGCGGCAATCCAGATGTCGTTCGTGGGCAGCGGGCGACCCGCCGTTCGCAGTTCCGAGACGATCTCACCATAGATGCGGGCGACTTCCTCGTCGACGGCCAGGACTTGCACGACAGGCTGACGCAGAAACTCGGTGAGGTCGCCGAGGTTCTGATCGAACCGGGTTCCGGCGCGAAACCCCGCATGCAACTCGCCAACGACGATGCTCGGAACGCCTACCCAGCGCGCCCGGTCGATCTGCTCGATGACTCGCGATTCCCCGCGACGGAAGTTGCTGTAGGCAGAGGTGTCGACACAGAGCCCCGTCACCTCCAGAGTTCCTCGTCGACTTCCCGGAAGGGCCGAACGGCCTCTTTGAACTCGCGGAACTCGTCCTCTGTCCACGTACCGGCCAGGCGGCGGAGTCCGTTGCTCCGTTGCGCCTCCTCCGAGACTCCGAGCGCCTCCTGCATCAGAGCAAGTACGGTCCGGTTGAGAGAGAGGCCCCGCCGGCTCTTCTCCTCCTCGAGGGCCTCTGCCAGGTCCGGCGACACGTTGCGGATCGTCATCGTCTTCATCGAGCTTGCTCCAGGTGCTTGCACTAGCAAGGAGTCTATGCAGTCGTCCCACTGACTGCAATATGCCTCGTTGCAGTAGAGAGGCTTCGAAGCACTGCCACCCGAATGAAGAACTGGGTGCGCCGGCGTGTCATCCGTGCGTCCGATGACGAACGCACGGACTGATTCGCGGGTGGCGCGGAGTCGCGCCACCCGGGTTCCCGCCGGCTTCTGAGGAAGTCGCGCCGCGAAGCGGCGACTATCCGGCGACGCTACCCCATGAAGAAGCCCTTGCGGTGCGAGACGCCGAGGACCTTCTTGCACAGCGCGCAGAAGTAGACGTAGCGCTTGCCCAAGAATCCGGAGATGGCCCGGAACTGGATGCCGACCGGTTGCTCGCAGTGCGGGCACAGGGGCGTGATGTCGTCGCGTTCTTCAGCCCGAATCATGGGGTTGACTCCTCTTTTTCCACGTCCGGCGCGAAGCGCCGGCTTCTGACCCTCTCCGCGCCTTCAGGCGAGGACTTCCTTGACCACCCGGGCCTTCTCGACGCCGGTCAGCCGGGCGTCCAGGCCCTGGTGCCGGTGGGTGAACCGCTCGTGGTCGATGCCGAACAGGTGGAGCACCGTCGCCTGGAAGTCGTGGACGTGGACCGGGTCCTTCACGATGTTGTACGAGAAGTCGTCCGTCTCGCCGTGGACGACGCCGCCCTTCACCCCGCCGCCGGCCATCCAGATGCTGTAGCAGCGCGGATGGTGATCGCGGCCGTAGGTTTCGGCGGTGAGCCGCCCCTGGGAGTAGATCGTGCGACCGAACTCGCCGCCCCAGATGACCAGGGTCTCGTCGAACAGGCCGCGCTCCTTCAGGTCCTGAATCAGCGCCCAGGCCGCCCGGTCGACGTCGCGCGCCTGCGCCGGCAGCACGGTCGGCAGGGCGGAGTGGACGTCCCATCCCCGGTGGTAGATCTGCACGAACCGCACGCCGCGCTCGACCAGCCTTCTGGCCATCAGCGCCGCGTTCTGGAACTTGCCGGGCTGCCGCGCTTCCTCGCCCCAGCGTTCCCAGGTGCTCTCGGGCTCGCTCGCCAGATCGGCCATCTCGGGTACCGACGACTGCATGCGGAAGGCCATCTCGTACTGCTCGATCCGGGCCAGGGTCTCCGGATCGCCGACCTGCGCATGGCGCAGTTGGTTCAGCTCGCTCATCCCGTCGAGCACGCGTCGGCGGACGGCGGGCGACACGCCCTGCGGGTCCTTGAGGTAGAGCACAGGTTCGTCGCCGGTCTGGAGGCCGACGCCGGCGTACTCCGGTGACAGGAACCCGGCGCTCCAGAGCTTGGCCGAGATCGCCTGGAGGCCGGCCGCGGGATGGCTGCGCTCCGCGTTCATCACGACGAAGGTCGGCAGGTTCTCGTTCATGCTGCCGAGGCCGTAGGCGAACCAGGAGCCGATGCACGGCCGGCCCGGGATCTGCTGGCCGGTCTGGATGAAGGTGATGCCCGGCTCGTGGTTGATCGCGTCGGTGTGCATCGAGCGGATGATCGCGATGTCGTCCGCCATGCTCGCGGTGTGGGGCAGGAGTTCGGAGAACCAGGCGCCGTTCTCGCCGTGCCGCGAGAACTCGAAGACGGACGGTGCGATCGGGAAGCGCGACTGCCCGGAGGTCATCGTCGTCAGGCGCTGTCCCTGGCGGATCGAGTCGGGCAGGTCCTGGTCGAAGTACTCCTTCATCTTCGGCTTGTAGTCGAGCAGGTCCATCTGCGGCGGCGCGCCCATCATGTGGAGGTAGATGCACTGCTTCGCCTTCGGCGCGAAGTGCGGCAGATCGGGCAGGCCGCCGAAGCGGTCGCGAGCCACGGGGAGGGCGAAGGCGTCCTCGGCGAACAGGCTGGCCAGCGCCAGGCCGCCGATGCCGCGAGCGGCGGCGCCGAAGAACTGACGTCTCGTTTCGGCTCGTACGGTTTCCTTGAGTGGGTCCATCTTCGGCACCTCGCAGCAGCTACTTGTTCAGGGCCTCGTCCAGGTTCATCAACTGACTCGCCAGCATCGTCCAGGCCGCCGACTCGTCGACCGCCAGCGCGGCGTCGTGGGCCGACTCGCCTACGTCCACGAGCTTCCTTGCCGCGGTCTGATCGGCGCGGTACAGGTCGATCAGGCCGTCGACCGTCCGGCGGGCGACGGCCCGCTCGGAGTCGCCGAACTCCCGGGCAAGAAGCCGGGTCGTGACGTAGTCGAGCCGGCGGTCGAAATCGTCGCCGGCTTCCCGCATCGCCCGCTGCGCCAGGTAGCGCGACGCCTCGACGAACTGGGTGTCGTTCATCACCACCAGCGCCTGGAGCGGCGTGTTCGTCCGTTCGCGGCGGACCACGGAATGCTCGCGGTTGCCGGCGTCGAAGATCGTCATCGAGGGCGGCGGCGCGGAGCGCTTCCAGAAGGTGTAGAGGCTCCGGCGGTAGAGCTTGTCGCCCGCGTCCCTCAGGTAGCGGGCCGTGTTGCTCTGGTTCATCGCCACCCGTTCCCAGTGCCCTTCCGGCTGGTACGGCTTGACGCTCGGTCCGCCGATCGTGCGCACCAGGAGGCCGCTGGCGGCGAGCGCCGTGTCGCGGACCATCTCCGCGTCCATCCGGAAGCGGGGCCCGCGCGAGAGCAGCCGGTTGTCCGGGTCCTGCTCCAGCTTGTCCGGCGTCAGGGTGGCGGCCTGCCGGTAGGTCGACGACGTGACCAGCCGACGGAAGAAGCCCTTGACGTCCCATCCCGAGTCGCGGAACTCCGTCGCCAGGTGGTCGAGGAGTTCGGGGTGTGACGGCACTTCGCCCTGAGCGCCGAAGTCCTCGCTGGTGACGACGAGACCGGTACCGAAGACCTGCTGCCAGAACCGGTTCACCGTGACTCGCGCCATCAGCGGGTTGGTGTCGTCCACCAGCCAGCGGGCGAGGCCGAGCCGGTTGCGGGGGAGATCTTCCGGCATCGGCGGCAGGGCCGAAGGCGTTCCCGCGGTCACCCGTTCGCGGGGCTGGTCGTACATGCCGCGATGCAGCACGTGGGCGGCGGCCTCGGTTCCGGGCTGCTCCTGCATCACGTGGGTGACCGTGCCGCGACGGCGCAGCTCGCGCCACTCGGAGTCGATCTCGAGCCGGCGGGCGGCGAGACGGCGGTACTCCTCGTCGTGGGTGTTGGCGTAGGAGAGCAGCACAGCCTCGCGCTCAGCGGCGGTGAGCTGGTTGGGCGGTTTCGCGCCGGCCGACTGCAGTGCGGCCCATTCCGAGACGACCCTGGCCTCCTCGACCGACAGGGCGCGGTCGAAGACGCGCACGTCGGCCACCCCGCCGCCGGCGAAGTGGCGGGCCTTGCCCTCATCCCTCAGGTCGTGGCGGCCGAGGTAGAAGGGCCGGTCGGTGCCGATGCTGCCTTCGACCCTGGTGAAGAACTCGCTGCCCTGCTCGGGGACCCGGTCGCCGTCGCGGTAGATGTGCAGCCCGCCGCGCTCGCCGGAGCCGTCATGGGTGAAGACGACGTGCGCCCATTCGCCCGGTGTCAGGCGCTGCGTGTTGTTGGGGTTGATCGACACGCTCGTCGCTCCCCTGCCCGGCCCGGCGCGGTCGCCCCTGAGGCGGAAGTACAACTCGCGCGCGCCGAGCGTGACCTGCCAGCCGCGGTCGGCATCGTGGGGGTCGCTCTGGCTGGCGACGGTGTAGCTGCCCTCGGCCTCGGGCATGTGGATCCACAGGGCCAGGGAGAAAGGAGTGTCGGTGTCGATCTCAAGCGGCGGCAGTTCGGCGGACCCGTTGTCGCCGAAGAAGAGGGCGGGCAGGCCGTTGGGGCCGGGCTCGATGCGCGCTGCTTCGTGGAGAACGACTGGCTGGCGTTCGCCGTTCATCACGACGACCGGCTGTTCACCGTCGAGATCCAGGCTCAGAATCTCGGAGGCGGTCCCGAGAGGCGCTTCGATCTCGCGGTGGGCGCCGCCCTCCAGCCACTCGGCGAAGGTCGGTTCGAGCGAGTCGAGCCGCCGGGCCAGGGCGTCCTCGATCTCGCCGACCTCCTCCCGAAGCTGGCGCCAGGTGTCGCGGTCCTCGTCCCGGGGCACGACCAGGGTCGGCGGCGGGTCGGAGATGTTGCCGTCCATCACGTACTGCGTCGTGTTGCGGAAGAACGCGGTCAGCGCGTAGAACTCACGCTGGCTGATCGGGTCGAACTTGTGGTCGTGGCAGGTCGCGCAGCCCACGGTCAGGCCCAGGAACACGCTGCCGATCGTCTCGGCGCGGTCCTTGGCATAGATCGCCTCGTACTCGTCGATCACGACCCCGCCTTCGTTCGTCGTGATGTTGTTGCGCTGGAGCCCGGTGGCGATCAACTGGTCGAGAGTCGGGTCCGCCAGCAGGTCGCCGGCGATCTGCTCGACCGTGAACTCGTCGAACGGCTGGTTCCGGTTGAACGCCTTGATCACCCAGTCCCGGTAGGCGTACATCTCGCGGTAGTTGTCGATGTGGATGCCGTGGGTGTCGCCGTAGCGCGCGGCGTCGAGCCAGTAGCGGGCGCGGTGTTCGCCCCAGTGCGGCGAGGCGAGCAGGCGGTCGACGAGCCGTTCGTAGGCGCCTTCTCCCGAGTCGTCGAGGAAGGTGGCGAGCGTGCCCGGGTCGG
Source organism: uncultured Thermoanaerobaculia bacterium (assembly GCA_951812325.1). Lineage (GTDB taxonomy): Bacteria > Acidobacteriota > Thermoanaerobaculia > Multivoradales > Multivoraceae > Multivorans. The sequence goes on along the minus strand of OX638294.1, from coordinate 1,987,534 downwards.
GCGGCAGCCCGGTCAGGTCGAGGGCGACGCGGCGGGCCAGCGACCGGCGGTCGGCTTCCTCGGCGGGCGTGAGTTCCTGCGCTTCGAGGCGCGCCAGGATGAAGCGGTCCAGCGGATCGCGCGCCCAGGCATCGTCGTCGACATCAGGCGGCGTCGGCCGATCGACCGCCGCGAACGACCAGTGCTCGTCCCACGGGGCGCCCTGCTCGATCCAGCGGGTGAGAGTTTCGACCTGTTGGTCGGAGAGCGACTTCTGCGACACCTCCGGCGGCATTCGCCGTAGCGGGTCCGTGTGGTTGATGCGCTCGACCAGCAGGCTCGCGTCGATGTCTCCTGGGACGACGGCGGGATCGCGCGGCCGGTTGCTGCGCCCAGCCGGAGGCCGCGGGCTGAACGCTCCATCGCGGGTGTCGAGCCGGAGGTCCGCCTCGCGGGTCGCCTCGTCGGGCCCGTGGCAGGCGAAGCAGTTGTCGGAGAGGACCGGCCGGACGTCGCGCTGGAAGTCGACGGCGGTTGTCGGCTCAACGGCTGTTGCTGCAAGCGAGGTCGCCGGTCCGCAGACGGCGACTGCCATCGCTACAGGGAACAAACTGGACGCTCTAACAAGCATGGGGACGCTAGAGGATAGACCACACTGCGCCCGTCGGCACGACGCCGGCTGCTTTGGCTCGTCGTCGTCGAGCCAGCGGGGGTGCACCGGTCAACTCCTTCGGGCGGCGGCGGACTCAGTCTTAGCGGAAGCTGCCGGTCCCGCGGTGGATGTGAGCTTGGGGTCGTGAGCCCAGACGACGTAGGCGCGCAATGAGGGCGAAGAACTTGCCGTCGCCGGTGGCGCCGAGGATGAGGGTGTGACCCACGTCGCTGCCGCCGAGAACGGCAAAGGCCGTTTCCCGCCGGACCTTGGAAACCGGCAGACCGGTTCCCGCAGCTACCGCAGCCTCGACGACTGCTCGCCTCTCGGACGGCGTCGGACAGGGGCCAGAGTCCACCCGGCGAAGGTACAGGTGCGCCGGCCTGCCATCCGTGCGCCCGATGACGGGCGCACGGACTGGTTCACGTGTGGCGCGGAGTGCGCCACCCGGGTTCTGGCTGGCGCCGGAAGACGAGCCGGCCGAGGCCTCCTCTTGGTAGCTTCCCGTGCGGCCCGCGTCCGGTGAGGTGAGGGGAGCATGATCGAAGAAGTCCTGACTTTCTGGTTCGAACAGAACGGCCCGGCGCAATGGTGGACGCGGGATCCCGAGTTCGACGCCGCGATTCGCTCACGGTTCGGCGCGCTGCACGACCGTGCGGTCCTGGGAGAGCTCCACGCTTGGCGCGACACGCCGGCAGGCCGCCTCGCGGAGATCATCGTGCTCGACCAGTTCTCGCGCAACCTCTACCGCAACGACGCGCGCGCCTTCGCGGCTGACGGAACGGCCCTGGCGCTGGCGCAGGAGGCAGTACGGATCGGCGCCGATCAAGCCGTGCCGTCAGTCAGGCGGAAATTCGTCTACATGCCCTACCAGCACAGCGAGTCGCAGCGAATCCACGAGGTCGCGGTCGCGTTGTTCGAGAGCCTCGGCGACCCGGAGTTCCTGGACTACGAGCGGCGGCACAAGGCGATCGTCGATCGCTTCGGGCGCTATCCGCACCGCAACCGCATCCTGGGTCGGCCGTCGACGCCGGAGGAGGTCGCGTTCCTTCGGGAACCCGGTTCGTCGTTTTGATGGATGGGCTGCGTGCAACGTGTTGACCGCGGCTGATGCTGCACGACGTGGTGCGCCACTTCCTGGACCACCGCCGCGCGGTCGTTGTCCGACGCTGCCGTTACGAGTTGGCGCTTGGTGGAACGGCGCGCCCCTCTGCGCGAGGGTCTGAAGTGAGCAGGCCGCACGCTTGGCGGCCCGTGGACCGGCAAGGTCAAGTCGTAGTACATTGTAAGACATGGCTACTCTGACGATCCGTATCGACGCTCGGCTTGACGCTCAGCTCCGCGATCTTTCGGCGCGCACCGGCATTGGCAAGAGCGCGTTCGTGCGTGAGGCCGTACGCCGCCAACTCGCGGTTGCACGTCTCGAAGAGCTGCGTCGCCGCGTAGCGCCGTTCGCCGAAGCCCGCGGTTGGTTGACCGACGAGGACGTGTTCGAAGAAGTTTCGTGAAGGTGCTCCTCGACACGAACGTCCTGGTGGCTGCCTTCGGCGCCCGGGGGTTCTGCTTCGACATCTTCCAGGTCGTGCTTGCCGAGCATCAGCTTCTCGTCGGCAGGACAGTCCTGCAGGAACTCGAACGGACTCTCGCGGAGAAGCTCGTCATGCCGGCAGCCCAGGTCGCCGAAGTCGTCGCCTTCGTTCAAGAGCACTCGGAAGTCGTGGCGCCGGACAAGCCGGAACAGTGGCCGCCTTCCGATCCGGACGATCGGTGGATTGTGGCCGCCGCCCTCGCCGGCGAAGCGGACGTCCTGGTGACCGGGGACAAGGACCTGCTCGGCCTTGGAGCGCCCGCGGCGTTGCGCGTCGAGACGCCCAGGGGCTTCTGGGAGATGCTCCGGACCGGGGAGGGCCAGGCGTGAGTCGCAGGCGGTTGATCGGCGCGACCTGGTGCATGCGGTTGGCTGTCGCCATCCTGGTCCTCGTAACTGGCTCGGCCTGCTCGACGGTCGCGGTCACGGGGCCGCCGGTAGCGGCGGACGATGAGCTGCCGTCCACCGAGCCGGCGCCGCCGTCCGCTCCGCCAACCTCCGTTCTCGACGGCATCTTCACCGAGGCGCAAGCCGCGCGCGGCCGGGCCGCCTACGACGCGCACTGCGCCGAGTGCCACGGCGAGGAGTTGGGCGGCGGCGAGATGGCGCCGGGCCTGACCGGGGTCGCGTTCCGATTCCGCTGGCGCGGGCTGAAGGTGGCCGACATCTACGACAGTGTCCAGTCGACCATGCCGCCGGAAGAACCCGCGACGCTCGGCGACCAGCCGTACATCGACATCGTCGCCTTCCTGTTGAGCGCGAACGGGTACCCGACCGGCGACCGGGAGCTGGCCGCGGATTCCAGGTTGTTGGAGGGAGTTGCGGTCGAGCGGATGCCTCCGTAGGGTAACCGCCCTGTTCCATCCGAGCGCCGGGTGACGGGGCGCCATGTTGGACGTGATGCATCGCCGGTCGAATGCAGCGCGACTTCTTCAGCAAGCCCCTGGAACTGGTTCGCGGGTGGTGCGGGTCGCGCCATCACAGGTCCGGACGCGCGGAGTGCCGAGTCCGGCCGTCGCGCCCCGGCGATTCCCACGAGCCCGTCGAGGGAGATGCTGGATGAGGAGGAGAGCGGAATGAGTGGTGGAACTTCGTGCGCTTCCGGGACTGCCGGCACGCGGCTTCTGTTCGCCGGACTGTTCTTCGTCCTGGGTTTCGGACCGCGCGTCCAGGCTGGCGCCCAGGAGGCGGGCACGATTGCCGGAACGGTGGTTGCCAGCGAAGACGGGCGCGCCGTTGCCGAAGCGCTCGTCCAGGTCGAGGGTGCGACGGCCTCCGCGACAACCAACGCGGTCGGCCGCTTCGAGATCGCCGGCGTCCCGTCGGGCGTCGCGACGCTGACCGTGCGGGCGCCCGGCTACCTCGAGTTGCAGGTCCCGGACGTCCAGGTGGCCGCGGGCGCCGCAGCGACCGTGACCGTCGAGCTGGCGGCCACGCCGAACTTTCTGGAACGCGTCCAGGTCACGGCGAGCAAGGCGCCACTGAGCGTCGGCGAGATCGCGGCGCAGGCAGACATCGTCGAGCGGTCGGCGATCGACGAGCGTGGCGATCAGCGCCTGACGCAGGCGATCTCCCACCTGCCGGGAGTGATCGTGAGCACGCAGGCCGGCTCGTTCGAGTCCGTCATGCTGCGCGGGCTGCCGCGCGGCGGCAACGAGTTCACGAGTACGCTGCTCCTCGTCGACGGCGTGCCGCAGACGGACTCGCGGAACAGCTCGCGGGTGATCAACCTGCCCATCCACGACGCCGACCGCATCGAAGTGGTGCGCGGGCCGAACTCGGCGCTCTACGGGCGGACCGCCATCGGCGGCGCGGTCAACGTCCGCACGGGCGAGCCGACGGCCGAGACCCGCTACGGACTTGATCTGACCGGCGGCGACTTCGACTACCTCAAGGGAGCGGCCCGGGCGTCGGGTCCGGTCGGCGACTGGGGCGGCTACTTCGTGTCGGCGTCGAGCGAGCGGAACACGGGCTTCTACAGCGGGACATCGGACTTCGAAGTCGACCAGACGTCGATCTTCGGCAAGCTGACCTTCGTCGCCGACGCGAAGTCGTTCGGCAAGGTGAGCGTCAACCGGGTGAGGTCGGCGCAGAGCCTGCCGACGAACGTGCCGATCATCGGCGGCCGGTTCCTCAGCGACATCGACCCGCGCTTCGACCGTTTGTCCGACCTGAACGTCCCCGGCACGAACTACCGACAGAAGGAAGATCGCTTCACGGCGAACTACACGCGGCAGTTCACGGACCGGGTCGGATGGGTCAACGTGCTGGGCTTCCGCGAGATCCAGTACAAGTTCATCGACTCGGGCGACATCACCGGCGCGCCGTTCGATCTGGCCGCCAACACGCTGACCCAGTATCCGTTCGAGCTGCAGACCGACGAGGACATCTTCTACGGGGAATCGCGGATCGAGAGCGACTTCGCGGCCGGTGAGGTAGACATGTCCCTGATGGTCGGCGGCTCGTACGAGCGGACCACCGGATTCGGCGCCGGCAACTTGATGTACACGGACGCCGACACGTTCGGCTGGCCGCTCAACTACCTGAATCCCGCCCACCCGCCGAGGTCGGAGTGGGAGTTCTTCCGCTTCGGCGGCAACGACTACAACCTCGGCGTGACCGGCTTCTTCGGCCAGTGGGGCGTCGAGCCGACGGATCGGCTGATGTTGACGGCCGGCGGCCGCTACGACCGGCTGGATCTCGAAAACACGCTCACGTTCCGGGACGGCGACCCGGTGGTGGAGGACAGCTTCGACGCCTTCAGTCCGAAACTCGGCGCGATCGTGAAGCTGCTGCCCGACGGCGCCGGGGCCAGCGTGAACCTCTACGCGCAGTACTCCGAGGCGTTTCTGCCGCCGCGCCGTCCGAGCGGCCTGCGTCCCGGCGACGACGAGGTCGAACTCAATCCGGAGGACATCGACAACTTCGAGGCAGGGATCAAGAGCAGCGTGCTCGACGGGCGGCTCTCGCTCGAGGGCGCCTGGTTCAACATGAAGCGCGACGGCATTGTCCACAGCGTCCGGCAGGGACCGTTCTTCGTCCCGACCAACGCGGGCGAGCACGAGTTCACGGGTTTCGAGCTGGGAGTGCGCTATACGCCGGGGTCGCGGCTGGCGCTGTATGCCAACGCGGCTCTGTACGAGAACCGCTTCGGCGACTTCAGAGTCGAGAGCGCGGGCGGCGTCACCGACCTGTCCGGCAACCGCCTGCCAATCGCGCCTGACCGGATCCTGGGCGGCGGCATCGAGTTCGCGCCCGCCGACGCCTGGAAGGTCCGCGTCGACGTCAAGCACGTCGGCGACGTGATGGTCGATCAGGGCAACACGTTCCAGCTCGACCCGTACACGTTGCTCGACGCCGCGCTGTCCTGGTGGGCCTCGGACGGCACCCGCCTCACACTGTCCGTCCACAACCTGCTCGACGAGGAGTACTACTGGAACGGAGACACCTCGCGGGCCGAATCGGCGGACCCGGGAGCGCCGCGTCAAGCGCTCCTGGCCGCCTCTTTCTCGTTCCGTTAGCAACCACCGGGACTCCGGCCTGCGCCCGCCGGCACGACGCCGGCTGCCCTGGCTGCGGAAGCTGCCGGTCCCGCGGAAAACGGCAAAGGCCGTTTCCCGCCGGACCTTGGAAAACCGGCAGACCGGTTTCCCACAGCTACCGCAGCCTCGACGACTGCTCGCCTCTCGGACGACCTCGGACAGGGACCAGAATCCACCCAGCAAAGGTACAGGTGCGCCGGCCTGCCATCCGTGCGCCCGCGGACGGGTTCGCGGGTGGACGCGGGTCGCGCCAGCCGGGATCTGGCCGGCTTTCCGAACGGAAACGCGCCGCGAAGCAGCGACCGCCCTGAGGCCGCCTACGGCCCGGCGTACTCCAGCGCGAAGACGAACAGGTTGTTCGCGAAGCCCGGCTTCAACTCCGGCGTAAGCCGCAGGAAGCTCGACGTGGTCGCCGAGATGCCGGTGCTGACGGCCACGTACTGCGTGCCGTCGACGGCGTAGGTGATGGGGTAACCGGTGACCGGCGCGCCGAGGTTGACCTCCCACAGCACCTCGCCCGTCTCCTGGCTGTACGCCTTGAAACGGCCGTTCACATCACCGCCGAACAGCAGTCCGCCGCCGGTTGCGACGAGCGAGGTCGTCGAGGCGCGCTGCTCGTGGAGCCAGACCGTCCTGCCGGTCTCGGCCGAGATCGCGTAGACGGCGCCGAGGTTCTCCGTGCCGGGCGCCAGTTCGTGGCGGACGCTGAGCGCATAGATCGTGTGGGAGGCGCTCGGGTCCGTCGTCGTCAGGGTCGGCATGCACATGTTCCGCAACGGGTAGTAGAGCGTGTTCGTTTCCGGGCTGTAGGCGCCGGCCTCCCAGTCCTTGCCGCCGTGCATGTTGGGGCAGATCAGCCGCTCTTCTTCCAGGGCGTTGAAGATGACCTCGGGGTTCTCGGTCGCCTTGCCGGTTTCGCCGTCGATGCTCTGGATCACGTTCTGGTAGACGGTCGGCCGCGCCCAGAGGAACTCTCCCGTCTCGCGGTCGATCGAGTAGACGAGCGCGGTCTTGCCGGGGATGCCGGTGACCACCTTGCGGACCTCGCCCGGCTCGATGTTCGGGTTGATCCAGGGCACCTCGTCGGGGTCCGGCGCCACCGCGGTGTCGACGATCACCCGCTCGAATGGATGGTCCAGATCCCAGTGGTCGTTCATGTGCTGGTAGTGCCAGACGATTTCGCCGGTGTCGCCGTCGAGGGCCAGCGTCGAGTTGTGGTAAAGGTGCGTCTTGTCCGTACCGCCGAGCATGAACTTCGGCGCCGGGGCGGTGACAGAGGTGCCGGCGAAGACGAGGTCGAGCTCCGGGTCGTAGCTCGGCGGCATCCAGGAGCCGACGTGGGCTCGCTTCTCGAACGGCACGTCGCCCCAGGTCTCGTTGCCCGGTTCGCCGGGCGCCGGAATCGTGCGCCGCCGCCAGACCTCCTCGCCGGTCAGCGCGTCGTGGGCGGTGATCACGCAGGCGTTCGGCCCGCCGCGCGGCGAGCAGCTTCGGCCGGAGAACGCCTTGCCGTTGCCGATGATCGGGCCGGCGCCCTGGACGGCGGGATGGGTGCGGTAGTCCAGGACCATCGTCTCCCAGACCATCTTCCCCGTTTCCGCGTCGAGGGCGAAGAGGTGGTCGTCGACGCTGGTGTCGATGATCAGGTTCATGTAGATCCCGATGTTCCGGTTGTTCGCGGACAGAAAGCCGCCGACGTACTCCGAGGCGTCGTCGGGGATCTTCCGGCGGTGTTCCCAGATCAGGTCGCCGGTCGCAGCGTCGAGCGCCTGGATCACGTCGTTCGGGTTCGGCATGTACATCACGCCCCGGTACGCGAGCGGCGTCCCGGTCTGGCTGCCGTCGTTGAGGGACCGCGTCCAGACCATCCGGAGGTCGCCGACGTTCTCCGGCGTGATCTGGTCGAGCGGGCTGTAGCCCCAACCGTTCGCGGTGCGCCGCCACATGAGCCAGTCCTCGGGCGCGGGGTTCTCGAGCATCTTGTCGGTGACCGGGACGAAGGCGTTGCCGGGCTGGGCCCAGGCGGCGGCGAGGCTCGGCATCTGAGCAAGGACCGTCGCGGCGACGGCAGGCGCGTATCGGTACCGGTTCGGCATCGGGATCCCTTTCTGGCGAGAAGCTTGTGCCGTAGAACGTAGCGAAGCGAGCTCGACGGCGCAATGTTCTTGCCAAGAGGGGCTGAGGTCCAAGCCCGGAGTTTGCGACACGTCCGGCGGCGCTGGCTGGAGCGGCAGAGGATTGCCGAGTACGTCCGTGAGCGCACCGGAGGCTCTTCCGTGGCGCGGCGGACGAAGGCGGCGTTGTGCCCGCAGACCGCGGCCAGGTCCGTCGAGCAGATCGAGCGGCGTCGCGCCCAGGAACCGAGGCGAGAGTCAGAGAGATAACATTTGATAGGCGCCTCAGCTTCTTCCACAGACATGGTTATGGTACCGTGCCTCGCCATGGCGGCGCCAACTTCCAACGCAGGTTTCCCAGTCGAGATCGAGGCCGACGTAAGGCGCCTTCGCGGCCGGCTCGGCCTGACTCAGGACCAGTTCGCCGAACGGCTGGGCGTCTCGACGATCACCGTCCACCGTTGGGAGACCGGGCAGTCGCGTCCCCGGCGGCTCGCGCTCGAGAAGCTGGCGCAACTCCGCCAGGAGGCTGCGGCTGCGGCTGCGGCGTCTGCAGTGCGCCCCCTGCGAACGCTGCGCCCGCCGACCCGGGCCGGGATCGATCTGGACTTCGCGGGCGATCCCGAGGCGGTGCTCGCCGTGGCCGACGCCCTTCGGCTGTCGTTCGGGCGGCAGTTCAACCCGGCCTTTGCGATCGAGACCTCGCGCATCGATCCGCTGCTGCACCAGCGCTTTGCGGTGTACGAGCGGATGTTGAAGCAGGATCCTCTCCGTTTCCTGCTCGCCGACGACGCCGGCGCCGGCAAGACGATCATGACCGGTCTCTACGTCCGCGAGATGATGTCGAGAGAGCGGCTCGACCGCGTGTTGATCGTTCCTCCCGCGGGCCTGGTCGGCAACTGGCGGCGGGAGCTGCTGAACCTCTTTCGACTGGACTTCCGCATCGTGGGCGGCGCTGACGTCAGGACGGAGAATCCGTTCCACGGCTCGGACGGCGACCGCGTGATCGTGTCGCTCGACACGCTGGCCGGCGACAGGATGTTCGACGTGCTTCGACAGGCCGGCAGCGGCTACGACCTCGTCGTGTTCGACGAGGCGCACAAGCTGAGCGTGCACGACAGGGGCAACCGCGTCGTCAGAACCCGCCGCTACGAGCTCGCGGAAGCGCTGGCGGTGGGCGCCGACGCAAAGAGCCGGTTCAGCGGTCTTGGCTGGACGGCCCGCAATCTCCTGCTTCTCACCGCCACTCCGCACATGGGAAAGAGCCTGCCGTACGCATGGCTTTGGCGACTGCTCGACGCCGCCACCTTCGGCGTGGAGGAGGCCGTCCGTCGGGCCTCCCGGTCGACACGCAAGCGGCATTTCCTCCGGCGGACGAAGGAAGAGATGATCGGTCTCGACGGTCGACCGCTCTACCCGCCGCGAACGTGCGACACCTTCAGCTACCGGCTGAGCGGAGGCGAGAACGGCGAGCAGAGCCTCTACGAACGGACCACGCGCTACCTCGACGAGTGCTACGGCCGCGCCCTGGACAACCAGCCCGCTGTCGAGCTCGCCAAGACGGTGTTCCAGCGCCGGCTCGCCAGCTCGACCTGGGCTCTGCTCCGTTCGTTCGAACGGCGCATCGAGAAGCTCACGCGGACCGCGGAAGCGATCGAGAACGGCGAACTCACCGCCGAACTGCTGCTGCAGAGACAGCGCCGACTGAGCGTGCGTCACCGACAGGACTACTTCGACGACACGGCGGCGGACGACGACATGGCTGGGGACGGCTGGGCCGAGGGCAACGAGGCCTACGAGGACGCCGTCCTCGGGGCAGTCACCGTGGTCGGCGCGGAGGAACTGCGGCGGGAGGCGGCGCAGGTCGAAGACCTTGCCGGGCAGGCGCGCCGGTTGATTGCCTCCGGCAGGGAAACCAAGTTCGAGCATCTTCGTCAGGTGCTGGAGGATCCCGACTGGAAGGGCGAGAAGTGGCTCATCTTCAGCGAACACCGGGACACCGTGGACCACCTGGTGCGGCGCCTGGAGGGGCTTGGCTACAGGGGCCACACGGCGCAGATCCACGGCGGCATGGACTGGCGGGAACGGGAGCGCCAGGTGGATGCCTTCCGACGGGCGAACGGTGCGCGCTACATGGTCGCCACCGATGCGGCCGGCGAGGGCATCAACCTGCAGTTCTGCCGGCTGATGGTCAACTACGACATCCCCTGGAACCCGGCGCGGCTGGAGCAGCGGATGGGCCGGATCCACCGTTACGGCCAGCGGTCCGAGGTCCGGATCTTCAATCTCGTCGCCGGCAGCACCCGCGAGGGGAGGGTTCTACGGGTGCTTCTGGACAAGCTCGAGGCGATTCGGGAAGAGCTGTCCTCCGACAAGGTCTTCGATGTGGTCGGCCGCCTGTTCGAGGGCGAGTCGCTGACCCGGTTCATGGCCCGCGCGACAAGCGACGAGGGTGAGCGGCGGGCGGTCGCACGGATCGAGCAGGCGCTTGGCGCTTCCCGAGTGAAGCGAATCGACGACCGGGACGCAGACGTCTACGGTGTGCCGGAGTCCGCGGTGACCGGCGAAGATCTGCGCCCCGAGGTGGAAAGGGAGCGCTACCTGCATCTGCTGCCCGCGCATGTCCGGCGTCTGGTCGAGCGGGGCGCGGGACTCCTCGACCTCGGCATCCGCGGCGACCTGGACGACCGCTTCGCGCTGGCGCCGGTCAGGCGCGGCGCCCTCGACCCCTTGCTGCCGGCGCTCGACGCCTATCCCGCCGACGCGCGCGAGTGGTTGACGGTTCGCCGGCCGCGAGAGGACGACTCCGGCATCTGGCTCCACCCCGGCGAGCCACTGTTCGATGCCCTGTGCGCGGAGGTCCGCTCGCGCTACCGGGAGGACGCGCTGCGTGGCGCGATCTTCGTCGATTCGATGGCCGAAGAGCCCTACCTGCTGCACCTTGCCGAGCTATGGGTGGAGCGGGAAGGCACCGCTGGGCCAAGCGCCGGGCGCCGGGTTGTGGAGCGCCGTCTCGTCGCCTTGCGGCAACGAGCCGACGAGCTGCCCGAGCAGTGGCCCGTAGAACGAATTCTGTCGCTCGCTCCGACCGGTCTCGCCCCGGGCATGGCGCCGCTGGCGCCTCGGGCGCTCGATCTCCGGGCCCAGGCCGGCGCCTGTCTCGGCGCGCTTCTTGAGGACCTGACGAAGAACCTGCGGGGAGAGCGGGAAGCGGATCTGCCCGAGCGCAGGCGGCGCATCGCCGTGGGCTTCGATCTTCGGGCTTCCGAGCTGGCGGCCCGGCGGTCAAAGCTCGCGCGGAGCAGTCGAGATTCCGCCGACGGCGGAGTCGAAGAACTGGAGGCTGTCAGGGCCGAACAGAAGCGGCTGGCGACCGAGCGCCAGCTTGCTCTGGCGCAAATCGAGGAACAGCCGCGACGGATTCTTCCGGGCGGCTACCGGTTCGTGCTCCACGCACTCGTCGTTCGCCCGGAGGATGCAGGTGGGGCCGCGAGCGCCGAGCGGTACGACGAGCCGGTGGAAGAGCTGGCCGTCCGCATCGCAGTCGACCGGGAGCGTGCGCGGGGCGCCACGGTTCAGGACGTCTCGAAGCCCGCTCTCGCCCGTGCCGCCGGCCTGCCCGACTGGCCCGGCTTCGACCTGCTCTCGACTCTCCCGAACGGCGCGCAGCGGTGCATCGAAGTCAAGGGCCGTGCCGGCCGGGCCGGGGTCCAGATCGAGTCGAACGAATGGACGCAGGCATGCAAGCTGGGCGACGACTACTGGCTCTACGTCGTGCTCGACTGCGCCGGATCCGAGCCCGAGTTGCTGCGTATCCGCGACCCGTTCCGGAAGCTGCTCGCCAGCAAGCGGACAAGAGCCCGGTTCGACCTGCCGCTGGGTTTGTTGATCCAGGCGGCAGAAGCACGGGGAACCCGGGTGGCCGGGCTCCGAGCCAGCCGCGAACCAGTTCTGAAACCCGTCGACGGGCACCCGGATGGAACCTGAACAGGAACGTGCGGTGGCGCCTGAAGCCGGATGTCGGGCGCCCCCGAAGGCGTGAGGGAGGCGTCCGATGGCAACCGAAGCGGACCGTCCGACGGCACCCGCGACACGGGCAGGAACTCTTCGGCGGACACGGCGAAAGTCCGATCGTGCGCTTTGAGGCGCTGGTCAGGATGAGCCCCGCTCGTTCGTCCACCAGCCGCAGAAGGGCCGACCCCGCCATACTGAGACAAGGAGCAGGCCAAGATGGGACTCACCCACGTTCAAGTCACCCTTCGCAATCCAGCCGACCCGGCGCGGAGCTGGGAAGGCGCCTTCCTCGTCGACACCGGGGCAATCGACTCCCTCGTGCCGAGAGACCGCCTGGAACAGATCGGCCTGCAACCCCGCGACCAGCGAACCTATGAACTTGCGGACGGCAGGCAGGCGGTGATGGACATCGCAGTCGCCGAACTGGAGTTCATGGGGGAGGTGGTCGGCGCCACGATCGTCGTCGGCGAAGAGGGCACGGAGCCTCTACTCGGCGTGACCGCCCTGGAGTCGATGGGCATCGAGGTCGATCCCCGGAGCCAGCAGCTCAGGAAGCTGCCGTCGGTTCGGCTGAAGAGGGTTCGCGGCGTTGTCGCCGCCTCGCCCCCTCATTGCCTGGACGGTCCACAGGCACAACCCGGAGCCGGGAGTTGGTGACAGAATCTGTCGCTGCCCCCGCTGCGGTGGCCTCGCGGGCAACGGCCTTGAGAGAGTTCGATTGGTGACGACCAGATGACGACTGCAGAACCTGAAATCCGCGGGAGCGAAGGCGCGGACCCGGTTTCGCTCGCTGCCGCGCACGAGGAGGGGCTCTCCGCGGCGCCGGATGAGCAGATCGATGATCATCGCGGCGATGAAGACGACGTCGGGGAACCGATTCGCTACACGATCATGAGCTATGGCGCGGACCTGCCGGTTGACACGCTGTTGACCCGCCTGGAGAAAGGCCGGATCAAGATCCCCGGTTTCCAGCGGGGCTTCGTATGGAAGCTGCCGCAGGCATCGCGTTTCATCGAATCGCTCTTGTTGGGCCTTCCCGTCCCGGAGCTGTTCTTCTTCAAGGATCCAGAGACGAAGGTTCTTCAAGTGGTGGATGGGCAGCAGCGGCTGGTGACCCTGAAGCGGTTCTTTGACGGGAAGTTCGGGAATCGCGGCTTCCGGCTCACCGGAGTCGCGTCCGAGTTCGAAGGGAAGACGATCGAGACACTGGATTCCCTGCCCCGGCGACAACTCGAGCAGGCCTTGTTCCATGCAACGATCTTCGAGCAGATCGAGCCGAGCGATGGCCGGAGTTGCGTCTATTCGGTGTTCGAGCGGTTGAACACGGGCGGCACGCCTCTGCAGGCCCAGGAAATCCGGTCCAGCATCTACCAGGGCCCGCTGAACGATTGCCTCGAACGACTGGCCCGCGAGGATCATTGGCGGCGCCTGTACGGCTCGGTCAGCCCGAGGAAACGGGATCAGGAGATCATCCTTCGATGGCTCGCCCTCCTGCATTCGCTGGAGGAATACAAGAGTCCGATGAAGCGCTTCCTGAACGACTTCATGGAGCGGCGCCGCGACCCCGGTGATGAAGCCCTTTTCGAGTATGAACGGGAGTTTCGAGAGACTGTTCGGCAGGTGGACGAGGCACTCGGTCCGGAGTCGCTCCGCCCTGATCGGGCCCTCAACGTGGCGGTGGCCGACGCCGTGCTGGTTGGCGTCGCGCTTCGCCTGCGCGCCGGGCCGGTTGCATCTCCCGAGGCGTTCCGTGATGCTCACCGGCGTCTGATGGATCGGCTCCGCTCCGACGAGCTCTACCAAAACCGGACGACGCACACGAACCGCCTCCGCGACAGGATCGCGTACGCGCGTGACGAGTACAGCCGGGTACCGTGAACTACGGCGATGCGCAACGGTTGGCGGCGAAGATCCGCCGAGGCCGCGAGAGAGCTGGCTCGTCCGAGTTGCGGGACTCGGACCGAGCCTGGCTCGGGGAGATGATGGCAGTTTGGGCTTCCGGCTATCTGGAAGCGGCCTGTCGCGACACGCTCAAGAGATACGCGGCGAACGGGGCGGACCAGAGGGTCTCACGCGCGGTCGCGAGACGGCTCGACCGCCTCCAGAACCCGCGCATGGATCGGCTCTTGTCCCTGGTGGGCGAGTTCGATCCTGACTGGAAGGCAACTCTCGAGGACTTCTCCTCGGGCCAGGTTGGCGAGAGCGTCAACAGCATTGTGGGTCTCCGCAACAGCGTTGCGCATGGAGGTCCTTCCGCGCCGAGCGTCGCGACGATCTCACAGCACTTCGAGCATGCGCGGCGATTCCCGCAGAAGCTTGCGGAGCTTTGTGGTCTGCCGGCCCCGGAATCGGGCGAGTGATGCGATCGGCAGCCGACGGCGGGGCGTCAGGAAGGGGAACTGCCGGCGGACCGCCAGCACCTACCCCGCGCCGAGCGGTGGATCTGGACGTTGCGAGTGACGGGCTCTCGCCGTCCGGGTCGTGAAACCCGAAGATCCGCTCCCGGCAGGCGTCTGATCGAAGCGGCGTTTCCGCTGCGTCAGGCGTCGCTGGACTCGGTTCACGAGAAGAACGTCCGGCACGGACACATCTCGACGCTGCACAGTCGTCGGCATCGAGTGAGCGCGCTGGTTCGGAGTGGCCAATCGGGGCTGGCGCCGGCCTCGACGAGGGCGCAGGCCGGCGTTCGAGCGAGTCGGAGCGGCCGAATCTTGACCGGCGGCGTCCCGGTCGGCTGTCGCAGGTCGTTGGCGACAGGGGTTGAGAGGCGCTCAGCCGGCGGTGGCGCGAGCGGGAGCGGCTTCAGGCGCCGCACGCTCGCCTACTACGAGAGTCCGGCCAAGGGCGCGGAGGGCGGACAGGATCTGGTCGAGCCGGGAGGGCCGGTTGAAATCCAGCAGACGGCGGGCCCTGGACTCCCGGATGCCAAGGGATCGCGCGAGGTCGCGGATGGACTTCCCTTCACGACGCATCGCCGCATGGAGAGCCAGTTGCGCAGCCGCTTGCGGCGGTACGGTGATCAGGTTCTGGCCACCGGCGGCTGCGCTGGGTGCCGGGATGTCCTGCCCCGCGTCTACGTACATGCTCAGCGCCACTACCAGGGCGTCCTCGGCGAGGAGCAGGGACTCCTCGCGGGTCTTGGCGCCGGTGATTGCCTCGGGGACGTCGGGGAAGTGCACGAGAAGGCCCTCTTCGTCCGGCGTCAGGATGCAGGGGTACGCGTAGTCCATGCTCAGTGGTTCGCTGGAGGTTGGAAGTCCCTGTGGTCAATGCCCAACTGCTTCAGCATCAACCGCAGCATACCGTTCGAGATCTCTCCTTTTTTTTGACCGTGCGACCGGCACCGATGTAGAGCTTCCCGTGACTCCCCTTGCCACCGGCTTTGTCGAAGCGAAACTCCTGGCGGGTGCGACGAGAGTAGCGCCGGGCGCGTCGAAGGAACTCGGCACCGTTCACGGCGGCGGATCGTACCCGACTCCGGGACGGCTACGATTGGCGGCGATGCGGCTTGTTCTCAAGGTTGCCACGGTGGTGAGTTGGCCCGGTCGGCGATAGAACCCGAGCGTTACTGATGAGCGAGCGCCGGAATCCGAGGCAGGAGGCGGGAGCGGCAGGCCCCGGCAGTCGCCTGATCGAGGCGGCGTTTCCGCTGCGTCAGACGTCGCTGGACTCGGTTCACGAGAAGAACGTCCGGCACGGACACATCTCGACGCTGCACATCTGGCCGGCGAGGCGGCCGCTGGCGGCTTGCCGGGCGGTGTTGCTGGCGACGCTGTTGCCGGACCCGGGGGACGCCGAGGGCCGGCGGCGGTTGATGGCGCGCATCGCGGGCGAGGTGCGCCAGCGGCAGACCCGGGCCGGGAAGCTCCGGGACGAAACGGACGGCGGAGTGCTTCACTGGGGCCGCGAGAGCGACCCGGAGCTGGAGAATCTGCGGGAGGAGATCCGGGAGGCGTTCGGCGGTCGGGCGCCGCGGGTTCTCGATCCGTTCGCGGGCGGCGGAGCGATCCCTCTGGAGGCGATGCGGTTGGGCTGCGAGGTCACCGCGTCGGACCTGAATCCGGTTGCCTGGTTCGTGCTGCGCTGCACGCTGCACTACCCGCGGTTGGTCGCGGGGCAGGAGCTGCCGCTGCCGGACTTTGCCGTGCGCGACCGCACCTTTGTCGAGGCGTGCCTCAAGGCGCGGGGCGTTACCAGGAAGGCCGCGCTGCGCGAGGAATTGCGGCGGTTGGGCCACGGTGACGGTGACCCGGTGCAGGTGCGCTCGGCGTTGCTCGACGGGTCCGCCGAACCGCGCTCCTCCACAGGGGCCGATCTTGCGGGGCCGACGCTCCAGGCCGGGGTCCCCGAGGCGCCGGACGACCCGCTCGGTGCGCTCAAGCGGGCGGATTCTGCGGGGCCGACGCTTGAGGCCGGGTTCCCGTGGCATCTGCGGGCGTGGGGGCGCCGGGTTCTGGCCGAAGCCCGGCGCAATCTGGCGAACCGCTACCCGACCTACGCGGACTTCGAGCCGGTGCGGCGCAAGGGGCGGAGAAGGCGAAACGCTGCCATCCAGTTTCCCGAGACGCGGTTCAGGCAGCGCCCACCGCGGCTGCTCGAACCGGACGCCCACGGGAACGTCTCGGTCGCCGGGTTGAACGCGGAGTTCGACCCCGCCTACCTGGAGAACGAAGCGAATCCGCGCTGGGTCGCGAAGCCCACGGTTGCCTACCTGTGGGCGCGGACGATCCGTTGTCCGAATTGCCGGGCGGAGCTTCCCTTGCTCAAGACGCGCTGGCTGTGCAAGAAGCCGGGCAAGCGGGCGCTGCTCTCGATGACACCGCGGGAGGACGGCGCCGGCGTGGAGTTCGCTGTGGAGCACGGCGTGCCGGCAGGCGAGGGGAACCCGGCGCAGCGCCGCGAGCACGACCGCCGTCTGGGCGCCGGGACGATGAGCCGCAGCGGCGCCGCCTGCCCCTGCTGCGACGGCATCTCGACGATGGCCGATTTGCGCAACGAGGGGCGTGCGGGCCGGCTCGGCGAGCGGATGACGGCCGTGGTCATCGACGGGCAACAGGGCAAGGAGTACCGGTTGCCCACCGAAGTCGAGGTGAAGGCGGCGTCGGTCGGTGAAGAGGAGCTGCGGGCACTCTTCGCGGAGATTCCGTTCGGCCTTCCGGGGGAGCCGACGCCGGACGAGAAGGCCCTCGGAATGCGGATTCCCCGCTACGGCTTCGATACGTGGCGGAAGCTGTTCACGAACCGGCAGTTGCTCGCGCTGGGGGCTTTCGTCCAGGCGCTACGCAACTCCGGGGGCGGCACGGGCAGCTACCCGAGAGAGTGGCGGGAGGCCCTGAGCGTGAACCTGTCGTGCGTGTTCAGCAAGCTCACGGACTACAGCAGTGGTGTTTGTTCCTGGATTCAGGGTCTTGAGGCCGTCCGCGGCACATTCGCACGCTTCGCCCTGCCCATGGTCTGGGACTTCTGCGAGGTCAACCCACTGTCCAAGACCGCGGGCAGCTTCAGAGGGATGACGGAGTGGGTGGCTCGCTACTTTGATCACGGCACCCAGGCGCTCCTGAGGGCGCGAGCGGTTGATGTGCGTTCTCAGAGTGCGATCGGGCTGAGGACGGTGGGCTTCGACGTCATCTGCACGGACCCGCCGTACTACGACGCGATCCCGTACTCCGACCTGATGGACTTCTTCCACGTCTGGCTGCGGCGGGCCGTCCACGGCGTGTCGCCCGAGCTGGACGCCGCCTTCGCCGCACCGCTCGGTCCCAAATGGAACCGGGATGCCTCCGGCGGCAAGGGCGACGGAGAGCTGATCGACGACGCGAGCCGCTTCGGGGGCGACCGGGATGCCTCGAAGCGGAACTACGAGGACGGCATGGCGCGCGCCTTCGGCCGCTTCCATGATGCGCTGCGCGACGACGGTCGCCTCGTGATCGTGTTCGCCAACAAGCAGCCCGACGCCTGGGAGACGCTGGTCTCGGCGCTGATTCGAGCGGGCTTCGTCGCCTGCGGCTCCTGGCCCATTCAGACTGAGCGGCTGAACCGCCAGCGCTCCCTGGCCTCGGCGGCGCTCTCCTCCTCGATCTGGCTCGTCTGCCGGCGGCGGCCGGCTGCCGCCCGGCCAGGCTGGGACGCCGCGGTGCTGGCCGAGATGCGGTCCAACATCACGGAGAGCCTGCGGCGGTTCTGGGATGCTGGCATCCGCGGACCGGACTTCGTGTGGGCGGCGACCGGCCCCGCGCTCGAGGCCTTCAGCCGCCATCCGATCGTCAAGAAGGCGGATGCGCCTCGGGAGACGCTCTCCGTGGCGGAGTTCCTGCGCCAGGTGCGGCGCATCGTCGTGACCTTCGTCGTCAACCGGCTGCTCGAAGCCGAGCCCGGCGCGCCAACGGAACTCGACGATCTGACGACCTACTACCTGTTGCACCGCAACGACTTCGGGTTGGACGCCGCGCCGGCGGGGGTGTGCATCCTCTACGCGGTCTCGTGCAACCTCTCGGACGCCGACCTCGCCGGCGGTCTCGACCTGCTGGCGCGCGGCGGTGCCGCCGCGGCAGCCCGGTCCCCGGACGAAGATGGCGACGACGAGGGGCCGGCCCCCACGACATCCGGGTCGGAAGCGCGGCTCAAGCCGTGGAACCGCCGCCGAAACCGAGGCTTGGGCGAGCCCTCCGCCGGCGGCGAACCGGCGCCCCTGATCGACTCTGTGCACCGCCTGATGCAGCTGTGGAAGACGGGCGAGCAGGGCCGCGTGGACCGCTACCTGGCCGACCGCGGCCTGTGGCGGCACGAACTGTTCGCGCGGCTCGTCCAGGCTGTCATCGAACTTGCCGCCGAAGGCTCCGAGGAGCGGTCTGTCCTGGAGTCGATCCAGAATCACCTGCAGGGCAGTGGCGCCGCCGCGTCGGCGCCGAGTCAACGGAGCATGCTGTAGGTTCGTTCGATGCTCACCGAACTCCGGCTCCGGAACTTCAAGAACTTCGCAGACGAGAGACTCCGGATGGGGCCGTTCACCGTGCTGGTCGGCGCCAACGCGAGCGGCAAGAGCAATGTCCGCGATGCGCTCCGGTTCCTGCACGGCATCGGCCGCGGCTACCGGCTGGCCGACATCCTCGGAGGCCGGTACGGCGCCGGCGGCCAGGAGGAATGGATGCCGGTCAGAGGCGGGGTCGATGAGATCGTCCGCTTCGGAGAGGACTCGTTTCGCCTGACCGTGAGCATGCAGCACAAGTGGCAGGAGGACTCCGGCCACGGCGACGTCGGGCCGTGGGACTACGACATCGAGGTGAACCGGGAATCGAATGGAGCGCTGCCGTTCTGCGTAGCTCACGAGAGTCTCCGCTACGCGGGCGAAACGGCTTTCGTCAGCCGCCTTGATCCGGCAGACCCCGTTGTTGAGCCAGCGAGTCCCGGCCACATGCCGATAGGACTCGCCGCCAACGGCGAGCAGGAGGAGCGTGCACTCCGCCTCCGCGTGTACCGTGATTGGCCTGCCCTGTTGACGATTCAGAGGGACGAGGCAGTCGCTCGCCGCCACAGGGACGAGGCCCGGTTGATGCAGCGCATGCTGGCCAACATGCGCTTTCCGGACTTCTCGCCCGCCCGCATGCGGCGGTCCGCGTTCCCGGGTCAAACCGTGCTCGGCGACCGTGGCGACAACCTTCCGACGGTGCTCCAGGAGCTATGTGCCGACAGGGCGAAACGGCGGAACCTCGTGGAGTGGGCGCGCGAGTTGACGCCGATGGACGTGGAGGACTTCGAGTTTCCGGTCGATCCGACGGGCAGGGTCCAGCTCGCACTTCGAGAAGCCGGCGGCCGAAGGGTCTCCTCCCATGCGGCCTCGGACGGGACGCTGCGGTTTCTCTGCATGTTGGCGGTTCTGTTGACCGCGGATGTGTCGATCTTGCTGGCAATTCTGGATCCGGAGCGGACTGGCCTCTGCGTTTTCGAGGAGATCGAAAGCGGCATCCACCCGACGCGCCTGCGCCTCCTGGTCGACCTGATCGAGAGCCAGACGTCGAAGGGGCACCTGCAGGTCCTGGCGACTACGCACTCCCCGGCTCTTCTCTCGATGGTGAGCGACGAAACGTTCAGGAACACCTCCGTCGTCTGCCGTCGCCCGGACACGAACGACGCCGTGATTCGGCCGGTCGCCGAACTGCCAGACGCCGAACGCTTGCGAGAGTCCCAGGGGCTGGGCAGGCTTCACTCTTCGGGTTGGATGGAAGACGCCGTGTTCTTCGCCGGCGACGGCATCGGCGGATCGTGAACATCCTCGTCGTCCCGGAGGATTCCGCAAAGACCAGTACCTCCTCAAGCCCCTCTTCAAGCGGCTGTTGAGGGAACTCGGCAAGGGGTCCGCTCGCGTCGTGGTCTGTCAGGAGCCCCTGCTGGGCGGTATCGGCGAAGCGCTGAAGTCGGACCGCCTGGCCGATGTCGTGGACCGCTATCGGGGCATGGTGGACATCTACGTTCTCTGCGTGGACCGGGATGGCGAGAAGGGCCGGCGGACGCGCCTTGACGCCATCGAAAAGGAGTTCGGCGCCACGAAGCCCTTTCTGGCGGAAAACGCTTGGGAGGAACTGGAGACCTGGACGCTTTCGGGTCTGGAATTGCCGTCGAAGTGGCGCTGGTCCGATGTGCGCGCCGAGGTTAACGTGAAGGAGCGCTACTTCGACAGACTGGCCAAGGAACGAGATGTTGCGGACGCACCGGGAGGCGGCCGGAGGCCTCTGGGGGAGGAAGCCGCTCGGCGCATCAGCGCGATCCGCCGAAAATGCCCGGAGGACTTCGATGCTCTCGCAAGGCGGCTGGAGCATCTCGTGGCGGCCGCCTGACTCCTCCGCCGACGGCGCGTCGCCCGTGTAGCATGCCTGCTCCCTTGCGATGAACAGGCGCCGCCCCAGACCCTGGCACGAGGTCGTCCCGCTGAAGGACGAGCTCCGCACCGGCGAACTGTCTCTGGCGGAGTTTGCGGCGGACCTGCACGAGGTGACGCTGCAGCGGGGGCAACGGCCGGTGTACGAGGAGCCGGAGAAGTTCTTCGCGCTGACCTATCCGACCTACGCTCTGCGCGAGCTGGTCAAGGACGTGGCGGTGCGGCTGGCCGGGAAGAGCGACAAGGCGGTGCGCCAGCTGGAACTGACCTATGGCGGCGGCAAGACGCACACCCTGATCACGCTGTACCACCTGTTCCGGGCGCCGGAGGCGTTGCCGGACGCGACGGCGGTTCGCGAGTTTCGCGAGCACGCCGGCGGGCGGCTCCCGGGCGCCCATGCTGCGGCGCTCTGCTTCGACAAGATCGACGTGGAGCGCGGCATCGAGGGCGTGCGATCGCCGGCGGGCGGTACGCGCACGCTTCGCCATCCGTGGAGCGTGCTCGCCTACCAGCTCGACGGCGACGATGGGCTGCGCTCGATTCACGGCGACGGCCGGGCCGAGGAGCGCGAGACGCCGCCGGCGGAGCCGCTGCTGGCCAGGCTCCTGGAACGCCCGCAGGAGCGGGGCCTGGGCACACTGATCCTGGTCGACGAGGTCCTCATGTACGCCCGGGAGAAGGCGGGGCAGGATCGCATGTGGCGAGACCGCCTGGTCGACTTCTTCCAGTACCTGGTGCAGGCCGTGACCAAGGTCGACCGGGCGGCGATGGTCGCGTCGCTGCTTGCCACCGACCCCGCCCGGCAGCAGGGAACCGAGGGCCGGAAGCTGATCGGCGATCTCTTCGACGTGTTTCGCCGGCAGCGGGAGGAAGGCGTTCAGCCGGTCCGGCGCGAGGATGTGGCGGAGGTGCTTCGGCGCCGGTTCTTCGAGCCGGAGGCTCTGCGGGACCGGGAATCCTGGCGGTCCGAGGCGATCGGTGCGGTGCGTGAGCTGGCGAGACTCGACGAGACGACTGCCAAGGCGAAGAGCAGGGAGGAAGGTCGGTTCGAGGAGAGCTTCCCGTTCCACCCGGACCTGACCGACGTCTTCTACAGCCGCTGGACCCAGCTCTCCGGCTTCCAGCGGACGCGCGGCATCCTGCGCACGCTGGCCACCGCCCTGCGCGAGGCGGAGTCCTGTGACTCGAGTCCCCTGATCGGTGCGTCGACGCTGCTTCGGCCTGCGGGCGGGTCGGGCATCTCCGAAGCCGTGCGCGAGTTGGCAGGCGTAGCCGGTTCCGAGCGGGGCGAGGGTTCGCCAACCGACTGGGCGACCCTCCTCGAAGCGGAGATGATGAAGGCCGCCAGCATCCAGGAAGAGCTGCCCACCTTGGCAGGCGGGCGCGAGGTGGAGCAGGCGGTGGTTTCGGTGTTTCTCTACTCGCAGCCGGTGGGCCGGAAGGCGTCGACGCCGGAGTTGCTGCGGATGGTCGGCGCGGGCGGCCCGGATGAGATCGCGCTGCGAAAGGGCCTGGCCCGGTGGCGCGAGCTCTCGTGGTTCCTGGACGACGAAGATGATGGCGAGGCCGGGGAAGCGGCCGCGGGTTTTCCCAAGTCGTGGCGGCTCGGCAACCGTCCGAACCTGCGGCAGATGCATGACGAGGCCTGCGCCGAGCGGGTGACCGAGCGTGCCGTCGAGCTGCGGCTCGAAGAGGCTACGCGCAAGCTGAAGCTGCTGACGGACGGCGCTCGCGCGGCCGGCGCCGTCGTCCACATGCTGCCCGCCTCGCCCCGGGACGTGGGCGACGACGGCAGCTTCCGCTACGCCGTGCTCGGGCCTGCCGCCGTTTCCGAGTCGGGCAAGCCGAGCGCTTTGGCGCGCCGCTACCTCACCGAGACGACCGGCGCCGACCGGCCGCGGGTCCATCGCAACGCGCTGGTCCTCGCCGTGCCGTCGCGCGATGGCCTGGAGGCCGTCCGCAGCAGTGTGCGCGCCCTGCTGGGCTGGGAGGAGGTGCAGAGCCAGTTGGAAGGGCGGTCCGTGGATGCCGTCCGGCGGGAACGCCTCAACCAGAGGCTTCGCGGCGCGAGGCAGCGGGTTCCCGATGCGGTCAGGCAGGCCTACCGCATCGTCGTCACCGTGAGCGCGGAGGGCGCCGAGCAGGCGTTCAAGCTGCCGGGGGCGGCAGGACCGCTGTTCCTGGAGATCAAGGGCGACGAGCGGACTCGCATTCGCGAGACGCCGGTCGATGCGGAAGCCCTCCTTCCCGAAGGGCCGTACGATCTCTGGCGCGAGGGCGAACCCTCACGCCTCGTGAAGGACCTGGCGGGAGCATTCGCCCGTTATCCCCACCTGCCGAAGATGCTGAAGCCGGCGGTCGTTCGGGAGACGGTGCTGCAAGGCGTGGAACGCGGCCTGCTCGCCGCTCGACTGGTGCGGCCCGACGGCAGTCACCGGACCTGGTGGCGCGAGCCGGTGGATGCCGAGTCCAGCCACGACCCGGCGCTGGACGTGCTGCTGCCGGGCGGCGCCGAGCTGGCGCGGCTCGCGCCGACGCTGCTGACGCCCGGGTCGTTGCCGGGTCTTACGGCGGAAGGCGCCGCCGGAGTCGGGTTCGCCGACCTCCGGGAGTACTTCGCCGGCGGCTTCACGGTGACGGTGCCGCGCGAGGGTTACGAAGACCTCTTCGAGGTGCCGCGGTGCCCCGAGGATGTGCTTTGTGAGGCGGTCGAGCAGGCGGTGAAGGAGGGGATCGTCTGGTTGCGCAACGGCCCGACTTCCGTCTGGAAGGAGGAGGTCCCCTACGGCGCGCTGGACGGGCACGCCGTGCTGCAGCCGCCGCCTGAAGGCCTGACCCCGCAGGAGCTGGTCGAGGAAGCGCTGCCGGGCGGTTGGAGCGACGGTGGGACCAGCGGCTGGTCGCTTGGGCGGGCGCTCTCGCAGAAGCGGGGAGAACCCGTACCCTGGGGGCTGCTGCGCGAGGGGATCGACAACGCGGTGGTGAGCCGTTGGCTGGAGGTGGCGGAGGGCAGCACGTCCGTCAGCGCGGAGCGCGCCGATTCTCTCAAGCTGCGGAGGCCGAAGGACGCCCCTGAGACGCCGCCGAAACCACCCGTTTCCCAAGCGTTGCTGGAACCGGACCGCATCCAGGACCTCGCCGAGCGCCTTCCGGAACTCTTGAGCGTCGGCGCGGGTTGGGGGCTCAAGTTCCGGGTGGGTGTCGTGCTGGGGGAGGAGGCCCCGAGCGAGGCGCGTGAAGCTCTGAACGATGTGCTGACGCAGGTGTCCGAGGATTTGAGGGCGGAGTAGGCCCGCTCTCGATTCGATCCGGGTTAGGTCCCATACGAAGATGAGCCTGAACGGCGGTTGATCGGGAGTTGAGCCGGTTGCGTGTCGAGTGTCACCGAATCGGGCCGTCCGACGCGGCCGTGATACGGCCCGTCCGCACGGGCAGCCTGGTTCGGGGCGGTTTTCAGGTTGCTGATCGGAGCAAAGCGGAGATTGGCGCCAGGGCGGCGCCTGCACCGCCTGCGGGCTAAGCTAGGGGCCATGCATCACAACAAGGTTGGTTTCGCTTCGGCTGCCGTCGTGGCGGCCGTGCTGGCGTTCACCGTACTGCCCGGCGCCGGGTCGGCTCAGGACGCCGGCGTCCTCGCCGGCGACGACGTGGTCTCGCTCCTCGTGCGCTTGGGCGTGAACGACGACGCCGCCCGCGACTGGGACGGCTCGCTCGAAGTGGCGGGCGGCGAACTGCTGGGCCTGCGCGACTGGCGGCCGCGGCCTGCCAACGAGGTCCAGGGCGCCGCCTGGAAGCTCGCCAGCTACAAGGGGCCGAACTTCACCCCCCGGGCCATCCACGACACCCAGACCGTCGGTCCGGTGGAGTACTACCGATCGCCCGGACTGGTCGTCGACGTGCGGGGCAACGGCGGCTCGCGCCTGATGTTCGCCACCGCGAACGGCGAGTTCGAGGTCCGGCTCGCCGACGTTGCGGTCGGTCGTCGGCTGCGGTTTCTGGGCGGCGACGTGACGGTCGAGCGCGTGCCGGGAGTGGAGCGGATGACCTCGGACGACTACCAGAACGACTTCGCCACGATCCTCGGCGGTGACGGCGACGAGGTGTGGGCGGCCTGGCTCGGCTACCGGGACAACGCGAACGAGATCCTGGCGCGCCGTTTCGACGGGCAGGGTTGGGGCGATGTGCAGACCCTGACCGAGCAGCCCGGCGACCACTACCTGGTCAAGATGGGCCGCGACGGGGATGGCCGCCCCTGGGTCGTCTACTCGGCTCAGGTCGAGGGCAACTGGGATCTCTACGCTCGCGTCCTCGACGGCGACGGCTGGTCGGCGGCGGAACGGCTGACGCGAGCGTCGCAACCGGATGTCTTCCACAACCTGGCGACGGACGCGGAAGGCAATCTCTGGGTGGTCTGGCAGGGCTTCCGCGACGGCGCCGCCGACATCTTCGCCCGCCGCTACGACGGCAGGCGCTGGTCCGAGGCGGAGCAGGTCTCGTCCTCGCCGGCGAACGACTGGGAGCCGGTGATCGTCGCCGACTCGAAGGGCGGCGTGTACGTCGGCTGGGACAGCTACGGCGCCGGCAACTACGACGTGCTGGTGCGCCGCTGGGCGGGCGGCGAGTGGGGCGACGAGATGCCGGTCGCCTCGACGGCCAAGTACGAGGCGCACCTCAGCCTTGCCGTCGACGGACAGGACCGGGTCTGGGCGGCGTGGAACGAGAGCGGGGTAAACTGGGGGAAGGACACCGGCTGGGTGCTCAACCGGGAAGGCACACGGCTCTACGAGTGGCGCACGATGAACGTCGCGGTCCACGACGGCTGGGAGTGGCGGTCGCCGGCTGGCGACATCAACGAGGCGTTGCCTGAAGAGCTTCAGGGTTACAACGACTTCCCCGTCCTCTTCCCGGACGCCGACGGACGCATCTGGCTCCATTTCCGGCACCGGACCCTCCGCCAGGACGACATCCTCAGCGAGTCCCCGGCCCACCGGGCCGCCTGGGAAGTCTGGAGCACGACCCTTGAGGGCGACCGCTGGCTCCGGCCGCAGCACATCCCGATGACGCGCTTCCGGCAGGATGCCCGCTGGGGTCTCGCGTCGGACGGCGACGGCGATGTCTGGGCCGCCTGGCCGACGGACAACCGCGACTACGCAGGGTTCCTGTTCGAGCACGCCGACGTCTACGCCGCGAAACTGCCGCGGCTTCTGACGAAGGTCGTGCCGCCGAAGCTGGCGGCCCTCGTCGTCGACGAGGTGCCGGCCTACGTGATCCACGAGAACGAGGTGGAAGACCTGGAGAGGATTCGCAGCTACGAGATCGAGTCCGAAGGGAAGACGTACCGCATCTACCGCGGCGACACCCACCGCCACACCGAGATCTCGATGGACGGCAACAACGACGGATCGCTGATCCAGACCTACCGCTACGCGATGGACGTCGCCTCGCTCGACTTCCTGCTGGCCAGCGAGCACAACTTTCTCGGCGGCCCGGACATCGACTACATCAACTGGCTGCTGCACCAGACGGTCGACGTGTTCTCGGTCTCCGGCCGCTTTCAGCCCTTCTACGGCTACGAACGGAGCATCTCGTTCCCGGACGGCCACCGGAACATCCTGTTCGCGGAGCGCGGCAAGCCGACGCTGCCGGTCACCGAGGCCGAGCGCACCCACGAGGAAGGCGCCGCAAGGCTCTACGAGTACCTGAAGGAGCACGACGGCATCGCCATCTCCCACACCTCCGCCTCGAGCATGGGGACCGACTGGCGCGACAACGATCCCGAGGTCGAGCCCCTGGTCGAGATCTACCAGGGGGACCGCGTCTCCAACGAGTACGAGGGCGCGCCGCGTGCCGCCCGCAGCGGCAACCTGCGTTCGGCGCCGGGCGGCTTCCGGCCGGAGGGCTACGTCTGGAACGCCTGGGCCAAGGGCTACAAGCTGGGCGTCCAGGCCGCTTCCGACCACCTGTCGACGCATATCTCCTACGCCGCCACGATCGCCGAGGAGTTCACGCGGGAGGGCATGCTCGACGCGATGAAGCAGCGCCACAGCTACGGCGCGACGGACAACATCATCCTCGACTACCGGCTGCGCACCGGCGGCAGGGAGTACCTGCAGGGCGACATCCTGACCGCGGACGGCGACTTCCGGCTGAGCGTCCGCGTGATTGGCACGACGCCGATTCGCCAGATCGACATCATCCGCAACCAGACCTTCCTCTACAACCGCCAGAACCTCGAAGCCGACGTCAGCCTCGAGTTCGTCGACGCCGACGTCGAGCCCGGCGAGCACCTCTACTACGTGCGGGTGATCCAGGTCGACGGCAACATGGCCTGGTCCTCGCCGATCTGGGTGACCGTAGAGTAGGCCGCCACAATGAAGGACTCTCTCGCAACCGTTCCGTCAAGCGCGTATGTGGCGCGGTACGCGCCACACGGGTTCCCGCCGCAGGCGGCCAGGGAACCGCTCCGTCGAAGCGGCGGCCTTCAGTGATCCCGCTCGTAGTGCTGCCGTAGCAGGTCCTTGCCGTAGTCGTTGCCGTTCGGCGTGCGGACGACGGCGTGAATGTGCTGGCGAACGGGAGCGCGCCCTTTGACGAGATGCCGGATGCCGACGGGCCGCTGGTGGTCGAACTCGATCAGGATGACCGGGCTGTGGATGCGGTAGTAGAAGACGTCGTCGTCACCGACGCCGCCGACCCAGGCGAAACGGGTCGCGTCGAGATGGGCTTCGACCTCCTCCATCCGCACCCTGGCGTGGCCTTCGCGCATGTTGTGGACGTAGAGGCCGATCAGGTCGAGCAGTCGCGTCCTGACTTCGGCTGACAGATCGGAGGCCGGGATACCGGCGTAGTCGAGCACGATGTTGTCGCTGAACGCTTCGCCGAGGCTGTTGTTGCCGTTCTTCGAGGTCTCGATGATCGCCTTCGCTTGCTGGTCCGCGGAAAGAGAGCGGATCAGCGCGAGCCCCTGGTCCTGCTCCCGCTGCATGATCACGGTGCCCTTGAACTTGCCGGACTCGGCGATGACCGGCTCCGAGCCGATGAACAGCGGTGTCATGACGACCTGATCGCCGAGCACGAAGTAGTTGACGATCAGGTGGTGGCCGTCGACCTGCCAGCCCCAGGGCTGGTCGGCCGAGGGCTCGCCCATCACGGTGATCCAGTACAGCCACTCGTTGTACTCGACGAAGTTGTCGTTGTTCAGCTCGCCCAGGGTGCGGTTGAGGTTCATGATGTCGCGGCTCAGCTTGAGGCCGTCCGCGCTGAGCGACGCGCGCATCAGGCCGAAGGCCGCTTCGCGCTGGGCTTCGTCCATCTCGTCGAAGCCGACGCCCTGGCGCAGGTAGAAGTGCTGGTTCATCCACTTGCGCCACTCGTCGTCGTCGACCGGGAAGGTCGTCTTCGCGCGCTGCTCGGCCGAAAGAGCTGCCAGGAACCTCTCCGCGGCCAGTCGGACCGGCGCCGTCGACACGCCGGTCGACTCGATCCTGAACAGGCCGCGCTCGATGCCGGAGCTGGCGTGGATGCCGACGTAGGGGTCGTCGGCGAGGCGGGCGTCCATCTGCCGGCTGCGTTCCCGCATCCGTTCCGTCAGGCCGGGGCGTTGGGCGAGGGCGGCGGAGGTGGTGAGGAGAGCGAGGGCGATGGTGAGGGCGTGTCGGATCATCGTGTTGTCATGCTAGCGCCAGCGGCCCCCGGCGCCGAATGCCGGCCAGAACCCGGGTGGCGCGGACCTGCGCCACCCGCGAACCGGTCCGTGCGCCCGTCCGCGCGCGCCCGCATGGCAGGCCGGCGCACCTGTACTTTGCCGGGTGGATTCTGGTCCCTGTCCGAGGCCGTCCTGGAGGCGAGTAGCCAGGGCAGCCGGCGTCGTGCCGGCGGGCGCAGGCCGGAGTCCCGGCGCCGGGGCGCTGACGGGCCGGCGCCGGCAATGGCCGGGGCGCCGACCCCCGTTTCCTCAGCCGAACAGGTAGCCGAACAACCAGTCGAACTGGTCCCTCAGCACGACGTACCGGATGACAAGCAGCGCCATCGCGGCCTCGAACACGAAGACGACCCAGAGTCCGATGTACGTCAGCCGCCGGGGCCGGATCCGCGGGTCCATCCGGGTGCGCTGCAGCCACAGGGTGGCCCCGCACTGGATCGGCAGGAAGATGGCCGAGGTCAGGCCGCCGACCATGATCAGGACGACGAAGTCCGTGACGAAGTAGTAGATGGCGAACGCGGCGAGGGGCAGGCAGATCAGGTAGCCGCGGATGATCTTCTTGCGCAGCGCCAGGTTCGAGCGCTCGATCAGGCCCATCTCCATCAGGTAGTCGGGGATCGTCCGGCCGCCGCCGCCTGCCCCGGAGAGCACGGTCGAAAACAGGATGCTGAAGGCGCCGATGGCGAAGATCCACACCGCCCATACCCCAAGCGTCTGGGTGAAGATGTTGGATAGTGCGCCGATCGTCTCGTCGTTGCCCTCCGGCGTCAGCCCCATCTTGTTCAGCACCCCGGCGCCGAGGATGTAGTAGGGAATCGTGGCGCAGGTCACGATGATCAGCGCGAGCCAGACGTCGGTGTGGAGCACCCGCATCCAGCCGCGGGCGCGGGACTCCCAGTTCGGATCGCTGCGGTCGGAGCCGAGCAGGCTGGGATAGCCCTTCTCGACGCACCAGTAGGTGTAGGACGAGATATCGCCCGAGGTCGTGCCGGTGTAACCGTACGCGGAGAGGGCCAGCGCCGCGACGGCGACGAACAGCGTCATGTCCGGCTTCATGCCGCCGAGGATCTCGCCCGGCGTCGTCCGGAACTCGGTGAACTGCATCGCGATCACGCAGACCAGCGTGCACAACGTGAACGCGATGACCAGGGGCAGCATGACCCGCTCGAGCCACTTGTAGGAGCCGGTGCCGAGGATGATCGAGCCGGCAACGGCGATGATGCCGGTGCAGAGAACGCCGTCGAGTTCGACGTTCCCCAGCGAAGCGAGGAAGGACATCGACTGGCCGGCGCCGCCGATGATGCCGCCCAGCCCCATCGTCCCCGGGACGTAGGCGATGATGCCCAGCCAGATCGGCCAGGAGATCTTCCAGATGCGCCCCGGCAGCCGGTTGATCGCGCGCAGGTAGGTGTCGCCCGACTCGATCGTGTAGCGCGCCATCTCCGCCTGCACCAGCGACTTGCACCAGCAGGAGAGGAGCATCCACCACAGCAGCGTGAAGCCCGCCACCGCGCCCAGGCTGGTCGTGAGCACCAGCTCGCCCGAGCCGATCACCGCGCCGGTAACGATGAGGCTCGGCCCCAGGTACTTCAGGCGGTCGCGGAACCTGACCGGCGGGGCCACCGCCTCGCCGTGGCGGACGGTGTACGGATCGAGTACTTGGTTGGCCAGAAGTAGCTTCCGAAACGTCTGAGGGGCGCCGCGGAAGCGCCGGTCATTTTGGCGGGTCGAATGCAGCGTATCAGCAGCGGCGCCTCAGTCCATGACGAACCGCGGCTGGGAGCCTGCACCGCAGCACGCTTGCGCAGCAGGTGACAGCGGCGCAATCTCCCAGGCTCGCTACCGGCCCGGACGAGAGCCGGGGCGCCGCCGCAGAGGACGATCTGCTCGCCGAAAGAGGTCGGCCTCGGTCTCCTCGGCGAACGTGGTCTCGATGACGCCGGCGCGGGTCGTCGCGCCCTGTCGGACGGGCGCCCCGCGGTTCCCGGTGCGCCGCGGACGCGTGCCGCCGGCTGCTAGTACGCGTTCCTGGTCAGGCCCCGGCGCAGGGTCAGCCACAGGATCCGGAAATCGAGACGGAGACTCCAGTTCTCGATGTAGTAGAGGTCGTACTGGATGCGCTTGCGGATCGAGGTGTTGCCGCGCCAGCCGTGGACCTGGGCCCAGCCCGTCAACCCCGACTTCACGCGGTGGCGCAGCATGTAGTTCGGGATCTTGTCGCGGAACTTCCGGACGAACTCGGGACGCTCGGGTCGAGGTCCGACGCACGACATGTCGCCGCGGAAGATGTTCCATAGCTGCGGCAGTTCGTCGATCGACCAGCGGCGCAGGAAGGCGCCGATGCGGGTGCGGCGGGGGTCGTCCTCTTCGGTCCAGCCGGGGCCGGTCGACGATTCGGCGTCCTCGCGCATCGAGCGGAACTTGAGGATCATGAAGGAGCGGCCGTCGAGGCTCATGCGCTCCTGGCGGTAGAAGACCGGCCCCCGGTCCTCCAGCTTGATCAGCAGCATGACGACCGGCAGGAACGGCAGCAGCGCGACCATCGCGCCGGCGGCGAAGACCATGTCCAGCGTGCGCTTCGCCAGGCTCGACCAGCCCTCCATCGGCACATGCGAGAGGTTGATGACCGGCGTGCCGTCGACGTCTTCGATCGCGGCGCGCAGGGTTGCGTACTGGAGCACGTTCGGGACCAGCCGGATCTCGATCAACTCGTTGCCGATGCGGTCGAGCAGGTCGAGGATCTTGCGGTGCGCGGCAAAGGGCAGGGCGATCATCACCTGGTCGACGCCGAGCTGTTCGATCGTTTCCTCCAGGTCGTCCAGGGTGCCCAGGACACGCACGCCGCCGCCGATTTCGGCGTGCAGTTTCTCCGGGTCGTCGTCGAGGAATCCGACGACTTCGTAGCCGAGTTCCCGGTGACGGACCAGCTTGGCCGCGATCTCTCCGCCGCTGTCGCCGGCGCCGACGATCAGGATGCGGCGCACGTTGTGGCCGCGGCGGCGAACCGTGCGCAGGAAGGCGCGGGTGACCAGCCGCAGGAGGGCGACGAGGAAGATGTCGGTGACCGCGAACAGGGCGAAGAACGCCCGGCTGTATGAGAAGGGATCGCCCGTGGCCGACTGGGTCAACCGGTCGAAGGTCAGAACCGAGGTCAGAATGACCAGCGCCAGCACGGTGGCGACCAGGATGCTGATCGCCTCGTCCACCCGGCTGTGCCCGCGGCGGATGCGGTAGAGGCCGTGGAAGTGGTAGACGGTGGGCCAGATCAGGACGATGAACGGCAGCATCCTGAGGTAGGGCTCGAAGTCGGGCACCGACTTCGTGATCTCGATCACCGGCTGGACGAACCGCAGGTACCAGGACAGGAAGAAGGCGCCGACGGTCGCGACGATGTCGCCGCTCAGGTTCAGGGCGGCGGTGACCCGAAGTTGCTTGTGGAGCACGGTCTTCAGTCCTGCGGCCGGTACCGTCGATCACAGGAGGCGTCCGCCAGGCGGCTGATCATCGTGCTGATCCCCCGCTTTCCCCGGTGGACCTGCGATCAAGGGGCGGCGCCGCTCGATCGAGCGGGCGCCGGATGCTAGCAGCAGGTACCACGGTCCGCAGCCGCGCCGGGGAACGCAGCTTCGTCCTGCTCCAGTGCCTGGAACCGATCGGCGAGCCCCTCAACCACCGGCTTCCCGGAGGACCTCCCGGTAGATGTCCAGAGTGCTCTCGGCGGCGGTCTGCCACTGGAATCCGTCGGCGTGCCCGGCGGCGCGGTCGGCGAGCTTCCGGGCGTGGTCCCGGTCCTCCATGCAGCGCTCGATGGCCGTCGCGATCTCCTCCACCTGGAGCGGATTGACGAGCTCCGCGTAACCCCGCGCGATCTCCTCGAGCGACGACGTGTTCGACGTGATGACCGGCGCCCCCGAGGCCATCGCCTCGACCACGGGCAGTCCGAAACCCTCGTAGAGAGTCGGGTAGAGGAACAGGCTCGCGCCCTGGTAGAGCGCGGGCAGAGTACTCGCCGGCACATGGCCGATGAGCTGGACGTGATCGCCGACGCCGAGCTGGCGGGCGCGCCGCTGGAGCTTGAAGTCGCTGCCGGGCCGCGCGCCGACGCAGACGAGAGGGGCGTTGAAGCCGGCCCGCGAACGGGCCCTGGCGTACGCCTCGATCACCCGGTCCAGGTTCTTGTGGGGTTTCGGATTGCCGACGAACAGCAGGTACGGCTGCCGCACGCCCACGTCGTCCAGCCGAGCGTCGAGTTCCGCCGCGGTCAGCAGTTTCCGGAAGCGGTCCTCGACGCCGTTGTA
The DNA here is from genome assembly GCA_951812325.1 of uncultured Thermoanaerobaculia bacterium. Classification (GTDB taxonomy): domain Bacteria; phylum Acidobacteriota; class Thermoanaerobaculia; order Multivoradales; family Multivoraceae; genus Multivorans. Next base: position 1,954,773 of record OX638294.1, on the reverse strand, counting down.
CACGACCTGGACCTTCTCCGCCGGAATGTCGAAGTGGTGGAGGACGTCACTGCGCGTGTTCCCGGAGACGGCGATGATCCGGTCGGCTCGTGCCACGCTGTGGCGGAACATGCGCTGGGCATAGAGGGATGCCGCGCGGTTCGGCAGGAAGCGGGGATAGAGCAGGTGGATGATGTCGTGGATCGTGACCACCGTCGGACACGGCACGACGGCAGGCAGGACGTAGTGCGTGGCGTGGTAGAGGTCCAGGCGCGAGCGCGAGATGCGCCAGGTCATCATCCCGATCTCGCGCAGCGAATAGACCGGCGACCGTTCCACGACGCAGCGGAAGTTCGCCGGCAGATCGACAGCGAAGCCGCGATCCTCGGGGCGGACGAAGAGGAGGTACTCGTTGGCGCCGGCTTCCTGCCCGCCCTCGATCCGCGCGAGGCCGCGGATCAGGTTGGAGACGTGGACGCCGATGCCGAAGTCCCGAACCTTGCGGGCATCGATGCCGATCCGGGCCACGGTGCAAGCCTAGCCGGGAGCTTCACGATCCGCCCGCGAGCCACACGCGACCCGTTTCCGGGCGCCGGTCCATCGGGCGCCCGGATGGCACGATGCCGGATCGGGTGCATGCCTCCCGAATGCAGGGTGACTTCCGCCCCGGGCTGACCGGCCCCTGCACGCGGTCATCAACGCCGGGATTGACAGTTGAGACCGCGATCCGTAGCCTCACGGGTCTTGCGCGATTGCGCCGGGGCGGGCCGGGGCGGATTGCGTGCGCTTCGCGATTCGTGGTGAATGAGATGCACCTGCAGCTCGACCAGGCCCGCAACGGTCCGCTGAACTGGCGCGAAGATGTCCCCGTGACGGCTGCCGACTCGGGGCGCGACGAGGCTCTTGTGCTCGGCGCCGTGGATTGCAAGGGCAGTCTGACCTTGGTCGGACCCGACTTTCTTCTGGAGGCGAGACTCCGCTATCGGCAGAGGCTCTACTGCAACCGCTGCCTGACTGCCTGCGAGGAGAACGTGGAACTGCCGCTCGTCCTGGTCGTGACCAGTTGTTCCGAAGAGTCGTCCCCGGCCGGGAATGGCGCCGGCGCGCTCGAACTCGAGCCCGAGGATCTGTCGACGCTCACCGCGGTCGGGGGAGAGATCGACCTGGCGGTGCTGGTTCGGGATCAGGTGGAGCTGAACGTGCCGATGAAACCGATCTGTGAACCGGGGTGTCCCGGACTGTGCCCGCGCTGCGGAGCAGACCGGAAACTGGAGGCCTGCGCCTGTGCCGCTCAGCAGTTCGACCCGCGCTGGTCGGGGCTGGAAGCGCTCCGCGGCCGACTTGGCGAAGAAAGCGCCTGACGGCCACCGAACCTGTCGCAGGCTCCATGTTGGCTCCAGGCCCCCATCTCACCGGGACATCGCGCAGAAGAACTTGCTTCGCTGCATTCTGTGGCGCAAGCTCGCGGGACGAACAATTTCGGCTACTCGGAAAGGAACTCTTCCAATGCCAAATCCCAAACGGCGGCATTCGAAGGCCCGCCGCGATCGCAGGCGGTCCCACGACCGCCTGAAGCGGCCTGCCGGCTCACTGTGTCTGAATTGCGGCGAGGTCAAACTGCCGCACCGCGCCTGCAATCACTGCGGCCACTACCGTGGCCGCGACGTGGTCGAGATGGAGGACATCCTCTAGCAGCCCGTGGCAGAAGTCGCGCTGCATTCGAGCGGCCATGCATCCCGCCCGGCATCGTGCCATCCGTGCGCCCGATGACGGGCGCACGGACTGGTTCGCGGGTGGCGCGGAACCGCGCCACCCGGGTCGCTCCTCGGTCGCCCTTGTTCCCGGGATTGCGGGCGGCCCGATATGCTCCCTCGTCGCGCCTTGCCGGGCGGGCGCCTGGCCACTCTCGGTGCGACACGGACTTCTGCCACGGGCTGCTAGCAGGCCGCGCAGGGGGTACACTCGTGGTTCCGACTTGGAGCAGACCCTGAATTGACGGACCGAGGTTCAGCCCGAACCCCAACCGTGATCGCTGTCGACGCGATGGGCGGGGATCATGCTCCGCGTACGCTGGTGGAGGGTGCGCTGCTGGCGGCCCGGCAACGGGCGCTGCGGCTCCTTCTCGTCGGGCGCCGGTCGATTCTGGAGCAGGAGATCGAGCACTTCGAGCCTGGTCCCAGGGCCCGCCGCCGGGTCGAGGTCGTGCATGCCGGCGAGGTCGTCGGCATGTGCGAGTCGGCGCTCGCGGTGCGCCGCAAGCGAGACTCCTCGGTGCGCGTCTGCGCCCGTCTGGTCAAGGATGGGCGGGCCCAGGCCATGGTGACCGCCGGCAATACCGGCGCCGCCCTGGTCGCCGGCAAGATGGTAATCGGCGTGGCGCCCGGGGTCGATCGGCCGGCGCTCGCGGTGACCATGCCGCGGAGAGGCGGTCGAACCATCCTCCTGGACGCCGGCGCCAACGTCGACTCGAAGCCCCACCAGCTCCGTCAGTTCGCGGTCATGGGCCACTACCTGGCGCAGCAACTGCTGCGGATGCACTCGCCGCGCATCGGCCTGCTGTCGATCGGCGAGGAGGCCGGGAAGGGCACCGACCTGGTGCGCGAGGTGTTCAAGTCGCTCGACGCCACGGGCCTCAACTTCGTCGGCAACGTGGAGGGCGGGGACGTGTTCAGCGGCGCCGCCGACGTCGTGGTCTGCGACGGCTTCGTGGGCAATGCGATCCTGAAGAGCGCCGAGGCGCTGGCGGAGTTCGTGGGCGGCCAGTTGCGCGAGGAGATGGGCCGCACCCTCCGCTCACGCCTCGGCTATCTGCTGGCGCGGCGCGCCTTCGACCGCTTCAGGAGCCGGATCGACTACAGCGAGTACGGCGGAGCGCCGCTTCTTGGTCTGCGCGGCGGCTGCTTCGTCGCCCACGGACGTTCCTCGGCCCACGCCATCTGCAGCGCCGTACAGCGCGCGGTGGAGTTCTGCGAGGCGGGTACTCACGTCAAGGTGAGCGCCAAGCTTTCGGAGGTCGCCTTCGAAGCGGCGCCAAAGGCGGCGGCGGGATGAAGAACGTACCGAAGAACGGACCCATGAGGAACGGATTGCGGGGAGTTGCCGCCAACTACGCGCGGCGGGTCCGGATCACCGGCACAGGCCGGGCGGTGCCGGACAAGGTTCTGACCAACGCCGACTTCGAACGCATCGTCGACACCTCGAGCGAGTGGATCGTGGCGCGAACGGGCATTCATGAGCGACGGGTCGCCACCGACGACGAGTACACGTCGGTCTTCGCCGTCCAGGCCGCTCGCGAGGCGATGGAGATGGCGGGAGTGGAGCCCGGGGATGTGGACCTCGTCCTCATTTCGACGGTGACGCCGGACATGCCCTTCCCGTCCACCGCCTGTCTGGTGCAGGAAGAACTCGGTGCGAAGGACGCGGCGTCCTTCGATCTGAATGCGGGCTGCACCGGTTTCATCTACGGCCTCTCGGTGGGACATCAGTACGTCGCCAGCGGCGCCGCCTTGACGGCTCTCGTGATCGGCGCCGAGTCGCTGACGAAGTACACGGACTATGAGGACCGTTCGACGTGCGTCCTGTTCGGCGACGGCGCCGGCGCGGTCGTCCTGCGCGGTGAAGACCCTCCGGCGTCGAATTCGGCCAATGGGCTGCCGGGTGTCCTGTCGGTGGCGATCCACAGCGACGGTTCGCTGGCGCACCTCCTCGAGATGCCGGGCGGCGGCAGCCGGAATCCTCCCAACCGTCCGGAGACCCTGGAAGAGCGCCTGCCGTTCATCCGAATGCTCGGCAACGAGACCTTCAAGGTGGCGGTCCGCACGCTGGCCGAGGTTTCCGGCGAAGTGCTGGCCGATGCCGGCCAGGCGCCGGAGGACGTCAAGTGGCTCATTCCCCACCAGGCGAACCGTCGGATCATCGATGCCGTGGGCCGCCGGATCGAGGTGCCCTCGGACCGCGTGTACGTCAACGTCGATCGTTACGGCAACACGTCGGCCGCGTCCATCCCGATCGCGCTCGACGAATTGAATCGCGCTGGCCGGATCGACTCCGGCGACCTGGTCCTGATGGCGGCTTTCGGCGCCGGGCTGACCTGGGGCGCGGCCGCGGTCCGTTTCTGACCGCCCCGTGGAGAGTCTGTGCAGATGACGGGGGCGGCCTACGTCTTTCCGGGCCAGGGCTCGCAGCGGGTCGGCATGGGCCGGGCCTTGGCTCTGGCCTGTCCTGAAGCGCGGGCGGTCTTCGAGGAGGCGGACGACACCCTGGGCTTCGCGCTCTCCACACTCTGCTTCGAGGGGCCGGACGACGAGCTTCGACTGACGGCCAATACCCAGCCGGCGATCGTCGCTGCCTCGGTGGCGGCGCTCCGCTGCTACCGGGCCCGGGGGCTCGAGTCGAAGGCGCCGGACTTCGTCGCCGGTCATAGCCTGGGCGAGTACTCGGCACTCGTCGCGGCCGGTTCGCTGACCCTGGGCGACGCTCTGCGGCTTGTTCGCGCCCGGGGCGAGGCCATGCAGGAGGCCGTGCCCGTGGGCGAAGGCGCGATGGCCGCGATCCTCGGTTTGAGCGCGGAAGACACGGCCGGGGTGGCCGCCGAAGCGGCCGGTGAAACCGGCGGTGTCTGCCAGCTCGCCAACCTGAACGCGCCGGGCCAGATCGTGATTGCCGGCTCCAGCGCGGCGGTGGAGCGGGCCACGGTGCTGGCGGGCGGGCGAGGTGCGCGCCGGGCGATTCCGCTGCCCGTCTCGGCCCCCTTTCATTGCGCCCTGATGGCGCCGGCCCGGCAGGCGATGGAGCCTCTGATTCAGGCGGTTCCGATGGCGGATCCGCAGGTGCCGGTGGTCTGCAACGTGGACGCGGAGCCTCTGACGCGCGCATCCGCAGCCCGGAACGCGCTGGTCCGTCAGATCGACGGCCCGGTTCGCTGGGCTGAGTCGGTGACGATCATGGCGACGGCGGGTGTCGGCCGGCTGATCGAGTTCGGCCCCGGCAAGGTGCTTTCGGGCCTCGCTCGACGGATCGACCGGCGCCTGAAGGTCCGCTCGCTGGCCGAGCCGGAAGACATGGAGTGACGGTCGTGAGCGTCTTCGATCTGAGTGGACGGACGGCCCTGGTCACGGGGGCCTCGCGCGGAATCGGTCGTGCCTGTGCCGTGCTGCTGGCGCGGCAGGGCGCCCGGGTGGTGCTGGCCGCCCGCAACGGGGAACTGCTGGACGAGGCGGCCGCCGGGATCGCGGCTTCGGGGGGCGAGGCCCACGTGTTGGCGCTCGACCTGGCCGATCACGAGAAGATCCCGGTCGCGGTGCGACAGCTTCCGAAGCAGTTCGCGGCGGTCGACATCCTCATCAACAATGCCGGAATCACGGCCGACAACCTGCTGGCCCGGATGACCCTGGACCAGTGGCAGCGGGTTCAGGACGTGAACCTGACGGGGGTCTTCGTCCTGACGAAGGCGCTCGTGCGGGGCATGATGCGCCGCCGCCACGGGCGGATCGTGTCCGTGTCGTCCGTCGCCGGTGTTCTCGGCAATGCGGGGCAGGCGAACTACGCCGCGTCCAAGGCGGGGCTGATCGGGTTCAGCAAGTCCCTGGCGCGCGAGTTGCTGAGCCGCGGGATCACGGTGAATGTCGTGGCGCCCGGTTTCATCGAGACGGACATGACCGCCGCGATGCCGGAGGGAGCTGGCGGGCATTTCCTGGAGCGGTACGGCGTTGTCCGCCTCGGCACGGTGGACGACGTGGCGCCCGCGGTGCTGTTTCTTTCGAGCGACGAGGCCTCGTACGTCACCGGCGAAGTCCTGAGCGTCAGCGGCGGCATGACCTGAGACCTGAGAAGCGTTCGGTCGGTTGGACGGATCGGCCTCATGGTGGCATAGTCTCCGTTACTCAGCGAGCCGGAAACGCCCAATCCCAGAGAGGAACCAGAATGTCCGTAGTCGAAAAGGTCAACAGCATCATCGTCGAGCAGCTCGGAGTCGATGCGGACGAAGTCACACCGCAGGCCAGTTTCACCGACGATCTCGGTGCGGACTCGCTCGACATCGTCGAGCTGGTCATGGCCTTCGAAGAGGAGTTCGGTATCGAGATCCCGGATGAGGATGCCGAGAAGATCGGCTCCGTCAAGGAAGCCACCGACTACATCCAGGCGCACGGGGACTCCGGGTAGCGCGCCGTCCCGGGCCGGCGCCGGTCGGCTCGTTGGCCCGACCGCCCCGGCAGGCGGGACGAGCGGCCGCGGGCCGGACATGCCGGTCCCCGGGACGGATTCGCTGAACGGACGGATTCGGGCAGCATGATGAGCGACCGCAGACGCGTCGTGATCACCGGCGTCGGCCTGGTGTCGCCGCTTGCGGTGGGTACCGAAGCCACGTGGTCCGGCTTGATGGAGGGCCGGAGCGGGGTCGGTGCGCTGACGCGGGTCGACGCGAGCCTGTACGCGACGAAGATCGCCGCCGAGGTGCGCGACTTCAACGCGGAGCAGTTCATGCACCGCAAGGACATCCGCCGCGTGGACCTCTTCATCCAGTTCGCGGTCGTCGCGGCGGCCTTGGCCCGCGAGGACTCCGGGCTCGAGATCGATGACGGCAACGCCGACCGCGTCGCCACCGTCGTCGGCTCGGGCATGGGCGGGTTGCCGCTGATCGAGCGCATGCACGGCGTCTGGCGCGACCGTGGACCGCGCCGGGTGTCGCCGTTCTTCATCCCCGGCCTGATCGCGAACATGGCGTCCGGCCAGATCTCGATCCGGCACGGCGCCAGGGGACCGAACACGTGTCCCACGACCGCCTGCACGACCGGCCTGCACGGGGTCGGCGATGCGTTTCGCCTGATTCAGCACGGCTACGCCGATGCGGCCTTCGCCGGCGGCACGGAGGCGACGACCTGCGATCTGGCGCTGGCCGGTTTCGGGGCGATGAAGGCGCTGTCGGTGCGCAACGACGAGCCGGCCAGGGCCTCCCGGCCGTGGGACGTCGGCCGCGACGGGTTCGTTCTCGGTGAGGGCGCGGGGGTATTGATCCTGGAGGAGCGCGAGGCGGCCCTGGCCCGCGGCGCCCACGCCTACGCCGAGATCCTGGGATACGGCATGAGCGCCGACGCGTACCACGTGTCGGCGCCGCAGCCGGACGGCGACGGTGCGGCGCGCGTCATGCAGGCGGCGCTGGACGACGCCGGGATCGCGGCGGAACGGATCGACTACATCAACGCCCACGGCACCTCGACGGCGCTTGGCGACATGGCCGAGGTGCGGGCGATCAAGCGGGTTTTCGGCGACCACGCCCGCAGGCTGGCCGTGTCCTCCACGAAATCGTCCACCGGCCACCTGCTCGGAGCGGCGGGCGGTGTCGAAGCCGGACTGCTGGCGCTCGCCGTCGACCGTCAGGTGCTGCCGGCGACGCTCAACCTGGACGAGCCCGACGAGGAGTGCGACCTGGACTTCGTCCCCCATGAGCCCCGCGAAGCGAAGGTCGGGTTCGCCCTGACCAACTCCTTCGGTTTCGGCGGCACGAACGGCGCGCTCGTCATGGCGCGGGCGTAGCGACGGCGCTCCCCGGCGTGCCGGGGGGCTCGAGGGCGTCGTTGTGGTACGGTGTTCCAATAACCGCCAGAACCCATCTTGAGGAGGCTCCGACCATGAAGCAGGCAATCGGATTGCTGCTGATCCTCGCCTTGGCCGCACCTTTGGCGGCGGCGAACAACAACAACGACGCACCGACGGCGACGCCGACGTACTACGGCGAAGTGCGGTCGATCCTGGAGCAGGAGTGCCAGGTCTGCCACCGCCCGAACGGCGCGAACCTGGGCGGCATGGTGGCGCCGATGGCGTTCACGAGCTACGAGGAGACCCGGCCCTGGGCGCGTTCGATCGCCCGCCAGGTCGAGTCCGGCCTGATGCCGCCGTGGCATGCGGACGCACGGCATGCGGGCGTCTTCGTCAACGAACGGTCCCTGACCGGGGAGCAGAGAGCCGCCCTGATCGCGTGGGCCAGGGGCGGAGCGCCGATGGGCAACCCGGCCGACGCGCCGCCGGCCAGGGTCTGGGAGGCCACCGACGGCTGGACGATCGGCGAGCCGGACCTGGTCATGGACATGGGCGAGGACTACTTCGTCGAAGATGACGTCCAGGACCAGTACGTCAGCTTCGAGACCGTGATCACGGAAGAGATGCTGCCCGAGCCGCGCTGGATCAAGGCGGTCGAGTTCCGTCCGGGCGGCCCGGTCGTGCATCACATCATCGCGCGGCCCTTCGGCGGCATCGCCCCGGGCAACGACCCGACGGTTCATGACGACGGCTTCGGCACGCTCGTCAAGCCGGGCACGACGATCCGCTGGCAGATGCACTACCACAAGGAGCCGGGGCCCGGTACCGGCGCCTGGGATCGTTCCTCGGTGGCGCTGCGGTTCTACCCGAAGGGCTACGAGCCCACGTACGTGATGCAGAACAACGCGATGGGCAAGTTCGACTTCCGGATTCCGCCGGGCGATTCGAACCATGTCGCCACGAAGAGTGCGACCTTCGAGCGCGACGCGCTGCTGCTCGGCTACACGCCGCACATGCACCTGCGAGGCAAGTCGGCCCGCTACGTGGCGAAGTACCCGGACGGTACCGAAGAGGTGCTGCTGGACGTGCCGCGCTACGACTTCAACTGGCAGACGCACTACAAGTACGCTGCCGGCGGCAAGCGGATTCCGGCCGGCACCGAGATCGAACTGACGATGGCCTGGGACAACTCGGCCGACAACCCGGCGAACCCGGATCCGACGCAGACGGTCGTCTACGGTGGTCCGACCACCTCCGAGATGATGTTCGGCTTCGTGGCCTACGCGGATGCCGAGGCGGGCTACAGGCCGTCGGACACCGGATTCCTGGGCAGCCAGCGGTTCAATCGCGCCGCCTTCAAGAAGCTCGTCAAGGAGCGCTTCGACGCCGATTGGGACTCGCTGAGCGAGGAGGAGCAGGGCAGGATCTTCCGGCGCCTTCGCCAGCAGCAGAGGCAGTCCGACAGCGAGGGCAGCGAAGGAACGGTCAGCGGCGGCGAGTAGCGCCGCACCCCTCCAGTCGCTTCTTCGACTCGACGACCCCGTCCGCGGCCGACTTGGCCGGGACGGGGTTTCGTCGCTTCTGGTGAGCCTGGGGAGGTATGCGGTGCGGCAGGCACCGGGGTGCCTGGCCAAGGGGTTCGAGCGGGCCGCCTGGCGGCGACGGGCCTGATGCGGACCGGAAAGGTCCGCGGACCCGGTGACAACGGCGCCGTGTTGTCGTTCTCTACGACGGTTGCCAGGGTTTCCGGGCGGGCCTGCACCGGAGCGGCCTGCACCGGAGCGCCGGGCTGGAGCTAACGCTAACGGAGCCGGTCGAGGAGGCCGGTGGCCCGGGACGTCGTTCGCAGAACGGCTGCCTTGACGGCGTCCCTGCTCGCCATGACGTGGACCCGCCGTCGGGCCCTGGTGACGGCGGTGTAGAAGAGCTCTCTCGCGTTGATGCGCGACTCCGCGTCGCCGGGCACGAAGAGGACCTCGTCGTACTCCGAGCCTTGGGCGCGGTGGACGGTGAGGGCGAAGAAACTCTCGTGCTGCGGCAGGCGGGAGGGCGAGACGAGGTAGCGCTCACCGTCCCGGTCCAGGTCCGGGAACCAGACGTGGGCGCCGCCCGAGCCGGCCGGCAGGACGACGCCGGTGTCGCCGTTGGAGAGATTGGTCTGTCTGTCGTTGCGGCTGACGATGATCGGACGCCCGACGTAGAAGTCGTCGTGCCGGGTCCGGCGTCCGAGCTCGGTGAGGCGACGCTCGACGACGCGATTGAAGCGGTCGGTGCCGAACGGGCCTCGTCGGTGGCTGCACAGCACGCGCCGGGCGGGGAAGGGAGGGGTACGCTCGGGATCCGCTTCGAGAGCAGCCATGTGCTCGTTCCACTCCGTGGCGCACTTCCGGGCGAACTCGTCGAAGGCGGCTTCGTGCTCCAGCGCAAGCAGACCGGTCTCGTCTTCGCGCGCGTCCTCGAGCAGAGCGACGGCCTCTCTGACGTTCCCGGCGACCACCGCCCGGGCGAGGCGTCCGATCCCCGAATCGGCTCTGAAGCGGTAGTTCTTCCTGAGCGTTGTCACGCAGGCGCTCAGGGGGCCGCGTTCTCCGGCTCGGCAGAGGTCACTGAAGACAGAGCCGGGCTCGACCGAAGACAACTGGTTCGCGTCGCCGAGGAGGATCAACCGGCACTGCGTCGGCAGGGCGGTCACCAGGCGGACCATCAGCTGCAGGTCAGCCATCGAACACTCGTCCACGACCAGTGCGTCCAGGCGTTGCAGGCGGCTGGTCCTGCTTGCCAGCAGTCGGTGAATCGTCCACGCCTCGGCCGGAAACTCGTCCAGCCCGTGGACCCGATCGAGGGGCCTGTCTCCGAGCTTCCCGCGCACGGATTCCTGGATGCGCGAGGCCGCCTTCCCGGTCGGCGCCGCGAGGCCGATTCGACGGGGATCGGCGGCGCCCGTGGCGACGAGCACGGCGATCAGCTTGGCTGCGAGGGTCGTCTTCCCGGTGCCCGGACCGCCGGTCACGATGCACAACCGTCTCTCGAGGGCGGTGCGCAGCGCGGCGATCGCCTCCTCGGTCCGATCCTCCCTGTCGTCGAACATCCGCGCGATCGCGGAGCCGACGCCCGGCGCCGGGCCTGCGTTCGCGGCGAGGGCGAGCAGGCGTTCCGCCAGCTGGCGTTCGGCCTCGAACAGGCGGTGCAGGTAGAGACGCTCGCGGTCCAGAACCAGGGGACGATCCCCGTTCGGGCGCTCGCCGTTGGCACGGTCGCGGTCCGGAACCGGAGGGTCATCCGCCTTCCGGCGCTCGCCGTTGGCGACGACGCGGCTTCGGGCCAGGGCGGAGCGGAGCGTTTCCGCCGGCGGCAGTGCGATCGCCCTCACTTCGGCGCTCAGCGTCTCCGCGGTGCGACCCGCATCGGGTTGCTCGACCATGTCGGCGATCGACTTGCCGGCAAGGCGAAGGTCCAGGCAGGTGTGGCCGTTGCGATGCACCGCGCTGGTCGCGGCCGCCGCGAGCGCGACATCGTCGTCCGCGCCGAGGTCCGTCAGGAGGCGGGCGAAGTAGCGGTCGATGTCCGCCAGGACGCCGCCGGCGGTCAGCGCGTCGATCGGCGCGCGGTCCGTCATGGCGCCTCGCCGAAGCAGGCGTCGATCGCCTCGATGCAGGCGCGGGACGGGCGGTCGCGGAAGACGCCGCTGCCGGGGGCGTTCGGCCTCATCCCGCGCAGGAAGAGGTAGAACACCCCGCCCATGTGGCGGTCGTAGTCGTAGTCCCCCAGGCGCAGGCGCAGCAGTCGTTGCAGGGCGGTCAGGTACAGAAGGTACTGGAGGTGATAGCCGTGTTGGTGCATCGACTGTGCGAGCGCGTCTCCCGTGTAGGCGTCGAGGGAGGACCCGAGCCGGTTCGACTTGTAGTCCAGCACGTACCAGCGACCGTCGTGCCGTGCTGTGAGATCGATGTAGCCGTGGAGGAAGCCGTGGATCTCGGCGTCACTCTCGGGGAGCCGGTGGTCGTAGCCGTGCACCTCGAGGCAGCGGCTGAGTGCGTCGCGCCGGAAGCCCCGGAGCGGCAGGTGGAACTCCAACTCGGTGATCGGCCGTTCGAGGTCGGAGAGACGGAACACGCCGCCCGTCTCGCCGGGTCGGGAGAGCGGCGTGTCGAGGCCGTTCTGCACCATCGCGCGTGCGACCGGAGACCACCTCCCGGCGAATCCGTATCGGGCGAGAGTCGTCTCGCAGGTCTGCTTGAGATCCGGAGAATCCGGGTTGGCGAGGCGCCGCTCCAGGATCTCGTGAAGGCACCTGCCGGATCGGCCTCCGCTGGGAAAGGTGAAGATCGTGGCTCCGTCTTCCGGCGCCGTGGCCGTCTCGAGTTCGTCGATGGCTGCCGCTTCGTCGTGGTCGGGGAGATCGTCGTGGTCGGGGAGATCGTCGTGGTCGCGGGCCCGTTCGCGAACGCCTCCGCCGGAACCAACGGATAGCGCGGTGTAGCTGGTCTGCTCCCGTATTCGCTCGAGTTCGCGCTCCAGCCTGCGGGCCGTGAGAGGTTCGGCTTCCGAGGTGTCGGCCGGTTCCGGAGCGGAGGGAGGCTCCGCGGGGATGGTCCGGATGGAAACCGCTCCGGGCGCCCGGCGGGCGAACGTCCGCACGTCGGCCGACCACGCATCGGCGCTGAGCCTCCTGAAGTGCGCGGCGTGCCGGTTCAGCGCCTCGGCAGGTTTCCCCTGGACCGCGTCGTCGCGGACCGGTTGAGCGGCTCCGGGGCGGCCGTACCGGTCGGCGTCGACGCGACGCCGCCCGGCCTGACTCTCTCGATCGGCGCCTCGCCGGCTGTGGAGGAGCCAGGCGAGCGGCGCGTGTTCGGCCTGACCGTCAGGCGCCCAGCCCACGACGCACCGGTACCGGGCCCGGGTCAGGGCAACGTAGAGCAGGCGTAGCTGGTCGGCGTGCTCTTCCACCCGCTCGCGGTCGTAGGCGTCGTCGTTCGGGCTGAGATCGAGCACGGCCTTCCTGGTGTCCGGGTCGTAGAACTCGGCCGTGGGCTTTCGTCGTCCTCCGCGGGCCGGCGGACGTCCGTCCCAGGCGAAGGGGTAGAAGACGATCGGGAACTCGAGCCCCTTGGCGCGATGGACGGTGACGATCTTGACCAGGTTCTCGTCGCTTTCGAGACGGAGCTGCGCCGTCTCGTCGCCCTTGCGGGACTCCGCCCTCGACTGCCTGAACCAGTCGAGGAGACCCTGGCGGGAGGGACGCCGTCGGGTTTCGGCCTCGTGGAGCAGGTCGGTGAGGTGGAGGTAGTTCGTCAGCCGGCGCGGCCCGTCCGGATAGCGGAGCAGCTTCGAGGAGCAGTCGGGTTCACCGGCGAACAGGATGTGCCGCATCAGGGTGGCGATGCCGCGCTGCTGCCAGACATCTCTCCATTCGCGCGCCCGGTCTCGCCACAGGCCCCAGAGATCGTCATCGTCCCGAAGTCCGGCCAGAGCCTGCATGTCCAGACCGAACAGGTCCGCCGCAAGCGCGCCGCGGAGCAGCGAGGTCGCGTTGTGCTCCGATTCGTCGACGGACAGGGCGTGGAGGAGGCGGTGAAGCGCATCCGCCTCGGCAGACTCGAAGATGTTCTCCGTGCCGATCTCGACGCTGTCGACGCCAAGAGCGCGCAGCGCCCGTGCGACCGCCTGCCCCTGCCTGCCGGTGCGGACCAGAACGGCGATGTCGCCGCCGGCCAGGGACTTGCTGCGGTCACTGACGATCTGCGCTCCGCCGTCGTTCCCGCTCGCGAGCAGCCGGGCGACCTCGCCGGCGGTCCGCTCGGCGACCAGGCGCGCCAGGTCGCCCTTGTTGCGTTTCTTCTTGTCCTTCCCGGGGGCGTGGTTCCTGGGGAACAGGACGATCTGGAACGGGGCCGGGTCGTCCTCGTCGTCCTGAACGACGAGTTCGCCGGGTTGGTGGTCAGCCGGCAGGGACCGCGCGAACTGGAACTCGGGAAGCACGAACGGCTCCGGCCGCGCGAACAGGGCATTCACGGCATGGATCAGCCCGGGCGTCGAGCGGTAGTTGTTCTCCAGGCTCAGCGGTTGGCTGGACCCCGCGAGGCGTTTCTGCGCCTCCAGGTAGGCGAAGACGTCGGCGCCGCGGAAGCGGTAGATCGACTGCTTGGGGTCGCCGACGACGAACAGGCGGCCGTTCGCCGCATCGTCTCCGGGGTAGATCCTCCCGAAGATGTCCGCCTGCAGGCGATCCGTGTCCTGGAACTCGTCGATCAGGGCGACCGGGTAGCGGGAGCGGATCCTTCGCGCCAGTTGGTCGCCGTGGCTTCCGGCCAGGCCGCGCTGCAGTTCCACCAGGAGGGCGTCGAAGCTGAGGCGGCGGTGCTCCCAGGTGTCGAAATGCAGGCTTGCGCCGGCCTCCTGGAGGAGCCGGCGACGCTGGCCGGCGAGCCAGAGGCCGCCGTACGCCTTCCCCGTCTCGCCAACGCGCTCGAAGCGGTCGAACAGTTCGATGTCCGGCGGCGGGTTCTTCTTGAAGAGCTTGGCACTGAGCGACCTGCGGCCGAAGAAGCCGGCGTGGTCCGGCGCCAGCTCTTCGGGTTCGCCGGCATCGAACGCGTCGATCAGGGTGGTGATGCGCGGCTGGTCCCGCTTGTTGCTGAGCCACCGGTAGTTGTTGACCACGGTCAGGAAGGTGAGTCGCTGTTCGCTGTTCGACCAGGCCGCCTGTGCCGCTCGGAGCGCCGCGCGCCACTCGTCCCGTTTCGATTGCAGTTCGTCCGCGAAGGCCTCGGGCGAACCCGCGCCGCGGATGTCCTGCTGCCGCGCGTGATGTTCTGCGACCCAGGCGGTCGTGTCCTCGCCGGGAACGAAACTCCCGGACTTCCCGTACTCGAGGAGCGCGATGGGCTCGTCGACCATGCGGCGTCTCCAGAAGTCACGCACGCTCGCGCCGACAGCCAGGGTGTCGCCGCCGCTCACACCGAAGGCGAAGGGAATGCCGGCGTGCAGGGCGAATTCGACCAGCGCCCGCTGGCAGAAGCCGTGGATGGTCGTGATGTTCGCCCGGTCGAAGTCGCGGATCGCCGTGGTGAGGCGAGCCAGCACGTCGGTCTGCGGAATCTCGAGGCGCCCCCAGCGCTCGCACAGGCTCCGGGCCTGCTGGTCGACGTCGGGCCCCGCGAGCCCCTCGACGGCCCGCCGGGCAGCGGACAGGGTGCGCCGCACCCGGGTTCGCAGTTCGCCGGCCGCGGAAATCGTGAAGGTGACGATCAGGAGTTCGTCGATCCCGCGGTCCTCTTCGACGACCAGGCGGGCCACCAGCGTGGTCAGGGCATAGGTCTTCCCGGTCCCGGCGCTGGCCTCGATCAGCAGGTCGGCATGGAGGGCTACGTTGAAGGCGTCGCCGCGCTCGCTGGAGATCGTCACGACGTCGCGTTCCTCAGCGGGCCGAGCAGACGCCGGGCGAGGAGCTGGAACTCGTCATCGCACGGGTCGTCGCCGAAGATCAACCGGTGCGCGGCGTCGTTGCCTTCGCTGAAGCTCTGGCCCGACCACATCCTGTCCACCTTGGCTTTCGAGAAAGCTGGGGAAGTCCAGGCCCAGCTCGTGGCAGCAAAGAACGGCAGGGGCCGGCGCCGGCTCTCGCTCCAGACGTCGAGCCAGCCAGCCAGCAGAAACCGGGCCCTTTCGGGGTCCGGTCCCGCCAGCACGACCCTTTCCAGCTCGCTGCCGGAGCCGAGCAGCCGAGCCCTGACCGGCTCTTCCCGGTCGCAGGTCACGGCGAGGAGCCTCAACCAGGTCGCGATCTGATCCTTGGCGCGCAGCTTGCCGATCCGCCAGAAGAGGAGCTCGCCGTTCTCCTCGTGGAACTGGTCGACCACGCCGACCAGACGGGTGTCTCCGAGAGCGATATCCACGGCAAAGGGCGGGGCCTGGCGATGCTCCTGGAACGGCTGGAGTGCCTTCGAGAGGTTGGCAACCTGGGCGGCGGACTGCCGGTGCTGGACGCGTCCGAGGTTGGCCGCGGGCAGCAGGCCGCGGGCCGCGGCGAGTTCCATCGTCCGTTCAGCGTCCAGCTTCCCGGACCCCGCCAGGTCGCTCTTCAGTTGCCAGGCCTCGAGCGTGTTCAGGTGGAGAGGTTCGTCGTCCGAAACCTCCTCGTCCCGCGTGTCGAGGAGCATCCCAAGCCGGTAGCGGAGGAAATCCTTCGAGGGGCTGGCGGCACAACGAATCAGGTCCTCGAGTTCGAGTTCCGCCCGCGGCTCGTCCCGCGCTCCGGTCGCGACCTCACCCGCGAAGCGGCGGGGCTCTTCGCCGCCGGCCCCGAGCGCCGCGGCGGCGGCCCGCATGGGCTGCGAGTAGCTGAACAGGCCGCGCTCGTTCGCCTCGAAGTACTTGCGGCTGAACGGTTGCAGGGGGTGCTGTGTTGTCCACGGCGGGCGCCGGTTCGCCTCGAAGCCTGCGAAGCGTGCGTCCAGGTACTCCGTGAACTCGGTCACGACCACGGATGGGGGCATGGGCTTGTCTTCCTGGAGGTCGCGTCCGGTGTAGGTCAGCACCAGGCAGTCGCGGGCCGCCAGGAGGGCTTCGAGGAAGGCGAAGCGGTCCTCGTCGCGGCGATCCCGGTCGCCGGGTTCCCGCGCATCGCCGTCGAAGAGCGCCGCCTGGAAGTCGAAGGGCCGCGGCCGCGGACGACCGGGGAAGACGCCGTCGTTCAAGCCCACCGTGCAGATCACCCTGGCAGGAAAGATCTGGCCGGAGACCAGGCCCGCGACCGTGACACCGTGGGCGAGTCGCGGCGTCGAGCGGGCGCTCCTGGCGGCGCGGTCCCTCAGCACGTCCCGGAGTACCGGGAACGGGATCGGCCCGCGGTTGCCGGCTCGTCTGCACTCTTCGTCGAACTCGTCGATGAATTGGGCAACGGCGCTCGCTTCGCTGCCTGTTTCGGGCCCGGCGCGGTTCTCGGTGTCGAAGAAGACGTCAAGGACTTCGCTTCGAAGACGCTCCGTCCACCGGGTGGCGTCGTGTTCGGCCCCGGCCCATCCGCTCAGGGCGAACGTGTCCTCGCAATAGCGGCGGAAGCGGCCGAGCAGCTCGTAGTCGTTGGCGCCGGTGCGGAAACCCCAGCGGTCCAGGGCACTGGACGTGATGCCGTCCATCAGGGCGTTGCCTTCCTGCATCGCGTAGCCGAGCACCAGCCGGTCCAGGCCCCGGCGCCAGTTGTGGTTCCTTGAGGCCGGTACATCGAGACCGGTGCGGTGGTCGGCGTCGATTCCCCAGCGAATTCCGGACCGGGCGACCGCGCCGCGGATCGTCGTCAGATCGGTGTCGGAGATGCGAAAGTGAGCGCGCACGGCTTCAGCGAGCAGTGGCGCCAGCACGTCGCTGACCGTGTAGCGCGCTCCGGGAAGCTCCAGGAGACCCAGAAAGGCCGTCAGGGCGGCGCCTTCCTTGAGCCGTCGCCTGCCGATCTGGAAGTCGATGCGCCCCGCCGAACCGAACACCGCCTCGATCAGGGGCGCGTAGGTGTCCAGGTCCGGGGTCGCTACCAGGACATCGGCGGGCTGAATGTCGGGATGGGCGTCGAAGATGCCCAGGAGGCGGTCGTGGAGGACCTCGACTTCGCGGGTTGCGGAGTGGCAGACGTGAACCTGGATCGAGTCGTCCGGTCGCGGCGGTTCGAGCCCGGCGGCCTCGCTTCCCGAACCGACTCCCAGGATGTCGCGTTGCACCGCGGCCAGGCAGGTCGAGGCGCGCGGGATGTCCCCGGGTGTCGGACTGCTGGTGGTCGCGAGCCCGCTCCACTGGTCGCCGAGAAGGGCGCGCAGGTCCCGGACCGATCGACCCCAGGCATCGAGCAACTCGTTCTGCTGCCGGCCATGATCCTGGGCGGGCGAAGCATCCCGGAAGGCGCCTGAGGGGCTGAGCAGGTAGAGGTGGACGTCCATCACCGTGGCGACGAGGCGCAGCACCTCGACGTATGTGGGCGACATCGCGGCGACGTGGAAGAAGCTGACCCGCTTCCCCGGAGCGGTCGCGGTTGTTCCCTCCAGCACGTCCCGGTAGCTGTCGATGGCGTCCACCCAGTGCTGCGATTCGGTGTCTTCCGCCGCCAACTTCGCCCACAGACGGGCGTGCCAGCCCTCGGCGGCGCCCTGTTGCCATTCCCTGATCGAATCCGGCCGGTACACGCGGCAACGGTCGTAGGCGATGGCCAGCCTGTCGGCGAGTTCGAAGCGCTTGCGGGGGTCTCCGTCCGCAAGGTAGCGAGCCACCTCGTCGTCGCCGGTCCATGCCTTCAGATGGTCGAAGATCCTCCAACGCAGATAGGGCGGCCCGTAGACCGACTCGCCGGTGAGTTCCGGCAGCTTCTCGCGCATCGCGTCCCAGGCGAACTCGGCCTGAAGCTGGACCTTCAGGTGACCGGCGACACCGAGATGAGTGGCCAGCTCCAGCCGCAGCCACTGTCCGAGCAGCACATCGGGCACGACGATCCGCTCCGGCTCGAGCGGGTCCCCAGGGTTCCGCCGCATCTCCTTCGCCAGCTGGACCGCGAGAGTCTCGAGCCGATTCGAGACCCGGATCCTGAACCCGTCGTCGGCCCCGCCCGGCAGCAGAGAGAGTTGTCGACCGGGGCCGGACCGCTTGCCGTGCGCGGGGCTTCGCATGGCGCCATTCTAGGAGCTTGCGGCGCAGAACGCCGCGCCGCAAGTGTCGCGGCGTCGTCGCCTGTACGCCGCCGTCCACTCGCTGATCGTGGGAGGCCTCGCGGGAGGCACGGCTCGAGGCGGCGGCCTGGGCCGAACTGCTAGGATGTCCGTTCGCAGCTTGATTCTTCCATCGCGAAGAGGTACACCCGCGGCAAGAGTCCGAGCACACATCAGAACGCAGGCAGTTCAAGGGAAGGGAGTGCGAATCTCCCACCGCCCCGCGACTGTGATCCGGACGAAGACCGGCGATAACCACTGTCCCGAAAAGGGATGGGAAGGGCCGGCCAGTAGGACGAAGGTGAGTCAGGAGACCTGGCTGTCTGCCGAGGCAACAACGCTCCGCCGGCCCCGGAAGGGTCGCTCGGAGCAGGAATCCCTAAGGGGGAGGAAGGCCCGAATGAACAACAAGAGACGCAGCGAGTCCGTGCGCCCCGGCCACGGCGCGCGCCGCCGGAACCGGCGGTGGATCCATGCAGTCACGGCAACGATGCTGGCGGCGCCGGCAGCGGTGGCGGGCCAACAGTCCGACGAAGCCGAACACGAGACGCCGGTCATCGCGGAGGAGATCGTGGTCAGCGCCAACCGGTACGAGGCGCCGGCCTCGGAGGTCGGCAGTTCGGTCACCGTGATCGCGGCCGAGGAGATCGAACGGCGCAACCCGGTGGCGGTGTTCGACCTGCTCCGCACGGTGCCGGGCACCGAGGTCACGCAGACCGGCGGCCCGGGCAAGATCGTGACCGTGCGGATGCGCGGCGGCTCGGGCGCCCAGGCTCTGGTCCTCGTCGACGGCGTGAGGGTTAACTCGGTCGTCGGCGGCACGGTGGATTTCGCCCATCTCCTGGCCGCCAACATCGAACGCATCGAGGTGCTGCGGGGTCCCCAGGCGACCTACGGTTCCGAGGCGATGACCGGAGTGATCAGCATCACGACCGGCCGCGGCTTGCCTGGTTGGCGACTGAACGCGACGGGTGAAGCGGGCACACACAACCACCGTCGATTCGAACTGGGCCTTTTGGGCGCGGCGGGGCCGTGGGACTACAGCGTCTCGGGGACCGACCTGAGCACGGACGGAGTGTCCCACCGCGTGATCGAGGGCGGCGCCGTGGAGGACGATCCGTACGAGAACCGGACCTACAGCACGCGTCTCGGCGCGGCCTTCCTGGACGACGGCCGGATTGACCTGCGAGTTCGCTCCTACCGGGGCGACAACGCGTTGGACGGCTTCGGCCTCGAGGACCTGAACGCAACGGCCGCGCAGGACGAGGACACGGTCGCGCTGGCGGTCGAGAAGAACCTCGGCTCGTTCTGGCGCCAGACTCTGCGCGTCGGCCGGACGGAGGCCACCCTGCTCGGCGCCGACCCGGACACGGTCTGGAACAACTACGAGATCCGTTCCGCGATCCGCCAGATCGACCTGCAGTCCGACATCACTCTGGCCGCCGACAACCTGCTGAACATCGGACTCTCGAGCGAGAACCGGAGAGGTCGGAGCGTGGGTACCTTCGACGAGGAGGCCGATCTCGACTCGTGGTTCGTCCAGGACCAGTGGGCGGCAACCGCCGACCTCCATCTGACGGCGGCCGTACGGGGCGACGACCACTCCGCGTTCGGCTCCGAGACGAGTGGCCGCGTGACCGTCTCGGGGGCCTGGAGCGAGGGCCGCGGGCGCCTCCACGCAAGCTACGGCAGCGCGTTCAGGGCGCCGACCTTCAACGAGCTCTACTTCCCGTTCTCCGGCGATCCGAACCTGCTGCCGGAGACCGCGGAGGGGTACGACATCGGCGTCGAGCAACGTCTCGGCGATTCTGGCGTGACGCTCGATCTGACCTGGTTCGACATCGATTTCGATGAGCTGATCGATTTCGACCTGGCCAGCTTCACCTTCGGCAACGTGGCCCGAGCGAGCACGAACGGCGCCGAGTTCAGGCTGCGGTACCGCCCGAACATCGACTACAGCCTGGAGTTCTCACACACCTACAACCGGACGCAGGACGAGGCGACGGGGAACCCGTTGGCCCGGCGCCCGAAGAACCGCACGACCGCAGTGGCGCAGGTGCGGCCAACCGAGCGGTTCGCCGCGGCGCTCATGGCGGCCTTCGTCTCCGATCGCATCGACTCGGACGGCGGCGTGATGGACGACTACACCAAGGTCGACGTCCACCTGAGCTACGAGTGGCGGTCGATCAGGCCCTTCGCGCGCATCGAGAACCTCCTCGACGAGGACTACTTCGAAGTCCCCGGCTTCGTCACGCCCGGCCGCACGATCGTCGTCGGCGTGAGGCTGCAGCGCCGCTAGAGCACAGGGGAGCTTGCGCGCCAGAAACGCAACACGGTGAGTCTGGCCGCCTTCGTCGGCAGCGGACCGGAAGGTCCGCGCACCCGGAGACGGCCGTTGCCGTGGCGCATCGCCGTTGCTTCACGGCGCGTTGTAGCCGCGGGTCGGAGACCCGCGGCTACAGACCGGCTATCGTCGGCCCGTTGCCGCCACGGACTATGCGTGTCGTCTTTTCGACGTACCACTCGACCCCGGTCGTGGCGAAGGGGCTGGTGGCCGATGGCGCCGGGGTTTGTCTTTCTCGACTCAGACGGTCCTGTCGTACTCACGCCGTGGAGCGGAGGCGCCTATGTCCTGCACTTCTCAGCCAACGGCTCCTCTCCTCTTGCAGTGCCGATTCTGTTCGAGAATGGCGTCGAGGAGTACGATTTTCGTTGGCAGTGGGACGAGCGTGTGCTTTGGGCCCGGACGTCCCTCTACTGGAGAGCATACGATCTTTGGGACCTCGGGCTGTCGCCGCTCGGGGAGGAACCGTTCCTGGTGGTCGAGAATTCTACCGCCGAGCCTCATCCGGAACGCGGTGCGGTACGGCTTGCTACGCAAGGAGGCCGCCATCGGATCGAGCACGTTTGGCGGGATCGGTGGTCCCGTGTTGAGGAGAACCAATGTTTCGGAGTGGCGTTCCGGCCTCCCGGCGGCCTGGTTCGTGAGCCCGAGCGGCCGTCGCGCCGTGGTCGTAGAGACACGTGAGTCGGAAGGTGGCGGGAGCCGGAAGTATGCAGAACATGTTGATCTGGCGCTGGCGCCTCACATGGCACAGACCGAACCGGACCTTGAGGCAGAGATCTCTGCTGACCGCGCCAGCATGCCGTGGCTGGGCGGCAAGGCGACTCGGGAGAAGGACGTGGCGCAGAATGCGGAGGAAACGGAGAATCGGGTACCTGACGCGATTGCGGCCGACGCGGAGAAGCCGCCGGACGATTGAGGTGTTCCGAACTGAACGAGACCACCGCCTTTGTCGTCTCGTCGTCCGCCAACCGGGCTCTGCCCGAACCCTTGCGACGGCGTTTCTGGCGGACCTTCACTCGTTGGCGGCGGGTCCGTCGGGACCATTCGATTGGCCTGCCGCGAACGCGCCCCTCGTCGTCGGCCCCCTCGAACACGAAGTACTCCCGCACTCCCATGCTCTCGTAGATCGCCTTCCTGTCCACCAGGTCGCGCCGCCGCGTGGACGGAGACAGGACTTCGAGCACGAAGCACGGGGGCGGACCTTCGACCCGGATCCGGTAGTCGATCCGCGGCCGCGGGGGACACGCCCAGAACCACGAAGATGTCGGGCGCCAGGACCTTGTCGAGATTGCCTTCGTCGCAGTAGATGTTCTGCTTCCTCGGACCAACCGCTCGTGATCCATGGGCCGGACGGCGGCGAAGTGCGGCGGGCGCCCGGACTTCGAGATTTCCTGAAGACGTCCAGGCCAACAGCCCAGGCGACTCCTGCCGGCGCGCCGGACCAAGGGGGCCAAGCCCCCTTGAACCCCCCCGGAGGAGATAGAGAGATGAAGACTCAAGGGGTGAGCGTCCGGGCAACGCGGAAGCCGAGGTCGTTGTTCCGGAATCCGGTCCCGATGCTGAAGCGGACTGCGGAGCGGAGGGCACTCGGTCCGAAGCCCCAGGAACCGCCCCGAAAAGCGCGCTCGGAACAGTCACCGCGCAGCCAGGCGCTGCCGTCGGACGGCGCGCCAACGTAGCTCTCGTTCCAGCAGTCCTCAACCCACTCCCATACGTTGCCATGCATGTCGTGCAAACCAAAAGCGTTTGCAGCAAACGAACCCACAGGCGCCGTCCCGCCAAGTTCCCAAGGGCTACTGCAACCACCGCAGTTCGCACGGTTGCGACCGATCTCATTGCCCCAACTGTACGCCGTGCCCGTGCCCGCCCGAGCAGCGTACTCCCACTCCGACTCGCTCAACAACCGATACTCGAAACCGGTCTCCCCCGAAAGCCACGCAACGTACTCCTGCGCGTCCTCCCAACTCACTCCGACCACCGGACGATTGTCGCGACCCCAACCCTCATCATTCGGAACATGCCCGCAACCGCCAGACTCCACGCAAGCATCCCACTCCGAAAACGTCACCTCGTACTTCCCCACCGCAAAAGGCGCCGGAATCGTCACCGAGTGCACCGGGAACTCATTGTCCCGACATCGCACGCCCGACACACAGCCCATCTCAAAACTGCCAGCCGGAATCACGACCATCTCCGGACCACTGAACTCCGGAACAGTGCCCTCGGAACTACATCTGAAGGCGCTCGTATCACTCTTGGTTGGCGCTGTTGTGCCCGCCTCGTTCGTATGGGTCCATGTGTCGCCGTCTGGCCCAGTGACGCGAAGCTCGAAGCCGAGGTCCGTCACCGGCGCCACGAAGACCCATCGGTGCCCGTTGTACTCGCAACCGTCCAGCACCTTGACCAGAACTTCCGCGTTCTCTCGGCTGAAGAACCAGAGAATTCCGGATTGACTGGAAGCCCATACACCTGCCTGCGCCTGTCCCGTTTCGCCTTCGCCGGTGATGTAGCACATGCGAACCCTGTAGTCGCCGTCGAACTGAAGCACGTCAGCAGTCGGCGTACAAGGGCCGTCCGTGACCGGATGAGGTAGATTCACGACTTCCCCGCCAAAGCCTCGTACCCTGAAGTCGGTTCTGCTCTCGGCGGAAACAACGTCAGGAACACTGCTCTCTGCGGGACGAACTTCTTCTGGAAACAGGCCGCGCCCGGGATCTGCCGTGACGTGTTCAAGGACGGTCAGGGCTTGAGCCTTCTGAGCTTGGGCAACCGGAATCACGACCAACTCCGGACCACTCAACTCCGGACCACTGACGCCGGAACTACATCTGAAGGCGCTCGTATCACTCTTGGTTGGCGCTGTTGTGCCCGCCTCGTTCGTATGGGTCCATGTGTCGCCGTCTGGCCCAGTGACGCGAAGCTCGAAGCCGAGGTCCGTCACCGGCGCCACGAAGACCCATCGGTGCCCGTTGTACTCGCAACCGTCCAGCACCTTGACCAGAACTTCCGCGTTCTCTCGGCTGAAGAACCAGAGAATTCCGGATTGACTGGAAGCCCATACACCTGCCTGCGCCTGTCCCGTTTCGCCTTCGCCAGTGATGTAGCACATGCGAACCCTGTAGTCGCCGTCGAACTGAAGCACGTCAGCAGTCGGCGTACAAGGGCCGTCCGTGACCGGATGAGGTAGATTCACGACTTCCCCGCCAAAGCCTCGTACCCTGAAGTCGGTTCTGCTCTCGGCGGAAACAACGTCAGGAACACTGCTCTCTGCGGCACGAACTTCTTCTGGAAACAGGCCACGCCCGGGATCTGCCGTGACGTGTTCAAGGACGGTCAGGGCTTGAGCCTTCTGAGCTTGGGCAAGACGGAAGTCCCGTTCCTCGCTTGGCTTGACGCCGTCAGAGACGGTCTGTGCGTGGGCCGGTGCAAGAAACAGCGCAATTGGAAGGGCAAAGAAAGCGATTCGACGCATTGGGAAATGCTCCTTTGTATTGTGAGTCGGCTCCGTGTTCGGAGTCGAGCCAGGGTGAGATTCTGCTGGGAAACGAGGCAGGCCGTCAGGTGCGGCGGCGGCGGAGAGCACCCGGCCGAAGACGATCGTCCCGGTCCGATCGACCAGCGACCCGGCGCTGGGCAGGATGCGGGTGATGGCCGCCGCCGGGTGCGCGGCCGCCAGGACCGTTGCCAGGAGCATGGCGCCGACCGTGCCGAGTTGACGGGAGGGGGAAAGGCCACGAGCACCGATCGGTTGCATGGGGTTCGCCTCCTGTGCAGAAATCACCCGAGAACGTGGTTCCGAGTGGAAGTTGTGTGCTTGTCGCCTTCCAACGGGCGCACTATGACACAGGAAGCGTCTGGACGCAACATGACGGAGGTACCTGTCCGAGTTGCGTGGAGATTTCCGGGCCCGGAGTGGAGCGGATCCCATGTGGCGCGGGCTCGCGCCACATGGGTTGCTCCCCGGTCGCCCTCGTTCCCCGAATCGAGGGCGGCCCGATACGCCCCGTCTTCGGGCTTTCGAGTGGCAGGGCGCCGCCCGGGGCCATCCTGGATGGAAGTGGGCGCTACGCGCTGGTGGACCCGGCGGAAGGTCCGAAGCGGATCAAGACCATTGAGCTCGATCGTCGAGTGCGCCAGCGCAGGGCCGGCGTTGGTAGGCTCGCCGGGGCGCGGGCGTCAGCACTGCGCCGCGGGCGCCGACGATCGATTCCACGATGCACTCTCGACCTACCCAGGCCGTGATTCTGGCGGGCGGGCGGGGCGCCCGGCTGGCGCCTCTCACGGACACGCTGCCGAAGGCTCTCATTCCGTTCGCCGGCAGGCCCTTCCTGGGCCATGTGATCGACATGCTGCGCGAGCAGGGGTTTGAGCGCGTTCTGCTGCTCCTGGGCTACATGGCGGGCGCGATGATCGAGTCTCGACGTCGGGTACTTCGACGACTGCACGATCCCGGCGCGCGAGGTCCTGGGCGATCCGCTCGCGCTCCCTTCCATCGAATAGGACATCTGCGACCTCGTGCCGGCGGACCTGCGCGCGTTCTACGCCGTGATCCATCTCGCGGCGCTGTCGAACGATCCCATCGGCAACCTGGACGAGACCTGGACGGAGGAGATCAACCACCGCTCGTCGGTGCGCCTGTCTGACCCTGTCGCCATGCCGCCCACCGTGTTTCGCTTGCGACCGGGAGCCGATCTTGCCGCCGTCTTGCTGCTCTGCCTCGCTTGGGCAGGGCCGGCCCCGGCGTCGCAACAGCCGCCCTTCCGCGGCACGGCCTTCATCGACCCCGATCTCATCGTCGCGTCCGACCCTTCAGCGCTGCGGGGTATCGAGTCCGCGGGCCGCGACATGCGCAGGATGTTCGATCGTCGCGTTGACGCCTTCGTGTCGACCGATGCCTACCTGTTCAAGGCCACCTTCGAGGGCGATGCGGTCGTCGAGGTGCAGGTCAACGTGGAGTTCGGCGATGCCGACCTGGCCGAGCGCCACGCGGCCTTCTACGCCCGGGCCATCGGGCAACTGCCGGCGGCCCTGCGAACACGGGTCGAGACCGTTTGGATTCACCGGGGCGTCATGCCCTTCGGCGGCGGCAACGACAACTTGCTGATCCATACCGGCAAGGCCGCGGAGTACCTGCGCGACGGTGTGCTGGAGGAGATCCTGATGCACGAGGCGGCGCACACCTCGCTCGATCCGGTTCATGCGGCCGCCGACGCGTGGCTCGCCGCCCAGGCCGCGGACGGCAGCTTTGTGTCCGACTACGCGCGCGACCATCCGCGCCGGGAAGATGTCGCGGAG
Source organism: uncultured Thermoanaerobaculia bacterium (assembly GCA_951812325.1). Lineage (GTDB taxonomy): Bacteria > Acidobacteriota > Thermoanaerobaculia > Multivoradales > Multivoraceae > Multivorans. The sequence goes on along the minus strand of OX638294.1, from coordinate 1,928,931 downwards.
AGTTTCGGGCCGTTCTTCGCGGTTCGACACCGTTCAGAGCGCGTTTCCCGCGGCATGGCCGAGACGATCCAGGCGACGATGCCGAACCGCATCGAGTACTTCGACCGCCTGGACCTCGACATGGGTCCCGTCAGGTAGGCCGGCCGGGCTGGGGCCCTGCGCGGCAGGAAGCGGGAAAACGGGCAAGCCGTTTCCCGCCGGACCTTGGAAAACCGGCAGACCGGTTCCCACAGCTACCGCAGCCTCGATGACTACTCGCCTTTCGGACGGCCTTGGACAGGGACCAGAATCCACCCGGCAAAGGTACACGTGCTTCGGCCTGCCATCCGTGCGCCCGCTGAGGGGCGCACGGACTGGTTCGCGGGTGGACGCGGGTCGCGCCACCCGGGTTCTTGCCGGCATCCGGCGCGAGGCGCCGGGTTCCGCACCTTTGCCGCGCTACTGCTCCCGGAAGCTGTACAGCTTCGACCGTGTCCGTATGACCAGCCGGTCGCCGGCCAGAGCCGGGGAGGCGAGGGTCATCTCGTCGAGGTCGTTCGCGCGGAGTTGCTCGAACCCGCCGCTGGTACCGAAGACGAAGGTCGTGCCGGCTTCGTCCGTGGCGAAGATCCGGTCCCGGTAGGCCCAGGGCGAGGTCGTGAAGTGGCCGTTCGAGTCCTTGATCCGCGCCTGGAAGAAGCGCTCGCCGGTGGCCGCGTCGTAGCGGGCGAAGATGCCGCGGTCGTAGACGACCCACAGCGAGCCCTTGTAGGGCACGGGAGTCGGGATGTAGGCGCCCGCCCGGCTGTCGTTCCAGACGACGAAGTCGTTGCTCGTCTCGTCCTCTTCCAGGGTCAGGTCGCCGGCGGCGCCGGGGCGGACCGCGGTGATCGGGCGGTTCCGGTCTCCGTGAACACCGGACGTGATGTACAGGAGACCCTGATAGGCGAAGGGCGTCGGCACCGGCAGCAGCGAATGCCGCGTCAGCCGCCACAACTCCCGCCCCATCGTGTCGTAGCTGATCGCTGTGTAGGGCCCGAGCGCGACGATCTCGGTGCGCTCCTCGTGGCGCCAGACGAAGGGCGTGCTCCACGAGGTTCGATGGTTCGGGGCGTGCGGCGCCGCCAGCCGTCCGCGGGCCGCGCGCCAGAACTCGCGCCCGTCCCGCTTGGAGAAGGCGGCGAGGAACGGATGCTCCTGATTGTCGTTCAGGACCAGGACCAGATCGTCGGTCAGGGCGGGGGAGCCGCCGGTCCCGAAGTCCATGTAGATCCGGAAGGGGTCGAGACGCCGCTCCCAGCGCAGCTCGCCCTCGAGCGAGTAGGCCCAGAGGCCGAGACCCGTGATGTAGACGAAGATCGTCTCGCCGTCGGTCACCGGTGTCTCCGAGGCGAAGGTGTTCTTCGAGTGGCGGCCGCCTGGAGGCGGGCCGGCAAAGAACGTTCGCCGCCAGATTTCCGCGCCGTCCTCAAGCGAGTAGGCGATCAACAGGTAGTCCAGATCGACCTCGTCGGGAAACTCGATGAACCGCTCATCGTGCCGCTTGAGGACTTCCTCCCAGGGCAGGCCCTGCTCCCGGAGCTCGCGCATGAACTCGTTGCTGTACTCGGTGCCGAACTCCGGCTGCTTCGTCGCCTCGGCCTGTGCGGTTGCGGTGATCAGGAAAACGGCGTTGCCGACGACGACCGGCGACGACCAGCCGGAACCGGGCACGTCGACACTCCATTCCACGTTCTCGGTGGTCGACCAGTGGAGCGGCAGACGGTCGTTGTCCGAAACCGGGATGCCGTCCGGTCCACGGAAGCCTGGCCATGCGGGGGCCGGCGCCGGCTCGGCGGCCGACTGCGCCTTTGCGGGCACAGCGCCGCAAACCAGGATGAGCGCGGCGACGAGGAGGCGTTGCATGGCGGAGATGTTACCGGCCGCGACCGCTGCGTTACGCTGCTCGCGTGGCTGGAGAAGGAGCACCGCGCGTCGCCGCAATCGTCCTGAACTGCAACGGTCGCGACATCACGCTGCAGGCGCTCGCCAGCCTGGAGCCGGTGCTCGGGCCGGCCTTCGCCAGGCTGTCGCTGTTCCTCACCAGCGACGCACGCCGTTGCCGATCACCAGGCCGGCGCCGTGGCTGATGAACAGCCCCGGGGTTCGGGACTTGCCTGGATGCTGAGCCTTGAGAGGTATGGCAATATTGCCCCATTATGGCAAAGGCCACCTGTTCTCTTGACGACGAGACCCTCCGTCGGATTCGCGGGGCCGCGCTTCGGTTCGGCAAGCCGCAAAGCCAGATCGTGCGGGAAGCGGTTGCCGACTGCGTGGCGCGGGCAAATCGACTGAGTGAAGGCGAGCGTCTGCGCATGCTCGGCGTTCTGGAGAACCTGCGTCAGGCGCCGGTCGAGCGCACACGCGAGGCCGTCCAGGCCGAGATCGACGAAGTTCGCGCGTCCCGGCGCGAAGGCTGGTTCGGCGCCGAGGATTGATCGTCCACCTGGATACTTCGGCGCTCATTGCGGCGCTCTCGGGCCCCCGAGACGCGTTCGACGACCTGTACGCATTGGTGGAGCAGGGTCACCGACTCAATGTGTCGAGCCCCGTGCTGTACGAGTGGCTGCGCGGTCCTCGGACAACCGAGGAACTGGACGCACAGGAGCAACTACTCCCGTCGGCAGCCGTCGTTCCGTTCGACGCGGAGGCAGCCGCTCGGGCCGCGATGATTCATGGCGCGGTGGGACTGGCTCGCGGACGCGCGTCGGACATCGCGATTGCCGCCTGCGCCCAGCTTCACGAAGCCGCCATCTGGACCCTGAACCAGGAGGACTTCCGGGACATTCCGGGACTCGACTTCGTCTAGGCGGCGCCGAGGTGATGGTCGGCGTGACGTTCACGATGGTGATGACCCGTGGTGGCGAGATCGTCGAGTTCGAGGGGTTCGAGGCGATGATGGAGGCGATGATGGACCGGCTGGAGGCGCCGGACGAGCTTCGCGCCATGGTGAGCCAGTTCCTCGAAGGGAACTTCGGGGAGGACCAGGTGAAGCAGATGACCGGGCGGTCCGGTCTCTCAATGCCCGATCGCCCCGTAGCCGTCGGAGACGCCTGGACGGACTCGTTGAGCGCACTTGGCATCGAAGTCGAAACGACGTACACGCTGACCGACCGAAGCGACGGCTTGGCGTCGGTCGAGGCCACGGCGACGGTATCCGGAGCGGAGGATGCCGGGTTCGAGTTCCCGGGCGCACCAAGGCATCCCGGGCCTGGAGATGCGATTCGAGAACCTGTCCGGCGCGCTGGAAGGCTCGTACGAGCTTGACGAGGCGACCGGGCTGGCCTCTGCCTACAGCATGAACATGACGATGGAGACCGACATGGTCATGGAGATGCCTCAGGCGGAAATTCAGCCCGCTGGCGGCTCCTCGATGTCCATGTCCATGTCGATGGAGACGACCGTGGAGGGGACGCTCGGCAGGGCGGAGTGACGTCGACAGCTGGCCGCGAGCCAGCCGGATATCCGCCTCCGCTGGGCGGCGCGGGACCATGTATTCTCGGCTCGCGCGCAGGACCGTTGCCCGCGCGTCTCTGCGGGTGGCGGTCGTCGTAGTCAGCAAGCGAGGAATCGGCCCGTGTGTGGCCGTGTCGATCAAGGGGCACGCTCAACGCCTTCAGGGGACGCTCTTGCTGTGGAAGGGGAAATCCGACAACAAGGCTCTGAGAGCCTCCCTGCTGGCTTGTCGCCATGACCGGCGTTGTCGTCGTGCCTGCAACCAACGATCGGACACGCGACGGTGACCCCGACTGAAGCGAAGCATGGCAGGAAACCGACCGACCGGCCGTAACAGGCCGTCGGCGGATGTGCGCCTCGCCGGCCGGCCGGATTCGGGCGCATGGAGCCGCCGCGGGCCTGACCCAGGTGGCCTGACACATGGGTTCGTCCGTCCGCTCGCGCCCTGGCTGATTCTGCTGGCGGCGATGACGGCGGTGTTCGTCTTCGGCCACGACCGGAGTCATTTCTACCGGCCCGGCCATCACGACTGGCTGTCGTCGCACGGTTTGGCGCTGGCCGCCAACTTCTCGCCGGACCACGCCTTTCTGATGTTCGAACGCCAGACGCTCGACCCGGAGATGGACTCCGGGTACGTCCTCTACAACCGGTTCCCGATGGGTTCGACGGCGTTGATCGCGCTGGCCATTGCGCCATTTGACTCTACCTCCTCGCAGATACTCGCCGCCCGGGTGCTGATGCTGTTGTTCTTCGCGGCGGCGGCTGTAGCCGCCTACCTCTCGCTGCGCCGGCTGTTCGACCCGTGGGCCGCGCTGGCGGCGGTGCTGCTCTCCTGCTCGTCCTGGTACGCGCTCTACTACAGCGACATGATCTTCAACGATGTGCCGACCCTGTTCGGGGTGCTGCTGACCTTTCACGGCATCGTCGTGTTCGTCCAGGAAGGCCGCTTCCGGCAATTGGTCGTCAAGTCGTGCGCGGCGCTGCTCCTGGGCTGGCAGGTGTACGCCCTGCTGCTGCCGTTCATTGTGTTCGGCGCCGTGGACGTGCTTCGACGGCGTGCGCCGTGGGGCAGCCTCCAGGAGGCGGTCCGCGCCGTGGCGGCGGTGCTGTGCGGCCGGCATGTGGTGCTCGGCGTCGTGACGCTCCTGTTCGGCATGCTCGTTCTCGGACTCAACCTCGCCAACGAATACCGTGCCTTCGGCGGGGAGTTGCTGTGGACAGAGGTTCCGACTGTCAAACGGATGCTGTGGCGCTTCGGCCTCAATCCAGTGCCAGGAGCGTATGCGGCCTATGCGGATTACCTGGCGTGGTGGCCGTACCTGAAACAACAGGCCGCGCGCATCGGCGGAATGTCGCTGCCCTTGCTGGTCGCCGGGAAAGTCGATCAGTCCTCGGCGTGGCTCGTGGCGGTCGGCGCCGGCGCGGGCGTGGCGAGCCTGATCGCCGCCCGGCGCCGGCCTGTGCTGGCAGCACTCGCGGTCTCCGGTCTGTGCTGGACACTCCCGATGCGCCATTACGCTTTTGCGCACGACTTCCAGAGCCTCTTCCATCTCGGGATTCCGCTGGTCTTGTGGTCGGCGGCGCTGTCGCACCTGCTCGGCGCGTCCTCGACTCGCCGCGCCGTGGCGGTCGCGGTGACGCTGGTCGTCTTCCTCGGATCGACGGGTCGCCTGAGTGGCGTGGGCCATGACCCTGAGCGGACCGACCTTTCCGCGGAGGTGATGGCGGACTTCAAGGCGATCCGTCCGTTGACGGCCGGCAAGGGCGTCTTCGTGTTGGGCTGGGGCGACCTCCATGGAATCCTCGGGCGCGACATCATGGCGCAGGACTCTGACGAGATCGCGCTAGCGAGGTCCGCGATTGACTATTACCTCGCGGGCAGCCGAATCGGCTACCGAGACGAGGCGGACCGGCGGCCGCTGGCGGACTTCATCCTCACCAACCGCCGCGAGCCGGAAAAGCAACACGCCCTGCTTACGCCGGACACGCGGCGGGTGTTCCTTTATGACCGGGCGGCCTGGGATGGCCCCGCCGGCTCGCCGCCGCGTAACGTGGACCTGCGCATGGTGGTCCGCCGTGCGATACCGGAGGCCGTGGTTCGCATCGTCGAGACGAACGAACCGGTCCTGCGTGCCCGCTTCGACCTGTACGTGACCGATGACACGCTCGTGCTGGTGAAGGATCGGTGCGCGCCGGCGGATGTCAGGCGGCCATTCTTCGGGAAGGCGACTCCGACGCGCCAGTCGGACCTTCATGAAGGTCGGCGGTTATTCGGCTTCAATCAGTTCGATCTGTCGTTCGAACGGCGCGGCGCGTTCGACGGCGACCGTTGCTGGCTCTGGCGCTCTTGGCCGTCGTACGGCATTCGCCGTCTCGAATTCGGCCAGTACATCCCCGATATCGGCGATACCTGGCGGGCTGCGACATCTCTCGACATTCCACCGAGGCCGTCGGTCGAGCTGATCGACGCGCCGACCGCGCTCGAAGCGGGCGCACAGGCTCAAGTCGCGGTGCAGGCGGTGAATCTCGACCCGACCCGCCAGCATCTGATCCGGGTGGTGTACAACGACCATCTCGGCGCGCGAAGCGACTGTACGCGGCGCGCGGCAGACCGAACTTCGGCCGTCTTCAGCGGCCGCACGTCGCACACCGAGTCCTTTGCCGTCCACGGCTGCGCGCCCGGGAACGGGACGATCACCGCCGGGCTGCGGCTGATTGCCGATGGGGTCGAAGGGCTTCCGCCAATCGCCGTTGCGCCGACGGTCAGCGTGACCGTCACGTCCCAAGAGGCCCCCGGACGACAAGACGGTGAAGTGGAGGCCGGGAGCGACGCCGAAGCCCGGACCCCCGGCGAGATCGAGAACTGACCCCCGAAGGAAACGGCGTATGTTCAGGCGATGGAAGAACCAGGGCTGTCCGTCCTGGGTGCGCCGGGTTTGTGTGCGCCGAATGAACATGCGCCCACGATAAACTGAACATACGCCCACGATACAGGTGTCCCAACGAGCGGGAGTCGGACACGCGACCGTGACCCGAAGGAAGCGAAGCATGGCAGGAAATTTGCCCCGACCGCAGCCTGGCGAACGGACGATCGACCGAACTTTCCTGCTCAAGCTCGGCCCCGAGACGCCGTTGTCCGATGCGGTCAGCCGGTACCTGGATTCGCCTCGCGGTGTCGAGGTCCGGAAACGCTACAAGTGTCGCATTTGAACTCCCTGGTACGCGGTGCCCCATGTGTCCGTGCCCGACCTTTTTCTCTCGTACATGAGTGGCGAGGGGCCAGCCCTCGTCGAGAACGCGGCCCGCTGCACCTGTACCAACGCTGTACACGGCGTCCGGCTGAAGGACAGAGGCGTAACTGCGTCTCAGCTCCGCCGGCGGTGGGAGACGACTCTGACCCGTCTCAGCTGCGAGATAGAGGGCCACCCGTTGGGTGGCGGTGTGCTGAAACTCGAGCCGCGCGAGGCCCTCAACGTGCTGGTCAGCCTGAACGGTGATATCGAGGCCGACGACGAACGCAACCTTCAGGAAGGCGTCGATATCCTGCGCCGATGGCGGCATCGTGGCTAGACAGGCGAACCGTTGTCGCTGGATCGGTCTCACCGAGGCTCTCGACGCGTTTGTCTCCGTGCCCGGGAAGTCCCAGAGCCAAGCCCACATCCGCCCCTTGCACTGGTACACCGCTTGCCGCCTCGTGGTTGAAGGCGGCTTTCACCCGAGGACGATATCGTTCCGCGACCGCCCTTCTCGGTGCGCCGCTCGCGTGGCGGCCATGTGCTGGTTCACGACCCGGAGAGCGCGGCGGGAGGCGAGTTGACGGTGCTGGGAGGCTTGAAGACGAAGGATGTGGATGTCGTAGTCAGCAAGCCAGGTATCGGCCCGTGTGTGGCCGTATCGATCAAGGGCACGCTCAACGCCTTCAGGAACCTGACCAATCGCATGGAAGAAGCGGACAGCGCGGCTCGCATGGTTGGCGGACTCTCCGGCGTTCGGGGAACGCTGTAGCTCGGGAATTCGTCCCGCGGGTGTGAATGCAGCTGCCACCGGCCAACGTAGAGGCAGCGTCCAGTACATGCGACCGCGATGTCTGGCGTGAGATCGGGGAAACTGCGGGACAGACAGAGCTCTGGCGAGCGAGTTGTCCGGAGGCCCGGAAACTGAGAGAATTGAGGTTGCAACATGGCGCAGCGCGTGACCTACCAACTCCGTGTAGCTCTGAGAGGCTCGAAGCCGCCGATCTGGCGACGCATTCTCGTGCCGCCTTCGATGGCCTTGGATCGTCTGCATCAGGTCATTCAGGTGGTCATGGGTTGGGACGACTACCACCTCCACATGTTCGTCAAGGACGAGCAGGTCTACAGCGTCCCCAGCGAGTGGGATGACGATTTCACGCTGCCCGGGATGCCCCGACGTCTCGACGAGCGCAGATACCGGATCAGCCAGCTCCTGAAGCGCGAAAAGGACTGGATCAGGTACGAGTACGACTTCGGCGATGGCTGGGAGCACCGGGTCACGCTGCAGAAGGTTCTTCCCCACGATCCGGCCGTCAAGCTCCCGGCCTGCATCGGCGGCAGGCGGCGCTGTCCGCCCGAAGACTCCGGAGGACTCTGGGGCTACTACGACAAACTGGAGATCCTGCAGGATCCGGATCACTCGGAGCACGAGGAGGTCAAGGACTGGATGGGCGAGAGCTTCGATCCGGAGGAGTTCGACGTTCAACGCGCCAGCCAGGATCTCGCTTTTCTGGCCGAGTAGGCGCCGAGCCGCTGCGCCGTGGCCTGCCACGCAGGCCTCGCCCGGACCGAGCTCGGACGCGCCTTTCCGCTGGTCCGTGCCTTCGCACTCCTGATCCGCACGTTCTTGCAGTGGCGGGACCCGACGGCGGGCGCTGGGTCACTGCGCCGCCCTGAACCGGCGGCGTGGTTGGAGGACATGGAGGGTTGGCTTCAAATGTCGTTGCCTGCCGGTGGAGATCCCCGGTGTGGCTGGGCGAGAGCGCAGCCCGGTCGACTCTCACGCGCTGTAGAGAATCCGCTCCCCGGCGTCCTCCCGTCGCAGCTCTCCGAGGTCCTCCAGCCACCGCAGATGCGCGATCGCCTCGCCGGTGGCGAACCAGCGCTGCATGATCGGGAAGTCGTCCCAGGACTTCGCGCGGATGTCCCAGGTCATCAGCGCCGCCGTCTCGTACGCGTTCCGTCCGCCGTTGTCGCGCAGGATGTCGACGACTTCCCGACCGCGGAGTTCGTGGTGCTCGCGAAGTTCCCGGCAGCGGCCCTGGAAGTCGTGGATCAGGCTGCGGTGGCCGGGGAGGCACAGGTCAACGTCGAGGACCTCGGCCTTGGCGATGCTGGCCAGGTAGAGCCCCAGGGGATTGTGGTCGTCGGCCCAGGCCTGGATGTTCGGCGTGATGTCGCCCAGGATGTGGTCGCCGGCGATGAAGAGGCGCTTGGCCCGGTCGTAGAGCGAGATGTGACCGAAGGTGTGACCCGGCGTGTCGATGACCTCGAGGCGGTAGCCGGCGATTTCGATCAAGTCGCCTTCAAACAGCGGGGCGTACTCGATCGTCTGGCCGCCGAAGCGCGCGCCGGGGTGGCGCCGGAAGGACTCGGCCAGCTCCTCGGGCGGGAAGCCGCTGCGCTTGAAGTAGACCCCCATCGGGCTGGCCTCGGACCAGCCGCCGTGGGCCCGGCCCATTGACGCCGCGTCGATGGCGCCCATCGACGCGGTACGCCCCGGCCGCAGAAGTTCCGGGATCAGACCGTGGTGATCCGCATGCAGGTGGGTGGCCAGGAAGTCGGTCTTCTCCAGGTCCACGCCGATCTCGTCGAGTCCCGCGGTCAGAGCTTCGCGGCACTCGGGGCGGTTCATTCCGGTGTCGATGACGAGCCAGCGGTCGTCCCCGGTCAGGACGTAGCTGTTCACTTCCCTGAGCGGATTCCGCGGCAGCGGCACGACGACCCGGTAGAGCGAGTCGAGGACTTTCTCGGCGACCTGGTTGATCATGGGCGCGGAGGGTAGCAAGTGGGTGGGTCCGGTTGGCGTTTCACTCGCTGCAGTGCTCAACGGTCTCGCGAAGACCCGGCCGGCGCCGATGTAGCCGGCCACCCGGTCCCCGTGCTCGCGCGTGTCGTAGCAGCGGGACGGGCCGGTTGGCGCTTCACACCCGAAAGCCGACAGCGACGGCGACTTCCCGCTGGCGCATGTCCGCCGTCAGGAAGGTCAGCTCGCTTGGGCTGGGCTCCAGATAGAGCGCGGTCGCCACATGCCAGAGATCGGCGCCGCGCAGGCGACCGGCTCCGAGAACCCGTTCGATCTCACGGGTCAGGACACGGTCGGGGAAGATCCACTGAATCCGTCCCAGCAACTTTGGCGCGGCCGGGATCCGCTCTCGGGTCAGCGCGGAACGAACCTCGGCCTCAAGGAGGTTGGAGGATACGAGGCGCCTGGCGCCATCAAGTCGGGAGACGTGCCGCTGGTGCTCTTCTTCGCCAAGGGCGACGGCGACGAGCAGGGAACTGTCTACGTACGCGATTGTCAATCTGCGGCCCGCTCAGCGAGGAAGCGCTTCAGAGCGCCGGGGCGGTGCGCAATCGGCCGAATCACTGCGTTGGGGTCGCTGGCAGGCGCCAGAACCCCGCGACGCCCAAGGTCCTCCAGGCGCTCCTCGAGTGTCTGCTGTTTTGGCTGGATCGGCCGAATCTCTGCCGCCGGCTCACCCCGGTAGGAGATCGTCACGGTCCTTCCCCGGCGCACGTGCCGGAGGACTTCCGAGAAGCGCGCCTTCGCTTCGTAGGTCGAGTAGGTGATCGTCATGGGCAGACTCTATCTGACTAGTCAGACCAGAACCACTCATGCGGCGCACACGCAGGAGGCAGGTCGGGCAGGTCCCAAGGCGTCCTGGGCGGGTGACACGACCGGGTCGCCGGTGGGTTGTACGCTGTCCGCCGCGCTCGGCTGTTCAGCCTCGCGCCACCGGCTCGAACGGCAGCGGCTGCCCGCCCGACCGGATCGAGGACTCAGTCGCCACCGCAGGGGCCGGGATGCGACCGGCTACGATTCCCGCTTCGGATTCCAGAGGAGACGGAGATGGCGCTGACCGAAAGCTACGTTCCCGCCGATACGAGTTCACCCGTCCTCGAGACGACCGTCGGCGGCATCCTGCGCCACGCCGCGGCCAGGGCTCCGGACCAGGCAGCTCTGATCGAGGGCGTGCCGGGCGAGCGTCGGTCCTGGACCTACGCCGAACTCCTGGCCGACGCGGAACGCGTCGCGCGGGCGCTGGCTGCCCGCTTCGAGAAGGGCGATCGGGTCGCCGTGTGGGCGCCGAACATTCCGGAGTGGGTGCTGCTCGAGTACGGCGCGGGACTCGCCGGCGTGGTCCTGGTCACGGTGAATCCCGCGTACCAGCCGAAAGAGCTCGAGTACGTCCTGCGGCAGTCCCGGTCCTCCGGCATCTTCTACCTGCGTTCGTTCCGCGGCAACCCGATGGAGGAATCGCTGAGGCAGGTGGCCGACGGTCTGCCGGATCTCAAGGAGCTCATCCGGTTCGACGACTTCGAGGAGTTTGTCGCCTCCGCGCGGGACGACGTGGAGCTTCCCGACGTGAGTCCGGACGATCCGGTCCAGATCCAGTACACGTCGGGCACCACCGGTTTCCCCAAGGGCGCCTACCTCCACCACCGCGGGATCACGAACAATGCGCGCTTCGTCGGCCAGCGCCTTGGCCTCGAGCCGGGGGGCGTCTACATCAACCCGATGCCGCTCTTCCACACCGGCGGCTGCGTGCTCGGAGTTCTGGGGCCGTGCCAGTTCCAGGCGACGCTGGTCAACCTGGTCACGTTCGAACCGGGGCTGATGCTGGCGCTGGCGGAGGAGATGCGCGCCACCCACCTGCTCGGCGTACCGACGATGCTGATCGCGGCGATGGAGCATCCCGACTTCGACAGCCGCGACCTCTCCTCGGTTCACACCGTCTGCTCGGGCGGCGCCACGGTGCCGGCCGACCTTGTTCGGCGGATCGAGAAGACACTCGGCGTGCAGTTCTCGATCATCTACGGCCAGACGGAGGCGTCCCCGGGCGTGACGCTGATGAAGCCGGACGACAGCGAGGAGGACAAGGCGAACACGCTCGGACCGGTCCTGCCGCAGACGGAGATCAAGGTGATCGACCCCGACACCGGCGCCACGGTTCCGATTGGCGAGTCGGGGGAACTCTGTTGCCGCGGGTATCTCGTGATGCTCGGGTACTTCGAGATGCCGGACAAGACCGCCGAGACGATCGACGAGGACGGCTGGCTGCACAGCGGCGACCTGGTGACGATGGACGACCGCGGCTACACGACGATCACTGGCCGGCTGAGGGACATGATCATCCGCGGCGGCGAGAACATCTATCCGCGCGAGATCGAGGAGTTGCTGTTCGAGCATCCGCAGGTCGCGGACGTGGCGATCGTCGGCCTGCCGGACGAGCGTTGGGGCGAGATCGTCGGCGCTTTCATTCGAGACGCAGACCCGGCCAACCCGGCCTCGGACGGGGAGCTCCACACCTACTGCCGCGAGCATCTGGCGCCGCAGAAGACCCCCAAGGCGTGGTACCGGGTCGACGACTTCCCGCTGACGCCGTCCGGGAAGATCCGGAAGTTCGTGCTTGTGGACGAGTGGAGAAAGGGCGCCTACAGCGCGGCGTGAGATCTGACATGATCGCCGCTCTTTCAGGCAGACTTCTTCTTGCCGCTCCGTGGTCAGCGGGGTGGATAGCGCATGCAGGCTCTTAGATCCAACGTCGACGTCCGGTCCGAGCAGTTCAGGAAGAACCGCGACGACATCCTGGAGCAGATCGAGCAGGTGAACGGCCTGCTCGAGCAGGTGTCCGGCGGTGGCGGGCCCGAGGCGATGAGCCGCCTGCGGCGCCGCGGCAAGCTGCCGGTGCGCGAGCGCGTCGCGAACGCGCTCGATCGGGACAGCCCGTTCCTCGAGATCTCCCCGCTCGCGGCCTGGAACTCGTACTACACGGTCGGCTCGGGCTTCGTGCTGGGCATCGGCGTGATCTCGGGCACGGAGTGCGTGATCCTCGGCCACGACCCGTCGGTTCGCGCCGGCGCGTTCAACGAGTTCAACTCGAAGAAGCTGATGCGCGGCCTCGAGATCGCGCGGGTCAACCGGCTGCCCTACGTCCAGTTCGTGGAGTCCGCGGGGGCCGACCTGCGCGGCAACACGGGTGACGATCCGGACGCGCAGACGAAGCGGACCATCGGCCATTTCGGCGAGTCGGGACGGCTGTTCTACGAGATCTCCGAGCTCTCGAAGATGCGCATCCCGACGGTGTCGATCGTCTTCGGCGCCTCGACTGCGGGCGGGGCGTACCAGCCGGGGATGAGCGACTACAACATCTTCGTCAGGAACCAGGCGATGGTCTCGCTTGGCGGGCCGCCGCTGGTCAAGATGGCGACCGGCGAGGACGCGGAGCCCGAGAGCCTGGGCGGGGCCGACATGCACTGCCGCGTTTCCGGGTTGGGCGACTACCTCGCCCAGGACGAGATGGACGGCATCCGGTTGCTTCGGGACGTGGTTCACCACCTGAACTGGCGCAAGGAAGGCCCCGGACCGAGCCTGCCATCGGATGATCCGGTGCTCGATCCTGAAGAACTGCTCGGCCTCGTCTCTCGCGATCTGCGCTCGCCGCTCGACATCCGCGAGGTGATCGGACGGGTCGTCGACGGCTCCAGGTTCGAGGAGTTCAAGCCCCTCTACGGGCCGACGATCGTCTGCGGCTGGTCCTCGATCCACGGCTACCCGGTCGGCATCCTCGGCAACAACGGCGCCCTGTTCTCCGAGTCGGCCGAGAAGGCGACCCAGTTCATCCAGCTCTGCAACCAGATCGACGTGCCCCTCCTCTTCCTGCACAACATCACCGGATACATCGTCGGCACGGACTACGAGCAGGGCGGGATCACGAAGAACGGTTCGAAGATGATCAACGCGGTCGCGAACTCGACCGTGCCGCACCTGTCGGTGATCGTCGGCGCGTCGTACGGCGCCGGCAACTACGGCATGAGCGGCCGCGCCTACGGCACCCGGTTCACGTACATCTGGCCGACCGCGAAGATCGCGGTGATGGGCCCGGAACAGATGGCCGGCGTGATGACGATCGTGACCCGCAGAGCGGCGCAGCGGCGCGGCATCGAGTTCGACGAAGAGGCGGACAGGAAGCGCGCGGCCGGCGTGATCCACTGGGCGGAGAAGCGCTCGCTGGGTCTTTACGCGACGTCCCGGGTTTCCGACGACGGCATGATCGACCCGCGCGACACCCGCACCGTGCTCGGCTTGTCGCTGTCCGCCTGCCACAGCCGGGCGGTCGAAGGGGCCAAGGGCTATGCGGTCTTCAGGATGTAGGGCCGGATGATCACTCGACTCCTGGTCGCCAATCGCGGCGAAATTGCGCGACGGATCTTCCGCTCGGCGCGCGACATGGGGATCGCGACCGTCGCGGTCTACGCGGACGGCGACGCGGACGCGCCCTTCGTGGCCGAGGCGGACGAAGCGATCGGGCTGAACGGCCGTTCCTCTGCGGAGACCTACCTCGACGTGGAGAAGGTACTGGCCGCGGCCGCCCGCACCGGCGCCGACGCGGTCCATCCCGGCTACGGCTTCCTGTCCGAGAACGCGGACTTCGCCCGCGCCGTGACCGACGCCGGCCTGGTCTGGGTCGGCCCGTCGCCCGAAGCGATCGCCGCGATGGGCGACAAGCTCTCGGCGAAGGCTCTGATGCGCGAGGCGAACGTGCCGACGCTTCAGGCCGTCGAACTCGACCAGGGCGCCGATCTTGCCGCGGCGGCGGCCGAAGTCGGCTTCCCGGCTCTGGTCAAGGCCGCGGCCGGTGGCGGCGGCCGCGGCATGCGGGTGGTCGAGTCGGAGGCGGAACTCGAGGCCGCGGTCGAGGGCGCGCGCCGGGAGGCGGCGGCCGCGTTCGGCGACGGCGCCGTGTTCCTGGAGCGCTGGCTGGCGTCCTCGCGCCACGTCGAAATCCAGATCCTGGGCGACCTGCACGGCAACCTCGTCCACTGCTTCGAACGGGAGTGCTCGATCCAGCGACGCCACCAGAAGATCATCGAGGAGGCGCCGTCGCCGGTCGTGAGCGACGAACTCCGGGCCCGCATGGGCGCGGCCGCGGTGGCCGCCGGACAGGCGATCGGCTACAGCTCGGCCGGCACGGTCGAGTTCCTGGTCGAGCAGCCGGCGGACGGGTCCGCGCCGACCGACTTCTGGTTCCTCGAGGTCAACACCCGGCTGCAGGTGGAGCATCCGGTGACCGAGGAGATCACCGGCCTCGACCTGGTCCGTGAGCAGCTTCGCGTGGCGCAGGGCGAGGAACTCGGCTTCGGCCAGGAGGATCTCGCAATTGTCGGCCACGCGATCGAGGCCCGGCTGTACGCGGAGGATCCGGCGAACGACTTCCTGCCCCAGACCGGGCGGGTGCAGTGCTGGCAGCCGGCGCCGGGGATGAACGCGCGCTTCGACTCCGGGATCGAAAGCGGCAGCGACATCGGCATCGAGTTCGATCCGATGCTCGCCAAGGTGATCGTCGGCGCGGCGACGCGACGCGAAGCCGCGCTCCGGCTCGCCCGAGTTCTGGAGACGACGCGGGTGCAGGGCATTCGGACGAACCGGGACTTCCTGGTCGCGACGCTTCGCTCGCCGGAGTATCTGGCCGGCGATACGACGACCGACTTCATCGAGCGGGTGGCGCCGCAACCCGTGCGCCTGCCGTCGGCCGACGAGCTGGTCGCTGCGGGAATCTGCGCGGTGATGGCCGCCCAGCACGACCGCAGGCAGGCGGCGCGGATCCATCCGACGATCGTCAGCGGCTGGCGCAACACGGTGATGCCCTACGAGCGGGCCGGGTTCGAGAGCGCCGCCGGCGACGCGCTCCGGATCGAGTACCGGATCCAGCGCGACGGCCGGTTCGATACACGCGCCGCGGCCGGCGACGGCGAGCCGAGCCGACACCTGGTCGAGTTGCGCCGGCGCACCGCGGACGGCGTCGAACTCGTGATCGATGGCCGCAGGTTCCGATCGACCGTGACGGTCGACGACGACCGCTGGCTCGTGCACGGCCCGCAGGGCGACGTCGAACTGCGGGAGCTGCCGCGGTTCCCGGTCGCCGGACTTGAAACGGTTGCCGGCGGTTTGACCGCGCCGATGCCGGGCAAGGTGATCTCGACCCACGCCGCTGTCGGCGATCGAGTCGAGTCAGGTCAACTGCTCCTGGTTCTGGAAGCGATGAAGATGGAGCACCGCGTCACCGCGCCGGCGCCGGGCGCCGTCTCCGAGTTCCGTGTCGCCGAGGGCGAGCAGGTGGGGAACGGCGAGTTGCTCGTGGTCATCGACGAGGCCGCGGCGTAGCGGCCCGAGGGTTGGCGGGAGGAGGATGGGAATGACGAGCCAGCCGGGGACCGACTACTCGCTCTACGAAGTCCGATCCGGGGCGGCGGTCATCACGCTGAATCGCCCGGAACGGCGCAACGCCCTGTCACCGGGTCTGATCACCGAGGTCTACGACCACCTGACGGCGGCCCAGGCCGACGACGCCGTCCGGTCGATCGTGATCACCGGCGCCGGCAAGGGCTTCTGTTCGGGCGCGGACCTCAAGCGGCAGCCGGGCGAGGGTGAGTCGGACCGGATCGTGCCCTATCCGGATCTGCTGACCGCGATCTGGGAGGGCGAGAAGCCCGTGATCGCCGCGGTGAACGGCCACGCCTTCGCCGGCGGGCTGGGCATGGTCGCGGCCTCCGATCTCGTGATCACCGCGGAGGAGGCGATGTTCAGCTTCAGCGAAGTCCGGATTGGCGTGATCCCGGCGATCATCGCGGTCGTTTGTCTGCGCAAGCTGGGACCGCACCACGGCATGAGGCTGTTCTTGACCGGCGACCGATTCAACGGCCGCCAGGCGGTCGAGTACGGCCTGGCGCACAAGGCGGCGCCGCGCGACGATCTGTGGTCCGTGGTCCAGGAGGAGATCGACGCGATCAACCTGGGCGGCCCGACGGCGGTTGTCGAGTGCAAGAAGCTGGTCCGTGCGGTGCCGGACATCTCGCTCGCCGAGGGGTTCGAGTTGACCCAGGGCTGGAGCCGCCGCATGTTCCAGGGTGAGGAAGCGGCCGAGGGCATGGCCGCGTTCCGCGAGAAGAGGAAACCGAGTTGGGCGGCGGCCGTGGGTGGCGCCGGCGATTCGTCGTGACGATCCAGCTCTACCACTGCAAGGGCGCGCGTTCGCTCCGTCCCGTGTGGACGCTGGAAGAGATGGGCATCGACTACGACCTGCACGTGCTGCCGTTTCCGCCCCGGGTGTTCAAGAAGGACTACCTGGGAACCAACGTCCTGGGCACGGTCCCGTGCATGATCGACGGCGACGTCCACATGACGGAGTCCTCGGGGATGGCGAAGTACCTGGTCGACCGCTACGGCCCGACCCCGATTGCCGTCGACGTAAACGACCCGGAGTACGGCGCGTACCTCAACTGGCTCTTCTACAGCGACGCGACCCTGACCTTCCCGCAGACGCTGTTCCTCCGCTACACCCGCCTCGAGCCCGAGGAGCGCCGGGTTCCCCAGGTTGCCGAGGACTATCGCAAGTGGTTCCTCGGCCGGCTGCGGCTGGTGGAGAAGGCGACCTCGGACGGCCGCGACTTTCTGTGCTGCGACCGCTTCACGATCGCCGACATCTGCGTCGGCTACGGCCTGCACCTGGCGACGTCGCTTGGCATCGACGACTTCGGCGAGAACGTGCGGCGCTACTGGACACGGCTGCAGGAAGTCCCGTCCTACCAGCGGATCCGAGAGGTCTGAGGCCACTCCGGGTTGCACCGCGAGAACGGAACATCGGTGAAACCTGACGGACCCCGGCTTCGACCGCCAGGTTGGCGGACCAGGTCGGTCCTGTTTTCGGTCGCTGCCCCGCTCCTCCTTCTCGCCGGCTGCGGACCGCCCCGGAACCTGCCGACGCCGGAACAACCGATCGCCTACGACCACCAGGTCCACATCGAGGCCGGACTCGAATGCACCCGCTGCCATCGCGGCGCGGAAGAGGGCGTGCATGCCGGCATGCCGTCGGTCCAGGCCTGCGCCGGCTGTCATCGGCGCGAGATCCCCGACCATCCGGAAGTGCAGAAGGTCATGCTCGCCAACGAAGACCGCGAGCCGATCCTGTGGGCCCAGGTGAACGTGATCCCGGACTCGGCGATGGTCCATTTCAATCACCGCGCCCATGCCCGTGCCGGCATCGAGTGCCTGGCCTGCCACGGGGACGTCGCCGCGATGACCGTCGCCGAGCCCGTCCGCAACGTCGCCGATATGGGATGGTGCGTCGAGTGTCACCGCGAGAACGAGGCCAGCGACGACTGTCTGGCGTGCCACCGGTGAACGAAGGATCGCGGCTCTGGAGAGTCAAGATCATCCTCCGAATCCCTGATCCCACCCGGCTCACGCTCACTTCTCGCTGGACAGCGCTCCGGGTGCAGACGCGCTGCTCGTGGTGCTACTCTCGGGCCGAACGGTGACATGACGATGGACAGTCGCAGGACGCTGGAGGCCGTGGCGGCGGATTCGGCTTTGGCCGTCGGGCCGCCGCTTCCCGAGGACGCCTGGATGGAGGGCGGGGAGTTCCTGGGATCACCTCTGGACGAACAGGTGATACCAGTGACGAAGGACCACCTCCTCCGATGTCACGTGGCGCGCGAGGCGCTTGAGCGCTGGCTGGAGCAGCGGGAGATCAAGGGCTTCGTGGGCAGCGAGCAGAACCTGTACTGGGATCAGGCCGACTATCGCCGGTTCCTGGCGCCGGACGTGTTCGTGGCCATCGGTGTGTCGTCTCGCTCCCGCCGGAACTACCGAATCTGGGCCGAGGGTCCGACCCCATGCTTCGTGCTGGAGTTCCTGTCGGTGTCCACGCGCCGCCGCGATCTGACGGTGAAGAAGGCGATCTACGAGCGGATCGGGATTCCGGAGTACTTCATTCATGAAGGCGAGGAGGACGAGGACACGGATGGTTCGCGGCGTCGGGGTCCGCGAATCGACCCGCCGCTTCAGGGCTTTCGGCTGCGGCAACGCGTCGGAGGCCGTCCCCGCTACGAGCCGATACCGGCGCGTCGCCGCGCCCGTTACCCGGCGCCCGACGTGTCCCTGGGTTATCCGAGCGAGAGCCTTGGCCTCGATGTCGTGTTCTCCGCGGACCGCGACCAGGTGCGCTTCTTCGACGCTGCGTCGGACCGCTTCGTGATGACCCGCGCCGAGGCTGCGGAGGCCCACGCCGAGGCTGCCGAGAGCCGCGCCGAAGACGCCGAGAGGCGCGCCGAGGCTGCCGAGAGCCGCGCCGCCGAGTTGGAGCGCCTGATGGCCGAACACCGGAGTTGACGGGTTGGTTCTGAACGTCCTCGGGTCGCCCGGCAGAAGGCCGGCCGGTCCCGGTTTCGAGGGCCGCGGCCTAGAAGTGCAGAGCTCCGAGCCCAACACCGGAGTTGACCGGTTGGCTTTGCACGCCGCTGTCTGCCGGTGAGGAGTCCTTGTCTCCGGATGTCCGGGAACCGGTGCGTTCCAGAACGCGGGAACGGCGCATGAGCGCCCGGCGGCGAGCCGCGCGGGGAGAGCCGCGGGTCACGATCGGCCGTCGCGACTTCTTCAAGGTCTACGCCGCAGCCGGGGTGGCGGTGCTCGAGGGTTGCCGACGGCGGGACCAGGAGTTCATCGAATCGCCGGCGCGGCGCAGTACGGCACTTCCCGGAGCGTCGGTCTGGCGGCGGTCGATCTGCGGCCAGTGCGGCGCCGGTTGCGAGGTCCTTGTGCGGACCGTCGACCGGCAGGCGAAGAAGATCGAGGGCCTGCCGGACGGCTTCGTCAACCGCGGCGGCGTCTGCGCGCTGGGACATTCCGCGTTGCAGGAGCTGTATCACCCGGACCGGGTGACGGAGCCGATGCGCCGGGGCCCCTCGGGTGAGCTGGAGGCGGTGTCCTGGGAGGAGGCGCTCGAGGCTGCGGCAGGGGCGATTGCGGCCTCGCCGGCGGCGACGACGATCGTCTCGGGCGCGCCGTCAGGACCGCTGCTCGGCCTGTGGCGCCGCTTCGCCGGCGCGGTCGGCGCGCCGCCGCCGGTGCACTGGCAGGCAGCCGACCTGGTCGTGGAGCGCGAGGCGGCCGGCCTGGCGTTCGGAGAGGCCTGCCGGCCGGCGTATGACGTGGCGCGAGCCGGGTACGTGCTCAGTATCGGGGCGCCCTTCCTCGACGGCTGGCGGAGCGCGGTCCACTTTGCCGGCGCCTGGGCGGAACTGACGGCCGACCGGCGCGGCAAGCTGGTCCAGGTCGAGGCGCGGCACTCGTTGACCGCGGCGAACGCGGATGAGTGGCTGCCGCCGGTGCCCGGCAGTGAGGGTGTCCTTGCGCGCGGTCTGGCCGGGTTGCTCATCGGATCGGGGACGGTCGCGGACGACGCGCGAGCTGCCTATGAGGCGCTCTATCCCGAGGCGCCGCCCGAGCTGGCGGCGACCGCGGAACGTTGCGGCATCGACACCGGCCGGATCGAACGCCTGGCGGACGAACTCTCCCGAGCCCGCCGGCCGCTGGTCATGGTCGGCGGATCGGCACTCGAGGGCGAGAACGGCGTCGCCGCGGGAGCGGCCGCGCTGGCGCTCAACCTGCTGCTGGGCGCGGTGGGCCGTGAGGGCGGTGTGTTCGCCGGCGTGGACTTCGGCTTCGAGGACCGACTGGCCGGCGACGCGGCCACGGCCATTTCTCCCGCGTCCCTGGCGGACCGGCTGGCCGCGACCGGCGAGTCGGGCGTCCTCGTCGTGTCGGAAGCCGATCCGCTGCACGGAATGCCGGGGCTCGAGGCCGCCTTCGACGGTGCCGGCACCGTGGTTGCACTCTCCGCGTTCCTGGATGACACGACCCTTCGTGCCGACGTGGTGCTGCCGACCCAGACCGATCTGGAGCGCTTCCAGGCGGTGGAGCCGGACCCGGTGCGGGGTGTGCCCGCGCTGCTGATCGCGTCCCCGGTCGTGGCGCCGAGAGGCGAAGCCCGGCATCCGGGCGACGTGGTCCTGGCCCTTGCGGCGGCTTCCGGCGCGGAGCTTCCCTGGCCGGGCTTCCAGGAGGCCGTCGAAGCCGCGCTGAGCGATGCCTTCGCCGCGACGAGGGCGGATGCCGAGAGGAACGATGCCTTGCCCGAATCCCTGATCGCGGGCGCCCTGAACGCGCGCCAGTTCGTGCGCCGGAAGACGGATGCCGGCGGCCTGGTCGGGACGCGGGAGATGCGGCGCGCGCCTTCCCGGATGCCGGCCGGAACCCGGCTGTCGCGAGTCGCCGGTGAAACGGTTCCTGCACCCGTCGTCGGGCGCCCGGATGACAGGCCGGCGCCTGCGGTGGAGGCTTCCGGTTCCGGCGGCGACCTTGACGAGCCTGCCGAAGGAGCGATGCGCGGTGGCGCGCCCGCGGCGGAGGCTTCCGGTTCCGGTGGCGACGGTCTTCCTGATCCGGCGGCCCTGCCGGCGCCCGACGCCCCCGCGGGGGTGGAGTCCTTCGTGTTGATTCCGTTCGAGTCGCTCAAGCTCGGCGACGGCCGGGGCGCGAACCGCCCCTGGCTGCAGGAACTGCCCGACCCGCTGTCGACCGTCATGTGGGGGTCCTGGGCCGAGATGGCGACGGCCGACGCGGATCGCCTGGGCGTTCACACCGGCGACATCGTGCGGCTGACCGGAACCGCTGCCGAAATCGACCTGCCGGCGATTGTTCTGCCGACCGTGCGTCCGGGGTGCGTGGGCGTGCCGGTGGGCGGCGGCCACGCGGACTTCGGCCGCTACGCCCGCGGCCGCGGCGTCAACGTGAACGCGCTGTTGACCTCGGACCGTCGGGTGACGGGCGCCGGCGCGTTCGCCCGGTGCGGCCTGCTCGTGCGGGTCGAGCGTCTGCGTCGCCCCCGCCGCGGCGAGCGACCCGTGATCTACGGCCGCGGCCTGCGGCAGGCCGAGGAGATTCCGGTCGGCTGGGCGTCCGACCAAGGCGGCGCCCGGCACGCCCTGGAGCCGGCGCCACGGTCCGGTCCGGGCGTTGCCGACCCGTCCGAGGATGTCGCCGGCCCGGACGGCGACGGCAACCGGGGCTTCGCGCGCCGGCCGGTCCTCCTGCGCCGTGCAGCTGCGGCGGGTGGTACAACCCGGGAGGAGAAGACATGACGCGCTGGGGCATGGCCATCGATCTCGACCGCTGCACCGGCTGCGAGGCCTGCGTTGTTGCGTGTGCCGCCGAGAACAACATTCAGACGGTCGGCGAGGAGCAGGCGCGCGAGGGTCGGGCGATGCACTGGCTCCGGATCGAGCGTTACTACGAGGGCGATTTCCCGAACGTCCGCACACGCTTCATGCCCGTCCTGTGCCAGCAGTGCGGCGCGGCCCCGTGCGAACCGGTCTGCCCCGTCTACGCGACGTACCACAACCCGGAAGGGTTGAACGCGATGGTGTACAGCCGGTGCATCGGCACGCGGTTCTGTGCCAACAACTGCCCGTACACCGTGCGTGTCTTCAACTGGTTCGACGCCGAGTTTCCGGCCCCGCTCGACTCGCAGTTGAACCCGGACGTCAGCGTCCGCCCCGGCGGCGTGATGGAGAAGTGCACGTTCTGCGTCCAGCGCATCGTGGCCGGCAAGGACGAGGCGGCCCAGGAGGAGCGGGAGGTTGCGGACGGCGAGGTGAAGACCGCCTGCCAGCAGTCCTGTCCGACCAAGGCGATCGCGTTCGGCGATCTTGAGGATCCGGACAGCGAAGTCTCCCGGTGGGCCGAGTCGCCGCGGGCGTTCAGCTTGCTGGGCGATCTGGATACGCGTCCCGGCGTCGTCTACCTGAGCGGCTCGGAGTGGAGGGAGCCGGCCGGGTGACGACGGAGTCCCAGCGCTCGGCCGCCGTCCTCGACCGTGAGCTGCTCGGGCGCCTCGACCGGCGCCGTCCCGGTCTGCTGGTCGGCGCCCTGGCGAGCGGCGCGCTGGCCCTGGTTTTCTTCTCTTGCTGGGGCTACCAGATCGCGAACGGCATCGGCGTCACCGGCCTCAACCGTCCGGTGTTCTGGGGCTTCTACATCATCAACTTCGTCTTCTGGATCGGCATCAGCCACGCCGGCACGCTGATTTCGGCGATCCTGCGCGTGACGAACGCGGAGTGGCGGCGCCCGGTGACCCGATCGGCGGAGGCGATCACGCTGTTCGCGCTTGCCATCGGCGGTCTGTTCCCGCTGATCCACCTCGGCCGGGTGGCGATCTTCTACTACATGATCCCCTATCCCAACAGCCGGATGCTGTGGCCGAACTTCCGCTCGCCCCTGGTCTGGGATATCGCCGCGATCACGACCTACATCATCGGCAGCGCGCTCTACCTGTTCCTGCCTCTGATTCCGGATGCGGCGGTGATGCGGGATCGCGCGGCGGCGGGCCTGAAGAAGCGCTTCTACGCGGTGCTCGCTCTCGGCTGGCGCGGCACGGCTCAGCAATGGCACAGCCTGGAGTGGGGGATCCGCATTCTGGCCGTGGCCATCATCCCGGTCGCCGTCTCGGTGCACACGATCGTTTCCTGGGACTTCGCGATGACCCGGACGCCGGGCTGGAAGAGCACGATCTTCGGTCCCTACTTCGTCGTCGGCGCGATCTTCTCGGGGATTGCGGTACTGATGATCGCGTTGGCTCTGCTCCGCCGCGGTCTCGGTCTGGGGCGCTTCCTGACCGATCGGGTGTTCAACAACCTCGGCCTCCTGTTCGTGACGATGTCTCTGGTCTGGGGCTACTTCACGTTCGCCGAGCACCTGACCGTCTGGTACAGCGGCGACCTGTCCGAGAAACTGGTGCACCACGTCCTGCTGCACGGCGATTTCGCGTTGCCGTTCTGGACCATGGTGGTGGTGAACCTCGTCATTCCGGTTGCCGTCCTGTCGTTCCCGCGCGGCAGGCGCCCGCTGCCGACCGCTTTGGTCGGCTGCGGCGTTCTGGTCGGCATGTGGCTTGAACGGTTCCTGATCGTCGTCCCGTCCCTGTCGACGCCGCGGCTGGCCTACAGCATCGGCGACTACATGCCGAGCTGGGTGGAGCTCGGGATCATGATCGGGGCGGTCGGCGTGTTCGCCTGTCTCTACTTCACGTTCACCCGGTTGCTGCCGATCGTCTCCGTCTGGGAGATGCGCGAGGGCTGGCGGCACGGGGCACGCGGCGAGGGCGAGGCGACCTCAGGCGCTGCGCCGACCTCCGCGACGGCGGCAGCACCTGTACCTGGTGGAGGTGCGGCATGACGGCGGCCGCGGAGCGTCATCTGGTCGAAGCCGTGTTCGACCGGGTCGAGGACGTCCGGGCGGTCGTCGAAGCCGCGCTCAAGTCGGGCGTCGCGGCGTCCCAGCTGGAAGTACGCAGCCCGGCGCCGCTGGAAGAAGACGAACTGCCGCTGCCGAAGCCGAAGTCCCGCGTTCTGCTGTTCGCGCTCGCCGGCGCCGTCCTCGGCGGCTTGACTGCCTTCGGTCTGGCAGCCGGGACCGCCCTCGCGTATCCGCTGCCGACCGGCGGCATGTCGATCGTCGCCGGTCCGCCGGTCGGCGTCGTGACTTACGAAGGCACGGCGCTCGGGCTGATCCTGATGACCGTCCTGCGGGTGCTCTGGGAAGGCGGGCTGCTGCCAGGCCGGGCGGTCCGAAGCGGCCGCGGGCGGCCGTCGGACCTCGATCATCACGTTGCCGATGGTCGCCTGCTGCTCCGGATTCACGGCCTGACCGAGAGCGGAGCGGAGGAGGTGCGCCAGCTGTGCGGACCTCATGCCGTCGCTCTTGATTGAAGGGGTAGCCGCTCAAGGGGCCTTCCTGTGAGCGCGGGTTCACCGACTCTTGCGAAGGAGGCCGCCCAACCGTCTACGAGACGAAGAAGGCCCGGCGTCTCAGCGGATGAGACGCCGGGCCCCTTGGCCGTCCGATTGGCCGTCTGACGGCGGACCGGCGCTAGAACTCGAAGCGGATTCCGGCTTCAAACCGACGCGGCTGCACGTAGGCCGAGGCCGCATCCAGGTCCAGGCCGCCTGCGCAACCCTCGACACGCTCGCAGACCGTGGTCACCTGTTCCTGGTCCAGGACGTTCAACACGGCCCCGATCACCTCAAAGCGCAGGTCGCGCCCGAAGGTGAAGCCCTTCGATAGCTGCACGTCCATGCCGTAGCGATCGTTCGCCTCTCTGCTGCCGCGCCGTTCCGTGAAGATGCGCCCGTACTCCTCGGACGCCTCCGTCGCCGCGTAGACGCCCGCGGACGACCAGAAGCCCTCGAAACCAAGCGTGAAATCGAGCGGCAGATCGACGTAGCCGTTGACCTTGACCCGGTGCCTGCGGTGGTCGTCGAGATAGCCGTATGTGTTCTGGAAGTGGTCCGGATAGAAGTCGAAGGCAACGCCGGAGTTCTGGGTGTACGCGACGTTGCCCTCGGATTCCGAGTTCGTGTACGAGGCCAGAATGTGGAACCAGTCCGCGAACCTGGATTCGAAGTCAAGGACGAAGCCGCTGTAGTCGCGAGACAGCCCCGGCAGGTTCGCCATCACGTAGAAGTCACAATCGGCGCCGGCGGCCGGCGTCGGCAGGTTGCCGTTGCAGGTGTCTTCGAAGATGTCGAGCGTTTCCTTGTTGATGTACGTCAGGCCGATCGAGGTGCGGCGGGAGACTTCCCGCTCGACACCGATGCTCCACTGGTCGGCGTAGGTGGGCTCGAGGTCCGGCGAGATCGTGCTCGGCGTGCTCGAGAACACTCTGTTGAAGAACCAGCCATTCGGATCGAAGCCTTCCGGATCGGCAACCCAGTTCGAGACGGTCAGGCCGCCGACCGTTTGCTCGCCGGGGTAGGCGTCGCGGCAGGCCGCGCCGAGGTCGGGCTGGAACGCCGAACAGGAGATCCAGCGGATGGTCGGGAACTGGTTGACCCTGGCGAAGCTGGGCAGGGTGAGCGCGTTCGGGTGCATGAAGCGGCCCCAGTTCGCGCGCGCCACTGTTCTGGCTTCGCTGCCGATATCCCAGGCGATCCCGAATCGCGGCTGTAGCTTGGACAGGTCGGCCACTTCTTCGCCGATGTCGTTCTCGAACGCGACCTGGTCGTGGCGCACACCGAGCTTGAGCGTCAGGTTCGGCAGGACGCGCCAGGTGTCCTGGATGTGCGCGGTGAACTGCCTGCCGTCGTTCTCGGCCGGCGACTCGATGGGCGAGAAGAGAAAGGTATAGGGAGCACCGAAACGGTCGCCGAACGAGTATCCGCCGCCGGTCGTGTTGTTCTGACTGGCGAAGAAGTTGCTGGCGTATTCGACGCCGACATTGACTTCGTGGTCTCCCGCCGCTCCGTCGGTGAACCAGGTCAGGTTGGTCGTCAGGTCGTCCCGGTCCCGGGTCGAGAACTGCTGGTTCGTGAAGTTCACCGAACGCGAGCCGTCGCCGAAGGTGTCGACGTGACCGATCGTGTCGAAGTCGCGGCTCTGTGGGAACGAGTTCAACTCGCCGCGCACCGCCGCGACCTTGATGTGCCACTGCAGGTCCGTGGTCAACAGGCCGAGCGCGTCCAGTCCGAGAATCGTCTTCGGCTGCTCCTGGAAGCGCGCTGCTTCCTGGGCCACGGAGCGAGAGGCGTTGGCGTTGGCGATGGTCGTTTCCTCGCCGATGTAGCGGCCGCTGAGCTGCCACTCCGGATTCACCTGCCAGGTCAGCTTGCCGTTGAGGTTCGTGCCCTCGAAGTCCTGGGTGGTCGGTGATTCGGTAGGCGTGCTCTTCGACCGCACCGGGTTGGCCGCGACGAAGAACCAGAGTTCGTCGCGCCGGACCGGACCGCCGAGCGTGGCGGAAATCTCCTGGAACTCGACGACGTTCTCGTCCGCGTCGAAGTGCTCGCCGTTGGTGTTGAAGTCGGAGTCCCGGTAGCGCACGTCCAGACTTCCCGAGAAGGCGTTGCCGCCGGACTTCGTGGCGACGTTGACCACGCCGCCGGTCGCGTTTCCGTAGCGAGCCTCGAAACCGCTGGTCTCGAAGCTGATCTCCTGGATCGTGTCGAAGTTCATGTTGATGTTCCAGGTCGCGGTGACCGGATCGGTCGTGTTCACGCCGTCGACGAGGAAGGAGTTCTCGCCCAGAGTGGAGCCGAACACGTTCGGGTTCGAGCCGCCCGCCACGCCGCCGACGTCGGTCAGCACACTCTGGTAGCTCCGGTTCCCGGAACCGATGGAGGCCTTCTTCAGATACTCGACGCCGAACGTCTGTGACGTCGACACCTGTTCCGGATCGACAACCGGGGTCTCGGCGACGACCATGACCTCCTCGCCGAACTCGCCCACGGGCATGGAGATGTGGAGCTCCGTGGCCCGGTTGAGTCGAACCTCGACCTCACTCCGCTGCTGTGGAATGAAGCCGTCCAGTTCGGCGTCGATCGTGTAGACGCCCGGCGGCAGGCTGGGGAAGCTGAAGCCGCCGTCCTCGTCCGCGAAGTCGGTGCGGGAGCCCATCAGGTTGGGCGAGTTGACGGTAACCGAGACGCCGGGAAGCGGTGCGCCGTCGGCGTCCATGACCTGCCCGGCGAGCCGGCCGGTGAGCTGAGCGGCCATCGGGGCGGCCAGGAAAGCGAGCGCCAGGACGGCGCATGGACCCAGGACGACGCTTCGGCTCAGGCCGGAGCGGCTTCCTGTGGGTTTTGCTTGATGAAGTGACACGACGGAAGGTCCCCCTTGCTGGTGGGGCACGAGACAGTCCAAGCAAGGCGTATGCCAGCCTTGGTCGCGAGAGTCTGACAAGCACCCGAACATGCTGTTTGGTGTTGTTCCTGCGCGTCGTTCCTCGAATCCGGGCGCCGGATGTCACGCGCGAGCCCGGACCGTCGATTCACCGTCTTGGAGGATCTGCTGCAGATCGCTGGATCCGGCGGATCCGGGAATCGGTTCTCCGATTCCGGTTCTTGAAGCGACCGCTGCCAACCTGGCGCACCGCTGCGGTCGGAGCGGAGGCGATCGATGTCGAAGTCCTCGGCGCCGATGGCGGCGCCCGGGGCCTGAATCAGCGTCCGGCGTCCTCCGGTTGGCTGCGATGTGTCGGTCGCGGGCGCCGATTCCGGCGCCGGCGCTCCGCGGCGCCTCCACGGCGCCTCCACGGCGCCCGGAGTCTGGCGTCCTCCGGCTGGCTGCGATAGGTTCGCGGCTTCAAATCACGAGCCCTGTTCTGGGAGAAGGAGCAAGCGAGCCATGCCCGATCTGGACCCGTTCGGCATCGACGCCGAGTTGTACGACCTTTCGATGTCCGAGGCGGCGAAGCCGCTGCTGACCAAGGTCAAGAACTTCATGGCCGACTACGTCGAGCCGATCACCGAGGAGTACTACCGGCGCGGGGAAGGCCGGGAAGAGCGCTGGAGCTACGGCGAGGGGCAGCTGGAGCTGCTTGACGGCGCCAAGGCGAAGGCCAGGGAGATGGGCCTCTGGAACTTCTTTCTGCCGGACGCGGAAACAGGCGAGGGGCTGAAGAACCTCGACTATGCCTACATCGCCCAGGAACTGGGCAAGAACCCGCTGGCCTCGCAGTGCATGAACTGCAGCGCGCCGGACACCGGCAACATGGAGGTGCTGGAGCGCGTCGGCACGGAGGAGCAGAAGGAGAAGTGGCTGGTTCCGCTGCTGAACGGCGAGATCCGCTCCTGCTTCGGCATGACCGAGCCGAACCTGGCTTCGTCCGACGCGAAGAACATCGGCACCCGCGCCACGCTGGACGGCGACGAGTGGGTGATCGAAGGCGAGAAGTACTACATCTCCGGCGCCGGCGACCCGCGCTGCAAGATCATGATCTGCATGGTGAAGACCAGCCCGGGTGGGCCGGCCCACCGGCAGCAGTCCCAGATCCTGGTACCGATGGACACCCCGGGCGTGAACGTCCTCGGTCCGATGAAGGTCTTCGGGCACGACCACGCGCCGCACGGCCACATGCACATCAAGCTCGACAACGTCCGCGTGCCGAAGGAGAACATCCTGCTGGGCGAGGGCCGCGGTTTCGAGATCTCCCAGCTCCGCCTGGGTCCGGGCCGCATCCACCACTGCATGCGGTCGGTGGGTCAGGCCGAGAGGGCGCTCGACCTGATGGTCGAGCGCGGCATGTCCCGCGAGGCCTTCGGCCGGCCGATCATCCAGCTCGGCAAGAACATCGAGGTCGTGTCGCGCGCCCGCATCGACATCGAGGCGATGCGTCTCATGGTTCTGCGCGCCGCCAAGGCGATGGACGTGCTCGGCAACCGCGAAGCGCGGGTGTGGGTCCATGCCGTCAAGGCGATGGTCCCGGAGCGCACCTGCCAGATCATCGACCAGGCGATCCAGATGCACGGCGCCACCGGCGTCTCCCAGTGGACGCCGCTCGCCGACATGTACACCGGCCAGCGGACGCTCCGCATCGCGGACGGCCCGGACGAGGTCCATCACCTCGTCGTCGGCCGCGCCGAGCTGCGGCGACACACGGAGGAGAGCGCGGCGAACTAGGTCGGAAGCGCGTCGGCGTGTCGGCCCTGTGGCGCTCGCCCAGGCTGGAGGGCGTCTGCGTGGCGTTCTGGCCGGGCGGGCGCCGGCTCCTGGACCTGACTCCAGACTGACGCCGCGGCCAGCAGGCCGCGGACGGCAGCCTGACGCCGCAACCTCACAAGGTGTAGACCCGCTCCGCGGTGCGGTAGAACATTGCGTCCTGCTCGTCGTCGGAGAACTCGGCGGCAATCTTCTTGAGAGCGTTGTAGAGGGCGTGGTACGGGATCGAGAGCTTGTCGACCGGGAAGTTGCTCTCGAACATGCACCGCTTTGGGCCGAAGCAGTCGATCGTGTGCAGGTAGTAGCGGCGCTGGGCTGCGACGAGTTCGTCCGAAGTCGCGGGGGTGGCGCGCTCGCTCCAGCCGAAGCCGTTGTCGGGCATCGCCAGGCCGCCGATCTTGGCGACCACGTTGGGGCATTCCGCGATCTCGGCGATGTCCTGCTTCCAGGCCTCGAAGATCTCCTCGCGCCTGTCCGCGTAGGGACCGACGCCCAGTGGGGTGCCGAAGTGGTCGAGGACCATCGTCGTCTCCGGCACGGCGCGCGCCAGTGCCGCGAAGTCGCGGTTCTGGTGGTGGTAGTGCCAGGTGTCGAAGGTCAGGCCGCGCTCGCCCAGCACCTCCATTCCGCGGCGGAAGTCGTCGCGGGCATAAAGGCCTTCGGGCGCCCGACCCGCGATGCGCAGGTGTTCGGGGTTCGGGTCGCGCGCGCCGCTGTGACGGATGCCGCGAAACAGTCCGTTGCCGGCTTCCTCGTGCGCGTCGAGCACTTCCGCGACGTCTTCGCCCAGGGTGAGATTCGCGTGGCTGACGATGCCGGCAATGGTCGCTCCGTCGCCCTCGGCCGAGGCGGCCGCGACCTCGGCCACGAACTCCGTCTCGCCGATGCAGCGCAGGTGCTCCGGACCGTCCTCGCGGTAGCAGGCGCGGCACTCGACGAAGACGGTCTTCTCGACGTTGTGACTCTCCTTGTCGGCGCCAACCGCTTCCGTGTCGCCCCACAGATCGTCGAGCAGATAGTCGCCGGTGGGCCGCCGCCAGAGATGGTGGTGTGGATCGACGATCCTGCGGGATGGGTCGACGGTTTCTTCCTGGACCTGGGCAAGCCACCCGGCCGTGCCGGGCTTGGGTGCGGACATGGGCGCCTCCTGCGTCGTTTGGGGGCGCAACCCTAGCAACGGAAGTGCCGGTTCCGCAGCACGCGGCTTTCACGAGGGGCGCGGTCCAGGGAGCGGAGAAGGCGCAACCCTGGCAACGGAAGTGCCGGTTCCGCAGCCGTCTCGTCAGTGCTCGTCAGGGCCGTTCCCAAGTCGGGAACTTCGGTGACCGATGTGAGGAAACCACTCCGGAATCGGCATTTCGGCGCCGGCACGGCTCTCGACCCTCGGAATGAAGGCCTCCCGCCCGCGCCCAGCGTGGAGGGCTCGACTTTGGAATGGTTCTGTTCAGTGCTCGTATTCGCGGTGGTGCTCGGCCAGGAGGTCGCGACCGAAATCGCCGTCGAAGTCCCGCCAGACCGTGTGGCTGTGGTTGGCGGCGTTCTGAACGTTGTCGTACTCGATGACGAAGTCCGGCGCCTGGACGCGGTAGTAGTGCGGAGCGCCGACCTCGGCGGGGCCCATCCAGGCGAAGTGGACCCCGTTGCCGGCCGCCTTGACCTGGGCGCGACGCCTGTGGGCGAGGTCGGGCGGCACGTTGCCGGCGTACTCCTCGATCAGGGCGTCGAGCAGCTCCCGTTGCTCGGGGTTGAGCGCGCTTGCCGGTACGCCCCTGGGCGCCTGGCGCTCGAGCCGCGGCTGGTTCGAGCTGAAGATGTCACGCGGCGCCTCGTCGCCGATGACGGCCTTCTTGCGCTGCTCTTCGTCCAGAGACTCGAGCAACGCCCGGGCGAGGTCCTCCTCGCGCCCGAGGGCTCGCAGGCCTTCGCGCGGCCCGCTCGGCACACGGTGCGGGTTGGCGCCCAGGAAGAGGGGCGTGGACGCCGTCGCCTCGCCGGCGACGACGGTGAAGTTGAGCGACACGTGGTGTCCCTCGAAGCTCCACCCCCAATCGCCGCCTTCGCTCGGTTCGCCGAAGAACGTCACGTGGTAGCGGAGCGGGTCGCGCATCGCCGTGAAGGGGTTTGCTCCCGCCGCTTCTTCGATCCTGCGGAGCACGGTCTCCAGACTCATCACGGTCGTCGTCTTGCCGTATCCCGTTCGGCTTAGCGAGGCGCTGAGCAGGGCGTGGAGCAGGTGGTGCTGGTCCGGGCTCATGTCGAGCATCGACAGTCCCTTGCGCTCCTTGGGAATGAAGTGCCAGTCGACCCTCTCGGCATCAGTGAAATCGAGCATCAGGGTTGCGCGCTGGTCGGCGTTGAGCGACGCGAGCAGGTTGTTCGCGGCCGAGGCCATCGTGTCGGAGGTCTTGTTGTCGCCGGCGGCGCCGAGGATTCCGGCTGCGCCGGCGCAGCCCAAGGCGATCAACAACATGCGTGCGGACATGGTATGTCTCCTGCGGTCCATCGGCGCCGGCGGCGTCTTCGCCGGGCGCCGCCCTCGTTGCCGGTTTGGACGCTCCAGCGTATCGCGCCCGGCGGTCGGAGGCGGCTTGCCGACGGTCAGGTGGCCGGCGTGGAAAACGTCCTTGACAGCCGGCCGGGGGTCCGGTCGGGCGCGGCTAAGATCGCCCGATGGTCTTGGTGGGCGAGTGCCGGGCGCTGTTGCCGGTCCTGTTGCGCGACAACTGGCGGCGGGGTTCTAAGGAGCGCCTCGGCCGGCTGGTATTGGCCGGTTCCTTCCTGTTCGTCGGCCTGCTCGTGGCGTCCGGCGTGGCGGCGACTCTCGAACTGCAGGACGAGCGGCTGCGCCGGAACCTGCTGAATCTCCTGGCGGCGCTGGGAGTTCTGGCGTGGCTGGTCATGACCATCGTCGGCCGGCTCGAGATGTCTCGTCACTTCGATTTCCGGGGGCTGCTGGCATTGCCGGTCCAGTTCAGGACGCTCTACGCGCTGCGGGTCGGCGCCGGGCTGACCGGGCCCTGGCTTGCGTTGTTCGGCCCGTCGATCCTCTACCTCCTCGTCGCCCGGACGGCAGGCCCTTCGAGTGCCGCCGTTGCCTTGCTCGCGACGACCGCCCTGGTCGTCCTGCTCGGTCGCCTCGTCGCCCTCGTCCTGCTGAAGCTTGACCACCTCACGGCGAGGTGGATGACGACGGCCGCACTGCTGGTCCTGGCGCTGGCGGCTGCGTTCGCCGTCGAGCCCGTGATGAAGGACCGGGCTCTCGATCTGACGGAGCAGCCGGTCGTCGAACTGATCGCCGACCAGGTGCGAGAGTCGCGGGTACTGACGGCCGCCGGCTACCTGCCGGGCGGCCTGTTGGCCGCGATCTTCGAAGCGCCTCGGGACCTCGGCGTGAACCTCGCGCGGCTGGTCGCGTTGTGCCTGGCCGCTGCCGGCTGCATGCTGGTCGAGTACCGGATTCTCAGGAAGGAGAGCTACGTCCCGTCGACGCGACGGGGCGATGTCGCGGGAGTCCATCTGCCGCTCGCGCGGATTCTGCGCCGGGCGAGGCGTCTTGGACCCTCGACTTGTCTGGCCCTGATCGAGTTCGACTCGGCGATGAGGCTGACGTGGGTCCGCGGCATTCTGGTGCTCGGTGTCTTTCTGGCGCCGCTGGTGCAGACGGGCCGTCTCCTGGGCATCGTGCAGGCACTCCTCATCACCGGCTTCCTGCTCGGCCTCCGCAACAACGTCTACGGAGCGGCGCACCGCTCGATCGGCGAGCGGTTTCTCCTGCCTGTGCGCCTGGTCGACCTGGCGACGGCCGCCGGAAAGAGCCTGACGCTCTTTCCCGCCCTCATCTTCGGCGTCGCCGTGGCCTGGGCATGGCAGCGGGTGGGTTGGCCGGGGTGGGGGACGTTCGCCTTGTGGCTGGCGCTTCCCGTGGGCATCCTGATCGGCGGCTACGGCTTCGGGGCGTACTCGTCCGTCCGCTGGCCGTATGCGGTGGACCTCGGGCCCTATTCCATGAAGCTCCCGTCCGCCCCGGGCGGGTTTGGCGCGGCGGTCTGCTTCTTCGGAGTCGCTGTCGGAACCCCGTTCCTGCTCGAGTCCCTGGCTGGGGACGTTTCCTGGGGACCGCCGGTGGCCGTTGTCGGAGGGCTTGCGCTGATTCTCTGCGCCCTGGCGCTCGGCGTCCTGCTCGCCCGTGCGGCTGACCGCGTGGCGCGAGCCGACCCGCACAGGATCCTCGACTCTCTGGCGGATCGCCGGGAAGAGGACCGCGCGCCGGGGCTCGCCGGATGAACCGGCGATCGGGGCGTGTGCGGTTTCTGCCGTCCCTGCTTTGTGCCGCGGCTCTGGCGGGCCCCGCGCTCCTCGCGCCGTCTGCCGCCACGGGCTGCGAGGGCCGACCGGCGGCGTCCGCCCTCGGGATCGAGCAGCCGGTTCGTCTCGACGGCGAACTGACCGACTCCGCCTGGGTTCAGGCCGAGTGGGCCGGCGGCTTCACCCAGCGCCAGCCCCGCACCGGGGCGCCGTCGAGCGAGTCGACGGAGTTCGCCATCGTCTACACGTCCGACACGCTGTTCGTCGGGGTGCGGGCGAACGATCGCGAGCCGGCGAGGATCGTGGCGAAGGAGATGGAACGGGACAGCGACCTGTTTCAGGACGATTCGATCCTGTTGCTGCTCGACACGTTCCATGATGGGCGAAACGCCTACCTCTTCGTCACCAATCCGAACGGGGCGCGCACCGACGCGCTGCTCACCGATGAAGGGAGGGACGTGAACTGGGCCTGGGACGGCGTGTGGGAGGTCGCGGCTCGCCGGACGGCGGATGGCTGGATAGCGGAGATCGCGATTCCCGTCTCGACGCTCCGCTTCGATCCCGTGGGCGAGGAGTGGGGGCTGAACGTCCAGCGAATGATCCGGCGACGCAACGAGGAGACGCACTGGGCGTCCTTGCCGCTCGAGGCCAGCATCAACAGCGACCTGTCGCAGTCTGGACAGATTGCGGTCTACCGCGTGTCGCTGGCCGGGACCTTGAGGGGTCTGCGGGGCCTGCGGCCCTCGCGTCAACTCGATCTGAAGCCCTACGCTGTCGGCGGCCGCAACGAAGACCGGGTCCGTGGAGACAGCAGTGAAGAGTTGGACGGTGGGCTCGATCTGAAGTGGGGGCTGACCCGCTCGCTGGTTCTCGATCTGACCTACAACACGGACTTCGCCGAAGTGGAGGTCGACGAGCAGCAGGTCAACCTGACCCGGTTTTCCCTGTTCTTCCCCGAGAAGCGGGACTTCTTCCTCGAGAATGCCGGCGTCTTCGACTTCGGGCACAGGCCCCGCGTGGGCTGGGGCCAGGTGCTGATGAAACCATTCTTTTCTCGCCGGATCGGGATCGAGGACGGGCGCACCGTGCCGATCGACTACGGCGCCCGGCTCACCGGGAGGGCAGGGGGCTGGAACATCGGCGTGCTCGGAATCGGCGCCGCCGGTCTTGGGCCGGGGGCGGACGGCGAAGCGGCTGTGCCGGGCGCCACCTACGGCGTGGCCCGGGTGACCAGGAACCTCGGCGAGCGGTCAACGGTCGGCGGCATCTTCACGATGCGGGACCGCGAGGGGCTTGCAGGCGAACGGCTCTACGGTCTCGATTTCGATTGGAAACCGACGCAACGCACCGAGTTCTCCGGATTCTGGGCCGAGAGCGATCTTGGGCTCGGCCCGGGCGAAGAGGAGGGCAACGAGACCCGGGGCGCAGGATTCGCCTATCAGGGGCCGGAGCTCAGCGCTTCGGCCGACTACGTCGAAGTGCAGCCGGACTTCGATCCGACGGTCGGCTTCCTGCTGCGACCCGACTTCCGGATGTTCTACCCGCGCCTGGAATGGCGTCCGCGGATCGAGAAGTGGGGGCTGCGGAGCTGGTGGTCCGACCTCGGCGTCCAGCGCTTCGAACGGAGCAGCGACGGCCGACTGGAGAGCGAGAGCGTCTCCCTCTCCCCGCTCGGATTCGCGACCGAGAGCGGCGAGTTCCTGTGGTTTGGCCCGCGGTGGACCAAGGAGCAGTTGTTCGAGCCGTTCGAGATCTCACCCGGCGTCGTGGCGCCTGTGGGGCTGTACGAGAACCAGGGCTACGCCGGCGGGTTCTCGACCAGCGGCAAGCGGGCCTTCTGGTACGACAACCTGACCTTCGGGGGCGGCTTCTTCGACGGCGACTGGCTGACGACGTCGAACAGTGTGACGTTCAGGCTGTCGCGCCGGCTCCAGGCCTCGACCGCCTGGACCTACACGGAAGTCAGCCTCTCGGCGGGCGGTTTGAGCTTCGATCAGTTCCAGCAGCGGATCAACGTGGCCTGGAACCCGAACATGCGCTTGAACCTGTTGGCGCAGTACAACACGGCCGACGAGCTGCTCGGCGTGAATGCCCGATTCCACTGGATCTACCGCCCGGGGTCGGACCTGTTCGTCGTGTACAACGAGAATTGGACCGCGCCGACGATCGGCCGCCGGCAGCCCCTGGGCCGGCAGGTGATCGTCAAGCTGAACTATCTGCTGCAGCGCTGACGCCGGTCGGGCGACGCTCGTGGAATCGCCCTCCCGACCGCCGGGGGTGGACGCGGCTGGTATCCTCCCTGTTTCCGGCGAACAGGAGTATGGTCCGATGAAGCGGAGTCTCATGGAACGAACGGCGGTCCCGGTCCTGGTGGCGATCGTCCTGGGGGCGGCGCCTGTCGTCGCGCAGGGCGCCGGCTACACGGCGCCGCGCACACACGACGGCAAGCCGGATCTGAACGGGATCTG
Source organism: uncultured Thermoanaerobaculia bacterium (assembly GCA_951812325.1). GTDB lineage: Bacteria > Acidobacteriota > Thermoanaerobaculia > Multivoradales > Multivoraceae > Multivorans. The sequence continues at coordinate 1,893,115 of OX638294.1, read as the reverse complement.
GCAGGCGCTGGGCGCGACCCACTGGGACATCGAGGCCCATGCCGCGCGCCCTGGACCCGTGGTCGAGATGGGCGCGTTGGGCGCCGTGCCGGCTGGCCTCGGCGTCGTCGAAGGCGGGAAGATCCCCTACCTGCCGGACGCCCTGGAGCTGCGGAACCAGAACCGCGAGAACTGGATGGAACTCGATCCGGTGGTCAAGTGCTACATGCCCGGCATCCCTCGCGCCAACTACCTGCCGTTCCCCTTCCAGATCGTTCAGACGCCGGATCACGTGCTCATCGCCTACGAGTTCGCGAGTGCCAGCCGGGTGATCTACATGAACCGGCCGGACTTCGAGGCCCCCTTCGATACCTGGATGGGGCATTCCCGCGGGCGCTGGGAGGGAGAGACTCTCGTGGTCGATGTGACCAGTCAGGTGCCGGACACGTGGTTCGACTCGAGTGGCAACCACCACACGGACGCGATCCACGTCGAGGAGCGCTGGACCGCAACGAGCCCCCATCACCTGCAGTACGAGGCGACGATCACGGACGAGAACGTCTACCGCGAGCCCTGGAAGATCAGCCTGCCGCTCTACCGCCGGATCGACCCGAACATGCAGCTCCTGGAGTTCAAGTGCGTCGAGTTCGCCGAGGAGTTGATGTACGGGCACCTGCGCAAGGGCGCGGACTCGAGTCCGTAGCGGCCCCGGAAAGAGGAGAACCACAGTGAAGTTGCAGCGAATCGTCCCAGCCGCCGCGGGCGCGGCCTTGGCAATCGCCATTCCGGTCGCGGCTCACCACGCCTTCTCGGCCGAGTTCGACGCCGACCGGCCGCTCCAGCTTCGCGGCACGGTGACGAAGATGGAGTGGATCAACCCCCACGCCTGGATCCACCTCGAAGTCGCGAACGATGATGGCTCTTCGACGGTCTGGATGGTCGAAGGAGGCACTCCGAACACGCTGGCCCGGCGCGGTTTCACCAAGAAGTCGCTGCTGCCGGGGACAGAGATCGTGGTCGATGGCTACCAGGCGAAGGACGGATCGAACAAGGCGAATGGCCGCGACCTGACCTTCCCCGACGGCCGCAAGCTGTTCATGGGCTCGTCGGGCACCGGCGCGCCGCGCGACGGCCGGGACCCGACCGAGTCGCCGGGTCGTTAGCGTTAGCCGGTCGGCCTGGGCTGCGGCGGCGGGCTGCCACGGCCGCCAACCCGTCGCTGACGGCGTTCCGGGCATGGCCCCTCCACAGGGGGAGCGGCAAGACCGGGCGCTACTGGCCGCCGCCGGCCGCGCTCCGCATCTCATCTTCCAGTAGCCGCGCTCCCCGGAGGATGTTTCCCATCGCGTAGTTCCCCTCGTGGCAGGCGTACTCGTAGACGTTGCCGTCGATGCCCGGCCACAGGTACTCGCCGCTCCAGGGTGCGCTCCAGACCGTGGGATCCTCGACCGTGAAGCTGTAGAGAAGGTCGTTGGCGTTCACGCGGGTGAAACGCTCGGTCACCCTGAGATTCCGTGAGGCGAGGAACAGCGCCGGCTGGTCGACGAAGTTCGTCGTCTCGACCACCAGGGTGTCGCCTTCCCACCAGCCGATCGAATCGCCCAGCCAGCGGCGTTCGCCCTCCGGCATGTGGTCGCCGCCGATGCGCACGATCCGGGCATCGTGGACCATCTCGGTCAGGATCATCAGGTGATCACCGGTCTGCACGATCCGCTTGGCGTTGTTGTAGAGCACGGGCAGCATCGGCGGTCCGGCGGTGGAGCCGAAGCCGATCAGGCAGCGTTCCGGAACGCCCAGGGACTCGGGCCCGTCGTAGGGGCCGGGGCCCTCGACCTCCAGCCACCAGGCGGTGCCGTCGTTGCCGCGTCGTCGTCCACGGCGCTCCGACAGCCGCTGCATCGTCTCCGCGGTGAGTGCCGGCATCCGACCGTTGGGCGGGTCGGTGATGATCGAAGTGCGGAACTTCCCGTCGATCGAGAACACGTCGCTGCCGCGGTCTGTCCAGAAGTTGTTGTAGCCGCCGACGTTGCCGGCGCCGCTGGTCTCGCGGAACTCCTCGCCCAGACCGATCGGCGGTGCGCCGCCCGGCGGCGGCGGCTCGGTGATGTCCCGCCTGGCTGCGCGGGATGCCACCCGTTGACGCTCCGTTTCGACGATCTCGTTCGCCTGCTCCGGCGTCAGGAACAGGTTGTCGCCGAACTCGGCTGGCCGGTTCAGCGGTGTCAGCGTGGCGATATCGTAGCTGCCGGTGAAGTCGGGACGCCCCGAGGCCGTTCGGGGTGCCGCGTCCTCCTCGGCGGCTGTCGCGACCGGCGCCGCGAGGACGATGATGGCGGCTGCCGCCGCGAGTACTCCGCGATCCCTGCGCTGCATCGCTTGTCTCCTCCTTTGACCTGGTGATCCTCTTCCGTGAACCGGCTGACATCGGGACGTCCGCCTGCCTCGTGGCGCTCGGCCTGGCAGCCCGCGCAAAGGTCCGTGTTGCACCGGGAACGGTCGGGCGCCCGTCCAGCAAGGCGCGACGAGGGAGCATATCGGGCCGCCCTCAATCCGGGGAACGAGGGCGACCGGGGAGCCTGCCCGTGCGGCGCGTCCCGCGCCGCACGCGACCCACCTCCGGATGCGAATCATCGAGCGCCCGGCTGGCCGGAGATGCTGGACGGGATGCCTGGCCGATCGAGTGCAGCGGGACTTCTTGCACGGGCTGCCAGCTAGCCCGGCGTCAGACGGGCCGCCACTCCCACCGTTGCCGCCGCGAGCGCCGTCGTCGATGCCCAGTACAAGCCGGCGAGCAGGTAGCCTCTTCGTCGAGGCAGGCCGAGGACGGCTGCCGAGCCCAGACCGAGCAGGACCAGGAACCAGATCGTGAAGGGATTGACACTTGCCCAGACGACGTTGAGCGCGGCGTTGTCCCCGGCCAGCAGCAGGTTGAGCCCCGGGGCCGGCTCGAGGTCCGCGGCCGCCTGGATCGCGTCCAGGCCTCTCCGACTGGCGATGAACAGGGCGGCCCAGGCCTGGAGGTGTGCGATCACGCTCAGGTGAACCATCAGTGAGAGCGCGTGGACGAAGCGGACCTGACCCAGGAAAGCCACGGCGAGGAGCCACACGAACAGGGTCTGAATGAACAGCTTGACAACGAATGCGGCGCCGGCCATGGCCCTCCCCGCCCATCGGACGACCGGGCTCCCTTGCCGGGCCTGTTCCATCTGAGCCAGAACCTGGTCGGCCTGTTCGGCGTTTCCCGGAAGCGCCCTGGCGAGTTCGGCCCTCATGGCCTTCTCCTGGTAGGGCTGGTTCAACTCGACGAGAACGAGCGTTCCGAACAGGATCAGAAGCATGGCGGGAAGCCAGGGTGAACTCCGGCCGATGATCCGGAAGCTCTTCCGAGGCGACGTGACGATTCGAATGAGAGCCTTGAACCAGTCTCCCCGGGCGCTTGGCTGGTCCCCGCCGTGGGTCACCCGGGGCAGGTCGTGGATGTGTTGGGAAGGCTCGGTCATGTCTTGCTCCCAGGTCGGTTCCGGAGGGGGGGCGGGGTAGTTGGTGCGTGGCGTGCGTGGGTGTTCCGGGGAGGCTCGGTCATGTCCTGCTCCTGTTGCCGATCCACGAGAGGCGGGAGAACCTCTCGCGTCGGGAGATGCTGAGGATCAGGTTCTCGAGGCGGCCGGCGCCGTCTTCTCCCTCGGCGTCGGGCAGTTCGCGAAACTCCGCCCGGGAACAGGACAGGAGCACCTTGCCGTCGCGGATGACGGCGATGTGGCTCGATACGCGTTCCACGTAGTCGAGCATGTGGGAGGTCAGAAATACGGCGACGCCGTCCTGCTCGGCCATCTGTTTCAGGATCGACATGACGGTGCGCGCGCTGAGCGCGTCCATGCCTTCGAACGGCTCGTCCAGAAACAGCACGCGCGGGGCATGCAGGGTGGCGGCTGCCAGGCGGAGCTTCTTCTTCATGCCGTGGGAGTAGGTGGTGATCGGTCGCTTCGCCGCGTCCTCGAGGTCGAAGACGGACAGCGCCTCGTCGGTTCGTTGCCCGGCGTCTTCCCGGCTCAGGCCGTAGATGCGGGCGTACGAGAGCAGCAGTTCTTCGCCGGTCAGGCTCTCGAAGATCACACTCTCGTCCGGAACGATGCCGAGTTGCCGCTTGAGGTCCGTGTCGTTCACGTCGACCGGTCTGCCGAGCAGGCGCACGGTCCCGCCGGTGGGTCTGAGCAACCCGGTCAGCATGGACCAGGTCGTGGTCTTGCCGGCTCCGTTGGGGCCGACGAATCCGAGGATCTGTCCTTCCTGAACGTCGATATCGACCCCGTCGACAACGACGTTGCCGTTGTAGGAGCGGGTCAGGTTTTCTGCGTTGATGGCTTCCATCAGTATGCTGGTTCCTTGTGGTTGGTGGGTGATCAGGAGGAGCTCGGTTCCTGCGCACGGTCTTCGTCCGCGTCGTCGAGCAGAAGTTCGCGACCGCGGGTGCCGAGCACGCGCGCCTGGCGCCGGCGGCAGGCGTACGAGGCCGCAGCAGCCAGCAGGAGCACCGGCGCCGCGATGAGGCCGGCAGTGAGCGGACTGATCCGTTGTGTGTCGTGGAGTGCGTAGAGAACGAAGGAGAGAAGGAAGGGGGCGCCTGCAACGTGCGTCAGGACGAAGGAGCTTGCGATCCTGGCGCCGCTCGCGTTGTCGAGGAAACCGGAGTTGCGCTGAGGCCAGCCGAGCTGGATCAGGCCGTATCCGGCGGTAGCCAGAAGGCCGCCGGCCAGCAACAGGCAAAATGCGATGAGGAAGAAGCCCCACCCGAACCAGTCGAGTGGGGTCAGGCCGAGGGCGAACGCGATGACCAAGGCGGCTACCAGGCTGGTCACCCGGCTTGGCGTGCGGAAGATCCTCGCCACGGAAAAGGGCAGGGTGAGCGACTCCGGCCATACATGGCAGCTCGGTGGCTGCTTGCCGATGCGGAACTCGTACAGACACAGAGTCAGGAACCCGACTGCCGCGACTGCTCCACCGGCGAAGACAGGCACTGCCACCACGGTCCAGCCGGCCGTCATTGCCAGAATCAGACGCGCCGGTTTGTGGCGCAACAGGCACTCGGTTTCGAGCAGCGTCAAGGTGCCCATGGGAGTCAGACGGTTCCCTCTGCGCAGCGTCCGCGCCAGAGGCAGGACCCCGGAGGCGGTGCGCCGGTCTCCGCCCGGACGCTCCAGGTAGCTGCGAAGAAGGAGCCGGTTCTCGAGCACGGACAACGCGCCGAGAATGGCGAGCAGGCCTCCGAGCCTTGCCAGATTCGGAGCCGACCAGCCGGGTTCATGGACTATGCCAGCTACCATTCCAGGCGGCGTGAAAGCGAGGGCGCCGAGAACCGCTGATTCTTCGACGGCCCGAGTGATTCCCTGGGAACCGAGCTCGCCGCCGAAGGCGAATACGCCGGCGAAGATGGCGGTCTGCGCGACGGCCGCGATCACGAACGTGGCCAGAACGCCGAGGGCGCCTTCGACCCAGCGATCGGCCAGAATCGACAGGACCGCCGCCGCACGGCCGAAGATCCAGACCAGGCTCAGAATGCCGAACAGGGTGACCGGAACTCCGACGATGCCGCCCGACCTCATCACCGTGAGGTAGACGCCTGCCGGACCGAGAACGGGAAGCCAGTAACCGACCGTGCTCAGAACGCAACGGAGCCCGTATAGATCGCGAAAGCCGACGGGCAGCCGCAACAGGTCTTTCAGATCGAGCAACCACGTGACCGGCGCTCGAAGCGCCACCTGGCCGAGCAGTGCGAACGCCGTCACCGAGCACGCGATCAGGCTCAGGAGGTTCCCGCGCAGGCCGTCGCTCTCGAGCGCGAAGACCACTGGAAGCACACCCAGTGTCCCGGCGGTCGCGAAGACCAGAAACAGGAAAACGAACAGGATCGCCGCCGCGACCGGCTGGTCGGCCCGTCGCACCGCGTCCGGAAGTGAGAGCCGCGCCAGGGTCAGCAGCAGGTCTGCGCGGCTGCCCGGATTCGTCAACATCGCCATCAGGTCCTCCAGGGGGCGCCAGCCGGCTCCAAGAAAAGGCGGCCGGCACCTGGACTGGTGGCGAACCGGATCGGCCGCCCCGCGCAGGGGAAACGAGACCCCCCGCCGACTTGCCTGGCGCAGGGAGCGACCCTGCGCCCAAGGGGCGACGGCGAATTTGGCAGGGGGCCCTCGCAGGCGCCCTGCGCGTCTGACGACCGATGAACGGACGCTATCCCGCGACTGCAACGCCCGTCAAACAGACCTGTGCCTGCGGATCCGGCAGTCTGCAGTCTCTCGTCCGACCTCGGCCGGCTGCGGCTCGACGGGGTCCGCCGGACCCCGTCGAGCCGCTGAAGAAGGATGACATCGCGAAAGCCCCGACAGGAGTTGGGCGACACGCGGTCGAAGTCCACCTTGGCTTCCTCTGTCCGGTGAAACGCCGGCGTGAAGGGAGGCCGCGTATCCAGCCGGTTTCGTCGCTGTGCTGACAAGCCCATCGAGTTCTCGCGGTGCAACGTTCGTTAGCCTAGAGCGCCAGAATCAGCGAGAACAAAGCAGGGTTCCGACAGCCGGTGCAAATGCTCCGCCCAGCGATATGGCAATGATGCCTGTGATGGGGCCTGCCGCCAGGGCGCCGAGAGCGACACCGATCGCAATGCCGAAACACGCGGGCCGGTTGAAAGCGCCCAAAGTGACATCGAGCGAACTGTCGTCGACGCGAACGACCTCCTGGATCGAGGCGGGCGAAGAGACATGCGGTACGTCGGAAGTGCCAGGAGCGGCCATGGCAAGGCCCGAAGAAAGAAGAGCGAAGGTGAGTGCAACTGAGACAAACTTCATTTTGAAGGTTCCTTTGTGGGTGTGGATGGAAGAGAGGATGAGTGATTCACTGCGAAGCGGACAGTGGTGAGACACGGTGTCGCCTCGTTACGGGTACAACGCACAGTAGATTCCGGCTCCGCCAAGAGCGATTCCGACGGGCGTCAGAACACCGGTTGCCGTCAGGACCATGCCGGCGCCGGCTGCAACGCCGCACCAGAATTCGGATTGCCAGCCGGCGCCGACGACCATGGCGGTTTCCTTGTCGGTCATCGCGTTGGTTTCGTTGGACCCGATGTCTGCGGTTGCCGCGAGTGGCGCCGCGGAGACTGCTCGGTCCGGGTCGCCGGATGGAGCGTTCGAGGTGGCTGCGATCGAGCCCGACGGGACCAGAAGGCAGGTGACGAGGAACGCTGCGGTACATAGGTTCATGATGAGATGTCCTTTCAGTATTGCAAATTCATGACTGGAGGAGACGGTCTAGAGGGGCCAGGTGCCGGGAATGGGCAGCGGATCGAAGATCGGTTCGGCAGGCCACGGAAACGGGAAAGGAAAGGGAAACAGGCACGGGGAAGGCCAGATGCAGCCGCAAGGCCCAAACACTGCCAACTCGATTGGCTCCGTTTCGGGAAGGTGCGCCAGCGGACCGGCGTGGGCGGGCCCGGAGGCGCGGGGCCAGAATGAGCCCGGCGTAGCGGGCTCGGCCGATGCCGCCGCCACGGTCGGAATGGCGGTAGCGGCTCCCGTCCCCGAGACCGCCTTCAGTTCGAGGGCCCAAGGGACTTTGCGCCCGCCGTCGCCGGGGCTTTGGTGTGCCGAGGAGGAGGTGGTTCGACTGCCGAAGGCGGCCGGGTCAATGCCCGGATCCGCGTCGGCGCCTGAAGCGAGGCCTGGCGTTGCGACGGAAAGCAGCAGGCAGGTTGTAGTGGATGCAAGTGTTTTCATGAGGAGGTTCCTGTGTTTGAGTTGAGTGAAGAGTTGATGACTGTGGCTGTTGTCAGTAGCGGGCCCGGCAGAACGCCGCGAGCGTGGCGGATGCGACCGCACCGATGCCGGGACTTGCCGCCAGGCTGGCGCCCACGACCAGGACGGCCGCGCTTGTCAAGCAGGCGATCAAGGGCCAGTTGATGGCGCCGGTGACCGCGTCGAGGGTTGCCGGGGAGAGTGCAACGGTTTCGGTTCCACCGTCGGTTACTGGAGTTGGTTCAACGGAACCTTGCGGCGAGGCCGTCGGAGTAGCGGGAACCTGTATTGCCAGCGCGATGGCCATGCAGGCGGCAAGGGCATGCAGAGTGTTCTTCATCTGGTTGATCTCTGTTTCTGCAGTTCACTAGAAGGGCCAGGGGCTGGGAATGCACGCGGTTGGGTCCCAGGGGCCGGTGGTCGGCCCCCACGGGTCGACAATGAAGTACACCGGGGTGTCCTCGCAGGGCCAGGGGAAAGTTGGACCGGTGGTCTGGTTCGTGGGGACGGTGGCGGTCGGAATGGCGGCGGCGGCGCCTGCCGCGAGTGCGAGGAAGCCGGACAGGAGGGCGATTCGGATTCTCATGGAGGGGTGTCCTTTCGGTGTTGTGCCCGTGAGCCGGGCGTCGTGATTCGTGGTGTTCGTGTTCATTGAAGGGTTGACGCCGGCCGACGGGGCGGCGGCGGGTCTGGATGAGTTGTTGATGGTTGTTCTCCCTTTCGTGGGTTGGTGGTTGTTTGGGGAATGGACGGAATGCGTACCGTCCGCGAAATCGTTGTTGCACTCCGGGTGAAGGCGAGGAGGACGCCGTCCCAGGAGCGTTCGAAGGTCCTGATGCTCATGCGCAGGCGCCCCAGGGAGGGGTCGTCGACGACGAGTTCCTCACCGGCGCTGCGGATGACGACGAAGTGATCGCCGTGAACGTGCGCGATTGCTGGCATCGGGATGTCGTCGAGGCGTTCCACCGGCAGACGGAGGCCCTGGCCGTTCAGACCTTGTGCCTCGGCGGCCTTCTTCAGGGCGAGCATGCTGGTGCCGTCCGGCCCGGTGCCGGTCGCGGCTTCCAGCTCGGCGAGTGTGGTTCCGGTGATGCCGTAGTGCTCGAAGACCATCTTGAGCGCGGCCGGCCCGCAGTCGGAACGCTTCTGCTGCCGAACGACCTCGCCGAATCCCGGCGCCGTCGGGTCGATGGAGGCGGCCCAGGCGAGGCGGTCGAGGGTGGGTCCGACCGCGCGCACCGCAACCGCCACCAGGCCGGTGGCGAGCAGCAGCCCGGCGGCGGCCAGGCGCCGGCGCCGAGCGGTACCGGAGGAATCAGTGCGCATCGTCTTCGATTCCCAGAAAGGAGCGCCAGGCGGTCTCGGGGCGTTCGCCGGCCGTGACTGCCTGGATCCGGGAGTTCTCGTCGACGAGAAAGACCAGCGGCACATGGACCACTCCGAAGCTCCTGGACACGGAGGCATCGGGGTCGGCGATGGCGTGCCGAATGCCCGTTCCGCCGGGTTCGACGGCGTCGGAATCCGCGACCACCGCGATCAGGTCGAAGTCGGCCTCTCCGGCCGCCAGGAGTCGCCTGAACGTGGCGATCGTCCGGTCGCAGTTGCCGCAGCCGGCCTTGGCGAAGGTAACGACCCGAAGCCGGCCCGGGGAGGCTGGCAGGGACTCGCCGTCGGCGAGTCCCGGCAGGGAGGGGAAGACCGTGCCGACTTCGGGTCGTAGAGACAGTCGTGCTTCGATGCGGGACTCGAACCAGAGAAGGCCCCCGATGGGACCGATGACGGCCACAGCGACGATCGCGATGGCAAGCCGCCGGCGGGTCACAGCCGCCTCCTCCGGAGCTGGGCGCAGTGCGCCTGGCGAAGAACGGAGGGACCGGGAAGCCTCCGCAAGCGCGGCATGGAACCGAGCGGCGCCGAACGGGCGTCCAGCAACTTGAGTGCGTTCTCGAGGCGCGCCCCGAGGGCCAGCGCGGACGACCTCGGAAGTTGGAGCCTCGGATTGCTGCTGCTGTCGGTGTAGGAGAGTGGGTCGGTCCGAAGGGAGTCCGGGAGCGGTGAGCGCAGGCGGGGAGGGTGCTTCAGGGGCATGATTCTGGTCTCGGGACGGCGCCGGCCGGGCGGTGGGCCGGCTGTGGGGACATGTGAGTCGATGTACGCGTCGAAGTCGTGCGCCGGGTGTTCAGCGGCGTTCATGGACTAAGACGCAAAAAGCCTTCGGAACCCCTATCGGGTTCCGAAGGCCCTTTGCCCCTGAGGCCGATGTGTGGAGCCTCAGCTAAGGAGCATTCGCAGATCGTCTGCGGTCAGGTCCCGCAGTGACGATCCACCGCCCTCGAGGATCGCGTCGGCAATCTTCCGCTTGGAGCGCTGCAGCTCGAGCATCTTCTCCTCCACGGTGTCGCGCGCGATCAGTCGGTAGGCGAACACGGGCTGGGTCTGACCGATGCGGTGCGTGCGGTCGATGGCCTGCGCCTCGACGGCCGGGTTCCACCACGGATCGAGCAGGAACACGTAGCCTGCCGCGGTCAGGTTCAGGCCGACGCCACCGGCCTTGAGGCTGATCAGGAAGATGTTGCAGGCCGGGTCGGTCTGGAAGTGCTCGACGACTTCGCCCCGGTTCCGTGTCTGGCCGTCAAGGTAGGCGTAGGGTACGCCCCCCTCCTCGAGATGGCGGCGGACGTAGGCCAGCAGCGACGTGAACTGGGAGAAGACGAGGCACTTGTGACCCTCGTCGAGGACCTCCGAGACCTGCTCGAACAGCGAGTCGAGTTTCGCGCTGCCGGCATCCTCCCAGGTCTCGTCGATCAGCCCGGGGTGGCAGGCCACCTGGCGGAGCCGCAGCAGCGCTTCGAGCACCTGCATCGTGGATCCGGCGACCCCGGTGTCCTCGACCTGCTTCAGCAGGCTGTCGCGATAGCTCGCGCGGAGCTGGTCGTAGAGTTCCTGCTGCCTCGGGTTCAGGGTGCACTGGAGGATCTGCTCGGTCTTCTCGGGCAGGTCGGGCAGCACCTGCTCCTTGCCGCGGCGGAGGATGAACGGCCTCAGACCCTTGGCGACGAGGGCGAGTTCCTCCCGGCTCGGGGCCCGGCCGCCGGCCAGCACGTCGAGTGCGGGCAGTCGACCGAGGAGTCCGGGGTTCAGGAACTCGAAGATCGAGCCCAACTCGCCGAGGTGGTTCTCGATCGGTGTGCCGGTGAGCGCGAGCCGGTTCTGGCCCGAGAGCAGGCGGCACGCCTTGGCGGTCTGCGAGGCGGCGTTCTTGATCGCCTGCGCCTCGTCGAGGATCACCGTGTCGAACTCGACCGTCGCGAGGTAGCCGATGTCCCGGCGCACGGTGCCGTAGGTCGTGACCACGAGGTCGGCGGTCCCGAGGTCGTCGCGGAGATCTTCCCGGTCACGCCCGGCGTACTCGAGCACCTTCAGATCGGGTGTGAAGCGGGCGGCCTCGTCGATCCAGTTGTAGACGAGGCTGCGCGGCGCGACGACCAGGTACGGCAACCCGGTCGTCCTGGATGCCGTCCGGTAGGTGCGCAGCAGCGCCAGCGCCTGAATCGTCTTGCCCAGACCCATGTCGTCGGCGAGGACGCCGCCAAGGCCGAAGTCGCGCAGGAAGCAGAGCCATCCAAGGCCCAGGCGCTGGTAGTTCCGGAGCGTGCCGACGAAGCTGCGGGGTTCCTTCCTGGGCCTGATCGAGGAGAAGGTGGCCAGCTTCTCGCGCAGCTCGGCGAACGTCTCGCTCACGTTGGTCGGCGGTGTGACCGCCAGCAGCGCATCGACCAGGAGTGCCTGCGAGGGCAGGAAGCGGAGGCCTTCCTCGTTCGAGTCCTGTGCGAGTTGGCTCAGAGAGCCGTAGTTCTCGACCCAGGCCGCCGGGAGCAGTCCCTTCGAGCCGTCTTCCAGTTCGACGGAACGCCGTCCCGCCGAGATGGCGGCGAGGATCTCCGGGAAGTCGATCCGATCGCCGTCGAACTCGACCTGTCCGCTGAGTTCGAACCAGTCGACGCCGCTCTCGATACGCAGCGCCGGTGGACTGGGCGAACGGATCGAGGCTCCGTGGGCCTCGACTTCCCAACCTTCGAGCAACAGCGGCTCGGCGACCGCCGGCAGATCGCGCGGCTCGAGTTCCAGACCGTGGCCGCTCTTGGAAGCGACCGGCTTGAGACCGAGTTCGAGCAGCCTGACGAGGGCCTCCTGCTCCGTGTTCAGGTCCCGTCGAACGAAGCGATGCTCCTCCCAGTCGACGACGGCGGACCGCGGATCGCCCGCGTCGACCGTCAGGCCGCCGTAACCGAAGGAGAGTCGGGCCTCGAGCTGCGGGTTCATCCACTCCGGGGCGTCCTCCGGCTCCAGGGCGAGCCGCGGTTGGGGCACGGGCGCCTCCTCCGAGAGGTAGACCTCCTCCGGGAGTTCGAGGGGCGGCAGTCTGGGGAGCTCCAGCAGGCTGGTCACTGCGGCCTCGAGGTCCTCGTCCGGAATCACGAGATCGCCGCTCGTGCCGAGCAGCGCGTACCAGGGCTGATCCCGCTGCGGGTCGAGATGCAGTCGCCCGACGGCGCCGTCGGTCAGGAGCAGCATGTCTCCCTGCCCGCCCGATGCGGCATCAGGAGCCGTGCCGCTGCCGTCTGCCGCCAGGGGTAGAACGAGAGCAGCGCGGCTCAGGGGTACGGTTTCGTCGCCGCGCCTGAGCAGGCCGCGCAGCCGGACCCGGCCGGCCGCTGCGAGCTCCAGTTGCAAAGCCAGGCGCCAGGGTTCGCCTTCATCGATCGTGACCGGACGTGGATCGCCGAGCGAGCGACCGTCCCACCAGTAGAGATGCCCCTCCGCACTGAGTCGCGGCAGCAGGGCGCCGATCCAGTTCATCGGCACGTAGACCCGTTGCACAAGGGGACGACCGGTCGCGCGGGCGCCGCGGCCGCCACGGCCGCCCTTGCGCTTGCGGCTGGCGTGAGGCGGCGCGTCCGGCGGCAGTGCGGTGACCATCGCCGGCCCGGCCGCGAGGGGGGCGTCGTTCCACGCCGCGGGAGGTGCGTCGTCCGTTGTCAGTCCGAACAGCTCTTCCAGCTTTCCGTGTTCGATGCTCAGTCGCTTCAGTTTGCCGAAGTCACCCTGCGGGTTGGGCTTGCGCCCGAAGATGTCGATCATCAGGCCGCCCGCGTTGCGGCTTGTCGCGGTGTTGATCAGGAGCTGTATCCGAGGCGGGGCGTTCCTGGGCGCCGCCGGTTTCTTCGGCGGCGTTCGCCCTTCGATGTCATCGCGCACGGTCTGCACGACGGAGCGCCAGCTCGTTGTTGCGGGGGTTCGGCGCCGCCGCCGGTTGCGGCTGCGACGGGAGCGACGGACCGGGCGGGGGGCAGCTTCCGGACCCTTGCTGGTGGGCTGGGGGGACTTCATTGCCGATCCCGGGATGGACACCTGGGGAGGTCGCGTCTTGCGCAGCGAGACACGGCCCGATCCCGCCGGCTGCCTCTTCGGTTCGTTGGCGGCCAGCTGCAGCAGCGACGCCCAGATGTGGCCGCAGGCGGCGCCTGCAGCGAACTGGTCGCAGCCGCAGACAGCATGGAGGATGCGTTCGGCCGGAACCCTGGACCAGTCGAGTTCGACGTTGGCGATGCCGTTCGGGTTCGGAGCGGAGATGCCGCTGTCGCCGGCAGGCGGCAGCGCGACGAGAATGCGGGCGCTTTCGCCATCGATCTCCAGCTGGATGGCGCCCGTCGAGAAGACGGCTTTTCCTTCTTCACGTTGCTCCGGCCGAAAGTGGGATGCACTGCGTTGATGAAGCGCGATGGTACGCCTGCCGCGCGGGCGGGTGCGCCGCCTGCGCCGCGCCAGTCGCGAGGGTTTGGGAGCAGGTGTGGTTGCGGTGGGGTTTTCGCTCTGCGCTTCTGGCATTCCGATGGGGTGTCTACCCGTTGAATCCGCCGATTGGCAGTTCGTTCGCTCCCCCGGAGGACGGTGCGACGTGATGAAGGTCCGGGGAAGCTGAGTCGCGGCCGCCTTGAGCGTCTGGCGGCGACGGCCTCGAGGGCCGTGCAGACCGCGTGAGTGTAGCCCAATACGGGACACAGGCCAAGTCCCGGCGCCCGGCAGTTTGCCCGACAGTTGCCCGACAGTCCGCCTGACGGCCAACGCAACAGGGGAAACCAGCTGCGGCTGCGAGTCATCGAGCACACGGATGCCGCGATGCCGCCACGCCGGACGGGATTCGTGGCCGCGCGAAGGCGGCGCGACTCGGCTGCGGGCCGCTACGGCTGGATCAGGTAGGTGAACTTCACTGCGATCTGGCGACGGGTGCTCTGCCGGCGCCGCAGGTCCTCGGCCATCCAGTTCTCGTTGTAGACGACGAACAGGTCGGAGCCGGGCCTGTAGATCCAGTGCAGACGGATGTTCGTGCCGAGGTCCCCGGAGAGATCGTCGTACTGGATGATCGTGTTCAACCGCAGATTCGGGGTGAAGGTCAAGCTCACCAGCTGGCTGTAGAGGCCGACGTCGAAGGCGCCCTGGGGAAGCTCGACGTCGTTGAAGGCCCAGCGGGTTTCCGTCTGCAGGTTCTTCGAGAGGCGGAAGTTGAAGGACACGCGGCCGGAGGTCTGCGTGCCGCCGTAGAAGTCGCCGACACCCAAGCGTCCTCGCAGGCCGAAGAGGCGGCTCTGATTCGTGAAGGCCGCGGCTTCGACCGTGGCGAACTCGTAGCGCCCCGGCGGAATCACGACGCCGGGCGACACCTCGAAGGGTGCGAACAGATTCTCCGTCTCATGGACATAGCCCAGCCGCCACCGGTCCTCGGTCGTCATTCTCATGCCGATGGGCGAGAACTCGATCCGTCGGGTCTCCAGCTCGCCTTGGTCCAGCGTTTCGTAGTAGTCGACGTAGAGTTCGGTGAACCAGGAGCGGACGGGGCCGCGTTCGATGCGGGGCAACCACTGGATCTGCGGGTTCAGGCGCCGGACGTTGCTGCGCAGAAGAAAGCCGGCCCCGGGATCGTGGTCCTTCTCGATCTCCTGGGCGTCGAGGAACACGGTCAGGGCGCGCCCCTGGTAGTCGAAGTTCAATCCGTAGGCCGACTCTCCCGCGGCGGAGGATGCGGCCGGTGCTTCGGTTCGCGCTCCGGCGGACCGCTCCTCGCTGATGCCGCTGCTGCTCCAGAAGCCGCCGAAGATCACCTTCGGCCCCGGCTTGTAGACGAAGTCGACACCGGCGACGCGGTTCGCCAGCTCGCCGTCCGGCGCCGTTTCCGTCAGCATGGCGCCGACCGACGACCGCTCGCCGACATTCCGCTTGAGCCTGGCGACCGTGAACGCGTTCGGGGCCAGTGCGCCATCGTCCCTGTCGACGCCGGCGGTCGCGACGCGGAGTACGCCGATGTCCCAACCGCCCATTCGCCCGGTGAGCCGGGCGCCCCAATCGATCGGTACCTGCCGCCCTTCGTCCAGGCCGACCCGCCGCGAGAAGAACGCCTTCAGGACCGGCGGTTCGTAGAACCGGCGGTGGGGCGGTCCGAAGTCGAAGATGCCGGCATTCTCCAGAAAGAAGTCGCGCTTCTCCGGGAAGTAGAGAGAGAAGCGGGTGAGGTTCGTCTGCAACTCATCGACCTCGACCTCGGCGAAGTCCGTGTTCCAGGTCAGATCGAGCGCCAGGGAGCGCGTCACGCCCCACTTCAGGTCGAGACCGTAGTCGCCGTCCGTGGCCGGGTCGAGGTCGAGGCGCGGGTCCTCGCTGACGTCGCCGATCACGAAGGGCTTGATCTGGAGCTGGGCGGACTGGGCGAGTCCGGTCAGACCGGTCAGTTCTCCGGCCATCGAGATACGGTGGACAGGCTGGATCTGGGATCCCACCTGCCCGAGCACGCCGACCTCGCGCGGCAGACCGGACCAGTGCGTCATCTCGCGCTTGTGGGCGATGTACCGCTGAACGTTGAAGCCCCAGGCGGGCGCCGCCGGGTCGAAGCGCAGCGTCGAGATCGGAATCGCGATCTCGGTCGCCCAGCCCCGGACCGTCTTCCGGGAGGCGACGGACCAGATGCCGTCCCACTCCAGGTTCAGGTCGCGTCCCTCGTCCGTGACCAGGGTGTCGGTCCTGGCGCCGTTGAGATTCGTTTCGAAGGCGTAGGCGTTGCGCCGATCGTGGAAGGTGTCGAGCAGCAGAATGATCGAGTCGTCTTGGTAGACGCGGCTGTCGCGCTCCATCTCCCTGGCGATGATCGCGTCCGGATTCGCGTCGAATGCCGTGATGCCGAAGTAGATCGCGCTGTCCGTGAAGACGACCCGGACCTCCGTCTGCTCGGTTGCCGCCACGCCGTCGAGCGGCTCATGCTGCATGAAGTCCGTGCCGACCTCGGACGCCTGCCAGGCCGCGTCGCTCAGGTCGCCGTCGACGTTCGGCCCCTGGTCGACCCGGGTGGCGGCCATGCGGGGACGCTCGGCGGTCGGCGCGGAGTCCTGCAGGCCCGCGACCGGCAGCACTGCCAGCAGAGCGAACCCGCCGGCAATGGCCGCGACGTTCGGCTTCGGTTTCGGCACGGGCGTGGCTGCGTGAGGTCGGCGGTGAGAACCCGGGACCCGGCCGGGCGCTCCATCTGTTGTTCCTGCGACAGGACGGGCGGAGGCTAGCAGCAGCTTCGGCGACCGAGGCGCTACTGTCGGGGAACCCGAGTGTCGGCAGCTTCGTGACCGATCCCATCGTGAATGTCCCACAGCCGGCGACGAAAGTCGAGCAACGTCCTGGGGACGGACGTCCGTTCGAGGAGAGGAGTTACCGCCGAAACGCCCGCGCTGTCCGGTTCGCCGACCAGGAAGATCTCGACCGGGTCGAAGATCGGAATGATCTCACCGTCCTTCTCCCAGGGGCCGGTCACCGGCATGGCGATGAGACGCTCGCCCACCGTCGGCAGCCAGCCTTTCATTCCGGGCCAACTGCAGAAGACCGTCTCCTGATGAACGTAGCCGCTGGTCGCCACGACGAGGTAGGCGTGCGGCGAGTAGTCGGACGGGATCAGAGTGTCCTCGACATCCAGTTCCAGTAGCAGGGAAGGGACCGGCCCCGAAAAGCCATGCTCGATTCGCGTCACGCGTCCGAGGACCGCGCCCAGCGCCTGCTCGACGTGCCGGGCAAAGCGCACTGGAGGCTGGTCCAGCACGGCGTCCTCGGACGGATCGAAGCTGGCCGTCCTGCAGACGTTCGCGAACTCCTCGGGCGGTATCCGCTGACCGTCCCGCAGGCCGTGTGCCGGCGCCGCCCCGGGCTGAATCAGTGCGGCCAGAAACGACTCGTCGTCTTCGTCCTGAGCGAACTCCGCGAATGTCTCCATTGCCAACAAGGTAGCGTCCTGCGCGTCGTCGAACCCGAGCCGCCACTCCGCCCGCTCGCGCTCAAGCTCCTCGACGTGCAGCCACAGGTAGTAGACGTCCTCGAACAGCCCCTCGTGTCGCCCGACGTACTCGGAGTCGTCGACCAGGACACGCCGTGGAATCTCGTCGTTTCCCGAAGCCAGGGAACCGCTCGAAAGGGCCAGGACAATTGGAAGGAGGCAGCGCATCTCGCTCAGAGCCCGATGTGGTTGCAGATTATCGTGATCGTTGTGGCCGTCCCCTTCGGGCTCGACCACCCCAAGAGCCTGTTCGCCCACTTTGCCACGGCGATGCATGGTCGCCATGCCTGGGTCCGCCGCGTTGCTGGGGTAACGTCCGCCTCCATGCCTGACGTGCCTGACGTGCCTGACGAGCCTGCACCGAACCTTCTCGATCTGGCCGAACAGGCGTGGCGAGGCGAGCTGGACCTCCGGTTCGAGCACCACCCGGTGCACCGGTACTACCCCGGCGCCTGCCGGCTCACGGACGGTCTGCTCGGCTTCAAGGGCATCGCGGGCTTCTACGTCGTCGACAGCGGCGACGGTCTGGTGATGCTCGACGCCGGCCACCTGCTCGACGTGAAGCGCTGCTTCGAGGAGGTCAGGCGGGAGTGGCCCGATACGCCGGTGGCCGCGGCGATCTACTCGCACCACCACGTGGACCATGTGTTCTCGGTCACCGCCTTCGACATGGAGGCAGAGAAGCGGGGCTGGCCGCGGCCAACGGTCTACGCGCACGAACGGGTGCCGGATCACTTCGACCGCTACCAGGCGACCCTTGGCTGGAACACGGCGATCAACCGCCGGCAGTTCGCAATCGACGCGCCGCACTACCGCTGGCCCGAGAGCTACCGCTATCCGGACGTTCTCTACCGCCGGAACCTGACCTTCCGTCGAGGCGGGCTCGCCTTCGAGTTGACCCACGGCCGGGGCGAGACGGACGACGTGACCTGGACCTGGATTCCGGAGCGCCGCATCCTCCACACGGGCGACCTGTTCATCTGGGCGGTCCCCAACGCGGGCAATCCGCAGAAGGTGCAGCGCTACGTCGGCGACTGGGCGGACAGCCTGGAGCGGATGCTGCCCCTGGGGGCCGAGATCCTGCTGCCCGGGCACGGCCTGCCGATCCTCGGCGCCGACCGCGTGCGCCGGGCGCTTCAGGGCACGGCGCGTTACATGCGGTCGATCGAGGAGCAGAGCGTGGCGGCGATGAACCGCGGCCTGAGCCTCGACCAGGTGGTCCAGGCGGTCACGCCGCCGGCCGACCTCGCGGACGAGCCGTACCTGCAGCCGGTCTACGACGATCCGAGCTTCCTCGTGCGGATGGTCTGGCGGCGCTACGGCGGCTGGTGGGACGGCGAGTTCGACAGCGTCGTGCCGGCGACGAAGAGGGAGCAGGCGGAAGCCTGGGTCGAACTGGCGGGCGGCGTCGAGCGGGTGATCGAACGGGCGCGCGCTTCGTCGGCGGCCGGACGGCACGCGGTGGCGTGCCACCTGATCGAGGCGGCCCGGTACGCGGCGCCCGAGAGCGCCGAAGTCCACGAGACGCGGGCGGCGATCTACCGGGCGAATGCCGGGAGCCAGCCGTCGTCGATGGCGAGGAACATCCTGAACCACGCGGCGCTGGCCAGTGACCAGGGCCGGCGGGATCTGGCCTCGGATGACTGAAGCTAGCAGCAGCCCGTGGCAGAAGTCGCGCTGCATTCGAGCGGCCATGCATCCCGCCCGGCATCGTGCCATCCGTGCGCCCGATGACGGGCGCACGGACTGGTTCGCGGGTGGCGCGGAACCGCGCCACCCGGGTCGCTCCTCGGTCGCCCTTGTTCCCGGGATTGCGGGCGGCCCGATATGCTCCCTCGTCGCGCCTTGCCGGGCGGGCGCCTGGCCACTCTCGGTGCGACACGGACTTCTGCCACGGGCTGCTAGGCCCGCCGACCTGAAAGCGGACCGGGTGACGGCCCCGGACAGCGGCCTCGCGGTTTCCGGATGAAATCGGGCACGGCCTTGAGCGGAGCACGTAACTCCGCAGAATGCAGAATGGGTCCACGCCCTCTACGCGGAGTCCCGCCATGCCGTCCGGCAAGGCAGACCGGGTGACGGCCCCGGGCAGCGGATTCGCGGTCCGCGCCGTGGCGACGGCCGGCGCCTTCTGGGCCGTGGGCGGGGTCGTCGCTCTGCTCGTGTGGGCGGTCTACCGGCTCGCGAGGATCTCGATCGCGGCCTTCGACCAACCGTTCGCCTGGTACCACTGGGCGGCCCTCCTCCTGATCATTCCGTTCATGGCCTGGTCGGAAGGGCTGCGCGGGTTCCAGCTGCGTTTCTCGCCGCGGGTGGCGGAGCGGGCGATGACGATCCGCAGCCAGCCGACGCTGCTCCGGGTGGTGCTCGCGCCGTTGTTCGCGGCCGGGTACTTCGAGGGCACGAGGCGCGAGCGCCTGGGCGTCTACTTCGGCACGCTCGGCATCCTGGTCCTGATCGTCCTCGTCCACCGGCTGGATCAGCCTTGGCGGGGTATCCTCGATGCCGGCGTGGTCGTCGGTCTTTCCTGGGGCACGATCGCGACCCTGGCTCTGAGCGTGCGCGCCTGGCGAAGCTGAGCGCGGCAGAAGCAAGGCGCAGAAGGCGGCGAAAGCCGGTGCGGAAGATGGCGACGAAGCCGAGGTCGACGAGGCTGACGGGGAAGATGGCGACGCCAGGCCTGCGCCCAAGCCGCTCCCCCGCGACCTCTCCAAGGAAGCCCTGGGCCAGGTCCTCGAAGGGCGAGTTGTCCCTGCTGATCACCGCGAACACCGTGCCCGAAATCGCCGCCGCAAGATTCGGATTTCGACGCCTCGCGCCGGGTTCCGGCGGGAACCCGGGTGGCGCGACCCGCGCCACCGTGAGCCAGTCCGTGCGCTCGTCATTGGGCGCACGGATGGCACGCCGGCGCACCCGGTTTCTGTCGCGCCTGTTTCCTATGGTTCGACCGTCTTCAGGATGAATCGCGCCATCGTCTCGCGCAGGTGGAGCGAGAGGTCGGGGTCCGAGATGCCGTGCCGGGACTTCGGGTAGAGCATCATCTCGAACGGCTTGCCGGCCTTCTGCAGGTCCCAGGCGATCTGCAGCGTGTTCTGCATGTGGACGTTGTCGTCCATCGTGCCGTGGATGAGCAGCAGGTCGCCGTGGAGGTCGGCCGCGCGTTCGCGAACTGAGGAGGCCTTGTAGCCGTCAGGGTTGTCGTCGGGCGTCGACATGTAGCGCTCGGTGTAGATCGAGTCGTAGGCGCGCCAGTCGACGACGCTGCCGCCGGCGATGCCGGCCCGGAAGCGGTCGGAACGAGTCAGCGCGTAGAGCGTCATGTAGCCGCCGAAACTCCAGCCGTCGAGGCCGATCCGCTCCTTGTCGACCCAGGGTTTGGCGCCGAGCCAGTCGACGGCTTCGACCAGGTCGACGAGTTCCTGCTTGCCGAAGTTCCGGTAGACCGGCCAGGTCGATTCGACTCCCTTGCCTGAAGCGATCCGGTTGTCGACGACCAGGACGACGATGCCTTGCTGCGCGAGGTACTGGAACCACATGCCGCGAGAACCCTGCCAGCCGTTCCGGACCTGCTGGGCGTGGGGGCCGCCGTAGACGTGAACCCAGGCGGGGTAGATGCGCTCGGGGTCGAAGCCATGCGGGCGGATGAGCATCGCTTCCAGGTCGACGCCGTCGCTGGTGGTGATCCGGAGCAGTTCCGGCGGCGAGATGTCGAACCGCTCGAGGTCCGGGACGTCGCCGCCGCCGAGGTCCCGCATGGTCGCACCGTCGTCGGCGCGGCGCAGGGTCATGGTCGTCGGTGTGTGGAGATCGCTCGACGTGGCGATCCAGTGCGCGATCGGGCCGTCCTCCGGGAAGCTGCCGCGGTGGCTGCCGGGTTCCCCGGTGAGCAGGGTGACGCCTGAGCCGTCGAGAGCGACCCGGAGCACGTCGGCGCCGATTGCCGAGCGGTAGGTGCCGGAGACATACGCCGCGCCCGCCTCTTCGTCAACGGCCTGGAGCGATCGGACCTCCCAGCGTCCTTCGGTCAGTGCCCCGACCAGCTTTCCGTCCTGGTCGTAGTGGTAGAGGTGCTGGAAGCCGGTCCGCTCACTGAGCCAGAGGAAGCCGCCGTCTTCCAGGCCGTTTCCTTCGAGGCTGTTCCCTTCGAGGCTGTCCCCTTCGAGGCTGTCCCCCTTCAGGCCGTTCCCCTTCAGGCCGTTCCCCTTCAGGCTGTTCCCCTTCAGGCTGTTCCCCTTCAGGCTGTCCCCCTTCAGGCTGTCCCCCTTCAGGCTGTCCCCCTTCAGGCTGTCCCCCTTCAGGCTGTCCCCCTTCAGAAAGTGCGGCGGCCCGAGCTGGTTCACCCAGGCGTGGGATTCTTCGCGCAGGACCCGCTCCGACTTGCCGGTGTCCGGATCGGCCCGGTGCAGGTCGAGGAAGGTCTGCCGGCGGTCCTGGACCTGGTACCAGAGGTCGCCGTCGGGCGAGAACGCGACGTTGACGAACAGGATCTCCGCGTGACCGTAGATGCCCGGGTCGATCCAGGTGATGTCGCCGCCGGCCGCCGAAACGACGCCGAGCCGGACGCGGGGATTCGGGTCGCCGGCCTTCGGATAGGGGTAGACCTCGAGCGGCGGCCGGTAGGGCACGTGATCAACGACCGTGAAGCGGGGCACTTCCCGTTCGTCGGTCTGCAGGAACGCGATCCGGCGGCTGTCCGGGCTCCACCAGTGGGCCTGGTAGTTGCCGCGGCCGTAGATCTCCTCCTGGTAGACCCAGTCCAGCTTGCCGTTCAGCGTGTTCT
This sequence comes from uncultured Thermoanaerobaculia bacterium, assembly GCA_951812325.1. Classification (GTDB taxonomy): domain Bacteria; phylum Acidobacteriota; class Thermoanaerobaculia; order Multivoradales; family Multivoraceae; genus Multivorans. The sequence goes on along the minus strand of OX638294.1, from coordinate 1,871,217 downwards.
CGCCCCCGTCCGTGGTCATCCGGACTTCGTCGCCACCAGCGCCGACCACGTACAGGTCCGCGTCGCGCACGAAGGCGAGGCTGCGACCGTCCGGCGAGAAGCGGGCCAGTTCCTCGTCCTCGGGACCGTGGGTGAGCCGCGTCAGCGTCTCGGCGTCGAAGTCCCAGACGAAGAGGTCCGATGCGAGCTGGAGCAGGAGCCGATCGGTGGCCGGGGAAAGGCGGAGCGACGACGGTCGCGCCTTGGAGGCGGCGTCCTCACTGCCGAGCCGGAGTTGCTCTTCCAGAGCCCGAGCCAACGGCTCGGGGTCGTAGAACGGCGCCGCGTCCCCGGTCGCCGCGTCAACGACCTGCCATAGCCGACCGGGCCCGTCCTCGTTGTCTTCGGCCTGCAGGTAGTCCCGGCCGCCCGGCAACCAGCGGATCCGCGGCAAGTCGGGCGAGAAGTCGAGCGCGTCCGGCCCGTAGACGTGGTGGAGTTCCAGGGGCTCCTTCCGGGCTGCCGCCGGAGCGAGAGCAAGGACAGCCATGAGGGCTGCAAGGAGATGCGGGAAGTGCGGCTTGCGTGTGGTCGTCGGCATGGTGGAACAGTAACGGAGGGCCGGAGTGCTGGCGTGATGGTCCACACTCCGGCAGGACGTCCGCGGCCTGGCCGTCGATCGTGACCGGGTTTCTCATGACGTGGCGCGCCGAGCACGGGCGATACTGAGCACGGGTGATACGGTGAGCGCCGTTCCGCCATGAGCTTGATCGTCTGGTCCTGGCTGTTTCTGGCCGTCTACATGGGCGGCATGCTGGCGTTCGGGCTGATCGGCCGGAGCCGGGTTCACGGCGCCGACGACTTCGCGACCGCGCGGGCGGCCTACGGTCCCTTCTTCCTGGCCCTGGCCTTCGCCGCAACGACGGCGAGCGGGGCGACGTTCCTCGGCTTTCCGGGCCTCGCGTACGAGCACGGGACGGCGGCGCTGCTGTCGGCGGTGCTCTACCCGGCGGGCGTGTATCTGGGCGTGCTGATCTGCATGCGGCTGGTCGCGAACGCCGGCGACAGGTTCGGCTCGCGTTCGATCCCGGAGTTCCTGGGCGACCGGTACCAGTCGGACGGCATCCGCGTGATCGTCACCGTGGCGTCCCTGCTCCTGTTCTTCTACCTTGCCGGCCAGCTCCTGTCGGGCCTGGTCATGTTCGAGACGATGCTTGGGCTTTCACCGGCCTGGGCGCTCGGGATCACTGCCGTCGTGCTGATGGTCTACGTGTCCCTCGGCGGCGCCCACGCGGACATCCTCACCGACGGCGTGCAGGGCTTCCTGATGTTGCTGATCGGTGTGCTCGTCATCCTGTTGTTCGTCTTCGGCGCCGGTCTGGACGGGGGCTTGAGCTCGGTTATCTCCAGTATCCGGGGACAGGATCCGGACCAGGTCGGCTGGATCAACCGCTCGACGCCGCTGTACCACTCCTGGTGGTCGCAGATGGCGGTGCTGCTGGCCCACATCCCGCTCGGACTGCTGCCGCACATCGGCAACAAGATCTGGGCGCTCAAGACCGGCAAGTCGCGCTTCACTTTCCTGCGGTTCGCTTCCGTCTTCGGCGTCACCTTGGGCATGCTCGGTCTTGGCGGCGCGCTGGCGCGGGCGGTGCTCGGCGGCCGCCTGTACGAGGAGGGGTCGACGCCGAACGAGGCGCTGCCGGCGCTGTTCATCGAGCTGTTCCCCGCCTGGCTGGCGGCGCTGATCGGAGTCGGCATCCTGTCGGCGGTCATGTCGACGGCGGACGGGCTCGTCGTTTCGTCGTCCCAGATCGTCGCGAACGACCTCTACCGCCGGACGATCGCGCCTCGCTTCCATTCGCACCTCAGCGAGGAGCAGCTCGACCACCGCGTGCTGGTCATCAGCCGTTGGGCGACCGTGGGCGTGATGGTCGTCTGCGTGACGATGGCCTGGATGCTGATGGACATGAACATCGCCATTCTGGTCTGGACCGGCAACGGCGGCATGATGGCGGCCTTCGCGGGTCCGCTCGTGCTCGGCGCGCTGTGGAGCGGCGTCACCCGGTCGGGCGCCTACACGGGCTTGATTGTCGGCTTGAGCTCTTTCCTGATCCTGCACACCGGCGTCATCGATCCGGCGTGGTTCGAGGGCAGCTTCCTGCACCCGGTGTTCTCGTGGCTCCACGGTGAGTCTCCGAACCCGACCTCCTGCGCGGCGCTGGCGGGACTCTTCGCGATGGGCTGCACGGCGGCGGTTTCGCTGGCGACGAAGCCTCTGCCCGAGGGGCACGTCGCCTCGCTGTTCCGGCGCGTTCCGGCCGCCGACTGACAGCACGGGGATCCGCCGTCGGACCTGACGGACACGGAGACTCCGTGCCGGGCGGCAAGGCGGTCAGCGACAGGCAGCTGAGCCAGGTCGGAATCAGGCGTCAGGGCGCGGCCGCCCTCGTTGAACGGGGCGGCCGGTGAAACATGCGGGCTAACGCTAACATCCGCCGGCGGAGGACTGCCATGCCGAAGATTGGCGACGAAGCCCTGAACATCCTGTTTCGAGACGCTCGCAGCCAGAACGGCTGGCTGCCGAGGGAGGTGCCCGAAGAGACGCTGCGCGAGCTCCACGACCTGATGAAGTGGGGCCCGACCAGCGCGAACTGCTGGCCGCAGCGGGTCGTCTTCACGGTCAGCGGGGAGGCGAAGGAGCGGCTGGCGTCGGTCGCCATGCCGGGCAACCGGAACAAGATCCGTCAGGCGCCCGCGACGGCGATCCTGGGCCATGACCTCGCTTTCTTCGAGAAGATGGACGTGCTCTTTGCCCATGACCCGGGCATGGCGGAGATGTACCGGAGCGACTCCGAGCTGGCCGAGGTCACGGCCTTCCGGAACGCGACCCTGCAGGGCGCCTACTTCATGCTCGCCGCGCGCTCCCTGGGTCTCGATTGTGGGCCGATGTCGGGGTTCGACAACGCGAAGTGCGACGAGACGTTCTTCGCCGGCACTTCGGTGCGCTCCAACTTCCTGTGTTCGATCGGTTACGGCGATCCCGAGGGCGTCTTCCCGCGCCTGCCGCGGCCCGAGTTCAGCGAAGTCTGCCGCATCGAGTAGTTGTTCGCCGACTTCACGTGTCGGCGAGGGCCATCTCCCCGCGTTGCGCCGAGAGTCGCGGTTGGCGTTGGCGCCTGAACGGGGACGGTTCCCGCTTCGGAGAAGCCGCCCCGAGGCCGCGCAGGAAGGGTCAGCGGCGCCAGAACACGGGCAGCAGGATCGCGGCGACGGCCACGATCTCAAGTCGGCCCAGCCACATCAGGAAGATCAGCAGGAGCTTCTCCCAACCGGCGAAGAAGGCGTAGTTGAGACTGGGTCCGGCCGCTCCCATCGCCGGGCCGACGTTCGAAAGGCAGGCCAGCGACGACGACAGCGAGGTCACCATGTCGTTGCCGGCGACGGCGAGCGTGGCGGCGACTCCCAGCCACAGGAAGGCGAACAGGGTCATGAAGCCGCCCAGGCTGCGCGCCACCTGGTCGCTGATCGTCCGGTCGCCGATCCGCAGCGCCAGGACACGGCGCGGGTTGAACAGGAGCTGCACTTCGCGCAGGGCCATCTTCAGCGTCATGACCAGGCGGCCGACCTTGACGCCGCCCGCGGTCGAGCCGGCGCAGCCGCCGACGAACATGGCGAGCAGCAACAGGGTGCGGGACGTGTCGCCCCAGGAGTCGTAGTCCCGGGTCGTGTAGCCGGTCGTCGTCATCAGCGAGACCGAGTTGAAGGCGGCCTCCCTCAGGGCCTCGAAGAAGGGCAGGTCGGTGCTTCGCCAGCGATCCGCGGTGACCAGTGCCACGAGCACCGCGGCGATCGACGCGTAGGCGCGGAACTCGGTGTCCCGGTAGAGCTGGCTGGGCCGTGAACGTACGGCGAAGATCAGGGAGAAGTTGATCCCGGCGACGAGCATGAAGACGATGATGATCCACTCGATCAAGGCGGAGTCCAGGGCGCCGACACTTGCGTTCAGGGGCGCGAAACCGCCGATCGACACGGTCGTCAACGCGTAGCAGAAGGCCTCGTACCGGCTGGCGCCTGCCGCCCACAGCAACAGAAACAGGAGGATGGTCAGACCGAGGTAGATCTTCCAGAGCACGGTTGCCGTCTTCTGCACCTGGGGCTGCATGATGTCCTGCGTGGGTCCCGGCACCTCCAGCCGGTAGAGCAGGCGGGCGCCGGGCCCCAGGCTCGGGAACAGGGCGACGAACAGGAGCAGAATTCCCATGCCGCCCAGCCACTGGGTCAGGCTCCGCCAGAGCAGGACGCTCGCGCTCAGTTGCTCGATGTCGGTCAGGATCGAGGCGCCCGTCGTGGTGAAGCCCGAGGCGGACTCGAACAGGGCCGCGATCGGATCCGTGATCTCGCCGCTCAGCAGGTAGGGAAGCGCGCCGAAGAAGGACGCCAGGATGTAGGCGCCGACGACGACGAGGATCGCTTCGCGCCGGTAGATCTTCTCGTGCGGCTTGCCCCACCAGTGAGCGGCGACGCCGGCCGCGGCGCAAACCAGCAGCGAGCCGGCGAGCGCCGCGGCGGGCCGCTCCTCGCCGTGCCAGAGCGCGAACGCGAAGGGGATCAACTGGGCGCCGGCCAGCAGCAACAGGAGCCGCCCGACCAGCCCGGCAACGGCGCGCAGGTTCATTCGACGGTCGCAGGCCGGGAGGGTTGGCTTGCGCCGCGGCACGCAGCGCGGCAGGTTCTTCGGCGCGAGGTCGTGGGGTCGCGGGGGCCGGGGCCGAACACGGAGTCAGCGACGGGCGGCGGCTTCAGGGCGCCGAGGCGGCCGGTGCTTCGGGCAGCGCGAGGGCCAGCAGTTCACCCTCGGAGCCGGTTCCGCTGATCGCCATCACGATGTACTGGCGGCCTTCGTGGAAGTAGGTCATCGGCGCGCCGCTGACGCCTGCCGGCAGCTCCATCTCCGAGACGACCTGGCCGTTCGTCTTGTCGTAGGCGCGGAACGTTCGGCTGCCGGCGGCGGCGGGCTGGACCACCATCGCGTCCGAGCCGTCGGCCAGGAAGACCAGGGTCTTCGTCACCAGGGCCGATACGCGGCCCTGCTGGCCGAGGGGCGGCAGGTCGAGGTGGGCGAGCGCCGGGTGATCGCGCGGTCCGTCGCCGTTCGGGACCATCCACAGGTGTTCACCGGTGTCGAGGTCGATCGCGGTCAGGCGGCCGTAGGGCGGTTTCGTGATCGGCAGGCCGTTCGGCAGGGCGGCCCACTCGTATCCGTCGGCCTCGCTCAGGTCGACCCTGTAGCGCAGGTTGGAGCGCGCCGGGTCGGGCGGGGGGCGCAGACCCAGGATGGCCGGCACGGTGACCGACGGCAGATAGAGCACGTTGGTCTCGGGATCGAGCGCGGCGCCGTTCCAGTTCGTGCCGCCGACCGCCCCGGGCACCTGAATCGTCGGCCTGGCGTCCGGTCCCTCGATCAGCGTCGGGGGTTGGAAGATCGGGCCGATGCGGTAGCGGGAGACGTACTCGAGAGCCATTGCCCGCAGCTCCGGCGTGAAGTCGATCAGGTCCGAGATGGCGAGCCCCTGAAGGTCGTATGGCAACGGCCAGGTCGGATGGGGCTGGGTCGGCCAGGCCTGTTCACCGGGCACATCGGACGGCGGCACGGGCAGCTCGAAGATCGGCCAGACCGGCTCGCCGGTCTCACGGTCGAAGACGTACAGGAATGCCTGCTTGGAAGGCTGCGCCAGCGCCTTGATCGGTTTGCCGTCGACGACGATGTCGGCGAGCACGGGCGCCGCCGGGAAGTCGAAGTCCCACAGGCCGTGGTGCACGGCCTGGAAGTGCCACTGCCGTTCGCCGGTCCCGGCATCGAGGGCGAGGATCGACTCGGCGAACAGGCCCTTGCCGGGGCGGTGGCCGCCGTACCAGTCGTTGCTCGGGGTGCTCGTGGCGGCATAGACCATGCCGAGTTCCTGGTCGCAACTCATCCACGTCCAGACGTTCGCGGCGCCGGCCTGCGCTGCCTCGGCGCTTTCCCAAGTGTCGAAGCCGAACTCATCCGGCTCCGGAATGATGTTGAAGCGCCATCGCAGGGCGCCGGTGCGCGCGTCGTAGCCGCGGATCATCCCGGGCGGGTTGCGGCGCCTCGACCAGGCGTCGGAGGTCGACTCGCCGAGCACGATGACATCGCCGCAGACAACGGGCGCCGAGGTCCAGAAGTACTGGCGGCGACGGACGCCCTGGCCGGCGTCCAGCATGTCGATTCGGCCCCCCTCGCCAAACTCCGCGTCCAGAGTGCCGGTCGCCGCGTCGAGCGCCGTCAGCCGGCCGTTGCCGTTGAAGAAGAGCCGCTGCCTGGAGCCGTCGTTCCAGGTCACGCCGCCTCGCACGGAGAGCCGGCCCGTGTTCCTTGGCGCCTCGTCCGCGAAGGGGTCCCAGGTCCAGAGAATTTCGCCGGTCGCGGGGTCGAGAGCGGCCGCCCCGATGCCGGTGGCGACCAGCACCCGACCGTCGCGCATCATGGGCGTGTTCTGGAACACGGAGGGCGGGAAGATGCCCTCGTGACGCGCCGCGAGGCCATGGTCGATCGACTTCCAGCGCCATGCGACCTGGAGTTGGTGGGCGTTCGTCCTGTCGATCTGGTCGAGCGGCGAGTACTTGCTGCTGCGGCTGTCGGCGGCGTAGTTGTGCCATTCGCCGGCCGGTTGGGTCGCGAGCGAACTGGCTGAAGCCGGTCGCGGGGTCGCCGCGGTCTGGGTGAATGCCGGAGCTCCGATTCCGACCGTGCCCAGAGCGCAGACAGCGAGGCGTCGCCGGATCCGGGAGCTTCCCGTCATTCGGCCTCGGCGCCGCCGGCCCCGGGTTCTTCGGCCTCGGCCCCTTCGGACCGGGCCCCGTCGGACCGGGCCCCGTCGGGCGGCGTGTCTCCGGGCGGCGCTTCTTCGGCCTCGGCCCCCTCGAGCTCCGCTTCTTCGGGCTCGCCTTCTCCGGGTGGCTCTTCTTCGGCCGCGGCGCCGTCGCCCTCCGCTCCTCCGAGCGGCGCCCCGCCAGAGTTGGCGAGCGCGTTGGCGAGCGCCTCCTCCCAGGTCAGGCGTTTCCTCGGCGTGCCGTCCGGGTGCGGCCTGGGATCGAGCCACTCCAACGAGTACAGGAAGCCGTCCATCCGGTTGACGGTGTCCTCGTACATCGAGTTCCTGTCCTCGCCCTCGCCGCGGCCGAAGTTGAAGAAGCCGTGGTCGGCGCCGGCGTAGCTGACGAGATCGCATCGGGCGTCGTGTGCGCGCAGACCGTCGCAGAACTGGACCGCCGTGCTGTAGGCCACGGTGGCATCGGCCGTGCCGTGAAAGAGGATCGTGGGAGGAAGTCCGGGCCGCAGATGATCGTAGGGGGACATCGACTCGGCCGGCGCGCCGAGGCGTTCGGCGAGCGCCGACGTCAGGACGGTCGCGGGGTTGAACAGGACCAGGGCGTTGGGGACCGGACTCGGGCCGTCGGGATCGGGATCGTGGCCCGGCAAGGTGGCGGTGGCGGCCGCCAGATGCCCGCCCGCCGATCCACCGCCGGCCCCTATGCGGTCCGGGTCGATGCCGAGCCTGGCCGCGTTGGTCCGCAGCCAGCGCACCGCGCTCTTCGCGTCTTCGACGCATGCGTCCGCCGTCACGCCGTGGCGGCTGGCCACTCGGTAGTCGGCGACGGCGCCGACCATCCCGCGGTCGGCCAGGTAGCGGCAGTGGGGCAGGAACTGCTGCGGCGACCCCGCGCGCCAGCCGCCGCCGAAGAAGAAGACGATCGCGGGTCGTTTGTCGTCAGCCGAATGGCCCTCCGGGTTGCACAGGTAGATGTTCAACTCGACCTCGTCGACGGTGCGGTAGACCTCCGATGTCGTGCCCTCCATGACAGGCGGGTAGGGCGGTTGCGCGGCTGCTGACGTGGCTGCAGCCAGGAGCAGCAGGACGGCCATCGGAAGCGCCGCGGCGGGGCCGGGCGCGATGCGGGAACGGTTGAAGCTGGAAGAAGTCATCGGGCACCTCGTGAAGATCATGAACTCAGGGCCGGATTGTACCGGCCCTGAGCCGGCTGAACAGCGCGCCCTCCGAGGTCATGGCGCGCGCGAACGAACTGCTCCGCGCCAACCGGGGCCTGCGACGCCCGGCTCTACCCGCCGGTCTCGATGGCTGGCCGGGCGGCGTCCGTCGCGGTCTCGTCGGCGACGCCGCGAATCCAGACCAGGCGGTACTCGGAGAGAGGCTGCAGTTCGGCTTCCAGCGTCTGCTGGATCAGGGCGGCGGAACCCGGCCTGGCGGTCAGGGGTCCACGCTCCAGGAAAGCGGAGACGCGGGCGCTGCTTGTGCAGGCGTCGTCGTCCTCGGCGCAGCCGAAGTCGTCCCGGCGCTCAAGCAGAAAGACGAGAGGGTCAGGCGACACGAACAGGCCGTCCAGGGCCCGGTAGGCGTTCCAGAGGTCGAGTGACGGGATGCTGTAGCCCTCGCCGCCTTCCACGAAACCGACGGCTTCGATGACCGTCCCGTCGGGCTTCGCGGTCACGACGCCCGGGAAGGGGTCGAACACCCGGCGCGACAGTTCCTGGAGCGTGAAGGAATCGTCCTTCGGGATTTCGAAGATCCGGACCAGGGGATCGGCGGCGGCCACCACGCGTTCGATCAGGTCGATCTCCAGGTCGCGGAGACGCGGAAGACTCGCCGAACCCGGACGCGCGGGAGCCTGCCCGGCAGACCACGCCAACTCCCGTGGTTGAGCGATCAACTGCGACTCGGGCAGTTCCTCGCCCTCGGCCGCGGCGAACAGTCCCCGCAGCGTCTCGAAGCGGCGGCCCGGGTTGTCGTTCATGTACTCCCACAGGGCCGCCGCGCGACGCTGGTAGCGGGCGGCATCGTCCGCGAAGTCGCGAGAGCCGCGGTGGACGGTGGCCGACTCGCCCGCCGTCGCCCGGGTCCCGCCCGAGAAGACGAATGCGAGGGTCACGGTCCGGGGCGGCGGCAGCCTCTGCCCCGGCAGCCGGGGTTCGTTGTCCCGGACCTCGAAGATGGGCCGCATCGGTGTGTCGACGAAGAAGTCCCGGAGCGCCGTGTCGGGATCGGCTGCCAGTGCCCAGCGGCGGTAGCTGGTCAGTTCTCTTTCGGCGCGCCGCCACTCGGCGCCGTCGGCAATCGGCTCGAACACGCGGTCGAAACGGATCTGCCACGGATCGTGCTCGTTCATCAGCGCCTCGGTGCGGTCGTTCACGCGCCCTGCGACGAGGGGGTTGTCCCTGGGGATCAGGTGGCGCCGGATCTCGATCTGAGCCTCGATGCGGACGTGGCCGGCGGTGTCGGGCAGCACGGCGGCGTTACCCTCGGCCGGGTTCGGCTGGTTCACCGCTTCCGGAAAGAACTCCAGCGTCAGGGTCTCGGAGACCGGATCGTCCGTACAGGCGGCGAGGGTCACCGCCACCAGGGCCGTGACGAGCCACAGGGCACTGCGGCGCCGCGGGCGGCGGTGGCTGAGTGCGGTCATCCTGGGGGGCGGGTTGCCGGTTTCCTTCGCGAGTTCAGGCGGCCGCTCGTTGGGCCGAGGCGGCTCCTGAACGGGACCGGCCACCACACGATCTCCCCATCCGGAAACGCAAGCTCCCCATCCGGAAACCCAGGGCCCGGACAGCCGGACGCCGGGATGGACCAGGCGCGGGATCCGGCACCTTCGTGTCCTCCGCTCCCTCGTCTTCACCGTCGTCGATCTCCACCGGGGCGGGACCGCTGGTCGTCGGCATGGAAGAACTGTGGCGTGAGGCGCGGGCTCCGGAGCCCGACACTGCGATCGAGACCCGCGCCGACGGCGAGCGATCCTGGAGGAGTTCGGCTGGATCGAGAAGGCACGCGGGCTCGGCACGGAGCGGCAGGGTTCCGGCTACAGCATGATCCGAGAGCCGCGAGAGAAGGCGAATCGACCGTTCGGTTGAGGCTGAGGACGACGAATTGAGGGATGCTCTGAGCGACCTGACGACGCATGTCGCCGAGAACGGCACGAGAGACGGCCTGCGCGGTCAACGATGACAGAGCCGACCCGGAACACGTTCCACGTTCCGGGCGCTGCCTTGAGCCGCGAGCGCGCCGCTGAGGCAGCCCGGGCTTCCAGTCGGCCGACCGATTCGGCCCTGATCACCGCCGAGGCCTCTAAGGGCAGATGACCGTGAAGGTCATCTTCCCCGCCAGGCCAGCCTCGCCTCCGGTCAGCGTGAGCGAGGGCGTCACCTGGTCCTTCGCGGCGCCTTCAGGGTCCAGCCGCGCGCTGACGTCGACGTGCAGGGGGAAGTTGTTCGCCGCGCTGCAGTAGGCGCTGTCCGCCGCGATGGTGACCGTGGCGGCGCTGGCTACTGTCGTCGCGGTCACGCCGCCTGACGGGAGAGCAGCGGCCTGCGAACCGGTGCGGGTCGAAATCGGGTAGCTGACGCCCTGCAGGCGGAGAGTTCCCCTGAGTGCCGTCGTCCCGAATTCCGGGTGTCCGAGCCGTGCATTTCCGGCCGGGTCGGTCGTGTAGTGGCCGCTCCCGTTCGCCCACAGGTCGACAAGGACCTCCACCGTGCCGGTCCCGGCGGCCCGGGTGACGGTGCCCCCGTCCGGGATTTGCACAGTCGTTCCAGTGATCCCGTCCGTGACCGTCGCCAGGATGATCGCGCCGCCGTCGCCCAGCGCACACGCGGCGATCCGGCGGGTGTAGGTCGTTCCCTTCCTGTCGTAGCCGCACTTCCTGAGCGCAGGCGTCTGCGGTTCCGGCAGGATGTTCGGCAGCAGGCCGAGACGGCCGGTTGCGGCTTCCTCAAGGAGGACGGCGCCCCTGCCAATCGTCATCGTGACACCGGAGCCGGCGTTCGTGATGCCGCCCTTCGCGTTGTCGAGGATGTCCTGGTTGACCAGGGAGCCCACGGCCGAGTTCGTGTCGCGGGTGAGCCAGTACCAGCCGCCGTCCTTGACGGGACCGATCTGCAGGCGGCTCTCCTCCTCGTTGCAGACGAGGCCGCTGTCCATGAACTGCAGCATGACCACGCCCTCTCGATTGGGCTCGAGTTCGCCGTGGTGGGTGACGCCGCCGCAGGTGGCGACCCAGGTCACCATGTCGGCGCCGTCGGCCTCTGCGACGAGTCCGCCGTCGCCCAGGTAGAACGAGAGGTCATGGGTGCAGGCCTCGCAGGCGACGGTGGTCTGACCGAAGGCCATCGTCGGAATGGCGCTGAGCACCAGCGCGATCGTGATGCGCACGCCGGTCAGGGCCATCGTTCGGGAGCCTCCGGATCCGTCACTGAGGAACGAAGAGTGTGAGGGTCTCACCTTCTTGGGGGTGGGTACGAGTGAAGTCTCATCAGCTTCTTTCTCCTTGAGCGGCTCTCGCCGCCGTTCGTTCGGTCCAGACTTCCAAGGCCGCCCGAGGTTGTTCCGAGCGCTCAGTCTACACCAAAGCCCGCCGCACCGGTTCGATCCGAAGACGAGACCATGGCAGCGCGTGGCGGATCGGGGATGCCCGGGGAACCCGCTACCCCGAACAGGCGGGGCGGATGACCGGGATCAGCGGTTCGCGGTCCGGCAGGCGTCGGCGAATGCCCGGCTGTCGATGACAGCCGGCGACGGTCGGCCCGGCTCGTTGCCGTACCTCCTGATCGTGCCGGTCACGGTGTCGCGCACGCGGATCGAGTAGCCGAGGTCCGTCGTCGCTGCGCCGTAGACCCAGACGTGTCCGTTGGATTCGCAGCCGTCGAGCACCTTGATCAGGATTTCCCAGTTCTGATCGCTGACGAACCAGAACAGGCCGGAGTCATCGGTGCTCGCCTCCGCGGCCCGGGCGGGTGACGGTTCGGCGCCGTCGGTCCACCAGTCCACCTTGACCTCGAAGCGTTCCTGCCGGAGACAGAGGGCCTGACCGCTCTGGTCACAGGGGCCCGGGACCGGCGGTTCGGGATCGGGGTCGGGTTCGGGCGGCGGTTCGGGATCGGGAGGGGGCGAAGGAACGGGCGGGGCCACGGATGGGCGGACGCAGCCCGAGCCGAGCCACGACTCCCAGGCCGCTTCGGCCCTTGGCGCTTCGCGGGCGATGTAGGTCTTGAGGTCGTCGTACCTGCCGTGGCGCATCAGCAGCAGCATGACGTCCACGAAGGGACTCCAGTGCTCCATCAGGAAACGGATCATGATGTGACGCTGGTTGTAGCTGGTCGGAATCGAGCCGGAGAGCAACAGGGTGTCGGTCAGGGAGTGGGTCGAGGAGCAGCGGCCCTTCCCGTGGTGGTACTCGGTGACCGAATTCGCGAAGTACTCCGCGACCCCCTCGCTCCAGCCCTGGATCGCGGGATCGCCCGTGAAGGGGCCGTGCCTGTTGTAGCGGGCGTCGAGGTAATGCGCGTACTCGTGCTCGAAGTTCCAGATCGCCAGCTCGGGATCAACCAGGGCGTCGCCCGGTTCCTTCTCGGTCGCCACCAGCGCCGAGCCGGGGGAGGATTCGTTTCCTTCCCAGGAGATGCCGCTGCAACTGTCCGGATGGCCTCCGAAAGCCGCCGACTCGAAGTCCTCGCAGGACACCCCGTCCTGGAACACGAAGAGATCGAGACGCGCGTTGACGTCTCCCGGAACCGGCTTGCACCGGGTGGCGAACATCGAGGCGAAGGTCCGGCTGTGCTCGTTCAGCCGTCGGCAGGCGACGTCGAGTTCGTTCCCCGAGAGGTTCTGGGAACGCACGGAGACCGTGTCTCCCGGGCAGGCGTTCTGCCGACAGGTGCGACCCCTGTTGAAGAGCTCCCGCCGGAAGCGGGCGTGGAAGCCGGCGCCGCCGTACCAGTCGCACAGACCGTAGCGTCTGCAGTTCCGGCTGTCGTTGTAGTCGAGCGACGCGATGATGCGCAGCCAGATGAGTCTGCCTTCCGGGACGCTTCCGTAGCGGTTGCGAACGGAGCGCACGGCGGCGGGAAGCCGGCCGTAGTTCGGCGTCCCGGGATAGGCGCCGAAACGCCCCAGTTCGATGGTCGCCAGCTCGAGGAGGCGGTCCGAACCGGAACCGAGCCAGCCTCCGTCGACCACGAAGTCCCGCAGGGCACGGAACAGCTCGCCGTCGCCGCCGTAGGCGGGCCCGCACGCCGCAGCTCTCCGGTGGCAGGAGTACGCGATGTCGAGAACCGCCTTCATCGCCCACGTGTGGGCGCTGGACGCCGCGTAATCCTCGTCCCAGGCCCTGAGCCATCGCGTGACGACGTCCAGGAAGTGCTCCGGCAGCGGAAAGCGACCCAGCATCGATATGACCCTGTACAGGATGTCAGCGTGGTACTCGTCCTGACTCATGAAAGCCGAATGGGTCGTATAGGCCTCGAAGGCGTCCCTGACGGCGTTTCCCGCGCGGGAACCCACGTCCAGGGAGTACGCCTCGGCCGTGCGCCAGATGTCGCCCTTGCAGGCCTTCTGCTCGCGGCACCAACCGTGGATGTCGCGCGCCATGTCCAGATAGAGAAACAGGCGGTCGACGTTCTCCATGTCTCCCGCCTCGGCGCCGTAGGAAGACATCAGGCCCGGAATTGCTCGCGCGACGTCGACCACGTGGTCCTCGCCGGACGCGGCGTACTGGACTTGCGGCTGGTCGCCGATCCACTCCAGGTCTGCAATGCAGGAGATGGGGGCGTTCAGGATCGCCTCGACCAGGGCGTCTCCGGACCTCGTCCGGATCTGTTGGTAGAACGGCGAGCAGGCGGCGTCGGCCTCGGCAACCCGCGCGGGCGATTCCGAGCCGGGCCGCCGGTCACGGCGGTCGGGTTCGCGGATGGCCGGCCTGTTCTCGAGATCCAGGGCGCCGAAGGAACTCGGGCTCTGGCGCCCGGGGCCGTGAGGTCCAGCGCCCTCGCCTTCCGCGCCGCCTGCAGGGGCCTGCAGGAACACGAACCCGGTGAGAACGGTCGTGAGGATGAGCTTTCGCTTCGGCATTGACCTGCCCCGCGGAACGGAAATTTCTCGAGGCCGCACGTGCGGGTGCGCGACGGGTGCGCAACGGGTGCGCGACGGGTGCGGGCCTCGCAAGAGACGGCTTGGTCGACTGAGGGCCGCACGTGCGGGTGCACGGCTCAGGATACCTCGGTCGCCGCCGGTCAGCATACAACATATAGCCGGGTCGGTGGAGGATGTTGCCGAGACGCGTCGTGGACACCGACCCGGCCTCGACGAAGTCCGAACCGCTGCCGGCAGCCGGATACCTGCCGGTCCTGGGCAGATCGTCGGCTGCGAACGCCTGGCAGGTGCACTCCAGCGTGCGGCAACGGCCAGGCCGGAGCGGGGGCGGCAACACCGTTCCGGTATGCGGTCGATGCGCCCCTGCGGTCCCGGGTCAGGACCAGGTGGACCGGCGGCGGCTCGTTCTGGTCCGCCTCGCCCTGGCGCCTGACGACCCAAGCCTCGAGCGTGCAGGCGTCGAGGATCCGGCGGATCGGCTTTGAGACGTCGACGGCCGACCTGTCGAGCCACAGCGCGCCGTCATCGATGCGGGCGTACCGGCCCAGCTTGAGTTCGAGACCGCCGACCGCGTCCCGGGCGCGGCCGGTCCCGGCAGGAGCAGGGCGGCGATCGGGAGCAGCGCCTGTCGGCCAGGGCTGGAGGTGTGGATTGCCGGCATGGCGGAGTGCAACGCGCGTAGGATCGTCAGTCTTCCGAACGCAGCCAGTGTCTCATGACGAATCTCTTCGGTCTTCTTCGCGAACGTTTCGAACCCTCGTTGGACCGCCCGAGCCTTGTCGTGCGAGCCGGCTGCGGCACGAGTGCGGAATGGACCTGCGGCGAGCTCGATCAGGCGTCGGCCCGGTTCGGGGCCGCACTGCGCGGCCGGGGTGTCGAGCCGGGCGACCGGGTGGTGGTTCAGGCGCCGAAGTCGATCGAGGCGGTGGCGCTCTACCTGGGCGTGTTGCGCTGTGGTGGGGTCTACGTACCCTTGAACACGGCGTACACGGAGCGGGAAGTCGACTTCTTCGTCGGTGACGCGTCGCCGCGGGTCGTCGTGCGCGGCGCGGTTGCGGCCGATTCAAGCGACGGCGGAGACCCGCGGACGGTTGGCATCGACGAGCTGTGGAGGGAGGCCCAGGCAGCCCTGGCGGAGCCCGCGATCGAGCCCCGCGACGACGACGACCTGGCGGCGATCTGCTACACGTCGGGCACCACGGGTCGGTCGAAGGGGGCGATGATCACGCACGGGAACCTGATCTCGAACGCGCTGGCACTGCACGAGATCTGGGGCTTCGAGCCGGGCGACGTGCTGCTCCACGCGCTGCCGATCTTCCACGTCCACGGCCTGTTCGTGGCGCTCCACACCGCGTTCCTGAACGCCTCGAAGATCCTCTTCCTGCCGGCGTTCGACGCCGGGCTGGTGCGCGGTCTGCTGCCCGAGGCGACGGTCCTGATGGGCGTGCCGACGTTCTACTCGCGGCTGCTGGCCGAGCCGGGTTTCGGCAGCGCCGATTGCGAGCGCATCCGGTTGTTCGTTTCCGGATCGGCGCCACTGACGGAGGCCGTCTTCGGCGAGTTCGAGGCGCGCACGGGGCATCGGATTCTGGAGCGCTACGGCATGACCGAGGCCGGGATGATCACGTCGAACCCGCTGCGAGGGGAGCGGGTGGCCGGCACTGTGGGTTTTCCGCTGCCGGACGTCGAGGTCCGGGTTGCGGGCGAGGACGGCGCCGAATTGCCTGTGGCGGAAGTGGGAACCCTGGAGATTCGCGGCCCGAACCTGTTTCCGGGCTACTGGCGACTGCCGGAGAAAACGGCCGAGGCGATGCGCGACGATGGATTCTTCGTCACCGGCGACCTCGCGAGCGTCGACGGCGAGGGCCGCGTGACCCTGGCAGGCCGCGGCAAGGACCTGATCATCGCGGGCGGCTTCAACGTCTATCCCAAGGAAGTCGAGGATCGACTGGACGAGGTGGCGGGCGTAGCGGAGTCCGCGGTGATCGGCGCGCCGCACGCCGACCTGGGCGAGGGGGTCGTGGCCGTGCTCGTGGCGGAGCAGGCGCCGGTCGGCGACGATACGCTCCGCTTTGCGCTCGATGCGGGTCTGGCCCGGTTCAAGCACCCGCGACGCTTCTACTGGGTCGAGGAACTGCCGCGCAACGCGATGGGGAAGGTACGGAAGAACGTGCTGCGCGAGCGGTACCGGGATGCCTACGACGATTGAAGGTCGGCCAGCGACGCACGTCACGACGCCACGCGCAAGTGCGCGAGCGGTACCGGGACGCTTACGACGATTGAAGGAGGAGCACAATGGCGCAAGCAGAGAAGAAGCTCGACGGCAAGGTCGCCCTGGTCACCGGAGCGAGCCGCGGCATCGGCAAGGCGATAGCCGAGCTGTTCGCCGAGCACGGCGCACGGGTCGCCTGCACGGCACGCACGCTGTCCGTGGGCGGGCACTACCTCGGCGGCTCGCTTGAGGAGACGATCGAGGAGATCCGGGCGGCCGGCGGCGACGCGACCGCCTTCGCCTGCGACGTGTCCGAGTACGACAACTGCGAGCGGCTGGCGAGCCAGGTGCGCGACGCGCTCGGGCCGGTCGACGTGCTGATCAACAACGCCGCCTTGACCTACTTCATCCCGGTCGTCGACTTCCCCGTCAACAAGTGGCGCCGCTCGACCGCGGTCAACTTCCACGCGCCGTTCTATCTCTCGAAGCTCGTGCTGCCCGAGATGATCGAGCGGGGCGCCGGCAGCATCGTCAACGTCTCGTCGGGCGCCGCGATAGGCCCCGGCCGCGGCCCGTACAAGGGCCCGCAGTTCGCGGGCGGCTCGCTGTACGGCGCCGAGAAGGCGGCCCTGGAGCGCTTCACCCAGGGCCTGGCCTCCGAGGTCTACGAACACGGCGTTTCGGTGACCTGCTACAGCCCGTCCCAGATCGTGCCGACTCCCGGCGTCGTCCACCACCGGCTGATGGAAGGACGCGATCCGAACGAGGCCGAAACCGTCGAGACGATGGCGCAGGCTGCACTGCTGCTCGCGACGGAGCCGATCGACCGCGTGACCGGGCGGGTGACCTACAGCCAGGCCATCCTGGAAGAGTTCGGCTGGATCGAGAAGGGGCGCGGGCTCGGCACGGAGCGCCAGGGCTCCGGCTACAGCATGATCTGAGAGCCGAGCGAGGCCGTTGGCATCCGCGGGAGGCGGCTCCGGCGCTACTCGCCGCCCTTGACCGGCTTGCCGGCGGCGATCCACTCCTGCTCGAGCTGGCGCGCTCCCCTGAGCTGTCCCAGCATGGAGTAGTTGCCTTCGTGGCAGGCGTACTCGTAGTTGTACTGGTCCGTCTTCGGCCACGGCATCTCGCCGCCGTAGGGCGCCGTGTACTCCTCGTCCTCGACCTCGAACTGGTAGAGCAGCGACTGGCCGTCGATCGGGCTGAAGCGCTCCGTGACCTTCATCGCGCCGCGCGGCACGCCGGCCGACTTTCGACCGTGCAGCATCCGGGGCGCCGCCTCGCGACGGAAGTTCGTCGTCTCTACGACCAGGGTGTCGCCTTCCCACCGGCCGACCGAGTCGCCGGAGTAGGACTGGTAGGCCGCAGGCGAATGCTCCGAGTCGATCCGCACGACCCGCGTCCAGTGCATCCACTCGATATGGATCATCAGATGGTCGTCGGTCTGCACCAGGGTCTTCAGGTTGTTGTAGGAGATCGTGCGGATCGGAATCGAGGCGCCGGGCTGGTAGATGCAGCGCACGCCGAGGACCATCGTTTCCGGGCTGTCGAAGGGGGTGTCGCCCGACTCCAGCCACCAGGCCGTGCCGTCGTCGTTCATCCAGATGAACCGGGGCAGGGACCCTCGATTCTTCTGCGCTTCTTCCGTCAGCGGCGGCATCCGTCCGTTCCGGGGGTTCGTCAGGATGGACGTTCGGTACTTGCCGTCGATCCGGAACATCGTGTGGCCCGGATCGAACCAGGCGTAGTTGTAGCTCTGCGAGTCGATGAAGGCGCCTTTCTCGGGTGGCGGCCGATCCGGGCTGCTGTCCGCGTCGCCGGCCAGGACCCGCTGAACCTGGGCGACTTCGACTTCGGCCGCCTCCTCCGGGCTCAGGACAAGTTCCTCGCCGCGCTCGGGTCGGCGCTCGAAGGGCGTCAGCGAGCGGATGTCGTACCGGCCGGTGAAGTCGGGCTTGCCGTCTGGCGTTCGGGGAATCTCGTCGGCGGCTGCTGCGGCGGCCGCGCCGGCGCCCGACACGAGCAGCAGGGAAAGCAACGCGAAGGTCTTCCGCATCTCGAATCTCCTTGTTCCAAGGTTTCCCGGAGCCTAACGCCTCGGCGCCGCACTGGGTGAGTCACCTTGGATCGTCGCCGCGTCGACCCCGCAGGCGTTCGGGAGTCAGGAATGCCGTCTCGTGCGATACTGCCGCCGTGCCTTCCTCGACATGGCAGGAGCCGCGGTCGCTGCATTCCCTCCCAAGGGCGCGACCGGCACTGAGGCAGATTCCGTGATTGATGCGCCGCCAGCGACTCTGAAGGCTGCCTTGAACCTGCTGAACGTGTCGTCTCTCCTGCCGATGATGGGCGTGCTCGGCGTTCCCACGCCGAGACCGACGCGCAAGGTGGAGATCGTGGACGCTCTGCGGCGCCGGCTGACCCTCCCGACGTTGAAGGACCTTTGGGCGCAACTCGACGAGAAGCAGCGACTGGTGGTGGCGGAGACCCTGTACGGCGCCTCCGGTTGGTTCAATGCCAGCCGCTTTCGCGTGAAGTACGGCGATCTTCCTGAGGGGATCGGGGAGTACGGCTCGGTCGAGTCGCCTCTGCTGCGGTGCTTCCTCCAGTCGCCCGACCGTTCTCGTGGCCTGTCGCCGTCGGTACCTGGCGATGTTGCCGCAAGGCTGCGCAAGTTCGTGCCCGAACCGCCCGATGCCGCCCTGGAATCAGGGGCCGAGTGCCCGGACGTCGTGTCCCGTGAGCAGCCCACGGGATACGGCCGGAAGCCCAGGTTCGAGGATGTGGCGCTCGTTCGCAGGGACATGGAGCAAGCCGCGGTCCGGGACCTGTTCGCGGTGCTGCGCCTGATCGATCGGGGACGGCTTGCCGTGAGCGCACAGACCCGGCGGCCTTCGGCGAGGACGGTGAAGCGAATCGGCGCGGAACTCGATGGCGGCGACTTCTTCGAGGCGTCCGGAGAGCGTCGCCGGCGGGATTCGGAGGCGGGCCCGATCCGAGGGTTCGCCTGGTCCTGGCTTGTGCAGGCGGCCGGGTTGGCCGAGGTTGCCGGTAACGGGAAGCTCCGGCTGACGGGGCAGGGGCGCGCGGCGTTGTCGGCGCCGCCCTGGGAGACGCTGCGACAGGTCTGGCGGCGTTGGGTCAAGAACGCCCTGCTCGACGAATTCAGTCGCATGGAAAAGGTCAAGGGTCAGTTCCGCGGGCGCGGCCGCGGGGCGTTGACTTCCGCGCCGAGGCGTCGCGCGGTCGTGGCCGCGGGGCTCAAGCAGTGCCCCGCGGGGCGTTGGGTAGGGGTCGACGAGTTGTTTCGGTTCATGTACGCCACGGATCTGAGGTTCAGCGTCACGCGCGACCCCTGGACTCTCTACCTGGAGCACCAGGAGTACGGCTCGTTCGGATACCAGAACGATGGCCCCGGCGACGATCTGGAGTTGCGCTACTTCCTTTGCCTCCTGTTCGAGTATGCGGCGACGCTCGGCTTGGTGGACGTTGCGTTCACCGACCCGTGTGGCGCGCGGCTCGACTTCACTTGGCGGTGGGGCGCCGACTACGTGTCGTTCCTGAGCCGTTACGACGGTCTGGAGTTCATCCGCCTCAATCCTCTCGGCGCCTACTGCCTCGGGAAGACGCGCCGCTACAAGCCGTCCACGCCGCTGGTCAGCAGCAGCCTGACCCTGTTCACCGATCTGCGTGTCCGCGCCTCGTTGCCGCTTTCTGCGGACGAGCGGCTTCTGCTCGAGACATACGCGCGGGTCGAGGCGGAGGGCGTCTGGCGGCTGGATATCGACCGGGCTTTGTCGGCCCTCGAGAGCGGTCACGACGGGGCGGAACTGAGGGACTTCCTCGACGCGCGCGACGACCAGCCGCTGCCGGAGACGGTCGAGGCGTTTCTGCGCCGGATGGAGCGGGGCGCGACAGCCGTGACACGGCGGCCGGCGCTGCTCATCGAGTGCGAAAGCGAGCGGGTAGCTGGCGAGATAACGGGAAACCCGGGCGCTGCCAGATACTGCCTGAGAGTCGACTCGCTGCGCCTGGTGGTGCCGGCGAAGTCGGAGGCGAAGTTTCGCAAGGCCGTTCATGCCTTGGGATACGCACTGCCGTTGCACTGAGCGTGCGGCATATGCCGCGACCAGGGATGCGGAACCGGGAGCGGCTTCCCGCGGTTCCGGATTCCGAGAGCGGGTGGTTCAGGAGCGGGACTACCCCGTTCATGACGCGCCGGCCTGGTCGTACGCGCGCCTGAAGACGGTCTCGGACATCCACTGCTTGAAGCTCTCGTTGTCCATGAACTGCTTGAACAGCTCGGTGTCGTCCTTCATGCGTCCCGCTGGCGCCGAGACCTTCTCGTGATGCTGGTCGCCTCGGTCTGTTCGGCGGCCAGCAGCCGGCCCAGCGGTTCATGCCCGGAGGCGGCGGTCCGAGGAGGTCGGCTCGTGCGCGCTGGCATCGCGGGCTCGCAGGCGCTCGACCAGACGCCGCAGCTTCGGGTCCGTCGGTCGGTAGTCGCGCATCCAGGCGCCGATCTCGGCGCTACTCAGGCCTTCAAGCTCTTTGCCGAGCTTCTCCCGCTGCGCGCGGTGAAAGGCGACGCAGTCGAAGCGCTTCTTCTTCGTCCTGGCCGCCATCCCCTCAGCCTCCTCGAGCTTCGGAGTCTGGCGCCGGAAGGCCGGCTTTGCGAAGAGTGCCGCGCGAGGATTCCTGCATGATGCGGCGCAGCACCGGATCCGTTGGTTCCACGGTACATAGCCAAGCCACTCGCTCAGATTGTGGAAGCCGAGGCGAGAAGCCTGCTCGCCTCGTCTCCCCTCGGTTCGCCGAACAGCCACGACACGACCGCGCTGCTCTCGGCGTAGAGTTTCATCGGTCGCCGCGGACCCAGTCCAGCAGCGCGATGACTTCCCCGTGCGGCAACCGCTGCTCTCGCGGCGGCCGTGCGTAGTCGACCTCGGCGTTCGGCCTGCCGAGGCGGACTTCTCCCGCTCGTGCCTGCCGCAGCAACTCGTCGTCCGGGTCCAGACCACGCGGTGCGTGTGGCACCAGGTCGGCGACCGGCGCGCCACGGCTCGTGACGGTGACCCGCTCACCGGACTGGGCGATACGCAGGTACTCACTGAGGCGGTTCTTCAGGACGCGGATGCCGACGGTCGTCATGACCGCAATGTAGCCGCCGTGTGGCTACATTGCAACCGTGGCCTGCGTGGGAGTAGTGCGGCTGCGAACGTAGGCCGGAACTCACTCACGGCGCCTCAGCCTGGTCGTACGCCCGGCTGAAGACTGCCTCTCGACAGGTCCTCTTCCTGGGGCGCCGGAGCTTTGCGATGAGGAAGTTCAGGAAGATGGACCGCCTCTCCCAGTCCGCGTTGGAGTAGGGCAGGATGCACGAGAGGAAGCCGTAGGCGCGCAGGAAGCCCGTCTGTCAATGATCTCTCCTCGGTGTGTGTGGTGAGGAAGCCGTAGGCGCGCAGGAAGCCCTTCGCCTCGCCCTTGAAGTCAACCTGGCCGTCCTCGTCCAGATCGCTATGATCGAAACGGACTGCAGAGCGTAGCTGACGGGGCGCGACACCATACCCACCAACCCGAACCACTCCTCCTGACCTGCCCATCGGAGAGCTATACGGCCTGCCCTGGACAACATGGAACGGTCAGGCGTTGGGAAAACGGATATGCAGCCCGGCGCGGTCACCGAATGGAAGCCCGGCGACTTCGCATGCGATCGTCAGGTATCTGGTCGGGTGTTGCGGTGGCAGGGGCAGCGCCATCAGGCTGCTGGACAGACCGGACCGCGAAGAGCGGGTTCCTCCCGCTCTTTCCTCTGCTTGGATTGCGTTGCCAGACGCCGGAGGATCGGGTCCGAGAAGTCCCTGGTACTCAGCCACTGGACCCGCTCTTCGGGCGACATGCGGGCCATCTTGGCGCTGAGGCGATCCCGGATCTCTCGTACGGAGGCTATGCAGTCGTAGTCGTTCTTGGCCTTAGTCGTCATCTTCCATCTCCCTCGGGCTCCGGATGTCGAGGATACCGTAGCCCATCTTCGGGTTGACGTCGTTGAACGTCCTGATGCGGTGCACATTCACGATGTGCTTGAAGTTCCAGCTTACGAGAACGTCGACACCTGCTTGCCGCGTTCGTCGGCCAGGTCTGCCAGGACATCCTCGGCGACGGTCAGCATGCCGCCGGCTTCTGGTCGTGAGGCTGGTGGCCAAGTCTGCGCGATGCGGGCTGAGTCACGGCTTTCGGCCCTTTCGGCCGGTCGTGATCGCTCATCGGCTTCTATGCCCACAAACCCCGGATTACCTCGCCCTTCACCAGCTCTCGCGGCTGGTCGAGGTGATTCAGGATCTCCATTGCGGGGTCGATTCCGAGCGTGTGGTAGACGGTCGCCAGCAGGTCGTTCGGGTGGACGGGCTTCTCGCGCGGGGCGGAGCCGGTCTCGTCGGATTCGCCGTAGAGCTGGCCGCGGGAGATGCCGGCGCCGGCGACGAGGGCGGTGTAGCAGTAGGGCCAGTGGTCGCGGCCGTCGGGGGAGTTGCTGTTGCCGGAGGTGCTGACGCCGAGGCGCGGCGAGCGGCCGAACTCGCCGACGGCGACGACGAGGGTTTCTTCGAGCAGGCCGCGGTCGTCCATGTCGGCGAGGAGCGCCGAGAGCGCCCGGTCGAGGACGGGGCAGTGCAGGTCCCGCAGCGGGCCGAAGTTCGCGGCGTGGGTGTCCCATGAGTCGACTTCGGGGTTGCCGTTGGCAACGGCGGGCCAGTTGAGCTGGACGAAGCGGGTGCCGGCCTCGATCAGCCGCCGCGCCATCAGTGCGCCCTGGCCGAAGGTGTTCTTGCCGTAGCGCTCGCGCATCTCGTCGGACTCGTTCGAGAGGTCGAAGGCCTGCCGGGCCTTGCCTGAGAGGACGAGGTCGTAGGCCTTCTCGTAGTACTCGTCGAGGGCGGAGTCGGCGACCGCCTTCTCGAGCTCGGGGAGCGAGGCGTTCAGCCCCTTGCGGAGTTCAAAGCGGCCGGCCAGGCGTTCGGGCGACGTCTCTTCGCGCAGTTCGAGGTCGCTGAGTTCGATCGGCTGGTTCGGGTCCTGGTAGAGCCGGTAGGGGTCGTAGGCCTTGCCCAGGAAACCGGCCGCGCCGCCCTTGCCGATCACGTTCGATTCCTGGAGCGGTCGCGGCAGCTCGACGAAGGGGAGCATCGCGTCGTCGAGCGGCTTGAGCCTGGAGATGTGGGCGCCGGCGGTCGGGAAGTCGGCCGGGGTCGGCGGCTCGAGCTGGCCGGAGGGCGAGACCCGGTCCGGCGGATAGCCGGTCAGCATCTGGTAGATCGCCGCGGTGTGGTTGAAGAGCCCCTTCGGGGTGTAGCTCATCGAGCGGATCAGGGTGCACTTGTCGACGTGTTCGGCGAGCAGCGGCATCGTCTCCGACAGCCGGATGCCCGGCACATTCGTGTCGATGGCGCCGAACTCACCGCGGATGTTGGAGGGCGCGTCGGGCTTCGGGTCCCAGATGTCGATGTGGCTCGGTCCGCCCTGGAGGAACAGCAGGATGACCGACTTGGCGCTGCCGAAGCCCTTGCCGCCGGCGAGCGCGTCAACGGCCGCGGTCGCGGCGTGTGCGTCGCGGAGCGCGAGCGTCTGGCTGAGCGAGATGCCGAAGATGCCGAGCGAGCCGACGCGGAGGAACTCCCGCCGGGTCGGGCCGTCGCAGGTGTGGCCGGACTTTCCTGGGATCACGAGCATGGTCGGAGGCTCCTTTGCGGCTGCGAGATAGAGCTTACGAGTTGAAGAGAAAGGCGTTCGAGTTGAGCAGGGCCCACATCAGGTCCTGGGCGGCGGCGGTGCGGCTGGCCGAGGACTCGAAGTGGCCTTCGGCGAGTTCGGCTTCGCCGCCGGTCGGCAAACGGCCGAGAGCGGCGAGGTAGAGCTCGGCGATCAGCTCCTCATTGTCCCGGCCCGAGAGCACCAGGTTCGCCACCCGGCCCTCGGGATCCGCGATCGCGTCCGCGATGACGGCGCCGTTCAGCAGGCTTAGCGCCTGCGGCAGGCTCATCTCCGTCTTGCGTTCGCACTCGCAGGCCGTCTCGCGGTCCGGCTTGCCGAACAGGTCGAGGAAGCCTTCGATCCCCATGCTCGCCGTCATCACGTGCGGGTCCGGCAGCGCGGTGGCGTCGAAGTCTTCCGGCAGGGTGTCGATCTCGAACCGGGAGCCCGTCGCGCGGGCGACGGCGTCGGCCAACTGCTCTGCGCTCAGGCGCCGCGGCTGGTGACGGGAGAAGTTGATCCGGTCGTCCAGGTTCCACTCGTTCGTCCGGAAGGAGGACTGGTAGGCCCGCGAGGTGGCGATCGTCCGCATCAGGTGGCGGAGGTCGAAGTCGTTTTCGATCAGGTCGGCGGTCAGCGCGTTCAGCAGCTCGGCGTTGACCGGCTGGTTCGAGGCGCGGATGTCGTCGACCGGATCGATGATCCCGCGGCCCATGAAGTAGCTCCAAACGCGGTTCGCTATCGCCGGGGCGAAGTAGGGGTTGTTCGGCGACGTCAGCCAGTCGGCCAGCGCGGCCCGACGTCCGAGCCCTTCACCGAGGTCGGGCGCGCCTTCGACCGGCACGAGGTACTTCGGCGGCACCACGGCGTTCGTCTTCGGGTGCAGTTGCTCCGCGTCGCGTCGCTTGTCGAACACGATCTCCTCGCCGGTGCGGAAGCCCGGGCGAACGCCCAGGCCGGCGAAGAAGGCGGTCATCTCGTAGTACTGGTTCTGGGTCCAACGCTCGAACGGGTGGTCGTGGCACTGGGCGCAGACCATCCGCACGCCCATGAAGAGCTGGGTCGTGGTCTCCATCGCCTCCTTCGGATCGCGGGCGGCGCGGAAGTAGCTGGCGGCCGGCTGATCGAGGGTGCTGCCGGAGGCCGTGACCAGTTCGTGGACGAGCTGGTCATAGGGCCGGTTCTCCTTGATCGCCTCGCGCAGCCAGCCGCGGAAGGTGAGCATGCCCTTGTAGCTCATGAACTTCCGGTTGCTGCGCAGCAGATCGCCCCACTTGAGGGTCCAGTGGTCGACGTACGCGTCACTGGCGATCAGTTCGTCGACCAGGCGGTTCCGCTTCTTGTGGGTGGGCGTGTCGTCGGCGAGGAAAGCCCGCGCCCGTTCCGGGCTCGGAATCTGGCCCGTGAGGTCGAGCGAGACGCGGCGCAGGAAGGCGGCGTCGTCTGTCGGCGCCGAGGGCAGGACCTCGATCCGCTGGAGCTTCTCGTCGATCAGCTCGTCGATGTAGTTGACTTGGGGCAGGGCGGTCCACTCGAAGCCCGCGCGGCCGCTGAGGACAGTGGCGGGCGCGGTGGCGAACTGGCCCTCGTAGCGCACGAGCAGGGTGCTCTCGCCGCGGCGCAGGCCGACGGCGACCGGGCCGGCGGGACTGTCCTCGACCGCCATCGTCTCCGTGTTGCTGCTCGTGACGTGGGCCTCGCGGGTCACGTCGCGGCGCCGGCCGTCGCCGTAGTGGGCGATGACGATCGTCTGCTGCCGCATCTCCGGCCGATGCATGAAGACCTCGGCCGGGTGGATCTCGAGCCGTTCGACCCGGTCGAGCTCCCTGTCGCCGTACGGAACGCCGCTCGAGATCCAGTCGAGGATCAGGTTGTAGTGGCGCGAGCCGTGCTCGAGCCGCAGCCCGCCCTCGTGGGCGACCTGCATCGTCGGCTTGGCGAGCATCAGGGAGCGAGCAGGCTCGGCGCGGTTGAACCGCCGCCCCGACAGGTCGTAGAGCAGCGACTGGTAGTCGAACTCCGGGTCATAGCCGCGCAGCGACAGCTTGAAGCCGTTCTTGCCCTTGGCGGCCCCGTGGCAGGCGCCCGACGAGCAGCCGACCTTGTTCATCGCGGGCAGCACGTCGCGGACGAAGGTGACGGGTTGGGCGGAGTTCGTGTTGCCGGTGGCTTTCACGGTGACCGGGACGGTGGCGGTGAGGCCCGCGGCTTCGACGGTCAGGGCGCCGCTGCCGGCGCCGGCAGGCGTGAAGTAGCCGTCGTCGCCGCGCTCGACCGGAACGGTGCTCGAGTGGACCTCGGCTTCAGCGGAAAGGTCGATGCGTTCGCCGGTTTCGAGGATGCCGACCACCAGGAGCTTGCGGGCGTCGCGGAGGTTGTCGAAGGTGAGCTCGGCGGGATGGATGAGGAGCTCGACCGGGGTGTTGGCGGCGCCGGCGGGCAGGGCGGCGGCGGCCAGGGCGATGAGCAGGAGGGCGGCACGGGCTCGCCGCCTCGCGGCATCGCGCCAGATGCCGGCGGGAACCCGGGTGGCGCGGACCCGCGCCACACGCGAACCAGTCCGTGCGCCCGTCAGCGGGCGCACGGATGGTCCGCCGACGCACCTGTACCTTTGCTGGGTGGATGCTGGTCCCTGTCCGAGGCCGTCCGAGAGGCGAGTAGTCGCGGTAGCTGTGGGAAACCCGGTGGGCGGGATAGCGCGGCAATCAGCGAGACGTCTCATCTGCCCTTCACCTCCATTCGTGCGGCTACCGGCGCCGTAGTGTAGGCGGCCCGTACCTCTCGCTCGCCGGCCAGCCAGGACGACGACGTGATCAGGAAGTCGTAGTCGCCCGCTTCGACGGCATCCGACGCCTCGCAGGCGAGCCGGAACCTGCCGTCGTCCTCGGGCTCGACTTCGGTGCTGTCGCAGACGACGCCGGTGGGCAGCGCGTCGGCGCGCAGTTCGACCGGCTGCCGGAAGCTCTCTTCCCGATGAAGGACGCCTTCGACGGCGCCCTTCCGGCCGGACCCGACACGCGCGTTGGCGACCTCGATCCGGTAGCCCGGAACGATCTCGAGCGTCACGCCGGGCGTGTAGAGGCGCTCGGGACGTCCGCCCACCGTGACTTCGCCGGTGAGGGTCACGGTGTAGCGGTCGTGCCGGGTGCCGTCGCTGCTTCGGATCAGTTTGCTGCCCTCGGACTTGTTGTAGTCGGTCTTCTCGGTCGTCTCGACCCGAAACTCGCCCACGCCCACGCCGATCAGGGCACTGACGACCATGGGCGGTTCTACCGGGGCGTCCTCGCCCGGTGGCGCCTCGTACTTCCACTCGAAGTCGAACGGCATGCCCTTGACCAGTCTCACCGTTTCGGGCGCCAGGCCGACCAGCCGCGGTCCGGTCCGGCCGGTGAGCAGGACCGGAAGGCGCGTCTCCAGCCAGGGAGCGCTGAACGACCGTTCGGCCTCCGTCGTGTAGCTGCGGCCGTCGCCGGCGCGCACCTGCGTCACGCTCCCCGGCACGGTCGCCCGGCGGCGGATCACGGCGCCGTCCTCGAGCACGCCTTCGCCCCGGACGTCGAGGTCGAAGCGCTGGCGCGTCGCGTCGAGGCCGGCGGTGACCAGGATCCGGCCGGAGCGCGCCAGAGTCCGTGTGTCGTCGTCGCGCACCTCCCTGGCGATCCACGCGTCGCGGGCCTCGATGCCGGCGGGCGGGTCCTCGACGTAGAGGCGAATCGGACCCAGATAGCCGCGGCGCACGGCGCTGACCTCGATTGGCTTCGAAGCGCCGCTGTTGAGCGTCAACTCGGCGCTGCCGAGGCGGAGCTCGAAGTCGGGGCCGTTCGCGGTCGCCGTCAGCCGGTAGCCGAAACGGGGACCGCCGCGCCCGACCAGGTCCTCGACCGCGACGTGCAGCTCGTCCGCTCCTTCCGGCGTCTCGACGACGACCCAGGGGTCGAAGGAGGTGGCGGTCGGCGAAAGCAGCCGGAAGGTGTCGGGGTCGGGGATGTCGTCGCCGGAGGAGGCCAGATACTCGCCGTCCGGCGTCGTGACGGTCAGCACTCCGAAGAGGTCGGACGAGCCGAGCGCGGCGCCCTCGACCTCGAGCAGGAGCCTCTGGCCCGGCTCGGCGGCGATCCGGTAGCGGTCCACCTCGCCGGCTTCATCGATCCGCCCGTTGATCACGACGGGCGTGTCGAAAACCTCGTCGTCGGCCGTCTCGCGCTCGAGCACCTCGGGATGGCTGCCGACGACGACCCGGAACGGCAGGGCCGCGCTGGCCCTGGCGGCGGCCGCTGGGCCTATGCTGTCGAAGGCGTTCTCCGTGTCCACGGCGCGGACGACTTCCCTGGCGCCGGCCAAGCTGCCGCCGGTCAGCCCGAACCGCGTCTCCTCGCCGCGGCGCGCCCCCAGCGGGAAGACGGCGTCTGCGTACTCGTAGTCCGAGGCGGCGATCAGCTTCAGGCGGTAGAAGTTCCGCCTCTGGTCGCTGAAGCGGGCGTCATGGACTTCGACGACGTACTCCCCGGCCTCTGGCGGCCGCCAGTCGAGGCGGGCGTCGACGTCGATGCCGGGCCCCTCCTGGTTCAGGGCGATCTCCCGGCCTTCGCTGTCGAGAACCCGGAGCACCGGATCGATCGCCGAGCCGACGCGGCGCGCCTCGACCTCCAGCACGAGCCGCTCGTCCGGGGCTGCCTGGAAGCGATAGCGGTCGCGTTCCGCTCCGTCCAGCGTGCCGTTGACGACGACCGGCAGAGCATCGATTCGCGGTGGCTCGGTGGCGTTGATGCCGCGCAGGCTCTGCTCGGAGACTTCGGACACGGTGTCTACCCGGAACAGCAGGGCGTTCGACAATCCGTCCTCGCTGATGGCGCGCAGCGGATAGAGCCCCGGCGCGGCGTCGGCGTCGATCTCCACCAGAAAGACGGCGGCCTGGAGATTGCGGTCGTTCGGCCGCCGCTGTTGCTGCAGCCTGTCCTCGTCGGCGGCCTGGCCGAGGCGGGCGAACGAGCCGGGCAGCGTGCTCTCGATCTCCATCTCGCCCGCGACGCCGTAGCCCTCGATGACCAGTCGCAGGGCCCTCCCCTGCTGGCCGCCGTGCGGATGGATGTCGACGAGATTCGGCGGCGGCCCCGCGGCGGCGGCGCCCGCGGCGATGGCGATGCCGGCGAGCGACCGGAAAGCGCCTCTCAGCAGTCGATGGCCGTTCACGGCGCTGCTCCGGCGGTGGTTCCATCCGAGCGCCCGGTGAGCGGCGCTCGGACTGGTTCGCGAGCGGCGCGAGACCGCGCCGCTCGCGTTGCCCCCTGAAGCTTGCCTTCGAGCGGCGCCGGCACGAACTGGTGCAGCAGTTCGCCGTCGGCGGCGCGGTAGAGCCGCAGTGAACCGTCGAAGCCCGCAGTCGCAAGCTCGGCGCCGATCGGGTCGAAGGCCACCGTGTAGATGCCGGCGCTGTGTCCGGAGGCGGTCGCGGTCCGCTCGCCGGTCTCGAGGTCGTAGATCGGCACCGCCGCTGCGGCGCCTCCAACCGCGAGACGCGTGCCGCGGGCGTCGACGGCGAGTGCGAAGATCTCCCCGTCCTGGCGCTCGAACTCCCGCACCAGGGTCGAGTCGTCAGCGATCAGCATCTTCCGGGCGCGGTCCATCCGGTAGTAGTACGGCACCCTGTCTTCGCCGCCGATGACGACGGCCTCGATCCGCGGGTTTCGGACGACTGCCGCCAATTCGCCGCGCAACAGGTTGATGTTCTCGACGAAGGCGCCGCTGTTCGCGTCGATCAGCTTCGCCGCGCGGTCGCGGCCGACGGAGACGATGCGCCTGCCGTCGCCGCCGAAGACGACGCCGAGGACCCAGTTCTCGTGGTGGTTCATCCGCAACAGCTCGCGACCGCTGGTCGCCTGGTGGATCCGGATCGTGTTGTCCGCGCAGCCGACCGCGAGCCGGCGTTCGTCGGGAGAGACGGCGAGGCCGAACAGGGTGTCGTAGCAGACGGACGTCGACACTCGCAGCTTCCTGTCGTCGACGTCCCAGATCTGGATCTCTCCGAAGCGAGCGGGCGTTCCGCCGGTGGCGATCAGCCGTCCGTTCCTGAGAAACGCGAGCCCCTGGATGCGCTCGGAGACGCTGCTGAAGCGAGCCTCCAGGCTGTCCCCGCCGCCGATCTTCGACCGGCGGTGGAGCAGCACCTCCCGGTTGCCCGACACCGCCAGCCACTCGCCGTCGGCGGAGTAGGCGACCGCCGTGATCACCGGCGGCTGGCGGTAGACGATCGGCCCGGTCGCGGCGCCGAGCCGCATCTCCTCCGGCGTGTCGTCGTGACCCCCGGCCGCGATCCAGTCACTGATCGCGGCGATCTCCGCCTCCGCCAGGGGTTCCGCCCGCATCGGCATCGCCGGCTCGATCTCGCCCCGGAGCATCTGGAGCATCCGGCTCTCGTCGGGTTTTCCGGAGACGAACGCCGGCCCGCTCATGCCGCCGGCTGCGAGCCCGTCGAAGCTGGTCAGGTCCAGCTCGCCGCCGAGCTGGGCCGGCTGGTGGCAGCCCTGGCACCGCTGCTGGATCACGGGCCAGACGTCGCGGTAGTAACTGGGACCCGCTTCCCGGGCCATCGCCGGGGCTGCAGCAGCCGCCGTACAGAGCGCCGCCAACGCTGCTGCGGCAAGGATCCGGAGTCCGCCTCCTGCGGATGCCGGCCGGAAGGCAGGCGCACCCGGTCGCCCCCTCCGGTTCCGGCTCGGGCGGGCGCCCGCAAACCCGCTACGCGAGGATCTCGTTGACCACATTGCCGTGGACGTCGGTGAGGCGGAAGTCGCGGCCGCCGTAGCGGTAGGTGAGGTTGGTGTGGTCGATGCCGAGGAGGTGGAGGACGGTGGCCCAGAGGTCGTAGATCGTGACTTCGTCTTCGACCACGTGGTAGCCGAAGTCATCCGTCGCGCCGTGGGTCGTGCCGCCCTTGATCCCGCCGCCGGCGAGCCAGATCGAGAACCCGAACGGGTTGTGATCGCGGCCGTCGGCGCCTTGGGAGAAGGGCGTGCGGCCAAACTCGCCGGCCCAGATGACGAGCGTCTCGTCGAGCAGGCCGCGGGACTTCAGGTCCTTGAGCAGCCCCGCGATCGGCTGGTCGACCTGGAGCGCCATGTTGCGGTGGCCGGGCTCGAGGCCGGTGTGCTGGTCCCACGGATTCGCGGCCTGCCCCGCGTCGTCGGGTTCCGGCAGGCAGCTCAGTTCGACGAAGCGCACGCCGCGCTCGACCAGCCGCCGGGCGAGCAGGCACTGGCGGCCGTAGTCCGCCGTCGTCCGGTTCGGGTGGTCCAGCGCATAGAGCTGGCGCGTCGCCTTCGTCTCGCCGCTGATGTCGCAGAGTTCGGGCACCTCGGCCTGCATCCGGAACGCCGTCTCGTAGTTGCGCACCGCCGCTTCGACATCGGCGTGGCCGCCCAGCCGCTCGAGGAAAGCCTTGTCCATCTCCTGCACGAAGTCGAGCCGCTCCCGCTGGGCGGCCCGGGCTTCCAGAGGCTGGATGTTCTGCACCGCGTCCTTCGCGTCGCCGCGCAGGACGGAGCCCTGGAACTCGGCCGGCAGATAGCCGTTGCCGTAGAGGCCGACGCCGCCGTGGGGAATGCCCGCATCACCGCTCTGCAGGACGACGAAGCCGGGCAGGTTCTCGTTCTCCGTGCCCAGCCCGTAGTTCACCCACGCTCCTGCCGAGGGGTGGCCGACCAGGGGGAAGCCGGTGTGGAAGAAGTAGTTCCCTTGGGCGTGCTCGTTCACCGTGCTGGTCATCGAACGGATGACGGCCAGATCGTCGACGCACTCGCCGACGTGGGGGAACATGCTGCTGACCGGGATGCCGCTCTCGCCGTACTGCTTGAAGGGGAACGGCGAGGCGAAGATGTCGCCGTTGTTGTTGAACTGGGTGCGTTCGATCTTCGTCGGCATCGGCTTGCCGTGATCGCGGTCGAGCAGCGGCTTCGGGTCGAACGAGTCGACCTGGGACACGCCGCCCGACATGTACAGGAAGATGACGCGTCTGGCGCGGGCCCGCGGCGCGCCGCGAGCCGTTCCGGGCAGGAGTGCCGACCCGAGCAGGCCGTTCAGCGCGATGGCGCCGAAGCCGGTCGAAACCTGCGCCAGCATCCGCCTGCGGCTCATCAGGGAACAGGTGGGATCGCTCATTGCAGGTACATGAACTCCTTCAGGTTGAACATGGCGTGCGCCAGTCGATGCCAGGGGTCGCCGCCGGCGGCGCTTTGTTCGAGCCGGTCCGCCTCCGACTCGAGCCGGGCGATGCGGGCCCAGGTGCCACGGTAGACGCGGGCCTGCTCCTCCTCCGATGGCGCTTCGATGTTGCCGAGCGCGGAGGCGGCGACATCGTCGGGGCCCAGGGCGCGGTCGTAGAGGCGGGCCTGCAGCACGCCAAGGGGGATGTCGCCGCTGCCCGCAAACAGGAGGCGCCCCCGTTCGAGGCTCATCGGAAGTTCCTGCCGGATGCTCTCCGGGTCGGCCGCGTCGCCGTTCCGGTACGCGGTCAGGGCGCCCGCGCGGTCCCGAGCCAGGACCAGGTGGACCGGCGGCGGCGCGCCGGACTCCGCCTTGTCCGGAAGCCTGGCGACCCAGGCTTCGAGCGTGTAGTCGTCGAACGTCTGCCGGATCGGCTTCGTCGCGAGGACGTCCGAGGGCGCGAGCCACAGCGCGCCGTCTGTCAGGCGGACCTGCCGGCCCAGCTTGAGTCCGAGACCAGCTACGGTGTCGTAGGTGCGACCGTTCTTCGGCGGTTCGTCGAACTCCCACGCCGCGATTGCTTCCGGCGCCGACGCCCGGTGGTAGAAGCGCAGCACGCCACGGGTTTTCTGTTCGGTGAACTCGCGGAGCTCGGCGGTCTCCTTGCGGCGTTCGACGGCCGCGGCGCTCCAGGCCTCGATGTCCTCCCGCGCGGGCTTCTGAACGACGGCCCGGTTGAGGAACCGCTCGGCGCCGTCGAACTCGGCTGGAGTCGGAGGCCGACCGAGAGCCAGGCGGAACATCCGGGCGATACGTTCGCGGTCGGCGCTCAGGTCCGGGTCGTGAGCGATCCGATCGCCGAAGCGGGCGGCGAGGTGCATGACCTGGGTGTTGTTCATCAGCAGCAGGGACTGCGCGGGCACGTTCGTCTGGTCGCGCTGGCCCTTCGTCGTCACCGGAGTCGGCAGGTCGAGCGTGTGGAGCATCGGGTCCGGCTGGTTCCGGATGACCTGGACGTAGACGCTGCGCCGGTTCGACCAGCCGGGGACTGGGCGGGTCTCGGCCGTGTCGACCGGCTCCAGGTCGCCGGCAGCAAGCAGCATGGCGTCCCGCACCGCCTCGGCCTCCAGGCGCCGCAGATGGGCGTGGGAGAGCAGGCGGTTCTGCGGATCCCGTTCACGAGCGGCTGGTGAAGGCGTCGACTCGAGCTGGAAGGCCCGGGCCAGAGCGAGGCGCCGCACGAACGTCTTCAGCGACCAGCCATCGGCCTTCAGGGCGGTCGCCAGATGATCGAGCAGGGCGGCGTTCGACGGCAGCTCGCCCATCTGCCCGAAGTTGTCCGGCGTGGCGACGATGCCGCGGCCGAAGGCGTGCCCCCAGAGACGGTTCGCGATGACGCGGGCGGTCAGCGGGTTGCCAGGGTCGAGGACGCTCTCGGCCAGGGCCAGCCGCGGGTGGACCGAGTCGGCGTAGGGCTCGGGGTCGATCGCTTCGAGGAACCGCTGGGGCACGGGTTCGCCGAGCTGCCGGTGGTTGCCCCGCTCCATCAGCGGCTGATCGAAACGCGGGCCGGCGAGCACCGCGGGAGAGCGGGTGGGCGCTGGAATCCGCTCCTCGAGTTCCCGGATCGCAAGGGCGATCGGCCGGGCCTTCGGCACGTCGCCCATGTCGTTCGGGAGCAGGCCGCGGCGCACGAAGCTGGCGAGAAACCGGGCCTGGGCATCGGTCATCGAGCCGTCGCGCCATGCCTCGGCGGCTTCGCGAACCGCTTCGCCGTAGCGCGCCGCGAGCTCTTCGCGGTCTCCGGGCGCCCCCTCGATCTCGAACAGGGGCGCCGTGAACTCGGCGGGCTCGTCCCGCGGGAGATCGCCGGCTTCGTCGAGCACGACCGCCTCGGTGATCCCGAACCACGAGCGGTCCGACCGCCCGCCGGAGCTTTCGCCGGTCATCGGGTGATCGGCGGCCGTCACGAGTTCGATGTAGGCGTGGTCGCCGTCCCAGTAGTCGAGGTCCCAGTGCTGCCAGCGCCACTCGCCGTCCGACAGGGTCTCGATCGGATAGACCTCGCCGCGCTGAGGGTAGTTCTGAACCACGTAGCGCGCGACCGCGCCGCCGCGGCCGGCGATGCGCACCGCCAGTTTCTGCCTGGCCCCGATGAAGAAGCGCGGCGACGAGAAGGCGCCGTTGTGCCGGTTGGTCAGCGCGTGCGTGTAGACGCCGGCCGGCAGGATGTCGGCGACGATCGAGTCGCCGGCCCGAGCGACCTCGTAGCTCCCGGCGCCCTGCGGCCGCGCTTCGGGCAGGCCGTTGCCGTGCCGGTACCACTCTTCGACGTCTTCGGTTCGGCTGAGATCCCAGCGCTGGACCGCCGGCGCCTGCCTCCGGGCTTCGAGCTTCCGTCTGCTCTCGGCGTAAGCGTCGGCCAGGGCCTTCCACTGCTTCGCGAAGGCTCCGCGGCCCCGGATGCCGCGGGTTCGGACCCACGCGTAGAGCGGATCGTAGGGGGACTGGCCGCCCGTGAGTGCCGCGGCCAATGGGCCGTCCGGTCGCTGCAAGCCTGCGGGAACGTCGGCCGCGGCAAGGATCCAGGCGTCGGCCAGGACCTGCCGCAACTCGTTCTTGAGTTCGGACAGCTCGTCGCGATGGGCGTTTCGGCGCTCTTCGGTGTCGATCGTCCGGACCCCCGGACGACCGTTCACCATCGTGCCGTAGAGGGCGTAGAAGTCCGTCTGGCTGATCGCGTCGAACTTGTGGTCGTGGCAGCGCGCGCAGGCGACGGTCATCCCCAGGAACGCCTTGGAGACGACGTCGATCTGGTTCTCGGTGAAGCGCACCTGCTCGTCCAGGGCATCGGTGGGGCCGAAACCGTGCAGTACGAAGCGGTACTGGGCGATGCCGATTGCCGACTCGTTGATCCCGAGTTCGGCGTTTATCCGCGGCGCCGCGAGCAGATCGCCCGCCAGGTGTTCGCGGATCAACTGGTCGATCGGTACGTCGGAGTTCAGCGCCCGGATCAGGTAGTCGCGGTAACGCCAAGCGTAGGGGACCGGCGGGTCGCCTTCGCTGCCGTGCGTCTCGGCGTAGCGGACCCAGTCCATCCAGTGCCGGGCCCAACGCTCGCCGAAGGCCGGATCGGCCAGGAGCCGGTCGACCTCCTCCGCGACCGCGGCGTCCCGGTCGAGCGCGGCGCGGCGTTCGAATTCGTCGACCTGGGCCGGCGTCGGCGGCAGGCCGGTCAGCACGTAGGACAGCCGGCGCATGACGGTTCGGGGCTCGGCCAGCGGCGCGGGTTCGAGCTCGGCCCCGGCAAGTCCGGCGGCCAGGAAACGGTCGATCGCGTTCGTCGACCAGGCCCGGTCGGCGATTGCGGGCGGCTCGAGGTCGGCGATCGGCTGCAGGCTCCACCACTGCTTGCGCTGTTCGAGGGTCGTCTGCCAGGACGTCGCCTCCTTCAGCGCGGCGGCGGACGGCGGTTCGGTTCTCGGATCGGGCGCCCCGATCTCGATCCAGCGCTCGAAGTCGGCGACTACCTCGTCGGGCAGCCTGGCGCCGCCCAGCGGCATGCGGAAGTCGAGACTCGGGTGTCGCATCGCCCGCAGCAGCAGGCTGGAGCGCGGCTTGCCGGGTTCGATGGCGGGTCCGCGCATGCCGCCTTCGAGCAGGCCGTCCCGGTAGTCCAGGCGCAGCCCGCTTTCGGCCAGCTCGGTGCTGTTGTGGCAGGTGTAGCAATGCTCCACCAGAACCGGGCGGATCTTCTGCTCGAAGAACTCGAGGTCTTCCGAGGTGAACGGGGCCCCGGCCGCCGGTCCGCCTCCGAGCAGTACGGCAGCCAGGATCGCCGCGCGGGAGCGGAGCGGAATCCTCGTCTTCAGGTCCATT
The DNA here is from genome assembly GCA_951812325.1 of uncultured Thermoanaerobaculia bacterium. Lineage (GTDB taxonomy): Bacteria > Acidobacteriota > Thermoanaerobaculia > Multivoradales > Multivoraceae > Multivorans. The sequence continues at coordinate 1,835,244 of OX638294.1, read as the reverse complement.
GGAGCGTCCGCCAGTCTACAACGGAGGGTTGTCCCGGAAGGCAAGGGCCCCTCAGGTGCTCTGGCGCGGCAGAAGGTCCGGAAGCCGGCGCTTCGCGCCGAATGCCGGCGCACCTGTACCTTTCCGGGGTTGATTCCGGTCACCGTCTCGTACCGATCCGCCGTAGTGGCCGAGGCTGCGGTAACTGTGGGTAACCGGTCTGCCGGTTTTCCAAGGTCCCGGTCTCTGCCGCGCACTGCTAGCGTGCGTAGCGGTCGATCACGCTGCCGGCTACGCCGTTGCGGATCATTCCGAACAACTCGCCGCGCCAGCCGCGCCTCTTGGACACCTCGGTCGAAATGATGACAACGACCAGATCCTCGGCCGGAGAGACGTAGATGTACTGGCCTCCGTATCCGCTGGCGATGTAGGCGCCCCGTTCCCGCGGCCCTCTGAGCCACCACAAGTAGCCGTAGCCGCCGTAGATCCGGCCGCGGCCACGGGGGCCGGCGAGGCTTGGTCGGATGGATTCGTCGACCCACTGCCAGGGCAGGAGTTGTTCCCCGGCCCAGCGGCCGCGGTTCAGGTAGAGCTGGCCGAACTTCAGCATGTCGCGCGGCAGCAGGGAGAGATTGTTGCCGCCGACGTGGATGCCCTGCCGGTCGCGGGCCCAGGCGGAGCGATGGATTCCCAGCGGGCCGAACAGATGCTCGCGGGCGAAGTCGTGAGTGCTCCGGCCGGCGGCACGGGAGAGAGCGGCGGAGAGCAGGTGCGTGCCGCCCGTGCTGTACGCGAAGCGGGTGCCCGGCTCGGCCTGAAGTGGCCGCGCCAGTGCCGCCTGAACCCAATTGCGGGACGCCACCCACGAGCCGTAGTTGCCGAAGCTGGTCGACTCGAGGCCCGAGGTCATCGTCAGCAGGTGACGGACGGTGATTGCCCGCTTGCCCGCATCGTCGAGACCCGCCGCCTCGGGAAGAAGTTCGGCGATCGGTTGATCGGGTTCGAGGACGCCCTCCGCGACCGCGAGGCCTGCCAGTGCCGACAGGACACTCTTCGAGGCCGACTTCATGTTGTGGAGGCGGTCGCCGGCGGCGCCGCGGAAGTAGCGCTCGGCGGCCAGGAGGCCGTGTCGCGCGACCAGCACGCCCTGGACGCCCTCGAGCGCGCCGATGCCCTCGACCGCCCGCTCCAGCCGTTCGCCGTCTAGTCCGGCCTGGTCGGCCGGGACGAGCTGCCAGTCGCCGGTCCAGTCGTCGTCGGGCGGAGGTGCCGGCAACTGGAACTCGACCAGGATGCCGGGATGGTCGGAAACGACGTCGTCGAGCGGCGAGATGCCGGTGACCGGGGCGCCCGGCGCGGCGGCGGATGAGCCGCTCGGCGAGGGCCTTCGCCCCGGGGTCGGCGCGGCGGTCTGCGACCGAGGTATCCACTCGCTCCACAGGGGCCGCCATCCGGAGGCCCTGGCGTCGACCAGCACATGGTCGACGCCACCGGGAAGGACGTCGCGGTAGCCTGCCTCGCCGAAGCGGCGGAGGGCGCTGTGGGCGCTGTCGAGGTTGAAGTCGCCCGAGATCACTGCCGGCCGCGCCGGGCGGGCGCGGAGCCGCCCCAGCAGGTTGTCGGACTGGGCTGCGGCGAGATCGGGGTCGCCGTTCGCCGCATGGACGCCGACCAGCCCGAAGGGCAGAACCGGATGATCGATCCGGGCCCCGAGGGCGATTCGCCGTTCGAAACGGCCCCGGTCGGACAGCAGGGGCCAGGTCTCCGGATCGGCGATGGGAAAGCGGCTGAGGATTGCCGCGCCCTCCTCGAAGCCGAGCCAGCGCAGCGACCCGTTGGCCCGGGCGTAGACCGCGTGGAGGTCGAGGTCCCCGGCCAGCCGGTCGGCGAGACAGCCTTCGACGACCGTGCACCAGGCTTCCTGGAGGACGACGACGTCGGGACGCAGGCGGGAGATCGCCGATGCCAGCCGATTCCCGCGCTCCAGCCGGTCGGCGGCGGCGGGTCGCAGGAGACGCCCCTCGCTGTCCGGGTAGCCGTGGTGAACGTTCCACTGCAAGACCCGGAGCCTGGCTGTTGTGACCTCCGACGCGGCCATGGCGGGGACGCCCGCCACGCGGGGTTCGGAGGGCGGTTGCCGAGCCAGGAGGGCGATGAAGGCCGGACCCGATCCGACGGCCAGCAGGCCGAGACACAGGATCGTGCCGCGAAGCGCCGGATGGGTGCGGCGGACCGCGGCAGGCGCTGCGATGGCAACGAGGCCGCCCAGAGCAGCGCCGAAGAGGACGCGCCGTGCCGCGCCGGGCTCGACGACCGTCACGGTTCCGATGAGCCAGGGCGCCGACCCCAGCGCCGCGGCGGTCAGCCCCGCGGCTGAGGCCGCGATGCCGGCCGCCAAGGATGAACGCGGACGCGTCATGAGAGCAGGAAGACTATGCGCCGCGGTCGAAATCCGCGCTCGATAGCGTCCTTTGCGGGTTCGGGTGCTACTCTTGGAGCGAGATTATAGAACTAACGAGCAACTTTCTTGGCGGCTTCGCCGCGGAAAGGAGGTCCGGAATGGCTTGCACAGGAATCCTCCGGAGGAACCGTGCCACCATCGTGCTCTGCTCCGTCCTGATCCTCGTCGCGGGCTGTGCGGCGCCGCCGGAAGAGGAGGCGGCCGTTCCCGAAGTGGATCCGGTGGCCGAGAACAATGCGGCCCTGAACGAACTCGTCGCGAACTACCTGCAGGCGGTGAACCGGGGCGATGCGGACGGTCTGGCCGTGCTGTACACGGAAGACGCCATCCGGATGCAGTCGAACAGCAAGGCGAAGGTCGGCCGCGACGCGATCCGTCTCTTTGCCGCCGCCGACTATGCGGACGCCGACTGGGACCTGCAACTTCATGTCGAGGAGAGCGAGTACAGCGGTGAGCTGGCCTTCGTTCGGGGCACGTACGCGCTCGGCATCTCGCCGAAAGATACGCCGTCCGAGGTGTACCAGGAGTTGGGGAAGTGGATGGACGTGATGCGTCGTCAGGAGGACGGCTCCTGGTTGATCGCGCGCGAGATCTCGAACCGGAACCACCCGCCCGGTCAGATGCCGGAGATGCCGGAGGAGGAGTAGACACATGAAGAACACGACCCGATCTCGCGGGCGCCTTGATCTGCGGTTTCCGGCGATCCTGCTGGCCGGCTTCTTCGTTCTCGCCTGTCCGCCGGTCGAGGAAGAAGTTGCCGGGGATCCGGCGGCGGTGGAGCCGAGCATCGGCGACGAGCGGGCCCTCAATGCGCTCGTTGCGGACTTCATGGTGGCCATCAACAACAGTGACGCGGACGCGGTGGCGGCGCTGTACGCGTCGGATGCGATTCGCATGCCGCCTGACGCGCCGGAGATTCGAGGCAGGGAAGCGATTCGCCAGAACCTGGAGGGCGCTTTCGAGAACGCCGCCATCGAGGCGCAGGTCCATGTCGAAGAGACCGAGTTCAGTGGCGAGCTCGCTTCGGTTCGCGGGACCTTCGCCCTGGTCACCGTTCCCAAGGACGGTTCGGCTGCCTCGGAGATCCAGGGCAACTGGATGCGCCTGATGCGGCGTGAGCCGGACGGCCGCTGGCTCGTGGCCCTTGAACTCTGGAACGCCGAGTCGTAGCGACTCCCCGGGGAGCGGCTATGATCCACCGTCGCTCCTGATGCTTGAACCGGCACCGCACCTGCTCACCTTCATGGGCGCCCCCGGGTCGCCCTACACGCGGAAGATGCGCGCGGTGCTGCGGTACCGGCGCATCCCCTATCGCTTCCTGATCTCGGGCGCCGACGGCCGCGAGGACCTGCCGGCGGCCAAGGTGCGGCTGCTGCCGACGTTCTATCTGCCGAACGAGGCCGGCGAACTCGAGGCCGTGGTCGATTCCACGCCGCTGATCCGGCGCTTCGAGGGAGAGTTCGAGGGTCGCTCGGTGGTTCCGCCGGATCCCGTGACCGCCTTCATCGACTACCTGCTCGAGGACTTCGGGGACGAGTGGCTGACCAAGGCCATGTTCCACTACCGCTGGGTCTACGCGGCGGACATCGAGAAGGCTGGTCAGATCCTGCCCCGCTGGCGCCGGGTGGAGGGCCCTGAAGAGGACTTCCGGCAGGCCGCGAAGACGGTGTCCGAGCGCCAGATCTCCCGACTCTGGGTGGTGGGGTCGAACGAGACGACGCTGCCGGTCATCGAGGCGAGCTATCGCCGCATCCTGGAGCTGTTCCGGGACCACCTGACGGAGCGGCCGTTCCTGATGGGGAACCGCCCCGGCGCCTCCGACTTCGCCTTCTTCGGCCAGTTGACCCAGCTCGCGGCCTTTGATCCGACGCCGATGGCCCTGACGCTCCAGGTGGCGCCGCGAGTCTACGCCTGGGTGGACAGGGTGGAGGACCTGTCCGGCCTCGAACCGACCGAGGACGACTGGGTCGACCGCGAGCTGCCCGCGACCCTGCGGGCGCTTCTGGGCGAAGTCGGCCGCGTCTACACACCGTTCCTGCTCGCGAACGCGAAGGCGCTGATGGCTGGCGCGGAACGCGTCGAGTGCGAGATCGACGGTCGGCCCTGGGTGCAGAAGCCGTTCCCCTACCAGGGCAAGTGCCTGATGTGGCTGCGGGAGCGGTACGGGGAGTTGTCGGTCGCGGACAGGGCGGTGGTCGACCGGTTGCTTGACGGCACCGGTTGCGAGCTCCTCTTCGCCGGCGGAGCGTCCGGCCCCTAGGCCGGCGGCAGGACGGGACAAGTGAGGGCCGGAATCGGGGACACCGGAAGCGGATCCGGCCCCGATACCGGCGGAGGCGCCGGCAGGTCGTCGCGGATCAACTGGAGCTTCTACGGCTGGCGGATGCTCCCCGTCGCCTGGCTCATCTACGGTCTGGGGGCGGCGCCCTTCTACAGCTGGGGTTTCTTCCTGCCCGAGATGCTCGAGGACCTCGAGCTGAACCGGGCCACCGGGGGCCTTGCCTTCACGGTCTGGTCCTTCTGCGGCGGCGTTGTGGCGCCGCTGATCGGCATCTGTCTGACGCGGTTCGGTCCCCGCCCGGTATTCACCGCCGGCTTCCTGGTCGTTTCCGTCGCCTATTACCTGACCAGCCGGGCTCAGGACCGCTGGGACGTGCTGCTCTTCTTCGGTCTCTTCGCGGGAATCTCGCACACCTTCTCGACCGTCCTGCCGACGCAGACCCTGGCGACGAACTGGTTCCTTCGGTGGCGTGCCAGCGCGCTGGCGTTCCTGCTGGTCGCCGCGGGCCTGGTGGGCCCGCTGATCGTCAAGTTCGACGCGGCTCTGTTGAACGGAGGCGGAACCTGGCGCGATGGCTGGGAGATCATCGCCGGGCTCTGTGCGGTGCTGGGCGTCCTGTCCTTCCTCGTCCTGCGGAACAACCCGGAGTCGATGGGCCAGTTGCGCGACGGCGCCCGCTCCCCTGAAGAGCTTCGGGTCGCGGCAGGCGGGGGCGACGGCGGGCCCGGGAACCAATGGGTCGCCAGCGAGGCGGTGCGGACCCCCCAGTTCGCGTTGATGGTGCTCTGCGGTGTTGGCTACGCCGTACCCTGGGGGATGGTCACGGTGCATGGGCGGCTGCACCTCCAGGACTCCGGCCTCGGAGTGGATGCCGCTGGCAGCCTGATCGGGCTGATGATTCTGTTCAGCACGTTCGGGCGGTTGTCCGGCGCGTTCGGCGATCGGGTCTCGCCGCCCCGGCTGCTCGGCGTCGCCCTGGCGATGGAGGGGACGGGCGTGGCGCTGTTCCTGTTTGCGGACACGGCCTCTGCCGCCCGCATTGCCCTGATCCTCCTGGGCCTTGGTTTCGGCATGGCCTACATCAGCCAGGCCGCGACGTTTGCCCGCTTCTTCGGGCGTCGGGCCTTCGCCACCACGACCGGCGTTCGTTTCGCGATCGGCGCCGTCCCGGGCGCCGTCATGCCCTGGCTCGCCGGCTGGTTCTTCGACACCCAGGGCACCTATGCCGTCCCGTTCCTGGCCGTCGCCGCGGTCACGCTGGCCGGATCGGTCGTCGCCTTCTTCCTGCGGTCGCCGCGGAAGCAGAGCCCCGTGGCGGCCTGACCCTCTCACCTCACGGTCCGGAAGCGCTGGAACGCGATCCACGTCAGCCTGGACGCGGACTCGATCGACCCCCGCGCGACCCTTTCCGGCAGACGGGTCGCAGTTGACCGCAAAGGTCATTTGGAGCAGAGTGTTCGTGCAGTGACGCAGCTACGCCCAGTGTGGACCGGCGTTCAACGGTACCTCCTGCTGGCGGCAGGTCTGATCCTGCTTGCTCCCACGGCGTCTCCTCCGGCCGCCGCGGAGGACTGGCCGCAGTGGCGGGGGCCCGGGCGGGACGGCGTCTCGACGGAGACCGGGCTGGCGGACCACTGGCCCGCCAGCGGCCCGCCGCTGCTGTGGCGCATCGACGGTCTGGGCGAGGGCTACGGCACGGTGGCCGTGGTCGACGGCTCGCTCTACGTCCAGGGAACCCGCGGAGGGCGAAGCCTGGTGTTCGCCCTCGACGCGTCGGACGGCAGCGTCCGCTGGGAACGCGAGCTGGGTCCGCGGCTACGGCAGCGCCGGGGCAACGGTCCGCGCGGCACGCCGACGGTTGCCGGCGACTCGCTCTATGCGCTGACGGGACTGGGGGAACTGGCGCGCGTTCGTCTCTCGGACGGCGAAGTGGCGTGGCAGCGGAACATCCTTCGGGACTTCGGCCAGAAGAACATCAGTTGGGGCATCAGTGAATCGCCCTTGATCGAAGGGGACTGGGTGGTCGTGATGCCCGGCGGCGACGAGGGTGCGATCGCCGCTCTCGACCGGGAAACCGGCGAGACGGTGTGGACCAGCGGCGGCCTGAAAGATCGCGCTGGCTATTCTTCGCTGATCGCGGTCGATCTGGAGGACGCCGGGGCGCCGCTGCGGGTGATCGTGGGCTTTACGGCCCGCGCCGGAGTCGGCGTACGCGCTGCCGACGGCGAACTGCTGTGGCACTACCGCGAGCCGGCGAACCGAACCGCGAACGCCGCGACGCCGGTCTACTCGAATGGCCTGGTGTTCTACACCTCCGACTACGGCACCGGCGGAGGCGCCCTGCGCGTGCGGGCCGCCGGCGACGGCGTGAGCACCGGACAGGCGTGGTTCAAGTCGAGTCTTCGAAACCACCACGGCGGCGTGGTGCTCCATGAGGGGCGCCTCTACGGGTTCTTCGGCTCCGTCCTCGCCTGCGCGGACTTCGAGACCGGCGAGATCGTCTGGCGCGACCGGAGCGTAGGCAAGGGCTCGCTCACACTGGCCGACGGAAAACTCTTCCTGGTCGGCGAGAGGCACACCGCCGGTCTGGCGCTGGCCACCGTGGAGGGGTACGACGAGCGAGGCCGCTTCCGGCTCGAGAGCCACGGCCGGCCCAGTTGGGCTCACCCGGTCGTAAGCAACGGCGTGCTCTACATCCGCAACTGGGGCGAACTGCTGGCCTACGACGTGTCCGACCGCTAGGCACGAATGGAGCAATCTATGCTGAAGAAGGACTCGGGACGGTGAACAGCCACTCCTTGCCGACTCGCAGGCTGCGGGCTCTCGCCGAATCGATTTACGACTTCGAGGCCCCAGGAAGTCGTCGCAACACTGGTACTGGAAGCCGCCGAGAGGGCGATAGATTCGAGGAGCTCGTCTTGGAGTTCTGGGAAGCACTCGCGGACTACGCGGTGGAGCAGAAGGCTTGCCGCTCTCGCCTTCGAGGTCCATCAAACAGCGGCTGGACGCGCCTAGACTACGAAGATCGGTCTTTGTATCTACCCGGCAAGTCCGGCGCATCCGTTTCTGTGACGGCGGAGGACTCACGTTGGCTGGATCTCAGGTACGCAGTCAGCGACTTGGTTGCGACTTTCCCTGGGACCGAAGAAGCAGTGAACCGCTATGGCCCGGATACGGGCCCTTTCAGTGGTGAGGCGTACCCGACGATCTACGAGCGACGCAAAACCGCGTTCGACGGGGCGATTGTACTGGTGGACCAGGATGTCCTGCGCGAAAAGATACTGCTCGAATACAAGACCGCCAAGAGCACGAAAGGGTATGCGATCGACGGAAACGCTCACGAACGCTTGTCGTTTCAGATTCTTCAGTACCTGGAGGTGGCGACCCGGTACAGTGCCTGCTCATTCGCAATCATCGTAAACGGTGCATTCACCAAGTATCGCAACAAGTACCACGTCAGTTTCCGCGTGCAAGCGGACCGGCTTCGCGTCTTCCGTTGGTTCGACATGGAGTACTTGGCGACAGTGTCCGAGTACTCTCGGCTTGTCGATGGCCTTTGCGGGTGGCTCTTCGCAGGCCGCGCCCGCAAGGAAGTCTAACGTGCCGATCAAATACATCGGCTCCAAGAGGAAGCTCGTACCTGCAATCGTCGCTGTTGTTCAGCAGTTGCGGGAGTCTTGCACGGTCCTGGACCTGTTCTCGGGTACGTCCAGGGTAGGAGCCGCGCTGAAGAAAAGGCAGTACAGGGTGCTAGCCAACGACTATCTGGCGTGTGGGGAGGTGATCGCTCGCTGCTACGTGGAGGCCGACGGCACGGCAGAGCAGCTCCGACAGGCCAGTCTGCTGATCGAGGAGTTCAATCGGCTGCCGCCGTCGCCCGGGTACTTCACGGAGGTCTTTTGTGAGAAGAGCCGGTTTCTTCAACCTAGGAACGGAGCGCGTGTCGATGCGATTCGGGAGGAGATCGAGCGCAAGGGGCTTGATCCGGAACTGAGAGCAATTGTGCTCGTGTCACTGATGGAGGCGGCTGACCGGGTGGACAGCACCACGGGTGTGCAGATGGCGTACCTTAAGAAGTGGGCTCCAAGGTCCTTTAACGACCTGGAACTGCGGCTACCGGATGTTGCGCCGCGAGCCGGAGCGGGGAAGGGCAAAGCGCATCGGATGGACACCGTGGAGGCGGTGGGTCGACTGGAGGCAGATGTCGCCTACTTGGATCCTCCCTACAATCAGCATAGCTTTCTTGGGAATTACCACATTTGGGAGACTTTGACGCTCTGGGACAAGCCCGAACACTATGGAGTTGCCTGCAAGCGGATTGACTGCCGAGAAAGGAAGAGCGTCTTTAATAGCAAGAGACGCTTCTTCGGTGCATGGGCCAAAGTGGTCGAGCAAGTGCAGGCTTTTTACCTAGTGGTCTCGTTCAGCGATGAGGGCTTTATCGGACGTGTCGAAATGGAGGAGCTTTTGGGGCGAAGGGGCGACGTCTTGGTGATCGAGAATGACTATAAGCGTTACGTCGGTGCCCAGATCGGCGTGTTCAATCCGAGCGGCGAGAAGGTCGGCCGGGTGAGCCACCTGCGAAACAAGGAGTACTTGTATGTCGTGTCGCCAGAGCCGCTGGCGGCAGCCACGGTACGGGCGATGACCGAGGCTACCGGGCAACGGGAGCTGTTCGCCAACGGTTGAGAGCGGTCGAAGCACTGGGTAGCTCAGGTTCGCTCCGACGAGGGCATGCCCGTAGACGTACCGGCAGGCGCAAGTGTAGGCTGAGTGCCATGCGCATCACGGTACGGCTCGACGAGGAACTGCTGGCGGAAGCGAGGCGCTACGCGGGGCGGACGGGCCGGACGCTCACGTCGCTGATCGACGAGGGGCTCCGGGAGGTGCTCGCGCGAGGTGAGCGGCGAGTTCCGGCGAAGCGTGTCGAGCTGATCACCGGCGGAGAAGGCGGACTACGTTCCCGAATCAGGAGCGATCGGCTGACAGAAGTGCTCGACCAGTTGGACTGCGAGCGCTTCCGTGCGTGCATTTGTCGTTCCTGACGTGAGCGTGCTCGTCTACGCGCACCGCGCGGACATGCACGAGCATGAACCGTATCGGGTGGCTTGGCCGATCGTTGAACCTGGGTTCCTCTTTCGGCGTGTCGGAGATGGTGTTGGTGATGGAATCCGGACATCGTCCGTGGCCAATGTTCGAGTGAGGCGCTTCGTCTGCCCTTGGTGGTCCACCTATGGGGAGGCGAACGCGATCTGAAATCCGGGCCGGGATTCCAGCCGTTCCAGGTACGCGACGAGGTTCGGGTAGCGCTCGTCATGCACCTCCAGCCTCCGGGCCAGGACCAGCGAATAGCCCATCATGATGTCGGCGGCGGTCAGTTCGCTTCCCAGCAGGTAGTTGCGGCCGTCAAGGGCCGCCTCGACGGCTTCCAGACAGATCTCGGCGCGATGCTGTCCGTCGTCGACAACGGCCGGAATGCGCTCCGCCTCCGGTTTCAGCAGACGGTGGTGGACCATGTCGCCGAGCGGACGGGCGAGGCTCGCCTCGGCGAACCAGGACCATTGCAGGAACAGGGCGCTCTCCGGCGTACCGGGCGGGGGCTGCAGGCGGCCCTCCCCGTACCGCTCCAGGATGTAGTGGACCATCGCGCCGGACTCGATCATCGTGAAGGGGTTGCCGGCCGCGTCGAGGTCCGTCAACGCCGGCACCTTGCGGATCGGATTGAGCCGCCGCCACTCGGCTGACTTGAGGTACTCCGGGCTGAAGTCGACGGGGACGACTTCGTAGGGAAGGTCCAGCTCCTCGCAGAGCCAGATGACGCGGGCCGAGCGGGTCCGCGGGGCGTGGTAGATCGTGATCATTGTCGATGGGAACCCTCAGGCTGATGACGTGGCCCGGCGCCAGCGCGGCGGAACGACCGGAGGCCGGCGCGCCGGTACCTTTGCCGGGTGGATTCTGATCCCTGTCCGAGGCCGTCCAAGAGGCGAGCAGTGGTCGAGGCTGCGGTAGCTGTGGGAAACCGGTCTGCCGGTTTTCCAAGGTCCGGCGGGAAACGGCCTTAGCCGTTTTCGGCGGGACCGGCAGCTTCCCGGTTCTTGCGGCCCAGGTTCCTACGCCAGGGCGCGCTCGAACAGGGCGAGGAGGCGGCTCCAGGCTCGCTCCGCCTGGGCCTCGTGGTACACCTGCGTGTCGGGCGGGCACCAGCCGTGCATCGCGCCCTCGTAGACCTCGATTTCGGCCGGCAGGCCTGCGGCCTCGAAGGTCTCGCGCAGCACGTCCTTGGCCTCGGGCTGGCGCTGGTCGTCGTTCTCGGCGATCGCGAACAGGTAGTGCGCCGTCATCTTCTCCACGAGGAGGTGCGGGCTGCTCGGCTGATCGGTGACCAGACGGCCGCCGTGGAACGAGGCGCCGGCGCCGATGCGGTCGGGCAGCGCGGCCGCGGTGCGCATCGTCATGGGGCCGCCCATGCAGTAGCCCATCGTTCCCATCTTCCGGCCCTTGTCGACGGAGGACTGGCTGTCCAGGAAGCTCACGAAGGCCTTGGCGTCCGTCACGTTGGTCTCCGGATTCAGGGAGCCCATCAGGGGACCGAGGGTGCCGCGGGCGGCGGCGAAGTCCGTCGTCTCGACGATCGGCGCCCGCTTCGTCCGGTAGTACTGGTTGACCGCCAGGACGGAGTAGCCCGATTCCGCCAGCCGCGTGGCCATCTGCCGCATCGCCGGCCGCAGGCCGAAGGCATCCGGCCAGATCAGGACGCCCGGATGAGCGCCGGTCGCGGGGTGGACGAAGTAGCTGTCGCACACGCCGTCAGGGGTCTCTACCTCGATCTCGGACTCGGTGACACTCTGGGCGTTCGCCGGCCGGGGCAGCAGCATCGTCAGCCCGGCGCCAGCCGAAACCGCCCCGAACTCCCGGCGGGTCAGCCGTTTCCCCTGCAGGTAACGGGCGTTGTCGGCGTCTGTTCTGTCGTCACACATGGCAGGGCTCCTTGCTTGCTGGGACTTCGGTAGCGGGCTGCTAGACGTGGCTTTCGCCGGGCTCGTGCTGGCAGCCGCGGAAGCGCTCGACACGCACCCGGTCCGGCAGCCCGAGGGCTTCGGTGCGGCCGGTCTTCGAGGTGTAGAACGCGAACAGGGTGCGCCGCTTCAGGTCGCTGAAGAAGGCGGCGCCGGCCACGAGTTCCGGCTCGTGGTCTTCGTGCTCGTCGCTGATCTCGCGTAGCAGGTCGAGCTGCTGCTCGTTGCCGAGGGACAGGAAGGGTGAGCCGTGCAGGCTCGTGGCCCGGCGGTCGATCCAGTCCAGGCCGCCGAGCGCGGCAAGCTGGTCGTCGCCGCCGGCGAGCGAGAGCTCGAGGTCGATGAACTCGTGGACGCCGGCGTCGAGAGCCCCGGGAGTGTCCGTGCGGGGCAGGATGTGGTCGCAGAGCGTGGCGAGCAGCTCGCCCTGGGCCGGCGTCAGCAACCGCGGCGTCCAGCCGGATCCCTCGGCCTGGTACGCGGCCAACGCCGGGATGGCGGCCCGAATCGGCTCCGCCTGCAGCGTGGCGTAGCCGAACGCGCCGGCGCCGGCCGCCAGGACTTTTCGTCTCGTCGGTCTTGCGGCCGGTCCTGATCGGGATCGGCCGTCTGTCGTCTGTTTGCTCATGCCAGTTCTCCCCGCTTGTGCCGGTCGACCAGGTACTCGGTGGAGCGGAGCGCCAGGGACATCATGGTCAGGGTCGGGTTGACGCAGCCGACGCTCACGTAGCAGGACCCGTCCATCACGAACAGGTTCTTCACCGTGTGGGACTGCTGGTACTGGTTGAGATACGAGGTCAACGGGTGGTCGCCCATGCGCGCTGTGCCGACCTCGTGGATGCCCGAGCCAATCGGCGCCGGCTCCGTGTTCTGCGTGATGTCCGTGCAGCCGAGCGCCTCCAGCATGGCGCGGCCTTCCTCGATCATGTCCTGGACCATCGCGTACTCGTTGCTGCCCAGGGTGGTGTTCATCCGGAGCACCGGCACGCCCCACTTGTCCTTCGTCTCCGGGTCGAGGGTGACGCGGTTCTCGGGCCGCGGCAGGATTTCGCCGAAGCCGCCGAGACCGATCGTCGAAACGGTGCTCGATTCGACCATCCGCTTGAAGTCGGCGCCGAAGCCAGGCAGGGAGTTGCCGTGCTGCCAAGTGGTGATGTTCTCGCCGCCCTGGTAGCCGTAGCCGCGGATGTAGTTCGGGTTCTTCGTCGCCGGGTCCTTCAGGTTCTGGAAGCGCGGGACGTAGATCCCGTTCGGCCGGTTCGCGCGCTCCGGTCGAGCTCCGGCCCTCGCTTCCAGGACGCCGCGTACCCCCGTCGCGTAGATGTGGTCCATCACGTATCGGCCCAGGCAGTCGCTCTCGTTGGCGAGGCCGCCTTCGGCGGAGTTGAGCAGGATGCGGGTCGAGGCCAGGGTCGAAGCGCAGAGGACGACGATGTCCGCCTTGGCTTCCCGGGTCAGGTTCGTCGTCTTGTCGACGTAGGTGACGCCCGAGGCGAGGTCGCCGGCCAACATGTCGACCTTGATCACGGCGGCGTCGGGCACCAGGGTGAACCGGCCCGTCGCCTCGCAGTCGACGAGGGTCGTCTGCGGCGAGTTGAAGTAGGAGTTCGTCCGGCAGCCGTAGTGACAAGGCCCGCAGTAGTGGCACATGTCACGGCCGTTGTGACGGCGGGTCAGAACGGCGTTGCGGCCGATCGTCATCGGCCGGTTGAACTTCTCGGTCAGCGTCTCCTTCAGCATGACCTCGCCGCAGGTGAAGGCCATCGGCGGCAGGAAGTCGCCGTCGGGCAGGATCTCCAGCCCCTCCTTGCGGCCGTTGACGCCGATGTAGCGCTCGACCCGGTCGTAGTAGGGGGCGATGTCCGCGTAGCTGATCGGCCAGTCCATGCCGTAACCGTCCATGCTCGCGGCCTTGAAGTCGTAGTCGCTCATCCGGTACGACTGTCGCGCCCACATGATCGAGCGGCCGCCGACGACGTTGCCCTGGATCCAGTTGAAGTGGGTGCCGGGGGCCTCGGTGTAGGGGTTGTCGACGTCGTCGATGAAGAAGTCCGCGTTGACCTCGGTGCAGGCGTAGCAGTAGGACTGCCGGTGGCGGCGTTGCAGCAGTTCGTTGCGCGGGTCGGGGCGGCCGCGCAGTTCCATGTCGTGCGGCAGGGTGTGCTCGCGGAAGTCGTTCTCGGGGTCGAAGGCGCGGCCCGCTTCGAGCATCAGCACGTCCATGCCGGCCTCGGTCATCACCTTGGCGGTCCAGCCGCCGGTGGCGCCCGAGCCGACGACGATCGCGTCGTAGGTCTTCGTGTCGGAGGTCTGCTTCATGCGGGATGGGTCCTCGAGAGGATCTAGCGGACGATCGGCCCTGTCGACGCTTCGACGTTGTAGGGGAGAGCGTCCTCGCCCTCGAGGCCGAGCCGTTCGTTGATCGCCAGCAGGTGGTGGTCGACGCCGATTTCGGCGCCGGGGCGGAAGCCGGGCACCGTGATCACCTGCGCCAGCACGCCGCCCAGGCCGCGGTGGATCACGCCGCGCGGCAGGTAGATCAGGTCGCCGGCACGGACATCGTGGACGTCGAAGAGCTGTGCCGCGAGTTCGGGAGTCATCGTCTCCGGCGACTCGATGGCCGCGGCGCGGTAGCTGGTGAGGAGCCGATCCTGGTCGTTGCTCATCTGGACCAGGTAGAACTCGTCGAAGCCCGTGTCCACGGGGTGGTAGTGGGTGAAGGAATCGGTGATTCGCACGCGGTGCGCGTTCAGACCCTGGAAGGTGTAGGGGCCGTTCTGCTCGAGCCATGTGAGCAGGATGCGGCGGTAGGCGCCGGTCTCCGTGGCGCAGCCCCCGGGCACATCGGTGATGTCCGGGTTCCAGTCGGGACGGATTGCCGCCGGTACGCCGTCGCCAGGGGTGTCCGGGACGCCAAAGACGAGCGCGGCGATCTCGGGCTCGACGGTCAGCCGCTCGCCGGGGCCGAGCACCGCGATGTCGCCGATGTGGAGTTCGGTCGGTGTGGCGCCCGAGGCCGTGTGGATCTCCGCGGCGGCGGGCGCCTCCTCGACGGGCGCCTGGACGAATACGAGCCGGTTCGAAGCGTCTGCCGCGATCCTTGTCGCCGCGGCCAGAAACTCCATCGCGTAGCCGGGATTGGCCGCCTCGAAGTGTCCCTTGACGCGGGCGAAGGCGGCCTGGCCGTCCGCGTCGTCGTCAAAGAGGTGCGCGCGGACGACTTCCGCCCGTGGCTGCCAGGTCACGGGTTCCGCGTCCGAGCCGTCGGTTTCGGCCTCCGCCTCACCGGCGGTGCAGGAAGTGAACGTCACCGAGACCAGCAGCATGGCCGCCAGCGCGGCCAAGCATTTCCGTGGATTCACGGGCGAGACGGTACCATGTCGGGGTCCTCCCGAAACGCGAACAGAGGCACGAGGGACCGACCATGTTGCGCCGCCTGAGTCCGCCAGCCGCTGCCGTGCTGTTCCTGTGCCTGTTCGTGGTCTCGGCGACCGTGACGGCGGAGGACGGCGATCCGATGATCGAACTCGGCGAGCGCGGCGGCGACCGCATCCTGGTCACCGTCGACGGCGAGCCCTTCACCGAGTATCGCCCCGGCGGCGAGGCCGATGGCGGCGGCAACCTGCCGTACCTCTACCCGGTCTACGGCCCCGGTGGGCAGGCGCTGACCCGCAACTGGCCGATGGCCGAGGCGGAAGGGGAGGAGCGGGACCATCCGCACCACCGTTCCCTCTGGTTCGCGCACGGCGCCGTGGGTCTGGCGGACGGTTCGAAGCGGTATGACATCTGGCACGACCGCGACGGCTCGGCCATCGTCCATCGGAAGATCCTGGCGCAGGAGTCCGGCGAGTTCGGCGTGCTGCGCACCGCGAACTCATGGGTCGACCCGGACGGCGACGAGCTGCTCGGCGAGGAACGGACGATGACTTTCCTCGCCGGCGCGTTCGACACAGGCCAGGCCTGGCGGGCGATCGACTTCGACGTGAGGCTAAGGGCCGGCGACGCGGCGGTCGTTCTCGGCGACACGAAGGAAGGCACGATGGCCATCCGCGTCGCGCCCTCCCTCCGCCACCGGGGCGAGCACGCCGCCGGCGCGATGTTGAACAGCGAAGGCGTCGAAGGCGCCGACGTCTGGGGCAAGCGCGCTTCCTGGGTCCACTGCACCGGCCCGGTCGACGGCAAGCCTGTCGGCATCGCGATCTTCGACCACCCCGAGAACTTCCGCCACCCGACCTGGTGGCACGCCCGCGCCTACGGCCTGTTCGCCGCGAACCCCTTCGGCGTCCACCACTTCGAGAAGGCGAAGAAGGGCGCCGGCGACTGGACGATTCCGGCGGGCGATGAACTCAGGCTGCGTTACCGGCTGCTGTTCCACGCGGGGGAGGTGTCCGCGGAACAGTTGGACGCCGAGTTCCGGCGGTACGGGGACGAGTAGCCTGGAACGAGCCGTTTGTCAGGCAGGTTTCGCCTCGGTCTTCTGAAGGCTTCCAGCAAGTGACGGAGAGATGACGGGCGGACCTCGATGGGTTCCCATGTTGAGCTACCATGCGGCGCATGGCCCTTGCCGACCCTTCCGCCGACTCCGCCGGTTCCTCGCCGGTAACCCGCGCTGACCTGGACGTACTGCGCGCCGACATGCGCGCCGACCTGGAACGGATGCGCGCTGACCTGAGCGGCGAGATAGCGCGGCTTGAAGCCCGGCTGCTCTGGCGGCTGCTCGGCGCACTCGGCGCGCTGCTGGCCCTGTTCCGGCTGTTGGACTTCCTGCCGCCGACGTAGCGCGTACCGCGCGTGACCGGCAGCGACTTCGAGCGTCAGTCGAACGCCGGCGCCACTGCCTGCCGCGTCTCCGGCGCCCAGATCCGGATCTTGCTGAAGCGGCCGGTGTCGTCGAACGAACCGAAGCCGACCCGGCCCCAGCCGAGCGGGTCGCGGTCGGCCCCGACCGTCGGCTGCCTCTCGCCGTCGAAGTAGACCCGTAACGAGCCGTCCTGGCGCTCGACCCGCACACGTTTCCAGCCGCGGCCCCAGTCGACGCCCTGGTCGGGGATCGCGCCCATCGGCGCGCGGTCCGCGTTGTCCACCAGGAAGATGTTGTGGGCGCGGTCGTCCGGCTCGGTGGCCAGGTGGGCGTAGTAGTAGCGGTTCGGTCCCTCGAATCCTAAGAAGAGGCTGAGGTCCCGGTGGCCGTACTCGCGGCCGGTCTGCCAGGCCTCGGCCTCGAGGACGAAGTCGGCGAGCAGGAGATTGTCGATCAGGGCGATGTTGAGCGGGGAGCGGTGCTTCGGCTCGTACTTGCTGCCGCCTTTGAGCTCGAGGTAGCCGCGCCAGTCTCCTTCGCCGTACCCCCACGCTCGCTGGTCGCTGAAGGTGAAGTCGTCGAGCGCCGAGGCTTCGGTGAAGTCCTGGGAGTAGGCGAGTTCGTAGCCGTCGGGCACGCCGGACTGGGCGTGGAGGGGGGCGGCGACGAAGAGAGGGACCAGCGCGGCGTGGCTCAGCCAGAACGGCGCCTTGCGCCGGATGCCGGCCAGAACCCGGGTGGCGCGGCCCCGCGCCAGCCGCGAACCAGTCCGTGCGCCCGTCATCGGGTGCACGGATGAAACCCGGGTGGCGCGGCCCCGCGCCAGCCGCGAACCAGTCCGTGCGCCCGTCATCGGGTGCACGGATGAAACCCGGGTGGCGCGGCCCCGCGCCAGCCGCGAACCAGTCCGTGCGCCCGTCATCGGGTGCACGGATGGCAGGCCGGCGCACCCGGTCTGGCGCGTTGGCGCCTTGATGCGTGTCCCGCCCATCAGACGACCTCGGGGACCACGAACGGCTCGCGATACTCGCGGGTGAGCAACCGGTTCGCCTCGTCGTCGCCTTCGATCGTCTCGGTGTCCGGGTCGATCGTGAGCCACGAGCCGACGATCGCCTGCTCGATCTCCGGGTCGACGCCGTTCCTGACCAGGTGATCCAGGAAGCGGTCGGCCGTGTCGCCGGCGTTGCGGAGCTTCCCGGCGACCTGGGCGATCCTCGCGGGTCCGCCGGCCTCGCCCCGCATGTAGGAGACGTTGCCGAGGTGGCAGAGGGCGCTTGAGAGGTGGCCGTCCTCGATCGAGGCGGTCAGATCCTCGCTGCGGCGGTTGCGCACGGCGTCGACGAAGTTCGCGTAGTGGTTGGCGCCGCCTTCCCACTTCTCGAGCTTCTTGCCCTTCGCGTCGAACGCGACGGCTTCGGTGTAGCTCGGTATCTGCAGGTGACCGCCCTCGCAATGGACGATGACGCCGACCTTCGCTCCGAGGTACTCGTCCATGCCCCGCCGGCGCCATTCGTCCCGCTGTGCCTTCAGGTCTCGGGGCAGGCCGCGGACCTCGAACAGCAGGGGCGCGCGCTCGTAGTCGTGGTACACGACTTGCGTGTTCGGGGTGTTGCCGTCGTCGACGTAGGCGAAGCGGCCGCCGACGCTGATCGTCCTCGGCGGCAGTGCGTCCTCGCCCAGCGCCCAGCGGGCGACGTCCATCTGGTGGATGCCCTGGTTGCCCAGATCGCCGTTGCCGGTGTCGAACACCCAGTGCCAGTCGTAGTGCAGGCGCTGGCGCATCAGCGGCTTCTTCGGCGCCGGGCCGCACCAGAGGTCGTAGTCGACGGCGGCATCGACCTGCTGGGCGCCGTCGACCCGGCCGATGCTCTGGCGCGGCTTGTAGCAGAGACCGCGGGCGAGCTGGATCTCGCCGATGTGCCCTTCGTTCACCCAGGCGAGCGCGTCCCGGATCGAGGGCGCCGAGCGGATCTGGGTGCCCGCCTGGACGATCCGGTCGTACTTCGCGGCCGCGTGGACGATCTGGCGGCCCTCCCAGACGTTGTGCGAGACGGGCTTCTCGAGAAAGACGTCCTTGCCGGCCTGGCACGCCCACACCGCCTGCAGCGCGTGCCAGTGGTTCGGGGTGGCGATGGACACCGCGTCGATGTCGTCGCGCTCCAGGAGTTCCCGGTAGTCGACGATCGTCGTCGGGTCGGTCGCGCCGGCCTCGATCGCCCTGGCCCTGGCTGCCTCGAGCACGTTGCGGTCGACATCGCAGAGAGCGGCGACTTCCACGCCCGGCAGCTTCGCGTAGGCGTCCACGTGGTCGTTGCCGCGGTCGTGCAGGCCGACGACGGCGACGCGAAGCTGCTGGTTCGGGCTCACGGCGGCCGTGCCGGTCGAGTCGCGGCATCCCAGAGTCGTCGTGGCAGCGGCAGCCGCGGCCGAGCCGAGGAAAACGCGGCGGGTGATGGCGGACATGGAGTTCCTCCCGGTCGGGTCGCGCCCGTAGGCGGCCTCCGATTGTAGCCGTCATGGCCCTGCTGGCGCAGCAGAGCGTCCGGAGCCGACGCTTCGCGCCCGATGACGGCCAGAACCCGGGTGGCGCGCCCGCGCCAGCCGCGAACCGGTCCGTGCGCTCGTCATCGGGCGCACGGATGACACCCGGGTGGCGCGCCCGCGCCAGCCGCGAACCGGTCCGTGCGCTCGTCATCGGGCGCACGGATGACACCCGGGTGGCGCGCCCGCGCCAGCCGCGAACCGGTCCGTGCGCTCGTCATCGGGCGCACGGATGGCTGGCCGGCGCACCCGGTCTCTGCCGCGCGGACTGCTAGCGTGTTCCACCGATGCGGCCGGCCCGTTACCCGACACGACTGTCCATCCTTGCCGCGGCGGTCCTCGTCGCCTGCGTCGCGGCTTGTGCGGTCGAAGAGCCGGCCGGGCCGCCGAACATCGTCTTCCTTCTGGTTGACGACCTCGGCGCGATGGACGTTGGCGCCTTCAACCCGGACACCTTCCACGAGACGCCGAACATCGACCGGCTGGCGGCCGGCGGGGTGCGCTTCACGCGCGGCTACGCCGCGAATCCGGTCTGCAGCCCGACCCGCTTCAGCATCATGACCGGCCGCTATCCGACCCGGGTTGGCGCGACGAACTACTTCGCCGGCCGCCGCGAGGAGAAGTTCGCGCCGGCGCCGCTGAACGACCGGATGCCGCTTGAGGAAATCACGCTCGCCGAGGCCTTGCGGGACGGCGGCTACAGCACCGCGTTTCTCGGCAAGTGGCACCTTGGGCCGACAGAGGAGTTCTGGCCGCTGGCCCAGGGCTTCGACGTGAACGTCGGCGGCCACCGCGGCGGGATGCCGCGGAGCTACTTCTCGCCCTACTCGAACCCGACGCTCGAGGACGGTCCCGAGGACGAGCACCTCACCGCCCGACTCACCGATGAGGCGCTCCACCTGATCGATGGCTACGCGGCCGACGAGGAAGGCAAGCCCTTTCTGGTCTACCTCTCGTACTACACGGTCCATACCCCGCTGCGGGCGCCCGCGGACGTGATCGCGAAGTACGCGGCGAAGGCGGGCGTCGAAGTCAGCGTGTCGGACGAGCCGCCGGGCCGGGTGGCGCCGTATCCGGCCGATCCGGAAGACTTCGGCGACGAGGAGCAGGTCTGGCCGCGCGACGAGCCGCGACGGGTGCGTGAAGTCCAGAACCACGCCGTTTACGCGGCGATGGTCGAAACCCTCGACACGAGCGTCGGCCGCATCCTTGACCGCCTCGATGCCCTGGGTCTGGCCGAGAATACGATCGTCGTTTTCTTCTCCGACAACGGCGGCTTGTCCACGGCGGAAGGCGCGCCGACCTCGAACCTGCCGCTGCGCGGCGGCAAGGGCTGGCTGTACGAGGGCGGGATCCGCGAGCCGATGATCGTCCGCTGGCCGGCCGAGGCGCCGGCGGGCGGCGAAACGTCAGCGCCGGTCATCAGCACGGACTTCTACCCGACGTTTCTGGAAGCTGCCGGCATCGACCTGCCGCCGGAGGTCGAAATCGACGGGTCGAGTTTTCTCGGCCTGCTCCGTGGAGGCGAAGCGGCGGAGACCGCGGCCGCGGCCCTTGAGCGGGACCTGTTCTGGCACTACCCGCACTACGGCAACCAGGGCGGCTTCCCTGGCGGCGCCATCGCCGCAGACCGCTACAAGCTGATCGAGCGCTACGAGGACGGCCAAGTCCATCTCTACGATCTGGACGCCGATGTCGGCGAACAGAGCGACCTGGCCGCGGCACAGCCGGAACGGGTCGACGAGATGCGAGCGCGGCTCCACGCCTGGTATGGCGAAGTCGGGGCCGAGTTCCTGAGCGCCCTGCCCGACGGCCCGGAACCCTGGCAGCCGCCGGCGGCCGCTGGGGACGGAGATTGAGCCGGCGCTACACGCCCCCGGGCCACCATCGCACCGTCGAGGGCTGCGGCAGCCGACGGAACCGGCGTTCGACTGACGCTCGAGGCCGCTGCCCGCCATGCGACGACAGACGGGCGCCCCCTATCCTCGTCGCCTGTCGGCGTCCATCCTGCGGCAACTCCGCATCAAGCTGTGCGAGGCAACGCCTCGCGACTCCCCGAGGGTCAACTGCCGACGATGTGGGCACGCCGCACACGCCAGCCCTGCCTTCAGGGCGACTCTGGCATTGTCCTGGGCCACCAGCCAACCACCTGCCTCCGTTTCCGCCTTTGCCCAACCAGCCTCTTGTACTCTGTGGTGTATGGGCTATGCCTCTCTGCAACGAGACCGGGAGATCAACCCGTCGTCATGGACGCAGAAAGCGGCTGACACCTCTCGTGAGCGCCGCAATCAGTCCATAGCCTCCGCCCATGGTCAAGAGTACTGCGAGAAAATAGGTGGCCGCCGTGCGCTGGGCCTCGTCGCCGAAGGCGAGGAGCAGGAAAGCGGCGCTGACCAGCAGAACGGTTACCCCCAAGAGAGCCCAGATCAGCCGCATGCCGAACGTCCGCCGATCAATCCGGTCCGCATCGTCTCTTCGCATCTTTTCCATCTGGAACTCGAAGAGCCTCTGGTCTGCCGCGTCATCGGCTGCGACCATCTGCGAGAGGACCTCGGTCCGCCGATCCTGGCTCTCGATTCGCTCCCGTTCCAGCTGGAGCACCTCTGGCCAGAGTTCAATCTGGCTGCCGGGCGTCGCTTCCCTCCGGGCCAGCTCGCCGCTCTGCCGCTGAGGCGAGGCTTCTGTCCGGTGTTTCGCCAAGCCTACTCACCGGCGAACAGGCGTCGCTTCCGCGTCCTGGGCGACGGGCTCATCATCTGTTCGCCGAGCAATTCGGCGGGCACGCTGTAGACGCGGAACCCGCTGCCGTACCGTGCTTTCTCGTAGCGAGTGATGACGAGGTCCTCCGGGTTCCGCGCTTCTCTGCGGCGGCGGAGTTCATCGACGACTTCTTCCATCGTCGCGCAGTATCTGTCCGCGAGGGTCGTTCTGATCATCGGTTCGGACATGGGCCTCCCGCTCCGTTGGGGCGAACGCGGCTTGAATGGGCATTCTAGCAGCAGGTGACGGTCGGTTGCGTTCGGAGGGCGCTCCAGGGCATGAAGAAGAACCTGGTCCGAGAGGGGCCCGCAGGCTCGTCCCAGGTGGTCACTTCAAAGAGCGCGGCGGCGGCGACATGAGCCGGCGCTACACGCCTCCGGGCCACCATCGCACCGTCGAGGCCTTCAGGGGGCATCTGCGGAGCCTCGATCCGGCGTTCGACTGCGGTCCCGAGTTGCTTGGACCCGAGGGGCCGCTGGCGCGGCCGGCAACGATCTTCGGCCTCGAGGCGGGGAACCGCTTCGCGGTCCATCCGATGGAGGGTTGGGACGGCAACCGCGACGGCAGCCCGAGCCATCTGACGCTGCGGCGCTGGCGGCGTTTCGGGCGTAGCGGAGCGAAACTGGTCTGGGGAGGCGAGGCGGTGGCGGTGGTCCCCGAGGGGCGCGCGAACCCGAACCAGCTCTTCATCGACGGCGGGCGGCCCGACGACTGCGTCGTCTGGCTCGAAGCGTTGCGCCGGGAGGTCCTGTCGGGTCACCGGGAGAGTGGAGTCGGCGGCGACCGGCCGGTGATCGGCCTGCAGTTGACCCACTCGGGGCGGCTGTCGCGGCCGGATCCGCCGCCAGCGTTGCCGCGGCCACAGCGGGCGCAGGTGCATCCAGTGCTTGACGGACGGCTTGGCGAGGCTGCGCACGGGCCTCTCGTGAGCGACGAGCAGCTGGAGGAGATAGCCGGCGCCTATGTGCGCGCCGCGCGTTGTGCCGGGAAGGCGGGTTACGACTTTGTCGACGTCAAGTGCTGTCACGGCTATCTGCTGCACGAGCTGCTGGGCGCGCACACGCGGCCGGGACGGTACGGCGGGCGCTTCGAGAACCGGGTACGGCTGCCGCTCGGGATCATCGCGGCCGTGCGCGCGGCGTGTCCGAATCTTGCTGTCGGCGTGCGGCTGTCCGTCGGCGACGTGGCGCCCTTCGGCGCGGACGGCGCCGGAGTCGGCGTGCCGGAAGTCGAGAGCGCCAGGCCGGCCGATCTCGGCTTCGGCCTGAACCCGGCGGATGTCGGGCTGCCCGAGTCCACCTGCTCCGAGGCAATCCGCTACATCGGCTTGCTGGTCGAAGCCGGCGTCGAGGTAGTCAACGTAACGATGGGTTCGCCCTACAGTTGTCCGCACCTGTCGCGGCCGTTCACCTACCCGGCGTCGGACAGCTACCTGCCTCCCGAGGATCCGCTGCGCTCGGTGCTGCGTCAACTGGCGGCCGTACGCGCGGTGCGCGCGGCGTTTCCGGGCCTCCCCCTGGTCGGAACGGGCTACAGCTACCTGCAGGAGTGGCTGCCCTACATGGCGGAAGCGGAAGTCGGCGCCGGCCACGTCGATTTCGTGGGCCTCGGCCGGATGGTTCTCGCGTACCCCCGGCTGCCGGCGGATGTGCTTGCGGGTCGACCGCTGGAACGCCGCCGGATCTGCCGCACCTTCAGCGACTGCACGACCGGGCCGCGCAACAACATGGTCAGCGGTTGCTACCCGCTCGACGAGCACTACCGGCAGACCCCCGAGTTCGCCCGGATCCGCGACCTCAAGAAGGCGGCCGCCTGGTGAGCGCGGACCGCCAGCACAACCGGCCCGGCAGCCTGGCGCCGCTGCCGAGGCTCTGCTACGCCGCTCTTCATGTCGTCGTGCGCGGCGGCTACTCCGAGGTCGACCACTCCCTCGAACATCCCGGCTCGCCCCAGGAGATCGAGCACTGGATCGACTGGAAGGCGACGGCCGGCCTGCGTCGCTTCGTCGACTCGCTCGGTTTCGGCGTCGCCGAGGCGATGGACACGGCGCAGCGCTTCGAGATCGGCTGGCCGAGCGCGCGCCGTTTGATCGAACTCTGCTCCTCCCTGGAACTCCGGAACGGTTTCGTCGCCGGCGCCGGCAGCGACCAGCTCGACGCGGTCGGCAGCAGGACGGAGCTGATCGACGCGGTGGCGGAGCAGGCGGAGTTCATCGACGGGCTGGGAGGCGTGCCTGTCCTCTTGCCGATGCCTCATCTGTCGACGAACGGCGCTTCCGAGAAGGAGTACGTCGACGTGTATTCGGCGATCATCGACCAGCTCGAGGGGCCGCTGTTCCTGCACTGGCTGGGCGAGATGTTCCACCCGGCGATGCGCGGCTACTTTCCCGGGAACAGCCTGGAGCGAATCCTCGCCCGGCACGCGGACAAGGTGCGCGGGGTCAAGCTCTCGCTGCTGGACGAGGAGTTCGAGGTACGGCTCCGAAGGCGGGTCGCCATGCGCGGCCAGATCGTGCTGACCGGCGACGACGTCCACTTCGCCCGGCTGCTGGAAGGGCGCCCGCCGGCCAGGGGTTCAAGACTTCCCGCCACGTTGGAACTGAAGGGCCGCCGGGTGCGCCTGGGCGACTACAGCCACGCGCTGCTCGGCGCCTTCGACGCGGTCGCCGAGCCGGCCGCGGCGGCGCTTCGCGCACTAGGCGACGGGGACGTTGTGCGGTATCGCGAGTTGATGGGCCCCGCCGAGGAACTTGCCCGCTTCATCTTCCAACCGCCGACGCGCCGCTACAAGGCCGGACTCGCCTACGTCTCCTGGCTGCGCGGGCTGCAGGACAACCCGATGCTGGTCAACCGGGAGGATCTGGCGCGGGACGAGGCGTACTACCGCGGGGTCGCGTCTCTCGCCCGGCGCGCAGGCGCGTTGAGCGACGACTGACTGGCAGCCGACCGACCGTCTGGCGATGTGCGAGAGTTCGCGCGGGCGGGATGACGATCGTGACGAGAATCGGGAACGGGACAGGCGGCGGTCCCGGCGGCGGACGACCGCTACGCGCTGTTGCGGCGGGAGTTGGCCGGGCCGGGATCACGGTTCGCGAAGCCCGCCGGTTGGCGCTGGCGCGGGCGGGCCTGCTCAAGCCGGAGTGGACCGGACTGCCGCGGTCGGCCTCCGGCCGGGGCTTGCGGGCGAAGCGCGCGCTGCACGCGCTGATCGAGCGGTTCGGCTATCTGCAGCTTGACACGATCTCCGTTGCCGGGGCCCGGACCCACGCCCTCGTGCCGCTGTCCCGCTGGCCCGGCATCGACCGGAATCTGCCGGAGGAGCTCCTGCAGCCGGGCGAGCCGATCTTCGAGTACTGGGGTCACGAGGCGAGCTGGATCCCGATCGACCTCTATCCGGCGTTCGGCTTCCGGCGGGACGAGTATCGGAGCGCAAGGACGTGGCACAGCCGCGGGATCCGCGAACACCCGGAGGTCGCGAAGGCGATCCTGCGCCAGGTGGAGGCCGAGGGGCCGATGCGGTCGCTCGACCTCAAGGGACCGATGATGGGCGAGATGTGGCGGTCGAAACGTGAGCGTTGGGTCGCCTACTCGTTGTGGTCGACCGGGCAACTCGCGATCCGTTCGCGGCACAACTTCCAGCGCACCTTCGATCTCCCCGAACGGGTGATCCCGGAGCAAACGCGCCGGCACGTGTGGAGCCTCGAGGAGTGCCTTCGGGCGTTGATCCTGCGGGCGCTTCAAGGTCACGGCTGGGCGACGATCGGCACTCTCGCCGATACGTGGCGGCTCAAGAACTTGCGGCCGCAGATCCGGGCCGCGCTGGGGGAGCTGGAGTCGGCGGGGCAGGCGGTTCCGTGTGACTTGATCATGGTCGACGGCAAGCGCCGATCGGGCTGGGTGCGCACGGAGGATCTGGAACTCGCCGCCCGGCTGCGGCGCGTGCGCCCGGCGCCGGACCGGGGCGTTCTCCTGTCGCCGTTCGACCCCGTGCTCTGGCGCCGCAACCGGGTGGCCCATCTGTTCGGCTTCGACCAGATCCTGGAGATCTTCAAGCCGGCTGCGAAGCGCCGGTACGGCTACTACTGCATGCCGGTGCTGGCGGGCGACCGTCTCGTGGCGCGGTACGACCTGAAGGCGCACCGGAAGCGGGGGCGTCTGGAGGTGCTGGCGCTCCACCATGAGGCGGAGGGCGCCAAGGCGCCGGCTGCGGATCGGGCGGCGGCGGAGAGTGCGCTGGCAAGGTTTGCGGAGGCGGTGGAGCTGGCCGTGGAGTGAGCGGTAGCCGCTTCGCGGCGCCTCTCTTTTGGCCGGCTTCGCCGGCCGGCGGGGCCGCCGGCGCACCCGGTGTGTGGGCAGTCCAGTACGCTGTAGCTCCATGGCAAAGCTGAACCCTCGTGAAGCGGTGCTGGTTCTGTTTGCCGCGGTGGCGCTCG
This sequence comes from uncultured Thermoanaerobaculia bacterium, assembly GCA_951812325.1. GTDB lineage: Bacteria > Acidobacteriota > Thermoanaerobaculia > Multivoradales > Multivoraceae > Multivorans. Next base: position 1,808,973 of record OX638294.1, on the reverse strand, counting down.
CGGTCGGATGTGGCGGCGAGACTCCCGTCGACGAGGACGCCGCCCGGCCGCAGGTCGCGCTGATCATGAAGTCCCTGGCCAACGAGTTCTTCGAGACGATGGCCGAGGGCGCGCGTGCGCACCACGAGGTTCACTCGGACGAGTACGACCTGATCGTCAACGGCACCCGGAACGAGAGCGATCTGGCCCGGCAGGTCGCCCTGGTCGAACAGATGGTCGCTGCGGGCAGCGATGCGATCGTCATCGCGCCCGCGGATTCGAAGGCCCTGGCGCCGGCCCTGGCTCGGGCCCAGGCGGCCGGAGTCGTCGTGGTCAACATCGACAACCGCCTCGACGCGGAGGTGGCGGCGGAGGCGGGTCTCAACGCGCCCTTCGTCGGCCCGGACAACCGCGACGGCGCTCGCAGAGTCGGCGAGGTGCTGGCGCAACGGCTTGCGCCGGGCGATCGGGCGGCGATCGTCGGCGGCATCCCGACGGCCTTCAACGCCCGTCAGCGGCAGGCAGGTTTCGAGGACGCGATGAACGCGGCCGGCGCCGAGATCGTCGACGTCCAGAGCGGCGGTTGGGAGCAGGCGCAGGCGAACACGGTGGCGGCGGCGATGCTGCGCGAGCACCCCGAGCTGAGCGCGCTCCTTTGCGCCAACGACAACATGGCGCTGGGCGCTTTGGCGGCGCGCCGGCAGAGCGGCCGCGACGACGTGCTGATCGTCGGCTTCGACCACATCGAGGCGGTGGCCGAACTCGTCGTCGAGGGCGAGATCCTGGCCACCGCCGACCAGCACGCCGATCGACTCGCGGTCTTCGGAATCGAGGCTGCTCTCAAGATTCTGCGCGGGGAGACGGCGGAGGACCTGAAGACTCCGGTCGACATCGTCACGTCGTCCGGGTAGCAAGGCACTTCCCGCGCTCGCGGTGAAGCTTCTCGCCGGCGTGGCCCGCATGCCCTTCGTCAGCCGGCAAGCCGCGGCCTTCGACCCACCGCGGACCCTGCGAACGAGAGAGCGCACCAGGCAGGACGCTGGGGCGTGGTCATGGGATCGAGGCTCTCCTGGCCATCCGCGACTGTATCCTCGTCTCGATGCTCCCCCGGCGCTCCAACCGATGACGCTGGCCGTTGCCGGCTGGCGCCGCTCTTTCGCTCCGGGATACCGGGGTGGGCTGGTGCTGGTCCTGCTCGGCCTGTGCGTGGTCTTCGGCCTGGCAACGGACCACTTCTGGAGCGCCTTGACGTTCCGCACCCTGGCGAACCAGTTGCCGCCGCTGGTCGTCGCGTCGGCCGGTCTGACCCTGGTGCTGATCGCGGGCGGCATCGATCTCTCGGTCGGTTCGGTGCTGGCCCTGGCGGCGGCCGTGCTTGGCGTCCTGACCGTGAATCAGGGGTTGCCGCTGGCGGCGGCGGTTCTGGTTGCGCTTGCGGTCGGCGGACTTTGCGGCGCGATCAATGGCGTCCTGGTCGCGCGCTGGTCGATCCCGTCCTTCCTGGTGACACTCGGGATGCTCGAGATCGCACGCGGGTCGACGTACCTCGTTACTGCCTCGAGGACGAGCTATCTGGGCGATCGGGTCGCCGCGCTCGGCGCCACCACGCCGGTGCTTGGCCTCTCCGTTGCCTTCATCGGCTCGCTTGCTCTGGTCGGAGGGCTGCAGTTCGTCCTCTCGCGTACGGCGTTCGGCCGCTACGTCTTCGCGGTGGGCGGCAACCCGACCGCGCTCCATCGCTGCGGCGTCCGTCCGGCCCGGGTGCAGTTCGCGGTGTTCACGCTTGCGGGGTTGCTGGCCGCAGCCGCCGGCCTCTGCCAGGTCGGTTACCTGCAGTCCGCGGATCCGAACGCCGCGATCGGGATGGAGTTGTCGGCGATCGCGGCCGTCGTCATCGGCGGCACGTCGCTGCTCGGCGGGCGTGGATCCGTGACCGGCACCCTTCTGGGGGTGCTGGTGATCGCCGTGCTGCAGACCGGGCTCGCCCAGGCCGGCGCCACCGAGCCGACCAAGCGGATCATCACCGGCGCGGCGATCCTGCTGGCCGTGGCGACCGACGTCTGGCGACGGCGCAGGAGTGCGGACGCTGTTTCCTGATGCCGGCGTCATCGGAGAGCCGATCCCTGCGGCTATCGTTCGCTCGACCCCCGTCATGACGGTCCGTTGCTCGAAGACGGACCCGGAATCTCTGCAAACCAGGAGGAGACCCGCCGTGAAGAGACGACCTGTCACGTGGACGCTGACCCTGTCCGTCGCGGTACTCGCCGTGACGGCCGCGGCGAGAGCCCAGGAGCGCGCGATCGAGTTCCCGGATGTCGACGGCTACCGGACGTTCGCCGTCGACCTGCACACCCACTCCGTCTTCTCCGACGGCATGGTGTGGCCGATCATCCGCATGCAGGAGGCCGAACGGGACGGCCTCGCCCTGATGGCGGTCACCGAGCACCTGGAGTACCAGCCGCGCCGGGAGGACATTCCGCACCCCGACCGGAACCGATCCTGGGTCGTCGCCAGCGAGTACGCCGCGGCGGAGGAGTTGGACGTGATCGTCGTCAACGGCGCGGAGATCACCCGCAGCATGCCGCCGGGTCACGTGAACGCCGTGTTCATCACGGACGCGAACGCACTCCTCGTTCAGATCGGCGACGCGGACTACATGACGCGGCTGCGGCCCTCCACGCCCGAGGAGCAGGAGGCGAGTGAACGGGAGGCGCTGCAGGCGATTGCGGCGGCCAACGGGCAGAACGCCTTCGTGTTCTGGAATCACCCGAACTGGCCGCGGCAGCGGCCCGACGGGGTAGCGAGGCTGACCGACATGCACCGGCGGCTCATCGCCGACGGGCTGTTGCACGGCATCGAGGTGTCGAACGGCGACTTCTACTCGGCCGAGTCCCTCCAGATCGCGCTGGACAACGACCTGGCGATCCTCGGCGTTTCGGACATCCACGGTCTGATCGACTGGGACTACATGCCCCATGCGGGTGGCCATCGCACGGTCACCCTGGTGTTCGCCGAGGAGCGGAGCGCCGAGTCGATTCAGGCGGCGCTGCAGGCGAATCGCACGGTCGCCTGGCAGGGCAACTGGCTGATCGGCCGGGAAGACGCGCTGATGCCGCTGATCGAGGCTTCGCTTCGGCTGACGAAGGTCGAACGCAGCCAGGGTGACGAGCTGATCGACATCAGACTGTCCAACGTGTCGGACGCCGCCTTCGACCTGCGGGTCACCAGCGGACACCGGTTCAACGGTCCCCCGTCGACCATGCGGGTCGAGCCGCACAGCGACCTGGACCTGGCGATCAGCGGCGAGGCCCGCTCGAGCTTCGAGATGGCGTTCGAGGTCCTGAACGCGTTCGTGGCGCCCGAGACCCATCCGACGCTGAGGTTGGCAGTCGAGGCGCCTTCGCAGTAGCCGGGACCGGGCGCCCCACGACGCTCAGTCGCGCTCGCCGCGGCGCTGGCGCTCGACGATCCGGCGCACCGAGTCCACGTCGGGCGCCCAGTAGCGCTCCTGTTCTCCGACCGGCGGCTCCACCAGCGGTCGGACGACGCGGAAGCCCAGGAACCGCGCGTTCGTGTGGTACCAGACGCTCTGAGGAATCTGGGGGTCCATCCGCTTCCATGCGAGCTCCGAGCCGCGGCGCGCGGCGCAGCGGAGCGCCGCCGGTTCGTCCCTCCAGGAACCGCCGCGGACGCTTCGGGGGAACTCCCGGGCCGGCCAGACGATCGGGTCCACCGGGATGTCGCCCTCGCCCGGCGCGGCGTAGCCGGCGTAGGCGTCGAGGGTCCACTCGGCCACGTTGCCGTGCAGATCGAAGAGGCCCCACGCGTTCGCTTCGAGCCGGGCGACCTGCTGGTAGCGGCCGCCGCTGTTGCCGGCGTGCCAGGCGAAGCGGTCGATCTCCGCCGCGTCGTCGCCGAACGACCACGCGGTCCGGCTCCCCGCACGGCAGGCGTACTCCCACTCGGCCTCGGTCGGCAGCCGGTAGAAGCGGCCGGTCTTCATCGACAGCCACTTCGTGAACTGCCGGGCCGCGAACTGCGTCATCGAGATTGCGGGGAAGCCCTCGACCCCCATGCCGAAGTCCATCGGCCGGTAGGGCGGCGTCGGCCTGCTCACCGCGTCCGCCCAGGGGGCGCCGGGCTCTTCGCCGCCACGATCCGTGTCGAACATGAACACGCGGTACAGGTCCCAGGTCGTCTCGTGGGTCGCCATCCAGAACGGGCCGATCCGCACGCGCCGACGCGGAGATTCCAGCTCGCCGCGCCCGGCCTCGTCCTCGGGGCTCCCGAGCAGGAACTCGCCGCCCCCAACCGGCGCCATGTCGAGGTGCATCTCGCCGCCTTCGGCGCTGACGCCGACGATCCGCTCGCGGTAGGGCCGCATGTCGGTCTCGGTGGCTGCGTCCGCGGCGGCGACGTCGACGGCAGGCGGCCGCCCCGGGGGCATGTCCGGGTAGCGGCCGGCGCCCGGCTCCTGGACCGCGGCGACGAGCAGCGCGGGCAGCGCGGCCAGCGCCATGGCCGCCCGTGTTGTTCCGCCGCGCCAGCTTGCACGGCGACGCAAGCGTTGGTGAGCCTCTCTGCGCAAACGACACGATCTCATTCGGTCTGAGAAGCCGCGAGAGGCTTCGACCGTGTCATCTGCAGCTGGACGCGATGGATGTCGCCCTCGCAGGTGCAACGAGGATGCTGGACGAGGAGTATGGCCGCTCGAACGCGGCGGGACCTTTGCCACGGGCGCCTAGGCGCCCCGGAAGTTCGCGCGGCGCTTCTCGAAGAAGGCGGCGATCCCCTCGGCGGCGTCCTCCGTGCGGGCCGCGTCGGCGATCGCCTGGGACTCGAACTCCATCTGCGACTCGAGGTCCCCGGAAGAGGAGCGCATGACGAGTTCCTTTGCCGTGCCGAACGCCCGCGTCGGCCCGGCGGCCAGCTGCTTCGCGAGCTTCCCGGCGCGCGCGTCCAGTTCGTCGGCGGGTACGACGTCGTTGACCAAGCCCCAGTCGAGGGCCTCGGCGGCCGACAGGGTGCGGTTCGTGAGGATCAGTTCCAGGGTCCGGCGACGTCCGAGGATGCGGGGCAGGAACCAGGTCGAACTGCCGTCCGGGGTCAGGCCGGCGCGCGTGTAGGCCATCGAGAACACCGCCTGCTCGGAGGCGATGATGAGGTCGGCCGCGCAGGCGAGGGAGAACCCGCCGCCGGCTGCCGGCCCCTGCACCGCGGCGATGACCGGCGCCCGTCCGCGTACGAGGCGTGTGATCGCGGCGTGCAGGTAGACCGTCATCTCCTTGAGGCGGCGGGGCAGCGCGTCGCCGGCGTCGGCGAACGAAGCCAGATCGCCGCCGGCACAGAACATGCGGCCCTCGCTGCGCAGCAGGACGGCCCGCACCTCCGGATTCTCGTCGCACTCGATGCCGACCTCGAGCAGGTCCTTCGTCATCTGCAGGTTCATCGCGTTCGCCGCGTCGGGCCGGTTGAGCGTGATCCGGGCAACGTGGTCGGCCAGATCGAATCGGAGCGTTTCAAGACCGTTCATGGCGGCGGATGGTAGCGGAGGCGTCGGCTAGAGTATTGCGACCAAGAACACAGGGATCGACCGATACGGATCGACGAGGACGGCACCATGCGGGTGCGGGGAGACACGATGGACACAACCTCCAGGCGCAGTTTCATCACCGGGGCTTCGGCGGCCCTGCTGGCGGGCGGAGTCGGCGGCGGGACCGCGGCGGCTGCCGCGAACACGAACTCGGACGTGGGGCGCGCCCGCGGTGATGCGACGCTGCGGATCGGCCTGATCGGCTGCGGCGGGCGCGGCGCCGGCGCCGCGGCGCAGGCCATGTCGACCTCGGGACCGGTCGAACTCGTCGCGATGGCCGACGCGTTCGAGGATCGGCTCGACAACTGCTACGAGCGGCTCGCCGAGATGGGCGAGAACGGGTCGTTCGACAACGGCAAGCGCCTCCAGGTACCGGCCGAGAACCGCTACGTCGGTTTCGACGCGTACCGGAAGGTGATCGACTCCGGCGTCGACGTCGTCGTTCACGCAACGCCGCCGGGCTTCCGGCCCGAGCACTTCGAGTACGCGGTCGAACAGGGCAAGCACGTGTTCATGGAGAAGCCGGTCGCGGTCGACGCACCGGGCGTGCGGCGTGTTCTCAAGGCGGCCAAGGCCGCGAAGGAGAAAAACCTCAAGGTCGGCGTTGGCCTGCAGCGCCACCACAGCGGGATGTACAACGAGACGATCAGGCGCATCCACGACGGAGCGATCGGCGATGTCGTGGCGCTCCGCGTCTACTGGAACGGTTCGGGCGTCTGGGTCCGTGGCCGCAAGCCCGGCCAGACCGAGATGGAGTACCAGATGCGCAACTGGTACTACTTCAACTGGCTCTGCGGCGACCACATCGTCGAACAGCACATCCACAACATCGACGTCGGCAACTGGGTAAAGAACGGCCATCCGGTCGAGGCCCAGGGGCAGGGCGGCCGCCAGTGGCGCAACGGCCCCGACCATGGCGAGATCTTCGACCACCACTTCGTCGAGTACACCTACGACGACGGCGCGGTCATGTTGAGCCAGTGCCGGCACATCGAGAACTGCTGGGATCAGGTCGCCGAGTACGCGCACGGCAGCAAGGGACGGGCGAGCCTCGCGTCGGGCCTGATCGAGGCGCCCGGCGGCTGGAACCACCACGAGCCGGAGGACGAGAAGAGTCCGTACCAGGTCGAGCACGACCGCCTGTTCGAGGCGATCCGCGAGGACGAGCCGTTCAACGAGGCGAAGAACGGCGCGATCGCGACGATGACCGCCGTGATGGGCCGGATGGCGACCTACTCCGGCAAGAAGATCACTTGGGATGAAGCGCTCGAGTCCGACCTGTCGCTCGAGCCCGCGGCTTACGCCTGGGACGCCGCGCCACCTGTGGCCCCGGACGCGAACGGCCGCTACGCCGTGGCCGTGCCGGGGATCACGAAGGTCTGATCTGAGGCAGGCGGCCGGGCGATAGTCTCGGTGCTCCGGTCCCCTTGGGTCCCCTTCGTTCACAGCGGAGGCCGAACACGAGCATGTCGACTTTCGCTAGCGCAGAATCCACAACGCCCGGAGCGGGTGAACGGGAGGGCCACGTTCGGAAGTTCCAGGAGCTTCTCCGGGAGCTGTTCCAGTTCGACTGCGCCGATCTGGACTTCGGCATCTACCGGATCATGAACCACAAGCGTGATGTGGTGGAGCGGTTCATCTCCGAGAAGCTGCCGCAGACCATCGACGACGAGTTGAACACCGGCCTGCTCGCGCGGCAGGCTCTGGCGAAGGCGAAGTCGGAGGAAGCGCGCGAGAAGGTGCTCAAGGTGCTTGGCCCGGATTCCATCGACGCGGTCGGCGAAATCGGGAACCAGGCACTCGCCGCCACCCCGGTGGCCCGGGAGTACCTGGATGCCAGAGCGCGAGCCGGCGCAAGCCGCAGCCGCGCCGCCGTCGAAGTCGACGTGTACAACCACCTGACGGCTTTCTTCAGCCGCTACTACGAGGACGGCGATTTCGTCTCCAGGCGCCGGTATTCCCGGAAGCACCGCTACGCCATCCCCTACAACGGTGAAGAGGTCTACCTGCACTGGGCGAACAACGACCAGTACTACGTCAAGACCGCCGAGCACTTCCACAACTACAACTGGAGGGCGCCGAACGGCGTGTCCGTCCGCTTCCGGGTGGAGGCGGCAGACGTCGAGCAGAACAACGTGAAGGGCGAGCGCCGGTTCTTCCTGCCCCGGGTGGCGCAGACCGAGTGGGACGGCGACCGCCGGACGGTGACGCTTCCATTCGCCTACCGGCCGCTGACCGCGCAGGAGAAACCGCGCTACGGCCGCAAGAATCAACAGGAGAAGATCCTCGCCGCGGCGGTGGAAGGCCTGCCCGAACGCCTTGGCACGGATGCCCTCGCGGCGCTTGGCCGCGAACGCCGCCGCAACGCCAGGGACGAGCCTGTTTCGTACCTGGAACACCACCTGCGCCGCTACACCCGCCGGAACGACTCGGACTTCTTCATCCACAAGGACCTGCGCGGCTTCCTCACGCGGGAACTGGACTTCTACCTGAAGAATGAAGTCCTGAACCTCGACGACCTCGCCGCCGCCGGCGAGTTCGTCGGCGAGAGCTGGTTCCAGGTGCTGCAGCTCATCCGGGCGGTGGGCGGCGAGATCATCGACTTCCTGGCCCAGATCGAGGGCTTTCAGAAGATGCTCTGGGAGAAGCGGAAGTTCGTCACCGAGACGAACTGGTGCATGGCCATGCGCTGCGTGCCGCCGGAGCTGTACCCCACGGTGGCCGCCAATGAAGCCCAGTGGGCGGAGTGGCGCCTGCTGTCGGTTGTACCCGGCGACGAAGCGTCAAGCCTCTTCGACGCCTGCCGGACGAAGGACGAGCGCATCGCCTTCCTGAAGATCAACCCCACCCTGATGCTCGATACCGTTCACTTCGCACCTGACTTCACGGACGTCCTGCTCTCCGCCTTCGGTGATCTCGACGAGGTCACCGACGGCGTCCTGTTTCGAAGTGAGAACTGGCAGGCCCTCCGCCTCATGCGGGAAAGGCATGCGGGCAGTATCCACTCCGTCTACATCGACCCGCCCTACAACACCGACGCCTCGGCGATCCTCTACAAGAACGGGTACAAGGACTCCAGCTGGCTGTCCTTGATGGAGAACGGCCTCGAACAGGCGCGAGCGCTGCTGGCCGGGGATGGCGTGGTTTGTTGTGCCATCGACGACGAGGAGGCGTGGAGACTGCGCGCGCTCATGCAATCCGTGTTCGGGCAGGAACTCGGGATCGTCCCTGTCCGTTCCAACCCGGCAGGGCGCAAGTCGCGCGGGCAAATCTCTCCGGCGCACGAGTACGCGTTCTTCTTCGGGTCCGCGGAATCCACGCTCGGCTCACTCAGGAAGACAGAGAAGGAACTGGCCCGCTACCCGTTTGAAGATCAACGCGGGCGATACGCATGGAACAACCTGATTCGACATGGCTCGAATGACCGGCGTGCGGATCGTCCCAAGATGTTCTATCCGATCTACGTGGACGAGGAAGATGTGCTGCGCGTTCCTGAAATGGAGTGGAATGAGGAGTTGCGTGAGTACGGGATTCGCGAAGACTTGCGAACGAACGAGGTCGCGGTCTGGCCCGTGCGAACCCAGGATGGTGAGCGCGTCGAGAAGAACTGGCACCGAGGGCCCGAGCGGGTGGCGAAGACGCTCGACCAGTACCGCGTGCGCCGCGTTGCGGGCTCGCCGGGCGTCGAGATCGACTTCAAGATTCATCTCGACATGCAGGCGATGCCGAAGACGTGGTGGGACGACAAACGCTATGCGTCTGCCAATCTTGGCGCCAGGTCCGTCAAGGATCTCTTTGGCGAGAAGAGATTCGATTTCGCCAAGGCGATCGGTCTCGTGGAAGACTGTCTGCGTGCCTCGAAGTCCGATGCCGGCTCCACTACCCTGGACTTCTTCGCTGGTTCGGGTACGACAGGACACGCCGTGATCAACCTGAACCGCGAAGATGGTGGTTGCCGGAGATTCACGCTGGTGGAAATGGGCGATCACTTCGATACGGTCGTGCTTCCTCGGCTCAAGAAGGTCGCCTTCTCGGCGGCATGGAAGAACGGACGCCCGCTACGGAGTGCAACGCCGGAGGAAGCCGAACGGTCCCCGCGGCTCTTCAAGTACCTGCGGCTCGAGTCCTACGAGGACGCGCTCGACAGCATCCGTTTCGACGAGGAAGCCGGGCAACTGAGGCTGGAGGACTCGCTCGACGGCTACCTTCTCAACTACATGCTGAAGTGGGAGACGAAGGACAGCGAGACCCTGCTGAACCCGGCGGAGTTGGCGAGTCCGTTCAGCTACAGACTGCGCGTACACGCGAACGGCGGTGTGCGCGAGCAAACCGCGGACGTGGCGGAGACCTTCAACTATCTGTTGGGCCTGTGTGTCCGCACCCGGCGGGTCTACCGCGACGGGGAGCGTCGCTATCTCGTGTTCCGAGGCGAAACCCGGGACGAGCCCGGGCGCGCGACCGTCGTGATCTGGCGTGATACCGAGGGCTGGACGGAGGAGGACCTCGCCGCCGACCGGGATTTCGTGGCGGCGGAGCGAGTCACGGAAGGCGGCGATGCCGTCTACGTCAACGGCATGTCGTCGATTCCGGGAGCGCGGCCCATCGAACCGCTGTTCAAGGCGCGCATGTTCGCTGGCGTGTCGGACGGCTGACGCAGGGCGTCGTACCGAGTGCCGCGAATGCCGCGAAGAGCTCGCAGGTCCAGGGCGGCATCCGGGCCGAGCGCGGGCGTGAACCTGGAGCGGCATATGTCGCTGCTGGCCTGGCTGCATGAGCGGCTCGGCTACAGGGACACACCGGAGATGCTTCGGGACCTTGCCGAAACCGATGAAGGCTTCGACGCGGACGGGCGGAGCCACGTCTGCGCCCGTCTGTTGACCCGCTCGGACCGGTTGCAGGCCATCGGTCGGAAGGACCTTCTCCGCTACGACGACAACATCCGGAAGGCGCTGGCGGCGATGAACGCCGGCCGCAAGCAGGCGATCACGCTCCGCTACTTCCAGTACCTCGCGGCCCTCTACGCGGAGGTCTTCCTGGACTTTCGCTTCAACCGGTCCGCGGAGATGCTGGCGTCGCTGAACGATCTCGTGGCGGATCGCAACATTGGCCGCAGCATGCTGGAGCCTTCCTTCGAACCGTTCGAGGAGGCGGACCTGGACAAGTTGGCCCTTTGGATGGCCACCGGCAGCGGCAAGACGCTCCTCTTGCACTTGAACTACAGACAGTTCCTGAACTACAGCCGCAAGACGGTCGACAACGTCATCCTCATCACTCCCAATGAGGGGCTGAGCGAGCAGCATCTGACGGAGTTGGGAGCATCAGGTATCCGTGCTGAACGGTTCAGCCCGGAACGGGTCTCACTGTTCGATAGCGGCACGGTCGTGCAGGTCACCGAGATCACGAAGCTGGTGCTGGAGAAGAAGGGAGGAGGCGAGAGCGTCCCGGTCGGAGCCTTCGAGGGACGCAATCTCATCTTCGTGGACGAAGGCCACAAGGGATCGGGCGGGGACGCCTGGCGCCAGGTCCGCGAGGCCATCGCCGCGACCGGATTCACCTTCGAGTACAGCGCCACATTCGGTCAGGCGCTGACGGCGGCCCGGAACGACGAACTGACGGCCCAGTACGGCAAGGCCATCGGGTTCGACTACTCCTATCGGCACTTCTACGGCGACGGCTACGGCAAGGACTTCAACATCGTCAACCTGCAGCAGACCGCGGGAGACTACACGGACGTTCTCCTGCTGGCGAACCTGCTCGCCTTCTACCAGCAACAGGTTGCGTTCGCGGAGAACCAGGGGGAGGCCCGTCGGCACAACCTGGAGCGGCCACTCTGGACCCTCGTCGGCGCCAGCGTCAACGTGGTCTATACGGAGAAGAGGCGGAAGCGGAGCGATGTGCTAACCGCTGCGAGGTTCCTCCACAGGGTTCTCGCCGACGGCCCCTGGGCGACCGGGACCATCCGGCGGCTCCTGGCGGGAGAGTCAGGCCTTGTGGACGACACCGGCCGCGACGTGTTCAAGGACCGGTTCGACTACCTGCGTGGACGGGAGGCAGTGTCCATCCACGACGACCTTCTGAAGAGGACCCTGCACACGCACGCCGGCGGCGGCTTGCACATCCACGACATCCGCGGCGCCGAGGGCGAGCTCGGGTTGAAGGCTGCGGGCGCGGACGACTATTTCGGGCTCATCTACATCGGCGACACTCCTGCCTTCAAGAAGCTCGTTCAGGCCGATGACGCCGGCATCACGCTCGAGACGGATGCCATCTCCGGGTCGCTGTTCGACGACATCAACCGTCCGGACACGACGGTCGAGATGTTGCTCGGCGCCCGGAAGTTTCTCGAGGGCTGGAACTCATGGCGCGTTTCCAGCATGGGGCTGCTGAACCTTGGCCGAAGCGAGGGCGCGCAGATCATTCAGATGTTCGGCCGCGGCGTGCGGCTCCGCGGACGGGGCATGACGCTCAAACGCAGCGCGGCGCTCGAAGGGGGTTCTCCGGCCCACATCCGGCTGCTGGAGACCTTGAACGTCTTCGCTCTGCGTGCCAACTACATGAGCAGGTTCCGCGAGTACCTTGAACGGGAAGGCGTGCCACTGGACCCGGCCTTCCAGGTTCCGGTCGGCATCCGGCCTGCGACAGACCTCCGCGGCAAGAACCTGGTCATCCCGCGTCTGGACGAGGCGCGCGAGTTCAAGGCCGAGGTCGCAACGCTGTTGCAGCGCGGAGACGCCGACACCCGACCGGTCGTGGTGGACCTGTCCGGCAGGGCGCAGGTGGTTTCGAGCGGCGGTGGCGGCATGGTCGCCGCGGATACGAGTTCCGGCGTCACGACGCGGTTGCGCAAGGCGAGTCTGGACCTCGTGGACTGGAACGCTGCGTACATCGCCGTGCTGAGTCACCGGGCAGGTCGCGGTTTCGACAACTTGGCAGTCGACCCGCGCAGTCTGAGGGAGTTTCTGGAGGCCGAGCCGGCGCCGTACTCGCTCATCGCGGACGATGGCCTCGCGGAGCCAGAGACGTTGGCCGACCTGGAGCGTCTGCAGCAGGCCGTCGTCGCCATCCTGCGCCGGTGCGTCGATGTTCTCTATCGGCGTTGCCGGGCGCGCTGGGAATCCGACCACATGGTCTACAAGGAACTGGACGAAGGCGATCCCAACTTCCAGTTCAACGCCGCGGACGGCGACGCAGCCGGCCGCTACATCGTCAGTCTGCGAGGCGGACAGAGCGAGTTGATCGAGCAGATTCGCCAGCTCTTTGCGAGCGACGCCGAGCTGTACGAGGAGGAATCCGGTCAGCCGCCCCGGATCCACTTCGACCGGCACCTGTATCAGCCATTGCTGGTGGAGAGGCCCGGCGGCGTTGGGCCTGAGATCACGTCCAGTCCGCTTGGCCTGAACGAAGGCGAGACGCGCTTCGTGAAGGACCTGAGGGACTACTGGATCGAGAGAAGCGCCGTTGGCCAGGACGATGGCAGGGAGATCTTCCTGCTTCGGAACCTCTCGCGTCACGGCGTCGGCTTCTTCGCGAGCTGCGGCTTCTACCCCGACTTCATTCTGTGGATCAACCGGAATGGGGAGCAGCGGATCGTCTTCATCGAGCCACACGGGATGGTCCACGCGAGGGCATACATCCACGATGAGAAGGCGCGGCTGCATGAGCGACTGCCCGACGTGGCGAAGAAGATGGCGAAGCCTCAAGGCGTGGCCCGGGTGACTCTGGACTCGTTCATCGTGTCGAGAACGGCCTTCGACACCTTGCGGCCACGCTACGACGACGGGAAGTGGACCCGCCAACGGTTCGCCGAGAAGCACATCCTGTTTCAGGAGAGGCGGGGCGACTACGACTACATGGAGGCTCTCTTCAGGGAACCCGTGCCGCAATCCGCCTTCCGAACCTGACCCGGTTCCGCCGGTCCACCGGCGCACCATCTATCGCAGGGCGTCCACGACCTTTTCCAGCGTGTCTTTCGCGTCGCCGAAGGTCAGCACGGTGTTCGGTGCGAAGAAGAGTTCGTTCTCGATGCCGGCGAAGCCGGGCCTCATCGAGCGTTTCAGCACGATGCAGGATCTGGCCAGGTCGGCGTTCAGGACCGGCATGCCGTAGATCGAGCTCGCGGGATTGTTCTTCGCCGCGGGGTTGACGACGTCGTTGGCGCCGACGACCAAGGCGACGTCGGTGTTCTTGAAGTCGTCGTTGATTTCCTCGAGTTCCAGCAGCGAGGTGTAGGGGATGTTGGCCTCGGCGAGCAGGACGTTCATGTGGCCGGGCATGCGGCCGGCGACGGGATGGATGGCGTAGCGGACTTCGGTGCCGTTCGCCTCCAGGATCTCCGCCAGTTCGCCGACGACGTGCTGGGCCTGGGCGACGGCCATGCCGTAGCCGGGGCAGACGATGACGGAGCCGGCGCCGGACAGCAGCATCGCCGCATCTCCGACCGAGGCCTCCTGGACCCGTTCGCCTCCTGCCGCGACTTTGGCGGCGTCGCCCTCGTCGACCTTGCCGAAGGCGCCGAACAGGACGTTTCTGAACGACCGGTTCATCGCCTTGCTCATGACGACCGAGAGGATGAACCCGGAGGCGCCGTCGATGGCGCCCGCGATGATCAGGACGTTGTTGTTCAGCGCGAATCCGGTCGCCGAGGCGGCGAGTCCGGCGTACGAGTTGAGCAGGGTGATGACGACCGGCATGTCGGCGCCGCCGATGGGCGCGACGAACAGGATGCCGAGCAGGAGCGGCATCGCGGCCATCGCGTAGAACAGGACCTGGTTCGAGGGATCGATCGTGACCAGGACCAGGAGGACGAACGTGCCGCCGAACATCAGGATGTTGCTCTGGTTCTGGAGCGGCCAGGTGATGTTGCGGCCGGGAATGAGGCCCGAGAGCTTGCCGAAGGCCATCAGCGAGCCGGTGAAGGTCAGGCCCCCGAAGAGCACCTCGAAGCCGAGGGCGCCCATCGTCGTGTGGTCGATGTGTCCGTACTCGCGGTAGTACTCGGAAACACCGACGAGAGCGGCGGCGAGTCCGCCGAAGGCGTGGGAGAGCGCGATCCGCTCCGGCATCCGGGTCATCGGGATGAGCGCCGAGATCGCGATGCCGATCGCGCTGCCGATGAAGAAGGTCAGCAGGATCCACTTGTACGTCTGGAACCAGCCGATGTGGTCCAGGTGGCGGGTGATGTCCGGGTGGATCAGGGTGCCCCAGATGGCGAACACCATGCCGAGTTCGGCCAGGATCAGTCCCCGGCGGGCGGTGTGGGCCGCAGTCAGGCCGCGCAGCCCGAGGATGAACAGGAACGACGCGATCAGGTAGAGCGTCTCGACCTGGCTGATCACGATGCGGCATCTCCCGCCGCGTCAGCCTTCGGGTCCTGCTTCTTGAACATCCGCAGCATGCGGTCCGTGATCCAGAAGCCGCCGACGACGTTGATCGTCGCGCAGAGGACGGCGATCGCGCCGAGAACGGTGCTCACGTCGTTGTAGTGAGCGCCGGCGGCGACCAGGGAGCCGACCAGGGAGATCCCGGAGATCGCGTTCGTGAACGCCATCAGCGGTGTATGGAGCAGGGCCGGTACACCCTTGATCACGCCGTAGCCGACGAAGGCGGCGAGCATGAAGATGTACAGCCCAAGGAAGATCTCGAGCATTGCGTTGCTCCTCCTTGCGCGGATTCAGGCTGAAGGGATCAGGCCAGCGCGTCTGCGACCTGTGAGTCGACGATCTCGCCGCCGTGCGTGACCACGCAACCCCTGACGATCTCGTTGTCGAAGTCGTAGCTCAGCTCGCCGTCGGAGAGCAGGTAGAGCACGAGCTTCTCGGCATTGCGCGAGAACATGCGGCTGGCGTCCGCGGCCAGATCGCTGGCCAGGTCGAGGGGGCCGAGCACGGTGACGCCGTTCACGGTGACTTCTTCGCCGGGCTTCGTCAGCTCGCAGTTGCCGCCCTGCTCGGCCGCCAGATCGACGACCAGAGAGCCGCGCGGCATGCCCTCGACCATCTCCGCCGTGATCAGGCGCGGCGCCGGACGCCCCGGAATCAGCGCCGTCGTGATGCAGGCGTCGGTCGATCGCAGCCGCTCGGCGATCACTTCGTTGGCCCGCCGCTGACTCTCCTCCGAGACCTCCCGGGCGTAGCCGCCCTCGGTCTCCGCGTCCTCGATCGCCGGCACCTCGACGAAGCTGGCGCCCAGGCTCTCGACCTGCTCCTTGACCACGGCGCGCACGTCGTAGGCCTCGACCACTGCGCCCAGCCGGCGGGCGGTGGCGATCGCCTGCAGTCCGGCCACGCCGGCGCCGAGGACCAGAACGCGAGCCGGGTTGATGCGGCCCGCGGCCGTCATCAGCAACGGAAAGAACTGGGGCAGGCGGTAGGCGGCGAGCACCGCGGCCCGGTAGCCGGCGACGGTGCTCTGGGAACTCAGAACGTCCATCGACTGCGCGAGCGTGACGCGCGGAATCCGGTCGAGGGCGATCGCCGTGAGCCGGGCGTCCCGAAGCTGCCGCACCATGGCTCCCGCGGTCAGGGGGAAGAGCAGGCCGACGACCGCCGCACCCGCCTTCGACGCCTTGATCTCGGCGGCAGCCGGCGCGTGGACCCGGACCACGAGATCGGCGGCGGCCAGGACCTCGCCGGCCGTTTCGGCGATCCCGGCGCCGGCTTCGCGGTATGCATCGTCGCCGAAGCCGGCTTCGGCGCCGGCGCCCGCCTCGACCAGGAAATCGACACCCCTGGCGTGAATTCGGGCGACGCTCTCCGGGACCAGGGCGACCCGCCGCTCTCCCGGATGTGTTTCGCGTACGACCCCGGCTCTCATGTTCGCGCGCGAAGACTATGTCCGGGGGGGCGGCGGGCGCAAACGGATGTGAAGTTCCGGCCCCGGCCCGCTGGTCAGGAGACCTGGAAACCGGCGCCCTGGACGGCCGCCTTGAGAGCGCTCAGAGGGGCGGCGCCCCGGACCGTGGCCCTGGCCCGGTCGAGGTCGACATGGGCCATCCTGACTCCCGGTTCGGCGAGCAGGGCGGTTTCGACCGCTTGCGCGCAGTTGCCGCAGGTCATGCCGCCGACGGCGATCTCGACTGTGGCGCCGGCGCTGCCGGAAGCCTCGTTCGCGCGTTTGGCCATCGCCGCCTGCCGCCGCCAGCGCCGGAACTCCTGCAGGCCGAACCAGCCGAACATCAGGACCAGCAGGATCGCGGAGGTGGCTGCCCACCAGGACGCGCCGTGTTCGTGTGCGGGTCCGAGCCGGAGTGCGCCGCCGCCGACCAGGGTCTCGAACAGCACCGCGAAGCCGAGGCTGCCGACGATGACAGTGGTCAGGTAGACCGCGACGACCTTGCGGCCGAAGGCCCGGTAGACCGCGCCCACGGTGGCGACGTTGGTGGCGGGGCCGGCCATCAGGAAGACGAGAGCGGCGCCCAGCGGCAGTCCGTTGGCGACCAGGGCGGCCGCGATCGGCACCGAAGCCGTGGCGCAGACGTAGAGCGGCAGCGAGATGACCAGCGCCGCCGCCGCCGCTCCGAAGGTTCCCAGCGCGGCCAGGTCGAGCCAGGCCTGCTGCGGCAACAAGACCTCGATCGCCGCGGACACGAGGATGCCGACCGCGACCCAGCGCCAGATGCTCTGCAGGAGTTCCGCGCCGTGGCCGACCATCTCGGAGACCTTCGCAAGGAAGGTGGCGCCGATGCGATTCCCGCTGCTCGATTCGACGCCGACCTGCTCCGCCGGCGCGGCAGCCTCGACGGGGGCGCCGTCGTCCTTCAACGCCTCCACCCACCAGCCGCCGGCGACGCCGGTCACCGCCGCGGCTGCGACCTTGAACAGGGCGAAGGGCCAGCCGAGGAAGGTCGCGCTGACCAGGATCGAATCAACGCCGGTCTGCGGCGTGCTGATCAGAAAGCCCATCGCCGAGCCGTTGCTGGCGCCGGTGCGCTTGAGGCCGATGCCGGCCGGGATCACGCCGCATGAGCACAGCGGCAGCGGAACGCCCAGGACGACCGCCTTGATCGCGCCGCCGTAGCCGCTGAGCTGGCGCCGGATCAGGTTGCGGGGCAGCAGGACGTGCAGCAGCGCGGCGAGCAGAGCGCCGAACAACAGCCACGGCGCCAGCTCGGCGAGCACGCTCCAGGTCGCTTGCAAAAGGCCCAGCATCAGGGAATGACTCTATACCTCAGTCGTTCAGTCGTCTGTCCGTGGTGGAAACGCCTAGGGCATCCCGGCCGATTCCAGCTCCCCCAAGAATAGCGCCGCTTGGAAGACGCCTCGGCCCGGCGCATGGACGGGATGCCCGCGATGGCGACGGCTCGGCCTCGATCAGCGCCTTTCCCGGGCCCCGGACCGTCCGGCCTCTGGCACGGGCTGCTGGTCCAAGGCTACGCCGGCAGCGTGAGCTCTCGGGCCTGCGCATGGACCGGATGGCCATCTGGCCGGTGAACCGCTGACTTGCGCCGACCCGACTTAGTGTAGACTAAAACTCCGATTCGCGGAAACGAATCGCCCGTTCGCCGGCTTTCCTTCGAAGTTCATGAGCCCCCTTCTCGCACTGGTTGTTCTGGCCGCGGTCATGGGCCTGGCCGCCGTTGTGGCGTGGCCGGATCGCGGCTGGCTGTGGCGCTGGCGTTCCGGCGGGCGCATCCTGCGGCGCACCCGCATCGAAGACGCCCTCAAGCACCTCTTCCACTGCGAGTACGAGGGACGCCAGGCCACGCACCAGAGTCTCGGCGGCGTGTTGCGGCTGCGGGGCCGACGCAGCACGGAGCTCCTCGCCGGCATGGAGAGACTGGGGCTCATCGTGTCGGCGGAAGGGGGCTTCCGCCTGACCGCCGAAGGTCGCAGCGAAGCGCTGCGCGTGATCCGCATTCACCGGCTCTGGGAGCGCTACCTGGCGGACGAGACCGGGCTGGAGCCGGAACGCTGGCACCCCGAGGCGGAGCGCCGGGAGCACCGGACGTCCGCCGAACAGGCCGAGGAACTGTCGGTTCGGCTTGGCCACCCGCCGTTCGACCCGCACGGCGACCCGATCCCGACCCGGGAAGGCGAACTGCCGCCGCGGGCCGGTCGGACATTGACGGACTTCGCCGCCGGCGACGAGGTCGAGGTGGTCCATGTGGAGGACGAGCCGCCCGCGCTCTACGCGCAATTGGTCGCCGAAGGCGTTCATCCCGGCATGAGGTTGCGCATCACCTCCGTGGCGCCCGAGCGCATCCGGTTCGAAGCCGACCTGGACGAAGTCGTTCTGGCGCCGGTCATCGCGGCGAACATCTTCGCCGTCCCGTCCGCGGAGGAGTCTGCCGAAGGGGCCCCGGTCTTCGGGGACGTCACCGGATCGCTGACGGACGTGGCCGTCGGCGAGCAGGCCGTGGTGGTCGGCTTCTCGCGCTTCTGCCGCGGGTTGGAGCGTCGCCGGCTGCTCGACCTGGGGCTGCTTCCGGGAACCCGGGTGGAAGCGAAGATGGCCAGCCCTTCAGGGGACCCGGTGGCCTACCGCGTGCGGGGCGCGGTGATCGCGCTTCGCCGGTCGCAGGCGGATCAGATCCAGGTTCAACACGTGGCCCCGCAGGCGGCGTCAGCATGACCCAGCCCGCGCTCGCACACGACTGCGCCGGCTGTCCGGCGCACCATCCGGGCAACCTGGTCCGGCTCGGCGTCGACATGAGCAACTGGGACTACGTCGTCGCCCTGGCCGGCAACCCGAACACGGGCAAGAGCACCGTGTTCAACGCACTCACCGGACTGCGCCAGCACACCGGCAACTGGCCCGGCAAGACCGTGACCCGTGCCGAGGGCGGTTTCGAGTACGGCGGCGACCGCTACAAGCTGGTCGACCTGCCGGGGACCTACTCCCTGCTCTCGTCCAGCCTCGACGAGGAGACCGCCCGCGACTTCATCCTCTTCGGGCGCCCGGACGTGACCGTGATCGTCGTCGATGCGACCCGCCTGGAACGGAACCTGAATCTCGCCCTCCAGGTGCTGGAGATCACGGACCGTGCCGTCGTCTGCCTCAACCTGATGGACGAGGCGCGCCGCAAGGGGCTGACGGTCGATGCGCGGCGCCTGGCGCGGGACCTCGGCGTGCCGGTGGTGGCGACCGCGGCTCGCTCGGGCGAGGGGCTGGAGGAATTGAACCAGGTCGTCGCGGAAGTCGCGACGGGTTCCTGCCGCTGCCGCCCGCGGCGGGTGGGCGGCCGATCCCCGGTGCTGAGCGAGGCGACCCGGCGCTTGTCGGGAGCGGTCCAGGACGCGTTTCCCTCCCTTCCGAATCCCCAGTGGGTGGCTCTCCGGCTCCTCGATGGCGACCGCACGCTGGCGGCGGCGGTGGAGAGCGGTTCGCTGGCGGAACTCGTCGATCCGGGGGTGGATTCCCGCCGGGATCATCGGGAGCGGGCGCGTGGCGAGAGCGGTGGGGCAGAGTCGCCTGCCGGCGGCGCCGGGGTGTCGGCGGTCGCCGAGCCTCGGGCGACCCGGGCGGCCGCCGCCGAGCTGGCGGAGCCCTTGATCGCCGCCGAACCCCCGGCGCGCGCTGCAGTGCTCGAGCTCGCCGGCCAGCTGCGGTGGCGGGTGGGCCGGAACTTCCACCAGGCGTTGACCGAGGCGGTCTACGCGGAGGCCGGCCGCATTGCCGACCGTGCCGTCACGCGCGACGGCGAGCGCCGGCGCTTCGATCTCGACACCGCGCTCGACCGCCTGGTGACCAGCCGCGTCTTCGGTTTCCCGCTGATGCTGCTCATGCTGACCGTCGTGTTCTGGCTCACGATCGCCGGCGCCAACGTGCCGTCGTCGATGCTCGCGTCGCTTCTGATCGACACCGTGCATCCGCTGCTCAAGCAGGTGGCATCCGCCTTCGGCCTGGTCTGGTGGCTCGACGGCCTGCTGATCGACGGCGTCTATCTGGCCACCGCCTGGGTCGTCGCGGTCATGCTGCCGCCGATGGCGATCTTCTTTCCGCTGTTCACCCTGCTCGAGGACTTCGGCTACCTGCCGCGGGTGGCGTTCAACCTCGACCGGATGTTCCACCGCGTCGGCGCCCACGGCAAGCAGTCGCTGACGATGGCGATGGGCTGGGGCTGCAACGCGGCGGCGATCGTCTCGACACGGATCATCGACAGTCCGCGCGAACGCCTGATCGCGATCATCACGAACAACTTCTCGCTCTGCAACGGCCGCTGGCCGACCCAGATTCTCGTTGCCTCGATCTTCATCGGGGGGCTCGTGCCGGCGCACCTCGCAGGCCTGGTCTCGGCGCTGTCGGTCGTCGGGATAGCCGTGCTGGGCGTCCTGCTGACGTTCGCCGTGTCCTGGCTCCTGTCGCGCACGGTGCTGCGCGGCGAGGCGTCCGTCTTCTCGCTAGAGCTGCCGCCCTACCGGCCGCCGAGAGTGCTGCAGACGATCTACACCTCGATCATCGACCGGACGCTGATCGTCCTCTGGCGCGCGGTGATCTTCGCGGCGCCGGCCGGGGCGGTCATCTGGCTGCTCAGCAACATCCGCACGGGCGAGGCGTCGCTGGCCGAGAGCCTGATCGGCGCCCTCGACCCCTTCGGCTTTGCTCTCGGCCTGACCGGGATCATCCTCGTCGCCTACATCATCGCGATCCCGGCGAACGAGATCGTGATCCCGACGATCCTCATGCTGACCGTGCTCGTTGCCGGCGTGCCCGGGGTTGGCGCCGGGGCCGGGGTCATGTTCGAACTCGACTCGGAGGCCGCCACCGCCGGCGTCCTCGAGGCCGGCGGCTTCACGCTGCTCACCGCCGTCTGCCTGATGCTCTTCTCCCTCGTCCACAACCCCTGCTCGACCACGCTGTACACGATCTGGAAGGAGACCCGCAGCATCCGCTGGACCGCTGTCTCAGCCCTGCTGCCCGTGGCCCTCGGCTTCGTGCTCTGCTTCGCCGTCGCCCAGGTCTGGAGGGCGCTGACTTAGCGAACTGGCCGCGGACTGGGTGCGCCGGCCGTCAGGCCGGCGCCGCCCTGCGGCCAGTTACCTGCGCCCGTACCTGCGCTGGAACTTCTCGATCTGGCCGGCGCTGTCGACGAAATGCTGGCGTCCCGTGTAGAAGGGGTGGGACGCGGACGAGATCTCAAGACGAATCTCGTAGTGCTCGACGCCGTCGATGTCCCGGGTCTTGTCGCTCGTCATCGTCGACTGGGAGATGAACTCGGCGTTGGCCGAGGGGTCGATGAACACGACCGGATGGAGCTGCGGGTGGATATCGCTCTTCATGGTGTCTCTCGTTCGGGTTGGGTTCGGGACGGCGGATAGGCCGCGGCGTCTCCGAGGGCGGACGATGATAGCCGACGGGAGCATGCGGCGGGTCAGCCGCAACCGGGCCGACTGCTTCGCGCACGTCAAGCGGGCGTCGGCATGCCGGCCGGGCCGTTGACCGGGAGGTTCCGAGTTCCTCGCCTCAGACGACGATGTTGACCAGTCTCCCCGGCACGACGATCACCTTGCGCGGTTCCTTGCCGTCCATGAAGCGCCGGGCGTTCTCCGAGGCGAGTGCGAGTCGTTCCAGAGTCGCCTTGTCGGAGTCTGCAGGGACCTGGAGCACGTCGCGCTTCTTGCCCATCACCTGGACGACGACGTTGATCGTCTCGTCGACGACCAGGGCCGGGTCGTAGGCGGGCCATTCCTGGTGGCAGATCAGGCCCTCGCAGCCGAGCCGTGACCACAGCTCCTCGGCAAGGTGCGGTGCGAAGGGCGACAGGATGCGCAGGAAGGCCGTGAGCGATTTGCGGGGCACGCGATCCGCCGCGGTCGCCGCGTTGACCCAGATCATCATCTGGGAGATCGCGGTGTTCATGTCGAGGGTGTCGATGTCCTCGCCGACCTTGCGGATCGTCTTGTGGAGCAGGCGGTTCAGTTCGGCTGTGTCTTCGGCTGTGTTTGCGGCCGCGTCGTCGTCGACACGGTCCGCAACGGCGCCGGTCCGCTCGTCGACGACCAGGCGCCAGGTCCGCCGGAGGAAGCGGTGAACGCCGTCGGTGTCCTTGGTCTGCCAGGGCTTCTGCTGGTGGAGCGGTCCCATGAACAGCTCATGCAGCCGCAGCGTGTCCGCGCCCCAGCGCTCGATCACGTCGTCCGGGTTGGCCACGTTCAGCTTCGACTTGGACATCTTCTCGATCCGGGCTTCGAGCGGTTCGTCCGTGCCGGCGAGGAACACCCGGTCGTCGCGCCAGTCGACCGTGTCGGGGTGGTGGTACTTGCCACCCTTGTCGCGGTAGCTGTAGGCCAGGATCATCCCCTGGTTGAACAGGCGCGCGAACGGTTCGGGGGTCGAGACAAGGCCGGCGTCGTGGAGCACCTTCTGCCAGAAGCGCGCGTAGAGCAGGTGCAGGACCGCGTGCTCGACGCCGCCGATGTACAGGTCGACCGGCATCCAGTAGCGCTCCAGCTCGCGTGACCAGGGCGCCTCCGTGTTCTTCGGGTCGATGTAGCGCAGGAAGTACCAACAGGAGCCGGCCCACTGCGGCATCGTGTTCGTTTCGCGCCTTGCCCTGCGGCCGTCCGGCAGGGTGACGACGAGCCAGTCGTCGCCGGCGCGGGCGAGTGGCGGCCGGCCGTCGGCGGTCGGCTTGAACTCGTCGACCGCGGGCAGTTCGACCGGCAGCTCGTCCTGCGGCACGGGCAGAATCTCGCCGGTGGGCTCGCCGTCGTCGCCAAGCACGTGGAGCACCGGGAAGGGCTCGCCCCAGTAGCGCTGGCGCGAAAACAGCCAGTCCCGCAGCCGGTACTCGACTTGTCGGCTGCCGTGTCCCTGCTCGACCAGCCACTCGATCATCCGTTCCTTCGCCTGCTCGACCGGGAGACCGTCGAGAAAACCGCTGTTGATCGCCGGACCGTCTTCGAGGTAGGCGTCGCCCTCCCAGCCGTCCGGCGGCTCGACGGTGCGCACGACGGGCAAGTCGTACTCCACCGCGAAGTCCCAGTCGCGCTGGTCCTGGCCGGGAACGCCCATGATCGCGCCCGAGCCGTAGCTCATCAGGACGTAGTCGGCGACCCAGATCGGGATCGGCTCGCCGGTGGCGGGATTCGTCGCGTAGCCGCCGGTGAACACGCCGGTCTTGCTCTTCGCCAGGTCGGTGCGCTGCAGTTCGCTCTTGTTGATCGCGTCGGTTACGTAGGCGTCGACCTCGGCCCGGCGGTCCGGGGTCGTGATCTCGGGCGCCAGGGGATGTTCCGGCGCCAGCACGCAGTAGGTCGCGCCGAACAGCGTGTCCGGCCGGGTGGTGAAGACGGGGAAGCTGTCGTTGCTTCCGGCGATCGGCATGCGGATCTCGGCGCCGTGCGACTTGCCGATCCAGTTGCGCTGCATCTCCTTGACGTACTCGGGCCAGTCGACCTGGTCGAGGTCGTCGAGCAGGCGCTCGGCGTAGGCCGTGATCCGGAGCATCCACTGCCGCATCGTCCGCCGCTCGACCGGGTCCCCGCTATCCACGTAGGCGCCGTCCCTGACCTCCTCGTTGGCGAGCACGGTGCCCAGCGCCGGGCACCACCAGACCGGCACGTCCTCCAGGTAGGCGAGGCCGCGCTTGTGGAGTTGCAGGAAGATCCACTGCGTCCAGCGGTAGTAGTCCGCGGACGACGTGTCCACCTCGCGTTCCCAGTCGTACGAGAAGCCGATGCGTTCGATCTGACGCCGGAAGTTCGCGATGTTGCGTCGCGTGATGAGTCGCGGGTGCTGGTTCTCGCGCACCGCGGCGCGCTCCGCCGGCAGCCCGAAGGCGTCCCAGCCCATCGGATGGAGGACGTTGTAGCCCTCCATGCGCCGCTTGCGGGCCACGACGTCCGTCGCCGTGTAGCCCTCCGGGTGGCCGATGTGCAGCCCGGCCCCGGAGGGGTAGGGGAACATGTCCAGAACGTAGTACTTCGGCCGGGTCTTCAGGACCTCGGGGTCGTCCGGCGTGCGGAAGGCCTGGTGCTCGCGCCAGATCTGCTGCCACTTCGGCTCGATTTCGGCCGCGTCGTAAACGTGCCGGCGGGGCCTGGCTCGGGGCTCTGGTGCTTCGGTCGTGGTCATGGGCTGCGCTCCGTCCGCGCAACGGAGTCGGCTGGCCGGAGGGTTCAAGGAATCGGCGCAGTGTACCGCCCCGGTCCGGCGCTATCCTTGAGGCTTGGCCGACACGACGTTCCGGAGTAGCTGCGACATGACCATCGATACGACCTTCCTGCGTCGGTGCATCGGCGTTCTGGAGTTCGCGACGCGGGAGATGGGCGAGCACGCGGAGGTCGATTCCGTGGGCTACGACCTGTGTCGGGCCGCCTGCGTCAAGGAGTTCGAACTCGTGCTCGAGCAGGGCGGCAAGCTGCTGCGCAAGCGTCTGGCGCCGTTCTTCGCCAGCAATCGGCAGGTCGACCGTCTGACCTTCAAGGACGTCTTCCGCCATGCCGCCAAGCACGGATTGGTGGATGTCGAGGCCGTGGAGCGCTGGTTCCGCTACCGCGACAATCGGAACGACACCGCCCACAACTACGGCGTCCGGTTCGCCGAGACGACGTTGGCGTTGTTGCCGACGTTCGTAGTCGATGCCAGAGCCTTGGCGGACGTCATCGAGAGCGCTACGGATGACTGATCGTCTCCATCTGTCGCACCGGCATCGCGAGATGCTGGAAGAGCTCTTCCGGAGGCGCCTTCCCGGAGTCGATGTGTGGGCCTACGGCAGCCGCGTGAACGGCCGAAGCCATGAAGGCAGCGATCTCGACCTCGTTCTGCGGGGGCGCGACCTGGAGGAGATCCCGGTTGAGCAGTTGGAGAGCCTCGCAGAGGCGCTGCGGGAGTCCTCGATTCCCTTCCTGGTCGAGGCGCGAGACTGGGCGCGCCTTCCGGCCAGCTTCCACCGCGAGATCGAACGGAAGTACGTGCGGCTGCTTAGCAGCCCGTGGTGAAAGTCCGTGTCGCACCGAGAGCGGTCAGGCGCCCGCCCAGCAAGGCGCGACGAGGGAGCATATCGGGCCATACTCGACCGAGGAGCAACGATGCTGGGCGGGATGCATGGCCGATCGAATGCAGCGCGACTTTTGCCACGGGCTGCTAGGCCGGCGCGGTGAAGGCGCGGCGCCACGGTGCGACATCGGGCCCTGTGTAGAATGCGCGGCTTCCATGAACGAAGTCGTCCGGTCGGGGCGTCTCGTCGGTCGCCCCCTGAATTCCTTCCCTGGCTTCTCCGCGCGGAGAGCGCTGGACGTGAGTTGATCCGCCGTGCCCCGGATCGTCGAGTGGGCGACGACTGACTTGCCCGCTTCGGAGCGCCGGTTCCTGGCCGTCGCCAACAGCGACTTGCCCGATCACTGGACAGTGATCCACGGCCTGCGTATCAGGCAACCTCCGACGGACCGGGAAGTCGACTTCCTTGTCGTCGACCCGGCTCGCGGCGCTCTTGCCATCGAGGTGAAGGGCGGACGGATCGAGCGGCGCGGGAAGGACTGGTTCTCCGTGGACGGCGGTGGCGAACGCCACGCGATCAAGCCTCCGGTGGAGCAGGTGAATGCCGCCGTCTACGCGATGCGGAACTGGCTGCGGGATTCCGTCTCGTTCCGCGGCCGCAGGCCGCCCAAGGTTCACGCTGTGGTTGCCTTCCCGGATCTCGTGCGCACTCACCGTGAACTGGGGCCGGACTTTCCGACCGACACCGTGCTGTTCAGCGACGACCTGCACGATCTGCGTGGCGCGCTCGACCGGATCTTCGAGACATACCTGATGAGTCGGGGAACTGCACTGTCCAAGGCCGACGTGGACGCCCTGCTGAGGGCGCTCGAACCGCCTTCGTACACGCTGAAGGCCAGCGTCGCCGCCCGGGTCGACCGGAACCGGGACGCCATCGAGCGGTTGACCGGGGACCAGGCGCGCACGCTCGACTTCCTGGAGATGCAGCGGCGGGCGGCCATCGAGGGCGCCGCGGGCACGGGCAAGACGGTGCTCGCCGAACTCAAGGCGGAGCGTCTTGCGGGGGCGGGCCAGCGGGTCCTGCTGCTCTGTTTCAACCAGGCGCTGGCCGAGTGGCTGGCGTCGCGGGCGAGGGGTTTCGAGGCAAAGAGCTTCCATGGCTTCTGCTCCGCCCGGGCGCTCAAGGCAGGCATCGACTTCGTTGCGCCCAAGGGCGCGAAGCGGCGCGAGGAGTTCTGGGAAGACACCGCCCCAAGCCTCCTGCTGGATGCCCTGGAGAAGCAGCCGGAGGACCGCTACGACGCGATCATCGTGGATGAGGGCCAGGACTTCCGCCCGCACTGGTGGCTGGCTCTCGAGTCGGCACTCAGCGACGAGCGGGACGGCATTCTCTTTGCCTTCTTCGATCCGAACCAGGACATCTACGGCGGAGGCCCGCCGGACGCTTTCCCGACGCCTCCCTTCGTTCTGACCAGGAACTGCCGGAACACGCGCCGGATCGCCTCTTATGCGGCCGGCCTGCTGAACGTTTCCTTCGAGGTGTCGCCCGACGCGCCGGACGGTGAACGGGTGGAGTCTCTCCGCTACGGGAAGGCTGACGAGATGGTCGGGCAGGTGCGCCGCCTGCTTCATCGCCTTGTGGTCGAGGAGAGGGTTGCGGCGGCCCGGATCGCCGTGCTCTCGACCCACGCGACGGACCGCAGCCACCTGGCGCGCCGCCGACGCCTGGGCAACTTCGACCTCGTTCAGCGTCGCCGGAAATCGACGGACATCCTCTTCACCAGCCTCCACAAGTTCAAGGGACTCGAGTCCGACGTCGTCATCCTGACCGATGTGGACGGCAATCCGAAGTCCTGCAGCGATCGCCACCTGTACGTGGCCGCGACACGCGCCAGGGCGTTGCTGATCGTGCTCGAGGACGCGAAGGCGGCGGCCTGATTGCGGTTGGATCGGTAGAGGATTCGAAGTGTCCGAGCTGTACGTCGAGGCAAGGAAGCGGCTGGTCGATTGGCTGGAACGTCAACTGATCGGGCCGGCCCGCGATGACGAGGCCGGCGACGAGATCGACATGTCGCCCCTCGACCGGTACCCGGTCGGGGTGCTCCATCCGTTGGAGTCGGAGGAACGGGGGATCGACAGGGCGTCGGAAGCTGCGAACGGAAGCGTCGGGGAACTCGGCCGGTCAGGCGACGACGCCCTGCTCTCTGGCGACGACGAGGAGGAAGCACCCGCGGACGGCGATCCCGGCGCCTCGAAAGAGAAGGCGGCCCCGATTCGGCGGCGGCGCTACGTTCCGCCCTCCTCGGTCGGCTTCTCCTTCTGCGTGCGCGGGGATGTGCGATTGCGGGTCGAGGCGTCGGCCGCCGTCTACGCGCAGAAGCTCCGGGACGAGGGCGGGCGCTACGTCGGACGGCGGTACTCGAGGACGGAGCTCGAGCCGGCTTCCGTCTTCTTCGCCGGCGACCTGACCCACCGGCGGGAGGAGATCTGGCCGGAAGCGGATCCGGGCGACCGCCGCGGCAACCGGCCGCCGGATACGCCTGGTGGACCGCAGCCTGGCCGGGAGCCGACTGAAGCCGGCCCGGAGGTTCGCGGCCGCGCCGGCATCGACGTGCGGGTCCGGCCGCACGGGACGGACACGGTCGTCACCGTGACCCTGTTCAATCGGCAGATGTGGAAGCGGGGCGCCGGCGGCCGCCAACCCGCCGTCAGCCGCGTCCAGCAGTCGCTATTCGAGACTCGCCTCGATTGCGTCGTCGAACAGGGTCAGGTGGTTGACTATCCCCGGGTCGATCCAAGCCTGCTGACGGACGAGGAACAGGAGCTGGAACTCCAGTACCGCGAACGCCGCATCTTCGCTGTCGGCCACGGCGCAGCCGTTGATTGGCAGGTCGGGTCGGGCGAACCGGGCCGGCCGTGCGAGCCGGGCGCGCCGCCGCGCATCTGGTCCGAGTTCCTGCCTCGTACGGAGACGCCGATCGTCAGCGTCGAGCCGCGTGGCGACGCCGGAGTCCTGGAACTTGAGCGCCTGGCGGGGGACGACCTGCCGCTCGGGCAGCTTCGGGCGTTCGTCGGCGAGTACGGCGCCTGGGTACGCGACCGTTGGATGGAAGCAGACCGGTTGGACGGCGACGGGGAGATCGAGGCTGCCTGTCGCATTCTCGACCGAATGGAGCAAGCGCACGAACGGATGCTGCGCGGCATCGAGATGCTTGGTGCGGAGCCGGACGCGGCGCTTGCCTTCCGGTTGGCGAACCGGGCGATGCACCGGCAGATGGTCCACTTCCGTCCCGAGCGTCAGCAACCGTCCTGGCGGCCATTCCAGCTCGGCTTCCTGCTTGCCACAATCGAATCGACCGTGTCGGAGCGGGATGAGCACCGGGACCTGCTCGACCTGATCTGGTTTCAGACCGGCGGCGGCAAGACGGAGGCCTACCTGGGCCTGATCGCGTTTCTGCTTGTGTGGCGGCGTCTCCGCTTCGGCGAGCGGGGAGGCGGCACGGCGGCCTTCATGCGCTACACCCTGCGGCTGCTCACCCGGCAGCAGTTCGAGCGGGCCGCCGGGCTGATCTGCGCCCTGGAGCTGCTGCGCCGGGAGGACGCGGCGGGGAACGGGCGATTGGGCGAGGAGCCGTTCACCGTCGGCATCTGGGTCGGCGGCGGCGTCTGCCCCAACAGGATCCAGGACGCGGTCACGATCGTGGACGAGATTCGGGCCGGCGGCGGGGACGACAAGGTCCGCGAAAGGCTGCTGCTCTCCCGCTGTCCCTGGTGCCGTGAACCGTTCGACGGCGAGCGCGGCTACGAGCCGGCGTACCCGGACTTCCGCTTCCACTGCAGGAAGCCGGACTGCGAGTTCGGCGGCAGCGGTGATCCCGTGCCCTGCCGCGTGGTCGACGAGTCGCTCTATGCGCATCCGCCGTCGCTGCTGATCGCAACGATCGACAAGTTCGCGCGTCTGGCCTGGGAGGCGCGCGCGGGCGCCTTCTTCGGCGCCGACGTTGACCGCCGGGCGCCTGATCTCGTGCTCCAGGACGAGTTGCACCTGATCTCGGGCCCCCTCGGTTCGGTTGCCGGTCTGTACGAGGCGGGGATCGAGACCGTCATCCGCTGCCGGGGAGTGAAGCCGAAGTACATCGCCTCCACCGCGACGATCCGGATGGCCAGGGAGCAGGTGCGAGCGCTCTACGGTCGGGAAGTCGCCGTGTTTCCGCCTCCGGGCCTGTCCTGTGACGACTCCTGGTTTGCGAAGGTCGATCGCACCCGCCCCGGCAGGCTCTACGTTGGCTACCTTGCGCCGCTGAAGGACCAGCAGCACTCGCTGGCGCCGCTTGCGGCGGCGCTGTTGGCCGCGCCGCTCGTCCTCTTTGGCGACGAGCAGGACAGTGAGGATCTGCTCGAGGCGTGGTGGACCAACGTCGTCTACCACGGCAGTCTGCGCGGCGTTGGCACGAGCAGCAACGCCTTCCAGTCGGACGTCCGGGAGTTCGGCGACCGGCTGATCGCCGAGTACGTCGGCGGGCGGGACCGCGGTGAACCGCATTCGCGCGGCCCTTCCCTCACGCCCGGCCGGGAATCACGGCGCAGCTTCCCGAGTCATCGAGCAGCCGGGGACGGGCGAAGGCGGACCGGGAAGGATCCGACAGAGAAGGAGTTGACGCGCCGTTTCCGCGAAACGCAGGTGGAACAGCTCTGGAGCCGCCATACTGCCGAGCAGATCGCGGAGACGTTCCAGCGCCTCGAAGAGCCGCGGCGCTCCGAGGGCTGTCTGGACGCGGTCCTGTCCACGAACATGGTGTCGGTGGGCCTCGACGTCTCCCGCCTGGCCCTGATGATCGTGAACGGTCAACCTCTGACCACGGGCGAGTACGTGCAGGCGACAAGCCGGGTTGGGCGCGGCGAAGCGCCGGGCGTCGTGGTCGCCAACTACTACCGGCATCAGGCGCGCAGCCTCTCGCACTACGAGTC
Organism: uncultured Thermoanaerobaculia bacterium; assembly: GCA_951812325.1. Taxonomy (GTDB): domain Bacteria; phylum Acidobacteriota; class Thermoanaerobaculia; order Multivoradales; family Multivoraceae; genus Multivorans. The sequence goes on along the minus strand of OX638294.1, from coordinate 1,778,555 downwards.
CTTTCGGCCGTTTCACGAGTCGTTCTACCGCTTCGTGGAGCCGAGCAGCGTGACGCCGTACACGTTCCAGGTGCGGAAGCGGGCGCTTCACGCCGCCCTGGTCATCGCGCTGAGGCACGTATGTAGCGGCCTCGCCGCGAACCAGGAGGCCGGGAGTTTCGAGCGGAGGCGCCCCGACGTACGCAGAGTCGTGGCCGAGCTCAAGCGGCGCGTCCGGCGCTCCTGTTCGGACAGGGCGGAGGAGGTCGACGAACACATCGACAGGCTCCTGGAGGACTGGCGTGTCGAGGTCGAGCGCTGCCGGGCGATTTCCCGGGGCCTGCACTATCAGACCCGCGACAAGGGGTACTCCCGCCTGCTCCATGGCCACCAGGACGGGCTCAGCTCGCCGGGACTCTGGTCGACGCTGCATTCGATGCGCAATGTCGAGAGTCCGGCGGTCCTCAGGCTGAGGTGACGCGGTGAAGCCCCCGGACAGGACTCTGGTCGACATCCGGCTGTCCCACCTGCTGCGGGACTGCTCGGTGGGGGCGATCGTCCGTCACGACAGGGCGCTGATGGTGGTCCAGGACACGCGCGACTGGGACGGGCCGAACACGACGCCCGGCGAACGGGAGATCATGTACGTCGATCTGGTGAAGCGGGCGCTCGACCTGGACGGCAGGAAGCTGTGCCGGCCGCCGGTCAGGGAGGTGAGGGGTGAGCGGGTCCTGGGCTGGGTTCCGGCCCGGCGTTTTCCGGAGTGGGCGCGCTGCAACCGCTGCGGACTTCTCCGCAACCGGCCGTGGCGGCAGCGCACGGAAGGCGACGGGTCGCATGCCCCCGGCCCGGGCGACAATCCTGAAGAGCGTGCCGGGGCGGGGACTGGCGAGGCGCCGAAGGTCCTCCACTGCCAGAGTCCGATGTCGGCGGCGGGCGGGGGCAGCGGCCGTGGAGGGGCGGAAGAGGAGAGGCGGTGCGGCGGCATCCTGGAGCAGGTTCCCTGGGTGCTGGTTCATGAGGACGGCTATCTCGCGGACGCACCGTGGCACGCGATCGCCCATGACGCGTCCGCGAACCCGGCCCGGCGCGCCTGCAGGCCGGACTGGACCGAGCCGTACCTCAGGGTCGTGAGCAGGGAAGGCCGGTGGTGGGTGAAATGCTCCCGAGGCGGCTGTCGGGCCGAGCGGCGGCTTCCCGATCGATTCCCGTTTGGCGCGGGTACCAGGCAGCAGCCGTGGGTGCGGGAGCCGCCGCCGGAAGCTCCTGGCGAGCCGGCCTTGCTGGTCGGCGTCAACGACGTCCGTGTCCACTACGCGGAGTGCCGGACGGCCCTCGTCATCCCGCCCGAATCCCGGATCCGGCGCGGCAGCGTCATTGACCGGCTCTACAGCAGTTCCTCCGACCGGCGTTTGGTTCTCTCGGCGGGCAATGACCTGCTCCGTCGGCGCCGGATAGCGGGTCTGGCCCACAAGTACCGATGTGGCAAAAGGGAAATCGAGACGGCACTCGAGGACATCGAGCGGGGCTATCCGCTTCATGACCAGGAGCTTCCGCAGGGCGAACTCGCCCGGCTGGAGTATCGGGCGCTGACCGAGCCGATTCCGGATCTTGAGTCGGACGAGGACTTCGTCACCGAGCACCATACGGATGCTTGGCGCCTGCTTGCCGGCGATCCCGGCGCGCCGTCCGCCGGAGTCGCCGCGGCCGTGGACCGCCTGGTCGCGGTCCAGCGGGTCAAGGAGATCATGGTCTTCGACGGCTTCCGCCGCGGTTCGGCAAGCGGCCCGGACAGTGGGCGGCTGACCCCGCCCGACGTCGAAGGGGAGAGCGGTTGGCTGCCGGCGCTGGAACTCTGGGGCGAAGGGCTCTTCTTCACGTTCCGCGAGGAGGCCGTGAGACGTTGGGAGGACCAGGCTTCCGCGCGGGCTCGAGCGGCGGCATTCCTCGAGCGTTCCGTCGCGGCGCGACTGCCCGCGGACGTTCGGGAGGCGCTGTCTCCGCGCTTCCTTCTCTGCCACACGCTGGCTCACCTCATCATTCGCCGTCTGGAGGCGCAGGCGGGGTATCCCGCGGCTTCACTCAAGGAACGCATCTACTGCGATGACGGCCGTGGCGACGCCACCAGCCACCGCAGTCCAGGCGACGGCGAACCGATGGCCGGCGTCCTGATCCACGTTGCCGTGGCGGACGAGCACGGCTCTCTCGGCGGTCTGATGGACCAGGCGCAGCCGGACCGGTTCCTGCGGCTCGTCAGCGGCGCCGTCGAGGACGCCTCCTGGTGTTCCTTCGACCCGGTATGCGCGGAACAGGAAGGGCACGGTCCGGACCTGCTGAACCGGGCCGCCTGCCATGCCTGCGCTCTCGTCCCCGAACCGAGCTGCATCTGCGGCAACCGCCTGCTGGATCGGGCCTTCGTCAACGGCGACGGCGAGGGTCTGCGGTCGCTGTGGGACCTGGCGGCCGGCCGCGGGGGAGGGCAGCGTAGTGGTTAGGCGCCCGTGGCGAAAGTCCGGGTCGCACCGGGAGCGGTCGGGCGCCCGTCCAGAAAGGCGCGGCGAGGGAGCGGGAGAGGAGAACGTGGATGCCGCGTGATGAACGCCGGCACGGACTGCCGGGAATCGAAGACCTGACGAAGGAGCAGGATGGCGTGCTGGCGCTGCCGGCGAAGGGGCGTCACCTGGTCGTCGGCGGGCCCGGAACGGGGAAGACGGTGGTCTGTCTGCTGCGGGCAAGGCGTCATGCGGCAAAGAGCGAGGACTACGAGTTCCTGGTCTGGAACCACCTCCTCCACCGCGCCTCCCGAGCGATGTTCGACGGCGAGCTTCAGGCTGAGACCTGGGTACGTTGGTTCTGGAGGGAGTTCCGGAAGGTCGTGGGCGAGTCGGTGCCGACTGTCGCCTCGACAGGCGGGGGGTGGCAGCCGATCGACTGGGAAGGCGTGGAGCGGGCGATCCAGGCTCTCCCCGAGTCCGGCAACGAAGAAGCCGGTTTCCCGTCACTCGTGATCGACGAGGGTCAGGACATGCCGCCGGCCTTCTACGATTCCCTGCTTGCTCTCGGGTTTGCCGACATCTTCGTTGCCGCCGATCAGAACCAGCAGATCAGGGAACATGAGAACAGCAGCATCAGCGAACTCGCGGATTGCCTCGTTCTCGAGGCCGGGGATGTCACCAGGCTGACCTACAACCACCGCAACACCTATCCGATCGCACGGCTGGCTCGGGAGTTCCACACCGGCGATCCGGCGAGCCCGCCGCCCGCACTGCCTCCCCAGCGGGGCCGCACCGTCTACAGGCCTCGGCTCTACTACGTGAACGGGGACGTACTGTCCAGAATCGGCAGGAGCATCGTGAGGCACTGGGATCAGGATCCGCGGCGTCTGATCGGCGTCATTGCGCCGAGCAACGAGGTGCGGGAGCGGTACCTGCGCGCGGTGACGGAGTCATCCTCCCGTGTCCCGCTGGACAACGGTCGCCCGAGGATCGAGACCTTCCACCGATGTCATCGCCCGGACGTGCAGGTCGACCGGGGCGGCATTCTGGTCGTCAACGCGCAGGCGTGCAAGGGCCTTGAGTTCGACACGGTCGTTCTGGCGGACATCGAGGAGCACAGAGTCGACGCCGCCGACCCGGACCGGGCGAGGAAGCTCTTCTACGTCATGGTCTCGCGGGCGCGCGGCAGGGTCGTCATGTTCATGAAGCGGAACGCCAACCGGGAGTTGGAGGAGATCCTGCCGAAAGACGACGCGATCCTCCATCGAGAGGATCTGCCGGCTTGACCTCAGTCTCTGCCAACGTACGTGCGCGGATCAACCGCGACTTTTTCCACGCCCCCGGCATGCACGGCGCGGACTGGCCTGCGAAACAGCGGTGATCCCGAGACCGTCCGCGCCCTCGGAGATGGTCCGGTCGATTTGTCGACCGGCGAGTCCAACTCGCTCCACATCGTTGCCGGCTCCTCGCGGTTCCGCGTCAATGAATGAATGGCAATGTGCACCCGCTGGCAAGGAGGATCGATGTCGAGACGAGAGCAGAAGTCTGGCGGCGCCTCGGCGCGTTCGGCCCCGGGGGCCGGGGAGCGGAGCGAGGAGGCCCACGGGGCCGGTGCGGCGCGCTCGGGAGCGAGGAGCATGAACGAGACCCCGAGTACGCGGGAGTTGTTCTCCGCGGATGACGAGAGCACCGCGGTCCCCCCGGCCGGGGGCCTCGTGGAGCCGCCGAAGAAGGGTCTTCTGGTCACGAACAACCAGAACCTGATGTACATGCTCGCGGCCGGCCTGCTCATGCCGCCCTCGGAGTTCGGGGCCACGCGGCAAGGGGGCACGCGGTTCGGGCGCAAGTACTACCACGATACGTTGGCGGCCTTTCCCGGCTGGCTCCCTCTCTTCGTCGGCCAGGGCCGCCGGGTCGCGCAGGCGCCTCGGGCGGCGATAGACGGTGCGACGGCGGAAGCGGCGCACCTGAGGGGGACCCTCCTGGAGATCGACCTCAGGGGCCTGCGGGGTTCCGTGCATGCCTTCGGTGAAGGCGGTTGGGCCCGGCGGCGTTTGGAGGAGGGCATCGGTCACGGAGACTGGCTGGTGCTGGTTCCGGCGCCGTTGCCGGTCAGCCGGATCGAGCGCGCCCTGTTTCGTTCGGTTTCAGAGCGACAGGACTTCAAGGCGGCGGCCAGCGAGCGCAGCAATGTTTCTCAAGAGGGCATTGGCCTGCGGACCGTTGAGAAGCGCTTCGAAGGGGTTCCAGACCGTCCCTGGCCGCCGCCTGGCGGACCTGACGAGCGCGACGCCGCGACGCCGGCCGCGCAGGCCGCGGGAGGTGTCCTGGCCGTTCTCCATCAAGTGGCGAATACCGGAGAGCTCTCGGTCAAGGCGTGCCGCGCTGCCTTCGATCCGTCCTCCGAACCGCCGGACGACACCATTCTCGCAGCGCTTCCCGGGTGGATGCAGAGGGCCGGCTCGGAGGCCGCTGGATCGCTCGGGGACGGGGCGGGAAGGCAATCGGCTACACCGTCTTCGCCAAACACCCTGGCTCGAAGGCTGACGGATCGCCCGGGGACGGGGCGGGACTTGTACTGGGGCGCCGTGCAGCAGCTTGTCGAGCATCGCCGCGAACCGGACGGCTGCAGCTCGGAGGATGTGCTCATCTCCTTCCTCAGGGAGTCTTCCGAAAGGATGGGCGCCGAGGTCCAGGTCAGGGCTGCCGACTTCGTCTCCACCCTCGAAGCACTTGGCGGAGGCCTGGGGGGCGGCACAGTGAGCGAGATGCTCGACCAGCACCAGACGCCGCTTGCGCGGGCGGCGATCCTCTTCCTCCTGCGCCAGAAGACTCGGGAGCTGCTGGAACTCGTCGAGGACCATCCGCAGCTTGAGGAGCGCGACCGCCTGGCGGCGGCGATTCTGTTCGGCGTACGGGACGGTTGGCTCGGCTTGCCGATGGAGTTGCGAGGCACGGCGGACTTCGGGCGGGGCGTCACCCATCGGATGGCGGCCCTGGCTCACCGCATCGACGCAACGGGGTTCGACCTGGGAAGGGCGCCGGAACGGGTCGTGCCGTTGAGGGAGCTGTTCTCAGGGTCGAAGCCTTGGGGTGACCGCGAGAACCTTGCCGCCGCCACGCTTGCGCGTCAGTCGAAGTGGCCCTGCATCCGATCCCGCGTCACGCTGCGAAGAGGCGAGTATCGGATGAGAATCGAGCGTGGCGCCATGCGGATCGACTTCGACGGCGAACCGCCGGTCGAGACTTGGGTCGAACGCTCGGAGCTGCTGGATCGGCTCGCCGGCGAACGGGTCGCACCGTTCATCGAGGCCAAGGTCAGGGCGATCCTGGGACGGTAGCCGCCGTCGGCCCGGATGATGGACAGCCGCTCGTGCTCTCGGTCCGCCCTCTCGCGGTCCTCCGCCATCTCTTGCGAGGTCCGCCCCAGGGTTGCCCGGATCCTGTCCTTGACCGAGGCCTGGTTCACGTTTTCGGTCGGTCGTTCGCTCGTCGTGCAGACCCCTTCCTCCCTCCGGCCAACCGGCCGAACGTTTTGGCGGTGCGCGCTGGCGCCGCCCTCTCCGGAGCGTCTTCGGGTTACCATCCAAGCCGATGGATTCCCTGCACGAACAGATGAGGGCTTGGCGCCGGGACTTCCACCGGCACCCCGAACTCGCGTTCGAAGAAAAGGTGACCAGCGGCAAGGTGGCGGAACTGCTCGAGTCCTTCGACGGCATCGAGGTCCATCGCGGCCTCGCCGGCACCGGCGTGGTTGGGGTGCTCAGGTCCGGTTCCTCCGAGCGGAGCATCGCGCTGCGGGCGGACATGGACGCGCTGCCGATCGAGGAGGAGAACGACTTCGAGCACTGTTCGCGCAACCCCGGCACGATGCACGCCTGCGGTCACGACGGCCATACGGCGATGCTGCTCGGCGCCGCGAAGTACCTCTCGCGGAACCGGTCGTTCGACGGCACGGTCTACTTCGTCTTCCAGCCGGCGGAAGAGAAGGACGGCGGCGCCCGGGTGATGATCGAGGAGGGGCTGTTCGAGCAGTTCCCCGCCGAGGAGGTCTACGGCGTCCACAACTACCCGGGCATGGAGGTCGGCAACTTCGGTCTCTGCGCGGGGCCGCTGATGGCCGCAATCGACGTCTTCGAGTTCTCGGTGACCAGTGCCGGCGGCCATGCCGCCTTCCCGCACGGCACGGTGGATCCGATACCGGTCGCCGCCGAGATCGTCCTCGCCCTGCAGACGATCGTGGCCCGCAACGTGGATCCGCTCAAGAACGCGGTGATCTCGGTGACCCGGGTACACGGCGGCCACGCGGACAACGTGATCCCGAGCCGGGTCGTCCACGGCGGCTGCGTGCGCACCTTCGTGCCCGACGTGCAGAAGCTGATCGAGCGGCGGATGCGGCAGATCGGCCGCGGCATCTGCAGCGCCCACGGCGCCGGCTTCGAACTGGAGTACCGGCGCTACTACCCGGCCACCGTGAACCACGCCGAACAGACCGACAAGGCCGCCAACGCCGCCCGCGAAGTCGGCCGCAACGTGAATGCCGACATGGCCCCGGTCATGGGCTCCGAAGACTTCTCCTTCATGCTCCAGGAACGCCCCGGCGCCTTCATGTTCCTCGGCAACGGCGACAGCGCCGGTCTCCACACCCCCCGCTACGACTTCAACGACGACATCCTCCCCGTCGGCATGCGGTACTGGACCACGCTGGTCGAAACGCAGTTGTCCGCGTAGCGCCGCCCAACCTGCCGGAGCTCCACGTTCGGCTGCCGCGAGCAGGCAGGCGGAAGGCGCCCGGGCCAACGTCTATCTCTCCTGCTACGGCGAGGACGACGAGACCGCGACATTCGACGACGTGCGACGGTGACGCTGGACACACGCAGTCGCTGCGCAGCATCGGCGGCCCAGGCTTCCTGGCTGCGAGCGGCGAAGGCGCCGAGAGTCCGCAGCGTGAGCCAACCGGGTCGCTCTGGTGGCGCCGGGGACCCCACAGAGCCCCACAGAGGCCCATCCCGGCGCGGCGGCGTGAGCCAACCGGGTCGCTCCGGGGGCGCCGGGGGCCGGGGGCGCCGGGGGAAAGGGCGGTGGCGGTGGCGAAGGCGGCTTCAGCCGGCGCCGCGGCTACGCACAGTTGCAGAGTTCGATGAAGAAGGCGCGGATCGTGTCGTGGAACTCGGGCGAGTTCAGGGTGTTCATGTGGTTCGCGCCTTCGATCACGTGGAGGCGGTGTTCCTGCATCACGTCGACGAGGGCGTCGGCGTTGGGCTTCAGAGGATCGTCGCTGCCGATGATGTTGAGGGTGGGCACCTTGTTGATGCGGAGGAGTTCGGCGCTCACGTCGAGGGCGGACATGCCGCGAACGACGGCGGCCAGGGCAAGGGGGTCGTTCGAGGCGACCATCGCCAGTCCGATCGCCTGAACCTGTTCGGCAGTCGGCGGTTCCTCCCCGGGCCACAGGAACTCGACCAGCGGGCCTCCGCCCCTGCCCTCCTCGAGCGCAACCGCCAGCGCCTGGAACATCTCGTCGTCCCGCAGTTCGGGGCTGGGCCAACCGGCGCCGCCGACGACGGCCGACATCAGCCGATCGGGGGCCAGGGCGATGAGCTTCATCGTGATGAAGCCGCCCATCGAGTAGCCGACGACATGTGCCTGCTGCAGCCTCAGGTGATCCAGCAGGTCGACGACGTCCAGCGCCATCCGCTCGCCGTAGCTGGCCGGATCGTGCGGCTTGTCGCTCTTGCCGTGGCCGCGCTGGTCGACGGCGATGACCTGGAACTCCTCGGCCAGCCGGTCGATGATGCCGGCGGCGCCCCAGTTCGAGGCGGCCGTGCCGGTGATGCCGTGGAGGAGCACAACGGGGTCGCCGCGCCCTTCGACCAGGTAGTGGATGACGGCGCCGTCGCTCGCCGTGAAGGACTCGGTAGAGGCGTCGCTTTGCGCGTAGACGCCGGCGAAGGCGACGAACGCGATCAGCGTCGTCAGGACGGCCCGGAACATCAGTCGTCGGGTTGTCGTACTTCTTTTCATGGGGTTTCCTTCGCAGGAGACGGGCAGCCGCCCGGCAGGTTGTCGCCCGCGGGTCGGAGACCCGCGGCTGAAGGTCGGCGAAGGCTACCAGTCGGGCTCGGTGCGAACCGATGCAGGGCCGGCTCCTGAGACCCGTGCCCGCCGAACTGACTGGCGCTTCGCCGCCCGTGAGATCGGCGGGCCGGGCTTCGCGGCTTTGTTACGCTGCCGTGACACGCCAACAGACCACTGGTCACGGGAAATCATGAACATCGAGAGATCAGCACGGCAGGTCCGCGAAGACGGCTACACGGTGGTGCCCGACTTCCTCGGCGAGGAGAGGCTGGAGGCGCTGCGGCGGGGCCTCGCCCCCGTCTTCGAGGAAATCGGCAGCCGGATGACGGACGACTACGGCCAACAGACGATTCACACGCACAACCTGCTGGCCAAGACGCGGGCCGTGGACGAGCTCCTGATGGACGATGGTCTGCTGGGGCTCGTCGAGGCGGTACTCGGCCCGGACTACCAGGTCTCCGGCGTCGCCGCGATGCGGCCCGGGCCGGGGGACCTTCGCCAGCGGATGCACCAGGACGACGGCCACTACCCGCTTGCGCGCCCGCACGTTCCGCTGATCGCCAACACGCTGATCGCGCTCGATCCGTTCACGGCCGAGAACGGGGCGACGGAGATCGTTCCCGGCAGTCACCGCTCGGCCGATCCGGTCGATCCGGACGTGCCCACGTTCACGGTGGAGATGCCGGCCGGGGCCCTGTTCCTCTGGGACGGCGCCGTCTGGCACCGCGGCGGCGGGAACTCGACGGACAGCGGCTATCGGCGCTCCATCAACTTCAACTTCAACCTGGCATGGCTGAAGCAGCGGGAGAACCAGTACGTCGGCGTGCCGTGGGAAGTCGTCGTGGGAATGCCGGAGAAGCTGCAGGCGTTGATCGGTTACAAGCTGACCAACAAGGGTCTCGGCACGGTGGACTACCGCAATCCCATCGAGACCGTGAAGCGTCGGCTCGCCGAGGCCCGGACTTCCTGATCGGGCTTGGCAGGCGCCAGACGGGATCGCGGCCTGCGCCACGGGGGCCCGCGCCGAGGGAAGCGGAACAGACGAACAGGAGAACTTGGATGACAGCAGCAACCGCGACGCAGACCGGGAGTGGCGACTCGAAAGCGCGGTCGGCGGTCGACTCTGCCGTTGACGCGGCCCACAAGGTAGTCCTCGCCGGCCTGGGCGTTGCGGGCGAGGCTGCCGACGCGGGCGTCAAGGTCTTCGGCCGGCTGGTCGACCGCGGCGAGAAGGTGGAGGACCGGGGCCGGGAGTCCCTGAGCGATTGGCGGAAGAAGGCGGAAGCAGGGGTCCAGCAGGCGCGCTCCGCGACCGAGAAGGGAATCGAACAGACCAGGTCGAAGGCGCGGAGCGGCTTCGAGCAGACGAAGGCCAGGGCGCGGGCCGGGATCGACGAGCGCCTGGAGCGCCGACTCGAGAAACTCGGAGTCCCCGGCAGAGCGGACCTCGAGACGGTCCTGGAGCGGCTGAGCGCGGTCGAGGCCCGGCTCGAGGCACTGGAGACGCCTGGTCCGCGGCAGCGGACGGCGACTGAGGCCGTTCCGGCAGAGACCGAGTAGAGACGTCGCCGGCCGGCCGCTCCAGGCCGAAGGTCTGCGGGCCGAACCTCGCCGGACTGCCGCCGAACGCGGTCCTCGACGGCGGCTGCCAGCCGACCGCGTGAACCGCGAATCAGCCTCTCCACCCTTGCTCCTTGTTCCGCGTCCGGCGCTCGGTCCGCACGGCGCGGATGACCTGGGCTGCGGTCGCCGGTTCGGCGCCGGCGCGGATTCGCTCGTCTGCCAGGTCGAAGGCCAGCGCCCACTGGCGCCGCAGGATGGCGTGGGCGGCGAAGAAACCGTAGCGGCGGTCGTACATGTGGGTGGCCTCGGAGGTGACGCCGTTCACTTCGAGCACCCGGATGTTCTCGCCGCGGCGCAGGGCCTGGGCGCACGGGACGCGGACGTCGAAGCGGCCGAAGTCGAAGCCGTCCCAGGCGGTGCTGATCGCGTTGATCGCGCTCTCGAGTTCCGGGGTGTGGAGATCGTTCGCGTCCAGGAAGATCGTGCCGCGGGAGTGCGCGCCGACCTCGGTCAGTGCGACGACTTCGCCGGCCGCGGGTATCCGCTTCGCCGCTCCGGGATGTTCCCGCGCGTAGATGCGGGCGATCGCGACGGCGCGGCGGTCGAGGAGAATCAGCCGTTCCAGGGTGCTTTCGCCGTCTCCGACCACGCTCGGCCGCAGCTTGTGGGTGATCGAGAAGACGTGTCCGTCCGATCGACCGGGGCGGCGGGCCCAGAACACGCCGTACTCTTCGCCGGCAACGTACTCCTGGACCAGGGCCGGCCCCGGGGTCTTCTCGAAGAACGCTTGCGCGTCCGCTTCGGAGCGCGCGATGGCGACGCCGCGTCCCCGCTCGCCGCTATCCGGTTTCAGCACGACCGGATAGTCCAGGCGCTGGTCCCGCAGGAACCGCCGCAGCGCGGCGATGCGTTCTTCCGGGTCCACGGCGGCCGTCGTGGCGGGCGACCGACTTGACGATGCGTGCCGCGCAGGCGGGACGGTCCTGGTCCGGCAGGAGGTCGCGAGCGCCGCGTCCTCTGCCGGCCCATCCTCGCTGGAGGTCCGCCAGCTTCTGCGGGCACGAACCGAGGACGTCTCGAGGGCCGCGTCCTCTGCCGGCCGATCCTGGTCCTGAGTCTGCTGCTGGCCGCGTTTCCCCGGCGGCAGACGCCGCCAGGCCGGCAACGCGTCGCCGATGCCGGCCAGACCGTCCAGGATGTCGCTCTTCGACTCGCCGAGCAGGCCGCCCAGCGGCATTGCGGGGTTGATCGCGGTGAAGAAGGCGGGTCGGCGGCGGCGCAGGCCGTGCCAGGCGATGAACAGGAACAGGGGCGGGTAGAACGCCCACATGGGCCAGAACTCCCAGTGCCGGATGCGCAGCAGCCGACCGCGCCATCGTCGGCGACCGCGCCAGGTCAAAAGCGGTACGACGACGCTCCGAACGGTGAAGATGACGAGAGCCAGGGCCAGCACGGCGCCGGGGAAGCCCCCCGGCAGGCGGCCGCCGAAGCGTGCGACCGCTTCGCCTCCCAGGAGCGCATTGACGCCGACGAAGGCGGGAGTCCAGATCGCCGCGGCGACCGCGAAGTAGCAGCAGAACCTGAGCAGCCGGGTGCGCAGGATGCCGACCGCGAGACAGGTCGGCAGCCGCGTTCCGGGCAGGAAGCGGCTGGCCAGGACGACTGTCAGGCCACGCCGGCGGAGCCAGGCCGAAGCCTCCTCGATCGATGCGCCGCTGACCCACCACCTGAACGGCGGCAGCCTGAGCGCCGGCCGCCCCAGGATCCGGGCCAGCCAGGCGATGCAGATGTCGCTGCTCAGGTTGCCGACGTAGCAGGCGGCGACCGCGACCGAGAAGTCGAGCCGGCCCTGGGCCACGAGCAGGCCGGCCGTGATGCAGGTCAGATCCTCGCTGACGTAGGCGGCGACCACGAGCAGCAGGAAGACGATCAGCAGGGCCGGCCCGGTGAACGGCGGCGGGTCCAACTCAGCGAACGGCGGTGCTGCCCGGCGCAGCCGTTCCGGTTCGGCGTCGGCGCGGGTCGGCGCCTCGCCGGCTTCGACGCGGCCCAGGAACTCATCGATCCGGGAGGCGAGGTCCCCGCCGCCGCGAAACAGGAAGAAGTGGCTGTCCGGGCGCATCCACAGGGCGCTGTGCGGCACGATGCGGTGGTGCTCCAGGGCCGCGGCGGCCGGAACCAGTGGATCCTGCTCGCCGTGGATGATGAACACCGGCATCTCGAGGGATTCCAGGATGCCGCGCAGCGGCCGCTGATCCGTGTCGTGGAAGTTGCGGGCGTAGGAGCGGGCGATCGGTTGATCGAAGGCGCCGAAGTGCGGGACCAGGTTGCGGAGTCCCCGGAACAGGCCGAGTTGCAACCCGTGCACGGCGTGGTTCGCCGTGTAGTTGCCGAGCAGCTCGAGTTCCTGGACGCCGATGGAGGCGACGAGGACGATCGACGCGACGCGGTCCGGGAAGTCCTCCGCCAGGTGCAGGGCCGGTCCGCCGCCCATGCTGAAGCCGAGGGCGTGGAAACGTTGGATGCCCAGTTCGTCGAGCAGGGCGAGGGCCGCTTCGGCATGGGCGCGGATCGAGTAGTCGTCCACCCGGCGCTCGGAGGCGCCGAAGCCGGGCAGGTCGGGAGCGATGACGCGGCGCCCTTGCGCGAGGCGGGGCGCCAGGCGCCGGAAGTCGTCGGCGCTGCCGGGCGAACCGTGAAGCAGCACCAGCGGCAGGGCCTCGCCGCCCCGAGCGTCTTTGGTGGCCGGCCCCGTCAGAGACTCGCGATCGCCCGGGCGCTGCTCAAGGGCCTCGCCGCCCCGAGGGTCCATGGCGGCCGGCCCGCCCCACTCTCGCCACGCCAGGCGGACAGGCCGGTCACCGCTGGCCGGGGCATGGATCCAGGTCGTCTCCCGGCCCTGGGGCAGCGGCTTTTCCTCGGCGGCGATGCGCGCCAGCGTCGAAGCCAGCAGAAGCACGCCGTAGACTGCGGCTGCGACCTTCAGCCAGCGCGTGCGTCGCGGCCGCCGCTGATCGTTTCCCGTCACCGGCCGAGCATGCCGCCAACCCGGCCCGAACAGCGCTTCTGCCGTTGCCGAATACGTCGGACCACCGGCGGTCCGTCGTGCAATGGCCGCCCCATTCCGGTTGCGTCAACGGCGCTCATCAGCGACCCGTGAACCTTCCCCGTGTCCGTGGTGCGATGGCCGCCCCGTCCCGGTTGCGTCAACGGCTCTCATCAGCGACCCGTGAACCTTCCCCGTGTCCGTGGTGCACTGGCCGCCCCGTCCCGGTTGCGTCAACGGCGCTCATCAGCGACCCGTGGACCTTCCCCGGAGTCCGTGCTGCACTGGCCGCCGCATCTGGGTGGCGTCAGCGGCGGCGCTCGGGGATCCCGACCGGGCCGTACGTGTCGCCGATGGCCGCCAGCTCGTCGCTGGTGACCATCGGCCGGAAGCTTCCGGCCATCCGCTCGCGCAGGAGGCCCGCAAGCTCCTTGCGGTCGGCGCTGCGGACCGGCTCATCGCCGAACACGATCTCCGCGTCGATGCGGCGGAGCTTGAGCAGATCGGGAGCGTGGGGCACGAGGGGCATCTCCCCCCACCAGGCGACGCTGAGGAACGCGGGGGTCTCGTCGGGCGGCGTCCGGTAGCGGAGGACGGCCCAATGGACGTCGAGTTTCCTGGCGGCCGCGGGCGCCAGCAGGGATGGTTTGAGCGGCGCGATTTCGTTGCCGGGGGTCGACGTCCCCTCGGGGAACAGGATCACCGGATCGCCGTTCGCCAGGGCCGCGGCGATCTGTTCGCCGACGTGCGTCACGTCCCGCCGCCGGCCGCGGTCGACGAAGATGATGTCCGCCGTCCGGCACATGGCGCCGGCCACCGGCCAGTCCCGGATCTCCGCCTTGGCCACGAAACGGCCCGGCGTGAAGGCGGAGAGCAGGAAGATGTCGACGTAGGAGATGTGGTTCGAGATGAGCAGAAAGGGACTCGTGGGCGCCTGGCCGCGTACGGTCACCCTGCAGCCGAGGATGGCGAGACTCGTGCGGCCCCAGCACCGCAGCACGGTGCGCAGGACGGCTCGCCAGGCCCGGGGCGCCGGCCGGGCCAGGAAGGGCCGCAGAACGAGCAGCGGGAACCAGGCGGCGAGGGCCGCGACCAGCAGAGCCGGCCCGCGCCAGATCAACCGCCAGAGCCGGAGGAGCCGCCGCAGGGGGGGATTGCCGGTTCTCGGCCGCATTCCGGGAGCTTGCGCCGTAGAACGCCGCGAAGCAAGTCGGGCGCTGGCCGGACAGCCGCGTGGGTCGTCCGGCGGACCGGAATTGCGCCGTAGAACGCCGCGAAGCAAGTCTAGGGCGCCGCCGCCGGCGCGTCTTCCAGCCCGAAGATCAGCCGGGTGCGCCGGCTCAACGCGGCCGTGTCCATCAGGACCAGGTAGTCGATCGTCTTGAACTCCCGGTCGATCGCCGGGCGGCTGCACACCAGGGCGCCGTAGCGGAGATAGGTGGCGAAGAGCGGCGGTACGTCGATGTCGGGTAGTGCGGCTACCTGCTCGTCGGGCGCCTCGCAGCGGGTGTGGGGCAGGGGAGGCACGTCGACGTCGGTGTTGACCTTGCCCGCCGCCCTGAGTTGCCGATAGAGCCGGATGCCCGCGGCCTGGTCCTGGCTGGTCAACGAGCAACAGCCGAAGAGATAGCGGGCGCGATTGTGGACGATGTAGCTGGCCAGCCCCTTCCAGAGCAGAAACAGCACCGTGCGCTTGCGGTGGTCTCGATGAATGCAGGCGCGGCCGATCTCGACGGACTGATCGAGGACGCTGGCGGGCAGGGCATCCAGGTCGTATTCGCCGGCCGAGTAGAAGCCCCGGCCGCGGGCGGCCATCGCGGCCGTCTGCATCCGGTACGTACCGATTGTCGTGCCGTCCGTCTGCTCGACCAGCATGTGGTGGCAGCTCGCGTCGAAACGGTCCGTGTCGCGGCGGGTTTCGTAGGACTGGTTCAGCCCTTCGCCCAGTTCCAGGTTGAAGACCTCGAACCGGAGCCGGAGCAGCCGGTCGATGTCGGCGGCCGTGCGCGCGAAGCGCAGCCGGTAGCGGCCAGCCTCGAGCTGACCCGCGGGCAGGTGCTCGGGGCTGGGCGCCGGACCGCCGCTCGAGGCGGTCGCCGAGGCGTTGTTGCGGGCCGTTTCGGTCATCGGCTGCTCCCGTTCGGGGACGGGTTGGCTTGACCGGGGAGGACGAGGGATGGGGCCGGGGCGCGGGTCGGCCTGATGGAGGACGCCAGCAGGAAGAGGCGATTGTCGCGCCGCCTCAGGGTTCCCGCCACCTCGACCGGTTCGCCCACCCACTCGAGGACCTGGCGCCCCAGGGGTTGGCCCCGCCGGTCGAGCAGATGGACCAGGCGCCGCTCACCGCTCGTGGTTCGCACCAGGAGCGCGGCCGGAATGCCGCCGCGAATGCAGAGCGAGGCGCAGCCCCGGTGGGGTTTGCCGCGGCCCGGCTTCATCGCGCCGAGGTAGCACTTCGTGTCGACGATTTCGCCCTGCAGGGTGTGTCCGCCCGGGACCATCCCGAAGTCCGGCGCTTCACGTCGGCTGGAGGCAGGAGCCCTGCGTTCCCGGGCGTCGGGAACCGTGCCGGCACGGACTTGCCGATTCTGGAGTGATCCGTTCACTTCGGTCATCGGAGTTTCCGATTCCGGAGCACCCCTGGCGTGTCCGCTCACGCGGTCGACGCTGGTTGCCGCGTCGGGCGCCGGTACCGCCTCGGAACCGGGGCCTTCGCTCTCGCTGGCGAGGGGCGGCGTGTTGGTCGCCTGACCGGCCGGAGCGCCCGCCCCGGCGCCAGGTCGAGCCTGCGCTGTTCCTGCCGGACGTTCAGGGGGAGGAGACAATGCTCGCCCCCGCTGTCCCCTGTCGGATGGTCCTGCCTGCGCTGTTCCTGCGGGAAGCTCGAGGGCGTGCACTTCGAGCATTGCCGCTTCCGGGCTCCGGATCAGCGTGCCCGAAAGCCCGGTCTTTCCGGATCGCCCCGGCGGCCCGGACGGGCTGGACTCGTCCTTCACGTGGAGTCCGTGTTTTCCAACCCCAACCAGCAGATAGCCCTCAGCCGGTCCGTCCGCCGTGAGCAGCCGGGGATGGGGGTCGATGAGCAGTTCGCCCTCGTGGTCGTGCACCAGGCCGTACTCGAACACACCTTCGTCGAACGGCTCCAGCAGCAGCGCCAGGGCCGCCCCGAGAACCGCGGCCAGCAGCAGGAGGCCGACTACCGCGCGGCGCACGAACCGCGCCAGGCCGGGCGGCATCCCGTCGGCGTAGCCGACATGAAACTCGTCGTGGTGTTCGCCGGTCACGAAACCTCCCCGGCGCCGGCTGCCGCATCGGCGGCAGCGTCGAGCCGTGCGGGCTCGGCTCGGGTTCCGGGCGGATTGGGGCGCCGATCGACCAGCACCCGGTTTCCTTCCACGCGGACGTTGAAAGTCGGGATCGTCTCGGTGAAGGGCGGCGGCGAGCATCCGTCCTCGGGCCGGTACTGGTAGCCGTGCCAAGGGCAGGTGATGCAGCCGTCCACCACCCGGCCTTCGCCGAGGGGGCCGTTCTGATGCTGGCAGACATTGGAAACGGCGGCGATCCGCTCACCGTGCTCCGTGGAGTAACGAAAGACTGCCACCCGTTCGCCGGCGAGCAGCACGATGCGTGCACGGTTGACGGGAATGTCGGACACGGAGCAGACATAGACTTCGACATCTTCGGCGCCGCGCGGCCATGCTTCGGCGCGGCCTGGCGCGCATTTCCATGCACGCCCCGGCGCCGCCGTTGCCTGCCGACTCGCGGTCCGTGAACCGACCCCGACCGGGGAACGCGTCCGGCGCTGATCTGGCCGCGGACCGCTCGCGGCGGGGGTCGGCGCCTGTACGCGGCCCCGCCAGCCCGCGGCGAGATGCAGCGAGGCGACGCCGGCCAATCCGAGGCCCAGCAGGGCGGCGAGGACAGGCGGCCGTTCGGGCGCCTGGAGGCTGCCCAGCGCCACGTGCAGAAGGATCAGTCCGTACGCGGGGTAGACCAGCATGTGGAGCGACTTCCAGACCGGCGCCGTCAGGTTCGCCAGCCAGAAGTCGTGCGAGGTCGCCGCCATCAGGAACAGGATGACCAGCGCCAGGAGCCCGAGCGCCTGGAACGGGAACTGCGTCAGGCTGTCGTAGTTGCCATTGCTGGCCAGCACGCTGACCAGGGGATGGAGCACTCCCAGGCCGTGGAACTGAACGACCGAGAAGCCGCCGTGAGCGAGGGCCAGCAGGAACATGCAGACGCCGAGATGGCGGCGGTTGTAGAGCAGGGGCAGGAACCGCGGTTCGAGCCGGCAGAGCGGCCCGATGGCGAGCACGACGTGAAGCAGCAGCAGGGCGCCGGCGCCGAAACCGCGGATCAGCAGGGTCTCGATCGTCGCCTGCGGCCGGGTCGCGGCCCCGATACCCACGAACAGACCGAGGAACACGAGGATGCCGGCCGCGATCGCCAGGTCGTAGAGCTTCTTGTTGCGGTTCCAGAGGACCGCCCGATACCCGGCGCTCACGGGCCGTCATCCTCGGCAGCGGGCGGCAGGAGTGGCACTGCATCTGCTCGGCCATGCATCCCGTCCGCCGTCGTCGCCGCCGGTTCGACCGCGCCCTCGCGTGCGGTGGGAACCTCGGTCGGTCCGGGGCCGGTTACCTGTCCGGCAGCCACGCTGGCCGGGCGGCGTGGCGCAGGGCCAGACGCACTCGAACCGGACGCCTCGACCTTGTGGTCAACCAGCACGGCCTGGACAGGATCGACCGCGCGATCGTGCGCCTGCTCATCGAACAGTACGGAAGCGGCCCCGTCGCGCGCGGCGGGAACCGCGTCCATCAGCGGCGGTTCCTGCCTCGCGAGGAACGCGGCCGCCATCAGGATGGCCAGGATCGGAAACAGCAACGCCCAGGCCAGGCGGTGGCGGCGGCGCAGGTGGCGGATCACCCGGAGCTTCTCCGCGTAGCGACCGCAGCCGCGTCGCGGTGCGCGTTCCGCTCCGTCGGCGTCGGGCGGCCTGCGAGCCACCGGCGAAGCAGCACGGGCCAGAGTGCCGCGGCGCCGGGAAGCACGATGAGCCGGAATCCGAGTCCGGCCGATTTCGCGGCGGGATCCAGGCGGCCCGCGCCGCGCCACACGAAGAACGGTGCGAAGACCAACCCGCAGGCGACGTACACGGTACAAACCAGCACGACGACCTCGGCGGCGCGCACGATGGACATCGCGGCGAGTATACGCGGCCAGCTTGAAGCGAGGCGCTGCCTTGAGGGCGGGACTGCCAACCGCGGCGAAGCCCGGAGTGCCTTGGCGATCTGGCGCGCCCCGGTCCTTGAACGTGTCGAGTCCTTTACCCGTGTTCAACGAGTTTCGAGACGGCATCACAACTTGACGTGGTACACGCCCTTCTCGCCGGCGCGGTCCCCCTGGTGCACCGTGTCGACACGCAGCGCCTTGACCACGAACGCGTACGCCGCGTCGCGGTCGCAGAGTACGAAGTCCACCGACTCGTTGCCCGACAGAAACCGGCGTACATCTTCGAGTGTCCGATGTCCGTGGGTCTGGAGAGTCAAGATCATCCTCCGATGATCCCCGATCCCACCCGTTCGCGCTCACTTCTCGCTGGACAGCGCTTCAGCTCGCGTCGTGCACGCGGTCCGTGTATGCTCCTGTATGCGCGCCTCAACTCCCCTTCAGAATCGCCTCGGAAGGCTCGATCGTCTAGTCTTGGGGCGGTCAACGCCGGCACCGCCGGAGAGAGTGACTTACCCACCGGGTGCGCGATGCAGCGAGGACAAGGGAAACAACCATGCTTGGAATTGGAGGGAGTTCAGGTTGAAAAAGACAGAGAGGGGTACCGCGGTTCTCATTGTAGCGGCGTTCCTGCCGATCGCGTTGCATTCGCTGGTGGCACAGCAACCATCGATAGCCGGCTACCATGGCTGGACGCCTGCGACTGACGTCTTCCGCTCCAGCGGCGAGATGAGACCCGAGTATGCGGTGCCCCCGAACCTGGAGTTCGGTTTGATCCAGTTCGAAGGCGAACCTCAGTGGATTGGCCCCGTCATCAGGCGTTGGCGGCAGGACTTCCTGGATCGATACGGTTCGGCCAGCGAACTCGGACTCCGTGACGGGTCTCTTCCGGACTCCCGTGAGTATTGCGTGGAGACAATGGTCTCCACGGAACATCTGAAGTCAAGAAAGGCGACCCCGCCAGCGGAGTTCGATGAGTGGGTGTCGCGAAGCGAGGCGATCGTTGAAGGCCACGTCGTGGAGATCACGCCTGGTTTTGACGGTTGGGGCGATCCCGCAATGTTGATTGCTCTGGATGTTGTGAAGCATCTATACGCTCCCGAGAAGCCGTTTGCGACTCGGCTGCATCTCTCCATGCCTGTTGGGGAGTTCGTCGCTGGCGACGCGGTTTTCTGCAGCCGTGAAACGTGGGGTGGTTACCGGCCAAGGGTCGGTGACAAGCTGATCGTCGGCGCTTTCTTCCGAGCCCCGGATGCCGGGTCTTCGGTTCTGCTCAACATCGACCGGGATCAGGTGTTCCTGGTGGACGACGATGGCGGGCTGGTACGCCTCCACCGACGCTACGAATCGCGTTCCTCTGTTGAGAGGCAGTTTGTTCGCCTCGCAGACGGACTGCGGGCTGAGGTTCCGGCCGACGGCTTTCCTCGAACGCTCCCTGGCTTTTCTGAGCGTGTCCACGAGTTGTGGCGGATCGGCGCAACCGCCATGCCATCGCTGGGGGACGAGACCGAGAAGGACCTGCGGGAGTGGCTGAACCGGGCTGAAGACAGGAAGGCGAGTAAGGACCCTGATGAAGAATGGAATTGAGTCCATCGCGCTGTTGGGTTGGCTTGGCCAGCGTCGCGCTTTGTGTGCAGATGGCATCGGCGCAGGACACCATCGAGCGATCGATCCTCCGCCACGCCCTGAGGATCTGTTCGACGTGAGCCGCCGTGCCCGCCCTGGCGGCTCCGAGCAGAGTTTCCTCCGTGTCGGGACGGGCGACGCGGGTCAAGGCTCTGACCTTCGAGTAGGAGAGTTTTCCGCGCTGGCCGCTCTCGCAGCACCCATCTCCGGTCAGTTCTACTTTGGTTCAGTGGACGTGGCCGAACGTGGCTCGGGCCGGAGCTGCGGCCTTGCGCCGAATTTGTCAGCTTCTTGCCGGCCGTATGGATGGGACGCGTTCGCTGACCATTGTGCGGTGCAGAACAACCAGGTCTGTGTTTCCGGCTCATGCGGTGGTCAGAACGGCCTTGGTGCATCCGGTCGCGGTCCTGGCGTTTTGCCAGCGTCCGGTCTGCATGAGTTCGGCGGTTGAGCCGGCGGCCCGGACGATCGGCTGCGCGGAGCCGTCGCGGCGTCGATGGCCCGGTCGATCAGGTCGATCGCCCGGTCGGAGTGGCGCTGTAGACTCCGACCGCCTTGACGCCTTCGGCGCAGGCTGCATGGAACGAACAACGATCCACGGCCTCGCCGCTCTAGCCCGACAGACCCGATAGACCAACGCAGCCGGGAACTCGCCGTCTACTCCCTGCTCGACATCGCGGCGGCGCCGCTTCGAAGGCTCCCAGCCAACTGGAACCCTGAGGAAGAGAACATGCCGGTCACACATCGTTCGCACGCGTCGATTCGCTTCGCCGGTCCGGGGACGCTCCTGCTGGCTGCCCTTTTGCTCGCAGCGGCGCCGCCGGCCGCCGGTCAGGAGATGACCGTCGAGGCCTACGAGCCGCGTTCGACGCTCAAGGTGGCGGGCGGCCCGGTGACGCGGGCGAAGTTCCCCTTCGTCGACGCCCACGGCCACCTGCGCGGCGGCGACCCGGCGCGGATCGACCAGATGGTCAAGACGATGGACGAGCTGAACATGGCCACCTTCGTCAACCTGAGCGGCGGCAGCGGCGAGGGTCTTGCGGCGAACATCGCCGCCACCAAGGGCCGCTACCCGGGCAGGTTCGTCGCCTACGCGAACGTCGACTTCTCCGGCATCGGTCAACCCGGCTGGGGCGAGAAGGCCGCGGCGCAGCTTGAAGCGGACGTTCTGGCCGGCGCGCAGGGCCTCAAGATCTACAAGAACCTCAGCATGTTCCAGACCGACAGCGACGGCAAGCAGGTGGCGGCGGACGACCCGCGGATCGATCCGGTGTGGGCGAAGGCGGGCGAGCTGGGCATCCCGGTCCTGATTCACGTGGGCGAACCGTCGCCGTTCTGGGACCCGTGGGACGAGCACAACGAGCGCTGGCTCGAACTCAAGATGTTCCCGAGGCGTCGTCGCGACGATCCCGCCCGCTTTGCTTCCTTCGAGCAGACGATGGGCGAGCAGCACAACCTGTTTCGCAATCATCCGGACACGATCTTCATCAACGCCCACCTGGGCTGGCTCGGCAACGACCTGGCGCGACTCGGCAAGCTGCTCGACGAGTTGCCGAACGTCTACACGGAACTCGGCGCGGTCCTCGCCGAACTCGGCAGGCAGCCGATCACGGGCGCCGCCTTCATGGAGGAGTACCAGGACCGCGTCCTGATGGGCAAGGACTCCTGGGATCCGATCGAGGGCTACCACGTCTACTTCCGCGTGCTGGAGACGCGGGACGAGTACTTCGACTACTACCGGAAGCGCCACGCCCACTGGAAGATGTACGGGCTCGGCCTGTCCGACGAGGTGCTCGAGAAGGTCTACTTTCGCAACGCCCTCAAGATCATCCCGGGCCTCGACCGGAGCCTGTTTCCGGAGTAGATTGGCCAGAACCATCCGGAGCACGACACATGATGCCCACGGGATTCGCCGAACTTGTGATCATTTGCGGCCTTTGCATCGCCGCCTTCTGTGGCGTTGTCGTCTTCGCCAGGGCCATCCTGAGACGCCTACCGCCTCGGCAATAGCTTGCGCGGTCGCGTCGGCCTGTCCATCAGCCGCGCGACGCTCCGGTGCACCAGCGAAACGGAGTTCCTGGAGCTCTGTGCACGACGCCAGCGAACTGAGGCTCGCCGGCTCCTTGAACTTCCGGGCGTTCAGCGTCGGCGCGCTGCCCGTGTTCAAGGAGTCTAGGGCCCGGCGGCTTCGCCCGCCTCCGCGGGTTCCGGTTCCGGCGAACCCGTGCAGTCGCCGCAGTGGACGTCGTCGACCGGTTCGCCGGCGGCGAGCGATGCGACCCAGTCGCGGACCCTCACGCCGTCGGATTCGTAGGTGTAGAACTGGGGCCGCAGAAGGATCGTGTGCAGCTCGCCGGCCGCGATGTAGCTCCGGTAGTTGTCCTGGCCCTCGAGCGCCGCGTCGATGTCGGCCTCGTTCGCGTCGAGCAGCGGTTGCAGGCCGCCCTCGACGTTCGCGCCGGCGATGCTCAGGAACTGG
Organism: uncultured Thermoanaerobaculia bacterium; assembly: GCA_951812325.1. Taxonomy (GTDB): domain Bacteria; phylum Acidobacteriota; class Thermoanaerobaculia; order Multivoradales; family Multivoraceae; genus Multivorans. The sequence continues at coordinate 1,756,060 of OX638294.1, read as the reverse complement.
ATCTGGACATCGTCCTCGGCGGTGTCGTAGCGCGCGAACATGGCCTCGGGGTGCGCCTTGGCGGCGTGGATGTAGAGCGCCTCGAAGTTGAAACCGTCGCTCCGGACCTCGTTCATGTTCTCGAAGTGGGAGAGTGCGGCCAGTGTGCCCCAGGATTCGTGCGGCCTGCTGTCGGTCAGGTTGCGGTAGCCGCCGGCGCCGTCGCCGAGCGCGGTGATGCGCGCGTCGGGGTAGCGCTCGGCGAAGTGGCGGGCGTAGACGGGCGAGGGGATCGAGCCGGCGCTGGAGCCGGTGATGAACACCGCCTCGGTTCCCGGGAAGTGCTCACAGGTCCAGTCGAGAGCGGCCCGGCCGTTGGTGTAGCCGCGGTGGTGAATCGTCACCTGGCGCGCGGGCTCTTCGTCGGTCGCCGGGACGTCGTAGACCGCGTCCCGGTCGCCGATGTGAACGTCTCCGGTGCAGTAGGGCACGAAGACGAAGCTGTGCTCGGCAAACGGGTTCTCCGGGTGGTTGAAGGCGGCGATGCCGTGGGCGGCATCGTCCTCGATCTCCGCGCCGCTCGGCGAGCGGAGCTCCTCGAGCGCGGTCATCGTGTAGGTCGGCCGGCCCTGCGGGTCGCAGGTCTGAGCGTCCCAGCAGCCGCCGCCGCCCTGGAGGTAGAACACGAGCCGGGTCGGATCGGCCTTGCGCACGAAGAACCGGAACGGCGAGCCGTCGGAGCAGGTCGTGGCGCCTCCCGGCGTGATCGTGTTCCAGCCTTCCGCGAGGTCGGCGAGCGGCGCCTGGAGATCGACCGGTTCGGGGGCTTCCCCGGCCGGGGCGCAGGCAAGAGAAGCCAGCGCGAGAAGGGCAGCGGCCAGGATGCCGATGGTTGGATGGCGATTCTTCATTGGACGTTCTCCTTCGTTTCGATTGCGGGCCCTTGACAGCCCGTGGCAAGAGTCGCGCTGCATTCGATTCGGTCATGCATCCCGCCCGGCATCGTGCCATCCGTGCGCCCGATGACGGGCGCACGGACTGGTTCGCGGGTGGCGCGGAGCGCGCCACCCGGGCAAGCTCCTCGGTCGCCCTTGTTCCCGGGATTGCAGGCGGCCCGATATGCTCCCTCGTCGCGCCTTGCTGGACGGGCGCCTGACCGCTCTCGGTGCGACACGGACTTTCACCACGGGCTGTCAAGGTGCCGGCGCAAGGGCGGCCAGCGCCTCGAGGTCCGCTCCGGGCCTGCCGTCGGGCCGGAACGCCTGGATGCAGACGTGATCGGCGCCGGCATCCCAGTGGGCCTCGATGCGCTCGCGGATCCGATCCTCCGTGCCCCAGGCGACCAGAGCGTCGACGAGGCGGTCGCTGGCCTGGAACTCCGTCCAGTCGTCCTCGGTGAAGCCCAGCTCGAGCAGGCTGTTCCGGTAGTTCGGCGCGCGCAGATAGACGTAGAGGTTGGCGCGGCCGATCTTGCGGGCCGCTGCGGCGTCCGTGGTCAGGATCACCTTCTGCTCGGGACACAGGAGCGGCCCGTCGCCCATGATCTCTCGCGCTCTGCGGGTGTGCTCGGGCGTCACCAGGTAGGGATGGGCGCCGTCGGCGGCCGTCGCGGCGAGCTTCAGCATCAGCGGCCGCAGGGCGGCGATCACGATCGGCGCTTCCTGCTCGGGTTCCGCGCCGCGGTAGAACGCGCTGCCAACCGCTTCGAGGTACTCGCGCATCTTCGGCACGGGCGGTTTGTACTCGTGGCCGCGCAGGTGGGTAACCAGGTGGGGGTGCGAGACGCCGAGGCCGAGGACGAAGCGCCCGGGCAGCATTTCGGACAGGGTCTTGTGGTTCGCCTTGGTCGTCATCGCGTCGCGGGCGTAGATGTTCGCGATGCCCGTGGCGTGGGTGATGCGCGAGGTGCGGGCGCCGAGCCAGGCGATCAGCGCGAACGGATCGCGGCCTACCGCCTCGGGAGTCCAGAGTGCTCCGTAGCCCTGCGCTTCGATGGCGGACGCGAACTCGGCCGCCTGGGGCGCTGAAAGACCGTCGAGGCCAGCCCAGACGCCGAGCCTGCCGAGGATGTTTGTGGAATCCGTCATCGCCCGAAGCCTCCAACCTGGAATTGAGGGGCGACCGTATCAAGCAACCTGGCCTTGCGGTGCTAACGTCGCCGCCCGATGACCGCCGCCTTGAACGCCTCGAAGCGCTGGGCCTGGGAGCACTGGTTTGGCCTCGTCGGCCTTGTGCTGCTCGTGGCGGGTGTCTACATCGGGCTGTTCGTGGCGCCCACGGAGCGCTTCATGGGCGAGGTCTATCGCATCCTCTACGTCCATGTTCCGCTGCAGTGGAATGCGCTGGTCTGCTTCTTCGGCGCCGGCTTCGTCGGCGCCGCTTCGCTGTGGACGCGCAAGGCCTGGATCGATGGCATGCTGGTCGGGGTGATCGAGGTCGGAGTCGTGCTCGAGACGGCGGGCCTGCTCTCCGGCATCGTCTGGGCCAAGCCGACCTGGGGCGTCTACTGGGCCTGGGATCCGCGGCTGACCTTCACCTTCGTCATGTGGCTGACCTTCCTCGGCGTACTGGCGCTGCGCCGCTTCGCCGAAGAGCACCGGCGCGCGCCGTGGACGGCGGCGGCGAGCATCGTCGCCTCGGTCAACGCGCCCCTCGTGTACTACTCCGTGAACTGGTGGCGCAGCATCCACCAGATGCAGTCTTCGCCCGAGACCGTGCACACGACGATGATCCAGCCGCTGCGGATCAACGCGATCGCCCTGCTCCTGATCTGCGTGTGGTTCGTTGCGCGTCGCGCGCGCATCTCGTTGGCGCGTCGGCAGGCCGAAGCGACGGCGCCGCCGCCTCGCATCGCGCCGGCAGAGAGCGGAGCCTGAGCGCTTTCCCCGCGCCCCGCATTCTCGCCAAGGGGCTGACCGGGAGACATCCATGACCGCACCGAACTACGAGCAGATCCTGGTCGAGGAGCAGCCGCTCGTGAACCGGTTCGGGCGCCCGTCATCGGGCGGAGGGTAGCGCGAACGCCATCAGCTCCGGCACGCCGTCCGTCTCGCGTCTGCCGGCGACCGTCAGCGCGATGTACTGCCGGCCCTCCCAGAGGTAGGTCATCGGCGTGCCGAGCCCGCGTGCCGGCAGCGGCGCCTCGGCGATCACGTCGCCGGTGCGCTTGTCCCGGGCCACGAGCCGGTTGCCGCCGTCGTCGTCCGGGGCGTGCTGGCCGTGGATCAGCAGGGTCTTCGTCAGCAGCGGCCCGGTATAGGTGTCGCCGCCCAAGGGTGGGAGATCGAGATCCTTCAGCCGCGGGTGGTTCCGCAGCGTGTCGTTGTTGCCGAGCGGCTTCATCCACACGTGTTCGCCGGACTTCAGGTCGATTGCCGTCATCCGGGTGTACGGGGGCTTGAACAGGGGCAGGCCCTCCGGCATTTCGGGGCGTCTGCCGCGGCCGCCGTGGGTGTAGCGGAGCGTGCCGCCTTCCAGGGGGTCGGGGGTGTAGAAGGTGATCATGCTGAAGGCGTTCCGCGACGGCACGTAGAGCCAGCCGGTCTCCGGATCGACCGCGGCGCCGTACCAGTTCGCGCCGCCACCGGCGGAAGGCCGGAAGATCGTGCCCTGCTTGCCGCCTCGAACCGGCAGGGACGGAGGCGTGTAGAGCGGGCCGATCTCGTAGTCGGCGATCACGTCGAGCGCCATCTGCCTGATTTCGGGTGTGAAGTCGGCCAGATCGTCTTCGGCGACGCCCTGATACTCGAACGGCGCCGGCCTGGTCGGGAACGGCTGGGTGGGCGAGGCCGTGTCGCCGGGCATCGTCGCCGGGGGTACCGGACGGTCCTCGATCTCCCAGACCGGCTCGCCGGTGACGCGGTCGAAGACGTAGAGGAACCCCTGTTTGCTGACCTGGGCGACGATCTGTCGGGGATCGGCGCCGTCCCCGCCTGGAAGGTCGATCAGCGTCGGCGCGGCCGGGAAGTCGTAGTCCCAGAGGCCGTGACGGACCGCCTGGAAGTGCCACAGCTTGTCGCCGGTCTCGACATCGACCGCGACCAGACTTTCGGAGTACAGGTTGTCGCCCGGCCGGTGGCCGCCGTAGAAGTCGTTCGTCGCCGTGCCGACGGGCAGGTAGACGATGCCGTGCTCGTTGTCGCCGGAGAGCATGGTCCACACGTTTGCGTTGCCGGAGTAACGCCAGGACTCGTCTTCCCAGGTTTCGACGCCTTCGTCGCCCTCCTGCGGCACGGTGCGGAAGACCCAGCGGAGCTCGCCGGTGCGCGCGTCCCAGCCGCGCACCCAGCCCGGGATGGACTCCCTGGTGATCCGGCGGTCGGCGATCGAGGCGCCCGTGACGACCACGTCGCGGACCACGACCGGCGGCGACTGCATCGAGTAGAGCAGGGCGTTCAGGTAGTCCCGTTCGCCGCGGTTCGCGCGCGGCAGGCCTGCCATCAGGTCGACTCGGCCGCCATCTCCGAAGTCCTCGTTCGGGCGCCCGGTCCGCGCGTCCACCGAGATCAGGTAGCCGTTGCCCGTGCCCCAGTAGATGCGGCTGTCGGCCCGGTCGCCCTCCTCGCCGTTCGTCCAGTAGGCGACCCCGCGCTGGTTCCACACCACGGTCATCGTCGTGGTGCCTTCCTCGTAGCTCTTCGGGTTGTAGGCCCAGACCGTGCGACCGGTGCCCGGGTCGACCGCGGCCCCGATCGCGATCGGCGTGTTCAGGAACAGCAGACCCTCCTGCATCAGCGGCGTCGCCTTCAGGTTCCGGATGTACGGAGCGCGGCCGGCGCGCCAGAGCAGGGGGTCGTCGTCCTTCAACCGGCTGAAGATCAGGTCGCGGTGGGCGTACCACTCGCCGCCGGCCTCCGTCCTGCTGAGGAAGCCGTCCACCGACCGCCAGCGCCAGGCGACCTCGAGTTCGCCGAAGTTGCCGGCGTCGATCTGATCCAGGGGCGAGTACTTGGTCGATCCCACGTCGCCGCCGTAACTGGGCCACTCGCCGGCCGGGGCGCCGCGCTGGGCGTTTGCCGCAACGGCCGGCAGAAGCGCGCAGAAGGCGCAGGCCGTCGCGATGCTCGTTCTCTTCATGCCGGCCCGTGGTTCGTCCTGTCTGAGGGGAGCGGTGGCCCATCGTACCTTCCGGCTTCGGCGACGTCGTGCCGGTCGAACGACTGCTCGCGATCGAGTGCGAATGAGAGCCTCATGTTCCGGGGCTCCGGTTTGCGTGGGACGAGCTCCGCGCTTCTGATCTCGCGGGGAGGGCCCCGGGCCGATGAGCAGCTGATCGAAGCCGGTGTCCGGCGTTATGCTCCCGGCCCGGAGATGGGAGATTCGGGGCAGCTACGGGTTGGCGTGGTCGGCGCCGGGTTTCTCGCCGAAACCAGGGCGCGCTGCTGGAAGCAGGTCGTCTCGGCCCGCGTCGCCGGGGTCGTCTCGCGGCGCCGCGAGCGGGCCGAGGACCATGCGCGACGGTTCCACGTGCCGGCCGTGTTCGACGACCTCGACGCGATGCTGGCAGATGCGGACATCGACGTGGTCGACCTCTGCGTCCCCAACCGCCTGCACCGGGAGATGACCGAGGCGGCCGCCGCAGCCGGCAGGCACGTCATCTGCACGAAGCCCCTGACCGCCTACACCGGCCAGGATCTGCCGGAGGACGCGGGCGACGCCGACGTTGCCGGCCGGGGCCGCCGCGAGATGCTGCGGGTGGCCGAAGCGGACGCGCGGGCCATGGTCGAGGCGGCGGAGCGGGCCGGCGTGCAGCTTCTCTACGGCGAGAACTGGATCTACGCTCCGGCCTTCCGCCGCGCTCTCGGGCTGCTGGAGAAGGCGGATGCGGTGCTGCTCGAGATGCGCGGCGGCGAGTGCCACAGCGGCTCCCACTCGCCCTACTCGCGGGTCTGGCGGCACACCGGCGGCGGCGCGCTGATCCGGCTCGCCGCCCATCCGGTCGGCGCGATGCTGCACCTGAAGCGGGTGGAAGGGCTGCGGCGGTCGGGCCGGCCGGTACGCCCTGCCTGGGTCAGCGCCGAGACCGCCGATCTGAGCGCGGTCGCCGGGGTGTCGGCGGAAGAACTCCGCATCGCCGGCGGCTGGGGCGAGGTCGAGAACTGGGGCTGTGCGGTGATCGGCTTCGACGACGGCTCGCGTGCCGTGGCCTGGGGAGGTGACCACGTCCTGGGCGGAATGGAAAGCGGCCTCGACCTGTTTGCCAACAACTGCCGCCTGCGGCTCAGCCTGAGCCCGAACGACATGCTCCGCGCGTACTCGCCCCACGAGAACGTCTTTGGCGACGCCTACATCATGGAGAAGATCGACTCCGGCGCCGGCTGGACGACTCCGATGCCGGACGAGGACTGGACCTCGGGTCAACTCGGCATGTGCCAGGCGTTCGCCGCCAACCTGCTGGCCGGCGTGGCCGCCGAATCGGACGGCGAGCTCGGCCTTGAAGTCGTGCGGGTGCTGTACTCGGCGTATGTGTCGGCGGTGGAAGGGCGGCGGGTAGAGTGCGCGTGAGTCGGCCTGAAGTGCAGTTTCCGAGCACCGTGCCATGGCCAGCCTGACCAGAGGACACGACGGGCGCCCGGAGGCGTCCTTGACCCCGCCGCCGAAGCTCATCGACCTGATGATCGATGCGGCCTCACGCCATCTGCTGGGTCAGCGCCGGGAGGACGGCCACTGGTGCGCGGAACTCGAGGGCGACACGATTCTCGAGTCGGAGTACGTTCTGCTGCTTCACTTCCTGGGACGCGGCGACGACCCGCGCGTCGCCGCGTGCTGCGAGCGGCTGCGCAGTCAGCAGCAGAAGCACGGCGGCTGGGCGATCCATCCGGACGGGCCGGCGGACCCGAGCGTCTCGGTCAAGGCCTACCTGTGCCTGAAACTGGCCGGTGACGATCCGCAGTCGCCGCGGATGGCCGGCGCGCGCCGGGCGATCCTGCGGGCAGGCGGGCTGCGCGCGTGCAACTCGTACACGAAGCTCTACCTGTCGATCTTCGGTCTGTGGACCTGGCGCCGTTCGCCCGCGGTCCCCCCGGAGATCATCCTGCTGCCGCGCTGGTTCTGCTTCAACCTCCACGAGATGTCCGCCTGGACGCGGACGATCGTGGTGCCGCTGTCGGTGATCTGGGCCCTCAGGCCGAGCGTGCGGCTCGATGTGACGCTCGACGAACTCGAAGGGGATTCCGGGCCCGGTCGCAGGCGGACGACCCTCTACGAATCGTTCTGGTCCGCCGTGTTCGTCGGCGTCAACGGCCTGATCAAGCTGGTGGAGGTCGTCGGCCCGGCGTCCCGGTGGCGGCGCCGCGCGCTGGAGAAGGCGGAGGAATGGCTGGTTGCCCACCTGGAAGGCTCTGATGGCCTGGGCGCGATCTTCCCGGCGATGGTCAACGCGGTCATCGCGCTCCGCTGCCTGGGCTACGCGGAGAGCGATCCCCTGGTCCAGGGCCAACTGCGGGAACTCGAACGGTTCGAGATCGAAGAGGCCGGGGAGCTGCGGCTTCAGCCCTGCTTCTCGCCGGTGTGGGATACGGCACTGTCGGTGGGCGCCCTGCTCGCGGCGGGAATGGACGGGAACCGGGCGCCCATCCAGGAAGCTCTGACCTGGTTGCTCGAACGCGAGATCACGGTTGTCGGCGACTGGCGGGAGAGGAGTCTCCAGGACGCCCCGGGAGGCTGGTGTTTCGAGTACCGGAACGATCTCTACCCCGACTGCGACGACACGGCGGAAGTCCTGCTGGTGCTGGCCGCGGTGCGGGGGCGGACCGACGAGCTGGAAGCGCGCAGGCAGGCCGCGGCGGCGCGAGGGCAGCGCTGGCTCCTCGGTCTGCAGAACCCGGACGGAGGCTGGGCCTCGTTCGACCGCTGCTGCGACAGGCAGGTGCTCACCCTGATCCCCTTCGCCGATCACAACGCGATGATCGATCCGAGCACCCCCGACATCACGGCGCGTGTGATCAGCGCGCTGTCGGCGCATGGACACGATCCGGACGATGGACCGGTCCGACGGGCAACGGAATTCCTGCTTCGCGAGCAGGAGGAGGACGGGAGCTGGCCGGGGCGCTGGGGCGCCAACGGCATTTACGGCACCTGGCTCGCCCTTTCGGCGCTGGCGCCGCTGGCGGCGCGGATGCGACCGATGGCAGGCCCCCCGACAGCGTCTTCGCGGCGCTCGCGGCCAGACGACCGCGCCGGGGAACGCCTGAGGCGGGCGTGCCGGCTCGGCCGGCGCTGGCTGCTCGCGGTGCAGAACGGGGACGGCGGTTGGGGCGAGTCGCTTCGCTCCTACGATGACCCGAGCTTCAAGGGCCGCGGGCGCAGCACCGCTTCGCAGACTGCGTGGGCGATGATGGGCTTGATCGCGTCGTTCGAATCGCTGCCCTGGAACGGCGACACGGCCCAAACCGTGGCGGCGCTGGACCGGGGCGTGGCCTTTCTGCAGGATCGTCAACGCGAGGACGGGTCCTGGTACGACCGCGACTGGACCGGCGTAGGCTTCCCCGGCGTGTTCTACCTCCGCTATCACGGCTACGCGCAGTACTTCCCGCTCGAGGCGCTGGCCGCATACAGGCGTCTGGCCGTGCCGGAGCCTGATGCGGCCAGTGCCGCCAACTGACCCGAGGTCCGCGAAAGGACCCCTCTGAGAAAGGACCCTTGCCGAGATCGATGCGAACACCGCTCCACATGGTGACCGACAATCTGAAGCTCCAGGCCAGGAACGCGCTCCGGGGCCGACGCCGGTATCCGTTCGTGCTCATGCTCGAGCCGCTCTACACCTGCAACCTGGCCTGCCTCGGGTGCGCGGTGGAGAGGCACACGGGCAAACTCCGGGATCGGCTGCCGGTCTCGGAGTGTCTCGACGCGGTGCGCGTGAGCGAGGCTCCCGTCGTTTCGATCTGCGGCGGCGAGCCGACGATCTACCCCGAACTTCCGGAACTGGTCTCCGGGATCATCGCCCGACGCCGGCACATCTACCTGTGCACGAACGCGCTGTTGCTCGACACGAAGGTGTTCGGCCGGGTACCCCCGAACCGGCGGCTGACGCTGAACGTCCACCTCGACGGCATGCGCAAGACCCACGACTTCGTGTGCGCCCGCGACGGCGTGTTCGACAAGGCGGTCGAGATGATCCGCGCGGCGAAGGAGCGCGGCTACCACGTGACGACGAACACGACCGTGTTCAAGGAAACGCGGGTCGACGAGGTCGAGGAGTTGTGCAAGTTCCTGCGCGACCTCGACATCGACGGCATGCTGATCTCGCCCGGCTACCAGTACGAGTCGGTGGACCGGGACATCTTCCTCACCCGCAAGGACACGGAACGGAAGTTCCGGCGCATTCTGGAGATCGCGGACGAGTACAAGCTGACCTCGACCCCCATGTTCCTCGAGTTCGCGGCCGGGTTGAGGGACTACTCCTGCTCGCCCTGGAGCACCGTGACGAGAACGCCGCTCGGCTGGAAGGGGCCTTGCTACCTGATCGGCAAGGGTCACTACGAGACCTACGAGGAATTCTGGGAGCAGACGGACTGGGACTACTGGGAGTCGCGCGAGGATCCGCTGTGCAAGAACTGCGCGATGCACTCGGGATTCGAAGCGTCGGTCGTGCGCGATCTCCGGAAGAGTCCCAAGGACGCGCTGCGCCTCGCCGCCTGGCACCTGTCGGGCTGATTCGGGCTGATTCGGGTGCTGATGGAGAAGCCCTCGACCGCTGTCGTCCACGACGAAGCGGCAGCCGGCAGTTCATGGGACCCCCGGTACCGCTTCGACTCGTTCGTGAGGTGGACCGCTACCGGAAGTCTCACGCAAGAGACGAGATGGAGTACCCCGCTGACGGGGCTGTTCCCCGCGCCGACAGACCCCAGGCTGAGCGAGACGCTGCGCCCCGTGGTACGTGGCAAGCTCGACCAACCCCTTCGCCGTATCGGCGACTCGAACCGCTGCGCCTCCGCGGCTTCGCAGGCTGCGTCGGCGAAGAGCCGGCCCTGACGGGTGAAGGTTCTCGTCACTGGCGGCACCGGGTTCGTCGGCGCGCATGTGGCCCGGGCACTGCTCGCCCGCGGCGGCGTCGGCGTGCGCTGTCTCGCGCGGCCGGGCGGAGACCGCTCGAACCTCGATGGCTGCGACGTGGAGATCGTCGAGGGGGACCTGCTGGATTCCGCGAGTCTCCGGGCGGCCTGCGCGGGTTGCCGCGAGGTCTACCACTGCGCGGCGGATTACCGTCTGTTCGTCCGCCGTCCGCGTGACATCTACGCGGTGAACGTCGACGGCGCCCGCCACCTGTTGGCGGCGGCGACCGAGGCGGGAGCGGAACGCATCGTCTACACGAGTTCGGTGGGCGCGCTCGGTCTGGAGCCGGACGGCCGGCCCGCAACGGAGACGACTCCCGTTCGCGCCGCGGCGATGGTCGGGCACTACAAGCGCAGCAAGTACGCCGCCGAGCGAGTTGCCGTCGAGGCGGCCGCGGCCGGCGCTCCGGTCGTCATCGTCAATCCGTCGACACCGGTTGGCGAGCTGGACGTCAAGCCGACGCCGACGGGGAGGATCATCGTCGACTTCCTGGCCGGGCGCATGCCGGCGTACGTCGACACCGGGCTCAACCTGATCGATGTGCGCGACGTGGCTCGGGGCCACCTGCTGGCCGCCGAGCGCGGCCGCGTCGGCGAGAAGTACATTCTGGGCCACCGCAACGTGACCCTGATCGAGATGCTGCGGATGCTCGCGGACATCGCGGGCGTCGAGGCGCCTCGTCTGCGGCTGCCGCACTGGCTGCCGATCGGCGCCGCCGCGTTGGCGACGGGTTGGGCGCGGCTGGCCGGGGGCGAGCCCCGCGTTGCGCTCGACAGCGCTCGGATGGCGCGCCGCAGGATGTTCTTCGATGCCGGCCGGGCGGTCAGGGAACTCGGCCTGGTCCAGAGCCCGATTCGGGAGGCGCTCGGACGCGCGGTGCGGTGGTTCGGGGAGAACGGCTACGTGAGAGGGCCGCGCCGTTGATGCCGCCAGGCGGCCTGCCGTCCGCCGGTGACCGCCGTCCGGTACGGGGCCTCCTTCCGGCATGGGGCCTCCTTCCGGCATGGGGCCTCCGTCCGGCATGGGGCCTCCGTCCGGCATGGGGCCTCCGTCCGGTATGGGGCCGCCGTCCGGCACGGGGCCGCCGTCCGGCACGGGGCCGCCGTCCGGCAGGCGGCCCGCCACCCGCAGCGGAGACCGTCTATCTGGCCGCGATGAAGTTCGAGGCGGCGGCTCTGCTGCGCCGCGTGGAAGGCGCCTCGCGCGTCGGGGATGGCGCCGCCGCCGCTGCGGTCCGGGGCCGTATCGGTGAGCGGCGCGTCCAGGTGGCCGTCTGCGGCGTTGGCGAGCGGGCGGCGCGGCGGGCCGCCGAACGGTGCGCCTGCCTGGCCTCCCGGGGCGCCTGCGGCAGGGTGGTCTGGATTGGCATCGCCGGCGCCCTGTCGCCGGACCTCCAGGTGGGCGATCTGGTCGTCGGCCGGACCGTGATGGCGCCGGACCGGCCGCCCATCGACCTCGACGAGACCCTGGTCGGTGCGGCCGCCGCGCAGGGTTGCCGGCCGGGTGTTCTGGTCACGGTTCCCGGTCTGGTGGTCACCGCCTCGTCCCGCCAGGCGTTGTGGCGGCTTGCGGGCTCGCTGCCCGAAACCGGGGTCGACATGGAGAGCTGGGCGGCGGCCCGGGTGCTTCAGCGCGCCGGCGTGCCGTTCGCCGCCGTGCGCGCGATCAGCGACACGGCGGCGGATGGACTCCCGTCGTGGCTCGAGCGCGCGTCGCCGGCTGCTGCCGGCGCCGGCGCCGGCGCCGGCCGCGGCGCCGGCCGCGGCAGCGGAACCGGCCTCGGCAGCGGAACCGGCAGCGGCGCCGGCAGTGGCACCGGCCGCGGCGCCGGCAGTGGCACCGGCCGCGGGGCCGGCAGCGGCCGCGGAACCGGCAGTGGCGCCGGCCGCGGAGCCTTCCGTTCGGCGCACGGCGAGTCCGGCGAGTCCGACGAGTCCGACGACTCCGACGACTCCGACGAGCCTTCGCCGGGCGGTCTGTCGTTGGGCCCGATCGTTCGGGGGGCCCTGATGCGTCCCTCGGCGCTCGTCCCGCTGGCGAAGATCCGCCTTCGGGCGGTTCGGCTGGGCGATCGACTGGCGGAAGTGGCTGCAGCGCTCGCATAGCAGCCCGTGGCAGAAGTCGCGCTGCATTCGAGCGGCCATGCATCCCGCCCGGCATCGTGCCATCCGTGCGCCCGATGACGGGCGCACGGACTGGTTCGCGGGTGGCGCGGAACCGCGCCACCCGGGTCGCTCCTCGGTCGCCCTTGTTCCCGGGATTGCGGGCGGCCCGATATGCTCCCTCGTCGCGCCTCGCCGGGCGGGCGCCTGGCCACTCTCGGTGCGACACGGACTTCTGCCACGGGCTGCTAGCCGGACACCGACAGTGACCGGCCGGCGGCGGGACGAGTCAGTTGGCCGACGAGGCGGCGAGCAGGTTCCGGGCGAGCTCCAGGGCGTCCACCGGCCAGAACACCTCGGGCCGTGGACGGAGTACGCCCGGCTGTCCCGCCCGCGGTCGGCAGGTGAGCAGGGCTTCAACCCACTGTCCCGGAACGGCGCCCCGACCGTGGACCGCTCCCAGCAGAGCGCCACAGATCGCCGCGTTCGTATCGGTGTCACCGCCGCGCATGACCGTGTCCTCGATCCCCGCCGCCATGCTCGGCGCATGGAGCAGCTGCCACAGGGCGTTGCGGAACGCGATCAGCACCCAGCCCTGCTGATGGACGTAGTCGGACGGCGGCGAGTCGGACGCCGTCGCAACGGTGTCCCGGAGGGCCGATTCGACCGCCGCGTCCTCGGCGAGGCGGCGAATGTGGCTGTAGACCTCGCGCCCGTCGCAGCCGGAACGGATCGCGAACGAGACCGCCGCCGCGAACAGCGCGTTGGTCTGCCGACAGATCGGGTGGGGATGCGTGATGGCCGCATCCTCACGAGCCCATTCCATGACCTGGGCAGGTTCCCGGTGCGTTCCGAAGATGGCCAGCGGACTGATCCGCATCAGCGCGCCGTTGGCCTGGCTGCGGCGGTTCGGCCGGCCGGTCAACCCCCTGAGAATCGTCAAGCCGCAATCGAACGGATCCGATTCCAGCCAGAAGACGTAGGCTTTCCGGACCGCTTCCCGATCGTACCGCCCGCACTCGACCAACGTGCGTGCCAGCATCAGCGCCAGTTCCGAGTCGTCCGTCGGCTGGCCGGCGATCGTGTTCCACGTGCCTCCGTCGACCAGTTCCCGCACGCCGTCCGGATGCCTGCTCAGGATGGCCTCGGGAGTCTCGAATTCCACCAGACCTCCCAGCGCGTCTCCGGCGAGCTGCCCGAGCAGGCAGCCCTGTGCCCGCTCAAGGATGCCGGCGTCGGCGTCGAGACCGGAGTCGCGACCTACGGCTTCAGCAGGTAGTTGCGCAGGCATGGCGTCGCCGGCGATACGAGCGCGTCAGCCGAACCGCTCTTCGGCGCCGTCCAGAAGTTCGAAGACGCGACCGTCGTCATCGGCTGTCGTTCGGCCCAACAGGCCGTCGAGCCAGCGCCGGGGAAGTGCGTCCTCGCCATGCAGCGCGCCGACCGCCGCTCCCACGATGGCCGCGATCGTGTCGTTGTCCCTCGTGTCGTTGACGGCCCGGACGATGGCTTCCTCCGGGTCGTCGCCGTAGCGCGCCAGGATGAACAGCACCGTCGGAACGGTCTCCGGAAGGTAGGCCCCCGAGTACCAGGCCCTGCCGGCCTGCCGCACCGATTCCTGCGCGTGAACGCGGCGCGGCACTTCCTCCTCGACCAGGCGCCAGATAGGGCCGCGGTAGCTGCGCAGAGTGCCGCCTCGTGGTTTGTATCGGGTGTTGCCTTCCACGGCGCGGGCACGCGTTGCATACGGCGTCGTCCACCAGTCCGGCGCCGGCGGCATATCAAGCTTGCCCCTCTCGGCGCGACCGGCGATACGGAGTTCACCGCGGGCGGCTAACGACATGTGAACGCAGTCGTATCGCTCTTGGTTGAAGCTGTTGTGCCGACCTCGTTTGTATGGCTCCATGTTTCGCCGTCTGGCGCAGTGACGCGGAGTTCGAAGCCGACGTCCGTCACGGGCGCCGCGAAGACCCATCGGTGTCCGTTGTATTCGCAACCGTCCAGCACCTTGACCAGGACTTCGGCGTTCTCCCTGCTGAAGAACCAGAGAATTCCCGATTGGCTGGAAGCCCATACCCCGGCCTGCGCCTGTCCTGTTACACCTTCGGCGGTGACGTAGCACATGCGAACAGTGTAGCCCCCGTCGAACTGAAGCACGTCGGTCGTTGGCGTACAGGGCGGGTCGGGGTCTGGCGTCGGCGCAGGTGGCTCCGAACCGTCCTTGACAAACCGGACGGCCCAGGTCCCCGTGGAAGTGATGGGGTCGATGAGCGCAGTTGTGGTGCGGTTTACGCTAAGTATCCTTCTCGTTGGGTGGACGAAAGGGTCGCAAAGCAAGTTCTGGCAGAACAGTTCCTCAAGTTCCAGCAAGTTGCCTGTGTCGAGCCAGAATGAGTACATGTCGGTGCCGCTGGCGGTAAGCGAAACGGTCCATGTTCCGGCCGTGAGCGGATGCGGCAGATCCACTTCTTGATCTACGGACCCTCGTACCGTGAAGTCCGTTCTGCTCTCGGCAGAAACAACATCGGGAAGCCGGGTCTCTGCGGCAACAGCATCAGGAAGACCGTTCTCTGCGGCAAGTTTCTCCAGAAACTCCTGCTGCCGTTCTGGCTTTGTCCTGACGTGTTCGAAGACGGTCTGTGCGTACGCGGACGCAGAGGTCAGCGCGACTGTGAGGGCAGCGAGGACGATTCGACGCATCGGGGATCACTCCTGTCGGTTGCGCGGACTCCGGGATTGGAGTCGGGCCATTGTGATCCCCGCACTGTGTCACGAGAGCGGCGTTCTCGCCTGTTCGCCCTTTGGGACTGCGGCGCTACCGCATCCCGGATGGACCGGATTGCAGTATTCGGCGAGCAACCCGACATGGGTGGCCGCCAGACACCGCCAGACCAACGGGGATCACAGTCCGGAGGATACAGCCGAGACGGGATTCGCGCCAAGTGGATCAGCGCCGATATCGGCTGCATGGGGCCGTTGGGTTTCCATCAAGGCAAGGCAGCGGCCCTCCGGTAGCTCAGCGGGTGATCCTGAGGATCACTGCGCAGCATGCCGGTGAGTGGAACGTCTGGGGAACGATGGAGATTCTTGAGCACAAGGTGGCGGTGCTCGCCCTGGCGCCGTCAACCAGGCAGCCCCTCGGCAGAGTGAGGTGGTCCCGGTTCTTTGGACTGTTTCAAGGCAGAGCCAAGGTGTACTCCATTGGTTGATCACGCCGCAGCCGCCGTCGCCGGGGCTCTTGAAGCGGATGCGCGGCGGCAGGCCTGCAAGCCAGCTACGCGGCCCGCGTTGTTCCCCGCTCCCGGGCCACGAGTTCTTCGAGGTGCGGCGGCGGCTTCCACAGGCACTCCATCGCGTAGCGGAGGTCGAGCGGTTCGCCGTCCCAGGACGGCATCGACTCCTCGCCGGTGATCAGGATGCCGGCGTTCTCCAGGTGCTCCACCAGTTCGCGGGCGGCATGCAGGCCTATCGGGGGAGGCGCCGGACTCTGCTGCAGGGGCTGTCCCCGGCGATGGAGGAACCGGACGGCGCCGTCTTCGCTCATCCGCAGCCTGAAGCGGCCTTCATGAAGCAGCCGATGGTGCCGTCGGCACAGGAGAACGAGGTTCGAGAGCTTCGTTTCGCCGCCGTCGGCCCAGTGGACGATGTGGTGGGCGTCGCAGTGCCTGGAAGTGCAGCCCGGAAAGCGGCAGCCCTGATCGCGGAACTCCAGGGCCCGCCGGATGGGCGGTGGAATGGAGCGGGTCTTGCGGCCCACGCTGAGAATCCGGTCCGAGTCGTGGGTCATCCGGACTCTGCCGGCATCGCAGGCGATGCGCCGCGCTGTCTCGGCTGAAACAGGCGTGTTGGAGTCGCCGATCCAGGCACGGTTGGTCGCCAACCGGTCGGCTGCCGGCAGTCCGGCCTCGGCGGACTCTCTCCCGTTCCGTGCTGGCGCCTGAGACGCGGGTATTTCCCCTGTCTCCCCGCCAGCCGTTGCCGACCCGGCTTGCGGATGAGCGGACCGCCGCTCTTCAGGCGACGCAGTCACTTCCGGTGCAACCGGTCTCGCCGGCGTTCCCGCGGGAACGTCCTTCTCCGGCGTTCCCGCTGGGACGTGCCCATGGCGGTCCGGTGCCGTCGTTGGCCGCGCGGCCTGATTCTCCAAGGCCTTCGCTTCGTTCACTTCCGTTGCAACGGGCTTGGCCGGCGTTCCCGCTGGAACGTCCTTCTGGGGCGTTCCCGCTGGGACGTGCCCATGGCGGTCCGGCGCCGTCGCTGGCCGCGCAGCCTGATTCTCCAAGGCCTTCGCTTCGGTCACTTCCGATGCAACCGGCCTCGCCGGCGTTCCCGCGGGAACGTCCTTGCCCGGCGTTCCCGCTGGGACGTGCCCATGGCGGTTCGGTGCCATAGCTGGCCGCGCAATCTGGTTCTGCAGGGCCTTCGCTTCTTCCCCGGCCTGGCCGTCGGCTCGCGGCCGGCCGTTGGTCGACCCGCTCGCCGCAGTCCCCAGCTCCTCTTCGTTCACGTGGACGACCACCTGATAGCGGTCGCCGCTCGAGCCCGGGTCCAGTCCGCTTCTCAGCGCGCTCTCGGCTACCAGGACCAGAGCGTCCGCGCGTACCTTGCCGGCCGACGGGCGATCCTTCTGCTCCGGGGCATAGAGCTTCTCGCCCGCTGCCTTGAGCGCCTTCCGCAGCAGCTCGCCGGCTTCCGGCGCCAGACGGCCCCGGATGACGACCATGCCGTTCTCGTCGACATGGGTCGTCAGCTCGCTCGAGGCATCGCGCAGTTCGTCGTCCGCAGCCTCCACCGAGCGATCGATCCTCCGCCACGCCCTGACGATCTGTTCGACATGAGCCGCCGTGCAGGCCCTGGCGGCTTCGAGCAGAGTTTCCTCCGTGTCGGGACGGGCGACGCGGGTCAGGGCCCTGACCTTCGAATAGGAGAGTTCTCCGCGTTTCATCGCCGCGCTGATGCGCGGCAGATAGCCCAGGGCGCGGGCGATGCGTACGCGTTCGCGTGCCGCGCCGGACGCCAGGCCGATGCGCCAGTTGAGGAAGTGGGCGCAGCTGAGAAAGCCGCAGCCCCAGTTTCCCAGCTCGTCGAACTTGCGGATCAGGACCAGCAACTCGTAGGTCGCGGCGTCGATCCGTGCCGCAAGCGTCGCGATTTCCTCGCCCATGCGTTCCGCGGCGCTCATGCCGGTTTGCTTGTCAATCATTGGCTTGCCATCCGTGCTGCGACCTGACGGTCGGATTGGGTCGTGTCGGGGGCTGCCGAACCGGCCCTTCGGAGCTCCCGCGAAGACGACCAATCTATCACAAAGAATCAGTGCCACACAAGGAAATCCAGAGCATTGAAGGAGCCTCTCATGAGAGCCAATCGGATCGTTATCCGACAAGCTCTCGGCAGTCAACGAGGAGGGTTTGGGATGCCGCAGCCGGGGTTCTTCGATTTGGACGAGAGGCACAGCAAGCTGGACGGTCTTGGCGACCCGCTGACGAAGATCGTGGGGCGGAACCATCCGTTGCCGCCTCGGTCCGTCAAAGCGAACCGGAAGAGTCCAGGGCGCGCGCACGGGTTGAACATGTCTTCGGCCACCAGGAGGGCATGGGCGGCAGGCTGGTCAGGACAGTCGGTCTGGACAGGGCGAGTTGCAAGATCGGAATGATGAACCTGGTCTTCAACCTGCGCCGCTTCGCGTGGCTCTGCGCCCGCCGACCATTGAGACCTGCTCAAGCTGCCGCCTGAGCCGCAAGGACGCCGGCTCTCACCGGCAATCAGAGCTCCGACTCATGAGGTGGTCCCACAAGACTGGACAGGTGGCTAAGGTGTACTCCTCTACCGCGAGGAGGCCAGAGAGTGACCCTCTCTGCCAACGTACGTGACACAGGGGCCGTCCCGTTGAATAGTGGAGGGCACACGTTTGCGAGGAGGATCGATGGCAAGACGAGAGCAGAGACTTGACGGCGGCTCGGAGTTCCCGGCCCCGGGGGTTGAGGAGCGTAGCGACGAGGCCCCCGGGGCCGGCGCGTCGTCTGCGGGAGGGGTTCCCGACCCGGAAGTGCTGGCGAAGCCGACCCGGCGGCAGTTCACGGCGGAGTACCGGCTTCGGATTCTGGAGGAGGCTGACCGGTGCACGGACCGCGGCGAAGTGGGCCGGCTGCTTCGGCGAGAAGGTCTGTACAGTTCCCATCTGGCCAACTGGCGCAAGGCGCGGCGGAAGGGCGCGCTGTCCGGTCTGAGGCCGAAGAAGCGTGGCCGCAAGCCTGTCGAGGCCAACCCTCTGACGCCGAAGGTGAAGCGGCTGGAAGCGAAGGTGAAGCGGCTGGAGAAGGAACTCGCCGCCGCGCACACGATCCTGGACGTCCAGGGAAAAGTTGCAGGGCTGCTGGGATTCAGCCTCGAGGACGGGAAGGACTGTTGATGGCGGCAAGGTCCCTGGCCCGGCAGGTCGGCGTCGCGCCGGCGTGCCGGGCGCTGGGCGTGTCGCGGTCGACCTTCTATCGTCGCGCGAGGCCCGCTCCCGGGCGACGGCAGCCCCGCCCCACGCCTGCCCGGGCACTGAGCGAAGTCGAGCGGAAACGGGTCGAGGCCACGCTTGCGTCGCCTCGTTTCGTCGATCGTTCGCCGGGAGAAGTAGTGGCCACCCTGCTCGACGAGGGCCGGTACCTGTGCTCGGAGCGCACGATGTACCGCATTCTCGAAGCGAATCACCCGGTGAAGGACCGCCGCAACCAGCGGGTTCACCCGCAGTACGCCAAGCCGGAGCTGGTCGCCACCGTGCCCAACCAGGTCTGGTCGTGGGACATCACCAGGCTGCTCGGACCGCAGACCTGGAACTACTACTACCTCTACGTCCTGCTTGACCTCTACAGCCGCTACGCGGTCGGCTGGATGGTCGCCGACCGCGAAAACTCCGCGCTCGCCCAAAGGCTCATCGAGGAGACCTGCCTCAAGCACGGCGTCAAGCCCGATGTCCTGACGCTGCATTCCGATCGAGGCGCCCCCATGACCAGCCAGGCCACCGCTCAACTGCTCGCGCGCCTCGGCGTGAACCGGTCCCTCGGCCGCCCTCGGGTCAGCGACGACAACCCCTACTCCGAAGCCCAGTTCAAGACGCTCAAGTACCACCCCGACTTCCCGGGCCGCTTCCCCGGCCAGGACGCCGCGACCGACTACTGCCGATCGTTCTTCCCCTGGTACAACACGGAACACCGCCATGCCGGAATCGCCATGCTCACACCCGAGACCGTCCACTACGGCCGGGCCCAGGCCGTCATCGAGCAGCGCCAGCGCACCCTGAGAGCAGCCTGGAAACGCCACCCTGAACGATTCGGCGGCGGCGTGCCCGTGCACCCGCCACTGCCCCAGGCTGTGTGGATCAACAAACCCGACAGCGAGACTGCAGAAACGACTCAGTAAACCCAGAACACCGCTGTGTCAATGTCGTTGACAGGTTCCGTGAGGAAGCGTCGGAAGTTCACGGCGGCTTTCAAGTCGAGGGTGGCGCTTGAGGCGCTGCGCGAGGAGAAGCCGATTTCGGCGATCGCGTCTCGCCACGGGATTCACCCGAATCAGGTGAGCAGTTGGAAGCGCAAGGCGATCGAGGGGATGAAGGAGACCTTTTCGGCCGGTCCGGAGCGGCGGCGGGACCACGCGGAGGAGATCAGGGACCTGCACGCGAAGATCGGGGAGTTGACGGTCGAGCGGGATTTCTTGTCCAGGGGGCTCGGGCACTGAGCCGGGCCGAGCGCCTGCGGATGATCCGTACAGTGATAGCAGCCCGTGGCAGAAGTCGTCGTGCGGCCGGAGCCGGGCGGTTGGTTCAGAGTCGCGGTTGCTCGGTGCCGAAAGAGACGAAGTTGATTCCGGGTCTCACCTCGAAGCGGTTTCCCAGCCATCGGGCGAAGATTCGCCGAATTGACGCTGCAAGGGGCTGCCAAAGCGGCGTACATCGGCCAGCGAGGGCGCGCCGGACCGCCGCGGAGCGGCTCTGGAGGGCCCGTGGCGTTCCAACCCCCACGAGCTGACGCATCAGGAGGCCGAGATTGAAGCCGCAGGCATGAATGCAGACGCGCTTGAGCACATTGCGGCACCCGCGCAGATGCAGTCGCCTCATGCCGCCGGTCTCGAACTGATGAGCAAACGGTCGTTCAAGGAGTTCGCCACGCTGACGATGCAGCCGCTTGCTCCGATCCCCTCGAATCCGTCGACGGTTCGCGTAAACGATTGCCTGCAGGTCCTTCTTGCCCTTCCAACGACGGCGACCGCGGTTCGGTTCGGCGATATAGCTGCGAAGCCCCAACTCGTCCATCGAGGCGAGAACGCCGTTGCTGTGGTAGCCCTTGTCTGCAACCACCTCCTGGATCGCCCACGAGTCTCCGAGTGCCGACTCCACCTGCTCGAACGTCTCCTCAAGCGTCTCGGACAGCGAATCCGTATCGCCCTTCGCGCCGCCATGAATCGTCACGCCCAGGATGGTCCCGTTCTCCAGATCCACCGCCTGTTCCGCCTTGTACGCCAAGTGCGTGCGGCCATCCTTCATCTTCGTGATCTCAGCCTCCCGATCGTGAGGATTCTGCCACTCCTCGTTCGGCAGCTTCTTCTTGCGCTTGCGGTCGAAACGGACCAAATCCGCCCGCGTCAGTGTGGGCACGCCCGAGGCCTCCGCCAGACCCCGCACGAACTCATCGTAGTCCGCCCCGGTGTCCCGCCGCACGATGCTGCGCAGTGCCGCGTTCGCCTCCAGAGTCGTCGCATCCACGCCCAACGTCTTGCCCGACACCAGCCCGGACTCCGCCAAACGGCCGAGAACCCACGAAAACACTCGCTTGTGAGTCTCCAAGTCGATCCGCCGCCGAGTGCGGGAAATCGTCGAATGATCCGGCGCCGATTCGGTTACACCCAAGTCCAGGAACCAGCGAACGCTCAGGGAATCCTGAGCCCGCCAGGCGATTCCCCGCTCCGAGTCCAGACCCTCGAAGTAGCCCAACAGAAACAGCCGGAAGTACCGGCCCGGACGCAGGCTCGGACGCCCCATCCGATCAGCGTAGAACCCCGCACACGCCGACTCCACGAACTCGTCGAATCCCGCCGACTCCAGGACCTCGTTCAACCGCTCATAGAACGGGTGACCAGAGCTTCTGGGAAGATCCGTTCCCGACACCCAGAGAGGCTCCTGATTCCCACCACTACCCTTCTTGCCCATAGACATGGACCAATACTACCACCCATGCAGACTCGCGCCAGGGCGACTTTCACCACGGGCTGATAGGTCTATCCCCGCGGGTGCGGGGGAACCGCCGCGACGGCCTCGTCGTAGCCGACCATCTCGGGTCTATCCCCGCGGGTGCGGGGGAACCAAACAGGTGTGGGCCAAGTCCGCACTTGCGAAAGGTCTATCCCCGCGGGTGCGGGGCAACCCGCGCGTTCGGACTCGGTCAGCCTGATCGGCCGGGTCTATCCCCGCGGGTGCGGGGGAACCTTCGACGTGGAGTACAAGAACCACGAGTACAAGGGTCTATCCCCGCGGGTGCGGGGGAACCAAGGACGAGAGACTCTGGGTGATCGACTTCAAGGGTCTATCCCCGCGGGTGCGGGGGAACCACCGACTGCCACTGCCGCGGCGACAGCGGTGAGGGTCTATCCCCGCGGGTGCGGGGGAACCCGGACAACGGCGGCGGTGCCGGCGCCGTAGCGGGGTCTATCCCCGCGGGTGCGGGGGAACCCTCCTCTGCCCTTTCAGAGCGGTTCGTCATCAGGGTCTATCCCCGCGGGTGCGGGGGAACCCACTGGTTCGCGGCCACGCCAGAGCAGCGGAAGGGTCTATCCCCGCGGGTGCGGGGGAACCTGAAGCCCGTGAGTCCGCCGTCGCGGATCATGGGGTCTATCCCCGCGGGTGCGGGGGAACCTCCTTGTGGTGGTTGCGTCATCGGCGCGCCGTGGGTCTATCCCCGCGGGTGCGGGGGAACCACCAGGCGGTCCGCGGCCAGGTTCAGCGCGTAGGGTCTATCCCCGCGGGTGCGGGGGAACCCTCTGGTGATCGACGACCTGCCGGACGCGGCGGGGTCTATCCCCGCGGGTGCGGGGGAACCGGCCAGTCGGCGGTGGCCCGGCCGAACGTCACGGGTCTATCCCCGCGGGTGCGGGGGAACCAAGGTCAACTTGAACTTGTGCACCTATACGACGGGTCTATCCCCGCGGGTGCGGGGGAACCGAGCCGCATTCTGACTTGATGCAGCAATAGAGGGGTCTATCCCCGCGGGTGCGGGGGAACCCATTCCAACACCTGTCGGGTCATGCTGATAGGCGGTCTATCCCCGCGGGTGCGGGGGAACCTCGAGGAGCTTGAGGATGATCTGTTCTTCGGGCGGTCTATCCCCGCGGGTGCGGGGGAACCAGTATTGTACCGCGCCTTGCGTGATCTACGACGGGTCTATCCCCGCGGGTGCGGGGGAACCAGCCGTATTGCATGAATCGTTTGCCTTGCTTACGGTCTATCCCCGCGGGTGCGGGGGAACCTGGCGGCAGATCCTCGCCAAAGGCTACAGGCTGGGTCTATCCCCGCGGGTGCGGGGGAACCGGCTCGGAGGGATTCAACTGGCTGACGCCGACGGGTCTATCCCCGCGGGTGCGGGGGAACCCGCTGGGTCTCGTCGGTCCACAGCGCGGGCAGAGGTCTATCCCCGCGGGTGCGGGGGAACCGGCGTCCCGTCCGGGTTGCGGAATTGCCCGGTGGGTCTATCCCCGCGGGTGCGGGGGAACCGTGGCGCATGAAGTCGGCCTCAAGGCGCTTCGGGGTCTATCCCCGCGGGTGCGGGGGAACCGTAGCCCTTCATCGTGGATTCTCCCTCAGTCTGGGTCTATCCCCGCGGGTGCGGGGGAACCGCAGCCGCCGGCGATAGCCAGCGCGTATCGCGGGGTCTATCCCCGCGGGTGCGGGGGAACCCTT
Organism: uncultured Thermoanaerobaculia bacterium; assembly: GCA_951812325.1. GTDB lineage: Bacteria > Acidobacteriota > Thermoanaerobaculia > Multivoradales > Multivoraceae > Multivorans. Next base: position 1,732,990 of record OX638294.1, on the reverse strand, counting down.
ACGCCTCACTAAGTCCTTATGCCACAAGGGGGTCTATCCCCGCGGGTGCGGGGGAACCGGGCTGCCTGACGCGGCCCGCTCGGAGCCCGAGGGTCTATCCCCGCGGGTGCGGGGGAACCTGACGGAACCGGAGTCGCCGCCCGAGTCTCCCGGGTCTATCCCCGCGGGTGCGGGGGAACCGGCACTGGTCGCGGCGGGCTCCTCGGGGACTGCGGTCTATCCCCGCGGGTGCGGGGGAACCTGTACGGCGATATCGTGGGCGCCATAGGCCAAGGGTCTATCCCCGCGGGTGCGGGGGAACCGTCGCCGTTGCCGTGCTGATCGGCGGCCAGCAGGGTCTATCCCCGCGGGTGCGGGGGAACCGACTGTTTGTTGAGCAGTCAGCTCAGTTGACGGGGTCTATCCCCGCGGGTGCGGGGGAACCCGTCCCGGAGTCCTCTCTGACGACCTGCGGAAGGGTCTATCCCCGCGGGTGCGGGGGAACCTTAGCCTCGCCCTGGACACTGTTCCCATAGCGGGGTCTATCCCCGCGGGTGCGGGGGAACCCACTTGCCCGGTCCTGGAGTGCGAGGCTAACGAGGTCTATCCCCGCGGGTGCGGGGGAACCGCGCCACACTGGCCCACGGAACCGAGTCGTGGAGGTCTATCCCCGCGGGTGCGGGGGAACCAGGGCGCGTTCAATGGTGGCCGGGTGAGGGGAGGGTCTATCCCCGCGGGTGCGGGGGAACCTGACAATCCGGGCGGACTTACGCCTGTAACTCGGGTCTATCCCCGCGGGTGCGGGGGAACCGCCTGCGGGCGAAAATGCTCGTCGACCCGCAGGGGTCTATCCCCGCGGGTGCGGGGGAACCACCGGACCGTATTGGGCCGCGAAGCCTTGGCCGGGTCTATCCCCGCGGGTGCGGGGGAACCATCTTCCTCTGCCTCCTGTTCGTATGCCGCCTGGGTCTATCCCCGCGGGTGCGGGGGAACCCCAATCCTCCAAATCCTCACTGCCGGCGGCAGGGGTCTATCCCCGCGGGTGCGGGGGAACCGCAGCCCCAGGAGCCGTCGCGCAACGGATACGGGGTCTATCCCCGCGGGTGCGGGGGAACCCAGACGCGGCAGATGCGCTTGCGGTCCAGGACGGGTCTATCCCCGCGGGTGCGGGGGAACCAGCGCAGTCAATCGGCTGAACACCATCTACCACGGTCTATCCCCGCGGGTGCGGGGGAACCGCTCAGCCATCCTCATGTCGCCGGACGGCAAGGGGTCTATCCCCGCGGGTGCGGGGGAACCTGACCCTACGACAGTTGATTATCGCGGTGCAGGGGTCTATCCCCGCGGGTGCGGGGGAACCACCGAGGATGACGAAGGGGACCGCCGCTACGAGGGTCTATCCCCGCGGGTGCGGGGGAACCCCGTAGGGATAGGCATCTTGACGTAATGGCCCGGGTCTATCCCCGCGGGTGCGGGGGAACCGCCGGGGAGACCGTCGAGCACGCGGGCGAGCAGGGTCTATCCCCGCGGGTGCGGGGGAACCCCAAACACAAGGATAGGCCCCGAACCTAAACCAGGTCTATCCCCGCGGGTGCGGGGGAACCGGCGATCCGCCGGGGCGGCTGCACCGGATCTGGGGTCTATCCCCGCGGGTGCGGGGGAACCATCCGCCGCCGCGTCCGTCGGGCCGGCGAGGAGGGTCTATCCCCGCGGGTGCGGGGGAACCCCGGTCTGCACTGGTGGATCTCGTTGCGGACCGGGTCTATCCCCGCGGGTGCGGGGGAACCCCGCCCGGCTCCTCGGCTAGCTGGAACGCGTAGGGTCTATCCCCGCGGGTGCGGGGGAACCCCTTCACACTGTCCAGGAACAGGAAATCCCTGGGGTCTATCCCCGCGGGTGCGGGGGAACCTTGTGCTCGCGGCCCTCGGCGATCAGCGGCAGCGGTCTATCCCCGCGGGTGCGGGGGAACCAGATGCTGGATCGGCGAGTCGTTGCCGGCGGTGGGTCTATCCCCGCGGGTGCGGGGGAACCGCAGGTGCTCGCTCCGACGTCCTATCTCGAGCAGGTCTATCCCCGCGGGTGCGGGGGAACCGCCGCCGACAATCTCTCGGTCGTGCTGAATCGGGGTCTATCCCCGCGGGTGCGGGGGAACCGATTTTGTCCCGACGCAGGGCGCGAAAAACGCGGGTCTATCCCCGCGGGTGCGGGGGAACCAACGTCAACTCGAGATTGTGCACCTGTATGACGGGTCTATCCCCGCGGGTGCGGGGGAACCTACGCCGTGGAAGCCGGCGGGGAGGTCCGGCAGGGTCTATCCCCGCGGGTGCGGGGGAACCTCTTCCCCCCCTTCGCGCGTATGCGCGTGAGTGGGTCTATCCCCGCGGGTGCGGGGGAACCGCCCATGGCTGCACCATGAATCCGCGGCGTCCAGGTCTATCCCCGCGGGTGCGGGGGAACCCCGCCTCCGCTGCCGGAGACGGTGCATACGACGGGTCTATCCCCGCGGGTGCGGGGGAACCATAATGCTGCCGTCAGAGAAGGTGTGAACCCTGGGTCTATCCCCGCGGGTGCGGGGGAACCCCTTCCGTTGCGCCCCGGATTCCGAGGCTGGTGGGTCTATCCCCGCGGGTGCGGGGGAACCTGCGCGCGCGGCGCGTTGAAGCGGATCGCGTGGGGTCTATCCCCGCGGGTGCGGGGGAACCGCCGCGGTTGCGGACGCCGCCACGGTGACCGAGGGTCTATCCCCGCGGGTGCGGGGGAACCAGCCGTCCGGTTCGGTGAACACGCGGTAGCGCGGGTCTATCCCCGCGGGTGCGGGGGAACCTATTCGGCCATGTCGAGAACGACCTTGGAGCCGGGTCTATCCCCGCGGGTGCGGGGGAACCCGACGAGGCTAAATCCACCACGGGAGAACCAGGGGTCTATCCCCGCGGGTGCGGGGGAACCTCTGGCCATTTTGGCCGATTCGTCCGAGTCAAGTCCAGTCCCGCGCTGGTTCCGAGCTGATCCGGCAGCGAGGTCCGGGATGGGGCTTGGCTCGTCTCAGATTTCAAAGAGCGAGGATCGGCAGAGATCACTACCTCCTCACCAGCAGGACGCCGTCGGCGTCCCAGATGTCCTTTGGTGGGTCGCCAAGATGGCGGAGCGCCAAGCCTCCCGCCGCGGTGGCGTCCCGCCAGATCATGGCAACTGCGCCGTTGCCCAAGGTGGCGAACCAGTCTTCGACGACAACCCAGATTCTCTCGCGCACGCCGGCCGAGAGATCCGGAGAAACGTAGACCCCTGGAGCCACTTCAAGCATGGCCGATGCGAGGAAACCCCGGTACCTGGCTTCGACGTCTCGGGTCACAACCACGGTCATGGGCATAGTCCTACAAACTCCCCGGGGAGGGGGCCTTCACGTCTTCAAAGAGCGCCTTGATGCGGCCGATCATCTTCGGGATGGTCCGTTCCCGTTGCAGGGTTCGTCCGCACTCGCGGCGGGTAACCCGCTCGATGTTCTGGCGGCCTGCGCTCTCCGCCACCCGTCGAGCCGAGCGGAACGCCACCGGTATCGTGATCGTGTCGCGGAAGAGGTCGGTAATGTCAAGCACGAATGACTGGCCGGGATCTTCATGGATGAAGCCGAGTTGCGGCAGGGTTGCCGTCGCGGACACGGCGATGGCGGCAGCCGCCTCAACCGCGCTCACGGCGTGGTTGAGGGCCTGGTTGGGCAGGTCGGCGGCGCCCGGTCGTGCCCTGTCGTAGCGGCGCCCTCGCCAGTCGATGCCGGCCTGGATGGCTGCCAAACGATAGGTTTCCTTCATGCGGGCGCCTTCCATGCCGCGCAGAACCGCGATGTTCTCATTGGGCAGAACTTCCCCCATCCTCCATGCGTACATGCGCCGAGCGAGGTAGAGGCGGGTGCTCGGGTCCGCCCACGCGCGAGCCTGTCGTCGTGCAAGGCCGGAACGGTTGGCAATGAGTGGTGGCGCTGTGTAGCACCGCACGCCGTTCTCGCCGACCGCCGCGAGCGCAGTGCCGTGCCTTGCCAGCAGCCGGAGAGCATCGTGACTCACGGTCGACCCAGGGCCGAGCAGAATCATCGACACGCCTTGCAGGGGTATTCCGTAACGGCCTGGATCAAGCGGGTCGTTCTCTGTTGGTTCCGGCCCGCGTTCAAAGGACAGCGTGCCGTCGCGCGCTGTCAACGAGCCTCTGGCAAGCCACAGGAGACCGGCGCGGTCGGCGTGTGGAATCCGGGCCGTTTCAAGCCCAAGGCGCCCCTTGAGCATTCAGCACCTGAGTTCGCGGCGACTTGGGGGTCGGAGAAGCAGCATGCCGTATCCGTAGGCGCGGTGGCGCCCGACTCCTCTGCGGAGAACTCCCGCGAACTCATCCTCGCTGGTGACCACCATCGTGCCGTGGAGGGTTGAATCGGGCCCCTCTGGGCCCCTGTTGTCGCCACGGATGACGCGGGTCCGCTGAAAGGCGACCATTTCGCAGTGCTCCACGCTCGCAGCAGCACCGAGTCGTTCAGCCAGCCACTCTTCATACACGGACTCACGCGTGAAACTGGCTCCGGCCGCGGATCTTCCTTCCCGTTCAATCGGGCCTTGCGGCGACCTCCGAATCAACTCCAGTCGGAACGCATCCACTTCGCTCCCTCCTCTGAGCGACGCGCCGAGTTGCGGGTCGGGCAGGTCATTCCTGAGCCGGCGGACGGGTCTAAGCCGAAGGTCAAAACCGAAACGCTGACCCTCGCGAAAGCGCACCGGCATCGCCTTCGTCCGCAGACGCCGTGGATCGACAACGGCTTCGCAGTCAGGCGGCGCCACGGCGGCCGCCATTCTCCGTAGCTCGCCCTGGTCGGCGCGGGAGTACGCGTAGAGGGCTGCTTTGCGCCGGCGTTCCGCAGCGAACACGCGGAAAGGCTGGAGCACTCCTTTTCCAAACATTGCCGACAACAGAATGTGGAAGGCGTAGCCCGCATCGAAAGTGCCGCGCCGCATTGCACCGCGGTCGCCGGCCCACCGGTTGAACACCCGCATGTCCAGGGGAACATGCACCAGATTGAGTTTCATGCGCCGCCTCGCCCAGGGGTTACCCACCCCTCGCAGGTCTCCCTGGCGCCGCCGTGAAGTCCGGTGGCCCAGTTTCTCTCGTCGGTTACGGTCGTGACTCGGTCGCTACCGGACACGCCCTCCGTAGCTGGCCAGGACGCGAAGAGCTCTGGCGAACTCTCAGGCGCCACGGCCTGCAAAGCCTCACGGGCCGAGGCCCCCTCCGCCCAGCCCCCGAAGATCGGCAGCGAAGGCAGACAGCTCTTGCGGCCGATGAAGAGCGGCCTTGCGGGCCAATCAAGGGCGGTTCGAAGCTCGTCAAGGGTTGGGGATGTCTCAACCGGTTCCAGTCTCAGCGCGATGCTCATTCTCAGGTCCGCGTGGTAGTCGCGCCAGCGTTGGTGAGCCCCGATGTAGGTCTTCGCGCCACCACCGCGTTCCGCTGGCACACCGCCTGTGGTCCAAGCTCGATCATTCTTGCCCAGTTGTGCCGTCTGGTAGTCCGTCATGCGGCTCAGGCCGATATCCCTCCTCCATACGGCGCCGAAGACGATTCGATCCTGCAGCGCCTGATGCTCGGCGCGCATTGACCGTACCCAGCCCAACGCGTTCGCCAGCAAGCCGGTCAACATCGATTGGGCCGGGAAGTTCCGAATCACGCCGTGCGCGTCGACGATCTCACCGCCGAATGCCGCCATGGGGGCATGAAATCGCAGGTGCATCCAACGCATCAGACGCTACCCTCGCTCACAACGGCGCCAGCCCACGATGCGAGTTCGCCAAGCGTCGCTGCTCTCTCAGCGCCGGGGACCTCCACTTCATCAAGACCGATGAACCGGCGCGTTTCACCGGTCTCGTACAGTGCGTCGATCCCTTTCAGGAATTGACTCAACTTCTCTTCGGCGTCTGGTCTGCTCGGTCTGCAGGGTTCACGATACGCCTCAGCCAAACTCCGCGGTTGCCGGTCGCCGGCTTCAACCAGCATCCAGCTTGCGTAGCCGTAGGGCGCTGTCGGTCCCAGTTTGGCCCCGGGCGATACGGTGGCAATGAGATGCACAAGTCTCTGAGCGACTTGTCCGGCCATCCTGACGTCTCCGCCCAGGTTGTTGACGAGCTCGTTTCGGTCCAGAACGACATAGCCGTAGAACAGCCCCGAGGTCAGTTCCGTCTCGCCGATGTGATCGGCGCCGGAACCGTCGTCTGCCCGCTGGAGATCGTCGACGACCGTGAAGTAGTCGCTTTCGCTCTCCTCCCGGTGCACTGTGAATGCGTGAGCGACGTGTACGGCGGCGTCGATGTTCGCTTCCACGTCGGACGTGACCATCCGCCCGAAGAGCGCGGCAACGATTCCGCCCGGGATGGCGCAGCTCTCTCGCAGCGTCTTCATATTCGCTTTGGAGTTCTTTTGCCAACTGGCGACAGCCTTTTCAGCTGTTTTGGCATCGGTTCCGTTTTCCTGCGCGATCCTGAGTGCTTCCGCTGCCAGATACTGGATCTCGGGTTCGCCTAGAAGCAGGGGCTGGCGGCTGCCGCGGTCGTCGCCCTTGTCGCCGTACACGACTTTCTGAAAGGCGTTCGAGATCGCGTTGATGACCTCGGCGTCGTAGCCGGCTTCCAGGAGAGGTTGAATCACCCGCCGGCTCACCGTCTCGCGGGACCGAACGCTCGCAACAGCGCCGTCGATCGCCTGGAGCGCGTGGGGGCTCTCCGCTACTCGCCAGTGACGCTTGAGACACTGTGATGAAACCCGCGTCCGCATTGCATTGCCGTAGAGAATCCTCTTGGCAAGTCCGGAGTCGTCACGGTTCAGCAGCACGGCTGCGTACCCGTGCAGTGTGTGAATCTGGAGAAAGCGCGTGTCAGGCATTGGAAGTCGTCTCCTTGTCTTGGGAAGTTCGCTTGGTCGCAAGGTCGGCCCGGTAGTAGTCACGGGCGATCCGGCGGGCTGCGGGTGAGTTGTCGCTGGACAGCAGGAACTGGCCCACTGTGATCAGATTGAACCGCTTGAAGTCGGTGCGCGCCAGTCGCCGGCAGGTACGGACCAGGAGCTCGGACCGCTGGTGGGGCGGCGCCGCGAGCAGGCGTGCAAGGCGCTGTTCCGACACATGGGCTTCGTGCAGGGCCTTGCCCATGGACAGTTCGCCGTGGTGGGCCGAGTCCTTTCCCGGTTTCCGCCCTTTGGGCGTCAGGATCGCGATCGCCTGAATCAGTGCTGCCCACTTGTGCTCATCGCCATCGGGACTGTAGCGAGCTAGCAGATTCCAGAAGGCTGCCGCTCCGGCGCCGCTCAGGGGGCCGCGGCGAAGCGCGGCGGCGGAACCCGGATCAAGGGTGGCGACAGCCCTCGCCAGAGCCGGGATGACGTTCGCAAGGCTCGGCGTGGTCGTCGGTCTCAGGTCTGCGTCACTCGACATTGGCAGTCTCCCGTGGCCTGAAGATTTCCGGCTGGTCGGCGAAGGCACTTTGAGGTCGGCGCAGCCGGCCATGGAAAGCGGCGAAGGCACGCGCTCGGGCGCGATGTCGCCGGATGGCAGGACATGGCACCGATTCGACCGCTTCCTCGAGCAGCGCCTCGGCGGTGTCGACCATGCCCCTGACGAAGCGCTCCCGCGCGGCTTCCCTGGCCGCTTCGTCTTTCGCGACGAATCTCCGCTCAATGGCCCCGAAGAACAGTGGGTCTAAGGCTGAATCGAAGCGGCGGGCGTAGGGGATTGCGTGGAGTCGGTCGGACCTGGTCAACTCCTTGAACGGTTTTCCTCCGCTCGCAGCCACGGCTATCCCCAGCTTCAGGGCGTTGAGGATCTCTGCGATCTCGTGGAGAAGGGCATCGCTGACCGCAGCGAGCTTGTCGCGCTGGTTCGGCCGACCCAGTGCCGTTGCGGTTCTCGGGTTGAAGACGATGTCGTTCCGTTCGTGGTAGCCGTTCGTCTTGCCTTGGCCGCCCGCCATGCCTCGGGCCACGACTCGCCACCGCTGCGTTCCGGTCATGTCCGTGACCATGGCCGGTGGAAGATCGTAGGAACCTTGATCGAAGAGGAGCTTGGCGAGGCCCTCATACCGGAACCCGGCCTGGGACAGCGACAATGCCTTGGCGTCGCCCCTGTCGACGGGCGTCCAGAAGTCGCCCACATTGCCCCGGGCACTCTTGGCGGCGACACGGCTCTTCCTTGATCCGGCCGTCCACGCGACGATCGACCGATCTTCAAGGCGAAGACGCACGCGCCGACAGATTTCGATGAAGTACGGGTCCAGGTCTTCCAGGCCGATGGAAGTCGTTCCATCCCACGGCTCGGTCCAGAGCAGAGCCGTTCCCTGCTCCGGACAGTAGTAGTCGGGAAAGCGCTCCAGCAAATCGTCTCGTGCCGCCAGCATTCTCTGCATGTCATGGAACAGGTGTGCGCCGAAGCCGCCTTCGGCGGGCGCCAGGCCCAGGCAGGGGCGAGCGGAGAATCCGCCATTCATCCGGGCGATCCCGTAGTTGCCGGCGCCGAGAAAACCCGCCATTGTCTGCAGGTCGATCAAGGCGAACATCCAGTCGTCGAGCGCACACTCCTTGGCGACACCCTGCTTCAAGTCATGGTTCTTTGCGGTGACCAGGAGATCAAGGTCATCGGGCGTTGCCACCAGGCGACGGTACTGGCTGAGCTTGTCGCCCGCCGGGCATTGCATGAAGGCTGGCATGGCCGGATCGCTGACAAGGAGCCGCCATGGCTCGTCGTCGGCGAACTCCCGGGTCAGACCGCGCAGCAGGGCTCTCCACTCGGCAGCTGTGTGGGGGCGCGCCGGATAGCCGGCCCGCTGGAGGGCGAGCACGCCAAGCTGGGCCAGGAACGCGTGCCAGGCATGCCTCTGGTGGGGTCGCAGGCCCGGAAACGCGACTACGGCGTCAGCCGAAGCCGCTTCGAAGATGCGCGGTAGCGTCATCTCGGTGGGATCGCCGGCGTCCAGACGGACTCGGATCAGTGGATCAGTCAGGAGGTTGTGCATGGCAGTACCTTCGCGCTTTCCCCGCTAGGGCGGGGTCGCAACCTTGGCGGGAGCGTCCGTAGCTCCCCGAACAGGTCTATCTCCGATGGGTTCGGAGGCGTTGAGTCATTCTTGGTTGTTGCGGTGTTGCCCTTCGTCGCTGTACAGCAGATGCTTGAACTGCGTAGTGACCCCGACCGGATTCGAAACCGGCGTCTCACCTTCGTTCCTCGATGCGTCTTGACCTTGGACCACGGGTCACTACGGCAGTTCTTGATTTCAGAGTGGGAGGTGCACAGCACGTCGCTGTGCCCGTCGCCAGCCACCCAACCATAGGACAGAGCATCCGTTGCACCACGAACATTATTTGCCCTCCCTCGGTCACGGGTAGGACTCTAGACGATGGCTGCGGAGCATGTCAAGCCGGGTCGGGGGATTCAGGGCTCCCGGGGTCGAATTCCGGTCCGGTCGTAGATCAGTCGCTGGTCGCCGACCGATAGAGTCAGTGCGCCGGGGCCGGACGACTCGGCCTTGGCGGCCTCCACGTCCTCCTTCCCGGGCAAGCCGTGCCGGAACAGATGGGCTGGCAGGTTGAACGTGCGCACTTCATGTCCGAAGGGCCCGAGCGCGGGGGAGGGCAGTTCGACTCGCGGGCCGTCCTCGCCCAGCCGCGTGCGCACCTTCCGGTCCAGGTCGGGGAAGACCAGGTACTGGTCGAAGGTCTCACTTCGGGTGAGCGCGTGGTTTCTTGCTACGCCAGCCGCGGCAGCGTTCTTCCCGCGCACCACAGTCAAGTGCGAGACCCAGCCCTCACCAAGTGTCTCGGCCAGTTCCCGCAGTACCTGATGGTGAGTCCCGCGCTCGACCAGCATCCGGTTCATCGTCGGCACGGCCCACCGCGGGTGGTCGCCGATGAGTCGTCGCGTGGCCTCGATTCCGATGAGGTTGGTGTAGATTCCCCCACGACTCGAGACGCCGAGACCGTGCTTGAGAAGTGACCCGTCAAGTCCGGCCTCGAGGCCGGAATCGGGCGCCAGCACAAGGCACCGAGGTTCCGTGAAGGCGGCTGGTCGCTTCGCCGCGGCATGGCGATGAAGTCGTCCCAGCCGCTGTAACAGGACGTCTACGGGACAGAGGTCGGTGATCAGGTAGTCGGCGTCAATATCGAGCGACTGCTCCAGCGTCTGAGTGCCGATGACTACTGTGCCGCCAGCGGAGCGGTTCTCCTTCCCCAGCTCCTGTTCGACGGCATCGTCCAGCAGTCTCCGGTCCTCTGCGGCGAATCGGCTGTGGTGCAGGGCCGGCCCGTCGGCGACCTTGAGCGCCAGATCTGCGCCGCCTTGGGCCATCAGCGCGGCGAACACGGCTCGAGCACTGTTGACCGTGTTGCGAATCACGAGGACCTTGGCGCCTTTCTCCGCCGCGGCGACCGCCCTGCGGGCGATTGCGCCTGGATCTTCCAGGAGAGCTGCGGTGGTCAGCGCGACGACCTTCGACCTTCCGGTCGTTGGGATCGCACACAGCCGCGAGGCGCCGGCGCCGTCCGCGATCGTAAGAACCGGATAGGGGATGGCTTCGGCCTCGCCTGGCGATGGCGTGGCGTGTCGGCGGGATTTGGAGCCGAGCCTTGAGCCCGCCGCGGAACCCAAGGTCGCCGACATGAGCATGGCGTGGCCGCCGAGCGCGAGATGACCATGCAGGACGTTGTGCAGCAGTTCCGTCATGTAGCCGTCACTCGCGTGGACTTCGTCGACTACCAGCAGACTTCGCGAGAGCGCGGCAGCGCGAAAATGGGCCCACTTGACCTGCAGGCCGGCAAGGAGTGCCTGGTCAACGGTCCCGACTGCCGCTGGCGCCGTCAGGAACTTTCTGGCGCTTTCCGCCGACCAGCGCGCCTGCCGTGTGGCCTCGTCAGGGTCGTCCTCCCAATACACGTCGAATCTCCCGGTTCGCCGTCCCAAGGCTTCGCCCGCCCGGAGATACCCGGGAACGGCCAGGGAGACCTCCACTCGGGCTGCCGGCGGGAAGAGTCGGCCCAAGGCCCGCTGGACCCGATCGTGCAGTTGCTTTGCCGCCGCGCGTGTGGGGACCGCAAAGTAGAGCCCGTCAACCAGGCCGGCCCGCCAAAGGGCAGCGAACCGAAGAACGGCCGCCTCCGTTTTGCCTGAGCCGGTCTCGCTCTCCAGAATCAACAGGGACTTGTCGAGCGGAGCGGAAGCCGCAGCGACTTGCAGAGGCCGCGGCTCAGGGTGGGAGAAGAGCGTCGTCACATCGGCGACAGGTGCGCCTCTCGCCCAAGCGGACCGGATGAACCCCTTGCGCTCGACTGTCCGGGCGGCAGTGCGGCGGGCACGCTCGATGTAGCGAGGATCCGGGCGAGGCTCGAACGCGAACGTGTCCTCATCGGATCCGAGCTGGTCAGCAAGGGCCACGACGCCGGCGAAGAGGTGCGCCAGAGCCGGTGCGTCGGGAATCGGGGGGCCGGTCTCGAAGGCCTTGGGGAACCAGGCAAGCCCTCTGTCGTAGAGCGACCGTGCGATGGCCCGCGGTTCATAGCCGGCGTAGGGCTGCCAGAGCTTGGGTGAGCCTCCAGTTGCGTGCGAGGCTCCGCGAGCCGGGCGGCCGTGGTGCGCCAGTGCGGCATAGAGGAGAGGGCAGACGCCGTCCCCCCACTCGTCGACGATGCGATGGAGTCCCAGCAGTTCGCAGAGGTCGGGCTGCTCGAAGCAGAGGAGTGCTTCCGCGATGTGGCCGGCTGGCCGCGGGCGACGTCCCGTTGTTCCATTGGGGTGTGGCACTTTGAACTGAAAGCCGACGTTGAGTTTGCCGAAGTCATGCAGAAAGCAGATGTACGTCAACCTGGCGGCGGTCGTGTCGTCGAGCTCCGTTGCTCCGGTCGCCCGTGCGAACCGGGCCCGCAGCACAGGCTCGCGGAGCAGCGCTTCGAAGCAGGCCGCTACGTCGGCGCAGTGATGTTCGAGGCGATGGAAGTCACCCGTTTCCTGGTCGAACTTGCCCCATGCGTCCACGCGAAGGTCCTCGGTTTTCACTGTCAGGCGCACCCGAGGCGCACCGCTAGTATCGGCTTGGCATGGTATTCGACGCGACAGATTCCTTCGTGGCGATCGACTTCGAGATCGCGAACTCGCGCCATGACAGTGCTTGCGCGGTCGGGCTTGCGGCTTGCAGCGGCGGCCAGGTCGTCCAGTCGCGGAGTTACCTGATCCGGCCTCCCGGCAGGCGCTTCACGTTCACGGGGATTCACGGCCTGAGCTGGGAAGACGTGCGGGAGGCGCCGACCTTCGCTGATCTCTGGCCGATTCTGCGAGGATGGCTCGGCCCGGCGCGGTTCATGGCGGCGCACAACGCGAAGTTCGACCGTCGCGTGCTGAACGCCTGCTGCGCGCGAAATCGCCTGCGCGCGCCCCGAAAGCGCTTCGTTTGTACCGTGGAGCTGGCCAGGGCTCGATGGGATGTCGCGTCGGCCAGCCTGCCCAATGTCTGTCGTCGTCTGGACATCCCTCTCCGGCACCATGACGCGGGTTCGGACGCCCTCGCGTGTGCCGGCATCGTGCTCGCGGCAGAGGCCGAAGGTTGGAGATTCCGGTAGTCGCGGCGCCGACGACGTATTGGAGGGCCGCGGGCCGTCGCCGGCCAGCACGATGCGCGGCGTGCTGAACGTTGCCCGCGCCGCGAGAGGGGTTTCGCAGTGGTCTCCGTGCGGGTGGACGCTCGTTCGATGTCGGCTGCATGGGGCCGTGCGAGCTCCAGCGATCCCCACGCGGGAGGACTCCCGGCGAAGCGGCGGATCTGGTCTGCTGCGTTTCTGCTGCGCTTCCGCAGCGTTTCCGACCTGCACGCATTCGCGGTAACGTCCGCGCCTCACCGTCCGTTCCAGACCTGCACGGAGTTCCGCGAATGCGATTCAGCTACTGGCCCGCCCCCACGATGCCCTGGCCCGAGCTGCTGGAGATGTGCCGGCATGTCGAGGCAACCGGCTGGGACGGCATCTGGTACGCCGACCACTTCATGCCGAACGGCGAGGACACGTCGGCGCCGTGGGCGGAGAGCTGGACCACGATCGCGGCGCTGGCGGCGGCGGTGCCGCGGGTGCGCCTCGGTCCGCTGGTCACGGGGAACACCTACCGGCATCCGGCGGTGCTGGCGAAGATGGCGGCGACGATCGACCACATTTCCGGTGGCCGCGTCGTGCTGGGCCTGGGCGCCGGCTGGCAGGAGAACGAGCACCTGGCCTACGGCATCCCCTTCTACACGCTGGGCGAGCGGCTTCGCCGACTCGACGAGGCGTGCCGGGTGATCAAGGCGCTCTATGGGCGTCAGAGCGCGGATTTCGTTGGCGATGCGTATCAACTGGTCGGTGCGCCGCTGGAGCCCAAGCCGGTCCAGGACCCGCTGCCGCTGATGATCGGCGGCGGCGGCGAGAAGGTGACCCTGCGGATCACCGCGCAGCATGCCGACGAGTGGAACGTCTGGGGCACGGTGGAGATTCTCGAGCACAAGATGGCGGTGCTCGACGCCCACTGCGAGAATGTCGGACGCGACCCGGCCGAGGTCGAACGCTCGGCGGTTGCGCTGCTGTTCCTGAGCGACGATGAGACTTTCCTGGCGAAGACGCGAGCGCGCGGCACTGCGATGCCCTCGAACATCGGCGGCGTGCCCCGGATCGTCGACGCGGTCGGCGCCTATCGGGACGCCGGGGTGGACGAGTTCATCGTCCCGGCCTTCAACCTCGGCGGCAAGGACCGGCAGAAGGACGTCCTCGATCGGTTCATCGAGGAAGTGGCGCCGGCCTTCCGCCGAGTGACTGCCGCTGAGTGATGTCGCTGAGTCACTGTGCTGACGCGGTAGGGTCGAACGGCATGGACCAGTCCGGAGAGGGCGGCAGGGGAGGAGAGGCCCCCCGGGCCGCCGATGAGGCCGCAGGCCGTTCCGACCTGCAGATGTCGTCTGAAGCCATGCTGGCTCTAGCCGGCAAGGCGGCGGAACTCGCGGTGGCGCGGATCGAGAGCCTGCCTCGCGAGAACGCCTGGGACGGAGAATTCAAGGAGGGGCTCGAGCGCCTGTTACTCGAGAAGCCGCCAGAAAATGGCCGCCCGGCCGAGGAGGTCCTGCGGCGGGCCGTAGACGACATCCTCCCGATGACGACACGCCTGGACCATCCCCGCTGTTTCGGGTTCGTTCCTTCGGAGCCGACCTGGCCTGGGGTCGTCGCGGATTTCCTGGCCTCCGCCTGGAACGTGAACGCCTGCACCTGGCTGGTCGCGAGCGGTCCGAGCCAGGTCGAACTCGTCGTCCTGGACTGGTTCCGGCGCTGGCTCGGCTACCCGGAGAGTGCCGGGGGATTGCTGACCAGCGGCGGCTCCGCCGCCAGCGTGGACGCCTTCGTCGCTGCCCGGGAAGCGGCCGGCAATCCGGAGCGCCCGTCCGTCTACATGAGCGACCAGAGCCACAGTGCGCAGGCGCGTGCGGCAGTGATCGTCGGCATCCGACGGGAGGGAGTCCGCATGGTCGCGACCGACGGGGAGTCCCGTCTGGACATGAAGGCTCTGGCGCGCGCGGTCGCCGAGGATCGCGCCGCGGGCTACCAGCCCATGGCGATCTGCGCCAACGCCGGGGCGCCCAGCACCGGAGCGATCGACCCGCTCCAGGAGATGGCGGACTTCTGCGAGGCGGAGGACATCTGGTTGCATGTCGACGCCGCCTACGGTGGTTTCGCCGCGCTCAGCCGGGACGGCGCCCGGCTCCTCGCCGGAATCGAGCGCGCCGACTCGATCGGCCTGGACCCGCACAAGTGGCTCTTCCAGCCGTACGAGGTGGGCTGCCTGCTGGTCAAGGATGCCAGCAAGCTCGAAGATGTCTTCGCCTTCGGCACGACGGTGCTCCAGGACACGATCTGGGGCGCGAACCACCCGAACATCAACGATCGTGGTCTTCAGTTGAGCCGCTCGTTCCGGGCCTTGAAGATCTGGATGTCGATTCAGACGTTCGGCATGTCCGCGTTCAGGCGGGCCGTGTCCAAGGGGATGGAGCTCTCGAAGCGAGCCGAGGCCTGGGTTCAGGAGAGTCGGACCCTGGAACTGCTGACGCCGGCGTCACTTGGGATCGTCTGCATGCGGGTGAACCCCGCAGGCGCCGGCCTGAAGGACGAGACGCTCGAGGACGTCAACCGGGAGGTCCTGGCCCGTCTCTTCTGGGATGGCCGGGCGTTCGTTTCGTCTACCTCGCTCCACGGGACCTTCTCGCTCCGACTCTGCATCATCAACCACTCGACGAGTTGGGACGACGTGCGGGAGACGCTGGAAGCGGTGGAGCGGTTCGGCGAGGAGGCAGTGTCGGCGTGACTGCCGGTTGGCCGCGGCCAGCGCCCTTTAGGGGTAGTAGCCGGACATCGTTCGCACTTCGGCGCCGCGGCGGTCCACTTCCACCCGGATCACCCGGAAGTCGCTCTCGGGCTTGTTGCTGGTCGACTGGTAGGTGAGCAGGTAGCGGTTGCGGAGTTCCCGTTCGATCTGGTCGTAGACCGCATCGAGTTCATCCACGTCTTCGATCAGGAAGGCCTGCCCGCCGGTCTCTTCGGCAATGCGCTCGAGGACGCGCCGCGTGTTGCGGTCTCTGGCCGCACGCTTGAGGCCGATGGCGTAGATCGTCACGCCCGAACGCTGCGCGGTCTCGAGCGCGCTCTCGAACGTGAAGGAGCTGTTCTCGTCCTTGCCGTCGGACAGGAGCAGCAGCGCCTTCTGGCCGCTGATGCCGTCGAAGTAGCTGAGAGCGAAGACGAGGCTGTCGTAGAGCGATGTCGTGCCGGTCGCCCTGAGGCCCGCCAGTGCCCGCGCGAGTTGGCCCCGGTCCTTGGTGAACCGGCTCTCGACCCTGGCGCGGTTGGCGAAGGCGAGGACCGCCATCCGGTCTCTGGGCTCGAGGGTGTTGTCGACGAAGCGTTGGGCGGCGGCCCGCACCTGCTCGATCGAGTCCTGCATCGAAGCCGACGTGTCGAGCAGGAGGCCGGCGTGGAAGGGCGTGTCGTCCACCCATTCGAAGCGGCGCACCGTCTGCCGGACGCCGTCTTCGATGATGCGGAAGCGATTCCGCTCCAGCTCCGGAATCGGCCGCCCCCGTTCGTCGACGACGCTGGCGAAGAGCTCGACGTATTGCACGTCGATCCGTTCGACCGGGCCCGGACTGTTGATGAAGACGACGTCCTCGGTGCTGCTGCCGTCGGCCAGAAAAGCGGCTGTGCGGAGGTAGGTCAGGCTCGGACCGTCGAGCACGACAGGCTGGACCCATGGTGGCTGGTAGAGCGTCGCGATCCGCTCCTCCCCCAGGAACAGTTCGAGGCGCTCGATCGCTTCGCCGTCCGGTACCGCGATCTCGACGACCGCGCGCGTGCTCTGCAGGTACTGCTCACCGGACCGCGGTTCGATGAAGCGGGCCCGGAAACGCTGGCCGCCGCGGTTGACTGACATCTCGTCCGAGGCGACGACCTTGCCGTCCTTGAGGCCTTCCACCCGGATCCGGTGTTCGGTCGGGTGTGAGCCCAGGTCCAACTCGACGCCGAACGGCGGGCGGCGCTTGCGCAGGATCTCGCGGCCGTCGAGCGAGAAGGCGACGGCGTCGAAGTCGCCGATCGCATGGGTGGAGAAGCGCACCATGCCGACGCGCAGCCGTTCATTCCGCGGCGGCACGAGTCGGAGCAGGCGCTCGCCGCGCGCCGCTGCCTGGTTCGCTTCTGCGAGAGCCGGGAAGGTCTCCAGGATGGTCCTGCGCAGCGACTGCGCCTCTTCGAGGCTCGGCACGTCGATCGTTTCGTTGACCGCGGCGAACTGCTGGCCGAAGACATCTTCGATCCTGAGCCGGATCCGGACCTCGCCGGGCCGCAGGTAGCGGCTGAAGACGAGCGGGATCGGGTCCTCGCCGTTGCCGCTCGCGGGCAGCTCGAAGCGGTAGCGGAAGGTCTCGAACAGCTGTTCGCCGCGGAGGACTTCGCCGATCATGTGGAAGCTGTGGTATTCGCGTTCCTGGAAGCTCCTGCGGCCCGCGCCGGGGCCGGGCACCATGACCAGGCCGTGAGTCACGGTGCGCGTCTGGTTGCGGCCCGGATAGTCCCATTGGATCTCGATGTCGAAGCGGGGGGCGCCCTCCGGGACGTCGGTGTTGAAGGCGGCGAAGGTCGCGAGCCACTCCGCGGGCGGTTCGGGCGGGCCGGACACCTCGTCGATGACGCTTCTGCCGGCGAGGTCGCGTCCGAGCGCCTGTGCGGCCCAACCGAGCCACTCGTCGGCGCACAGCAGGGCGATGTTCGTCGTCGGCAGCCCGCGGCGAGACACTGCCCGCCGCGCGGCGCTCTCGTGCCACAAGACGTAGGGCTGGTTGCGGCTCGTGGCCAGGAAGATGACGACGAAGTGGCGGGCGGTGCGGTCGCTGCCGCCGTAGAACCAGATCTCCAGTTCCCTGGCCCGCGAGAGGCAGTAGGAAGCGGTCCGACCGTCCGGGAGAGTGAAGCGGCCCGGCGGTCCGTTGAGAAGGTAGAACAGGGCTCGCGCGTCCTCCAGCGTGCCCCATTGGGAGAGCACGGCGTCGACCCGGTCCTCCCAGAGGACCTGGAGCTCGTTGAGCGGGGTTCTCGGGTCGGGGTCGCGCGCCTTCCAGAACGCCTGGATGAACGCTTCGCGGCGATAGTCCTCGGGCAGGCCGACGAAGAACGCGCGCTCCTCGTCGCTGATCAGCGGGCCGACCCGCTCCAGCCAGCGGACGAAGCGGGAGTCGAGTGGTTTCGGACTCGCCTTCTCGGGTGCATCGGACGGTTCACCCGGATCGTCGGGCCGCTTCTCTTCGGTGGTCGGCAGGCCGCCGGCCGCCGAGACCAGCAGTGACGCGGCGAGCGCGGCGGCGATCCTGAGGCGGGCGTTCATCGGCGGTCTCGTATCCGATTCTGCAACGAATCGTGAGTCCTCGTTGGTTGCAGTGAGTGCGTTCGTCAGGTGGTCGGTGGATGATTGGCCCGTTCACCGGCGCCATGCCGCCACGGGCTGCTAGTGGCCTGAACCCCCGCGCTTGCGCACCTGCCGCGCGACGGACACCAGGACGGTGAGTCCGAGAACGCCGGCAACCAGGCCCTGATCCTGCCTCAGCCAGGCCCCCGCGCCCAGACCGCCGACCACGACCTGGTCGACCAACCGCAGGAAGAGGAAGATCGAAGCGATGAGCAGCAGGGAGTTGTACTCGCGGAAGATGACCGTGCGCCAACTGAAGCGTGTCTCCGGGTGCAGCCACAGGCCGGGCCTGGGCCAGAACGTCGGCGTCCGGTCCGCCCAGCGGCGATGGCTGATGCCGAAGCGCTCGCCGAGGAACCTCTCCTCGGCCACGATCACCCGTTCATAGAGCAGCCAGTAGACGAGCGCCGCGGTCAGCACGAACCACCAGGACTTCAGGGCGAGCGCGAAACCCATGAGGACGAACAGGTTGCCCAGGTAGACCGGGTGCCGGCAGAGCGAGTACATGCCGGTCACGTTCAGGCGGCTGGCGCTCGGCGCCCTGAGGCTCCGGGTCGAGGCCCCCGGCGGCGCGGAGCCGAGCGCCGCGGCTCGCACCGCAAGTCCGAGCAGGGAGACGGCCAGGCATGCCGTGAGCCAGCCGAGTCCCGATGCCGCGGGCAGCGCCGCCGACCG
This sequence comes from uncultured Thermoanaerobaculia bacterium, assembly GCA_951812325.1. GTDB lineage: Bacteria > Acidobacteriota > Thermoanaerobaculia > Multivoradales > Multivoraceae > Multivorans. The sequence continues at coordinate 1,714,317 of OX638294.1, read as the reverse complement.
GCGCTCGAGCACCGCCACAACGGCGCCGGGAAGCAGGAAGACGACGAACAGGCCGCGGTGCCGAAACAGGAAGAGGCCCTGATCCGCGAGACGCCGACTCAGGGGGCCGAAGCGCCGCCGCTCCTCGGCGGCCGTGGAGCTGGTCCTGGAGCTGGCCTTGGAGGACGCCGACGTCTCGGCGGCCGGGTCCGAGACGAGTTTCGGGTTGGCGGAGCTGCCCGGTGCGAGCTCCGCCGTCAGAGGCAGGCTGTCGCTGTCGTTCATGGCTCGGCCCCGGAGGCCGCGGCTCGCGGCGCAGGCGCGGCATGTTCGACGGCGTCGTCGCCTGCGACTGCCGGGCGTCCCGGCAAGGTCGATAGCGCACGGGCGGCCGCTTCCCGAGTCGTCAACAGGACGTGCCCCTGCAGGAGATCGTGGTCGCGAGCGACCTCGACCAGGTCGAGCGGAGGCTCCAGCGCCGCCAGGTTGTCCCGTTCGATGAGCAGCCAGACCGGCCGATCCGTGCGGGCGGCGAAGCGTCGCAGGGCCTGCTCGTCGCCCTCGTCGTGGGCCAGGACGCCGCCGTGGAGGTCAACCGCGAACCGGCGGGTATAGAAGACGAAGGCGGCATCGGGAACGGGATAGATCGCGTACGGTTCGTCGGGTTTCGCCCACTGGACCAGTTCGCCCGAGAGGGCGCGGGCCGACTTGAAGGCGTCACCCAGCGGCAACAACCGCACGGCGGTCACCGACATGGCGAGTCCGAGGCCGGTCGCAAGGCAGGCTATCAGCAGATCGGGCCGCCGCCTGGCAGCCAGGCAGAGGCCGATCAGACCGGCGGCGAGGGGGATGGCGGCGACCGCCTGCAGCGAAGCGATGGCCCCTTCGGGGATCGAACCGTCGGGAAGGTCCCGAGCCGCGAACGGCGCCGCGGCCACCAGGACGCCGAAGAGCAGCGGCACGGTCGCTGCCGAAATGAGGAAAGCCGTGCGGAAGCGGGGCCAGCGCTCCCGGATCGTCGATACGCCGTAGGCCACGAGCATCGCGAGCGGCGCCGCAAGCGCCAGCAGGTACACGGTCCGCTTGCCGCCGGACATGCTGAAGAAGACGAACGTGCTGGCAATCCAGATCAGGAGGAAGCGGACCGCCTGGGCTTCGCGGCCGGCCGGCTCGCGGTGCGAAACGCGGAAAGCGGCGTAGACGGCTACGGGGGCCAGCAGAGTCCAGGGCGCGAAGGTGGCGGGCAGAGTCCGGAAGTAGTAGTGCCAGGGCCGTGGGTGGTAGGTCGCTTCGGCGTAGCGCGAGACGGTGTGGTCGAGAATCAGGGCGTCGACGTAGGACTTTCCGGCGATCCACGCGGCCGGCCCGAACCAGGCGAGGACGATCGCGGCCCAGAGCAGCAGGCCGCGCCCCAGTCGGAGCTCGGCGACGCCGGCCGGGTCGCGCTCGAGCGCGAGGTGGCTGACCACCGCAAGCAGCGGCACGATGAGCCCGACCGGACCCTTGGCCAGGGTGGCGAGAGCCAGGCAGGCGAAGAACAGGAGATTGGCGTGGCGGCCGCCGGCACGCCGGGCGGGGTCGTCCCGGGCCCACGACCGGCCCCGGGCCCAGAACAGGATGGCGAGCAGTTCCAGAAAGGTCAGGGTCATGTCGATCTGGCCGACTCGTCCGTTCCACATGACCAGGGCCGAGGTCAGGAAGACCGGCGCCGCCAGCCAGGCCGTCTTCCGGTCGAACAGCCGGGCGGCGAGTGCGAACACGACGAGCACCGAGCCGATGCCCGCAAGGAGAGACGGCAGGCGGGCCGCCACTTCGTCGACGCCGCCGCGAAGCGCGCCGAACAGGGCGATGCTCCAGAAATGGAGCGGCGGCTTGTGGTCGTATCTCTCGCCGTTCAGGCGCGGCACCAGGAAGTGCTCCAGGGCAAGCGGCGCCAGCAGCATCTCCCGGGCCACCTCGGCGTAGCGGGGTTCGTCCGGGTTCCAGAGGTCGCGGCTGCCGATGCCGGGCAGCAGCACGACGGTGGCGGCGGCGGTGAGGACGAGGCAGGGAAGCAGGCGTCCTCGCACGGACCGATCCTGCCACAGGGAGAATCGGTGCAGAGCGCCGCGCAGCAGGTGGCGGCGACCGGCGCCACACGCGAACCGCTTCCGGGTGCGAGTCATCGAGCACGCGGACGGCACGATGCCGGACGGGATGCATGGCCGATCGAATGCAGCGTGACCTTGCGGCGGGCTGCCACGCGTGGCGATAAGGTACCTTTCCGCACACAGGCCGTCGGCAACCGACAGGTCGGAGGATTCAGGCGATGGGGCAGCTACCGAAGTCCGTGACCATCACGGACGACACGATGAGAGAGGGTCTGCAGATCGAGAGCGCCGACATTCCGGTGGAGGACAAGCTGCGGCTGCTCGACGCGCTCGGCGAGACCGGAGCCAGGGTGATCTCGATCGGTTCCTACGCGCACCCCAGGTGGACGCCGCAGATGGCCTGCATCGACGAGATCGCCGAGCGCTTCGTGCCCCGTCCGGGCGTCCGCTACACCGCGGCGATCTTCAACAGGATCGGGTTCGACCGCGCCGACCGCTGGTACCCGAAGCTCGATGTGCGTCAGCGTCGGATCGGAACCCATGTCGAGCTCTGCGACACCTTCGCCCGCCGCAACTACAACGCGACGCAGGCCCAGCAGATCGAGCGCATTCCGGCGGCGATCGAACGGGCGCGCGCGGGGGGGGCGGAGTCGGGCGCGGTGGCGATCGGCAATCCCTTCGGCTCGAACTTCGAAGGTCCGTTCACGCTGGAGCAGCGACTCGACCTGCTGGCGCTGATGATCGACCGATGGCATCAGGCGGGTCTGCCGGTCACCCGCTGCTCGATCATCGAGGCGATGGGCTGGAACATGCCGCATACCGTGCGCGAGACGATCGTCGCGATCCGGGAGCGTTGGCCGGAGATCACCGATTTCCACTGCCACCTGCACAACACCCGCGGCGCCTCGGTGGCCAGCTACTACGAGGCGCTGAAACTCGGCGTGCGGGAGTTCGACACGTCGATTGGCGGCATGGGGGGATGCCCCTACTGCGGCAACGGCCGGGCCGCCGGTCACGTTCCGACGGAGGACTTCGTCGACTTCTGCCATGAACTCGGGATCGAGACCGGCTACAAGCTCGACAAGCTGATCGAGGCGGCCTGGATCGCGGAGGAGGTCGTCGGCCATCCGCTCTGGGGCCATGTGTCCAAGGCCGGGCCGCGGCCGCGCGGCGAGGACGATCTCTATCCGCGGCAGATGCCCTTCGTCGAGACGCTCGAGGAGGCCTCCCACTTCCGCAAGGGATCGCCGGTCTATGCGGGGCAGCGCTCTCCGTGGCGGCCCGACGCGGCGTTGTACCGGGAATGACCGCAGACGCAGGCAACCGCGGCACGGGCGTTCGCTACCAGGCGGACGAGCGGCCGCCGACGATCCTGGCCGCGATGCTGGGTCTCCAGTACGCGGGCCTGTGTGCCGCCGGCATCGTCCTCACGCCCGTGATCATCATCCGTTCCGCCGGGGAGAGCGACGAGTACATGGCCTGGGCCGTGTTCGCCGCCATGTTCGTGAGCGGCGTCACGTCGCTTCTGCAGGCGGTGCGTCTGTGGCGGATCGGCGCCGGCTACGTCCTGCTCATGGGCACTTCGGGGGCGTTCATCGCGGTCAGCATCGCCGCCCTGAGCCAGGGCGGCCCGATGCTTCTCGCGAAGCTCGTCGTCTTCTCGTCGCTGTTCCAGTTTCTGCTCTCCTCGCGGCTCCTGCTGCTGCGGAGGTTGTTCACGACGACCGTCACGGGCACGGTGATCATGCTGATCTCGGTCAGCGTGATGCCGCTCGTCTTCCAGCAACTGACCCTGGTTCCCGAGAGCGCTGTCCCCGGCGCCGGACCGATCGCCTTCGTCGTGGCTTTCGCGGTGATGATCGCGTTGGGTCTGCGGGCCAGGGGCATCTGGCGCCTCGGGGCGCCGGTCGCCGGCGTCGTGTCCGGCTCGATCGTGGCCTTGCCTCTCGGGCTCTACCAGTTCGAGCAGGTGGCCGGAGCCGCCTGGATTGGCGCTCCTGTCGGCGGCTGGCCCGGGTTCGACCTGTCTCTAGGCCCGGCCTTCTGGGCGCTGCTGCCGGGCTTCGTCATGGTGACGTTGATCGGCGCGGTCGAGACGATCGGCGATGCCGTCGCCATCCAGCGAATCTCCTGGCGGAGATCGCGGGCGCCCGACTACCGGGCGGTGCAGGGCGCCGTCGCCGCCGACGGACTCGGCAACCTGCTCTCGGGCATCGCCGGCACCGTGCCGAACACGACCTACTCGAGCAGCATCTCGGTCACCGAGCTCACCGGCGTCGCCTCGCGCCGGGTCGGCGTGTGGATCGGGATCATCTTCATCGGTCTGGCCTTCCTGCCCAAGGCGCTCTTCCTGCTCGTTGCGATTCCCGGCCCCGTGGTCGGCGCCTACGCGCTGGTCCTGATCGCCCTCCTGTTCATGCTCGGCGCCCGCGTCGCCGGTCACGGCGGGCTCGACTACCGGAAGGCGCTGGTCATCGGCGTGTCGTTCTGGGTCGGCTTCGGCTTCGAGAACGACCTCATCTTCAGTGAACAGCTCAGCGGCTGGGCGGCGTCGATCCTGGACAACGGCATCACCGCCGGCGGCCTGACCGCCATCGGCCTGACCGCGTTTCTCGAGTCGACCGGACCGCGACGCCGGCGGCTCGAGGTCGCGGTGAAGGCTGCGTCGGTCCCGCGGATCGGCCGCTTTCTCAAGACGCTGGCGGAACGGGCGGGGTGGACGCCCGAGGCCTGCGATCGCCTCTGGTCGGCCGGTGAGGAGGCGCTCCTCAGCCTTGCGGGGCTGGATGAGAAGGAAGAGAGCGGCGCCGAACGCCGCCTGCGCCTGTTGGCCCGGGTCGACCGCCAGACGGCCGAACTCGACTTCATCGCGGCGCCCGGCGGCAGCAACGTCGAGGACCGACTGGTCATGATGTCGTCTGATGCCCCCACCCCGATCGAGAACGAGCTGTCGCTGCGGTTGCTGCGGCACGTGTCGAGTTCGGTGCGACACCAGCAGTACCACGACACCGACGTGCTGACCGTCACGGTCAGCAGCGACCTGCCCGAACCGAGCGGCCCGGTGGATGCGCCGGGAGTCTGAACCGACAAGCCCGCGGCGGCAGTCGCGCTGCATGCGGGCGGTCGTGCATCCCGTGCATCCCGTCCGGCGTCGCGCCATCCGCTGCGAACCTTCTGGTCTTGTAGGATGTTGCTCGGGACGGTCATGAGGTTTCCGCGAAACGAACTGCGAGCGCCGCTGGTCACGTGAGCCAAAAGCCCCACCTGACGTTCGTGGAGGAGATCCTGCTCCTCCTCCTGGACGACGACACCGGCGCGATGAAGCGGGTCGCGCCGAACGTGATGGAACTGCTCATCGCCGGCGCCATCCTGATGGACCTCGCGCTGCGCGGGCGGCTGGACTGCGACCTGCAGAAGATGGTCGTCGTCGATGCGGCGCCCGTCGGCGAGGAGATCCTGGACGGCCCGCTGGCGGAGATTGCCGGCGCCGAGGACGAGGCCGACCCCCGTACCTGGGTGGTCCGGCTCTCGGCCCGGAGCAAGGAGATCCAGGAAGCGGCGCTCAAGCGTCTCGTGGAGCGCGGGATTCTCCGGGTCGAGGATCGGAGCTTCCTGTGGGTGTTCGGCAGCCGTCGCTATCCGATGATCGACGATCGGGAGGAGCGGGAGGTCAAGCTGCGGATTCTCGACGTGCTCCTGAGCGACCGGATTCCGGCGCCCAGAGATGTCGCCCTGATTTGCCTGGCCGATGCGTCGAACGCCTTCCAGGTCATCCTGAGCGCGCAGGAACTGCGGCACGCCGCGGCCCGGATCGAGGTGGTGCGCGGCTTCGACCTGATCGGTCAGGCGATGGGCCGGGCGATCCGGAAGTCCGTGCAGGACATTGCCGCCGCGACGGCGACGGCTCACCACCCCTTCTATTGAGACGAGGAGAGTACTTGGCGTGATCGAGAGCACGAAAATAGGCGGCGTGGTCGTCTGGGCCCCGAAGGGGCGGATCGACGCCGCCGCCGCGCCGAACCTGGAGCAGGAGATGATGTCCTCCATCGGCAAGGGTGCGGAGGACGTGGTCCTCGATCTGAGCCGGACCCGCTACATGAGCAGCGCTGGCCTCCGGGTGGTGCTGGTCGTGGCGAGGGACCTGCAGGCGAAGGACGGACGCTTCGCGGTGTGCGGTCTGAACGACGAGGTGAAGGAACTGTTCGAAGTCAGCGGCTTCAGCCTGATCGTGAACATCGTGGCTGACCGCGACGCCGCGGTGGCTGCGGTTCAGGGCGACTGAAGCGAGCGCTGCAGGCCGCGCACGACCTCCGCGAACTCGTCGAAGACCTTCGGGTCGTAGCCCAGGTGGGAATAGACGACCTCCCCGCTCGGGTCCAGGACGTAGGTTGCGGGGAAGGCCTCCGGGGCGAGCTTCGAGATCAGGGCGTGATCGCCGTCCCAGACGACCTCCAGCTCCAGGTCGAGTTCGCGCACCAGGCGGTCGCGGCCGCGCTCGGTTTCGTCGACGCTGACGACGACGACGCGCAGGTCCGGCAGTTCCCGCGCCAGCGCCTGCAGCCGGGGCAGGGCGCGATAGCACGGGGTGCACCAGGACGCCGCGAAGTCGAGCACGGTGTACGTGTCGGACGGCGCGGCCAGCAGATCGAGCGCGTCGTCGGCGGCGACGGCCGGCAGCGGGGCGGCGACAGCCAACGCCGCCAGGACGGCGAGCGGCTTCACTGCCGTCCCCGGAACCGGGCGCCCACCGCGAAGGAGATCGTGACCGCCTCGAAGCCGTCGTCGCGGACGCAGCGGTTGCGTCGCATTCACTGCCGTCCCCGGAACCGGGTACCGACCGCGAAGGAGATCGTGACCGCCTCGAAGCCGTCGTCGCGGACGCAGCGGTTGCGTCGCATTCACTGCCGTCCCCGGAACCGGGTACCGACCGCGAAGGAGATCGTGACCGCCTCGAAGCCGTCGTCGCGGACGCAGCGGTTGCGTCGCATTCACTGCCGTCCCCGGAACCGGGTACCGACCGCGAAGGAGATCGTGACCGCCTCGAAGCCGTCGTCGCGGTCGTAGCGGTTGAGTCGCACTTCCAGGTCCTCGAAGCGCCTGCCGACGACGCTGGGCAACTGGAAGCGGATGCCGAAGCCGTACTTCAGCAGGTCGAACTCGCTCAGGTCCGGGTCGGCCGTGTAGAAGTCGTCGACCCGGGAGAAGTCCCCCGGCCGGCCGTAGTAGTCGGTCCCGCTCTGCGTGTGGTAGCGGAAGATCGGGAACACCCACATCTCGCGCTCGGTCGGCAGCCGGAAGTGGACCTCGTAGTCGAAGGACTGCGCCTCCAGGTTCCAGTCGTCCTCGTACCAGCGGAGCCGAGGCCGCTGCACCACGCCGCGGGAGATCATGTGGTTGAGCCCCAGGCCGACGGAGTAGCGGCGGCGGCTGTCGGGCAGCTGCTCCGCGACGACTTCCCCCCGCGGGAAGGGAACGCTGGGCGCGAAGACGACCTCGTGAAACGGCGTCGACAGGAAGCCCGACTGCTCGATCGCCGACACCTCCACCATGCCGACCGCCCGCCGGCTGAGGACGCTGGTGAACGACAGCGAGAGATCCGTCGTGTCCCGGTCGGACTGACCGCGCTGCACGCCGTCGATCTCGTACAGGTCTACCGTGTCGAAGAAGTGCCTCAGGCCGACGGTGAAGCTGCGCAGACCCTCCTCCACGTCATAGGTCCAGGCGCCGCCGAACGCCACGGAGCGGTAGTCCCACTCGGCCGAGAAGCCGCCAAAGAGCGAAACCGAGGAACGCTCGAAGGACCGCGTGGCCGTCGCGTTCAGGTAGCCGCGGACGTCGACCAGGGAAGCGCTGGAGGTGCCGTCGAGTTCGTCGTACTCGTCATCGTACTCGTCGTCGTCGTCGTCGTCGTCATCATCGTCGTGGTCGTGGTCGTGGTCGTGGTCGTGGTCGTGGGCGCGCCGCAGAACCGGGCTCTGAAGCCCGTCGACGTCCATGTTGTTGGTCGACGCCGAGGTGATGCTGTCGGCGCCGACCTCGAAGTTGAGCCGCCAGTTCTCGCTGACCGGCCAGTTGATCAGCACGGTGGGCGCGGCGACCTGGAGGTCCTCCGTGCCGATGCCGCCGGTCACCGGCGAGCGGTCGCCGTCCTGGTCGTAGTAGTTGAAAAGGAAGGTGACGGCGAGGCCTTCGCCGTCGCCGGCGGCTTCCCGCGGCGCTTGAGGCGCTTGCTGCGCCCCGGCCCCGGCGGCTTCCCGTGGCGCTTGAGGCGCTTGCTGCGCCCCGGCCCCGGCGCCGGCGAACGCCAGCGCGGCAAGCAGCAACGGCAGGCGACGCCCTGAGGCCGAGGGCTCAGGTGCAGCCACAGCCACCGCCGGACTTGCCTCCGTTCGCGCCCACCGCGCCCTCGCGGTAGACCTCGATGCTGCGCTCCGGCCGTTGGGACTCGGCGTCGCCGACGGCCATTGGGGTGGCTGCCAGGTCGCCCCGCTCCCAGGGCTCGAGCGATGAGGCGCAGCCGCCCATCGTCAGGGCGGCCAAAAGAACCACGACAGTGAGCGCTCCGGCTCTATTCTTCATCCTTGATCCTCCTGCTTCAGATGCCTGCGTATATTTGACGTTGAGCGCACTTCTCCTGTTTCAGTCACGAACAGGGCTTCCACGCCCTCCATCCGCTCGAGCAGCGCGAGTCCCTCCTCGGGGCCGAGGACGAACGTCGCCGTGGCCAGCGCGTCTGCCAGTTCCGCGTCCGGGCAGATCACCGTGACCGCCTGCAGACCCGAGGCCGGCCAGCCGGTGCGTGGATCGATGATGTGCGAGTAGCGCCGGCCATCGTGGATGAAGTACTGCTCGTAGTCACCTGACGTCACGACGGCCTGTTCCGTCAGCGGTATCTGCGCGAGCACCCGCTTCGGGTCCCTGGGATGGGCGATCGCGATGCTCCACGGCTCGCCGTCCTCGCGCCGGCCGAAGGCGACCAGGTCGCCGCCGGCACTCACCAACCCGCCGCGGACACCGTGCTCCTTGAGCACGAACACGGCCCGGTTCGCCGCGTAGCCCTTGCCGATCGCCCCGAACCCGATCCGGGCGCCCGGATCGTCGAGGAACACGGTCCCCCGCTCCTCGTCCAGGACGATTCTTCGGTAGCCGACATGGCGGAGCGCCGCGGCGATCCGCTCTCTGCCCGGAACCGCCGGCTCGCCGGACCTGAAGTCCCAGAGGTCGCCGACCCCGGCGAAGGTGAGGTCGAAGGCGCCCGCCGTCAGTTCGGAGACCTTGACCGCCCGCCGGATCAGCCGGAACAGCTCCGGCGAGACCCGCACCGGACGGGTCCCCGCACTTCGATTGACGGCCGACGTCTCGGAGTCCTCGCGCCAACCGGAGATCATCGCCTCCAGCCGATCGATCTCGGCCCACGCCGCCTCGACTGCCTCGTGTGCCGCAGCCTCCCGATCGTGTACCGCGGTGATCTCGAAGCGCGACCCCATCTTCGACCGGACGTCCTTGACCGCGGCCGCGTGAGCCGCCGTCGCGACCAGGACGACCAAAAACGCCAGGAAGACTCGCCCGGTCAACGCAGGCCCTCTGTCAGTTACGCCGCATCGAACAGTGGCCTCTGGCAGCCCGTGGTGAAAGTCCGGGTGGCGCCGAGAGCGGTCGGGCGCCCGTCCCGCAAGGCGCGACGAGGGAGCATATCGGGCTGCCCGCAATCCCGGGAACAAGGGTGACCGAGGAGCGACCCGGGTGGCGCGCTCCGCGCCATCCGCGAACCAGTCCGTGCGCCCGTCATCGGGCGCACGGATGGCACGATGCTGAGCGGGATGCATGACCGCTCGAATGCAGCGCGACTCTTGCTACGGGCTGCCAAGGCCCTGGGAGGCAGTGAGCACGCCGTGCTCGAGTACTTGACGCTACAACTCCCAGCCGTCCCGATAGGTCGGCTGGATGTACTCCCGCGGTACGTCGACGCCGTTCGTCACCTTCATCTTCTTCGGGTTCCAGACGATTTCCTGCTGCGTGCGGACCGCCAGGTTGCCGAGCAGCGCGGTCTCGGTCATCGGACCCGCGTGATCGGGGAAGTTGGACCCCTCGGGGTTCGTGGTCCCCGCCTTGATCGCGTCGATCCACTGCTTGTAGTGCCCTTCGGTCCGCTCGTACGACTGGGCCACCGGTTTCTTCGCGATCTTCTGGTGCAGCTTCGTCGGGTAGATCGTCGGCTTGCCGGCGTAGATGTCGGCTGTAATGATGCCCTCGGCGCCGATGAACAACTGGCCGCTTCTTCCCGGCGGCCACCTGCCCTCGAACGCCTTCGGCTTCGGTGGCGTCAGGTTGCCGTCGCGCCAGACCACGGTCATCTTCGGCCGGTTGCCGCGGGCCGGATACTCGAAGGTGATCCGGGTCGAGGCCGGGGCGGTCTCCTTGAACAGCGGCGTCGATTCGGCGTAGACGGACGAGGGGTCGCGCAGGTCGAAGACCCAGAACGCGGCGTCCATCGCGTGGCAGGCGATGTCGCCGATCGCGCCGGTGCCGAAGTCCCACCATCCGCGCCAGGCGAAGGGGTGGTAGTAGTCGGGGTGGTAGGGGCGGTCCGGCGCAGGGCCGAGCCACAGATCCCAGGCGACGTGCTCCGGCGCCTCGTGGACTTCCTCGGGACGCTTCATCGCCTGCGGCCAGATCGGCCGGTTGGTCCAGTACTCGACGCGGTTCACTTCGCCGATCACGCCCGCCTCGATCCACTCGCGAATCAGGCGCGAGCCCTCGCCCGCGTGGCCCTGGTTGCCCATCTGGGTCGCCGTGCCGGCCTTGCGCGCGGCCTCGCCGACCATTCGCGCCTCTCCGATCGTGCGCGTCAGCGGCTTCTGGGTGAAGACGTGGAGACCGCGCTCAAGCGCGTCGACGGAGATCACGGCATGGGTGTGGTCGGCGGTCGACACCATCACCGCATCGAGTTCGTCGGCGTGCTGGTCAAGCAGTTCGCGGTAGTCGTGGTAGCGCGGTGCGTCGGGGTGGGCCGTCATCGCCTGCTCGGCGCGCTTCCAGTCGATGTCGCAGAGGGCGACGATGTTCTCGCTCGAGACGCCTTCGATGTCGCTGCGGCCCTTGCCGCCGGCGCCGATGGCGGCGATGTTCAGCTTGTCGCTGGGCGCCGGCATGCCGCGGCCAAGGACGTGGCGGGGAACGATCATCCAGCCGGCGCCGGCGGCTGCGGCGCCGAGCACGTTGCGACGGGTCATCTCTTGCTCTGGCATCGTGTTCTGCCTTTCCCGAGTTGCTTCAACGGCTCCTGAATGTGCGGTAGGTTAGCAGCATCCATGTTGTCGAGGAGGGGCGCTGGAGGTGTGTCAGTGGCCATGACGCCGGACGCGAAGATCCCTGGGAAGGACTTGATGAGCGGTGCGCGCCGGTCTTCGGCGCTCGGCATCGCCTGTCTGATGTGCCTGGCTGCAGGCGTGGTTCGGGCGGAGACCCGGGAGCACGGCAGGTCGGTCCACGGCGAGTGGCAGCACCACGGCGGCGACCACAGCTCCAGCCGCTACTCGCCGCTGACTCAGATTGACGGCTCGAACTTCGGCCGGCTCGAGATCGCCTGGCGTTGGCGCACGGCGGACCACGAAGTGCCGCTGGATGTCTTGCCGGGATACGACACGGGGTTCTTCCGCTCCGTGCCTCTGATGGTCGGCGGCCGCCTGTTCGCACCGACCAGCCTCGGCCAGGTTGCGCTGCTCGACCCGGCGACCGGCGAGCAGAAGTGGGTCTACAACCCGAAGACCTGGGAGCGCGGCGGCACGACGATGCGGCCGGTCGGCGCCCGCGGCATCGAGTACTGGACCGACGGTGAGAAGGAGCGCCTGTTCGTCGCCACGATCGGCCGCCAGCTCGTCTCCGTCGACGCCGCCACCGGCGAGGCCGACCGTGCCTTCGGCGAAGACGGCGTGGTCGACCTGGCGCTCGATCTCGGCCCGGGCGAGTACTCGATCAGGCACATCACCCACGGCGCACCGCCGATCGTGGTGGGCGACAGCGTGATCGTCGGCTCGAAGATCTTCGACTACTCGATCAGGAGCGACGCGCCGCCCGGCCACGTGCGCGCCTACGACGTTCACACGGGCGAGTTCAAGTGGCGTTTCAACACGATTCCGCGAGACGACGAGTTCGGCGTCCAGACCTGGGAGAACGAGTCCTGGCGGACGGCCGGCAACGCGAACGTGTGGGCTTCGATGAGCGCGGACCACGAGCTGGGATACGTCTACCTGCCGACCAGCACGCCGTCGAACGACTACTACGGGGCCGACCGGCCGGGCGACAACCTGTTCGCCGAGAGCCTGGTCTGCGTCGACGCGGAGACGGGCGAGCGCGTCTGGCACTTCCAGACCGTCCGCCACGGCATCTGGGACTACGACATCGCCTCGGCCCCGAACCTGCTCGACATCGTCGTCGGCGGCAAGCTGATCAAGGCCGTGGCCCAGGTCTCGAAGACCGGCTTCACCTACGTCTTCGACCGCGCCACCGGCGAGCCGGTCTGGCCGATCGAGGATCGCCCCGTCAACCATGCGTCGACGGTGCCGGGCGAGAAGCTGTCGGAGACCCAGCCGTTCCCTACCAGGCCGCCGGCGTTCGAACGCCAGGGCGTCAGCGAGGACGACCTGATCGACTGGACGCCGGAACTGCGCGAGGAGGCACTCGAGATCGCCGAGAAGCTGGTGCTGGCGCCGATGTTCCCGCCCCTGATCGTTCGGGGCGAGGGCGGCAAGGAGGGCGTGATGGTCGTACCGGGGGCCGCCGGCGGCGCGAACCACCCCGGAGCGTCCGTCGACCCGACGACCGGCGTGCTCTTCGTCGAGTCGCAGAATCGCCCCACCGGGATGTCGCTGATCGAGCCGGACCGGGCCCGCGGTCCGGACTGGCGCTACGTGATCGGTTACGTCGACACGGCCGGCCCGCGGGGCCTGCCGCTGACGAAGCCGCCCTACCGGACGATCACCGCAATCGACTTGAATCGCGGTGAACACCTCTGGCGTGTCCCTGTCGGACCCGGCCCCAGGAACCATCCGGCGATCGCGCACCTGAACCTCGGCGAGATGGGCACCATCTACTTCGGCATGCCGGCGGATGGCGGCCTGCTGGTCACCCGTACCCTGCTGATCGGCTTCTTTGCCGTGCCCGACGCGGACGATCCTCGCACCAGCAGCGGCAGCTTCCTGCGTGCCTGGGACAAGGCGACCGGAGAGGTGCTGGCCGAAGTGGAAACCGACCTCTGGCTGCACGGTCCGCCAATGACCTACATGCACGAAGGCCGGCAGTACATCGTCATCGCCGCCGGCGGCGCCCGCAACCGCCGGATTCCCGATGAGCTGATCGCCTTTGCACTGCCGGAATCGGCGACTGGCGGCCAATCCGGAGCGAGATGATGTCGATTGAACCAGGAGATCGCATCGTGGCAGGACGGTTTCGCCGGGTGCGCCGGCCTGCCCGGCGTGGGCCGGGTGGCCGCCGCCGGAGGAGTCGCACCGTGGCAGGACCGTTTCACCGGGTGCGCCGGCCTGCCCGGCGTGGGCCGGGTGGCCGCCGCCGGAGGAGTCGCATCGTGGCAGGACGGTTCCACCGGGTGCGCCGGCCGGCCATCCGCGCGCCCGCTGACGGGCGCACGGACTGGTTCGCGGGTGGACGCGGGTCGCGCCACCCGGGTTCTGGTCGGCATCCGGCGTTGCCCGCGGCAGTTGCCGTGGGGCTTTGCATCGCCTTCAGCGCCTCGGCCGCCGCCGAATGCGAAGCCCGGGAAGCCGAAGGCCCCGTGACCGTCGAGTCCTGCCCGATCGAGAACGCCGACTACCCCCTGATGCGGGCCGAGATGACCGTGCCCGGTTCCATGTCGGCCGTCATCGCGCTCTTGAGCGACGCCGGCGCCTGTCCCGACTGGCAGTCCATGTGCGAGGAGGAACGCGCGACCCCGCTCGACGCCCCCTTCCGGACCCTCCGCCAGCGCGTGTCGGGCAGGGGCGTCAGCCGGCGGATCACGATGGACCGGGCGGCCTGGTGGCGCACCGCCGACGGCCATGTGGTCGGTGACATGGCAGGCGCCGACGATCTGACGCCGGGGTTCGAGGGCAGGCGCGTCCTCTGCGTCCGGTCACGCTGGTTCCTGTCCCCGGGCGACGAAGAAGGAACGATCACCGTCGTGCAGAAGCTCGCCAGCGACCCGCAACCTCCCTTCGGCCTCGGCGCCGGCGTCGTGACGCCGCGCACCGCGAAGACGCTGCTCGAGACCTTCACGAACCTGCGCGCCCGACTCGCCGGCGGCCGGCACGGCGCCGGTCCAGCCATCGGGTCCCTGCCGCTGCTGGAAGCGGACCTCCCGGACGTCGGCGCCGAGTTCGCCCGCTGCCAGGCGGGGACGTAGGCGCGCCCGGCTCTACCGGGCTGAACCCGACCTGGCGAGGAGGCGCAGCGCATTGTCGCGGGTGATCAGGTCGATGTCGTCCTGTTCTTCCAGGAAGGGCCGGACGTCCGCGAGAGTCCGTTCCCAGTTCAGCGCCTGCAGTCGCTCCGCGACAGGACCGGTCCACGAACGGGGCGTCAGTTCGTCTCCCTCCCAGGCGCTCTGGCGCAGCGCCGCGTTGAGCAGCGACAGGTTGGGTGCGGGCCAGTTCGGATCGCTCAGGTACCAGATCAGGTCGTACAGATCCCGGCCCTTTGCGTAGCCGCGCTGAAGAACGGCGTGGAGCTTCCCGGCCAGCAGGGAGGCGCGGTCGTGGTGGAAGAGCCTGAGCGTCACGTGACGGCGCACCAGGCTGATCTCGCAGCCCGCCCCTTCCGGGGGATTCGTGTCGACTTCGATCCTGATCGTGAGCGCTTCCGAGCGGTGCGGAGACAGGCCCAACTCGTGGAGCAGACCGGGAAAGCGCGTCAACGCCCGGTGCACCGTGCGGTGTTGGCGAATCCCCAGCTCCACGCGATAGCCCTCGGCGGCAAGCTCGGCATGGATGGCTTTCAGGAACCTGGGCAGATCGTACGCCGTGCGGTCGCCTTCGAGTGCGAAGTCCAGGTCTTCCGAGTAGCGGGGCAGCGAGTAGAGGAACCGCAGGCAGGTACCTCCCTGAAACGCCAACGCGGTCAAAGCGCCGGCGCCCTGCATCGCCCGGAGCGCGCGCGCCTGCAGGTACTCCCTGACCACGTTGCGGGCCCGCAACGGGTCGTGCGGCCGGATCAGCGCCTTGACGTGGTCCTTCACAGCACGTCGTATGCGGGCGTCGCGGCGGCGAGCTCGCGGATGTGGCGGGCCGCTCGAGTCACTTTCGGCGCCGCGTACCGCGCCGCCACATGGTCGAGGGCGTCCGGATCCAGGGCGCCGAAATCGAGTCGGAGTTCCCGCAGGTACGTAGCGTCGTCGCCGCCGGGCTGCAGGTAGACGGAGTCGAGCAGCGCCTTCTCCGGCGTTGCGACGAATGCCTCCTGATTGCCGCCCAGATCGAGCAGCCGGTAGCCGAAGACCCGGTCCGCCCTCAGGTGACGGAAGGAGAAACGGCCCGACGGCAATTGCCGCGTGCCCGGTCGTCCAGGCGTCACGCTGGTGACCTCCGGTGCGAATTCGGGGATCACATGGGCGAAGCCCAGCGCGGAGGGTCCGCTGACGTAGGAGCCCGGCGCCAGACGGTTGGCGAGCAGGAACGGGTGCGGGATGCGGCGTTGCCAGGGCGGCGCCAAGGCATAGAGCCCGCGCCGCATCTGATGGACTCTGCCGCTGCGGACCCAGCGCGACAGCTGCCGTCTGACGTTGCCGGGATCACCGGGGCCAGCCAGCAGAAGCCCGGTCTCGAAGACGGGTTCGTCGCCGACCGCGGCGACGAGCTCTTCGAATTTCATGGAAGCAACTTATCAATTCTGGCAACTTGAGGCCATGCATGGCTCTCCGGTCCGTTCTCCGGTCCGTCGCGAGCCGATTGTCGGCGACGCTTCCGGAGGCCTGAGCCGCCGCCTGGCCAGAGCTGGACTCCTTGAACAGGGGTTGCCGCTGCACTTGAGCGGGCGCCATGTTCGGCCCCGAATCCCGCCTCGCCAGGAGAACCCTGCCGGGGGTGCGCGGACGTTCTCGCCCGCTGCCGGCCGAAGGCGCCCGGACTCGGGATGTTGCGTGTCTGCCGCGAAAGCAGCTAGCGCTAGCCCAGCACGAGTTCGGCTGCCTGCCGCAGTTCGGACCTGCTGGCGGCGCCGACGAGCAGCGTCGTGACGTCGCTGTCTTCGAAGGCCTGGAGGCGGTCCTTGATCCGTTCGGGGGGGCCGACGAGGGAGATCTCGTCGGCGAAGTCGTCGGGGACGGCGGCGACGGCCTCTTCGCGCTTGCCGGTCATGAAGAGTTCCTGGATGCGGAAGGACTCTTCCTCCCAGCCCATGCGGGCCATCAGTTCGCGGTGGAAGTTGCGCTTCTTGGCGCCCATGCCGCCGACGTAAAGCGCCAGGGACTGCTTGATCGGCAGGAGGGCCTCGGCGACGTCGTCGTGGACGCGGAGGCGGGCGCCGTAGGCGACTTCGAAGCCGTTGCCGCGGCCTGCGAGGGAGTCGGCGTAGACCTCGGGGCGGTAGGGCGAGTAGTACAGCGGCAGCCAGCCGCTGCAGAGTTCGGCGGCCAGGGCGACGTTCCTGGGCCCTTCGGCGCCGAGGAAGATCGGCAGGTCGGAGCGGAGCGGGTGGACGATCGAGCGGAGCGGCTTGCCCAGGCCCCAGGAACCCTCGCCGGTGTAGGGCAGCGGGTAGTGCTCGCCGTGCTGCGTCACCGGCGCCTCCCGGGCAAGGATCTTCTGGATGATCTCGACGTAGGCGCGGGTGCGGGACAGGGGCTTGGCGAAGGGTTGTCCGTACCAGCCTTCGACGACCTGGGGCCCGGAGACGCCGAGACCGAGGATGACGCGGCCCCCGGAGAGGTGGTCCAGGGTCATCGCGTGCATCGCCGTGGCGGCCGGAGTCCGCGCGGAGATCTGCGCGATGCCGGTGCCGAGGCGGATCTTCGATGTGTGGGCGCCGATCCAGGCCAGGGGCGTGAACACGTCCGAGCCCCAGGCCTCCGCGGTGAAGAGGCAGTCGTAGCCGAGCGCCTCCGCCTCGACGGCGGTTTCGAGGAAATCGGGACGCGGCCCGGCGCCCCAGTAGCCGAGTTGCAGGCCGAGCTTGAGTGTCATGGGCGCAACGCTACTGGAAACCGGAGACGCCAACCTCGCGGGCCAAGGCGGTCACGACCGAGGCCGGCTCGAATCGGGTCGGCATCGGAGGCTTCCGCTCGAATGCAGCGCTACTTCTGCCACGGGCTGCTTGGCACGGCCGCCAATCCTCGTGGGCAGGGGCGGCGCCGACGGTTTCCCGCGAACTCGACCCCTGCCGGACCGGCGGCTCCGAGTGGGCGGGTCAGAGCGAGAGCTACGAGGTCTCGCTCGGCGGTCCCGTCACGCGGGACAAGTTCTGGTTCTACGCCGGCGAGGTGACGGCCGAGGTTCGTGACCGCCTCCGGGCGGCGGAGCACCCTTGATGGCGCGATGTCGGGCGGAGATGCAGCTCAGCGCTTGATAGCTTGCGCCCGTGTCGGTGAAGGACCAGTTCGACGCTCTGCGGATCGAGGACCTGGCGGCTCGCACCGGGTTCAAGTGGAGCCGCTACGCGGCCAATGGCAGCGGCATCCTGCCGGCGTGGGTGGCGGACATGGACTTTCCCATCGCCGAGCCGATTCGGCGTGTCGTCCGGAGGCTGGTCGACCGGTCGGACCTCGGCTACTGCGAGCCGCCCGATGTCGGCGATCTGCCGGAGATCTTCGGCCGGCGGATGGAAGAGCAGCTCGGCTGGACGGTGGAGCCGGAACGGATCCGGTTTCTGGTCAACGCGCTCCAGGGCCTCGACCTTTCCGTCATGCTGGGCAGCGAAAAGGGCGAAGGGATTGTAGTCCAGACGCCGATTTACCCGCCGTTTCTCGGGGCTGTGGCAGGCGCCGGCCGCCGGCTCGTCGAGTCGCCTCTGGTTCGCGGCCCGGACCGGTTCGAGATGGACCTGGACCAGTTGCGCTCCGTGATCGACCGGGACACGCGGGTGTTCATGCTCTGCAACCCGCACAACCCGAGCGGCCGCTCCTGGACCCGGAGCGAACTGGAGGCGGTCGCGGAGCTGGCGATCGAGCACGACCTGATCGTGCTCGCCGACGAGATCCACAACGAACTCGTGTTCCCGGGCCATCAGCACATCGTGTTCGAGACGCTGGGCCCTGAGGCAAGGGAGCGGACGGTGACGATCACGTCGGCGACGAAGTCGTTCAATCTCGCCGGGCTGGAACTCGCGTTGCTCGTGTTCGGCAGCGAGAAGTTGAAGAGGCGGTTCGACGAACTGCCGCACTTCGTCCTGGCGCACCCCGGCATCCTCGGCGTCGAGGCGGCGCGGGCGGCGTGGCGCGATGGCGGTCCGTGGCTCGGTGAAACCGTCGCCTACCTCGACGCGAACCGCGCGTATCTGACCGACTTCGTGAACCGTCGCCTGCCCGGCGTCGTGCATGGACCCCAGGAGGCGACCTATCTCTACTGGCTCGACTGCCGGGGGCTCAACCTGCCGATGGCGGCGTCCCGGTTCTTCCTCAAGCGGGCTCAGGTCGCGCTCAACGACGGCGCCGAGTTCGGTCCGCCGGACTCGGCGCCGGGTCTTGAGCACTGCGCGCGGCTCAACTTCGCGACCTCGCGCGCCATTCTCGGGGAGATCCTGGAACGGATGGCGGACGCGGTGGAGAAGGTGTGAAGAGCTCCGCCTGCGGGGAAACCGCGAACCGGGTGACGGCGGCGCATTCGTCACCATCTGCGGCGGCCTGGAAGCAAACGAGGTTCGCGCCGGCCAAGAGGTGGAGGCGTCGGCCGTCCGGACGCGTTCGAGGGCGAAGCGCGAGATGAACGGTTGTCGTTGGCGTGACCTGGGCGCCTGCGGGTCGGCGCCCCGAGTGAGGGCGACGGCCACGCCGCATGGCGGGAGGCTCGTCAGCCGAGCGGGGACCGCCGGCGCCGCCGTCTTGCTGACCTGCGTTCTGGCGGTCCCGCTGACCGCGCAGACACAAGGCGGTTCCGGTGCTCGGCTGCCGGACGCCGAGTGCCTTCGGCTCATGCGGAAGGCCCGGATCGCGGAGCTGGCGTCTCGACCCGCTGAACAGGCGGCCTGGCTCAAGCGGGCCCGTGAGCAGTGCAACGAACCGGTCACTCCCCTGCTCGCCCTGCTGGCGTTCGATCAGAGGGTGGGTCTTCCGGAATCCGAGGTCCGGGAGGTGCGCCGCGAACTGGTCGCCGCGGTCGATGATCCGGCAGGCCTGACGGCAGGCGCGCTGAGTCTGATCGCCCGCGCCGAGAACGCGGAGGATTCGGTGCTCCAGGCGGCGCTTGCGCTTGTCGAGCGCCGCCTGGCGGACGACGGGCTGGAAGATCGCAGCCGCTTCCTCAGGCTCTCGGTCGTCTTCAACGAGCGCCTCGGCAGGGCCGGGGAGGCGCTGTCGTTGCTGCGCGAACTGCGGACCCTGGAACCAGGCAACGAGGTCGTCAACCACTCGCTCCTGCGGGCGCTGGAGAACGCCGGAGAGTGGAGCGATGCGGCCGACCTGTTGGGCGAGATGACGGAGACCGGCGGACCCTATGTGCGTTCTCGCTTCGTCCGGGCGCTCGCCCGCGCCGGACGACTTGCGGAAGCGCAGCGTGAACTCGAGGTCCTCGGGCGGGATTGGCGTGACGAGAGCGGGCAGGTGCGGCTGGAGTTCGCCGCCGTCGCGCTGGCCGCTGCCTGGAACCTGCGCGACGCGGGGCGTGCCGAGGAGGCCGAGTCCCTGTTTCGGAGCGCCGCCGAGTTCGCGCCAACGGAGTCCTGGGCCGCCATCGAGGCGGACCGGGCGCTGGTCCATCTCTACGGCACCGCAGAGGAACGGGCGGCTCGGCGCGAGAACAGGCAGGAGCGGTTCGAGGAGGTGACGGATGGAGCGAGCCTGCTCAACGAAGGCGCAAGGTTGCTGAGCGCCGGCGACGCGGTCGAGGCCCTGGAGCTGTTCAGGCGGGCGAGCGTGGAACTCGGTCACATGGAAGCGGTCTGGTACAACCTGGGCTTCGCGGCCTACCGGACACAGCGTTGGGAAGAGGCTGCGGAGGCGCTCGACCGGGCGGCCGGGTTGAATCCCGAGCGGGTCGAGAACGCGTTCTTCAGCGGGCTGGCGCTGGTTGAACTGGAGCGCTGGGAGGAGGCCATCCCCAGGCTCCTTCGTACCCTGGAACTCGACCCGGCGCGCAGCCTCGCCCACTACAACCTGTGGGTCTGCTACCGGATCCTGGGCCGCGAGGCCGAGGCGGCGACCCACCGCGCGGCCTACGACGCCTCCCGGCGGTAGTCGCTGCGGCGGCCGATCAGAATCGCCGGAGGCAACGGCGTCCTGCGACGCCTCCCGGCGGCAGTCGCCGCGGCGGCAGATCAGAATCGCCGGAGGTAACGGCGGCCTGCGACGCCTCCCGGCGGCAGTCGCTGCGGCGGCCGATCAGAATTGCCGGACGTAACCTTCGAACTCGTCCTGCAGCGCTTCGGGTTGGCTGCCGTAGGCGGCCTCGAGGGCGTCGCGGCTCGGATACTCCTCGGTCAGGTAGAGCAGCAACCGGGCGAAGGGCTCGCCGCTTTCCCAGCTGTCCCGGCCATGCCGGAGGAAGTGGGTGAACAGCCACGAGAAACCGTAGAAGGTCTGGTAGCGGTCGCCGTAGAACGTTTCGGCGCCGGTCTCGATCAGTTCGGCGATAGACGGCGCCTCGCCCTGCCTCAGGGCCTGGCGGGCCTCGCGGATGCTCCAGGCCGACTGGCTCTGAAGGCGTTGCGGGCCTTTGCGGCCGTGGGCGATCGCATAGCGTCCCCGGTTCAGTTCGCCGGGAACCAGCCGTCCGTCCTCGATCTTCGAGTTGCTGAAGTACTCGGCGAGCCCCTCCTCGGCCCATCTGGGCAGGTTCTTGCCGGGCGCCGTGAGGTGGCTGTCGCTGAAGGCATGGAAGGCTTCGTGCACCATCGTGCTGAGCAGCTGGTCGTAGTAGTGGACCTCCTGGTGGAAGGCCAGCAGCCCGGGCGACTGGTAGAAGCCGGCCCCGAAATCGCGACCGCCGATGCCCCGATTGAGCTGCTCCAGGGAGCTCTGCCGCCGGTACAGGTAGACCACCAGCTTCCAGTTCTGTGGCATGGGCTCGAGGTGCTGGTCGAAGATCGAGTGGAATACCTGGAAGATGGACTCCATGTTGCCGGCGAGGATCTCCGCCGTGGACTCTTCTTCGGCGTCGCTGACCACGATGAACCGCTGCGTCTCCCGTCGGCGCCGGTGGGTCCGATCAAGGTGCTTCTCCGCCTTCTCGATGATGCCGCTGAGTCTTTCGGCGCGTTCCTGCCGAGTCAGCGGTCGGAAGTTCATCGGCAGGGCGTCGGAGCCGGCAAGGACCCGCAGGTCGTTGTCGATCGCGAAACCCGAAGCGCCGGGTCGGGATCCCTCCTCTTGGCTCACGAACTTCATCCGCCACGACATGCTGGATGGCGCCGGGTTGTCCTCGCCGTCGCGGGCGGGGCCGTAACGCCAGCGTTTCAGGGCCTCGGCTACCCGGGACCGCAGCAGCTCGTCGAACTGCGATGACGGTTCGATCGTCTGGATGTGGACGCGGCTGACATCACCCGTCTCGTCGATATCGACCTTCACTGCGACTTCGGGGTTGATGCCCGTTCCCGCCATCGCCGCGGGTACGTGGAGCGGCGGGGTACGAATCCCCACCGCCGGGGTGACGACCCGGTCTGCACCGTTCTGCGCCAACGCTGCGCCGCCGCCGACCGACAGCGCGACGAGGGCGGCGAGACGCGCCAGGGCGGCAGGCAAAGCCGGGCGCCCCGGGCTGCGGCCTCCTCCGCCGAACACGCCGCTCAGTCGCCGGCGCCCGGCCACTGGAGGATCCGGCGCCTGCCCGGTCCGTCGGCGCCGGCATTGACGACGGCTTGGGGTCCACGCGTCGGCCCGTCGGGCAGGAAGGAACGCAGCCAGGCGGTGGCGACCACGTCGGCGACGCCGAGGATCTCGCCCCGGCTGCCGAGGGGGTGTGTCGCGGCGGTTTCCACGAGATCGACGAGTTCCCGTTCGGCGGCGCCGGCCGGGAAACCGAAGATTCCGCAGGCTCGCCCGGTCTCCTCGCCGTCCAGGGTGATGACGCGCGTGCCGACGAGATCGCCGGTCCGGAGGGGCTCCATGGCGGGATGCGGTTCCACCAGGACCTGCACGCGGCTGGTCACTTCTTCCAGTGCGACCCGGCCGTTCCCGGGGCCGATCCGGTAGAGCTGCAGCGAGCTTCCGACCAGGGCCTCCAGCCAGCGGCGCTCCGTGACTTCCAGCAGCAGCCCGCCCGGTCCGAGCAGCTTGTCGGCGAAGCTGAATGATCGGCAGGCGCCCTTGACGACGTCCTGCTCGAAGCGCCCCTGGGCGAGCAGGCAACTCATCGCGTTGGCGAAGAAGGCGGCCTGATCGCGGCCGCTGCGCGCCTGGAGCTGCTCTTCGAGGTCGATCCTCTCGTGGTCGTCCAGGCCGATCAGGAACTGGTCCTCGATCGCCCACTCGACCTCTTCGCCGTAGCGCTTCAGCAGCCAGCCGCTCGCCCGCTCCACAGCGCGCCCGAGCGCGTCGAGGCCGGCCGAAAGAGGGGCAACGTGCTGCTGTTCCATGACGGGATGCTAACGGTGTTGCTGTGTAAATACCACAGAATGAAGAACTTGGCGACACGGACGCGCCAAGGCCATCGCCAGGTCCGGTGCTTCACGCGGAGTGGGGCGGGAGCCCTGCACGGACGCCTTCCTGCCGTCGGTGACCGGCCTACGCGGAATCCGTGTCGTTGCTGCCCCCGGTTTCGTCCATCACGGCCCAGGCGCGCTCCACGCACTGGATCTTGATCGGGTCGGGAGCGGTGGCCAGGAATCCCTGCCACTCGATCGTCGAGATCGCCTCTTCGGCGCTCAGACCCTGGTCGCGGGCGCTGACCGCATCGTTCCAGAAGCTGCTCAGCATGTCCCTCAGGAGGCCGAGTTGAGTTGAGACGTCACGGAACGCCTCGTTGTGTCCGGGGAGGACGAGGTCGAACTCGAGCTCCTGGAACCGGTCCAGCGTGTCGAGCCATTCATTGACGTAGCCGTCGCCGATGTAGGCGCTGCCGCCTGGCAGCACCAGGTCGCCGGTGAAGACGATGCGCTCGTTGGGCAGCAGGACGACCACGTCGCCGCCGGTGTGGCCGCGGCCGAGGTGGATCACTTCGATCGGCCGGTCCTGGCCTTCCCAGGTGCGGTGGATCGTCATCCGGTTGGTCAGGGTCACGTTCGGCGGCGTCGGCGCCGTTTCGCCGAGTGCGACGTAGTGGTCTTCCTGGGCGACGATCTGCTCCATCAGCGCTTCCTTTTCCTCGCCGTCCTCCATCGCGCCGGCCTGTTCCTTCCACGCCGCAATCTGGTCGGGGATCGCGCCGGAGAAGTTCAGGTAGGTCCCCTGCTTGAGAACGTCGCTCATCAGCATCTCGCGGGTGAACTCGTGGCCGATGATCGCCACGTCCTCGGGGAAGACCTGGTTCCCGTGCGCGTGGTCGAAGTGGTAGTGGGTGTTGACCAGGTGAGTCACCGGCTTGTCCGTGACCTCCGCGATTGAGGCGAGCAGAGCCCGCGCGGCAGCCGGCGTGACGTGGGAGTCAACGACCAGGGCGTCTTCGTCGCTCAGCACGAGCATCGCGTTGCTCTGAACGAAGATCGTTCCCGTGCCGAGTATGAAGTAGACGCCGGGCGCCACTTCCTCGAAGCGGTGGGTGTCGGTCTCGACGACGGCGCCGGCGGGATCCTCGACACCTCCGCAAGCGGCGAGGCCGGCCGCCAGGGAGATGGCCGCGAGACAGGTCGGAACGAGTCGGTGGTTCGGGCGCGTGTAGTTGGGGCGCATGGGGAATGGCTCCTCTCCGTTCAGTTCAGTGCGCATCATAGATCCCCGGGTGGTGCGGAACGCGATACCCGTGAAGAAGCCCGGGCGTCCGTCATCGGGCGCATGGACGGTACCCGCGAGGTCGGGCTCTCCGCTGCTCGTCGGCATGGAGTCACGTTATCCGGTAGCCGCCGGGTCGGCCCCACGCATCCTGACAAGGCGCCGGGATACGGGATCGGGAGGGGCCGATCAGAGTTCCAGCCGGCGCATCTGGCGCACGGCGTAGTCGCAGGCGCGCGCCGTCAGCGCCATGTAGGTCAGGCTCGGGTTCTGGCAGGCCGACGAGGCCATCGCCGCGCCGTCGGTGATGAACAGGTTCGGCACGTCCCAGGACTGGCACCAGCCGTTGAGCACCGAGGTCGCAGGATCGAGGCCCATCCGGGCCGTGCCCATCTCGTGGATCGCGAAGCCGGGCAGTGAGTTCCGGTTGAAGGTGCGGATGTTCTTCGCCCCGAGCGCTTCCAGCATCTCGGCGGCCCGGGTCTGGATGCTCTCCCGCATCGCGGCCTCGTTCTCGCCGTAGTTCATCGTGATGCGTGCCGCCGGGATGCCCCAGCGGTCCACGAGTTCCGGGTCGATCGTCACCCGGTTGTCCGGGTTCGGCAGGTTCTCGCCGAAGCCGGTGAAGTTGAGACGCCAGGGCCCGAGCCCGCGCAGGCTCGCCTTGTAGTCGGCGCCGAAGCCGGGCTGGCCGATGCCGCTCTGCCAGGTGGTCGGTCTGCGGGCCCCGCACTGGTAGCCGAATCCGCGCAGGAAGTCCTTCTCGCGGGTGGCTTCTGCGCGGTCGCCGTCGAGGTTCACGAAGCGCGGCAGGTAGCAGGAGTTGGGCCGGCGGCCGAAGGTCGTCTTGTCCTCGAGGCCGTCGAGGTTCCCGTTCGCGCCGACCTGGAAGATGTGGTCCATCAGGTTGCGGCCGACCTGGCCGCTCGAGTTCGCCAGGCCCTCGGAGAATCGCTGCGTCCTCGAGTTGAGCAGGATGCGCGCCGACTCGATCGTGGAGGCGCAGAGGAAGACCAGGCGGCCGTGGACCTCGACCGACTCGTTCGACTCGGCGTCGATCAGGTGGACGCCGCTCACCCGGTCCCGCTGCTCGTCGTGGATCAGGTTGTAGACGACGCTGTTGGGGCGCACCGTGAGCTTGCCGGTCTCCTCGGCGGCCGGCAGGGTCGCGTTCAGGCTCGAGAAGTACGACCGGCTGATGCAGCCGCGGCGGCAGATGCCGCAGTAGTGGCAGGCGCGGCGGCCGTTGTGGTGGCGGGTAAGCACCGCGACCCGGGCGGGGGTGAACCGGCGCGTGCCGCCGAAGGCGCGGTCGAGGTCCTCCCGCACCCTCTCCTCCATGCAGGTCTGGGCGATCGGGGGCAGGAACTGCCCGTCCGGGAGCTGCGGCATGTTCTCGGCCTGACCGGCGATGCCGACGAAGGACTCCACGTGGTCGTACCAGGGCGCGAGGTCCCGGTAGCGGATCGGCCAGTCCGTGCCGTAGCCGTCGCGGGCGTTGGCGCCGAAGTCCAGGTCGCTCCAGCGATAGCTCTGCCGTCCCCAGAGCAACGACCTGCCGCCGACCACGCGGGCGCGTATCCACAGGAACTCCTGGCTGTCCTCGCCGATCGAGTAGGGGTTGTCGATGTCGTCGACGAAGAACTTGCCTGACCACTCGTCGCAGGCGGCGGCGCGGCTCTGGACCGGCTGCCGCTCGGCCTGGCGCTTGCGGTCGCGGAGGCCCCGGTACGGCATCTGCCAGGGGGGCGTGTGCTCGCTGTAGTCCCGCTCGGGGACGACCGGCGGGCCGGCCTCCAGGACCAGGGTCTCCAGGCCCTTCTCGGTCAGTTCCTTCGCCGCCCAGCCGCCGGTGACGCCGGAGCCGATGACGATCGCATCCCAGACCTTGCGTTCGATGATCTGAACCATGGCGGCGGCGAACCTCAGGCGTCCTCGATGTCGACGCAGGGGTCCCAGCGGCCGGGGACGATCCGGTAGCCGAGTTCCGACTTCATGCCTGCTTCCGAGGTGTAGTAGCCGAACAGCGTGAGCCACTTGACCAGGTCGAAGAACGGTTGCTCGTGGAGCCGGTTCGGGTTGCGCGAGAAGGCGCGGCCATCTCGCTGGGCGAGGGCTTCGTCCTGCGCTTCGGTCAGCAGTTCGTCCTGGGCGGACTCGGTCAGGCCGACGAAGCCGTCGCCGTCGGGGTGGCGTTCGCGGGCTCGCGCATCGAAGCGGTCCAGCTCGGCGAGCAGGTGATCCCGCGCCGGATCCGGCAGCCAGCCCTCCAGCAGGCGATCGACGAAGCCGGGAATCTCCGCGTCGCCGGCGCCGGGGGTGTCCATCGTGGGCAGGATGCGCTCGGCCATCGCGTTGAGCGTGCTTGCCTGGTGTCCCGTCAGTACGGTGAGCGGCGCCGGCTCACCGTCGGTTTCCTGCCGGTGCAGGTGGACATGCGCGAGGTGGGCATTCGCGAACAACTCCTCCGGCAGGAGCGGCAACGCGGCGGCGCCGCCGATCACCTGGAGGGCGCGCCGTCGGCCGATCGGTTCAAAGCAGGCCATTGGCCGAATGTTAGCCGCCGCCCGTCTCGAGCTTCTTTTCAAAGCAGAGACTGTGCGGATCGTAGGCGTACTCGTTGTAGCAGGGGATCAGGACGTAGCCGAACGAGCGGTAGAGGCTGATGGCTGCAGGCTGCATTTCGCCCGTCTCGAGGCGCAGGGACTTGTACCCGAAGGCCGCGGCGCGTGCTTCGAGTTGCTCCAGGATGCGGCGGCCGAGCGACTTGCCACGGTACTCCGGCTCGACGTACATCCGCCTGATCTCCGCCTGCTCGGCGCTCAGGCGACGGAGTGCGCCGCAGGCCACGGCCTCGCCGTCGGCAGTCCGGCCGAGGAGCAGGCAGCAGCCCGGCGCATCCAGCTTGTCGGGCTCGACGCTGTAGATGCTGTCCGCGGGGTAGAGCTCGCCGAGTTCACGGTCGAGCGCCTCGTGCAGACGCACGAAAGCGGGATCGGCGGGGTCGCCGGGTTCGACCCGGACTTCGTCGCTGGTCATCCGCTCGTCCCCGCTGGCGGGAACTGGCCCGGACCGATCACGCGCTGCTCGAGGAAAGCGGCCGCGGGCGGCCCCGCGGAAGGCATGGGTTTCGTGCATCGGTACGCGCGGCGCGCCCGCCGAACCGGCGTCACCGCGACCGGGTTGGCGCGTCTTTGCGCCGATTGCTCACTGGTCCGCGCGACCGTCATCGGGCGCACCGGCGGAACTCCGGCGCTTCCCGCAGCATCTGGTCGCGCAGCGTGCGCTTGTGGATCTTCTCGGTGGCGCCGCGCGGAAGCTGCTCGTCCTGGAGCCAGACGTAGCGAGGCACCTTGAAGCGCGCGAGATGCTCGCCGACGTGGGCGCGCACGCCGGCGGCGTCGAGCTCCGCGCCGTCCCTGGGCACGACGACCACGGCCAGCTCTTCGCCGAGCCGGTCGTCGGGGACGCCGAAAGCGGCGGCCTCGTAGACGGCGGGGTGCTGGTAGACGACGCGCTCGATCTCGGCGCAGTAGATGTTCTCGCCGCCGCGCAGGACCATGTCCTTCTTGCGGTCGCGGATGTAGAGGAAGCCGTCCTCATCGATCTCGGCGATGTCGCCGGTGCGCAGCCAGCCGTCCTGGATCGTCTCGCCGGTCGCCTTGGGCCGATTCCAGTAGCCGCGGATGTTCATCGACGACTTCATGATCAGCTCGCCCTGCTCGCCGGAGGGCAGCTCGTTGCCGTCGTCGTCGATGATCTTCAGTTCGACGATCGGGCAGGGTTTGCCGCAACTGTCCGGCTTCTCGACCAGGCCCTCGTCCGTGTTGCCGGCGCCGCCGGCGTTCGTCTCCGTCATTCCCCAGCCGAAGGACCAGTGCTTGTCCGGCATCAGGGCCTGCAGGCGGTCGACCATGCCGCCAGGGATCGGCGCGCCGCCGCCGGAGACGGCGATCAGGCTGCGCAGGTCGCGCTCGTTCAGCGACGGCGACTGCAGCATCTCCCAGGTCATCGTCGGCACGCCGTTGAAGGACGTGACGCGCTCGCGTTCGATCAGTTCCAGGCCGTGTTCCGGGTTCCACTTGTACATCATCACGATCTTGCGGCCGACGCCGAACGATGCGAGCAGGCCGGCGTGGCTGCCGCTCACGTGGAACAGCGGCAGGGGCATCAGGATGGAGGGCTGGAACTCGGGGTTCTCCTCCGGCTCGTCGAGCAGGCCCATTGCGATTCGCTGGGCGCCGTAGAAGCCCCAACTGCCGATGCCGCTCAACACGCCGCGATGGGTCGAAACGGCGCCCTTGGGAAACCCGGTCGTGCCGGACGTGAACAGGATCGTCACGTCGTCGTGGGGACCGAGGTCGACATCGGGCAGCGGTTGGCCGGCCGCTTCCCGCCACACGTCGTCGAAGTCGTCGACGCCGTCGGGCAGCTCGTCTTCCCAGCGCACGCCGATGCTCTTCACGCCGAGGGCGGGCAGGTAGCTCGCAACGCGTTCGTAGCGCTGCTGATCGAAGATGGCCAGTTTGGCGCCCGAGTCCTTCAAGCCGTACTCCAGCTCCTCGCCCGACCACCAGCCGTTCAGCGACACGGAGATGGCGCCGGATGACGTGATCGCCATGAAGGCGATGACCCACTCGGGGTAGTTCCGCATGGCGATCGCCACGCGGTCGCCCTTCTCGACGCCGTAGCGGTGGACCAACTGGTGGGCGAGTGCGGCGGCGCGTTCGTACGCTTCGTCGTAGGTCAGGCGGGTGTCCTGGAAGACGAGGAAGTCCTTGTCGCCGTGGTCCTGGCGCGCCTGGTCGTAGACACAGCGCAGCGTCGGCGGCAGGTTCCTGAACACCTTGTAGCCGACGCCGCGCACGGTCTCCGTGACCAACTCCCAGTCCGCGCCCGGGCCGGTCAGGTAAGCGACCGACTCGTCGTACGTCATCTGGCCGTGGATCGGCTCGGCGTTCGTCTCGACGGTTCCTCCGGCGTCGTTTGCTGAGAGACGCCTTGCGGTGGGCGCCGGCACTGTCCGATCCGGATGCGCAGCAGGGTCGTTCATGTCATTGCCGCCCGTTCTTCCTCGTAGCCTGCGAAGGAGTGCTTGAGCGTCGCGTTGTTCAGGATCATCTCGGCTTTGGGCTCCTTCGACTCGGCGTCCAGGAAGGTCGTCCTGACCCAGTTCGATTCCGTGCGCCGGCTCTCGCTGAGCGCGACGATCTCGCGCTCCAGCAGGTAGTCCCGCCCCACGAAGAGGGGACCGTCGATCATCCGGATCTGTTGGCCGGCGAACAGGCCCAGCGCCGGTCCGCGGGTGGGGAAGCCGGCCTTGCGATTCGAGTAGCCGGCGAGAACGCTGACCATCTCCAGCGGGATGATCGCGCGGCCCCAGGGCGATGAGGCGCCTTCGTCCTCCGTGTACCAGGGGGAAGGCTCGGTGATCCTGTCGAGCTTCTGGTTCAGGCTGAAGGGATAGAGCTTGCCCATGTGCTGGTCGAAGTCCATCCGCACTTCCTCGAGTCCCTTGCCCTTCATTCCGACTTCGAGATCGCGGAGGATGACCAGGGGCCCGGGCGGCCGCAGACGGCCTATCCGGGTCGCGATCTCCGACGACCCGACGTCGCCTCGGATCGAGGCGGTGCCGATCAGCACCTGGGTGCCGTCCGCCTTCTCGGCCCGGATGCGGACCTGGGTCTGGCCGTCCGCCGGGCGCTCGACGAGGGCGCGCACCTGTTGGCCTTCGACGACCATGTTCCGGTAGTGGGCGCTCAGGCAGCCGGTCTCGAACCACTCCTGCCCCCACAGGTCGTGGAGCAGGGGCACGAACTGGCTGAAGTGGGTCGGGCCCTCGATCGGCCCGCCGGCCACAAATCCCATCCGCTCGGCCGTCGAGTCGTCGTGGATGGACATGTGGCCGCCGTACTCCTGCTCGGCGAGCATCTGCTTCGGCGACCGGAGCGGTCCACGGATGATTTTCGGCGTCTCGAAAGCGTCAGCCATTTTCGGGTCTCCTCGGTTGGGGAGGGCGAAGTGTAGCGCTGCCGTGAGATGATGAGGCGCAAGCTCCCGGAGTTCCGCCATGACCCGGCTTGAGACATTCCTCCACGCGATGCGCCCGCTCCTGGAAGAGCAGGGCGCCTGCGGCGCCTGGCTCTTCGGGTCGCAAGCGCGGGGCACGGCAGACGCCGAGAGCGATATCGACCTGATCGTGGTACAGCCGAGCGACGAGCCCCGGCCGGACCGCGTCCGGTGTTACGAGTCGGCCGTCCGGAAGGCCGGCGGAGCGGTGGATCTCCTGGTCTATACGCCCGAGGAACTCGAAGCGCTGAAGGCCCAGGAGAGGCCGTTCGTGATCAACGCGCTGATGGAGGCGAAACAGGTCCACGCGGGAACGGCCTGGGCAGAGGCCCTGGAACGCGAACTTGAGGACCTGCGCGGCGGCGCGGCCTGGTCGGGGCCGGCATCGCCGGCCAAGGCGCGGGCGGAGGCCGAGCGCTGGCTGAATCAGGCCGGGAACGACCTGGGTTTCGCGCGTTTGGCGCTGAGGGAGCGGTACTTCAACCAGGTCTGCTTCATCTCTCGGCAGGCGGCCGAGAAGGCGGTCAAGGCGATCGTGTACGGCTCGGGGGAGCGGCTCGTTCGCGGGCACTCGATCGTCGAACTCGTCGACCGCTTTGCCGATCGGATTTCGGAGTTGAAGGACCTGCGCGCCGCGGGCCGCTCGCTCGACCGTCACTACACGGCGTCCCGGTATCCGAACGGCGTTCCGGAAGGGGCGCCGTTCGAGGCGACCTCCCGACCGATGGCGGAGGAGGCGATCAAAACGGCCGAGCGGATCGTCGAGGCGGCCTCGGACTGGTTGTGGGCCGAGTCGGCTACCTGAGAACTCAGGCGCCGGCAGCGAGGCTGCGAACGATCCCCTGCGCGATGGCGCTCCGGACGGCGGCGCCGGCCTTCTTCCCGGAGACGGCGTCGACGGCGTGGAAGTCGACGCCGCGGCGGCGTTCCACGTACTGGACCCAGTATGGATAGCCGCATGGTTCGCAACGGAGCAACCTGCCGCGCTCGCGACGACGCTTGCCGCGAGCCGCCGTCAGCAGGACGCGAGCGGTGAAATCGCCCGCCCGCTCTTCCGCCTCGACCGGTTCAAGCGCGGGCGGCAGGGTCGGCGGTCCCGGCGCGATGTCGACGTTCTGCAGCCGGATGTGTGCGGCCTGGCCGCTCAAGCGGCAGACGAGGACCGCGAGCTGCTCGTCCGGCGACGAGCCGCTGCCGGCCAGGCGAGGGCCAGCGGCCGCCTCCAGCGTCTCGTAGATCACGAGCAGATGGGGCAGGTACAGAAGTTCCAGCGCCAGGGGCCGGCCGCTTTGAAGTCGGCGGCGCCGCCCGCCCGCAAGCAACCGGCGCGCCTCGTCCTCGGCCACCTTCGGCGCGATGGCCCGGCCCGGCCGGGGCGGCTCGGTCAGCGCTTCCTCGACTGTTTCGGGCGCCCGCGGCTGCCGTAGAACATGAGCACGGCGGCCGCGAGCAACAGCGCCGCGCCTGCGGCGGTCCCGAGAGCGAGGTCGATCGTCAGGGCAGCCGAGAAGCCCCCGACGAGAACCGGTATCGACAGCACGGCCAGGAACACGCCGAGGATGCGGGCGGTGGAGCGGTCGCGCTTGTTGTGGTCAGAGGTCATCGCGTTGGACGCAGGAGACCGTCGGCGGATTGCCGTCCCTGTCGCGTGTCGCGGTTGGCGTGGTCAGAAGTCATCGCGTGGCAGGCAGGAGACCGTCGGCGGATTGCCGTCTCTTGCCGCGTGTCGCGGTTTGGCGTGGTCGGAAGTCATCGCGTTGCACGGGCTTGTCTGTTTAGCTGCTAGGCCAGCAGGAGGTAGATCACGAGGTAGGGGACAATGAACAGGGCGGCCCAGATTCTCAGATCGCGCCAGCGGGCGCCGTCGGGCGCGCCGCGGAACACCCAGTCGCGGCTGAGCCGCCAGACGGCGGCCGCCGGCAGGATGAGCAGCAGGGCGACGGCGACCCGCGCGCTCCGGAGCGGCAGCGCCCCCATCGCGGAGTCGATCGGTCCAAGGACGAACTCGAGGATCGTTCTCATCGCGCCACGCTTGTGTCCTGCAGGCGGGCGACCCGACTCCGCAGCGCGGCTTGCACCGCCTCGTCGTTTCGCACCTCGCCCCAGACCAGCCCGCGCAGACGCTCCGGCGGTTCGGGCGGCGTCAGCCGGCTGACGATCCAGGTCACGGCGAGGGTGAACGCGAAGGACCACCAGGCGACGAAGAGGAATGGCTCCTCGGACGGGAAGAGTCCCTCCATCGCGGGAGAATTGAGCAGCAGGCACAAGCCGACGCCGGCGACGAGGCCCGTGGCGCCGCCGTAGCGGTTCGCGCCGCGCCACAGCACTCCGAGCAGGAGTACCGCGAGGGTCGGCCCCTGGATCAGGGAGAAGACGGTCTGGATCGCGTTGTAGATGTTGCTGAAGCGCTGCTCGATCTCGGGTGCGATCAAGGCGGCCGCGATCAGCAGCACGGCGGACAGGATGCGCGCGAACCGGAGTTCACTGCGAACGCTCGATGACGAGCGTTCGGACTGGTCCGCGGGTGGCGCGGTTTCGCGCGACCCGGGTTCGGCCGCGGTCTTGAGGTCGCGCCGGCGCCACCGCCGCCGGACACGCCCGAGCAGGTCGCGGCTCCAGAGGGTCGCCGCCGAGTTCAGGTTCGAGTCGACGCTCGACATGAGAGCGGCGAGGAAGGCCGCGAACATCAGGCCGCGCAGTCCCGGCGGCAGCAACCGGGCGATCAGGCTCGGCACCGCCTCGTCGGCGTTCTGAAGGTCGGGGACGATCAGGATCGCGGCCAGCCCCGGCAACGCGACGAGCAGCGGGATGAACAGCTTGAGGAAGCCGGCCAGCAGCACGCCGGCCTTCGCGTCCCACTCGCTGCGCGCCCCGAGCGCCCGCTGCACGATCGTCTGATTGCCGGTGTAGTAGGCGACGGAGAGGACGATGCCGAGGCCCAGGACGATGCCGGTCCAGGGGAAGGGCGTCGCCGTGTCATGGGGCAGGTAGAGCGAGAAGTGGTCCGCGTACGCCGGGCCCTGGTTCAGGACGCCGTCCCGCAGCCCGGCCAGCCCTCCGACCTCGTAGAGCGCCCGCGCCACCAGGGCGGCGCCGCCGACGAACATGATGATGAGCTGAAGCACGTCGGTCATCACGACGGCCGCCAGACCGCCGCTGATCGTGTAGATGCCGACGATGCCGGTCGTGATCCAGATCGAGAGTTGCGGATCCCAGCCCAGCACCGTGCGCATGAGCAGCGCCGTGGCGTGGATCATGATTCCCAGGTTGAGCACCAGGATCAGGCCCCAGGCCAGGGCGAGGAAGCTGCGCACGCCGCTGCCGTAGCGCCGGCCCAGGAACTCGGGCACGGTGTAGACGCCGCTTCGCCAGTAGAACGGCACGATGAGGAAGGCGGCGATCAGCAGCGCCGGCATCGAGCCCAGCCAGTCGAAGTTGGCCTGGGCGAGACCGTAGCGGTACGTCCCGCCGGCGACGGCGATGAAGTCCGTGGCGCCGATGTCGCTGACCACGATCGACATGCCGATGGCCCAGAACGGCAGGGCGCGCCCGGCGAGCAGGAAGTCGCCGCTGGTCTTCACGTAGCGGCTGAACGTGGTGCCGATGACCAGGATGCCCGCCAGGTAGACGAGGACGATCGCGGCGTCGAGCCCGGAGAGGCTCCAGTTCATGGCGCGCCGCCCTCCACGGCGGCCGCGCCGAGTGCCGTCGCGGTCCTGATCTGCCTGAGACTCACCTCGATGTCGCGTTCATTGCGCTGGCGCGTCCGGCGGCGTTTCCTCGATCAGCTCGTGGTAGAGGCCGAGGTAGTACGGCAGGAGGAAGCTCGCGCCGTCGGCGAGGTAGCGGCCCTGGCCGTCGTGGTCGAGCCGCCAGGGATCGTGATTCCAGTGGTTGACGAAACGCTCGTCGATCGGCAGCGCACGGCCGTCCGGCAGGTGGCCGCGAACGCCGCGCCGCTCGTCCTGCCCGCGCAGCAGCGCGACGTCGAGCCGGTGGCTGTTCGACAGCGCCCAGTCAAGCCGGTCAAGCGGGTAGAGGACGAGGCTTTCCACCGCGTCGTGGAGCGGGTGGTCGGCGCGGCTGTACGTCTCGTCGTCGAAGGCGTCGCGGTAGCCGGCGCCGTCGATCGCGGCGGCGTGGATGAAGTCGAACAGCGGGTTCCGCTCCGGCCGCAGGACCTTCCAGTACTGGCGCAGGGAATGGGCGACGACGCTCCGCACCGCCTCGTCCCGCTCGTACTTCAGCAGGTGGTAGAAGTTCATCAACGCCATCTCGTCGTCCGACTGGTTGCCGGTGCCGGGGCCGCTCTGGACCTTGGGGTTGCGCAGGTTGGCCAGGTAGGCGTGGTCGTTGAGGAGGGTCCGGGCGGCCTCCGCGTAGCGCTGCCCGCCGTCGGCTCCGCTCATGTGCTCGGCGATCCGCAGGTAGGTCAGGTAGGACAACGAGTTCAGCCCGCGTTCCTCCCACCATTCCTGGTCGTCGTTCAGTTGCTCGGGGCCGAACACCGCCCAGCGGGTTCGTCGCCCGTCGTGGTCGACGAGGGCGCCGCCGTGGTCGATCAGATGGTCGACGATCGCGAGCGCGGTTTCGCGGACCTCGGCGCGTTCGGGGTCGCTCTCGGTGACCAGGTCGTAGTAGAGGGCGTAGAAGAAGAAGTGGCCGTCCAGTTCGTCGGAACTCGTGTCGCTCTTCCAGTACCACTGGCCGTCGGCGCTCGTGGGCCAGCGGGGGTCGATCACCTTCCACAGCCCGTCCCTCTCCTCCCGCATCCGGCGATCGTGCTCGAGCCGGCCAGCGTTCGGATCGGGACCGTCGGCCGGCAGGATCGTGCGGGCAACGAAGCCCGGCTCGGCCGGCGGCGTTCCGCCTTGGGTCACGAGTTGCAGGAAGCGCAGCGCCTCGAACGCCTTGCGTGCGTTCTCGCGCGCTTCCGGTTGGCCGGTGACGGCCCAGCGCAGGCACTCGGCGGCGCCGTACATCGAGGTCCAGAGGCCGTCGTTGTCGCTGTCGGATTGGCGGAACGCCGACGTGTCGCCCGGCTGTTCCAGGGTCACGCCCAAGACGTAGCCGTAGGGCGTTCGCCGGTGGAAGCGGTCGATCGCCTCAAGAAAACGCTCCGCCTTTTTCCGCAGGGTCATCGGGCGCAGGTGGATCGCGCCGGGGCCCGCGGCGGTCTCGACCCGCACCGCCCCGTCCCGGTCGACCCGGACTTCGAGCACGTGGTCATGGGGCAGCCAGCGCCGCCCCTGCCGGTACTGCCAGCGCGGCGGGTCGTCCGGCGCAGCGCCGGGGATCAGGCGCACCAGTCCGCGCGTCGTACCCGCCCAGATCGAGCCGTCCGACGCCGAGGCCAGGTCCGTGAAGTCGTTCCAGGGCAGGCCGTCGGACCGGTCGTAGAGGCGCCAGACGCCGGTGGTCTCGTCGAGAGAGCCGAGGCCCTGGGGCGAGGCGAACCACAGCCTGCCGTCGTAGTCGAAATCCACGGCGCGGACGTCGACCGGCGCCCAGCTCCGGTCGCCATCGCGCGGCAACAGGCGCCTCCAGTCCGTCTCGCCGCCGTCTCGCAGGTAGACGCCTGTGGACGAGGCGACCGCGATTCGGATGGCGGCATCGGTGACGACGTCGCGGACTTCGCCGGGGGCGTCAACGGTGCGGGAGAAGGATGGCGCTGCCGTATCCGCCTCGATGTCGTCGGTTGCTGGCCCGTACTCCGCGACCTGCTGGCGGAACGGCTCGACGCGGATTGGCAAGTCGGTCTGGGCCGTCAGGGCGAGCGGCCAGAGAAGGAAGGCCGTGAGTGAGGCTGCGCGCAAGTTCACGTCGGGAAGCCTAGCGCCGCGCCGCGCCGGGCCAGGCGTTGCTGCGCACCGTAGGCGGCCCGGATCCGAACCCGCGTGCGGCGCCGCCGCTCCGGGGGCCGGCCGCCAGCGCGCAAGCGCGACCCGCACGAGGAAGACGCAGCCGGCTCGGCTTCAGGCGCGCACGGTCCGGACCCCGTAGAGCGGGAAGTGCGTGTCGCGAGTGACGACCGCGAGCCCTTCGGCCTGGGCCTGGGCGATCAGAAACCGGTCGAACGGGTCCTTGTGGTACCGCGGCAAGCGCGCTGCCAGTTCGGCGTGGTGGAACGAGAGCGGCAGGTGGGTGAAGCCCTTCTCGTCGACCCACGCCGCCAGGTTGTCGGGCGCTTCCATCTTCCCTTTCAGTTGCTTGACCGTGATCTCCCAGGCTGTGATCGCGCTGACGAAGATCTCGTTTCGAGGATCTTCGATCGCGCTGCGCGAGGCCGCCCTCAGTCTGCCGGCATCGGACAAGCACCACAGGAACGCGTGCGTATCGAGCAGCAGACGGTCCACCCTCAGGTCTCGTCCGGGAAGATCTTCGAGTTCATCAGCTCTTCGAAGAGTTCCTCGTCCGGCTCGTCGAAGTCCGGCGCCATCCGGATCATTCCCTCCAGACCGCCCAGCTTGCGGGGTTCCGGTTTCTTCTCGCGATAGGGCTCGAGCCGCAGGTACGGCTCTCCCGCCTTCGCGATGACGACCTCCTCGCCTTCCCAGGCCAGCTTGCCCAGGCGCGAGAGTTGTGATTTCGCTTCGTGCATGTTCACCTGCATCCGTTCTCCCCTCCAGAGTTACGGCCTGGCTAAGTCTGGCTAAGTCCGACTCTGCCGTCAAGCAGGAGAGCTGTCCAGCGAGTGAGCGTGAACGGGGAGCGTGAGTCCAGCGAGAGGTGAGCGTGAGTCGGGTGGGATCGAAGCCTCTCTGCCGTCGCCGCTACACGCTCATTTCTCTATTGGAAAACACTGCAGGCAGGGCATCTCGCATGGCAGAGTCGCGATCAACGTGGACCCACGACTCCGAACCCTCCGCGTCGACGAGATCGAGGCGGTGCTTGACCTCCTGGACGGCTGGCCGTTCCCCGACGGCCAGAGTGGCCGGGACTTCTTCCGCCGCTACATCGAACTTGACCCGGCGTTCGAGCCGCGCAACGTGTGGGTCGCGGAACAGGGCGGCGAACTGGTCTCGTGCATCCAGATCTTTGTGCGCCGGGTACGGGTCGGTGGTCACGTGCTGCCGATGGGCGGCATCGGGAGCGTCTTCACCCGGCCTGACTCGCGGCGGCGAGGAGTTGCGGGAGCGCTCCTCGAACGGACGATCGACGCGATGCGGGAGAGGGGAATGGTTCTCTCCTGCCTGCTCGCCGAGCGGCTCAAGTGGTACGGGCGGTACGGCTACCGGCCGTGGTCGCGCGGCTGGCGCACGCTGCACTGGCCGGACGCGGCTCGCTGGCGGTCGCGGCGTCGATCTCGCGCGAGCGCGCACGAACCCCCGGTCAGCGTCGCCCGCCGCTACGCCCCGACGACCGACCGCGGCGACCTGCAACGCCTCTGGGGCGTTTACGTGGAAGGCGCCGGGGCCAAGCCGCTTGACGGCATCGTTCAGCGCAGCTCGGCGGAGGACTGGCAGGCCAGCTTTGCACTTGCCGGGACGCCGGACGAGGACATCCGGATCGCCGACGACGGAACTCGGGCAGTGGCCTACCTGCGCGTCGCGGACTTCGACGGCCGCCTGCGCGTCCTCGAGTGGGGCCGCGAGCGGGATGCGGCGCCAGCCCTGTGCGACCTGGTCGCAGCCGCGTTGGTCGGCCGCGGCGTCCAGTCGGTCCGGTTGCCTCT
Organism: uncultured Thermoanaerobaculia bacterium; assembly: GCA_951812325.1. Taxonomy (GTDB): domain Bacteria; phylum Acidobacteriota; class Thermoanaerobaculia; order Multivoradales; family Multivoraceae; genus Multivorans. Next base: position 1,676,504 of record OX638294.1, on the reverse strand, counting down.
GGTGCGCGACGAGGCGCTTCAAGCGGCCTTTGCCGCTGCCGGCGCACGAATCGAAACCCGACCCGCCTGGGACGAGCTGCCTCCGGACGCCCGGCCGCCGGCGACGTGGATGATCCGGTGCCTGGATGACGACGCGCTCGCTGGCCGGCTCGGACTGGCCGGCGGGGGAGACTTGCTGGCCCGTTGTTTGCCCCCGGAGCGCTTCGCGTTCTGGGAGGCGGACCGGTTCTGATCGCGGTTGACTGCCGTTTGCCCAGCTACTCGGTGCTTGCCGGTACGTGAAGACGGATCGCCGCAAGCGGGCGGCGTCCTTCGTGGACTCGACGGCGTTCCCGTGTAGTCGGTAGACCGGCAGAGGAGCGGATCCCGCCGGGTTCTCACTGCGGACCACGGCGGGATGCAAGTCGAGATGCAGGCCGCGGCAGATCTTCCGGGAATGGCGGTGAGCAGTTGCAGCAGTTGCGAAGAGGACGATCGCCGCACCTTCGCCGTCTATCTGTTCGAGAGGTCCGGGATCGCGCGCTCGGGCGACCTGCTGGCCGGTAGGATGTGTCCCTGCTCGGCATGCGCCCGAAGGGGCCGCCGGGCGCCAACACGACACACAACCGGCGGGCGCCGTGGCGCGGCCCGCTTCTGGAATTGGAACAGGGAGAGAGACGATGACCAGCAGCAACGAATCAGGCAGCGAGGCGGCGGCCGCACCGCAGAGGATCTGGAACATCCTGGAGCGGACGACAGACCGGCTGGATCGGATGGCGGATTGGCTGGATCGGATGACGGAGCAGGACGCCGTTCGGGCCCGCGAGTCGGCCGCGTTTGAAAAGCTGATGAAGGAGCGGATGAAGGAAGAGCGGGAGGAGGCTGCCCGCCAGCGGGAGGAGGCCGCCCGCCAGCGGGAGGAGGCCGCCCGCCAGCGGGAGGAGGCCGCCCACCGGTCGCGAGACCTCGACCGGCGCATGCAGGAGACGGACCGGCGGCTGAAGAAGGCGGAAGGGTTGTTCACTTCGCAGTGGGGCCGGTTGATGGAGAGCCTGGTGACGGGCGATCTGGTGCCGTTGCTGCAGCAACGGGGCGTGGCGGTGGAGATGACGACGCAGAGACTGGCGGCGCGCCGCAACGGCGAGCACTTCGAACTGGACATCCTGGCGGCGGACGGCACGGAGGCGGTTGCAGTCGAGGTGAAGACAACGCTGAGACCGCGGGACGTGAAGCGCTTTGAGGAGAAGCTGGCGCGAATCCAGGAGTGGCTGCCGGCCTACGCGGGCCACCGGATCTACGGCGCGGTGGCGTACCTGGAGGCGGACGAATCGGTGGTCCGGCACGCAGTGCGCCGGGGTCTGTTCGCGATCCGGGCCACGGGCAGCAGCGCCAGCATCGTGAACGACGCGGACTTCAGGCCCCGGGCCTTCCCCTGAGTCGAACTCCGTTGGCGCGTGGGTGGGCAAGTCGCATGTCCGCGTTTCCGCTGAAACGGCTCAGGCGCATCGCCTGCGACGCCGGGAAGGTCGTCATGCGGCACCGTTCCGGGCAGATCCTGAGCGTCGGCCGCAAGACGCGGACCATCCCGCCCCCCATCCGCCGCGCCCTCGAGCTCCGGGACCAAGGCTGCCGCTTCCCCGGCTGCACCTCGCAGCACTGCGACGCCCACCACATCGAGCACTGGGCCGACGGCGGCGAAACGAAGCTCTCGAACCTCGTACTGCTCTGCCGCCGACACCACCGCCTGCTCCACGAAGGCGGCTTCAGCCTGCGCATGGACGACCACGGCGCCGTGGGGTTCTACAACCCGCGCGGGCTACTGCTCGAACGGAGCCCGGCGCCGCCGGCCGTCGGCGACGACGCCACCCGGGAGTTGATCGAAAACCTAAAGGATGCGGGCATCCTGATCACCGGCGAGGAATCGCTACCGGCCTGGAACGGTGAACCGATGGACCCGCGCTACGTCATGGAATGCCTGTGGAGACCGCCTCCGCACCTTGAAGCCATCGTGGCCCGGGAGCGGGGCACATCCGAAGCCGCTTAGGGTTGACAGCAACCAGGTCCTTCTTCTCCCTTCGGGAAGCGTTCCCCGGCGGTTCATCCCCGCGTGTGCGGGGAACGGCACGGACCGCCCGAAGGCGGTTTCGGCGGCTACGGTTCATCCCCGCGTGTGCGGGGAACGGGACTGGTACAGGCTCAGGCTCAGGGTTAGACGGAACTTCACTTGGTCTGTCCGCAGAAACGGCAGTAAACGCGGGCAGGATCTCCAGATCGGGGTGTCAGGCTGCTGTAAACACGGGTTTCGTTGGGAGTTCGAGGAGTTGGAAGACCTTGGCCTGTAGTGGCGTCGGTTCGGCGGTGAGCATGAAGGGGCTGTCGGTCTGACCTGGGAGGGTGACCTCGTTGAGGGTCAGGCTTCCGAGGTGGTTGAGGAGATCGGACATGTTCTGGACGGGCAGGCCGTCGGGAGTGGTCTTGGAAGCGGTCTTCCTTCTTGCGCTGTCGGACGGTCGGGCCTTTTCGACGGGGGTGCGGCGCTTGGCGCGTGCGCCCTCGGGATCATCGTCCTCGAAGAGGAGGGGCGCGAGCGCGCGGCGCATGTGCCATTCCAGGTACCAGGCGAGCATGCAGAGGAAGACATGCGCCCGCACCCGGTTCTCCGCGTAGACATGGATCGGGCATGCGCGGGAGTCCGAGCTGCCGGAGAACTCCTCGGCATTCAGGGTGCCCGCGTTGTAGGCTTGCGGTCGAGGGTGCGCGGGAGTCCGAGCTGCCGGGCGACGCCGATTCGCTGCCTACCAGCGCTATCCATCAACACCGGCTCCTCAGATCTGATTCTGAGAGCCTCCCGCCTGTGAATACTGACCCGAAGGACGCTTGCCTTGGTGTGGATGAGACCCGCCAACCAGACCTCTCTGCGATGCCGCTTGATGATCCGAGTCTGAGCGAGGCGTTCGCTACGCTGACTGCGGACGGTGGCGAGCGACACCCACCGTTCCGTTGGCAGAAGCGGCTTCTTGCACGTTTGCTGTGCGGCGAACTGCCCGAATCCGTTGATGTCCCGACCGGACTCGGAAAGACGGCGGTGATGGCGCTCTGGTTGATCGGCTTGGCCAAGGGGGCGCGAATACCCAGGCGGCTCGTGTACGTCGTGGACCGTCGTGCCGTAGTTGACCAAGCGACGCGCTATGCGGAGCGCCTGCGGAAGAACCTCCCTGCCGACCTCGCCAAGGCACTCAGAATCGACAGCCGCCACGGCGGCCTTCCGGTGTCCACTCTGCGCGGTGGACTCGCCGACAATCGTGTCTGGCTCGAGGACCCCTCGTCCCCTGCGATCATCGTCGGAACGGTCGACATGATCGGCTCGCGGTTGATGTTCGAGGGCTACGGCGTGTCGAAGCGTATGCGCCCGTACTATGCGGGGCTTCTCGGCGTTGACGCTCTGCTCCTCCTAGACGAAGCGCATCTATGTCCGCCGTTCGAAGCGCTGCTCCGGCAGGTTGCCGAGCATCGCGCCGGTGAGCTCGGGCCCTTGGGAAAAACCACGCCGCACACGCCCCCTTTCCGCCTGGTGTCCTTGTCGGCGACCGGGAGAGGCTCTGGCGGTTCAACAGAACGGGGGGCCTTCAGGCTCGAAGCAGAGGACTGCGAAGAACCAATCGTCCGTGCTCGGCTCAGGGCAAGAAAGCGGTTGCGGATACACGACGTCGATGACCATCGGAAGCTGGCGGAGCGACTCGCAGACCGGGCACTCGAGATCTCCGCAAGTGCCGAGGCCGCGGTGGTTCGGGTGCTCGTCTATTGCAACAGCCGAAAGACGGCTGTGGACGTCAAGAGCCGTATCGACAAGGATTGCAGGCGCCGGAGTAGAGCTGTCGGGAAGTCATTCGGTTGGGCTTCGGAACTTCTCGTTGGCGAGAGGAGGATTCACGAACGGGCCGAACTGGAGTGCTGGCTTGAACGGCGTGGCTTCCTCGGAGGCTCAAGGCCTGACCAAGATGGCCCGGTGTTCCTGGTTGCGACTTCAGCTGGTGAGGTCGGCGTGGACCTTGACGCGGACCACCTAGTCTGCGACCTTGTGCCGTACGAGCGGATGGTGCAGCGGTTGGGGCGGGTCAATCGCCGTGGTGGTGCCGAGAGGACGGCCACAGTGGATGTGTTCGCCGTCCGACCGTCCAGGTCCAGGTCGACGGGGAGGACGGCCGACAGGGCCAAGGACGAAGCGCAGCGATTTGAGCGGTGGTTGGCACCCTTGCGCGCGTTGGAGCCCGGTGAGGACGACAGGCTGGATGCCAGCCCGGCGGCGACGGTGCAGCTGAGGTCGGATCTTCCTGATGTCGTTCGCGCGGCGACTACACCCGCGCCGCTTCATCCTGAACTGACGAGACCCTTGCTCGATGCCTGGGCCATGACTTCCCTTGACCGGCACGAGGGACGACCAGAAGTCGCACCGTGGCTAAGAGGCTGGGAGGACGACGAAGAAGCGGAGACCATCGTTGTCTGGCGAAGCCACCTTCCTCGCGTCCGGGCGGGAGAGGACGTATCCGCCCCGCCCGGGATGGTCACGGACTACTTTCGGGCTGCGCCGATTCATGCGACGGAGAAGCTGGAAGCCGGTTCGCGACGCGTGCTCGACTGGCTGCTCAAGAGAGCGGTCCGGGTGACGAAACGAGGCGAAGATCACGTTTCCTCGATTCGGGACGACGAGATCGTGGCCATCCTGCTGGATCGGAAGTGCCGAAGTGCCGGCAGCGGAAAGCTGGCCCTGCTCCAGTGTCTGGCCGCGCCGGCCAAGGCCCTGAACAAGACCGAGAAGACGGTCCGTGACCGCCTGAAGAAAGATTGGGAGAAGTCCGTACTGCCCGGTGCAATCCTCGTAGTGGATGCGAGGTTGGGCGGTCTGCGCGACGGCATGTTGACCGAGCGAGAGGAAGAAACAGCCATCGCAGCAGATTCCGATGCAAGTTGGCAGGCGCTGAGGGAAGAGCCAACTCCCGACGCATCGCCGGTCATCAAGTTCAGGGCCGAGGAGGTCAGCGCTGGCGACGACGGCGAGGGGTTGACCGTTTCCGGGCATACCGCGACCTGGCGTCTGATGCAGACGTTCGAGACGAGGTCTGATGGCGCTGGCAAACCGCTGCGCGGCTTGGCGGTCTCCAAGTGGGCGAATGAAGCGGTGAACGAGGAGGCGCGGTCCGTCGGCCCGGAGTTTCAGGTCCTTTCCCAGCACACGCAACAGGTCGTAGACCGAGTGCTTTCAATCGCGAAGCGGCTCGACTTGCCGGACGACGAGGTCGAAGCGCTGAAGATGGCTGCCCGCCTGCATGATGGAGGCAAGGCTGCACATCGCTGGCAGAGTTATGCGAACGCTCCTCCAGATGGTCGTGTCTACGCGAAGACCCCACGTAGCGGTAGCTGGCTGCTCCTCGACGGCTATCGCCACGAGTTCGGTTCGTTGATTCGGGCCGAGGGTGAGGACTTGCCGAACGGCCTGAGGGATCTGATCCTGCACCTGATCGCGTCGCATCACGGTCGTGCGCGACCGATCATTCGGCCCGACGGCTGCGATGGCGGGCCGCCTTCCTTGTTTGAGCAGAAGGCTGGCGAAGCTGCACTTCGCTTCGCACGGCTTCAGAGGCGCTACGGCCCTTGGGGGCTCGCCTGGCGCGAGGCGATCTTGCGTGCTGCGGACCAGAGCGCATCGCGGTCGGGGCTGTCTGAAGGACGCGGAACCGATGGCTGAGTCTTTCATACCGGTGGATCTGCTGAACCCTGGCCAGGTTTTCGCTTGCCTGGGGTTTCTGGAGGCTGCGGAGGTACTTCTCGGAGATGCGAAGGCAGTCTTCGACTGGAGCGACGCTCGTGGAACGAAGTTCTCGGTAATGGCGCGTGGGGAGGAGCCGCCGGTCAAGCGCGTGTTGCGCTTTCTTGCCGACGCTGAAGTCGTTGCTCGTGCGCCGCATGGCTCCCGGAGTCTTCAGAAATGGAAACCGAAGTGGGGCGGTTGCGAGTTCGACGATCCTGGTCATCCATTCCCCTTCCGGGATCCGGGGAGCCCGGCGATGCTGCCGGCGGTTCTCCGCGAGCCAGGCGGACCGGAAGTCGCTATCGAGTACTGGGGCGATACGACCCGCCGTGACAAGGCCAAGTTCTGGACTGGAATGGCCGGCTATCCCGGTGCTGCCATCGTGCGGGCAGCGGTTGAGTCGGCCGGCTTGGAGATGCTCCAGTATGAAGAAGAACCGTTCTCGTTGGCCCGGCGACAGTCCAGCAGCCTACGCTTCGACTGGCGACGCGACAACATCCCGACTCAGGACGGATTCTCTGCCAACAAGCACAGCTCGATTGGGCTGGTGGGCTTCCCCTTGGTTGATGTTCTGGCGGCGGTCGGAATGACGCATGCCCGTCCTCTGAAGAACGACGAGACGAAGCTTGAGTACCGGTACGGCGTCCTCGGCCGGGACGAGCGGAGGCTGTTCTTGGAGCCTACGTTCCACCGGGCTGCCCTCGGATTGGACCGTACGCCGGTAGCGGGCTTGCCGTTTCGGAGCTTTGTCATGCGTCTGGATTGGTCCGGGAAGGAAGGGCAGGCCAGGAGCATCACCCAAGTGCATGAAGAGGAGATTCCCCGATGATAGAACCGCTTGACCTTGAGTCCATCAACGCCCTTGCAGACGACCGGGACGGCCCGGTCGCCCTGTATCTTCGCCAGTTGCTGATTCCTGTCGAAGGAGAGGGTACGCCGTTCTTCCCTCCGACTTTCGCGGGCAGCCCGCAGAACAGGGGTGACCTCGGCTACAACATCGATGTGCTCGCCGACGGAACCAAGGTGGCGCTGGTGGACAGCGTCGGGTCTCAGGCCAATCGGATGGAGCCCGTGTTCCTGCAAGCCAAGGAGGGCGAAGCAGAGAATCTACGGTCGGCTCTCGTTCCTCAGGTCGAGATTGCGTACGGCGAGGGGAAGGCGGTGTCGATTCTCGAGGCGGGTCACCGTTTGGGCGACGCGATCATTCGGTCGAGCGAGCTGAAGGAAAGATCGCGTGCTGCTTTCGAGGCGTTTCTGGACCAGGGCGACGCAGGTCCTCTGGCCAAGCTTGCGCCGACGTCGCTCGTCTTTGGTGTCTGGGACTCCAGAGACACGCAAGCCAAACTGCCCCGCGTCGTTCAGGCCACGATTCGAGCGGAGGACGTGGACGTATTGACGCGCTCAGCGCAATACGTCCCGCCTCTTGACTACGCCGATTTGGAAGTCTTCTCCGAGACTGACAAGGAGAAGCAGCAGGGCGATCCGAAGAGCCCTCTTTCCAAGCGAGGCTTCGTCCACGTTCCTGCAGTAAAGAGTCATGGCGGCATCGTGGCCCGTGGCCCGATACGGCGTGACGTGACGGTCAATCTGATCGCCCTGCGCAGACTAGATGGTGAGAATGGCCAGGCGCTCCGGCGCTATGTGTTGGGGCTCGCACTCGTTGCGGCAACTGCGCCAATGGACGGATTCCTTCGGGCTGGCTGCCTCTTGACACCGGTTCCCGAAGAGAAGGTTGTCTGGCTCCTTGTCCGCAGGGATGGCGAGCGCGTAGCGGTAGATCTCAACGAAGCGCTAGCGCTCGACTACGCCCGCGGTGCGGCGACCGCGTTCGGCGTCGGCGAAGGTTGCCGGGTCGCGTTCGACAAGAAGCGCGCGGTCGCCGATACGAAGGCCAAGACGAAGGAGCAGTAGTGGCCCGTTCACTGGTTATCGCCGTTTGGCTTCATCAGGGCCGCTATCACGGCGAGGACGACCAGTTCGACGAGTTCGACGGTACCGGCGGCTGGCCTCCGTCTCCAGCCAGGCTCTTTCAGGCGCTGGTTGCGGCCGCGGCCAGAGGCGCGAGTCTGCTCTCGGAGGACGAGCGTGCGCTGAGGTGGCTTGAGGAACTCAGGCCGCCAAGGGTTGTCGCCGTTACCGGCCGGCGAGGCAGCGCCGTGAAGCTCTTCGTTCCGAGCAACGACCTGGATTCGAAGGGTGGAGATCCGGCGCGCGCGGCCGAGATCCGGGTGGCAAAGCACTGGTGCCCGGTCCTCTTCGACTCGAGCCAACCGGTGCTCTATGTGTGGGATCTGGAGGCCGAGGTCCCAGAGTCGCAGCGTGTCTGTGAAGTAGCAGCGGGCTTGTATCAGCTTGGACGGGGCATCGACATGGCGTGGGCCACTGCCCAAGTGGTGGGAGAATGTGAAGTCGCTGCGCTACTGGATGCTCATCCGGGTGCCGTTCGGATTCCCGGCGGTGCGGGCGAGACGGCGGTACCGCGCTCAGGGACGCTGGACAGCCTGGTCCGTCGGTACGTTGGCCGCCGCCATCGACTGCGTACCGTAGGATCGGGCCAGGCGGCCCGGCAATTGCTGTTCCAGCCTCCCAAGGCCCTCCTTGGTAGAAGCGCCTACGATGCGCCGCCGAGACGGATTCTCCTTGAGTTGCGTCGCCCGGACGGCGGGTTCGCGCCTTTTCCTCTGACGTTGGCCGCTTCTCTGACGTCGAATTTGCTGGCGAGGGCAACGGCTAGATTACAGGATTCGCTTCCCGCAAGGTCCGAACAGTTCGAGAGGTTGGTCAGGGGCCGGGGTGCAGGACCCGCTGATCTTCGACAGAGAGTCCGACTGCTGCCGACACCGTCCATCGGCTCTTCGCATGCCGACCTCTCGATACGACGTGTTCTCCTCGAGGTGCCGGCTGATTGTCCTATTGGAGCCGCTGATCTGAGGTGGGCTTTCGCGGGTAGCGATGCGGGGGACACGGAGGCTGGCGGGGCGTCGTCGGGGCGCTTGGTGCCGACCAACGATAGCCGGATGGCGGATCGGTTCGTCGCCCCGGCGTCTTCGTACCGGAGCGTGACTCCTCTGGCACTTTCGACTGCTCCCCGCCGGCGGATTGCGGGGAACGGCCCACGATCCGTTGCCGAGCGGATTCGCGAGGAGGATCGCGCCGTACATGGCGTTGTGCAGGCGCTCCGGCACGCGGGCGTTCGGAGCAGGGCGTGGAGTGTTCGAGTGCAGAAGGAGCCGTTCCATCGCAGCGGTTCCATGGCAGGTTCTTTCGCAAAAGGCTCCCGGTTCGCCTCACACGCTCTCTGGCATGCGGAGCTTGAGTTCGATGAAGCGGTAGCCGGGCCGCTGGTCTTGGGGGACGGTCGCTTCTGCGGTCTCGGTCTGCTGGAGCCTGCCATCCGGCCCGCAGGCGTGGTGGGATTCGACCTGGAGGATAGGTGCAGGGTGGCGCCGAGTGACCGTCTCGTACTCTTGCGGTGCTTGCGGCGTGCGCTGATGGCATTGGCTCGGGAAGCAGATGATCGAGTGGGACGATTGTTCTCCGGGCATGAGACGGACGGTGCCCCGGGAGGCTCGGGGCATCATTCGCATGTGTTTCTGGCTGCCGATGGCGGTAGCGGTAAGGCGCAGGCCATCCGGAGGCTCATTGTCGTCGCACCGTGGGCGGCCGATCGTCGCACTCGACGGGCTTGGAGTGACGTCCGCAAATTCGATGAGGTGACGCACGGCCTCGGAGAGTTGGTGGCAGGTCGGCTCGGGCGGTTTGACCATCTGATGGCGCAGCCGGTTCGGGAAGGCGACCCTCTGGTGGGCCCCGCGTACGTCTGGGTAGGGCAAACTGACTATGTCGCCTCCCGGAATCTCAAGCCACGGCAGGACGCCGCCGAGATTGTACGCGCCGACGTGACAGCGGAGTGCCTTCGGCGAGGTTTGCCCGCTCCGAGCGCGGTCAACGTCCTTAGTGTCGCTTCCGGTCCGCGGGGCGGACGGCCCACAGCACGACTGAGCCTCCGCTTCGCCGTGGCGGTTCGGGGCCCCTTGCTGCTAGGGAGGGACAGCCATGTGGGAGGCGGTTTGTTTCATGCTGCACATGAAGACGAGTAGACGTGACGGCCCGAGACGAAGCGGGTCGCTGCGGTTGCCAAGGCTGGCGGGCTACACGCGTGCGGCGACTGTCCTCGGTTCCGCGGCGCGAGCAAGACGCGCCTGCGCCAAGTCGTAGCTGGCCTGCATCCGCATCCAATGACCTGCAGTTCCCCAGCCGATGTCCTCGAGCGCCAGCGCCATCCTGGCGGAAATGCCCGCCTTGCCGTTCAACAACCGCGATAGAGTTCCGCGTTCGCAACCCAGACGTGCCGCCGTCTCGGTCACGTTCCATCCGACGTCGTCCATGCTTTCGCGGATGAGCTCGCCTAGGTGAGGCGGGTTCATCATGGTGCCGACATGATCGTTCTCTCGATTGCTCATGATTCTCCTCCTGCGCTAGTGGTAGTCGATCAGGTCCACGTCCACGGCTTGGCCATCCGTAAACCGGAACACGACACGCCAGTTGCCGGAAACCCGAACGCTCCACTGACCCGAACGCTCGCCTCTCAGCGGATGCAGTCGGAAGCCCGGCGCGTCGGCGCTCCGCGGGTTGTCCGCTTCCTGCAGACGGAAGAGGATTCGCCTCAGTCGAGGTACGAAGGCCGCAGGAAGCCGGCCCGGATTGTCGCGCTCGTGCAACGCCCGGAGCCCCTTGTGCCGGATCCGCATGGAGCGACTGTAGCGCGAGGCGTTGCGCGCTGCAATGAGTCCAGCCGTGCTCACCTTCGAGTAGCCGCAGGCGCTTGCGGCCTTGACGGCGGCTTCAGCAGGGCGTGAAGGAGATGCCTCGCGAGTCCCAGCTCTTCTTGAATCTCCCGCCTCCCGTAGCCGGTCGCAGCGAGGAACTCGTGCCGGTCCGCATGGTCAACGAGTGGACCTACTGTCCAAGGCTCGCGTATCTGGAGTGGGTCGAGGGTGAGTGGGCAGAGAGCGGTGACACTGCCGAAGGACGGAGGTCACATCGGCGTGTCGACGAGGGAGGCGGCCGGTTGCCGGCGCCGGAAGAGGCGGATGACGTCGTGGGGCGCGCCCGAGGAGTCACGATGTCGTCGCAGCGCTTGGGGATCATCGCCAAGATGGACGTGGTGGACCTTGAGGACGGCGTCGCCATGCCGGTCGACTTCAAGAAGGGCAAGAGGCCGCATGTAGCGGCAGGTGCTTACGAGCCGGAGCGGGTCCAGGTCTGCGCGCAGGCGATGATTCTGGAGGACAACGGATACAGGGTGGAGCAGGGCGCTCTCTGGTACGTCGGTTCTCGCGAGAGAGTTGCGGTGTTCCTTGACGAGCAGCTTCGTGCGATGACGAACGACGCAATCTCGGGATTGCGGTCAGCTGCCATGGCGGGCCGCAGGCCGCCGCCCCTGCGGGACAGCCCGAAGTGTCCTCGCTGCTCGCTCGCGGGAATCTGCCTGCCGGACGAGACCAACTTGTTCCACCGCGGAGGGCCACCCAGGCCGTTGAATCCATCGGACGATGCTGCGCGGCCCCTCTACGTGCAGACGCCGCGAGCGCGGCTGCGCAAGAGTGGCGAACGGCTGGTAGTGGACGTGGAAGGCGACAAGACGGAGGTGCCGCTCGTCGAAGTGTCCGACGTGGCGGTTTACGGCCCGGCGTCGGTCACGACGCCAGCACTGCATGCGTTGATGAGGGAGGAGATTCCCGTGTCCTGGTTCACGAGCGGCGGTTGGTTCGTGGGCCACACCGTGGGGACCGGCCATCGCAACGTGACCGTCCGTGAGGCTCAGTACCGGGCTGCATTCGAAGAACGTCGATGCCTCGACCTGGCCCGGGGACTGGTCCGGGCCAAGGTGAGGAACTCGCGCACATTGCTTCGCCGCAACTGGAGGGCGGCCAAGGGGGAAGGAAGCGAGAAGGACCGCGCCCTGGGCCGCTTGAAGCGAATCGCTACGGAGGCGGAGACGGCAGCGAACGTGCAACAGTTGCTCGGGATCGAAGGCGAAGGTGCGGCCATCTACTTCCGTTGCTTCGACCGGATGCTCGCACCCTCGACTGGCCCGGAAGTGGAGCAATTCTCCTTCGCCACGCGGAACCGGAGGCCGCCGACGGATCCCGTGAACGCGATGCTGTCTCTCGCCTACGCGCTTCTCACGAGGGTGTTCACGAACGTGGCCTCTGCGGTTGGTCTGGATCCGTACATGGGGTTCTACCATCGGCCCCGCCACGGCCGGCCGGCATTGGCGCTCGACTTGATGGAGCCCTTCCGCCCGATCGTCGCGGACTCCAGCGTGATCCAGGTGATCAACAACGGGGAAGTTCGCCCTTCCCACTTCATCTGGAACGGCAACGCGTGTGCGCTCCGGCCACCGGGACGGCGAGCGTTCATCGCCGCCTTTGAGCGGCGCCTGGAGCAAGAGACCACCCATCCGATGTTCGGCTACAGGGTCACGATGCGCCGGTTGATCGAAGTTCAGGCGAGGCTGTTGACGAGGTTTCTCCAGGGCGAGATCCGGGACTACCCTCACTATCTTCCGAGGTAGCGGAGGCGTGGCCAAGGAACGCTTGTACGTCGTGACCTATGACATCGCGGATCCCAAGCGGTGGCGCCGAATCTTCGTGACGATGAAGGGATACGGCCGATGGCTGCAGCTCTCCGTTTTCCAGTGTCGGTTGACTGCCAGGCGCCGGGCCGAGATGACGGCGCGGATCGACGGCCTGATCCGGCCCACGGAGGACCATGTGCTGATCCTCGACCTGGGGCCCGCGGAGCAGGTTGAACTCCGGGTTGAGAGCCTGGGCAAGTCCTACGAGAAGCCCGAGCGGGTCGCTACAATCGTCTGAGCGTGTGACTCGTGGCGACCTTGGGCTCCCGTCTTTGCCGACGCTCCTGCGAGCGCTCAAGCGCAACGGCTGGCCCAGGTAGGTCTCGAGTGAAGGCAGATCATTGACAACAAAGCACTTAGCCCTGAACGGCGCGGGTCGTCCGGCGCGAAGGCGGCCCTCGCGCTGCATCTCGCTTGCAGCGCTCGCGAGAAGCGGATGTAGAGTAGGTGGCTCAGTCGGTTGCGAGGACCCTGTTTCCGGGGCGCAAGCGCCCCGGCCTCATTGAAGCATGCGCACGGTAGAGGCCGTGGTCATGGCGGACGCGGAGTTTCCGGGGCGCAAGCGCCCCGGCCTCATTGAAGCACCGGCTGGGCCGACCAGGAAGTCGCCGCCGCGGTAGGTTTCCGGGGCGCAAGCGCCCCGGCCTCATTGAAGCCCCACGGTTCGCGCCGCGGTCGCGTGGCTGGAGGAGGTTTCCGGGGCGCAAGCGCCCCGGCCTCATTGAAGCACTGGATTCTCCCTTGGTTGATTAGCCTCGTCGGTACGTTTCCGGGGCGCAAGCGCCCCGGCCTCATTGAAGCGGCGGCGGGCAAGACCGGGCAAGACCGGGCAAGACCGTTTCCGGGGCGCAAGCGCCCCGGCCTCATTGAAGCGGCGGCGGGCAAGACCGGGCAAGACCGGGCAAGACCGTTTCCGGGGCGCAAGCGCCCCGGCCTCATTGAAGCCAGGCTGGTGCAGTCCTAATGCCGTTCGATCGCCGGGTTTCCGGGGCGCAAGCGCCCCGGCCTCATTGAAGCCGCAAGGCGCTCTTCGCTGACTACCCGACCGAAGAGGGTTTCCGGGGCGCAAGCGCCCCGGCCTCATTGAAGCACGCTCGGCGTCACTCCCGGCGACGGCCCGGCGGCAGTTTCCGGGGCGCAAGCGCCCCGGCCTCATTGAAGCACGAACCAGCACAGGGAGGGGCGCAGGATCTTGGCCACGTTTCCGGGGCGCAAGCGCCCCGGCCTCATTGAAGCCCGAAGCCACCCTGGCCGGTCCATCAGGAATCGACGCCGTTTCCGGGGCGCAAGCGCCCCGGCCTCATTGAAGCACGCCGTAGTGATTCCGAAGGTGAACGACCATGTCGAGTTTCCGGGGCGCAAGCGCCCCGGCCTCATTGAAGCCCTTCTCACGTCGCTGCGCCTCGTGTGCTTTGGCTGGTTGTCTCTACTTTGATTGGCGCAGCGGGGGGCTCAGTCGTCACGTTTCACGTTACGCGGCTGCTATCGGACTCCACTTGACATTCGGGACTGGAGAGCCGCCGTTGAGGAATGGTTGCTATCGGATATCCCCCTTGTAGACGCAGTGCCCCTTGAATCTGAGCCCGATGCGTGAGGACGGCTCGGCAACAAGCGGAATGCCTCCGTCGAGGATCGTGGGGATGACGGCGACTTCCACGGTGTCGACGAGACCCTCCTCGGCAAGGCTGCGAAAGAGCGAGCCGCCGCCGAAGAGCCAGATGTTCTTCTTGCCGTCTTCCTCGCGAAGCGCCGGGACGACCTCCCGCCAGTCGTCGCTGACGATCGTCACGTTCTCGAAGTCGTTCTGCTGCAGGGTGCGCGAGAACACGAAGGTCCGCACGCCCGGCATCGAGCCCTGGTCCTGACCGCCGGTGCTCTTGAACGTCGTCCGGCCGACCAGGCAGGTGTCGAACTCCACCGTAGAGTTCGGCGAAGTCGTAGTCTGGATCGATGACGATCCAGTCCGCCTCGCCGTTCGGTCCGCGGATGTACCCGTCCAGGCGCATGGCGACGCAGTAGCGGACTCTCCTCATGTTGGCTCCTCTCGGGTGTGGAGTTCCGTGACGCCAGCAGGTTTGCCCGCAGGGCCCGTCACGGCCTGACCGCATAGCAGGACGCGATCGTCGCGGACGGCGCAGCGGACCTCGCCACCGCGCTGGGAGGCCTGCCGCGCGGTGAACGAGTCCTGGCCGAGACGACGTTGCCAGTAGGGCGCCAGGCAGCAGTGGGCGGAACCGGTTTACGGGATCCTCGTCGATGCCGGTAGCGGACGCGAAGAAACGCGACACGAAATCGAATCCGTCTGTCTCCGCCAGGGCAGTGACGATCACGCCGCGGACGTGCCCCGCGACCAACCCCGGGGCGACGCGGAGCGAGCTTTCGACCTCTACCGACCTCGGGAAGCGGCCGGGCCTTTCCCGGCGACCGGTTCACGATCCATACGGAGCCCCTCCCGCTCGAGCTTGAGGTGGTCGAGCATCCGACCGGCCCCCACGCCTTCGACGTGATGGACGACAGCGAGGCGTCGCGGGCCGTGATCCGGCGGATTCCGGCGTTCCTGCGGGAGCACTTGCCGGCCTGAGGCGGCTACACTCCCGGCCATGCAGGTGCTCGACCCGTCCTGGGAGGGTGCGCCTCCGGCGCTCCGGTCGGCGCCACGGCTGTCGAGCCTCGATGACATCGACGTGGCGCTGCTCTCAAACGTCAAGGCCCGCGTCGAACCGCTCTTCGACCAGGTCGAGACTCTGCTCCGGAATCGTTGGGGAGTGGTCACGGTCGACCGGGCGACGAAGGGCAACCACAGCGCTCCGGCGGAGGGCGAGTTGGGAGATCGTGCGCCAGGCGGAGGAACTCGTGCTCGCTGGCGAAGCCGGGGAGACGGGCTCCTGATCCGAGGCAGTCATCCCGTCGCGTTCACGGCGATCGTGGCCACGTTGGCGGTGACGCCGGCGGCGCCGGCGATGGCCCAGGATGGCGTGGTCCTCGCCGAGTTCATCTTCGAGACGGCGCCGTACCCCGAGTGCCACGCCTCGACGATCGCCGAGACGGCCTCCGGCGCCCTGGTCGCGGCCTGGTTCGGCGGCACGGCCGAGCGCAACCCCGACGTCGGCATCTGGTTCAGCCGGCTTGAGGCTGAGCGGGCGGAACCGGCGGGCGCGGCTTCATTGCCGAGCGGCCGCTGGAGTCCTCCGGTGGAGGTCGTCAACGGCGTCCAGGCTGACGGCGCCCGCTACCCGACCTGGAACCCGGTGCTGTACCAGTCGCCGCAGGACGACGCGCCGCTGCTCCTGTTCTTCAAGGTCGGTCCGAGTCCGCCGGAGTGGTGGGGGATGGTCATGGAGTCCGCCGACGACGGGCGCACGTGGAGCGAGCCGCGCCGGCTTCCGGACGGCATTCTGGGGCCGATCAGGAACAAGCCGATCACGCTGGCAGACGGCACGCTGCTCGCCGGATCGAGCATCGAGAACGCGCCGGCGCCGCCCGTCTGGCGGGCTCACTTCGAGCGTTCGACCGACCTCGGGCGGACGTGGACACGGACGGAGAGTCTGGCCGGCCGAACCGCGGCGGGCGAGGATTTCCGGATCATCCAGCCGACGATCCTGACGCTTGGCGACGGCGAACTCCTGGCGCTGTTCCGTTCCAAGGAGAGCCGCGTCGCGGCCTCCCGTTCCACCGACGAAGGCCGTACCTGGGGGCCCGTCTACGCGACCGGCCTGCCCAACCCCGACGCCGGCGTCGACGGCGTGACCCTGGCGGACGGCCGGCACCTGCTCGTCTACAACCACAAGGTCCGCATCGATGGCGCCTGGGCGGGTTCCCGGTCGCGCCTGAACGTCGGGCTGTCTGACGACGGGGACACCTGGGACGCATCGCTGATGCTGGAGGACCAGGACGGCGAGTACTCCTATCCGGCGGTGATCCGGACCCGCGACGGTTTGGTCCACCTGACCTACACCCACCGGCGCACCCGCATCCGGCACGTGGTGCTCGATCCGGCGGCGCTGCAGCGGCATCCGATGGCCGGTGAGGAGTGGCCCGCGGAAGCGTCGGTGCTGGCGCCGGCCCCCGAGTGACCGGCGGCGTCGACCTCTTCGTCTTCGCCGCCTATCTCGTGGCGGTCATCGCGCTCGGTCTTTCGCTCGCCCGGCGCAGCGGGACGGCCCGCGGATTCATGGTTGCCGGCGGAGCGCTGCCGGGCTGGGCGGTCGGCCTGTCGATTTTCGGCACGTTCCTCTCGAGCAACACGTTCATCGGGGTGCCCGGGCAGGCTTTCGGCGGCAACTGGAACGCCTTCGCGTTCTCCCTGTCGTTGCCGGTGGCGGCGTTCCTGGCGGCGCGCTGGTGGATCCCGTTCTACCGGCGCGGCGGCGCCGTTTCGGCCTACCAGCACCTGGAGGCCCGCTTCGGCCGCTGGGCACGGACCTACGCGGTGGCCTGCTACCTGCTGACCCAGTTCGCCCGGGTCGGCTCGATCCTGTTCGGAGTGGCGCTGGCGATGAACGCGTTGACGGGCTGGCCGGTGGCATGGATCATCCTGAGCACGGGCGTCGTGGTGACGATCTACACCCTGATCGGCGGTATCGAGGCGGTCATCTGGACGGACGTGATCCAGAGCGTGGTGCTGACGGTCGGCGCGCTGGTCGTGGTCGGTCTGCTGGTCGTCGATGCGCCGGGTGGCCTCGGCGGGCTGGTTGAGACGGCTGGCGCCGCCGGCAAGTTCTCCCTCGGCAGCTTCGCCTTCGACTTCACGACCTCGACCTTCTGGGTCGTCCTGCTCTACGGTCTGTTCATCAACTTCAACAACTTCGGCATCGACCAGAGCTACGTGCAGCGCTACCACGCCGCGAACAGCGACCGCGCGGCATCGCGCTCCGTCTGGCTGGCGGCCGGCCTCTACCTGCCGGTGTCGGCGGTCTTCTTCTTCATCGGTACCGGGTTGTTCGTCGTCTTCCAGGGGCAGCCGGAAGTCGCCGGCGTGGCCGCCGATCAGGCCTTCCCTCACTACATTTCGACCCGGTTGCCGGCCGGGGCCGCGGGTCTCCTGATCGCGGCGCTGTTCGCGGCCGCGATGAGCAGCATCGACACGTCGCTCAACAGTTCGGCCACGGTCTTCCTCTCCGACATCTACCGCACCTGGCTCCGGCCGGAAGCGGGGCCGGACGGTGTCGAGGCGGAAGACCTCCGGGTGCTGCGCCGGGCGACCGTGGGCGTGGGCGTGCTCGGCACCGGCGCCGCGTTGCTGATGATCGGCGCCGGCAGCGTGCTCGACCTCTGGTGGACATGGTCGGGCGTCTTTGCCGGCGGCCTGCTCGGGCTGTTCGCTCTCGACCGGCTGGCGCCGCGGGCCGGGCGTGCCGCCGCCCAGTCGGCGGTGGCGGTGGGCGTGCTCGTCATTGTGTGGATGACGGTTTCGCCGCGGCTTGCGGGGGGACCGGAGATGCTGCGGAACGCGCTGCACAGCTACATGATCACCGTGATCGGTACGCTGACGATCTTCGGAGTCGGCCTGCTGCTCTCGCTTCGGCGTCGGTCAGGTGCGGCCTCGGCTTCCGGATCGGCGAACGGAGCGGGGGGCGACCGCGGACGGCTGCGATAAGGTGAACTCCTTCGATGTTCGTTCGAGACCTTCCGGCCTCGGGGCCCGGCCAACGCCCGCGGCGCCGTGCCGGCATCGCGCTGGCTCTGTCGCTGCTCGTTCTGCTGCTCGGGGGTTGCGATAACCGGGGCGACCTGCTGGGCGTGGAGCTCGTCGTGTTCGAGGTCGGCCAATGGGTGGGCACGGGACCGCAGGGCGAGGCGTTCCGGTTCCTTCTCGAGCGTGACGACGACGAAGCGGTCCTCACCGCGTTCATCCTCGAGTTGCCCTGGCTCGCCGACGTGCTTCAGGGTGATCCGGAGGCTTGTGCCCGGGTGGTCGCTTCGTTCAGCCGGTTCGGCCATCCGGACATCAGCGTGCCGGTTCGGGGCGGCGGCTTCAGGATTCGCACGCCGAGCGACTTCCGGGTGGACAACGAGGGGCTGATCAAGGCCGAGATCGTCGGCCGCTTCGAATCGCCGGACAGCGCGACGGTCGACGCGGATGTCGAGATCGACGCCACCCGCTTCCTTCCGTGCCGCGGCGAGTTCATGGTCAGCTGGCAGATGGAGCCGGCAGGCTCCTGAGCCGCGGCCTGGCGATCGGGTAGCGGGCAGGCGGTCCGATGTATCCCGGCAGGTACGCGCGCGACACCCCTGACAAGCCGGCCGTCGTGATGGCCGGGAGCGGTGAATCGGTCACCTACCTCCAGCTCGACCGCCGATCGAACCGGCTGGCCCGGCTCTGGTACGCGCAAGGTCTGCGATGCGGCGACCACGTGGCGATCTTCATGGAGAACCAGCCGCGCTACTTCGACGTCTACTGGGCAGCGATCCGTTCGGGTCTCTACCTGACCACCGTCAACCGCTACCTCAGCGCCGAGGAAGCGGCCTACATCGTCAAGGACTGCGGTGCGCGGAGCATCGTGGCGTCGGCGAAGCTGGCTGAAGCCTGTGACCAGTTGACCGGCCTGATTCCGACCTGTCCGGACCGGCTGATGGTCGACGACGACAAGCTTGGCTGTCCGCCGGGCTGGGACGACTACGGCGAGGCGACGGCCCGGTTCCCGGCCGAACCGCTCGCGGAGCAGCCGCGCGGCAGCACCATGCTCTACAGCTCGGGCACAACCGGCCGCCCGAAGGGAGTCCTGCGGCCGCTGACGGGTCTGTCGGTGGCGGAGATGCCGGACCCGCGGTTCGAGGTGCTCACCAGCGTCTACGGCATCGACGCCGATTCGATCTACCTTTCGCCGGCGCCCCTCTACCACGCTGCGCCGATCGGCTTTACCGGGGGTACACAGACGCTCGGCGGCACCGTCGTCGTGATGGAGCGGTTCGACCCGGAGCTTTCGCTCAAGGCGATCGAGGACTTCGGGATCACGGTGAGCCAGTGGGTGCCGACGATGTTCAACCGCATGCTCAAGCTGCCGGAGGACGTGCGGACGCGGTACGACCTGTCAAGCCACCAGCGGGCGATTCACGCCGCCGCTCCGTGCCCGGTCGACGTCAAGCGTCGGATGATCGACTGGTGGGGGCCGATCATCTTCGAGTACTACGCCGGTTCCGAGGGCAACGGGATGTGCGCGGTGGAGACCGACGAGTGGCTGGAACGTCCCGGTACGGTCGGCCGATGTCTTACGGCGACGCTCCACATCTGCGATGACGAGGGCGAGGAACTGCCCGCCGGCGAACCGGGGACGATCTTCTTCGAGCCACCCGAAGACGCGGACCTGTTCGAGTATCACGGCGACGAGGAGAAGACCCTGGGCTCGCGCCACCCGGTTCACCCGCGCTGGAGCACGCTGGGCGACGTCGGCTACGTGGACGAGGACGACTACCTGTTCCTCACCGACCGGAAGGCCTTCATGATCATCTCGGGCGGCGTGAACATCTACCCGCAGGAGATCGAGGACGCACTGATCGTCCACCCCAAGGTCGCCGACGTGGCGGTCATCGGCGTGCCGAACGAGGACATGGGGGAAGAGGTCAAGGCGGTCGTCCAGTTGATGCCCGGATTCGAGCAGGGGCCGGAAACGGTCGAGGAGCTGATGGCCTACGCTCGGGAGCGCATTGCGCACTACAAGGCGCCGAGGTCGATCGACTTCGAGGAGCAGCTTCCGCGCCTGCCGACCGGGAAGCTCTACAAACGCCTGCTGCGGGACCGCTACTGGACGGGCCGCAGGTCGCGGATCGTGTGACCTGCCGGCGCCGGCCGCAGGCGCTGACGGCGATCGCGGACGAACTGGCGCGAGAAGTCGACCGGCTCGAGTTCGGGCCGCCGGTCGCGCAGGTCTACAACCCGCTGATCTACGCGCGCGGGGCGCACGATGCGTACCTGCGGTCGGCAGGCGCCGCGACGGGCAGGGTGCTGCTGCTGGGAATGAACCCGGGGCCCTGGGGCATGACCCAGACCGGCGTGCCGTTCGGCGAAGTGGCTCACGTACGAGACTGGCTGGGGATTGCCGGCGGCGTCGAACCGCCTGCGAATCAGCATCCGGCGCGGCCGGTGTCGGGCTTTGCTTGCGAGCGGAGCGAGGTCAGCGGCCGCCGGGTCTGGGGTTGGGCGAAGCGGCGCTTCGGTACGCCGGCGGCGTTCTTCGAGCGATTCCTGATCTGGAACTACTGTCCGCTGGCGTTCCTCGGCGAGAGCGGCGCGAACCTGACCCCGGACCGGTTGCCGGCGAGCGAGAAGGCGCCGCTTCTTGTGGCCTGCGACCGGGCGCTGCGACGGGCGGTCGAGGCGCTGGAGCCGCGGCTTGTCGTCGGCATCGGCGTGTTCGCCGAGGGCCGGTCGCGGCGTGCGCTCGCCGGGTTGGACCTGGCGATCGGGCGGATGCTCCATCCCAGCCCTGCCAGCCCGGCCGCGAATCGCGGTTGGGAAGAGCAGGCGGAGCGGGATCTGAGGGGCCTGGGCGTCGAGTTGTAGGAGGTTGCGGGCTGTGACCGGGTGCGCCGGCCCGCCATTCGTGCGCCCGATGACGGGCGCACGGACTGGTTCACGGATGGCGCGGATCCGCGCCACCCGGGTTCTGGCCGGCTGACGCCGAAGGCGGCGAGAAGATCGCGCCGCGAAGCGGCGACGACATTGCAGGCGCGACTGACGCTAGCCTTGGCGCGAACCGGCCTCGCGCGGTACGACCTCGCGATCGTTGATCGACAGGACGATGGCGTCGTGGATCGCGGGGCGGAGCCTTCGGATCGCAATGTTGTCCCGGGTCGGGTGGACGCGGTTCGTCAGCAGGACGACGATCAGCTCGAGTTCCGGGTCGATCCAGAGCGAGACGCCGGTGAAGCCGGTGTGGCCGAAGGAGCGCGCGGAGAAGTAGCGGCCGGCGGAGCTTGGGTCGGAGGGCGTGTCCCAGCCGAGCGCCCGGCTGCTGCCCGGGACGAGTTCGGCGCGACGGCTGAAGAGGGCGACCGTCTCGGCGCCGGCAAGCCGCCGCTCGCCGTAGACGCCGCCGTTCAGCATCGCCTGACCGAAGACGGCGACATCGCGTGCAGTGCCGAACAGTCCGGCATGGGGTGCGACGCCTCCCAGCGCGAGGGTGTTCTCGTCGTGAACTTCGCCGTGGGGGAGTCGACCGCGCCACGAATCGAATTCGGTGGGTGCGATCCGCTCGCGCAGCTCTTCCGGCGGGACGTAGCCGGTGTCGATCAGCCCCAGCGGCGCCAGGACCTCCTCCTCGACCTGCTGTGCCAGGCCGCGGTCCGAGCCGCGCTCCAGGATCTCGCCCAGAAGCAGCACGCCGAGGTCGGAGTAGATCGCGCGTTCACGCGGCTCGACCGCGAGTTTTGTGCCGGCGATGTGCTCCAGGTAGCGGCCGCGAGCCTCGTCGCGGTCCAGGTCTTCGCCGAGTTCCCGGAACAACTCGGTGCAGCAGGGGAGGCCGCTCGAGTGGGCCAGCAGGTCCCTCAGAGTCGCGCCGCCGACCGCCGATTCCTCAAGCTCGGGCAGGCAGGACGCGGCCGTGGCGTCGAGGTCGAGCGCGCCCGCCTCGACCCGGCGCATCAGGAGTGTCGTCGTCGCGATGACCTTGGTCAGGGAAGCCAGGTCGTAGATCGTCGACGGGGTGACGGCGGGCGAGCCTTGGTCGTAGGTCAAGCGCCCCGCGGCGTGGTCGAGGACCACGGTTCCGCGTCGCGCCACCAGCAGGACGCCGCCCGGAGTGACGCCGTCGGCGACCGCCCGCTCCAGCAGGTCGGCCGCCTGCTCCAGCCGTTCCGGGTTGAAGCCGGCCGATTCGGGCGCGGCGTCGCGAAGCACGGGCGCCGCGGTGGCCGTTGCTTCCGGTGTCGGTGGGGACAAGTGCGCGGCGGGTCTAAAAGCCTGGCAGGCCGTGAGGGCGGCCAAGACGAACAGGCCCGCCCGGAGTGGAACCGCCGCGGCAGCGGCGAGTCCCCGCGCGACGTGCCTGGCGGGCGATTGAGGCAACGGCAAGACGATAGCAGTCGTGAAGCGGTCGGTGAAGCAGTCGTGAAGCAGCCTTAAGCGGTTGTGGCAGAAGTCGGGCGCTGAAGTCGCACGGCGCTGCAAACGGTGCCGCATCGCATCCACATCGTGCCATCCGTGTGCTCGATGCCTCGCAACCGGAGGCGGCCCCCTGCCCTGCCTCATCCTCCTGACCTCACGCTCTGATGGACTTCTACGCGGGCGGGAGCGCGGGTTGCTATCCTGAATCGTCCTGCTTGGGGGGCGGTTTGACAAGAGGGGGCGGACGATGAGGAAGGTACTGGCCGGAATGACGATAGTGACTGTCGTGGTGGCCGCGGGTTGCGGCTACGGCGACGACACGGAGGAGATGGAACCGATGGTGGAACAGGCTGCGGAAGCAGCGGAGACGGATGGCACGGTGCTGCGAAACGACGCGGCGATGGACGACCTGGTGCCGCTGGACGCCGTGGTCGAGAAGGTCGCGGACGGCTTCACCTTCACCGAGGGCCCGGTGTGGGTTCCCGGCGACCCGGATCGCCTGTACTTCAGCGACATCCCGGAGAACAAGGTCTACCGCTGGTCCGAAGGCGAGGGCGCGGTCGTGTTCCTCGAACCTGTCCTGGCCGAGGACGCCGATACCGGCGGTACCGGCGGCTCGAACGGCCTGGCGCTTCACCCGGACGGTCGGCTCGTCTTGTGCGAGCACGGTAACCGAGTGGTGTCCGCGATGCCGCTGGACGGCGAGCGGGTCGACCTGGCCGCCCGCCACGACGGTAAACGGCTCAACAGTCCGAACGACATCGTGTTCCACTCGAGCGGCGCCGCCTTCTTCACCGACCCTCCGTACGGACTGGACGGCCAGGACGCATCGGAGAACAAGGAGCAGGACCACAACGGCATCTACCGGCTCGACCCGGACGGCACGGTGACTCTGCTCGAGACCGGTCAGACCCGTCCCAACGGCATCGGACTGTCCCCGGACGAGACGGTCCTCTACGTGGCGAACTCCGATGCGGCGCCCAACCGGTACTGGAAGAAGTACGCGGTAAACGACGACCTGACCCTGGGCGAAGGCGAGATGTTCTTCGACGCCAGCGAGTTGGAGGCGCCGGGCGCGCCGGACGGGCTGGCCGTCGATGTCGACGGCAACGTCTTCGCAACGGGGCCGGGCGGCGTGATGGTCTTCTCGCCGGACGGCCGTCACCTGGGCACGATCGCGCCGGCCGAGCTGCCTGCGAACACCGCGTTCGGCGGCGACGGCAGCACGCTGTACATGACCGCCCGGACGGGTCTCTACCGGGTTGCCACGAACACGCGGGGCGACGTCTACGCCGGCGGCGAGTGATTCCCGCCGGCCTCGGGAACACGGGCATCGAGGATGCTTGCGCCGCAAGGCGCTGCGCGACATGGACTTCTGCGACGGGCTGATGACGCTGCGCAGCGGGTGGCGCGGCGCGAGTTTCCGGGGAGGTTGCCGGCGCCGGCGGCCGGCATCCGAGGCCGATTCTCGGCCCGCGCCTTGGGGGTTCGTGGGCTACCGCCCGATGTGAGCTTCGCATGGGACTCGGCGGCAGTTTCGGCCCCCTCGACTGGCTGATTCTCGGCGCGCTGCTGGTCGGTCTGACCCTGCTGTCGCGCTCGCTTTCGCGGCGGCAGAAGACGGAGCGCGACTACTTCGCCGGTTCGCGCAACCTGCCGTGGTACGCGGTGGCGGCGTCCCTCGTGGCGACCGAGATCAGCGCGGTCACCTACATCAGCCTGCCCTCGATCGTCTATCGGCCGGGGGGCGACCTGACCTACCTGCAGATCGGGTTGTTCGGCTATCTCGCCGCCCGGTTGCTCGTGGCCTGGCTTCTCGTCCCCGCCTACTACCGCGACGACGTGATGAGCCCCTACGACCTGATCGAGCGCCGGCTGGGCGCCGCGGGAGCCTCCGTGCGCCGGACGGCGACCGGCATGTTCTGGCTCGGCGGCGTGCTGGCCCAGTCAGCGCGGGTCTACCTGTCCGCGGTCGTGCTGGACGTCCTGCTCCACCGGGAACTGGGTTGGCTGGAACGCGCAACGGGGGTACCGCCCCATGTGGCCGCGGTGGCGGCGGTGGTCGCCATCGCCGTGGTGTGGACCTGGTTCGGCGGTATCGCCGCCGTGGTCTGGACCGATGTCGTGCTCTTCCTGCTGTTCGTGGGCGGGGTAGCGGTCAGCCTGGGTGTCGTCGCGCGGGAGCTCGAGGCGGGCATGACGCCGGCGCTCGCCGCGGCGTGGAGCGAGGGCAAGTTCACGCTGTTCGACCTGTCGGCGTCTCTTGCCGTGCCGTACACGCTGTGGGCCGCGTTGGTCGGCGCCACGATCGGCGGAGTCGCCGCCTTCGGCGCCGACCAGTTGATGGCCCAACGCATCTTCTGCTGCCGGAGCACGCGGGACGCTCGACTTGCGGTGGCGGCCAGCAGCGTCTCGGTGCTCGTCTCCCTCGCGTTCGCTTTCGTCGGGATTGGCTTGTGGGCGTACTACGAGCAGGCGCCGCTCGCAGGCGCCGCGGCCGGGATCGTGGCGGAACAACCCGACCGGATCTTCGCCGTCTTCGCGGTGGAGGCGGTGCCCGCGGGCCTGAAGGCCCTGGTCGTCGCCGGCGCGCTGGCAGCGGCGATTTCCAGTCTCGACTCGATCCTCGCGGCGCTCGCGCAGACGACGACCGCCCTCCTGCGCTCGGGGGCGCGGCCAGGCGGCGGCGTGCGCCTGCCGCGGCTGCTCGTGGTCGGCTGGGGTCTCGTGCTGGCTCTGACTTCGCTCTCGATGGACGCGGCGGCGGCGCGCTACGACGCCCTGCTCGACCTCGCCCTGGCGATGGCCGGATACACCGGGGGCGCTCTGCTGGCGGCCGTGGCTCTGTCTCTGGCGCCGTTGGGCCGCGACGGCCGGGGGTTTCTCTGGTCCGGGCCGCTGTCGGCGCTGGCGGTCTTCGCGGCGGTCTGGCACCAGCCGGCGGCCGGTTGGTTGTGCCTGCTCGGCGTCCTCGTGCTGTTCGTGGCCTGGCTGCGCATGGATGGGCGCGGCCGGCTCGCTGCCAGCCTCCTTCTGATCCTGGGCGCCGGCGCCGTGCTGGCCTTGTGGCGCTGGGCCGAGGGCCCCGGCGGCGAGGTCCTGGCCTGGCCGTGGTACGTGCCGCTGGGCGCTCTGGTGGCCTGGGTGTGGGGGCTGGGTCTGAGCGGACGGGGCGTCGCAACGCCGGCCTGCCGGCCAGAAGGACGGTACGTTCCATCGCCGGCGAACGAGGAGCCTTCCGTGGCCGGCGCATGACGTTGCCGCCTCCGCCGGCAGCCGGGGAGGCGTTGCCGCACCCGGGGCGCTCCGGAGTCCGCGGCGGGAATTCGCGTGGCGCCAGGAGCGGCAGAGGCGTCATCGTCCTGACGATCCCGCTGGCAAAGGGCGGGAAGGAAGCTTGTGGGGTTTGCGCCGTAGAACGCCGCCCGGTGGCGCGGCGCAAGCTGCTAGCGTCGTGCCGTGAGTCTGGAGGACGGCGCGTCGAGGCGGCAGGTGATCGTTGCGGCGGGGGCTCTGGGCGTGGCCGCAGTGGCGGGTTCGGCCTGCTCTTCCTCCGAACGGGCCGCGGGCGGTGGGACAAGCGACGGGCCCGCAGCGCCTGAGACCGCGTTCGAGCTCGAGGAGGCGACGATCGCCGAACTTGGCAGCCAGATGGCGTCGGGCGAACGGACGAGCGCCGAGATCACGCGGCTCTACCTCGAGCGGATCGAGTCGCTCGACCGGCAGGGACCAGGCCTGTGCTCGGTGATCGAGACAAACCCCGATGCTCTGGCGATCGCCGGGCAACTCGACGCAGAGCGCGCCGCGGGCAACGTGCGCGGTCCGCTTCACGGCGTCCCTGTCCTGCTCAAGGACAACATCGCCACCGCCGACCGCACGACGACGACGGCCGGTTCCCTGGCGCTCGAAGGGTCGATTCCGCCGCGGGACGCCTTCGTCGCGGCGCGGCTCCGGCGGGCGGGAGCGGTGCTGCTCGGCAAGGCGAACCTGAGCGAGTGGGCCAACTTCCGGTCGAACCGGTCGAGTTCGGGCTGGAGCGCGCGCGGCGGGCAGTGCCGCAACCCCTACGTGCTCGACCGCAACCCGTGCGGTTCGAGTTCCGGGTCCGGCGCGGCAACCTCCGCCAACCTGTGCGCGGCTGCTGTCGGCACGGAGACCGACGGCTCGATCATCTGCCCCTCGTCGGCGAACGGCCTGGTCGGGATCAAGCCGACCGTGGGCATGGTCAGCCGCAGCGGCATCGTGCCCATTTCGGCGGTGCAGGACACCGCCGGTCCGATGGCGCGGACGGTGGCCTGCGCCGCGGCGCTGCTCGGCGGGATGACCGGGGCGGATCCGCGCGACGACGCAACCGCCTCCTCACCGACTCCGACCGACCTGACGCGTCATCTCGGCGAGCACGGCGCCGCCGATCTGAGCCGGCTGCGGATCGGCGCGGGCCGTCAGTTCTTCGGCCGCGACAGCCGCGTCGACGCGTTGATGGAGGAGGCGATTCAGGTGCTTGCGAGCCTGGGCGCCGAGATCGTCGACCCGGCGCCGATCCCCCATCGCGAAGAAGTCGGGCGGCACGAGTACGAGGCCATGCTCTACGAGTTCAAGGCCGGTCTGAACGAGT
This sequence comes from uncultured Thermoanaerobaculia bacterium, assembly GCA_951812325.1. Taxonomy (GTDB): domain Bacteria; phylum Acidobacteriota; class Thermoanaerobaculia; order Multivoradales; family Multivoraceae; genus Multivorans. The sequence continues at coordinate 1,649,416 of OX638294.1, read as the reverse complement.
ATCTCGCGGAACTGGGCGATAACGCGCCGGTCGCTTCGCTCGCGGACGTGATTGCCTACAACGAGGCGCACGCGGAGCGCGAGATGCCCTTCTTCGGCCAGGAGATCCTGATCGAAGCGGAGGGCAAGGGACCGCTCAGCGAGGCGGCCTACCAGGCGGCGCGCGCCACGGCGAACCGGCTATCCCGCGAGGAGGGGCTCGACGCGGCGCTTGAGGAGCATCGCCTGGACGCCATCCTCGGCCCCAGCGGCGGCCCTGCCTGGGTGACCGACCTGGTGCACGGCGACCACTTCTCGGTCGGCAGTTCGGGCGCGGCGGCGGTCGCGGGTTATCCCAACGTGACCGTCCCGGCCGGCCACGTCCACGGCCTGCCCGTCGGCGTCTCGTTCTTCGGCGCCGCGTGGAGCGAGCCGACGCTGATCCGCATTGCCTGGGCCTTTGAGCAGGCGACGCGGCATCGCCGGCCGCCGCGCTTCCGCGCCCGCGTCGACGAGGTCTGATCCGAGCCCCCGCCTCGGCATGACCCTGGAGGCGCCGGGAGAAGTGTCCGTTTCCCGCTTTCTGCTGCGCGCGACCGACCTGCTCGCGCCTCGCCGTCTGCTGTGCTGCGTTCTGCGCCGCCGACCCCTGTCGCGGCGCGTGCGTGGAGTGCGAGGACCGCCGCTGGAGCGGTTTGATCTCGACGAGATCCTGCGTCTCATCCGCGGCAAGCGGTACTTCGTGTTGCACGCACCGCGGCAGACGGGGAAGACGTCCTCGCTGCTGGCGCTGCGCGACCTGAGTCGCTGGACGGCCGGGCCGTGACCGTGTGGGGGACTTGAAGACGATGGCCGCGGCCGCCGCGTCCACCGTGCTGCCGCTTCAGGCCCTCATCTCCCGGAAGCACTTCCGCAACTCGCCGACGAAGACGTCCGGCACCTCGAAGGCGGCGAAGTGTCCGCCCTTCTCGAGGCGGTTCCAGTACACGAGGTTGCGGTAGCGCTTCTCGGCCCAACGCCGCGAGGCGCGGAAGATCTCCTTGGGGAAGATGCTGCAGCCGACCGGAATCTCGACCGGGTCATTGCCGCCCTTGCCGAAGCTCTCCCAGTAGATGCGTCCCGACGAGGCGCCGCAGGCCGGCAGCCAGTACATCATCACGTTGTCGAGCAACTGGTCGCGGTTGAGCACGTCTTCCGGGTGGCCGTCGTTGTCGGTCCAGGACCAGAACTTCTCGACGATCCAGGCCGCTTGGCCGGCCGGCGAATCGACCAGGCCGTAACCCAGGGTCTGCGGCCGCGTGGACTGCTGCTTCGAGTAGCCCGAGTCCCAGTCGCGGTAGTGCTGGATCCCCGCGAGCGCGTCCTTCTCGTTGTCCGTCAGGTCACCCATCGTGCTCTGGTCGACGCCGACCGTCGGCATGTTCACGTGGATGCCGTGGCAGTGCTCGTGGTCCTGGATCGCGATTGCCGTGCTGACCGCGGCGCCCCAGTCGCCGCCCTGGGCGAAGTACCACTCGTAGCCGAGGCGCCGCATCAGCTCGGCCCAGGCATCGGCCGTCTTCTCGACGCTCCATCCGCGAGCTGCCGGCTTGCCGGAGAAACCGAAGCCGGGCAGGGTGGGGACGACAAGGTGAAAGGCGTCCTCTGCCGAGCCGCCGTGCGCGGTCGGATCGAGCAGCGGCTCGAGGACCTCGAGGAACTCGACGATCGATCCCGGCCAGCCGTGGGTGAGCACCAGCGGCGCGGCGCCCGTGTGCCGGGAACGGAGGTGGAGGAAGTGGATCCCCAGCCCGTCGATCTTGGTCCTGAACTGATCGAGGTCGTCCAAACGCCGTTCCAGCCGGCGCCAGTCGTAAGAGGACGCCCAGTACCCGCACAGTTCCTTCGTGTAGGCGAGCGGGATGCCCTGGGTCCAGTCGTCGACCGTCTCCGGCTCGGGCCAGCGCGTGGCGGCCAGCCGCCGACGCAGATCGGTCAGTTGCTCGTCGTCGATTGCGATCCGGTAGGGCTTGATCTCGGTCATGGGCCGACGGTAGCAGTCGCACCCGGACCGCCCGCAACGGCCGCGACCACAACCCCCGGGGCTACACGATGTTCCTCGCCGGCGGCGGCACAGCCCCGGGCCCGGCCACGGCCGCACCGACGACTACGGACCTCAGGGGGAGAAGCGAGCGGTGCTATACTGGGACACTCCAGACCAGCAAGGCGGCGCCCCGTGACCTCAGCCACTCGTCCTCTGCCCGGGATCGGCCGGGAGCCCATGGCGACACACCCGCCATCGTCCACCCGACCCGCTGGGAGCGTGCGACACGCCGAACGACTGTCGCCGCCGCGGCCCCCCGCATCGGCAGGCGAAACCAGGTACGCAAGGTCCAGCACCTGCGTCGTCCGGATCGTTCCGGAATCCGGTGCGTTGCGTCGAGTGCGGGCAGGAGGCCTGCACTCCCGAACGTCGAGAACCGTGTCGGCACGGATTTGCCGATTCTGGAGGGGCTTCCTCACTTCGGTCACCGTACCGTCCGACGTTGGAACAGCCCTGACCTGCGTCGCACGACCAACGATGGTCGTGTTCCTGCTCCTGTCGCTTCCGGCCACGGCCCAGGAGCTGCGGCTCGACGTGGACACGGCAATCGCGGCAGCCAGCGTCGCCCGGGACCCGGGCGGCCTCGAGGCGGCGCGCACCGAACTTCTGGAGTTGAGCCGACGGTACTCACGGAGCCTCTACCCGAGGTTCGTCGGGCGCAGCCGGGCGCTCGTGGAAGCCGCTTCCCTCGGGCGCCGCCTCGGCCTGGGCAACGCCGCGGCCGGAGAGCTGCTGCAGGTCCTGGAACGGGAGGCCCCGAACGAGTGGACGGCAAGAGCACATCTCGAACTGGCCGAAGTGGTCCTGGCCGACGGCGACTGGCAACTGGCGGCGGATCACCTGTGGCAGGCGCGGCATGGAGCTCCCCGCGAAGAGAATGCCGAGTCGGAAGGGAATCAGGCGGCTGTCGACGTGGCGCGCCTCGCCCTGGAGCGCATGACGCGAATCCACCGTCTGATCCTGCGGCCGCTGGCGGGGCGCAACCCCTGGACCACAACGCGCGACTATCTGCCGAACGACTACCTGCCGGAGAAACTCAAGCTGAAGAAGCCGCGCGCCTTGGCGGCAGGCCCTCGCGGCGAACTGTTGATGGCCAACAACAGCCGCGCCGTACTCTTCGACCCGGACCGGAACGTGATTGCGACTCGTGAACTGAGGGGGATGGCCCGACCAAGCCTGGGACCCGCCGGGCCGCTCGGCGGCTTGAGCGCGATTGTACCGACCGGAAACACGGTGATGCAGGTCGACGACCCGAGCGCTGTCTCGTTCCAGCGCCCATCGGGAGGCAGGCTGGACCAGATCGTGACCGCGCACCGCGGACCCTTCGGCAACTGGACGGTGCTTTCGCGCAGCGTGGACACCGTGTTGCACTTCTCGCCTGACGGCCGGCTGCTCCACTTCACCGAATCCCCCATGGCCCGGCCAATCGACCTCGCCCTGGGCCCGTCGGGAACGATCCACACGCTGGACGCGGGCTCGCGGGAGTCCCCCGCCGCTCTGCGGACCTACGCCCCCGACGGCACGCTCTTGAAGACGTTCAGCTCAAGCTGGCAGCGCCCCGTCGCCCTGGATGTGGACCCGTTCGGCAACCGCTACGTCCTCGAGGAACGCACCAGACAGGTCCTCGTGTATGCCCCGGAGGGGAGCCTCGTGAGGGCTCTCGGACCGGTACTTCCCGGAGGCATCGAACTGCGGACGCCCACCGATCTCGCCGTGGACGGAATGGGCCGGATCTTCATCGCCGAGGGTCGGCTGGGTACCGTGCTGGCAGTGGAGTAGATCTGTTGTGCGGCGGTCAAGGATCATCAGGGCAACCGGAGCGGCATGCACGCCGACTTCCTCGCACCGCACGTCGATGGAGCGGGCGTCGAGGATCGTCGGGGCGGCCCCTGCGGCTTGCACGTTGCCGACACCGCGTCGGCGTGCACGGATCATCGGCAGCGCGGCGCTCGCGCTGGCGGTCACCTGCGCCGCCGCCTTCCCGCAGGAGGAGCCGGCGGACGCCGGCGGCGGGCGGGAGGAGGCCGCGGAAAGTCCGGGAATCCGCGGCCCAGCCTCGGGCCTGGTTTCCCTGACGGTCGATCCGGACGATGCCGCCGTCCGCATCGCCGCCGCGGATGCGATCGGCGCCGCGATGTCCGGTATGGCGACGGTGGGTGAAGCGGAGCGGCGGCTGGGCAGGCTCGCGGCAGACGCCCTCCTGACACTGGACGTTCCCGGCTGCTCGCTACCGTCCCTGCTTGCCGCCGTGGACGATGCCCTCGAGCCATTCGAAGAATCGGCGCCGGCAGTCCTGACCGCCTCCGACTACCTGCTGCTGGCCGCCCGCCCTGGCTACCGGCCAACCGTCACAGGCTTCACGGTCGAGGCCGGAACCTCGGTCGACGTCCACGTCGCACTGGAGCGTTCGAGTTCGGTGATCCATCTGCGCACCACGCCCGCAGACGCCGAGATCCTGATCGATGGAATCAGGAGAGACGCCGATGCTCACCCGACGGCAACCGCCGCCTGCCGCCCGCCCGGTTCCTGCTCCGCCGGGCGCCGGATCGACGGTCTGCCGTCGCCGGGGAACTTCGATCTGGAGGTCGCGCGGGAGGGATTCCGCAGCTACCGGGCCGTCCTCCAGCTGCCCGACCTTCGCGACTACGAGCTTCCCCCCGTCACGCTGGAGCCGGAGGCGGCGACGATCGTCTTCAACGGTCTTCCCGACGACGCCCGGGTGACCGCCAACGGCGGCGCGCTTGCCGTCGACCGTCGCGCGCCGGCGCCTGAGAGTCTGCTGCTGCCCGGCGCCCATGACGTGAGCGTCCACGGCGCCCAAGGCTACTTCGAGACGTCGGTGGTCCTGGCGGATCGGCAGCGGCTCGTGATCGATGTCGAGCTTCGTCCGGTCCTCGCCGTCCTCGGTCTTCCGGGTCTGGAACCGGCCGTGGCCCAGGCCATGCGCTCGGCTGTGAACCATTTGCGCGACCTGCAGCTCTACGCCGTACTGACGCCGTCCCTGGGAACTGCCGCCCTGCGCGAACCGGGAGTCGACCTGGCCGCATTGCGCGGACGAACCGGCTCGCAGGCGCGCTCGATGGCCTGGGCTGCGATCCGGCAGCGGTTGGAGAGTCTGACCCCGGCGGCGCTCTACGTCATCGTGGTTCCGAACGACGAGCAGACCGCCGACAGCGTCGACCTCTGGTGGCTGTCGGCCGCTCCGGGGCCGACCTGGCCCGATGTCCGCACCCTGCGCATCCAGCAGGGGCAGCCGGACACCCGCGACCTGCATCGCCTTGCCGCTGCCTTGCGCCCGGAGCGCGACAGGCGCGTTCCGCGAATCGGCGTCACACTGGTCGAATCCCTGGCAGGCAGCTCGTTGGTCGTTGCCGATGTCGAGCTGGCTTCGCCGGCATACCTTGCCGGAATCGAGCCGGGAATGGAGTTGGTCGGTCCGGGTGACGCGCGGTTCTCCAGTGCAGGCGACTGGACTGCCGCCGTCGCGGCACTCGGACCGGGCGACACGTTGAACATCCGCAGCCAGGGATCCGATGGCGCTTTGAGGTCCCATCCGATCGAGCCGGAGTGGGGCTGGTCCGTGCTGGACCCGTTCGACCGGGATCTGCTGCCCGCTGCTGCGGCCGCCCACCTCGTTCAGGAACTGAAGCGCCCCGGCGACGTTCCCCGCTGGCTCATCGAACTCGACCTCGCCGCGATCCTGATGGCGCAGGGCGACCTCGACGGAGCGGTACGTCTGCTGATGCGAGTCGAAGCCCCCGCCCGTACCGGTCTCGGCCGCGAAACGGTCAAGTACCTGATCAGCCTGGCGTTGTCGGAGCTTGCCGGGGAGGGCGAGCCGGAGTACGGAGACCAGGCAATTGCCGCTTTCCGGGATCTGGAGGTCGCGGAGAGCAGCCGGCTACAGAGCGACACCGGGCCGTCCATCGCCGCCCGCGCCCGCCTCCACGCCACGACCTCGCTGGCGTTGGTGCCGCCGGAACACGATGTCGTCGTTGGCGAGTACCGCGCCGATGTCAGGATCGGCGGCAGCGACATCGCGGCCGTGCGCTTCCTGGTGGACGGAAAGCCGCAGACGACACAGTCGAGATCGCATGCCTGGGCCATGCTGCGCCTGAACAGGTACCCGACTCAGCAGGTCATCCGCGTTGAGGGTCTGGACGGTGAAGGCCGGGTCGTGGCATCCGACGAGTTGGTCCTCAACCAGCAGCAGGGCGAGCTGCGCGTTCGGATCGAGGAGCCGCCGCGGGGCGTCAGCGTGTCCGGGGCCGCCCAGGCGAGAGCGGCCGTCGTGGTACCCAAGGGGCGCCATGTCAGTTCCGTCGTGTTCCGTGTCGGCGAAGAGGTGCAGGCGGAACTCAGGCGACCGCCATGGCAGACGGAAATCAGCGTACCGGCGGACACGAGCGAGACCGAACCCGTCTACCTCGCGGTCACGGCAACTCTGGACGACGGGAGCAACGCCGAGGACGTCCGGTTCCTGAACGCTTCGCTGCTCATGGACCACATCGACGTCGATCTGGTCGAGCTCTACACCACCGTGATCGACCAGGCGAACCGCCCTGTCACCGGGCTGCAGGCGGGTGACTTCACGGTCTTCGAGGACGGCAAACGTCAGCACGTTGCGCGGTTCGAACTGGTCCGGAACCTGCCGTTGACTCTGGGTCTGGCGATCGACACATCAGCTTCCATGAGGGAAGTCATGGAGGAAACCAGGCGGGCGGCAACGCAGTTCCTCACCAACCTGGTGAAGCCCGGGGACAGTTCCTTCGCCGTCGCGTTCGCTTCCCGCCCCCATCTCTTGACCGGCCAGACATCGGATGTCGCCAGGGTCGTCGACACGGTGCGCAGCCTGCGCGCAACCGGCCGGACGGCGCTCCACGACGCCCTGATGACCGGCCTGTACTACTTCCGGGGCGTGACGGGCCGCCGCGCCCTGGTCCTCCTCTCTGACGGAGAGGACACGTCGAGCTCCGCAAGGTACGCTGACGTGCTCGAGTACGCCAGACATTCCGAGGTCGCCATCTACACCATCGGTCTGGGAGTCGGCAGCGCCGAGCCGCTCCTGCGGACCAAGCTCGTGGAGATCGCGGCGGTAACCGGCGGTCGGGCCTTCTTCATCGAGGCAGCAAGGGATCTGGCCCCCGTCTACAAGCAGATCGATCGCGAACTGCGTTCCCAGTACCTGCTCGCCTACAACTCGAATCAGACCGGCACGGGCGACGACTTCCGGCAGGTCGAGGTACGCGTGACGGAGAACCGCCGGGCCCGCACGATCAGCGGCTACTACCCTTGAGCATTCGTCCGGCAACCCGCGGCGGAAGCCGCCCGGTATGCGAGTCGCCATGCGTCCGGTGCGTTTCGCGCCACGCGGGCCGCTTCCCGGTCGCACTCGTTCCCCGGATTGAGGGCGACCCGGCATGCTCCCTCATTCTGCCTTGCCGGACGGCCGCCTGACGCTCCCGGTGCAGCACGGACTTGTGCCACATGCCGTCAGCACGCAACGGTCGAGCCGCGCCAGTGAGATCCTCGTGGACCGTTCGGCCCCTCGCGATCGCCGCCTTCTTCTGCACAACGGTCACGATCCATGCGCAACCCGCCGAACAGCCTGAACCGGGTCCGGGCGTTTCGCCCGCTGGCGAACGAGCGGATGGCCCACCCGACAGCGCCGAAGTCGGCCCCGTCGGCCGTGTCGCCTTCCTGGTCGATCCGCCGGATGCCCGAATCGCGGTAGGACACCGCGTTCTGCGAGCGGGCGATGTCGCGGCCGGGGAAGCGAAGGCGGGCCTTGCCGGCGCGTCGCCATCGAGCCGTCCGGGCGACGCGTTCCAAGGCCCGGCGCCGAACGAATCGGCCGGCGAACTCCGCACCCGGGCGGCCACTCCGGGCGGGCGTGCTGCTCTCCCCCCGCCCACCGGCGGAGACGGACTGTCGGAACCCGCCGTCCTTCCGGTCGGAGATCACCTGGCCGACGTGTCCCGGCCAGGCTACGTGCCGACACTCGTCGGCTTCACGGTCGCCGAGGACAGCGACCTGGAGGTCGCAGTCGAACTGAAGCGGACGAGCGCCGCGATGCGGATCCGTACCGTTCCCGGCAACGCGACGATTCTGATCGACGGCTTCGAGCGCGGACGCACGCCGGGCGCCTGCGCCGAAGAACGCAGCGATCGGGGCCGGTGGGGAAGTCCTCAGCCGACGGATTGCGACGGTCTCGATGCTCAGGCGGGCCTTTCCCGCGCGTTGTGGATTGGCGATCTGGCCGCCGGTTCCCATCGGATCGAGGTGCGCAAGGACGGCTTTCGCACGTACAGCAGGGATCTCGTCGTCACCGGCCCGCTCGACCACGAACTGCCTCCGGTGGTCCTCGAACCCCTGCGGGCTTTCCTGCTCCTCAAGGGCCTGCCCGACGACGCCAGGGTCTACGGCAATGGCCGGGAACTCATGCCTGATCGAGAGAAGGTGATGGCCGAGGCTTCCGTGTCGCCGGGCAGGGTCGATCTCGTCGTGACCAGCGGCGTTCATGCCTACTTCGAGACCTCGCTGGTCGTGGAGGACGGCGTCTGGCTCGAGGTCCCGGTCGAACTGCGGCCGTCTCTCGCCTACCTGGGCGTCTTCGGCGAGGATGCGGCCGGGCTGCGGGCCGTCTCGTCCGTCCTCGATGTCATCCGGGAAGAGGGCCCCTACATCGTGCTGGACCGCGAGCGGGAAGGGGCCGCCGCGTTCAACGACCTGGCAATCGACCTGTCCAACCTGCGGGACCGGATAACGGCGAAGAACAGCGTGGAGTGGCGCGCGGTGCAGGCCCGGGTGCTTGAGCACACGCCGGCGGCGCTCTACGTTCTAGCCGTCCTGAGCGACGATCTGGTCGCCGAAACGGTCGATCTCTGGTGGTGGTCGGCGGCTCCGGGTCCTTCACGGCCGGATGTGCTCACCGTCGAGATCCGTGACGGCCGGATCGGGAGCGAGGCGCGCCGACGCCTGGTCCGCTCGGTGAAGCCGGAGTTCGATGCCGGCGCCAGAGCACCCGTGCTCGGCGCCGTTCTGATCGAGTCCCTCGAGGGCGGCGCGCTGGTTGCCGCGTCTGTCGAACCCGGTGGACCTGCCGCCGCAGCCGGACTCCAGCCCGGGATGGAGGTCGTCGAGATCAACGGCGAGGCTGCCTCCTCGATCGACCAGGTGAGCGAAGCACTCGAGGATTTGCGGCCCGGCGGTGCGGTCGAACTCGCGATCGGCGGGCGCGAAGGCGCGTTCACCCTTGCCTTCGAACCCCAATGGGGCTGGACCCAGGTCGATGTCTTCGCCCCGGACCTGATGTGGTCGGTGGCGGCCACCCGCCTGATCCGCGAGATCGAGCGGCCGGGCGACGTACCCCGCTGGCTCCTGGAACTCGATCTGGCCGCTCTGCTGCTCGCCGCCGGCGATGCCTCCGGCGCCGTTCGCCTGCTGCAAGCCATCGACGCCCCCGACCGCGGCGGTCTGGGCAGCGGCACGGTTCAGTACGCTCTCGGGACCGCCATGTCGGACCTCGCTGCCGCCGGCCAGGAGGAGTACCGGCAACGCGCCCGGCAGATCTTCCGGGCGCTCGCCTCCGGTGCGCAGGGCCGGATCGGGGCCGACGGCGGCCCTTCGGTGTCGGCGCGCGCACGCCTGCAACTCGGCGGCGAAGGCCGGAACCAGCAGTAGCCATTGAGATGTCGAGAAGGACGGTGACGACCAGACTGCCAGACGACCCCGCTGGGCCAAGCCGGCGGCCGGCACCGTTCCCGGTCAGCGTCACGAGCCTTCGCCGCGCCCTCGTGACCGTGTCGGTGTGCGGGGCGCTGGCGCTCCAGGCGGCTGCCGCGCTCGCCCGGCAGGACGACGTGGAGGCGGCCTTTTCCGAGGCGATCGACGTGCGGGTCGTGAATGTCGAGGTCGTCGTCACCGACGAGCAGGGCCGCCGCGTCCACGACCTGACCCCGTCGGACTTCAGGGTGCTCATCGATGGCCAACCCGTTCCGATCGACTACTTCAGCGAGATCAGGGAGGGACGCGCCGTCACGGCCGGGGAGAGCGGGGGCGCGACCCTGCCGGCCCTGCAGCCGAACGCTTTCGCAGGGACGAGCTTCCTGGTCTTCATCGACGATTCCTTTTCGATCAAGCAGGACCGCGACCGGGTTCTCGACCATCTCGAAGACGATTTGACGAAGCTCGGACCGGCGGACCACATGGCCATCGTCGCGTTCGACGGCAGCTCGATGACGAAGCTGACGGACTGGACCAACTCTTCGGCGAAGTTGGCGGCGAGCCTGGAGCAGGCACGCGGGCGTGAGGCGTTAGGGCTCAACCGCCTGCAGGAGCGGATGACGATCGACACCGCTCGGGGCGAGCAGGCCCTGATGCGCCGCGAGGCCGCCGAGACCTTCGTCCGAGGCAACCTGACTCTGCTGCAAGCTCGCAACCCCCAGGCGCGGAGGGGCCACATGGAGGACACCTCATCGGACCACGACGTCCGGTCGACCGTTCTCGACGAAGTCTCCGCAATGGGGCCTGACCGACCCCTGGATCAGGTCTGGGCGACGAGCCTCGAGCGCCAGCTCCGGCGCTCGGTGCTCGCTGCCACAGCCTCACTCCGTGGTCTCGCGAACCCTCCCGGACGCAAGGTCATGCTGTTGCTGACGGGCGGATGGCCGGTGTCACCGGCCGCCTTCGCCGTCGCCGATCGCCCATCGAACGCAGAACACGAGAGTGTGCCGGAGGACGACCGGTTGATGAGCCAGGAGAGCCTCTACGGTCCGCTCATGTCGGCCGCGAATCTGGTCGGTTACACCCTCTATCCCGTCGATGTGCCGGGCTTCAGCCCTGAGCTGCGCGGCGACGCTTCGGTGGCGTTTGACCTGAAGGACGAGCCGGAGACAGCGTTCATCTCCGACTCCGATTCCACCCGACCGATTGGCGCCACCCAGGCGAGGGGCCAAGCGTTCCTGCTGGAGCGGGAGCTCCTGCATCACGCCACCCTGACCCGGTTGGCGCGGGCCACGGGCGGTTTGCCGATGATCAACGAGAGGCGCGATGCGGCGCTGGCTTCGGTCGTCGCCGACACGGGCTCGTACTACTGGCTCGGCGTCCAGTTGGAGCGAAGGGCAGACGATCGCGCCCGCGATCTGGAAGCGCGTCTGGTGGATCGCCCGAACCTCAGGGTACGCACCCGCGAAGGCTACATCGACCTGTCGGGCGAATCGGAGGTCATGTCGGTGATCGACGCCGCTCTCCTGTTCGGCGACCCACCCTCGACGAGATCGCTTGAGGTGCAACCCGGGGCGCCGCAGCGGGCCGGGAAAAGGCTGCGCATACCCCTCGAAATCGGGGTGCCGCTGGACGATGTGTTCTTCCTGAGCGTCGGAGGAACCTGGCGTGCGGAGGTGGAGGTCTGGATTGCCGCGATGGACGAGGCGGGCAACCGCTCCGAAGCGGGCTTCCGGACCTTTGCGATCGTCGGCGACCACGCGCCGTCGCCCGGCCAGATCTTCTACATCGACACCGGGATGGACCTCCGCAAGCGACAGCGCAGGTTCGTCATCGCAGTTCACGATCCCCGATCGGGCGCCATCCTGACGTCGACCGGGACGATCGACAGGCGCTGAGCACCGACGGGCGCCACTCAGTCCGGCGGCGCCAGGGGGACCGTCACGGCGTCGAGGACGAGCGACACGAGTCCGCTCGTCTCGTCGCGGACGCCGACGGCGACCGTGTAGTTGCCTTCGGGCAGCTTCGCGTCGACCTCGAAGCGGTAGGCGCCGGAGCTCGCCGGAACACCGCCCGCGCCGCCGACGCGCGCTACCGTCTGCCGCACCGTGGTCCGAAAGCCCTTCTCCTCCTCGACGGCGAGCATCCAGAGCCGCACCCGGCCCTGCCGACTGCCGACCGGGCCGGGCAGCAGGATCACGGACTGCTCCGGCACGGTCACGCCGACCATCAGTCCGTGGTTCCTCCGCCCGACGGGCTCTGACGCCTTGAAGTAGAGGCTGGCGCCGAGCGGATTCTCCTCGCTGCCCAGGTGGCCCGCAGACATCAATCGTTCGGCCAGACGCTCCTCGAGAGTCTTCTCCCGGAAGCTCCGCCGGTACCTGACGCGCCTGTTCTTTCCTTTGCCGGGGGCAAGACGCACTTCCACCTGCCGTATCTGCTTCGGGCGGCGGTCGGTGAGCTGGAAGCCGAGCGAGTAGGCGTTCGAGACGTCCTCGGTGACGTGGTGCAGGAGATCGACCAGGTCGTTCGAGTTCAGGAGTGCCCTGCCGCCGGTCTCGTTCGCCAGCAGGAAGAGGCCATCCTGGGCGTTGTTGGCATAGAGGCTGTCGTTGCCGGGAGACGGCGTCGAGCGGCCGCCGAGCGCTGTCCGGCTTGCGGAGGCGGAGATCCCCGAGGTGGGACCCCGCAAACCGGCGGCGTCCAGCGCGAAGATCGTCACCCGGTTCGCGTTCGCATGGGCCGAGACGAGGTTGAGCCGGCTCGCCATGTTGGAAATCTCGGCCAGGGCGGTGGCCTGGTTCCTGGCGATCTCGGAGTTGATCGGCGGGCAGACCTGGTCCACGATGTAGCGAACGACGGACAGGCCGGGCTGTTGCGGCAGTCCGCTGCTCACATGGATGACCGCCTTCCTCCCGGGAACGCCGGCGAGCGTGGTCACGAGGTCCGCCAGCCCGTCCGCCGCCGCGTCAACGCGGGACCGCTCCTGGTACGCGAAAGTGCGCGCGATCGCCATCAGGTCTCCCCAGTTTCCGTCGGCCTCGCAGGCGTTGCACAAAGGGTCCATCCTGCAAGTCTCGTCGCTGCGGAGAACTTCCCGAATGGCGATCGCTCGACCCTGCCATTGCAGGACGTCCCGGCGCGAAGCGGCCTCGCGCTTCGCGGGACGGATGGCTGCCGCCGCGAGGAGGGTGTCCAGGTCGCGGGTCGGCGGGACGGCGATCTCCACATGGTCCTCGAATGTGGCGAGGATGAAGCGCGCAGTCGTTCGCCGCAGCGGTTCCACCGCTTCTTCGAGTTGCTGCAGGAGGCGCTGGCGATGCGGCGGGTGTGTGTTCAAGTGGTCCAGGTAGAGAACAATCGTCAGAGGAGACGGCTCCCCGCCGTCCGTTCGGGCGGCATCTCCGCCGGCCGGCCCCGGATTCGCCGATCTGCGCGTCGTCCCATCAACCGGACCCTGAAACTCGAGGAAGTTCGAAATCTCGACCGGCCGGCCGTCCACGCTCAGCGCGAAGTCCTCCCGCTTCAGCCCGCGAACCGGTCGCCCCCTCCGATCCGCGACGAAGACGTCGATCTCGACGACTTCGACATCGACTGTCTCGTGAAACGTCTCAGCCTGCTGAGCGAGCGCCGCGAACGACGCGATCAGACTCAGGAAGGCGCAACCGAGTGCCAGCCGGCCGAAGCGGCTCGGCAAGCCTTCCCTCCCCGCCGTCGTCATTCCGTCGCTCCCTGTCCAAGGATTTGGTACAGCCTAGCATCCGGACAGCTCTGCGTCAGTGCTTCCACGTCCTGCTGGATGGGCGCCTCTCATGATTGCCGGCACGGTGGTTGTTCAAGAGGATCTCGGCATGGACGAGGCGGGGTTCGCATGTCGCCGCCGCGGCACGGACGTCTGCCGCCGGGGCTGCCGAGACAACGCGGCGCGCTGATGATCGCTAGAACGTCAGGCGAAGGCCGACCGAGACGAGTTCGATATCGCCCATCGACTCCCACTTCGCCACCCCCGACAGGCCGGTGATGATCCTCACGTCGACTCCGAAGCCGAAGATCGTGTCGCCGCGGTCGAGATCGTCCACCGCGACATCAAGGGCGTCGCCTGGGTCGTCGATGTTCGTGTCCCAGGTGACGAGGCCTGCCTTGGCGAAGATGCCGACTCGGCCGGCGACCTCGAAGCGCGGTACCACCGCCAGGGTCAGGCCGGCGAACTTGCCCCTGATGGCGACTTCCGAGCACGGCACGCCCTCAGCGCAGGGCAGGATCGAACCGTCCACCTTCGACAGGTCGTGGTAGCCGGCCTCGACGCCGACGTTCCGGTGGAACCGGTACCCGACCTCGTAGCTCAGGGCGTTCTCGTCGCCGTCGATGACCTGATCGAAGGCGTCGCTCGAACGGACCTCGACGTCGGCCAGACCGTAGTAGGCGCCGACGTAGATGTCGCCGCGCTGGGCCGCCGCCGGGCTTGCGGCGAGGGCTGCCGCGAGCAGGGCGATGGGCGTTGCCACCAGCAGGAAACGGGGCGTCCAGGTGCGTGGTCGGGTCATCGTGGCCTCCGGGAAAACGGGGTCTGTTCAACCTCACGATGATACAGGAATGGCTATGTGTCTGTCGGATCGTCCAGGTCGCGCTTCGGCTGAAGGGATCGAGTAGTGTCCGCGCACCATGGGCGATCCGGTCTGTCTCATCTCCGGCGTCGGTCCCGGGACCGGGTCTTCGCTGGCTCGGCGCTTCGCGGCCGGCGGCTACCGGGTGGCGATGCTCGCCCGCAGCGAAGAGCGCCTGAACGCCCTGGAATCCGGGATCGAGGGTGCGCGTGCGTATGTCTGCGACGTGTCCGACCCGGAGGCGGTGCGGGCGACCGCGGCGCGGGTCGGCGGGGACCTGGGCGCTCCGTCCGTGCTCGTCCACAACGCGGTAGGGGGCGCCTTCGGCGACTTCCTCGAGGTCGATCCGGAGCGCCTGCGCGCCAACTTCGAGGTCAACGTGATGGGCCTGCTCTACCTGGCCCGCGCCGTCTCCCCGGCGATGATCGAGGCCGGGCGCGGCGCGATCATGGTGACCGGGAACACCGCGGCTCGTCGGGGCATGCCGCGCTTCGCCGGGTTCGCCCCGACCAAGGCGGGGCAGCGCATTCTGGCCGAGTCGATGGCGCGGACGCTGGGGCCGCAGGGCATCCACGTCGCGTACTTCGTGATCGACGCGGTGATCGACCTGGAGTGGACGCGCCGGCGCATGCCCGAGCAGCCGGACGACTTCTTCATCAAGCCGGACGCGATCGCCGAGAACGTCTGGCACGTCGCACACCAGGACCCGTCCGCCTGGAGTTTCGACGTCGAGATGAGGCCGTACCGCGAGATCTGGTAGCGGCTTCCGGCGGTTCCCCGGAAGGCGCGCTCGTCCCGTCCCGGAGCGACTCGCGGACCGCGGTGGTCCGGAGCAGCGTGGTGTCCGAGCCCGTGGCGACCTTCCCCGACTGGATGCCGGCGCTTCGCCTCCTGGTTCCGAAAAGTGGCGGTGGCCGCGGGCGCAATCGTCTCCGCTGCCAGCGGTGACCGTCCCGGTCGACCTTTACGGCGGCGCAGGACGACGTGAGGGAGACGTCGGGATCGATCGCCGGAGCGGTGCTCCGCGCGTGGTAACTTCGCGAGATGGCACGTTTCGTTCCGGCCCTTGCGGCAGCTCTCCTGATTGCGGCAGGCGTCCTGGCCTGCGGCGGCGAGACGAGTTCGCCGGCAGCCGACGATCCCGTCGATGCGGAACCCGCGTCGAACGGGCATTCCGATCCGCAGGTGGCCGACCTGAACGATCCGGTCGCCCAGCGGGTCGAGCCGTTCCGGATCTTCGACAACCTCTACTACGTAGGCATCCGGTGGGTCTCGTGCTATCTGCTGGTGACCACCGACGGCCTGATCCTGATCGACTCGCTCTACGGCGACCACATCGATACGGCGATCGACGGCATCCGGACCCTGGGGTACGACCCGGCGGACCTGAAGTACGTGCTGGTCAGTCACGGCCACTTCGATCACGTTGGCGGCACCGCCCGACTGCAGGACGCGTACGGGGCGCGCGTCGGCATGACCGCGGCGGACTGGGAGCTGGCCGAGCGGCCGCCGGACAACCCGGACTGGGAGATCGACGTGCCGGTCCACGACATGGTCATCGCCGACGGCGACACGCTGGAGCTGGGGGACACCGAGCTCCGCTTCTACGTGACGCCCGGACACACCGAGGGGGTTCTGTCGATGGAGTTCCCGGTGCGCGACGACGGCGAGGAGCACCGAGCCTTCCTGTTCGGGGGCGTGGGGCTCAACTTCGAGGGTGTCCATCGGACGAACCTCTACCTGGACAGCGTGGCCCGGATCCGGAGGCTCGCCGCCGAGGAGGGAAACCCGATTGACGTGAACCTCTCGAACCACGCCTCGATGGGGAGGATCTTCGAGCGTGGCGAGCAGTTGGCGTCGCGGGCCGAGGGCGATCCCCACCCCTTCGTCGACCCTGAGGGCTACGTCGCCTGGCTTGCCGAGCTGCAGCGGAACGCCGAGAAGAAGCTCGTCGGCGAGCGGGAATTGGCCGGCGAGTAGAGGACCGTGAAGAGCTTTGAGCTGATGCCGCGTTTCGAGAACGCGGTAGCGGGGTTCGACCTGTTTCATCGGGAGGATCCGGCAACGGAGACGGTGGACGGCGAACAGGTCCCTCGAGAGTGGGCGTACGCCCGGCGAATGGCGGCCTGGGTCACACGTCTGGATCCGGATGCCGGCGAGATCCTGACGCTCGCGGCCCATTGCCAGCATCTGCGTCGTTTCAAGCTGCCGCGGGCGGACTACCCGGCCGGGCGGAAGGGCTATCTCGTCTGGCGGCGAGCGGCGGCCCTGGAGCACGCGCGGCTTGCCGCGGCGGTGCTGCGCGACGCCGGCTACAGGCGGGAGAAGATCGAGCGGGTGCAGAACCTGGTGCTGAAGCGGGCGGTCCGGAGTTCCCCCCAGGAGGCGCAGACGCTGGAGGACGCGGCCTGCCTGGTGTTCCTGGAGCGCGACCTGGAGGACCTGGCGAGCCGTCTCGGCGCTGAAAAGACGACCGAGGTGCTGGCGCGGACCTGGCCCAAGATGTCGGCCGCGGGCCGCGAAGCTGCCGTTGGCCTGGAACTGAAGCCCGAGCTG
Source organism: uncultured Thermoanaerobaculia bacterium (assembly GCA_951812325.1). Classification (GTDB taxonomy): domain Bacteria; phylum Acidobacteriota; class Thermoanaerobaculia; order Multivoradales; family Multivoraceae; genus Multivorans. The sequence goes on along the minus strand of OX638294.1, from coordinate 1,632,470 downwards.
CGGAAGCTTGTGGAGCAGGCGGCGGACGCGGTCAGCGGGTCCTGAGGGTCAGCCGTTCGCGGGCCTCGTTGATCTGTTCCACCCTGACCGGAGCGCCGCCGTTCCCGGTTCCGACCGCGGCGAGAGCACTCTTGAGGGCGTGTGCCAGCGTTGCTGCGGTGTCGTCGTCCTGAGGGATGAGCCGGTCGTTGACGCTGAGTTCGAGTCGGTGGCGGTCGAAAGCCACCCGGCCTTCGAGCCGGGGCTCGGCTTCGATCAGGTCGCAGGCCCGGAACGCGCACTTGAGCAAGGACTCGACCCGGCTCTCCAGCGCGTCGATGCCAACGAGTTCCGGGGACGTCTCCCTCCGGCGACTGTAGAGCAAACCCGGCTCGCCGCGGCTCAGGTCCCAGGCGTAGATTGCGTCGTGCCCGACGAGCAGCACTCCGGGCCCTTCGTGGACATGGCTGTAGTCGGCGACATCGATCAGCAGTTCGGGCAGCACCCGTTCCGTGATCCAGCGGTGGAAGACAGGGATGAACTCCTCCGCCTCCGCGCGGGACGTGTCCCGGACGAGAACCTTGAGGTCCAGCTTGACCAGGCGGTCGAGGCCGCGACCGGAAGCGCCTTTTGCTTCCCGTGCTTCCCGGTCCAAGACGATGCCCGTCATCAGGCGACCCGGGCGGCCTGGACCTGGGAGATCCGCTGGTTGCAGGCGTGGGCCGCTTCGATGAACAACTGCGCCTCTTCGATCCTGCGGTGCGCTTCCTCGCTGGAGTCCGTCTCGGCGTCGCCGTGGATGCGGAACAGGTAGTTGGCGAACTTGGCGCCGGCGTAGGGGTCGAAGAACAGTTCCGTGTCGCAGAAGCGGCGCCGGAACTCGTCGACGATCTCGTCGGGTTCGTTGCCGATGTCGATGGTCTCCGTCGTGATCAGGGCGCGGGCTGCCTGCAGCATCGCGGCATGGGCCTTCGCCGCGGCGGCGCCCGCGGCGCCGCGGTCGAGCTCGAGCAGACCCTGGAAGACCTCGCGCTCGGCGGCGGAGAGGCCGAACTCGACCGCGGACACGACTTCGCCGGCACACTCGCCTACGCCGAGGTCGCCGATCGTGTACTCGCGCGGGTCGCCCCAGTCTGAGTAGAGCGTCCGGTCCTCAAGGTAGGTCGGCAGCCTGGTCAGGTCGTCGAGCAGTTGCCGGACGCGGGCCTTGCCGATGCGGGCGATGAAGTGCTGGAAGCTCTCGCCCTTCTCGCGCTCGGCGACGTACAGACCGGCGATTCGTTCGACCGCTTCGGGGATGCGCTTGGCCGGCACGGCGACGACGGCGAGACCGTAGGAGCCGGCGTTCTCGGTCCACTGGCCGCCCAGGATGACCTGGAAGTGCGGCACCGTGCGGCCGTCGCTCTTGCGGCTGACGCCGTAGAAGCCGATATCGGCCACGTGGTGCTGGCCGCAGGAGTTGAAGCAGCCGGAGACCTTGATCCGCAGGTCCTTGACCGCCTCGTCGGCGAGCACGCCGGTGGTCCTGATCGAGGTGGCGATGCGCTTGCGCAGTTCGCCGGCGAGTCCGCGCGACGCCGAGATGCCGAGCTTGCAGGTGTCCGTCCCCGGGCAGGAGGTGACGTCGACCAGGGAAGAGGCGCCGGGCTCGCCCAGGCCCTGGGCGCGAAGTTCCGTGTACAGCGCGGGCAGATCCGCTTCGCTGATGTTCCGGAGCAGGATGTTCTGCTCGACGGTGTTGCGGACATGACCCCCGTTGAAGTGCCGGGCCGTATCGGCCAGCGCCCGCAACTGGGTCGAGGTCAGGTCACCGAGGGGCAGGTTGATCGCGACCGCGACGTAGCCTGGCTGCCGCTGCCGCTGGACATTCGAGCCGAGCCAGTCGGCGAAGCCTTCGGGCCGCGGTCCGGGTTCGAGCGCCAGCGCCGGCCGCGTCGGTTCCTCGTCCGTGATGGAGAGGTCGGTAAGGAAGGCGTTCCAGCGGTCGTCAGGCGGCAGGATCGCCAGTTCCTCGTCGATCAGGCGCGTGAACTCCTCGATCCCCAGCTTTGCGACCAGGAACTTGACCCGGGCCCGGGCCCGGTTGCGCTTCTCGCCCAGCCGCCCGAAGACGCGGCACACCGCCTGCGCCAGCGGCAGGAGTTCGTCTTCCGGGACAAACTCGCGCAGCACCTTGGCCTGGTGCGGCACGGCTCCGAGGCCGCCGCCGACATAGACCTTGAATCCGCGCTCCGCGCCCCGGGCGCTGCCGTTGCCGGTCGGGCGGATCTGGGCGACGGCGCCGAGGTCGTGCATGTTCGCCAGACCGCAGGCGTGTTGCGCGCAGCCGGAGAAGGCGATCTTGAACTTGCGGCCGAAGTCCTGCGCGTCCTTGTGGCCGAGAAGAAAATGGGTCAGGGCGTGGGCGTAGGGCGAGACGTCAAAGGGTTCGTCGCGGCATACGCCGGCCAATGGGCAGGCCGTCACGTTGCGCACCGAGTTTCCGCACGCCTCTTGGGTCGTGATGCCGACGGCGGCGAGACGCCGCATGATGTCCGGCGTGTCGTCGATGTGGATGAAGTGGAGCTGGATGTCCTGGCGCGTCGTGACGTGGGAGATGCCGTCCGAGTACTCTTCGGCCAGGTCGGCGAGTACCTCCATCTGGACCGCGTCCATCGCGCCGAAGGGGATCTTGATCCGCAGCATGCCGGGGGCGTCCCAGACCGTGTTGGGACCCTTGGTCAGGTCGCCGCACGGAAACTCGAGGGTCTGGCTGGCGACACCGTCGTGGCGCTGGCCGTTGTCATAGCGCTGGCCGTAGACGCCGCGGCGCAGGCGGGTCTCGGCGAAGACCTTGTCGTCGATCTTGCCCTGGCGCTTCTGCGCGATCTGGGTCTCGAAGATCTCGATCTGTTCGCTGAGGCGGGGCGGGATGCGGCCTTCGAGTGCGGCCTCCCAGGTGGCCGTGGAGTCGGCGGTTGGCTGGCTCATCGATCGGTTCTCGCTTGCTCGTCGGGAGGCTGCTGGATGGCGTGGTTCACTCCGCTCCGCGACCGTCCGCTCCGGAGGCGCGAGAAGGGCGGGAGCCGGTGTATTCGTGATCATGATGGTCACATTCGTCATCATTCTACGCTGATCGGCGTCCAACGTTGCAACCGCGCGCTGGCGCCGCGCATGGCGCGAGGAGCGGACAGCCAGCCCGCTGCCGGGGCCGGGCACGGAGCCGGCGACGGGCTGATCGGCATCGTGCCGCCTCCATCCCGGCGGTCCGCAGCCGCTCCTGAACGAATCCCGCGCACCGTCGCACCTCCCGCGCATGCGGGGTCTGTCGACGCGGAGGGTTCCGGGGATCGACGGGCCTGGCGGCTCTACATCAGGTCCTGGAAGTGGACCGGGGCGGGGAAGTCGGCGGCCGCGGCACGGATCTTCTCGCCGATCGCCGCCACGTCCCAGGGCGCCTGGTCGTTCGGCCGGCTGGCGATCTCGAGCGACTGCCAGGCGAGGAGAGTCACCTTGTTGCCGCCGACCGCGAAGATGCGGCCGGTGATGTCGGCGGCGTCGTCGGTGCACAGCCAGACGACGGCCGGCGACACCTTCTCGGGCGCCAGCGGCTCGGCGGTCGCTTCCGGCATGATGTCCTCGGTCAGGCGTGACCAGGCGGCGGGTGCGAGCAGGTTCACCGTGACGCCGTACTTCGCGCCCTCGAGAGCCAGGCAGCGCATGAAGCCGGCCATCCCGGCCTTGGCGGCGCCGTAGTTCGTCTGGCCGAAGTTGCCGAGCAGGCCGGAAGTCGAACTCGTCATGATGATCCGGCCACCGGACTCCTGCTCGATCATCTGGTCGTAGGCCGCCTTGGTCACGAGATAGGTGCCGCGGAGGTGGACGTCGAGGACGATGTCCCACATCTCGTCGGTCATGTTCTTGAACGACTTGTCGCGCAGGATGCCGGCGTTGTTGATCGCGATGTCGAGCTTGCCGAACTCGTCCACGGCCAGCTGCACCATCGCCCTGGCGGCGTCGCCGTCCGAGACGGAACCGTAGTCGGCCACCGCCCTGCCGCCGGCGTCCGTGATCTCCTGGACGACCTGGTCGGCCATCGAGGTTCCCGCGCCAGTCCCGTCGCGAGCGCCGCCGAGATCGTTGACCACGACCGCGGCGCCCTCCCGCGCCAGGAGCAATGCGTGCGTGCGGCCCAGGCCGCCGCCGGCGCCCGTGACGAGTGCAACCTTTCCGTCGAGCAGACCCATAGGTGTATTCCCTTCCTTGTCGTCGTCTTGTCGTGATGTGGCCGTAGCCGAAACGCGCGAAGTGTAGCCGCAAACACCGGGACTTCCCACCATTGTGCAAGTGGTGTGAGCAGCGTGTTGGTGTGCGGTTGTTTGTTTCGAGGCGTCACGTCAGGTTGGCAGTTCAGGATGCTTCTGGCAGCAGTCGAGATCGGGCGGAAGCTCGATGAGGGTCGAAGAGTTGTCGGTCTCGGAGCATGGCGCAGGCGACGTGGATGAGGCGATCGGAGACCTGTCTGAGGGCTCGGCCGTAGCGGTGTCCCCTGGCTCTCATGCGTTTGCACTTGGCCTTGCTGATGGCGTCGCGTTGGACTGCGATGCGTGCCCAGTGGTGTGCGGCATCGGTGAGGCGATCGTTGGCTGCGAGTCGTCGGACGACGATGAGCTTGTTTCCGGAGCGTCTGGTGACAGGCGCGGCGCCGGCCAGGCAGCGCAGAGCCTGTGGATCTCTTCTTCGCAACGGTTCGTGTGCTTCTGCGAGCAGGGTGGCGAGGACGACGGTACCGACTCCGGGGATGGAGCGGAGGATGCCGGCGTCGGTGTGCTCGACTGTGGTGCTGCCGTCGGTTTGTTGGGCGACGACGGGTTCGGCCAGATGGCGGGTCATCCGCTCCAGGTGTTGGTCGATGTCCGCGATCTGCCGATTGACGACTTTCAGCACCGGCATCAGGGTGTCGATGTGGCTGGTGGTTGCATCGACGACGCCGTGCCCGACGTCGATCGGCTGCTGGCGCAACAGGGCGAGCAGTTGAGCCGCGTCAAGGCGCCGGATGCGGTGTTTCTTGAGCAGTTTCGCGATGGTCGCTTCGCGCACTCTGAGCGCCTTGGCCGGTGTGGGTACGAGCCGCCACAGGGCCATAGCCCAGTTAGCCGAGACGTCGTTCTTGACGGCTTCGAGCAACTGCGGGTAGTAGCGCCAGAGCAGGTCGCGGACCTGATTCGAGAGCCGCTTGCGTTCCTCGACCAACTGTTTTCTGGCTCGAGTCCAGGCGCGCAGCTGGAGAGTGACTTCGTCCGGCGCCTGAAGTCGCCGCAGGCACTCCGGGTCGGTGCGCAGGGCCGCGGCGAGGACCCTGGCGTCGCGCCGGTCGTCCTTGGCGCCGGCGACCGAGAATCGATCCCGGAACCGGTCGAGCTGCTTGGGGTTGATGGAATGCACGTTGAAGCCCCGCTCCATCAGGCTCTCGACCACCGGCCCATGCGGTACTTCGATCGCGACACCGACCTCGGAAGGCGGTTTTCCGGTGCAGCCCAGGAGCCAGTCGGCCATGGCGGAGAGCCCCTCGCCGTTGTGGTTGAAGGCGCGCTGCCCGACGACCTTGCCGCTGGCATCGAGCAGACAGACATGGTGCTCCTTCGATCCCCAGTCCACGCCGACAAACCAAGCCTCTGTCATGTCACACCTCCTCGTGCGTTACTCTGTGCCTGTCGGCAACGCCGCGACGACGGCCTGGTACCTGTACTGGCGCTCGATGGCGCAACTTCCCACTGGGCCTTTGTCGCGGCGAAGCAGCCAGGGCACAGGTCCCGGTTAGGTGCTTCATGCACGGTGCGCGGAGGTCGCTCCTGGCTGCTTGCCGACTTCATCTGCCGGACTCCGGCCTGCGCCCGCCGGCACGACGCCGGCTGCCCTGGCTGCGGAAGCTGCCGGTCCCGCGGAAAACGGCAAGCCGTTTCCCGCCGGACCTTGGAAAACCGGCAGACCGGTTTCCCACAGCTACCGCAGCCTCGACGACTACTCGCCTCTCGGACAGACTCGGACAGGGACCAGAACCCACCCAGCAAAGGTACAGGTGCGCCGGCCTGCCATCCGTCCGCCCGAGGACTGCCGCATCCCGGTAGAGTCGTGTCGATGAAGACACTCGCCGGCACGGCAGAACGCCCGAAAGCCGGCGCTGCGCGCCGAATGCCGGCCAGAACCCGGGTGGCGCACCCGGTTTCCGCTGCACAGGCTTTTCGCACGGCAGTCATCGTGGCAACGGCCGCCGTGTGGCTGATCTGCGCTGCGAAGATCGCTCCGGCGCAACAAGCACGGCAGCACGACGAGCAGCACGACGACGAACCCGGCGCCGGCATGCTCGTCCGTCAGGCGAGCCTTCACGAGTCCCGGGGCGACTACGAGGCGGCCATCGGCGGCTACGACCGGGCGCTCGAAGTCGAGCCGCTTGACTGGCAGCTCTACCTGCTGCGCGGCTCGGCGCGTTTCAAGGCCGGTCGGATCGAGGCTTCGATCGAGGACTTCGACGAGGTCGTGGCGCTCGAGCCGTCCCAGGCCCCGTACCTGTGGCAGCGGGGCATCTCGTACTACTACGCCGGTCGCTTCGCCGACTGCCGCGGCCAGTTCGAGGGCCACCGCCAGGTCAATCCGAACGACGTCGAGAACGCGGTGTGGCACCTTCTGTGCGTGGCCGCCGAAGACGGTCTGGAGGCCGCTCGGGAGGCGATGCTGCCGGTCGGCCCGGACGCGCGCCGGCCGATGAAGGAGATCGATGCTCTGTTTCGGGGCAGTGGCTCGGTCGAGGAGGTCGAGGCGGCGGCGACGGCGGAAGGCGTGGGCGCCCGCTTCTACGCCGATCTCTACCTCGGGCTCTACCACGAACTGATCGGCGAAGCGGAGAAGGCCGCCGAGGCGATAGAGCGTGCCGCTTCGCTGCCGAACCGCGGCTACATGGTCGAGGTGGCGCGTGTGCACCGCGCCCTGAGTCCCTAGCCGGTTTCGCCGGCGAGCGCCCACAGATGTCCGTCGGTGCGGATGTACCAGACGCCCCCGACCAGGGCGGGTGAGGCGATCGTCCGTTCGCCGAGCCGGTTCACGTGGAGAAGCTCGAAGTCCGGCCCCTCCTTGATCACGAAGGTCTCGCCGTTGTCGTTGGTGAAGAAGACCTTGCCGTCGAAAGCGACCGGCGCCGCCGAGAAGCCCTCCCGCATCCGTTCGCCCAGGCGTTCCTGCCAGACGACCTCGCCGGCCTGCGCGTCGTAGACGGTGATCACGCTCGCCATGTCGTTGACCATGTAGAGGTAGTCGCCGACGAGCATCGGCGCGACGACGAAGGGCGACCCCTTGGCCGCGGTCCAGACGATCCGGCTGTCCGTCACGTCGCCGTTGCCGCCGGGGCGGATCGCAAGGGTCGGGCCGGCGCGGCCCGAGGTGCTGAAGAGCAGATCGTGGCCGACCACGGGGCTCGGGATGACCTCGAAGGTCGTGCCGCTGGCGCGCCACAGTTCGCGGCCGTCCTCGGGCGCGTAGGCGATCACGTGGTGCTGGCTGTTGACGACGATCTCGTCGCGCTCGTCGCCGTCGTCGGTCGTCACCGAGATGGCGGCCGGCGAACTCCAGCCGACCTGGGTGTCGCGCTCGGTGCGCCACAGCTCTTCGCCCGTGCGGCGGTCGAAGGCGGCGATGAAGGATGGCGAGCGCTGCTGCTCCTGGACGACGATCAGCCGGTCGCCGAGCAAGAGCGGCGACGAGGCGGTGCCGTGGAAGGCGTTCAGCTCGCCGAACGACTTGTGCCAGACGATCTTCCCGTCCATGTCGAGCGCCAGCAGGCCGTGGTTGCCGAAGTACGCGTAGACCCGCTCACCGTCGGTCGTCGGGGTCGAGGAGGCGTGTCCGTTCTTGGGATAGGCGCGTTCGGGGTTCGCATCGGGCGCCGCGGTGGTCCAGAGCCGCTCACCGGTTGCCCGGTCGAAGGCGAGCACGGAGCGTTTCGCGCCGGCGGCCTCGGCTGTGGTCAGGAACAGCGCATCGCCCCAGACGATCGGCGAGGAGTTGCCGCTGCCCGGTACGGGGACCTTCCAGCGGACGTTCTCCTCCGGGCCCCAACGGTCGACGTAGCCGGCGCCCACCACTTCGCCCTGTCCACTCGGCCCGCGCCAGCGCGGCCAGGTTTCGGCGGGGTCGGCGGCTGCCGGCGTCATGCGCGCCCGCTCGCTGGCGGGGGCGGGGTCTACGGCGAGCGCCGTGAGTAGCAGGGCGGCGACGAACAGTCGAATCGGCGTCTTGGAAGTCATGGCGGAATGATAGAACCTCGGAGGCCCGACGCGCAGAAACCTGGTGCGCCGGCGTCCCCGCCGGCCTCCGGCGCGAAGCGCCGGCCTCTGACTTTCTGCCGCGCCTGGCCTGAATCCGGACACTGAGGGAACTCCGAGAATGAGCGACACCTTTCGAGCGGTCGTCGTCGACAAGGTCGACGATCAGCACACGGCCGGCCTGCGTGACCTGACGCTGGGCGATCTGCCCGAGCACGACGTGCTGGTTGACGTCGAGTACTCCACCCTGAACTACAAGGACGGACTGGCGATCACCGGCGCCGCGCCGATCTGCCGGTCGGCGCCGATGGTCTGCGGCATCGATCTGGCGGGAACGGTGGCGGAGTCCGCTTCGGATTCCTTCTCGCCGGGCGACCGCGTACTGGTCAACGGCTACGGGCTGAGCGAGAGCCACTGGGGCGGCTACTCGCAGCGGGCGCGGATGAAGTCGGAATGGCTGGTCCCCGTGCCGGACGCCTTGACCAATCAGCAAACGATGGCGATCGGAACGGCCGGGTACACGGCGATGCTGTGCGTCATGGCGCTGCAGGATCACGGGGTCGCGCCGGAGAGTGGCGACGTTGTGGTGACCGGCGCCGCCGGTGGCGTGGGCTCGGTGGCGGTGGCGTTGCTGGCGCGGGCCGGCTACCGGGTGATCGCTTCCACCGGGCGCGAGGCGGAACATGACTACCTGAGCCGTCTGGGCGCCGCCGACTTCATCGCTCGCGACACGCTGGCCGCCAAGCCGCGGCCGATCGGTCGGGAGAGCTGGGCCGGCGCCGTGGACGTGGTCGGATCCTCGACGCTGGCAAACCTGATCGCCCAGACGCGCTACGGCGGCTGCGTCGCCGCCTGCGGACTGGCCGGCGGCATGGACCTGCCGTCGAGCGTCTACCCCTTCATTCTGCGCAGTGTCGTTCTTGCGGGCGTCGACTCGGTGATGGCGCCGATGGAGCTGCGGCGGGAGGCATGGCGCCGGCTGGCGGCGGAGCTTCCGGCCGACCTGTTGTCCGAGATGACGTCGGTTGAGCCGATGAGCCGGATCGAAGAACTGGCGGCGTCGATCCTGGCGGGCCAGACCCGGGGCAGGGTGGTCATCGACGTGAATGCCTGAGCAGGTCTCAGGAGGTTGCGCGGCAGAGACCGGGTGCGCCAGGGAGCTCCGGACGTAGTGGGCGACCCGGTCCCGCTCCGGTCCAGGAGGTTGCGCGGCGGAGACGGCGTGCGCCGGCCTGCCGTCCGTCCGCCCGACGACGGGCGCACGGACTGGTTCACGGGTGGCGCGGATCGCGCCACCCGGGTTGTGGCCGGCATCCGGTGCGAAGCGCCGGCTTCCGGACGGTCTGTGGCGCCAGGTCGACATTTGAGCCGCCAGGCAGGAGGAGTCGAATGAACCGCGGAAAGCGGCTGGCAACCCTGGCGGCGACTCTTTGCCTTCTCGTGGCTGCCGTTCCGGGCGCGGCCCAGGACAGCGAGTGGCCCGTGACCACGGGCGACAAGGGCGGGCAGCGCTACTCGCCGCTCGACCAGATCGATGCGGGCAACGTCGGCGACCTCGAGATTGCGTGGCGCTGGTCGTCGCCCGACAATGACCGGGTCGCGGAGGATCGGCGGCTGCGGAGCCGCCGGATGCAGCCCGGCGGCCACCAGGTCACGCCGATCAAGATCGGCAACCGCCTCTACACGACGACCGGCCTGAGCCAGATCGCCGCGGTCGATCCGGGGACGGGCGAGACCGAGTGGGTCTACGACCCGGAGGCCTACGACGCGGGCCGGCCGACCAACCTCGGCTTCGTCCATCGGGGCGCCAGCTACTGGCCCGGCAGGCCGGCCGGCGACGGTGCGGAGGCGGTGCCGGCGCGCCTGTTCTACGGCACCGGAGACGCCCGTCTCCTGGCGGTCGATCCGTTCACTGGCGAACCGGTCGGCAGCTTCGGCGACGGAGGAGTCGTCGATCTGACCTCGGGGCTGCGCCGCGAGGTGCGGCGGCGGCGCGCCTACGCAGTGAGTTCGCCGGTCAACGTCTGCCGCGACACCGTGATCGTCGGCTCTTCGATCTCGGATGCGCCGAACCATCCCGACGCGCCGCCCGGAGACGTCCGCGGCTTCGATCCGGTGACCGGCGAGCTGCGCTGGACCTTCCACTCGATTCCGCAGCCGGGGGAAGTCGGGCACGAGACCTGGGAGAACGATTCCTGGCAGTACACCGGCAACGCGAACGTGTGGACGCTGATCACCTCGGACGAAGACATCGGGCTCGTCTACCTGCCCTTCGGCACGCCGACCAACGACTGGTACGGCGGCCACCGGCCGGGCGACAACCTGTTCGCCGAGAGTCTGGTGGCGCTCGACTGCGAGACGGGCGAGCGGGCCTGGCACTTCCAGGCGGTCCGCCACGGTCTGTGGGACTACGACCTGGTCACGTCGCCGATCCTGGGCGACGTCACCGTCGATGGCCGCAAGTTGAAGGTCGCCGCGCAGCTCAGCAAGCAGGGCTTCGTCTACGTCCTCGATGCGGGCACCGGCGTTCCGGTGTGGCCCATCGAGGAGCGGCCGGTACCCCGGAGCACGGTGCCCGGCGAGCGGTCGGCGCCCACCCAGAAGTTTCCGACCAAGCCGCCGGCGTACGAACGTCAGGGCATGCACGAGGGCCAGTTGCTGGACCTGACGCCGGAGATCCTGGCCCGCGCGAAGGAGATCATGGAGCAGTACGACCATGGTCCGCTCTACACGCCTCCTTCGCTGCGCGGAACCTGGAACCTGCCGGGGTGGGGCGGCGGCGCGAGCTGGCCCGGCGGCGCCTTCGACCCGGAGACGGGCTGGCTCTATGTGCCTTCCTTCAGCCGGCCGGTCGTGCTGACGATCAAGAAGCCGGATCCGAACCGGTCGTCCTTCAACTACATCGGCTCGATCCAGACCAGCCCGCCGGGCCCGTTCGGCCTGCCGATCGTCAAACCGCCATACTCGCGCATGACGGCGTACGACCTGAACCGGGGCGAGATCGAGTGGATGCGGCCCCTGGGGCAGGGCCCGACCGGACATCCGGCGATCCGCGATCTGAACCTGGAGCCGATGGGCTCGGGTTCGCGCGCCCATGTGCTTCTGACGCCGGAGCTGCTGTTCGTGGGACTGGAGGCGACCGTCCATCCGGACGCCGAGATGAAAGCGGAGTCGATGGATCTCGAGTCCGCGGCGCTCGAGGAACTGGCCGTGGCGGATGAAGAACAGGCGGCGGCGCTCGCCGAGATCGCGGCGAGCCGCGACTGGCGTTTCGAGCCGTCCACCTTCTCGGCGCTCGACAAGACGACCGGCGAGACGGCGTGGTCGGTGGAGATCGAGGCCGGCGTCGGCGGGTCGCCGATGACCTACCTGCACGGGGGCCGCCAGTACGTGGTCGTCGCCGTCGGCGGCAGCGGGGCGCCGTCGGAGTTGATCGCTTTTGCGCTTCCGTAGGGAGGGTTCGCAGCGTTGTCGCGCAGGGAACAGCCGGCGAGTCCCGGTTCGTCCTGTTGGACGGTCGGCCCTTCGGCGAGTGCTTCTGGCGGGGTTGGTCCATGGAGTCTGTCGCTCGCTGGACAGCTCTCCAAGTGCAACGACGATGGCGCACGCGCGTACAATGACGCGACGGCAACGACATCGACGACCTGAGGAGAACGAGCATGAAACGACTGCCCGAAACGACGACCTGGGGGTGGCTGGTGGCGGCCGTCTCCGTTCTGCTGCTGGCGATGACCGGGGGAGTGGCGATGGGCAGTGACCTGATGGACCGCGTGGAGCACGGCTACGCCGACTCGGATGGCGTGAAGATCCACTACGCGACGATCGGGGAAGGGCCGCTGGTCGTCATGATCCACGGCTTCCCGGATTTCTGGTACTCGTGGCGCCACCAGATGGAGGCTCTCTCGAGCGACTTCCAGGTCGTCGCGATCGACCAGCGCGGCTACAACAAGAGCGACTCGCCCGACGGCGAAGAGAACTACAACATGCGCTACCTGGTCGGCGACGTCGCGGCGGTGATCCGTCACCTTGGCCGCGACAAGGCGGCGATCGTGGGGCACGACTGGGGCGGCGCCGTCGCCTGGCAGGTCGCGTTCCACCTGCCGCAGATGACGGAACGGCTGATCATCCTGAACCTGCCGCACCCCAACGGCATGAGCCGGGAACTTGCGAACAACCAGGAGCAGCAGGCGAACAGCGACTACGCCCGCAAGTTCCAGGAAGGCAGCGCCAGCGACCCCGACATCCTCCTCGGCATGCCGATGAACCCGCAGACCCTCTCCTTCTGGGTCCAGGATCCCGAAGCGAAGAAGCACTACGAGGCGGCCTTCGAACAGTCCGACTTCGACGCGATGCTGGCCTACTACAAGCAGAACTACCCCCGTGAAGGCGGCGGCGGCCTCGGCCAGGCGCCGGGACAGGAGACTCCGCGCATCGGCATGCCGGTGCTCCAGTTCCACGGCCTGGACGACACGGCGCTGCACTCGGACGGCCTGAACAACACTTGGGACTGGCTCGACGGCGACCTGACCCTGGTCACCGTCCCGGGCGCGAACCACTTCGTCCAGGAGGATGCGGCCGACCTCGTCTCGACCACGATGAAGTGGTGGCTGCTGGCGCGGCTGGACTAGCACCGGCAAGGGCAGCCGAGCGGAGCTGTGGCATGGCGGCGCAGGGACCGCTTCACCACCACGCCGAGCCGGGTGGAGGTGAACGTCCGGGCGATTCCCCTCCTGAAGCCTGGCGGATGGAGGCTTCTTTCAGTCGACGAGGTGCCCTTGGTCGGCACGGTACCCAAGGACTACCTCGCTTATGGTGCGCCGCGTTGGTCGGGAAAGGCAGGACGTCGGGACAGTCTGTCCCTTGGGGACTGCGGCTACATCGCGAAGAAGGGTCGGTTCCAGGCGGATGCCCGTGAGTGCGTCACGGAGGAGATCATCTCAAAGATCGGAGCGCTGCTTCCGGTCCGGATGGCGCGGTCGCGTCTCGCCCGGGTTGCGAACAACGACGTGCGGTTCCTTTCTCGTGACTTCGTGCACACGGGGCACGAGGCGCTGCGCCACGGAATCGAGCTTGCCGCTGCGTACTTCGAGTCGACAGCGGAGGAGGTTACCGCCACCTTTCGGCTTGCCGACCGGGAGAAAGAGCGACAGTTCTACACAGTGGGAAACATGTTGACGATTCTGGAAGAGCTCTATCCCGAGGACTCGGGGACGCTTGCGGTGGACTTCGTCAAGATGCTCGCGTTCGATGCGTTCGTCGGCGCGCCGGACCGTCACGGCATGAACTGGGGAGTCCTCGAGCCCCTCGACTCGGGCGTTGCTCCGGTGCGATTCGCGCCGATCTTCGACACGGCGCGCGGTCTCTTCGTCAATCATTCCGATGCCGAACTGGCGCGGAAAGTGGATCGTTTGGGGCTAGGTTTCGTCGAACGGTATGCTCTCCGTTCCCGGCCGATTCTCTCGGTGGGCGGAGTGGCTGGACAGGATCACTTCGGACTTGTCGCGGGAATCGCACGGGAACATCCGCATCTCTTTCCTGCGATGCGGGCCGTCCTTGACGCAGTGTCCGTTCCGGCGATCGAGAGAATGTTGCAGCGACGCTTCCGACGCATCATCACCCAGCAACGCCTCAAGCTCATCGTGGACCTGCTGGAGTTCCGGATTCGCCGGCTGCGTGCGGAGAATCGGCCATGAGCAAGTCAGTTCAGAGTGTCTTGGACCAGATGCTTCGGGCTTCAGGGATTCGTCGGCAGCGGGTCGACCCACGCGAAACGACGGGGAGGAGGCTTCAGGTCGTCCGGCGGAGCCGGGCGCAGGGTCGGGAGCTGATCGGGGAACTGTCTTGCGAAGGTGACGCCTTCGTTTTTCGCTACGAGGACGACTATGCGGGGCCGCCGATTTCTGCGTTCCCCAGGAAGGACCGGCTGTACCGCAGTGACGTTCTCTGGCCGTTCTTCGAGGTGCGGAAGCCGCCCACCGGTCGCAAGGACGTCCAGGAGGTGTTGAAGAGGGTCGACTCCGACGATCCTCTTGCATTGCTCGAAGCGCTGGGAGGCCTGTCGGTGACGAACCCCTATGAGTTGCGCTTTGCTGGCGAAGGCCCGGGCGGTTCGTGAGGACGCATCAGCGCTTGAGCACGGTCAAGAACAGCGCGACTCCTGCCATCCAGTCGTTCTGCCGTTGCAGCCCGAACCATGAAGCCCGACCGCTACCGCTGGCCCAATGAAGTCCGCGACGAGGTCCTTGCCCGGCTGTTGGAACTCAACTCCCGGCGGACGGCGGCGGAGCAGCCGCTGGGCCGCGGGAGGTAGCCGCCGCCGACCGCGTACGGAACCTGTCAACGACATTGACACAGCGGTGTTCTGGATTTACTGAGTCGTTTCCGCAGTCTCGCTGTCGGGTTTGTTGATCCATACAGCCTGGGGCAGTGTCGGATGCACGGGTAGGCCGCCGCCGAATCGTTCAGGGTGACGTTCCCAGGCTGCTCTCAGGGTGCGCTGGCGCTGCTCAATGACGGCATGGGCCCGGCCGTAGTGGACGGTCTCGGGTGTGAGCATGGCGATTCCGGCATGGCGGTGTTCCGTGTTGTACCTGAGGGAAGAACGATCGGCAGTAGTCGGTCGCGGCGTCCTGGCCGGGGAAGCGGCCCGGGAAGTCGGGGTGGTACTTGAGGGTCTTGAACTGGGCTTCGGAGTAGGGGTTGTCGTCGCTGACCTGTGGGCGGCCGAGAGACCGGTTCACGCCGAGGCGCGCGAGCAGTTGGGCGGTGCCCTGGCTGGTCATGGGTGCGCCTCGATCGGAATGCAGCGTCAGGACATCGGGCTTGACGCCGTGCTTGAGGCAGGTTTCCTCGATGAGCCTTTGGGCGAGCGCGGAGGTTTCGCGGTCGGCGACCATCCAGCCGACCGCGTAGCGGCTGTAGAGGTCAAGCAGGACGTAGAGGTAGTAGTAGCTCCAGGTCTGCGGTCCGAGCAGCCTGGTGTGGAGTTGCCCCGGTTTCGTGGACGGTTAGTGTTTTGGGATTCAGGCGGCTTCCTGGTACGCCTTTTCGAAGTTGACCGGGGACTGGTGTCCGATGGATGAGTGTCTCCGGCGCATGTTGTACCAGCCCTCGATGTAGCGGAAGAGCTCGCCTCTGGCTTCCGCGTGGTTGCTGAAGGCGGTGCGGTCAAGCAGTTCGCATTCGAGGCTGGCGAAGAAGCTCTCGGCCATGGCGTTGTCGAAGCAGTCTCCCACGGAGCCCATCGAGAGCACGATGCCGGCTTCGCGGCAACGTTTCCCGAACTTCAGCGAAGTGTACTGGCTGCCTTGATCCGAGTGATGAATCACACTCTCACCGGGTCGGCGCTGGGCGACGGCCATGTTCAGAGCATCGATCACGAGGTCCGTCTGAAGGCTGGAGGCCATCGCCCAGCCGACGATCCGGCGGCTGAAGACGTCCAGCACGACGGCCAGATACAGGAAGCCGGCCAGCGTTGGCACATAGGTGATGTCCGCGACCCACAGGCGGTCAGGAGCCTCGGCCGTGAACTCCCGGTCCACGAGGTCCGGCGCCGGTCGAGCCTTCCGATCGCGGCGGGTCGTCCCCGGCTTCTTGCGCCCGGCTTACGCCGGCCAAGCCGGACTCTCGCATCAGCCTTGCGATCCGTTTGCGGCTCACAGAAACTCCCTCGTCGGCCAGCTCGGCCTGAATCCGCGGCGCGCCATAGGTCCCGCGGCTTTGCTCGTAGATCGCCCGCACACGCGCGACGAGAAGACGGTTCGACTTTTCCCTGGCCGAGCGTGGCCGCCCAAGCCAGGCGTAGTACCCGCTCGTGGAGACGCCGAGCACGCGGGCCATCGTCGTGACGTGGAACTCGGCCTGGTGCGCTCTCATGAACCGGAAGACCCCTTCGGTCCCGTCTCCCGAGCGAACCAGGCCGTTGCTTTTGCCAGGATTGCCCGCTCTTCCCGCAACCGGCGGTTCTCCCGGCGCAGCCGCCGCAACTCCTCGCGCTCCGCCGTCGTGCTGCCGTCGCTCCGGCGGCCCTCGTCCCGGTCCGCCTGGGCCACCCAGTTCCGGATCGACTGCGCCGACGGCTCGAACTCGCGAGCCAGTTGGTCCGGGCTACGCCCGGACCGGACCAGATCTACCATCTGCTGCCGGTACTCCGGGGCGTACCGGGCTCTTGATCGTGACATCGTGAACTCCTCCTCCTCCAAGAATGAGGTGTCCACGGAACCGGGTCAAGCTCAGTGATGTACCAGGACCAGACCTGGTTGGGCGCGGTGGCGACCAGCTCCGGCTTGGCGTACTGCGGGTGAACCCGCTGGTTGCGGCGGTCCTTCACCGGGAGATTCGCTTCGAGAATGCGGTACATCGTGCGCTCCGAGCACAGGTACCGGCCCTCGTCGAGCAGGGTGGCCACTACTTCTCCCGGCGAACGATCGACGAAACGAGGCGACGCAAGCGTCGCCTCGACCCGTTTCCGCTCGACTTCGCTCAGTGCCCGGGCAGGCGTGGGGCGGGGCTGCCGTTGCCCGGGAGCGGGCCTCGCGCGACGATAGAAGGTCGATCGCGACACGCCCAGCGCCCGGCACGCCGGCGCGACGCCGACCTGCCGGGCAAGGGACCGAAGCCGGCCGTGCCTGCGTGACAACCGAGCGCCCCTCAATCGGGCACTCGGTCGCGTTCGCTGGTGGCATGAGACGCCTGCAGGTGCCTGCAGGGGTTCCGGCCCCGAGAACACGGGCATCACCGGCCAACCGAGATCAGCGCCCCAGGTAGGAGTTTCCAGATGCCTTCGACAACGCTCTTGCTGTTCCATCCTACGGTCCTTTGCGCCGCCTCCGCCACGACCGACGAGCGCCTCTCTTGTCCCCAGGGATTGACCCCCAGAATCGGCTTTCCTTTCACCTGAGCACCCCCAAGTTCCTTCTGAATCCAATCGCTGTAGTTCGCGTACATCCCGGTCGGACACACGACGACATGGCACCCATCGATCTTCCTGTAGATCGCATCCCGAAGCGCCCGGGCAGACGGCGCGTTGTGAATCGGAGCGTCCTTGGGCACCGAGAAATCGCGAAACGCCAGAGAAGCCTGCCCCGCGCGCCATCTCTTACCGAAGATCCACGAATGCAACGTCTCGTAGTGCCGCGAGTACGTCCAGGAATGGCTGATGAAAATGTGAATCTGATGCGTACTCACGCTCGTCAATTCGCCCCGTTCGCCCAAGTCCGGACGCTGGCTGCGAACAGCGTCAGATGCAAGATGGCAAACACGATCGGCGTGATGGACTCCGTACCCGTGAACGGCCGGTACACCTTGGGATCTTCTCCCTCGCCCAAGGCCTTCCATTCAGCGGCGAAGGCCCTGGCGGGTAGGCGACGCTCAAGTGCGTGAATGACGTCGAACTTCCCGGCGCTCAGTTGTCTGAACGAGTGAATCAGGCGGCGCCAGACAAAGGCGAGGCCGAGTCCGATGGTGCTCAGGAGTAGAAGTACGAGAATCACCGACTCCATGTGGCTGGATGCGCCACCACGGAGGATCAAGCCCGCGCCCGCGACGAGCAGCGAGTTCGCTGAGAGAAAGAACGTGTTCACACCTTGGCGACGTTGAACGAGCGCTTCAGACGTTCCGACGAAGAGCTTGTACTGCTCCAGAAGGACCGGGGCATCGTTCTCGCCCGGGTCCAGTCCGGCGAAGAGCGCGTCTTCAATGGGGTCATTGTCCGTCATCGTGCAGCCTCAAGGCGACGGTGTCGGGGTGGAACGGAGCCGGGCTCACGCCCAGATCCAGGAGCGCAGGCGGAAGCCGCACGTGGCCCGGCCCAAGGGAGAACGCCACGACCGGCCGGCCAAGCTCAGCGCTCCGGCGAAGCTCCCAATCCACGGGCCCGCTCTGCCAGGTTGAGTCGCCCACCAGACAGACGGTCGCAGCCGACCGTCGAATCAGTCGCTCGGCATGCCGCTTCCACTCCGGTACGGGTTCGTCGAGGGCGCATGTCCGAAGGCCCGAATCACCGGCACACGCCGCAAGCTGACGGCGAAGCTCGTCCACGAGCGGCTTGTGCTCGCTCGCAAAGCTGAGGAACACGGGGTGTGGCAGTGGTGGCGTCAGGGGCTCGGCGGATCTCTGAAGCGACAACAGGCCGGATGATAGCCCCAGCTGGCTTCGCTCGGTCGACGCGGCATCACTGCCCGCGTAGGCGCCGGTGTCCCCGCGAACCAGTTCTGAGCTGGCTGCGGTTTCGCGCTTCACCACACGGAGCCCCGGCAAGACGCCCAGGCGGAAGATCAACGTCTACCTGCGGGAACTCGACGTTTCCGACGCTCTTCCGCGAAGCGTTTCCGCCGACCGACAGCCGTCCGTCAGCCGCAGAGGCACTGAGGTTCCGCAGCCGGCCCGACCTCAGGCAGGTCGCTGGGTACTGGACCTGAACCTCATGCTCGACGCCGTCCGGCAGCGAGACGAGGGGGAATCGTGTGCGTTGCCGGGAGCAGTCCCCATCGTTGTGACCGCCGAACTGATCCGAGAGCTGGAGAGGACGTCGGCGGGGCAGGAGCACGACCGTCTGCTCCGCTCTGTTCACGGCCTTCCACGCCCGCCTGAGCCTCCGGCAGATCAGGTTGTTCGGCTGAGCACCTTGTTGCGGGCGATTCTGGAACTCGGAGCCGACGCCACAAGCAAGCGCGGCACCGGAACCTGTCAACGACATTGACACAGCGGTGTTCTGGATTTACTGAGTCGTTTCTGCAGTCTCGGTGTCGGGTTTGTTGATCCATACAGCCTGGGGCAGTGTCGGATGCACGGGTACTCCGCCGCCGAATCGTTCAGGGTGACGTTCCCAGGCTGCTCTTAGGGTGCGCTGGCGCTTCTCGATGACGGCATGGGCCCGGCCGTAGTGGACGGTCTCGGGTGTGAGCATGGCGATTCCGGCATGGCGGTGTTCCGTGTTGTACCAGGGGAAGAACGACCGGCAGTAATCGGTCGCGGCGTCCTGGCCGGGGAAGCGGCCCGGGAAGTCGGGGTGGTACTTGAGGGTCTTGAACTGGGCTTCGGAGTAGGGGTTGTCGTCGCTGACCCGAGGGCGGCCCAGGGACCGGTTCACGCCGAGGCGCGCGAGCAGTTGAGCGGTGCCCTGGCTGGTCATGGGGGCGCCTCGATCGGAATGCAGTGTCAGGACATCGGGCTTGACGCCGTGCTTGAGGCAGGTCTCCTCGATGAGCCTTTGGGCGAGCGCGGAGTTTTCGCGGTCAGCGACCATCCAGCCGACCGCGTAGCGGCTGTAGAGGTCAAGCAGGACGTAGAGGTAGTAGTAGTTCCAGGTCTGCGGTCCGAGCAGCCTGGTGATGTCCCACGACCAGACCTGGTTGGGCACGGTGGCGACCAGCTCCGGCTTGGCGTACTGCGGGTGAACCCGCTGGTTGCGGCGGTCCTTCACCGGGTGATTCGCTTCGAGAATGCGGTACATCGTGCGCTCCGAGCACAGGTACCGGCCCTCGTCGAGCAGGGTGGCCACTACTTCTCCCGGCGAACGATCGACGAAACGAGGCGACGCAAGCGTCGCCTCGACCCGTTTCCGCTCTACTTCGCTCAGTGCCCGGGCAGGCGTGGGGCGGGGCTGCCGTTGCCCGGGAGCGGGCCTCGCGCGACGATAGAAGGTCGACCGCGACACGCCCAGCGCCCGGCACGCCGGCGCGACGCCGACCTGCCGGGCCAGGGACCTTGCCGCCATCAACAGTCCTTCCCGTCCTCGAGGCTGAATCCCAGCAGCCCTGCAACTTTTCCCTGGACGTCCAGGATCGTGTGCGCGGCGGCGAGTTCCTTCTCCAGCCGCCTCACCTTCGCTTCCAGCCGCCTCACCTTCGGCGTCAGAGGGTTGGCCTCGACAGGCTTGCGGCCACGCTTCTTCGGCCTCAGACCGGACAGCGCGCCCTTCCGCCGCGCCTTGCGCCAGTTGGCCAGATGGGAACTGTACAGACCTTCTCGCCGAAGCAGCCGGCCCACTTCGCCGCGGTCCGTGCACCGGTCCGCCTCCTCCAGAATCCGAAGCCGGTACTCCGCCGTGAACTGCCGCCGGGTCGGCTTCGCCAGCACTTCCGGGTCGGGAACCCCTCCCGCAGACGACGCGCCGGCCCCGGGGGCCTCGTCGCTACGCTCCTCAACCCCCGGGGCCGGGAGCTCCGAGCCGCCGCCAAGTCTCTGCTCTCGTCTTGCCATCGATCCTCCTCGCAAACGTGTGCCCTCCACTATTCAACGGGACGGCCCCTGTGTCACGTACGTTGGCAGAGAGGGCACCACCGACGCTTCCGATCTTCGCCACCTCGCGGCATGCGTCTACTACGAGTTCACGGCTTCGTCACGCGGGACGGTCGAATTCTCCAACACGTCGAGGCGCTGCTGAGCCAGTACGGCCTCCGAGTCGTCGCGCCGGCGGAATCGCTGCCGCCAGTCCTCACCGGCGGCGAGCCTGAGGCTTCCCCCGTCACCGTCGAGTTCAACCACAGCTCTCTTTCGGAGCGCCCGCTGGCCGACGGCGACCACGATGACTCGGCACAACTCCTCGAACGCCTCGGTCCAGGTCTTGACCGTCTGACGACGACCACCCGTCAGTCCGGCCAGCCAACCTCCCGCCGGTCAAGGTAGACTTCAGTCCCACCCGACCCTGGCGCCGGCCTGTGAACGACGCACTCCTCGACTGAACTGCAGACAAGACATGCTCGACCAGCCCTTCTCGCGCCGGCACGGCTACGAGCCGCTCCCGGAGGCGATGCGACTCGAACACCTATCGAGAGAATTCCGGATCCAGATATGGAATCTGATCCGCAGCTCGCTGATCGCAATAGAGTCACACGCTCCTGGCCTTACTTTCTTCAAGGGCGACGCCAAGCGGTTCCTCGAGCGCGTCCTGGGTCAGCTGACCGAGACGCCGGAGGATGAGGTCAACACGGACTACGAACGAACAATGGCGTTCGTGAAGGGCGTAGTCCTAAAGCGCCCTTTCTTCTCTGTTCTCAGTCTCCTGGAGATCGTTTGCAATGACGATGCCTCCTGGGAACCATTCGCCGGGCAGGTTCACGATCTCTTCGAACATCATGCTGCGCCGTATCGCTTCGACATTTCGCTTCGACCATTCCACTTCATTCCCCGCGGGAGCAAGGAACAGGGGGAAGCGATCCAACAGGCCGTCGACACGCTCAGGCAGGCAAGGATGGATGGAGCCTCAGCGCATCTCAGGAAGGCTGCCGAGGCCATGAACGGTGGCCGGTATGCCGATTCCGTAGCGAATAGCATCCACGCCGTTGAGTCCGTCGCCTGCCTGATCGATTCCAAGCCAGCCAAGACGCTCGGTCCGGCGCTCAAGTCCCTGAAGGATCGCGGCGTTCTGAACCATGAAGCTCTAGCAAGGGGCTTCGCGGCGCTCTACGGCTATTCAAGCGACGAACAGGGCATCCGCCACGCGCTTCTGGACAGGAACGAGGCGAACGTCGGACTCGACGAGGCGATGTTCATGTACGGTGCATGCGCTTCGTTCGCCGCCTACCTGGTCAGCAAGCACCGTCAGATCAACGAGTAGGCGCCGGACTGGTCGAGTCTTCGGCGAAGCTCGAGGAGCCCGGCAGCTTGGCGAACGCGGCGATCAGCCCGGCCACCTGGACGTCCCGGTCGCCCTGTACCGCCCGTTCGTACACCGGGGGGGCGAGCTTGAGGAGGAAACGGGCCTCATCACCGCTCATGTCCTCTTCCACCCTCATTCGTCCCTCGTCGAGCGACTCGTCCTTGCGGAACTCGATCAGCGACGCGGCCCGGGCCGCCCGGGTTCACGGAAGGCTGTCTCGATGCCGCGGTTCCTCTCGGATGCTGCGGGCGCCGCGCTTCAGGCGAACCTCCTCAGAGAACGCCGAGCCGGAAGAGGGCGATCAACAGGCCGAGCATCGTGGAGAGGAACAGGAACAGCAGCCGGTTCTCCCGCCGAAGCGTACCGAACTGCGTGTCCATCCGCCCAAGCAGCTCATCCCTGAGATCGTCGATCCTCCTGTGGACGCCGTCGATCCTGGCCTCGACGGCTTCGAATCGGGCATCGACGGCTTCGAATCGGGCATCGACCGCGTCGAAACGGGCATCGACGCTGGTCCTCAGGGAGTCGATCTCCGCGGTCAGGACGTCGATCCGGCCACCCAAGCGCGCCTCAACCGCCCGAACCTCGCCCTGAAGCACAGCGAGGCCAACCTCGATCTTCGCGACCTGTTCCGTCGTCGCAAACCGCGACTTGCCGCGATCGACCTCCTCGATCACCGCGGTCGCCACGTTCGGGTCAAGTCCGGCGCGCTCCAGTCGGTCTGAGGCCGCGCTTCGTTCATGGGGAGAGTGTATCGGCTGAGACATCGACGGACCTCCGTGGATCGGTTGCGGCGGCGCTCTGGTCGCCCCGTATACGGATCTGGACGGATTCCGGCCGGAACTTTCATGGAACAGACGGGTCAACGGTCTCGCCGCCGAGCGCGGACAGACTCCATGGCGTGGCACTGGCTGCCGCTCTCCGCGGCGGTGATGACGGCGGTAGTTGACCTGTTCGGGCAGCTTGCACCGGGAGTCTTCCTGCCAACCGGGGACGCGGTCCACCTGATGTCGGCCAGGGAGAGCGGCTTTCGGGAGGTCTTCAGCAATGACCGACGCCTCCTGGCGGCGGCGCGGCACGTCGGCATCACCGGCGAGTCAGCCGAGGCGCGAAGATGAGTCCATGCTCGGGCCGCACGGACTCACGGAAGGCTGTCTCGATGCCGCGGTTCCTCTCGGATGCTGCGGGCGCCGCGCTTCAGGCGGACCTCCTCAGAGAACGCCAAGCCGGAAGAGGGCGATCAACAGGCCGAGCATCGTGGAGAGGAACAGGAACAGCAGCCGGTTCTCCCGCCGAAGTGCACCGAACTGCGTGTCCATCCGCCCAAGCAGTTCATCCCTGAGATCGTCGATCCTCCTGTGGACGGCTTCAAATCGGGCATCGACGGCTTCGAATCGGGCCTCGACGACTTCGAATCGGGCATCGACGCTGGTCCTCAGGGAGTCGATCTCCGCGGCCAGGACGTCGATCCGGCCACCCAAGCGCGCCTCAACCTCTCGGAGGCCGCTCTCAACCGCCCGAACCTCGCCCTGAAGCAGAGCGAGGCCAACCTCGATCTTCGCGACCTGTTCCGTCGTCGCAAACCGCGACTTGCCGCGATCGACCTCCTCGATCACCGCGGTCGCCACGTTCGGGTCAAGCGAACCTCCTCCTCAGAGGACGCCAAGCCGGAAGAGGGCGATCAACAGGCCGAGCATCGTGGAGAGGAACAGGAACAGCAGCCGGTTCTCCCGCCGAAGTGCACCGAACTGCGTGTCCATCCGCCCAAGCAGTTCATCCCTGAGATCGTCGATCCTCCTGTGGACGGCTTCGAATCGGGCATCGACGGCTTCGAATCGGGCCTCGACGACTTCGAATCGGGCATCGACGCTGGTCCTCAGGGAGTCGATCTCCGCGGCCAGGACGTCGATCCGGCCACCCAAGCGCGCCTCAACCTCTCGGAGGCCGCTCTCAACCGCCCGAACCTCGCCCTGAAGCAGAGCGAGGCCAACCTCGATCTTCGCAACCTGTTCCGTCGTCGAAAACCGCGACCTGCCGCGATCGACCTCCTCGATCACCGCGGTCGCCACGTTCGGGTCAAGTCCGGCGCGCACCAGTCGGGCTGAGGCCGCGCTTCGTTCATGGGGGGAGTGTATCGGCTGGGACATCGACGGACCTTCGTGGATCTTATGCGGCGGCGCTCTGGTCGCCCCGTATACGGACTTGGACGGATTCCGGCTGAAACTTGCATGGAACAAACGAGGTCAACGGCCTCGCCGCCGAGCGCGGACAGACTCCATGGGCCAAGTCGCCGGAAGTCGGGGCCGCCTGTTTCCCTGCGCGCGGGCGCAGCGGCGGCAGGGCCTCACCGGGCCCAAGGCGTTCTACGCTTGTCCCCTGCGCGCGGGCGCAGCGGGTCATGGGGCGCCGCGCCTATGCCGCCCAGCGGGCTTGTTCCCTGCGCGTGGGCGCAGCGGTGAGGAGTCACGCAGAGGCAGGGGCGTGCCGGCGCTTGTTCCCTGTGCGTGGGCGCAGCGGACGACAAGGGGGAGCAACCCGCCCCGTGCGACGCCTGTTCCCTGCGCGCGAGCGCAGCGACCGCGGATGGACCCCCTTCCTAGCCGGTGGGCAGAGTAGCCGGCGTCTCCCTCTCCGCCGGCGTGCCGACGACCTCGCCCGGTCCCAGGTGCATCCGCAGCGTGCCGTCTTCCTGGATGGAACCCTTGAGTTGCATTGTGTTGCCGGGCGTCTGGGCGGTGGCGGTTACGTTGTTGCCGTCCCAGACGATGTCGACGATCGGCGCCGGCAGGGCCAGGGTTCCGAACTGGACGAACCAGCCTCCCTGACTGCCGTCGCGCGGCAGCAGCATCGCTGTCGGCTCGGGCCCCGATCCCGGCTGCCGGGTCACGTCGAAGCGCCACGCCTGTCCGGGATGGGTCTCGGCCAGTTCGGCGAGCTTGGCGACCACGGCGCTGGCCGGCTTCGGGCTGAGGCCTTCGGCGGCCACGTAGTCGACGAAGCCGATCAGCATCTCGTCGGTCGAGTCGCTTCCCCAGGTCACATCGACGGTCGGGTCGGGGTTGAACGGGTTGTCCGCCGAGTTGTCCCAGTGGGCCGTGACTTCGATCCTGGTGCCGGCCGGCAACTCGACCGGCTCCTCGAACTCGTAGAACGTCTGCCAGTTGAAGTCGTAGCGGCTGACGCTGAGCAGTTCCCGCTCCTCGCCGTCCGGGAGATACGCGATGTATCTCATGTCCTTGCCCCGGTAGTGCATGTGCGGGGCCAGCGAGCGCACGACGACATCCTCGGAGAAGACGTGGCTGGCGTGCGCCTCGTAGTTGGGGTCGCCGGCAGGAATCTTGAAGGCGGCATTCATCACCCAGAGGTTGATCAGTTCCTTCTCGACCTCTTCGGGCTCGGCGAACCAGAGACCGACCCGCGTCTTGTCGGTCGAGGCGTTGCCGTTCGGGTGGTAGTGGAAGTCGCCGAGGAGATTCCGGCCTGCGGGCAACAGGCGGGCGGAGCCAGACGGGAACTCGTTGGGCCCTCCGCCGGCCGCCCAGGCGTCTATCCAGGCGTCCTGCACCTCCGCGCTGGCCTCGGATGCGCGCCACAGGATGAAGTGGTGGAGCACCTCGCGGTCGCCCGGCTGGACTTCGACGGCGCGAATCCAGCGGTCCTCCTCAAAGCCGGGTGTGATCGGGATCATGGTGAACAGGTCCGGACCGTCGGCAGCCACGTCGAAGGGGTCGAACTCATAGACCCAGTCCGGTTCGCCGAACGCCCACTCGGCCTGCTCGGCGGGTTGCTCGTAGGCCGGTTCGTCGCCGTCGCCCTTGGGCGCGCCGGTGGAAACCCACTGCGTGATCGCCGCGATCTCGTCGTCGCTCAGGCTGATGTCGTTGGCCCAGGGTCCGTAGCCGGGATCGGCATCCCACGGCGGCATGTCGCGGTTCTCGACCGCGCGGGCGATCGAACGCGCCCATGGCCGCACCTCGCCGTAGGTGCGCAGCGACATTGGGGCGATCTCGTCGGGCCGGTGGCAGGATGCACAGTTCTCGTGGAGGATCGGCGCGATGTCGTCGACGAAGGTGGGCTGGTCCAGGTTCAGGCCAAGGCTCGCAACGGGGATGGCGAGCACGGCGGCCGCGGCGACCGTTGACGCGCGGCGGAGCAGGTGGTTCCGGTTCATGGTCCGTTTCCTTGAGAGTCCGAGGGAAGGGCCTCGTGCAACCTTGCGGATGCTCGATGCGTCTACGACTCAGAGTGTTCGTGAGTCCGATGTGCCTTGCACAGTATCCGAGTATACGGGGCTTCGCAGCCCGGGTTGCGCGCCTTTCCGGGGGCTGGCGCCGAGCCGCCTGCTTCGCGGCGCTCTGCGGCGAAGGCTCCCGGGTTCCCTCTTCGCTCCCTGCTGGACGGGCTCCTGACCGCGCTCGGTGCGGCACGGACTTCTGCCGCGCGCTGTTGGCCCGGCTGTTACGCTCACCGCCATGTTGCCGGTCCAATCGACACCTGCCAGGAGCGTGACGGGACCTCCGCAGTGTTCCCTGGGCCGGCGGTACGGGAGCGCGGCTCTCTTCGTCCTGGTCATCGCAGGCGGGCAGTCGGCGGCGGCTCAGAACGTGCTTTCCAAGGCGCTCCAGGACCGCGTTCAGGAGAACCCGCACACGACCGAGGCCGACGTCGAGGCCGGTGAGCGGGTGTTCGAGCGCAGTTGCTCTCTCTGCCACGGCGCCGACGGCGCCGGCGGCGACGGGCCCGACCTGACCCGCGGCGTGTTCCGTCACGGCAGCAGCGATGCCGCCCTGTTCCGCAACGTCCTGACCGGCATCCCGAACTCCGGCATGGGCGGCATCTACCAGCCGGACAAGTCGATCTGGCAGGTCGTGTCCTACGTGCGGTCGCTCAGTCGGGGCGGCGGCGAGGAAGAGGCGCCGGGCGATCCGCGGCGGGGCCGGATGCTGTACATGAGCCGCGGCTCCTGCTCCGATTGCCACCGGCTGAACGGCGCCGGTGGCCGGCTCGGCCCCGACCTCAGCGATCTGGGCTGGCGCCGCGCGCCCAACCACATCCGCGCTTCGATCGCGGAACCCTCGGAGTCGATCGACGGCGGCTACAGGACGGTCGAGGTCAGGACGCAGAGCGGCGCCATCGTACGCGGCGTGTTGCGGAACGAGGACCGCTACTCGATCCAGCTCTTCGACGAGTTCGAGAACCTCAGGTCGTTTCAGAAGGCGGAACTGGCAGGGATCGAGAAACCCGAGGAGTCGCTGATGCCGCCGCTCGGCAGCTTCTTCCGCGGTCGCGACCTGGACGATCTGGTGGCCTACCTCTACTCGCTGCGGCCGGAGTGAAGATGACGACAAACTCTCGGGGCGCCGGCCTGCCATCCGTGCGCCGGCTGACGGGCGGGAGCTTCCCGGCGTTGATGCTCGCCAGGATCTGCCTGCCATCCGTGCGCCCGCAAACGGGTGCACGGACTGGTTCGCGGGTGGACGCGGGGCGCGCCACCCGGGGTCTGGCCGGCAACCGGCGCGCAGCGCCGACTCCGCCAGGGCGGATCGGCATCCTCGTCGTTGCGGCGATCCTCGTTACGGCCACAGGCCTTTTCGCCCAGACGGAAGTGTCCTGGGAGCGGCTCGAGGCGGCCGCCGACGAACCGGGCAACTGGCTCATGTACTCGGGGCAGTTCAACAGCCAGCGCTTCAGCCGGCTCGACGAGATCGACCGTTCGAACGCGGCCGAACTGCAGCTCCGATGGGTCCATCAGATGCCGACCCTCGGTCGGCTGGAAACGACTCCGCTCGTGATCGACGAAGTGATGTACGCGACGACAGCCGACAACGTCGTCATCGCACTCGACGCGCGCACCGGCCGGCGGTACTGGTCCCGGGCTCACGAGCTGCCGGACCAGCTCGCCCTCTGTTGCGGCAAGCAGAACCGGGGCGTGTCCGTTCGCGGCGACCGGCTCTACATGGGCACGATAGACGCGCACCTGGTCTCCCTGGATGCGAAGACCGGCGCGGTAATCTGGGACACGGAGGTGGGCAGCCCGCGCACGGGTCAGTCGATCACCGCCGCGCCGATGGTCATCCGCGATCTGGTGATCACGGGCATCGGCGGCGGCGAATACGGCATCCGCGGCTTCCTCGACGCCTACGACGCGGACACCGGTGAACTCCGCTGGCGCACCTACACGATTCCCGGACCCGGCGAACCCGGCAACGAGACCTGGGAGGGTGACTCCTGGAAGACGGGCGGCGCGCCGACCTGGATGACGGGCTCCTACGACCCCGAGCTGGACCTCCTCTACTGGGGAACCGGCAATCCGGGTCCGGACTGGAACGGCGAGGTCCGCGAGGGCGACAACCTGCACTCGGACTCCGTGCTGGCAATCCGTCCGGACACGGGAGAGATCGTCTGGACGTTCCAGTTCACGCCCCACGACGTCCACGACTGGGACGCCTGCCAGGTGCCGGTCCTGTTCGACGCGGAGTACCAGGGCGAGCAGCGAAAGCTGATGGCCTTCGCCAACCGGAACGCCTTCTTCTACCTGCTGGACCGCGAGACGGGCGAGTTCCTGTTCGCGCGCGAGTTCGCACGCCAGACCTGGGCCGAGGGGATCGACCAGGACACCGGCCGACCGATCCGGGTGCCGAACATGTTCCCCAGCGAGGAGGGAACCCTCGTCGCGCCGACGATCGGGGGCGCCGCGAACTGGTTTTCGCCCAGCTACAGCCCCGAAACCGGCCTCTTCTACATCCAGGCCTACGACGCGGAGATGCTCTACTACATGGCCGAGGCCGAGTACGAAGAGGGCGAGCTCTTCGTCGGCGGCTACGGCAAGGCGGCCGGGCCCGGCGACCAGTACGTCAGCGCGGTGCGCGCGATCGATCCGCTGACGGGCGACCGCATGTGGGAGTACCAGGTGCAGCCCCGGTCCACGTCCGGCCTGCTCGCCACGCAGGGCGGCCTGGTGTTCGGCGGCAGCGTGGCCGGCATCTTCCATGCCCTCGATGCGGAGACCGGCGACGAACTCTGGCACCGCCGCCTGGGCGGCAACGTCTTCGCGGCGCCGATCAGCTACGAGGCCGGCGGGCAGCAGCATGTGACGATCGCCGCCGGCCGGGCGCTGTTCACGTTCGCGTTGCCGGGGGAGTAGGGACTCCCGAACCGGCAATGCAAGTGTTCCCGGAACTGCTGATCGAGGATCTGCGCGGGGAGATCGAGCCGGAACGGTTGGGTCGGCAGGCGGGGGAGCGTGGCATGCCGCCCCTCGAGGCGGCGGAGGATCCGGTCCAGACCGAGATCGAGGAGTACGTCGAGGCGAAGAAGAACGAGGCGGTCAAGTTGCGCGACGCGCAACTCGAGGAGGTGGACCGCCACCTGGACCAACTCGACCAGGCCGTGCTCGCCGGCGACCTGGAATCGTCGGCGCGCAAGGCGGCGACCGAGTTCCGGGAGGTCGAGCAGAGCGAACTGCAGGCGCTCAAGGCGCGCCTCCACGAGTTCGAGCGCAGACGGCGGGACTTCTTCGACTTCAAGCACCGCAACCGGCTGGACCGGGAGCCGGACTACGCGAGTCCGCGGACGAGGCTGTTGCTGGTGGGTCTGATCGTCCTGCTGTTCGTCGTCGAGAGCGGTCTGAACGGCGCCTTCCTTGCCGTCGGCAGCGAGGGCGGCCTGGTCGGCGGATGGGGTCTGGCGCTCGGCTTCAGCGTCGTGAACCTGGTGCTGCCAGCACTGCTTTTCGGCCCGGCCAGTTGCCGTGTGCACCACATCCGCAAGATCTGGAAGGCCGTCGGAGTGTTGGCGATCCTAGGGTGGCTCGGGGCGGCTGCCGTGCTCAACCTGGGACTCGCGCACTTCCGGGACGCCTCGGCCGACCTGAGCGAGAACATCGGCGCCGAGGCGCTGAGCCGCTTCCAGGCCTCGCCGCTGGGGCTGCAAGACGCGGAGTCGTGGCTTCTGTTCGTGCTCGGCTTCTTCTTTTCCGGCGTCGCCTTCTTCGACGGACGCAAGCTGATCGGCGATGCCTATCCCGGCTACTCCCGGAAGCACCGCAGGATGGAGGACGCCCGTGCCGACTACGACGACCTCTGGCAGGACGTGGTCGACCAGTTGCGGACGATCCGCGAAGAGGGCCTCGACGCGATCCGGCGTACCGCCCACCAGGCGAAGAGCCAGCCGGTCGAGCGGCGGCGGGCGCTGGAGCGCGAAGCGAAGCTGTTGGCGGCATTCGACGCTCATGTCGAACAGTTGCGGCGCTTCGGGACGATGCTGATCGAGGAGTACCGCGAGGCGAACCGTTCGGTGCGGTTCGACCGTGGTCATCCCGAGGCCCACGCCACGCCCTGGACGATGGCGCCGCCGGCGGCCCAACGGAAACGCCCCGACACGGGTGCGGTCGACGAGGTGGATCTGGGCCCCCTGAACCAGCAGTACGAGGCTGCGCTCCACCGCGTGCATGAGGAGTGGGAGCGGACCCAGGCGAGGCTGGACCTGCAGGGTTCGATCTCTCGCGCAGGCTCGCCGGGTCAGAACCCCGCGGTCGATGGCGGCTCGTAGAGGCCGGCGCCGCCGTTCCCGGCGGGGAGACCTCTCGCCGCGGGATCTGGCGACCGGCGTGGTCGGCGCGGTCGTCCTGCTCGTTCTGCTGGGCGTCGGCGCGCGCTTCACGATCTTCGCTCCGAAACCGCCCGACCGTGACTCCGAGACGGGTTGTCCGGAGGACGGGCCGGCGGCTTTGACCGCAATCCTCGTCGACGTGACGGATCAGGTCGGCGCGATCAGCCGCGCGGACGTGCTGGCGCACCTCGACGAGTATGTCTCGAACAGCCGGGAGAACGAGATGGTCCTCGCCTACGAGGCGAAGCCGGTGGGCAATGAGATCGGCGAGCCGCTGCTGTCGGTCTGCCATCCGGGCGATCCGGACGCGGCGAGCGAGTGGACGGAGAACCCGCGATTGATCCGGCGCCGCCTGGAGGAGCGCTTCGAGCGGCCGCTCGAAGCGCTCTTCGCCGACCTGCTCGAACGCGAGGAGGCGCCCGCGTCGCCGCTCATGGAGAGCGTGCAGAGCGTGGCGGTTTCCGTTCTCGGCCGACACGAGAACGCGGATCTCCCGAAGCGTCTGATCCTCGTGTCGGACCTGATGCAGAACACCCGCAACCTCTCGTTCTTCCGCCAGTCGGTCG
This sequence comes from uncultured Thermoanaerobaculia bacterium, assembly GCA_951812325.1. GTDB lineage: Bacteria > Acidobacteriota > Thermoanaerobaculia > Multivoradales > Multivoraceae > Multivorans. The sequence continues at coordinate 1,601,421 of OX638294.1, read as the reverse complement.
ACTACGACCGCTTCGCCGCGACGGTCGGCGCGGACGCGCTGAGCACCGACCTGCGGGGGACAGCGGTCGAGATCCTGTTCGTGCAGCGTGCGGCCCACCGCCGACTGGGAGACACACGCGGGCTGGTCGACTTCTGGGAGCGCTGGATCGAAGACCAGGGCGGCACCCTGAATCGCGTCGCTCGCATCGACGGCATGAACTGATGGCGCAGGCGTCCCGCCGCCCGCCCGCTGGCGATGCGTTACCTGGCGGAGGTGCGTGTCGAATCGGCGGACGAGCCGCGGCCGGGCGACGGCGGTCGCGGGTCTCAAGAACGTGACCACGGGCGAACCCGGATTGCGGAGTGGCCGCGGCCTGTTCCTCGGCTTCTTCATCGGCGGCGGAGTAGCCATCCTGCTGATGAAGTCGCTCAGCGACAGTCCGATCCTGGCGGTGGTCCTGCCGGGCCTGCTGATGGGGAGCTACGCCCTGCTGCTGGTCGAGTGGCGAGACCTGCGACCGCGTTACGAGTTCGCCGGCGACAACTTCTACTACCTCGGCTTTCTGTACACCCTGGTCTCGCTGGCCATCTCGCTCTACCGGTTCAACACGGAGGGGGAGACGAGCGCGATCATCACGAACTTCGGCCTCGCCTTGACCAGTACGATTCTCGGGCTCGCTGGCCGCATTCTCCTGAGCTTTCCGCAGGAGGATGCCGCGACCGACGCCGAGATGCGGGCCCGCGAGAACCTGGCGCATGCCAATCGCCGCCTGCGGGCGGAGATGGAGTACTCGATCGACGAGTTTCAGCAGTTCCGGACCGAAGCGAAGCGGGTGTTCAGGCAGCTCGACCAGGGTGTGAGCGCCGCCGGCACGGCGCTTGAAGGGCAGATCGAACAGCTCGAAGGAGGCGCCGGGAGGTTCGGAGCGCTCCGGGAGCGGGTTGCCCAGGTCGATGCGTCCGCCGCCGCTGCAGTTGCGGACATCCAGGCCCAGCGTGAGCTCTTCGTGTCCGAGGCACAGAGCGTGAGCCACTCGCTGCGGCAGATGCTGGAACACTTCCGTTCCGTCGACTTCCGGCGTGAGTTCATCGAGGAACTCATCGAGCCGACATCGCAGCAGTTCCAGGGCCTCGCGAGGGAATTCCTGGTCGTGGTGGAGGGCTTGCGACAACTGGAGGCCGGTCAGTCGCGTGTCCTGGAGCAGAACCGGGTCGCGGTGACCCGGCTGGCGGAAATCCTCGAAGAGAACCGTCGCTTCTCGCAGGGGAGCGCGCGGGCGGCGAACGGTTTCCGGCAGGCTACGGACGCGCTGGTGTCGCTGCGAGCCCACCTCGACCGGTACAGCGAGGAGACGCGCGCGGTTGTGAGCGAGCTTGCTGCCGCGAGGCGCCAGTTGCACGACGCGCCGGAGCGCGTGGAGGCGATCAACCGGTCGCTGCTGCGGATGGCGGACCGGCTCGATGCCGTCGCCGAGGAAGATGTGCGGGAGCGGCGGCGGGCACAGGGCTGGGGCGCCTGGTGACGAACCGCGGGCGGGCGTTCCCGCGGGGCCTCGTCCTCGGTCTGACGATGGCCGAGATCGCCATCCTGATCATCTTCGTCCTGCTGTTGGCCCTGGCCGCCCTGCTGGCGCGTGAGTCGGACCAGCGTCAGCAGGCCGAGCAGAAACTCGAGCGCTACGGTCAGATTGACGCGTTGTTCCAGGAGGAGGCGCTGCCCGAGGACCCGGTGACGCTCAGAGCGGTTCTGCGCGAGCGGGTGGATGAACACCGGGACGCGGACCGTTGGCGGGAACTCGTACGCGAGATCGAAACCGCGTTTCCCGAGCCGTCGGTGCAGGAGGTCGTCGAGCGGATCCAGGAGTCCGACATCGGTCGCATGTCGCCGGCCGAGGCCGAGGACCTGCTGGCGGCGCATCGAGCGGTGGAGGCGGCCGATGCCTACGCCGAACTCGAACGGGCGATGGAGGCAGCCGGCCTCGCGGCGACGCCGGGTGAGCTCCGCGAGATGGCCGAAACGATGAACGCGGCCGCACGACGCGGCATGTCACCGGTTGAACTCCGGGAAGCGATCGAGGGCCGGGATGACGTGGAGGCGGTCGGTGCGGATCCGGCTGTTCTCGCCGAGGAGCTCGACCGAGCTCGGGAACGGATCGGGCGACTGGAGGCTCAGGCGGCGGCCATGGGCGGCGGCGGTCTGGATCACCCGAGCTGCTGGTACGACGGCGACGGCACGGTCGCCTATCTGTTCGATGTCGCCTTGGCGCCCGGCGGCTTCATTGTGGCGCCCGCCCGGGCCCCCGAGCACGAGGCCGCGCGGAAGCGATTGCCGGTGGGGTCGGTCCCGACGAGCCGCCTGCTTACGGAAGCCGAGTTTCTGCGTCAGACCCTGCCCGTCTACCAGTGGAGCGTCGAACGCCAGTGCCGCTTCTTCGTCAGAGCGTTCGACCGTGTCGCCGGCGACCAGAAGGAGCTCTACAAACGGCGGATGCAGGTGCTCGAATCCCGGTTCTACAAGAACGCGAACCCGAGCGGCGGCCTGCCTGCGGGCCTGCGGCGCGGCGGGAACGGCCACCGCCCGGGCCGGGGCCGCCAGCGCAAGACCGGGACCGGTGAGGGGCGGGCCGCGGCTCACGCAGGCTGGTCCGGCGTCTGCCCGTGATGTGCTGAACCGTTGCTGAACCGCTATCAGCGCTTGACGTTCCCGATGCGGACGCGCGAGCTTCAGTCGCGCCCTTAGACTGCCGCGTCAACCGGGCCGTGTCGAACCCGGACCGCCGGCGTCAGTCCGGCTTGCAGACGCCGCAGGGTTCGTACCGGTCCGCTGCGTCGTTTCGCTTGATCGGGATCTTGCTCTTGCTCAGGAAGCGGCAGCCTTCCCTGTGGTACTTGCGACCGGTGCGGGTCACGTAGACCGTGGCGGCGCCTCCGGCGGGACGCCGCGTTTCAGGCGAGGCGGAAGCCCGCGGGTTCGTGCCGCCAACTACGTCGCCCCAAAGGCCTCTCCGGCCGTTCCGGGCCTCTCGCTCCAACTGCCGGAACGTTTCCATGTGCTGGAAGGGGAAACGCGTGTAGGCGTGGCCGTAGCCGCGCCGGATGATCTCGGCGTTCACGAACGTGCCGTTCGGGAGGTAGACGTAGGCCAGGGTGCGTCCGTAGCGGTCGGTGCGATCCGAGTCGTACTCGAGTCGGACCCGCTTCCCCTCGACCAGCCGCCTGGTGAAGGCGCTTGCCTCCTTGCCGAAGAACTCGACCGGCTGGTTCGGGTGGACGGTCTCCGGCGTGTCGACGCCGATCAGGCGGACCCGGCCTACGCCTTCGACGATGATCGTGTCGCCGTCGACCACGCGCTCCACGAGTTGACCCGGCGCCGCGCCGGCGGCCAGGACGCCGAAGAGGAACGCAATGCCGCAGCGGACGGCGAGTGGATGGCGGAGCAGGGGGCGCCTCGCGGGCGCAAGGGCGGAATCCGCACAGGACAGCGCCGCCGACGAGCCCGAAGTCAAGAAGATTGGACAGTTTGGACCAGTGCATTGTGTCGGCGGCCGGGCGTCTTGTCCAGCTTGCACCGGGCGCCGATGGGCGCCGATGCCGGGTGCTGCCAGCGCTTTCCGTCTATGTCAGAAGGGGGGATGGTCTGCCCCGATCGGTCGGCGACGGCGATGCGGCGTCGCTTGAAGCCCTCAGGGCCAGGTTCTAGAATCACGTTGGGAGTCGTCCGATGAGCGTCACAGGAAGCGAACATTCACCAGCCACGCCGGAGGAGATTTGGGAGATTCTTCGCCAGGTCGCCAGGCGCCAGAAGGAAGGCGAGAGGGCCGCCCGTCAGCAGATGGAGGAGATCCGGGCGGAGGGGCGGGAAACGGACCGGCGGCTGAAGAAGGCGGAAGACATGTTCACGTCGCAGTGGGGGCGGCTGATGGAGAGCCTGGTCAGAGGCGATCTCGTGCCGCTGCTTCAGCAGCGTGGAATAGCGGTGGAAATGACGACGCAGAGAGTTGCTGCGAGTCGGAACGGCGAGCACTTCGAGGTGGACATCCTGGCGGCGAACGGCACGGAGGCGGTTGCGGTGGAGGTCAAGACGACGTTGAGGCCGCGGGACGTGAAGCGCTTCGAGGCGAAGCTGGCCCGGTTCGGGGAGTGGCTGCCGGCCTACAGCGGTCACCGGCTCTACGGGGCCGTGGCGTACCTGGAGGCGGACGAATCGGTGGTCAGGCGCGCGGAACGGCGGGGCCTGTTCGTCATCCGGGCCACCGGCAGCAGCGCCAGCATCGTGAACCAGCCGGGCTTCGAGCCCCGCCTCTTCGGGCGGGCCGCCGCTACCTGACACGGATCGAGGCCTCTCTACCGCCGGCTCTCCACGCTCATTTCTCTATTGGAAAACGCTGCTTGCACCGGGTGCCGATGCCGGGTGCTGTCAGCGCTTTCCGTCCATGTCAGAAGGGGGGGTAGTCTGCCCCCATCGGTCCGCGACGGCGATGCGGCGTCGCTTGCAGCCCTCAGGGCCAGGTCTGGAATCACGTCGGGAGTCGTCGATGAGCGTCACAAGAAGCGAACATTCACCAGCCACGTCGGAGGAGATTTGGGAGATTCTTCGCCAGGTCGCCAAGCGCCAGCAGGAAGGCGAGAGGGCCGCCCGTCAGCAGATGGAGGAGATCCGGGCGGAAGGGCGGGAAACGGACCGGCGGCTGAAGAAGGCGGAAGACATGTTCACGTCGCAGTGGGGGCGGCTGATGGAGAGCCTGGTCAGAGGCGATCTCGTGCCGCTGCTTCAGCAGCGTGGAATAGCGGTGGAAATGACGACGCAGAGAGTTGCTGCGAGTCGGAACGGCGAGCACTTCGAGGTGGACATCCTGGCGGCGAACGGCACGGAGGCGGTTGCGGTGGAGGTCAAGACGACGTTGAGGCCGCGGGACGTGAAGCGCTTCGAGGCGAAGCTGGCCCGGTTCGGGGAGTGGCTGCCGGCCTACAGCGGTCACCGGCTCTACGGGGCCGTGGCGTACCTGGAGGCGGACGAGTCGGTGGTCCGGCACGCGGAACGCCGGGGCCTGTTCGTGATCCGGGCCACCGGCAGCAGCGCCAGCATCGTGAACCAGTCGGGCTTCGAGCCCCGCCTCTTCGGGCGGGCCGCCGCTAGCTGACGCGGAGCGACGCTACTCCGGGTACTCGGCGAAACAGGGGATGCCCTGCTCGAGCGCGCTCCACGGCGCCCTGGAGCCGACGAAGATGTTCGCGGCCGGCTTGACGCCCGGGTCGGCGTCGAGGCCGCCGGCCGGAATCTGCATCCCGCCCGGGTCCCGGCGCCGGGAAACCAGGCTGCCGCAGTGGGCGCAGAACGCGGTGCCCTTGATGTCTGCTTCCGGCATCTTGTAGTCAACGATCGATTCGCGGCCGCTCAGCCAGCGAAAGGCGTCTTCGGCGACGAAGACGAAGGTGCCGTATGCGGCGCTCGTCTGACGCCGGCAGCGGGAGCAGTAACAGTTCACCATCCGCTCCGGCGAGCCGTCGTACTCGTAGCGCACCTTGCCGCAAAGGCAGCTTCCCGGCGTGGCGCCCCACCTTTCGGCCTCTCGAATCGGCTGATCGATGCCGGGCGGCGCGTTCCAGCCGGGCGGATACTCCTCGTGCAGGGCCAGATCGTCGTTGATCGTGTGCCAGGGCGCCTTCGAGCCGGCGAAGATGTGGACCGCCGGCCGGATGCCGGGATCCTCCGCGACGCTGCCCATCGTGACGAGAGCGACCGGCCCGCCTTTCGGGTTGGCCGGAACGCCGGAACCGCAACGCGGGCAGAAGTGCCGGATGCCATGGGGAGAAGACCGGTAGTGAACGATCTTCTCCTCGCCGCGGATGAAGCGAAAGAACTTCGGATCGACCGCGCCGAAGGTGGCGTACGTTGAACCGTGGAACTTCCTGCACGCCGAGCAGTGGCAGTGGGCGATCTCGATCAGATCGCCGTCGACCTCGAATTCGATGTCGCCGCAGAGACAGGCGCCCGTGAGCATCGCGCTGCGGAGCGTAACCGATCGCTGCTTGTGCGTAGGAGACGGGAACGTGCGTGTCTTCCTCGTCGCGAGAGTCGGGGTCGGAGCCTGCGAGCGTACTCCTTTCGCCCGACTCCGCTGCCGAGGGAGTGGCGCACCTTCCCCGGGCAGACACAAGGGCTGCCCGCAAGGGGCATGTGGAAGCTGCGCCACGGCAAACGTACCACTAGGGGGGCTTCACCGGGGTTCCCCCAAATGGGCGGGCGAGTCATGCTGCACCGAGTTGCCGGGGCGCCGCCTTGCGAGGCCTGATCCCTCCTTGCGGTAGGTTTCCCCCATGCGGCGTGGAGTTGTGACGGCGGCGTGCCTGTGCGGCGCCTCCTTGCTGCCGCTGCCGCTCGCAGCCGCCGATGACGGCAATGGCGCGCACGTCGTCGTCGCCTTCGCCGCGGAGCCGACCCAGATCGACCCCACGCGCACTTCGGCCGGCGTCGACCAGTACTTCATCGCGCTGTTCTACGAGCAGTTGCTGGCTATCGGCCCGGACCTCAAGCAACACAACTGGCTGGCCGAGTCGTGGCGGTTGTTCGAGCGCGACGGGGTCTGGCTCGTCGGCGTCGAGTTGCGGCGCGGCGTCCGGTTCCACAACGGGGACGAACTGACGGCCCATGACCTCCGGTACAGCTATCTCCGCCAGCGCGATCCGGGCCTGTCGCGCCAGGCGGGTCGGTGGCGGCATGTGGAAGACGTGCGGGTCTTGGGCGACCACGAGCTGGAGATCGTCTTCAAGGGCCTGCCGGACTCGGCGCTGCTGCCGCTCAACCTCGACCTGTGGGCGATCCCGCGCGGCTACTACGAGGAGGTCGGCGACGACGGAGTGCAGGCGCATCCGATCGGCACCGGGCCCTGGAAGTTCGTGTCGCGCAAGCTGCGCGAAGAGATCGTCCTGGAGCGGTTCGACGACTACTGGGACCCTGCCGCGTTGCCGGGCATCCGCCGGCTGACGATCAAGATCATCCCCGAGGACACGACCCGGGTCGCGGCCTTCAAGACGGGGGCGGTCGACTGGATTGACGCGGTGCCGCCGGCTCAGGTCGCGGACTTCGAGGAGATGCCCGGCGTGGAGGTGGCCTCGCTTCCGACCGCGAACAACCTGTTCCTGGCGGTGAACGCCCTCGACTCGAGGAGCCCGCTGGGCGACGCCCGGGTCCGCCGGGCGGTGGCCCACGCGATCGATTTCGACGCGATCATCAAGTACATCCTCCACGGACAGGGCATCCGCACCGCGCAACTGACGCCGGGCGCGCCGGGGCATGACCCGGCGCTCGAGCCCTACGCCTTCGACCCGGATCGTTCCCGCGAGTTGCTCCGCCAGGCCGGCTACGGCCGCGGGATCAACCTGAACTGCTACAACCTGACGACGCCGCGCGAGCCGTACCTCAAGGAGGTCGGCGAGGCGATGTTCGCGTTTCTTTCGGCGGCCGGCATTCGGTGCCGGATCGTTCAACTCGAGTACGGCGCCTGGATCAATCTCGGCCGTCGGGACGCCCGCCCGGAGATGGACGGCATTGCGAGCTGGATGTGGGGCCACGGCACGTTGGGCGACCCAACGGACGCGTGGTCCGGCCACCTCCACTCGTACGGCGATGGCTGGGGCTGGTACTCGTACCACGACGATCCCGAGCTGGACGAGATGGTCCGGACCCTGCGCGTGACCGTCGAACCGGAGGCGAAGGAGGGACTGCTGCGGGAGATCGCGCGGCTCAAGCACGAGCGGGTCGCGGGTGGCATACCGACCTACCGGCCGCTCGTGACCCTGGCCTGGCGCGACACGTTGCGCTTCGCGCCCTGGCCGCAAGCCAACTGGCGGATGATGCGGGACATCGGGCTCACGGCATCCGGCGCCGCGGAGTCGCCGGCCCGTTGACGGCGACGGCGGCAGCCGGCCAGCACCCGGGTGGCGCGAGCCGCGCCACCCGAGAACCAGTCCGTGCGCCTGTCATCGGGCGCACGGATGGCAGGCAGGCGCACCCAGCGGGTGGCGCGGAGTCTGCGGGACGTTGACGGCGACAAAGCGATGCGCGCCTACCTGATCCGCCGTCTCTGGCAGGGCGGCGTGGCGGTGCTCGGCGCCCTGCTGATCGTCTTCGTGGCGCAGCGTCTGGCGGGCGACCCGGTGGCCCTCCTGCTGCCGATGGAGGCAACAGCGGAGGACTTCGCGGCGATGCGGGCGTCGCTGGGGCTCGACCGGCCATTGCCGATTCAGTTCATCGTCTTCCTGCGCGACGCGTTCACCGGCGACTTCGGCGACTCGTACCAGTGGCAGGCGCCGGCGATGCCGCTGCTCCTCGAACGGCTGCCGGCGACCCTCGAGCTGGCCTTCGCGGGGCTGGTTTTCGCGCTTCTTCTGGCCGTGCCCCTTGGCGTGCTGTCGGCGGTCTACCGCGGCCGCTGGGTGGATCGGCTGGCGAAGGTGCTGGCTCTTCTCGGCCAGGCGATGCCCGGCTTCTGGGTAGGCCTGCTGCTCATCCTGTACCTTGCGGTCCGGCTCCAGTGGCTGCCGGCCTTCGGCCGCGACGGCCCCCTTCACCTCGTGCTGCCGGCGATTGCCCTCGGCTGGTACCCGGTCGCCGCGATGACTCGCACGTTGCGCTCGTCGATGCTCGACATCCTCGACAGCGACTACATCCGCACGGGACGGGTGATGGGCCTTCCGGAGCGCACCGTGATCTGGCGGTACGCGCTGCGCAACGCGGCTGTGCCCCTGGCCACGATGATCGGCGTCTATTTCGCGAACATGCTCGGCGGCGCCTTCGTGATCGAGGTCGTGTTCGCGTGGCCGGGCGTTGGCCGCACCGTGGTCGACGCCGTCTTCGCCCGCGACTTCCCGGTGGTGCAGGCCGGAGTCGTGCTGTCGGCCGTCATCTTCGTCGTCGTGAATCTCCTGGTCGACCTGAGCTACGGGTTGATCGATCCGCGGATCCGGCATGGTTGAACCGCCGGGCAGGTCTTTCGCTCTCCCGGCGCCTGAGGGGCCGCCGGGGAAAGACCACCGTGGGCAACGGTCGATGAACCATCGTGGCGGAAGCACGGACTCTCGAAATCGGGCGATCCGTTGAACCGGGCAGTCGAAAGCCGGCGCATGCCCGTGGTCTCCTGCACGGTGCTCGGCCTGGTCCTGCTGTGCGCCGTCGCGGGACCGTGGCTGGCGCCCCACGAGGCGTCCGAAATCGCGCTTGCAGAGTCGATGACGCCGCCGTTCTGGCGGTCCGGCGGCAGCCTCGCGTATCCGCTGGGAACCGACATGCTGGGTCGGGACATCCTGAGCCGGATCATCGCCGGCGCCCGCGTATCGGTCACCGTGGCGGCGTACGCGATCGCGCTCTCCGGCGGCCTTGGCGCGGCCTTGGGCATCTCCGCCGGCTACTTCGGCGGTGTTGCCGACGCGCTGATCTCGCGGCTGATCGACATCCAGATGTCGATTCCGGCCATTCCGCTCGCGATGCTGTTCGCCGCCGTGCTGCCGCCTGGCGAGGGGATGGTGATCACGATCATCGTCCTGACCTACTGGACCTGGTATGCGCGGATCGTGCGCGGCGAGGTCCTGAGTCTGCGCGAGAGGGAGTTCATCACCGTGGCCAGGGTCGCGGGAGTCTCGAGTCCGATGATTCTCATCCGGCACCTGACCCCGAACGTCCTGAACACTCTGCTGGTGCTGGCGACGCTCCAGTTCGGGAGCGTGATCGTCTTCGAGGCGGGACTGAGTTTTCTTGGTCTCGGCATTCAGCCGCCGCAGGTGTCCTGGGGCGGCATGCTGGCCGACGGCAGGAACTTCATCGAGGTCGCCTGGTGGCTGATCACGATGCCGGGTCTCGCGATCATGGCGTCCTGCCTGGCGTCGAACGTCCTGGGCGACTGGCTGCGCGACACGTTCGACCCGAAACGGCGGTTGACGTAGTGGCGTTCCCTGGGAGCTTCCGCAGCGGTCTCGCTGCGCTGTCACGCCGGGAACACGCCGTATACCGGGTGCGCCGGTCTGCCATCCGTGCGCCCGATGACGGGCGCACGGACTGGTTCGCAGGTGGGCGCGGGTCGCGCCACCCGGGTTCTGGCCGGCTGCCGCCGAAGGTTGGCGGTCGATGAACACGGCGCCGCTCGAGGCCTGGGGATGGGCTTCGGACTTCGCCGAGTCCTGCGACCGGTTGCTGGCGTCGGCGGCGTCGCCGGAGCGACTGTTCCCGGCACGCGTTGTCTCGATTTCGCGCGGCGTCTTCCATCTGGCGTCCACGGAGGGGGAGATCGACGCACGCCTCCTGAGGCGGGTTCGGCGCGCGCCGGCGGGCAGCCCGGCGGTCGGTGACTGGGTGGCCGTCGAGGCCGCACCGGCAGTGGGCGTCGACCCGCGCATCGTCCACGTGCTGGACCGGCGCAGCCGGCTCTCCCGCAAGGCCGCCGGCGCGCGAACCGAGGAGCAGGTCGTGGCGGCCAACCTGGACGCTGTCTTCCTGGTCATGGGCCTCGACGGCGACTTCAACCCGCGCCGGCTCGAGCGCTTCGTCGCGATGGCCAAGGAGAGCGGCGCCGAGCCGGTCGTCGTCCTGACCAAGGCCGACCTCGTCGACGACCCGGAAGCGAAGCGCGAGCAGGCCGCTGAAGCGGCGCCGGGAACGACCGTCGTCGCCGTCGCCGCGCTGGCGAACGAGAACCTTGAGCCGCTGGCCGCTCACCTTGCGCCAGGCCGCACGGTCGTCATGGTCGGTTCGTCCGGCGCCGGCAAGTCCACCCTGCTCAACGCGCTCTGCGGCGAGGAAGTCATGCGCACCGCGCCGGTCCGCGAAGGCGACGACCGCGGACGCCACACGACGACCCGCCGGCGACTTGTCCAGTTGCCCGGCGGCGGCCTTTTGATCGACAATCCGGGCATCCGGGAACTCCAGCTCTGGGCGGACGACGAAAGCAGCCTGGAAGAGACCTTCGACGACATCGAGGAACACGCGCGCGGATGCCGCTTCCGCGACTGCGGTCACGGACAGGAGCCCGGCTGCGCCGTCCGGGCCGCGATCCGGGCCGGCTCACTGGCGCCGGCCCGGCTGCGCAACTACAACGACCTCCGGGAAGAGCAGCGACGGCTCGAACAGCGACGCGACGAAGCGTCCCGGCGCGCCGAGGAGCGGCGGCTCGGCGGGTACTACAAGTCGGTTCAGGAGGCGAAGAAGAACCGGCGTCGGTAGGGCCAAGGCCCCACCCGGCAAAGGTACAGGCGCCCCGCCTGCCATCCGCGCGCCCGATGACGGTCCTGCGGACTGATTCACGGGTGGCGCGGGTCGCGCCGCCACGGGTGCTGGCCGGCATCCGGCTGTTCCTGGCGCTTCCGGACGCAATCCAGCGCGTCTCAGGACTTCATGGACGCTGTGGCCGACGCCTCCGTATACTCCCAAGCATGTCCGTGACGCTGTTCGATCAGCCGCCGCCGACGGTTCCGCGCGAGCCGGGCCCCTATCGTCGGGCGGACCATGCCGCGCTTCCCGACGATCCCCGCTGCGAGTTGATCCATGGCAGGTTCTACTTGAGTCCGAGTCCGAGTTCGCTTCACCAGTTCGTCGTTGGTCGTATCTGGCGTCTCCTGGATGATCTGGCCGAAGCGACGGGCGGACTCGCGCTTCCCGCACCGTCCGACGTCCGTCTCGCAGACCACACGGTGGCGCAGCCCGATGTCCTGTACGTCTCCCCCGAGCGTCGGGACATTGTGCAGGCCTGGATCGAAGGCGCGCCGGACCTCGTCGTGGAGGTGCTGTCGCCAAGCACCGCACGGATGGACCGGCTGCTGAAGCTGAACCGCTACGCGGAGGCGGGCGTCCGGGAGTACTGGCTGGTCGATCCCGCGACGCGAACGATCGAGTTCCTTGTGAACGACGACGATCACTTTGTCGTCCATGTGCCGGACGGCGGAACCTGGACATCACCGGCGGTGCGCGGGGCCGAGCTGGGCATCGACCGGTTCTGGGACGCGGTCGAGCGCAGGATCGGGTCGTCCGAAGTGACGGACTGAGATGGCCTGCGGCGAGCCGATCCTGCGGATTCAGTCCGGCGCTACGCCGGCGATCCGGTGTGCGAGTTCGCGTAGGCGGTCGACGGACAACCCATCTACGCGCCGGCCGACGGTCCCGGAACCTGAGACGCGCCGACCAAAGGGTACGATCCACCGATGACCTTCGACACCCTTGCCGCAGCCCGCGACCTCGAACGGGCCGGCCTCGACTCCGCTCAAGCGGAAGCGATCACGAAGACCATCCACGGCGCCTTCTCTGAAGAAGTGGCGACAAAAGCGGACCTGGCCGCGCTCGAACTACGGCTCACTTGGCGCATCCTGGGCGGCGTGGGCGCGCTGCTCGCGGTCGCTTTCGCCGTCGCCCGGCTCCTCTTCGCTTCGTGACCAGGCCCTGATCGGCCCGCGACCCCTTTGTGGGGATGGCCGGAAAAGCGGCGGTCTCAGACGCGGATGGGAGGCGTTGACGCTCCAAGGCCTCGCCGCTGACGCTGCCGCGACCTGCGCTACGCGCCTGACGGACTCCCGGAGGCGCAGACGTGCCGCAAGTGGCGGCCGAGTGCCTACGCCGCGCCGGCGATCGCTTCCGTCATCGCCTCACGCCGCCAGTAGCCGCAGCAGAGTGACGGTGAGCGCTACCGTGGCGCCCGCTTGGGCGATCGCAAGCGCATACATGCGGCGCGTGAGACGCAGCTCGAGGTCTAGCAGATCGGCCTTCGTCGCGCTGCTCTCGCTTACGGCGCCGCGGATCGCACCGGCGACGGCTTCCGCCTGCCGGGACTCCATTCCTGCGTCTTCGAGACTGCGGGCAGTGGCGAGCGTGTCGATCATCAGAAGAGCCAGTCCAGGAGATTGCGGCGAGGGCATCGTTTCCCGAGCGTACCGGAAACCACGTCGTGACGGGATCGTCGCCGGCAGCACCGCCGCACGTCGATTAGGGGAGGGCCGGCGGCGGGCTGAGACGCCGAGCGGCGTCTACAGACGCCGCGACTCACAGCGTCTGGCCTCCCGCCTTCAACGCCTCAAGTTGCTCCCTGACGTGAGGTTGACCTTCCAGCGGTGCCTGCGGCAGGCTGCGAAAAGGTTGCACAGGCACTTCGAGGTTTGCGGCCCTGGCGGCCCTACCCGAACAACCCCTTCGCCGCCTTGGCCTCCGGCGCGATCAACGCGGCGACGCAGTAGGCCGCGAACGAGACCGCCATCGCCGGGAACACCGCGTGCATGCCCTGGATGTCGAGCAGCATCCACAGCCCGAGCGTGACGCCGCCGGAGGCGAAGGAGCAGAGAGCCGCGGCGCCGTTGCCGCGGCGCCAGGTCAGGCCCAGGGCCAGGGAGGGCAGGAAGCAGGCGGCGTAGAGAGCCCCGGAAAAGGACGTCAGCTCGACGATGCCGCCGGGCGGGTCGATCGCGAGGATCGCGGTGATCGCCGCGAACAGGACGACGCAGACGCGGGTGTTGCGCACGGCGTGGCGGTCGTCGGCGGGGACGAGCAGGCCGAGGAGGTCGCGCTGCGCTGTCGAGGCCATGACCAAAAGGACGCTGTCGAGGGAGGACATGGCGGCGGAGACCAGGGCGAGGAACAGGAGAGCCTGCACGACCGGCGGGAAGATGGCCGGATCGCTCAGCATCATCGGGATGACCTGGTCCGTGTCGGCGACGCCCTGACCGACGACGAAGTGGGCGTAGAGCCCGAGCGGCGCGAGCAGGCTGAAGACGACGAGGAAGCTCAGGGTCGACACGACGAGACCGCTCTTCGCGGCGCTCTCGGTCTCCAGGGCGTAGAAGCGGGCGAGCTGGCGCGGCTCGACGACGAGCTTGACGGTCGATGCGAAGACGACCCCGATCAGTATCCCCAGGGGCTGCGCCGTGTCCCAGCGGGCGAGCGAGCCGTCGCCGATCTGCGCCAGGTCGGCGAGCCGGCCGATGCCGCCGGCGGCGCGCGCAATGAGGAAGAACATGAGAAACGCGGCCATCGTCATCAGGATGCCCTGGACGAAGTCGGTTCGCGTGACGGAGTGGAAGCCGCCGATCATCGTGTAGAGGCAGACGATCAGGACGACGACGAAGAGCGACAGGCCGTAGCTCAGGTCGAGGAGCTCGACCAGCAGCGAGCCGATGCCCTTGAACACCGCGGTCATGTACAGGAAGCTCGAGAAGATGACGATCAGGGCGGCGGCGAAGCGGGCCGGCCGGCTGTCGAAGCGGAAGCCGATGTAGTCCGGGATGGTCACCGAGCCGAGCGTCTCGGTCACGCCGCGCAGCCGCGGCGCCAGCCACGCCCAGGCGACGAAGGACAGGATGACCGCGGTCGGGACGATCAGCAGCCAGGCGATCCCCGAGGCGTAGGCCCTGCCGGCGAAGCCGAGGAAGCTGTTCGTGCTGGCGTAGGTGGCGAAGAAGGAGACGCCGAGGATGATGCCGCCGAGCGAGCGGCCGCCGACCAGAAAGTCGGCGAGGTCTCGCGTCCGGCGCTGGCCGATCAGGGCATGGTGGACCAGGACGACGGTGTAGAGGGCGAACAGGACGAGGATCAGCGCGTGTTCACGGAACCACATGAGCGAGCTTCAGCCTCGATGCTCGCGTGGCGGACTGCGCCGCGGCCGGGACCGCCGGCTCACAGTCCCATCTGGTCCAGGTACCAGCCGTCGAAGACCTGGATGCAGGCTTCGCTGTCTTCGTAGGCGGTGGGGCGGTAGCCGCGGGACGCGACGCCCAATTGGGTGCGCGCGCAGACGTCCCAGTCCTGGCTGTTGACGAGATGCCAGAACTCCACCGCGTCGCTCGGGTCGAAACCGGGGGCGGCTGCCGTGTCGGGGTCGAAGAGCCACTCGCAGACGACCCTTGTGCGCGCCGCCGCGAGCGGCCACAGGGTGTGGGTCACGACGTAGTCCCGGTGCAGGCTGATCAGCAGGTTGGGGTACACGTGGTAGTACTGCACCGAGGTCCGGTCCGGGATGTCGATGGCCGGCAGGTCGGGCCGGTTGCTGAGGCCGCTCGCGGTCATCGTGTCGCAGCCGTCGTTGAGCGTCATCGGACCGCCGACGAAGAAGCGGCCGGTCTCCAGGTTGCCGCCGTTGCGGTAGTCGGAGACCCGGTTCAGCTCCGGGTGGACGACGGCGCAGTGGTAGCACTCGTTGTAGTTCTCGGACAGGATCTTCCAGTTCGCCTGGGCCTCGTATTCGTGGCGGTCGCCGCGGACGAGCCTTTCGGGCGTGAACCGGGACAGGTCGGGGAGGTCGGCGGCGACCTCGGCAAGGGGCGGACCGTCGTCCGCCAGCGAAAGGTAGAAGAAGCCGTTCAGCGCGCCAATCCGCACCGGCACGAGGCCCGCGCTCTTCGCGTCGAAGTCCTGGCCCATGTGCGGCGCGCCGACGAGCCGCCCGTCGAGCCCGTAGGTCCAGGCGTGGTACGGGCATTGGAAGACCCTGGTCCGGCCGGCGCATTCGTCGACGACCCGCGATCCGCGGTGGCGACAGACGTTGTAGAAGGCGGCCAGTCCGCTGGCTGCGGCGTCCACTGCGGCGCCGCCGCCGTTCGATGCGCCGCCGCCGGCGTCCGCCGCGGTCCGCACCGCGATCACCGACTCGCCGCCGATCTCGCGGGTCACGAAGCTGCCCGGTTCGTCCAGTTCCTCGAGCCGTCCTGCGCACACCCACGTGCGCGAGAAGATGCGCTCCATCTCCTCGTCGAAGACATCCGGGTCGGTGTACAGGCGGCCGTCCAGGGGCCGCGAAGCCTTGCGAATAGTCATGGACGAATCCTAGCGCTGTTGATGTGCCATCATGTCAGGGCCGTGCCGCGTCTGCTCATCCCGTTGCTGGTCGCACTCTCGGCGCCCGGGGCCGTTTCGGCCCAGGAAGCCGGCGCCGAAGGCGTCGTTTCCGCCGACCGTGCTGCTGCGGAAGCGGCTGACGCGGAAGGGGAGGTGGTCGCGGAGTTCGACGAGGAGCTGGTCGTCGTTGGCAGCCGCGCACGCCCGCGGTCGGTGACCGAGTCCTCCGTCCCGATTGACGCCATTCCGGTCGAGGATGTCGTCAGCCAGGGCGCCAGCTCGCTCGACTACCTGTTGCGGAACCTGGTGCCCTCGTTCAACGTGGCCACCCATCCGATCAGCGGCGCCGCGTCGCTCGTGCGGCCTGCCAGTCTGCGCAATCTGGCCCACGACCACACGCTGGTTCTCGTGAACGGCAAACGACGGCATCGCTCGGCGATTCTGGTCTGGTTCGGGGGCGTGACGGACGGCACCCAGGGGCCGGACATCTCGACCATCCCGGCGACGGCGCTGCGCCAGGTCGAGGTGCTGCGCGACGGCGCCTCGGCGCAGTACGGCTCGGACGCGATCGCCGGCGTGATGAACTTCCTGCTCAAGGACGATCCGTCGGGCGGCAGCCTGGAAGTGAAAAGCGGCGTCTACGGCGCGGGCGACGGCCAGTCGTACACGATCGCTGGCGACATCGGCCTGCCGCTGGGGGAGAACGGGTTCGCTCATCTCAGCATGGAGTACGGCAACGCCGACCCGACCAGCCGCAGCGTTCAGCGCGCCGACGCGGCTGCGCTGATCGCCGCCGGCAACACCCACGTCCTCGACCCGGCGCAGGTCTGGGGCGACTCGGAGTACGACGACGATCTGAAGCTGTTCGGGAACTTCGGCAAACTGCTCGCGAACGGCGCGCAGATCTACGGGCACGCGAACTACGCCGAGAAGACGGCGACGCAGGGCTTCTACTACCGCAATCCCAACACCCGCGCCAACATCTTCAGCCTGGACGGCGGTCGCACGCTGCTGATCGGTGACGTGCTCGACGCGCAGGACGGAGTGCGCGACGGCTCGGCGGGATGCCCCACCGTGACGATCACCGACAACCGGCCGGATCAGGACGCGCTGGCGCAGGTGTTCGCCGACCCGAACTGCTTTTCCTTCCAGGAGATCGCTCCGGGGGGATTCACGCCGTACTTCAGCGGCATCATGACCGACACCTCGGCCGTGGCCGGCGTGCGCCGGACGACGAAGGGCGGTTTCACCTGGGACGCCAGCGCCAGCCACGGTTCCCACGAAGCGGACTTCTTCCTGTTCAACACGGTGAATGCCTCGCTCGGCCCGGCGAGTCCGCGCGATTTCGATCCGGGTGTCTACCGGCAGGCCGAGCTCAACCTGAACTTCGATGTCTCCTGGGCCGTCTCCGAACTCGTTCACGTGGCCGGGGGCGCCGAATGGCGTGACGAGCGCTTCACCATCCGCGCCGGTGAACTGCCGTCGTGGCAGGTCGGACCGTACGCCCCGCAGGGGTTCGTCTCCGGCTCCAACGGGTTTGCCGGGTTTCCCGACTACACGGCCGGCACCTGGACACGAGCCAACACGGCGGTGTACGGCGACCTGGAACTGCGCGGTCCGGACGGCCGCTGGACGCTCGGCGGCGCCCTCCGCTTCGAGCGCTTCGACATCTTCGGCGACACGACGAACGGCAAGCTGTCGGCCCGCTACGCCCTGACCGACACGGTGTCCGTGCGCGGCGGCATCAGCACCGGCTTTCGCGCCCCGACGCCCGGCCAGCAGAACGTGTTCAACGTCCAGTCGACGATCAACCCGGAAACGCTCGACCTGGTCGACAGCGCCACCGTGCCGTCGACCTTCCTGGCCGCCCGGTTCCGGGGCGGCCAGGCCCTCGAGCCCGAGACCTCGACCAACGCGACGGCGGGGCTGGTGGTGGACACCGGGCCGTTCACGTTGACGGCGGACACCTACCACATCGATGTCGACCGCCGACTCGCCCTGTCGCAGTTCTTCACCCTGGCCGAGGAAGAGCGTGCGCTGCTGCTGTCGGAGGGCATCGCCTCGGCGCGCACACTGTCCTCGTTCCGGTTCTTCATCAACGACTTCTCGTCCCGGACTCAGGGAATCGACATCGTGTCGACCTGGACGCCGCCGGCGCTGGGCGGCAACACGGTGTTCAGCCTGGCAATGAACCACACGGAGACGGAGATCACGAAGGACTCCGACCTGCTCGGTCCCGGGGACGTGCTCGCCCTGGAACGGGGCGTGCCGGAGACGCGGTGGAACCTGGCGGTGAGCCAGGCGATCGGGCGGGTCGATCTCCTCGGACGCCTGCACTACTTCGGGTCGTGGGTCGACCATCTCGACGCCCGCTCCGTGCGGCGGGCCGAAGCGCCGGTCCTCGGCGGCCGCTATATCTTCGACTTGGAGGTCGGCGTGCCGCTCGCGCGCGACACGACGCTCTTCGTCGGCGGCCAGAACGTCTTCGACACGTTCTCGGAGCGAATGGACCTGTTCGCCGCGCGGTTCGGGCTGCCCTACAGCCAGTTCACCCCCTGGGGCCTCGGCGGCGGCTACTACTACGCGCGCCTGCACTACCGCTGGGGCCGGTAGACCGGCGGGCGGTCGGGCCGCCCCCGAGACCCCGAGACCGCAGCGTCCCCGAGACCCCAAGACTCCGAGACCGCAGTGCCCGCGAGGCCGCCGGGGCCCTGCCGGTGGTCGGGCCGCAGCGCCTCAGGGGCTGTGGCGGCGGCTGGTCGTCCCACGATGTGAGATCATCCGTTCATGATGCGCCGGGCTCCGCAGGGAACGCAGGCCATTCAGCGGGCGCTGTCGCTGTACCGGTCGTTCAGCGCGCAGCAGCCGGAGCATCGGCTGACGGACCTGGCCGCGGAGCATGGACTCCATCCCTCGACGGCGCACCGGTTGCTCGGCGCGCTGGAGGCGGGGGGACTGGTTGGCCGCAACCGGGATACGCAGGGCTACGTCTGGCTGCCTGAGGGCGGCGTGAGCGGCGGCGAACGTCCGGCCCGCCGCAACGGCATGCGGTTGCTGGCGCCGCTCGTGACGCCGTTTCATCGCCGGACCGAGGCTCTGTGCGAGAGCGGTGCCTGGCGCGACTGGTCGGGCTACGCCTGCGCCCTGAGCCACGACCCGCTGCCGGACCACGAGTACTGGGCTGTGCGCAACACGGCAGCGCTCTTTGACGTGTCGCCGTTGTTCAAGGTCGAGATCGTCGGGCCGGACTCGGAACGCCTGCTCGACCGGGTGATGACGCGCGACTTCACGAAGTGTCGCGTCGGCCGCGTGATCTACACGTCGTGGTGCAACGAGGACGGTCATCTGCTGCAGGACGGCAACGTGCAGCGCCTCGAACCCGAGCGGTTCCTGGTCAGCGCCGCGGAACCGTGCCTGCGCTGGTTCGGGGACTGCGCCGTGGGCATGGACGCCCTTGTGCGGGATGTCTCCGCCGACCTGGGCGTGCTCGCGCTCCAGGGACCGCGGGCGCGGGCGATCGCCGAAGCGGCGATCCGGGGTGTCGACTTCGCCGGGATGCGCTACTTCGATCTGGCCGGCGGCGAACTCGGCGACCAGGCCGGCGCGGGCCGGGGCGCCCCCGTGACCGTGACCCGCACCGGGTACACCGGCGACCTCGGCTACGAGTTCTGGGTCGCGTCCGAGGACGCCGAGGCCCTGTGGGATTCACTCACCGTCGCCGGCGCCGGTCACGGCCTGCGGCCGGCCGGTCTTCTCGCGCTGGACATGGTGCGGGTCGAAGCCGGCCTGGTGCTGATCGACGTCGACTACGTCTCGGCGGCCCATGCCGAGCTCGAGGCGCTCAAGGTCACTCCGGCCGAGGCCGGACTGGGCTTCACGGTGAAGCTCGACAAGGAGGCCGACTTCGTCGGTCGCCGGGCGCTGGAACTCGAGCGCGAGCGGGGGCCGGCCTGGGCGATGGTCGGGCTCGAAGTCGACTGGTTCGAACTGGAGCGGCTGTGGTCCGGGATCGACCTGCGCCCGCAGGTGGTCGGCGAACCGGCTTCGCGGGAACCGACGCCCGTGTTCGTGCCGGGAGGTTCGCAGGTGGGGCAGTGCACGACGCGGTTCTTCTCGCCCCTGCTCAAGAAGTACATCGCCCTGGCGACGGTGCAGGCCGACGTGGCGGTACTTGGCACGGCCCTGGAGTTCGAGGTCGCGGTCGGTTACGGACGGCGCCGGGCCCGGGCGCGGGTGGCGAAGCGGCCGTTCTTCCTTCCGGATCGCAAGATGGCCGACGGTTCGGCTGCAGGCGCCGCCGGGTGACGGAGGGCGTGACGGAAGCTGCCGGGACCCCGGGCGGGGCCCCCGAGCGGCGCGGCGGCCACTTCGATGCAATCGTCGTCGGCGCCGGGCACAACGGTCTGGTGTCGGCCGCGTACCTGGCGCGAGCCGGTCTGGATGTCGTCGTGCTGGAGCGGGCGCCCGTCATCGGCGGCGCCACGCTGAGCGAGGAGGCGTTCCCGGGTTTCCGCTACAGCGTGTTCTCGTACCTCGTGTCCCTGCTGCGCCCGGAGGTCATCCACGAACTGGACCTGGTGAAGCACGGACTGTTCCTGGTGCCGACGGCGAGCACACTCAACCCGCTGCCGAACGGCGACTGCCTGTTCCGGGAGTCGGACCCCTGGCGGACGTATCACCACATCGCACGCCACTCGCGGCGCGATGCCGAGGCGCTGTCGGAGTACAAGCTCGAGATGCGGCGCATGGGGCACCTGATGTTCAAGCTGCAGCGGGCGGCGCCGGACGAGCTGGCGGCGGCGGTCGCCGGCCATGTCGACGAGAATCCCGGGCAGATCAGCTCGGAGCTGTCCGCGGAAGTGGCCGACATTTCCCGCTACTTCCTCGACCTGCCGAAGCAACGGAGGCGCTCCTTCCTGCAGATGCTGACGATGAGTTCGGCGGACTTCCTGGACCAGTGGTTCGAGTGCGACGCCCTCAAGGCGGCGCTCTCGTCCTCCAGCATCATCGGGTCCTTCCTGTCGCCGCGCACGCCGGGCTCGGCCTACGTTCTGCTGCACCACTACATGGGCGAGGTCGACGGCGTGTACCGGGAGTGGGGCTTCCAGAAGGGCGGAACCGGCGGCGTGGCCGCGGCCATCGCGTCGGCCGCGCGTGGCTACGGCGCCGAGATCCGCACGGACTGCCCGGTGGCCCGGGTGCTGGCGCGCGGCGGCCGCGCCCGTGGCGTCGCGCTTGCCAACGGCGACGAACTGACCGCTGATGTCGTCGTCTCCTCGGCGGCGCCCCAGGTCAGTCTGGGCCGGCTGCTCGACGCCGACGACGTTCCCGGGGGCGCCGGGAAGGGGCTTCGTGATCGGGTGGCCCGGTGGCAGAGCGCGGGTTGCGCCGGCAAGGTCAACCTGGCGCTCGACGGGCTGCCTCGTTTCGAGTGCATGCCGGAACCAGGACCCCATCTCGCCGGCGGGATCACGATCGCGCCAAGCCTCGACTACGTCGAGCGGGCCTTTGACGACGCGAAGTACGGGGGCTTCTCGGAGCGTCCGTTCATCGACATGATCATCCCGTCTGTCCTTGACCCGGACATGGCGCCGCCAGGAAAGTGCGTCCTTTCCTGCTTCGTGCAGTACGCCCCCTACGAGCTGGCGGGAACCACCTGGGACGAGCAGCGCGACGCGTTCGGGGACGCCGTGGTGCGCACCCTGGCCGAGTACGCCCCCGGGATCGAGGACCAGGTGCTGCACCGGCAGGTACTGGCGCCGCCGGACATCGAGTCGATTGCGGGTATTTCGGGCGGCAACATCTTCCACGGCGAGTTGCGGTTGTCGCAGCTCTTCCTGTTGCGTCCGGACCCGGCCGCCGCAGCCTTCCGTACGCCATTGCCGGGGTACTACCTCTGCGGCTCGTCGACGCAGTTCGGCGGCGGCATCTCGGGCGGGCCGGGGCGGCTGGCGGCGCTCAGAATCCTCGACGACCTGTTGCGTCGCGGGGCGGAGGCTCGGTGAGCGACCGCGTCGCGATCATCGGCGGGGGCCACAACGGCCTGGTTGCCGCCGCTCTGCTCGCCCGTTCCGGGCGGGAAGTCGTGGTGCTCGAAGCACGGGGCGACCTCGGCGGCCTGGCCTCGACCCGGGAGGTGATCCCCGGCCACCGCGTGGACCTGGGACACCACGACCTGGGGATGTTCCGCCGTTCCCTGATCGACGAACTCGAGCTGGTTCGCCATGGCCTGGAACTGATCGAGGCGCCGGCCGTCGCGTCGGTGCCGGCGGTCGGGGACTCGGGCGCCGTCGTGCTCTGGCCTGAGCCTGGTCGGACCGCCGATGGCCTCGCCGCCTTCGGTTCCCGGGACGCGGCCGCCTGGCCGCGGTTCGTCGCCGAACTCGCGGCACGGGCGGCGGCGCTCGAACCGCTGCTGTGCCGGCCGGCGGAACTCGCCGACATGGGCCGCCTGCTGATCGCGCCGGAACTGCTGCGTTTCATGTCCGCGCCGCTGGAGGAACTGCTGGGGGAGTGGTTCGAGACGCGGGCCCTGGCCGCGGGACTGTGTGGTCTGGCGCTTCCGGCAACCGCCCTGGGCCCGCGGGCGAACGGCACCGGCTGGCCGCTGCTCTACCACTGCGCGCTCGGTGCGGCCGAGCGTCTGGCGCCCGTTGTGCGGGCGCGCGGCGGCGCGGCCGGGCTGACGGGAGCGCTTGCGGCCTCGGCCGGGGCCTCGGGCGCGGTGCTGCGTACCGGCGCCGTGGTTGCCCGTATCCTGGTGAACGAGCGCCGGGCTGGGGGTGTGCAACTGGCCGACGGTGAGCGGATCGAGGCGGGAGCGGTCATCTCGACCGCGACGCCCGCCGCCACCTTCCTCGACCTGATCGGCGCGCCGCAACTCGAGCCTCGTTTCGTGCGCCGGCTGCAGGCGGTGAAGTACCGGGGCACTTCGGCGCGCCTGGCGCTGTCCCTCGACGATCTTCCCCGTTTTCGGGGCCTGGAACGGCCGGCCCTCACCGGACGCATCGTGCTGGCCCGGGATCCGGATGACATCGAGCGGGCGGCCGACGCGGCGAAGTACGGCCGCTTGCCGGAGCGCCCGTGGATGGAAGCCGCGCTGCCGACGGCTCTCGATCCGCCGTTGGCGCCCGCGGGTCGGCACCTGCTGCTGGCGACGGCGCACCACCTCCCGTTCCATGTCGAGGGCGGCTGGGCTTCTGCGGGTCCGGAGCTCCTGGACCGGATGCTGACCGAGCTCGAAGGCTGGGCGCCGGGAGTGCGGGGTCGGATCCGGGAACACGCGCTGCTGCTTCCCGCGGACTACGAGTCGCAGTACCGGGCCACCGGGGGCGGGCTCCACCACGGCGAGATGAATCCCGGCCAGAGCCTGTGGTTGCGGCCCACGGCGCGGGCCTGGGCCGGCGAGCCGCTGCCCGTCGAGGGGTTGTGGCTGGGCGGCGCCGGTTGCCATCCCGGCGGCGGCCTCACCGGCCTGCCCGGTCGAACGGCAGCCGTGTCCCTGCTCAGGGGATGAGTTCCGGCGACGGCCCTCAGACCGCGCCGAGTCATCGCCAGCCCCTTCCCCGGTCGTGCACGGGAGATGACGATGCCCTTGTCCATCGGGCCGACGTTTTCGGCCCTTCCCCGGCCGTGCACGGGAGATGAGTTCCGGCGACGGAACCTGGACCGCGCCGAGGGCGCCGGACCGATCGGTATCGACTCGCGCGGCCCGGCCCCTGTTCGCGAGCACTTCAACGATGGGAGGGCCCTTTCGGTCCATCCCGCTCCCGCGCGGGAGCGGTGGCCGTAGACTCGCTGCGCAGCGTTTGCGGCGCAAGCTCCTGGGACCTCGCGGACGAACGCTTCGAGACCGGCGCCGGCCAAGCTCTGCGAGCAGGAGAAACCTGGAGACAATCGATGAAGAACTTCCTCCCCTTCGTTTTCGCTCTCGGCACGGCGTTGTGCTGGGGCCTCTACGGCCCGGTGCTGGGCAGGGCGCGCCTGGTGGACGAGACGATGTCGCCCTTCAAGCCCTACGTCGGCATCGGCATCGCCTACCTGGTCATCGCGATCGTCGGCGGTCTGATCGGCATGCGGGTCATGGGCGACAGCTTCGAACCCACGGGGCCGTCCGGCGTCTGGGGCCTTTACGCGGGCACCTTGGGCGCTTTCGGGGCGCTTTCGCTGACGCTCGCCATGTTCAGCGGCGGGGCGAAAATTCCCTACGCCGTGATGCCGGTCGTGTTCGGCGGCGCGGTCACGGTCACCGCGCTCTTCACGCTGTACCGCAACCGGGGTCAGCTCGATGTGAGTCCGCTGCTCTGGGTCGGCATCGCCGGCATGCTGATCTCGGTCGTCCTGATCACGACGAACACGCCGCACCCCGGGCCGCCGGGCGGAGGCCACGGCGAGCAGACGGCGGCAGGCGAGGGGGAAGGCGAGTCCTGACGCTGACAACCAGCGGTCAAGGCTGGCCGGCGGCGCGATCTCCGGAGGCTGGCGCCGCACCCCGGGCCGCCGAGCGGCCACGGCGAGCAGGCGGCGGCGAGCGAAGAAGGCGGCGAGACGGGGCCGTCGTCCTGACTACGTCGGCCGCCGCGTGAGCGCAGCCCGCAGCGGCTTGACCATGTGGGCGCCGTAGCCGAGAAGGAACAGTGCGGACGCGACGAGGTGCGTCGCGATCCAGGTCTGCCGCCAGAGCTCGCCCACGGCGGTCTGGATCAGGTAGCCGGACACGATCATCGGGGCACAGCCCAGCAGCAGCGACAGGCCACTGCGGCGACGGTCGCGGACCCGGCGCCGGACGTGACGCCAGACGTGGTCGCGCCAGATCAGGCCGACGGCGAAGACGAGCAGGGGCGCTGTCCAGAGGTGCAGGTGCTGCAGGTGCGGTTGCCAGGGGTGGCCGACGACCGAAAGCTCGTCGGCCGGCGCGGTGAAGTAGCGCATCCAGGCGTAGACCAGACCCGTGCCGCCGACGAGGACGGTCGACGCGTGAACGGTCCAGGCGGTCAGGCGGTTCACGGCACGAGCCTTCCGCCTGGGGACTCGGCTTCCCTGAGCACCTGGTCGAGCGCCAGGATCCTGCGCACCGCATCCGTCGTGGCGCGAGCCGTCAGCGTGGCGCCGGTGACGGCGTGAATCGATCGCTTCAATCGCAGTCTCGAGTCGAGGCGTTGCTTCAGGAACTGGTCGTACCAGGTGCGGCGCGGGATGTACTCCTCGGGCTCCAGGAAGGACAGGACTTCCAGTCGCGTGACGCGGCCCTCGGCGTCGACGACGACCATCAGGGTCTCGGCGAGGGTGCGGACGCGGTGGGCATCGAAGTAGGCGGCGCCGGCAGACTGGCCGTTGCAGACCGCGGTGTACTGCACGACGAGTCGCGAGTCGATCGCGACGCCTGCCGCTTCCGTTGCGCGTTGCCGCTGGTCGGCGGTGAGATAGCGGGTCTGCCGGACGACGCTGCAGTCGGGGAAGGCGAGTTCAAGGGCCTCGGTTCGGGTCAGGAAGACCTTGGCATCGGCCGGCCGCGGCGCGACGAGGATCAGCGCGAACCCGACCGCCAGCGCCGCCGTCCGTGCGGCGAGGTGACGTCCGGGGACCCGCGACGCCGTCGGCAGCGCTACGGTCCGGGGCCGACCTGATGGGTGATCGGGCGGCCACTTCCGCGCCGCCCGTCGCGACGCAGGATCGCGGGTCCCCGGAGCGGTGCGCGGGCCGCGCGAATCGCGCCAGCCGGATTTCCTGCCCTCGGGCATGGGTCCTCAGAACAGGTAGCCCATCGCCAGGTTCCACTCGTCGAACCCGCCGCCTCCCCGGTTGGTCCAGTCCTGGTAGCCGACCTTGAAGACGAGCCGGTCGATCGGCTGGTACGCGGCGCCCCAGGTCAGGATCTCCCGGTCAAGGAGCGGGTCGCTGTCGAATCCGGCTGGCACGCGGACCTGAGTATCGATCGACTCGACGCGGACGAATGGCGACAGCGAAGCCCGTCCGCCGCGGCGGGCGAGGACATCGTACGCCAGTTCGAGGTAGTGGCCCTCGAGCCGTTCGCCGACCGAGTCCGTGCCGGTCCTGCCGAGGGCTCCGTTCAGCCGCGCGGCGTCGCCAACGTCACCCTGGGCCCAAAGGCCGCGCAACCGGAACCCGCGGTGGCGCCAGTCGAAGTGGAAGTCGAGAATCTCGGTGCGCGCGTCGATCGTCCTGCCGGCGGGGTCAAGGAGACCCTGGCCGGAGTTGCCGACGTAGGCCGAAACGCCAACGATCAGCCCGGGCGTCGCGGTGTAGTCGAGCCGTCCGGTCCAGGCGAAGTCCTCGGCCTGAGCCTGCGCGCCCTTCTGCCGTCCGCCGCGAAGGCCGTTGGAGGTGAAGCCGGCTCCCTTCAAGCCGTTGACGACATAGCTCCGGTAGGAGAACGCGCCGACGTCGCCGAAGATCCCGGCGCCGTTCTCGCGCCAGGTACTCGGGATGAGGACCTCCTCCACGTAAGGGCGCTCGGCGCTGGGGAAGAGAGTCGGCTCGTGCAGTTCGTTGAGCCAGCCCATCGGGAGCAGCAGGATTCCGGTGCGGAAGTTCAACTGCGGCTTCCACAGGTAGTCGACGTACGCGAACTCGACCGAGGCGCTGCCGGACTTGCTGGTCGAGGCGTGCTCGAACTCGATCTCCGAGTTGAAGACCCAACGGTCATCGAACTTGTAGCCGACGTAGACGATGGCGCGCAGGAAGTCGATCGTGTCGCCCAGGCCGGTCGGCTCGCCGCTCTCGCGCTTGCTGGCGTAGCTCTCGAAGACCATCTCGCCGTAGCCGCCGATCGACAGGCCCTCCTCCACGCGGTAGACCTTCGAGGCGGCGATGCCCAGGCCGTAGAGACCCTCCGCGTCCTCGGCGCTACCTGTCGCCGCCTCGCCGAGCGTCAGTTCCTCGATCTCTTCGGCCAGGACCTCGATTTGTCGTTCCAGTTCGGCGACGCGGTCATCCGCGGCCTCGGCGGCCAGTTCCGCGATGGCCTGACGCAGTTCGGCGATCTGCTGTTCCAGTGCGTCGAGGCGGTCCTGCGTTGGCTGTTGGGCGATCGCCGCTCCGGTCACCAGGACCATCGCCAGAGCTGCGACGAGAAAGCGCTTCCGTTCCATGGCCGCAGATAGTGGATCGAATCGGTCCTGTTTGTCAAGCAGGCCGATCGTGGGCGACGAGGGCAGGACAAGGCAAGGCCGGGATCGTCTCCGACCCCGGCTCGGATTCAACTGAGCCGGCCGGGATCAGCCGGCATGGAAGACGGGCTCTTGCCTACTCGACGGCGCGGGTCGCGGTCGCGGTCATGTCGCCGAAGTCGGTGGCGAACGTGCCGTTCAGCGCGTCGCCCTCGACCATGCCGCTGAAGACCAGGGTGAGCTGCTGGCCGCCGGCGTCGACCTCAACCGTGAAACCCAGAGAGCCGTCTTCGCCAAAGGTGACGTCGGTGGCTTCCACGGTACCGTCGGGCGAGGCCATCCCCACCATCAGACCGCTGGCGTCGCCGGTCACGTTGATCGTCGGCGTCTGGGTGCCGAGCGGCGTCTCGATGGACATGTTCCAGGAACCGACGGCGGCGGGCAGGGCGGGTGCACCGCCGTAGGCGCTGCAGCCCATGGCGAGCAGACCGGCGGCGAGCGCGAGCAGGAGGTAGTTGCGGACTGTCCCGGTTGGGGAGGTCATTGTGGCCTTTCCGGTCCCGTCGGGACCCGTGTCGTTCGGAGCGTCAACCGGCCCCGGAGTCAAGATCGTACAGGCGGCGAATGATAGCCGAGGGAAGGGTCGTTCAGTCATTGTCGAGTCGCTGGCGCATTTCGTCGAACATGGCCAGGTCGGCCAGCGACGGCTCGGGGTTCTGAAGGTCGAGGCGGGCGAGCGCGTCGCGGACGATGTCGGCCACCGCCCAGCGCATGTACGGCTTGCTGTCGGCGGGAATCGCGTACCACGGCGCGTGCCTCCGCGTGGTGGACCGGATCGCCTCGCCGTACGCGCTCATGTACTCGTTCCAGAATCCGCGTTCCCGCACATCGCTGATCGCGAACTTCCAGTGCTTGTCGGGTCGGTCGAGCCGGCGCATGAAGCGCTTCTTCTGCTCGTCGCGGGAGATGTTGAGGAAGAACTTGAGGATCACGGTGCCGTTGCGCTCCAGGTGCCGCTCGTGCTCGACGATCGACTCCATGCGTTGCTGCCACAGGCCGCCCGAATCCACGTAGGGCAGTTTCTGCTTCTGCAGCAGGTCGGGGTGGACCCGGACCACGAGGACCTCTTCGTAGTAGCTCCGGTTGAAGACGCCGATGCGGCCACGCTCGGGCAGGCTGCGCGCGGTGCGCCAGAGGAAGTCGTGATCGAGCTCCTCGCTCGAGGGCTGCTTGAAGCTGAACACCTGGCAGCCGGCTGGATTGACTCCGGTGAGCAGGGCGTTGATCGTGCTGTCCTTGCCGGCGGCGTCCATGGCCTGGAAGATGAGCAGCAGCGCGTGGCGGTTCTCGGCGTAGAGCAGCCTCTGCAGGCGACTGATCTCGCGCACGGACCGCCGCCGCAACTTGCGGAGTTCGTTGTGGCGCGGGGCGTCGGGCGGCGGCGCCGTGGCCCACTTCCGCGGATCGAAGCGTTTCGTTCCCTCGGGAACCAGGTAGCGCTGGGCCGGCTTCGCGGTCTCGTGGAGAACGCCTTCGGAGTTTTCTGTGGGCATGAACGCGTTAGGATACCCGGAAAGGACTTTCCGCGTCGGCCTCTGGCGTCGATTTCCCGATCTCTTCGGCGCCCGGGAGTCACGAAAAGGCTGGTAGACGTTCGCGCCGGCGAGCTGGCTGCGGTCTCCTGATCGCTGCGGCGCCTTAGGCAGGAGGGAACGATGAAGCGCACCCATCGACGCGAATTCCTGAAGACCGTGGGAGCGGCGACGGCCGGTGTGGCGGTAGCGTGCAGCCTGCGCCCGGAGCGGGACCAGGGCGGCATGCCCAACGTCGTTTTCATCCTGGCCGACGACATGGGCTACGGCGACATCACCGGGCTGAACCGCGACTCGCAGATCCCGACCGCGAACATCGACCGCCTGATCCGCGAGGGCCGGTACTTCACCGACGCCCATTCGCCTTCGGCCCTGTGCACGCCGACGCGCTACGGCGTGCTCACGGGCCGCTACTGCTTCCGCACCCGGGTGAAGCGCAGCGTCCTCTGGGGCTACAGCCGCCACCTGATCGAGCCCGAGCGCACGACGGTCGCTTCGCTGCTGAAGGAGTGCGGCTACCGGACCCACTGCATCGGCAAGTGGCACCTGGGCATGGACATGCCGGCGCGGGGAGGCAGCGGGTTCCCCGAGGGTGACGAAGTCGTCGACCAGCGCTCGTACACCGGCGACGTCGACTGGGCGGGCCGGATCGAGAACGGACCGGTCGCCAACGGCTTCGACACCTTCTACGGCATCTCGGCGTCGCTCGACATGCATCCCTACATCTACATCGAGGACGATCGCTTCCTTGGGGAGTGCACGGTCGAGAACGACCTGCTCTTCATCACCGAGGACACCCGCGAAGAGCGCTACGGAGACAACCTCGGACCGGCGCATGCCGACTTCCGGGCCGACGAGGTGATGCCGAAGCTGACCCGGCGCACGGTGGAGACGATCGAGGCGCAGAGTCCCGACGAGCCCTTCTTCGTCTTTCTCGGCCTCACGGCGCCGCACATCCCGATCGTCCCGTCGCAGAGGTTCCGTGGCCTGAGCGAGATCGGGCCCTACGGCGACTTCTGTCTCGAGGTCGACGACACGGTGGGGCAGGTGCTCGACGCCCTCGATCGCAAGGGCCTCGCCGACGACACCCTGGTCATCTTCACCGCAGACAACGGGTGCGCGCCCTACATCGGGGTCGAGGAGATGAACGAACAGGGGCACTACCCCAGCTACATCTACAGGGGCTACAAGTCGGACATCTACGAGGGCGGCCACCGCATACCGTTCGCCGCCCGCTGGCCTCGCCGGATCCCGTCGGGAACGCGCTCCGACGAGGTCATCTGCCTGACGGACCTGCTGGCGACCTGCGCCGGCATCACCGGCACGAAGCTCGGGGAGGATGCCGGCGAGGACAGCTACGACATTCTCCCGGCGCTCCTCGGCGAGCCTCTGTCCGCACCGATCCGCGAGGCGACCGTGTACCAGGCGGGCGACGGTTCCTACGCGATCCGCCAGGGGCGCTGGAAGCTGGAGGACACGCCGAGTTCCGGCGGCTACTACCGCGTGTCCCACGAAGAGGCCCGCGAAAGGGGCCTGCCGGAGATCCAGCTCTACGACCTGTCGGCGGACATCGGCGAACGCAGGAACGTGTACGCGGAGCAGCCCGACGTGGTCGACCGGCTGATGACCCTGCTGGAGAAGTACAAGCGCGAACCGCGCAGCGCCCCGGCGCCCGGTTAGCGGCGCCAGCTACCTGGCGTTCGTCGCCGGCAGGAACCCGGCAAGTTCCTCGACGACGGAGGCGTACTCCGGCAGGGAAGCCAGGTTGGTCCACTCGTTCGGGTCGGCGTCGTGGTCGTAGAGCTCCTTGCCGCCGTCGTGGTATTCGATGTAGCGCCAGCGCTCGGTGCGGACGGAGTGGTTGCGGTAGCCGTAGGTCGTCAGCACGGGCCGCGGCCACTCCAACTGCGGGTTCTTGAGCAGGGGCACGAGGCTCTGGCCGTCGAGTCCGGTGCGGCCGGGAACTCCGGCAAGCTCGACCAGAGTCGGGTAGAGGTCGAGGAGGCTCACCGGCCGGGTGCTGTTCGCCCCGTGCCGAGTGCCCCCCGGCAAAGAGATGATCAGGGGCGTTCGGGTAGCCACCTCCCAGAGCGCGTGCTTGCGCCAGTGCTGCTTCTGGCCGAGGTGCCAGCCATGATCGCCCCAGAGCACGACGATCGTGTCTTCGGCATGCTCGCTTTCGTCGAGGGCGTCCAGCAGCCGGCCGACATGCGCATCGGCGAAGCTGATCGTGGCCAGGTAGCTCTGCACCGCCCGGCGCCACTGGTCGTGCTTCAGGACCATCGCGTGGTCCTCGCCGTGGGTGCTGAAGTTCCGCGCGTCCGAGACCGCGTACACCTCCGCCGCGAGCTTCTTGCCGAACGCGGGAAGATCGTCCCGATCGCTTTCCAGGGTCTCCGGCAGCTCGATGCTCTCCAGAGGATGCATGTCGAAGTACTTCCCCGGCACGTACCAGGGCAGGTGGGGCTTGGTCAAGCCGCAGGCCAGGAAGAAGGGCCGGTCGCGGGACTTCCTGAGCTCCCCGATCGTCCAGTCGACGACCTGGACGTCGAACATCTCGGAGTCGTCCACGTCGAGCGGTCCCCAGGGGGCCCAGGCGGAGTCCGGCAGCCCTTCCTGCCTGGCGCCGATGTGTCGGGCGCTCCTCGGCCGAGGCGGCGTGTAGTAGTCGTCCCAGGAGTCCGGATCGCCGGCGCGTACGCCGTGGAAGATCTTCCCGCCGCCCTGCGTCGAGTAGCCGTGCGCCTTGAGGTGCTGCATCAGCGTGACGGCGTCGGGCAGTTTCTCGCGAAGTTGCTCGCCGTTGCCGTAGACGCCGGAGTTCGACGGCAGGACGCCGGTGAGCAGACTGACGCGAGACGGATTGCACAGGGGCGCCGGGGCGTAGGCCCTGGTGAACGCCACGCCGCGGCGCGCCAGCCGATCGATGTTCGGAGTCCTCGCCTGCGGGTGTCCGCCCAGGTGTCCTACCCAGTCGTTCAGGTCGTCGACCGCGATGAACAGGATGTTCGGCGGCCGATCCTGCGCGGGCGATGGCGGAGTGGCGAACCCCCACAAGGCGATGATCTGCGCGACGAACAGGAACCTGGCGTTGGGTGTCGCTGACCTTCGAGTCACCCTCCTACTATAGGGCCGGTGAGGCTAGAGTTGCGTCACGCGCCGGATGCCGGCCAGAGGCCGGCGCACCCAGTGGCGGAGCCAGCGGCGCGCGGCCACACCCTCAGATGAAGGAGAGACGAGATGAGCAGAGTCGACTGGTACTACCACCGCAACGGCTGAACGAGCTGCAAGAGAGCGTCCAAGTTGATGGACGCACGCGGCGCGGAGATTGCGGACAGGACCCCGGCGAGCCGGAAGCTGGGGCGGGCGGACGCTGAAGCTCTATTGGCCGATGCGGAGACCCTCTACGTGGCGAAGGGGCGCAAGCGAACCGAGCTTCCAGCCTCGGACGCGGAGGCGCCTGATCTGATGCTGGGACCCACGGGCAATCTGCGGGCGCCGGTGGTCCGGGTTGGTGCGACGTTGATCGTCGGCTACCACGAAGAGGCGCTGGACCAGGTTCTCGGCTGACTTGGGCTCAGTCGAAGGATCTCGGCTTCGAGCCCGGCGGTCACGAGACGCTCCCGGACGAATCCGGCGCAGCGTCGTATCTCTCCCGCGCAGGCCGGATCCGTCGAGCGCGCCGGCGAGAAGGAGAGCGTCACGAGGGCGACCGGTTCTCCGTTGATCCGGGGCTCAGTTGCAGGACAGGCGGCGGACCTGTTCCGGGTCGTCGCCCTTGAAGAGAAGCCGGCCGTCGACAAACCGGGCGTCGGGCAGCGCCACGGCGAGCACTTCGCCCAACTCCTCGACGGCGTGGACCGTGAGCGTTTCGCGCACGTCGTCGGGCAGATCCTCGAGGTCGGCTTCGTTCTGCTTCGGCAGCACGATCTCGCGGATGCCGGCCCGGACGGCGCCCAGGACTTTCTCCTTGACCCCGCCGATCGGAAGGACCCGGCCGGACAGCGTGATCTCGCCGGTCAACGCGAGGTTTGCCTTCGCCGGCCGGCCGGAGAGAGCCGAGACCAGCGCCGCGGCCATCGTCACGCCGGCCGAGGGGCCGTCCTTGGGGATGGCGCCCGCCGGAACGTGGATGTGGACGTCCGTCTCGAAGGCGGCCGGCGGGATCTGGAGCGCCTCGGCGTTCGATCTGGCGTAGGTCCTGGCCGCGCGGGCCGACTCCTTCATCACGTCGCCGAGCTGGCCCGTCAGCTCGAGCCGGCCCTTGCCCTTCGTCTTCTCGACCTCGACGAACATGATGTCGCCGCCCATCGGCGTGTAGTACATGCCGGTGGCCACGCCGACGGCATCGCGTTCCAGTGCGCGTTCGGGCCGGACCCGTGGCCGACCCAGGAACTCCCGGACCTTGTCGGCGCCGACCTGCGTTGGTGCGTCGCCACATTCAGCCTCCGCGTTCTCGGGCGCCGCGGCGAGCTTGCGGGCTACCTTGCGCACCATGCGGCCGAGTTCCCGCTCGAGTTGCCGGACGCCGGCTTCGTGGGTGTAGCGGGAGATCACTTCACGGAGCGCCTCGTCGCCGACCTCGATCTGCTCCGGCAGCAGGCCGCCGGAGCGCACGGCCCGGGGCAGCAGGAACTGGCGGGCGATGTTCTCTTTCTCGTGCTCGGTGTAGCCCGAGAACTCCACCGTCTCCATCCGGTCGCGAAGCGGCGCCGGGATGCTCTGGATGAAGTTCGCGGTGGCGATGAACAGCACCTGGCTCAGGTCGTAGGGGACCCCGAGATAGTGGTCCGTGAAGGCGCCGTTCTGCGCCGGGTCCAGGACCTCGAGCAGCGCGGCCGACGGATCGCCCTGGAGCGATGCGCCCAGCTTGTCCACCTCGTCGAGCAGGAACACCGGGTTCCTGACGCCGGCCTGCTTCATGCCGTGGAGGATGCGTCCCGGCATCGCGCCGACGTAGGTGCGACGGTGGCCGCGGATGTCCGCCTCGTCCCGGGCGCCGCCCAGGGAGACGCGCACGTACTCGCGCCCCATCGCGCGGGCGATCGACTTCGCAATCGACGTCTTGCCGACGCCGGGAGGTCCTGAGAAGAGGAGAATCGGGCTGCGCTCCGTTTCCTCTTCATGGCCGGAGGGCCCTTCATCGAGAAGGGCCTCGTCGTCCGGAGCGGTTGCGGTGTCCTCGGGCGTGTTCGTCGCCGACTCGTCCGCGGCGGTCGCGCGGAGCTCGTGGCTGCGCGTCCGACGGTCGTGCATGACCCGCACGGCGAGGAACTCGAGGATCCGGTCCTTCGTGTCCTCGAGGCCGTAGTGGTCCTCGTCCAGGATGCGCGCCGCGTCCGCGAGGTTCAGCCGCTCGTCGCTGAGCTCGCTCCAGGGCAGTTCGCACACCGTCTCGATGTAGGTGCGGATGACCTGGGATTCCATCGACTCGCGGCCCATCCGCTCGAGCCGCCTCAGTTCGCGGTCGACTTCCTTCCTCGCGGCGGGCGGCAGCGCCAGCGCGGCGACCCGCTCCTTCAGCTCCTCCAGGTCCTCCGAGCCGTCGTCGTCGCCGAGTTCCTTGCGGATGGCCTTCAACTGCTCGCGCAGGTACATCTCGCGCTGGCGGTCGCCGATCTCCTCCTCGACCTGGGTGTTGATGTCCTGCTGGGCGTCGAGAACCTTGATCCGCCGCTGGACCAGCATCAGCACCCGCCGCATCCGCTCCTCGACGGCGAGCGTCTCGAGCAGGGACTGGTGGTCGCCGACCGGCAGCTCGAGATGACCGGCTACCAGGTCGGCGAGCCGCCCCGGGTCGCTCACCGCGCGCAGGGTCTTGTTGAGGACGTCGTTCGGGATGCCGGCGCGGCCGCCAAGCTCGGCGGCCCGGTTGCGGAGTTCCTCGTCGAGGGCGATGAAGGCGAGGTCATCGGAGTCCACCGGCATGAGTTCCTCGGCCGGCGAGACGGTGGCGGTCAGATGGCCTTGTGTCCTGTCGATGCGCAACGCGATGCCGCGATGCAGACCGACGACCAGGACCTGCGTGCCGCCGAGGCCCTGCTGGAGCTCGACCACGCGCGCAATGACGCCGATCGTGTGCAGGCCGAGCGGATCGACATCCTCGCTCTTCTCCCGTTGCAGGAGGGCGAAGAACCTGCGGTCCGGACTCTCGGCCGCGGCCTGGATGGCGCTCAGGGAGTCCGACCGTCCAACGGACATGGGGATGGTGACGCCTGGATAGATCACCAGGTCACGCAGGACGATGACCGGCAACTCAGGTTTGGGGCCGGTCGTTCGCGGCGAAAGAAGCGCGCCTGTGGCCGGCTCGGCGGCCGGGCCCTCCGGGCCGGAGTTCCGGAGACCGCGCGGATCCGGGTTCCGGGGACCGTCCGGGTCGGGCGCCCGGGGATCGGGCTGTTCGTCGTGTTCGGTCATGTCGTGGTCGCCTCGGTGTGCGGTTGGTTCGGGTCTGGCCCGCGGTTCCCCTCTTGGTTGTACGCGGTCAAGTGCTTGAGCGACGGAACGGGGCCGGCGAGAGATCTTATTCCATTTCGCTTAAGTTGTGTGGATTTGAGTCTCTGTCCATAAGGATCAGGCTTCGGAGCTGAGCATCCTTGCGCCGCCAGCAGCCATTGAGCCAGTCCTGGACGCCTTCCGGCTCGACGTCGGCAATCGGCACGGTCTCCCATCGGACCTCCGCCGGCCCTCCCGCGCCGCCGAGGAACTCCCAGAACGACAGGTCCCGGGAGTAGGCGAGGGTCAGATCGACGAGCAGGCCGCCAACAGGGGCGAGCGCCTCGATCATCGCGGCCAGGCCGCCGGCCCGGGGCGGCAGCAGCTGGTCGTACGGTCCGTTCGCCGCTTCGTGCCTGGCCCGGGTGAACCGCGTTCCCTCGGCGAAGGAGAGGATGGCGGCCGGGGAGTCGATCAGCGCCGCGGCTGCGTCGCGCACCCGGCGGCGGTCGTCTTCCCGGCGGTTCATGGGGTCGGTTCCCCGGCGGCTGCGGCGGCGCAGCACGGGAAAGTCGAAGGCGAGAATGATCAGACCGAAGATCGGCACGTAGAGGAGTTCACGCTTGCAGAGGAATTTCAAGATCGGACCGCGGCTCGCGACGACGCTCTGAACGATCAGGATGTCGGCCCACGACCGGTGGTTGGCGAGGACGATGTGAGGTCGGGCGTGGTCCAGCGTCAGTTCCTCGACGTTCCAGGAAGCGCCCGAGATGTGCCGGAGCAGCGCGTTGTCGACCCGTACCGCGGCCCGGTAGATGCGATGGGAGACGCGCCGGAACCAGGGTCGCGTGCGCCGCACCGCCTTGGCGGGCAGCAGGAGGAGCAGCAGAAGCCCCCAGAAGACCAGGTTCAGACTGATGGCGGCCAGACAGGCCGCCGCCCTCGCATGGCGCGGGAACGTCAAGTCCGGCGCGGCGGCCGAAGCAGCAGCGTGTTCGTGCGCCGGAGATACTCCTGGTAACCGGGATCGTCGCGCCAGCGGCGGTTGGCCCGCGCTTCGAGCATGCGGACGCCGCTGATCCTGGTCAGGAGCAGCCAGACGAAGACCGGCGACACCAGGGTCGCGAGTTGCCAACCCTGAAGCACCGGCGCGGCAATGACCGCGATGCCGATCCAGAGCAGAATCTCGCCGAAGTAGTTCGGGTGGCGCGACCAGGCCCAGAGCCCCGACGCGATGTAGCGCTGCCGATTCTCGGGTATGGCCCGGAAGCGCCGCTTCTGCTCGTCGGCCGCGACTTCGATCACGAACCCGGCGAGCCACAGGGCCGCTCCGGCGGCGAGGGTCCAGTCCGGGGCGGTGGAATCCGTCGCCAGCAGCGCCGCCAGTGCCGGGGCGGCGGTCAACGACACCCACAGGCCCTGCAGCGTCCAGGTCATCAGGAAGACGGGGAAGTTCGGCTTGATCTGCCGGAAGCGGCGATCCTCGCCGTCCCGGCGGACGCGCAGAAAGAGGAAGGGACCCAGTCGCAGAGCCCACACCGCGATTGCCGCCGCGATGACGAGCGAGCGCGGGTCGAAGTCGCCGCGGATGAGCAGGGCGCCCGCGGTCACGACCAGGAAGGTGATGCTCCCGGTCAGGTCGAAGAAGCGCTCGGTCTGGAGGAACCAGGCTGGAATGAAGGCGATCCATTGGACCGCGAAGGCGGCGGCGACGAGGACCGCGAAGGCCGGCAGGCCGGCGGCCTCAACGCCGTGGCTGCCGCCGGCGGCCGCCATCAGCGTCCCGGCGATGAGCGCCCCGGCGATGGCCAGGCAGGGAAGAGACTTCGGCATGGACGAAACCTAGCAGTCTGCCGGACTTGGCAGCTCGTGGTGAAGGTCCTTCTGGCGACGGGATGCATGGCAGTTCGAATGCAGCGTGGCCTTGCCGCGGACCGCTCAGTACGGCATGTCGTCGTCGCCGAGCCCGAAGTGGTGTCCGAGTTCGTGGACCAGGGTGTCGCGCACCTCGCGCACCACGTCCGCCTCCGTCTCGCAGATCCACAGGATCGGCAGGCGGTAGATGACGACCCGATCGGGCAGGGAGCTGTAGCCGGCGCCGCGCTCGTCGAGCGGCACGCCGTGGTAGAGGCCGAGCAGGTCGTCCTCTTCCGGGTCCAGGCCGACCAGACGCAGATCTTCCTCGGTCGGTTCCTCCTCGACGACGACCGCGATGTTGTCGAGCATTTGGGCGAAGGCCGCCGGCAACGTGTCCAGGGCTCTGGCCAGCAGCCGCTCGAATCGCGGCAGGTCCACCTCGATCATCGGCGGCTAGCCTTCCACCCTCTGGCGGAGCCTGTCCACCGCGGCCGGCGGATCGTCGAGGCCGATCGGCTGCGGCTGTCGCCCGTGGTGAAAGTCCGTGTGGCGCCGAGAGCGGTCAGGCGCCCGTCCAGCAAGGCGCGACGAGGGAGCATATCGGGCCGCCCTCAATTCCGGGAACAAGGGCGACTGAGGAGCAACCCGGGTGGCGCGCTCCGCGCCACCCGCGAACCAGTCCGTGCGCCCGTCATCGGGCGCACGGATGGCACGATGCCGGGCGGGATGCATGGCCGCTAGAAAGCTGCGCGACTTCTGCCACTGGCTGTTAGCCTTCCACTCTCTGGCGGACCCTTTCCACCGCGGCCGGCGGATCGCCGAGGCCGATCGGCTGCTGCCAGGGTCCGCCGAAC
Organism: uncultured Thermoanaerobaculia bacterium; assembly: GCA_951812325.1. GTDB lineage: Bacteria > Acidobacteriota > Thermoanaerobaculia > Multivoradales > Multivoraceae > Multivorans. The sequence goes on along the minus strand of OX638294.1, from coordinate 1,563,775 downwards.
GTCGAACCGAGCGATTCCGTGACCGACCCGCGCCGATACCTGACCGACGACCCGTTCGAACCCGGGGCCGTTGCGAAGAGCGCTCTGACCTTCCATGAACTGGTCGTGGCGGCGCGCCGCAAGCTGACCCGGGAGGTGTGGGACTACCTGATCGGCGGCGCCGAGACCGAGACGTCGGTCAAGCGCAACCGGCAGGCACTGGACTCGGTCGCGTTTCGGCCGCGCGTGCTGACCAACGTCGCGGAGATCGAACCCGCAGGATCGCTTTTGGGACACGACCTGCGCATCCCCGTCATCCTGGCCCCGATCGGCTCGCTGCAACTCTTCGAGGAAGGCGGCGGCGCCACCGCCGGGAAGGCCGCCGACGACTTCGGGATCATGAACTTCGTCAGCTCGGTGTGCCTTCCCGGTCTCGAAGGTTCCGCCGAGGCTTCCGATTCAGCCAAGGTGTACCAGCTCTATCTCGCCGACGACGAGGACTGGATGCGGGGACTGATTCGCCGGGCGCAGACCGCGGGCTACAACGGCTTCTGCCTCACCGTCGACACCCAGGTTTACAGCCGCCGCGAGCGGGACATCCTCAAGCGGTGGCGTCCGCCGTCGGTCGGCGAGGCCACGACTCGTGCCGCGCCGCTGAACTACCAGGCCCGGATGACCTGGGACCTGGTCAAGCGGATCAAGGACGAGTTCGACATCCCCTTGATCCTGAAGGGCATCGCCACGGCGGAGGACGCCGGCCTCGCCTGCGAGCACGGCGTCGATGTCGTCTACGTCTCGAACCACGGCGGCCGGCAGCTCGACCACGTCCGCGGCGCCCTCGACACCCTTCCCGAGGTCGTCAAGGAAGTCGACGGCCGCACCGAAGTCGTCGTCGACGGCGGCTTTCTGCGCGGTACCGACATCGTCAAGGCAAGGATCCTGGGCGCCGACGCCGTCGGCATCGGCCGGCTCGAGTGCATCGCGATGGCCGCCGCCGGCCGCGAAGGCGTTGTCCGGATGCTCCGCATCCTCGAGCACGAGATCACTACCTGCCTCGGCCTCCTCGGCGTCACCAGTTGGGACGAACTCGACGAGTCCTACCTCCACCGCGCGTTGCCCGTCGATCCCCCGGACGTCCTCAGCGCGATCCCGTTCCTGGACCTCGACTGTCCGTACCCCTGAGCGCGACGCGGCCTGGCGCGTAGCCCCGCCACCGCGCGTTGCCCGTCGATGCCCCGGACGTCCTCAGCGCAATCCCGTTCCTGGACCTCGACTGTCCGTACCCCTGAGCGCGACGCGGCCTGGCGCGTAGCCCCGCCACCGCGCGTTGCCCGTCGATGCCCCGGACGTCCTCAGCGCGATCCCGTTCCTGGACCTCGACGGCCCGTACCCTTGAGCGCGACGCGGCCTGGCGCGTAGCCCCTTTGTCGAATCAGAAGCCTTTTGCGAGGCCCGCCTGCGCGAGCACGGCGTTCGCCGTGTGCCGCGACTTGATGTTCCCGTCCACCGGGATGGTCCCCGCGCCCTTGACGCACCCGACGGCAACCCGCTTCCCGCAGCTTCCGCTTCAGCGCTCGCGTGAAGCTGGCCACTATCCGGCGAGGCGGATCGTCTCCAGCCTGCTCGATGTCGTCCGGAGCGGAATCGCTTTCAGTGCCGGTCCACCGAAGAGATGCCGGTTCAGCTCGTACAGCTCAGGCACGAGCGTCCGTATCTTCTTCGTCAGGTCGCGCTCCGACGGCGCCTCGGCAACCAGGCCGGGAAAGTCCGTGTCCGAGACATACCAGACACCGGCTTCGTCGTCCCAGGAAATCTCAGCGAAGTAGCGATGGTCCATGCTCTCTCCCGGTTGCCGCTCGGCCGCACGAGGACATTATGCCGCAGGTCTGCTTTCGGCGCAGTGGGCCTCCGCTCTCACCAACGTCTTGTGCCGCCACGCCCGGTCCGCCCTGCTGCCGCGTGGCGAGCCACCCGCAGGTCAGCGGCCTCGCCGCCTCTCCTCTCGCGCCGCCTTCGTGGAAGTCAGGCTCTCGAACCACGGCGGCCGGCAGCTCGACCACGTCCGCGGCGCCCTCGACACCCTTCCCAAGGTCGTCAGGGAAGTCGACGGCCGCACCGAAGCCGTCGTCGACGGCGGCTTTCTGCGCGGCACGGACATCGTCAAGGCAAGGATCCTGGGGGCCGACGCTGTCGGCATCGGCCGGCTCGAGTGCATCGCGATGGCCGCCGCCGGCCGTGAAGGCGTTGTCCGGATGCTCCGCATCCTCAAACACGAGATCACTACCTGCCTCGGCCTCCTCGGCGTCACCAGTTGGGACGAACTCGACGAGTCCTACCTCCACCGCGCGTTGCCCGTCGATCCCCCGGACGTTCTCAGCGCGATCCCGTTCCTCGACCTCGACTGCCCGTACCCCTGAAACCCGTGCATTGCGGTTGGTGGGGAAGTCGGCCCTGCCTGGCGCCTGGCTGGCGGTCCGAGGGTGGCAACCCAAGTGTCGTTGCGCGCCCGGTCGGAAGGACTCGTCGGGCGCTTTCCCGGCGGTGCCACCGGCGGACAGGAGGCAGCGGCAACGCCGTTTGTAGCTGCCGACCCTCAAACTGCGCGAGGCTCTTCGCTGGCGCTTGGCCGCACGGTCTGTGTGGACAACCAGGCCCGGCGAGACCGGTCTACGAAAGCCTGAGCGGCCCGAGCGCCCGGACCTTCTCGAGCAGAGCGGGTTCGAGCTTCCCGAGAAGCCGGGACGCAGTCTCCACATCAACGGCGCAGTCGTGCTCGGGATCAGCCAGCGCGTCGATGAACTGAACGGCTGCGACGAGCCCTGTTGCCCGGTCAAACAGCGCCGTGCCGAGCTCTGAGGCGACTGTCAAGTGTTCAAGCCCAATGCCTTGCTCGCTGTCGTGGTGGTACTGGAAGGCACTATCGAGTGCCCGACGGACAGACTCCAGCGCTTGGTCCATATTCGCCAGGGTCGCTGGCTCCAGCGGCTCCGCGACAGTCGGTCTCCTTTCCCGCACGAAACGGGTGGCCCCGTCCCTCGCCCTTACGAGGTCGACGTGTGCGACCACCTTGTTGCGCCACAGGCGGGCAAACCTGAGCTTGACCCGGTTCCGTGGACACCTCATTCTTGGAGGAGGGAGGAGTTCACGATGTCACGATCAAGAGCCCGGTACGCCCCGGAGTACCGGCCCGTCGGCCGCCTCCCGCGAGGGTCCAAACGTCCAGATTTGTCAAGGAGCAAGGGGCACAAGGAAAAGCGCTGTTTGCCCATGGCCGTTCCAAAGTCGAGTGGATCACGCCGAGTGCGGGCAGGAGGGCTGTACTCCCGGACCTCGAGAACGGTGCCGGCACAGACTGGGAAACTGGGGCTGCGGCTTTCTCAGCTTGCGCCCACTTTCTCAACTGGCGCATCGGCCTGGCGCCGGCGCGGTACGCGAGCGCGTTCGCGTCGCCCGCGCCCTGGGCGATCTGCCGCACATCAGCCCGGCGAGAAAGCGCGGTGAACTCTCCTATTCGAAAGTCAGGGCCCTGACCCGCGTCGCCCGTCCCGACACGGAGGAGGCTTTGCTCGGAGCCGCCAGGGCCTGCACGGCGGATCATGTCGAACAGATCGTCAGGGCGTGGCTGAGGGTCGATCGCTCGGTGGAGGCTCAGGACGACGAACTGCGGGATGCCCTGAGCGAGCTGACGACCCATGTCGACGAGAACGGCATGGTCGTCATCCGGGGGCGTCTGGCGCCGGAAGCGGGCGAGCTGCTGCGGAAGGCGCTCGATGCAGCGGGCGAGAAGCTGTACGCCCTGGAGCAGAAGGATCGTCCGTCGGCGGGCAAGGTACGCGCGGACGCTCTGGTTCTGGTAGCCGAGAGTGCCCTCAGGGGCGGACTGGACCCGGGCTCGAGCTGCGACCGCTATCAGGTGGTCTTCCACGTGAACGAAGAGGAGCTGGGGACTGCGGCGAGCGGGTCGACCAACGGCCGGCCGCGAGCCGACCGCCTGGCCGGGGACGAAGCGAAGGCCGGGCGGAACCAGGCTGCACGGCCGGCTACGGCACCGGATCGCCATGGGCACGTTCCCGCGGGAACGCCGGCCAAGTCCGTTGCGCCGGAAGTGGTCGAAGCGAAGGCTTGGCAGAATCAGGCCGCACGGCCGGCGACGGCACTGGCCTGCCACGGACACGTTCCAGCGGAAACACCGGAGAAGAACGTTCCCGCGGGAACGCCGGCAGGCCGGTTCAACGGGAGGTGACCGTGCCCACCGAGGAACGGCGACCCGCTTACCCGGAACCCGGGCCCGGGCTGGCCGGCGCGAGGCCGCCCGCATCGCCGGCGTCACCCCATGCGGCGGGCGAAGAACCACTGCGTCCGGGTCCGAAGCACGGTGCGGAACAGCTGCGTCTCAAGCATCAACACGGATCGGGAGAGCGTCCGCCGGGGCCGGGCTGCCGGCAGCCGGGCCGCCGGCGCCCAACCGTGCCTGGATCGGCGACTCCAACACGCCTGTTTCAGCGGAAACAGCCCGCCGCATCGCCTGCGACGCCGGCAGGGTCTGGATGACCCACGACTCGGACCGGATTCTCAGCGTGGGCCGCAAGACCCGCACCATTCCACCGCCTATCCGGCGGGCCCTGGAGTTCCGCGATCAGGGCTGCCGCTTCCCGGGCTGCACCTCCAGGCACTGCGACGCCCGCCACATCGTCCACTGGGCCGACGGCGGCGAAACGAAGCTCTCGAACCTCGTTCTCCTGTGCCGACGACACCACCGCTTTCTCCATGAAGGCCGCTTCGGGCTGCGGATGAGCGAAGACGGCCCCGTCCGGTTCTTCCATCGCCGGGGACGGCCCCTGGAGCAGAGTCCGGCGCCTCCCCCGGTAGGCCTGCGCGCCGCCCGCGAACTGGTCGAGTACCTGGGAAACGCCGGCATCCTGATCACCGGCCAGGAGTCCATGCCGTCCTGGGACGGTGAGCCGCTCGACCTCCGCTACGCGATGGAGTGCCTGTGGCCGCCGCCGCACCTGGAAGAACTCGTCGCCCGAGAGCGGGGCACAACGCGGGCGGCGTTCCACCATCGTCACCTCGAACCTTGCCTTCTCCGAGTGGGTCAGGGTCGTCGGAGACGACAAGCTCACCACCGCCCTCGTCGATCGCCTCTCTCGCGATGCCCACATCCTGACCACCAAAGGGCGCCTCCTATCGCCGCCTGCTGCGGAGAAGCCCATGAGCGGCTGCCAGCCACTCCTGCAACCGCAAGCCGGGAGCACCCCTGTTCGGCACCGACCGCCGCCGGCTGGTGATCGCTCAAGGAGACCGAGAGGGGCTGCTCCCGTACGCTTGAGACCCAGCCGGGGGCGCCGCACTTTCCGGGCGACGTTGGCTCAATCTCTGAGCGTTGCCGGCAGTGGGACAGGCCTGCCGGTGAGGCCGGCCTACGAAAGCCTGAGCGGCCCGAGCGCCCGGACCTTCTCGAGCAGAGCGGGTTCGAGCTTCCCGAGAAGCCGGGACGCAATCTCCACATCAACGGCGCAGTCGTGCTCGGGATCAGCCAGCGCGTCGATGAACTGAACGGCTGCGACGAGCCCTGTCGCCCGGTCGAACAGCGCCGTGCCGAGCTCTGAGGCGACTGTCAAGTGTTCAAGCCCAATGCCTTGCTCGCTGTCGTGGTCGTACTGGAAGGCACTATCGAGTGCCCGACGGACGGACTCCAGCGCTTGGTCCATCTTCGCCAGGGTTGCTGGCTTCAGCGGCTTCGCGACAGCTGGCCTCGTCTCCCGCACGAAACGCGTGGCGCCGTCCGTCGCCCTCTCGAGGTCGACGTGAGCCACCATCTTGTTGCGCCACTGGCGGGCAAACTTGGCGGCGCGCCTGGCCTCTTCAACCAGCTTCTTGAGCTTTTCCTTCTGTTGGTCGTCATCCTTCTTCCCGTCGAACAGCGACGGAAGCCAGAGCACCGACAGGTTCTTATCCCGATTTCGTCCAGCTTCTTGCGGATCCGTGAGCCGTGCCACGCGAAGCAACATGTACTGGCAAAGCACGTCTTTAATCAGTCGCAGAACCGGGCCTGCGATCAGGTTCAGGACTTCGAGACGCTCGGCATCGAGAAACAGACTCTTGTAGTCGGCGAGAATGCGTGCGGTCTCGATCCACTCCGCTAGAAGCGCATGGAGTACCTCGCTTCGTTTCGTGACTCGGTCGGCATCATCCTCAAGTTGTCTCAGGAAGTACTTGCCCTGCCGGGACTGTGTCGGGTCGTCGCTGACCTGGACGACCATTTTGCCGGTGTTCTCGCCGCGGAAGAGGCCGATGAAGGCCTCGGGGGCCTTTTCGAGGCCGGAGACGATCGTTTCGCGGTAGGTGACCTTGCCTTCGGCGATCCATGAGGCTACGTCGCGGACGAAGTCGGCGCGGCGGTCCATGTGGTCGGACACGATGAAGCCCTGCATCTTGAGACGCTTGGGGATGATCGAGATGAGCGTCTTCGGCCCCGGGCGGGGTTCCTTGTCGTTGTAGTGCGCGATCATGCCGCAGACGGGAATGCGGCCGAACATGTTCATGTGCAGGAAGACGGCCTCGAGCGTGGGGCCGCCGACGTTCTCGAAGTAGACGTCGATGCCGTCCGGGCAGGTGTCGGCGAGATTCCGGTTCAAGTCGCCGTGGTAGTCGAAGGCGGCGTCGTAGCCGAGGTCGGAGACCAGGTGGGCGACCTTGTCGGCCGACCCGGCGCTGCCGACGGCCCGGCAGCCCTTGATCTTCGCGATCTGGCCGACCAGGCTGCCGACGGCGCCCGCCGCGGCGGAGACGAAGACCGTCTCGCCCTCCTTCGGTTCGCCGATGTCGAGCAGGCCCACCCAGGCCGTCATGCCCGGCATGCCGAGCACGCCGAGGAACGCGGAGAGCGGAGCGCCGTGGGTGTCGATCTTCTGCAACTGCTCGGCGGGAGCGGCGAAGTGACTGCGCCAGCCGAAGCGGCTCGACACCAGGTCCCCAAGGGCCAGGGCGTCCGAGTTCGACTCCTCGACGACGCCGACCGCTCCGCCGTCAAGCGCCTTGCCGATCTGGAACGGCGGCGTGTACGACTGGATGTCCCGCATGCGGCCGCGCATGTACGGATCGACCGACATGTAGACGTTGCGCACGAGAACCTGGCCTTCGCCGGCGCTCGGCATGTCGGTTTCGACGAGGTCGAAGTTCGCGGCTTCCGGCTCGCCGGCGGGACGTGAGGCGAGACGGACTTCCAGGCTGCGGTCGGTCATTTCTCTTTTCTCCAAACAGATCAGTCGACGATCGCCTGGTAGGCCAGGTTGTGGAACTCCGTGCCGTACGTCAGGCCGGCGTGGGGGAGGATCTGGATCATGAACACACCGACCATCTCCTCGTCGGGGTCGATCCAGAACCGGGTGCCCGCGGCGCCGCCCCAACTGTATTCGCCGGGGGAACCCAATGCGCCGTTGATTCCCGGGTTCTGATTGACCCGGAAAGTGAGGCCGAAGCCGTCGCCCGGTCCCATCAACTGGCCGACGCGCGGCATGTCGCCGATGTGGTCGGAAGACAGGAGCTTGACGGACTTCGGGCTGAGCATCTGGCCGCCCTCGTAGCGGCCGCCGTCGAGCAGCATCCGGATCATCCGGAAGTAGTCGGTCGTCGTCGACACGAGGCCGGCGCCGCCGTAGAAGATCGCAGGCTTCTTCAGGTAGGAGTCCTGCGGCGGCGCCTCGGAGCGGACGATCGTGCCGTCGCCCGCTTCGCGGTCCGGCGTGTAGAGCACGGCCAGCCGGGCCTCGGCGCCCGGGCGCACGTAGAACGCCGTGTCCTTCATGCCGAGGGGCGCGAAGATCTCGTCCTCCAGGAAGATGTCGAAGGTCTTGCCCGAGATCACCTCGACCAGGCGGCCCAGGACATCCATGGAGAGGCCGTAGCGCCAGACCGTGCCGGGGTGATCGTGGAGGGGCGACTGACCCAGCTTCTCGACGAACTCCGCGAGATTCTGGTCGCGGCTGCTGACCCCGAGTTCAGCGTAGAACGAGCGGCCCTGGGCGTTGCGCGGTCCGCCGTAGCTGATGCCGGCGGTGTGCGTGAGCAGGTCCTGGACCGTCATGTCGCGGTTCGCGGGCACGAGCTCCAGGCTCGGGTCGCCGGTCCCCGGATCGATGCTCCACTCGGCGACCTCCATGTCGCCGAGGGCGGGGATCCACCGGGACGCAGGCGTGCGGAGCGGGAAACCGTACTTCTCGTGCAGGATCATCACGGCGACGCCAGTGACCGCCTTGGACATCGAGTAGATGCGGAAGAGGGCGTCCTTCGGCATCGGCGCCTTCGTTTCGAGGTCGCGGTAGCCGTAGGTGTTGAAGTACGCGATCTCGCCGCGCCGCGCAATCAGGCCCGTGGCGCCGGCGATCTTGCCCGCCTCGACGTAGCCGTTCATCGCCGCGTCGATGCGTGCGAGGCGTTCGGACGAAAGACCGACCTGTTCGGGCTTCGTGACCGCAAGAGTCGTGTCGGCGGCGGCCAGCGCCGGGGCGGCGGCGAGGGTGAGCGTGAGCAGCAGGGCCGCGATCCGGCGGCAGTTCGGGATCAGGCGTCGAGTCATCGGCGGGTCTCCTCGGTGCGGGAACGGTCGGTTTCTGTTGCGGGTGGCGGCGACATGGTACCCGTTGCGTCCCTGGTGCGTGCCGGCGACTTGCCCGCTGCTGCCCGCTGCTACAGTCTGTCGCGCTCCAGAGTTTCCTGAACCGCGAGAAGCCGGACCGGCGGCCTCGGCCCGTGCCGGCATGGAGGAGGTCGCTCAGATGCCGGTACCCATCCCACCGCTGCGCGAGGAGAATCTGCCAGAGCGCAAGCTGTCCTTCTGGCAACTCGCCGGTCCGGGCGCGATCATGATCGGCCTCGCGGTCGGCGCCGGCGAGCTCGCGGTGTGGCCCTGGGTGACGGCGAAGTTCGGCACGGTCATGTTGTGGGCGGCGGCACTGGGCGTCTTCCTGCAGCTCTGGATCAACATCGAGATCGGCCGCTGGGCGGTGGTCACGGGCGAGCACCCGTACACGTCGTACGCCCGCATGTCGATGACCGTGATCTACGCGTTTCTCACGCTGGGGTTCGTCGGTCTGTTCCTGCCGGGCTGGGCGAGGATGTCGGGGGCGGCGCTCAAGGCGCTGATCTTCGGCCCCGACGGGCCGGGCCCCGAGTGGTTCTGGACCGCGGTCACGTTCGGCTTCATCGCGCTTATCCTGTTCGGGCCCAAACAGATGTACAGGGCGGTCGAGCGGGCGATCGGGATCATGGTGCTCGTCATCACGCTCGGCCTGATCTACGTCGCCTTCTCGGTCGGCACCTGGGACGCGGTCAAGGAGATGGGACGGGGTCTCGTCAACTTCGGGCACATCGAACTCGACGACGAGTTCACCTTCGCCCGGTTCTTCGGCGCGGTCGTCTTTGCCGGTATCGGCGGCGCCGGCAACCTCTGGTACGCGTTCTACCTGCGGGACAAGAACATCGGCATGGGCGGACGCATCCCGGTGCTGGCGAACCCGCTCCGCACGAACAAGACGGCGGAGGTCCAGACCGGCTTCCGGTACCGGGAGACGCCGGAGAACGCGAGCCGGTTCAGGCGCTGGATGCGTTTCGTGATTCAGGACCAGGTCATCTTCTTCTGGCTGGGCAACACGTTCACGATGTTCCTCTTCATGTTCGGAGCGCTGACCGTGCTGCGTCCGGCCGGCATCGTCCCCGAGGAGGGCCAGATCGTCTGGGACATGTCGGTCATCCTGGAGTCGAGCCTCGGAACGCCCGGAAGGTACATCTTCCTCCTGATCGGCATGGCGGCGCTGTTCAGCTCCCAGCTCGGCGGCGTCGACGGCGGCGCCCGCACCTGGTCCTACCTGCTTGGCTCCATGTTCAAGTTCGGCAAGAAGCGCACCCAGAGCCAGTGGTACCTGATCTTCGCCATCATGTTCATGGTCGCCGGCACCGCATCCACCGCGTTCTTCGAAGTCACCGGTGTTTCGGCGCTCGGCTTCATCTTCAATGCAGCGCTGCTCGGCGGCTTCGCGATGGCAATCTACGTGCCGCTGACCCTCTACGTGAACCTCACCAGGCTGCCGAAGTCCGCCCGTCCAAGGGCGCTCAACATCGTCATGATGGTGATCGCGTCGACCGTCTACGTGTCCTTCACCCTGTACACCATCTGGGGCCTGATCTTCGGGTGATCGGCAGCGCGACTTGCCACGGGCTGCCGAAGGGCCGGGGGTTCCATCACCAAGGGCCACGTATCCCAGGCCAGGGCGTATCTTCGGAAACGAAATTTGGCTCAAGCCGAAGCTCAACGCGCGTCGCCTCCCAAGGACTCTCGACACCCGGAACCGACCGTAGGGAGGCTCTCAGAATCGTGTAAGGGCGTCCGGTGGTGACGTGTTTCCGGGAGGAGGCGGAACGGGACGGGGAGTGCGTGGGGTTGACCGGCTTCAAAGCAGCCCGGACGGTCGTTGGGGCTGAGTCGGAGGTCTGATTGCCGGTGAAAGCCGGCGTCCTTGCGGCTCAGGCGGCAGCTTGAGCAGGTCTCCGTACAAGTCTGTGTCTCGCATCGCGCGAGACTGCGGCATCTCCACCATCAACCCGGAAGAGCCCCTGATCGAATCGCCGATCCACAACTTTCGGCAATACCTCAGCCAGAGCTCGCTACGCTGGTTGCTGTCGACCCTATGCGGCTGTGGAGGTACCCCGCTCCCGGGCCACGATGGCTTCGAGGTGCGGAGGCGGTCTCCACAGGCATTCCATGACGTAGCGCAGGTCCATCGGTTCACCGTTCCAGGTCGGTAGCGATTCGTCGCCGGTGATCAGGATGCCCGCATCCTCCAGGTGTTCGATCAACTCCCGGACGGCGTCGTCGCCGACGACCGGCGGCGCCGGGCTCCGTTCAAGCAGTAGCCCGCGCGGGTTGTAGAACCCCACGGCGCCTTGGTCGTCCATGCGCAGGCTGAAGCCGCCTTCGTGGAGCAGGCGATGGTGTCGGCGGCAGAGCAGCACGAGGTTCGAGAGCTTGGTTTCGCCGCCGTCGGCCCAATGCTCGATGTGGTGGGCGTCGCAGTGCTGCGAAATGCAGCCGGGGAAGCGGCAGCCCCGGTCTCGGAACTCCAGAGCGCGCCGGATGGGCGGCGGGATGGTCCGCGTCTTGCGGCCGACGCTCAGGATCTGCCCGGAACGGTGCCGCATGACGACCTTCCCTGCGTCGCAGGCGATGCGCCGAGCCGTTTCAGCGGAAACGCGGACATGCGACTTGCCCACCCAGGCGCCGGCGCACTGCTCGCAGTCGGCAGGTTCGGCTGCGACAGAGTGTCGCGCCGGGTCCCCCGACGTTCCCGCGGGAACGTGGCCGTTCACTTCCGCCGCTCGGTTGGCCTGGACTTCGGGTTGCCGCGACGTTCCCGCGGGAACGCGGCCGTTCACTTCCGCCGCTCCGTTGGCGCGGACTTCGGGTTGCCCCGACGTTCCCGCGGGAACGCGGGGCCGGTTCTTCGTGGCCGCGGGTTCCGGCGCTTCCAACTCACGGTCGTTGACGTGAACGACCTCGCCCAGGCGCTCCTTGGGGTTCATGTCGGTTTGATTGTCAATCATTTCGTCGTCAGTCGTTGTTGGTCGGGATGGTTCAGACGCTGCTTCGGAGGCCGCTCGCCGGCCCCTCCGGGGCTTTCGAACGAAGGCACCGAATCTATCACCAATGCGTGAATGAACACAAGAGAATTCAAAATGCCGAAGGTGCTCGTTGCCCGGCTGCACACGATCGTGCCGTGGTTCGTTTCGAGGGCGACGCCCGGCGTACGCCCCGGCGGTGGGCAGTTCCGCGCCCATGAGTTCAGAAGACCTTTGCAGGAGCTCGTTCGTGCGCTCTCGAAGCAGCCGGGTGCGCGGCGCCCGAAAAGGCTTGCCTTATCCGCAGTCGGCGCTGCCGGGGCTCAGACGGCTCAGTTCTTCGTGCGCCGCCGTGATCAGTCCGTCTGCATGAAGGCCTTTGTCCGTGTCCGCTTTGGGCTATGTATTCAACGAAGGTGAGGTGGCGCCGTACTTCTACGAACCGTTCCTGCAGGCTTTCGACCCGGCGCTGCGAAAGCAGTTGGGGTGGAGGCATCGCTCGGAAACTGAGCCACCCAGCGGACCGAAGGTGAGCCACCCTCGGCGCTGCCACCGGTAGCTTGGTCTTGACAGGAGACCAATGCGATCGGAGGAAGGACTTGCCGAGAATGGATCAGGTACCTGTTGTTCGGCGCCAGGCGCTGGTGGAGGGTCGTAGCCAGCGCTCGGTGGCCCGTGAGCACGGTGTTCTGGAGGAGCTGCTGGGCAGGTGGTCTCGCCGGACGACGGCGAAGCAGCGGCTGACGGCCACTCGTCTGAATCGCCAGTTGCTCGAGGAAGGCTACGAGGTCGGGTTCACGACGGTGCGCAGCTACGTACGGGAGTGGAAGCGCCAGCGGCAGGAGACGTTCAGCCCGCTGGTGCATCGTGCCGGCGGCGCTTCAGGCGCCCCACACCGTCACCGACCGGCCGCCGAGCGACTCCTCGCGCCGGAAGATCCTCTCCTCCCACGGCTTCGACTCGTCCCGGCTGAACACGACCAGATGCCCCGACTCGCCGCCGCAGCGGTCCATGTAGTCCAGGGTCTGCTCCAGGCCCTCGCGGACCGTCGCCTCCAGGCTGCCGCGCAGAAGCTTGCACTCCACCACGTAGCGGCACGCCGGCACGCCCGGCTCGGCCGCACCGGCGAAACGGCCGGGCGGCCACACGATGAGCAGGTCGGTCCGCCGGCTGCCCAGGGCGTACTCACGCTCGATCCGGCCGCCGCCGTTCACGATCCGCTGAAGGAACGCCTGCAGCAGCAACTGGGGACCCGCCTCCTTGTACTGGAAACGCTCGAGCCAATGCTCCGAATGCTCCCGGAAGAACCGCTGGAAGGCCGCCAGCAGACCCTCCACGTCGAGATGGCCATCCTGCTTCACGTACCACTCGGTCTCCTGAAGGATCGAGTCCTCGCGGGCATACATCAGCTCGCGCGGGATCACCTCCCGGTAGATCGGGTTCGCGATCCGGCGCGGGCCGCGCCGGGCCAGCAGACCCAGGTCGCGCACGTACTCCACATCGTCCGGGCCGGCCGCGCTGCCGCTGCCGCTGCCGCCGCTCAGGACCGGCTCCACCACCCGCCGCACCCGCTCCTCGCGCAGCTTGTCCGCCAATTGGTGCAGGTGCGTCTGCCGGCCCAGGATCAGCTCCTCCCTGGCATCCATGATCGCTTCCTCGTCGATCGTCCGCGAACGGTCCCGGGCGGCCTTGTTCCTGAAGCAGGCCTGGTAGGCCAGAGCGTTCACCAGCCAAGGCTGGCCCAGGGTCAGGTTCCACACCGCGGCAAGCGCGCCCTCCGTGAACTTCTGCCCCGTCTCGCTCCTGTGCTGGCCGAGCAGCGCGCGCACGTCCGCCTCGTCCAGGTCGCCCAGCCGCAGGGACTCCGCCTTGATGTTGAAGGCACTGCCGCCGGCAATGATCTCGCCACCCGACTCCGAGTGGATGCGGTAATCCCGCACGTCCCGGACCCCGCACAGGATCACGCACTGCGGAAAGGCAGCCGGACGCTGGTCGTACCCGGCGCGAAGCTGGCGCAGCACGGAGATCAGCGTGTCCCCCACCAGCGCGTCGATCTCGTCGATCAGAAGAACAAGCGGCCTGGAATCCGCCGCCGACCAGCGGACGAACACCTCGCGCAACGCCCCGTCCGCGCCGACGTCCTCCAGCGCGCCGCGCGCCAGCTCCTCCAGGGCGCCGCCATCGGAGAAGGTGGTGCGCGCGCGAATCCGCAGTTCGGTCAGAATCGCCGTCATGCCGCGCGCCACGTCGCCCCGCGCCGTCTGCCCCGTCTCGACGTTCGCGTACACGCAGCGGTATTCGTCGCCCGCGTTCAGCAGATCGCGCAAGGCCAGCAGCGCCGAGGTCTTCCCCGTCTGCCGCGGCGCGTGCAGCACGAAGTAGCGCTCGTCCCGGATGAGGCGCAGGACCTCGTCAAGATCGAACCGCTCCAGCGGAGGAATGCTGTAGTGCTTGGCCGGAACCACCGGCCCGGACGTGTTGAAGAAGCGCTCGGCCATTGTGTCACCCTCGCCGTTCGGCGAGCTTGGCCGTCATCCTACCGCGCACCGCCTGCGCGAGCTCCGGCCGCTACGCCGTCGACCTGCAGGGAAGCGCCGACACGTCGTCCGCACTCTCCAGGCTCAACTCTCGAACGATCGCCGTTCACGATCACTTCAGGACCGAAAGAGACTCTGACGGCCGCACTGCCCGGAGTGCTGTCCGCCAGGACCGTCCGGCGGCCCGGCGGGCAACGTCCCCGCCGCCGGCGCCTCCGCCGATAGGCCTTCACGCCGCCCGGGAGCTGGTCGAGCGCCTGGAGAACGCCGGCATCCTGATCACCGGCGAGGAGTCGATGCCGTCCTGGGACGGCGAGCCGCTTGACCTCCGCTACGCGATGGAGTGCCTGTGGAAGCCGCCGCCGCACCTGGAAGAACTCGTGGCCCGGGAGCGGGGCACAACGCGCGGCCGCGTAGCTGGCTTGATCTCACCACCGCCCTCCTCGACCGCCTCTCCCACGATGCCCACATCCTGACCACCAAAGGGCGCCTCCTGTCGCATCCGGCTGCCGGGGGTTCGAGCACAGGGTCGTTCTCCCTGTCGCAGTCGTACTGGAGGGCGGTGTCGAGTGCCCGACGGACAGTCTCCAACGCTCGGTCGATGCTCGCCAGGGTCGCTGGCTTCAGCGGTTTCGAGACAGCCGGCCTCGTCTTCCCCAAGAAACGGGTGGCGCCGTCCGTCGCCCTGTCGAGGTCGGAGTGAGCCACCATCATTCCGCAGACCGGAATGCGGCCGAACATGTTCATGTGGGGGAGTACGGCCTCGAGCGTGGGGCCGCCGACGTTCTCGAAGTAGACGTCGATGCCGTCCGGGCAGGTGTCGGCGAGATTCCGGTTCAAGTCGCCGTGGTAGTCGAAGGCGGCGTCGTAGCCGAGGTCAGGGCGAATGGGGACGTCGTCTCATCGGTTTCTCCTCTACGAGGACGGTCGGGCTGGCAGGTCTTGGGGGATGTGATGGTGATCCAGGTCAAGGAGGCGTCGGGCGACCTACCCGTCTGCCGGGAGTCTGAGCACCCTTTCGCTCCGCCACACTCTCAGGATCCGCACGGCCCCGCGTTCACGCCTGTAGACGACCCTGAACGGCGGGCGAACGAGTTCCCGCAGAAGCGGATGGCCGAACTCGGGAACCACTCGTCCAAGGTCCGGCAGGTCGGCCAGCGCCTCGAGCCGACTCAGGATGTCGGCGACGGTCCGCGCGCCGGTCTCGGGCCGGCGCCGCTCCGTGTACCAGGCCGCCAACTCCTCCAGGTCGCAGAGCGCCAGCTCGGTCAGGACGACCGCGACCCGGCTCTCGTTCACGGCGTAGCGGCGCGCTCACTCCTGCCGGAAGTGCGCCTTGACTTCGGACAGGGTGAGTTCTCGACCTTCCTCCGCGTTGGCCAGCCCTTCGACCACCGCGCGCAGGAAGGACCGCTCGTCCTGCGCTTCCTCGTACTGGGCCAGGGACTGAACAACGGCGACCCCCCGGCCGCGCGAGGTCAGGAGTACAGGTCGACCGGACTCGCTGGTCCTGCGCACGATGACGCCCGGGTTCACCTTGACGTCGCCGAGAGGCACGACATCCTCGGAGAACCTGACCGGGCGCGTGCGAGGCGTACGTTCCTCTCTCATGGTCCAGTAGACTAGTCCGTTGATCAGATGCTGTCAACAGGTGCCGTCTGATGGACCTGTTGTCTGGGTCCGTTCGCCGGCTACAGGCGGCTTCGCGGCTCGAGCGAGCGCGTGTTCGAGCTTCTCGACCGCGAGTCGTCGATCGTCGGGCCGGTCGCGCCGCGGCCCCTGAGACGACGGCGGCGGCCGCTCCCGCCCGTCCACGATCTGCAGGAAGTTGCCGGCCGCTCCAGCCGGGATTCGCCGGCCGCTCCCCTCAGCCGTTGAAGCGCAGCAGCATGGCGCCCCAGTGGAAGCCGGCGCCGAAGGAGGTCAAAAGGACCAGGTCGCCCGGGGAGATGCGGCCCTTGCGATGGGCCTCCCACAGGGCAAGCGGTACAGATGCGGAGCCGGTGTTGCCGTACTCCTGGAGGTTCGTGTAGACCTTCTCCATGGGCACGGACAGGTTCTTCGCGACTGCCTCGACAATGCGCAGGTTCGCCTGGTGGGGCACGATCATTGCCACGTCTTCGAGCTTGGCGCCTACGGATTCCAGCACGTCGAGGCCGACCTTCGACATGCGGTGGACGGCGTGACGGAACACCGCCCGGCCTTCCATGATCAGCTTCAGATGCTCTTCCTTCTGCGCGTACTCGAGGCTGAACGGCTTGCGGGTGCCGCCGATCTCCAGGGTCAGAATGTTCCACTGGCTGCCGTCGGTGCCGGTCTTCGCGCCGAGAATCTCGGCCATCTGCGGTCCGCGCTCGATGATCACGCCGGCCGCGGCGTCGCCGAACAGCACGCAGGTCTCGCGGATCTTCCAGCTCACCAGACGCGAAATGAGCTCGACTCCGATCACCAGCACTCGACGCGTGCCGGTGAGGACTCGCGATTGGGCGACGTCCAGTGCCTGGACGAAGCCGGCGCAGCCGCTGCCGCCCAGGTCGTAGGAGGGGATCTCCCGGGCGCCAATCCGCTCCTGTACGAAGGACGCGGTGTCCGGCGTGTAGACCTCCGGCGTGTCCGTGGCGACGATGATCTCGTCGATCTCTTCCGCGTCCAGGCCGCGGCTCTCAAGGGCGGAGTTGGCCGCGGCCGTCGCCAGGTCGGCCGTGGACTCGTCTTCCGCCGCGAAGCGACGCCGGTGGATCCCGGTTCGT
The DNA here is from genome assembly GCA_951812325.1 of uncultured Thermoanaerobaculia bacterium. Classification (GTDB taxonomy): domain Bacteria; phylum Acidobacteriota; class Thermoanaerobaculia; order Multivoradales; family Multivoraceae; genus Multivorans. The sequence continues at coordinate 1,546,896 of OX638294.1, read as the reverse complement.
TCGACGATCCACTCGTCGGAGGTGTCGACGTACCTGGTCCAGTCCTCGTTCGTCATCACTCGCTCCGGCACATATCCGCCGAAGCCGCTGATTCCCACGGTGTTGTCGCTCAAAGAGTCTCCTGGAGGCATAGGGAGTGGCTATTCGTCTGCCACCGTACCACCGGGAGCACCGACGGGGTGGGCAACCTCGGACAGGGCCGCTTCAAAGTCGGGAACTTCGGTGACCGATGCGAGGAAACGACTCCGGAATCGGCTACTCGGCGCCGGCACGGCTCTCGCCCCTCGGGAATGAAGGCCTCCCGCCCACGCCCAGCGTGAAGCGCTGGACTTTGGAATGGTCCTGCCAACCTCGGAAGACCGGTTCCGCACCGGATGCGCGCAAGTCGTCTCAGTCGTCGTCGCCCAGCAGCTCCGCGATCACCTCGTTTGTGTCGGCGCCGCAGACGGGCGGCGAACGGCGGTACGCAACCGGCGTTTCCGACATCCTGATCGGGTTGGCGATCACCTTGACGCTGCCGCTGCCGGCCAAAGGGTGCGGCATGTCGATCGTCATCCCGCGGGCCCGCGCCTGGTCCGATGCCAGTGCCTGTTCCAGGTCGTGGATCGGCCCGCCGGGCACGCCGCGGGCTTCGAGGCCGCCGAGCACGTCGGCGCTGCTCAGCTGGCGAACGCGACGCGACAACTCGGCGACCAGCTCGTCGCGGTGGGCGAGCCGGCCGGCGTTGGTGCGGTAGCGCTCGTCCGAGGCCAGCTCGGGCGCGCCGAGGAATTCGCAGAACCGCTCGTACTGCGCGTCGTTGCCGACCGCGACGATCACGTGGCCGTCCGCGGTCTCGAACACTCCGTAGGGAACGATGTTCGGGTGGTCGTTGCCGCGCCGCCGGGGCGCCTCGCCTGAGGTCAGGTAGTTCGTCCCCTCGTTGACCAGCCAGGCCATTTGCGTATCGACCAGAGCGAGGTCGATGTGCTGGCCGTTGCCGGTGCGGTCGCGGTGGCGCAGCGCCGCCAGGATCGCGGTCGAGGCGTACATGCCGCAGACGATGTCCGCGATGCCGACGCCGACCTTCATCGGCTCTCCGTCCGGTTCGCCGGTGAGGCTCATCATGCCGCCGTAGCCCTGGGCCAGCAGGTCGTACCCGGCGCGATGCGCGTTCGGACCGGTCTGGCCGAAACCCGTGATCGAGCAGTAGACGAGCCCCGGCAGGTCCTCCTTCAGGTCGTCGTAGCCGAGGCCGTAGCGGCCGAGCGTGCCGACCTTGAAGTTCTCGATCAGCACGTCGGATCGGGCGGCGAGGCGGCGCACCAGATTCGCGCCCTCCGCGGAGGCGAGGTCGATGGCGACTGACCGCTTGTTCCGATTGGCGCACAGGTAGTAGGCGCTCTCCGACGTGTCCGCGCCGTTGTCGTCCTGGACGAAGGGCGGCCCCCAGGCGCGGGTGTCGTCGCCGTGATCGGGCCGTTCGATCTTGATCACGTCGGCGCCGAGGTCGCCGAGCAACTGGGTGCAGGTCGGTCCGGCGAGGATCCGGGTCAGATCCAGGATGCGGAGACCGTCGAGTGCCGGCATGGTTGGTGTTCGTTCCGGAGTGGATGCCCGGTCACGGTCACCGGACGTGGAGTGGACGCTTAGCATACGATTCGGCGCGATGTGCAAGCTCGATGCGGTGGTGGTCGGCGCGGGGTTCGCCGGCCTCTCCGTGACTCACCGCCTGGCCAACGACCATGAAGGGCTCAAACTGTCATGAACCACAGCAGGCAGGACATTGCCAGAGTCCGTCGCTTCACGCCGGGCGCAGGCAGGCGGCCTTCATTTCCGGGCGTCGACAACCGTGCCGGCGCGGACTTGCCGATTCCGGAGTGGTTTCCTCACTTCGGTCACCGAAGCCCCCGACCTGGGAACGGCCCCGGCCACAGCAGGAGAACCGGCCTCGCGCTCCTCTTCGCCCTCCTCGTGTCCGCGGCAGGGCCTCTGAGCGCACAGGAGACGCCGTTCGTGGCCGGCGTGGTCCGGGAGTCCGTCGACGTCGAGGTCGTGAACATCGACGTGCAGGTCATCGACCGGCAGGGGGCTCCCGTCACCGGTCTCACGGTGTCCGATTTCCAGGTCTTCGAACACGGGCGCCGGGTCGATCCGGTGAACTTCCACGAGGTCACGAGAGAAGATCCGAACGCGTCGACGCCGATCTGGCTCGTCCTCTACTTCGATCATCACAACATGCTGTCCGCCAACCGCGACCGGGCTCTGGCGGAGCTCGAGTCGGACCTGGCGGTCGTGCTGGAGGATCGCCGCGTGCGGGTGATGGTCGCGGCGCACGATCAGGAGCCGCGGGTGCTCCAGGGCTTCACCCGCGACTGGGCGGCGATCCGGAGCGCGTTGTTCCGCCTGAAAGGGCAGGGGACCGTGGGTGACCGGCGCGATGGCCTGCGTCAGAGCGCCCAACTCTCCGTGACCTCCGCGTTCCAGCGGATGCGCGGCAGCGACCGCCTCGACCGCCAGAACGCCGCCCTGTCCATCGACGTGCTGCTGGGTGAGATGCGGACCTACGCGCGCGAGACCTACGCCGACTCGGAGAGCAGCTTCGAGGCTCTGGGCAACTTCGTGCGCACCCTGTCCTGGCTTGAGGGCCGCAAGGCGCTGATCTACGTCTCGGACGGCGTGGTGGAGCGGCCGCTCGGCTCCCTGATGGAGCATCTGCAGGATCTGCTGACGGGCAGTGCCACGACCGCCGGCGCTCTGGTGGAGAGCCGAACCGGCGGGCTGTCCGGAGGCACTCCGGGTACCGGCGGCCCCTTGGACCGCGACACGAGCCAGGAGGCCGGGCGTCTTCAGCAGGAGGTCGAGCAGTACCGGGCCACGGCGACCATCCGCGCGATCGTCGCCGAGGCGAACACCTACGGCGTGACCCTGGTCGCGGCCAAACCGCCGCCGGGCAACGCGGCGACCAGCGCCCGGCGCTCCAAGGGGCGGGGCGCGCTGCTGGAGATCTCGGACCACCGGGAGGCGTTGCACGGCCTGGCCGAGGGCACGGGCGGGTTCGCCCGCACGGGCGGCGGGACTCTGGCGGGCCTGCTGCCTCAGGCCGTCGGCGGGATGCAGTCGTACTACTCGCTCGCCTTGTCGGCGGCCGACAAGGCGGAGGGGGAGTTCACCGCGATCGAGGTTCGCGTCAAGGGCCGGGGGATGAAAGCGAACTACCGGCAGGGCTACATCAAGAAGGGTGTGCGCTCCCGGATTTCGGAGCGGGCGCTGGCGGCCGCGTTCGTTGGTCAGAGCGACAATCCGCACCGGATGGAGGTCCATGTCGACGCGATGGTCCCCGTCGAGGGAGAGGACCTGTTCGACGTGCAGATGTGGGTCGAGTTTCCAATCAGCAGCGTCGATCTGGTCGAGCTCGACGGCGTGCACTCCGCGGCCACGCGGCTGGTCGTCGTGGCAATGGACGACGACGATGAGTTGACCGCCGCCCAGCATCTCGAAGTGCCGCTGCAGGTGCCCGCCGACGCGCTGGCGGAGGCCCTGGAGAGCCACTACCGCGCCGGGTTGAGGCTTCGTCTGCCCGCTGGCCGGCAGCGGATCGCGCTCGGACTCTGGGACCAGACGGCGCGGTCCGGTTCCGTGCTGACCGACGCACTGACCGTTGGCACGCCGCAGTAGCGCCGCCAGACCTGACGTAGACTTCACGGTTTGGCCCCGGCCCCTCAGCTGACCGGGAGCGTGCGCCTTGAACTCTGCTGCGCAGCGTCTCGTCTGCGGCGCAGGCCGAACCGCTGTCCGCCCGATCCGGAAAGGAACCCGAGATGAAGAACCTGTTCGACGTGTCCGGCAAGGTGGCGGTGGTCACCGGCGGCTCCCGCGGGATCGGCGCGATGATCGCCCGCGGCTACGTGGAGAACGGCGTCCGCACCTACATCAGCTCGCGCAAGGCGGCCGTCTGCGATGCGATGGCGGAGGAACTCGCGGAGTACGGCGAGTGCATTTCGCTACCCAACGACCTGGCTTCGGTCGAGGGCGTCGAGCGCTTCTGCGCCGAGTTCCGGGAACGCGAAGACAAGCTCCACATCCTGGTCAACAACGCCGGCGCCGCCTGGGGCGCGCCGCTCGAGGAGTTTCCCGAGTCCGGCTGGGACAAGGTGATGAACATCAACCTGAAGGGGCCGTTCTTCCTCACGGTGCGGTTGCTGCCGGAACTGCGCGCCGCGGCGACGACCGACGACCCGGGGCGGGTGATCAACATCGCCTCGATCGACGGGTTGCACCTGAACCCGGCGGAGCACTACCCGTACAGCGCCAGCAAGGCCGGGATGATCCATCTCACCCGCGCCCTGGCCCGCCGGCTCGCGGCAGAGGACGTCACGGTCAATGCCGTCTGTCCCGGGCCGTTCGAGAGCAAGATGATGGAGTACAACCTGAAGAAGTTCGGCGACGAGATCCGCGCCCGCAATCCGCGCAAGCGGATCGGCGCCCCGGAGGACATGGCCGGTGTTGCGATCTACCTGGCGTCGCGTGCGGCGGCCTACGTCACCGGCGCCGCGATCCCGGTCGACGGCGGCATCGTCGCAGTGAGCTGAGGGCGGACGGGCCTCTTCAGTCCTCGTCGCCGCCGAGGCTGCAGATGCCGTTGCCCCTGGCGGCGATGTAGAGGAACACGAAGCAGAAGAGAACGGCGGCCTCGCCGCGATTCACCAAGGGCAGCAGATAGTGCCAGACACCGGGGTCTTCGACCGGCCGGAAGACGTGCCCGATGAAGTAGGCGAAGGCCATCAGACCGCTGGCGAGGAAGGCGACCGGGCGGGTGAACAGGCCGAGCATGATCAACGCGCCGCCGATCAGCTCGATGGGGCCGGCAAGGTAGAGAATGAAGCTCGGGGCGCCTTCAGGAGTGGGCAGAGGGAAGCCAAGGAGTTTCTGCGCCCCGTGCCAGAGGAAGAGGAAGCCGGCGACGATCCGCAGCGCGGCGTAGGTCTGGGACTGGCAGTTCTTGAGCGCGTTGAGCATCTTCTTGAGCGCGTTGAGCATCGCTTCCCTCCTTTGGGCTGTTGGCGTCTGAACTCGTAGCCTAGCGTGTGGCTCGTTCCTTCGGCCGCGTCGTCGTCGCCTCACCCGACTCGACCGCGGCGCAGGGCCTCAGGAGTTCTTCGTCGCGCGAGGCGATCAGCAGCCGGTGGGGCCGGTCCTTGATCAGGCTGCGGTCGAAGGGGACGATGCGGGTTGCCCAGTTCCGTAGCGCCGGGAACTCCTCGAAGTTGCGGTGGATCGTGAAGATACCGACGGTCCTTTTGTGCGAGATCGCTTCGAACTCGCTCCAGAAGTCGGCCAGGGACCAGTGGAAGCCGGCGGCGTAGAAGGAGTAGACGAGGTCGTACGGGCCCGGCAGGGCGTCGAGGCGGTGGTCCAGCTTGTGGGCGTCGAAGATCCGGAACTTCGGGACTTCGTTGTGTTCGAGCACCGCCCGGAGGGTGTTCAGGTCGCCGCAGAAGGAGCGGTCGGTGCGCTTCCCGCTCCGCGGATAGTCGACGCGCGGACCGTCGCCGTCGTAGAGATGGAACTCGGTGTCCCGCCATCCCAGCGCGCGCCGGAAGAAGGCGGTCGAGCGACCCAGACCGCAGCCGATGTCGAGCGTCCTGGCTGGCGGCGGCATGAGCCGCAGAACGGGCGCCGCGGCGTCGAACTCTCCCCAGCAGGAGCCGTTTTGGGTCAGTTCCCAGAACGCCCGCGACGATTCTCCGGGTTCGAGATGAAACTGGGGTGAAAGGCGAGCGATCGCGGCGACCATCTCCGCCGTCATCGGCGGCGACCGGAAGTGTCGTTCCCGGTCCCGGAAGCCCGGGTGGATGTCGGCCGCCGAAAGCTCGCGGCCGGTGCGCTTGCGCCACTCCGCGCGGAGCCGGGGCAGGATGAAGGAGAGGCTCATGGGGACGCAGGCAGGAGATTCGCCTGCCGGAGAACGGATGCGGGCCGGAACCCGCATGGCAGGCCGGCACCGGGAGTTTGCGCCATGGAACGCAGCCCGGCAAGTTCTTCAGAGCGAGGCGGGGCACTCGCCCTGCCCTTGCTGGACGGGCGCCTTGCCGCTCCCGGTGCGACAGGGAATTCTGTCACGGCCTGCCGCGCGCTAGCGGCGCACGCGGATCGGAAACGGCGGCTTGACCGGCTCGGCGGGCGGGTTCTCCTCCAGTTGCTCGAGGACGATCTCGATCGCCTTCTCAAGCTGCGGGTCGCGGCCCGCGATGACGTCCGCCGGCCACTGCTCGACCTCGACATCGGGCGGCACGCCGACGTTCTCGACCACGAAGCCGTCCTCGGTCCAGATCGCGAGGTTCGGGGCGGTGACGAAGCCGCCGTCCATCAGGATCGGGAAGCCGAGGATGCCGACCAGACCGCCCCAGGTCCGCTTGCCGACCAGGGCGCCGAGACCCAGCTTGTTGAACATCCACGGCAGCAGGTCGCCGCCCGAGCCGGCCGTTTCGTCGATGATCATGACCTTCGGCCCCAGGATCGCCGCGCTCGGGGTGCGGAAGTCGGCGCCGTAGCGGGTCGCCCAGTGGCTGATGTAGGGGCGCCGGAGGTGGTCGATGTAGTAGTCGGCGACCTGGCCGCCGCCGTTGAACCGCTCGTCGACGATCAGGGCCTGCTTGTGGACCTGCGGGAAGAAGTAGCGCTTGAAGTACGTGTGGCCAAGGGTGGTCGTGTTCGGCACGTAGACGTAGGCGACCCGGCCGTCGGTCGCTTCCTCGACCTTGGCCAGGTTGCGCTCGACCCACTCCCGGTTGCGGAGCGCCGACTCGTTCGGGATCGGCACGACGGACACGGTGCGCGAGTCGGCGCCGTCGGCGCTCGGGCCGACGGTCAGTTCCACGATCTTGCCCGCGGTGTTCTCGAACCGGGCGAACACGTTGTCGTCGGCCACAAGTTCGATGCCGTCGACCGCCAGCAGGTACTCGCCGGCCGTCACCGAGACGCCGGGCTCGGTGAGCGGCGCGCGGAGTTCCGGATTCCAGTTCAGGCCGCCGAGCACGTGGGCGAAGCGGTAGCGTCCGTCGGCGACCTCGAAGTCGGCGCCGAGCAGGCCGCCGCCGACCCGCTCCGGGTCCGCGCGCTGGTCGCCGCCGCCGACGCGGTGGTGGCCGACCGCAATCTCGCTGCACATCCAGCGCAGCACCCTGTTCAGGTCGGCCCGGGAGGTGACGTCGGTCAGGAAACCGCTGTACTTCTCGGCCATCGCCGCCCAGTCCGCGCCGTGCATGCCGGGGTCGTAGAAGTAGTCGCGGTTGATCCGCCAGACCTCGTCGTAGATCTGCTGCCATTCGGCCCGCGGGTCGATGCGCACCGTCAGCTTGTCGGTCGGGATCGCACTCTTCGCGCGGTCGATCTTGTTGCCGGCGTCCGCGATGCCGAAGTCGTCCCGGCCGGCGTAGAGCAGCTTCTTGCCGTCTGCGCTGAGGGAGAAGCCGACCACGTCCGAGAGCATGACCGTCTCCTCGCGCTGGTCGAGGTCGAAGCGGACGAGGTCGCCGCCGCCGCCCCCGAACCTGCCGGCGGGCGAACTGCGGAGGTAGTAGAGCTTGCCGGCGGCGCCGGCCTCCAGATTGCCGTAGCCGCCGGTCTGGACGGGAAGCGCAAGGATGCGCTGGTTGAGCCCCTCGAAATCGATCTCGACCCGGTCCTCGTCCTCGTCGCGGTCGTCCTCTCCTTCGGCGGCGGCTTCTTCGTCCCCGCTGGTTTCGCCGTCCGCTTCCTCGCCGCCTGACGCGGCGCCTTCCTCGTCGCTCTCCGGTGCCAGGGGCGATTCGCCGTCCGCGCGCAGGACGGCGACGTAGATGGAACTCGACGCCTCCATGTCGGCGTTCGACATGGCGAACCAGTGCTTCACCGGTCCGGCGTCGGTCGAGGCGGAGAAGTAGAGGTAGTCGCCGCTGCGGTCGAAGACCGGTTCGCCGACTTCGCTCAGGCCGTCGGTCACCGGATGGGAGGTCCCGGCCTCCACGTCGTGGACGAACACCTGCTGCATGTAGGAGCGGGTGTTCAGCGTGTAAGCGACGTAGCGCGAGTCGGGCGACCAGGAGTGGCCGGGGCGCGCCGGGGCGGAGGGGCCGTAGTAGTGCTCGCTGGCAATCCTGGCGACTTCGCCGCTTTCGACGTCGATGATGAACAGGGACATCGAGTTGTCGACGTAGCTGATCCGCTCGCCGTCGGGCGACCACTCGGGGTTCTCGTAGAAGCCGTTGCCGCCGCGCTCGCCGCCGAGTTCGTGGCGGCGGACCTCGCCGCTGTCCTGGTCGCGGATGTGGAGCCCGTATTCGCCGCCCTCGTCCGAGAAGAAGGCAATGCTGGCGCCGTCGGGAGACCAGGCGGGAAAGCGCTCGTGGATGGCGGACGTTCGGGTCAGGTTGCGAGCGTCGCCCTTCTTGGCGGGGAGCGTGAGAATGTCGCCGCGATAGCCGAAGACCGCGCGCGCCCCGGACGGTGAAATCGAGGCGCTGCGAATGTACTCGGGGCCCTCGACCCAGCGGGGCCGGGTTTCGGTCAGGTCCGCGGCGACGCCGATTCGCAGCCGTTCGTGGCGGTCCGAACCCGGGTCGTAGAGGTGCAGGTAGCCGGCCTGCTCGTAGATCAATGTGTCCGCAGACCCTGAGAGATTCTCGACGTGGAAGTCCTCGAAGTCCGAGTGCCGGACGATCTCGCCGCTTCCGGTGTCGAACGAGAACAGGTTGAACTCGCCGTCCCGGTCGGAGCGGAAGAAGACACGGTTGCCGATCCAGGTCGGGTTCGTGTCGTTCGAGCGGCCCTCGGGCTGGGGGATCGTCTGCACCGAGTGGTCTCCGGTGTCGTAGATCCAGATTCGCGAGGTCGTGCCGCCGCGGTAGTTCTTCCACTGCTGGAAACGCTCGGGCGTGGGGATGTAGGCGATCCGGCCGCCGTCGGGGGAGTAGCTGGCGCGCAGACCGTGCGGAATCGGCAGCTTCGCCGGCAGACCGCCGGTCAGCGGGACGGTGAAGAGCTGGAAGTGACGGGTCGTGAACATGCTTCGCTGGGAGGCGAACAGGACGGCCGAACCGTCCACGGTGAAGCCCTGGACCAGGTCGGCGCCCGGGTGCCAGGTGAGCCGCGTCGGTTCGCCGCCCGCGGCCGGCATGACGAAGACGTCGATGTTGCCGTCGTACTCGCCGCTGAACGCGACCAGGGAACCGTCGGGGGAGAAGCGGGGGCCGGTCTCCGTTCCCTCGTGCGAGGTCAGTCGGCGCGCGCCGCGGCCGTCGCGACCGGCAATCCAGAGGTCGCCGGCGTAGGCGAAGGCCACGTGCTCGTCGCTGATCGCGGGTTGGGACAGCAGGCGGGTGTCCGCAACGTCGACCGCCGACGCCGCGGTCGCCATGGCGGCGGCGCCCAGAGCGGGCCAGAGGATGCGGTGCCTGAGGGGAGTGTTCATCATGTCGGTTCCTTCCAGTTCAGCAGCCCGTGGTGAGAGTCCGTGCCGCACCGCGAGCGGTCAAGCCTCCGTCCGGCAAGGCGCGGCCACCGCCGCACCTGAGCCCACCTCCGGGTGCGAGTCATCGAGCACACGGATGGCACGATGCTGGACGGGATGCCATGGACAAGACGAAGGCAGCGCGACTCCTGCCGCAGCCTGTCGGGCCGCCGGCGCGGCGGCAGGTCGGCTGCTACTCTGTCACGATGCCTCAATCGAATGAAAATTCCGCGATCGACGGGCAGAGAAGTCGATCGACGGGTTCAAGCGTGCGACCGATCGGCCGTCGCGAACTGCTTGTCGGGGGCGTGGCAGCCGGCGCCGCGCTTGCGGTCGAGGCCGCCGTGCCGGGAGCGGCGAGAGCGCGGGCCGCGCAGCCTGCCGGGGACGGTGCATTCGGGCTCAAGTACGCGCCGCACTTCGGGATGTTCCGGCATCACGCCGGCGACGACCACCTCGATCAACTCCGGTTCATGCACGACGAGGGCTTCCGGGCTCTTGAGGACAACGGCATGGGCGGTCGCGAGCCGGCGCTCCAGGAGAAGATCGGCGCCGAGCTGGACCGGCTGGGCATGGAGATGGGCGTCTTCGTTGCCCACACCTCCTGGGGAGGCGTGAGCTTCGCCTCCTCCGACTCCTCGGTGCGCGAGGCGATCGAGGCGGACATGCGAAAGGCGGTCGAGATCGGCAAGAGGGTGAACGCGACGTGGTGCACCGTGGTCCCTGGCCAGCTCGACCCCGGTCTCGAGTGGGAGTACCAGACGGCAAACGTGGTGGAGAACCTGAAACGGGCCGCGGCGATCCTGGAGCCGGCCAGCCTGGTCGCGGTGCTCGAGCCGCTCAACCACTGGACGAACCACCCCGGCGTGTTTCTGACCGGGATCCCGCAGGCGTACCAGATCTGCAGGGCGGTGGGCTCGCCTTCGGTCAAGATTCTCGACGACCTGTACCACCAGCAGATCACCGAGGGGAACCTGATCCCGAACCTCGACCGTGCCTGGGACGAGATCGCCTACATCCAGGTCGGCGACAACCCGGGCCGCAAGGAGCCGACGACGGGCGAGATCAACTATCTCAACGTGTTCCGGCATCTCAAGCGGAAGGGCTTCGACGGCATCGTGGGCATGGAGCACGGCAACTCGAAGCCGGGCCGCGAAGGCGAACGGGCAGTCATCGACGCCTACCGGGCTTGCGACGTCTGAGCGGATGTGCGTCATTCCGGTGGGCGCGGCTGCTCTCCGCGTCGATCGTGCCCTCTCGGCAGTTGCGGACGCCTCAGCGCCCTCGCCCTTGACCGGCCCACGCCGTCGTCCGAGGTACCCGCTCGAGCGGAGCATCCACCTGCGCTTCAAGCTCGGGATCGCGCGACAGTGCCGAAGTTGGTGGAGGCCATGGGTCGCCGTGGACTTCCGGGGCTGGGCGGTGTCCGGGCCGCCGTCTGCACCGATCCACGTGCCGTGCGGCGCCCGGGCCGGGCAGCCCGGGGCGCCGCGAAGGACCGGCGCCGGCTGAGGGGAGTGCCGCTACTGGGCGACGCCGAACGGCAGCACGCCGGTCTGGTTGTCCCAGATCACGACGATCGCGCCGCCGGCCGCCGAGACGTCCGAGAACAGGATCGTCATCTGGTCGATCGAGAACTCGGTCGTGTCTACCGTCATCGGCGCCCGCGCGACATCGTGCTCGGGGTTGTAGCCGTAGGCGCCCCAGGTGAGACCCTCCGCCATCTTGTCGCGGTCGTAGGTCTCCATGTAGGGCTGCTTCGAGAGGATCGCGGTCCAGGCGCCCTCCTTCAGTTCGATGAAGAAGCTGTATTCGCCCGCCGGCACCGTCGTTCCGCCGATCATCAGGTCGGCCTCGGTCCTGATCCGGGTCGTCACGTCCGCGCCCGCGCGCCAGACCGGACCCCGGGCGTTGAGCACCTGACCGTACTCCTCTCCGGCGCCGAAGATGCCGCTGCGTCCGCGAAGGATCGGCCGGGAATAGGTGATGTCGATCCAGGCGTCGCCGATCTGGGTCGACGCGGCGCCTTCGGGGCTGGCGGGACGCTCCTGCGCGGCGGCGGGAGCGAGTCCGACGACGGCAAGGCACAGGCTGAGCACGAGGAGGCGGCAAGTCGTATGTCGGTGCATTCTCTGTAGATCTCCTGAATAAAGGGGCGCTGGCGTGTTGAGCGCGGACTCTAGCAGCTAAGGGGCCAAGGTCAGGACCATTCCAAAGTCCAGCGCTCCACGCTGGGCCGCGGGCGGGAGGCCTTCATCCCCGAGGGTCGAGAGCCGTGCCGGTGCGGAGTTGCCGATTCCGGAGTGGTTTCCTCACATCGGTCACCGAAGTTCCCGACTTTGCAACGGCCTTGGGGGCCAAAGTGCTCCGCTCAGGTTGGAAGCGTCCTGTTTCAGGGGCAGGCGGCCCCGGTTCCGGCGGAGGAGCTGCACTCGAGCCAAGGGGCGGCTCGGACGTTCATGTCGGCGTGGCCCCTCAGGCCCTACGATTTTGTTGTCTCGGGATGGCGCCCCCGGGGCCCGGAACCTCCGAAACGGGGTTAGTTGGGACAAGGATTCGGGGTCTTCGCGCCGTGACAGCCAGTGCTGGCATATGGGTTGCCTTCCGAGTTGTCTTTGCCGTGGGGCGAACGGCGGAGTCTGGACTTCCCTCTCCTTGTCCTTTCCGCCGTTCGCCCACACGTGCATGCGGGGCGAAGCGGCCGGAGTGGCTGCGGTAGTCTGAGGTCGGTTCTCGGAAGGAGTCCTCCATGCAGCGTACGTCGCCGATAGTCCGTTTGCCCGGTTTCGCCGGTCCGGGTGTGCTGGGCGCCGGGGCATTGATCGTTGCCGCGGTCGGCGCCACGAACCACCGAATCGAGTTCGGTCCGGACGAGGCGGCGAAGTCGGCCGCGACCGGCGAAGCATGACCGGCGCCGGCCAGACCGTCGGCGTCAACGGGATCGCGCACATCCAGTTGACGGTCCGGGATCCGGCGCGCTGCCTGCCGTTCTGGGAGCGGCTCTGCAACTTCCTCGAGATGAAGACCCTGATCCGGGGCGAGGACGTGCTGTACTGCATCGGCAGCCGCACCGGCATCCTGGTGCGCGCCGCGCCGCCGGAGAAGCGTGACCGCGGGTTCGATCAGGATCGGCCGGGTCTGCACCACTTCTGCTTCCGGGCCCGGCGCCGCGCGGATGTCGACTCGATCTACCGCTTCATCGAGTCGGAACTCGACGCGACGATCGTTCACGGCCCCGAGGAGGGTTCACGGTTCGCGCCCGGCTACTACTCGATCCTGGTCGAGGATCCGGACGGCATCCGGGTCGAGGTGAACCACGTCCCGGGCAAGGGGCACTTCGGGGAGGGCGGCCGGTTGGGGCCGGGCGGGACGGGGGCGGCAAGCACCTACGGCGACCACGGTCTGGGGGATTGACGTGGGGCACGGCATCATCGTCCCGATGGTCAACAGTCGTGCCGGCGACAAGCACCTACGGTGACCACGGCTTAGGGGGATTGACGTGGGGCTGTGAGGAACGCGCTCGCCGCTTCGCGGCATCGCGCGTGACAGCGGCCAAAGGGCCGGCGCACCCGGTCAGGTCAGGTGGATGACGTAGACGGACACACGCGCCGCAGGCGCATGAAATCGAAGACTCGGCGCACCCGGTCAGGGCAGGTCGATGACGTAGACGGTGTTCGCGACGTCGCCGGCGACCCAGGCGGTTTCGCCGTCCGTCGCGATGCCGCCAAAGAGCATCGTGTTGGGAAAGGCGCCGCTGGGCGGCACCTGGAGTTCGAGGCCGTCGGCGACCGTCTTCGACGTGCCGCTCGCCGGGTCGATGGCGAGCACGCGGCCGGCGCCGGCCTCGACGACGTAGATTGAACCGTTCGCGGCCGCGAGACCTTCCGGCTGGTCGAGGCCTTGGGCGAGCGTCTCGGCGCCGCCGTCGCCGATCCGGAGCACGGCGCCCGCGAGGTTGTCGGTGACGTAGAGGGCGCCGCCCGCAGCGGTCAGGCCGGCCGGACCCGAGAGACCCTCCGCCAGGACCCGCCTTTCTTCGGGACTCTCCGGAGAGAAGGCGATCACGTTGCCCGCGCCCCACTGGCTGGCGACGATGTCGCCCTTGAACTGGATCGCGTCGATGGGGGCGGCCAGTTCGCCGAAGACGCTGACCAGTGCGTCCGCATTCGGGTCCCAGAGCCGCACCGCGTTGTCGAACCAGCTCGAGAGGATGAGCTGGCCGTTGTCCGCGGCATGAACCGACATCGACGTCCCGATGTCGGAGAAGCCGATCACGTCGCGCACGACGCCGAGCACCTCGCCGGTTGCAGGGTCGAGCTGGCGCAGGGCGAAGAAGTCGGCGACGACGAGACGGGTCGCGCCGCCGGTCCCGATCAACGCCAGACCGCCGGGCATGTTCAGCCCGCCCTCGAGCACCATGCGGTTCGTCTCGGGCGACAGCGCCTCGACGATGAAGCCGTCGGCGAAGCTGGAGATGAACAGGCGGTCGTCTGCGTCGAAGGCGAAGTTGTCGAGCCCGGGTTGAACGCGGGCGACGACCTGCTTGCCGCCGTCCTCGTTCACCCGGACGACCTCGCCCCGGAGCGAGTCGAGCACGTGGAGCACCCCTTCGCTGTTGAACTTGACCGCCGCCGGCACTTCGAAGCCGCTGGCGACCGTCTCCATCTCGCCGCTGTCGACATCCAGGCGCACCACCTCGCCGCGGAACCAGCGCGGGCCGTAGAGCTTGCCGTCCGCGGAGCCCCAGTCCATCCCGTTCAGGCCGCAGCCGGGCCCGAGGTCGTCGCGGATGAGCCGCGGCGCCTGGTCGCCCGCCGGGTCGAGCTCGAACAGGTTCGTGTCCATGAAGCACTGGGAGACGAACAGCCGGCCGTCGTCGGAGAAGGTGATCGGGTTGACGCCGACGCCTGGCGCGGCGACGACGCGGGTCTCGCCAGTGGGCGTGCGCATGCTCACCTCGCCGTTGCTGATGTCGGTCCAGTACAAGGAACCATCGGGTCCGAAGGCCAGATCGTCAGGCGACTTGGCGCCGTCCTCAGGTCCCCAGTGGTCGAGGATCTCGCCGCTCTCCGGATCGAGCCGCGCCACTGCGGGCGTCACCACCGAGGTGAGATACAGGGCGCCGTCGGGTCCGAAGAGGATGCCGTTGATGCCGCGGAAGCTGGCGCCTTCACCGATCGTTCGGACGCCTTCGGCGCCCGCTTCCATCACGTCGGCGTCCGGGGAAGCGCACCCGGCCAGCAGGGTCAGGGCGCCAAGGCATGCGGCGCCCAAGGCGAGTCCTTTCCGCGTGCGAATGCCCATGATCGATCGAGAGAACAAGCGTTGCTCCTCAGTTGAGAAGCGGCTCGAGGGCCACGTAGCGGACGACAAACCACGTCATCGCCAACTCGAACAGAAATATGCCCCAGATCGCGAGCCGGATCCACTTGCCGGGCCGGATCCTCGGATCCATCCGGTGCTTCTGGAACCACAGCACTGCGCCGCTCTGAATCGGCAGCAGCATGGCCAGCGTCAGAGCCCCGATCGTCACCAGCAGCCGGGGGTTGGGGATCGTCATGTAGATGACGAAGGCGCCTACCGGGATGAACGTGCAGTAGCCGCGGATCCACTTGCGACGAGCGACCAGGTTCTGCCGGTCGAGATAACCGAGCTCCATGATGTAGTCCGGAATGAAGCGGGCGGCGCCGCCGACCGCGGCGAGCATGGTCGAGAACAGGATGCTGAAGGCGCCGATGCCGAACAGCCACAGCGACCACGGTCCGAGCGTCTCGGTGAACATCTCGGACAGCAAGGAGATCGTCTCGAGGCCGTCCGGCACCTTGCCGCGGGCGCGCAGGACACCGGCGCCCAGGATGTAGAAGGGCAGGGTGGCGCAGGTCAAAAGCGCCAGCGTGACCCAGACGTCGGTCTGGAGCACCTTGATCCAGCCGCGGGCTCTGGCCTCCCATCCCGGTGCGTCGCTGCGGCCGATGAAGTTCGGGTAGCCCTTCTCGACGCACCAGTACTGGTAGGCGGAGGTCTCCGACGCGTTGACCCCGGTGTAGCCGTACACGGCGATAGCCGCGACCAGGTACTCGGGCGGGAAACTGAACGTGAGGCCCGACAGGAGGTCGGCGCCGGTCACCGCGTACTGGGTTTTCTGCATCAGGAAGGCGCACACCAGGGTCGCTCCGGTGAAGATCATCACCAGCCCGAGCATGGCGTTCTCCAGCACCTTGTAGGAGCCGGTGACCAGCAGGGTGATCGTCACGGCGGCGATCAGACCGGCAGCCGGGACCGACGACACCTCGGGAACCAGCAGCGTCAGCGCCTGCCCGGCGCCGCCGATGATCCCGCCCAGCCCCAACACGCCCGGGACGATG
The DNA here is from genome assembly GCA_951812325.1 of uncultured Thermoanaerobaculia bacterium. Classification (GTDB taxonomy): domain Bacteria; phylum Acidobacteriota; class Thermoanaerobaculia; order Multivoradales; family Multivoraceae; genus Multivorans. The sequence goes on along the minus strand of OX638294.1, from coordinate 1,531,062 downwards.
GCGATCAGGGCGATGACGACAGGGAAGCTGATCAGTCCCCTGCCGAGCGGAATCTTGCCGGGCAGCCGGTTCATTGCCCGGACGTAGGTGTCTCCCGAAACCAGGATGTAGCGGCTCAGCTCTGCCTGGATCAGGGACTTGATCCAGCACGAGAGAAGCACCCACCAGAGCATGACGAAGCCGGCGGCGGCGCCGAGGCCCGCCGTGAGGATGATCTCGCCCGAGCCGACGATCGATCCCGAGATGACGATGCTGGGGCCGAGATAGCGCAGCCGGCTGCGCCAGGTGGTCGGCGGTTCGACCGCGCCGCCCTCGCGGACGGTGTATGGATCGCTCCTCGGACTGGGAGAGTCGCTCATCAGGGGTGAAGGCGGCACTCTACACCGGCGCCGCCGGCAAAGCCGTTCCAAAGTCGGGAACTTCGGTGACCGATGCGAGGAAACCACTCCGGAATCGGCAACTCGGCGCCGGCACGGCTCTCGACCCTCGGGAATGAAGGCCTTCCGCCCGCGCCCGGCGTGGAGCGCTGGACCTTGGAATGGTCCTGGGCGCCGCCGGACGGCACGTTGCGGACTGTTACTCTGGACGATCCGCGCCGGCACTGGCGCCGGCGCCACGCAATACGGAGACGATCCTTGATGAGAGACCGGAAGCGCTTCCCCCGGATCGTTGGACTCGGTTTCGTCCTGTTCGCGCTACTGCTCGCGGTAGCGGCCTTCGCCCACCTGAAGGCGCTCAAGACGAGTCCGGAGGACGGCGCCACGCTGAACGGTCCTGCGCGTACCGTTCGCGTCTGGTTCAACCAGGAGCCGGACCTGCCGCTCAGCACGCTCGAGCTCGAGGGTCCGGCCGGCGCGATGAACGTCGAAGGCCTCCACACGATGGGAGAGAAGGACCTGATGGCTCGGGTCACGGGGCGCATGCCGGACGGCGTCTACACGGCGCGCTGGCAGACGGCGGGCGACGACGGACACGTCCTCACCGGCGAATGGACCTTCACCGTCGACCGCGGCGGCCGCTGAACCGCTGGCAGCCCTTCCGGCAATGAGCTGGGAGATGGCTGGCCGCTGGTCGGTCTACCTGCCTCTCCTGCTGGTCTACGGCGTCCTGGGCCTCCGCCTCCTGGTCGCTGCCCGGGGCGCCGCGCCCCTGGTCCGGGATCCTCGAGTCGGCCTGGGAAGTCTGGGCCGGTTGTCGTCCCTCGCGCTGCTTGCGGCGCTGTTGCTCCGGTGCGTCTTCCAGTCGGTCGAGGTCTGGGGACCGATCGAGGGGCTGTCTCTCGAGGGTCTGCGGACAGTGGCGATCGAGAGCCGGTGGGGGATGAGGTGGCAGTGGCAGGCGGCAGCCGCCGCATCGACGACGCTGGGCATGTTCATCGCCCTGAGGAGTCCTGTTTTCGGCGGTTCGCTCGCCTGGGTCGGCGCGTTCGGCGTGGCCGCCGCATTGCCGATGACGGGCCACGCGTACGGCGACCCGCTGGCCTGGACTGCCCAGAGCGTGCACATTCTGGCCGCCGGGTTCTGGATCGGCGCCCTGGTTGTCGTGCTCCTTGTGCCGTTGGGCCTGGGCGGCGCCTCTCGGACGGAGTCGGCATCGATACGGCGCTACTGGCTGCGCTCCTTCTCGCCCCTGGCGGTTGCCGCCGCCTCGCTGCTCGTGGCAAGCGGTGCGCTGCTTGCGTTTCGCTACCTGCCGGCCTGGGAGACGCTGTGGACGGCGCGATACGGCCAGATCCTCCTGGCGAAGGTCGGACTGAGCGTGCTCGTGCTCGGTTGCGGCGCCGTGAACTCGGTTTCGATGCACTTCCGGCCCGACTCGCACACCGACCCCTTGCCGAGGACCGTGGCCCTGGAAATCGTGTTCGCCGTGCTCGTCCTGGTTGCCACGGGCGCGCTCACGAGCACGGCGCAGCCCGATGTGCACTGAGCAGCGGCAGGGTCCGGAAGCTGATGCGGCTGCTTGCGCCCCGGCGCGAGCGTGCCGTGGCGCCGCGCCCCGTGCTGGCGGCAGGGTCCGGAAGCTGATGCGGCTGCTTGCGCCGGTCTGAAGCGCGGGCCTTTCCGGCGCCGGCTCAGAAGTTGATGCGGCTCGAGATGCCGATTGTCCGAGGAGGGTTCGTCAGGTAGCCGACCCGGGCAAGCGTCCCGCGCTCCTGATCGAGGGCCAGCAACGCCCGCTCGTCGAGCGCGTTGTTGACGAACAGTGCGACGTCCCAGCGCTCGTTGAGGAAGCCGAGCCGCAGGTTCAAAAGGTCGTAGGCCGGCAGCTCGGGATTGAACCGGAACACGGATTGGGACAGCGGACCGCCGACCGGGTTCGACGCGGAGAGAGCAAGCAGATCCACGGCGCCGAAGCCCGTGGCATGGTCGCCGATCTGGGTGTAGCGGGAACCGACGTGCTGGAACACGGAGGAGAGGTAGCCGGCCCGGTTGCCGGCCTCCCAGCGGTAGGTCGCCGCGACCGCGGCCTGGAACTCCGGCGCCGTCGGCAGGCGATTGCCCTTCTCGATGCCGGACACGACGCTGGTCGTGCCGTCCGACGCCGTGGAGGTCAGAGTCGACCCGAGTCGGGAGTCCGCGTAGCTGGCGGAGATGGCGAAGTCGAAGGCGCCCGTGGGCTGAGCCGTCAGCTCGAGTTCGAGGCCGGTGCTGCGGGCGCTCGGAACGTTGAAGACGAGCCTCGACGAACAGGAGCCCGCGGTGACGGTCGTCTGCAGGTCCGCGATGTCCATCGTGAAGGCGGCGACGTTGAAGGCGCCGCGGCCGCCCAGGATCGTGGACTTCGATCCGACCTCGAGGTTCCAGAGTTCCTCGTCGTCCCAACTGTCGCGGCCGCCGAAGGTCGCGAGATCTTCCGGCGAGCAGAGGGGTGTGTTGAGCGGATCGTTGATGCCGCCGAGCCGGAACCCCTTGGAGACCTGGGCGTTGAGTTGCGTGTTCTCGCTGGCCTGGAAGCTGGCGATGAAGCGGGGAGCGATGCCGTCCGCGCCGGTGTCGCCTTCCGTCGGTCCTGGATCGGCGAACAGGCCGTCGAAGACCTGGCTGCGGGTCTCCGCGTAGTCGTACCAGCGCGCGCCCGCCGTCAGGTCGACTCTCTCGCTGGCGGTCCAGGTGATCTCGAAGAACGCTGCCGTCTGCTCGAAGTCGTAGCTGAGATCGGAGTGGAACAACTCGTCCGTCGCGGCGCCGAAGGCGCCCGCGGTGGGGATTCCGCTCAGAGCCTCGAAGCCCATGACCGGCAGGCTCTGGCCGTAGTCCCGTTCACTGCTGCTGTAGAACAGGCCGAGGACCCAGTGGGTGTACTCGTCGCCGCTGGCGAGCCGCAGTTCCTGGGTCAGGCCGGTCGCGGTCGTCGCGTCGATCAGGGGTGCGTCGAGGGTGTAGATCGGCGCCGGAAGGCCGAGCGACGCACCGGCGATGCTGGCGAAAAGAGCGGTCGCGTCTCGCACGACGAGCACGTCGCGGTCCGTGGCCGACGTGACCGAGGTGAAGGAGTAGCCGTCGGGCAAGCCGATCTCGACCTTCACGTCGGCGAGCAGGAACTCGTCCGTGTAGGGCTCCTCGAACTGCGTGAAGAGTTGGCGCTCGCCGAGGTCCACCGCCGGTCTGGTCGTCGTGTAGGGGTTGGCCAGGATGTTGAAGGCGTCGATGCGGTTCCAGCCGTCCATCGCGACTTCCTGGAACATCACCCTCGGCGTGACCGTCACGTCCTCGCCGGGCTCGAAGCGCATGGCCCAGCGGGCGCCGGTCCGCTCGCCGGAGTTCACGTTCTCGTCGACGCTCAGGTCAGGCTGCACCGCGTCCATGAAACCGCCGAAGGTCGTGTGGTAGGCGGTGACCCGCATCGCCGAGGCGTCGCCGACGGGAACGTTGACCGCGACCTTCGCGCTGCCGCCGTTGCCGCCGTCGCCTACCGAGTTGAGGGAGAACTCGCCGAACCCTTCCGAGACCCCGACCTGCGGCTGGTTCGTGATGTAGCGGACGGCGCCCGCGAGCGACCCGGCGCCGAACAGGGTGCCCTGGGGCCCGCGCAGGACTTCGATCCGCGACATGTCGAACAGGTCGATGTCCGGCACGAAGAGCGACATCGAGATGACCGACTCGTCGAGGGTGATGCCCACCTGCTCCTTGACCCCGGGCTGGTCGCGGACGATCTGTCCCGCGGCGACGCCGCGCATCGCGACCTGGCTCTGGCCGGGGCCGAGGTTCTGCACGGTGAACCCGGCCACGTTGGCGGAGATTTCCTCCAGGTTGTCCGCGCCGCGGCTTCGCAGGACATCTGCCGTCGGGGCGACGACGGAAAATGGAACCTCCTGGAGGTTCTCCTCGCGCTTGCGGGCGGTCACGGTGAGTTCCTCGGAGAAGGTCTGACCGGGCGGCTCGACTTCGGCTGCTTCTGTTTTCTGTGCCGCGGCCGGGGCGCCGAATCCGCACCAGAGGATGGCGAACGCAAGCGCCAACGCGGGCGCCAGGGTGGTCGGTCTAGCCATCGCAGTGCTGTATACGGCAGCCAACCCGTTTGGTTGGGGTGTGGCCGCCTGCTTCCCGGTCATGGCCGCAGGTGCGGCTCGAGCAGCCTGCCCCACTGTTCGCCGTAGGGGTGAACGCGGTCGACCTCTTCCGGGCCTTGGTACACGGGCCGGCCGGAATTCGCCCACTCGAAGATCGAGCCTTCGAGGTTCCACACCCGGTTGCCGATCTCCGGGTCGTTCAACTGGATCAGGTCGGCGACGGCTGCCGACGACCGGTAGCCGACGGAGCAGTAGAGAACGACCGGCCGCTCCGGTTCGACCTCCGCGATCACCTCCGCGATGTCCTTGCCCTGGGCATGGACGGCGCCGGGCAGATGGCTGACTTCGTACTCGAACGGTTCCCGGACATCGATCAGAAGGGGCTGCGGATCCTCGCCCAGTCGCCGGTCGAGTTCCTCGACGCTCATCTGGGGCACGCCGGGAAAGCTCGCGCGCACCAGCGCCTTCAGCTGGGACATGCTCGATCCGCCGCAGTGCAGTGCCAGCGGCGCTGCCAGCAACAGGGCGACGAGGCGCCGCCGGGGTCCGGCGGTCGCGAGGAGCGCCGTGAGTCGATGCCGGGGGCTGCGGATCAGGGGCCTCATTCGCTTCGTCCTCAAGAGACGCTTCGGTTGCTGATCAGGTGTTGACTCTACCAACGCCCACGTCCGCATCGGGTCCGGTGGGGTAGGCTCAATGTCTCTACTCGCGCCTGTCTTGTGAGCCTGCGTCGTCGCGGCGCGGCCCCTTTCTGTCGACCGAACGGAGGCATCTCTCATGCGGATCGAACGAGCACTCTTCTTCCTCTCGATCATTGGCGCCGCGGTTCTGGTCGCGGCCCCGGCCGTCGCGGCCGGCGACGACATCCCGCGCACCGCGAGCGGCAAGCCGGACCTGAGCGGCCGGTACAACATCGCGAGTTCGACTCCGTTCGAACGGGATTCCCGTTTCGGCGACAAGAAGACGATGAGCGTCGAGGAGGCGGAGCGGATCATGGCGGCGACCGCGGCATCGATCGCCAGAGCCAACGCGGCCAGCGATCCCAACCGGTCGGCGCCTCCGGCCGGAGGTGACGGCTCCGGCGGTCCCGCGGGCGCGGTCGGCGGCTACAACGCCTTCTGGACCGACAGAGGCAGCGCGCGCCATGCGATCGACGGCCAGTTCCAGACCTCGATCCTGACGGATCCGCCGAACGGCCGGATGCCGCCGGTTTCCGAGGCGGGCAAGGCGCGTCGCGCCGGCCTGCATCCCTACGCCTACAAGAACACGGGGACCGCGTGGTGGATCGAGACCGGCGACGACCCGTACGACGGCCCCGAGACGCTGTCCCTGCTGGATCGCTGCCTGTATCTCGGCGCAGCCGCCACGCCGGCGCGGCCGATCCTCTACAACAACATGAAGACGATCACGCAGACCGAGGACCATTTGGTCATCCTGGTCGAGTGGATGCACTGGGCGAAGGTTGTCCGCCTGAACGCTGAGCACGCGCCGGCCGACGTGCGCTCGCTCGGCGGCGACTCGATCGGCTGGTGGGAAGGCGACACCCTGGTCGTCGAGACGACGAACTTCCTCGCCGCGCCCCGCGTGCCGCGCGAAGGCCTGAAGGTTGTCGAGCGCTTCACCCGCCAGAGCAAGGACGAACTCCTGTACCAGTTCACGGTCCACGATCCGGATTACACGGCGCCCTACGGCGGCGAGTTCATCTGGCCGCAGACGGACGAACAGAACTACGAGTACGCCTGCCACGAAGGCAACTACGCGATGGGCGGCATTCTGCGTGGCGCGCGGCTGCTCGAGAGCGAGTACCGCGAGCAGTAGGCGGAGGCGGGCAGCACCGGCGCCGGGGGGGCCGGTGGGGCTGTATAGTGCGAGATGTGCACCTTCTGCTACTAGCACTGACGCCAGCGGCGTCGCGGGCTGCCTTTGCGGCGGCGCTGGTTGTGCTCCTGCCGCTTGCCGCGGATCCCTTGGCGGCCGCGGGCTGCCGTTCGTTCGACACCACGGAACTTCCCCGCCTGGGTGGACTTGACGGCGGCGCCTGGCTGAGCTCCTCCCGGGTTGCTCTGACGGACGTCACGGAGCACCGGTTCCTGGTTTACGAGCTTGACCGCGAGACCGTTGAGGCAGTTGAGCCGTTGGCGAAAGGTCACGATCCGCAACGGGTTGTCGATCTGACTGCCGTGCGTGACGGATTCGTGATGGCTGGCATGTACCGGGAGGAGCACCGATTCCTGGAGGGATCGACCTTCTTGCGGCTCGACCCGAGCCTGAAGCCCGTGACGACGTACTCGTGGCCTCAGGAGTGGGGCGACGACATCCACTCCCACGACAGAGACTCGGGTCGGCCCAACATGGCCGATGAAGTTGAAGGCATGCAGGACAGCTTCGTTGCCTGGACCTTCTTTTCGGATCGCGAAGGCATCATGCGTTTTGCCCTGCCCGCCGACGACGAGAGTACCGCAGTGACCCCAACCGGCTTCTGGCCCGCGATGCCGATCGAGGCTCACCCGAGGGTGCCGCTCTTCTCTTCCCGCCTGGCAGCGACGGTCGGCGAAGATGCCGATGCGTACGCCTTGCGCGTGGGGGATGAAGGACCCTTCATCCAGCGTCTGGCGGGCAGCGGTGAGCGCCTGAACGTCTTCCCGGTCTGGTCCGGTCAGATGCCGGACCTTCCTCCCGTAGCGGCGATGGAACACTACCCTCAATGGTGGAAGGCGGTGGAGAATTCGAGCTTCCCGGCGAGCATCTACGCTGAGGGGGAGCACCTCTACCTGCTGGTGCGGTCGGCGGAGGAGGACGGACCAAGGTGGGATCTGCACGCCGTCGATCCGGTGGCGGACACCCTGCTCCATCGCGTCCGTCTGCCGACGCGGGCCGCGCACCTGTCGCTCGTGCCAGGACCCGAGCACTGGGCGCTCGTCGAGGGGTCGAGCTACTTCGAGGACGAGATGCGGCGACCGAAGCGCCTGCTGCTGCTGGACTCCAGGGTCATCCGCAACGGTGAAGAGCTTTCGTGCAGCTGACGTCGTTCGCCGGCGCCGGCTGCTCGCGGCCGGGCGCGGCGGCGATGGGCAGAGGAATCGCCCGGCCCGTCCCGGAGGCGGCATGGCGCGTATCCTCGGATCGGTTCTGCTGACGTCAATTGTCGCTGGCATGTTCGCGGCCGGCGCCGCGGGTTTTTCGCAGGACGTTCCTCCCGTCCCGACCGCCATGCTGGTGGTGGACGGCGGAGGACGCGGCATCGAGGGCGCAGTCGTTCAGGTGCTGCGGATGCCGCGGGCAGGCGCGATACGTCCGGATGCCGTCGTGCTTGCCCGGACACGGACGTCCAGCGACGGTGCACCGGAAGGTCGGCTTCCGCGCGTTCGCGGGATGACGCTCGTTGTCGATCATCCCGGCTACGAGCGGTTCGTCGCCACCTTCGAAGACGGGAGGCCGCCCGCGACGGTTCGGCTCGGCCCCGGACGGCTTCTGGAGGGGAGGGTCCTGTTGTCGGATGGCGCCGAGGCTGCGGGAGCTGCCGTCTGTGTGCGCTGGGAAGACGAGAGTGCGCCGCCTCCCGCGGACGTCGTCCGCCGGTGCACGGATGCCGGCGGCGACGGCCGGTTCGTCGTGACCGGCTTGTCGACGTTCGCCGAGGCCGAGGTCGCGGCGGAAATCGAGGGTCACGGCCGCGCCGCGAGAGACGTCAACGGCGCCCCCTGGCCAGAAGAACCGATCCTTCTTGTGCTGGCCGGAGACGCGGCCAGCGACGACGCGTCGTCCCCGGCTCGCGGGTTGGGCAGCGTCCGGGTGCAGGTGCTTTCCGCTGCCGGGGTTCCCGTTGATCGTTTCGGGATGCGGGTGCTCGTCAAACGGCCCCGTTCCCACTCCACTTTTCGCAGTGAGGCCGAGCAGGGTACGTCTCCGGTGGTCGTCCCGGTTCCCGGCGACGTCGGGCAGGGTGACCTCCTGCAGATCTACTTTGAGGCGGAGAACCATCTCCCGTCGAACGCCTATCGTCTGTACCCGAATCCGGGGCGCGTCGTGGACCTCGGCGTCGTGTTTCTGGCGCCGGGCGGCGTGGTCACCGGACGCCTGTTCGATGCTGCCGGGGCTCAACCCGTCGCTGGCTGCGCACTCGAGCTCGTCCCGGCGGGAAGCGCGCAGATCCTGCATCGCCTGCGAGGCAGGCAGCATGTCACGGTCTCGGACGGCGAGGGCGGCTTTCTTTTCGGCGGCCTGACCGAGGGAAGGTACTACCTCCGCACGGAATGCAGGACGGGACCGACCACCGCCAGGCTCATCGCTCTCGACGACTCGGAACGTGCCGACCTCGGCGAGATCTGGATGCCCGCGGCGCGCACGGTTCTGGTGGCAGCCCACGGGGCTGACGGCGGCGCCGTTCACGTGATGGACCGCTTCCGCGAGCTTGAGACTCCTCTGGCGACGGCCCTTCTCCAGACGACGGACGGACAGAACCGCGACCGGAACCGCGACGGTTCTTCTTTCGCGGAGGTCCAGCTCGCACCCGGTCGCTACCGGATCGATCTTCGGGACTCCGCTGACGAGCTGGTCGCGTCGAAGGAGATTCAGGTGGATGCCTACGGCCCTGGAGATCGCGTCGAGGTGGACGTGGAGTATCGACAGCGCACGATCGGGGCCATCCTGACGCTGGATGGAGTTCCGGTGACCGGGGGATTCGTCCGCTTCGAGCGGATTCCCGGGTCGCGGGCGGGCGCGGGAGTCATCCAGCTGAATGCCCAGCGAGGCGACTCGGTCACGCACACGACGATGTTCCGGCCGGGCAGCGCGTCCGTACACCAGAGCGAGGTGGCCGCGGACGGTTCGTTCACGGTGGAGGGAGCGCCCGACGAGTTCCTGTGGATGACCTGGTTCGCTGCGGGCGGAGAACCCCGTATCGGTCGGATCTGGCCCGATCAGCCTCTTTCCCGATTCGAGTTGGGCGGGGCCTCCGTGGTCAGCGGCGAACTGCGGCCGGCCGCGGGCCGCCCCCTCACCCAGGCCAGCGTGGTCCTGATCGGCGAACTTGGTCTTGAAGTGGCCGGCGCCTTCACGGCAGAGAACGGATCCTTCGTGCTGCCTTCGGTACCGCCGGGTCGCTATCGTCTGCAGGGCAACACCGGAGCGGCCGTGGCCACCGAGGAGCTCACCCTGAATGCGAACGAACCGCCTCCGTTCCAGATTCTGCAGGCGGACGAGGACGGTCTCGGCGAGGTCGAGGTGAGGCTGGCGACCCCGGGCGCTCCCATGGTCGGCGCCTGGCTGCATGTGTTGGGTCCGGACGAGACCCTGGCCGCAACCCGTCTCGTGGTGGAAGACGGCGTTTTCCGAACCGGGAATGTACCGGCGGGAGAGGCCGCGGTCCTGTGGAATCACGGCGGGGCCTGTGTCGGCGCCGACAAGGTGACCGTGGAAGCTGCCCAAACGGCACAGCTGGATCGCACCCTGAATCTGGGCCGTCTGCTGGAGCTCCGGTGTTCCGATCAGACTTGTGCGGGAGAACCCCTCTCGCTGATCAGGCTGACCACGGAAGCGGGCGTCAAGGTCGCTCATCACCTGCCCGGAGCGCTGCCCGGAACGACCTTCTCGGATGACGGCCGCGTCGGCCTGGGCTGCTTGACTCCGGGCGCCTACGCCGTCTCGCTGTGGACGGACGGGCGTCGCTGGGATGCGGAGTTCGAGCTCGACCCGGGCCCCGAAGAAACTCCGGTTGTCGTCACCATCCGCCCGTCGGCCGGCTGAGGAGCTTGCGCCGCAGAATGCTGCGCGGCGCGTGGCGCGGGATGAGGTCCCGGGTGAGGCACGGCGCCGGCGCCGGGAACGGCGTCCGGAACAGGTTTGGCGGCGGCGGGAGTTGGGGCCGCCAGGCCGCCGCAACGGCTCTGCTGGTTCTGGCCGCGAGTGCCTGTTGCGGCCTCTTCGCTGTGAACTCGCTGATCCGCGTCCGCGCGTTCACGGCGGACTCGATGAACTACGTCGATGTCGCGCGGCGGGTGGCCGCAGGCGACGGTCTGGTGCAGTCGACCGGCGGCTTCAACCAGCCGTTCTACCTGTCCGGCGACCTGGATCTTCCGTCGGCCTTCACGGCGCAGGCGCCGGGCTATCCCCTGGCGATCGCCGGCCTGTCGAGGCTCGGCATGGATGCGGCGGACGCGGCGCTGGTTGCTGCCGCGTTCTCGTACGGCGCCATCCTGTTTCTCGTCTTCCTTGTCGGGCGGCGGATGGGCGGCCCGCGAGCGGGCCTCGTCGCGCTCGGCGGAGCTCTCGTCTTCGTTCCGCTGGCCCACTGGAGCCGGGCGGCTCTCAGCGACAGTCCGGCGGTTGCCGTCGTGCTCCTGTTCTTCCTGCTGCTCGACCGCTCGTTCGTTCGTCCGCCTCGTCACGCCCTGCTCGCCGCCCTCGGCCTGGGGCTGCTGGCCGGGGCCGCCTTCTCGCTCCGCTACGCGCTGTGGCCGTTGCCGCTGGTCGGCGTCGCGGCGTTGTGGCTCAACCGTGCCGCCGGCTCGAGGGCGCCCCGATTCAGGAGCGACGACCCCCGCAAGCGCGGCGCCGGCGCCGTGCCGGCGCCCGGCGCCGCCAACGCGTCAAGGCCTAACGCCGGCGCCCCGCACTCCACGCACACGGCGCACGCAGGGCCGGGCCGCGGCTCTCCGGCAGCGTCGAGGCTGTACCGCACCTTCGCGTTCGCAGCCGGCGCCCTGGCGCCGTTCGCCGCGATTCTGGCCCGCAACCTGGTTGCCGAGGGACGCCTGATGCCGGCAGCAATGCCGGCGGTGCGATCACTCGGCGAGAACCTGAGTCTCGCCGTCACGGCGCTGTTCGGCGGCTGGCGTTCGACCGCGCTCGGCAACTGGCCCGACGCCGCCATCGGGATCGCCTCGCTGTTGGTCCTGCTGGTCCTGGCGGCGCGCAAGCCGCCTCAGGCTGGTGAGGCCGGCCAGATCGAGAGCCAGGCGGCATTCCGGGCGTGGGGATCTCTGTCCGTGCTCGTTGGTCTCTGGGTCGTCGTGTACCTTGCCGCGGTCGTCTGGCGCGGCAGCCAGGCGAACTTCGATCCGATCGGAGTCCGCTTGGCACTGCCCGCCACCGTGCCCCTCATCCCCGTGTTCGGCGCCCTGCTTGCCGGGGCTCTGCCAAGGGGGCGGCGCTTCGCCTGGCTGCCCGCCGCGCTCCTTGTGCTCTGCCTGAGCGCCGCGTTCGCGCGCGAGGCCGCGGTCTGGTCCAGCGGCCGGGACGCCCGGGCCGTGGAGTTGCGCAGCGAACGCCAGCAATGGCTGCGCGACCACGCCGTTCCCGGCGACCTCGTCATCGGCGGCGGCACGATGGACGTCCCCTTCCTGGTCCCCGGCAGCCATGCCATCTCCTATGCGGGCTTGCCCTACACGGAAGTTCTGACCTACGCCGACCTTGAACGCATCGCGGACCGCCACTGCCCCGACTTCGACCGCCTCCTCCTCGTCGTCCGCCCCACCGTCCAACTCGGCGGCGGCCGCTCCGACGAGGACCCCGGCGACTGGCTCGGCCCCTTCATCGCCGCCGCCCGCGCCGGCGAGCACCAGTCCTACGCGCTCCTCGAACCCCTCGCCACACTCGACGAAGCTAGGATCTACCGGATCGCCTGCCCATGACGGCCAAGCCGCGCCTGAGCCCCTTCCCGCCAGGAAGACCCCTCCGCCACCCGCAGCGAGCGCCAGCCGTCCTGCCATTCAGGGAGCGCGAGCGTCTGCAGGGACCCTCTCCTCTCCCCGGACCCGGCCGGCGGGCGCCGCGCCGCCGCTACGCCGGCGCTTCGGCAACGCCCGACGCCCTTGCGCCGGACCAGGCGTTGAAGCCGAGGTCGCTGCGGACGTCGGCGGTGCGTTCCAGGGTCGTCGGGTCGCTGGGAATGCCGGTCGAGTCGGCGACGCGGACGAGGCCGTTGAAGATCCCGACCGTGGCGGCGGCTTCGACGAACTTCGCCGGGCCCAGGGTTTCCAGGGCGCGTGCACGGGCATCGTCCAGTTCGTCCGTCGCACGGACGACGGCTTCCGCGAAGGCGGTCAAAATCGCGCCGTGCTCGACGCCGCCGTCAGCGGCATCTTCCACCGCCGCGCTCAGGTCGACCCTTGCTCCGACTGCTTCGCTGCTCGCCCGGAGCAGCATGGTGTGGGCGGTCGTTCAGTAGAAGCACTGGTTGAGGGCAGAGACCCTCGCCGCCAGCAGCTCGACCTGGGGTCGGGACAGCGGCCGGTGGTCCCAGACCATTTTCTCGAAGTCGGTGGCCGTTCCCGAGTACATGGCGACGACCATCCGGAAGAAGGTTCGCACGCCTTCCGGCGCCAGGCTCAGAGCTCGCGCGACGTTCGCCCGGTTCCAGTCGACGACCTGCACGGGGACCCAGGCGCCGATGTCGCCCAACCCCTTCGGACGCTCCCGGGTCGGTTCGCCGGGCAAAGGTTCCGGCAGAGGCTCGTACCCGATTCCCATCGCCTCGCAGAAAGCGTCCGCGGCGACCGTTGTCACGACGACCGAGGCGAGCTCGACGTAGTGCGCGTTGCCCAGTTCGGCGATTGTGGCTTCGGCCCAGTCGCGGTCGAGGTGGGTCGGATCGGCGCCAATCTTGCGCGCCGCCTCGACCGCTTGTGCAGGCAGGGGCGCCAGCGGCGGCTGCGAACGGTCTCGGCGCCAGGGCGGGTCGTTGCGCTGGACGCGGTCGGCGCGTGCGAGAGCCGCGATGGCCACGCGCTCGGGACCGGTCCACCAGGTACCGGGGCGCCCGATGTCGGCCCACGACCTGCGCAGTGCGGCGGCCAGTTCCTCGCGGACGGGAACGGGGAAGCGGTTGTCTTCGAAGCTCACAAGCTGCTGTTCCCGCCCGTCTTCTCCAGGTGGCGAGCGCCGCTCAGCGTGTTCGTGACCGCCCAGTTCCCCTCGTGGCAGGCGTACTCGAACATCTCGTTGTCCGGATCGAAGTAGAGCGGGATGTTCACCGTCCAGGTGTCCGTGTAGTTGACCGGATCGTCGATCGTGACCGTCCAGTCCACCGTGTCTTCGTCTATCCGGGTGAAGCGTTCGACCGTGACCAACTCCGTGCTGACCGGAATCCCCTTGATCCGGCCCTGGGAGCCGCTGGTCGCAATCCAGCCCTTGTCCGAGAAGTTCCTCGTTTCGACGACCAGCGTGTCGCCGTCCCAGCGGCCGCGGGAATCGCCGTTCCAGAGATGGAGGTCCTCGGGGAGCCTCTCCCGGCCGTCGACCGGGATGAAGCGCACGTCGTTGATCATCTCGGAGTAGATGACGACGTACTCGGGCGTTTGCGCGATCCGGTAGTTGTTGTTGTAACCGGCCGGGAACAGGTGGCCGGGAACGCCGCGGGTGATGCAACGGTCCCATACGCTCATGTACTCCCAGGAGTCGAACATCCTGACCAGGTTGTCGGCGCGGACCTGTTGGGCTTCCGGCCGCACCGGCACGCGACCGTTCGGGGGATCGACGACCAGGGAGGTTCGCCGGCTGCCGACGATCCTCGTACCCAGCTCGAGCCAATGCAGGTTGTAGGCGCCCACGTTCTGGCCGGCTTCCGCCTTCTGCGCCGGCTGCTCCGCGCGGTTCCGGATCATCGCCTTCCGGGCTGCCTCCGCCTGAGCGACTTCTTCCTCGGTCAGGAACTCCTTGTCACCGAGTTCGACCGGCCGTTCGAAGGGCGTCAGGGTGGTGTTCGTCCACAACCCCTGGAGGTCGGGATGGCCCCAGGGAGTGCGCGGCGCTTGCCAGTCGTCCGCCGCGAGTGCGGGGGCCGCCGCGACGAGAGCGGCAGCCAGGGCAAGAGCGATCATCGTTTGTCTGATCATCGACGACTCCTCCGTTTCAGCGTTCGGTGAAAGAAGGGTAACAGCCAACCCCCTCAGTCAGGGGTTTGGCGGCGCTAACATGCTTGCCATGGTGCGGAGTGTGTGCGGGTCGATGGCGTGGGCGACCCTGCTCGCGGCGGTCGCAGCAGGCGCGGCGGCGCAACCGCCGGCGGCGCCGGTGCGCATCTACACCACCGAGCAGGCGGAGCGCGGGCGGGCACTCTACGAAGAGGTTTGCGTCGACTGCCACCTGTCGAGCCTGATCGGGGGCGCCAACGAGGCGCCGCCACTGCGTGGCGCGGACTTCTTGGGCGCCTGGGGAACCGGCGCCGTCGTCGACCTCGCGGACACGATCCGGGTCACGATGCCGCCGGAGGACCGGAACTCTCTGAGTCCCCAACAGGCGTACGATCTCGCCGCTTTCGTGCTGCAGGCGAACGGCGCCGCGGCGGGCGAGGAAGCCCTGGCGGCCGATGCGCCGGGCTTGAGTGCGGTGCTGGACACCCTGGGCCTGGACGGCGGGCCGGCGTCGGCCGGTTCCGCGGCCCCTGCCGCCATCGCCGACCGCCGCGACCTCCGGGGCCCGGTCGCGGCGACTGAGGAGGAGGTCGGCAGGCCTCCCGGCGAACGCGAGATCGAGGGCTTCGAGCCGGTCACCGTGGAGATGCTTCACCACCCGGACCCCGGCGACTGGCTGATGTTCCGGCGCACCTGGGACGGCCAGGGCCACAGCCCGCTCGATCAAATCGACGCGGGCAACGTCGGCGAGCTGCGGTTGGCCTGGTCCTGGGCGATGGCCGACGGCGTGAACCAGCCGACGCCGCTGGTCTACCGCGGAGTGATGTATCTCGCCAACCCGCGCAACATCATCCAGGCGCTGGAGGCCGACACCGGCACGCTGATCTGGGAGTACCGCCGTTCGCTGGAGGGCGATGCGGCGCGCGGCTTCAACCAGCTCCGCAACCTCGCGATCTGGGGCGACAAGGTCTTCGTCGCGACCAAGGACGCCGCGATGCTCGCGCTCGATGCCCGGAGCGGACGGCCGGTGTGGGAGACCCGGATCGCCGATCCGGCGAAGGGTTACCGGAACACGAGCGGACCGATCGTCGTGCCGGACATCCGCGCCGAGGGCGACCGCGGCGCGGGGGGGCGAGGAACCGCCGCAGGAGGCGGACTCGTGATCAACGGGATCAACGGCTGCATCCGCTACTTCGAGGACAGTTGCTTCATCACCGCCCACGACGCGGAAACCGGTGAGGAACGATGGCGCACGTACACGATCGCCCGGCCCGGTGAGCCGGGAGGCGAGACCTGGGGCGATCTGCCGCTCATGCTGCGCGGCGGTGGCGACTCCTGGATTCCGGGCAGCTACGACCCGGCGCTCGAACTGCTCTACTGGCCGGTGGCCCAGGCGAAGCCGTGGGTGCCGGCGAGCCGCGGCCTGACGATCGACCACGAGGCGCTGTTCACGAACTCGACCCTGGCGCTGCGTCCCGCCGACGGAAAGATCGCCTTCTACCGCCAGCACGTGCCGGGCGAGGCGCTCGACCTCGACGAAGCGTTCGAGCAGGTCCTGATCGACCGCGGCGGGCAGAGGCTCCTGCTGACCTCCGGCAAGCACGGGATCCTGTGGAAGCTCGACCGGTCCGACGGCTCCTTCGTCGCGCTTGGGGAGATGGTGTTCCAGAACGTCTTCGAAACAGTCGACCGCGAGACCGGCGAGGTCCGCTACCGGGAAGACATTGCCTCGGCCGAGGTCGGGGAGTGGGTGTCGGCGTGTCCCGGCACGGCGGGAGGCCGCAACTGGCAGGCATCGTCCTACAGCCCGGCGCACGGGCTGCTGGTCGTGCCGCTGAGCCAGAGCTGTCTTGAGATCTCGGGCCGCGAGATCCGGTTCGAGGAGGGATCGGGCGGCGAGGGAGCGGACCGCAAGTGGTTCGAGATGCCCGGAACCGAGGGCCGTCTCGGCAAACTGGCGGCCTACGACGTGGACACGATGGAGGAGGTCTGGAGCGTCGAGCAGCGGCCGGCCTTCCTGACCGCGGCGTTGACCACCGGGGGAGGCGTCGTCTTTGCCGGCGACATCGACCGCCGGTTCCGGGCCTGGGACACCGCAACCGGTCGGGAGCTCTGGGGAACCCGTCTGCCGACCTCGGTCCAGGGATTCCCGATCAGCTACGCGGTCTCCGGCGTCCAGTACGTGGCGGTTTCCACCGGGCTCGGCGGCGGCAGTCCCCGCTTCGTCCCGGCCCGCGTCAGCCCGGAGATTCGCTATCCGCGCAGCGGCAACGGCCTGTTCGTCTTCCGCCTGCCGTAGTGCGAATGCGGGTTTGCCCGCATTCGCAGCAGGCGTCGCGCGGTCAAGGCCGTCGCAGCCCCGTTGCTCCTTCGCTATAGTTCCGGTCATGCACAAGCACAGTCTGGCCGTGTTGCTGCCAGCGATGCTGTTTCTGGTCGTGCCCGCTGCGACGCAGGCGCAGGACGGCGCCTGGCAGGCGCCGCGGACGCCCGACGGCGACCCGGATCTGAACGGCATCTGGCAAACGATGAACAGCGCGCACTGGGATCTCGAAGCGCACCATGCGCGGCGCACTCCGGCGCCGGAGTACGGAGCTCTCGGAGCGATACCGGGCGGGTTGAGCGTGGTCGAAGGCGGCAGCATCCCCTACCAGGACTGGGCGCTTGCGCAGCGCAACGCGAACCGGGCCGACTGGCTGAACCTGGATCCGGCGGCGAAGTGCTTCATGCCGGGCATACCGCGCGCCACCTACATGCCGCTGCCGTTCCAGATCGTGCAGACGCCGAAGGCGGTCTTCTTCGCCTACGAGTGGGGCGGGAACAGCCGCGCGGTCCGTCTCGACCGGCCCGGCACGCGGGCTGAGTTGCCGTCGTGGATGGGGTACTCGCTCGGCCGCTTTGAGGGCGACACCCTCGTGGTCGAGGTCACCGACCAGGTGGCGGACACCTGGTTCGACGCGTCCGGCAACTTCCACAGCGAAGAACTCGTCGTGGAGGAACGCTTCACCCGGACCGGCCCGAACTCGATGCGCTACGAAGCCACGATCACGGATCCCCAGGTGTTCACCGAGCCGTGGACGATCAGCATGCCGCTCTACCGGCGCCTGGAAGAGAACGCGCGGCTGCTCGAGTTCAAGTGCATTCCCCTCGGCGGCGAGGACGCCGCCTACGGTCACCTGCGTCGTGGAGCGACGCCCGAGTAGGGCCGCAGGGCTCAGCCTGAAGAACCGGAAGGAGTCGAACGAATGAAGCACCGACTGTTTGCCAGCACCGTCCTCTGCGTGGTCGTCGTCGTCGTCGTTGCCTTCGCCGGCACGGCTGCCGCCGAGGACGCGGAACTCAAGACATCGTGGGGCGTCCCCGATCTGCAGGGCACCTGGGACTTCCGCTCGATCACGCCGCTCGAACGTCCGGCTGCCTTCGGAGACAAGGCGACCCTGACCGCCGAAGAGGCGGCCGAGTGGGAAGAGCGGCGCCGCCAGGAACGCGCCGCGCGGGCGACTTCCGGCGTGCAGGATGTCGACCCCAGTCAGGGCGACGTCGACGTGGGCTACAACTCCTTCTGGCTCGACCTTGGCGACAAGGTCTCCGGCACGATGCGGACCTCCCTGGTCGTCGATCCGCCGAACGGCCGCGTGCCCGCGCTGACGGCTGATGCGCAGCGCCGGTCGAACGAGCGCTACGCGCTCTGGGGCCAGCCGCCGGCCGGCCCGGAAGAGCGCAACACCTACGAGCGCTGCATCGTCGGCTTCAATGCCGGCCCACCGATGACGCCGGGCGCCTACAACAACATGATGGAGATCTTCCAGTCGCCGGGCTACGTCGCGATCATGACCGAGATGATCAACGACCACCGGGTGATCCCGACCGACGGTCGCGAGCACGCCGACGAGAGCATGCGTTTCTGGAAGGGCGACTCGTCAGGCGTCTGGGACGGCGACACCTTCGTCGTGACGACGAAGAACTACACGGAGCACACCGCCTTCCGCGGCACCGGCCCGAACCTGGTTCTGACCGAACGCTTCACGCGCACCGGCCCCGACGCCCTCCTCTACGAGTACACCGTCAAGGATCCGGAGTCGTACGAAGCGCCCTGGACGAGCGCCCTGGAGATGCGTCGCAGCGACGACCCCGTCCTCGAGTACGCCTGCCACGAAGGCAACCGCGCGATGACCCTCATGCTGCGCGGCGCCCGCTACCGCGAGCAGGAAGGCAAGGCCGAGGACGGCAAGGACTGGCTCGCGAGCTGGTACGGCGGCCAGAACCGCGTCGACGCGGCGCGGGAGGCCCTGGAGGCCGCGAAGGAAGAGCAGGACCAGTAGAGAGCGTCCGGCGGGCCGGGTCGGGCTCCCGCTGGCGCAGCGCGTTCCCCTCGCCGACCTGGGACCACCTCAGGATGGCCACGGTTGCCGGGTCGTCGCGCAGCAACGCCCTTGTTCGCGACCCGGCGGCTAAGGTGGCGGGACGGCTCAAACCGCGACCGGGTACGCCGAAACGGAACTGGCCAGAGGGGGACTATAGGGAAGTTACCCCGGTTTATCGAACCTGGATAAACCGGGGTAACCTCTCAATACATGGACCCCCGCAGGAACCCGTACGCGCCCGGCGCGGGCACTCCCCCTCCCGAGTTGGCGGGCCGGGACGAACTGCTTGAAGAGGCCGCCATCGCCCTCGACCGGATTCGCAACCGCTTGGCGGCAAAGAGCCTGATGATTGTCGGGCTCAGAGGCACGGGCAAGACGGTTCTTCTGAACCGCATCGTCGTCGATGCGGAGGCCAGGGGCTTCACCACCCTCTTCCTCGAGGCGCCGGAGAAGCTGTCACTGCCCGGCCTGCTGGCTCCCGCTCTGCGCACGGCACTTCTGAAGATGAGCCGGAGGCAGGCAGCGGCCGGAGCAACACGGCGAGCACTGCGTGCCC
Source organism: uncultured Thermoanaerobaculia bacterium (assembly GCA_951812325.1). Lineage (GTDB taxonomy): Bacteria > Acidobacteriota > Thermoanaerobaculia > Multivoradales > Multivoraceae > Multivorans. Next base: position 1,511,781 of record OX638294.1, on the reverse strand, counting down.
TGGGCGGCCCCGCTCATGGCGACACGGCCTTCACCGTGCCGATGTTCGACGAGTATCTGCGACGGGTGATGCCGGAGCCACAGCAACCGCTACAGCCTTCGTTGGCAGGTTGACGGCGTGAAGCGGCAGGAGGATCGGCAAAGGCCAATGAATGGCAACGAGTCCAGCCTGCGTGTTCTCGATCCTGAAGTGATCGTGACAAGGGCCGGCTGCCCGAGTCGATCCCGTGGCTACCGGAGTCGTCTTGTGGCGCCAGCAGGTGCGCCCGTGGCGTCACGCCGCGGAAGGACGTATGATGAGCTGAAGACCTAAGGGGGCTTGGCACGGACCGGGCCAACCACGCGGGAGAGGCAGGAGAGGTGGCGCATGGGTGACTTCGAGTTCTTCATTCTGTTGGCTGTGGCGTTCATCGCGCTCGAGATCGTCGCTGCGTTCGGTTTGATCGACGACCAGGAGAAGTCGAGCCGGGCGATGGGCGATCAGTAGCGAGCCGCCCCCGGGACGACCTGTTCAGCGGTCGGAGGGCGCGGACGGTGTTGGCGTTGACCGGGACGTAGCCGACCCGCGGGCATGCGGTCTCGTCGACGGTCCGTGTCCCGGGCCGCGCCTGCTGCTCGTGTCGCGCGGAACCCACGGGGGATGATCCGGTGGTTCTACTGCTCGGTCGGGTCGGCGCCGTCGCGCGGCGCGCCGGTGCCGGACGAACCCATGAACAGGCTGCGGCCGTCGGGGAGCTTCATGTCGCGGCCGCTACCGCGGCAGTTCGGAACACACATCCGGTCCTTGCTCTGGTAGCCGCGGACGACGACTTCCGTGCCGGGGCGCAGAAGGGTGCGCGTCAGGCCGCGGCGCACCAGCGTGTTCGGGGTGCCGGCCTCGAGTTCCCAGGTCATCGTCTCGCCGTTGTCGAGGGTCGTCTCGACATGGACCCAGGCGTGAGGGTTGATCCATTCGACCTTGGTGATCGTGCCCTCGATCTTGATCGGCAGGTTCGCGTCGAACTCGGCCGAGAAGGCGTGGTGAGCGGGGGAGGGGCCGGCCGCGCTCAGGGTCAGCACGAGAACGGCGACGGGCAGGACTCGGTGGATTCGTCTGGACATCTGAACCTCCTGTTGGCCAGTGATCCTAGTTTATCGCGCCGCCACTGGGTGCGAACGAAGTTCCGCCGCCGCGTTTGGGCAACGCCAGGAACCGCTCGGATTCGACCCCGCATCATGTGGGCATCAAGACGTCGGGCTTCGACTTCCACCTGCACCGGCGGCGTCTCCTGGCCACCGGCCCCTCGCCTCTTCGGCGCCCTTTGCGGCCCGATCCGGCGGTGCGCCGCCGGAGCGGAAGCCGGGCCGCCCGGTGTAGCATCGGCGCCGAGAGAAGGAACGGGCTCAGCCCCGCCGCGTTCGTCGCCGATGCAAGCTGCTTTTCGATTTGTCCGGGCTCGCTCGTCGCACTTGGCCGCGGGGGCTGTTCTTCTCTGGTTCTGGGCAGGGCCGCTGGTTTCGCAGGACCCCCGGCCACAGTCGGAAGACCCCCGGTCGCTGGTGGAGCGGGTCCAGGCGGATGTCGACGAGACCTCGCTTCGCTGGCTCGGCGTCACACGGGTTCGGTACTCGATCCCGCTTGAGTTCTCGGTGGGCGGCGGAGTGGTCGTGGCGCGGGTGCCGGCCAGCCATGACTGTGCCGCATTCTGCGAGTACCGCGGGTTCGTCGCGCAGCTCGAGCCGGGTACGGCCGGCGGCCAGCTGGGCGTCGGCTATGCCCGCCTGATCGGCGTGCACAAGCCGCGTTCCGCGTTCCTGAACAACGTCTACGTCGGATGGAGTGCCCGGGCCGTCCTCGTGCGTACCTGGGGAGACTCGGACCTCGACCCGGCGCGGCAGACGTTGGCTGGTTTCGAAGGGCAGTTCGCCCTGCCCCGCGTCACCTTCAACCTGGGCGTCCTGCGGCGGATCAGCTCGGCTCACGGGGACGCCGACCGCTACGTGTACACCGCCGGGATCGGCTGGGGTTTCTGATGCCGGCTTCGGCCAGGCCGCGGTCGGCTCGCTTCGCCGTGGTCCTTGCGGTTGCGGCGGTGTTCCTCGGACTTGGCGGCGCCGGCGCCGCGCCGGGCCTCGAGACGGACCAGTTCTTCGCCTGGGGCCGGCCCCTGGAGGACATGACCGGGGTGTTGAACGCCCGCGTCAATCTGGAACTTGAGCGTCTCGTTGCCGAGCTGAACCGGGACGGCCGGGACCGCCCGTGCCAGAAGGTGCGGTTCCGGTTCTTCAAGCGCCATCGCATGCTGTTCTTCGACGGTTTCGAGACGTGGTCGGTCAATTCACCGCTGGTCAGCCGATCACCGTCGGGAGCGGATGAGATGCGGGAGTTCAGGCAGCATTATCTGTACGGGGGCACATCGTCCGTGTTCGACACCGGCCGGTGGATGCCGCCGAGTCCGACGGTGGAGGTGAACGGCGTGCGGCTTGGCACGGACAAGCTGACCCACATGCTGGGAACCGCCTGGTTCTACCACCGCTGGTACCGCAAGGCCCGCTCTCGGGGTGTGCCGCTCGCCGAGGCGGAGGATCGGGTGGTCCGTCGCGGCCTGGGCCACGAGATCACGATTCTCGGCCGGGCGGTCACGGGCGTCCTGTCCCGGGCCGACCTGGAGGCAAACTACCAGGGGATGTGGTTCTATGAGCACCTGTGCGCGGGCGACGACCCGAACATCGTCTACGACGAAGGCGTGTGGCGGCTTCGCCGGCCGTTCGACCTGCGCGACTACGTGACGCCCGAATGGGACGAGTCCTACCAGCCGAACATCTACATGCGGCGGAAGTGGCCGAAGGTGAGGCGGCGGATGCTGAGATACTGTCGAATGCTTGAACACCCCCAGGTGAGGGCGATGCGCGAGGCCTACGCGGAGAGGGACCGGGTCACGGAGACGGAGAAGCTGATCAAGGAGATGGTCGTCGCGGGGAAGCTGCCCGACCCGTCGCAGTTCTCGATCGAGAGTGTGTGCCGTGAAGCCGCGGATTGAAGCGCTGCTGGCGGCCGCGCTGCTGGCTCTGGCGTGCGGCGCGGCGGAAGAACAGCCCCCGGCTGCTCCGGCCGAGCCGGCGCTTGAGCGTATCGGCGTCGGTTCCTGCCTGAAGCAGGACCAGCCGCAGCCGATCTTCGACGCCGTCCTCGACGACGACTTCGACCTCTTCGTGTTCCTCGGCGACAACGTTTACGGCGACGTCGAGTCGGAGGACCTGCGCGAGCTGAGCGATGCCTACGCGCTGCAGGCCGCTGCCGACGGGTTCAGCCGGCTGCGCGAGGCAGTGCCCCTGGCCGCGACCTGGGACGACCACGACTACGGCCTGAACGACGGCGGCGCGGACTTCTTCGGGCGCGAGCAGGCGCAGCGGATCTTCGAGGACTTCTGGGACGTGCCGGCGGACTCGGAGCGGGCGTCCCGGCCGGGCGTCCACGATGCGGTGAGCTACGGCCCGCCGGGCGAGCGCGTCCAACTCATCCTGCTTGACACCCGCTACTTTCGTTCCGCGCTGCGGCCCACGGACGAGCGCGGCGTGCCGGGAAAGGAGCGCTACGTGCCGGATCCGGATCCGGCGAAGACGATGCTGGGCGAGGAGCAGTGGGCCTGGCTTCGCGGCGTGCTCGACGAGGAGGCGGATCTGCGCATTCTCGCGTCGTCGATTCAGGTCATCGCCGACGGTCACGGCTACGAGGCCTGGCGGCATCTTCCGGCCGAGCGCGACCGCCTCTTCGCCCTGCTCCGCGAGACGGAGGCCAACGGCGTTGTGATCGTCTCCGGAGACCGTCACCGCGCAGGCCTCTACCGCGACGATGAGGCGCTCGACTATCCGCTCCTCGAACTCACCGCGAGCTCGCTGAACTCGCCGTCCGGCAGCGGGGAAGAGGCGGGGCCCTACCGGTTGGGCCCGACCTACCGGCCCGAGAACTACGGCGCACTGTCGATCGACTGGACTTTCCGCTCGGTGACGCTGGAGGTCCGGGGCATCGACGGCGAGCCGGTGCTCAGCGAGACGCTCGATCTGGACGACCTGAGAGCCGAGTGAGAGGAGACGGCAAGATGACGACGCAGGACCTTGAGCCGAAGGCGATCGCAGGCGTTTCCCGGCGCCAGGTGATCCACGCCCTGTCCCTGGCCGGCGCCGCCGGCCTTCTGGCCGGGTGCGACAACGGGGCGGCAGCTCCTTCTGGCGCGGCTGCCGCCGGGCCGATGCCCGACGACCTGTGGCGCGCCAGCGCCGGCGAGCTCGCCGCGGCGATTCGGGGCGGCGATGTATCGAGCCTCGAAGTCGTGGACTCCCACCTCGCGCGCGTCGACGCGGTGAACGGCCATCTGAACGCCGTCGTCCGCGTACTGGCCGACGAAGCGAGAGCGGCGGCGCAGGCGGCCGACGAGGCAGTCGCCGCTGGCGCGGAACTCGGTCCCCTGCACGGTGTGCCGATCTCGGTCAAGGACAACATCGCCGTCGCCGGCACGCCGACGACGAACGGCGTTCCGGCCTACGCCGAGGAGAATGCCGAAGAGGACGCGCTGATCGTGACCCGGCTCAAGCAGGCGGGCGCCATCGTCCTGACCCGGACCAACCTGCCCGATCTCGGTCTGCGGGTGCACACCGACAGCTACCTCTACGGGGTGACCCGGAATCCCTGGGCCGCCGACCGCAACGTCGGCGGCTCGAGCGGCGGAGAAGGCTCGGCATTGGCAAGCGGCATGAGTTGTCTGGGACTTGGCAACGACATCGGCGGTTCGCTGCGCGTCCCGGCCCAGTGCAACGGGATCGCGTCGCTCAAGCCGACTCTCGGGCGCATCGCCAGCGCCAGGGGAGGCCGCATGTCCGGTCAGTTGATGGCGGTGGACGGCCCGATGGCCCGGCGCGTCGCCGACCTGCGCACGGCGTACGAGCTGCTCGGCAAGTACCACCGCAGTGACCCCTGGTCGGTGCCCGTACCGCTCTATCTGGAACCGCCGGCGTCGCCGGTCAAGGTTGCGCTCGTGCCTGAACCCGGCGGCGGCTCGACCCATCCCGACGTTGCCGCTGGCGTGCGGGCGGCAGGCAAGGCGCTGGAGACGGCCGGCTACGCGGTCGAGGAGATCGAACCGCCGATGGCGGCGGAAGCGCGGCGAGCGTGGGAGGTCTTCCTCGGCTACGAACTGAACACGGCGCGGCAGGCGCTCAAGCAGGTCATGTCGCCGGTCGCCTACGACTTCCTGGTCCGCGCGCTCGAGATGTTCGGGGTCGAGTCGCCGACCGAGTACGAGGCGATGTACGGCCAGCGTCACCGGATCGCCAGTGCCTGGCAGGAGTTCCAGGAGGACTACCCGGTCATCCTCGCGCCGATCATGACCCAGCCGCCCTTCGTCGTCGGCTACGACCTGCAGGAGCCCGGTGACGTGGTCGACCAGATGCGCTTCGAGGTGGCTCTCAATCTGCTCGGCCTGCCGGCCGTGTGCGTGCCGACCGGCGTTGCCAATGGCCTGCCGCAGGGGGTCGAGGTGATCGGCGGCCGCTTCCGCGAGGGCCTGTGTCTCGAGGCCGCCCAGGCGATCGAGGACGCGCTCGGCATCATCACGCCAATCGATCCCGTGATGGCCTGAGCCCGCTTCGCCCGCCGGCGATTCAGTGAATCTCAGCCGCCTCGCCCCAGGCGGCCTTCAGCTTCTCGAAGCTGAAGTCGTCCTGCCTGGCCGCGTCGATGATCACCCGTTCGCGCCGGGTGATCAGGTCGGCGGCCGCTTCGACTTCGTCGGCCGCCTCGGTGGGGATGACGACGGCGCCGTGCTGGTCGGCGTGGATCAGGTCGCCGTCGGAAACCGCCATGCCGGCGACGGTCACCGGCTCGCCGTAGTCCACCACGTGGACGTGGGCGTGCGACGGTCCGATGCGGCCGGCAAGCAACTGGAATCCCTCAGCCACGTCGTCAAGGTCGCGGATGCTGCCGTCCGTGATCACGCCGAGACAGCCCAGCCCGCGGTGGATGTTCGAGTTGACTTCGCCCCAGAAGGCGCCGTAGCCGCGGGCGTGGTCGTCGAGGTCCTGGATCACGGTGATCGTGGGGCCCTCGCCGGCGGCCAGGTACTCGTAGTAGCCGACGGACGTGCGCCGCGCCTGCTTCGGGTCGATGGAACTCGGGTGCTGCGCACGGATGCGCGCGGTGCGGGCGAAGCCGACGATGGGCGGCAACTCGCGCTTGGCGCAGACCAGCGGGTCCACCGTGTAGCCGTGGCCGCGGCGCTTGGGGACCACGACCTCCAGCGCGTTGCAGACGGTGGGAGTGTCGAGCGAACGGAGGGCGTCGAGGAGGGCTGTCGAAGTCATGGCGCGGATACTAGCCCGCTCGGCGCTCGCAGGCGCCACATGCCAGGCGGGTGGGGCGCGAAAGGCCGGACCGCCGATCGTCGGTTGACAAGCCAGGGATTGCAGGTGTATGTTGACGACGTCAACAACGCGGAGGAGACACCGTGAATGAAGAACTGAGCCGTTTCGTTCGAGAAGCCCTGGCGCGGGGCGCCAGCCGCGACGAGATCAGGGAAGCGCTGGCCGACGCGAGTTGGCGGCAGGCGGACGTCGACAAGGCGCTGGGCGCCTGGGTCGACCGCGACTTCGTCGCGCCGATTCCGCGGCCCCGGCCGTACCTGGGCGCAGGGGAGGCGTTTCTCTACCTGGTCCTCTTCGCCGCCCTCTACACGGCGGCGATCAGCTTCGGCAACGTGATGTTCGTGCTGATCAATCGTGCCTTCACGGACGTGGCCTTCACGCCGCCGGCCGCGGCCTCCGCCGAGATGCTGCGCTGGGGTCTGGCGTATCTCGTCATCTCCTTCCCGGCCTTCCTGTGGATGCAGCGGCTGGTGCGGCGCGCACTGCGCGGCGATCCGGAACTGCGCTCGTCGCGGATCAGGAAGTGGCTCACGTACCTGACTCTGTTCGTCGCGGCGGGCGTTCTGGCCGGGGACCTGATCGCCCTGGTCTTCTTCGGCCTTGGCGGCGAACTGGCCGTGCGGTTCCTGCTGAAGGTGGCGGTCGTTGCCGCCGTCGCGGGCAGCGTCTTCGGCTACTACTTCTGGGACCTGCGCCAGGATGACGTCGAGACCGCCGAAGGCGGTCAGGCGCCCCGGCTGCCAGCGATCTTCGCCGGAGCATCCGCGGTCTTCGTCGTCGTCGCGGTGGTTCTGGGACTGGTGGTCGTCGGTTCGCCCGGAACGGCGCGCGAACGAGGACTCGACGTTGCCCGGGTGGGGAACCTGCGGGACATCGTCCGGGGCGTGGACGTCTACTGGGAGAGGAGCGGTTCCCTGCCCGCGAGTCTGGAAGCGCTCAGCAGCGAACGCGACATCGACATCGTGTCGATCGTCGATCCCCAGACCCGGGAGCCCTACGCCTTCCGGACGACGGGAGAGAAGGCGTACGAACTCTGCGCGACGTTCAGCCTCGGCGCGCCCACGGACCAGGCGTCACTGCGGATGTACCCGTACCGGGAGCGCTTCTGGCGGCATCAGGCGGGGTACGACTGCTTCGACCTCGAGGCGATCGAGCCGGACGCGCGACGCTGGTAGGCCGGCGCACCTGTACCTTTGCCGGGTGGATTCCGCTCCCTGTCCGAGGCCGTCCGGGAGGCGAGGAGTGGTCGAGGCTGCGGTAGCTGCGGGAAACCGGTCTGCCGGTTTCCAAGGTCCCGGTGGTTACACAGCGACCTGGACCTGAACCCGTTCCGAGAGCCGCGCACCCAGGAGGTGCGAGGCGTCCGCGACCATCTCGTGGAGGATCTCGCTCGCCGGCCGGGTCTTCGTCAGCATGCCCGACGTCTGTCCGGCGGCGTTCATCAGCAGGTCGTCCCTGCCGGCGGTGCGAATGGAGTGCAGCAGGTCGCGCGTGAGAACGCCCTGGAGTCCCATCGGCAGGGCCCGGATGCCGCTCCGCTCCCAGGACTCGATCAGCGGGTTCGTGATGTTGCGCATCGTCTTGCCGCTGTAGAGCCTGGTCACGACCGTGTCTTCGGTGGATGCATCGATGATGCGTTCCTTCTGCAGTGCGGGCTGATTCGCCTCGTCGGAAACCAGGAAGGCGGTGCCGCACCAGCCGCCGATTGCGCCGGCGGCGATGACCGCCGCCAGTCCGCGGCCGTCGGCGACGCCGCCCGCCGCGACGACGGGCAGCGGCGCCACCGCGTCCATGACCTGGGGCAGGAGCGCCAGGGTGCCGATCTTGCCGGTGTGACCGCCCGCCTCGGTGCCCTGGGCGACGACGATGTCGGCGCCGCCGTCGGCCACGCGACGCGCGGCGCGGGCGTTGCCGACCAGGGAGACGATCTTGATGCCGGCGTCCTTGAGCGCTCTCGAGAAGGGCGCCGGGGAACCGAGACCGGAGGCGAACACGGGCACTTTCTCCTCCAGCAGGACTTCCATCTGGGCGCCGGCGTAGCTCTTGCCCTCGGGAACCGCCCAACTCGGCGCCGGGGGAGGCGCCTCGATCCACTCGATACCCAGGCGCTCTGCCATCGTCCTGAGCGCGTCGCGCGTTTCCGCCGGCACCAGGTCGCGGGTCGGCGCCGTCGCCGAGGTCGGTCCGCTGCCCGCCTTCTCCAGGAAGTTCGACGCCAGCAGCAGGTCGACGCCGAACGGCTTGTCCGTCTTCGCGCGCACCTTGTTGATTTCGGCTCGCAGGTCCTCGGGGCTGTAGGCAACGCCGCCGATCACACCCAGGCCGCCGGCCTCGGAAACGGCGGCCACGAGTTCGGCCTTGGCGACGGGTTCGGCGCCGCCCGCCACCGGGCCCATGCCGGCGGAGAACACGGGATACTCGATACCCAGCATGTCGCAGAGTTCGGTGCGAAGGGTGGGACGGGACATGGCGGCTCCTCTCTCGGGCTCGTCGACCTGCGGCTCGCCTGAGGGGCCGCGGTCACGTTCGTCAATGCGTCGGTGTTCGGTGTCGAGCGTTTCGGGGCGTGAGTATACGCGCGCCGCCGGGACCTCACAGCAGATCGAGTTGGGGCATGCGGAGCTCGTTCGCCACGGCCTCTTCCGCCGTGTCCAGCCACTTGACCCGCTGTTCGGGGTGCAGGGCCAGGACCGGGATCCTTCGATCCTCCAGTTCGTTCCGGAGTCGGTCGTCTATCTGCTGCCGGAAGGCGGGGTCTGTCGCGCGGATGCCGTCGGCCTGAGCCTCGCTGCCGTGCAGGATGGGTACATGGACCAACAGGCCGTACGTCGCGCACCAGGACTCGATCAGCGGTTCGAGCGGCGGTTGGCGGCCGCGGGCGAACAGCAGGTAGACGTAGTTGTCGAGCACGCTGCGGTCGCAGATGATGACCGGCGCGCGCGCTTCCGCTACGAGTTCGTCCGCGATCTGGGAGTGAAGGATCCAGGACTGCGCCTCCAGGGTCGTCCGCTCGTTGAGTGGCAGCGGGCAGCGGCGCGCCACCTCGACGACGACTTCGAGGTTGATGTCCCGGCGTTTCAGGCGCGCGGCCAGACCGTAGGCGAGGGTCGTCTTGCCGACGCCGTGGGCGCCGATGAAGGCGATCTTGAAGGGCATTGGGAGTCAGGCCAGACTACAGCCGTTCTCGCGCTCGTGAGAGGATCTTTCGGGTGCGCGCTCCCGGATTCGCCATGGCCCCGTTTCTGGCGGTTGCGGCGTGTGGGCCCGCGCCGGATGAGGCCTCGCGCGGTGACTGGCCTGACCGGTCGCCGCGGGTCGAGCTCGTCGAAGAGCTCCGTGCCGATCTCTCGAGGCCTCGCGCGGAGTCGGACGGCGGCGGCACTGCCTTGGTCGAGGAGATCAGCGGACCAGCGGTCGCGGGCCGGCCGGGGACGTGGCGCATCGTGTATCGGGCGGGGCCGCTTGGCGTAGCGGTTGGAGGTGCGGTCTACCTCCAGGTATCGCCGTTCTGGGGCTGGAGCACGCCGCAGACGGAGCGCGAAGCGGCCTTGGGCTACACGACGATTGGAACGGACGCCGGAGGTGTCGACCTGTCGGCCGAGACGCTCGATCGACAGTTGCTGGCCATCCATGTCCGCGGCCGGGCCTTGGCAGAAGGGGAGCTGATCGAGATGACCTACGGCGCCGGGCCCGCGGGCGCGTTGGCGGACCGGTATGCGGAGCGGGACTCCCGGTTCTGGGTGGCCGTCGACGGCGACGGCGATGGCGTGCGGAAGCTGATCCCTGCGTCCCCCGCGGTCGACGTGCTGCCGGGGCCGGCGTCGCGCCTGCTCCTGCACCTGCCGTCGACGGCGCGACCAGGGGAGTCGGTCGACCTGGTCGCGGCCCTGGTCGACGCGGCCGGCAACGGCTGGCCCGAGTTTCGCGGCACGCTCGAACTGCGGCTGCCTGCGGGCATCGCCGTGGCTGACGGCCGCGACCGACCGGGCGGGGACGGCGCTACCCGGAAGGTCGTGTCTCTGGCGTTGACGGAGGAGGATCGCGGCCGCCTCGTCGTCCCGCTCCGGCTCTCCGCCGATTCCGGCGGCGTCGTGCGGGTAGAGGGAAGAGCGGACGGCGCCGGGGCGCCTTCCGGCTTCGAAGCGGAGAGCAACCCGCTTTCCGTCTCGCCGGCGGGCCGGCGCATTCTGTGGGCGGACCTCCAGAATCACTCCGGCCTCTCGGACGGCTCCGGGACCCCGTACGACCTCCTGCGCTACGCGCGCGAGATCGCGGCCCTGGACGCGGCGGCGGTGACCGACCACGACCACTGGGGCATGCGCTTCATGGACCGCGAACCGGAGATCTGGCAGCGGACGCTGGCTGCCGTCGATCGCCTGCACGATCCCGGCCGATTCGTGGCACTTGCGGGATACGAGTGGACGAACTGGGTCGCGGGTCACCGGCACGTCGTCTTCTTCGAGCCGACCGCCGAGGCGGCGGCCGGCCTGCTCCTGAGCTCCATCGACGAGAGTCACGACGAGGCGCACGAGCTGTGGGCGGGGCTCGACGGGGTTCGCGCGCTGACCTTCGCCCATCATTCGGCGGGAGATCCCATCGCCACGGACTGGTCGCAGGAGCCTCCGCCCGGACTGGAGCCCGTCACCGAGATCGTCTCGGTCCACGGCTCGAACGAGTCGGCGGACTCGCCCGGCCTGGTGGTCCGGGGCGCTGTCGAGGGCAACTACGTGCGCGATGCGCTCGACCGCGGCTACCGGCTGGGATTCGTCGGCTCGAGCGACGGTCACGACGGCCATCCCGGTCTCGCGCATCTCGCGTCGCCGAGCGGCGGCGTGGCGGCCATCCTTGCCGACGAAGCGACGCGGGAGGCCATCCACGAAGCGTTGCGGGCTCGCCGCACGTACGCGACGAACGGACCGCGGATCGTCGTGCGGGCGAGCTATGCCGGCTGGCCTGTCGGCGCGGAGATCCCGGCCGACGCGGCGGCCGCCGGCGAGGTGGGCCCGATCGCCGGCGTGCCGGAGAGCACCCTCGTTGTCCGCGCGGCGGTGCCGGGAGAAATCGCCCGGATCGAAGTGATCAGTCGCCAGAACGCGGACGGCGCCGGCGCAATCGCGGGCGAAGCCTCGTGCCCGGACGGGGAGAGCGAGTGCGGCCTGACGGTAGTTCTACCCGGATTCCGACCCGGCGGGTATCTCTACCTGCGCGTCGTCCAGACCGACGGCGGCGCGGCCTGGACCAGTCCGTTCTTCTTCGAGTAGCGCCGCGCGCGCCACAAGTACCCTCAACCGCTTCAAGCGCGGCCTGGCCCCGTCCGTTCTTCGTTCGAGCGGGGGCCGCGCGCGCCACCCATGCCCTCGACTGCTTCAGGCACGGCCTGGCCCGTCCGTTCTTCGTTCGAGCAAAGGGGGGGCCTTAGCCGGTTTCGGCTTCCTCCGCGGCGTCCGCGACATTCACCATGATGTACTGGGACAGGCCCGGTTCATCAAGCGTGCGATGTTCGCCGTCGCCGATCTGCAGGCAGAGGTGGTGCTCGCCGGGGCTCATCTCGAGCTCGATCGCGTCCGAGCCGTCGCCGAAGTGGATCCAGGGGTCCGCGGTCGGGATCACGATCCCCGGCTCGAGGCACTCGCCGTCGATCGCGATGTGGTAGTGGCCGGCGCCCTCGTTGATCGCACCGTCGCCCACCGGTTCGATGATGAAGTTCTCGGCCGCGAACTGCAGGCTGACCAGGCTCGGGATCGTGTCGCCGTCCTCGAGGCCGACGAAGTGCACGCGCGGCGCGCCGTCGTCGCCCGCTTCGGCGTGCCCGGTATCGTCGTCGGCGTGATCGTGGTCCTCGTGGTCCGCATGTTCGTGGTCCGCATCGGATTCGGCGGCGCAGCCGACGAAGAAGAGCAGCAGCGCGGAGGCCGCCAAAACGAGGATTGAGCGGTTCCTGGCGAGATCGAGGAGCATGTCGGGTGCCTCCGTTGGAAAACCGGGCCCAGGCCCGGGAAGTGGCGCTTCAGTGAGCCGGAACGTTAGCACGCTGCCGCACCTGCGACCGCCCCCGCCCGCCGGGGCGACCTGCTGGCCGGTAGGATGTGTCCCTGCACGGCATGCGCCCGAAGGGGCCGCCGGGCGCCAACACGACACACAACCGGCGGGCGCGCCGTGGCGCGGCCCGCTTCCGGAATTGGAACAGGGAGAGAGACGATGACCAGCAGCAGCATCGTGAACGACGCGGACTTCAGGCCCCGGGCCTTCCCCTGAGTCGAAGCGGGAGTTCCGGCGCATGCACTGGACGTTGGAACAGGTCCTGGAGGGAGAAACACCTAAGGCTTGCCGATCCGCCGCCGGTCGGCTAGATTCCCGTTCGCCATGTTGAAGAACTTCCTGTTTGCGATCGCGTACATCCTCGGCGCCGGCTGGTGGGCCAGTCAGGCCATGGTCGCCGCCGCTGCCGGCTCCTGGTGGAACCTTCTGGCCTTCTTCGCCGTGCTGACCTTCTTCCTGGTCCGCATCGGCTGCATGGAGAGCAGCGAGGAAGATGCCCGGAAGATGGGTAACGTCTTCTCGATCCTCATCGCGGTGGCGCTTCTGGTCCTCGCGGTGACGGGTCTGATGGGCGAGACCAGCGGCATCCCGAACCTGGTCTTCGCGCTGCTGTTCGCGGTCGTGGCCGGCGTCGGCGTGCGCGCCACGGCTGCCGCGCCCGCGTAGCAGCACCGGGTCGCGGAGCGCAGAAACGCGCAACGACCCGCCTGCCGCCAGTCGGGACGACGGCGGTGTGTCCTGAGGTGTTCTGGCGGGCCTACAGGGCCGCCACTTCCTGCTCCAGGACTCCGGCATACCTGTCGTACGCCGCCTGCCGCAGCTTCGGCAGGTGGGTGGTCGGAAACAGGTCATCCGTGCCGGCGTACTCTCGCAGGAGTTGCCGCGCCACCGTCACCTTGTGGACCTCGGTCGGGCCGTCCGCCAGGGCCATGTGGAACGAGTCGATGACGCCGGCGGAGTAGGGCATCTCGTTCGAGACGCCCAGTGAGCCGTGGATCATCAGCGCCCGTGAGAAGACGTCGAGGTAGACCTTCGGCATGACCGTCTTGACCGCCGAGATGTCCTTGCGGACCATCCGGTAGTCCTTGTACTTGTCGATCTTCCAGGCGGTCTGGAGCACGAAGAGCCGGAACTGCTCGATCTGGGTCCAGGAGTCGGCGATCTTCTCCTGCACGAGTTGCTTCTGCGCCAGCAGCTCGCCCTGGGTCTCGCGGGAGAGCACCCGTTCGCACATCTGGTCGAAGGCGGTGCGCACCTTGGCGATCGTTCGCATCGCGTGATGGATGCGGCCGCCGCCGAGGCGGGTCTGGGCGACGACGAAGCCCTGGCCGCGCTGGCCCAGCAGGTGGTCCTTGGGGATCCGGACGTCCGTGTAGCGGACGTAGCCGTGCGAGCCCTCCTCGGTCCCCGTGCCGACGCCGACGTTGCGGACAATCTTGACGCCCGGCGTCTCCTTCGGCACCAGGAACATGGACATCCTGTTGTAGGGCGGCGCTTGCGGGTCGGTGACCACCATGACGATCAGGAAGGAGGCGTAGCGCGCGTTCGAGGAGAACCACTTCTCGCCGTTGATCACCCACTCGTCGCCGTCGAGGACGGCGCTCGTCTTGAACACCTTCGGATCGGAGCCGCCGTGCGGCTCGGTCATCGAGTAGGCGGAGACGATCTGGTTGTCGAGCAGGGGCTGCAGGAAACGCGCCCTCTGCTGGTCCGTGCCGTAGTGGGCGAGGATCTCCGCGTTGCCCGAGTCCGGCGCCTGGCAGCCGAAGACGATCGGCGCGTGCGGCGCCCGGCCGAGGATCTCGTTCATCAGCGCCAGCTTGACCTGGCCGTACCCCTGGCCGCCGAGGTCGGGCCCCAGGTGGCAGGCCCAGAGCTGTCTCTTCTTGACCTCTTCCTGGAGTGGCGGGATCAGCTTCTGGCGGTTCGGGCAGGAGAGGTCGTAGGGGCTGCCGAGGACGAACCGCAGCGGCTCGATCTCGTCCCGGACGAACTCGTCCATCCAGTCCAGCTTGTCCTGAAACTCAGGGTCCGTTTCGAAGTCCCACGCCATTGCTCTTCTCCTGTTGCGCCGTGTTGTCGAGGGCCGCTTAGCGTACAAGATGGGCGTAGACTCGCCGGATGACGACGAACAAGGTCCTTGCCAGGGAGGTTCCATCATGCGGTTGAGTTCTGTTCTCGCCTGCCTTGCCACTCTCCATCCTCTTGCGGCGTTCGGCACGGCTCCGCAGGCGCCAACTCCTGCTCCGGGCCGGCTCGTCGTCCTGGGAGGGGACGGCGAGCCGGTCGCCGACGCTTCGGTCACGGTGCTCCAACCGAGCCGAGCCGGCCTCTCGCCAGTGGATGCCTTCCTCGTGCGCAGCGAGACGGCGCCCGATGGCGTCCTCGAGGACGCCGTGCCGCGGCTGCGCGGACTGACGGTCGTCGTGGACCATCCAGATCACCTGCCGTTCGTCGCCGCGTACCCGAGCCGGCCGCCGCCAGGAGTGATCCGGCTGCAGGCCGGGCGGACGGCGAAGGGCGTGGTGCGGGAAGCGGCCGGCGGTCGCACGGTGGCGGGAGCGGAGGTTTGCGCGTCATGGCGCGCCGCGAGCCTTCCCGACTGGTTTGGAACCCTGCGTCGCTGCACGGACAGCGGCGAACGCGGCACGTTCGAGCTTCCGGGCCTGGCCGCCGGGAACCTCCAGGCGACGGCCGAGGCGCCCGGTTTCGAGACCGGCGCCAGCACGATCGAGCAGGGTCGGCGGGCCTCGCGCGTCGAGTTCGAGCTGATCGCCAGCGAGCCGCCGGCCGACGAGGCGCCGTTGGGGCCGGCGGGGGCCGGCGATGTGCGCGTCGAACTCGTCGGCGCCGCCGGCGAGCCGATCCGGAACTTCACGATGCGGACCAACGGCGTCGGCCGGATGGCCGGCGCCTCGCACGACGTCGAGGATGCCGAGGGTCCGGTGCTGGTTCCGATCAGGGCTTCCTTCGCGGGCGATGCCGCGGTCGACCTTTCGTTCCGGGCGGAGAACTACCGCGAGTCCCGGTTCGTCCGCGTCGCGCCGATACCCGGCGGCGAGATCGAACTCGGCCTGATCGCCCTCGAGTCCGGGGCCGCGGTGCAGGGGCGACTCTTCGATGCGGCGGGGGCGGAACCCGCTGCCGGCTGCGTAGTCGAGCTGCTCTATCCGGGCCCGGGCGCCATCGCGGCCCTGATGTTGCAGCAGCGCCACCTGACGGTCTCCGACGTGGAGGGCCGGTACCTGCTCGGCGGCCTCGGGGCGGGCCGCTATCACCTGCGTCTGCAGTGCCCGGGGGCGCCGGTCACGGATCGGCTCGTCGTGCTGGGCGCCAACGAACTGGCCGACCAGGGCGAGTCCTGGATCGACTCCGGCCGGCAGGTCGCGGTGCGTGTCCAGGGTCTGGACGGAGGGATGGTTCGCGTTCTGGACCGGTTCAAGGAGATCGAGATCCCGATCGTCGAGACGGCGCTGCGGTCATCGGCAGGCGCCGGGGCGGGCCGAGGCGGCGATCAGGACTCGACTGTGCAAGCCGAGTTCCTGGCGGTTCCCGGCGTTTACAGGCTGGACGTCGTCGACGGCGGCGGCCGCCTGCGCGTGTCGCAGGAGATCGCGGTCGAGGAGGGGCCGGCCGACGTGCAGACGGTCGGCGTGACGCTGTCGACCCGGACGATCCGCAGCGTCCTGGTGCTGGACGGCCGCCCGGTGGCGGGCGGCGCCGTCACCTTCGGCAGCGTCTTCGAGCCATCCCGGAGCAGCTTCAAGATCCAGCTCGTTTCGCAGCGCCGCGGCGGCGCCCGGCAGAGCCGGCTCCTGGGGATGGGAGGCCCGGCAGCGCGTGCCGACGTTGGCGCGGACGGCTCGTTCGAGGTCGACGGCGTCGCCGATGACCTGCTGTGGATGACCTGGTATCCCGGCGACGGCGCCTCCGTCGGGCGGTTGTGGCCGGCCGGGCCGGCGCCGCGCATGGACCTGGACGGTGTTCGGGTGAACGGCACGCTGCTCGACGTGAACGGCGCACCGGTCGGCGGCCAGGTTGGCCTGATCGGAGACGTGGGCCGCGCCGTCGCCTTCGCGGAGGTCGACGATGACGGCCGCTTCGTGCTGCCGCCGGCGCCGCCGGGGAACTACCGGCTCAAGGCCAGTGCGGGGATGTCCCTAAGCCGGGCTCGCGAGGGCAGCGCCAGCCCGGCGGGAACAGCGGTCCAGGAGCTCGTTGTCACCACGGATCCGCCGCTTCACCAGGTCCTGCGGGTCGAGGAAACGGAACCCGGCACGCTTGAAGTGGAGCTGCGGCGTGCCGACGGCAGTCCTGCCGGTGGCGTCTGGCTCAACTTCGTCAACGCGGCGGGCGACGCGATCGGAGGCGGTCTCGCATCGGCCGGCGGGCAGAAAACCCTGAACGTGCCGGCCGGAGAGGTGGCCGTGGTCTGGAACGACGCCTCCGCCTGCGCCGGTGGCGTCGGCGTGAACGTCGAAGAGGACCGTACCTCGACGTTGCGGGAGTCGCTGCCGATGGGCCGGCTGCTTGAACTCCGCTGCCCGGCCGCAGACTGCGCCGGCGAGCCCCTCTCCTTCCTCAGCGTGACGACCGAGTCGGGCGCCGAGATCGCGAGCCACCTGACCGGCGCCGGCGATGCCGTCCGCTTCTCCGAGTCCGGCCGTCTCGGCCTCGGTTGCGTGACTCCCGGCGCCTACGAGGTCTCGTTCTGGGCGGCTGGCCGCCGCTGGGGCGCGGAGGTGAGTGTCAGCAGCACGGGACGAGCGGAAGAGCCGGTGGTCGTCAACGGCCGGGAGGCCGGGCCGTAGGGCCAAGCCTCAGGGAGGCGCCGAGAGCCCTACCGGCAGCGACCACTGGTGCAGGCAGGCGCTCAGCCCGACTCCTCCGACAGACGCCGTCGCCGTGATCAAGGCGAGCACTCTTCGAATCCATCGTTCAGCAGGTCGGCGTGGTAGCGACGGTTGTAGATGGCCGCGAACGCCGGCTGGGTGACGACCAGCCCGATTCCGGCCCCAAGGAGTGTCGCCGGTCCCATGACAAGTGAGTCCATCGACGAGACCGAGATCGCCTGAACGATTGCGAAGGACAGCAGCATGGTCAGCGACATGACGACCTGGATGACGAGATACATGATCAGCGCCCACTTCCAGTCTCCACGAACCAGGGGAACCAGAGGGCCGAGAAAGAACGTGGTCCAACTGAACCCGAGGTGCGGTACGGATCGCCTGGCGCCGGTCCTCTCGTTCCTCATTTCAATCATGTGCCGCTTCTCAATCATGTGCCGCCTCCTGTTGCCGCGAGCGTCTGCCCGGCAGGCCGTGCTCGCCGCGGCGGGACGCGGGCCGTCTGCGGTCCCGCGAGCAGGCTTTGCAGTGCTTGCTCGGGTCTTGCGAAGTCGTTCGCGCCGCCGAAGCGGCCGACTTCCTGGCCGTCGCGGTAGACGATTGCCGTCGGCAGGCCGGTGACTTCGTTGCCCTTGACCTCGGGGTCTTCCCAGCCGGCCGGGGGAGAGTCCAGGCCGTAGTAGTCGAAGGCGATGTTCGAGCCTTCGAGGCCGGCGTTGACCTTGAGCAGGTTGGGCAGGACCCGCTTGCACACGCCGCACCAGGAGCCGAAGAAGACGCGGACGCGCGCAGGTCCGGCTTCGCGCAGCGCGGTCATCGCCGTGGGGTTCGGCTGGAAGGCGTCCATGCCGGCGCGGTAGCCGGGTGAGTGTTCCAGCAGTTCGCCGAGAGTGCGGTCGCCGAGGAGGGGCGGCCGGGGGAGAAGGCGAAAGGTCCGACCTTCGATCGGAAGGTCGATCGTGGTCTGGTCCGGCGTCGCGTCGCCGACCCAGGTCCTGGCCGGTTCGGCAACCACGTCGTAGCCGGCGCCGGAGGCCAGAAGATCGGCTGCGGGCAGCCGGTCCACGGCCATCGTGCGGGCCCAGAGCAGGATGGGTTCGTCCAGAGAGTCGCTGAGTATCAGCATCGCAGCCGCTCGCCGGGAAAGGTAGAGCCTGGCGTCGGAATCGGCCTGACCGTCGATTTCGAGGATGTACTCGTCGATGGGCATGAACGCGCTCAGCACCGGGTGGGCGGCGGGCTGGGCCAGGGCCGGCGCCGTCGAGGCGACAGAAAGGGCCAGCAGAGCGGCAAGAGTGGAAGCGATGCGGCGACTTCTCACAGCGGCGAATCCTAGCCTGTCGGTGGCCGATCCTGTCAGCGGCGGATCCTGGCAGCGGCGGATCCTGGCAGCGGCGTCGCGCCGGGAACAGGCCGCGGGTACCTCGCGCCGTGCGCGCCGCTGCGAAGCAGGGCGCAGACGCCTCAGGCCGGTTACGCCGGGACCGGTTTCGATCGCGACTCGTCCACGGCGACCGGAACCCGCCGCTGGATCAGGCGACCCGAGAGCCGAGAGACTGGTCGTCGAGCTCGTCCTGAAGCTGTTTCGCCCGCGTCTTCGCGGCGGCGACCGTGCGCTCCTTGACGCCTTCGTAGCCGCGGATGGAATCGGGCAGTTTCGCCGCCTCGACGACCAGCGGCGCGGATTCGGCGTCGAGCCGGTCGGTCGCGCGGTGCAGAAGCTCGCGGTACCAGTCGAACAGGGAGCGCTCCAGCCGGCGGTGGCGGGTGGCGCCGAAGATGTCGAGGACGGTGCCGCGGAGCCGGCGCGCCCCGTAGAGCAGCCGGAAGATCGGCCGGGACCAGGCGCCGAACCGGATCTTCCGCCCCCAGCCCATGCGCCGCAGGGTCGGCGGGTGGAGGAGGACGTGGCGAGTGACCGGACCGTCGTAGTCGTTGGCGATCTCGTCCCAGATCGGGTCCTGCAGCCACAGGCGCGCGACCTCGTACTCGTCCTTGACTGCGAGCAGCTTGAAGCCGTAGCGGGCGGCTTCTTCGCGCACTTTTGTGTGGCCCGGCAGTCGGGCTTCCTCAGCCTGCCCGATCTCGTCGACGAACCTCAGGTAGCGCTCGGCGATTCCCGTGCCCTGGTAGAGGAGCAGGTCGGCGATCCGACCGGGCAGGAGACGATCGAGCGCGCCTCCCCGGGGAGCGCCCTGGACCATGCGAGCGAGTGTCGTCCCGAACTTCGGCGCCCAACGCTCGATCCTTGCGCGGGCGGCCTCCTGAGCCGACGCGGCCGTCTGTGCCGGGGGGCCCTCGAGACCTGCGGCGCTTCGGAACCGCTGCGGATCCGCGACAAAGAGCCGGCCGTAGCGGAAGGCCTGGATATTGTCCTCGACCGCCACCCCGTTTGCCCGCAACGCTTCCTCGATGAAGCGGGCCTGGAGCGGCAGCAGGCCCTGCTGGTAGGCGGTGCCGACCAGGAAGATGTTGCCCGTCACGCTGTTGCCAAGCAGCCGCTGTGTGGCGGCCTCCGCGTCGACGAAGTAGCTCCGGTCGCTGTCGGTGAACAGGGCGAGTCGTTTGCGCAGTTCGTCGAGCGGCGGCATGCGCGCGGCGCTGTCGGTGATCACGGCCGCCGGGCTGATGCCGGCGGTGTTCGCGACGACGGCGGTCGTCTCCTTCGAGAACCGCTTGATGTTGTCCGTGGCGACCGTGGCGAGCAGGTCGAACGACAGGGCCAGGTCGGCCTCGCTTTCGCCGAGCTTGTTCGCCCGGTCGATCGGCTTGCTGCTGAGCAGGAGGTTCGAAACCACCGCGCCGCCCTTCTGGGCGAGGCCGGTCTGGTCGAGATGGACCGCGTACCGGCCTTCGAGCAGCGCCGCGGTGACCAGGATCGCGTCGACGGTCACGACGCCGGTGCCGCCGATGCCCACGAGCAGAGCTCTGAAGGTGGCGTCGTCCGGCAGTTGACGGACGGGCGCCGGCGTTTCGTCTTCACCCAGCGGCGCGGCCGCGGCGCGTCGCACCGGCTTCGTGGCCGCCCCCAGGTCGACGGTCATGAAGGCGGGGCAGTCGCCCTCGATGCAGGTGTAGTCCAGGTTGCAGGACGACTGGTGGATCCGGGTCTTGCGCCCGTACTCCGTCTCCAGCGGCGCGACCGACAGGCAGTTCGACTTCGCGGCGCAGTCGCCGCAACCCTCGCAGACCGCCGGGTTGATGTAGACCCGCTGGCTCGGCGTCTCCTGGATGCCGCGCTTGCGCTCTCGGCGCTTCTCCGCGGCGCACTGCTGGTCGTAGACGACGGCCGTGGGACCCTTGATCGCGCGGAGCTCCTTGAGCACGTCGTCGTAGTCGCGGCGATGGCGGATCTCGACTGCCTTGTCGTCGCGATGGGGGAAGCGTTCGAGATCCTCGGTGACGAGGACGACCCGCTTCATGCCCTGGAGCTGGAGCTGCTTCGCCACGCCGATGGAACTCAGCAGTCCGACCGCGTCCTGGCCGCCGGTCATCGCGACCGCCGCGTTGTAGAGGATGCGGAAGGTCATGTGGAGGTTGGCGGCGATGCAGGCCTCGATCGCCTTGCTGGCGGAGTGGGCGTAGGTGCCGTCGCCGACGTTCTGGAAGACGTGCTCCTGCTCGGTGAAGGGCGCCAGCCCGATCCAGCAGGCGCCTTCGCCGCCCATCTGCGGCAGCCAGCTCACTCCCCGGTCCATCCACATCGCCATCGCGTGGCAGCCGATGCCGCCGCCGGCGTAGTCGGAGCCCTCGGGCAACCGGGTCGACGTGTTGTGGGGGCAGCCGCTGCAGAAGTACGGCATGCGTGACAGCGCGGCCGGCAGGGACGTCGCCAGGTCGGCGGACTCGGCGCCGGTCCGCAGGCGCGCCAGGTTCTCCGGGGCCACGGCGCCGGGCAGCCGCTGCTCCAGGTAGGCGCCGAGGATCAGCGCCATCTGGTGGCCCTCGAGTTCACCGTGCATCGGGAACAGCGCTTCGCCGCCTGGCGTCTGCTTGCCGGCGACGAGCGGCCGATCGGGCAGGTTGTAGAGCGTCTGCCGCACCTGGGTCTCGATGAAGCCCCGCTTGTCTTCGACGACGATGATCTCCTCGAGGCCATCGGCGAAGTCGCGCAGCCGCCGCGATTCGACCGGCGCGATGCAGCCCAGCTTCAGAACGCGGATGCCGTGGCGGTCGAGCGCGTCTTCGTCGAGGCCCAGCAGGTTGAGCGCGAGACGCAGGTCGCGGTAGGGCTTGCCGGCCGCGATCAGGCCCAGGCGGTCACCGGGGCAGGCGCAACGGATGCTGTCGAGGCCATTCGCGTGGACGTACTCGAGGGCGGCCACGGTGCGCTCGGTGAAGATCTGACGCTCCATCTCGACCGTATGCGGCGGCAGCAGCCGCATGTCGAGGTGTTTCTTGAACGGCCGGCCGTCGATTTCCAGATCCGGCAGAACCGGTGGCGCCGTCCGGGGCAGGTCGATGATCGCGCCGCCGTCGGCGACGTTGGTCACGATCTTCAGCGCGGTCCAGAGGCCGGAGAAGCGGGACAGGGCGATGCCGTGCAGGCCGAACTCCAGGACCTCTGCCGGGTCGCCCGGATACAGCACCGGCATCGATAGATCGAAGAAACTGATCGTGCTGTCGCCGGGAATCGTCGAGCTCTTGCAGGCTGTGTCGTCGCCGGCCAGCACCAGCACGCCGCCGTGCTTGCCGGTGCCGATGAAGTTGCCGTGGCGGAAGGCGTCCCCGGTGCGGTCGACGCCGGGGGTCTTGCCGTACCAGATGCCGACCACCCCGTCGTAGCGCTGGTGGGGGAACCGCTCGAGGAGCTGGGCGCCATAGATCGAGGTCGCCGCGGTCTCCTCGTTGATCCCCGGCTGGAAGACCACGTCGTGTTCGGCCAGCAGCCGGCCGTTGCGCATGAGTTGCTTGTCGTATTCGCCGAGCGGCGATCCGGGATAGCCGCTGATGAACGCGCCGACCCGCAGACCGGCTTCGCGGTCCCGGCGGTGCTGGTCCATCGGCAGCCGGACCAGAGCCTGGATACCGGTTATCGCCACGCGGCCTTCAGTGAGCGTGTACTTGTCGTCTAGTGAGAAGGCCGTCATTGCGCCTTAGCCTACCGCGACCGGGCGGCCGCTGTCCGGTTTCCCCAAGCGGTCGAGCAGGGCGCCGATTGCGTGGGACGCCGACTCGTCCGCCAGGGGTGGCGTTGAAGCTGCGATGCGAGCTACGAGTCGCCGCGAATCCGGGCGAACCACTCGTGACCGGACCCTGCGGTCCGGCCGCGGAGGACGGTGTGCTTGATCGACCGGACTCCGTTCCTGGGGTAACCGGCAATCGTCCCGGAAAGTTCCCGTGCCCGGTTCAGGACTTGATCGTCGGCGACGACTTCGGCGGCCACGCCCATCCGCTCGAGCTCTGTTCCCGGGCAGCGCCGGCCGACGATCGCGAGTCGCGCCGCCACGCTTTCCGGGTGACGCAGCCGCAGCCAAGCCATGTTCATCGGCGCCGCCATCCCCATCCGGATCTCGCCGACGTGAAGGAACGCCCGTTCGCCGGTCACGAGGAGGTCGGCGGCAAGCGCCAGCGCGGATCCGGCGTTGATCGCGAAGCGTTCGAGCGCGGCTACGATCGGCTTCGTGCAGTCGTAGAGAGCCGCGTGAACGTCGAGCCAGAGGCCGCTGAAGGCGGGCATCCACTCAGGCGGCGGGTCGGCCCGGAACTCACCGAGGTCGAGGCCGGAGCAGAAGGCGCCGCCCGCGCCGCGCAAGAGCAGGACGGCTACGTCGTCGTCCTCGGTCGCGGCGACGATCTCGGCGTGCAGCCGGGATGCCAGCGGTCCGGTCACCGCGTTGCGGCGGGCCGGCCGGTTGAGCACGATCTCGGCGACGCCGCCTTCGCGGGTCGAGTAGACCGGATCGTCGAGGGAGGACACGTCAGTCGTCCTGGGCGTCGACGAACCAGTCTCCGGGCAGTGGCTGGCCCTCGTACAGGCGTCCCTGGAACCGCCTCATGCCGTGGAGCCAGCGGTCGATGTCGGTCCCCTTGCGCCGTACGTACTCCGCGACCTCCGGGTGGGGCAGGACCCAGAACCGCTCCTCGCGGACCGCTTCGATGCAGGCATCGGCGGCCTGCTCGGCCGTGAGCACGCCGTCGCCGGAGGCGACGCCGACGGACAGGCCCTGGCGCCGGTTGCGGTCGGGGCTGTTGGCGCCGATGTTCGTCTTCACCGCCTGCGGGCAGTGCACCGAGACGCGAATGCCCTGGTGGCCGTGCGTGATCGCGATCCACTCGG
The DNA here is from genome assembly GCA_951812325.1 of uncultured Thermoanaerobaculia bacterium. GTDB lineage: Bacteria > Acidobacteriota > Thermoanaerobaculia > Multivoradales > Multivoraceae > Multivorans. Next base: position 1,488,220 of record OX638294.1, on the reverse strand, counting down.
CCAGGGCAACCGCCGCGTGCTTGGTCAGCGAGTAGGCGAGCGAACCGATCTGGGTCAGCAGACCCGCCGCCGAGGCGGTGCTCATGATGTACCCCTCGCCGCGCTCGATCATCGAGGGCAGAACGGCCCGCGCGGCGTAGACATGGGACATCACGTGGACGTTCCACTGGTCGTTGATCTCCTTGTTCGGGACTTCGAGACCGCCCATCGTCACGAAGCCGGCGTTCGACATGAACAGGTCGATCGGGCCGATGTTCGACTGCGTCGCCGCGACCAGGTCGCGCACCGCGCCTTCGTCGGCCACGTCGAGCCCGACGCCCGTGCCGCCGATCGCCCCGGCGACTTCCTTGGCCCCCGCCTCGTCCAGGTCGGCAACGACGACGTGACGGGCGCCCTCGCGGTGAAACGCCTCGGCCAGCGCCTTCCCGATTCCGGAAGCGCCGCCGGTGACGACCATGATCCTGTTCGCTATGTCCACTGTGTGTGCTCCCCTTGCGGCTGGCAGTAGGCCGTACGCTGTCGTTGACGTTGGTGCCCAATCCTACGACCTGCGGCCTGCGACCTGCGGCCTGCGGCCGGCGTGGATCGCGCCACCCGGGTTGTCGCCGGCATCCGGCGCGAAGCGCCGGCTTCTGACCTTGTGCCGCTTCAGGGCTGCTGGTCCGTGGCTCGCCGCAGCTGGAAGACGAGCCCCTGGCGGTGCTCCGCCGGGGCCAATTCCACGTTGGCAACCTGGTTGCTGAAACCTCCGGCAGCAACGAGCAGGTCCCAGGAACCGGGCGCCGATCGGAGTTCGAATCTCCCGTCGACGTCGGTGGTGGCGGTGCCGGCGAAGGATCCCGTACGGACCACGGCCAATCTCGGCGTAGCGCCGCCGGCGGCGCCGGCGCCGGGCTCGACCGTGCCGACCAGGGCTCCAGCGAGAGGCCGGCCTTCTTCGTCGAGCACGAGGCCGGTGAGCACCGCCGGCGACTCGAGGTCAAGACGGAGATTCTGATCCTCGGGGAATTCTGCCGTACGGTGGTAGATCGCGACTGCGTTTGCGCCGGTCACGCCGGGGAGGTTGACCGACAGGGTGTAGACGCCGGGTGGCACGTCCTCCAGCTCGAAGCGTCCCTGTCGATCAAGGCTGGTCCAGCGATGCCGGGTGGTTCCTCCGAGCAGCGAGATGGCGCCGTCACCCGGCGACTGGCCCGCGACCGTCACCCAGCCGGTCACGTGCAGGCCTTCCTCGAACCGGAGTTCGACGACAATGTCGTCACCGGCCAGAAGGTCGACGGTCTGCTGGACCATGCGGCCATCGATCGCTTGGGCGGAGACGGTCCAGGCCCCCGGACCGAGGCCCTCGATCCGATGGTTGCCGCCGGGATCCTCGGTCGCGGTGCGGTAGTCGTGGACGCCCTGCTGGACCCACACGTTGAGCCCCGCAGGCGGCTGGCCTGCGATCCGCACCTCGATCGTCGCCTGGGAAGGCAGCACGATGTCGACCCCGGCAACGGCGCCGGCTTCGAGCCGCACTTGATGGCTGACGGCGCTACCCGATCCGTAGCCGGCGGCCAAGGCCTCCAACCGGTACGCGCCGGCGTCCAGACCGGTCAGACGGTAGTCGCCGTTGCGGTCGGTGAGGGTCTCGATCGGCTGAAGCGGTGAGCCGCGTCGGTGGTGGTTCGAGGGATCGTTCATGAACTGCTGCATCGCTTCCGGCGCCAGATCGAACTCCGCCATGACCACGGCGAGAGGGATGGGCCGTCCCTCGGCGGAGCGGACGGCGCCGCTGATCTCCAGGCCGGGCTCGAGAACGAGCGAAACTTCGTTGGTCCCCGGATCGATGGTGATGTTGCGCACGGTTTGCCGGTACTCCGGGTGGCTGGCGACGACCGTTGCGTCGCCGGCCGGGATCGGCCCCGACCGAAAGCGGCCTCCGGGACCCACCGATGACTGCCGGGACGATCTGCCGGGAGTACCGCCGACGACAACTGTCACCTCGGCCTGTTCCACCGCGTCTCCGAGGTGGTTCGTGACGACGCCGACGACCTCGGCGTCGTGGTTCGCGAGAACGAGTTCGATCTCGCGCACTTCCCCGGTTCGCAGCTGAATGGGCACGTTTTCCGTGCTGCCCGCTCGACCTGCGCCGGGGAAGGCGGCTGCCGAGGCACGCCAGGTTACGGGTCTCAGCAACTCGAACCGGAAGCGACCCTCGGCGTCGGTCGTGGCCTGCTGGTGGCCGGGGTCGTCAAAACCGGCGAAAGGACTGGAGCCAACGTCAAAGAGCGTGACCATGGCGCCGGAGACGGCGTCGCCAGCCGTATCCACGACGCGTCCCGTCAGCACGGCGCCGCTGTTCAACTCGATCTCGAGCAGGTCGTTCGTGCCGGGCTTCACTGCCTTCAGGTGGGAGGCGGCGTAGCCGTCCGCCTGCACGCCGACATCGACAAGGTTGTCCTGCAGACCGCCGATCCGGAAGCGGCCGCCGGCGTTGGTGGTTGCGGTGCGTGAGCCCTCGCCGGCGCGGCTCGGGGCGGTGTACGGGTGCAACGCGCTGACGAGAGCGCCCGCGACCGGCCGCTGGTCGGGTCCGACGACCAGGCCTTCGATCTGCAATCCGGGCGTGAGGGCAGTGCTGCCGATGTCGGTCTCGCCTTCGCCCTCTGGAATCTCGATACTTGTCGGTCTGCGGCTCGCGAACTCGCCGTGGTCGACGGTCAGTTGGTAGCTGCCGGCAGCGACGGCCGGGAACTCGAAAACTCCCCCTGCGTCGGTCGTGGCTGTCAGGTCGGAGTCGTAGCTCAGCACGGCGCCGCCCCGCGGATTCCGGCTCGCCGGCAGCAGTGCGACGGCCGCCGCCTGAACCGGCCGCCCATCCGTATCGACCACCTTGCCCCAGGTGCGGTGACCCCGGTTGAGAACGATGTCGAGGGGTTCGACAGCGGATGGACCGAGGCTGGGCAGTTCGGTGGAGGAGCGTACGAACCCCGGCGCCTCGACCGTGAGAAGGTGGGGAAGGCGGTGGTCCAGGCCGGTCAGCCGGAACGTCCCGTCCGACTCCGAGCTGGCCTGGTGATCCAGGCCGTAGGCGGCACGCCAGTGGTAGGACGTGCCGGAACTCCGGCGCGAGGGGCCCGCCTGAGCCGGGTCGATACGGTCGACGAGTATCGACGCACCGGCGACCGGGTTGCCGGTCGAGTCCGTGACGATGCCGGTGATTCTGGCGGTCGGCATGAGAGCAATCGAGAAACCGGACCCGCTCCGCAGGCGCTCGAGCGGGACTTCCGTCCTGTCCGCCCGGTAGCCGGCGGCGGCTGCCGACAGGTGCAGGGTATCGATGCCGGGGCGGGTGCTCAGGTGGAAGGCGCCGTCTGGCCCCGACCGGGCGCGGTCGCCCGGACGTCCTCCGAGCCAGATCGCGGCGCCTTCGATGGCCAGACCGGTCTCGGCGTCCACCGCGCGGCCGGCGACCTCGACCGCGGGCGAGACCATCACGTCAACGACATGTGGTCTGCCTGTGTCGTCGGCGGGGATCCGGATCGGCTCGGTGCGTCCGAAGCCCCGATCCGCCGTTTCGATCTGGAACGCGATCGCCTCGCCGGCGTTGAGACCCACGGTGGCCTGACCGTGTTCGTCGGTCAGAGCCAGGGGGATCGCGATGTCCTCGGCGACCCGGATTACCGCCCTGGAGATGGGCGTTCCCCGGGAGTCGACGACTCGCAGCGTGACCCCCGGGTCGCGTTTGAGTTCGTACTGGCCGGCGCCCTCGACTACCGAGGCTCGAAGTTCGAACCCCTCAGCGAAGACGAAGACGTTTGCGTCCGGGGTCGGCAGGTGGAAGCGGGCGAGTCCCCTGGCGTCGGTGCGAGTGGCGGCACGGCCGAAGACGGGGTCGATCGGCTGGGGTGTGTGCGGCTGCTGAGGTCGTTCCCACGGCCGCCCCGGCTGCAGCAGTGTCGGTTCGTCCGTTCGGCGCTCTTGATTCGACCATCGTGTTGCCTGGGCAACGACCTGAGCTCCTTCGACCGGTGTGCCTGCCTCGTCGGTGACGCCGATCGCGAGGTGGTGCATCTCGGGCAACCGGATCGGCGCCAGAGCTGTGGGCTCCGCCAGCGGCAGTAGCCTGAAGTAGACAGGCGCCACGACGGTCGGCGGCGAGGTGTCGGGCGCGGTGGCCAGGATCTCGAGTCGATAGGGACCGGCCCTGGGTGCGGACAGCTCGAAGCGACCCTCGTCGTCGGAAGGGGCGCGGCCGACGACCGATGGCGCTTCGGTCTCGCCGAGTTCGCGCAGCCGGCGGACGTAGCTGCCTGGCGATGGGATCAGGCGGACCTCGAAACCCGCGGCGGCGGAGCCATCGAGAGCGAGCAGCTTCCCGGACACGGTGGGTGCGACAGGCTCCGAGGACTGCGCATGCAGGCGGCCTGCAGTCGATGTCGGCCAGGTCGCGCAGAGCAATGTCACGACGGCCACCGTCGCGAGAGGCAGCGGAGTTTCGGCTCGGTTCCAGGGCGAGACGAGGTGGGGGAACACCGCCGCGTCTGCGGGGTTGGTCATCGTCGTGGGAGTCTCGCCTTCCGGGGCTTGAGCTCAACGCGCAGCGGCTTGCGCTCGTCAGCGGCCACGTAGTCCTCCGGGCCGAGCCAGACTCGCCTGGTCACGTAGCCCGCGGCGGCGACCCGGATCGCCTCCGGCTTGTAGTCGGCGCGGGTCTTCAGTGTGAACTCCCCGCCAGGACCGGCCCAGACGAGTCGGTCGGTCCCGCGATCAGTTCCTTCGAGCCCGTCGTCGATCCAGAGCGCGGCAAGCTCGACGGGCCGGTTGGTCGTTGCATCCAGCACCTGGCCTTGAAGCTCGAAGCCGGGCCAGAGACGGACTTCGACGACTTGCGGTCCGCCGGAAGCCGGGGGCTCGCGCTTCACCCGCGCGGTGCGCGCGAAGGAGCCGTCCTCGGCTTCGATCTGGTAGGAGATTCCCTTTCTCCTGGCGAGTCCGACGGTGGCCTCACCGCGAGCGTTGGTGAGAGCGAGGGGAATGGCCTGGTACTCGCCGCCCCGGATCACGGCCCGGGGGACGGGTACTCCGTCGCGATCCAGAACCCGGAACGTGACGCCGTCGCCGCGGGTGAGCCTGAACGCAGCCCGGTCCCGGGACAGGTCGTCGACGCTGAGGTTGAATCCGGGGGCCGATACGGCGACGCTTGACGCGGCCGTGGGAAGAGAGAACCTGGCGATCCCCGCTTCGTTGGTCCGTGCGCTCGCGCGGCCAAAGGTCGGAGACGTCTTCCCTTTGTGCGCCCAGGACGAGCGGGCGGACCACTCCGAGGCCTGAACGAGAACCAGCGCTCCTTCGACCGGCTGGCCTGCGTCGTCCGCGGCGCCGATGACCAGGTCGTGCATCTTCGGAAGCTGGACCGGCGCGAGCGTGTTCGGTTTGGCGTCCAGGACCCGTCGGACGTAGACCGGAGCAACGACGGTGGGTGGCTCGGTCTGCGGAGCGGCGGCCAGAACCTCGATCTGGTGGGGGCCCTCCCGCGATGCGACGAGTTCGAAACGTCCCTCGGAATCCGAGTGCGTGCGGTCAATGATCGGGACGGCGTCGGCCACGCCGAGTTCGCGCAGCCGGCGGACGTAGCTGCCCGGGACCGGGATCAGTTGCACTTCAAGGCCGACTGCCGGTTTGAGGTCCGGGCCGACGAGTCTTCCGACTACGGTGGGCGCGGAAGGCTGTTGCTTGCCGTGCAAGGCACGGTCGGGCGGTTCGAGCAGCACCGGCACGCTGAGCAGTGCCGTGGTGAGCATGGCCGTAGACCTGAACGCCGGGTGGCGTCGCTGGCGGGTACGGCGAATGGCAGGCGTTTTCGTGCGATGCGACGGCAATTCAGCGCCTGCGGCAAACGCCCTGTTCGTGGTACGGCGAATGGCTGGCGCTTTCATGCGATGCGACCCCTCGGTTCCGGAGGATGGGGCATGTCGGTTCGGCGACCCGTTGTCTACTCTAACGCGCGGCGGGGCGCTCGCCACATTGGCGAGGGCGTGGAGCGGCCCGGATCGCTTGACGAAACGCCCGCGATCTGTTCGTCTTCACCGACTGTTCACAGTGCCGGGCAGCGTGGAGTGAGACAAATGCCGCAGAATCGAACCAGTCTTCTGGTCGCCTTGGTCGTGGCCCTGATCGTGCCGCAGACGGCCCACGCCTACCTGGACCCGGCGTCGGGCAGCATGATCCTGCAGGCGGTGATCGGCGGCCTGGCGGCCGTGGCGCTCGCCTTCAAGTTCTACTGGCATCGCATTCTGGCTTTCTTCGGCTACGGCGGCGCCGACGAGGAGCCAGAGTCCGAGTAGTGCGAACCGGGGCCGCGAAGACTTCCGCGTCCGAAGCTGAGCCTTCGTCCTTTCGGGACCCTGCGGGCCAGGTGATCGAGGGTTGCGACGGCCGCATCTTTCGGAGCGTTGCTCCGGCGGCGGTTGACGAGTATCGCCACGTGCGGAAGTCCGGCCTCGTCGACGCTCTGGTCGTCGAGGGGGCGCTGGTGGCGGCGGAGGAAGTCGGTCCGGTCGAAGCCGGCGTTCTGCCGCCGCCCGGGGGCCTCGTCCTGGAGCATCCCCGGCTGCCGTTCATCTCCTACCCGTACGAGTGGCCCTTTTCGCTGTTGAAGACAGCCGCCCTGCACCATCTGGAAATGCAGATCCGGTTGCTCGACCGGGGAATCTCGCTCTCGGACGCGAGTGCCTACAACGTGCAGTTCAAGGGCGCCAAGCCTGTCTTCATCGACTGGCTGTCGCTGCGGCGCTATCGCGAGGGCGAGTACTGGCAGGGTCACTCCCAGTTCTGCGAGCAGTTCCTGAACCCGCTGCTCCTGGCAGCGAAGCTCGGCGCCCCGCACAACGCGTGGTACCGCGGGATGCAGGAAGGAATCCCGGCCCGCGAGCTCGCTGCCCTGCTGCCGCGGCGCATGCGCTGGTCGCCCAGGATGCAGGCCCATGTCCTGCTGCCGCTCCGGTTCGAACGCCATGCAGGCTCGCGCAGCGAGGCGGCGGAACGGACAAGGAGACGGCCTCTGCCGCGCAGCGCCTATCGCGGTCTGCTGACGCAACTCCGGCGCTGGATCAAGAGCCTGGAGCCCAAGGGCACCGACACGACCTGGAGCGACTACTCGACACTGACCAGCTACGACAGGAGCGAAGCCTCGCGCAAGGCGGCGGCGGTGCGCGCCTTCGTCGCCGAAGGGCCGCCGGAGCAGCTCTGGGATCTCGGCTGCAACACGGGCGAGTTCTCCGCGATTGCGCTGGAGGAAGGCGTTCGCGACGTGATCGGTTTCGATGCCGACTTCGGGGCGCTGGAAAGCGCCTTTGCGCGGGCGCGGTCCGATCGACTGCGCTTCCTGCCGCTGTACCAGGACCTCGCGAATCCGTCGCCGGACCAGGGCTGGTCGCAGGTCGAGAGGCGTTCGCTGGGGCGCCGTTCCCGAAGCGCGGGCGCCCTGGTGGCGCTGGCCGTCCTCCACCACCTGGCGATCGGCCGCAACGTGCCGCTGCCCCGGATCGCGGCCTGGCTCGTTTCGCTGGCGCCGCGCGGACTGGTCGAGTTCGTTCCCCAGGGCGACCCGCGAGTCGACGATCTGCTCACGCTGCGCGGGGACCGGTTTGCCGACTACACGCCGGAAGCCTGGGAGGCGGCGCTGGAACCCCATGCGGCGGTTCGGCGCGCGGAGACGGTGTCGCAGAGCGGGCGGCGGTTGTATACGTACGAGCGGAGGTGACCCGGGCGGCGCGCCAGGTCAGTTCGGCTGGTCCGGGCGCGGCTGCAGGTTGACGAGCAGGTTGCAGTGGTCGCTTCGCAGATCGAGCGTCTTCTCTTGACGGCACCCTCGCGGTGCCCGAACTCGAGTCCGCAGGTGCCGGGAGGCAGGCCTTCCACGTCGAAACGGCCACTGGTGATCCGTTCGTACGCGGAGTTGCTTCTTCAGCAGAGCCCGCACGTCAGGGGTTCGGATCTTCGGACGGGGCCGGCTGGAGTTCGATCACGAGGCCATGGTGATGCTGGCCCGGTGGGACGCTGAGGGGGAGGAGCGCGCTCTGGTAGCCGTCGCGGGTGACCCACAACTGTTCGGCGCCGGGTCCGAAGCGGACCTCGAAGCGGCCGCCGCCCCTGCTGTCTGTCCGTCCTGCGAGTCGGAGTCTGCCTGTGTCCTCGTTCCGGAGGGCGGTGATCTGCGCCGTGTTGCCGACAGCCAGGGCGGCCCCGGCGAGAGGTCGACCGGTTACTGCGTCAAGGACGACGCCGGTGAGAGTGCCCGGAACCTCGAGGTCGATGCGCAGACCCTCCAGATCGCTTTGCAGGTCGATCGATCGGCTCTCGGATCTGCCGCCCGACTCCTGGATCGTCAGTGTGTAGGCGCCGGGTTCAAGCCCGTCCATCTCGAAGGCGCCCCGGTGGTCGGTTCGAGTCGACTGGTACTCGTCCTCGTCTTGAGGGGCGAGAACCAGGAACCCGCCGATCATCGGTTCGCCCGCCACCAGCACCTGTCCACTCAAGCGGATGCCTCGCTCAAACGCAAGCTCCACGAAAGCCGAGGAGCTTCCGGGGCCGAGCGCGACGGTCCGCTCCACGGTTCGCCCGGTGAAGTAGTCGCCCGTGCTGGCGACGATGTTCCATGTACCAGGGGCAAGGTTCTCCAGGGCGAAGTTGCCCTCCGCGTCGGGCCTGGCGGTGTCCCATAGGGCGTTCCGAGTGGCCGTGATTCCCACCTGGCTCAGTTCCGCGGTGCGGAGGCCGACCACGGTCCCGGCGATGGAGCCGCCTGGTGTGAGCACGATGTCGGCGCCGCTCACGGTGTTTCCGTCGATCTCGATCGCCTGTGCCGGACCGTTCTCCGCGAAGCCGGTCGCGCCCGCGCTGACGAAGTACGCGTTGGGCTCCAGACCCGTGAGGCGGAACTGTCCGTTGCGATCGGAGGTGGTTTGGGCGGCCGGCCGGGCATACCGGCGAGAAAAGGCCGGCCCATCAACGCGGTCCGTCGCGAAAGCCCAGACAGTGGCCTGGCTCAGCGGACCGCCGTCGGCCGAACGAACGACGCCGCCGATCGCACCGCCTGACTGCAACTGGATCGCCAGTTCGTTGTTCCCGGGTTCGAGAACGATGTCTCTCGACTCGTTCTGTTGCTCCGGGTGTTGGATTGACACCGTCGCGGCGCCGGGAGTCACGCCGATCCGTGCACGTCCGCTGGCGTCTGTGGCGCCGTAGGCACCGGAGAAGAAGTCCCCTTCGGGCTCGACGCGAATCCTCGCGTCGGCCACGGCTTCTCCGAGCTGGGTCGAGACGATGACCGTCAACTGATCCTGGCTGCGCAACCGCAGCTCGACTTCGTGTTCCGACCCCTGCGTCACCTCGATATGGTCGAGATTGGCAGTCGACGCCCCCTCCCTTGCCTCAAGGGACCAGGTTCCCGCGTTCAAGTGCCCGAAGCGGAAGCGGCCATCGCCGTCGGTTCGCTTGTAGTAGTCCCGCGCGGCCCCCACTCCGGCTCGTCTCAGAGTCTCCCCATCGGGCTCCATCTCAACCTCGGCCTGGGCAACTGGCTTGCCGGTGTCGTCCACGACGCGCCCGGCCAGTGTTGCACCGGCCTCCAGTTCGATCAGGATCGGTTCTCCCGTCCCCGGCCGCGCCTGCCGCAGCGCCAGCGGGGCGTAGCCGTCGGCGCTGACGTTGAGGTCCACGGGTTCATGCGCCAGTCCTCCGAGTCGAAACGCCCCGTCGATGTCCGTTGTGGCGGTGCGTTCCTGATCTCGATCCGGACCGAATCTCTTGACCTCAAGGGTGGCGCCGGCGACACCGTCACCATTCGGGTCCGTCACGACGCCGTGGATCTCCGCGCCGGGGATCAGCGTGAAGGAACCGAGATCGAACTCGCCCTCACCCTCCGGCACCTCGGTTCTCGCGTTGCCGGGCGTCAGGAACTCGTTGTGGACCGCGCGGACTTCGTACTCGCCCGCACGGACGGCCGGGAAGAGAAACTCCCCCCGTTCGTCCGTCGTGGTGGGCCTGGTGGCGTCGAGCCGATCGTAGAACAGGACTGTCTCGCTCGCTGGCGGCCATCGCAACCTGACCTCGGCCCCCGGGACCGGATTGTCGTCGGTGTCAACGACCCTGCCGTGGGTCTGACGGCCCCTGCTCAGCACGATCCGGACCGGTTCGGCGGCTACATCCGGTGTGAGGGGCGGCACGTCAACGGCGGCACTCGCGAATCCTTGGGCGCGAACCGTGATCCGGTAGGGGCTGCCGTACAGGGCGTCCGGGAAGTGGAAGGAACCGTCGTAGCCCGAGGTCGCTTGCAGCGCACGGAACGAACGTCGGGCAATCGCTAGCTGGTCATCCGTCAGTTGGGCCGAAAGACCCGCTCCGGCGACGGGCTGGCCGGAGGCATCCCTGACCAGTCCGAACAGGGGCGCCGCCGGTTTGAGGCCGATGGTGACGTCGGCTGGGCTGACCTGCCCGATGGCCCCCGCGTTCACCTGGGCCGAGGCGTAGCCGGAGGCGGTGGCCCGGAGGCGGACTTCGGCTCGGATTGGCGAGGTGTTCAGTTCGAAGGCGCCCGCCTGGTCACTCGAGGTCGCGTGACCGGGAGTTCCGGAGATCACGACGGTCGCGCCGGCCACCGGGACGCTCGAGTCGGCATCGACCACACGCCCGTAGACGCGGAGCGGCGGTTCCAGCCGAACGTCTACCACCTGCTCGCCCGTGGTCGGGTCCCGTGTAGTCGGCGCTGGCCGTGAAACCCGAGCGAAGGCCCGGTCGGCACGCTCGAGTTCGAAGGTCACGCCGGGGTCGACGAAGGGGCTGACCAGTGCCTCGCCATCCTCGTCGGTTTCCGCCAGAGGGACAAACACTTCGCCTCGGGTCCGGATCACGACTCCGGGCGCGGGTCTGCCTTCCGGGCCGCGGACGCGAAACCTCAGCCCTGGGTCGCGTTCGAGGCGCAATGCCGCGCGCCCCGCCTCCGTCTTCGTCGTCGCGGCGACGAACCCTGGCCGCGAGACGACGACGTTGACGTCCGCTGTCTGCATCAGAAACCGGGCGATGCCCTCGGCGTCCGTCTTCGCGGCGGCGCGCAGGAACCTGGGGTAGAGGCGTTGCGGCGGCGGCTCGTTTGAGGCGGCGCGCTCGTACCGGGCGGATCGTTGGCTGGTGGGAGTCGCGACGACGAGGGCTGCCTCGATTGGTTGGTTGTCGGCGTCGAGAACCCGGACGGCGACGGGATGGCGGTTGGGTAGTTCGTTGGGCTGGAGAAAGAGCGGTGCGCTGAACGCCGACAGGTAGCCGTACACGATGGGCATCGCGACGCCGGTTGCGTCGGCTGGCGTTTCCGGCCGGATCTCGAGGCGGTACGACCCCGGCGCCGGTGTTGAGAGCGAGAACGAACCGTCCGCCTCCGAGCGGATCCGGTCGACGGCCTCGGGTAGCGCGGCTGCCTGACCAAGCAGTTCGCGGTCGAGTTCGTAGGCGCTTGGTTGCGGCCGCAGGACGACCTCCACTCCGGCGGCGGGAGCACCGCGCTCGTCGACCAGGGTGCCGGTGACGGCGAGCGCCCGGTCAGCTATTGGCTGTGCCCAAAGACCGCCTGCGGCAAGGCAGGCGAGGCCGAGCCAGAAGAAGGATGGCAAGATGCCGAACCGGAACCGATGCTTGGCAGCCCGTGGTGAAAGTCCGTGTCGCACCGAGAGCGGTGAGGCGCCCGTCCAGCAAGGCGCGACGAGGGAGCGTATCGGGCCATATTCGACCGAGGAGCAACGATGCTGGGCGGGATGCATGACCGATCGAATGCAGCGCGACCTTTGCCAAGGGCTGCTAACCTGAGTCATGGAGAAGTTCCCGCCGTGACCTACGGGTTCGGTGGCGTGGACGGAACAGGTTGCAGTTCGATGATGAGTCCCTCGCGGTGTTCGCCGGGCGCGACGCTGATGGGAATCTGCCGGCCTTCGTAGCCACTCCGGATGACCCACAACTGCGCGGCGTTCGCCCGCAGCTTGAGTTCGAACCTGCCTTCGGTGAGGGTGAGCGAGGCACTCGCGCCGGTGACCAGGGGCGGCGTGTTGCCAGCTGCCGCCAGCGTGCCGATCGTCGCCGCGTCGGCGGCCGTCACTTGAGCGAAGTCGATCGGTTGGCCGGTCTGGGCATCGACGACGACCCCGGTGAGAGTCGCCGTTGCCGGCTCCAGCTCGAAGCGAAGGCCCTCCAGGTCGGTTTGCAACTCGATCGAGTGGTGCTCCATGCCGCCACCCAGGGGTCGGCTGATGGTCAACTGGTAGGCGCCGGGCTCAAGACCCTCCAGCTCGAAGCGGCCCAGGTTGTCGATGTTCGCGGTCTGTCCCGGACCTCCTCCCGCCTGGTATGCCCTCAGACTTCCGCCGACGAGAGGTTCCCCGGCGTCCAGCACCTGTCCGGCGATGCGAAGTCCCCGTTCGTAGGGCAGCTCGACGTAGACCTCGGTTGCACCCGGCTCAAGGGTCACGGAGCGCTCGACCGTCCTCCAGGCGGGTGGGTCGCCCTTCCTCGCGATGACTCGCCAGGTCCCAGGGGCGATGGAGTCGACCGAGAAGCGTCCGTCGGCTGCCGGCCTCGTGCTTCGCGAGCGGGGATTCCGGCGGACCTGGATTTCGACCTGCGCCAGATCGGCCGGCGAAAGACCGGTGACGACACCGACGATCGAAGCCCCGGGTTCCAGAACGACCTCGATTCCGTCAATCGAGCCGCTGCCGACTTCGATCGGCTCGTCCGGTCCACCGTCCCCGTAGCCGGGTGAACGCGCGGTGAGGTTGTAGCGACGGGGCTCGAGACCGGTGAGGCGGAACATGCCGTTCTGATCGGTGACCGTGTTGGTCCGGTGAGAGTCGGTGTCGAAGGAGTGCTCCGTCACTGCCTCCACCGTCGCCAGGGCGAGGCGAGCGCCGTCGTACGAACGAACCGTGCCGCTGATCTCCAGGCCGGGCTGAAGCTCGAACCGGAGTTCGTTGTCGCCCGGATCGAGGTCGACCTGCCGTGACGCGTCCTGGAGTCTCTCGTGACTTGCCTCGACGGTGGCAGGGCCCGGAGCGATGTCCGTGACCGACTGACCGCTGCCGTCCGTCTGTCCGTAGCCGCTTGGCAGGCGCTCGCCTTGAGATTGGATCGTGATCCGCGCCCCGGCCACTGGCTCGCCGCCATCCGTCGTGACGATCACCGTCAACCGGTCCCTGGTCTTCAGGAGGAGCTCGATCTCTCGCTCCGCGCCGGGAGCCAGCTCGATCTGGTCGAGCTTCGCTCCCTCGGCGCCCTTCGTCGCTTCCGCCGACCAGGTGCCGGGTACCAGACGGTCGAACCGGAAGCGGCCCTCGGCGTCGGTCATCTGCCGCGGGAACATGTCCTGGGCACCCCAGAGTCGCGGATCGCCGCCGGTACGGTAGTTGCGCTCGATCCTGAGTGAGACGAGAATCCCGGCGACGCCGTTGCCGCCGTTGTCGAGCACTCGGCCGCCAACAGACGCCCCGGGTTTGAGTTCGATCAGGATCTGCTCTCCGGAGGGCGGACTCGCGGGATCAAGGACGGGTGGCGAGACTGTGGCGGACGCGCGGTTTGCCCCTTCGAGGGCCCAGGTTGCCTGTGAGCCGACGGCCCTGCTGACGACCGCTTCGCCGTTCGCGTCGGTCAGGCCCAGAGGCGTGTTGGGAGTTCCGAGAGCGCCGGCTGTGCCGAGCATGCCGAGGGCGCTGGCAGCGTCGGTAGTGGGCGTTGCGTCGGGTGTGCGGATCAGGACCCCCGGCGCCGACTTCGGCCAACGAGCGGTGCAGGTCATTCCGGGAGTCCAGGGGATGGATTGCGCGGTCGTCTCATGTTTGGCCGGCGCCGGCCAGCAGACTGGCATCGTCGAGCGGCTGGCCGGTCTCGGCGTCGACGACGGCGCCGTGGCGCCGGGAGGCAGGCCTTCCACGTCGAAACGGCCACTGGTGATCCGTTCGTACGCGGAGTCGGTTCTTCGGTCCGAGTCGGTTCTTCGGCAGAGCCCGCACGTCAGGGGTTCGGATCTTCGGACGCGGCCGGCTGGAGTTCGATCACGAGGCCATGGTGATGCTGGCCCGGTGGGACGCTGAGGGGAAGGAGCGCGCTCTGGTAGCCGTAGCGGGTGACCCACAACTGTTCGGCGCCGGGTCCGAACTGGATCCTGAAGCGGCCCCCCTTTTCGCTGTAGCCCCATCCGGCGTATCCCGGGTCTCCACCGTTCTCTTCCCTGATCGCGGCGATCTGGCCGGCGCTGCCGGCATTCAGCGAGGCGTTGGCCAGGGGTCTTCCAGTGGCCCCATCGAGGATGACGCCGGTGAGCGTGCCAGGCGGCTGGAGATCGATGCGAAGGCCCTCCAGATCGGTCTCCAGATCGATCGATCGCTGCTCCATGCGGCCGCCGTCCTGCTGGATTGTGAGTGTGTGGGAACCGGCTTCCAGCCCGCTTATCTCGAAGCGGCCCCGGTGGTCGGTCCGGGACAGCTGGAACTTCTCGCCGTCCGCAAGCCTGATGGCGAGGGAACCTCCGATCATCGGTTCGCCCGCCACCAGCACCTGTCCACTCAGGCGGAGGCCGCGGTCGAACGGCAGTTCCACGAAGACCTCGATGCCGCCGGACGTGAGCGTCACGGTGCGTTCGACGGTTCGCCCGGTATACGGATAGCCCTTCCTGGCGACGATGTTCCAGGGTCCCGGCGCCAGGTCCTCCAGGGTGAAGTTCCCCTCCCCGTCGGGCCTGGTGGAATTCAGCCGGGCGTTCTGATGCGCGGTGATCTCCACCTGGCTCATATCCGCGGCAGGAAGGCCGATCACAACGCCGGTGATCGAGCCGCCCGGTGCGAGCACGATGTCGATGCCGTTCACGGACTGCCCGTCGATCTCGATCGGCTGGTCCGGACCGCTCCGCGCGAAGCCGGGAGCGCCGGCGCTGACGAAGTACGTTCCGGGCTCCAGGCCCGTGAGGCGGAACAGTCCGCTGCGATCGGAGATCGTCTGCGCCGACTGCCCCAAGTAGCGGCGCGCGCGTGCCGGCAACTCGAGATCGTTCTTCGCGAGGGCGCGGACGCCGGCCTGAGCCAGGGGACCGCCGTCCGCCGAGCGAACCACGCCGCTGATCGTCCCGCCAGGTTGCAACTGGATCGCCAGTTCGTTGTTCCCGGGTTGGAGAACGATGTCTCTCGACGCGTTCTGCTCCTCCGCGTGTTCGATGGACACGGTCGCGGCGCCGGGAGTCACACCGAGCTGTGCGCGGCCGCCGGCGTCCGTGGCGCCCCAGGCGCTGGCGTAGGGGTCCTCTTCGGGTACAACGCGAATCCCCGCATCGGACACGGGCTGGCCGAGGTGGGTCGTGACGAGGACGGTCAACTGATCCTGACGGCGCAGCCGCAGTTCAACTTCCCGCTCCGCCCCCTGTGCCAGCTCGATATGGTCGATTTCGGCCTTGGCCGCCCCCTGCGTTGCTTCGAGTGACCAGGTCCCGGCGGCCAGATCGTCGAAGCGGAAACGCCCTCCGCCGTCGGTTCGCCCGCCGGAGTCCCGCCAGAAAAGGAACCCGACCCAACCCATCTGCTCAACGTCGGGTACCACCTGAACGCGGGCTCCGGCGACCGGTCTGCCGGCCTCGTCCACAACGTGCCCGGCCAGCGCTGCGCCAGCCTGCAGCTCGATCAGGATCGGTTCTCCGGTTCCCGGCCGTGCCTGGCGCAGCACCATCGGCGCATGGCCGGCAGCGTGGACGTCCAGCACCACGGGTTCCTGCGGAAGTCCTCCGAGGCGAAACGCGCCGTCGAGATCCGTTGTGGCTGTGCGTTCCTCATCCCGATCCCGGCCGAGTCTCCTGATCTGGACGGCGGCGCCGGCGACCGCCTCACCGTTCGGGTCGGTCACGAAGCCGTGGATCTCGGCGCCGGGGATCAGCATGAAGGAGCCGAGGTCAAAGTACCCTTCGCCTTCCGGCACTTCGGTTCTCGCGTTTCCCGGGGCCAGGAACTCGCTGTGCACGGCACGGACTTCGTACTCGCCCGCCCTGACGGTCGGGAAGCGGAACTCTCCCCGACCGTCCGTCGTGGCCGGCCTGGTGGCGTCGAGCCGACCAGAGGGGCGGACTTCCCCGCTGTCTGACGGCCATCGCAGGGTGACCTCGGCCCCCGGAATCGGGTTGTCGTCGGTGTCGACGATTCTGCCCACGGCCTGCCGGCCTCTGGTCAGGACGATCCACACCGGCTCGGCGGCCTCATCCCGCGTGAGGGGAGGCAGATCGATGGCGGTGCTCGGGAATCCGAGGGCCCGAACAGTGATCCGGTAGGACGTGTCGTACAGGGCATCCGGGAACCGGAAGGAACCGTCGGCGATCGAGGTTGCCCGCTGGTCGCGTAGAGACCACCCCGCCGACCTCAACGAGGCCCCTCGCGGTTCGGCCAGGAGAATCGCTCGCGCGATGGGCCGGTTGGAGGCATCCCTGACCATTCCGAACAGGGGAGCTGCCGGTTGCAGGCCCATGGTGACATCGGCTGAAGCGGTTCGCCCGGCGGCCCCCGCGTTTGCCCAGGCCGAGGCGTAGCCGCGGGCGGCGGCCCGCAGCCTGACTTCGCTCCGGGTTGGCAGAGTGCGCAGTTCGAAGGCGCCGGCCTGGTCGGTCAAGGCGGCGTGGCCTGGAGATCCGGAGACCAGGACGGTCGCGCCGGCTATCGGTGCGCTCGACTCGGCGTCGGCCACGCTCCCGTAGATGATGCGCGGCGCTTCGAGCCGCACGCTCGATACGTGTTCGACCGCCGACGTTTCCCGCGCGGCCGGCCCCGGCTGCGAGATACGGGCGAACGCCCGGTCGGCCCGCTCGAGTTCGAAGGTGAGGTCGGAGTCCGTGAAGGCACTGACCAGGACCTGGCCATCCTGGTCGGTCACCCCCAGCGGGACACCGACCGCGCCACGCGTCCGGATCACGACCCCGGGCGCCGGTGCGCCCTCCGGCCCGCGGACGAGGAACTTCAGGCCGGGATGGCGTTGGAGACGGAAGGCGGCGCGGCTGGCCTGCGTCCTCGCCGTAGCGCCGACGAACCCGGGCCGCGAGACGACGACGTTGGCCTCCGCTGTCGGCATGAGAAACCGGGCGATGCCCTCGGCGTCCGTCCGCGCGGCGGCGCGCAGGAACCTCGGATGGAGGAGCTCCGGCACATCGTTGCGACCCGGACGCTCGTACCGCGGGGACCGCAGGCTGGTGGGAGTCGCGACGACGAGGGCCGTCTCGATCGGCTGGCCATCGGCATCCAGAACCCGCACGGCAACGGGATGGCGGTCCGGCAGCTCCGTCGGCTGCAGAAAGAGCGGTGCGTTGAACTCCGTCAGGTTGCCGTACACGATGGGCATCGCGTCGCCGGCATCGTCTGCTGCCGGCGCCGGCCTGATCTCGAGACGGTACGGCCCGGGCGCCGGGGCACGCAGCGAGAAGGTCCCATCGGTTTCCGAGCGCATCCGGTCGACGGCTTCCGGCAGCGCCCCTGGCTGACCGAGCAGGTCGAGGTCGAGTTCATAGCCGCCTGGATGCGGTCGCAGGACGACTTCGACGCCGGCGGCGGGAGCGCCGCGCTCATCGACCAGGGCGCTGGTGACCGTCAGCGCCGGTTCAGCTACGGGCTGCGCGAGGAGGCCGCCCGCGGCAAGGCAGGCGAGGACGAGCCCGATCAGGAATGGGCCGGGCGAGACGGCTGCGCGCTTCAGGTCGATGGGGCGCCAATCCATGTTGAAGAGGTTACCGGTTCCGCGACTTCGGCACGGCCGGTCGCGGTTCGATGAACAGTCCGTTCAGGGTGCACGGTCAAGGCTACCACGGTTGCCAGAGCCAGGGGAGCGCCGTCATGCGGGCGGAAGACAAGACCCGCTGCGTTCGAGGGACCGGAGAGTTCAGGCGCTCCCAACGCGGGGCCGGCCTGAGGCCCGGACTCTCGACACCCTTGACTGGAACACGGATGCTCACTTCTGATTGGACAGCGGTGGGCAGGGCTGTGTCAAAGTCGCTGACAGAGCCATGAGTTGACAGGTGATTCGTTTGGCAGCGAACATTTCGCCGCGATTCCGGCATCATCTTCGGCGATGGAGGTGTTGATGCCGGAGTCTGCGGCTGGGGTTGATCTGGGCGGGATCTCGGTGCGGCGGTTGACGGACCGCGCCGAGTCGGCGCGTTGGGACATGTTGATGTCGCGTCACCACTACCTGGGATTTCGCGGTCTGGTGGGCGGCGGCGTGCGTCAGGTGGCGGAGTCGGCCGACGGCAGGTGGTTGGCGCTTCTCGGCTGGCACGCGGGTTCGTTCAAGGTCGAGGCGAGGGACCGCTTTATCGGCTGGACTCGGGAGCAGCAGTTTCGTCGTCTGCGGTTGGTGGCCAATAACACGCGTTTTCTGGTGTTGCCTGGCTGCCGGTCGCCGAATCTCGCATCTCGGGTTCTGGGCTTGTCGCTGCGTCGGCTGTCGCGCGACATGGAGGATCAGACCGGCCACCCGGTGTTGCTGGCGGAGACGTTCGTGGATCCGAGCCGTTTCGCGGGGACGGGCGGCCAATTGGCGGGAGATCGGCAAGACGCGGGGCTACGCGCGGGTTCCGGGGGGCGGTTGGAGGAAACACGGCGAGCCGAAGACGGTGCTGGTGCGTGAGTTGTGCGCTTCGGCGTGCGCGGCCCTGCGTCAGCCCGAGTGACGAGGAGGAGTGGGGACTCGCGGTCAAGCGGCCGAGGCCGCCGAAGGTGGAGCGCCTCGAGAGCTTGTACGAGTTTCTGCGTCGGGTGCCGGAGTACCGCAAGGCGCGGGGCATCCGTCACCAGTTGGCGACCATCTTCGCGATCGCTCTGGCGGCAAAGCTCCAGGGGGTGCGCGGCGTGGTGGCGATCGGGGAGTTCGCTTCTCGTCTGACCCAGGCCCAGTTGGCGGCGGTGCGGGCGTTCTGGAGCCCGAGCAGGGAGCGTTACGTCGCGCCTTCGACTGCGGCGTTCCACCGCGTGCTGTCGGCCATCGCTCCGGAAATGCTCGACGAAGCGCTGCGCCGCTTCATCGACCAGAGCCGGTCGCCGCAGGGCGCGGTCGCGCTCGACGGCAGGGCGACGGCGGCGGAGTGGATGCGGGGCAAGGACAGCGAGCGGATGCTGGTGGCGGCGGTCGAGCACGCCAGCGGTCTGGTCTGCGGCCAGGAGGCCTGCGACGGCGCCGGGGGCGAGATCGAGGGTGTGCGCGAGTTGCTGCGCCGCATCGACATCGAGGATCGGGTGGTGACGCTCGACGCCCTGCACACGCAGCCAGACGGCGCGCCTGATCACCGAGCGCGGCGGCTTCTACCTGATGACGGTCAAAGGCAACCGGCGGGAGCTGCTCGACGACCTTGCCGCCTTCCACTGGGATACGAAGCAGGTCGCGGCAACCGAGTACGCAACCACCGAGAAGGCGCACGGACGCATCGAGACGCGACGCTGCCGGGCGATCGGTCTCGACTTCGTCTCGCCGGAGTACGTCTCGATGCCGCATCGCCGTCAGGCCTTCCGCATCGAGCGCGAGCGCAATGTGCTCCGCTCTGACAAGACCTCCGCCGAAACCGTGTACGGCGTCACCTCGCTGGGGCCGGAACGGGCCTCGGCGAGCGAACTGCTGAGCCTCAACCGCGGCCACTGGGAGATCGAGAACAGGCTTCACTACGTCCGCGACTTCACCTATGACGAGGATCGCAACCGCGTGCGGGCGAAACGACTCCGCCGCAACCTCGCCTGCCTCGCCAACGCCGCCATCTCGATCATCCGCCTCGACGGACGCTTCGACTACATGCCCCAGGCCCACCGCCACTTCGCCGCCGACCAGGACGACGCCCTGCGTCAAACGATGCGCCGCCGCTTCGCCGGCTGAACGCCGACGGCTGCCGCCCGCCGCACCGTCGCGCCGAACTGCGCCCGACACGAACCAGACCAGACCGAAAGCGACCGAAACCGCTGCTCTGAGACCGATCGCCTTCCGCAAACCCCGGACGATTCCACTCTCAGGGCCAAACTGCTGCCAACCTCGTCATACTCCACTCCTCAGCCCTGACTTCACCGCGACTTTGGAATGGTCCTGCGCTGGACAGCGCTGGGACTTGACAGGGTGCCCGGCCCTCCGATAAAGTCTGCCCTTCAGAGACAGGATGTCCTTCACGACACGAAGGCACTGGCTTCGCAGTAGTTGCGCGCCCTTTCCGGCTATCGTTGGTGACTTGGAGGCGTGATAGACGTGCGGTCGTCCGGTAGCCGCATGGGTGGCATGATGGCGTCAAGCAGACGCTCGTGTTGGAAGAAGTTGAGGTGCCGGTAGCCGCTACAAACCACGGCAAGACCACACTCCTAAACCTAAATGAAAGGAACACAATGGCAAGAGGGTTGCTTTTGTTCGGAATCTTGGCAGCTTGGCTCATTTGGCCCGGCGACTTGAATGCTGAGGAGGAGGAGTACGGCTGCTCTCTCAAACTGCCTCAGATTGTTGAGGCTGGACTTGACGTTGTACTGTTGGGAGCTTGTACACGTCACGACGAGTGTTGGCGCGTAAAGGGTACCTGTGGCGTTTGGTTCCCAGGCTGGGGACACAAGGCAGCTTGTGACTTGCGTTTTCTTGGTGATCTTCAGGCGGTCTGTACGCTTACGTCTCTAGCTCTGAAGTTTGAGGGAACGCCGGCCGAGGAGGTCGCTGATTTCCGTGAAGACTGTGCCGCGGCTGCGACGGCAGCCTACGTCGGCGTGTCACTGGCCGCGGGGACGTACGCCACAGTACAGTGTGGCCTCTGTAACCCGAACATGTGCGACTGGTTGGCGCCTGATTCCAGGGTGGGCGACAACTGTTGCTCAGGCGAACGGTGCCCTTCCGGTCGCCCTCTTGAGTGACTGGCCTGTTGTTGATTCGGGAACCTGGCCGGTCCTGGCTGGCATGAGATGGACGCCGTTTCGTGGCCAGCAGGTCCTCGGAACTGCGCCGGGGTTTCGTGAATTCGACCCGTCGCTCCGGAACCGGTCGCCCTGCGGGGGCATTCTGTGAGGGGCTCGGTGCACGCCGGCGGCAGGGGCCGGGAAGGTCGGCTCTGGCGGCTTGTTTCGGGCGTCGTGGTGGCGGCTTTGGGTCTCATGGCTTGTCACTACGTGGACCCGCAGTGTCTGTTGCCGGGCTTCGGACTCAGTGCGAGCCGGGAGCATGGTGTGTCGTTCTTCTTGACCCTGAACTTGCGGCACAAGAGATACACTGAGACGATCAACTTGGTCGTTGATGGTGCCGGTGGAGTGAAGTACTTCGAAATGGAGGGCGACATGACAACTTGTCGACGCGCCAGCGATGAGGAAGCCGCGCGCCTGGCGAAACTGTGGTTGAGCGACGCCATGCAGACTTCGCTGCCACAATGCGGTCCGGGATTCGCGTATCTCCACTATGGCGACCGCGCCTCGTGCCGTGAGAGCCGTCGCCAGCTGGGTGAGCGCAGGCTTGCCTTTCGGCTGCCTCACGCCGAGGTCCGCTACAGCGCTGAGGAGCCGGCAGTTTCTTTCTCCTGGGATATGGAGTCGGAGCTTCCGGAGGAACTTGAGGAGGCCTTCATGGGTACGCTGGGCCTCCTCTGCGAGCGAACCAGGGGACTTGCCAGGAACCTCCGCCGGAGCCTCCCTGAGCTCGCGGCCAAGGCCGGCTGTTTGAGCGCCGGGCCTTGAATCTCGCTGAGCAGGACAAGAGCAGGGCCGCGCCGCTGCTGTTCGGTTTCCTGGCGACTCTTTGGGGTTGACCCGGTTTCGTGGACACCTCATTCCTGGAGGAGGAGGAGTTCACGATGTCACGATCAAGAGCCCGGTACGGCCCGGAGTACCGGCAGCAAATGGTAGATCTGGTCCGGTCCGGGCGTAGCCCGGGCCAACTGGCTCGCGAGTTCGAGCCGTCAGCGCAGTCGATCCGCAACTGGGTGGCCCAGGCCCTCTCTGCCAACGTACGTGACACAGCGGTGATGCCGTCTAATAGTGGAGGGCACACGTTGGCAAGGAGGATCGATGTCAAGACGAGAGTAGAAGCATGGCAGTGGCTCGGCGGTTCCGGCCCCGGGGGGCGAGGAGCGTAGCGACGAGGCCCCCGGGGCCGGAACCGGTGCGGCCAGATCGGGGGCGTTTCCCGACCCGGAAGTGGTGGCGAAGCCGACGAGACGGCAGTTCACTGCGGACTACCGGCTTCGGATTCTGGAGGAGGCGGACCGGTGCACGGATCGAGGCGAGGTGGGGCGTCTGCTCCGGCGAGAGGTTTTGTACAGCTCCCATCTGGCCAACTGGAGCAAGGCACGGCGAGAAGGCGCGCTCTCGGCTCTGAGGCCGAAGAAGCATGGCCGCAAGCCCACCGAAGCCAACCCTCTGGCGCCGAAGCTGAAGCGGCTGGAGACGAAGGTGAAGAGACTGGAACGAGAACTGGACGCCGCTCGCACCATCCTGGACGTCCAGGGAAAAGTTGCAGGGCTTGTCTGTTCAGGTCCGCCGCGTCCTCCATGCGCAACATGTGGCTCGAGTACGTTGGCCCGGGGGAAGATTCCCATGTGGACTTCAGGTGGAATCTGGCCGCACCGTTGCCGGAGCTCTACGAGGACCCGCTGGTCGAGACTCCCGATCTTCTCTGCGGTCGGAGCGGGGAGTTGGCGATTGCGCTTCGGGAGCGCCTCCCCGCAGGCCTGGCAGGGCGCGTCGACTGCCGGGTCGCTGATCGTTGAGAGGCGAGAGCCCGGAGCTCAGGCCGGGTTCGCGGCCTCGAATGCCGCCGCGATGGCGAGTGTCGTCCGATCGCTGCCCCTCGGGGTGACGATCTGCAGGCCGACCGGCAGACCTGAGGCGCCGACTCCGCAGGGAACGGAGATCGCCGGGCAGCCGGTGATGGTGATCGAGTAGCAGGAGGCCATCCAGTCGGTGTAGGCCGCCATCGGTTGGCCTTCGATTTCGGTCGGGTACGGCTGGTCGACGTCGAAGGGCAGGACCTGGACGGTCGGCAGGATGAGTGCGTCGTGGCGTTCGAAGAAGTCGACGACCCGGCAGTGGAGGCGGGTGCGCTGCGCCTGGGCGCTGGCGATCTGTGGACCGGTGAGAGCGAGGCCGCGTTCGATTTCCTCGATCACGGTGTCCTTCATCTGGTGTCGGTGGTCGGCGAGCAGGGGGCCGAGCTTGTCGGCGAACAGGTTCGCGCGCAGGGTACGGAAGATGTTGTCGGCGTCCGAGAGGTCGGGCGCCGCTTCCCCGACCTCGGCGCCCAGGTCGCGGAAGGTGGGCAGGGCCGCTTCGCAGACCTCGACCACCTCGCGCTCGACCGGATAGCGGCCGGGATTCGGCGCCCAGGCGAGGCGGAACCCGCGCAGATCGGCAGGCTCGACCGGGTGGAAGGGCCCGGGCGCCCGGCGTCCCTTCACGCGAGCGGGGCGCGACCCCGGGTGCGCACACTCCGTGTCCCGCGAATCCCCGCGTTCCGCGGGCGCCGGCCGGTCGGCGAAAGGGAGTGAGACGGGATCCCTGGGGTCCGGCCCGGCGATGACCGAGAACAGCAGCGCCGCGTCGGCGACGGTCCGGCCCATCGGCCCGAGCACGGCGAGGTCGTCCCAGCCCTGCTCGGGTGGCACCCGGGGGACGCGTCCCGGCGTCGGCCGGAAGCCGACCACGCCGCAGAAGCTGGCCGGGTTGCGCAGTGACCCGCCGAGGTCGCTGCCGTCGGCGATGGGCAGCATGCCGCTCGCGAGCGCGGCAGCCGCGCCGCCGCTCGAACCGCCGCACGTGCGGCCCGGGTCCCAAGGGTTGCGGGTCTTGCCGAAGACCGGGTTGAAGGTCTGCGAGCCGGCGCCGAACTCGGGCGTGTTCGTCTTGCCGATGACGATCGCGCCGGCGCCGCGAATCCGCTCGACGATCAGGGCGTCGGTGTCGGGTACGTGGTCGGCGAAGATCGGCGAGCCGAAGGTGGTGCGGATGCCCTTTGTCGGGACGAGGTCCTTGACTGCGGTCGGCAGGCCGAGGAGGGGCTTCGCGGCGGCGCCGTCGGGGTCGCGGCGGCGCAGGTCGTCCGCGGCTCGCGCGTCGGCGCGCGCCCGGTCGCGGTCCAGGGTGCAGATTGCGTTGAGCTCCGGGTTGCGCCGGTCGATCCACTTGAGGTGAGTTTCGAGGACCTCGACCGCGGAGACCTCGCCGCGGGCGAGAAGCGCGGCGACGTCGACCGCGGTGCGGGTACAGAGGTCGGGAGCGCCGGATGCTGGGTTGGAGGTCACGTGTGGCTCTCACCGGCGCCGGCCAGAGGGCCGGTGCACCTGGTCCCTTGCTGGGTGGATGCTGGTCCCTGTCCGAGGCCGTCCGAGAGGCGAGTAGTCGTCGAGGCTGCGGTAGCTGTGGGAAACCGGTCTGCCGGTTCTCCAAGGCCCGGTGGGAAACGGCTTGCCGTTTTCCGCGGGACCGGCAGCTTCCCGGTGCCGGATGCCGGCCAGAGGGCCGGCGGACCCGTGCCGGATGCAGGTCAAAGGGCTGGCGGACCGAGATGGCGGACGCTACTCGGCGCCGGTGCTTGCGCCGCCTCCGCCGGTCACGTGCTCGTCGAGGAAGGCGCGGATGACGCGGAAGATCTCCTGCGCTTCTTCGGCTGAGAAGTTGCCGTGGCCCTTGCCCGGCACCGTGTGGATCCTGTTCGCGACTCCCGCCTCGTCGAGGGCGGCGTGCAGGTCGAGGGCGTGCTGGTAGGGGACGATGTTGTCGACATCGCCGTGGATGGTCAGGATCGGCGGCAGACCGGGCCGGACGTAGGTCATCGGCGACACGTGCCTGGCGAGTTCCATGCGGTCGGGACGGGCGCCCATCCAGGCGACGGCGTAGCTCTTCGCGTTCACCCCCTCCAGCAGGTCGCCGACGTCCGTGATCCCGAACCAGTTCACGATTGCCGCCACCGGCATCTCGTACTCGTCGGACGCGGCCCAGCCCGGGCGACTCGCGTCACGGCCGGGGCAGAGCCGGTCCAGGCCGGCGGAGGCCGGCAGCATGCCCGTGGTCAACGACAGGTGACCGCCGGCCGAGGCGCCGGTGACGACGAGGCGGCTGGTGTCGATGTTGTAGTCCTCGGCGTTCTCGTAGACCCAGCGCAGTGCGCAGCGGCAGTCCTCGACCGCTCCGGGCGCAAGTTCGTTGCGGGCCATGCGGTACTCGACGTTGACGACCGCCCATCCCATCTCCAGGTAGGGGAGCGCGCGCAGCACGCTCGCTTCCTTCGTGCCGCCGACCCAGCCGCCGCCGTGGATGTAGATCAGGGTCGGCGCCGGATCCTGGCCACGGGGCGTCATCACGTCGAGTTTGGACTCGTAGCCGGAGGCCACAAGATAGGTGATGTTCGGCGCCACGCGGTACTTGCTCATGATGTCGACGGTGACGGAGTCGCCGTCCTGGGCCAGGGCGGGGGCGGCGACGAGCAGTGCGGCGGCGATGCAGGCGGCGGCGACCGCGGCCGTGCGCGGAGTTCGGCGGAGTCGAGTCACGGGGACCTCCCTTGGCGAATGGGGATTCTGGATAGTGGGGGGTGAGTGTAGTGCCGAGGGCGGATGCCGGCGGCGACGCCGGCGCACTCAGTGGGTCGCGTGGCCTCAGCCGACGACGCCGCGGCGACGGCAGTCGGCGAGTTCTTCCGCCGACAAGCCGAGCAGACCTTCAAGGATCGCGTCGGTGTGCTCGCCGAGAAGGGGCGCGCGGCGGGGGCTCAGGTCGCGGCCCGCGATGCGGAAGGGCGGGCCGACGAGTTCCAGCTCGCCCCACTCGGGGTGCTCGACGGCAGCGAAGGCGCCGCGGGCGCGCAGATGCGGGTCGGCGTACAGATCGCGGGCGTCGCGGGACGGCGCGGCGGCGACGCCGGCGCCCAGGAGTTCCCGCGCCAGCCAGTCGCGGTCCCGTTCCCGGGTCCAGTCGCCGATGATCCGGTCGAGTTCGGCTTCGTTTCGCTTGCGCGCGGCCGCGGTGGCGAAGCGCGGATCCTCTGCCAGCTCGGGCCGGCCCATCGTCGCCGCCAGGCGGCCGAACTCCTCGTCGCCGTGCACCTCGATCGCGAGCCAGCGGTCGATGCCCCAGCAGCGGTAGACGCTGTGGGGCGCCGACGAGCGGTGCGCGTTGCCGGCGCGTTCGGGGATCTTCCCCGTCATCTCGTACTCCAGCAGCACCTCGCCGAGGATCGAGCTGACGCCCTCGCACTGCGAATAGTCGATGAACTGGCCCTCGCCGGTGCGTTCCCGGTGGTGGAGCGCCGCGACGATGGAGAAGGCGAGGGTGATCGCGTTCATCAGGTCGACGTCGCCGCCGCTGTGCGTCGGATGGTCGTCCGGGTAGCCGGAGATGTACGCGCCGCCGGCGACGCCCTGGTGCACCATCGCGTAGCCGAGGTACTCGGTTTCCGGACCGCCGTGGCCGCGGCCCGACGAGGAGGCGACGATCAGCCCAGGGTTCACCCGCTGCAGGTTCTCGTAGTCGAGGCCGAGCTTGACCATCGCCCCGGGGCGCATGTTGTCGTAGATCACGTCGCACTCGGAGGCGAGGCGAAGGGCGAGTTCGCGGCCCTCGGCCTGCGACAGGTCGAGTGCCAGCGAGCGCTTGTTCAGGTTCATCGTGTTGAAGGCCATGCCGGCGTCGGGACCGATCGTAAGCGGCGCTTCCTCGGCGCGCGGCCAGACGACGGAGCGGCGGGTCAGGTCGAGGCGCCTGGGCCCCTCGACCTTGATCACTTCGGCGCCCAGAGTCGAGAGAAGAACTCCCGCGTAGGGCCCGGCCCAGACCCAGGCGAACTCGGCGACGCGGATGCCCTCAAGCGGCAGGGCGGGTCCGGTCGCGACGACGGTCTCGCGGCCGCCGTCGGCGGTCTCACCCGCCGTGGCTGCGATCTCGCCGCCCAGGGCCGTGTCGGTCCCGCCACCCGTGGCCGTCTCGGTCCGGACGCCCGCGTCCGCGGTATCGCCCCCAGTGGCGGTGCCAGTCTCGCCGCCCGTCGACGTGTCGGTCCCCCCGTCCGCGGCAACCGCCCCGGCGCCCGCGGCAGCGGTCTCGCCACCCGGCGAAGCGACCCCGGGTCGAGCGCCGGCTGCGCCGTCCACTTCGCTCCGCACTTCCGCCGAGTGCTCGCCGAGGAGCGGCGCCGGGCGGGACACACGCGGCTTCGACGCGCCCATCCGGTACGGCCAGCCGGCGTAGCGCTTCGGCCCGGTGCTCGGGTGGTCCACCAGGGTGAAGTAGTCGCGTGCCGCGTACTGCTCGTAAGCCATCACGTCGGCGGCGTCGTGGATCGGGCCGACGGGAATGCCGAGGCGGGCGGCGCGGTGGTAGAGGTCGTCCCGCTTCTGCTCGAGTGCCCAGGCGTCGACTTGGGGTGCGATCTCCATCAGGTGGTGGCTGCGGTAGGCCATGTCCTTCCACTCGTCGCCCGCGCACCAGGAGGGGTTGCCCATCAGTTCGCGGAAGAGCACGAAGTGGTGGTCGTCGAAGGCGTTCAGGATCACGTAGCCGTCGCTGGTCCGCAGGCGGCCCATCGCGGGCGGCCGGTCCGGCACCCGCGACCAGGTCGTCTCGTGGTAGCGGGCGCTGGCGAGGAGCGGCGCCACCATGCTGACCATCACGTCCTGGATCGAGATGTCGATGGTCGGCGCCGGCGCCGGCGGTTCTCCGGGTTTGCGGGGATGGGGCGCCAACCCGGCGCCGGCGCCGTTGCGGCGGCGCTCGTACAGCAGCGCCGCGACCGCGAGCCCCGCGACCAGACCGGCGTGATACCCGGCCTGGTGACCGCCCAGGGTGACCGGTGCGCGGTCGACGTCGCGGGACCGTACCGGCATCTGGTTGACCAGGCCGCCGCCGTGGGTGAGCGTCAGCTCCCCGGCCGGTGCGGCGGCCCTCGGGCCGGCAAGGCCGTAGGGAGTGACGGCTGCGACGATCAGGTCGTCTGGCGCCTCGACGGGCGGTTGCCGGTCGGTGATCAGGACCGCGGCGTCGCCGAGCAGCGCGCCGAAGAGTTCGCGGTCGCCGTCGTCGTCCAGGTCGAGGACGATCCCTCGCTTGCTCGTGTTGCAGTAGAGGAACAGCGGCGAGCCTTCCGGGTCGAGCGTTTTCGCCAGGTCGCCGCCGGTCGCCCGGCGGGCCCGGTCGCCGGCCGGCGGCTCGACCTTGATCACGTCGGCGCCGAGATCGGCCAGCAGCTTGCCGCAGTACGGGCCGGCGACGTCCTCGGCCAGTTCGATCACGCGGAACCCCGCGAACGGTCCGCCGGCTGTCTCTGTTTCGGGCGCCCGCGCTTCCTTCTCCGAATTCGTCATCTCAGCTTGTAGGCCTCCCGCGCGGAGCGCAGCCACTCGTGGTCGTCGCCGTCCCCGAAGTAGTAGAAGACCGCTCCGTTCGGC
Source organism: uncultured Thermoanaerobaculia bacterium (assembly GCA_951812325.1). Taxonomy (GTDB): domain Bacteria; phylum Acidobacteriota; class Thermoanaerobaculia; order Multivoradales; family Multivoraceae; genus Multivorans. The sequence goes on along the minus strand of OX638294.1, from coordinate 1,459,812 downwards.
AGCATCAGGACGCCGATGCCGCCGTAGCCCAGCATCTGGCGCACCCGGATCTGCTCGGTGCCGGCGGCGCCGGAAGTCACCTCGATCCGGCGCGACCAGACGGAGTTGTTGTACTTGTTCGGTTTGGTCTGGTGAACGGCGTCGAGACCGCGGTCGTCGGGGTTCTCCTGCATCGTCGCGGCCAGGATGTCCGGATGGAGGACCTGCCGGTCGCCGATCATGCCGCGCTGGACGTTCAGCAGGTTGGCGATCTTGAGGATGTCGTCCGGGGTCCAGAACATGCCGAAGCCGCCGAAGGGCCGGCCGTCGGCGCGGTTGTCGGTTCGTACCGCCTGGAGCGCGCCGGCCGACAGGCCCAGGGGCTTGTAGACCTCGTCGGCGACGAATCCCAGCAGGTCGGCCGGCTTCTTCTTCGTTGCGCCAGTCAGGCGGCCCAGGTATTCGGTCATCGCCCAGGTCAGCAGGTACGTGTCCGTCGTGTGGTACACCCAGCGCTGGCCCGGCGGCTCCCTGGCGGTGAAGGCCATCGCGCCGCGGAGTTTCCGGTTCTGGTTCTCGACGACGAAGAAGTTCAGCTCGGTCGTCGTGTCCTTCTCGTCTTCCTGGTCGCCCGGATCCCAGTAGTGGCCGGTCGCCATGTCCAGAAGGTGCTCGAAGGTGACGCTCTGCCAGGCGCCCCTGGGCGGCTTCGGCAGGTAGTCCCGGAGGTGCAGGCTGGCGAACTCCTCGCCGTGGATCTGGGCCAGCCGCATCAGCGCGACCGCGGCGAAGGCGGTCTTCGCGGTGGAGTAGGAGGGCAGGCGGATCTGGTCAGGGTAGGGGTAGTCGCCATGCCGGGTGCGGACGGGGCCCGCGTAGTGGACGCCGTCAAAGGCGACGCCGTAGGCGGTGATGTGTTCGCGGTCCATGCCGCCGGCGAACGACTGCGGGTAGACTTGGGACCGCGGGTAGTCGTCCCGGATCCGGTCGATCGGGCGCACCGGCATTCGGGCTGCCGCCTCCGCGGCCCAGGCGGCCGCAACCGGGCCGGCGTCCGGCGCCGCGCCGGCCGCGAACCGGCTGGGGCCGGCGTCCCAGAGGTCGAACTTGAAGTACTTGCAGGTTTCCTGGGTAACCTGAAAGGCGGCCGGCGACGTGCTGTTGCCGTCGAAGAGGAAGGACACGACGCCGTGATAGGCGCAGTTCTGATTGCGCTCGACCAGGGTGATCGGCAGCGAGGCCCGGCTCTTGCCGCCGTCCCCGCGTTCGCTCCAGATGCGCCCCGCGCCGACGATCGCGTTCCAGTACGCGTCGCCGGTGAAGCGGAGACCCCGGTTGGCCGGGATCAGGTGGGAGCCGCTCTGGGTGAGAACGACGGTGAGCCTCGGGACGCGGCGCAGCGCGGAGGTGATTGGAGGTTCGAGCGCCCGGGAATAGAAGTCGTGGTGAACGGTCCACGAAGAGGCGCCGCCGCCGAAGAGTTGCAGCGTTCCAACCATCTCGTGGCGCGGCGGTGCGGCGTTCTCCGGCAGCGCGAAGGCCGAGTTGTCGATCGGCGACGGCAACTCGCCGGCCTGCAGCTGCGCGGCCGGCAACAGGGTCCGCGCCACCTCGCCGGACCCGGTCAGGGGGTCGCCGGCCAGGTTCGCGGCGGTCGCAGGTATCGCCGCGCCCGCCGCCCAGGCGAGCAGGAACACGGGGGATGAAGGGAGCATGGCGGCTGATGGTAGCTTGACCGGGATGCTCCGCGTCACGAGTCCCGCATGTACGTCCACCTGATCGACGGAACCTACGAGCTCTTCCGGCACCACTTCGGCGCGCCGAGCTATCGCAACGACGACGGGCTCGAGGTGGGCGCCGTGCGGGGCGTGGTCTTTTCGCTGCTCGGCATGTTCCGCGACGGCGCGACCCACATGGCGGTGGCGACCGACCACGTGATCGAGTCGTTCCGCAACGAGCTGTGGCCCGGCTACAAGAGCGGAGAGGGGATCGACCCGGAACTGCTGGCCCAGTTTCCGCTCCTGGAGGAGGCCCTGGCGGCGGCCGGGATCGCCGTGTGGCCGATGGTGGAGCACGAAGCGGACGACGGGCTGGCCAGCGGCGCGGCGATGGCGGCCGCCGACGAGCGCGTCGTCGAGGTCCGCATCTGCACGCCGGACAAGGACCTGGCCCAGTGCGTGGACGCCGGACGGGGCGGCCGGGTGGTGCAGGTCGACCGGCGGCGCGGCGTGCGCTGGGACGCAGACGGCATTCGGGAGAAGTTCGGTGTCGAGCCGGAGTCGATCCCCGACTACCTGGCCCTGGTCGGCGACAGCGCCGACGGTTTTCCGGGTCTCAAGGGCTGGGGCGCCAAGTCGACGGCGGCGGTGCTGGCGCACTACGTCCACCTGGAGGAGATACCGGACGAACCCTGGAAGTGGAGAGTCAAGGTGCGCAGCCGGGACCGGCTGGCGGCGACGCTGAGAGAGGGACGGGAGGCCGCGGAGCTGTTCCGTGAGCTCGCGACGCTGGTGCGTGACGCACCGGTCAGTTCCTCGGTCGACGAGCTGCGGTGGCGCGGTCCAACTTCGGAACTGGCCGCCGTGTCGGAGAGGCTGAACGCGCCGGGACTCGTGCAGCAGGTTGAGCGGCTTGCCGCCGGGCGGGCGGAAGCGGAGGACGCCGTCCCCTTCTGACCGGGTGCGCCGGCTGCCAACCGTGCGCCCGCCGACGGGCGCACGGACTGGTTCACGGGTGGCGCGGATGGCGCCACACGGGTCCTGGCTGGCGTCGGCGCGGGTGTCCGGCCCGCGCCGGGGAAGGATGCCGCCGCAAGGCGGCGTTCACGGTCTGCGGCGGTAGGATCCGGCCCGCCGTGAAACTGATCGCCAAACTTCGCTCCGCGGCGTCCGAGGGACGGCCGTTCTACTCGTTCGAGTACTTCCCGCCGAAGACGGAGACCGGGATCGAGAACCTCTATGCGCGGGTCGAGCGGATGGGGCGGCTGGAGCCCGCGTTCGTCGACGTGACCTGGGGCGCCGGCGGCAGCACCGCCGAGCTCACCTTCGAACTGGCGGGCACGATCGAGAACGTGCTGGGCATCGAGACGATGATGCACCTGACGTGTACCAACATGCCGCGCCGGAAGATCGCGGCAGTACTCGAGAACTGTCGCGAGCGCGGCATCGGCAACATCCTGGCCCTGCGCGGCGATCCGCCCCGCGGCCGCGGCTCCTGGTCGCCCGTCGCGGACGGCTTTTCCTACGCGTCGGACCTTGTGCGGTTCATCCGCGAAGAGCACGGGGACCACTTCGGCATCTGTGTCGGCGGCTACCCGGAAGGTCATCCGGAGGCCCCGAGCCGGGAGCGGGATCTCGACCGTCTGGCCGAGAAGGTCGCGACCGGCGCTGACTTCGTGATCACCCAGATGTTCTACGAGCCGGAGCTTTACTTCCGCTTCGTGGAGGGTTGCCGCGAGCGCGGCATCGACTGCCCGATCGTTCCGGGTCTGGCGCCGATCAACGGTTACCAGTCGTTTCAGCGAATCACCGACTTCGGCGCGAGCGCCCCGCCGGAGATCGCGCGGGAGATCGAGGCGCGCCGTTTCCACGACGCATCGGTCCGCGAGTACGGACAGGATGTTCTGACGGGTATCTGCCGCCGCTTGCTCGACGGTGGCGCTCCCGGCCTGCACTTCTACACCCTGAACCTCGAGCGTTCCGTCCAGGTCATCCTCGACCGGCTCGGGGTTGTGCCGCAGCGCAGCGAGCGGGTGCTGCCGTGGCGCAGCGCCGCCGCGGTCCGTCGGCCCAAGGAGGACGTGCGGCCGATCTTCTGGGCCAACCGGCCGAAGAGCTATCTCGCCCGCACCCAGGACTGGGACGAGTTTCCGAACGGGCGCTGGGGCGATGCCGGTTCTCCCGCGTTCGGCGATCTCGGCGACCATCACCTGGCGTTCCGTCCGGTGAAGCCGGAGGTGGCCCGTGACCGATGGGGCCGCGAACTGCGCTCGATCGATCAGGTGCGCGAAGTCTTTGCGGGATTCTGTCGCGGCGACGTCGACGGCATCCCCTGGTACGACTGGCCGCTCGACCTGGAGAGCGAACCTCTGAAGGACGCGTTGGTGCGCCTGAACCGGGCGGGACTGCTGACGATCAACTCCCAGCCGCAGGTCGACGGCGCACCGTCCGACGATCCCGCCGTGGGCTGGGGCGGCTCGGGCGGCCGCGTGTACCAGAAGGCGTACGTGGAGTTCTTCGCGGCGCCGGAGCAGGCGCCTCCGCTGCTCGCGGCCATGGACGCCAACGAGAACCTGACCTACCACGCGATCGACCGCTCCGGCAACGCGATCAGCAACAGCGACACGGTCAACGCGGTGACCTGGGGCGTCTTCCCGGGCGGTGAGGTGCGGCAGCCGACGATCGTCGATCCGGGGTCCTTCGTCGTCTGGAAAGACGAGGCCTTCGACCTGTGGCTGACCTCGTGGGCGGCGGTCTACAAAGAGGACAGCGAGTCGCGGCGCCTGCTTCAGCGCATTCACGACACGTACTTTCTGGTCAACGTCGTCGACAACGACTACGTCGACGGCGACCTGCTGGGCTATCTGCTCGAAGCGGTTGAGGGTCTGGACGACCGCCGGCGCGCCAAGCTCTGAGACGCGGGCAGCCTGCCGATCGTCCGGCCGGAGGCTCGCCGTGGTTTCGACGACCGCCGGCGCAGGCTACTGCCGGTCCCGCGGAAAACGGCAAGCCGTTTCCCGCCGGACCTTGGAAAACCGGCAGACCGGTTTTCCACAGTTACCGCAGCCTCGGCCACTACGGCGGATCGGTACGAGACGGTGACCAGATCAACCCCGGAAAGGTACAGGTGCGCCGGCGTGCCATCCGTGCACCCGATGACGGGTGCACGGACTGGTTCGCGCGTCGCGCGAGTTCGCGCCACGCGGGTTCTCGCCGGCATCCGGCTCTACGCCGACGAACCCCCATCCATCACGATCGTGGCCCCGGTCACGTAGCTGCCCATCTTCGAGGCCAGGAACACCGCCGCGCCGGCGATCTCGTTCGGCTGCGCGTGCCGCCCGACCGGCGTCCGGCTGGCGATCGCCTGCCGCTTCTCCTCGGAGTCGACGAGGACGCTGGCAAAGTACGTCTCGACCACGCCCGGTGCGATCGCGTTGACCCGGATGCCGAACTGACCCAGTTCCTTGGCCCAGCCGCGCGTCATGTTGAGCACCGCCGCCTTGGTCAGCGCGTAGGTCAGCTCGTTCGGCCCCGGCCGGAGACCGGCGATCGAGGCGACGCTGATCACGTTGCCCGAGCCCTGCCTTTTCATCAGCCGCGCGGCCTGCTGGATGTGGACGAAGTAACCCTTCAGGTTGACTTCGAGCGTCTTGTCGAAGGCCCATTCGGGCATGTCGATCGCGGGCCCGAAGTAGGGATTCGTCGCCGCGTTGTTCACCAGGATGTCGAGCCGCCCGAACTCGCTCTCGATGCGCTCGAACAGGGCCGCGATCTGCTCCACGTTGCCGGCGTGGCAGGCGATCGGAACCGCCTTGCCGCCGTCGGCCTGAATCGACTCGGCGACCTGGTCGAGCCCCTCCTGCTTGCGCGAGGCGAGAACCACGGTCGCGCCCTGCTCGGCGAAGCCGCGGGCGATCGCTTCGCCGATGCCGCGCGAAGCGCCGGTCACGAGGGCTACCTGGTCGTTGAGACTGAAGTCGACGATGGGCATGGGCTGAGTCTCCTGTGTGCCATCCGGGCGCCCGATGATGGACGCACGGAGCGGTTCGCTGGTTGCGCGAGGCGCGCCACCGAGGTTTCTGGTTCGGCGCGCGAGCATACGACGGGCATCGGCGCGGCGACAGCGCCTCACGCCCTCCCGGAGTGTCCATCACTGCTCGCCAGGCGGCTCGCCGAGCGACTTCCTGAACAGGTCGATCTCGCGCCGGATGTCTCCCTGCTCGTCGAACGACTCTCCCCTCGCGGCCCTCAGGTGGAGTCTCAGGCTGCTTTCGCAAGAGGAGGCGACGAACTCGATGAACTCCCTCAAGTCCCCGGCGACTGGAGAACGCCCGGTTCGCTGTCCTCGCTCCAGGATGTCGATGTACAGGCCGCGGTCTGCGGCGCGGATCATGGCCACCGTGTAGCCGTGCCGGATGAGAATCAGGTTCATCAGCAGGCGGGCCAACCGGCCGTTGCCGTCGTCGAAGGGGTGAATCGCGACAAAGCGGTAGTGGAAGACCGCCGCCAGAACGATCGGGTGCTCGCCCGTCCGTTCGCTCTCGTGGTACCAGTCGAGCAGGTCGGTCATCTCGGGCTTCACCAGTTCGGGCGGGGTGAAGTAGTGGACCTCGCCAGTGGCGGTCAGCACGTTGTTCGGACCCGCCTTGTAGCTGCCGATCGAGACTCGACGCTTGACGATGCGCCCGTCCGGCGCCCTTGCGTCCATCTCGTACGGCTCCTTCAGGAGCACTTGGTGCAGGTTGCGAATGAAGACCTCGTTCAGGGCCTCCTCGTTCCTCACCGCGTCTTCGACCGCCTTGACCGCGTTGTCGTGGCCCTGGATGTCCAGATGGTCCCGCATCGGTTTGCCGTGAGCGGTAATGCCGTGGAGGATCAGGCTCCTCGTCTCGCCCAGCGTCAGCGAGTTCCCCTCGACCGCGTTGGAGTGGTAGTTCCACTCCAGCCGGAGCTTCTGGTTGACGCGACCGACGACGTCGGACGGAAGCGGTCGGAGCGTGTCGAGTTCCGACTTGAGTTGATCGATCGTCTCCAGGATGTTGCTGGCCACGGTGGATTATCGCCGATCCCTCTCGAGTTGGTCGTCACGCCGTCGACCATGCCCCTCTGGGCCAGACCGGCGAGCCGGCCCCCTTGTGGTCGGCGTCGTGGGCTGCGGCCTGGCTGAAGCTGGTGGCGACGGCCGCGCCGGGGCGATCAGCCTGTCGGGACGTTCGCGACGGCCTGTTCGATCAGGTCTGGCGCCGGTCCCTCCGGCACTTCCCGGCGAATCCGGGCGCGAAGGCACGGGATCCTGAGGGCGGATTTGCTGAAGCGTGTTCTCCGGCGGCTGTTGCTTGGTGACAAGCATCCCAAGGTCCGCTATCGGCTGATAGGCGGATCTGCTGAAGCGTGTTCTCCGGCGGCTGCTACCGTTCCCGATTTCGTGACGGATCATCCCTGTTCCAGCCTCCGCGTGATCGAGGTCGCCGGCTCGCCGGCGGGCGCCTATGCGGGGCGGCTGCTGGCGGCTTGCGGGGCCGACGTGCTGCGGCTCGAGCCGCCCGCCGGCGATCCCTGGCGTGACGTCGGCGCGCGTTGGCGGGGCGCCGGGGCGGAGTACGCGTACGTGAACGTCGGCAAGCGCGCCGCGCTCTTGCGGCCGAGCGCAGATGGGGGCCGGGCGCAGATTCTGGAACTGGTCGAGCGCGGCGGCGTCGACGTCGTGATCGAGAGTGCCGCGCCGGGGCCGCTTGAACCGCTGGTCGAGGAGGCGGATGCGCCGCAGGCCGTGCTGCTGCGGATCTCACCGTTCGGTACGGGCGCCGGGGCGCACGAGGTCCGGGGCGGGATGAGCCCGCCGCGGTCGAACGGCTTCACCGACGACGCCTGGTCCGGCCACCTCTACCTGAACGGCGCTCCGGACCGGGAGCCGATTGGGCGGCCGGGACTCCATTCGTCCTGCCAGGCTGGCGCCCACGCGGTGATCGGCGGTCTGGCTGCGCTCCTGGCGCGGCCCGTCGTCGGACAAGGCCAGACCGTCGATGTCTCCCATGTCGAGGCGCTGTCCGCGCTCCATCAGTACACGACGGTGATGTGGACCCAGGCCGGTTACATCCTCCGCCGGGTCGGCAACTCCCAGGGCGGGCCGTGGCATCCGGTCGGCGTCCACCGCTGCAAGGACGGCCATGTGGCCCTCTCGATGCCGAGTCGGGAAATGCTCCAACCCTTCCTCGAAGCGGCGGGTCTGGCCCACGTCCTGGAGGATCCACGCTTCGCGGAAGATGCCGATCGGGCGGAGCATCGCAAGGAGTTTGATGCCGCGATCGATCCGTGGATGATGGCCCACACGGCGGCCGAGATCATCGAGCTGGGGGAACGCGTGCGAGTGCCGATCGGGCCGGTGCTCGACGCTCTGGAGGTGTTGGACGACCCGCACTTCCGGGCCCGCGGGTTCTTCGTTCCGATCGACGGTGAGCGCGGTCCGCTCGTTCCGCGCGGGCCGTTCCTCCTGAACGGCGAGGCAGCGACGTCGGTGATCGATGCCTCGGTCGCCGGAACGCCGCCGCCAGTCGGCGGCTCGGCGGGTTGGCGGACGCGCCAGGACGCCAGGCGCCGCACGCCGAGCTCGGCATTGGTCGACGGGCCGCTTCAGGGTGTCCGCGTCCTCGATCTCACCAGGGTCTGGGCCGGGCCGCTGGCGACCAGGATCCTGGGCGACCTCGGCGCCGACGTGATCAAGGTCGAGGCCGCCTGGGCGCGGGGCCCGGCGACCCGGTCCGCGAGAATCGCTCGCCTCACCCACCTGTTCCCGGAGAACGACGCCGGCGAACGTCCGTTCAATCGCGGCGCGGCCTTCAACAAGATGAACCGGAGCAAGCGCTCCGTGACGCTCGACTTGGCCGACCCCGAGGGCCGACGCATCTTCGAGGCTCTGGTCGAGCGCTCGGACGTCGTCTGCGACAACTTCAGCCCGCGGGTCATGCCGAAGCTGGGGCTCGACCCGGAGCGGCTGCGCGAGGTGAATCCAGGTGTCATCGCGGTTTCGATGCCCGGGTTCGGCAACTCGGGTCCCTACCGCGATCGGCTCGCGTACGGTCCGCTGATCGAGTCGACGATGGGGCTGACGTCAGCGCTCGGCTACCGGGACCAAGGTCCCCACCGGTCCGGCATCGCCTGGCCGGATCCGATGACCGCTCTGCACGCCGCGGTTGGCGCGCTGGCCATGCTGTACGGCCGCGCGCAGTCGCCGCAGGGCCGGGGCGGTACGGTGGAGACCCCGATGGTCGAGGCGATGGCGACGATGTTCGGCGACCACATCCTGGCGGCGCAGCTTCGGGGGGCGCCCGAACCGCGGCGCGGCAACCGCCATCCGGAGCGAGCGCCCCAGGGCTGCTATCCGTGCCTGGGTGAGGATCGGTGGATCGCGATCAGCGTGGGGAATGAACGGGAGTGGCGGGCGCTGTGCGGCATCGCCGGCTTGCCAGGAACGCTCGCCTCGATGTCGCTGCCCGCTCGACAGGCGGACGAGAACCGGATCGACGGGTTGCTCTCCGACTGGACCCGCAGCCGGGAGCGGGACGAGCTGGTGTCCCGTCTGCTGCGCGCCGGTGTTGTGGCGGCGCCGGTTGCCGACGCACGCGACATGGCCGAAGACCCGTTCCTCGAGGCGCGCGGCTTCTGGGCCGAAGTCGATCACCCGGAAGTCGGCCGGCGTCGGTACCCGGGGCTGCCGATTCACCTGAGCGCGACGCCGCCGACGTACCGCAGAGGCGCCCCCTGTCTCGGTGAGCACAACCGGGAGGTACTCGTCGATGTCCTCGGGTTCCCGCCCTCGCGCGTGGACGAGCTGGAACGCGCCGGAATGCTGCGCGACACGCCGCCTGAAGGCGCAACCGGCCGTGGCGTCAAGAAGAACTGATGGCCGCCTGGACCTGCCGCGGACGCGTCCGGATTCCGCGGGATACGCTGTGCGCTGGCAATGCACGACGCGGTCGCAGCGGAGCGGGAGGGGCGTGGTCCGGAGAAGCTGCGTCAGGTGCTTGAGGCGTCGCTCTACGTCACGGATCTCGATGCGGCGGTTGACGGACCGCGCCGAGTCGGCGCGTTGGGACATGTTGATGTCGCGTCACCACTACTTGGGATTCCGCGGTCTGGTGGGCGGCGGCGTACGTCAGGTGGCGGAGTCGGCTGACGGCAGGTGGGTGGCGTTGCTGGGTTGGCACGCGGGTTCGTTCAAGGTCCAGGCGAGGGACCGTTGGATCGGCTGGACTCGGGAGCAGCAGTTTCGTCGTCTGCGGTTGGCGGCCAACAACACGGGTTTTCTGGTGTTGGCGGGCTGCCGGTCGCCGAATCTCGCATCTCGGGTTCTGGGCTTGTCGCTACGTCGGCTGTCGCGCGACATGGAGGATCAGACCGGCCACCCGGTGCTGCTGGCGGAGACGTTCGTGGATCCGAGCCGTTTTCGCGGGGACGTGTTACCGGGCGGCCAATTGGCGGGAGATCGGCAAGACGCGCGGCTACGCGCGGGTTCCGGGGGGCGGTTGGAGGAAACACGGCAAGCCGAAGACGGTGCTGGTGCGTGAGTTGTGCGCCTCGGCGTGCGCGGCCTTGGCGTCGCCCGAGGACGAGGAGGAGTGGGGATTCGCGGTCAAGCGTCCCCGGCCGCCGAAGGCGGCGCGTCTCGAGAGCTTGTACGAGTTTCTGCGGCGGGTGCCGGAGTACCGCGAGGCGCGGGGCATCCGTCACCAGTTGGCGACCATCTTCGCGATCGCCCTGGCGGCAAAGCTCCAGGGGGTGTGCGGCGTGGTGGCGACCGGGGAGTTCGCTTCTCGTCTGACCCAGGCGCAGTTGGCGGCGATGCGGGCGTTCTGGCGCCCGAGCAGGGAGCGTTCCGTCGCGCCTTCGACAGCCTCGTTCCACCGCGTGCTGTCGGCCGACCGGGAAGGCCGACAATCCCGCCGGTGGCCCGTCGTGAGGTTTCCCCGGAAGTGCTCGGACGACTCCACTCCCCAGCAACCAAAGTACTGCCAACCAGCTCAACCCTGCCTTCAAGATGACTTTGAAATGGTCCTGACAGGGGACAGACTGGGGGTTGACAGGACGTCTGGACCGTATGATAGCCTTCGCCCCACACAACAGGAGGTCCTCCACAACAGGAGGTCCTCCACAACAGGAGGTCCTCCACAACAGGAGGTCCTCCACAACAGGAGGTCCTCCACAACAGGAGGTCCTCCATGAGGAAAGACAGTTGGCTCCGTGGTGCGCTGCTGAGCGTGCTGGTTCTCGGTGGGTTGGTGCTGCTCGCGCTGCCAGCGATAGCGCAGGGGGGAGGGCCGACCGATGGGGACAACGACGACGACAGTTGCCCCTATTCCGCTTGCGTGACCGCCCCGTATTGGGACGCCGAGTTCCTCCAACAGCAGATGGACAACCTGGGACGGTTGATAGCCGAGCACAACAACAGGAATCGGAGCCACATACCAGACTGTCTGATGGATTGCACTTGGGGGCCTCACGACAGTACAAAACGGAGCACGCCGTGGACGAAGGAAGACTACGCCGAAGCCGTAGCCGAGGCCTGTGCCCTCGCCGGGTACATTTCGTGGGCGACGGTTACCGGCGGCGAGGTCTTGATAGTTGGAATCTCCATAGAGGCTTGGAGACGTGGAGCATTAGACTTCCTAAGGAAAGTGGCAGCACGGGCCGGATTCCGCACGATCTCTACCGGAGTCGGAATAGGCGCTCTCGCCACGATCGTGGATAATGTCTGTGGGGCAGCAGGAGTATGAGTTTTCGGCAAGCGTTGCAAGAGCAGCTTTCACCGGTTATCCGAGGGGTGGTTGTGGGGCTGACGGCCATAGCAGCTATCAGCAGCTACTTCGCGGGTCGGAGTTGGATGGAGCTGGCTTCACTCACCGTCACATGCGGCTTCGTTACGTGGTTGTTCTGGCTAAGTCCTCGTAGCAGCGAATGACGATCACAGTTCTTGTTGTGGTTCTAGCTGTCTCTGCGGCTGCTCAAGCACCGAGCGATCCGATCCATCCGATTGACGCCCGTTCCGATTTACTAGACTTGATTGATCGCGCTAGCGACGTGGAGCTTGTGGAACTATACGGTGTTCAGTGTGCCACCGGGGTTCAAGCGCTGGATGCGCGATCCAGAATGTGGGAGCTGTTAGATGCGGCTGATGATGAACGATTGCTGGAACTGCACAGACGCTCCAAGAGCTGGGAAGCGGAAGTGCACGCAGAGACAAGCAGGAATATTGCTGCACGTCGCCGATACCATCTCCAGCGGTTGAGGAAGAAACTCGAAGAGACGGAGGCACGCGGCCCGACCGCTTCGGAACCGCTCTCTAGCAGCCGTGAACGCGGCCCGGCCAAAGCGCCCGCGATAAAGAGTCCGACTCCCTCGCCGCCTGACTGAAGCCCTCTCTGCCAACGTACGTGACACAGGGGGCGTTCCGTCGAGTGCCGCCTCATGGGCAGTCTGGAGGCGATGGCCGAAGAGTTTGAGGAGGTTGTGGCACAGGCGGACCAAGGTCCATTCGGTGCATACCGCTTCCAAGCCCCGAAACGAGAATTGACGGAATCCCCGGGCCTGCTTGGTCCGCCCGGCCGACTCGGCAAGAGCCAACAGCCGCTCAATCTCGCCTATGTCCAGAGCCTGCACCACATCCAGAACAAACCACGCCAGATGACTCGCCGGAAGCAGATCCCGCATCGATACAGGAAGAAGGTATGTCTGATCCTGAGTCCAACACCGGTACTGCTTGCTCATCGCCCCTCCCGAACCAAGCCGTCCAACACGACCCATTCTCCATCAAACCACACGTCTCCTGCAAGACCGCCAGCAGGCCTATGCCCTACGGGCTCCTGGGTCTGCGCTCGTGGAGTGGGTTCAGGCCGAGTGCTCGGTACCTCGGCACGACGGAAGTTCTCTTGCCGAGCATGGGCCTTGACTGGAGCAGTGATTGGTGCTTGCCTTGCTACCGGGTGCCACTATGTCGACCCAGAGTGCCTCTCGCCGAACTTCGGCAAGAGTGCAAGGCGAGTGCACGGGGCGCTTCTGGAGTTGCGCTTGAACCTGCCACACAAGAGCCATACACACCCAATCTCATTGGTCGTCGACGGTGCTGGCGGAATTGAGTACACGGAAACGGACGGGGCTGTGACCACGTGCCGACGACTTGACCAGGAACAACGTGAAGCCCTCTCCGGCCTGTGGACCGAAGCGGAGGTTGGGATCACCCTGCCGTCGTGTACCTCAGGCTACAGGTTCCAGCGCCTGGACGATGAACGCCGGTGTGACAGATACCGCCGGGGCGCTCGGCCCGACGCTTGGTTCCTGTACCAAGGCGTCAACGCAACGCTGAGTCTTCACTGGGATCTCAAGACGCCGCTCCCCGAGGAACTCGAGCAGGCGGTTACCGGTACTCTAGGCTCGCTCTGCCACGAGAGCCGCAGGCTAGGCAGGAACCTCCGCAGGAGCGCGCCCGCGCTTGCGGCCAGAACTGCTTGCGCGGACATCATGTCTCGATGAATCCAGGGCGCCACGCGCGTACGTGAACGTCGGCAGGCGCGCCGCGCTCTTGTGGCCGAGCGCAGATGCGGGCCGGACGCAGATTCAGGAACTGGTCGAGCGCGGCGGCGTCGACGTCGTGATCGAGAGTGCCGCGCCGGGGCCGCCTGGACCTGCCGCGGACGCGTCCGGATTCCGCGGGATACGCTGTGCGCTGGCAATGCACGACGCGGTCGCAGCGGAGCGGGAGGGGCGTGGTCCGGAGAAGCTGCGTCAGGTGCTTGAGGCGTCGCTCTACGTCACGGATCTCGATGCGGCGGAGCTCTTCTACGCCTCGGTTCTGGGGCTCACCCTCCATTCCAGGCTTGAGGGGAGACACGTCTTCTTCCGTTGCGGCAGCCAGATGGTCCTCCTCTTCAACCCGGAGGCTACGGCCGACCCGGACCCCGCTCCGAGGGGCCTCGGCGCCCATGGCGCCCACGGTCCCGGGCATCTCGCGTTCAAAGTGGAGGCCCGCGAGATCGATATCTGGCGGGCTCACCTCGAGAGCCACGGGATCGAGATCGAGCAGGAGGTCGAGTGGGGCGGCAGCCGGGGCCGGTCCATCTACTTCCGCGACCCGGACGGGAACAGCCTCGAGTTCGCGACGGCGGCCCTTTGGGGCCTTGATCGCTGAGTCCTCGTCAACGCGGAGCGCAGGGCCGACAGATGGGCGCCGCCGTCGAAGGCGGCTATTCGTCGAAGTACGGGTGCCTCGCCACAGGCAGGTGGGGTGCGTTCCCGGACGGCTTGCGCAGGCTCAGTTCCTCGAACAGGAAATCGGGTACCGACACGGACACGATGCTGTTCATCGAGAGTGCGGCGCGCACGAACGACGGCAGACTCCCGCTTCCGGATGACTGAGGCAGGCTGTACAGCGTCGCCTTGTCCGACACTTCGACGATGTCCCTGAAAGCAGCTTCGCCGACGCCGGCCAGTTCCGCCTTGGGGATCAGTTCCTCCGTTCCGTCCGGGAGTACCCTGAAGACACCGATCAGGCTGCCGACGGTGGGCGCCGCCCCGGGGCCCGACCTGATGAAGGAGAGCACGGACACCAGGTCTCCCTCGTTCCGCCCGGCCATGCGGCGCACGACGATGCCGTAGCCGGCGCCCCGCTCTTCGATGAGTTGGATGAACTCTGCCCTGAGCTCGTCGCGGGTCATCGGCTGGCTGGAGGTGAGCAGCACGTTGCTTGGCAGCGGACCCTCGCCGCGGCGATTCCCGGTGCTCCTGTCGATGCCCGGGACCGGATTCCGCGTGGTCAGGAGCGTTCGCAGGATCCCGTTCTCGATGAGAACCGTCGGCCCGGCTTCGACGGCGTCGTCGTCGACGGGATAGCCCCCCAGGAAACCGTCCGCGTCGAGCGTCGGGTCGTCCTGAACCGACAGGGATCTCGGCAGGACCCTCGCCCCGATCCGATCGAGAAACGGGTTTCGCTCCTGTGGCAGCATCCTCGCGAACTGTGGTGCGGCATCCGGGACCCTGGTTCCGAGCAGCTTTGGCATGAACGCCTGGGCGAACAGTTCGGCCGCCGCCTGGCCTTCGAAGAGCACGGGCCCGTTGTAGCGGTCGAGCGGCGGCGCGGACCTTCGGGCCGCCAGGCTGCCGCCGATGGCCTCGACGCGGGCTTCGAGTGCCGGCCGGTCATCGACCTCGGCCCAGGAGCTGCCGTATGTCGCGACGGAATCGTCCAGCTCGGCGCCGTCAGGGGCCTGGGTATGCGCTTCGATGACGACCGAGGCGATCGGATCGGAACGGATGAACGCGGAACCTTCGCTGTTCAGGTAGTACGTACGCCGATGGCGGACGGTGGCGACGACTTTCGACTCGAAGATGTCGGGCATGTTCCTGAACTGCCCGGACAGGCCGCGGACCAGGTCGGCGAGTGCGGACCGCGGCGGGAGGTCCGGTCCCGCGTCGCTGTAGAAGGAAAAGGGCTCCTCAGGCGTGAAGTCGGCGATGTCCTCAGCGCGCGTCTCGTTCTGCAGGGCGGCGCGCCTCTCCGCCAGCGTTTCCAACGCGGACTTGTAGGCGGCGTCGGTCGAGAGCCAGATCTGCCGCCGGATCTCCCGGTAGTCGTCCTCCTGGGGCAGGGCGCCGCCGGGACCGAAGCTGCTCGCGAAGAACGACATGCTGCTGAAGTTCGTGTTGTCGAACGTCGGGTCGCCGACGCGCACCTCCACGGCGAGGCGCCGGCTCTTGTCCTCCGTGTTGGACAGCAGAGCCCCGAAGCTGGCGCTTGCCTCGATCCGTTCCGTTTCGCGCACCGTGTAGGCGATGAAGTAGGGCCGTTCCAGCCCTTCCATCTCGAGCTCCTCCGTGCTGCGCGCCAGTTCGTCGCGCAGGGCCTGCATCAGCACGTTGAGTTCGGGATCCTCCTGTGCGCCGGCGCCCGAGAGAGGGGCGAGCAGCACGAACGCCAACGCGGGCAGCAGGGATCGCTTGAACAGGGTTGTTTCGCGATTCATCGTCGAGCCGTCCATGATCAGAGGTCTCCTGCGGGCGCCGGGAGCAGGGGCGGTCGATCCTGGGACCTCGGCTTCTTCTGTACCTCGATCTGGGACACGAGAATCGAGGGCGCCGCGGCCGAAACCGGCACGCTGCCCGACTCGGCGCCGCAGAAGCCGTTGAAGACCCCGATCCGGTCGTCCGCCGCGACGACGCGGCTGAAGGTCACCAGCGGCGTGCCGATCAGGTCCACGCCCCGGACCAGTTCTTGCCGGCCGTCGGGGTAGACGCGGTAGACGAGAAGCGGCGAGACGTTGAACGAGTTCGGAATGGCGCGTCCGGTGAAGGTGAAACCACCCTCGATCTCCTCGATGCGGAGTCCGAACGATTTGCCGGCGGCCTCGATGGCCTCGAAGAAGCGGGCGTCGAGTTCCTCTGTCGTCAGGGGATCGGATACTTCGACGATCAGGTTGGACTGCCTTGCCACCGGCTTGAGTCCGGCCTGCTTGCGACCGTGGCCGTTCGATTTCGGGAACCCCTCGACCGGAGTGCGGGACATGAGGTAGCTCTTGAGGATCCCCTTGTCGATCGCGGTCACGCGCCGAGCCGCCACGCCCTGGTTGTCGTAGCGGTAGCTGCCGACCAGATCGGAGGGGCCCCAGGTTCGGACTGTCGGATCGAAATGGACCGAGAACGTCTCCGGCAGGACTCTCTGGTTCAACTGTTCCCGGAAGGTGTGGCTGTCGTCGACTTCCTTCAGGCGGTGTCCCTCGAGGCGGTGGCCCAGGACTTCGTGGAAGAACACGCCGCTCGCCCTGCCGGAGAGAATGGCCGGGCCGGTGTAGGGCTCCACGAGGGGCGCCTCGCGCAGCGCCAGCAGGATCTCGATCATCCTCCGGACGTCGCGCTCCACGGTCTCGTCGTCCGGAAGCCCATCTTGAGTGAAGGAGTCGTAGCTCTTGTGGAGCGGCAGTTCCATGCCGTCGTCCGCCTTCGTGGCGGCCGCGATGAAGAGCCGGTACCTGGTTTCGGAGGTCTGGATCCTTGAACCGTCGCTGCTCACGAACCAGCGGGTTTCCGTCCCGGCGCGCAACGAGGCCGAGCCTTCCAGGAACTCGCCGTGTTCAGCGAAAGGCGCCGAGTAACGCCGGACCTTCTGCTCCCAGTCGGTGCGCTCCACCTTGATCGGCCGGGGTTCGTCGCTGGCGCTGGATGCGACCTCGCGCGAGAAGTCGTCGGACTGATCTTCGGTCTCGACCTTCACTTGCACGTTGGTCCTGACCTGGGTGAGTTGCTCCAAAGCGCTCTTGTAGTTCTTGTCCGTCTCGGCCCAGAGAATGCTCCGGATCGCGTCGGGGTCGTCGTCGACGGGAATCGAAACGGGACCGAAGCCCCGGAAGACGGACGAAAAGAGGTCGTCTCGAATCGGCCGGGTGTTGTCGAGGCTGTAGTCGCCTACCCGGAGGTCCAGGTCGAGGAGGCGCTGGCGACTCTCGTTGCTCGAGGACAGGGCGCCGAATTGACTGCTGACCCTGACCCCGTGCATCTCCGTGATCTCGTAGCTCAGGAAGTACGGTGGCTCCTCCTGTTCCCCGAGCAACTCCATCGAACGATCGAGTTCCGCCTTCATCGCGTCCAGGACGATCGACCGGGCGGCAATCGGCGCCGTGGCGAGAGCGATGCCGCACAGGCCGATCAGCATCCACCGCAGGAACGGTCGGCTCACGCCGGGGCTGCCCCCCTCACGTTTCGGTTGAACTTCGGACATGCACACGCCTCCCCTTTGGTTGTGGGTCCGGTTGTTTGTACGGAGCTGGTCAGCCGCCCGTTTGTGTCTCGACTTCCCACTCGTCAAGCCGCGCGCCGCGCAGGGTATTCCCGAGGGAATGGTTCCGCTCCAGCGATCGTGGGCGCGAGCGCGAGGACGACGCCGGGGCCTGGCCGAAAGCTCATGGCGCGCCGGTGCTCTGCGCCGCGACCTCGCGCTCCTCGAGGCGCGCGCCGCGCAGGGTATTCCCGGTGGCGTAGTTCCCCTCATGGCAGGCGAACTCGTACAGCTTGTCGTCGGTGGCAGGCCAGGTGTACTCGCCGCTGTACGGGGTCTCCCAGTCGCCGCTCTCGAGTGTGTACTGGTAGAGGAGAGTGTCCGCGTCCTGGAAGGAGAATCGCTCGACCACGTGCTGGTCGGCCGGCGGGGAGGGCTCGCCGAAGAGAGTCGTCGCAATCCAGTTCTCTTCCAGGAAGTTCGTCGTGTCGACTACCAGCACGTCGCCCTCCCACCAGGCGACCGAGTCGCCGGCGCGGGAGCGGATCGTCTCGGGGAGATGGCTCGCCGCGTCGCGGGACGGGCTGATCGGGATGATCCGTGCGTAGTGCATCCACTCGATCAGGATCACCAGGTGGGTGTCCGTCTGTACGACCGTCTTGATGTTGTTGTAGCTCTTCGAGTAGACGGGGATCGTCGCCTCGAGCGAGAAGATGCAGCGGTCGGCGATCGAGAGCGACTCGGGGCCGTCGTAGGGGCCGACTTCCCGATCGCGCCACCAGGCCGGTCCGGTGTTCCTCTTCGAGAATCCGTAGAGTCCCTCCCGGCGGGCCTTGCCGCGTTCGGTCAACGGCGGGAAGCGGCCGTTCGGCGGGTCGATGAGCACCGAGGTGCGGTACTTGCCGTCGATCCGGAATCCGGCGGCGCCCCGGTCCATGAAGAAGTAGTTGTAGCCGCCGACGCTGCCGCCGACCGGGGGCGCCTTGCGATCGGGATCGCTGGCCCGCGACCTCTGATCGATGTTCCGAGCCTCCCGGTCGCGAATCGCCTGGGCTTCCTCGGCGGTCAGGTTGAGCCGATTCCCCAGCTCGGGGCTGCGCTGGATCGGTGTCAGGTGAGCGATGTCGTAGTTGCCGGAGAAGTCGGGCTTCCCGCTCGGCGTGCGGGGGATGTCGTCCCCCGCGGCTGCGGTTCCGGCGCCGGCGACTGCAAGTGCGAGAAGGAAAGCGACGCGAGTGCGACCGTTGATGCTCATCGAGCTCCTCTCTGACTGTGATCCTGCGAGTCTAGCGATGGCTGTTCGCCGGGCACGTACCAGATCGGCGACGACCAGGCCCGCTCCTGGAGTGTCGCCGGCAGGTCCGGCCGTGGTTCGACGCCGGCCCGCAGGGCGTCCCAGGTGGACCAGCGGCAGGTCGGGTTCTCCAGCGCCCGGACGTAGTAGACGGCTCGCTGAGCCGGGTCGAAGTCGGGGTCCCGCCACAGGGCCGAGAGCTCGGCGGCACCCGCGTTCCGGGGGAAGCTGCAGTCCGACAGGTCGACGGCGGCGCCGCTGTCCGGACAGCGGGGTGGGCGCCCCGACGGCGCGTCGCCGTTCGCGCAGGCGAGGTCGACGATCTGTTCGTTTGCCTCGCCGTCCTCGACCCAGCCCTTGACCATCTGAAGGCGTTGAAGCGGCGCGCTGTCCTTGTCGCGAGAGGCCCAGACCAGGAAGCGGGGACTCTTGCCGGCGGAGGCGAGCAGGTCCCCGCCCATCGGCACGCCGCCAGCGTAGGCCTTCTCGATCATCTCCAGGTCGGACGCGAGGCCGTCCGGATAGTCGTAGCCGGCGAAGAACCGGACGCGGACGCGCGGCCCGGTGGTGGCGAAGGTCTCCTTGCGCCGCAGCGCGTCGTAGATCGAGTCGCGGGTGTTCTGCTCGGCCCAGACTCCCGTCAGCCCGGCGCCGCTGTAGTAGCGGTTGTTGGTCTGGCTGTACTTCCGGCCGGACGGGTTCCCGGCCTCAAGCGGCACGGAACCCCGCCGCACGGCGGCGCCGTCGCCGGCGCCGAAGTTGCCGTGGAAGTTGGACTCCCCCGTCGTGCCGCCCGCGTTGTGGGAGTCCGTCGCGCCGACCAGGCCGAAGCGGAAGGGGTTGAAGCCGCGGGTTTCCTGGAGCACGAGGCCGTTCAGGTAGGCCTCGCGGACATAGCTCCCGGGCGCCTGGCTCGGGAGCGTTGTGCCGATGCGGAAGGCGTAGATCTCGAAGTCGGCCCACTCGTCGTTCGGCGACAGCAGCGGATGGGTATCCGACGTGCCCTTGCCCTGGGTGATCTCGACCAGGGGCTCGTTGCGGTTGCGCTGCGCGGCGTAGGCGGCGTCGAAGTCCCGGCCGTCCGCGCGCTCGAGCCGGAACATCTGGCCGTTGCTGCCGTTCGAGTTGTGGGGGATCGCGAGCGCCTCGAAGCCCTCGTCGCGGCGGGCGTCCAGCCACCGCCAGAGATCCTCGGGGTTGTTCGAGTCGTCGGCCGTGAACGGCTTTGAAGGCGCTTCGTTGCCCTTGAAGATCACGTTGCGGTGCAGATTGCCCCGGCCTTCCGAGAACGCGGTGTACTCGTAGGCGATGAAGGTGGTGAAGCTGCCCGGGTCGTTGTGGCGCTCGGCGGCTTCGATCGTGGCCTGCCAGGCGTTGCGCCCGTCGCCTGTTTCGGCGGCGACCGGCGCGTTCGCCCGGTTGCCGCCCGGGCCCATCGCGGCGAAGAACGAGTTCTCCGGGTCGTAGCTGGCCGGCATTTCGTGGAGAAAGGCGCCGTGATCGGTCACTGCCAGGAAGTCGAGCGGGCCGGTTTGAAGCTGGAGGCGAAAGCCGCTCGGATGCTCGATCGCTTCTCCGCGCGCGAACCGGTAGGCGTGGTCCGGATCGGTGCGGACGCCGAACAGGTAGGCGTCGATCGAGTACCGCGTGTGGACGTGGAGATCGCCGAAGTAGGCGTCACGGAGGGGGTTGGGCGGAACCGTGGTCTCCGCGGCTGCGAGGACGCCCGGGACCAGGACAACGCAGCAGAGCAGCCCGTGGCAGAAGTCGCGCTGCATTCGAGCGGCCATGCATCCCGCCCGGCATCGTGCCATCCGTGCGCCCGATGACGGGCGCACGGACTGGTTCGCGGGTGGCGCGGAGCGCGCCACCCGGGCAAGCTCCTCGGTCGAATATGGCCCGATATGCTCCCTCGTCGCGCCTTGCCGGGCGGGCGCCTGGCCACTCTCGGTGCGACACGGACTTCTGCCACGGGCTGCCAGGAGCGGCAGGCCTGGCGGCCGGCGCACCCGGTGCGCGGCCGGTTTACTCGGCGCCAACGCCCCTACCCGCCCGGTACGTACCAGATCGGCGACGACCAGGCGCGCTCCTGGATGGTCGGCGGCATGTCGGGATTGGGTTCGACGCCGGCGCGGAGCGCGTCCCAGGTCGACCAGCGGCAGGTCGGGTTCTCCAGCGCGCGGACGTAGTAGACGGCGTGCTTCGCGGCGTCGAAGTCCGGATCGCTCCACAGGGCGGAGAGTTCGGCGGCGCCCAGGTCCTGGGTGTAGCTGCAGTCGGACAGATCGACGCTGGCGCCGTTGTCGGGGCAGCGCAGGGGATCGCCCGACGGCATGCCGCCATCCGCACAGGCGATGTCGACCACCTGTTCGCGCGCCTCGCCGTCCTCGACCCAGCCCTTGACCATCTGCAGGCGCTGGAGCGGGGCGCTGTCGGCGTCCCGCGCCGCCCAGACCAGGAAGCGGGGGCTCCTGCCCTCGTCCGCCACCAGGTCGCCGCCCATCGGCACGCCCCCGTCGTAGGCGGCGGCGATCATCTCGGGGTCCAAGGTCAGGTCGTCGGTGTAGTGGTAGCCGGCGAAGAACCGGACCCGCAGCCTCGGGCCGCTGGTGGCGAACGTTTCCTTGCGCCGGAAGGCGTCGTAGATCGCGTCGCGGGTGTTCTCCTCCGCCCACACGCCGGCGAGCCCGGAACCGCCCCAGTACTCGAACGCGTTCTGGGCGTAGCGTTCTCCGTCCTCGGTCGGTTCGTCAAGCGGCACCGAGCCGCGGCCCTGGCCGGTGCCGTCGACCCGGCCGACCTTGCCGTGGAAGTTGTGTTCCTCCGGCGTGCCGCCCGAGTTGTGGGTGTCGGTGGCGCCCACCATGCCGAAGCGGAACGGGTTGAAGCCCTGGGCCTCCTGGAGCATGAGGCCGTTCACGTAGGCCTCGCGGACGTAGCTGCCCTTCGGCTCGCTGTAGAGCTGCGTGGCGATGCGGTAGGGGAAGATCTCGAAGTCGGCCCACTCGTCGTTCGGCGACAGCAAGGGGTGGGTCTCCGACGTGCCCTTGACCTGGGTCATCTCGACCAACGGCTCGTTGCGCATCCTCAGGTCGGCGTACTCGGCGGTGAGCGGTTCGCCGGTGAAGGTCTCGAGCCGGAACATCTGACCGTTGCTGCCGTTCGAGTTGTGGGGGATGGCGAGGCCTTCGATCCCCTGATCGCGCAGATCGTCGAGCCAGCGCCAGAGGTCCTCCGGATCGCGGGAGTCGGTCCGGGCGAAGGGTCTCATCGGCGCTTCGCTGCCCTTGAAGATCACGTTGCGGTGCAGATTGCCGCGGTCGTCCGAGGACGAGGTGTACTCGTAGCCGATGAAGGTCGTGAAGTTGCCAGGGTCGTTGTGGGCCTCGGCGGCCTCGATGATCGCCTGCCAGGCGGTCTGGATCGCGTCGTTCCGGGCGTCCTCGGGCAACGCGGCGAACTCGCCCGTGCCCATCGCCTGAATCGCCCTCTGGAAGCCGCCGTTGGAGCCGAGTTCGCGCAGCTCCGTGCCGATGTCGGACTCGTACAGGGCGTTGCCCGGCGTATCCATCGCGGGCAGGAAGCCGAGGTAGAAGCCGTGGTCGGTGACCGCCTGGAAGTCGAGCGCCCCGCTCTGGAGCTGAATCTGGTGGCCGCTCGCGTGCTCGATCGCCTCGCCCCTGGCGAACCGGTAGGCGTCGTCGGGATTCGTGCGCGTCCCGAACAGGTAGGCGTCGAAGGAGAAACGAGTGTGGACGTGCAGGTCGCCGAAGTAGGCGTCCCTGAGCGGGTTCGGCGCGGCCATCTCCGCGTCGGCGCCGGCGCCATCGACGGTGTCGCCCTCCCGGTCGCCTGCAGCGCAGCCGAGCAGGCTGAGCGCGAGAATGGTCGGAACGGCGATTGGCGTGCGAGCCGGACGCATGACGTCTCCTTGATGTGATCAGTCTGTACCTTAGGAGGTTGCGCCCTGGAACGCAACGCAGGCGGCTCGAGGGCGAGCTTGAGGGCTCAGAACCGCTCCAGAGTCCAGTGCATCACGCCGAGTGCGGGCAGGAGGCCTGCATTCCCGCGTCGAGAACCGTGCCGGCGCCTTCTCACTGCGCCGCGCGTTCACCCTCGATCAATGCGTGGAGGCTCCACTCCTGCCCGTGATCGAACTCCGCTACCTCCTTGTAGCCGAGGTTCGACGGGAAGCCGGCGCCTTCGTGCGGGTCCCGGACGCCGTAGTTGTCCGCCCGCAGGAGCAGCAGGTCCGGCCGGAAGCGTTCGGCGGCGAGGCGGCGCGGCACGTCATAGCGCAGGCCCGGCGTGACGAGGCCGCCCCGATCCACGATGCGCAGCCCGCTGACCCAGCCGACATGGCCGATTTCGCGGACCAGCACGGACGTGCCCGGGTCGTGGCGCTCGGCGAGCCATCGTCCGATGTCCTCCAGACGCTGCTGGCGGTCGGTCGGTTCAACGCGGTACGCGATCTGCCGGGCCGTGTCGCGCAGCACGGGCACGGTCAGTGCGAGGACCGGAAGGGTCGTCAGCAGGGCGGCGGCGAGCGGCCGCTGGATCACGAAGTCCGCGGCCGGGCGACGGTCCTCGGACCGGGCCTGAGCTTCCATCCGTGCCGCCGCACGGTCGCGGACCGGGCGGACGGCGGCGGGAAGACGCCCCAGCGCTCGACGGCAGAGTCGGCCCGCCCCGGCGAGACTGGCGTGGACGCCCAGCGCGAGCAGCAGCGCGCCGAGCACGTTCAGGGTGTAGTAGTGCCACGTGTAGCCGGGTAGCGATCCGATCGCGGCATAGCCGAGGAGAGCGCCGAGCGGGAAGGCGATCAGCGGCCAGAGGTCGGCGCGGCGGCGCAACAGTGCGGCGGCGCCGGCCAACAGAAGCCCGGAGAGGAGCAGCGGCCCGGCGGTCGAGCCCGCCAGGGAGGGGCTGTACGCCGCCAGCAGGCTGCTTCCGGCTTCGACGTAGGCCTCTCGCACCAGATCCAGATACCGCCACGCGGAAACGATGCTCTCGCCTTCCTTCGCCCCCAGCGTCCCGGGCAGGACGTCGCCGTAGTAGACAAGGGCGAAGAGGAGCCATGGCAGCGCCGCGGCCAGCGCCGCCGCCGTCTGACGCACGGGTGGTCGACGTTCGCGCAGCCAGTGGTGGGAGATGAGCATTGCCGCGAGCAGGGCGCCCTCCGGTCGGGTCAGGAACAGCAGCGCGGCGGTGACCGCGGCGGCGGTGGCGCGACCGCTCAGGTGCAGGTCGAGCGCCAGCAGGAAGAGCAGCGCGAAGAGATGGATCTCCATCCCCACGTAGAGGTAGTTGTAGGCCACGGCGGGGTTGAAGGTGACCAGGGCGACCGCCAGCGGCGCCGCGGGCCCGGCCCCTAGACGGACCAGCAGTCTGGCGGCGAGGGCGGCCGTGCCCAGCATGCAGAGCAGGCCGAAGCCGTTCTGCCAGGCCGGGGCCCGATCACCGCCGAGGAGCACGAACACGCTGCTCAGCACGGTGAACAGCGGCGTGGTGAAGCCCATGACCCGCTCGCCGGCGTTGTAGACCAGACCGTTGCCCTCCGCCAGGTTGCGCGCGTACCGGAGGACGATCAACTGGTCCTCGAACCGCAGCCGCAGGACGAGGTTGGGGATCAGGCGGGCGGCGAACCAGGCGCCGAAGACGGCGAAGGCGGCCCAGCCGATCGTCTCGCGCCGGTCGCGGAACCAACCCGGGAGCGTCGGCGCCGCAGCCGCGGGTCCGCCGCCGTGCGGGGAGTCCGTCATCGGGCCGCGAGCCTGCTCTCCACCGTCGGCGCCGCCGGTCCGAGGTCGACGGTGTCTTCCCCCGACGGCCGCGGGCGTTTCACCGCCTCCTCTTTCCAGCCGTTCAAGGAGTCAGCTCGAGTGCCGTGCCCCGCAGCATGATCGCGAACACTCGGTGGCGCCGGGCGAAGGTCTCCGGCTCGGCCGCGCCCGGCACGCGGCCGCGAAAACCGGTGCGAAGGAGCCGATCGTCGTCGTGATGCTGCGCGACGTCCGGCCGCTCGCGGTTCAGTGCCAGCCTGACAACGAATTTGCCGTCGCGATAGACGACGATCCGCCCGGGTCTTTCCCCGCGCTCGAGGTCCGCCGCCCAGCCTTCGACGATGATGGCGCCGTCCTTGGGCGCAACCCGGTCGAGAGCGCCGTCGAAGCCGTCGCCGGGCAATTGCACGGGGAGCCGGCGGCCATCGGTGATCGGCATCTCCTCACGGCCGCGTCGTCCCCGCACGATCGGCAGGTAGACGAAACGAAGTCGGGCAGCCGTGCCCTGGCTCGACAACGCGTAGGCGACGACGCCCTCCCGGCGGAGCGCTTCGGCCAGGGTTTCGCCCGCGCCGTAGCTCCTGCGTTCGGCGGCGCCGGTCGGCGGGCGGAGCAGGAAGCCGCTATCCGCATGTTCGCTGCCGTAGCGAGCGGCCACGTCCGAACGGCGCCCGCCGACGGTGGTCACCCCGAACTGGTGTCCGGCCAGGAAGGCGACGACGTGCTCGACCTCGCCCGAGCCGCTTCGGTCGAAGGCCCAGCCCTGCACGACGGGCGCGCTCCTGGCGTTGCCGTCCAGGTTGCCGAACAGACCTGCCGGGTCGGGCCGCACGACCCGGAACCGCTCGGTTGAGTCGTCGAGAGCGCTCCTGGAATGACGGATCACCGCGTCGCCCCGGCCTCCCTCGCCGCGGGCAATGGAGTAGACCGAGCGCGGGGTCAGGCGGAGATACTCCAGCGCGATGTCGTCGCCGGTGTCGTCGACCAGAAACGCGTCGACCCGGTTCAGACCGGCGCGGAGTCCGGCTTCCGGCAACATGGCCGCGATGCGGAGGCTTTCGTCGTGACCGACGTGAGCCTCGACGGTGGCGGCGATCACGCCGTTCAGCGCGACGGCGACGTTGCGGTTGTCCGGAAGGCGCCGACGGTCGAAGATGCCCTCGACCAGCGCCGGGACTTCCGCCAGTTCGGGGGTTACGTGATCCCAGGCCCAGGCGTCGTTGAACTCGATGGTCGACTCGCTGTCCCGGATCCTGAAGTCGGTTGCGGGGCGGCCATGGAGCTCCGGACGGACGCCGATCGCCATCGGGTCGTTCGACGCGCCCAGCAGTCGCGCCTGCTCGGCGATCCGGCCTTGCCGCCACGGCTCGCGGCTGGTGGTGATCTCGACTCCGCCTGCGTACTTGCCGACCATGACCGGCGTCGCTGATTCCGTCTCCGGCAGTGGCGCCGAGTCCTGCCCGGCGCCGGCCAGTTCAAGGATCAGGGGAGTCAGTCCGGCGAGAGAGATCGGTGATCGATCGACTTCGGGTTGCTGCTGGAACGGCCTCTTGATCAGCAGTGGCACGCTGGCCAGGTCGAGCGGTTGGCCGCTTTCGAGCTCGGTGAGCTCCAGCAGGCGGCGGGACTTGCCGGGTCGGAAGGCGACTCCGTGGTCCGCCGTGATCACGATCAGGCTCCGGTCGAAGCGGCCGGTCGATTCCAGTCGGGTCACAAGTTCGCCGATCAGGCGGTCCAGGAACTCGACCTGCAACAGGTAGCGCTTGTGGTGATGCAGCGCGGGCCAGTGATCCTCGCTCCACCTCTCGCGTGCGAGTCCATGGACTCTGCCGAAGGGAGTTTCGTAGCGCCGGCCGGAGGGCAGGTACTCCCAGGGGGCGTGGGGCAGCAGGGAGTGGAGGAAGTGGAGGCTCGGTCGTTCCCCGGGAGTTTCGATCGACTGAACGAAGCGGCGGAACTCGGCCGCCCGGTCCGTTTGGCCGAGGTGGAACAGGGCGCGCGCAACCGGCTGATCGGTCGGCGGCGGCACGGCCGTCCGCGCTCCGTCGCGGCCGAAGCCGCTCCAGGTCCGCGTCACCTCCGGCAGCCGGTCTCTCCAGGGCGTCGGCAGGGTGAGGCGCTGCCAGACGAGCGAAAGGTCCAGGACCAGGAGGCTGAGGCGTTCGCTTGCGGGGGGCCGCGGCGCGGCGAGCAGGTTGAGTTGGGGCGGGCACAACGAGGTGATCGGTTCGGCCACGTGGAGGTCGTGGCTCGCGGCCAGCAGGGTGAACAGGTTGATCGGGTGCTCGGCGACGGTCGGGAGCTGCCCCTGGTGGACCTCGGCGCCGGTCAGCATCGACGGCACCGCGAGTTCGGAAACGTCCGCGGCCGCCGTTGCGTTCGGGTACCAGGCGGCGCGGTCGGCAAGTCCGGCCAGGTTGGGAAAGCGCTGGCGGTCGATCGCGCCCGTCCGGTCCAGGATCGAGGTCAGCGACCACTCGTCGAAGATGACCAGCACGATCGGCGCTCGGGCGCCGGTGTCGGTTTCGGCCACCGCGACTTCGCGGCTCGCGAAGGCGGCGCTCTGCCGGATGCGGGGGTCGGCCAGCAGCAGTGCCGGGACGATCACCGCGGCCGCGGACAGGAGCAGGCCGAAGGTGCGAACTCCCGGGTAGCGGAGATAGGCCCAGCCGGCGGCCGCGCCGGCGAGGACCGCGCCGAGGACGGCTGCGGCCGCGGGCAGGTCGTGAAGCGCCTGCAGGCCGATGATCGCGGTCAGGAGGCCGGCCGCGCCTGCCGTCGCCGCCGTCGTCCACCTGCGGCGGAGAAGCCGCACCAGGAGCGTCGGTGCTCCGAGCGCCAGCGTCGGAACGACGGCCAACAGAACGACGAGCGCCAGCAGGTCGCCGAGCGAGAGGTCGCGGACGGCGAAGAACTCCGGCGTACGGCGGAGAAGGTCGTACACGGGTTGCGCGAAGGCCAGGCTCGAAAGCCCCGCGATCGTCGCCAGGCCAGTTGCAAGGGGCCGTTGCGGCTCTCTCCGGTCTGGCCGCTGGCGCGTGGACATGGGCGGTGATACTAGCCCGTGCTGTAACCTGCGGACCGTCAAGGCGGTCGGAGCGCCGAGAACGCATCGCAGCACGACCCACCCGGTCGACATCGGCGGCGTGGTCGTCGGCGGCGGGGCGCCGGTGGTCGTCCAGTCGATGACGAGCACGGACACCGCGGACGTCGACGCGACGACGGCCCAGGCGCTGGCGCTGGCGGAGGCCGGCGCCGAGTTGGTGCGGATCACCGTGAACGTCGACGCGGCAGCCGCTACACCTCGGCCTGACCGAGGCCGGCATGGGCATCAAGGGCCTGGTGTGGTCGTCGTTGGCGATGTCCGTCCTGCTGGCGGAGGGCATCGGCGACACGATCCGCGTCTCGCTGACGCCGCGCCCCGGCGGCGACCGGCGCGAGGAGGTCCAGGCCTGCCGCGAGCTCCTGCAGTCACTGGGACTGCGCGCCTTCGCGCCCAGCGTCACCGCCTGCCCCGGCTGCGGCCGAACGACCAGCACGACCTTTCAGGAGCTGGCCTTGCAAGTCGAGGACTTCATCGACAACAGGATGCCCGAGTGGCGCGACCGCTACGAAGGCGTCGAGGAGCTGAAGCTGGCCGTGATGGGCTGCGTCGTGAACGGTCCCGGCGAGTCGAAGGCCGCGGACGTCGGCATCTCGCTGCCGGGCGCCGGCGAGGCCCCGACCTGCCCGGTCTACGTCGACGGACGCCAGTTCACGACGCTGCGCGGCACCGCGGCGGAACTCTCGGAGCAGTTCACCCGGATCGTCGGGGAGTACGTGGAGAGCCGGTATCCGCCGAGGGTGTGACCGTGGTTCAGATCGCGATACTCGCCCTTCCGGCACTGAGTGTCACCCGGGGCTTGGCTCTGGCGCTGTCCGCTGCCGGGTGCAGGTGGATGCAGACTGGTGGAAGTGTCGCCGGTCGGCTGATTCGCGGGAACCGGATGGTCGCAGTTTGTCACGCATGGGCAGCGGCGAGAGGCCGTCAGAGACGGCTACCGAGACCGTAGGGCGTTCGTTCCTCATGCACCTCACTGGCGGGCGGTGCTCCTTGCGGGCCTGTGCTCCGCAAGATTCTGTTGAGGGCGCTGCACAAGCCTGCTCGCTTGCGACCGATCAGGTCCAAGACCCACTCGCCATGATGATGCTGAACTCGCATGCGTGCCCTGTAGGCGGCGTTGAAGACTGCGTCGGCTAGTCCATCCCTCGGCAGGGCCTCCTGTATTCGGGGATGGCGCAGCAGATCGACAGTGGTGGCGGTGTGGAGTTCCTCAAACCGCGATGCGCATATGTTCAGGGCCTTTCGCTCATCGATCATTGCGAGGCCACCTTGTTCGAGAGCAGCGGCGATAGTGGCGGCCTCGCCGTCGTCCAGGGTCGCAACCGCGGCTCCGCTGACCAGTTCGCCGAAGACCTGGTGGCCGTTTTCTTCAAGGGCTACCACCTTGATGAGATCGAGGGCCACCAGGTCGGAGAGCATCTTCCCGTCGTGGTGCTGGCGGCTTCGCTGGTCCTGGAGCTCCAACACAACCTGCTCTGCAACGAGAATCTGGTTCGGTAAGGCGGCGAGGAGAACCTTCGAACACCCGGTGGCGTTCAGGTTGATGACGACGCTCGTGTCCGCGACCACCGGGCCGGTGAAGCTATAGAGAAAGTGGCGTGGCGGCACTTGGTTCGCCCTCCGCAGCTTCTTTGTCGAGCACCTCACGGAGGGCTACCCGATCGAGCTCCAGGAGGCGTGCCAGTTGTCCCTCGCTGAGAAGTTCCTGACGGTGCGCCTCGGCCGCGAGCGCGGCGATGCGGGGGGGTATGTAGTGCCCCGATTGAGCGGTACCGGTCTTGACGGCCGCAGGCCCGCCAAGAACCTCTAGCGCCTGTTTGTCGGTAATGCCGCCATTCGCCTGGAACCAGTTCCATGCGCCGGCCGGAACGAGCTTCAGTTCCTCGATGCGGCGGACCATTGCCTCGCGCGAGACGCCGAAGGTGTCGCTCAACAGGATGACGTGGCGGTAAGTCAGAGTGGAGAACCCCGACGTGTACGCGCGGAACTTCTCAATGACGGTTCTCGGCGGCATCAGGAACGTTCGGGCAAATGCGTCGGCATAGAACTCCGCTCGGGACTTCGGCCGGTCGTCGCGGAAGTGGATGCTTGTCGCGTCGCGAACGGAGACCAGATGGGCCAGCTCGTGAACCGCGGTAAGAGCGCGCCTGGTCATCGGGTGGTTCGCGTTCAACAGGACGCACGCTCCGACTTCGACGTCGTAGGCGAAGAGGCCAGAGATCCGGGAGGGGAGCGGAGGCACGTAAACGCGCACTCCGAACTCGAGTTCAAGCAGGTTCTCGACGTCGCGAACGGGCGCCAGACCCAAGCCGATGCGCTGGCGGAGTTCGAGAGCATCGCTCTCGGCCTGGCTCCGGACGTCTCCCGCGAGGAGAGGGCGTTCGGCGGGGTAGTTGCTGGGCCGTTGGACGCCGAGGAGATTCTCGAGCTCTACCTCTGCGCGGACCAGACCTACCAGTATCCGGGCCGCCTTGCCGGCTTCCACGTCTACGTACCGGCCATCCTTCCGGAACCGGGGCGCAAGGTCGACATGCACGGATTCGCGCCGCAAGAGTTCGTTCGCGGACGTGCCATAGGCCACTGCGAGCCGCTGAAGCTCGGCGGGCTGCCAGCGGCGCTGTCCCTTCTCGATGGCCAGGAGTGTCGTCCGTGCGACTCGAATAGCGGCCGCGGCTTGTGCTTGCGTCATACCCGCTGCCTCGCGGGCGTTCCTCAGCCGTCGACCGACTTCAGTCGCGTCGAGAGCCGGCCCTTGGCTAGCGAAAGCGAGTCGCCCAGCGTGTAACGAAGGCGCCTGGGCCGAGGGAGTCGAGGAAGGCGTTCCACTCTTGTTCATGTGCTTTCAACATCCTGGATAGTCGCGTTCAAGCGGCAGGCTGCGGTGTGGTCCGTCACTCATCCAAGCCTCGAATGTCAGCATTCTGACTCTATGAACACGACAATGTCAAGTAGTGGCCCGACGGAGCGCCACAGACCGTTGACGCTTCGGCGGGCGGTTGCCGGCCCCTACTTCGCCCGTCGCCCGTCGAATTCGAGCCCGGCCGCTATGCTCCAAAGGGCTCTGTATCGGGCACAGGCGACGGCGCGCTTCAGGCGACGACAGTGTCTTCCCTACGGTAGATCGCGGAACTCGGGGCTTCGAAGCCAGTCCGTGGCGAAGCGCTCCGTGATCTCGTCCATCGCGGCCCGGGACCTGGGGTACTGGCCCTGGTCGTCGGTGTCTTCGATCCAGTCTGCCAGCGCTGCGCGCATCTCGTTCAGCACGTCGGCATGGGCGGGATCTTCGGCCAGGTTGACCACTTCGTCCGGATCGTTCTCGAGATCGTAGAGTTCTTCGGCGACGCGTTGTCCGTAGGGCGCGGCCTGGGCGGGCGTCAGCTTGCCTTCCTCGGCCAATCGCCGGATCGTCAGGAAACTGCTGTCATCCGGATCGCGCGCGAGGTCGATCATCTCCCGGTGGCCCCAGTTGATCAGCGGTCTGTCCAGCATGAAGTTCCTGATGTAGTGGAAGCGCGGCCCCACGACCGATCGGACCCGGTCGATGACGTTCGCCATGCGGTCGGCGGAGGTGAACACGTAGTCGCGGCGGTAGTTGGGACCGAAGATGTTCCGCGCGTCCATGAACCCTGGCACCTCGAGGCCGGCGAGCGCCAGAGAGGTGGCAGCGACGTCCATCAGGTTGACCAGGTCGGCCCGTCGCGTGCCGGGCTTCACCACCTCCGCGAGTCCCGGCGCGACGACGATCAGCGGTATCCGCAAGCCTTCGTCGTAGGAGAACTCCTTGCTCCGGGGCAGATCCGAACCGTGGTCCGAGAAGAGCACAAGGATCGTGCTGTCCCAGAGTCCGTCGGCCTTCAACTGCGCGACGAGCTTGCCTACCTCGGCATCCGTGCGCAGGATCGAGTTGTAGTGGTTGGCGATGTGCCGGCGCACCTGGGGAATGTCGGGATACTGGGCCGGCGCCGGCACGTCCGCCGGCGCCACGGGTTCAAGGCCGAGCGCCCTGACTTCCTCGGCGATGTCCGCGACGCTCTTGCCGCCGGACACCTTCAACTGACCGAAGAACGGCTTGCCCTCGGACACGTCGCGCCAGTGTCCGCCGCCCTGCGGGCCCTTATATGACGGGATTTCCGAGGGCTCGGGGCCGATCGTGTAGAGCCTCGTGCGGTCGTAGGTGAAGTTGAAGTCGTCCTTGCCCGCGTTGTAGGTCACGTAGCCCGCGGCCCGGAACAGTTCTGGAACGGTCACGACCCCTTCCGGCAGATGGATCCGGTAGCCGGGAACTCGCCCCGAACGATGGTCGTGCGCCCCGATCCGAATCGCGTAGCTGCCGGTGATCAGCGAAGAACGGGTCGGGCTGCACACCGGCGTCGGCGCGTACGCCCGCTCGAACAGCACGCCCTGTCGCGCCAGCGCGTCGATGTTGGGCGTTTCGACGAGGTCGTGCCCGTAGCTCGAGTACCAGGGCGACTGGTCGTCGATGTCGATCCAGAGGATGTTGGGGCGGGCGGCGGGTTGTTGCGCCGCTGCGGCCCCCGCGAGCAACGCCAACAGAGCCAGCAAGATCATTTCGCCAGGCGTCCGTCGAGCTTGAGCTCCGCGGCGATGCCCTGCATCGCCGCCAGCACGTTGCCGGCGTGCTGCCACAGTTCGAGCTCGCCGTCGAAGCACTCGCGGCTGAAGTCGGCGGTGACTTCCTCGACGTGCGCGCGGTCGACGCCGGCGGCGAAGGCCCGCTGCTTCCAGCGCTTGCGGACCGACTTGAGCGGGACGTCGCGCACGTCCTTGCTCGGTCGGATCAGGGCGGCGGCGCTGATCAGGCCGGTGATCTCGTCGCAGGCCAGCAGCGCGTAGTCGCGCGAGGTCTCCCGCTCGACGCCGGTCCCCTCCGTGTTGTGCGAGAGGATCGTGCGGATGATGTCCTCGTCCAGACCGCGTTCGCGGAGGATTGCGGCGCCGTCCGCCGGGTGCTGCTCGAGAGTCGGGTGGATCTCCCAGTCGAAGTCGTGAAGGAGTCCGGCAAGGCCCCAAGCCTCCGGGTCGCCGCCGAGCCGTTGGGCGTACCAGCGCATCGCCCCTTCCACGGCGAGCATGTGCCCCCGCAGCCCCGGGGCGGCCACGAACTCCTGCACTGTCTTCCAGGCTGCTTCCCGGTCCATCTTCGTCGCCCTCCCGTTCCATAGCCTGCGATTGTACGCCGTTTTGGGGCAGCGCCGCGGCCGCCGGAGAATCGGTCGTGGCTACAATCCCTGCGCCATGACGATGGGCGGAGGACCTTATGCGCGCCGAATGAACTTCGGTGGCCTTTCCGGGCCGCACGCGCGCGATCTCCTGCTGCTCGTGGCGGTGCTCTTCGTCACCTTCTCGATGCAGTTCCTGCCCGGGCTGGCCCTGGTGCCGGACCTGATGCGCCTGTCGAGTTCCGTGTGGCAGCAGGGGATGCTCTGGCAGCTCGTGACCTACCCGGCGGCGGGCTTTGGCGGGCCGTCGATCTGGTTCCTGCTGGAACTCCTGTTCTTCTACATGTTCGCTGGCGATCTGCGCTGGGCGCTGGGCCGCCAGCGTTTCTGGAACCTGCTCTGGATGTCGGCGGGCGCCGCCGCTCTGGTGGCCTGTCTGGTCCAGGTGTTGCTCGAATCCGCGGGGGGCGGAGGGCCGACGGCCTTCGTCCTCATGCAGGGCCAGCGGATGCTGCTGGCGATCGCCATCACGGGTTTCGCCGTCATCCGGCGCGATGCGACGATCATGCTGTTCTTCGTGCTTCCGATCAGGGCGCGGTGGTTCATCTGGATCGAGATCGCGTTCGCCTGGATCGGCTTTCTGGCCACATCCGACTTCGCCGGCTTCCTCGGCATCTGCACGGCGATTGGCGCCGTGTTCGTCCTCCTGCGACCCGGGCGCACGAAGGGTCTGATGCGCGAGATTCAGCTCCGCTACGAGCGCTGGTACGTGAAGCAGAAGCTGAACCGTGGGCGCCGCCGCTTCCGCGTCGTTCCCGGCGGCAAGAAGCCGAAGGACGAAGACGACAGCGTGCGCCGCGGCCCCTGGGTCAACTAGCTCAAGGCTCGTCGCTCCGCTTCGACGAATCGATCAGCCGGCAGGACCATTCCAAAGTCCAGCGCTCCACGTTGGGCGCGGGCGGGAGGCCTTCATTGCCGAGGGGCGAGAGCCGTGCCGGCGCCGAGTTGCCGATTCCGGAGTGTTTCCTCGCATCGGTCACCGAAGTTCCCGACTTTGGAACGGCCCCGCCATCAGCCGGAAGGCCGCGAGGATCGCCAGGGTGGCCAGGACGTAGTGCCACCAGGTCGGTTGCTCGGGAAGCCGGATGTGCTCGATCCGGGCGCTGCCGAGGGCAACGGCGTTGTGCAGGGCGTGCCAGGCCATCGCGGGGTAGATCGACCCGGAGCGAAGGACGGCGATCACCAGGAGGACTCCGAGAAGGGACGTCCCCGGAATGCGAAACAGGTCGACGTGGAAGAAGCCGAAGGCGATGCCTGCAACCAGCACGAGCCGGACGGGTCCGAACCGGCGCCTCAGACCGTGAAGCAGGACGCCGCGGAAGGCGATCTCCTCGAAGATGCCCGGAAGGATGGCGAAGAAGAAGAGCGTCTGCCAGACCGGGACGTCCGCGCCGAACGCCTCGGCCATCGCTTCGATCCACTCCTCCGGAATCGGCATCGCCAGGCTCGCGAGGCGGACGACGCCGTCGGCCAGGAGGAGGCCTGCCGGCACGCCGATCAAGACGCCGAGCCAGGCCGCCGGAGGCGGCGCCCTGAGCGACAGCGTCTCGCGGACGGGCAGCCGGTAGCGCGCGATGATCAGCCACGCCGCGGCGCCGAAGATCGCCATGTTGATCGCGATCAGCAGCCGACCGTCGATGCCGCCGCCTGCGTTCAGTTGCCAGACCAGGAGCAGCGCCCAGAGCGCCGCGAACCACCGCCCGACGCGGCGCGGGAAGAGGGCGGGGCCCCCGGTCAGGTCGGCGGCGTCGAGGTCGCTGGCCGTGATCAGCTTTTCCGCCGAAAGCGCGCGTACCGAGGCGCGGGCGAGAACGGCGGCGGCAGCGGCGGCCACCGCCCAGGCGGCGGCGATCAGCGGCCAGTCGTACTGCCCCGTCAGGATCTCTCTGGCGGCGACCCCGAGGTTGGCGATCGGCACGACGACGATCGCGCTGCGCAGCGCGATGCCGGGCAGCACGGGAATCGCCGCGACGGCCAGAAAGACGAGCATGACGGGCGCGAACAGCAGCTGCGCTTCCTTGTAGGTCTTCGACCGGCCCGAGACGAGCAGCAGGCTGCTCGAGAGAAGCACGGCGGCCGGCGCGTACAGGAACAGGAGCAGCATTGCCGCGCCGACCGGGATGACCAGCTTCAGGCCCGCCGGCGCCGGGATCACGTCGAGCTGCATCCACAGGACGATGTTTGCGATGTTGAGCACGCTGGTGGCGAAGGCGACGGTCAGAATCGAGAGGTTCTTCGCGGTGACGATCTCGATCCGGCTGGCGGCAGTGGTCAGCAGGGTTTCGAGCGTGCCGCGTTCCTTCTCGCCCGCCAGCGCGTCGGTGGCGACGATCGAGCCGCCGGCGAGCATCATCATCACGATGATCGCGGTCAGGATGCGTCCGAGCAGGAGCCCGGAAGTCTGTTCTTCGCTCGCGGTTTCGATCCGCTCGAGCGGGAGCAGATCTTCGGGCGGCGCCTCGAACCCGGCGGCCGCCAGTCGTTTCTCGCGGACCTCCACCCGCGACCGCTCGAGAGCTCGCCGCAGGTACCCCTCGGCGGCGTCCGAGGCGTCCAGGTCCGCGCGGTAGGAAAGGACGATGCGCTGCGCGGGGTCGCCGGCGTTGCCGAGCGTCTCGCTGTCCACGTCCACGTTCTCGTTCGAACCGTCGCCGGCCCCGGCTTCCCACGCGACGTGGACGTGGAGTTGCTCCTCGTCGAGCGCGGCCTTGAAGTCGTCGGGCGCATCGACGCGCTCGAAACGAACCGCGGGCGCCTCCGGCGTGTCGGCTTCGTCGGCCTGACCGTCTTCGCCGACGACGGCCAAGGCGCGCTCGAGCCATGCCCTCGCGTTGGCGGCGTGTTCCGCGTCGCGCGGGTCTTCGGCCACGGCGTACGTGTAGGTTCGACTCTCGAGTCGCTCCTGCCGCCGCTCCGTCGTCAGGGAGGTCAGGAACCACATCAGCGGCCAGATCACGAGTGGCAGCGCGACGGCGAACACCAGCACCCGGGGGTTCCGGGCGAGCTGCCGCAGATCGTTGCCGACCAGCGCGCTGACGGTGCGGCGGTTCATCGCGACGCTGCCCTGGCGCGGCCGAGCGCCCGAAGGCCGGCGCCGCGCGCCGAATCCCGGCCAGAACCCGGGTCGCGCCTGGCGCGACCCGCGAACCAGTCCGTGCGCCCGTCAGCGGGCGCACGGATGGCAGGCCGGCGCGCCTCTACCTTCGCCCGGTGGATGCTGGTTCCTGTCCGACGCCGTCCGTGAGGCGAGCAGTGGTCGAGGCTGCGGCAACTGCGGGAACCGGTCTGCCGGCTTCCAAGGTCCCGGTGTCTGTTGCGCAAGTCTTCAGTCCTGGTCCGGCGTTTCGTGGCTGGTGACGTAGTGGACGAAGATGTCCTCGAGGTAGTGCCGGGAGGTCGCCGCCCTCAGCCCTTCGAGGTCGGCGCAGGCGCGGAGCCGGCCCTTGTCGATGATCGCGATCCGGTCGCAGAGGCGCTCGGCCTCGCTCATGATGTGGGTCGAGAACAGGATCGCCTTGCCGTCCTCGCGCAGTTCCTGGATCGCCTTCTGCAGGTCGAGCGCATTGAGTACGTCGAGGCCGACTGTCGGCTCGTCGAAGATGAGCACCGGCGGATCGTGGACGACCGTGCGGGCGATCGACACCTTCTGCTTCATCCCGCTCGAGAGCTTCTCGATGCGCACGCCGGCGTACTCGCCGAGGCCGAAGCGCTCGATCATCTCCTCGACCCGGCTCTTCGTGCGCTCGGCCGGATACTTGTTGACCCGCGCGAACAGGGTCAGCGTCTCGCGGGCGGTCAGCCGCGGGTAGAGCGCGGTGCTCGCCGAGTAGAAGCCGAGGTTGCGGCGCACCTCCACCGGTTCGCTGGCGACGTCGTGCCCGAGCACTCGAGCCGTTCCGGAGGTCGGCTGGAGCACGGTCGAGATCATCCGCAGCGTCGTCGTCTTGCCGGCCCCGTTGGCGCCGAGCAGACCGAGAATCTCGCCGCGCCGGCACTCGAAGTCCACCTGCTGGACGGCATTCACTTCGCCCCGCGATTGATCGAAGAAGTTCTTGGAGAGGCCCTGGACCTCGACCTGGACCGTGCTCACGCCTTGCCTCCCGCCGGGCGAAGTTGCCGGCGCAGGAACTGGAAGAAGTTGCCCTCGAAGGCGCCGGTGGCGATCTCCTCGATCCGCAGGACGCGCGAGGCGATCCACAGGCAGGCGACGATCGCGGCGCCGTTGGCAAGCACCGTGATTCCGAGCTGCAGCCAGAGCACGTTGCCGGCGATCGCCTGGCGCAGGAGCAGCACGACGTTGACCACCGGGATGCCGGCCAGCGCCGGCGTGAACGCCATGCCGGGGTCGTTCAGGACGATGACCGGAAAGACGACGAGCAGAATGACGGGAGTGACCATGGACTGGCCTTCCTTGAAGGTGCGGGCAAAGGCCGCGAGGATCATCATCGCGGCGCCGATCAGGGCGCCCAGCAGTACGGCGGTTAGGAACAGGACCGGCAGAGAGCCCAGGGGCAGCTCGAAGGCGAGGCCGCCGCCGTCGCCGCCTCCCAGCCGGGCGAAGAGCGGCCCGAGGAAGGAGCGGAAGGAAACGACCATGGCCGCCGCGTTGAGCGCCCCGGCGACGGTGCCCATCGTGGCGACGTAGAGGTACTTGGCGGTCACGACGTTGAGGCGCCGGGTGGCGAGCGTGCTCGTGGTTTCCCAGGTGTTGCGCTCGCGTTCCCCGGCCGTCGAGTCGATTGCGGGGTAGAGGCAGCCGTTCGCGATCATGATGACGAAAAACAGCGGGATCAACATCCCCATGAGGAACTGCCCCATCTGGCGGCCGGTAGCCAGGTTGTTCGAGCGCACGTCGAAGACCTGCCACTCGGCGCCGTCGAGGCCGTGCCGAGCGGCGATCCGCTCGAGCCAGGCGGAGCGCTCGGCGGACAGCGCGCGCTCCAGCCGGCCACGCGCACTTCGAGACCGATCGCTCGAGCCGTTGCTCAGCAGCGAGACCGCGGCGTTGCCGGGCGGATCGCCGGTCGCTTCGAAGATCAGGGCCGCGTCGAGTTCACCGGCGAGAAGGCGTTCCTCGACTTCTTCCCGGTAGGCGGAGGCGGCGCCGGCCGGTGGCGCGGCGACTTCGTTGATCCCGGTTCGACCGTCCTCGTCCAGGCTGTCGAGGATTCCCCGGTGCTCGGCGGGCAGGCCCGCGATCTCGACCCGCGAAGCGAAGCTCTCGAAGCGCGCCGTGACGAACAGGATGCCCGAGAACATGACCCACATCATCAGTGGGTACATCAGCAGGGGGACGAGGATCCCGTTGATCAGGACCGATCGCTCGCGCAGGGCGGAGCGGAGTTCGCTCAGGTAGAGCAGCCGGATGGCGGTCCAGTCCATCAGAACTCCTCTACGGCTGAGCGGACCGCGGGGGTCAAGCGCGCTGCGCGACTTCCCAGGCCAGCCCCGCCGTACGCGGCACCGATTCGCCCACCTCCCTGGCGTGGGCGCTCGCAGCGGTGCCGTCCCTTACCCGTCCGGCGATGCCCTGGGCGATACCGGCGCTCCGGAACAGGTTGTAGGCCAGGTAGAAGTTCCAGTGCGGAATGCCGTCGCGGCCGGTGCGGCGGCAGTAGGCGTCGCGGTATTGCTCGAGGGTCGGCAGGCCGATCGCTTCGAGGTCGCGGCCCTTGAGCCCGCCCTTCTCCTTCGGGATCTCCCACTGCATCGTGTGGTAGCTGAAGTCGGCGAGCGGATGGCCGAGCGTGCCCAGCTCCCAGTCGAGGATCGCGATGACCTCGGCCCGTTCCGGATGCAGGATCATGTTGTCCAGCCGGAAGTCGCCGTGGACGATCGTCGTCTCGTCGTCCTCGGGGATGTTCGCCGGCAACCACTCGATCAGCGCGTTCATCGCCGGGATGTCACGGGTCTCCGAGGCGAGGTACTGCTTCGTCCAGCGGTGGATCTGGCGGGCGAAGTAGTTGCCGGGCTTTCCGTACGTCGAAAGCCCGACGGCTTCGTAGTCGACCGCGTGCAGGCGGGCGAGCGTCCTGTTCATCGCGTCGTAGATCGCCAGGCGCTCGTTCGGTTCCATCCCCGGCAGCAGCGCCTCCCAGAGGATCCGGCCCTTCACGTGCTCCATGACGAAGAACACCGTGCCGACGACCGACTCGTCGGTGCACAGGCAGAAGGTCCGCGGCACCGGCACGTTGGTGTCCGCGAGCGCCGTCATCACCCGGTACTCCCGGTCCACCGCGTGCGCGGAGGGCAGCAGCTTGCCCGGCGGCTTGCGGCGCAGCACGTAGCTCCTGCCGCCGGCCTCGAGCAGGTAGGTGGGGCAGGACTGCCCGCCCTTGAACTGCCGGACGCCGAGTTCGCCGGAGAACCCCTCGACGTGCTCCTCGAGGTATCGCTGCAGCGGCTCGAGGTCGAAGCTGAGGCGCTCGGCGACCTCCCTGGTGCCCGAGAACTTCTCCTGGCGGCTTGCCGTCATCGGCGGCGCATGTTAGCGCGGGTTAGCGCGGCCGGGCTGTCGCGGTTCGGCGGACTCGCCCGCGGCGCGTACTGGATGCCGGTGATGTCGGTGTCCTCCGTCGGCCGGGCTGTCGCGGTTCGGCGGACTCGCCCACGGCCCCTACCTCGCCGGCAGATACACCTCGCCGCCTGCCTTCTTGAACTCGCCGGCCTTTTCCTGCAGCCCTGCCTCGACGGCTTGCGCGTCGTCAAGCCCCTTCTCCGCTGCGTAGTCCCGGATCTGCTGGGTGATCTCCATCGAGCAGAACTTCGGACCGCACATGGAGCAGAAGTGGGCGACCTTGGCGCCTTCCTGGGGCAGGGTCTCGTCGTGGAAGGCGCGGGCGCGTTCCGGGTCCAGCGAGAGGTTGAACTGGTCCTCCCAGCGGAACTCGAAGCGGGCCTTGGAGACGGCGTTGTCCCGGGCCTGGGCGCCGGGGTGGCCCTTGGCCAGGTCGGCGGCGTGGGCGGCGATCTTGTAGGTGATCACGCCTTCGCGGACATCCTCGCGGTTGGGCAGGCCGAGGTGCTCCTTGGGGGTGACGTAGCAGAGCATCGCGGTGCCGAACCAGCCGATCATCGCGGCGCCGATGCCGGAGGTGATGTGGTCGTAGCCGGGGGCGATGTCGGTCGTGAGCGGCCCGAGGGTGTAGAACGGCGCCTCCTGGCACCACTCCAGCTGCCTGTCCATGTTCTCCTTGATCATGTGCATCGGCACGTGACCGGGGCCCTCGTTCATCACCTGGACGTCGGACTCCCAGGCGCGGCGGGTCAGCTCGCCCTGGGTCTTCAGCTCGGCGAACTGGGCCTCGTCGTTCGCGTCCTCGATCGAGCCGGGGCGCAGCCCGTCGCCGATCGAGAAGGAGACGTCGTAGGCGGCCATGATCTCGCAGATGTCGTCCCAACGGGTGTAGAGGAAGCTCTCCTGGTGGTGGGCGAGGCACCACTTGGCCATGATCGAGCCGCCGCGGCTGACGATTCCGGTGCGCCTCTTCGCGGTCAGGGGCACGTAGCGCAGCAGGACGCCGGCGTGGATCGTGAAGTAGTCCACGCCCTGTTCGGCCTGCTCGACCAGGGTGTCCCGGAACATCTCCCAGGTCAGGTCCTCAGGGCTGCCGTCGACCTTCTCCAGGGCCTGGTAGATCGGCACCGTACCGATCGGCGCCGGCGAGTTGCGCAGGATCCACTCCCGGGTCTCGTGGATGTTGCGGCCGGTGGAGAGGTCCATCACCGTGTCGGCGCCCCAGCGGATCGCCCAGACCATCTTCTCGACCTCTTCCTCGATCGACGAGGTGACGGCCGAGTTGCCGATGTTCGCGTTGATCTTGACCAGGAAGTTGCGGCCGATCGCCATCGGCTCAAGCTCGGGATGGTTGATGTTGGCGGGGATGATCGCGCGGCCGCGGGCGACCTCCGAGCGCACGAACTCGGGCGTGATCGTCTGCGGGATCGCGGCGCCGAAGCTCTCGCCAGCGTGCTGGGCCGCGATCTCGGCGGCCGCCTCTTCGCGGCGCTGGTTCTCGCGGATCGCTATGTACTCCATCTCCGGGGTGATCTCGCCGCGCTTCGCGTAGTGCATCTGCGTGACGCGGCTGCCGGCCCTGGCTCGCAGCGGCCGGCGACCGGCGACGAAGCGCACGCGGTCGAGCCGCGGGTTCGCGGAGCGCTCCCGCCCGTAGCTCGAAGAGACGCCATCGAGCTCCTCGACATCGCCCCGAGCCTCGATCCACGGCAGGCGGAGCGGCGCCAGGCCGCGACGGACGTCGATCGCGACCGCCGGGTCCGTGTACGGCCCCGACGTGTCGTAGACGACGACCGGCGGGTTGTGCTCCTTCGGCCCGAGCGCGGTCAACCCGCTAGCGGCGGACGGCCCTGCGCCGGCGGTCGTCGGCGACTGGGAGATCTCGCGCATCGGGACGCGAATCGAGGGGTCCGACCCCTCCACGTAGACCTTGCGCGAGTTGGGGAGGGGATCGCGGCTCAGCAGGGGCGCCGCGGTCTGAGGGATTCGATCGGCAATCGTCATGGCTGCGTTCCCTGCGTCGGTGTCAACCGTTTCAGGTTCGAAGGCTTCCGTGCACAGGCCTGTCGGCCAGCACGATCTCAGGCTGTTGTTCCAGCCG
This sequence comes from uncultured Thermoanaerobaculia bacterium, assembly GCA_951812325.1. Taxonomy (GTDB): domain Bacteria; phylum Acidobacteriota; class Thermoanaerobaculia; order Multivoradales; family Multivoraceae; genus Multivorans. Next base: position 1,418,323 of record OX638294.1, on the reverse strand, counting down.
CACCCAGCGACCGGACTCTAGCAGGATCCACTCAGGACGTCGGGAAGGACGGCTGCGACCGAACTCCGCCAGCACGCCATTCGCGAGAAGATGGCCATCCGCGTGGAGACTCTCGCGGAACTCGTCGTGCATGAGGTCCTCCCGGGGCGCCCGGAGGCCGGACCCAGACAGACAGGCCCGTGTCGAGGCCCTCTGTGGCGTGATCCTGGTGGGCGGCGGTCTTGCCATGTTCATGGGCTGGAAGAGTTCGTCCGTGTCTGGTAGTGTCCGCGTACATCGGGCTGTCCGGGCCGCGCTGTCGCGATCCCCAGAGCAGCTTGGCTGGCCCCTTCACGCGCCCTTCGGAGAGCGACTTTCCGGTTCAGTCCGCGATCTCGGACAGATTGCAGACGAACTTGCCGCGATGAGACCCGAAATCGACTCGCGCCCTTTGGGCGTTACCGCTTCCGTCACGGCCTCGCAGAGTTCCGGTAACTCGCACAGTTCTGCCATGCAGCGGCTTCCACTCTTGTCACTTCCCCAAGAATCTTGGGGTCCTCAGAGGATATTCAGATATGCGCCAAGCTCCGGATCGAATCACGGTTTCGCCATCGTCCACCCTCGGAGTTGATCGTCGCCGACGCTCCTCAGGCTCCTTGAGCGTCGGTTCCCGGCAGTCGGCCCGCGTGCCGCGTCTGGTGCTCAAGGTCCTCGGCCTGACGCTGGCGCTCGGCCTGTTCGGCGGCGCGTCCCACGCCCAGACGACGCCCACGTGCGAGGTGACCGACAAAGCCGTCAAAGACGCCCAAGGGAAACATCTTGGAGGGACCGACGCCGAGGAGGCCTCGCTGGCTGCCGAGTGCACCGCCCTGCTGGCCTTCAAGGCCGCGCTGACTTTCGACCCGGCCAGTGCTGCGGCCTTGCGTGCCGGGAGCCTGAACTGGAATCGCAACACGGGCATGCATGTGTGGCAATCGATCGGTCTGAATGCCCGCAGGAGCCGCGTCACCCGGCTCACGCTCGGCCCTGCCTACATCGTGACGGGCGTGACGGACGGAACGCTCCCCAGTCTGAGCGGCCTCGACATGCTCAGGACTCTCCGGTTCAGTTTCAACCCTGGTCTCGCCGACACGGCGTTCCCGGCGTGGGTGAAAGATCTGACCAACCTGACGCACCTCGACCTCCAGGGCAACAACTTCACCGGGTCCATCCCGAACTTGGACGCCCTCACCGAGCTGAGGGTTCTGAATCTCGGCAGGAACGATCTGACCGGGAGAATCCCGGCGTTGACCGGACTCGTCAAGCTGGAGAAGCTCGCTCTCAGCAAGAACAAGTTGACCGGGAGCATCCCGGCGTTGAACGGCATCACCACCCTGAAGGAGGTCGATCTCAACGACAACAACCTGACCGGGAGCATCCCCGCCCTGTCCGCCCTCGTGAATCTGGAGCGTCTCAATGTGGGCAACAACTTCCGATTCAGGAGGAGCGGCGTCGGAAACAACCTGACCGGGGGAATCCCCGCCCTGTCCACCCTCGTGGCACTGAAGCAGCTCATCGTCAACGACAACAAGTTGACGGGGGAAATCCCGACCCTGCCAAGCGGCAACAACCTGCAAGAGATCTCGGCCCATTTCAACAGCTTGACCGGGGGCATCCCCAGCATCACCAGCACCGGCATGAGGGTGCTCAACGTCCGCGGCAACGACATGACCGGGAACATCAACAACGTGACCGCCGCCACCGGCATCACGCACCTTCACCTCGGGTCGAACGGCTTTACCGGCGCCGTTCCCGCCGCCCTCGGCAACCTGACCAACCTGCAGCATCTGTCCCTGTGCGGGAACAGTCTCACGGGGAGCCTGCCGACCGCCACGAACACGCGGCGGACCAGCGGCTCTCTGACCGTGCGCCATTGTCTCGACATCTCCGACCCCGTGGCGAACGAGGGGGAGGAATTGTCCTTCCGCGTCACCTACTCGAGGTGGCCCCTGACCGGCTCGTCGATTTTCTTCTTCAACGCAGGACTTGCCACCCGGGAGGGCACGGCGACAGCACCTGAGGACTACACCCACAAGACAGAGTCGTTGGCCATTTCCGTCCTCGCGCACCGCTCTGCAAGCGGGACGGTCAAAGTGTCCACCAAGACCGACTGCCTCGCCGAAGGCCCGGAGACCTTGACGTTTAACAGCACGAACTACCCCTTCGGCAAGAACATCATACTCTGGAGCTACGGCGGCACGGGAACGATCAACAACGTGGCCCCGGCAGCCAGTTGTCCCCCTCCCCCCGCCCCCGACCCCGAGCCGGAGCCGGACCCCGACCCCGACCCCGAGGAGCCGCCCGATCCCGACCGGTTCGTCGCGCCGTACTTCCGGGGCACCGGCGGCATCGTCGTCAAGCCGGCCAACGGCCTTTCCGTGAAGTTCGAGCTGTCCTGCCGCGGCGCCCGCACGACGGAGACGCTGTATGCGAACGATGACGGCCTGATCGTCCAGTTGGTGCGCCGGGAAGCGTGCACGGACGATGACGGGAATCCCGTCCGCAGCGAGTTGTCGATCCGGGACATCGTGCCCGGCGGCTGGTACTGGATGGACGGCCCGCGGAACGCCGCCGTCGCGCCGCTGGTCTCCGAAGTCGACCTGGGCGGCGCCGTGGCGACGATTCCCGCCGGCGTGGAGGCGGAGGTGACGGACAACGGCACGTTCTTCGAACACGAAGTCGCACGGCTGATCGGCATCGTGCCGCACCTGCCGAGGCCCGGCGCCGGCGCGTGCGGCGAATACGTCAGCCCGTACTGGCGGGGTACCGGCGGCATCGTCGTCAAGCCGACCGACGGCGAATCCGCGGAGCTTCGGACCACCTGCCGCGGCGAGACCACGACGCAGACGCTGCAGGCGAACGATGAAGGCCTGATCGTCCAGCTGCTGCGCGGGGACGGCAACGGCAACGCCAACGCCAACGCCAACTCCTGCACCGACGCCTCCGGGAATCCGATGAGCAGCGAGCTCTCCTTCAAGGGCGTCAGGCCGGGCGGCTGGTACTGGGTCGACGGCCCGCGGAACGCGGCCGTCGCGCCGCTGGTCTGCAGGGACCTGCTGGTCGGCCCCGCGGCGACGGTCCCGGCCGGCGTGGACGCGGACGCAGCGGACGATGGCACGCTGTTCGAGCACGAGGTCGCAAGTCTCATCGGCATCGTGCCCCACCTGCGCCGCCCGCCCGAGGAATAGCGATCCGGCTCTTCCCCGGAACTCCTGAGGACGAGCCAGCCGCATGCGGCGGCGGTCCGGCAACGGACCGTCGCCGTCCGGGTGCGCCCGCACACCGGCGCCACCCGGTAGAGGTGGAGAACCACACCACGGCAACGCCCGTTCACCGGGTGCGCGGCGGGTAGAATCCGATGTCCCGTGGTCGCGCGGAACGCGTTCCGGAAGACCCCAGGAAGAACAAGACGAAAATGGACTCCCTCGACAAGGCGCGTCAGGACATCGACCCGACGGAGACCGCCGAGTGGCTGGAGGCCCTGGACGCGGTGATGGAGCGCGAAGGGCCGGAGCGCGCGCACTTCCTGCTCGAGGCCCTGGTCGACCAGGCTCGCCGTTCCGGCGCCTATCTTCCCTACAAGGCGACCACCGCCTACCTGAACACGATCCCGGTCAGGGCGCAGGAGCCGTTGCCGGGCGACACGGAACTCGAGTGGCGGATCCGCAGCATCATTCGCTGGAACGCGATGGCGATGGTCGTGCGCGCGAACCACGACTACGAGGGGCTGGGCGGGCACATCGCGTCCTTTGCTTCTGCCGCGACGCTCTACGACGTGGGCTTCAACCACTTCTTCCGGGCGCCCTGCGAGGACCACGGCGGCGACCTGGTGATGATCCAGGGTCATTCCTCGCCGGGTATCTACGCCCGCGCCTTCCTCGAGGGCCGTTTGAGCGAGGAGGACCTGCTCGGCTTCCGGCGCGAGGCGGGCCGGGGAGGCCTGTCGTCCTATCCGCATCCCTGGCTGATGCCGCACTTCTGGCAGTACCCGACGGTGTCGATGGGTCTCGGGCCGCTGATGGCGATCTTCCAGGCCCGGTTCATGAAGTATCTGCACAACCGCGGCCTGGTCGACACCGACGGTCGCAAGGTGTGGGCCTTCATGGGCGACGGGGAGATGGACGAACCGGAGTCCCTGGGCTCCATCTCCCTTGCCTCGCGGGAGAAGCTCGACAACCTGATCTTCGTTGTCAACTGCAACCTTCAGCGGCTCGATGGCCCGGTCCGCGGCAACGGCAAGATCATCCAGGAGCTGGAAGCCGTGTTCCGAGGCGCCGGCTGGAACGTGATCAAGCTGGTCTGGGGTTCGTACTGGGATCCCTTGCTGGCGCGCGACCGCCACGGGCTGCTGCGGCGGCGGATGGAGGAGGCGGTCGACGGCGAGTACCAGGCGTACAAGGCGAGCCAGGACGGCGGCTTCGTCCGCGAGCACTTCTTCGGCAAGTACCCGGAACTCAAGGCGATGGTGGCCCACCTGACCGACGAGGACATCTGGCGGCTCAACCGCGGGGGCCACGATCCGCACAAGATCTACGCCGCCTACGCAGCTGCCGTGAAGCACACGGGACAGCCGACGGTCATCCTGGCCAAGACGGTCAAGGGCTACGGCATGGGCGAGGCCGGCGAGGGGATGAACATCACCCACCAGCAGAAGAAGATGGGGCAGCGGGCGCTGATGGGTTTCCGCGACCGGCTGAACATCCCGGTTTCCGACGAGGAGCTCGAGGAGACCCCCTTCTACCGGCCGCCCGACGACAGTCCGGAGATCCGTTACCTGAAGGAGCGCCGCGAGGCCCTGGGCGGCTACCTGCCGGCGCGGACCGTTGCCGCCACACCGCTGGCCGTGCCGGAGCTCGAAGCGTTCGACAGCCTGCTGAGGTCGAGCCGCGGGCGCCAGTTCTCGACCACGATGGCGTTCGTGCGCCTGTTCACGCTGCTCACGCGGAATCCGGCAATCCGCAACCGTCTGGTGCCGATTGTCGCCGACGAGGCGCGCACCTTCGGCATGGAGGGCATGTTCCGGCAGCTCGGCATCTACGCGCCGACGGGCCAGCTCTACGAGCCGGTCGACGCGCACAAGATCGCGCCCTACAAGGAGGCCCGGGACGGTCAGATCCTCCAGGAGGGGATCAACGAGGCCGGGTCGCTCTGCTCGTGGATGGCGGCGGGCACGTCGGCCGCCAACCACGGCTTCCACATGATTCCATTCTTCATCTTCTACTCGATGTTCGGCTTCCAGCGCGTCGGTGACCTGATCTGGGCCGCGGCCGACATGCAGGCGCGGGGCTTCCTGATCGGCGGAACCTCGGGGCGGACGACGCTCAACGGCGAGGGACTGCAGCACCAGGACGGCCACAGCCACCTGGCTGCCTCGACGGTGCCCAACTGCGTCTCCTACGACCCGACCTACGCGTACGAGCTGGCGGTCATCCTCCAGGACGGCCTGCGGCGGATGTACGCCGAGGCGGCGCCGGTCTTCTACTACCTGACGACGCTGAACGAGAACTACGAGCACCCGAGGATGCCGGCCGGCGCGGAAGACGGCATCCGGCGCGGCCTGCACCGCATCCGGCCCGGCTCGCGCCACAAGAGGCGCGCCGCGTTGCTGGCCTCGGGAGCGATCCTGCGCGAGGCGGAGGCCGCGGCCGAGATGCTGGAGGCGGACTGGAAGGTATCCACCGAGGTGTGGTCGGCGACCAGCTTCAACAGGCTGCGGCGCGATGGCATCGAGGTGGAGCGCTGGAACCGTCTCCATCCGGGCGAGGAGAAGAGAGTGTCCTACGTCCGGCAGTGCCTGACCGGGCGCGGTGGAGTGACCGTTGCCGCGAGCGACTACATGAAGGTCTGCACGGACCAGATCCGGGCCTTCGTCCCGGGCCCGTACCGGACTCTGGGCACCGACGGCTTCGGCCGCAGCGACACGCGCGAACAGTTGCGGTCCTTCTTCGAGGTCGATCGGCGGCACATCGTGGTCGCGGCCCTCGCCTCGCTGGCGGAGAACGGCGAGCTCGAGGCCTCGGCGCCGGCCAGGGCGATCGCCGCCTACGGCATCGATCCGAACGCACCGAACCCGGCGACGGCGTGAGCGGCGCCGTTCCCGTCGTCGTTCCGGACCTCGGCGACTTCGACCAGGTCGACGTCGTCGAGGTGCTGGTCGGCGCCGGCGACGAGGTGTCCCTGGACCAGTCCCTGATTACGCTGGAGAGCGACAAGGCGTCCATGGAGGTACCGTCGCCGGTGACCGGGCGGGTGGTCGAGATCGCGGTCGCCGTCGGCGGCCGGGTCGGCGGGGGCGATCTGATCCTGACGATCGAGAGGGCGGAGGCGCTCACGCAGGAGCTGCCGAAGGAGCCCGCGGAGGCTGTGGCGGACACCTCGCCGGCGGGGCCGTCAGGTCCCGTTGCCCCGCCGGGTTCCGCTGCGAGGTCGGTATCCGCCGAACCGGCCCCACCATCAGGTGCTGCCGCACCAGGTCCCGCCGTAACCCCGGGTTCCGCCGCGACATCGGCTCCTGCGATGTCGGCTCCGCAGACGCCGCCGTCGTCTTCGCGGCGCCGTCCGCCGCCTGCCGCCGCCGCGACGACAACGGCGTCGAGTCCGCCCCACGCGAGCCCGGGGGTGCGGCGTTTCGCCCGCATGCTGGGTGTCGATCTGCGGCGGGTTTCGGGCACCGGGGCCAAGGGGCGGATTCTGCGCGGGGATGTCGAGAACTTCGTCAGGGAAGTGATGACGGGCGGCGGCCCCGGTGCGGCGGGCGCCGGCATTCCGGCCGTGCCGGAGATCGACTTCTCGAAGTTCGGCCCGGTCGAGTCGAAGGCGCTCAGTCGCATCCGGAAGCTCTCGGCGGCGAGCCTGCACCGGAGCTGGCTCAACGTTCCGCACGTGACGCAGCACGACGAGGCCGACATCACCGAGCTCGAGGCGTTCCGCCGGGCGCACCTGGCGGAGGCGCGGGAGCGGGGCGTGCGGCTCACGCTGCTGGCGTTCCTGATGAAGGCGGTCGCGGCGTCGCTTGCCGAGTTCCCGGAGATGAACTCGTCGCTCGCGCCTGACGGCGAGTCGCTGATCCTCAAGCGCTACTGCCACCTGGGGGTGGCGGTCGATACCCGGGACGGTCTGGTCGTGCCGGTGATCCGCGATGTCGACCGCAAGGGCGTCTACGACCTGGCGGGCGAACTGGGCGAGGTCAGCGGCCGCGCCCGTGAACGCAAGCTGCGGCCGGCCGACATTCAGGGTGCCTCCTTCACCATCTCGAGCCTCGGCGGCATCGGCGGCACCGCCTTCACGCCGATCGTCAACGCGCCGGAAGTCGGCATCCTCGGTGTCTCCCGCGCCGTGCGGCGGCCGGTCTATGTCGGCGCGGGTCTCGCGCCCCGTCTCATCCTGCCGGTTTCGCTGTCCTACGACCACCGGGTGATCGACGGCGCCTGCGCGGTCCGCTTCACCACCCACCTGTGCTCGTTGCTGTCCGACATCCGCCGGGTCGTTCTCTGACGCTGGCGAGATGGCCGAACCGATCCAGATCGTCGTACCGGACATCGGCGACTTCGATGTCGTCGATGTGGTCGAGGTCCTCGTCTCGCCAGGCGAGCATGTCGACGTCGATGCCGGGCTGATCACGCTCGAGAGCGACAAGGCGTCGATGGAGGTGCCGTCGACCCATGGCGGCATCGTCCTGGAGGTTGCCGTGTCGCTTGGCGACAAGGTGGGGGAAGGGGACCTGATCGTCGTGCTCGACGCCGGGCACGAGTCGCACCCGGACCATCGGGCCGAGCGCCCGCGACATCCGCATGCGCCGCCTGCGGCGTCCGGGGGCGGGGTGGCTCCGGAGGCCGCTACGGCGCCTGCGGCAGAGGGCGCGACGGAGGCGCCGGGGGATTTCCGGGCGGCCACGGCGCCGGCTGCGCCTGCCGCAGAGGGCGCAACGGAGGCGCCGGGGGATTTCCGGGCGGCCACGGCGCTGGCTGCGCCTGCGGCAGAGGGCGCGACGGAGGCGCCGGGGGACTTCCGGGCGGCCACGGCGCCGACTGCGCCTGCAGTCGCCGCGCCGCGGGACGTCGACGCGGAAGTTCTGGTACTCGGCGCCGGCCCTGGGGGTTACACCGCGGCCTTCCGCGCCGCCGACCTTGGCCGGCAGGTCGTGCTGGTCGAGCCGCACGCGAACCTCGGCGGCGTGTGCCTGAACGTCGGCTGCATTCCGTCGAAGGCGCTGCTGCACGCCGGTCGGGTGATCGAGGAGGCGGCGGAGTTCGCCGCCCACGGCATCGACTTCGGTCCCCCCAACATCGACCGGGCACGCCTGGCGGGTTGGAAGGAGGAAGTCGTCGGGCGGCTGACGGGAGGCCTCGCGCAGCTCGCCGAGCGGCGCAAGGTCCACGTCGTCGTCGGCCACGGCCGTTTCGTCGGTCCCCACGAGGTCGAGATCGTCGACGCGGACGGCAGCCGCCGCACGCTGACCTTCGGTCAGGCGATTGTCGCGGTCGGTTCGCGGCCGGTGATGATCCCCGGTCTGCCTGAGGGCGATCCCCGCGTCTGGGACTCGACCGACGCCCTGGAACTCGACCCGGACTTCGAGCCTGGCGGTCGGCTGCTGGTCATCGGCGGCGGCATCATCGGCCTCGAGATGGCGACGGTCTATGCCGCCCTGGGCTACCGGGTCACCGTCGTCGAGTTGCTGCCGCAGCTCCTGACCGGGGTCGACCGGGATCTGGTGCGGCCACTCGAGCGGCGCCTGGGCAGGCGGCTCGAGAACATCCACGTCGCCACCCGGGTCACCGGAGTCGAGGCGCAGCAGGACGGACTCCGGGTGTCGATGGAAGGCGGGAGCGCTCCCGGCTCCGCCCGGTTCGGGCGCGTCCTGGTCGCGGTCGGGCGCCGGCCCAACAGCGACCGTTTCGGCGCCGAGGCCGCGGGCGTGCGGGTCGACGAGCAAGGCTTCGTGCCGGTCGACGACCAGCAGCGGACAAACGTGCCGCATATCTTCGCGATCGGCGACCTGGTTCCCGGCCCGATGCTGGCCCACAAGGCGACCCACGAGGGCAAGGTCGCGGCCGAGGCGGCGGCGGGGCTAAAGAGCGGCTTCGAAGCGCGGGTCGTCCCGTCGGTGGCCTATACCGACCCGGAAGTCGCCTGGGTGGGCCTGACGGAGACCGAAGCGAAGCAGAACGGCACGGCGTACGAGAAGGGCGTCTTCCCTTGGGGCGCGTCCGGCCGCGCGCTGACGCTGGGCCGTTCCGAAGGCCTGACCAAGCTGCTGTTCGACCCCTCGACCGGGCGGGTCGTCGGCGCCGGCATCGTCGGCACGAACGCCGGCGACCTGATCGCCGAAGCGGCCCTGGCGATCGAGATGAACGCGGACGCCGCCGATCTGGCGCTCACGGTCCATCCCCATCCGACCCTGTCCGAGACGGTCGCCTTCGCCGCCGAGGTCTGCGAGGGGACGATCACCGACCTTTACTTGCCGCGTCGCGGGAAGCGATGAGACGGGGGTTCGGTTGAACCGCCTCGACAAGTGGTTGCAGGTGTCGCGGATGTTCCGGGCGCGTTCCAGGGCGTCGGCGGCCTGCGCGGCCGGCCGGGTCACGGTCAACGGCCAGCAGGCGAAGGCGCACCGCCAGGTCCGGGTCGGCGATCGGATCGAGTTTCGAATCCGCGACTGGCAGCGGATCCTCATCGTTCGCGAACTGCGCGAGCGGTCGCTGCCAAAGGCCGAGGCGCCGAGGCTCTACGAGGATCTGAGCCCGCCGAAGCCCGAACCGCCGCGTCGCGACGCTCAGGCCGTTGTGGTACCCGCCCATCGGCGTCGCGGCGCCGGTCGGCCGACCAAGCGCGACCGTCGGCAGATCGACCGCCTGCGCTGACAGCGTCTGCCAGAGCAGGCCCTCCTCCCGCTGCCTGGTCGCAGAAACCCGCCTGCGCCTCGTCGACCGCGTTGTCGACGAGCTCTAACACCATGTGGTGCAGTCCCGGCGCCGGCGGAGCGGATGCAGAATTCAGCGGCTCTCGATGAAGCGTCCCAGGTTCTCGATCGCCCGTTGCGCGGTGTCCACGATCTGTTCCGCGGGCACCGGGCCGTTGCCCTCGAGCAGCGCGCGGAAGCCGGGTGTGGTCAGGCCGTCGAGTCGCGACATGACCAACCACTGGAACAGATCCGGGTCGGCTGCCCTGCCTTCACATGCCGCGTTTCGCCACTGCCGTCGGCGATGGCTTGCGGCTCGGCTAGAGTCCGGCCATGCTTGACTTGATGCCTGCATGCAGCATGGCCGCAATGTCCTTCTCGATCCGCCGCAGTCGCACCGCGACGATCGTGGTTCCGGCGCTGGTCCTCGCGGCCGGCTGCACCGGTCCACTGCCGGAGCGCTCGACCGGGGCGTCCGGTCCGGCCTACGCCCCGGCGACGGACCCGCTCGTCAACCCGCCGACGTTGACCGAGCCGTACCCGTTCGACCGGCCGGAGGTCGTGGACCGCGACGACACCCTGGTGCGCTACATGCTGGGGGATCCGCGGACGCTGAACCCCATCTTCGCGATCTTCTGGGAGGACTACTACCTCTCGAGCGCGCTGTTCCAGGCGCTGACGACGCGCAACGCGGACATGACGACGGTATGGAACCGGACGGTGGTCGAGGAAGGCGTGATGGCGGACGACTGGAAGAGCGCCCGGGTGCGCATCCGCCCGGGGTTGACCTGGCATGACGGCAGACCGTGGACGATGCGGGACCTGAAGTTCACCTACGACATGGTGGCCTCGGACGACGTGCCGGCCGCGATGTACAAGCACGATGTGGACCAGATCGAGCGGATCGAGGTGACTTCCGACCTGACTGCGGAGTTCCACTTCAAGGACGCCCTGGTCACGAACATGCTGGCGATGCGGGTGCCTCCGATTCCGCGCCACATCTGGAACAACCCGGACGAACTCGCGAACGACCCGTCGATGCGCAGCAGCGAGTACTTCAACCGGTACGCGCGGGAGGAGGTCATCGGCTCGGGCCCCTACCGGTTCGTGTCCTGGACCCCGACCGACCGGATCGTCGTCGAACGCTGGGACGACTTCCCGGATGCGGCACGGATCGCGCCGTTCAGACGGGTCATCTACCGCCCCCAGAGCGACCGGAACCTGGGCCTGCTGCTGTTCAAGAAGGGCGAGCTCGACGAGTACTGGTTCACGCCGCAGCAGTTCGCCACCCAGAGCAACGACGCCGAGTTCGAGCGGCTGGGCGTCAAGGGCTGGGCGCCGGTGCGCCGGATCTCACGGATCGGCTGGAACCAGGACGGCAGCAACCCCTTCTTCACGGATGTCCGCGTGCGACGCGCGATGACCCACGCCTACGACCAGAAGCGGGTGATCCGCGACGTGACCTACGGCGTCTACCTGGAGACGGATCAGCTCTGGGACAAGGACCACGTGGGCTACAACCCGGACGTCCCGAAGTACCCGTTCGACCTGGTGCGCGCCGGCGAGTTGCTGGACGAGGCCGGCTGGCTGCCGGATCCCGACGACGGCTGGCGCTACAAGGAGATCGATGGCGAGAAGGTCAAGTTCTCGTTCGAACTGGAACTCGCCCAGACCTTCGCCGACGCGGTGAAGATGGCCGACATCTACCGCGAGGACCTGCGCAGCATCGGCGTCGAGCTGACGCTCCGCATCTTCGAGAACGCGACCCACGAGCAGCACCTGCTGGAGCACGAGTTCCAGGCTCACGCCGACGCCGACGAGGTGACGACCGATCCGGACCAGTGGACGATCCGGCTGCATTCGACGAGCTACGACAACGCCCGCAACTACGTCGGCTACCGGAGCGAACGGGTCGACGACCTGCTCGAGCGCGGGCGGCGCGAGTTCGATCCCGGCGCCCGCGCCGCGATCTACCGCGAGCTGGCCCGCGTCGTCGCCGAGGACCAGCCGTTCACCATGATGTGGAACTACACCGAGATCCGCGCCTTCAGCAAGCGCCTGCGCGGTGTCGAGTTCGCGCCGTCCGGCGTCTTCCTGTTCCAGCCGACCCCGCCCGCGGGCAGCGACTGGTGGACCAGCCCCGGCTGGTGGACTCACCGCGGCGATTCCGCCGTCTCCGCTTCCGGCTGAGCCCCGCAGACGAGGGTCTCATCGTCCGCCATGACGGCGCCGTGAGGAATCCGCAGGCGAGGACGACCCGCCGCTGCCGCCCGAGGCCGGGGACTACTGCCGCGCCCTGCTCGACACGAAGTCCATGCGCAGTTGGAGCAGGGCGGCCCGGCTGGAGCCGGAGTTCGTTGCCGAGGACGAGCCCTACGCCGATCCCCCCTGAGCCTCCCGGACCGGCGCCGAAAGGGCAGCGCCAAGAGATTGCTGGACGACCCTCGGCCAGGCTCTCCTGGCGGCGGGCGCTTCAGGATGGGCTCAACGCAGGGAACGCTGCGCGGCCTCCTCGGCGTTGCGGGCGCGCTCCGCGGCGCCCGGATGGCTGGACAGCCAGGTCGCGGCGTCGTCGCCGCCGTGGGCTTCCGCGAGCCGACGGAGGATGTCGCCGAGACGAGTCGGTGAGATGCCGGCCTCGAGCAGATAGTCGGCCGCGAACGCGTCGGCCTCCCGTTCGAAGGCGCGCGAGTAGCGCTGTGCCAGCAGGCGGTCGGGCGCCACCGACGAGAGCGCCGCGACCGACGGGTCGCCCGTGAACACGGTCCAGAGGACCAGCATCGAGGAGGTCTGGGCGATTCGACGCAGGACGTGCCTGCCGCCCACGTGGCCCAGTTCGTGGGCCAGCACCGCGAGGATCTCCTCTTCGTGCACGGCCAGATGGGCGAGCTGGTCCGTGAGGACGACGGAGCCCCCCGGCAGCGCGAAGGCGTTCGGACCGAATCGGGGGGCGTGGTGGAAGTGGAGATCGGCGGCCTCGACGCCGGTGTCCCGCTTCATCTCCTCGAAGGCGGCCAGAAGCTCGTTGCGCCGGTTCTGGTCGAGGTTCGACGGCTCGAGGAAGCCGAGCTGGTCCAAGAGCGTCAGCAGGTTGTCGCCGATCGCGGCCTCTGCTTCCGGAGGCGTCACCGCAACGGCGAGCGTGGCGACGGCGGGCGCTCCCCATTCCGTGAACGAGTAGACGATCGCGGCCGTGACCGCCAGCGCGGCTGCTGCTCCGCGCCATGTGCTGTCGAGCCGGTGGACGAGCCGGCCGAAGCGGCGACCGCGCGTGGCGGCGCCGCCTTCGGCGGCTGAGTGCATTGCGTCGAGAGTGTCGTTGTCGCGCACGTCGCAGACTGCGCCGTCGGGCAGGTGGATGTGCCTGGGCGTGTCGGCGACGCGGTTGGGGATCCGAACCTCCGCCAGGGGGTGCACCCGGCGCGCGTCGACTCCTTCGATGGCGATGACGACCTCGGCGTCGGCGGTGATCGCGAGCGTGGCGCTCCATCCCCTCGAGGTCCGCCCGTCGTGGTAGGTGCAGGGAACGGCCCGTTCGGGGCTCATATGCCGATCTCCAGCCCGAACTCGCCGGCCGCCTCGGCGCCTGTGGCGCCGATGCGCTGCGCCTCGCCGGCTTCGACCGCGCCTTCGAACGGGGACTCGAGGAACCGGAACTCGTCCACGACGTAGCGAAGCACGCGGATTCTGGCGAAGGGAGTGAAGAGGCCGAGGGTCGCCACGATGGCGACCGCGTTGCTGGCATAGAGCCACAGCATGACGGGAAACGAAAGTCTGAGCCGGAACGCATGGTTGCCGAGCCGCGAGCTGCTCCACCGGTAGCTGAGCAGCCGGGCGCGCAGGTAGGCCAGAACGAAGAGGGTGACGGCGGCGACGATGAGCAGAGTGCCGACCAGGAACAGGCGCATGTCGGGTTGGGGGTCGTCCATGTCGGCGCCCGAGGCGAACGCCGCCGCGGTCATGGCCAGGATCAGGGCGATGACGCCCCCGATGTAGAGGACGCCGACCACCACGGCGGTGACCGCGTACAGCAGGTAGTACCGGCCCGCCGCGCCGACGAAGCCGAACTGCTTCCTGCCGAAGCGCGACTCCGTGACCAGGAAGCGGTCGCGCCCGAACACCGTGAAGGGCCTCGCCAGACCGAGGGTCAGCACCGAGCCGATCCAGGACAGCGGGTACCAGAGCGCCGCGTCGCGGTAGCGCCCCCGGAAGTCGAAGGCGAGGCCGCGGAATCTCGAGTTCCGCAGCTGGAACGAACGCGCCCGGACCACGACCCATGGCACCAGCGGCAACAGGACCAGCAGCGCGGCGAGGTAGTAGACGATCGACAGGATCTGCGTGAACCAGAGCAGGACCAGCGCGACGGCGACCAGGATCCGTCCACGCAGGATGGCCGCCGGGTTCGCCGTGTAGTCGAAGGCCGTGTCACCGAGCCAGACGTTCCCGTACAGGTACCGCCGCGCCCGCACCTTCGCCCAGGCGGAGTAGGCGCCGAGGGTCAGCAGCGTCAGAACGACGTTGACGATCCAGATGCGGAAGTACTCCCGGCCGTCGGCGGTGAAGCGCAGCCGCCGTTCATCGAGATCATCCTCGCTCATGCCGTCGGACAGGTGGTCACTCACGGAATTCCACTCTACAGGCCGGCGCGGCGGCTTCTTCCAGGGCGAACCGCAACTCGCTGCCGGGGGCGCGGACGCCGCGTTGACCAACGAGGCTCCGCCTCGGACCGACGAGCCTGTTCCCGTCTCGGCTGGCGTTGTGGATCGGACTCCGGTCGCTGCTTCAACGGGCCGCCGGCGCGGCCGTTGCCGCAACGGTCTCGCGGCCAGTCCGTTCGGATATCATGCCGGCACAGTGTTGGGGGCAGCGAGCCGCGCTGGCGCCCACCGGTGGAACTCGCGGCGGATAGCCAGCGGAGGATGAGATGAAGAGATCGGCGCCGATCGGCTCAGCGGCTCGCGTCCGGATGGGCGGCGACCCTCGCAGGAACCTCAGGCGAGGGAGGCGGCCAGCCTCCTGCGTGATCTTCCCGGCGCTTGTCCCGGCGTTGTCCATGGCGCTGTTCGTGGCGCTTGTTCCGGCGACCGCGCCCGCGTGGAGCCAGGAGGAGGCGGAGCCCGGCGAGCTGGATCGGATCCTCGCCGCCCACTTCGAGGCACGCGGCGGGCTGGAGCGCCTGCGTGCCGTCAGCGCGCTGCGCGGCGTCGCCAGGATGACCGTCCAGGGAATGGAGGCGCCGTTCACGGTGCTCCTGCAGGCGCCGAACCGGATGCGCATGGACGGGGACTTCGGCGGCATGGCGCTGATCCAGGCCTTCGACGGCGAGCAGGCCTGGGGCCGGCAGCCGGGGCAGATGAAAGCGGCCGCAATGGAGGGCGATGGCGCCGCCGCGCTGGCGGCGCAGGCCGGGTTGAACGTGTTGGGCCTGGTGGACCACGAGCAGCGCGGCTACCAGGTCGAGCTCGCCGGCCGCGAGGAGATCGAGAGCGGCGAGGCGTGGAAGCTCCGCGTCACCGCGCCCAACGGTTTCGTCCAGCAGGTCTTCATCGGCGTCGAGGACGGCTTGGAGAGGAAGCGGGTGGAGCAGGTGGACCTCGGCTTCGGCTTGCAGGAGGCCGCGACCACGTTCGACGACTTCCGCGAGGTCGGCGGCTTGATGGTCGCTCACCTGCACACGATGAGCAGCCCGATGGGGGAGATGCCGCTCCAGTTCGAGTCCTTCGAGATCAACCCGGAAATCGATTCGGACATCTTCTTCATGCCGGGCCAGGCCGCGGATGCCTCGCTCGAGCTGACGGCGATCCTCGGGCGGCACCAGTCGGCCCGCGGCGGCTCGGCCGGCGAGGTCCGGTCGGTGCGGGCCGCGGGCACGATCGTCATGCTCGGCTTCGAGGTGCCGATGAGGTTGGCGTTCGCCCGGCCCGACTCCTTCCGGATCGACATCGACCTGCAGGGTCTGTCGATGGTCCTGGCCCACGACGGCGAGACGGCCTGGAACGTGTCGCCGATGCAGGGCGTCGTCGACCCGGCGCCCCTGCCCGCGGAGATGAGCGGCGCGGTGTCGATTCTCTCGGATTTTCTCTGGGGGCTGCTCGGCGACATGGAGGAACGCGGCCTGGAGGCGGCGTTCGTCGGTGTCGAGAAGGTCGAGCGCGACGAGACGTACCGGCTGGACATTGCGGCGCCGGAAGGAATCGATCGGACGCTCCACCTCGGCGGCGAGGATTTCCTGGAGCGGCGGGTCGCCTTCGACGGTTCGTTTCTGGGCTCGAGCGGCCGGCTCGAGGTGACGCTCGCGGACTACAGGGACGTTGGCGGACTGAAGATTCCGGGGAGGATCCGGATCGCGGTCGAGGGTGTGGTCGCGGCGGAGCTGAGGATCGATAGCGCGGAGGCCAACGCGGACATCGACGCCGCATCGTTTACCATGCCCGCTCCCGCCGACCCGGAAACGCCGGGTCCGGCCGCCGGCTAGGAGCTTGTTCATGTCGACCGCGACCAACGCCTCGATCACGAGAACGCCGGCCGGGCCTGTGCGCGCCTGCTTCCTCCTTGTCCGGCAAGCCGGTTTCCCGCAGTGGCCGCAGCCGCTGCGACGACGGATCGCCGCCTCCCTCTCCGCCCTCGCGTTGGCCGCTTCCGCGGCTGGCGCCGGAGACGCCGAGGGCGCCGAGCCGGCCGAGCCGGCCAAGGACATCGCCCTTGCCGAGACGATCGTCGTCACCGCGTCCCGGGCGGAACAGGAGCTTGGCCGGGTGACGTCCAGCGTCTCCGTCCTCACCGGCGAGGAACTCCGGGCCAGCGCTTCCCTGACGCTCGACGACACGCTGCGTCGGGTTCCCGGCTTCAGCCTGTTCCGCCGCAACAGCTCGATGGTCGCCCACCCCACCAGCCAGGGCGTGTCGCTTCGCGGCATCGGGCCGAGCGGCGTCAGCCGCACCCTGGTGTTGCTCGACGGCCTTCCGCTCAACGATCCGTTCGGCGGCTGGATCTACTGGGGACGGGTCGGCCGCGAGAGTCTGGACCGGATCGAGGTCGTGCGCGGCGGCGGTTCGAGTCTCTGGGGCAACTCCGCGCTGGGCGGCGTGATCCAGCTGGTGACCTCGGCGCCGCGGGAGTCGGGCCCGTCTCTTCGGCTCTCCGCTCTCGCCGGCGACCACGGCGTGCTGTCGGGCGACGCCTGGTTCGGGCAGGGGTTCGAGAACGCGTCGCTGACCCTGTCCGCCAGGAGCTTCGACAGCGACGGCTACCCGGTCGTGCGTGACGACCAGCGCGGGCCGATCGACGTCGATGCGTTCTCGGAGCAGACCAGCGCCGGCGGCCGGCTGGTGTTCTCTCCCGGCGAGTCGGTGCAGGTCGGCATCGGCGGCGACAACCTCTCCGAGGACCGCGGCAACGGCACGCCGCTCACCGGCAACGACACGGACCTGACCTCGCTGCGCTTCAGCGCGGACGTCGTCAGTGGGCGGGGCGATGCCTGGACGGTGCGCGGCTTCAGCCACGAGCAGGAGTTCGCGAGCAGGTTCAGTGCCCAGCAGGTCGACCGGTCGTCCGAGCGCCCCGCTCTCGACCAGTTCCTCGTCGACTCCGAGGCCGTCGGCCTGGGTGCGCAGTGGGAGGGCGAAGTCGGATCCGGCCTGTGGGTCGCTGGCGCCGAGTGGCGCACCGTCGACGGCGCGACGAACGAGGACTTCTTCTTCACGACGCAGTTCAACCGGCGCCGCCTGGCGGGCGGCGACCAGTCGATCGCGGGCGCCTACGTGCAGCGCCGGGCGGAGATCGGCAACCGCCTGACGCTGGAGCTCGGCGCCCGCATCGACCGTTGGCAGACGGGATCGGGGAGCCGGCTGGAGAGCAACAGGGCCGACGGTTCCATCCGGCGCGATGACATGTTCGAGGATCGCGAAGAGACGGCGGCGTCGCCGCGGCTCGGCTTCCTCTACGCCCTCGACCTCGGCTGGAGCCTGCGGGGGTCGGTGTACAGGTCGTTCCGGGCGCCGACCGTCAACGAGCTGTACCGTCCGTTCCGGGTCCGCAACGACATCACCGAAGCGAACGAAACGCTCGAACCGGAGCGGCTCTCCGGCATCGAGCTCGGCGCCGTGCGGTACCGGGGTGGTTCGCGGTTGTCGGTGAACGCCTTTCTCAACCGGGTCGAGAACCCCATCGCCAACGTGACCCTCGCGTCGATTGCCGCCGGCAGGTTCTTCGCGCCCTGCGGCTTTGTGCCGGGCGGCGGTTCCTGCCGGCAGCGGCTCAATCTGGACCGGACCCGCATCCAGGGTCTCGAGGCGGAGCTTCGACAGCGGCTCGGTGACGACTGGCGGCTCGATCTTTCCTACCTCTTCGGCAACGCCGAAGTCGACAGCGCGGCCGCGTTCCCGGAACTCGAGGGCCGGCGCCTGGCGCAGACTCCCGAGCATTCGGCGAGCCTCGGCCTGGAATACTCGAACCCGGATGTGCTGCAGGCGCGGCTGGGGCTCCGCTTCGTCGGTTCGCAGTACGAGGACGATCTGAACCGGCGTTCGCTGTCCAGCTTCGCCGTCGTGGACCTGAGCGCGGCCCGCGCCGTCAGCAGCCGGTGGCATGTCTTCGCCGGTCTCGAGAACCTTCTCGACGAGGAGGTGCAGGTCGGCATCTCCGGTACCGGGCTGGTCACGATCGGCGCTCCGCGCATGGTGCATCTCGGAGTGCGCCACCTTCTGAACCCCTGAACCGGAACCTGAACCGGGAGCGGCAGCTTTGGCGAAGCGAGTCACGGCCGAGACGCTCTCCCGGCGCCAGCGGGAGATTTCGGTTTCGGAGTTCTTCGCCAAGAATCGCCATCTTCTCGGGTTCGATTCGCTCCGCAAGGCGCTGCTGACGACCGTCAAGGAGGCAGTCGACAACTCGCTCGACGCCTGCGAGGAGGCAGGCATCCTGCCGGAGATCCGGGTCGAACTCGAGGCTGCCGAAGGGGACAACCGGTACCTCGTTCGGGTGACCGACAACGGACCGGGGATCGTCGAAGCGCAGGCGCCGAGGATCTTCGGGCAACTGCTCTACGGTTCGAAGTTCCACAGCCTGAAGCAGAGCCGGGGCCAGCAGGGGATCGGCATCTCGGCGGCCGCGATGTACGGCCAGTTGACGACCGGAAAGCCGGTGTCGGTCGTGTCGCGCACCGGTCCCGGGTCGCCCGCGTATGCGATGCAGGTCGTCATCGACACGAACACGAACAGGCCGAAGGCGGTCGGGAAGAAGAAGCTCGCCGAGTGGCGGCTCGATCACGGCACGCGCGTCGAGCTGGAACTCGAGGCGCAGTACGTGAAGGGCCGCCAGTCGGTCGAGGAGTTCCTGCACCAGGTGGCGGTGGCGAACCCCCACGCCACGTTGCACTACAGGAGTCCGCACGGCGAAGAGACGCACTACGCCCGGGGCGTCCAGTCGAACCCGGCGCCGCCACGCGAGATCAAGCCGCATCCGCACGGTGTCGAGCTCGGCGTGTTGATGAAGATGCTGCAGTCGACCGAGCACGCGACGATCAGCCGGTGCCTGTCCAGGGACTTCAGCCGCGTGTCGCCGCAGATGGCGGTGGGGCTCGCCAGGCGGGCGGGGATCGATCCGAAGGCGCGTCCGGGCACGGTCGTGCGGAAGGCCGTCGACAAGCTCTACCAGGCGCTGAACGACGCGGCGACCCGAATTCGGCCTCCGTCGACCGACTGCCTGTCTCCGATCGGCGTACAGGAGCTGCTGGCCGGCCTGACCAGGGGCATCAGGGCGGAGTTCTATGGGGTCGAGACGCGCCGGCCGGCGGTATACCGCGGCAATCCGTTCCAGGTCGAGGTCGGCCTGGCCTGGGGCGGCGACCTGCGCGCCGACGATCTGGCCAGGGTGCTCCGTTTCGCGAACCGCGTTCCGCTCCAGTATCTCGCCGGTTCCTGCTGCATCACCAAGGCGGTGATGGACGTCTCCTGGCGCAACTACGGCCTGACCCAGTCGCGGGGTGCGCTGCCGACGGGCCCGCTGATCGTGCTGGTGCATCTCGCCTCGGTGTGGGTGCCGTTCAGTTCCGAGAGCAAGGTGGCGGTGGCGGACTACGACGAGATTCGCAAGGAGATCAAGCTCGCGGTGCAGACCTGCGGGCGCCGGCTCGGGCGCTACGTCAAGCGCAAGGCGCGGGCCAGGAGCGAGGCCCGGCGCCGGGAGGTGTTCAACCTCTACATCGAGGAGATCGTCCACTCGGTGGAGGGGATCACCGGCAGGGAACAGAAGCTGTTCCGCGATCGACTGCTCGCGATGAGTCGCAGGAAGACCGAGCTGGCGGGAATGCTCGAGGAGCAGAACGCCTCCGCCGACGAACTGGAAGCCTCCGACAACGTCGTCGTGGTCGATCCGAACGCGGCGCCGCCGGTTCCGGACCGCGCCCCGGCGGCCGTCGCGCAGAGTGGGGACGTCAAGCCGGGAGAGACCGCGCCGGCTGAACCGGCGGAGGCGGCAGAGAGTGTGCGGCCGCCGCTTCCCGTGGAGGCCGAGCGTGATCCCGGGCCGCAGATGGAACTCCTCTAGCAGCGCTCGGAGAGGATCGACGTGGCGAAGAGCGGCAGCGGCGCCGGCCCGAAGACCCGGTCGGACGGAGCGGCGATCGAGCCCGAGCGGCTCAGGTTTCCGGCCCGTCTCGACGCGAAGGCCAAGATCGAGCACCTGGCGAAGAAGACGATCGCGATGGCGCGCCGCGAGGTCGATCCCTACGTCGACATCCCGTCGCGCACGCTCTCGAACGTCACCTTCTCGAAGCGCAGGAAGATCATCGAGATGGGCGACGCGACCCAGCGCCGCACGCTCTTCAACCTGAACCAGGCGCGCAAGTACATGCAGACGCTCCTCGTCGCCCGCGGCTGCTCTCAGCTCCTGGACGAGCAGAAGACGACCAGCATCCGCGACCTCTACTACATGAGCAAACACACCCTGGCCGATGGCAGGGAGAACACCTTCGAAGGCCAGGAAGAATCGGACCCGATCATCGAGGACCTGGAGGTCACCCTGGGCGCCCTGCGCGAGGAGCTCCACCTGTTCGCCGCCAAGCGCGGTTCGGCGGTCGGCCCGCTCACCCTGGTCGACGCCGGTGACGTGATCGACCTCTCCCGGATGGGGTCAGGCGGTTGGTCGGTGCCCGGAATCGTCGAGCCCGGGACGATCCGCTTTGTCGGCCACGGCGCCCGTTTCATCCTGCTGGTGGAGAAGGAGGCGGTCTGGGCGCGGCTCAACGAGGACAAGTTCTGGCGGCGGCACAACTGCATCCTCGTGACCGGTCAGGGACAGCCGTCGCGGGGTGTGCGGCGTCTCCTCTACCGCATGGTCGACGAACTGAAGCTGCCGCTGTACGTATTCGTCGACAACGACCCCTGGGGCTATTACATCCACTCCGTGGTCAAGCAGGGATCCATCGGCCTCGCCTTCGAGTCGAAGCGCATGGCGGTGCCCAGGGCTCGCTTCATCGGTCTTTCGAGCTTCGATCCGGGCAACTACGACCTGTCGGAGGACGTCAGCATCCGGCTGAACGACCAGGACCGCTCCCGCGCCAGGGAGATCCTGAACTACGAGTGGTTCAAGGCGAAGCCCTGGCAGAAGGAGATCCGCAACATGCTCCGTTCCGGCGTCAAGTGGGAACTCGAGGCCCTCTCCAGCAAGGGGATCTCCTTCGTCACCGAGGAGTTCCTGCCCCGGAAGATCGCCGACCGCGACTGGATCTAGCTCGAGCGGGACCGCGGCAGGGGCGGGCTCCTCAGCCTGCTTCAGCCGCCTCTTCAGCTGCTTCGGCTGCTTCTTCGGCTACCTCCGCCGCTTCCTCGACCGCCTCCTCGGCGGTTTCTGCCGCTTCTTCGGCGTGCTCGACCGCCTGTTCGACCGTCTCGCTGATCAGATCGGCGAAGCCGCTCCAGTCGGCGCCCTCGACGCTGGCCGCAATCAACTCCGCCAACTCGCCCATCTGCTCGCCGAACGCACCGATCGCTTCGCCGAAGGTCTCCCAGTCGGCGCCTTCCAGGGCCTCGCCGAGAGAGGCGCCGAAGCGCTCGCCGAACTGGTCCAGGAACTCTTCGAGGCGCTCCCGGTCGAACTCGCCGTCAGGGTGCTCCATGTCCTCGAACTGCTCGGCCCAGGCGTCCCATTCCTCTTCGTCGAAGGCGTGCTCGAAGGACGCGGCGAACTGTTCACCCCATGCCTCCCAGCGCCTGCCGACCTCTTCCCAGTGTTCGCCGTGCGACTCCCAGTCGGCGTCCTTGAAGCTGCGGCCGAAGCGTTCGCCCCATTCCTCCCAGCGCTGACCGAGTTCTTCCCAGCGCTCGTCGTCACCCGGATCGGCATGGTCCTGGGCCGTGAGCGCTCCGGGAACGAGGGCAATCAGGAGGGCGAACGCCAGCGTTGCCAGGCGATGGTCGTGCAGGTGCTTCATCTGTGCGGTCTCCTTGGCTATGCGGACGGAAGGGGCGGGCGGCCTGTTGCCTGGCCGTCCATCTGTACAACGTCGCGACGGCGCCGGAGTTTCAGGATCGGCTGCACCGGAAGAGCGGGCGCGGGCCTCGGCGTTCCTGTGGTCAACTAGCGCGTCGATGGAAACTGCCGGACACATGCCGCGCGCCCAGTTCGTCATTGAGGGCGGCCGACCGATTGCCGGGACGCTGGAAGCGCGCGGAAACAAGAACGCGGCCCTGCCGCTCCTGGCCGCTACGCTCCTCACGGACGAGGAGGTCACGCTCCGCAACCTGCCGCGCATTCGGGACGTGGAAACGCAGATCGGGTTGCTGCGTCAACTTGGCGCCGAGGCCGAGTTCGTCGATCACGATACGGTGCGCGTCTGTGCCGCCGGCCTTGGCGACGACGATCCGGATCCGGAACTGTGCCGGGCGATCCGGGCGTCGATCCTGCTTGCGGGGCCGCTGCTCGCGCGGCGCGGAAGGGTGAGGATGCCGCCTCCGGGCGGCGACGTCATCGGCCGCCGGCGGCTCGACACCCACGTCCTCGCGCTCGAGGCCCTGGGCGCCGACGTCACGCTCTGTCCCCGCGGCGGTCTCGAGTGCCGTGTCGAGGACGCCGACGGCCGGCTGCGCGGCGCCGAGATCTTTCTCGACGAGGCTTCCGTCACGGCAACGGAGAACGCGGTGATGGCGGCGTCTCTCGCCGAGGGCGAGACCCGGATCCTCAACGCGGCGAGCGAACCCCATGTGCAGGACCTCTGCCGGCTGCTGCGATCGATGGGGGTGCGCATGGACGGCATCGGGACGAACGCGTTGACCATCGAGGGCGCCGACCGGCTGAGTGGCGCCGACTTCACCATTGGGCCGGACTACATCGAGGTCGGATCCCTGGTCACGCTGGCCGCCGTCACGGGCGGCGAATTGCGCATACCCAACGCCCGCCCGAAGGAGCACCGCGCCACGCGGCTCGCGTTCGGACGTCTTGGGATCGACTTCGAGATCTCCGCCGATGGCCGGGAACTGTTCGTTCCGGGCGGCCAGGAACTGAGTGTGCGCACCGACCTCCAGGGCGCGATCCCGAAGATCGAGGATGCGCCGTGGCCCGGTTTCCCCGCCGACCTGACCTCGATCGCGGTGGTCGGCGCGACCCAGAGTCGTGGCTCGGTGCTGATCCACGAGAAGCTGTTCGAGTCGCGCATGTTCTTCGTCGATCGGCTGGTGGCGATGGGGGCGCAGATCGTGCTCTGCGATCCGCACCGGGTGGTCGTCAGCGGGCCGTCGAAGCTCTACGGGCGGGACATGGTGAGCCCGGACATCCGGGCCGGCATGGCGATGTTGATCGCCGCCCTGTGCGCCGAGGGCCGCAGCGTGATCGACAACGTGCAGCAGATCGACCGGGGCTACGAACGGATCGACGAGCGGCTGCGGTCGCTCGGCGCCGACATCGAGCGGGTCGGCTGACCGCGTCCGCTTCCATTGGGAACGCGGGCATCCCGCCCGTCTCCGCATGCCCGGCTTCCCCGGGCGAGAGCGCGGCGAACACGCTGCGAACGCTGTTAGTGTTCAGGCCGATGGCAGGCCTCTACTATGAGCAGTTCGAAGTCGGTCAGCTCTTCGACCACGCTCTGCGCCGGACGGTGACCGAAGCGGACAACGTCTTCTTCACCGCGATGACCCACAACCCGGCGGCGCTTCACCTCGACGCCGAGGCGATGAAGAACAGCGAGTTCGGCGAGCGGATCGTGAACAGTTGCTTCACGCTGAGCCTGATGGTCGGCATCTCGGTCGGCGACACGACCCTCGGCACGACGATCGCCAACCTGGGCTGGAACGACGTCGTGTTCCCCAGACCCGTGTTCCACGGCGACACCCTGCGGATCGAAACCGAGGTCAGGGACAAGCGCGAGAGCCGTTCGCGGCCCAACGCCGGCATCGTGACCTTCGAGCACCGCGCCTACAACCAGCGTGGCGAACTCGTGGCCCGTTGCACCCGGCTGGGCCTGATGTTGAAACTGCCGGCGGCGGGAGGCGGCGAGGACTCCTGCGGATGAAGCGGATCGATCGGCGCCGCGTCGCCCGTGCCGGCTTCAATCGGGAGCTGCAACTCCCGTTTGAACTGCGCGCCAAGGACTTCGACCTGGCGATGCAGGATGTCTACGACTTCTTCTTTGACGTCAACAGCAACCTGCTCGGACGGGGGTTGAAGCGCCTCGACGATCTACTTCGCCCGGCCGCGATGTCCGGATTCATCTCGGACATGCTGACGGCGAGTCTTGCGAACCACGCTCGAAGTCTGACGGAGAACCGCTATCACAACGGTCATCCGGATCTCGTCGTCGAGGGCGTCTATCCGGACAACAGCGTTGCGGCGGGGGAAGAGGGTCTCGAGATCAAGACGACCCGAAAGAAGGGCGGCGCTGTCGACTTCCACGGCGCCCGAGACCAGTGGCTCTGTGTGTTCGTGTACGAGACCGACCACGTCACCGAGCCGGCTCGTGCTCGAAAGCCGATGGTCTTCACCGAGGTCTACCTCGGCTACGTGACGGTTGGCGACTTCCGTCGAAACGATCGCGGTGAGTTGGGAACGCGGACGGCAACGCTCGACCGAGAGGGCCTCCGGAGATACCGCCAGAGCTGGCTCTATCTTCCTGGCGACGCAGGCCGCCAGCGCCAGTGCTAGGGCTGGAAGAGCTGCTGCTGGCCTCGTAGCGCGGCGAGTCGCGGCAGGGCCTGACATGCCATGCGGTAGTAGTGGGCGTCCTTCTCGATACCGAGGCTCTTGTAGCCGACGGCGCTTGCCGCAGCGAGAGTCGAGGCAGCGCCGCAGAACGGGTCGAGGACCACGCCCTTGCCCAAGGGCAGGACGGCCTGGACGACAGTCCTGAGAAAACGCTGCGGCTTGAGGCTTGGGTGCGGCGCCAGCTTTCGCTCGGCGGCTCGAGTTGGCGCGGAGCGGATCACGTCGCCGAAGGGTCGGCCGCTTTCCGGCCGGCGGAACCCCCCGGTGCCCCACTTTCGCAGGTTGTCCTGGATTCTCCCCTCGGGAGGCTTGCGGAACAGCAGCCACGGTTCCCACATGGACCTCGGCATCACGCTCACATCCTCGAATTCGACGTGAGCTCCCTTCGGGCGGTCTCCGCCGCGCATCGTGGTGACCAGCCGGACCAGTTCGCCGCGCCGTTGCAGACCGCCTCGGGCGAGCGCGCCCGACACCAGGTAGGAGAGCAATGGGTTGGTGGCGACGACCACGTTGGCGCCGGGAACGAGTGTCGGCAGGAGCAGTCTCGCCCAAGTCTCGAAGAACGCCTCCAGAGCTTCCTTGTCTCTGTCTGTCAGTGTGGTGAAGCGCGGCAGAGGAGACCGCCGCGCGCCGTCGAAGGAAGGTGGGATGCGCCAGACGCCGCCGCGTCCGGCACGGAGCTTCTCCTGTTCGAGGGCGGAGTACTCGACCAGGCCGTAGGGAGGGTCGGTAATCACGGCGTGAATCGAGTTGGGTTCGCACGTCCTTAGCCAGTCGAGGCAATCGGCTTGAACGATCGAAGCACCGCCATAGTCGAACGCCGGTAGCGCTTCCCGGAGTTCACTGCTGGGTGGGCCCCAGTGAGTTGAAGCGGAGCGAAGCCGGTAGAGGCCGCGGGCCGGCTTGTCGAAGAGACTCGGTGTGTTCAACCGGAGGTAGGAGCGGATGCTCGATCCGGCCACGGGCCCAAGGCGCTGCCGCACACCGTCCGCGATCTGCCTGGGCGAAGCGCCGTTCGGATAGGTGCTCAGGACAGCCAGGATGGCGTCTCGGACCTGGCCGGGTGGTCGTCTGGGCGGTTCCATGCCGAGGACTATAGACGTCCGGACGTCTCGCCGCAACCGCCGGCCGACCTGCTTATGGTCGGTGCAGTAGGCTCCAAGCGGTTCTCTGGAGCGTCATGAAGTTTGTTGAACTCGGCAAGTTCGATTCCCGGCTGGAGGCCGAAGCGATCGGCCATGCCCTGGATCAGTACGACATCCCGTTCCTGGTGCAGAGTGCCGGTGTCGGCATGTTCGGCATGGGGATGGTCGGGAAGTCGCCCGTTCCGGTGTCCCTGTGCGTGCCGGACAACCGGCTGGACGAGGTGAAGGAACTGCTGAGCTGCTTCGCCGAGCCGCTTGGGGAGGGCGAGGAGCCGCCCGGCGGCAACGACTGAACGCCTTCGGCGGGTGGTGGCCAGAACCCGGGGGGCGCGATCCGCGCCATCCGTGAACCAGTCCGTGCGTCCGTCATCGGGCGCACGGATGGCGGTCCGGGGCATCCAGTCTTCTAGTCGCCGAGCAGTTCCAGGACCGCGGGCAGCAGCGGCCTGGTGGTACTGAACGCCCGGTCGCAGTGGATCGTCTCGTTGCCGTCCCAGTCGCCGAAGTAGCCGCCGGCTTCCCGAAGGATGACCGGGAAGGGCCCGCAGTCCCAGGCGCTCATCTTCGGATCGACCATGAGTTCCAGCCGGCCGGTGGCGACCAGGGCGTGGCCGTAGGCGTCGGACCAGCCGACGCGGTAGGCGGTGTTCTCCATCATCCGTCTCCAGGCTCTGCGGTGCCGGGCGTCGACGAAGAGCGCCGGATCGCCGAAGGAGACGTATCCCTCGCTCAGGCTGTCCGTCGAGCGGACCCGGGCGGGTTCGCCGTTCAGCGTGCAGCCGTGACCGGAGGCGGCCGCCACGGTCTCGCCGATGCCCGGGAAGTGGGCGACGCCTGCTTCGACCCGTCCGTTGACCTCCAGGCCGATCAGGATGCCGTAGAGCGGCACGCCGCGGACGAAGGAGCGGGTTCCGTCGATCGGGTCCACGTACCAGCGGCGTGCGCCGCCGCTTTCCGAGTCCGCCGCCTCGTCCGGCTGCCGGGCCTGCTCGCTGGGGTCCACGGAGCTCGTGCCGAACTCCTCTCCCACCACGACGTCGTTGGGGAACGTTTCAGCGATCCGCGAGCGGATCAGCTCCTCCGCGCCCCGGTCCGCCTCGGTGACCGGCGTCATGTCGCTCTTGAGTTCCGCCTCGACGCCGAGCCGGAAGAACTCGAGGGTCAACTGGCCGGCGATCCAGGCGGTCTCGACCGCGAAGTCGAGTTCGGCTTCGTAGTTCGTCACGGTGCGAGGCGCGGACTCGCCACCCTAGAACGTCTCGATCGTCCGTTCGTCGCTGTTCGCCGGCAAGGCGATGTGCATGCCATCGACGGCGACCACCGCCTCGTTCGGCGCGTCCTCGGCTCGCCCGCGCATGAACACGCTCTGCGCCTGTGCCGCGGGCAACGGCGGCACGAGGTGGCTCAGGACCAGGAGCTCGACCTCCGCGTCGGCGGCCAGCGCGTGCACGTCGGCGGGGAAGGTGTGGTAGTCCAGCGTGTCCCGGAGCATCGTCGCGGTTCGTTCGTTGCCGGCGCTTGCGAGCGCCTGTGCCGCCCCGCCGATCAGAGCTTCGGAAAGGACCTCGTGGACCAGGACGTCGACGCCCCGGCTCGCGGCCTCCAGGTTCGCCGAGCGGATCGTGTCGCCGCTGACGACGACCGAACGGCCGCCGTAGTCGATCCGGTAGCCGACCGCCGGCGATATTGGTTCGTGTTCGACGAGGAACGCCGTGATCCTGAGGCCGTCTTCGTCGTAGACGACGCGCGACGAGGCGTCTTCAGTGAGTTCGATCGGGTGCGCTGTCGCCTTGCCGCCGTCGGGGGCCAGCACGTCGGCGCCGTGGTGGGCGACCCGGTAGGAGACATCCAGTTCGTACGCGGCCTGGAAGCCGGCAACGACGCGCTCGACGCCGCCCGGACCGTAGACGTCGAGGGGCACGGCCCGTCCGCTCGTCCAACTCCTGAAGATCACGTCGCCGAGTTCTCCTATGTGGTCCGAGTGGAAGTGAGTGAGCAGGACGCCGGCGAGACTGCCGAGGGGCAGACCCCAAAGGCGCAGGTTTTCCACCGAGCCGGGGCCGACGTCGATCAGGAACATCCGCCCCCCGGCGATCACCGCCGTGCACGCTTCGGCACGCTCGGCACTTGGCAGCGGCGATCCGCTGCCGCAGATGACGACGTGCAGGGCGCCGTCGTCGAGCAGGGACGAACGGTTGGGCGGCCGGGCCCCGAACTGGGCTTCGGCGACCGATGCGAAGAGAAGGCAGGCCACAACCAGGGCTGACGCGGTGGTGGCAGCAGGGTGGCGTTTGAGTCTCACGGTCTTGGCCTCTCGGTGGGTGCGGAGCGTCTGCTCGGGGTGCCGTCGGAAGATAGCAGCCAGCACCCGAAGGAGTTCCAGGACGCAGCGGCCCCGATACTCCTGGGTGATCTGGCCGCTCAGGCTGGCGACTGTCCGGTAGTTCCGAGTGCCGTTCTTCAGTTCGTCGAAGAAGGTCCGCACCTGCCGCCTCGCCTGTGCGTCGACCAGTCGATCCCCCTGCGTTCTTTCCGGGGAACGGCCTCGTGGGGCTTCTGCGGTTGGTACGACGGCGCCGTTGGCGGGAGTCAATGGCCTGTCACCGGAAGAGCCGGCGCAAGAGTTCCTGGAATCGCCACCATCAGCTTCAAGGCAGTTCGGGCAGTTCCGCCAGGACCGCGCCTGGGGTCAGACGGCGCTCGGCTCGACCGGGTCGGTGGAGGCCGGCGCGGCGCCGCTGCCGTTGGTCGTCAGAGCCCTGAAGAGATCGATCTCGGTCTTGCAGGTCTTGACCACCCAGGCGATGACGGCAGCGTCGTCGAGGAAGCCCGCCACCGGGATGAAGTCCGGGATGACGTCGATGGGAATCACGAAGTAGAGGACGGCGCCGGCGATGAGAATCAGGGTTTCCTTCCTGACGCGATAGGAGCCCTTGGCGACGGCTCGAAGCAGCTCGAACATCGTCTTGAGGTCTTCGATGACTCCGGCGAGGGGGCGGGATGAAGCGCCAGTGGCGTTCGCTTTTTCTCTTGCTTCCTCGACCATTTCCCGGAGCTTTTCGGGCGACTTGACGAGTTCGGCGGCGCGGTTGCGGGCGTGAAGCGGGAGTTCCATCTCCCCGGCCTGCCGGCTTGTCTCGGCCGGCGTGCCGGCTGGCGCCTCGCTGGCGCCGTTCTCGTTCTGAGTGCGCGAAGCCGCGCCTTCATCTAACTCCCGATCGGGTGCCATGTCGTCTTCACTTCCTGCAGGTCGGTGATTTCGTAGGGGCTCTGAACGTTCGCCCAGTCCTCGTGAGGCCGAACCGCGACCCGTTTCAGGTTGTGGACGGCCTCGATCTCGGCGGACCTGGCGACGTCCGGGTCGGCGGTGCAGAGGACCAGAGCATCGACGTCCCGGTGAGCGGCGAGCGGGGCGAGCATCTCCTCGCGCCGACCGGTCAAGATGTTGACGACGCCGCCGGGGACGTCGGAGGAGTTCAGGACCTCGCCGAAGGTCACCGCCGGCAGCGGCTGGCTGCCGGTGACCAGAACGACCGTCGTGTTGCCGCCGGCGATCGCGGGCGCGGTGGCCGACACCAGGCCGAGCAGGGGCGACTCGGGCGCCAGCACGCCGACGACGCCCGTCGGCTCGAGGATCGAGAAGTTGAAGTGGGAACTGGCGACCGGGTTGACGGTTGAGAACACCTGGCCGTACTTGTCGGTCCAGCCGGCGTAGTGGACGAGCCGGTCCGTGGCGGCCCGGACCTGGGCCGCGGCCGCCTCCGGGGTCGCGCCGCCGGCCGCGAGCAGGGCCTCGAACTGCGCGCTTCGGCCTTCCAGCATCTCGGCGATCCGGTAGAGGATCTGGCCGCGGTTGTACGCGGTGCGGGCGGCCCAGCCGGCCTGGGCGGCACGGGCGGCGGTCACCGCGTCCCGCACGTCCTTGCGCGAGCAGCGGCAGACGTTCGCGATCGGCGTGCCGTCGGGCGCCAGCGCCCGGTCGAAGCGGCCGGACTCGGAGCGCGGGAACTTGCCGCCGACGTAGACCTTGTGGGTCTTGAGCACGGGCAGCCGGTTGGCCGCGGCAACAGCTCTCGATTCGCTCAAGGCCGTGCCTCCCGGTGCCGCCTCGCGCGGCGCGCGGCGCGCGATTGCAGTCCGTCGGGCGGAACCAACCCCGTGGAGTGCGGTCTCATGCCGCCTCCTCCGGTTGCAGGTAGGCGTGGAGTCCGCTGAGGCCGCCCTCACGGCCGATGCCGCTCTCCTTGTAGCCGCCGAACGGGGCCGTCGGATCGAACTTGTTGTAGGTGTTGGCCCACAGAACCCCGGCCCGGATCCGGCTCGTGACCCGGAACGCCTTGGCCCCCTTGTCGCTCCAGACGCCGCCGGAAAGTCCGTAAGGCGTGTTGTTCGCCATCGCGATGCCCTCATCCACCGTGCGGAAGGTCTGGACCGCGAGCACGGGGCCGAAGATTTCCTCCTGGACCACCCGGTGGGACTGGGACGCGCGCAGGAACAGGGTCGGACGGCACCAGTAGCCGCGCTCGGGCAGCGGGCACGGGGTCTGGAACGGTTCGGCGCCCTCGGCAGCGCCGATCTCGAGGTACTCCTCGATCCTGTCGAGCTGGGCGCGGGAGTTGATCGCGCCGATGTCCGTGTTCTTGTCGAGCGGATCGCCGACGATCAGGGTCTCCATCCGGTCCTTCAGTTTCGAGATCACCTCGTCGGCGACGGACTCCTGCACCAGCAGGCGCGAGCCGGCGCAGCAGACGTGGCCCTGGTTGAAGAAGATGCCGTTGATGATGCCTTCGACCGCCTGGTCCACGGCGGCGTCCTCGAACACCAGGTTCGCCGCCTTGCCGCCGAGTTCCAGCGTGTAGTGCTTGCCGCTGCCGGCGAGCGCGCGCCGGATCAGCTTGCCGACTTCGGTGGAACCGGTGAAGGCGACCTTGTCGACGCCGTCGTGCTGGACCACGGAGGCGCCCGTCTCACCGGCGCCGGTCACGATGTTGACCACGCCGGGCGGCACGCCCGCGTCGCGGATGATCTCGGCCAGCTTGAGTGCGGTGAGCGGTGTCGTCTCGGCCGGCTTGAGCACGACCGTGTTGCCGGCGGCGATGGCCGGAGCGATCTTCCAGGCGGCCATGAGCAGCGGGAAGTTCCAGGGGATGACCTGGCCCGCGACCCCGAGGGCTCTGGCGCCCCGGCCGGGAAAGGCGTAGTTCAGCTTGTCGGCCCAGCCGGCGTAGTAGAAGAAGTGCGCCGCCGCCAGCGGAATGTCGACGTCGCGCGACTCGCGGATCGGCTTGCCGCCGTCGAGCGACTCGGTGATCGCGAGTTCCCGGCTCCGTTCCTGGAGCACGCGGGCGATCCGGTAGACGTACTTGCCGCGCTCCTGGGGCGCCAGCTTCGACCAGACCTCGTCGTACGCGCGGCGCGCCGCCGCCACGGCCCGGTCGACGTCGGTGTCGGAGGCCAGGGCGACGTCGGCGATCTTCTCTTCGGTGGCCGGGTTCGCCGTTTCGAAGGTCCGGCCGTCGGCCGCGTCGGTGAACTCGCCGTCGATGAACAGGCCGTAGCGGTCCCGCAACTCGACGTGGTCCGTCGATTCGGGCGCCGGAGCGTAGCCCCAGCCGTCGTCGCCGCCGAGGCGGAGCTTCGGAGCCGCCGTCCCGACGGATGAAGTGGAGCTTGTCATGAGCTGGATGTCAACCTCCCTTCACATGGAGAAGTCGTCGAACGACTGGTAGATGCCGCTTCGCTGCTTGACGATCTGCCGCAGGACGTCGTTGGCCAGCGAACTCGCGCCGAACCGGTAGAGGTCCGGATCGAGCCAGTCCTGGCCGAGCGTCTCGCGCACCATGACCAGGTGGCGGATCGCGTCCTTGGCGGTGGAAATCCCACCGGCCGGTTTCATGCCGATGCGCTGTCCTGTCCTGAGGTAGTGGTCGCGGATCGCCTCCAGCATGACAAGGACCACCGGCATCGTCGCGGCCGGCTTGATCTTGCCGGTCGAGGTCTTGATGAAGTCGGCGCCCGAGCGCATCGCGAGGTCCGAAGCGCGGCGAATCGCGTCGAGGGCGCCCAGTTCGCCGGTCTCGAGGATCACCTTGAGGTGAGCGTCGCCGCAGGCCTCCTTGACCGAGGCGATCTCGTCCGCCGTGTAGGCCAGGTCGCCGGCCAGGAAGCGGCCGCGGGAGATGACCATGTCGACCTCGTCCGCGCCGGCCTCGACGGCTCTCTTCACCTCCAGCAGCTTGATCTCCAGCGGCGCCTGCCCGGCCGGGAAGCTCGTGGCGACCGAAGCGACGTGGATGCCGCTGCCCTCAAGCGCCCGCTTCGCGACACCGACGAGCGCCGGATAGACGCAGACCGCGGCGACGTGCGGCAGGTCGGGCAGCGCCGCGTGAAGCTGGAGCGCCTTGGCGCAGAGCTGCCTCACCTTGCCCTCCGAGTCGGCGCCCTCGAGCGTCGTCAGGTCGATCATCGACAGCGCGAGGTGCAGTGCCTGGAGCTTCGCTTCCTTCTTGATGCTGCGCGAGCAGAGGCGAGCCACCCGCTCCTCGACGCCGACCGCGTCGATGGACGGCGACGCGAACGGCGCGGCTTGAGGTCCGCTGTCCGCTGTCTGCGCGTGAGGCTCCATCCGTACGAGTGTACGCCCGATCCGGCCCGCTCAGGGCGCTATGATCCCGGATCATGACGGTCGCGGCACGCGAGCAGGAAAGACGTCTGGCTGGCGAGGGGCCGGCGAGGCGAATGTTCAACGTGCGCGAGTACTACGCGATGGCGCGGGCGGGCATCCTGCATCACGAAGAGAAGCTGGATTGGCCGTTCCCGGCCTCGGCCTGGAGATCGAAGCGGGCGAGGTCGTCCCCGGCAGGTAAGGCGGTCGCCGCTTTGCATCGCGGCTGTGGCAGAGTGCCCGTGTCATGGCCGGGAACACCTTCGGAAGCGCGCTGCGGCTCACCACGGCCGGCGAGAGCCACGGGCCGGGCTACGTCGGCATCCTCGACGGCATACCGCCCGGTCTCGAGCTGTCGGAGGCCGATCTGCAGCCGGACCTCGACCGTCGCCGGCCTGGTCAGTCGAGGCTCACGACGCAGCGGAACGAACCGGACGAGTGCCGCATCCTGTCCGGCGTCTTCGAGGGCAGGACGACCGGCACGCCGATCGCGTTCCTGATCGAGAACCGGGACCAGCGGCCGAGGGACTACAGCGAGATCAGGGACAAGTACCGTCCGGGCCACGCCGACTACACGTTCGATGCGAAGTACGGTTTCCGCGACTACCGGGGCGGCGGCCGGTCCAGCGCCCGCGAGACCTCGGTGCGGGTGGCGGCGGCGGCGGTGGCGAAGAAGCTCCTGCGGGAGCGCTGGGGGGTGGGAATCGTCGGCTACGTGAAGAGCATCGGGGACATCGAGGGACGGATCGACGATCCGGCCGCCGTCACCCTGGATCAGGTCGAGGCGAACCCCGTGCGCTGCCCGGACCAGGAGGCCGCGGCGCGGATGGCGGAGCTGATCGAACGGATGCGTTCGCAGCGCGACTCGGTCGGCGGCATCTCGGAACTCGTCGCGACCGGCGTGCCGCCGGGATGGGGCGAGCCGGTGTTCGACAAGCTGAAGGCGGACCTGGGGAAGGCGCTGTTCAGCCTGCCGGCGGTCCTCGGCGTCGAGTACGGCGCCGGCTTCCGCGTCGCCCGCGCCCGCGGCAGCGAGAACAATGATCCGTTCGAAATGCGGGAGGGCAGCGTTTCCACCCGGAGCAACCGCCACGGCGGCATGCTCGGCGGCATCTCCTCCGGCCAGCCGATCGTCCTGCGCTGCGCGGTCAAGCCGACCAGCAGCCTGCCGCAACCGCAGGACACGGTGACCCGAACCGGCGAGCCGACGACGATCGCCACCAGGGGCCGGCACGACCCCTGCCTGTTGCCGCGGTTCGTACCGATGGGCGAGGCGATGGTGGCTTTGGTTCTGGCCGACCATGCCCTGCGGCAACTCTGCGTGCGGCGAGCGCCGGGCTGAGGCCAGGAGGTTTCGCAGCGCCGTCGCTCTGCTGTCACGCAGGGAACGGGCCCGCGGAGCGGCGACGATCCGTTGCTGGACCGCCGCCGCATGCGGGTGGCTCACCCCGGGGAGTCCGGGGCTGCTTGACCGGCTATTCCCCGGATTCCTCGGCCTGCCCGCGCAGGTGGGGCACGATGCCGATCAGCCGTGCGACGTGGTGCTCGAACAGCGTGCCGTCGTCCGCCTGGTCCGCGTCCACGCCGACCGGGACAGTCGCCGCGGGGCCGAGCAACAGGCCCGGGCAGACCAGCGGCGCAACGCCAGCGTTCCGGGGGCCGTCGATCCAGTACCAGCCGCCCGGCCTGGCGCCCTCGACGGACACCTCGCTGGCGATCGGATCCCCTGCGGCGTCGGTGCAGGAGTTGCTGTCCTCGCGCAGCAGCTGGACGACCAAGCCGTCATCGTTCGCCTGCAGCGTCTGCGTCGTGGTCACGCCGCTGCAGGTGGTCTGCAACTCGACGGACTCGCCGTCGGTCGGCTTGACGACGATGCCGCCGGCGCCCCGCCAGTACGGTTTGACGTATTCGCTGCACGCGGCGTCATCGGGCCTCGGCAGGTGCGGCACGATGCCGATCAGGTTTTCCACATCGTGTGTGAAGAACGTGCCGTTGTCCGTCACCTCCGCCTCCACGCCGGCGGGAACCGTCGCCACGGCGCCGCCCAGGTCGACTTCGGAGATCAGCGGCGCGACGGCGGCATTCCGCGGGCCGTCGATCCAGTACCAGCCGCCGGGCTCGATGTCCCTGACCGACACCTCGCTGCGGACGGGATTCCCGTCATCGTCGGTGCACGCGCCCCGGCGCACCAGCTGGACAATCAGGCCGTCATCGTTGGCATACAGCGTCTCCCTCGTGCGGGCGCCGCGGCAGGACATCTCGAACTTCACGGAAAGGCCGTTGACCGGCTTGACGACGATGCCGCCGGTGCCCCGCCAGTACGGCGCGACGAACCGGTCGGGATCGGGCGGCTCCTCGGGGTCGGGGTCGGGGTCCGGCTCCGGCTCCGGCTCGGGGTCGGGGGGAGGGGGACAGCTGGCTGCCGGGGCCACGTTGTTGATCGTTGCCGTGCCGCCGTAGCTCCAGAGTATGTCGTCGAGGGAGTAGCTCACGATATCCATCGTGAAGGTCTCCGGGCCTTCGACGACGCAGTCGGTCTTCGTGGACACTGCCGGGAGCGTCCACTCTGCTTTGGCAGAGCCGTCGGCGGCGGACACGATCGATGCCAGCAATGAGTTGCTTAGGGGCTGGTAGTCCGCAGTTGTCGCCGTGCCGTTCTGGGTCCTCAACTGCACGCTGATCTGGGAAACCCCCGAGGTCAGGGGAAACCTCGAGTAGGTCCGGACGAAGTTCACAGCCTCCCCCTCGTTCACCTCGGCGTCGGCGACGTCGAGACAACGGTACATCGTCATCGGCGCAGTTCCGCCATCGCCGGGGGTCAGCCGCCCGCTCGTGGCGCTTGGCAGGCCCCCCGTGAGACTGTTCCCGCACAGGGACAGATGCTCCAGGTTGGTCAGGCTGTCGAGGGTGGCGGGAATGGCGCCGCTAAAGCCGTTCGACCCGAGGAGGAGGCGCCTGATGCCGGTGGCGGCGGTCGCGTTGTTGATGTTCCCGGTCATGTCGTTGCCGCGGAGGTTGAGCACCCTCATGCCGGTGCTGGCGATGCTGGGGATGCCCCCGGTCAAGCTGTTGAAATGGGCCGAGATCTCTTGCAGGTTGTTGCCGCTTGGCAGGGTCGGGATTTCCCCTGTCAACTTGTTGTCGTTGAGGCGGAGATGCTTCAGTGCCACGAGGGTGGACAGGGCGGGGATTTCCCCGGTCAGGTTGTTTGCCACGCCTCTGGTGAATCTGAAGTTGTTGCCCACATTGAAACGCTCCAGCTTCACGAGGGCGGACAGGGTGGGGATTCCCCCGGTCAGGTTGTTGTCGTTGAGATCGACCCACCTCAGGGTGGTGATGCCGTTCAACGCCGGGATGCTCCCGGTCAACTTGTTCCTGCTGAGAGCGAGCGTTTCCAGCTCGGCGAGGCCGGTCAACGACGGGATTCTCCCGGTCAGTTCGTTCCTGCTGAGATCCAGAGTTTTCAGCTTGGTGAGGCCGCTCAACGACGGGATGGACCCGGACAGCTCGTTGTCGTTGAGACGGAGATGCTGCAGGCTGGTCAGCTTGCTCAACGACGGGATGGACCCGGACAGCTCGTTGTGGGTGATCCGGAGATGGGTGAGTCCGTCAAGGGCGCCCAGGTCGGGGAGCTCTCCCGTCGCGTTGAAGGAATGGCCGAGCGTGAGGTGGGTGACGCGGCGCGTGCTGGGGTGCAGCTTGATCGCTCGCCACGTATGCATGCCCTGACTGAGCCTCCATTGCAAGCTATCGAAAAGGCCTGATCCGCTCTTGAGAGTCAGCTCGGCCTGGAAGGCCTTCAGGGCGGTGCAGTCGGCAACCAGCAATCTCTTCGCTTCGTCGCTCAGATCACGGCTGCCCACGGCGTGTACGACGGCTGCGGTGCTCGTCGTGCATACCGTCTGGGCGTAAGACGCGCCGCCGAACAGGCCGAGCGCCAGCGCCAGGCCGAGGACCGTGAGCACCGGACGCGGCACGTGGGCCGACTGCCGGGAACCGACGTTCGGGGAAGGTGGATGGGCAGAGGCCTGATCGAGTCCGAGCGAGGCCGAGGTGCGAGACGAGTTGGAGAAGGTAGTTCTCTGCATGGGCCTTTTTCTCAGGAGGCGCGCTGGGGTGTGGTTCAATCAGGATTCACATCGGGTGCAAGCGGGTGGGAGTTTGGCATCCGTTGAGCTTGATCCAGTTCCGTGGGCACGTCATTCCTGGAGGAGGAAGAGGAGCTCACGATGTCACGGTCAGGAGCCCGGTACGCCGGAGAGTACCGGCAGCGGGCAGTAGAGCAGCTGAATCCTGAAACTATAACGGGCGTTCCGGACCCGCGCAACTTGTTGCAACAACTGGGGACGGCTGGTGCAGGACCATCCCGAAGTCCAATGCTCCACGCCGAGCGGCGGCGGGAGCCCTTGCATGCCCGGGCGTCAAGAACCGTGCGGGCAGGAGCCCGCCGTCGACACACGATCGGTCAACCTGCTGCTTCACGCCCTCAGGCCGCTACGGTGTGCCCAGACTGAGCCCGCCGTCGACTGCAAGCAGCGCTCCGGTGATCCAGTCGTTCTCCGGATCGCAGAGGAAGAGAACGGCTCGCGCGATGTCGTCCGGCTCGCCGATGCGGCCCAGCGGCACCTGCCTGCCAAAGTGGTCGAGGAAGCCGACGGCCTCGTGGGGCGGCATGATCGTCTCGAAGATCGGCGTGCGGACGACGCCGGGAAGAACGGCATTGACGCGGATCCGGTCGCCGGCCAGCTCGAGGGCGAGGCTACGGGTCAAGGCGTCGACGCCGGCCTTGGCGGCGGAGTAGACGGAACAGTTCGCTGGCGGCGCCAAGGTGACCGAGGAGGAGACGTTGACGATCGCGGCGCCGGCGGGCCGGCCGCGGAGTCGAGGGATCGCGGCGCGGGTCGCGAACAGGACGCCCTTCAGGTCGACGTCGACGACCAGGTCGATCGGGTCCGGTTCACCCCCGTCACCCGGGGCGCCCGCGGCAGCCAGCGGTCCGGCGCGGTAGACGCCGGCGCAGTTGACCAGGGCGTCCAGTCCGCCGAGTTCACGCGCCGCTTCGTCGACCATCCGCCGCGCACCGTCAGCACGCGACACGTCGCCGGCGACGGCCACGGCGCGAAGGCCGAGTGCGCGCAGGTCGGCAGCCGCGGCTTCAACCACCTCCCGGCGGCGGCCGCCGAGGGCGATGCGACACCCGCCCCGGGCGAGGCCGCGGCCGATCGCCAGTCCGATGCCGCTGCCGCCGCCCGTGACCAGCGCCGCTCGCCCCCTGAACGGTGTCCGTGCGGCGGTCCCGCCGACCCTGGTCGTCATCGCTCCGTTGCCAGCGACAGGCCGGCGCCGTCTCTCCGCTGCCCCGCGGAGCCCCACCGGAATGCCCCGGCCACGTCGCGGACGATCAGCCGAGCAGGCGCAGGAGAACGAAGACGGTTGCCACCTGGCCGGTCAGCAGGGCCGCGGCGACGCCGTAGATCGTGCGGATCATCCGCATCTCCAGTTTCGCCATCTCTGCGCGCACATCGGCGATCTCTGCGCGCACATCGGAGAATTCCGATTTCATCTCTGCGCGCACATCGGAGAATTCCGATTTCATCTCTGCGCGCACATCGGCGATCTCTGCGCGCACATCGGAGAATTCCGATTTCGTCTCTGCACGCAGCTCGGCGATCTCTGCGCGCACATCGGAGAATTCCGATTTCATCTCTGCGCGCAAGCCGGAGATTTCCGGCGCCACCTCGGTGCGCAGTCCGGCAACGTCCGCCTTCGTCGCCACGCCCTCGATCACGGCGACACGGACGGTCTCGACAACCGCCGCCGCCTGCGAGCCGCTCAGCCCGGCGGCCTCCAGGGTCCGGGCCGCGGTCAGTGTGTCGAACGACGCAACGCTCATGCGCGGAATGTTAGCAGCCCGCGGCAGCCCGCAGCGAGCTGAAGCCGACCCTGCAGTCCCGAACTGCCGCCGCGCGCCGAGCAGGTCGCGTCGGAACGCGCCGACGTGAGATGGTCTCGTCGCCTTCCGGAGCGGCCGGCCGCCGCCGTAGTAGGTTTCCCCCATGGCGGCGACGACAGCCCCGAAACGCCGCGCGTTCGAGCCCGGGGAGCACGCGGCGGAGCTCGACGCGATCATCGGCGCCATCGACAGCGCGCCGCGCTTCGAGGCGCGCGACCTCGAGGTCCTGCTGCGCCGCCACCCGAAGAACGGCAGGGGCTTCTTCTCGAAGAGCGAGTTGATCCGCGGCTACCGGGCGCTTCGTCCCGGTTCGGCGAGCGAGCACAGGTTCGTCGACCGGGTGCGGATGAAGCCGGTCCGTACCCGTAGCGGCGTGGCGCCGGTGGCCGTGCTGACCAAGCCCTTCCCGTGCCCGGGCCGGTGCATCTTCTGCCCTGCCGACGTGCGGATGCCGAAGAGCTATGTTTCGTCCGAGCCCGGCGCCCAGCGGGCCGCGGAACACCAGTTCGACCCCCACCGGCAGACGCTCTCCCGCCTCCGGTCCCTGCGCCACACCGGGCATCCGGTCGACAAGGTGGAGCTCATCGTCCTGGGCGGCACCTGGTCGAGCTACGCGGAGGGCTACCAGGTGTGGTTCATCCTGCGCTGCCTTCAGGCGATGAACGAGTTCTTCGACGAGTGGTCCGACCCGGCGGCGGATCCGCTCCGGGCGTTCGCTCCCGCGGTGGACTACCGCGAACTCGGGGAGACGGTGCAGGGCGGGGAAATGGACTCGTCGGATGCGGC
Organism: uncultured Thermoanaerobaculia bacterium; assembly: GCA_951812325.1. Lineage (GTDB taxonomy): Bacteria > Acidobacteriota > Thermoanaerobaculia > Multivoradales > Multivoraceae > Multivorans. Next base: position 1,378,667 of record OX638294.1, on the reverse strand, counting down.
AGCGGGCCGCTCCTACAACCGGGTCGTCTCGGACTGGACCGCCGCCCACCCGCGGGGGGCGGCCGAGGCTCGGGAGCAGAACGCCGACTGGGCCGACCTGGCGGCGGCGCAGCGGGAGAACGAGACCTCGCCGGTCCGCTGTGTCGGGCTGTCGCTTGAGACCCGGCCCGACCGGCTCGATCCGGCGGAGGCGCTGCGTATGCGTCGACTCGGGGCGACGAAGGTTCAGCTCGGCATCCAGGCCATGGACGACGAGGTTCTGGCCCTGAACGGTCGCGGCCACGACACGGCCCGGTCGCGGCGCGCCGTGCGGCTGCTGCGCCAGGCCGGGTTCAAGATCCAGGCGCACTGGATGCCGAATCTCCACGGTTCCACGCCGGCCGGGGACCGGGACGATTTCGACCGGCTGTTCGCGGATCCCGAGGTGCGTCCGGACGAGCTCAAGGTCTATCCCTGCTCTCTGATCGAGAGCGCCGAACTCATGGCGTACTACCGCCGCGGGGAGTGGCGTCCGTACCAGGCGGACGAGTTGCTCGACGTGCTCGTCCACAGCCTGGGCGGTACGCCCCGCTACTGCCGCCTGAGCCGGGTCATCCGCGACATTCCCGGCACGGACATCGTGACCGGCAACCGGACGACGAACCTGCGTCAGGTGGCCGAGGCCGAAGCGGCGGCGCGCGGCGTCCGCTGCCGGGACATCCGCGCCCGCGAGATCGGCGGCCGCCCGGTGGATCCGGAGGGTCTCCGGCTGCAGCGCACGGACTACGAGGCGTCGGGCGGGCGGGAGACCTTTCTCGAGTTCGTCACTGCGGCGGACCGGATCGCCGGGTTCCTGCGGCTGCGTCTGCCGTCGCCGGCCGGCACGGAGGAACTTCCGCTCCCGGAACTGGCGAACCGGGCGGTCATCCGCGAGGTTCACGTCTACGGCGCGGTGGTCGGCCTGGGCGAGCGGGAGAAGGGGCGGTCCCAGCACATCGGCCTCGGCCGGCGCCTGATCGCCGAGGCTCTGGGCATCGCGGCCGGCGCCGGGTTCGATCGGGTGGCCGTCATCTCCTCGGTCGGCACGCGCGGCTACTACCGTCGGCTCGGCTTTGAGGACGGCGAGCTGTACCAGCACCGGTCGGCGCGAGAGCCGCTGGAAGCGCCGTCGTGAGCGCTCTCACGACCGACCTCTACCAGTTGACGATGGCCCAGGGGTACTGGCGGCACGGCCGCCACCTGGACCGGGCCAGCTTCTATCTGTCGATTCGCCGCACCCCGTTCGACGGCGGCTTCGCCGTGGCGGCGGGTCTGGAGCAGGTCGTCGAGTTCCTCCGCGGCCTGCGCTTCGATCCCGAGGACGTCGCGTACCTCCGCAGCCTTGCCGGAAGCGACGGCAGGCCCCTGTTCGCCGACGATTTCCTGGACGTGCTGCCGACCCTCGACCTCTCCGTTTCGCTCGCGGCCGTCCCGGAGGGCACGGCCGTGTTCGCGAGGGAACCGCTGCTCCGCATCGAGGCGCCGCTGCTGGTCGGCCAGCTGATCGAGACGCCCGTGCTCAACATCTTCAATTTCCAGACCCTGGTGGCGACCAAGGCGGCCCGGCTGTGCCACATCGCCGCGCCGGGCCAGCCGGTGCTGGAGTTCGGACTGCGGCGGGCACAGGGCTTCGACGGAGGTCTGAGCGCCAGCCGCGCGGCCTATGTCGGCGGCTGCATCGCGACCTCGAACGTCGAGGCGGGCCAGCGCTTCGGCATTCCCGTGCGCGGCACCCACGCCCACAGCTGGGTCCAGGCCTTCGACTCGGAACCCGAGGCGTTCGACGCCCTCGCCGAGACGATGCCGAACAACTGTGTCCTGCTGGTCGACACCTACGATGTGGAGCGGGGGGTCGAGCACGCGATCGCCACCGCGCGGGTGCTGGAAGGGCGCGGGCAGCGCTTGCTCGGCATCCGCCTGGACTCGGGAGACCTGTTGCTGCAGAGCCGCGCGGCGCGGCGGCGGCTCGACGAGGCGGGGCTTCGGAATGTCGCCATCGTGGTCAGCGACAACCTGGACGAGAAGAAGATCCTGGCGCTGCGGCGGGCGGGAGCGGCAATCGACATCTGGGGCGTCGGCACCTGTCTGGTCACGGCCGCGGGCGCGGGCGCGCTGGGAGGCGTCTATAAGCTGTCCGCCCTCAGGCGGGCCGGTGGAACACGGTGGCGGCCGGTGTTCAAGTTCGGCGCCGGCGTCGGCAAGGCGTCCCTGCCGGGGCGGTTGCAGGTGCGCCGCTACCGCGCCGCCGGCGGCGCCCTGGAGCGGGACGTGATCCATGCGCTCGACCAGACGGGGGATGCCGCCGGCCTGGACGACCCGGGCGGCCGCGATCTGCTGGCGCCGGTTCTGGACGAGGGCCGGCTTCTCGAGCCGCTGCCGTCGCTCGACGCCGCCCGCGAGGCGGCGGGGCGCGAGGTGGCTTCCCTGCCGCCGGCGCTGCTGGACCTCGAAGCTCGCGGGCCGGCGCCGGTCGAGGTCACGCCGGGCCTGCTGGAACAGTGCGACAGGCTGGCGGCGTCGCACGCGGCCGCCGCCCTGGCCTGATGCGGACCAGGAGGTCCGCGCACCTGGCCGCGTCCGCGCACGCGGGGGCGCCGGTTGACCACGAGGCGGGCGACGTGGCCGTCCATCCGCCGTGTCCGCGCACGCGGGGGCGCCGGCGCTGCGTGAGACTCCGCGAGCACTGCATCGACCGGCTGTCCGCACACGGGGGGACGCCGTTCGTTCATAATCCGGCATGGCCGCAGGGTTGGACAGGTCCGCAGTTCGGCGGTTCGACGACCTCCACGAGCACGGTTTCGCCCGCGTCGCGGCGTGCCTGCCGCGCGTCGAGATCGCCGATCCGGCGAAGAACGCGGCGCGCGCGATCGATCTGGCGCGCATGGCGGACCGGGACGGCGTCGTCGCGGCCGTCTTCCCGGAACTCAGCCTGAGCGGCTACTCGCTCGACGACCTGTTCCACCAGTCCGCGGTGCTCGAGGCTTCGCGGGCGGCCCTGCTGGAGCTTGCGGACGCTTCGCGGGAACTGCGCCCGGTGTTGATCGTCGGTCTGCCGCTTGCGGTGGACGGCGCGGTGTTCAACGTCGCGGCGGTGGTGCACGGCGGCCGGGTCGCCGGCGTCGTGCCCAAGGTCTACCTGCCGAACTACCGCGAGTACTACGAGAAGCGCTACTTCGCCGCTGCCGGATCGAGGCGCTCGGACGTCGTCTCCCTGGGCGGCGGGGAGGCGCCCTTCGGCGAGGATCTGTTGTTCGACGTGGGTCCCGTTCCGGGCTTCCGCTTCCACGTGGAGATCTGCGAGGACCTGTGGTCGCCGCTGCCGCCGAGCACCTGGGGCGCGCTGGCCGGGGCATCCGTGCTGGTCAACCTGTCGGCGAGCAACGTGACGATCGGCAAGGCGGACTACCGACGGCTGCTGTGCGCGTCGCAGTCGGGCCGGTCGATCGCGGCCTACGTGTACGCCGGCGCCGGCGCCGGGGAGTCGACGACCGACCTGGCCTGGGACAGCCACGGCCTGATCTTCGAGAACGGCGAGCGGCTGGCGGAGTCCGAACGCTTCAGTCAGGAGCCGCAGATGCTGACCGCCGACATCGACCTGGAGCGGCTGCACCAGGAGCGGCTCCGCATGTCGACGTTCCGGGACGCGGCCCGCCGGGAGTCGGGGGCGGCCGGGTTCCGGACGGTTCCCGTGGCGGTGGAGCGGCCCCCGGCCGCGGTGGCGCTCCGGCGCGCGATCCCGCGGTTCCCGTATGTGCCGGCGGACAGCGCGGAGCGGGACGAACGGTGCGCCGAGGCCTTCGACATCCAGGTCGCGGGCCTGGTCCAGCGCCTGCGCGCGACCGGCATCGAGAAGGTCGTGATCGGCGTCTCGGGCGGGCTCGATTCGAGCCACGCGCTGATCGTCTGCGTCCGCGCCGTCGACAGGCTCGGCCTGCCGCGGGAGAACATCCTCGGCTGCACGCTGCCCGGTTTCGGCACTTCCTCGCGCACCTACGAGAACGCGAAGCGGTTGATGGCGGCGCTCGGCGTCAGCGCGTCGGAGATCGACATCCGGCCGGCGAGCGAGCGGATGCTGGAATCGATCGATCATCCCTACAGCCGGGGCGAGCGTGGCGCGGAGGTCTACGACGCGACGTTCGAGAACGTCCAGGCCGGCGAACGGACGTCCCATCTGTTCCGGTTGGCCAACCTGAACCGCGGCCTCGTCATCGGCACGGGCGATCTCTCCGAGCTCGCTCTCGGCTGGTGCACGTACGGCGTCGGCGACCAGATGGCGCATTACAGCGTGAACTCGTCGGTGCCCAAGACCCTGATCCAGCATCTGATCCGCTGGGAGGTGGAGCGCCGCGAGTTCGGCGCCGAAGCCAGCGAGACCCTGCAGTCGATCGTCGATACGGAGATCTCGCCGGAACTGGTGCCGGCGGTGGAGGGACAGGAAGCGGACAACGGAGAGCCGGCCCAGTCGACCGAGGCGGTCATCGGACCCTTCGAGCTCCAGGACTTCCACCTCTACTACCTGAGCCGGTACGGCTACCGGCCGAGCCGCGTCGCCTGGCTTGCCCACCAGGCCTGGGGAAACCGCGACCGGGGCGCCTGGCTCGACACGATGCCTGAAGACGACCGCCGGGAGTACTCCCTGGCCGAAATCAAGCAATGGCTGGAGGTCTTCCTGGTCCGCTTCTTCGGCGCCAGCCAGTTCAAGCGCTCGGCGCTGCCGAACGGCCCCAAGGTGGGGTCGGGCGGGTCGCTTTCGCCGCGTGGCGACTGGCGGGCGCCGTCGGATGGCGGGCCGGCGGTGTGGGTGGAGGAGCTGCGGCGCAACGTGCCGTGAAGGCGCCGGCGCCGGCATGGTCGGTCTCCGGCCTGAGCGTTGAACTTGCCGACGGAGAGGGCCGAGGATGCCGTAGCCGCCGGGTGCCGCGTGACCGGGTCCTCGTGGCGGTGCGACGGCCTGTCATTCGGTGCGCCCGATGACGGGCGCACGGACTGGTTCACGGGTGGCGCGGGCCGCGCCCGAGTCCAGGTCGGCATTCGGCTCTGACTTCAGGCCCAGTCGGAGGCGTCGTCCTCCGAACTCGCGATGTGGACGCCGGCTTCCCGCCAGCGCTTCATCGAGGCTTCGACTTCGGGCGTGAAGTCCGCGACGAACTCCCCGCTCTTCTCGGGGTTCGGCGCCGCGACGGCCGACATGCAGTCGGCGAGGAGGTGGAGACGGGCCGCGGGGACGCTCCGGGAGGCCATCTCGGCCAGCAGGTCGTCGACCGTGTGCCGCACGCAGTGGCTGGCGGCCTGCCCGGCGACGATCAGGGCGTCGGCCTCGAGCAGCCAGTCGATCAGCGTCTCGTTGCGGCGGTCGAGTTCCACGCCGTCGTGCCGGACCAGCACTTCGGGCGCGAGTACGGAGTAGTTCTCGGTCAGGGCGTTCGTGCCCTTGATCAGGATCGGCGTTTCGGCGCTGCGCGCATGGCTGAAGAACAGACGGGCTTCCTGCACGGCGCCGACCAGGCCGTGTCCCTCGCTGCCCAGGAAGCAGTGCGGCGGCCACAGGGTCAGGCGGTACCGTCCGGTCGCCTCCAGCCGCCGGCAGTAGTCGAGGGCCTGGCGCCCGAGCCACTCCACGGTGCCGTCGCCGAACCAGCCGGCAAGGGCGGGGTTGGGCGCCGCCTCGCCGGCTTCGACCTCGGACGCGAGCACCTCACGGTAGCTGTCGAGCTGGTTGCCCGCGGCGTCCACCCAGAACGAAGAGAAGAAGATCTGTTGCGGCGTGTGGCTGTCGAGGCTGGAGGCGATCTCGCTCAGGTTGCCCAGGTTCCGGTAGATGAAGCGGACCACGCGGTCGGTGTCCCCGATCGCGCCGCGGCCCGAGCGCCCGCCCACGTAGAGCGAGCCCCGGGGCAGGCAGAAGTCCCTCTGCTCGTCGACCAGCAGGAGGATGCGGCGAGCCTCGTCGCCGGTCGCGGGGGCGAGGTCGTGGCGGCTGCGCCACGCGGCGGCCGCCGCCGCGACCCGGCTCGGCTCGGGGTCGTACGACCAGTCGCCGCTCCGGTACGGGTCGGCATCCGTTCCGGCGCCCGGGGGTAGAGGCAGAAGCGGCATGTCGGCCGCAACGCTAGCAGCCCGCGGCAAGAGTCGCGCTGCATTCGATCGGTCATGCATCCCGCCTGGCATCGCGCCATCCGGGTGCTCGATGACTCGCACCCGGAGGTGGGGCGCGTGTGGCGCGGAACGCGCCACACGGGCTCAGCTCCTCGGTCGCCCTTGTTCCCGGGATTGCGGGCGGCCCGCCATGCTCCCTCGTCGCGACGACCGCGGCGCCGCAACCCCAGCGCGATGAAACCCACGAAGAGCGCAATCGACAGGGTGCCGTAGAGCCAGGCTTGCCGGACGGGCGCCTGATCGCTGCCGGGGCGCCGGGGCTGCTGCTAGTCTCGCGGCCTTCCATGAACGGCCAGGAACGGCCCCGCAAGCGAACAGGAGCAGACAAGTGAGCTACGAGTTTCTCCAGGTCGAGAAGAACGATCACGTCTGGGAGGTGACTCTCAACCGACCGGAACGCATGAACGCGATCCACCCGCCGACGAGCCAGGAGCTCGACTCGGTGTTCAACGACTTCGCGGCCGACGACGACGCCTGGGTGGCGATCCTCACCGGCGCCGGCGACCGCGCGTTCTCGGCCGGCAACGACCTGAAGTACCAGGCCGAGCACGGCAGCAAGACGGTGCGCGCCGGGATGAAGGGCGTGCGGGGCGGTTTCGGCGGCATCACGGCGCGCTTTGATCTGCACAAGCCGATGATCGCGGCGGTCAACGGCTTCGCCCTGGGCGGCGGCTTCGAGCTGGTGCTCGCCTGCGACATCATCATCGCCTCCGAGAAGGCGACCTTCGGCCTTCCCGAACCGAGAGTCGGCCTGATCGCGGGAGCGCTGGGAGTGCACCGGCTGCCGCGGCAGATTCCCTACCACCAGGCGATGGGCATGCTGCTCACCGGGCGCCACGTGACGCCGCAGGAAGCGAAGGAACTCGGGATCGTCAACGAGATCTGCGCCCACGACGAACTCCTCGACCGCGCCCGCGCCTGGGCGGCGCAGATCCTCGAATGCGCGCCGCTGTCGGTGCGCGCCAGCAAGGAGGCGGCGAACAAGGGCCTCGGCATGGCGCTCGAGCAGGCGGCGGGATCGATCTTCCCGTGGACCGCGGCGATGAACACGTCGGAGGACCTGATCGAGGGCCCGAAGGCGTTCGCCGAAAAGCGGCCGCCCAACTGGAAGGGCCGGTAGGCGGCCGGGCAGCGCCCGGCCCGAAGGCCGGCCGGGCAGCACCCGGTCCGAAAGCCGGCCCGGTGCACGAAGACCAGCATCGAACCGATGCCGTACTCTTCAAGATCCTCGCTGATGCTCCGGCGTCGCTTCCTGAACTGCGGTTCGAGCACCTCCACAGTCGGGTCGAGCTGGTGTATGGCCCATTGGATGATGGGAACGAGCATTCGGTCCGTCCCTCCATCCGCAAGTACGGACCACGTCAACTGACGCCTCATCTCGCCGATCCGAACTCCAACGGCAACTGCTCGAACTCCTTGCTCAAGGGGGAGCCGCCGATGAAATCAACCACGGCCTGCCGGTCAATGGGCCGCGACGCGATGTCGCCGGGTTCCATCTCCGACCGCCATTCTCCGGCAACGGGCCTGAACACGCTGACGGGACCCTCGTTCCCGGTCACGGCCCGCTCCACGAGCACGATGTCGCCGAAGGAGAGCTGCCTCGCGATCTCCGGCGAGTGCGAGTTCAGCACGACCTGGCGCAGCGGATTGTCCGGGGCGACCGGACCATCGACATCGACGGCATAGTCCTTCAGGAGTTCTGCCAGATTCGGCACGCGCGAAGGGTGGATGCCGTTCTCCGGCTCCTCCATGCAGAGAACGGCGCGATCCCGCACATCGGCCAGCATCAGAACAAGGGCGACGTACCGCAACGTGCCGTCCGAAAGCGACCGGGCGTAGAGCCACCGATTGACTCCGGGCACGCGAGCCCGGAGGGCGAGCTGATCGCGCACCTCGTCCGAGTAGACATCGAGGTCGGCGATGTCGGAGTTCAGTTGTCGGAGACGAAAGAGGAGCTCGGCCTTGACATCCGGCTCGCCGGCGACCAGCGCGCGGAGCGTTGCCGGCATGTGGCGGCCGGATGCGGCGACGTGACACGGCGCGCCGCGGGTATCCGGCGTCCTCATGGCGCTCGGCTCGAGGTGAAGAACCCGCCACGACGCCATCTCCCTCTTGGCCGCGAGAACCGTCGGATAGTCCGACGTGTTCGTTCCTCCAAGGACCGTGAGCGGCGATTTGCCCACCGGCGCCGGACGGCCGCGGCTTCCCCCGTCGCCGTGAAGCTGAATCCTGTCGCCCCTGGTGGAGATCAGGGGTCCGCCTCTCCGCCCGCCCAACGCCACGGACTTCCGGAACTCGCTGGCCGATCTGAAACCGGTGAAGCTCTTGAAGTCTCCAAGCTTCGCGTGGGTCAGGCTTTCCCTTTCCACGAGCAGCCGATCCGAGTCCTCGTGATAGCCGAGCCTGATCTCGTACGTGAGGAGCGTCGTGCTGGGCGTCGCCGTCTCTCCGAAGTCGTCTTCAATCCGGGGCGGCGCCACCATGTTTGCGCACAGCTCGATCGAGCGTTGCGGATTCCGGGCGAACACGAGGTCGAGCGGCGAATAGCCGCCGTCGCTCGCCGGCCTCACAGCTGTGGCAGCTTTCGGAATCTCCCGATCTGCCAGGGCGCTGAGAAACCGGATCGCGTCGAAGAGGTTGCTCTTCCCGACCCCGTTGTGGCCGATGAAGCACGTGAATGGTCCGAAGCGTACCTGCGCTTCGCGAATGCTCTTGAAGTTCCGGATGGATAGCGAAACCAGCACAGCGGGGAGTCTAGGTCAGGCCCAGCGTTACCCGCTGGACGGTCAGCGCTTCGATCCGGTCGCGGTCGACCTTGACGCCCAAACCGGGGCCGTCCGGCACGTCGACCCGGCCGTCGGCGTCCATTGTCCACTCCGGCGACACGATGTCGCGCGCCCAGTAGCGGTGGCTGGGGCTCACGTCGCCGGGGATCGTGAAGTTCGGCAGGGAGGCGAGGGCGACGTTGCAGGCGCGGCCGATGCCGCTTTCCAGCATGCCGCCGCACCAGACCGGAATGTCGTTCGCCGCGCAGAGGTCGTGGATGGCGATGGACGCCGTGAACCCGGCGACCCGGCCCGGCTTGATGTTGATGATCCGCCCGCTTCGAAGCCGGATCATGTCCTCGGCGCGGGCGATGTTCGTGATCGATTCGTCGAGGCAGATTGGCGTTCGCATCCGCCGCTGGAGTTCGGCGTGGCGGGCGACGTCGTCCCAGGCCAGGGGCTGTTCGACCATCACCAGGTCGAGGTCGTCGAGCTGGACGAGGTGGTCCACGTCGTCCAGGGTGTAGGCGTTGTTCGCGTCGGCCATCAAGGGGGCATCGGGGCCGAGTCGGTCGCGGACCGCGCGCAGGTACGGGAGGTCCCGGCCCGGCTTGATCTTCAGCTTGATCTTCCGGTAGCCCTCGTCCAGCGCCTTCTCGGCCTTGTCGGCCAGTTCCTCGGGCGAGTTCTGAATGCCGATCGAGATGCCTGTGCCGATCTGTTTCCGCGTGCCGCCGAGCAGCGACGAGAGACTCTGCCCGGCCTTCGTCGCGGCAAGCGCCCAGGCGCCCATCTCGATCGCGGCTTGCGCCATCTCGTGGCCTCTCAGGTCTTCCGACAGCGCGGCCGACACGTCCTGCGGCGTCTCGAAGAGCCGGCCGAGCACCCGCGGCGCCAACCACTCGCGGATCGCCAGCGTCGCCGTGTCGATGCTCTCCGGCGAGTAGTTCGGGAAGTCGCCGGCGACGCATTCGGACCACGCCCTTGCCCCGTCCGCGTCGATCAGCTCCAGCAGCAGGATGCGCCGCGTCGTCGTGACGCCGGAGGAGATGCGGAACGGCTCGACCAGGGGCAGCCGGATCTCGCGCAGGGTGATCGAGTCGATCTGCAGGCTCACTTCGAGTCCGTCCGTTCCAGCCGATAGTAGTAGCGTCGCGCCGGACTACCGGGACTTCCCACCATTGTGCAAGTGGTGTGAGCAGCGTGTTGGTGTGCGGTTGTTTGTTTCGAGGCGTCACGTCAGGTTGGCAGTTCAGGATGCTTCTGGCAGCAGTCGAGATCGGGCGGAAGCTCGATGAGGGTCGAAGAGTTGTCGGTCTCGGAGCATGGCGCAGGCGACGTGGATGAGGCGATCGGAGACCTGTCTGAGGGCTCGGCCGTAGCGGTGTCCCCTGGCTCTCATGCGTTTGCACTTGGCCTTGCTGATGGCGTCGCGTTGGACTGCGATGCGTGCCCAGTGGTGTGCGGCATCGGTGAGGCGATCGTTGGCTGCGAGTCGTCGGACGACGATGAGCTTGTTTCCGGAGCGTCTGGTGACAGGCGCGGCGCCGGCCAGGCAGCGCAGAGCCTGTGGATCTCTTCTTCGCAACGGTTCGTGTGCTTCTGCGAGCAGGGTGGCGAGGACGACGGTACCGACTCCGGGGATGGAGCGGAGGATGCCGGCGTCGGTGTGCTCGACTGTGGTGCTGCCGTCGGTTTGTTGGGCGACGACGGGTTCGGCCAGATGGCGGGTCATCCGCTCCAGGTGTTGGTCGATGTCCGCGATCTGCCGATTGACGACTTTCAGCACCGGCATCAGGGTGTCGATGTGGCTGGTGGTTGCATCGACGACGCCGTGCCCGACGTCGATCGGCTGCTGGCGCAACAGGGCGAGCAGTTGAGCCGCGTCAAGGCGCCGGATGCGGTGTTTCTTGAGCAGTTTCGCGATGGTCGCTTCGCGCACTCTGAGCGCCTTGGCCGGTGTGGGTACGAGCCGCCACAGGGCCATAGCCCAGTTAGCCGAGACGTCGTTCTTGACGGCTTCGAGCAACTGCGGGTAGTAGCGCCAGAGCAGGTCGCGGACCTGATTCGAGAGCCGCTTGCGTTCCTCGACCAACTGTTTTCTGGCTCGAGTCCAGGCGCGCAGCTGGAGAGTGACTTCGTCCGGCGCCTGAAGTCGCCGCAGGCACTCCGGGTCGGTGCGCAGGGCCGCGGCGAGGACCCTGGCGTCGCGCCGGTCGTCCTTGGCGCCGGCGACCGAGAATCGATCCCGGAACCGGTCGAGCTGCTTGGGGTTGATGGAATGCACGTTGAAGCCCCGCTCCATCAGGCTCTCGACCACCGGCCCATGCGGTACTTCGATCGCGACACCGACCTCGGAAGGCGGTTTTCCGGTGCAGCCCAGGAGCCAGTCGGCCATGGCGGAGAGCCCCTCGCCGTTGTGGTTGAAGGCGCGCTGCCCGACGACCTTGCCGCTGGCATCGAGCAGACAGACATGGTGCTCCTTCGATCCCCAGTCCACGCCGACAAACCAAGCCTCTGTCATGTCACACCTCCTCGTGCGTTACTCTGTGCCTGTCGGCAACGCCGCGACGACGGCCTGGTACCTGTACTGGCGCTCGATGGCGCAACTTCCCACTGGGCCTTTGTCGCGGCGAAGCAGCCAGGGCACAGGTCCCGGTTAGGTGCTTCATGCACGGTGCGCGGAGGTCGCTCCTGGCTGCTTGCCGACTTCATCTGCCGGACTCCGGCCTGCGCCCGCCGGCACGACGCCGGCTGCCCTGGCTGCGGAAGCTGCCGGTCCCGCGGAAAACGGCAAGCCGTTTCCCGCCGGACCTTGGAAAACCGGCAGACCGGTTTCCCACAGCTACCGCAGCCTCGACGACTACTCGCCTCTCGGACAGACTCGGACAGGGACCAGAACCCACCCAGCAAAGGTACAGGTGCGTCGGCGTGCCATCCGCGCGCCCGATGACGGGCGCCCGGACTGGTTCGCAACTGACGCGGGACCGCGCCACCCGGGTCCCGGCCGGCATCCGGTTCCGCTCCCTCGTTCCGCCAGGTGAACCCGGTCACTTCATGACCCGCCCCCAGGAGCTCCTGGAACTGCGCCCGGGTCCGCCGGCGCCAGTCGAACGCGGTTTCCGGCGAGGAGCGGAGGATGGCGCCGATGTTCGGCGGCGCCTCGACCCAGGCCGTCTCCGGCAACGTCTCGTCGACGGGAAAGGGCGGGACGGCCCGCGTCGGCGCGGCTGCCGGCGTCCCGTTGACCAGCCAGTCCACGCGGGAAGTCGCGATCGGCCAGGCGACGACGAAACGGTCCGTGCCCAGCCCGCTGTGCAGCACGCTGCCCGTGTCCTCGCCGTACATGTCCTCGACGTACTCGACCGGCAGGGCGCCCAGCCGGTTCAGGTTCAGGTTCGCGTTGCGCGCGACCAGAGGGTCGTAGGTCCAGTAGACCGTCTCGACGCCGAGCGGCAGCAGGATCTCGCGCTGGAACGCCTTGAGCTCGCGCCCCAGACCGCGGCCCCGGGCCTCGCGCGTCACCGCCAGCATGTGGGACCAGTGCGCCCGCCGTCCGTGGCGGAAGCCGCTCAACCCGTAGATGAAGCCGAGCATCCGGTCGTCCTCGTCAAAAGCGCCGGCGACGACGCCGCCCATCTTGCGGGAGATCATGAGGATCGCCGGCGGCACGGCGTCGGCGAAGCGTTCGCCCCAGGTCTGCCGCTGGAGCTCGACGATCGCCTCGTACTCCTCGTCGGAACTCACGTTCCGGAGTTCGACGCCGGAGGCATGCTGCTTGCGCATGGTGGGGAGATCGTACAGCGGTATGCGCGGAGGCGATTTGCTCGGGGGTCTCCACGGCCGGTAGCGCGGGTTGATCCTGGATCGGCGTCACTCAGCTGGATCCCGTGCTTCGGGAGACAGGTTCCGTCCTTGTCAGTGAGAGGGAAGCGACTTCCGCAAGTCCCACAGCCTGGGCGGACTGTCGATCCGCGAGCTGATCGAGGATGGGCGCCGGTACTGATGGCCTTCGTGCTGGACGCGTCGATGACGCTGGCGTGGGTCTTCCCGGACGAAGCGACGGAGAAGACCGACCGGTTGTTGGCGTCTCTTTTGGAAGGCCAGGCGTACGCGCCGGGACTGTGGCCCATCGAGGTGGCGAACGCCTTCCTGGCGGCGACCCGCCGGAGTCGGCTCGATTTGAGCGAATGGCCGAGGATTCGCCACTCTCTCGATGCTCTTCCGATAGCGGTCGACCCCGTGTCCCCTGCGAGCGTGTGGAGCGCGGTGCTCGAACTCGCGCATGATCGTGGGCTTTCCGTCCATCACGCGATGTACCTGGAACTGGCGCGACGCATGTCGCTGCCCCTGGCGACTCTCGACCGATGTCTTGCGGCCGAAGCGCGGACCCTGGGTGTAGAGGCGTTGGGCCGGTGATCCGTTTCGTTACGCGATCTCCGCTTCCTGGAACGCCCGCGCCCGGAACAGGAAGTCGATGATGTTGCCCTCGTGGGGCTGCAGCCAGTTGAGCTGGATCGTCGGCACCGGGCCGAGGTTCAGGCGGTCGATGTGGGTGGCGTCGATCAGTTGCCGGCGCCAGCTTTCGTCGCCGGTGATGGCGCTGCACACCAGGGTGTCGCCGACCGCCTTCAGCATCTTGTGCTGCGGGCACTCGACGACGGAGACGAACGGGAACATGTACTCGACGTTGGCGGCTTCGATGTCCGCGTCGGCGCAGTGGAGGACGGTTGGCAGCAGGTAGTCGCAGCGTTCGCGCTCGACCAGGCGGCCGTTGCCGCGGATCTCCGAGGTCAGGTCACGGACGCCGGGGACGCCGACCTGGCGCTCGATCATGCCGTCGATGGCCTTCGCCATTCCGGGCACGGTGAAGGCGGCGAGCGGCGACTCCGGGTCGTCGGCCGGCTTCGGCCGGATGGGCGCCAGCCGCTCGGCGAGTGCCCGGGCGATCTCCTCCGTGTGGCGCGAGGCCCAGACGCCGGAGCAGGAGATGCAGCTCCGGCCGCTGTTGACGACGACGCTGTCGACCATCACGTCGAGGTACCGCTCCCAGTCGTCGACGACGTCGTCGCCGAGCAGGATCTTGCTGAAGCCCGGCCCGTGCGGCTGGACCCGGGGGTCGTTCCGGTAGCGGGACACGGTGTCCGCGCCCCCGAAGATCATGCTCCGCGCGCACGAGGCGAGAACGGCGGCGCCGATGTCGCCTTCGCCGGGGTAGATCGAAATGGCCTCGCGCGGCACGCCGGCCTGGGCGAAGGCCTCGGTCATCCGGTAGGGGGTCCAAGGTTCCTGGGGGCCCGGTTTGAACACGAGGCCGATCTGCAAGGGGATGACCGGCATCCACAGCGTGTGCACGCCCGGCGAGTTGGACGGCAGCACCAGGCCGATCACCGGGGCCTGCGCCTGGTAGCTGACCGGCACGCCCCGCTCCTCGATGCCGTGTCCGCGGCCGAGAATGTCCAGGTCGAGACCTCGGGTCAGGGCTTCCAGCACCTCGCCCATGTTCGTCAGCACGAAATGGTTCTTGTCCATGTTCGCCCGGCACATGTGCTCGGGCAGGCCGGTGGTCGCGGACTGGTAGTGGACGAAGTCCTCCGGCGTCTGCGTGCCGCTGCCCAGGGGCAGGTCCGCGTTCAGGTAGAGGTCGGCGGCCTTGATCACCATCGAGATCAGCTCGCTGGACGGGATCTCGCGCAGGATGTCGCGGGCGCGCTGGGCGCGGCGCATGTCGCGCTGGACCAGGCCGGGGTTGGTCTGGTGGAGCGTCGCCAGCTCTTCGCCGGTCTCGAAGTGGACGATCGTCGCCTGTTCGAGCGACTCGTAGGGCTTGCCCCAACGGATGGCGGGGATGTCGATCATGCCGGGTACCTTTGCCGCGTCCGAACCGGGCCGGAGGCCGATCCCAAACGGTTGTGAAGAGGCGGAATCGTAGCACCGGGAGGCCGCGTCCGGACCGGCGCTTCGGGCCCCGGGCGGCCCGTGGCTCGTCTCTGCCGACGGCCGGCCTGTTAGCCTTCGCCGGCCATGCGGAACAGGCGCGCGGTTCTCAAGTCGGCCCTCGGACTCGGCCTGGCCGTGCGTGGGCTGCGTGTGCTCCACGCGCAGGAAGGCGATCCGCGCAAGGCGCGGCCGCGGGAGGGCGATCGGTTCGTGTTCGCCTTCGGGCCGCGCGAGGGAGAGACGATCCGGGTGGACGACGTGCCGATGGCCGGCGAACAGGTGATCTGCTACGCGGTGGACCCGGCGAGCGGCGCGGTCCGCGACGGTTCGCGGCTGAACCAGGTCCTGCTGTTGCGCTTCGACCCGCGGTCTCTCGCCCCCGGGACGAGCGAGGTTGCGGCCGACGGCGTCGTCGCCTACTCCGGCATCTGTCCCCACACCGGCTGCGATGTCGAGGACTGGTCCGAGGAGGCGGAGTACCTGGTGTGCTCCTGCCACGAGTCGGAGTTCGACCCCAGGGACGCGGCCGAGGTCATCTCGGGGCCGGCGCCCCGGCGGCTGCCGTCGCTGCCGCTGCGCTCCGAGGACGGCGTGCTCGTGGCCGCCGGCGGCTTCAGCGCCGCGATCCGGTTCCGGAAGGAGTTCTAGCAGCCCATGGCAGAAGTCGCGCTGCATTCGAGCGGCCATGCATCCCGCCCGGCATCGCGCCATCCGTGCGCCCGATTACGGGCGCACGGACTGGTTCGCGGGTGGCGCGGAGCGCGCCACCCGGGCAAGCTCCTCGGTCGCCCTTGTTCCCGGGATTGCGGGCGGCCCCGATATGTTCCCTCGTCGCGCCTTGCCGGGCGGGCGCCTGGCCACTCTCGGCGCCACACGGACTTCTGTTACGGGCTGCTGGCGATGACGGATCGGCGCGCTGTCCTTCGCCGGGTGGTCGGAAGCCTCGTCCTTGGCGCCTCGGTCGTCGCTGCGGCGGCCCAGGAACCCTCCTATCGCCCTGTGACCCAGGAGCGGCTGCTGTCGCCGGAGCCCGAGAACTGGCTGATGTACCGGCGCACCTACGACGGCTGGGGCTACAGCCCGCTCGACCAGGTCGATACCTCGAATGTCGGTTCGCTCGTCCCGGCCTGGACCTTCTCGACCGGCGTCAACGAGGGTCACCAGTCGCCGCCGATCGTCAACGACGGCGCCCTCTTCATCACCACGCCGGGCAGCCGCGTGCTGGCGCTCGATGCGCGCACCGGCGAACTGCTCTGGCGCTTCGTCCCGGAGCTCCCCGAAGACCTGCAACAGATGCACCCGACGAACCGCGGCGTGGCGCTGTGGGGCGACCGGGCGTTCGTCGCCACGGTCGACGCGCGCCTCTTCGCTCTCGACGCGGGGACGGGAGAGGTGGCCTGGGAAACGGCGGTGGAGAACTACGCCCGCGGCTACTACATGACGCTCGCGCCGCTGGCGGTCGAGGGCAAGGTGCTGGTCGGCGTGTCCGGCGGCGAGTGGGGGATTCGCGGGTTCATCGCCGCCTACGACGCGGACAGCGGGGACGAGCTCTGGAAAACGTACACGATCCCCGGTCCGGGCGAGCCGGGCCACGAAACCTGGCCGGGCGACACCTGGCGAACCGGCGGCGTATCGGTGTGGGTCACCGGCGCCTACGATCCGGACCTGCGGCTGACCTACTGGGGCACCGGCAACGGCGGTCCGTGGATCGGCGACACGCGGTCCGGCGACAACCTCTACTCGACCTCGGTGCTGGCCCTCGACGTCGACACCGGGGACATTCGGGCGCACCACCAGTACCACTGGAACGACAGCTGGGACTGGGACGAGGTCGACCCGCCCCTGCTGATCGACGTCGAGCGGGGCGGCGCGACGCGCAGGGCGCTGGTCCATCCGGGGCGCAACGCCTACCTGTGGGTGCTCGAGCGAGGCGCCGACTCGATCGACTTCCTGGACGCCACGCAGTTCGTCCACCAGGACGTATTCACGTCGGTCGACCCGAAGACCGGTCGTCCCGAGTACGACCCGGCGAAGACTCCCGGCACCGGCGAGCGCGCCGTGTTCTGCCCGTCCTGGTCCGGCGGCAAGAACTGGCCGCCCGCCGCCTGGAACCCGGACACGAGGCTGCTCTACATCCCGGCCAACGAGAACACCTGTTCGTACCTGGAGGGCGTCGAGGAGGAGTACCGCCCGGGCCGGACCTTCATGGGCATGGAGGGCGGCTTCGTGTCCCGGGAGGGCGCCGACCACTACGGCGAGTTGCAGGCTTGGAACCTCGACACCCGGGAGAAGGTGTGGACGGTCGAGTTCGAGCGCAAGCTCTGGGGACCCGTGCTGACCACGGCGGGGGGGCTCGCGTTCATCGGCGGCACCAGCGACCGCTACTTCCGCGCCTTCGACGCGGCGACGGGCGAATTGCTGTGGCGCCAGCGCACGAACTCGGGGGTCACCGGCGTGCCGACGTCCTTCGCGGTCGACGGCGTGCAGTACATCGCCGTTCTGTCCGGCTGGGGAGTCGACGCGCAACGCGGCACGGCTCACCTGGACGGGGCGATCGGTACCCGGACCTACGTGCCCCAGGGCGGGGTGCTCTGGGTGTTCGCCTTGCCGGACTAGCAGCCCGTGGCAGAAGTCCGTGTCGCACCGAGAGTGGCCAGGCGCCCGCCCGGCAAGGCGCGACGAGGGAGCATATCGGGCCGCCCGCAATCCCGGGAACAAGGGCGACCGAGGAGCGACCCGGGTGGCGCGGTTCCGCGCCACCCGCGAACCAGTCCGTGCGCCCGTCACCGGGCGCACGGATGGCACGATGCCGGGCGGGATGCATGGCCGCTCGAATGCAGCGCGACTTCTGCCACGGGCTGCTAGAGGCCCTGCCTGGGAAACCGCCGCGGCGGGGCGGTGCTGTAGTCTGCCGCCGCTTCAAGCCACCGACCACGGCAGGACCGACCCGATTGGAGTTTGCAGATGGAAGTCGCCAGCGCTGACGCTCAGGCACAGGCTCGGGAAAGGCTCGACGCCCATGTCCGCGACATGATGGAGTGGCACTTCAACCCGGAGACCGGCACGCCGTTCTGGCTGGACTTCGCCTCGAAGAAGCTCGATTTCGACCCGCGCAGCGACGTCGCCGGCTTCGAGGATCTGCGCAAGTTCCCCCCCTTTGAGGACGAGTGGCTGCGCGGCGGGCCGGTGCGGCGCTGGGTGCCGAAGGCGATGGCGGACGATCCGGTCTACGTGTTCGAAACCGGCGGCACGACGGGCATTCCGAAGAGCCGGGTGGCGCTGAACGACTTCCGCACGGACTACGAGCTGTTCAGCGCCAGCCTGCCGGACGAGCACTTTCCGCCGGGCAGCAACTGGCTGATGCTGGGGCCCTCCGGCCCGCGCCGCCTGCGCCTGGCGGTGGAGCATCTCTGCCAGTACCGCGGCGGCATCTGCTTCTGCGTGGACCTCGATCCCCGATGGGTGATCAAGCTGATCAGGAAGGGGTGGATGGAGCACCTGGAGGCCTACAAGGACCATGTGATCGACCAGGCGCTGACGGTGCTCTCGGCCGGTCACGACATCCAGGCCATGTTCGCGACGCCGAAGCTGCTGGAGAGCCTGTGTCTGGCGCTGGAGGACCGCGGCCAGACCCTCGCCGACACCGGCATCAAGGGCATCTTCTCCGGCGGCACGGAGTTCACCCCGCAGTGGACCCGCTTCGCGGTCGAGGAACTCCTCGACGGCGTCTACATGACGCCCACCTACGGCAATACCCTGATGGGCTTGGCGGCTTCGCGGCCGGTGACCGCCGAGGATGGCTACACGATCGCCTACTACGCGCCGCAGCCGCGGGCCGTGCTCGAAGTCGTCGATCCCGACGACCCGGACCAGGTCGTCGACTACGGCGCGACCGGCCGCGTGCGCCTGACCACCCTGACCCGCGAGTTCTTCGTCCCCGGCTTCCTGGAGCGCGACGAGGGCGAGCGGGAACAGCCCTGGGTGGACTATCCGTGGGACGGCGTCAGCGGCGTCCGTCCGTTCGCCCGGCTGGCGTCGGCGACGACGGTCGGGGTGTACTGAGGGCGTCGGCGGCGCGGTTCCGGTACAGCGCCGGATCGACCACGCCGGCCATCGCCTGCTCGTCGAGGCCCTCGATCAGGCCGGCGATCCGCTTCGCCGCCGCCGCGGGATCGCGCAACGTCTGGCGGTAGTCGAGTTCGATCCACTCGAACTGCGGCGCCTTCCGCAGGAGATAGTTCACCCGCCAGAGCTGGTCCTGCCAGAGCTCCATCATCCGTTCGTCCGGCGTGTCGTCGGTCTCGCTGCGGCGATCGAGCATCTTGCGCTGGGATGCGAGCACCTCGGTCAGATCGCGCCGCATCAGGATGACCCTGTAGTTCAGGTTCGGCGGCAGGTCCTTGAGCAGGAAGGAGATGACCTTGACTGCGCGACCGCGGGACGCCCTGATCCAGGACTTGTCCGGCGCGTTTGCCAGGTTCTTGACCCGCTCGTCTTCGTAGTAGCCCCGCGGGTTGTCCTCGTCGGCCCCGCGCCTTCCGTCGGTCACGATCTCCATGCCGCCGGCCTCGAGCATCTTCATCGCCATCGAGGTGCCGGAGCGCGGAAGCCCCGAGACGACCGCGATCGCGCGGCCGTAACGGACACGGCGCCAGAGTGTTCGCAGGCTCATGGCGGCTCCGATGCCAGGAGGGTGCGCAGCGGCGCCGCTGCGCTGTGGCGCTAGGGAACGGGCAGCGGGTCTTCCGGCGTGGTCCATGGGAGTCTGTCGCTGGCCAAGGCCGAGATCTCCCCGACCACCGCGTCCAACTCTAACCGTGCCGTGGATGCGGGTTGGTTCCGTGGAGTGGGCGACACGGGCCTTGCTATGCTGCGCGGCGCTTGGCGAGCCGTCGCTCATTGCGCTCAGGCGTAGCCAAGCCCCCTGGAGAGGAATCGTTGCCGCCTCAGCGTCTCGTAACCGCCGCTCTGGCGCTTCTCGCGGCGCTCTTCGCCGCGGCGCCGGCGGCGGCCTACATCGGCCCCGGGGCGGGGTTCGCCCTCATGTCGTCGTTCCTCGTGCTGCTGGCGACGGTGGCGCTTGCCTTCGTCTCGCTTCTCGCGTGGCCGGTACGGACGCTGTGGCGGGTCGTGCGGCGGAAGAAGCCGCCGAAGGCGCACGTCAAGCGGCTCGTCTTCGTCGGTCTCGACGGCCAGGATCCCCGGTTGACGGAGCGGATGATGAAGGAGGGCGAACTGCCCAACTTCAAGCGCCTGGGCAGGCAGGGGAGCTACCGGCGGATCGCCAGCACCTACCCGGCGCTGTCGCCGGTCGCCTGGTCGACGTTCGCGACCGGGGCCAATCCGGGCAAGCACAACATCTTCGACTTCCTCGACCGCGACCTGCGGAGCTACCTGCCCAAGCTGTCCTCGGCCCACATCGGTCGGGTCGAGCGCTTCCTGAAGCTCGGCAAGTGGAAGATCCCGCTGCAGAAGCCGGAGATCCGGTTGCTCAGGCGGTCGAAGCCGTTCTGGACCGTGCTGGGCGAACGAAACGTCTGGAGCACGGTGCTCCGGGTTCCGATCACGTTTCCGCCGGACCGGTTCTACGGCGCCCAGCTGGCGGCGATGTGCGTGCCGGATCTGGTGGGCAGCCAGGGCACGTTCCTCCACTACACGACGCGCCCGGCGACGGAGACGATCCGGGAGGGCGGCGCGCGGATACCGCTGGCCTCGAACGGCGCCGGCCCCGACCACTTCGACTGCGTGATCGAGGGGCCCGAGAACAGCTTCCTGGAGGGTGACCCGCCGCCCCCGCTCCGCGTGCCGATGACGCTAAAGGTCGACCGCGGCGCCGGGGCCGCGACGGCAACGGTGGCGGGCGAGACGGTCGAACTTGCGCGGGGAAAGCTCTCCGACTGGGTGCGCCTCGAGTTCCGCGCCGCGCCCGGAGTCAAGGTCCACGGCCTGACCCGGATGATGCTGACCGAGGCCGGCGAGCACACCTCGCTCTACCTGACGGCCATCCATATCGACCCCGAGAAGCCGGCGATGCCGATCTCGCATCCGTCGTACTACGCGCCCTACCTGGCGAAGCGGGTCGGCGATTTCGCCACTCTGGGTCTCGCCGAGGACACGACGGCGCTCAACGAGGGCGTGACGGACGATGCGACCTTCCTCCAGCAGTCGTACGACATCGACCGCGAGCGGGAGGAGATGTTCTTCGCCGCCCTGGAGCGCCTGCGGCGGGGGAGTCTGACCTGCGTCTTCGACGCGACCGACCGCATCCAGCACATGTTCTGGCGCTACATGGAGAACGGCCACCCGGCCGCTGCGGGGAGGAAGACCGGCAAGCACCGCCGGACGATCGAGGATCACTACCGGCACAACGACGCCCTGGTCGGTCGGGTGATGGAGAAGCTGGGCGACGACGATCTGCTGATCGTCCTCTCGGACCACGGCTTCGCTTCCTTCCGGCGCGGCGTGAACCTGAACCGCTGGTTGCTCGACCACGGTTACCTCGTTCTCCGTGAGGATGCCGACGGCAGCGAGGAGTGGCTGGAGGGCGTGGACTGGTCGCGCACGCGGGCGTACGCGCTCGGTCTGGCCGGCGTGTTCCTCAACCTCGAGGGCCGCGAGGCTTCCGGCATCGTGGCGCCGGGCGAGGAGGCGCGCTCCCTCAAGCGCGAACTCATCGCGGCCTGGAACGGGTTGCGCGACGACGAGCGGGGCGGGGTCGGCATCAACGACGCCTTCGACGCCGAGGACCTGTACACCGGTCCCTACAAGGGCAACGCCCCCGACCTGATCGTGGGCTACAACGACGGCTACCGCGTGTCCTGGGACTGCGCGGTCGGCGTCGTCGCGGGGCCGTTGTTCGCCGACAACACGAAGGCCTGGAGCGGCGACCACTGTGTCGATCCCCGGCTCGTGCCCGGCGTGTTCTTCAGCAGCCGTCCGGTCGACCGGGACGACGACCTGTCGCTGCTCGACATGGCGCCCACCGCGCTGGCCCTGTTCGGGGTCGACAAGCCCGACTACATGGAGGGCGAGTCGGTCTTCGACCCGGCGAGTCTCGACCGCGGAGCGGCGGCGTGAACCGCAGGCGCCTGGCGCCGGCGGCCATGCTCTCGGCCGCCCTCCTGGTCGGCTGCGGCGGAGGCGGCGTCGGCCCGTCCGAGGGGCCGAAGGTCGTCGTGCTCGGCTTCGACGGCCTGGACTACGCGCTGACGCGGCAGCTGATCGACGAGGGCCGCCTGCCGAACTTCGCGCGCCTCGAGTCGATGGGAGGCTTCACGCGGCTGGAGACGACGATCCCGCCGCACAGCCCGGTCGCCTGGTCTAGCTTCGTCACCGGCATGGATCCGGGCGGACACGGCATCTTCGACTTCCTGCACCGGGACCCGGAGACGATGATCCCGTACTCGTCGACCGCCGCGGCGTCCACCGGCGGCCGCTTCCTGGAGGTGGGGCCCTGGCAGTTCCCGCTCACCGGCGGGGACTACGAGCAGTTCCGGCACGGCACGCCGTTCTGGGAAGTGCTGGAGGAGCACGGCGTGCGCACGACCGTCATCCGCATGCCGGCGAACTTTCCCGTCTCGGGCACGGCGAGCCGCGAACTCTCGGGCATGGGCACGAGCGACATTCAGGGTACGGACGGCACCTTCACCTTCTACACCTCGGAGCTGTTCGCGGACCGGGAGATCAGCGGCGGCGACATCGTCGAACTCGACATCTACGACAACGTGGTCGAGGCCGATCTGCTCGGTCCCGACAACCCGCTGCTGCGGGCGCCTGAACGGTTGACCGCCCCCTTCACCGCCTGGCTCGATCCCGAGACGCAGAGCGCGAAGATCGAACTCGGGGACCAGCAGATCGTGCTCCGGGTGGGGGAATGGAGCGACTGGCTGGCGGTCGAGTTCGAGATGATGCCGACCCAGCGTCTGCGCGGCATCTGCCGGATGTACCTGCGGGCGCTCGAGCCGGAGTTTGAACTCTACGTCAGCCCGATCGACCACGATCCGATGGCGCCCGCGGCGCCCATCTCGACGCCGCCCGACTTCGCGGCCGAGCTGGCCGAGGCGGTGGACCGCTTCTACACGGAGGGGATGCCCGAGGACACCAAGACCCTGACGGAGGGCGTCTTCACGCCGGAGGAGTTCCTGGCCCAGGCGAAGATCGCCGGCGACGAAGTCGCCGAGCAGTACGGCTACGTGCTGGACCGCTACCTCGAACAGGAGGGCGGCTTCCTCTTCTACTACTTCGGCAACGTGGACCAGATCGGCCACGTCCGCTGGCGGTCGCGCGATCCCGAGCACCCCGCCTACGACCCGGCATCCGATGCCGTGCACGAGGACCTGATGCCGACCCTCTACGAGGGACTCGACGTCATCGTCGGGCAGACTCTGGATCGCCTCGAGGCGGAAGCCGGGCTCGGCGACGGCGGTATCGAGGCGCCGCTGGTCGTCGTCATGTCGGATCACGGATTCGCCTCATGGCGCCGCGCCTTCCACCTGAACGCCTGGCTGATGGAGAAGGGCTACCTGACGGCGAGGACCGCGGATCCCTTCGCGGACGAGGGTTTCCTCCTGAACGTCGACTGGGAGAAGACCCGGGCCTACGGGATCGGCTTCTCGGGTCTCTACGTGAACCTGCGGGGGCGCGAGCGCGACGGCACGGTGACGGCGGCCGAGCGGCTCGCCCTGGTCCAGGAGTTGAGGGAGGAGCTGCTGGCGGTGGTCGACCCGGAGACCGGAGAGCGCGCGATCACACAAGTCCACGTGCGCGAGGACTACGC
Organism: uncultured Thermoanaerobaculia bacterium; assembly: GCA_951812325.1. GTDB lineage: Bacteria > Acidobacteriota > Thermoanaerobaculia > Multivoradales > Multivoraceae > Multivorans. The sequence continues at coordinate 1,355,012 of OX638294.1, read as the reverse complement.
CTTCCAGCAACGGACCGCGGTCGGCCCCGACCTGGTCGTCGGCTACGCCAGGGGCTATCGCGGCGCGACGGAGTCGGCGTCGGGCGAGGTGATCGGCGAGGTCTTCAGCGACAACGACAGCGCCTGGAGCGGGGACCACATGATGGACCACCGTACCGTGCCGGGAGTGCTGCTGGTGAGTCGTCCGCTCGGCCGGCCGGCGCGGGGCATTGCCGATCTGGCGGCGTCCATACTCGCCGAGTATGGCCTGGAGGAGTTCCCGACGCTGGCCGGCGGCGCCGCGACGGGCTCGCCCTGAACCGGCCGGCGTGAAGCGGGCGGGAACGAAGGAGGAGAAGCATGTTCGGCGGCGGCAAGGTCAAGCTCGACAAGGAACTCATCGCGCGGGTCAAGCGCTACAGCGACATCGCGGGTTACTCCTCGGTGGAGGAGTTCATCACCCACGCGCTCGAGAAGGAGCTGGCCAAGCTCGAGGGCGCGGAGTCGCGGGAGGAGATCGAGAAACGGCTCCGCGGCCTGGGGTACATCTCCTAGCGGCCCCGCCGGACTTCTTGCAGGCTCCATGTTCGACCCCAGTCCCCATCCCGCCGGGCCCCTGCGCCGCGCCGCTGCCGTTTGGCCTTTGGCGGCGCAGTCTCCCGGCAGCGCCAGACCTTCTGCAGGCGGCATGCTTGACCCCGGTCTCCGCCTCGCCGTGCCCCTGCGCCGCGCCGCCTGCCGTGCGGCGTTCTACGGCGCAGTCTCCCGGCGCCCAGGCGGCTCGCCTGCTTGCTGATGTCCCTGGTCAACGACTGGCTCCGCGTTGTCTTCGATGCGGCGCTCCGGCCCTTCGCGGCCCTGCCGCCGATCGTGCCGGTCACCCTCGCGGCGCTCGTGTCGGGCATTTTCGCGTTGCTGGTCTACCGCTGGACCTCGAACCAGGAGGCGCTTGCCGCGGTCAAGCGGCGGTTGTTCGCCCACCTGCTCGAGGTGCGGCTGTTCAACGACGACCTGCGGGCGGTGCTGGCCGCCCAACTGCGGCTGCTGAGGGAGAACCTGACCTACCTTCGGCTCAACCTGGCGCCGCTGCTCTGGATGATCGTGCCGTTCATCCTGCTGATCGCCCAGCTCCAGTTCCACTATGGCTACGACGGGCTCGAAGTCGGCGACCGGACGCTGCTCGTCGTCGATCTGGCGGCGACGGATCCGGAAGGTGCCGCGGCAGTCGAGCCCGTGCCGCGTCCGGCGGTCGAGCTCGATGCGCCGCCGGGCGTCGCGGTGGAGACCGACGGGGTGTGGATTCCGAGTCTTCGACAGATCGTCTGGCGGCTCCGGGCCGAAGAGCCCGGGGACGTTGAGCTCACGGTCCGCACGGGCGGCGTGGCGTTCGCGAAGAGCCTGTTCGTCGCCGATCCGGAAGGCGGCGCCCGCTGGGTGCGTCGCTCACCCACGCGCCGCCGGGCGGCGATCCTCGATCAGTTGCTCTATCCGGCGGAGCCCTCGCTTCCCCGCGACGGGCCGGTCGAGAGGATCGACGTTCAGTACGCGGCAGCCTCGATCTCCTTCTTCGGCCTGTTCGACGTCCACTGGCTGATCGCGTTCCTGGTCCTGTCCATCGCGCTGGCGTTCGCACTGCGGAAGCGCTTCGGCGTCACCCTGTGACCTTTGCCCGAACGCCGCGCTGGCGCGCGAGGAGCGCCGGGATTCGCATTGCGGAAGCGCTTCGGCGTCACCCCGTGATCGTCTGGTTGATCGCCTTCCTGGTCCTGTCGATCGCGCTGGCGTTCGCACTGCGGAAGCGCTTCGGCGTCACTTTGTGACCAATGGGCGCCCCGGTGATCGATGTCGTCATCCCGGCGTACAACGAGGAGGATTCGATCGGCCTGGTGCTGGCGGACATTCCGCCAGGCCTCGTGCGCCGGGTCGTTGTCGCCGACAACAACTCGCGGGACGCGACCGCGGTTCGGGCACGCGAAGCGGGAGCGGAGGTCGTGCCGGCGCCGGTCCAGGGCTACGGCAGCGCCTGTCTGGCGGCGCTCGGCCACCTGCGCCGCACGGGACCACCCGAGGTCGTCGTGTTTCTCGACGCGGACTACTCGGACCATCCCGAGGAGATGCCGGGCCTGGTCGAGCCGGTCGCCCGGGGCGAGGTCGACCTGGTCATCGGTTCGCGGGCGCTGGGAGACGCCGAACCGGGCGCTCTGCTGCCGCAGGCCCGCTGGGGCAACCGGTTCGCCTGCCTGCTCGTGCGCCTGCTCTACGGCCACCGGTACACCGACCTGGGACCATTCCGCGCCATCTCCTGGCGAGCCCTGGAATCGCTTCGGATGCGGGATCCGAACTTCGGCTGGACCGCCGAGATGCAGGTCAAGGCCCTGCGGCGGGGCCTGCGCGTGGCGGAGAAACCCGTGAGTTACCGGCGCCGAACCGGCGTCTCGAAGATCACCGGCACGGTCTCCGGCACGGTGCGGGCCGGCTGGAAGATCGTCACCACCGTTCTCCGCTACAGTCGCGGCCCGATATGAGTGGAATGACGGGTACGGAAGTGAACTCCGCCGGCCGCGAAGTGCCGGCGAGCGAAGTCGCCATCGAGGTCCGCTACAAGGAAACGGACCAGATGGGCGTGGTGCACCATTCGAACTACCTGGTGTGGTTCGAGCTCGCCCGGACCCACCACTGCCGCGTCGCCGGCATGGCCTACCGGAACATGGAGGACGAGGGCTACTGGCTGATGGTCACCGGCGTCAAGCTCACCTACCGCGGCGCCGCGCGCTACGGCGATCCGGTCCGTGTCCGCTGCTGGCTGGAGCGCCTGCAGAGTCGCGCGATGAGCTTCGGCTACCGGGTGGAGACCGGCGGGCGAGTTCTCGTCGAGGGCCGCACCGACCACGTCTGGGTGGACCGGGAAACCGGCAGTCACTGCCGGATGCCCGAGATCGTCGTGCCGGTGTTCCGCTCGATGGAGGGTTAGCCCGGCTGGACGCCAAAGCGGATCCGGCCTGACGGCCCGGTGCGTCTTCTGGCCGCCATCAAGGGTCTGCGGCCAGACGACGCCCGGAATCGACCGTGAAGTCCGGCGGCGATTCGGACCTCGTTCGGCTCTCGCCCGTCCCCGAGGCGGCAGGCCGGAGCCCTTCCGCCTAGAAGCAGGCGTAGCCGCCATCGATCACGAACTCGTCGCCGGTGTGGTAGCTGGAGGCGTTGCTCGCCAGGTAGACGGCGATGCCGCTGAAGTCCGCTCCGACACCCCAGCGTCGCAGGGGAACGCGGCGGAGGACCTTGGTCCGGAAGGCTTCCGTGTTGATGGCCCGTTCGGTCATCGCGGTGTCGATCCAGCCGGGCAGGATCGAGTTGATGCGAATGCCGTGGCGAGCGTGCTCGACCGCGAGCCCGCGGACCATCGCGTTGAGGCCCGCCTTGGTCGACGCGTAGTGTTCGCTGCGCGGTGCGCCGAAGATCGCGGACAGGCTGCTCGTCGCGACCAGGGAGCCGCCTTCGCCGCGCTCGACCATGTGGCGGATGGCCTGCTGGAAGGTCTGGAAGACGCCCTCCATGTTGACCTGGAAGATCCGGCGCCACTCTTCCATCGACATGTCGACGAAGGGCGTGCCGCGACCGCCGATGCCGGCGTTGGCGAAGCAGGAATCGACCTTGCCCAGCAGGTCCACGGTGCGCTCGAACGATGCGGCCACGGCGTCGGCGTCGCCGACATCGCAGATGAGGGCTTCGACCTTCGTGCCGTGGCGCTCCAACTGCTTCCTGGCTGCCACGTTCTTCGTCTCGTTCGTTCCCCAGATGCAGACATCGGCCCCCGCCCGGGCCAGGCCCTCGGCGAAGCCCAGCCCGATGCCGGAGTTGCCGCCGGTCACCAGCGCCGCGGCGCCGGTCAGATCGAATGCGTCGTATGCCACGGTGGATCTCCTCCGGTTCGACAGCCCGCTGAAGTCCGTGCCGCATGCCGCATGACGTCGGCCACGGGCTGTCAAGAGTTACGCGGCGGAGCATAGCCGCGCCGGCCCGTTCTCCGCTCTTCGGTTCCCGGCGCCTTCCGGCTCGGGCGATAGAGTCTTGGTTGATGTCCGGTCCGAATCCCGTGCGCGTCGGCGCGATTCTGCTCCCGTTCCTGGGCAGGTTGCGCTTCCCGCAGCTCTTCGTTCTGCTGGCGGTCATCTTCCTCGTCGACCTTTTCGTTCCCGATTTTCTGCCCCTCGTCGACGAGGCGGTCCTTGGCCTGCTCACGCTGATGACCGGCCTGTGGCGCGACCGGCGTACGCCGCCGGACAAACCTCCCGAGAAGAACGTGACGCCGCCAGAGGCGCGTGGATGAAGCTGCGCCGACTCCTGCCGACGCTGGCAGTGGCGCTCGCGGCTCTGCCGTCGGTCGCGGCGGCCCAGGACTGGAGCGGCGCCAACGGCTTTCGCATTCTTGTAACCGACGATGCCGGGCAGCCCGTCCCGGAGGTGACGGTCATCGCGAGGCTGGCCGAGGCCGACCGGTCGGGAGGACCGCCCCCGATGCTGACGGACGAAGCGGGCACGCTGGACATCACGGACCTTGCCGCCGGTGAATGGGAGATTCGACTGCGACGGCAGGGGTTCATGATCGTCAACTCCTACCTGAGGCTGGAGGACGGGAAGCGGCCCCAGGTCGGGTTTACCTCGCGCCAGCGAACGGGCCCGTTCTGGGCGCCGCTGAACGTGGGCTACTCGAGTCTCGGCGTCGCGACGGCGCCGGCCAGCGCGGGCTCGGCGCGAGCGACGACTCGGGCGCAACGCCGGGCGGAGCGCCGGGCCGAACAGCGGGAACGACGGCTTCAGCGCGAGAATGTCGCTCGCGTGGTGGAGGCGCCAAGGGCCGAAACGCCGGCGCCGGAGACGCCGGCATCCCCGGCGGAGGCGCCGGCGGCCGCGGCAACCGTCGCCACCGCGGCGCAGCCAGGCGAAGAGCAGCCGCCTTCGCCCGAGCCTGCCGTGGTCGCGGAGCAGACGGTCCCCGACCCGTTGCCGGCTGCCAGGGTGGCGCCGCCCGCGCCGGACCCCGAAGCCGCGCCGGAACCCGAAGCCGTGCCGGAACCCGAGGCCGTGCCGGAACCCGAGGCCGCGCCGGAACCCGAGGCGGCGCCGGAACCCGAAGCCGCGCCGGAACCCGAAGCCGTGCCGGTCGTGGTTCGCCTGCTTCCGAACCCCACCCTGCTTCGAGCCGGAGCGTGCCCCGAGTGCGCGCCCGGTGAGTGGTCCGTGTCGAGCAACTGGCCGGCGGAACCCCGAACCGCCGGGACGACGGCGTGCGCTGCCGATCTGGCCGGGCGTCTGGAGCGCGTGGCAGGGATGATCGAAGGGTCGCTGTCGGCGGAGTTCCGTGCCTGGGTCGGAGCACTCGCGTCGCCCGAAGGCAACGATCTCCTGCGGCTGTTGCCGGAGGCGACGCGGACGGAAGTCCGGGCATTGCTGATCCCCGTCCTCGATCCGGAGCGCTCCTGTCAGGTCATCGGCGTTCTGCTGCCGAAGGATGTGCGGTTCGTCGGTTTCCAGTACGAGGCCGCCGATCTCGGCGCTCGGGGCGGCTGCTTCCCCGACCAGCCGTGCGAGATTGGCGAGGCGCAGTGGCGTGGGAATCCCGTCATCCACCGTCACGATCACGGCACGCTCGTCTACGGAGTGTTCGAGAACCTGTCGCCCGACGACCGGCGCGAGGCCAACCTGAAGGTCTACTTCCGGCCCCCGCGCGGATGGCTGCCGCCGCGCTGACCGGGATGCGGCGCCCCGGCTGCCGTCCAGGCGGAGACATCGGCGTACTCGACCTTCACTTGGCGGGGAGGCGCGGCTGCAGACGATTCCTGCGCATTCCCACTTCGACGGCGTCTCTTCCTTCGACCGCGGGGACTGGCCGGACTCGCCCTTTCCGAGCTGGAGCGCCGTCCACCATTGCTGGAGGGGGTGGATGTAGTTCGCTCTCGTCGCGTGACACGGCGCACTGAGCATGTCACTATGCCGCAGTGGATAGACGCTGCTTCGTCCTCGCCGCACTGGCCGCCGCGGGTGCAAACGCACGCTTCGATCCAGTGCGCCTGCAGAAGTACTTCTTTCTCCTGGAACGTGAGTTGGGGAGGCGCTGCGGGTGCCCCCATTTCGCTTTCCGCCCGTACCGCTATGGCCCGTTCGACAAGCAGGTATACGTTGAACTCGAGCAGTTGTCGCGCGATGGGCTTGCGCTGATTGATGAGACGCGACGGTACCGCCTGTACTCCCTGACCCCGTCGGGATTCGACTTGGGGAGCCGCACCCTGGCCGGTCTCCAGGACGGCGTACGGTGCTACTTCGTAGCGGCTTCGGAGTGGATACTGTCACTGCACTTCAGGGATCTGTTGGCGTCCATCTACGAGTATGCGCCTGATATGGCGGCAAAATCGGTCCTGCCTGAACTGGCGCCTGCAGCGCCTCCTGAACATTCCATGTCTCCCTTCGCCCGTGGCGCGGCGCGCTCGCTTGACTGGCACGGCGCGTTGAGTGTCCGTAGAGAAACGGGTGCCGCCGCGTTGGGCCGCCAGTGGGCCGCAGTGGGTGGATATCTGCGAGGAGCCGTGGACCACGCTGCGCGGGGACGCAACGGCTCGTGAGTCGCCGCAAGAAGAGACGAAGGAAGAAGCCAGGACCTCTTCACCAGCGCGAACCTTCGGAGATTGGACGGCCCGGCGCGCGACCGGCCCGCGAATCACGAGTCAGGCAGGAAGCGCTGCTGGTTCAGGAGCATAGCGGCCCGCTGCCCGCGCCCTGGACCTTGGCGGAGTATCAAGATCTCGAACCGGGTTCTGTCAACCGCATCATCGTGATGGCCGAGAAGCAGCAGGAGCACGATCACGGACTGGAGGCCGCCGCGCAGACGCACGACCACTTGATGAGCGCCCGGGGGCAGCGCTTCGCTCTCGTCATCGCCTTGGCCGGTGGAAACGCCCGGCTGTTCGACACCCTCCGGAACTTGCGGGGGCAGCGCTTCGCTCTCGTCATCGCCTTGGCCGGGTTGGGGCTTGGTGGCTACCTGCTGGCCAACGACAAGTCGCTACTGGGCGCCGCGGCAGCTTTCGGCCCCTTCGGCGTCCTGGTCGGCCTGTTCATCTGGGGCGAGCGGCGGAAGCAGCGACAGAGGAGAACGAGGGGTGCTTCGCCTTCTCTACCACCGCGGATGACTGACCACGAAGGTGAGAGTTAGAGGCTGCGAGCTTCGGGTGGCCGAGTCGGCCTGCCAGATCCTGGAGCTTCGTCTCTTTCGCCGGGGACATTTCGGCTTGCCTGTCGCTTGTACCGCAAGTCGACGGGTACGAGTTCGGCCCAGTCGAGCCGGTCGTCCAGAGGGAAGGCGCCGTTCTGGTAGTGGACGGCGGGCATCTGGAGTGTGAGAGGAGCCAGTGGTCGATTGTGTGACACCTGTGCACGACAAGACGTCTTGTGGTGCACGAGAGGGGTTCAAGTGTGACACAAAGTGGTTTGTCGCTCATGGGTGCGAGACAACACGGGAACGCCTGCGCACTACTCCTCGACGATGAAGCGCCCGTGGGGCGCGAGGCCGGTAACGCCGCTTCGGCGCCTTGGCGCTGGCCTGGCAGCCCCTGGCGGAAGTCACGCCGCATTCGAACGGCGCTGCGTTCCGCCCAACATCGTGCCATCCGTGTTCTCGCCGACTCGCCCCCGTAGTGGTTCGCGCGTGGCGCGGACACGACAAACGGACAGGCCCCCTGCACGGGCCGTCTACTGCAGCGAGAAGTTGACGGTCAGGTTGATGTAGACGGGGACCGGCTCGCCGTTCAGGGTCGCGGGCTCGTAGCGCCACTGCTCGACGACCTGTACGGCGGACTCGGTGAGGCCCTGTGGCAGGCCCTTGAGGACCTTGACGTAGCCCACCTCGCCGAGGGTGTCGACGACGGCCTGCAGGATCACGACGCCCTGGACGCGCGCCCGGCGGGCGTCCTCGGTGTAGTTGGGGCGCGGTGCGTAGGTTCTCTTGGGCGGCAGGACGTCGCCTTCGATCCACATGGCTCCGGGCGGACCGGCCGCGGCGGGGGCGGGTGGAATGTCGAACAACACGTCGCTCAGCCCATCGAAGTCGATCTCCGGCGCGTCGAACACCTCTTCTTCGATCAGCGGTTCGGGGTCGTCGGGGGTCGGATCCGGAATCGGGATCTTTCGGGCCTTGCGCTTCGGGATGGGCTTCGCCTTCGCGGGCGGGGGCGGCTTGAACCGGACCGCTATGACCATGAAGGTCTTCGGCGCCTGCGCGGCCTCCAGGGGGCGGGGTTTCGCGCTGGGGAAGGTGACCAGGAACAGCAGCGCGTGGAAGGCGATCGTGATGACGATGCCCACCCGTAGCGGAGTCCTGTTCTGAGGCGCCAGTTCGTAGGGCGCGCCTCCCAGATGGACGGATGAGGTCCCGGACCTGGACCGGGCGGCCCTGCGTCGTTCAAGTTTGAAAGCCATGTCTTGCTCTGGGCTTGGGTCGTCCGTTGGCGGATACCGGCGAGGAGCGGGGCTCCGTTCGCTGCCGGCCCTGTCCTGGCGACGGCAGCGCGGGCTACCGGCAGCGCTCAGCTGGTCCAACACGCCGGGCGCCGCCGAGCTTCCCGAATTCTAGCAGCCCTGGCGGACGTCGCCCTGCGACAACTCGTGCCTGAGCGCCGAGTCGAGAGTGGGGTGGCGGTATGCGAAGCCACCGCTCCCGAGGCGTGCAGGAACCACGCGGGCGCTGGCGAGCAGCGTCTCCCGCGCCATGGCTCCGAAGACCGCGGCGAGCACCGGAGCCGGTACCGGCAGCAGGGCTGGCCGGCGAAGGGTGCGGGCCAGTGAGCGGGTGAGTTCGGAGTTGGTCACCTGTTGCGGCGCGGTGAGGTTCACGGGGCCTTCGCCGTGGTCGAGGAGATGACGGATTGCGGCTGCCGCGTCCTCGAGGTGAATCCAGGGGAAGTACTGGCGGCCCGAGCCGAGGCGGCCGCCGAGACCGAAGCGGAACGGCGGCAGCATCCGGGGCAGAGCGCCGCCGGCGACGGTGAGGACGACGCCGAAGCGGAGCATCACCACCCGTTCGCAGATCGTTGCCGCGGTCGCCGCAGCGGCTTCCCAGTCGCGGCACACCGAGGCCAGGAAGCCGTCGCCGGCGGGAGAATCCTCATCCAGCAGCTCGTCACCCCGGTCGCCGTAATAGCCTGCCGCGGAGGCGCAGAGGAACACGCGCGGGGGCCGCTCGAGAGCGCTCAGGGACTCCACCAGCCGGAGGGTCGCCGGGGCGCGGGAGGACCGAATCCGATACCGCCTGGCGGCCGTCCAGCGGCCGCCCGCGACGCTCTCGCCGGCCAGGTGGACGACGGCGTCAAGTCCCTGGGCGGCGGCAGGTTCGGCCAGGCCGCGCTCGGGACGCCACTCCAGTTCGCCTGGCTTCCGGGGCGGGCGCCGCACCAGCCGCCGGCAGTCGTGCCCCGATTGCTCCAGCATCCGGATCAGGGCGCTGCCGATCAGGCCCGAGGAGCCGCTCACCGCGATCTTCATCGGGTCCAAGCGTACCGTCGCGACCGGCAGCGCTATTCTCGGCTGGCCGTGCCCGCTCCGCCGACGCCGCCGTCGAACCGCCGCCCGGCGCCGACGCCGCCGTCGAATCGGCGTCTGGCGGCGATGCTGCGCCGCATCCGGCGTCACCTCGAAGGCGCCGAGCTGCCGATCGTGACCCTGATTGCGGAGACCGAACGCGATCCCTTCAAGGTGCTCGTGTCCACGATCCTGAGCGCTCGGACGAAGGACGAGGCGACCGCGGCCGCGACGAGACGGTTGTTCGACGCGGCCTCGACCCCGGAAGAGATCGGGGCCCTGCCGGCCGCCGAACTCGAACGCCTCATCTTCCCGGTGGGCTTCTACCGCACGAAGGCGAAGAACCTCCGGCTCGCGATGGGCGTGCTGCTCGACCGCTTCGACGGCGAAGTGCCGCGGACGGTGGAGGAGCTGGTCGAGCTGCCGGGCGTCGGGCGCAAGACCGCGAACCTCGTCGTCACCGAGGGCTTCCGCCGCCCCGGCATCTGCGTCGACACCCATGTCCACCGGATCGTGAACCTGTGGGGCTATGTGGACACCCGCAATCCTCCGGAGACCGAAATGGCGCTGCGCGCGAAGCTGCCGCGGAGTCAGTGGATCGGCCTGAACAGGACGCTGGTCAGCTTCGGTCAGAAGCTGTGCGTGCCGGTCAGTCCGTGGTGCTCGCGCTGTCCGGTGGAGGAATGGTGTCTGAAGTCGGGAGTCGAGCGGAGCCGCTGAGTCGGTGGCCGCAGGACGCGCCGGCTGCCCGCAGCGCCAGCGGTTCCAGTGCGACCAGGCCGCGCCGGAAGCGGTTCGCACGTCCGTCGGCGGGAACGGTCAGGGCGGGATGAACGTGGACGTGAGCGGATCGTCGTCGGCGACCGGCGTTTCGAGCGACCGCGATCGCCGGCCGCGCCACAGTCGGCGACAGCGTGGCTACTCCCGAGACTCGTCGCCCGCCGCTTCGAGCGACCACTGTCGCTCCCACTCGTCGAGCAGGCTGCGGTCGACCCGGTTGAGCAGGTCGTGGAAGTGGTCGAGCTGGGCGAACACGGCCTCCGTCTTGAATCGATCGGGCACGCCGCGGCTGAGGACCTTGAACAGCTGGCTCAGGTAGCGGAGTACCACCCCCTCCCAGCGCTGCAACCCGTAGCGACCGATGAACTCGCCGAAGCTGAGGAAGTCCTCGCAGATCTCGCGGGCGACCCGCTTCGGCCGGATCGAATCGCCCTGAACCCAGGGGTGGGAACGTCGGAACTCGGCGAACGTCGGCTCGATGAGATCAGCCAGCGGCCTGGGATGCGTGACTTCGCGCAGCCGTTCCATCCGCTCCTCGAACGGCACCCTCTCGGCCTTGAGTCTGGCGGCCAGTTCGTCTCGCAACTTGCGGGCCTGATGGCGGAGCACGATCTGGGGGTTCTCGAGGATCGCCTCGACCAGGCTGAGCAGGTCCAGTGCGTAGTCGGGATCTTCCGGATCGAGCATCTCCAGGGTCGAGACCAGGTAGAGCGCCAGGTTCTGGTGCATCGAGAACTCGAGCTGCAGGTCCCGGTCTGCCTCGATCCGGTAGCCGTTGCCGCGGGATCGCGCCATGCGGACGATGCCCGCGCGATGGAGCGACCGGACGATTCCCGACGACTGGCCGATGAGGCGCTGCTTGCGGACCGGCCTCTCATGGCACGCGGCGATCAACCGCCGGATCGAGGTGAAGTTCCGGCGGGGTCCGCCGTTCCCCGAGGCCTCGTCGGCCTGGATCAGGTCGAACACCATGCCGTGGCTGAGCCGGAAGCGGGAGTCGAGCGTCTCCGGCGGACTGTGGATCAGCCGCCGGAACGTGCGCTCGTCCCAGGGCACGAACCCGCGCGGCGTGGGCCGTTTGCGGAGGCTTTTCCGGCTTCTGCCGCCGGGGGAGGTCCGGGCCTTCAGGCGGCGGCGCTGGTTGTCGATCTCGTGCTCCGGCGCCTGGCAGACGACCCAGCCCTGCTCGTCGAAGCCCTTGCGGCCGGCCCGTCCGGCGATCTGCTGGAAGTCCCGCACCTTGAGCAGGGCCACGTCCTGGCCGTCGTACTTGCTGAGCTGGCTGAAGAGCACGGTGCGGATCGGCACGTTGACGCCGACGCCCAGGGTGTCGGTGCCGGCGATGACCTTGAGCAGCCCGAGTTGGGCGAGCTTCTCGACCAGCAGCCGGTACTTCGGCAGCAGCCCGGCGTGGTGGATGCCGATCCCGAAGCTCAGGAAGCGCCGCACCTGTTTGCCGTAGGCGGTGTCGAAACGGAAGTCTCCCACGGCTTCGAAGATCGCCTTCTTCTCGTCCCGGGTGCACAGACGCAGGCTGGTCAGGCTCTGGGCGAGCCGGGCGCAGTCGCGCTGGGTGAAGTTCACGACGTAGATCGGCGCCCTGCCGTCCGCGACGAGTTCGTCGATCGTCACGGCAAGGGGTGTCTCGCGGTACTCGTACTCGAGCGGCACCGGGCGGATCCGGCTGCTGACCAGCGCGACCGGCCGCCTGGTCGCGCGCTCGAGAGCCTCGCTGATGGGCGCCATGTTGCCCAGCGTCGCCGACATCAACAGGAAGGTCGTGTCGGGGAGGGTGATCAGGGGCACCTGCCAGGAAACGCCGCGCTGCGGATCCGAGTAGTAGTGGAACTCGTCCATGACCACGTAGTCCACCGGCAGCGTCGCACCCCGGCGGAGGGCCATGTTGGCGAGCACCTCGGCAGTGCAGCAGACGATCGGCGCTTCCGGGTTGATGCTCGCGTCGCCCGTCAGCATGCCCACCCGCTCGGCGCCGAAGTCGTCGCACATGCGGAAGAACTGCTCCGAGGCAAGGGCCTTGACCGGCGCCGTGTAGAAGCCCTTGCGGCCTTCGCAGAGGCACTTGAACAGAAGAGCCATCGCGACCAGGGACTTGCCGGAACCGGTCGGCGTATCGAGGACCACGTGGCGTCCGGCGATGAGTTCCAGCAGCGCCTCTTCCTGAGCGGGGAAGAGCTCGAACCCGAGCTCGGCGACCCGGTCGAGGAACCGTTCCAGGATGTTGTCGGGAGAGATCGTCCCCGCGGTTTCGGGAAGGCGGTCCGCCAGGCGCGCTGCAGTCATCTGTGTAGCCTACGCGGGGAAGGCGCGATGACTGGCAGGGGAACAGACGCGAAGGGGGTCGGAGCCGCTGCCGGCGGGCGGCGGCTTCCTGCGCCTTCAACACGACCGGTGATCGTTCTGGTGGGTCCCCAGATGGGCGAGAACATCGGTGCGGCGGCCCGGGCGATGCTGAACTGCGGACTGACCGGGTTGCGCCTGGTGGCGCCGCGCGAGGGTTGGCCGAACGAGCGCGCGCGGGCCATGGCGACCGGAGCTTCGCGGGAACTCGTCGACCGGGCCTCGGTGTTCGAGACGACGGCCGGCGCAGTCGCCGATCTGCACCGGGTCTACGCGACGACCGCGCGCCGCCGCGATCTGCTCAAGCCGGCGATCGGCCCACGTGAGCTGGCGGCCGGGATGCGGGACTGCGCGAGTCGGGGGCTCCGCACCGGGGTGCTGTTCGGTCCCGAGCGGGCCGGACTCGACAACGACGATGTCGCCCTGGCGTCGCACATCGTCCACATTCCCCTGAACCCGGCGTACTCGTCGCTCAACCTGGCGCAGGCCGTGCTGCTGGTCTGCCACGCCTGGTTCGAGGCGGAAGCAGGCCGGCGGGCGGCGGCGGCCGGTCCGAAGTCGACGCCGCCGCCAGCCACCGCGGCGCAGCTCGTGAATCTCTTCGAGCACCTTGAACAGGAACTCGACGACTCCGGCTTCCTGCGGGTGGTGGAGAAGCGCGGCATCATGGTCCGCAACCTGCGGAGTATCCTGCACCGTGCGGAGCTCAGGGAGCACGAGGTGAGGGCGCTTCACGGCGTCGTCAGTTCGTTGGCGGGCCGGCGCAAGGACGGCAGACCGGTGCGGCAGCCGACTGCCGGGGCCGGAACGAATCGGGAAGACGGCGAACCGCGATCGGGTTGACGAGAACGATGAAGCTGCGAAGCCAACTCATTCTGGCCTTTCTGGTGCTGGCGGTTCTTCCCCTGGGAGGCATCGTCGGCTACTCCTACGTGTCCTCGGCGAAGGCGTTTCGCGCGGCGGTGCGCGCCGAGTCGGTGGAAGTCGCAAGGCAGATCTCGATCGGACTGGCCCGCGCGCGCGAGGACCTGCGCCTGGACGTGGGACGACTTGGCACGCTGCTGCCCTTCGACGACCCCCGGTACGTCGACCGGGACGCGCTCGCCGAGCTCATCCAGGGCAGCCTGGGCGCTGACGCGGACTTCTTCGATGCGCTCGAGCTCGTCCCGATGGCGCCGTCGGCTCCGTTGGCTCCCGGCCAGGACCAGCGGGAGACCGGGAAGGAGACCGGGAACTCGGCCGACGGCGGCCGCGGCGCGCCCGGGTCGGGTGCGCGGGAAGCCCGGATCTTCTGGTCGCGGCGAGACCGCCCGGATCGGTTGCCGGGTGGTCGCGCTTCCGGCGAACCGCAATCGGCGCGCGAGGCGACGGCAGCGAGGGTCGTGGAGGATGTCGAGCGGGCGCGCGAAGCACGGGACAGGCTGGCTCGAACGCTCGGCGGCGCGATCTCGACCCCCGTACATCGGGACGGTCGCCTGGTTGGCCACCTGGAGGCCGCCGTCCGGCCTGAGCGCCTGATGCGGGATGTCCTGCGCCGGATCCCGCGTCGTGATGGCGCGGTTCCGTTCGCGACCGACGCGGAAGGCGAGGTCTACACCTCCGAGCCCGAGGAGCTGGATTTGCTCCGGGAAGTGCGGTGTCCCGGGGGACAGCGGCTCCTTGAAGCGCTGGCCCAGGGGGACGAGGAACTCTGGCGGGGCATGTCCGACTGGGTGGTGGTCATCCAGGCCGCCGCGGAAGGTGATCTCACCTATGGCATCGCGCGTCCGATCGGCGCCTCCCTGGCCGAGATGCGCGCTGCCTCGCTCCGCAACTTCGGCATGGGCGTCGGCCTGATGAGCCTGTCCCTGCTTGCTGCCGCCCCGCTCGCCAATCGCCTCACGCGCCGGCTCAGCCACCTGACCAGACAGGTCGACCGTCTGGCCCGGGGCGACGCGGCGGCGCGGGCGCGCCTGGGTGGGCGTGACGAAGTGGGCAAGCTCGGCGAAGCCTTCAACCGGATGGCTCGCGACCAGGAGAAGAGCCGTCGGCAGTTGCTCGACCAGGAACGGCTCCGTCGTCAGCAGGAGGTGGGCCGGCGTCTGCTGGAAGCGGAGAACGAGAGGCAGACGGTGGAGTTGGAGGAAGCCCGGCGATTCCAGCTCTCGTTGCTGCCCGGGGCGCTGCCGGAGCATTCCGACCTCGAGATCGCGGTGTTCCTGCGCACGGCGTCCGAGGTTGGGGGCGACTACTACGACTTCAGGCCCCGGCACGACGGTTCCCTGATCATCGCGGTGGGCGACGCCACCGGCCACGGCGCGCGCGCGGGCACCATGGTCACGGTGGTCAAGACGTTGCTCGCGTCGGCGGACCTGGGTCTTGATCTGGCGGCGTTCCTGTCCCATGCGACGGCGACCATCCGGTCGATGAACCTCGGCCGGCGGGCGATGGCGCTGGTCCTGGCGCGATATCACGAGGGAGTGCTCGACCTGGCTTCCGCCGGCATGCCGCCGGTCCTCGTGAGTCGTTCTCCTTCCGGCGCGGTCGAGGAGATCATGAGTGCCGGCGTGCCGCTGGGCACGATGGCGCGTGCCTCCTACGAGGCGCGGCAGGTCCGGCTCGATCCCGGCGACGCGGCGCTCCTGATGAGTGACGGTCTTCCCGAGATGCTGGATGCGGGCGACGAGCCGGTGGGCTATCCGGCTGTCGCGGATCGCTGGCGCGAGGTCGGCCAGCGCCCCGCTGCCGCCGCGATGGCCGAGTTCGAGAGCTGGGTCGAGGAACTCTCCCCGGGCGGCGTCCCGGCCGATGACGTGACGTTCGTCGTGGTCAGGAGGCGCCCCGCTTCCTGACCGCGGCCCGACCGGGGGGGCGCGTCCGGCTGTCGGGTTGGAGCCGGAAGTGTTGTAGAGTCAGCGGTTATCGTGGCGAATCCGGGGTCTGCAGCAGCTGGGAATCTGACTGAGCCGCCGCTTGCGGCGGTTCCGGAGACGCCCGCCGCGGCGCGCTGTTCGCATCCGCCGGCGTGCGCGCCCGCTGGCGCGGTGGAACCGGAGAGGCCGCCGGAGGCGAGGCCGCCGGCGGTCACGCCGGGGTTGCCCGAGCACTACATCAACCGGGAGTTGAGCTGGCTGCAGTTCAACAGCCGGGTGCTGGAGGAAGCGTGCGATCCTCGTCATCCGCTGCTGGAACAGGTCAAGTTCCTGTCGATCTACGGCAGCAATCTGGACGAGTTCTTCATGGTGCGGGTCTCGGGGCTGTGCCGGCAGTTGGAGCGCGGGGCCCTGGAAGCGCCGCCGGACGGCATGACGCCTTCCGAGCAGTTGGCCGGCATCCGTACGCACCTCCGGCGTGAACGCGAACTGGCCTACAGCTGCTGGCATGACGACCTGTTGCCCAAGCTCCGGGACGCCGGCATCGAGATCATCTCCCATGATGACCTCTCCGACAAGAAGCAACGCAAACTGCGCGCCTACTTCGACCGCGAGATCTTCCCGGTTCTGACTCCGCTCGCGTTCGATCCCGGCCACCCCTTTCCGCACGTCTCGAACCTGAGCCTGAACCTGGCGGTGGTCATCGACGACGGGAACCAGGGCCAGCGCTTCGCCCGCGTCAAGGTTCCGCCGCTCCTGCCGCGCCTGGTCAGGGCGCCGGGCGGCGGCCGGGACGAGCTCGGCCTGGATGAGTCGAGCCGCGGCAAGTTCGTCTGGATCGAGGAGCTGATCGCGGCGAATCTCGACCTGCTCTTCCCGGGCCTCGAGATCGCGGCCGCCTACACCTTCCGGGTCACGCGCGATGCCGACCTGGAGATCGAGGAGGACGAGGCGGACGATCTGTTGACCGCGATCGTGGAGGTCGTTGGCCAGCGGCACTTCGGCTCCGTCGTGCGGCTCGAGGTGCGGGAGGATACGCCCAAGAAGATCCGATCGATCCTGGAGCGGAACATGGGGCTGGCCCCATTCCAGGTCGACACCCTTCCCTCGCCGTTGGGCCTGGCGGACCTGAGCGAGATCGCCTTCCTCGATCGTCCGGAACTGCGCGACGGCGCGCCGTTCCGCCAGGCGTCGCTGCTGGGGGACGAATCCGTGTTCCGCGCGATCCGGCGCCGCGACCATCTGCTGTACCACCCGTACGACAGCTTCTCGCCGGTTGTGCGGCTGCTGCGGGAAGCGGCCGCCGACCCCGATGTGATCGCGATCAAGCAGACGCTCTACCGGGTGGGCGCCAACTCACCCGTCGTCGAGGCGCTGATGGAGGCGCGCGATAACGGCAAGCAGGTCTCGGTTCTGGTCGAGTTGAAGGCCCGCTTCGACGAGGAGCACAACATCGGTTGGGCCCGGGCGCTGGAAGCCGCCGGCGTCCACGTCGTGTACGGCGTGATGGGACTCAAGACCCACGCCAAGATGTGTCTCGTGGTGCGCCGGGAGTCCGGCAGGCTGCACTCCTACGTGCATCTCGCGACCGGGAACTACAACCCGGTCACGGCGCGCATCTACACCGACATCGGCCTGCTGACCGACGACGCCGAGATCGCCTCGGACGTGGCGAAGCTCTTCAACTCGATCACCGGCTATGCCCGCGAGCAGAGCTACAGCCGGTTGCTGGTGGCGCCGGTGCAGATGCGGCCGGAGTTGATCCGCCGGATCGACCGGGAGATCGAGAGCCATCGCCGCGAGGGCGGCGGTCGGCTCATCTTCAAGATGAACTCGCTGGTCGACCGCGAGTGCATCGACGCGCTCTATCGCGCGTCACAGGCGGGCGTCGAGGTCCTCCTCCAGGTGCGGGGGATCTGTTGTCTGAGACCAGGTGTGCCGGGCCTGTCCGAGAACATCTCGGTGACCTCGATCGTAGGCCGTTTCCTGGAGCACTCGCGCTTCTACTACTTCCGGAACGGCGGCGACGAGGAGCTGTTTACCGGCAGCGCGGACATCATGCCGCGCAATCTGAACGGACGGGTCGAGCTGTTGTGCCCGATCCTCGATCAGCGCCTGCGCCGGTGCGCGCTGCGCGACATCCTGGCGCCGCTTCTGGCGGATACCGCGAACTGCCGGCGCCTGGAGTCGGACGGCACCTACACCCGGCTCCGACCGGCGAGCGGCGAGGCGCCGCGCGACTCGCAGCGGGAGCTGCTCCAGCCCCACCACAGCTGGCACCTGGAGTCGTAGCCCGGCGCCCGGGTCAGTCGACGTCGGCGAAGCCGGGTGCTCGCTTCTCCATGTTGGCGGTCACCGCCTCGACCTGATTGGGCGAGCCGATCAGGCCGAGCTGCAGCCGCTCCTCGGTCTCGAGTCCCTCGCGGACGCCAACCGTCCTTGCCCTGTCGAGGACCTGCTTTGCCGCGCGGATCGCGTGCGGCGAGTTGCCCGCGATCTCCCGCGCGAGGTCGAGAGCGTCATCGAGCGGCTGTTCGGACAGCCGGGTGACGAGTCCGAGTTCGGCGGCCTCGACGCCGCTGATCACGCGGCCGGTGAAGGTCAGCTCCTTGGCGATGTCGGAGCGCACGACGTGCCGCAGCAACTGCGGGCCGGCCATGTCGGGGATCAGACCCCAGACGATCTCGCGCACGGAGAGCCGGGCTTCCGGATGGACGATGCGCAGATCGGCGCCAAGCGCGATCTGGAAGCCGCCGCCGTAGGTCACGCCGTGGACCGCCGCGATGACCGGAACCGGCAGCGCATGCCAGCCCCAGGCCGCGAACTGAGCGCGATTGGCGGGGTTCTCGTCGGTCCGCTGGACCAGTTCGCGCGTGGAGGACTCTCCGCTGCCGCTCTGCTGCATGGCGCGGAAGCTGCCGAAGTCGAGGCCGGCGCAGAAGGCGCGGCCGTTGCCGGAGAGCACGACCGCGCGCACCGATGAATCGTCGGCAAGTTCGCGGGCGGTGGCGGCCAGACCGTCGAACATCGCATGGTCGAGCGCGTTCAGCTTGTCGGCGCGGTCAAGACGCACGTCGGCGACGCCGGCCTCGATGTCGACGGTCAGGCGGGGGCGAGCGGCTACATCGGTCATCAGGTTCTCCGGGCGCTTGTCCGGTGCTCTTGTGGCGCCGCCGGGTGCTGCCCGCGACGAAGCCGGTCCGGGATTGTCGAAAGAGCGAGAGCGTACCGCAGCTACGGCTCGGCCCAGCCGCGCGACCTCTCGACCGCCCGTTGCCAGCCGGCGGCGAGGCGTTCGCGCTCTTCCGGCGTGGACCGCGGTTCGAACTCGCGGTCGAGCGCCCAGTTCCTGGACACGTCGTCCTGGTCGGCCCAGAAGCCGACCGCCAGGCCGGCCAGGTAGGCGGCGCCCAGCGCCGTCGTTTCGCCGACCACTGGCCGCTGGACCCCGGTACCCAGCAGGTCGGCCTGGAACTGCATCAGTGCGTTGTTGACCGCGGCGCCTCCGTCGACCCGCAGACCGGTCATGCTGGCGCCAGCGTCGGCTTCCATCGCGCGGACGACGTCGAGGCTCTGATACGCCATCGATTCGACTGTGGCCCGGGCCACATGGCCGGCAGTGGTGGACCGCTCCAGGCCGATCAGGAGGCCCCTCGCGTAGGGATCCCAGTACGGCGCGCCGAGGCCGACGAAGGCGGGCACGAGGTAGACCCCGCCGCTGTCCTCCTCGCTCGCGGCGAGCTTCTCGATCTGCTCGGAACTCTCGATCAGGCCGAGGCCGTCCCGCAACCACTGCACCGCCGCGCCGCCGACGAAGACCGAGCCCTCGAGGCAGTAGGTGGGCTGCCCGTCGAGCACCCAGCCGACGGTCGAGAGCAGACCGTTGTCGGAGGCCACGGCCCGGCTGCCCGTGTTCATCAGGATGAAGCAGCCGGTGCCGTAGGTGTTCTTGCACGTTCCGGGCTCGAAGCAGCCCTGCCCGAAGGTCGCAGCCTGCTGGTCGCCCGCGATGCCGGCGATCGGGATCCGCCGACCGAACAGGCTCTCCTCCGTGTGACCGAAGTCGCCGCTCGAATCCCGGACCTCGGGCAGCATGGCCCGCGGCACCCGCAGAATCTCGAGCAACTCGTCGTCCCAGTCCAGCTTGTGGATGTCGAACAGCAGGGTGCGGGAGGCGTTGCTCGCATCCGTGGCGTGGACCTCGCCGCCGGTCAGCCGCCAGAGCAGGAAGCTGTCGATCGTGCCGGCCAGGATCTCGCCCCGCGCCGCCCGCGCGTGCAGGTCGTGCTCGTCCAGCAGGTGGGCGATCTTGGTGCCGGAGAAGTAGGGGTCGAGCACGAGGCCGGTTCTGGCGCGGAACAGGTCCTCGTGGCCCTTCTCCTTGAGCTGCTCGCAGAGCGGCGCGGTGATGCGGCTCTGCCAGACGATCGCGTTGGCGACCGGCTTGCCGCTGTCGCGCTCCCAGAGCACGACGGTCTCGCGCTGGTTGGCGATGCCGATCGCTTCGAGGTCCGAGGCCTCCGCACCGGCCTTCCGGATGGCGGCGCGCGCCGTGGCGAGCTGGGTGCTCCAGATCGCCTCCGGATCGTGCTCGACATGGCCGGGGGAGGGGTAGAGCTGCGGGAATTCTTCCTGGGCGGAGGAAGCGGCGGTTCCCCGGCGCTCGAACAGGATGGTGCGGCTGGAGGTGGTGCCCTGGTCCAGGGCGAGGATGTAGCTCATCTGACTGCGGCCCGCTTACCAGCCGAGGCCCTGGAAGGCCAGCGCGCCGAGGATGCCCCCGGTCAACGGACCCAGGATCGGTACCCACGCGTAGCCCCAGTCGGAGCCGCCCTTGCCGGGGATCGGCAGCACGGCATGGGCGATGCGCGGTCCGAGGTCGCGTGCCGGGTTGATCGCGTAGCCCGTGGGGCCGCCCAGGGACAGGCCGATCGCCCAGACCAGGAAACCGACCAGCAACGGGTTGATGCCGGTGGCGAAGACGGCCGAAAGGTCGATTCCGCCGCCTGAGAGCTCCGAGGCGTTGGCGGCTATCGCGAGCACGCCGAACACCAGCACCGCGGCGCCCACCACCTCGGTGATGAAGTTCGCGCCGCGGCGCCCGGGGATCTCCGGCGCCGTGCAGAACACGCCCAGCTTGGCCGCCTGGTCGGAGGTGGCGCTCCAGTGCGGGCGGTAGGTGAGCCAGACGACGACCGCGCCGAGGAAGGCGCCGAGCATCTGAGCGCCGATGTAGGTCGGCAGCAGGGCGGCGTCGAGTTCGCCGATGGCCCACAACCCGGTGCTCACCGCCGGGTTGATGTGAGCGCCGCTGATCCGGCCGACGCAGTAGACCGCGAGCGCGACGGCCAGACCCCAGCCCGTCGCGATGACGATCCAGCCGCTGTCGTTCCCCTTCGTGCGGGCGAGCACGACGTTGGCGACCACGCCATCGCCGAGGATGATCAAGAGCGCGGTGCCGACCAGTTCGGCGACGAAGATGTCCAATTCGGATCCTCCTTGTCTTGAGCGGGTTCGACAATACACCCTGCACCGGCAGGGGTTGCACCCGGGCCGCGGCGACAGACGTTCGCGGCATCCTGCCCGCGCCGGGCGTACCGTGCCAGCGCTAACCGGCCACGGCCTGCCGATCGTCCACGGCGGCCGACAGGTTCTCGAAGGTGACGCCGAGCCGTTCCGCGGTGAGGGCGGCCAGGGAGGTGCGGGCGACGCCTTCGACGAACTGATAGGTGCTCCGGCGCTCATCGTCGAGTTGCACCTGGAGGAACTCGAGCCCCAGTTCCGCGTGGTTGTCCTGGAGAGCGCGGGCGTGGTCCAGGAAGTGGGTGGTCACGTAGGCCACGGGCTGGACCCGCCGGAGGAGCTGGAGCACCAGGGTGAAGACCTCGATGCCCTCCGAGGGGTTGGTGCCCGAGCACAGTTCGTCGAGGACCACCATCGAGCCATGCTCCATCTCCTCGAACAGGGTCCTGATCCGCACGAGTTCACGCCCCAGGCGGCCCTCGACCTGATCCGCGCTCTCGCGCTCGATCAGGGACACGAACAGACCCTGCTGAACGCGCAGCCGCGCGCGTCTGCACGGTGCGTAGAGGCCGGACTGGCCCAGCAGTTGAGCCAGCGCGATGGCCTGGATCAACCGTGTCTTGCCGCCCGAGTTGGGTCCGGTGACTACCGTGATCGGCACTCTGCCGGCCGTTCGCACGGTACACGGCACGGGCGCCTGCTCCTGGCTCAACAGCAGCGGGTTGAACAGGTCTTCGCACTCGAGGGCGGGGCCGCCGTCGTGATCCGGCCTGATCTCGGGAATGCACATCGACAGGCCGCGTTCGGCGGCGCGGTCCCTAAGAGCCCGGGCGGCGAGATACAGCTCCAGTTGGCCGAGCATCTGGACCAGGGGAATCAGGGCGGGCGACAGGGAGACGTAGACCCGCTCGACGACGCGGTTCAGGAGTTCCCGGTTGCTCATCGAGTGGCCGCCGATGCCGAGTCGCACTCGGCTCCAGAGTCGGTTGATCGGCCGGGTCCAGAAGGGGTTGTCGCGACACTCCTCGAGCGACCGCACCTCGAGGCCGCGGATGCGCCCGTCGCCGCCGACCGTGATGTCGAGGTTCAGTTCGGCGAGCCGACTTTCGTAGTCGAGCAGGGCGGCCAGGGTCGCGTACTCTTCCGTTTCGCGGATCGCGGCGGCGCCTTCGTGCAGTCGCCGGAGTCCGGAGCGCGCGGTCTCGAAGAGGTCGTGCATCAGGTCGATGACCAGTCGGCTCTGCTTGAGGATGTCCAGGTTGTGGGAGGCCGTATCGAGGACGCTCTGGTAGCGGGGCATGCGGTGCAGCGAGAGGAGACCGAACAGCTCGCGGTAGAGACGTTCGGCCGCGGCGAGCACATTCTCGTCGCTGTCCAGTTCGCGCAGCACCTGCTGGCGGAACAGGGTCGTCTCCGGGTCGGTCGGCGCGGCGGTCAGGGCGCGGCGCAGAAAACGCTCGTTGATCGGGTAGTGGACGCCGTCGATGCGCAGCTCGAAACTCTCGTCGATCAGGCGGTCGACGAACAGATCGTCTTCGAAGAACTCCGGCCGCCAGGCGGCTTCAGGCGTGACTTCGGCCTCCGCCATCAGATCGTGGAACTCGGTGCCGATCTCGCGACCGAGAATGGCGAGACCCAGCAGGTCGGACAGGGCCTTCTCGTCGATGCCGAGGAAGGGCTCCCGGTTGAGGAGGTCCGGGATGGGAATCACGGCCGGGAGCCTGCGCCGCCGAGCGCAGCCGGGCGGGCGCGGCGGCGCGAGGTCCCGGTGAGGTGGGGGCCGGGGCCGAACACGGAGTCTGCGACGGGTTGGGCGGCTCTCTACCGGCGCAGCGGCGAACGCTTGCGGCGTTCCTGGAGGGAACGCATTTCGCGGTAGGGGGCCACTCCGTCCGCCTCGCATCGGGGCAGGGGGTGTCCGAGCGCGGTCTCGATCTGCCTGACGAGCGACTTGTCGAGCCAGGTGCCGATGGACGACACGACGCCTTCGGCGGCGCCGCGGGCGGTGCGCCCGGCGCGGTGGATGTAGTCCTCGGGCGTGTCGGGGAGGTCGTAGTTCAGGATGTGCTCGATGCCCTGGACATCGATGCCGCGGGCCGCGATGTTCGTGGCCACCAGGATGCGGTGCCGCCCGGCCCGGAAGCTCTCGAGAGCCGCGACCCGGTGGCTCTGCGAGCGGTCGGAGTGGATGCGCGCGACGCTGTGCTCTCCGCGCTCCAGAACCCTGCAGAGCCACTCGGCGTCGGATCTGCGCTTGGTGAACACCAGGGTCGAGCCGGGCACCGTGTCGAGAAGGGCCAGGGCGCAGCTCTTCTTGTCCCTCTCGTCGACCAGGTAGAGGCGATGTTCAATCCCCGATGCGGCGCCCTTCGGCGACAGGTCCATGCGGACCGGATCGTTCATGTAGCGCTGCGCCAGCCGCTCGATCGGCGGCGGCATGGTGGCTGAGAAGAGCATCGTGTGCCGCTTCTTCGGCAGTTGGTTCACGATGCGCTGGATCTGGGGCATGAATCCGAGGTCCAGCATGTGGTCGGCCTCGTCCAGGACCAGCTCCTCGACTCCGCTCAGGCTCGCCGTACCGCGCTCCACGTGGTCGAGCAACCGTCCCGGCGTGACCACGAGCACGTCGGGGTCGCTGCGGAGCTGGTCGAACTGGGGGCCGATCTTCACGCCGCCGATCAGACAGGCGGAGTTCACGCGCAGTCGACTCTTCCGGAACAGGTCCAGGAAGGCCTTCGTCTGCAGGGCGATCTCGCGGGTGGGAGAGACGATCAACGCCCGCACGCCGTTGCCGCGTCCCAGGCGCTGCACGATCGGCAGCACGAAGGCGGCCGTCTTGCCCGAGCCGGTTTCGGCCAGACCGATCAGATCCGTACCGGCGACGGCGTCCGGAATCACCGCAGCCTGGATTGGCGTCGGGTGCTCGAAACCGATGCGGGCGACTACTTCGAGAATCGCCGGTTCGAGGCCGAGACCGCGGAAATCCCGGTCCGTCGTCTCGACCGGATGTTGCGGGATTCCCGCCAGGGCAGCCGGCTCATCGAGATCCTCTCCCGTCCTGGTTCCGTCGGCCACGGGCGCGAGCATACCAGCGTCCGAGGGGCTGCCGCTGAGCAGTCCCCGGAAGCCGTCCGTGTCGCACCGTTTGGCGCCGATCGCGCGTTTGCGCCTTGACGGTGGCGGCCCAGTGGGCTTCCTCTTCGGCCGGCAGCTGGTCAGGCGCCCGTCCGGCAGGGCGCGACGAGGCTGCGCGGCGGGCGGGTGCGAGTCATCGGGCGCACGATTCAGAGATGGGTGGAAGCGCGATCCGGGTTGTCCCGGCAGCGGGAGTCACCGGTTGCGGCGGAGGCCGAGGCGGCGCAGAAAACCGCGTCGCTCCGGCCGGAGCTCAATCTCGTCGCTTCTTGCCGTGCGCCCGCCGCGGTCGACCGCCTCGGCCCAGAACTGCAGGTTCCTTCCCTGGTGCTGGGCGACGGTGATCCTGGCCTCCAGCTCGAGCGGGGCCGGCTGCGTGCCGACCGTGCCTGTCGCCTCCGCCGAGGGCGCCCCGGCAGCTGCCCCCGAGCGCGGACCGGTTGCACCCGACGGGATTGCTGCCGCCGCTTCCGACGAGGGTATCCGGGCGGCCGCCCTGAGCGGCGCCTCGACGACCTCGCCGGCGGCATCCCGATCGAACCAGCGCCAGAGGAACCGCACCGTGACCACTTCGTAGTCGTCACTGGCGCGGACCCGAACGACGACGTCCTCGTCACGTTCGTAGACGCCCGCGGTTGCCTCCGGTCGCTCCGGGACCAGGACCTCGACTTCGGGTCCGCTCGCGTCGAGGTCCTCCATCAACATGGTCAGGGTGGACTCCAGCTGGGCGAAACGGTCCCGGTTCGCCGCGGTGCGCTCCATGCCGGCCAGAAGGTCCAGCGCCTCGTGCGGCCGTTCCCAACCCAGGATCTCGAGCTCCCGGACCGTGGCCTCGAGATCGTTGCGCCGCTTGAACACCTCGTCGATGGCTGCCAGCCTGGCCTCGACGCGGGGGCTCTCAGCCGCGTCGCCGGGACGTAGAAGCTTGAGTTCCAGCAGCAGAGCCCTGGCCTCGTCGAGGCGATTCGCCGCGATCAGGCGCCCGGCCGTTTCGTCGATCGCAGTGACGGCCCGGCGTTCGAAGTCGAGGGCGGCGGCAAACCGGGGGTGACGGCGCCGGAAATCCTGGGCCAGACGCAGGGCCGCCAACCGGTCGCTGCCGAGTCGGGCTTCGATCGCATCGACTTCGGCTGCCAGACGGCGTGCGTCGTCGATCCGGCGAGCTGCCTGCGGATCGCGCCGCAGGGCGATCATCTGCTGGCGCGTGAGAGAACCGAGAGTGAGTCGCAGGCGCTTCAGGTCCGCATCGGCGAAGCCCCTCTCCAGTTCCAGCGCGGCCGCGAGAACCGGGTCGTCGGCGAGCCTGGCGAGCACGGCCGCCATCGTCTCGCGGTGCTCGGGGGGCAGCGCCGCGGCGTCCGGTCCGCGACGGAAATCCACCAT
Source organism: uncultured Thermoanaerobaculia bacterium (assembly GCA_951812325.1). GTDB lineage: Bacteria > Acidobacteriota > Thermoanaerobaculia > Multivoradales > Multivoraceae > Multivorans. Next base: position 1,329,435 of record OX638294.1, on the reverse strand, counting down.
CAGGCGCTGGGCCTCGCGCAGTCTGCCGTCCGCCATCAGATCGAGCGCCTCGCTGAGCCGGGTCGGGAGTGGAGCGACGGGCGTCGGCTCCGATCTTGGTGGCAGGGCCGGCGGCGCGGGGGCGGCAGGACTGTGCGCCATCCCGGCGGGCTCTGCCGGCGTCGTCCAGCGCAGAACGAGCAGTGCCGCCGCGATGCCGATCGCGGCCACTGCCAGCATCTGCCGCGGCCGCGGCCACGCAGCCGGATCGGGTTCGGGTGCCGGCATCGGGTCATCCTAACGCCGCCGGAAGCCGCCGCGCACCGGCGGGCAGGTCGGCGGCGCACCTGGCGCAGGCTGCTCCGCAGCCGCGGAAGCGAGCCTCCACCTGACCGGGACCTCGCGCCGCGCCGCCTGCTGCGCGACGGCCGGCGCCTGGCTCCCGGCGTACCGGAATGGTGCTGATAAGCTGCACGGCTCATTCCCGTGGACATCGGAAACCTGCCTCGGAGGTGCTACGCAATGATCAAGAAGGGCCTGTTTGGGATGCTGCTCGTTCCGACGCTGTTCATCGCCGGCCCGACGCTGGGGCAGGACCCGGGCGCGGCCAACGTGGGCGCCGACCTTCGTGGCGGCGATGTCACGGGCGCGGTGGGCGGCCGGGACAACACGCGCGTGCTCGGCACGATCCTCGATTCGAGCGGCAACCCGATGTCGGATGTGGACATCTGGTACCAGAACGACAACATGCCGGCGCCCAGGCTGCGCGCCAAGGGACGCAAGACCGGCACCTACCTGCTGCGGAACATGGGACGGGTCCTCAGTCGCGACGACTATGAGGGGATCGTGCTTCGCATCACCTTCGAGCGCGAGGGCTATCGGTCGGTCGTTGCCCGTGTCGCGGTCCAGCGGGACGGCGCACAGCAGGTCTTCCCGATCCTTTTCCGGGAGGGCGAGTCGATGGAGGCCAAGGGCGTTCGCACCGTGCTTGTCGGCCGGGTCGAGAACAAGCGGGGCAAGCCGGTCAAGGGGGGAGGCGAGGCCCTGTTCACCTCAGGCGACGGCTCCTTCTCGGCGACCGGCGTCGTCGAGAAGAACGGGGAATTCGCGGTGGTGCTCTGGGACGCGCCGGAGCGGGTGAACGCCTCCTTCGAGATGACGAAGGGCGGCGTCCGGGACCAGATCCTCGAACTGAGGGCTTCGCCCCAGCCCGATCTTGCCGTGACGCAGGTCTTCAACCCGGTGATGTAGCGCACCCGGAGCGGGCAGGCGCACGCAAGCGATGCGGGCAGGGCACGCACGCGGGTGGCCGGCGGCGCCGCACCCAACCGGGAAGTGGCGACGGCGCCGCCCCGCAGAGGCGGCACAGCGCCCCGCGAGAGCCAGGTTCCCGAGTGGTTCCCCGATGGGGCGCCACGCCGGGTACCGCACGCCGGGTACCGCAGATCAACCCGGTGAGTCAGGACACCAAGGTTAGTAGCGACGCCCCCGGCGCGCCGATGGCGCACCAAAGGCGAGGCGGCGCACCGAAAAGCGAGGCGACGCGCCACACCCTCGGTGTGGCGCGGCCTCAGTGATCTGGCGTAGCTGCTACCAGCGGGGCCGGCGCTCCTCGCGAGGTCTCGCCTCGTTGACGCGGAGAGTTCGGCCGCCGAACTGCTGCTGATCCAATGCTGCGATCGCCTCCTGTCCGCCGCTCGCCATCTCCACGAACCCGAAACCCCGGGGGCGTCCTGTCTCGCGGTCGTTGATCAGCGAAACTTCGGAAACGTCGCCGTGTGAGGAAAAAAGGTTGCGCACCGCCTCTTCCGTTGTGTCGAAGGGCAGGTTGCCCACGTAGATTCTCACTGCCATCTGCTGCTCCTGGTCTCGGCTTCGGGGTTCCACATCAATCAACGCTCGAGAACTACAGGCGCATCCTGGTTCGCTGCGTGAGCTCTGCACCCACTGCCATGGAAGCGGAACGCTAGCACAAACAGCACGCCGGGGGGCGGCGACACCGGAGTTTCGGCTCTTCTCGGCCATCCCGACGCGATGAATCGGGAGGCCCGGCTCGCCGCCTTCGAGCGGGAACGCCGCCAACAGCGACCGACGGCGGCGCCCGGGCGGGCGGAGCCGTCAGGCCCGTGGCGTGGTGTCGTTCCCGACTCGTCCGCTCGCCTTCAGCCGTCGCTGCGCAGGTCTTCGTAGTAGGCGTCGAACGTGTCCAGGCGGTCCTTCAGGAGTCCCTGGATGACGCCGATCTCGTCTCCCAGTTCGAGCACTCCGTCGGCGTCCGGGTCGTAGACCGGCCAGTGGGGCAGGCTGTCGCCGTTCGGGTCGCCGGTGCCGGCGAAGTTCACCCAGTAGTCCGCCATCGTGCTGGCGAGCGCCCGGTCGGTGTCGTCCCATGCGTGATTGAAGGGACCGATCTCGTCACGGGTCTCGCCGCTCTTCCGGAGGTTGTCGAAGGCGTAGATGATCTCGGCCGCGTGGTACGAGCCGTACTGGTCGGCTTCGTCCCAGGGCGGGACGCGGGAGAAGAAGTACATGCGGACAGGTCTGGAGCCGGTGCTGCTCTGCAGCCGGGCCCAGGTTCGCATCTGCCACGCGAAGAAGCGGTCGGCCTGGTTCTGGTAGGCCGCTTCGTGAGCCTCCTCGTCGCTGGCGGCCGGATAGACCGCGAACATCGCGTCCGCGTGGTCACCGTAGGTCGCGGCGAGAGTCTCGCGGTACCCGTCGATCGTCGTGCCGCCGGCGCCGGCGAACAGCGCCGTGCCTTCGTCGCTGTTGAAGCCGACGATCGTGTCCACGTCGTTCTGCTCGCCGGCAGCGAACAGGTCGTAGATGTCGCGCGGGAACACGTGACCGTCGTTCAAGCCGACGAACTGGATCGCTTCGGACTCGTTGGCCGCCCGATAGACTTCCTCGACGGAGGCCGCCCGCATCGCTGCCAGGTCGCTGGCGCCGAGCCGCTCGGCCACGCCGGCGCCTTCGGATTCCGCGTCAGCGAGCTTCGGCATGGGCCAGAAGATGCCGCCGCTGTGGCCGATCGCGCGCTGGAAGAGGCCTGCCGCGAGAGGGGTCGCGGTCAGGTAGTTCACACTCCAGGAACCGGCGGACTCGCCGAAGATCGTCACCCGGGCGGGGTCGCCGCCGAAGCCGGCGATGTTCGCCTGCACCCACCGCAGTGCCGCGATCTGGTCGAGGATGCCGTAGTTTCCCGACACTCCCGCTTCGTTCTCGGCCGACAATTCCGGATGAGCGAGAAAGCCCATCGGTCCGAGCCGGTAGTTGATCGTCACCAGGACGACACCGCGGCTGGCCAGACTCTCGCCGTCGTAGAGCACCGTGCTGCCGGCGCCCGTCCGGAGACCTCCGCCGTGTATCCAGACCATGACGGGAAGGGCGGCTTCAGCGTGGTCCGCGCCGGTCCAGACGTTCAGGTAGAGGCAGTCTTCGCTGCGCTCGATCTGGCCGGAGGCGTAGAAGGAGCCCGGCGGTGACAGCGGTTGCCAGCAGGTCGGGGAGAATCCGGTCGCGTCGCGGGATCCTTCCCAGGCCGGGACAGGTCGGGGCGCTTGCCAACGCAGCTCGCCGACCGGAGGGGCGGCGTAGGGAATGCCCCTGAACGCGAGGATTCCCGAGTCGAGCCGGGTTCCTTCGACGACTCCGGGTTCCGTCGCCACCGTCGGAGTCAGGGGCTCGACCGACTCGCCGGCGCTGCAGGCCAGCGTCAGTGCGAGGGCCGCCAGAGCCCCGGCTGTGCCGAGGCGGGTGTTTGCGATAGTCGACATGGTTCAGTCCTCCTTGCCAGGGTCGGGAGCGCTGGCCGGGTCGCCCTCTTCCTCCGTCGGCCGGAAGCGCAGGGCGACCCCGTTGTTGCAGTAGCGCAGGCCCGTCGGCGCCGGACCGTCGCCGAACACGTGTCCCTGATGTCCGCCGCATCGGGAGCAGTGGTACTCGGTTCGGGGCACGAGCATCTTGAAGTCGCGTTTCGTTGCGACCGCGCCGGGGATCGGGTCGAAAAAGCTCGGCCAGCCGGTGCCGCTGTCGTACTTCGACTCCGACCGGAACAGCTCGGCGCCGCAACCGGCGCAAACGAAGACGCCGTTCCGATGTTCCCCGTTCAGTGGCGAGGTGAAGGCGGGCTCGGTCGCCTCCTTGCGCAGGACGCGGAACCCGGTCTCGCCGAGTCGGTCGCGCCACGCGGACTCCGAACGAGTGAACACTTCGTCCTCGCGGCCCGGAGCCGAAGTCCGCGCCGCACCGCTCGAGGGTTGCGTGACTTCTTCCGCGGACTGTCCGGCCACCGGTGGAGAGCCCGGATCCGGGTTCTCCTGCTGCTGGGTCCTGTTTTTCGTGTGCATGCAGGCATCCTATCGGTCGCTGCGGGTTCCAGCCGGTTCTCGCGCACTCGCAACAGCACCCGCAACAGCGAGGCGGTAAGGACCGGGATGGCCGACCCGCCGCGCATCGCCATGACTTCGGTTGGTCGCCGCGGCCGGAGTGAGGCAGAATCCGGAGCATGGGAACACGAAGACCGCCGGTCGACCACATCGTCCGCACGCGCGACCTGTACTCGAGCCTGGGACACGAACCCTACCGATGGGTTCACCATGGGACGCCGCCGCCGTGGACGCGGCTGGCGAGACCGCTCAGGGAGTGCCGGGTCGGCCTGGTGGCTTCGGGCGGCGTCTACCGGGCGGGACAGATCGCCTTCCACCATCGCGACGATGTGTCGCTGCGGGTGATCGACAGCAGCGTGCCGGCGGCCGAACTGCGGACGAGTCACTTCGCCTACGACCGGACGGACGCGCGGATCGATCCGAACGTCGTCTTCCCGGTCGACCCACTGCGCTCGCTGGCGACAGCGGGCGTGATCGGGGACGTGTCGCCGCGCGCCTACGCGTTCATGGGCGGCATCTACTCGGCGCGCCGGGTGCGCGAGACGCTGGCGCCGGAGATCAGCCGCCGCCTGGCCGCGGACCAGGTCGACCTGGCCCTGCTGGTCCCGGTGTGACCGGTTTGCCATCAGTCCGTGGGACTGATCGCGCGCCAGGTCGAGGCGGACGGCATTCCGACCCTGTCGATGAGTTCGGCGCTCTCGATCACGCGGGCGGTCAATCCGCCTCGCGCGGCGTTTCTCGACTACCCGTTGGGTCACACGGCCGGCAAGCCGCGGGATGTTGTCCTGCAGCGGGAGATCGTGGCCGCGGCGCTCGCCGCGGTCGAGGAGCTGGACAGGCCGGGGGCCGTGAAGATTCTGCCCTGGCGCTGGTCGGATGACGACGAGTGGAAGCGGGAGGCGATGCTCGGCGGCGATGCGCGGACAGAGCGTTCCGCTGAGCCCGTCTACCAGAGTGAGACGGACCGTCGGCTTGCGCAGGACAGGGGTGGGTGTCCGACCTGCGTCTTCCTCTGATTCCGCTGAGCCTGAACTGCGGTTCCCGATCCGCCGGCCCAGAATGGCGCCGGGCGGTGCGACACGCTCGCTCCGCCCGGCGCCGACCGGATTCGTGCCTTGCCCCTTTAGGGCACGGACCCGACCTTGTGTACGCTAGCCAACAACCAGGGTTACGGTCGGATTCCCGGGCTGGTTCGTCTTGGCGGCTATTCCGCAATCGACAGCGGATGTCGGTCCGACGAGTCGCTGACGAAGGGGTGACCAGGGCTCTGGGCGCGCGGGCTACTGGAATGGCTTGTAGAGCGCCAGGTAGGAGGCGATCGCGGCCAGCAGCGGCAGGGCCACGACCAGTGCCCGGGCCAGCGACGTGTTCCGGTAGGGCAGGGTGAGCGCGGCCCCGAAGAACAGCCAGATGACGAGCTTCGCCCAGGCCCAGGGGGGCGGCATGCCTGCTCCAAGCGAGGCAAGCAGCCCGAAGCCGGTGACGACGCTCAGGAGCAGGCCGACGCCGTGCATGGAAGCGAGGACGCCGCGCAGGTCGTTGTCTTCGCGCCGACCGCCCGTCGCGGCATGAACGGCGACGCCGCCGGCCGCTGCCAGAACGAGCAGAGCTCCCAGTACATGCAGCAGTTTGTAGGCGAGATAGGACATCGTTCTCCTTTGTTCCCTGGTCGTGTTCCGGGCCGGTCCCGCGGCCTTCCCTCCGTTCGCGGCGCGCGTCGGCGGCGGCCGGGCTGTTGGCGTAGCGGCCGTGACGCCGCTCGAACGACTCGACGACCGGGACAACTTCGTGGCGGAACTCTACCTGGAGCCGCGGTGAAGTCGAACCGGAGCAAACCGGCGTCCAGCGCGGCCGCGAGCGAGTTCCGGAAATGCGCCGGAAGTTCGACCTGAGCGTTGAATGCCTGGTCCTTCACGCCTGTCGGTTTGCGGCCAGGCGGTTTCCGCGAGAAGGCAGGCGGATCCGGCAACCTCCTGGATTGCTGTTTTGTGCGGCCCGGTACATCGTCACTCGATCGGACCGAAGAAGCCCGCGCCGCCGCCGATGATCCGCGCCACCAGGCTGCGGTCGAGATGGTCGTTGCGCATCTCGCAGGAGGTCTCGGCGATCAGCGTGCAGCCGTGGCAGGCGGCGCCGTGAAGCCACCGTTTCTCGGCGCTGTGGTCGGGTCGGTGGTGGGCACAGACCGGGTCGTTCGAACAGAGTTGGCCGAGGAGGAGAGCGTGGCGGAGATGCTCTTTGATGCTCCGGGCCTGCTGTACGAGGCCGCCCAGCGTTCCCTCGGCGTCGGCGCTCGCGGTGTAGAGGAGGAGTCCGTACCTCTTCTCGGCTTCGTCGACGTAGACGCGCTCCCGAATCGATGCCGCGGGATAGCCGCAGCGCAGCGCCAGGGACGTGATCAGCAGGTGGGACAGCGTGTGCAGGAGAATGTAGGGGCCGCCCGGAAACGGCCGCCGCTTCGCACCCGGCGGTCGTTCCGCTTCACGGCGCTCGTGGCCCGCGGCCAGAGTGGCGCAGCGCGTCCGGACATCCTCGCGGCCGCACCACTCCGCAACGGCTGTGGTCGCCAACTGGACGAAGACGCCTTCGCCGCGGTTCTCCACGGCCGGGAACCAGGCGGGCTCCAGCGCGAGCGCGGCGCGCTCCACATCCGTGTCGACCTCCCCCAGGATGTCCGGTGTCGGCGCCTCGAAGCGGGTGAAACCGGTGAGTGCCGAAACCTCGCGCAGGCGGTGAACCTGCACGACGGCAGCTATCCGGTCCGCGAAGGACCGTGCGCCCTCCCTCCATACTGACTCCGGCAGGCGCCGGGCGTGGAATCGGTCGTCGATCGGCACGTCGTCGTCGTAGCCTTCCGGCGCCGTCAGCAGGGCGTCCAGTTCGGCGAACTTGACTGGTCGGTCGTCCAGGTCGCCCGCCTTCCGGCGTTCGATTGCCGCCAACACGTCGGCGTCGTCGACGCCGTGCAGGGCGGCCGCGATTCTCGGCTTCTTCTTCAGGAACCGAAGTTCGCCCGGCTCGGTGACGATCTCCAGGTCGTCCCACAGTTCGGCGACGATGCCGTCGACCGCCTCGCTCGGCTTCGGCAGCGACAGCACCGTGACGATCTGCGGAAACCACGCGTTCGTCGCGGTCCGGATCAGCAGCCGCGCCGGCTCGCCGCACTCCTCGTTGGCGTGTCGGCCCAGCCACGGTCGGGCGCCGCTGCAGTGACCGAGCGGCCGGTCGTCCATCTCCTTGGCTTCGTGCAGACCCCGCGAGTTGCCGCAACTGCAGCGAACGAAGAGGTTCGAGAGGTCTCCGCCGGTGCCCTGTTCCTCGATTCCCAGTTCGCCCTGGCAGTCCCTGACGCCGCGGTGGACAAAGCTCCACCAGTCGATGTCGTCGACATGGCCGCGCGGGCAGCCGCGCACGAAGCGGATCGCGACGACCGGCTGGCCGCCATGGACCAGGTTCTTGTGTCTACGTCGTTCGTCGAGCGACTTGCGGTGAACCAGGCGGCGCGAACGGCGGCCGCCCTCATGGTCGGTTGAGGACTCCTCCCGCTGCACGACGAACCACTCGGGAAACCGGGGCGCCTCGATGCCGGCCGAGACGTCGCCGGGCCGGTCCGAAGCGGCGGGCGGGGCGTGGAGGGCCGGCAGCGCGCCGCCCGTCAGGCTGCGCAGCCTGGTGCTCAGCCTGGGTTCGTCGATGGGCTCGAGAGAACCATGCCATGGCCAGAAATCCAGCCCGCCGACGATGGCGGAGTCGTGGGGCAGGTCGATCAGTGCGCCCGGTCCGTAGGTCGTGATGACCTGACTGCGGCGAATGCTGCCGGTAGGCGCACCTGTTCCCTTGGCCTTGGCCATCAATCCGCTCCGCCGCCGGCCGGCTTCGTGATGAACAGGTTCACTTGGGGCTCCACGTCACGAAGCGAGCGGTTGACTCGGAACTTCTTGTGATGGGGTGACTCGAAGTCCGTGTCCAACATCTCGCGGAGCAGTGGTTTGCCCTGCTCCCGCTCGTACTGCTGGTACTTCACCGCGGTGCCGGTGTCCCGATAGTCGTCCACGACGTACTGCCAGGAGTCGAGCAGGTCGCCTACGCGCCGACGAACCGAGCCGAGCTTCTCTTCCCGCTCGGCTTCCGGCATGTTCTGGCGGCTGAGCCGCTCGGAGAACGCATCGAGGAGCAGTGCCTCGAGCTGCGCGCGGACCTCGGCGAGCCCTGGCGGAGCGGTGGCCGGCGTCAGAGACGGTTCCGCGTGCCGAGCGAGCGCGACGAGGGTTCCGGCCATTCCCCGGTCCAACGCCCGGGCCGCGAACGGCGTGACGCTTCCAGCCTCGACCGCGCGGTAGAAGGTCTCGTGGTAGTGCCGGAAGCGTTCGTAGTGGGAGCGGTCGCGCGGCTTGTGGGCGTTGAGCAGGGTGATGACGAGACCGGGCTTCGCGTCTGCGCGGCCGACCCGGCTGGTCGCCTGGATGTACTCGGCGGTCGTCTTCGGCTGACCCATGACGACCATGAGCCCGAGTCGCTGGATGTCGAGGCCGACGGAGATCATGTTCGTCGCCAGGGCCACGTCGACCCGGTCCGTCGCATGGAAAGGCTGACCAAGCCGCCGTCGCGCAGCGGCAACCTGGGCCGTCGAGACCCGGGAGGTCAACTCCAGCGGCTCGTAGAGACGCCCGCGATCGCGGAAGTACCTCCTCTCCTGGTTCAGTCTGCGCCTTGCTCCGTAGCGGCCCAGCGTGTTCTGGACCTCCTCCTCGACGATGCGCCGCGCACCGCCGAGTTCGCGAAGGCTGTTGAAGTAGGCAAGCACCGTCATGTACGGGTCGGCGGCGTTGTTCTCGTTGTCGTGGCCGCCCGCGTTCCGGAAGGCCTGCTGCGCCGCCGCCATCAGCGGCAGCAGAACGCGCCGCATCTGGACCTTCGCATTCCTGCCCGGCGACGCGATGCCGAGGTATAGCCGAGCCGGCTTCATGCTCGCCGGCACGACCTGGGAGAAGAACGAGTCGCGCCGCGAGGGCCCGGGCGGCGGGAAGACGCGGGTCATCTGACGGCCGAAGAGGGCCCGGATCTGTTCCTGCGCCCGCCGGGTGGTCGCGGTCGAGGCGACGATCTTCGGCTTCGCGCCGCGGCTGCCGGAACCGCGGAGCGCCAGCGCCTCGACCGCCGTCTCGTAGAGGCCGGCCATCGATCCCAGGGGTCCGGAGATCAGGTGGAGTTCGTCCTGGACGATGAGGTCGGGCGGCGGCAGGGGCGAGGGCAGCGGCCGGCCCCGGCTCGGCGCCGCCGCGCCGTAGAAGCCCTCCGCATCGTGTCGGTCGGCGCCGCCGAGGAGCGCGCCGGCGCGGGCCTCCCACGGCAGGGCCGCGAACTTGTCCACCGTGGCAACGAGAAAACAGGGCAGGCGGCGGTACAACGGCTCGTCGACGGCGACGATGGGGAGCGCGCGGTCGCCGGAGAACTCGCACTCCCAGTTTGCGCAGATCACGCGCAGGTTGGTCGGCGTGTCGTCGTTCGGTTGCAGCGTGAAGGAGCCGGGCTTGAACTTCGTACCGCACCAGGGGCAGTCCTCAATGGGGACGGGTGACGGCTCGTAGCAGGGTTTCGCCTGGAAGCGCCGCACCTTCTGGCGGGCGGAACCGGGCGGTTCGGCGCCCTTTCGCCCCATGTGGTTCGGTGTCGCCGCCCTGCCGACCCACAGGCCGATCTCGAACGGCCACTCGCCGTAGCGCTCGGGCGCGTCGGCCCGCTCCAGTTCCAGCGCGCAGATCAGGCCCGCGGCGCGCGAGAGTTGATCGAGGGTCAGCAGCCTCAGCGTGTAGCGCATGACAACAGAGACGCCCGCGCCTGCCCGCCCGCCCGCCTCCGGGTTCCGGAGCCGCCTCAGCACGATCGCGAAGGCGGCGAGACCCAGGTAGGCCTCCGTCTTGCCGCCGCCGGTGGGAAAGAAGAGCAGGTCGACCATCTCCCGGTGCGGGTCGGCGGGGTCCGCGAGCGGCGCGAGGTTCAGCAGGATGAAGGCGAGCTGGAATGCCCGCCATCGGGGCGCCGCATCTTCGAAGACCTCAGGGGTTCGGCGCCGAAGAGCCTGGGCCACGGCGCGATTCGCCAGGCGGAAGGCGTCGAGCGCCTGTTCGTCGCCTTGAAGCGTCGCGATCCCTCGCTCCATCCGCGAGGCGGCGAACTCAGCCTGATCGAGGAGTTCGACCGCGGTCTCCGCGTGCTCTTCGGGAACTTCCTCGAGCGCCCTGCGCTGTTCGTTGATCCACTCGCGGTAAGCGGCGACGAGCGGTCGCAGGGTCCTGTCCGCATCGTCGGCGCCGGCAAGCTGGCCGAGCCGGTCCATCGACAGGTCGACCCCGTCCGGTTGGCTGGTCTCCGTCTTCTCGACCTCCGCCCGGGGCATCCAGGTCGTGCGGATCTTCCGGCACTTCCCGTCGCTGTCGACGTCCCAGGTGGCGCCGACGTTGTGACCGGTGGCGTAGCTCGGGGCGTCCAGGTAGTGAAGGGCCGCGACCTGTTCATCCCAGTCATCGGTCTCCGCCGAGCGTGGGTCCGGTCTCGGCACGAACGGCTGTTCGCTGCGGATCTCGACTTCGGCCTGGAACGCGTAGGTCGGCTCGGTGTCCTGGAGCGAAGTCGCAGGCTCCCGCTCGTTCACGAGGAACACGCTGACAGCCCGCGTGCCTTCGGGGATGGAGGCGATCTCGGAGATGGGCCTCTGCTCGACGTGAAGCCTCAGCCCGCCCGAGCCGGGCACGTCGTGGACAGGCCGCTCCGCCGTCTGCGGGGCGATCTCTACGGCTTCCTCCCTGGCGCTCCGCTGCCAGTATTGCGCCCCGGCCTTGTCGTTGCCGCCGTCGCCTTCCACAGCATCGGTGGCGGTTGCGACCAGTTCGTAGTCGCCCCAGCGAACGGAGACATCGAGCCGGCTGTCCGCGGTTGCGAGGAAGCTCAGCCCCATCGAGGAAGGGAAGAAGAGCTTCTTCGCTGCCATCCGGCCCTCCGTCGATTCCTCGGCGAGGCCGGGTCGCTCGGGCGTCTCGTCAGGCCCGCCGTCGTCCTGCTCGTCGTCCCGGCTCAGTTCCGGCGGCGTTCCGGTCGGAATCAGGAAGCCGGTGAGGTACCAGTTGGATGGCGCCTCGAAGATCGGCAGCCGCTCCCGCGCAAGCTCGTGACCTCGCCATGGGCCGATGAGGTCGAGTTCGATCGCTTCGACGAGGGTCCGGCGGACATCGAGAGACGTCACGGCCGCAGCGTCGTGGTTGTTCGGTTCGCTCATTCGGAGATGATCGTTGCCGGCGGAACGAGCAGGGAGGTTACGTCACGCCACAGCTTGTCGAACGAGGGCGCCGACCGCGCGGCGCTCAGGTCGAAGGCAGCGGTGAATCTGGCCTGGTATGGAGGCGATCTTGAGCACGGTCAGGGCTCGGGGCCGAAGAGCCTGATTTGCCCGGGTTTCGAGAGCACTGGATCCGGATCGAGTTGGTGCATTCTGAGCAGTTCGCCGGCGGTGAAGAGGTGCTTCTTCAACGCCGACCGCCCGACCTCGTCCAGCGGACCGATGCGGCTCTCGCCGTGCTCTGCTACCACGGCAAGGATGGAGTCGTCCCGAATTTCCGGGTGATCGAGCAGTTCGGTGCTGTGGCTCGTGACAAGTATCTGGGCGTGTTCAGCAGCGTCAAGCAGCGCATCGATGAGGACTTCCACGGCTGCGGGGTGAAGCGCGACTTCCGGCTCTTCGATGCCCACCAGTCCGGGCCCTGCGGCGCCGTTGCTCGCGCCCTGAAAGAGCGCGACGAGCAGGCCGAGTGCGCGAAGCGTTCCGTCGGACATGTTGTTGGCGAGGAAGCGCCAGGGATGCTCGGCACCGCGCACCTCCTGCCGGAACTCGAGCGTCTCTCTGGGACCGAGCCGATGACGACCGACGCCCGCCATGCCAGGAACGACGGTCCCGAGGTACTCCTCGATCCTCCGCATCGACGGAGGCGAACTGGTGGCGAGGTTGGCCAGGACACTTGCGATGTTGCTCCCGTCCCGCTTGAGGAGTTCGCCCGTGTCGGGCGGCTGAAGGTCGCGTATGGCTGCCGGGTTCAGGTTGTAGAAGCCAGTCCTCGAGAGGGCGTCGTAGACGGGCCGAAACGCCTCAAGACCGGAGACATTGACAAGGTACAGGCGATCGGGCAGTGCCGCTGGCGCTGGCGAGAGGGTCGTCTTGGTAACCCGCCCGCTCTCGACCTTGAAGAAGTGAGCGCTCTGCCCGTTCGTCGGTACGACGAGACACTCTTCGCGCTGGACCTGGTAGCGGGCCTGGCGTTTGGACCCGACAGTGAACGCATAGTGGCCTCGCGATGCGTCGAGGGCGAACTCGACACGGATGGTGAAGTGCGTCGGGTGGCCACCAGAGCGCCGCCGCACCTCGTTGATGCCTCCGCGTGCGAGCAGCGCCTGATCCATCGAAGACCGAAGAGACTCGGCGATGAACCGAAGCGCGTCGAGGAAGTTGCTCTTGCCGGAGCCGTTCGGACCCACGAGGAAGCACAGCTTCGCTGGTGACACGTCGCATGCGGCGATGCTCTTGTAGTTGCGGAGCGCAACGCGAGTCAACAGGCGGCGGTCGGCGGTCACGCTGGCTCTCTGGGGCCGCGCTGGCGGGACCGCCGGGCTCTGACGACCGACTGACTGGAGGCGGTGCGGTGAACCAGGCGCCTCACAGTCGGCTTGGGGCTCCTGAGGTCTCGCCCGCTCATGCGGCGAGTCTAGTCGTTGGGGGGCAGCAACGATGGCTGTCTGACGGTTGGCGGCAGGAGTTGAGCCCGCGTAACCGGCGGCGTGCGGGATGGAATCAGGAAGCGGCGAGACCACTTCGAGGGCGCTTCGCTTGCGGGCAGCCGCTCGCGAGCGAGTTCGTGGCCGGCGCCGGGGCCGACGAGGTCGACCTTGAGAGCGTCGGGCGCCCAAACACCGAGCAGGCAACCCATCCGCGCTCGGCAGCCAACGCTCGGACGCTGTCCCACCCTTCCTCCTTCACGTAGCACTTGACCAGATAGGCGGTGTCGAAGTACGCCACTAGCGGTCCCGGTCCTCCGAGATACCGGCGGCCGAGTCGCCGCGGATCTCCGGCAGGGCCTCGAACTCGGGCAGCAGTTGACGGTCGGCGAAGGAAACCCCCAGTGCGTCGTCGCGGAACGGTACAAGCGAAGCCACCGGGCGGCCACGCTCCGTGACGACGACGCCCCGTCCTCTGGCGGCTCGCCGCACCCACTCGCCGGTCTTCAGATGGAGTTCGCGAATGCCGATCTGTTCCATGTGCACGAATGTCACACATTGGTGCGGCGGGCGTCAACCGCGCTCACCACCTCACTCTTCGCGTCCGAACCTGAACGATGAGGTGGTCCCGAAGAACTGGACAGGTGGCTAAGGTGTACTCCTCAACCGAGAGGAGTAGCCAGGAGGAAGAGGAAGCGTCCGAAGTTCACGGCGGCTTTCAAGTCGAAGGTGGCGCTTGAGGCGCTGCGCGAGGGGAAGCCGATTTCGGCGATTGCGTCGCGGCACGGCGTTCACCCGGACCAGGTCGGCAGTTGGAAGGGGACGGCGGTCGAGGGGATGCAGGAGACCTTCTCGGCCGGGGCCGGAGCGTCGCCGTGACCACGAGGAAAGGATCAGGGACTCGCACGCGAGGATCGGGGAGTTGACGGTCGAGCGGGACTCCCTGTCGAGAAGGCTCGGGCACTGATTCGGCCCGAGCGCAGGCGGATAGTGAAGCGAAAAGGCCAGAGTTGGTCGAGGTTGACGGGTGAAGATGGTGCGGCTCCGTTTACGCCCGATTTGCGCTTTCATGCATGATCCTGTATAACGGGCTGGGCTTGGCGATGCGTTAGGCCCGGCACCTGGAGAGCCTGCATGTCAGAGAAGAGTCCGATCGAATGGACCGACGCGACCTGGAACCCGGTGCTCGGCTGCACGAAGGTCAGTGCAGGCTGCGCACATTGCTACGCAGAGCGCTTCTCGGAGCGCTTCCGTGGCGTCCCGAGGCACCCCTTCGAGCAGGGTTTCGACCTTCGCCTGGTACCGGCCAAGCTCGATCAGCCGCGTCGCTGGCGTCTGCCTCGCCGCGTGTTCGTGAACTCGATGAGCGACCTCTTCCATCCGCAGGTTCCCGTGAGCTACATCGCCGAGGTGGGCCGGGTGATGAGCGAAGTCCAGCGGCACACCTACCAGGTGCTCACGAAGAGACACGAGCGAATGCACGAGCTTCTTGTGGGGCCTCTTTCCTGGATGGGTGAGTTGCCGAACGTCTGGTTTGGAGTGAGCGTCGAGAACCGACGGCAGGGCTTGCCGCGGCTGCAGGCGTTACGGCAGACGCCGGCAGCGGTTCGCTTTGCCTCAATCGAACCGCTCCTTGAGGATCTGGAGAAGTTCGACCTGACGGGCATCGACTGGGTCATCGTCGGCGGCGAGAGCGGTCCCGGAGCGCGGCCCATGCTGGAAGCGTGGGTGATCAATGTCCTGCTTCAGTGCCGGCGAGATGACGTCCCCTTCTTCTTCAAGCAGTGGGGAGGGCCGCGGAAGCATCTGAATGGGCGCCTGCTCAAGGGTAGGACTTACGACGAGTTCCCGGCGAACTGAGGACCCGAGGGCTGTGAACGGAGTCGGCGATCCACGGCCGGATCATTGGAAAGGCTACGGTCCTTTCCAGCAGGTCAAGCACGAGCTGATTGACGCCTACCTGAAAGCCTGGTTTCCCAAACTCGGCTTGTGGTCCGGCAAAGTCGTGTACTTCGACACTCACGCCGGGCGTGGTAGCTATGCAGGCGACAATCCCGGTTCGCCACTCGTGGCGCTGAGGACGCTGCTTGACCACACGGCGAGAGACCAGCTCTTGGAGAACTCCGAGTTCCGGTTCGTGTTTCTGGAGCTGGATGAACAGAATGCGTCCGAGCTGAGGGGAGAGGTTGAGCGGATTGAAGATCTGCCCCGCCGGATCGTCGTCGATGTCGAGCCGGGCGACGCGTTCGAGGTGTTGCGCCGGGGGGTCGATGCCCTGAAGTCAGCGGGTCAACAAATGGCGCCTGCCTTTTTCTTCGTGGATCCGTATGGCTTCAGTTTGCCGGGCGACCTGCTCGCGGAGATCATGGAGTTTGAGCGCGTCGAGCTCTTCGTCAACGTGATGTGGCGCGAACTCGACATGGCGATGCACCAGGAGCTCAAAGCTGGACACGGTCAGGCCGAGAATCTCGACCGGCTCTTCGGAGGCGATGCGTGGCGGAACATCCGGGGCGAAACGATGGTTGAGAGGGCCGACCAGGGCGCGAAGCTGCTGGCTGATCGAGTAGGCGCGAAGTGGTGGACCCATGTGCGGATGGTCTCGGGTGGCGATGCGGTGCGCTTCTTTCTGCTCCATCTGACGAATCACGATGACGGACGGGACCTGATGAAGGAGTGTGTCTGGACGGTTTGCCCCGGCGGCAGCATGAGCGTGCGGCGATCCGAGAACCCGAACCAGTTCCTTTTGATCGAAGAGAAGCCCGATCTGGCGCCGCTGCGTCAGTGGTTGGTGGCCAGGCTCCAGGCGGGGCCGGTCTTGAGGGACGTCCTGAAGGAGGAGCTGCGCTCGAAGATCTGGAGGTGGAAGCACCTTGGAGATGTAGAGGCGGAACTAAAGCAGCAAAAGCGGCTCAGGCGGCGCGGAGGCTCACTGTCGCTTCTCCCGAAGCAGGAGGCCTTGTTTCATTAGGGAGTTTCTTGGAATTTCCAGCGGCTTCATTGTTCGAAAAGATCTCGGCAGTCAACCCCGGACCAACTGGCTCGCGAGTTCGAGCCGGCAGCGCAGTCGATCCGCAACTGTGTGGCCCAGGCGGACCGGGGGACGATGGCTGTCGGAGCGACGGTAGCACGACGGCGGAGCGTGAGGAGTTGCGCCGGACCTCGTGGACCGGGAGTCCACGGCCCGATCTACGGGGTTGCGAAGGCCGTTTCGGTTGGTTGCGCCGGAGGACTGATCTGGTTCTCGTCTGCTGAACGCTCTGTGCTATGCCTTGCCTCCAAGGCTGCCAGAAGTTCGGCATCACGAAGGAACGAGTAGGACTGCGGCGGGCGGAATGCCGGCGTCTCGCTGCGAGGGCATAGTGGCGCGGCGAGTGCGGTGACGTCGGTCAGGGATAGTGCGGCGACGAGTCTGCTGTCTCCAACGTAGGCGTTGAAGTCGAGGCGGTCGATGCCGGCCCGGTCGCCGAAGGTGCGCCAGATCTCGCCCCCCGTGTCGAGGGCGACTTCTTCGAGCCGGGCGGATGCGACTACCTGCCGCCGTGGACTGGTTGCGTAGATCCAGATTCTTGCTCCGGCTGGTACCCGGACAGCTCGCTTCCGGATCTCGACCGTCTTGGAGCCGGAGACGATCATGTCGACGTACGGCGGCTTGATCGACATGAGGATGTCGATCATGAGCCCGATTCTCCGAAGCCCGCCTGAACGATCCTCAGGAGTTGATCGTGTGAAATCGGTTCTGCCGCAACGTAGTTCGCGGGACCGACGCAATCCAGCCTCTTGAGTTCGCTGTGGGGGACGGGGCGCGGCATGACGGTCAGGCTGTCGAAAATGAACGCCGTCACTTGCCCGCGCTTGTCGGCCCGGGCCTCGATGTTGTGCCGGAACGGACTCCGAGAAGATCAGAGGCGGCGAGACGGTGGCGGTTGAACGGGAAGGGCGAGGTTGAGGGCGGCATATTGGTCAACGGTCGCTCGCTCGAGCTCGAGCGCGTTGTCGGAGTCTGACCTGGATCTGCGAATAGAGTCGCGCCTCGGCAAATTGCCGATCCGCGATCGTGGCTACGAGAGCGTATTCTTCATGTTCGTTGGAGATGTTCTGCCCCCACGCGGGATCGTTGCGCGTGACGACCACGAACCAGGCTCCTTCCTTTCTGGATCGGTTCGCTACAGTAAAGGTCCAACTCGAAGCCTGCACTGTTCCCTTTGAGCGGTTTTGCTCCGTGATGTTCCTTCCCGTGGGCAGCTCGGCAACCGGTGCTGCTCCCGGATTGTCTTCCACCGCGCTGAACCAGCTGGCGACTTCGTCGAGCGACTGAGCCTGTACCAACTTGAAGCTGATTTTCGCCGCGCGGTAGTCGATGCGCGTCGTCCTCACAGCGGGAAAGTAGGCAAGAGCAACGGTGATCCTCCGCTCGCGGCGACCTGAAGACCAGAACTCATCCGGGACCGGCAGCTCGTAGAAGTGGTGCCGATTGTTGGTCATCGACTCCGTCGCCCAGAGCGAGACGCAATCGTCGGGCGAACGGTAGAGAGCGGAGCGGTCGATCAGACCGTAGCCGGTGATTCGGCGGAGGGCGGCGCGGTCATCTGAGAAGAGCTCAGCGCAGGCGAGCGGAGTCCGCGCGTGCGCGACGAGGAGAGCGCGGCAGAGATTGGCGCTTGCGCCTGGAAGCTCCCTCAGCAGGCGCGCGGCAACATGCGCGACTCGCGGAGCGGCGAAGCTTGTTCCGCAGCCCTCGGCGAATGGCGAGCCGGCCGCGAAGTCGCGAGATGTCGAGCGTTCGCCGATGCCGGCCCTGCCGACGGTGAGTTCGCTTCCCGTCCGCAGATCAACGGCTCGATTGCCACCGTAGTCGACGAGATCCGGTTTGATCGCGCCTCTCACCGAAGGGCCGCTTCTGGTAAACGGGGACGGTTCGTCGGTTCGCGCTATGGGCTGGTAGGCGGGATCGTCTGAATAGCTTTCGGCCTGAATCGTTTTCTCCCAACGTGCCAGACTTCCGACGGTGAGGGCATTCAAGGCGGGGGCCGGGTCGAGAAGGCGGGCACTCGACTCAGACAAATAGTCAGGGTAGTCTTCTCGCCAGTCTCCCGGCCCCGCAGGGCCGCCTTCGTAGTTGCCGGTGGGTACAACGAACAGCACACCGAGTTCTCGACTCAGCGCATCCAGCGTCACAGCAAGGCCCGTGATCCTGCCGCCTTCGTAGGACCTGTTGGGATCGCCGTAGGAGAGGTTGAACACGCGGCAGCCGTAGTGATCCGCGAAGTAGCGGACCGCGTCTTCGATCTGGTTCTCGACGAGGGGCTCGTTGCTCTGGTTCTTTTCGTCCAGTATCCGTCCGCTGAAGAGACGCAGTTCCGGGACAAGGTTCTGGGCGCGCAGTCCTTTCGCTACGTCGCCGTACAGGGCGATGCCCGAGACCAGCGTACCGTGGCCGTGTTCGTCGGCTGCCGACCTGCCCGGCAGGAAGCTCTGGGAATCTCCCACGGCGGGTGCGAGCAGAGGGTGTCCGGAAGCGAGGCCGGAGTCGAGAACCACGATAGCGGGTGCATCGGTCAGTGGCGCTTCAACCTCGGGAATGTTCTGGACATCGGCGCTGAGAATCTCCCGGGGCAGGGCCAGACGCGGAGGAAGTTCGATTGTGCGAACGTCCCGGTGTCGAAGCAGGTCGCTGGCAACAGCGCGGTCGCAACGGACACGGCACAGCACAAGGTAGGCCTTCTTCACCTTGTCCAGGACCTTGCCGCCACGTTCCTTCAACCACTCGGAGAAAGTGGCAAGCGTTGGGGCCTGCGGGCTGTCCAACGGCCATAGCTCCACATCGAGCGTTACCGATTTGCCCGGTGGCAGACCGTGCTGCTTGAGGCTCCGGCCAGTGCGGTCGTCCTCGCTCCAATGATCGATGTCGCTGAGAGCGTAGAGCAGGTCCTTGCGCGTTACCGCCTCGCCCTGGCTGAGACTTGAGAGTTTCGCCTCAAACGTCTCCAGCGCATCGTCGGTCGCAAAGTAGAGAATCAGCTTCTCGCCCTCCTGGCTTACTGCCTCCATCCCGGGCGAAATCCGGGCGAGAGCCTCCGGCGATACTTGCGTTGCCAGCTTGAGCTTGATCAATCGTCGCTGGTCGTAGCCGCCGAGAGCCGCGGCGGCCTTTTCGCGTGCGGAACGCAGTTTCTGGTGCAGCGAGGCTCCGTGGACCTGCGGATCCTGTGGCGGAGGCGGGGAAGGAGGGAATCCGCCAGGCCGGCGGCGCTCCGTGGTTGGTCGCTCTCGGTTGAGGCGCAGGTGCGGGCGCATTTGTGTGTGGTCGAAGAGGCGCTGCTGCAATGGCCTGACTCAAATGCGCCCAGGTTGACGCCGCGCCTTCTCTCGGCGCACGGCCCCGCGGATGTGGTTCAGGCCAAGGCGACCTTCACCGCTCAGGACCATTTCCTTGACGGCTCGGCGAAGCACGCGCTCGACGTCGGCGTGCGTACTATTAGGGAAGAGCGACTCAACGGCGACCGTGTCGATGTCGAAGGCTCGGCGTACGCCGCGCAGCTTGACGCGGAGGAGCTCCCGAATCTGCGTTGCGGTCGGCAGCCTCAGATAGAGGATCTCCTCAAAACGGCGCCAGACGGCCGAGTCGAGCATGGATTGGTGATTGGTGGCGGCGACGATGAGGCTGCGGCCGTCGTATGCGTCAAGCATCTGCAGCACCGCGTTGACAACCCGGCGCAGCTCGCCGTGTTCCGAGGAGTCGTCCCGCTCCTTGCCCAAGGCGTCGAACTCGTCGAAGACTGCTACTGTCGGCGTCGTTTCGATGAAGTCAAAGACGCGACGTAGATTGGCTGCGGTTTCACCGAGGAAAGAAGACACGACGCTGTCGACCCGGACGATGGCGAGAGGTCTGCCGAGCTCATTTGCGATGACCTCTGCGGTCAGCGTCTTGCCGCAGCCGGGCGGTCCGCACAACAGGAGACGATCGACGGGCCGGAGCCCGTGCGCTTGAAGCAGTTCCTCGCGGTTCTGCTCGTGAAGGACGGCCCGGACGATGGTGCGGTTTGAGCTTGAGAGAACAACGTCCTCCATTCCACGGACGGGCTCGCGCAGTGACAGCAAGGCCAAACCACGCTCTCGATCTTCGGGCACCGCCTGGGCGAGCCTCCGCAGGCCAGGCGACGTGGGAGCGAGAGTGCGGCCATAGAGAATGGACTCGAGGTCGTTCGCCAGGAGGTGGTGTTGCTTCTGCCGCTCGTCGGCGATCACGTCGTCCGCGGCGGCACGGAATGCAGCGAGGTCGCCATCGGCGCCCGAGACGATGAGTTGGCGCAAGAGCTTGCCGCTAGTCATGGCGGGGTGCGCGGGAAGGTGGGGGAGGAGTCGGCGCTGGTGGGCCGGTCGGCTTGCTGCGGACAACTCTCTCACACGGGCAGCGGTGACTGCAAAGCGGGCCCGCGACGTGATCGGCCCTGGACCTGGGGCGGTCCCGGCTTCTCATCGGCGGGAACCGCTGCGCTTCTCCTCGGCGGCGCGTTGGGCGTTGAGTTCGAGGAGGCGGGCGAGCACCTCGTCGCGGACTTCGTCGGGCCAGCGGTAGCGGTAGGGCTTCTTCCTTTTGCCCCAGGTCTCTTCGTCGATCTCGTAGTCGAGGAGGAACTCGCAGGCCGTGCCGATGTCGGTCCAGCCGTAGGCGGCGAGGACGGCACGGTCCATGGCCGAGTGGAGCTCGCGGAGCCGGGTGATGCCCGAACTCTGCTCCTCGGGGTCATGAAAGCGGTAGTACGTCTTCGTCAGGCCCTCGTCGCTCCGGAGCATCAGGTCGGCTCGGAAACCGTGGTACGCGGCGCCGGCGACTTCAAGGTCGGAGTGAGTCTCCCAGTTCTCTGGGAAGGGGAAGGTCTCGAAGCAGTCGGAGGGCGTGTACGTGAGTCGGTCCTCCAGAGAGGAACCGAAGAAGCGCGCCCAGAGTTCGTGGGGGCGGGACTGGAGGGCGCAGAACGCGGCGTGGGTGGGGGAGGGGAAGATGATGAGACGGTCGGCATAGACCTTGCCGGCTGGTAGGTAGGCGAAACCCACATGCTGGGTGACGCGCGAGATCGCCAACACGCGGTCGAGGCCGGCGATGGCACCCTGGAGTTCCGGGCGGGGCCGAAGGAACTGCCACCATAGCCTCCTGGCCACGGCGTCGTTCTTCTCGGCTCTCTCAGGCTTGACCCGCTCCTCAACGATCGCCAGCAGCTCCGGCCAGTCCGCCGCAACCGGATCCGGATAGTCGACCGGCACGCCTCCTTCGCGCAGCCACTGTTTGCGTTGCTCCTTCGGAGCGGTTGCCCAGCGCTGGCTTCGGTCACCGCGGTCCTCGCGGCGCAGCGGCCAGTCGTGGAAGTTGATGACGTACCGATGGTGAGCGTGAATCGGACTGGCGTTGACCTCTTTACCGCCGATGTACGGGAAGATCGCCTCCCGGTTCTTCGGGTCCTGTTCGATCAGGCGGTTCATCTCGGCAAGCGGCGTCGCCACGCCCTTCGTGTCCGTGTCGTCAAAGGTGAAACCCATGCCGAGGACGATGCTGCCCTGGAAGCTCTTGCCGGCGTTCTCGGTGAGCCGCGCAGGATCCTCGTGCCCGCCGCGGTGAAACAGGAAGGCCGTGATCTTCGGTTGCGTCACGCCGTCGAGCATCCGCGGACCATGCCAGGGACCGCGGTGCAGATGCACGACGCTGACGACGACGGCGGCCAGACCGGGCCACTTGACCCGTCTTCGGGCGCGGAAGATCTCCCCGCCGTGCTTGCAGATGAAGCGCAATCCGGTCGAGCGCGTGTCGCCCTGGGCGATCGTGTTCGTGGCGATCAGGCCGAAGGCGCCGCCTTCGCGAACCAGCGTGAACGCGCGCCTGAAGAAGTGGGCGACAAGGTCCGCGTTGCCGTGGCTTTCTTCGTGGAGCTGCTTCAGCCAAGCCTTGTAGCCCGGTACGTTCGCGTTGCCGATCGTGTTCTTGCCGGCGAACGGCGGGTTCCCCACGACCGCGTCGAAGCCGGAATTCTCGCGCTCTTCAAGCAGGAAGACCTCGGGGTACTCGATTGCCCAGTGAAACGGCGCCAGTGGCGGGTCGCCGTTTCGGAATTCCTCCAGCCAACCGATCGTCGAGATCGCGTTCGAGGGGGAGGCGCGGATGCTGCCGGAACTGCCGGAGTGACCCGAGACGGAAGCCGGAACGGATGCTTGTTCGTCTTCGCCCGGCCGGGACGATGGCTTGCCCCCTGAGCCGCTCGCAGTCTCGAACTGAAGTTCGGCGGCGAACGACCGGCGCAGGGCTTCACGCTCGCCGGGCTTCTGGCGTTCGAAGAAGGCCGCAACGACGAGGTCGCCGTTCCGCTTGACCCGAGCCAGTTCGTCCTCCGCCTGGTCCAGCCGATCGCGCAGTACCCAGTCCGGCGTGTCGTCGCGCGCCTCCTGGATCGCCCGTCTCAGGCGCAACGCCTTCTCGACCTGCTCTCGAATCCAGGTCGTCTCGATGCCGGCCTGGAAGCGCTTCTCCTTGCCCTTCCAGTGGAAGGCCTGGATCTGTTCCGGCGCCAGGCCGACCAGGGAATCGCCGTGGCGAAGCGCGTGGTCGAGGAACGTCAGGGGATGGTCCCTGGCGAGCGTCGTCAGCCAGAGCGAGAGCTTCGCCAGGTCCACGGCGACGGCGTTCCGATCCACGCCGTAGAGGCAGTTGCGGGCGACGAGACGCCGGGCGTGGACGGCTTCGTCTTCGTCGGGCGGGATGGGCGGCGCCGCGTCGTGGGCGTGCCAGGAGTCGACCAGGGCGTCGCCGAGTTGACGGCAGGATTCGACGAGGAAGGCGCCGGAGCCCATCGCCGGGTCGCAGACCTTGAGTCCGAGGATCTGTTCCGGCCGAGGCGCTTTTGTCGTCGGAGCTGGATGCGGGCCGGAAGGCCCGCGCGCCGACAGGTCGGGCGCTGTTGCCGGTCCCTGATGACGTGGGCTACGTACTCGCGATCCGTGTTCAGCGGGCGCCGACAGGTCTGGCGGTGTTGCCGGTTCCTGGCCCGCGCTTCCCGCGGCTTGCTCTCGCAGCCGGTCGAGGATCGGTTCCAGGGTGTCCCGGACGATCGGTTCGGTGAGTTCGCGCGGCGTGTAGTGCGAGCCCGAGCGTCGGCGTTCATCGCTCGGTTGGAGGATCATGTGGCCCTTCGGCGCCAGGTCGGGGGTCGCGGCGCGGTCGATCACGCGGTCGAGGCCGGCGTGAAGTTCGTCGATCGTCCGGGCGTTCCGTAGCGCCTTCGCGGCCTTGTCGGTCAGCCTGCGGTCGGTCCGTTCGCGAAACCAGCGGACGCGCCGATCGACTGGTTTTTCGAGCAGCGCTGCCAGGTTCACCGTGGCGGGCGCGCCGTGCCTTTTGGCTGGCTTGATCGCGCACGAAGGTCCCTCGGCGCGTTCGAGGCGGAAGCCCATCATCGTTTCGTAGACGGAGCCGATCTGCTCGACGTCCAGCGCGCGGTAGGAGAGGCGGTCGCCGTCGAGCACGAGGAGCTTCTCCAGAGCGCGATGGACCGTGCCGTCGGACACGAGCGGCGCCGCGACGCGCTCGTGGTTCTGGGCCACGCTTCCCGGGGGCCGACCTTCCAGGAACGGAAAGCGGTCGAAATCGAAGAGCACGCCGTGCCGGGGCGGAAGGCGGAGGTCGGCGGCTGCGGCGCCGTTGTGGATCATGCGAAACAGCGCCAGCAACTGGGCCCAGGCGCCGTAGCGCTGGTCCATCGTGTCGGGGTGGAGCGCCGCGTCGGCCCGCAGCCGGTCGTGGAGACTGGCCAGGGAGTAGTGGCGGACGAAGGTTGCCTCTTCGGAGAGGAGATCGCGCTCTTCGGCGTAGAGCAGGAAAACCAGGCGCAGCACCACGGTGAGAAGGCCGTGGTAGATGCCGCCCGGATCCTCGCGCAACTGGTCGCCCAGGAGTTCCTTTCTCGACGCGTCGTGCGCCGCCTGGAAGCCGCGCAGCAGTTCGTAGAGGGCATGCAGGACCTGCTCGGCCAGGCGTTCGCTGACCTCGTTCTGGTACTTGCGGCTGTCCGCCAGGAGCGCGGCCAGTCGTTGGCGCCTGGGCAAGGCGAGCAGCCGCTGCTCGTTCAGGAGCAGGCGCAGGGCGGTGCAGATCGGGCGGCCCGCCACAAGCAGCATGTCGGCGAGTTGGAAGTCGGTCCAGCCGGAAGTCTCGCCGCGCGGCGCCGAGACGAGGCGCAAGGCGCGGCCGTTGAACAGCAGCCCGGCGGGAACCGCCTTCGCTCGCAGAAGGCGTTCCATGCGGCTGTGCGGGGAGGCTTCCAGCTTGCCGGCGCCGGAGACCGCGCGGTCGAAGCTCAGGCCCGGTTCGACGGTCTGCACGAGCAGTTGCCAGCGCGAGCCATCCTCGTTCGGGCTTCGTTCGCGGACCGCGAAGTCGGGTCTCAGGGTCTCGCCGCAGTCCGGAAGGTGAAGGCTCAGTTCGTCGGGAATCGGCGCCGCGCTCCCGCCCGCGTAGCCCTCGGGAGAGAAGCGCCAGCCGAGGACCGAGCGGGCGAAGTCCTCGAAGGCGGGCAGCCAGGGCTGGCGACCTTCGCCGGGCTTGAACTCCCGCTCGGATACCGCGTCGCGAAGCAGCCGCTGGCCCTCCCGATCGGCCCGTTCCAGCACGGCGCCGGCCTTGTTGAGCGCCGGCGGCGACACCACGAGGCCGGTCGGCCGGACGAAGCCGAGCCACTCGAGGTGGGCTCTTGTGTTCGCGTCGAGCTTCGGCATCGCTACGGGCGGCGCCGTGCTGATGACGCGAACCCTGCCACCTGTCGCACGCCGCTCATCAGTTCGTCTCCGGCCATAGGTAGACGATGCCCAGCGGTTCGACGGGCGGCGCTACGCGGACCTCGTAGAAGTTGCGAATGCGTTGGGGTTCGTGCTCCAAGTCGCAGTCGAATTGCTCCAGTCGCGTGCGCCAGGAACGCATGTCGGCCCGCAACTGCCGCTCTTCGCCGCGGTTGAAGGCGAGTGTGCGCTGAACGAACTGGTTGTCTCTCAGTTGCAGTTCGTCGCGGACCCGCTGGCGCTGCTGTTTCAGAATCGCGCGCAGTTCACGAGACTCTCGCTCGCCGCGCTCCTGGAGCCGCTTCGTCGCGACTGCGGCGAGTTCCCGGCTTCGTGGTTCGAGCTGAGGACGCAGTTCCTCGATGTCGCGCGCTGCGGCGTTCAGGAGCCTCTGCGCTACCACCTCGTTCACCGGTCGTCCACTCGTTCCGGCAAGGGACACTTCAAGCAGGTCGAGCGTCCGTTGTTCCGCGTGACGGGCGTAGGCCTTAAGCGGCGCCGTGCGGCGCGACGGCTCGACCCAGCGGGCGGCCACGGTGATGACCTGCTCGTGCAGGCGCTCGGCGCCGCTGCCGTAGAGAGACAGCCGGGCGAGAAGGACGACTCTGGGGATCGAGTCGACGGCCTGGGCGAGACAGGCGCGCGACAAGTCGTGGTGAAGGAAGCCCTGGGAGCGAAAGCGCGCGAGGAGCCGCTGCGCTACCCGTTGTTCGAGATGCAGGTGGACCGTCTCGTCGGTCAGTACGCCGGCGTCTTCGAACACGATGGGGCGGGGCGGCTCCTCCTTGCGCCAGTCGGTGAGCTTCTGATTGCGCCGCCGCGGCCGGCGCAGGGAGTCGAGCGTACGTGCCCAGGTGGGGTCGGCGGAGGTCTGGCCGTCGAGGGCGGGGAAGGTCCACCTCGTTTCGCGCCTCTCGTTCCGCGTCGCTTGCAGCGGCTTTGCGCCCAGCAGCTCGAGTGAACAGGAAAGTGCATCCCGGAACGGCTCGACGTCGAACTGAACCCACTTTCGCGAGTTCTGGAGCAGGGTCTGGCAGCGGTTGATCTGGCCCTGGAGGTCGCTTCGGCGCTGGCGGGCGCTCTCCAGTTCCTCGGCGGCGACGCGTTTGCGCTCGACCTGGAGATCGGCTGCCGCGATCCGGGCCGCGAGTCGGTCGACCGTGCCGTGGGGTATGCCGCCGCTCTTCAGGCGACGTTCGATCCGGTCGTCGATCACCCTGGACAGGCTTCCGAGTTCCTTTCGGATCGTCTCCGTCTTCTCGACGAGGACCTCCAGTACGCGGTCCTCGGCCCGCTGAGGCAGAACGAAGTAGTGGCAGTTGACTTCGCTGGCCGGCTGGAGCTTCCGGTCGATGCGACCGTTCCGCTGCTCGATGCGGCCGGGATTCCATGGCAGGTCAAAGTGGAACAGGTCCGTGCAGTGGGCCTGGAAGTTCAGTCCCTCGCGGGCGGCGTCGGTCGCCAGGAGGATGCGCAGCGGGTCGTTTTCGGGCTCGGCGTTGAACCGGCGCTGGATCTCGCGCCGGGCGGCGCCGCGGGTGTGGCCGTCGATGGTGACGATGCGATTCTCGGCTCGGTCGGAGCAGGCGATGGCGCTCTCCAGCATGTTGCGGAGGTAGCGCTTCGTGCCCACGCGGTTCTCCGTGAAGATCAGCAGCCGCCGGTTGTTCCAGCGCGGTGGCGGCGTACCTGGCGGCAACGCCGTTCCGAGCGGCGGGAGGTCGGGGCAGAGGTTCTCGCGAATCCAGTCGACGAGGCGGCGCGTCTTGGCGTCGGGCCGGCCACGGGCTTGCGCGGCGACCTGCTCCATGCGGTCCAGGAGGGCCTTCTCGCGTAGCCAGAGCCTCTCGTCCGGCGCTTCGGCGGTTGCGGCGCCAACGAGCGAGGTCGCGGCGGCTTCCGTCGCGGCGGTGATCGTCTCGATCTGGCGCGCTTCTTCCCGTTCGGCTTCCTCCGAGGTCCACGCTGCTTCGTCCTCCTGGTCGCCGTCGGCGCCGGTTGCCCCGGATGCCGAGACGAAGAGTTGAGCTTCCGTCCTGGCGCGGGTGGTCGTGGCGGCGCCGGCCTGTTGTTGGAGTTCCTGGTCGCGCTGCCGAGCGACCGTCTGGCGGTGGGTCCGCAGGCTGACCGCGAACGCCTCGATGGACGACAGCAGGCGCTGCTGCAGGCCGACGACGAGCAGGCCGGAGGCAGCCTGGACGCTGCTGGTCGCCTTCCTGAATCTCTCAGCGCGGGCCGTCCGATACTCGTCGAGCAGACGAGACAGTTCGAGCTCCGGCTGATTGGCGGGCAGATTGTCGATTCGGACGGGCACGACGTTGCGCTGCGGGAACCCGCCCTGGACTTCGCGGATGTCCTCCTTGAGCCTGCGCACCATGACCGCATCCAGCGACTCGCTGCGTACGCCGACGCCGCGTGTGAATCGATGGGGGTCGAGCAGCTCCAGGAGGGTGGAGAAGCTGTTCGAGTGGCCGTTGTGCGGCGTCGCGGAGAGGAAGAGGCGGTGCTCAAAGCGGTGGCTCAGGTCCCGAATCGCGCGAGTGAACTTCGACTCGATGCCGTATCGTCCGCCGCTCGAAGGCGCCGCGTGGTGTGCTTCGTCGAGAATAAACAGGCTGCCGCGGAGCACCGGGCCGAGCCAGGCCCGCATCGGATCGGCGTACGTCGGATCCCGGAGCAGGTTGTGGGAGACCAGGAAGCGGCTGTGGGTCTTCCAGGGGTTGACGCCGAAGCCGCGCTCGCGCCGAATGCGGGTGAAGTACGCGCGGTCGAGGATCTCGAACAGCAGTCCGAAGCGCTCCTCCATCTCGGCCTGCCACTGTTCGAGGACGGAACTCGGCGCGGAGACGACGATCGTCCGGACCTTCTTGCGGAGCAGGAGTTCGCGGGCGATCAGGCCGGCCTCGATCGTCTTCCCCAGGCCGGTGTCGTCGGCGATGAAGAGGTTGACCCGCGGCATTCGGAGCGCCTTGCGCAGCGGCTCCATCTGGTAGGCGTCCAGCTTGATGCCGGCACGGAAGGGCGCCTGGAACAGGTCGGGGTCGGTGGCGGTGACGCAGTTCCAGCGCAGCGTGTGGAGGAAGGCGGCGAACCGGGGCGGCGTGTCGAAGCCTCTCGCGGCGAGTTCGCCCCAGCCTTCCTGCTTCAGGATGCGCCGGTCGATCTCGACCTTCCAGAAGACCTCGATCTCCTCGCCCTGGGCGTCGTCTTCGGCGCAGGCGAGGCGGACGATCGAGGATTCGCCGGGCCTCTCGCCGGGCCGGACGTGCTCGACCAGCCAGCGGCGGCTACGGACATGGACGAGTTGACCGACCTCCGGGTCGTGTTCCGGGAGTTCGTCGCCGTAGGTTGACGAAGTCGTCGCGTGGGGCGTCACTTGGCGCGAGCGTAGCGGGTCGTAGCCGTGCGAGCCAAGGAGACCGCAGGCGCGCCCGGCGACTACTCGAAGCGCATCAGGGCGGCGACCGCCAGCACGGCCATCGCGACCAGATAGAGCTTGACGATGGCGGGCAGGATGAAGCGCAGCCAGCGCTGGTACGGGATGCGGGCCAGGAGCAGCATGCCCATCAGCAGGGCGTTCGTCGGCACGATCAGGTTCATCAGGCCGTCGCCGAGCTGGTAGGCGAGCACCGAGGTCTCGCGGCCGACCCCCGTGAGGTCCGCGAGCGGCGCCATGATCGGCATCGTGACGTAGGCCTGCCCGCTGCCCGAGGGGATCAGGAAGTTGCACACGCTCTGGACCAAGAGCATGCCCCAGGCCGAGACGACCGCGGCGCCCGCGCCCAGGCCCTCGGCCTTCTGTAGCAACGAGGCGATGCCGTGGATCACGGTGTCGATGACCCGCGCGTCGGAGAGCACGACCTCGATCGTGCGCGCGAAACCGATCAGCAGCGCCGTGCCGGTCAGTTCGGCGGCGCCGGTCGTGAACGCTCGCGCGGTGCGGTTCGGCGACACGCGGCCGAGGGCGGCGGCGATGATCGTCACGCCGAGGAACAGCGCGGCGAGTTCGACCAGGTACCAGCCGTGGACGTTCACGCCCCAGATGAAGATGCCGATCATCGCGGTGAACGCGGCGAGGATGCCGAGTCGTGCCGGCGTCAGCTCGGCCGCGGTCAGTTCGTGGCCGCCGCCGCCGTAGTCGACGTCCCGGACCAGGCTCCGTTCGGGATCGGCGGCGATGCGCCGCGCGTACCGGAGCAGGTGGTGGACGGCGACGAGGAGCATGACCGCCAACAGCGCCCACCTGAGCCCGAAACCGGTACCCGGATCCTGGCCGGCGATGTCCTTGGCGATCATCACCGTGAACGGGTTGATTGCCGCGGCGCCGTAGCCGATCCCGGCGCCGAGGTAGACCATGCCCAAGGCCACCACGGCGTCCATCTTCAGGGCGATGCACATCGCGACCAGGATGGGCACGAAGGGCATGTACTCCTCGGCCATGCCGATCGTCGACGAGCCGACCGCGAACAGGGCCGTCATCCCGCCGACCAGCAGGATCGGTCGGCCCCCGAGCGTGCTGATTGCGCGCCCGATCGCCGCGTCGATTGCGCCCGTGGCGCGGATGACCCCGATCGCGCCGCCGACCAGGAAGACGAAGAAGATGATCTCGCCGGCCGCCTCGAGGCCCCTGGGCACCTTGGTCAGGGCGGCGTGCCAAGGCAAGGACGCTGCTTCGACGGCGTGGTAGGTGCCGGCCAGCACCTGCCGGCCATCGCGCTCGTACTCGCCGGCGGGCAGGACGTAAGTGAGGACCTGCGCCGCCACGATCATGGCGAAGATCAGCACCAGGGCCTCTGGGAAACGGCTCGTGCTGCTGGTCGTCATGACCGTTGTCGCCGGCTGGGTGTCAATTCGCGTGACGGAGGGTGCGGGCTTCCCGGCGTTCGTGCTGCCGGCGTTCGATGTTGGCGATCGTGTCGTCCGGCACGGCCTCGATCAGGCTGCGGGTGTACTCCTCCCGTGGCGTCCTGTAGATCGCCTCGGACGGCCCCTGCTCGACGATCTTGCCGTCGAGCATCACCGCCATCATGTCGGACATGAACTTGACCACGGACAGGTCGTGGCTGATGAAGATGTAGGTCAGGCCGTGCTCTTCCTGGAGGTCCTTGAGCAGGTTGAGCACCTGTGCCTGCACCGAGACATCCAGCGCCGACACGGATTCGTCGCAGATGATCAGCTCCGGCTGCACCGCCAGCGCCCGTGCCACCGATACGCGCTGGCGCTGGCCGCCGGAGAACTCGTGCGGGTAGCGGCGCAGGTGATCGGCTTCCATGCCGACTTCTTCCAGCAGACGGGCGGCGCGGTCGCGGCGGTCGCGCCGCCCGGCGCCGATCTTGTGGATCGCCATCGCTTCGGTGAGCATCGCCTCGACCGTCATCCGGGGATTCAGCGACGAGTAGGGATCCTGGAGGATGATCTGCATCTGCCCGCGGAGGGCGCGCAGGCGGCTGGCGGGAATTCCGGTCACATCCTGGTCGTCGAAATGGACCCTGCCGCCGGTGATGTCGATCAGCCGCAGCAGCGCCAGCCCGGTGGTCGTCTTGCCGCAGCCGGACTCGCCGACGAGGCCCAGCGTCTGGCCCGAGTAGACGTCGAAGGAGATGCCGTCGACCGCCTTGACCTCGCCGACCTGACGGCGCAGGAAACCGCTCTTGATCGGGTAGTAGACCTTGAGGTCGCGCACCGTCAGCAGCGGCGCCGCGTCCTGGTCGATCACGTCTCCGGGCCCGGGATCCTCCGCGTACCCGAGGCTCTCCAGGGCGGGCTGCGGGTGGAGCAGGCGTCCGCGTCCGCGTCCGACGAGATCGCCCAGAGCCTCCGCGCTCAGGTCGCGCTCGGTGATCCGGATCTCGCCGCCGTCGCCGACCTCGTCGACGTCCATGAAATCGGCGACGGTCGGCAGACGCCGGAAGTCCCGGTCGAGGTGGGGGCGGCAGGCAAGCAGCCCCTTCGTGTAGGGGTGCTGCGGGTTGTTGAACACCCCGGTGACGGATCCGCGCTCGACGATCCGGCCCCGGAACATGACCGCGATCCGGTCCGCGATCTCCGCGATCACGCCCAGGTCGTGGCTGATGAAGAGGATGGACATGCCGCGCTCGTCGCGAAGGCGCCGGATCAGGTCGAGGATCTGCGCCTGGATCGTGACGTCGAGGGCGGTCGTCGGCTCGTCGGCGATCAGCAGTCTCGGATTGCAGGACAGGGCCATCGCGATCATCACGCGCTGCTTCTGGCCGCCCGACATCTCGTGCGGATAGCTGTCGATGCGGCGCTCGGGTTCCGGGATGCCGACCTCCTCGAACAGCCCGATCGTCCGTTGTCGCGCCTCCTTCCGGCTCATTCCAAGATGGACCCGGAGCGCTTCGCCCACCTGGTCGCCGACCCGGAAGACCGGGTTCAGCGAGGTGCCGGGCTCCTGGAAGATCATCCCGATGTCCTTGCCGCGCAGGTCGCGCATGTCCCGGCTGGGGAGGTGGACCAGGTCGCGCCCGAAGTAGGAGATCTCGCCGCTCTCGATGTTCGCCGTGCTCTCGAGCAGGCGCATGACCGACAGCGAGGTGACCGACTTGCCCGAGCCCGACTCGCCGACCAGCCCGAGCGTTTCGCCCTCCTCGATCGTGAGGTCAATGTCGTCGACCGCGCGGACGGTTTCCCGCTTGCCGTGGAAGTACGTGCGCAGCTCCCGGATCTGAAGCAGGGGCGGCGCCGCAGCCGGTTGCGAGGTCGTTCCGGTCTCGGTCATTGCCGCGACTCTATCCGGCCAGGCCGGAGGGCTGCGGCTGCTAGAGTCTCGTCAAGAGAACTGGACACGGATGCTGGCGCTAGCAACGACGGAACTTGCGGCGGAGGGCGATGGACGTCTTGCACGAGTTTGAGCTCCGCGGACTCTGCAAGGAGTCTCGGACCGAAGTCAGATGAACGGTGCCGGTTCCTGCGAAGGCGTCGACGTACCAGAGTCGAAAGGGCTGGTTCTTGAGGGCGGTCGTGTACGCCTGCAGGTATTGCTGCAGGACGTTGAGCTTCGTCCTGGTCCAGCTGCCGCCGAAGCGTTCTTGACTCATCGCCCCTGACCCTGACTTCAACCGGCCAGTTGCCCGGGAATCTCGTCGTAGGTCCTGCCCTGCAACAGACGGCCGTTGCGGCTCTTGCGGACGCCGCCCCATTGCTTGAAGAAGAACGGCACACCCTGGCGGCGGCATTGATGGAGGATGCCCAGAACCCAGTCCTCGCGCATCGGGCGGGCGCCGGGGCCGCTCTCGCCGCCGGCGATGACCCAGTCGATGGAGCTGAGGTCGAAGTCGCCCAGGTCCTCGAGTAGCGGTTCGATGGAGGCGAACCGGACGGCGGCCGGCGTCGCGCGGAGGGCGTCCAGCCGCGGCAGGCCCTGGCGGCGGTTCTCGACGCTGACTCCGAACCAGACGTTCGGCAGGTCTCCCATCCAGGAGAGTTCTCCGGCCAGGAGACGACGCATCCGGTCGTGGCGTTTGGTCAGGACCTGGTAGGTATGCCGCTCGACATCGCGCATGACGTGGCCGACCTCGGCGATGTAGGTTTCCGGGACGTTCGGATGGAAGAGATCGCTGATCGAGTTGACGAAGATACGGCGCGGCCGCCGCCAGCGTCGCGGCTGATCGAGCCGGGCCGGCACGAGACGAAGGTCGAAGCCGTGCTCGAAGGGGTGCCCGGGTACGCCGCGGAACCGTTCGGTGAACCGTTCCGCGTAGCAGTGGGCGCAGCCGGCGCTGACCCTGGTGCAGCCGATCACGGGGTTCCAGGTGGCATCGGTCCATTCGATCGTGCTGTGGTCGGCCATCGCGTCTCCGCTCCCCCCGGCATCGGGGCTCGCGCTCGTCTTCCTGACTCTAAGCGGGAACAGGGCGTAAGTCAATGGCAACGACGGGATCGGCCCGACCCGGGCCGATTCGGCCGGGGACGCGTGTCACAATCTGTCGTTCACCAGTTGCCGTCAGATGCGGGGAGGTCGGAATGATGGAGAGGGGATCGTGAAGCGTGCGCTGACCGGGGTCGCGGCGGTGGCGCTCTTCTTTGTGCTCGGCGGGTGCGGGGGCGGCGCGGAAACGGGCGCGGTCGAAGGGCGCGACGGCGTCGCCGCTCGCGGCACGATCGGCTTTTCGGCGATGACGCTGACGAACCCGTTCTTCAAGATCATCGCGGACACGATGACCGAGGAGGCCGAACGCCACGGCTTCGAGGTCGTCGTGTCCGATGCCGATCGGGACGTGAATCTCCAGTCGCAGCAGGTCGACAACTTCCTGGCCTCCGGCGTGGCCGCGATCGTGCTCAATCCCGTCGACCGGATCGCGATCGGTCCGGCGGTGCGGAGGGCCAACGAAGCGGGTGTGCCGGTGTTCACGTCCGACCTGCAGGCCGTCGCCGAGGGCGTCGAGATCGCGGGTCACGTCGGCACGGACAACTACCAGGGCGGTCTGCTCGCGGGCGAGGCGATGATCGAAGCGCTCGGCGAGGCGGGCGGCGAAGTCCTGATCCTGCACTTCAAGCAGGCAAACTCCTGCGTGCTGCGCGTGGACGGCTTCCGCCGGGCGATCGAGGAGTACAACAGCGACCGCTCGGACGGCCGGATCGAGATCGTCGCCGAACTCGAGGGCGGCGGCCTTCGTGACGAGGGGTACCGGGCGATGGCGGACGGCATCCAGGCCCACCCGGACCTCGCCGGCGTGTTCGCGATCAACGACCCCTCCGCGCTTGGGGCCCGGACCGCGCTCGAGCAGGCGGGACGGGCGGACCAGGTGAGGATCGTGGGTTTCGACGGCGAGTTGGCGGGCAGGCAGGCGATCCGGGAGGGGAAGATCTACGCCGATCCGATCCAGTATCCGGATCAAATGGGGCTCATGACGGTGCAGAACATCGTGAGCTATCTCGACGGCGAGGACTTCGAGCGCGTCCACCTGATCCCCACCCGGCTCTACCGGCAGGCGGACGCGGAGCGGGACCCGACGCTCGACCAGGGCCCGTAAGCAGCCAGTTGCTCGAACTTCACCGGACCTCGAAGAGCTATCCGGGCGTGGACGCCCTTCGCGGCGTCAGCCTTGCCGTGGGCGCCGGCGAGGTGCTGGGCCTGGTCGGAGAGAACGGCGCCGGCAAGAGCACCCTGATCCGGGTCGTCTCGGGCGCCGAACGTCCGGACGGCGGTTGGATCGAGCTTGATGGCGAACCCGCGGCGTTCGATTCGCCGGCGGAGGCGCGCCGGCGGGGGATCGCGGTGATCCACCAGGAACTCAGTCTGATCCCGCAGTTGAGTGTCCGCGAGAATCTCTTTCTCGGCGCCGGCTGGTCCCGGCGAGGCCTGGTCCGCCGGCGCCGGGAAGAGCGCGAGGCGCGCCGGCTGCTCGGATTGCTGGAGATCGACATCGACCCGGGCGCCTCCTGCTTTGGGCTGTCGCTCGGCGCGCGCCAGGCGGTGGAGATCGCGAAGGCGCTGGCGCTGGGACCCCGGCTGCTGATCCTGGACGAGCCGACTGCGGCGCTGTCTCCGCGCGAGGCGCGCGCTCTGCTGCGCCAGGTGCGCGAACTCGCGGGTCGCGGAGCGGCCGCGATTTACGTCAGCCACCGACTGGAGGAGATCGAGGCGGTCGCCGACCGGGTCGCCGTGCTGCGCGACGGCGAACTCGTGCACAGCATCGACCGGCGCCTCCCGGCCGCGGGCGGCGGCGGCCTCGCGCCGCTCGATCGCGATGCGCTGATCGAGGCGATGGTGGGCCGGCGCCTGAGCGCGGAGTTTCCGCCTCGTCTCCACGAGGAGCTCGGGGAACCCCGGCTCGAGATCAAGGGGCTGTCGGCGGGACACCGTGTCCGCGACGTGTCCTTCAGCATCCGCCGCGGCGAAGTCCTGGGGCTCGCGGGCCTGGTGGGCGCCGGCCGCAGCGAGGTCGCGCGCCTGGTCTTCGGCGCCGCAGCGCGCGACCGCGGCGAGGTCTGGCTCGACGGCAGGCGGCTCGACCCGCGGTCGCCGCGCCAGGCGATCGCCGCCGGTATCTGCTTGCTGCCGGAGGATCGCAGAGGCCACGGCCTGGTGTTGACGGAAAGTGCGCGGGCCAACTTCGCGCTTCCCAATCTGGATCGCTTCCGTCGCTTTCGAGGCATGGTCGATCGCCGTCGCGAGGGGCGCGCCTTCGACCGATGGCGGGGGCAGCTCGACATCCGGCTCGCTCGATCCGGCCAGCGGGTGGCCACCCTGTCGGGCGGCAATCAGCAGAAGGTCGTGATCGCCAAGTGGCTCGAACGCGGCGCGAAGGTCGTGCTCTGCGACGAACCGACCAGGGGAATCGATGTCGGGGCCCGGTACGAGATCCACGAGTGGATCCGCCGCATGGCGTCGAAAGGCAAGGCCGTGCTGCTGATCAGCTCGGAGCTGGAGGAGGTTCTGGGCATGAGCGACCGCGTCCTGGTCATGCACGAGGGGCGGATCCGGGGTGAGATCGCGGACCCGGCGGGCGCCGATCCGGCCGGCGTTCTGCGGATCGCGGCGGGTGTCGGTCCGTCGGAGGAGCCCTCCGTTGCCTGAGGAGCCTCCGTTGCCTGAGGAGCCTCCGTTGCCTGAGGAGACGGCCCAGCCGGTCCGTGGCCGGATGCGTCGCCTGTTGTCGGGTCTGGTCGACCTGGCGGGCCGCCGACTCTCGGTCGTCGTGCTGCTTCTCCTCTGCCTGATATCGAGCGCGGCGACCTGGCGTGAACAGAATCCGATCACGAAGCGCGCCGGCGCCGCGGTCGCCCGCCAGGTACTGGAGGTGTGCCCCGTCCCGTGCGAGGTGCTCGTCGTCGTGCGGGACACGGCGGTCGACCGGGCGTTCGCGGCGGCGATCGAGCGTGGCCTCGCGGCCGCCGGCGCCCCGATCGCCGGCCGGGTGTTTGGCCAGCCGCGGGATGTGCGGCTGGAGTTCGAGCGGATTGCCCGCGCCGGCGGTTCGGTCGACGCGATCGCCACCCACCGGATCGCGTCGGAGTGGGGCCCGGTGCGGTCGGCCGGAGCGCCGGTCGTGGCGCCGGGGAGCTACTCCTGGCCAACCTTCCTGACCCCGCGCAACCTGCTCAACGTGGTGAACCAGAACGCGGACATCGCGATCATCGCGCTCGGCATGACCCTGGTGATCCTGACCGCGGGCATCGACCTCTCGGTCGGCAGCCTGCTGGCGCTGGCCGGCGTGATCGCCGCGGTGACGGCGCAGGAGTGGTTCGGCGGCGCCGCGGCCTCGCCGGCCGGCCTGCTGGCGGCGATGCTTCTTGGCGTGGCGGCCGCTGCCCTGGGCGGTCTGCTGAGCGGGACGATGGTCGCCGCCTTCCGGGTGCCGCCCTTCGTCGCCACTCTGGGTCTGATGATGCTGGCGCGCGGCCTGGCCCTGATTCTCGCTGTCGGTCACCAGCGACGCCTCGTGGGCGGCGGCGCCGAGGGCACGCCCGAGGCGGTGCGCGTTGGAGCGCCCGCCTTCGCCTGGCTTGGCAACGGTTCCGCGTTGGGCGTGCCGAATCCGATCCTGCTGATGCTCTTCCTCTTCGTGGCCGCTCACCTGCTGATGACGCGGACCATGTTCGGGCGCTACGTCTACGCCGTGGGCGGCAACCCGGAAGCGGCGCGGCTGTCGGGTGTGCCAGTGACCGCGGTCCTGCTCGCCGTCTACTGTCTGTGCGGAGCGTTCGCCGGGCTGGCAGGCATCGTCGACGCTTCCCGGTTCGAAGGCGGCCGGCCCAACGCGGGCGAGCTCTACGAACTCCAGGTGATCGCGGCCGTCGTGGTCGGCGGAGCGAGTCTGGCGGGCGGTCGAGGCCGCATCTCGGGCACCCTGATCGGCGCGATGATCATCGCCGTCATCCAGAACGGCCTGAACATCGCGGGGGTCGCGTCCTACGAGCAGAAGGTCGTGTTCGGGGCCCTGATTTTGGCCGCCGTGCTGCTCGACCGGCTTCAGCCGAAGATCGCCTCCAGGCGGGCTCGCATGACCCGAGGGTCGACGTCGACTCCCGTCCAGTAGCGGATCCCGTCGACTCCCTGGTTGACCAGCATGCCGAGGCCGTCGAGCACCGTGCAGCCGCGCTTCGCCGCCGCCTGGAGCAGGCGCGTCTTCGGGGGATTCGGAATCACGTCGGCGACCACCATCGCGGGCAGGAGCGTGCCTGGGTCGAACGGCAGTTCCTCGTCGACATGCGGGAACAGACCGATCGAGGTCGCGTTGATCAGGATGTCGACCGCCGCGGCGATCCGGTAGACGCCGCGCCAGGGTTCGAACCGGGCGCGGGTCGCGGTGTGGCTGCCGATGTGGGCCGCGAGTTCCTCGCCGCGTTCGCTCGTCCGATTGACGACAGTGATCGAGCTGGCCCCAGCCAGGGCGAGTTCCACCGCGATCGCCCGCGCGGCGCCGCCGGCGCCGAAGATCAACGCCCGCTTTCCGGCCGCTGGCGTGATCTCCTCGAGGGAGCGGAGGAAGCCCTTGCCGTCCGTGTTCTGGCCGATGAAGCGGCTTTCGTCGTCACGGACGACGCAGTTCACCGCCCCGATCAGGCGGGCCGACTCGCCGAGGCCGTCGAGGTGCTCGATCACGGCGACCTTGTGCGGGAGCGAGCAGTTGAAGCCTGCCCAGCCCATCGCGCGGGCGCCAGCGACCGCGTCGGCCAGCAGATCGGGCGGCACTTCGCAGTTCAGGTAGCGCCAGTGCAGGCCGTGATGGCGGAATGCCGCCTCGACCATCTCCACCGTCGGGTTCTCGGCCGCCGGGTCGGCGAAGGAACCGACGATGCCTGGAAGAAAGTCCACAATGCAGTCAGGAGATACAGGAGATACTCGATGGTTGGCAGGACGTTCATGTCCCGGCGGGCCTTGGGGGCCTTCGGGGGCCTTCGGAGGCATAGTGTAGGCAGTCGCGGGCGGAATCGACAGAGGGGAGGCCGGGATGGACGTACGCTTCGCATTCGCGCCGGCAGCCGCCGGTGGGGCGAGGACGATCGCCGAGTCGTTTCCGCGGGATGCCGGGCTCGACGCCGACCTCCAGCGCGAACTGCTCGCGAACCGCTACCGCTACAGGGCGCCGAGCCCGGCGACGCTGGCGGAAATCGGCCCGACCCGAGCGGAAGAGCGACCGGAAAGCGAGTAGAGTAAGCGGTTTATGACGATTCTGCTCAAGAGTCAGGCGGAACCTTCGCGGGGAGCGGTCGACCCCCTGTTCCGCGACGCGGAGCAGCGGGCGCGGGCCTTCTCGCTGTTTCCGGAGTCCCGCGATCCGCATGTCGCCGCCGGCAGCGGGCGGATCGGCGGTCTGATCTCCAAGCGGCGCATTCGCCAGACACTCAAGCGACTCGCCGGACTGGAGGTCGACGAGTACGTTCGCCGAACGGTGGCCCCGGCCGAGGACCCGAGCCGTGTCGGTACCCGTGCAGTCCTGGCCGCGACGAGCTGGGATCTGGTCGAAGAGCGTCACCATGGGCCGCTCTACGCAGCCGTGTTCGAGGCCGGGATCGACGGTCACACACGGCGGTTCGGCGTGCTGGCGCAGGAACGCTCGGTGCAGAACGGCGTGTGGACGCCGGAGCACCACGGTCTGGCGGTGGACGTGATCCGCTCCTGGGCGGCGCGGAACCTGCCGATCGTTGCCCTGATGGACACACCGGGAGCGGACGCGGGCGAGATGGCGAACCGCGGCAACCAGGCCCACGCGATTTCGCGGTTGATCGCCGAGATGGCGCAGCTTCACGCGCCGACCGTCGGCGTCGTGCTCGGCAACGGCTACTCGGGCGGCGCCATCCCGCTGGCGACGACGAACGTGCTGCTGTCGGTGCGGGACGGCGTCTTCAACACGATCCAGCCCCGCGGCCTGGCGAATATTGTCCGCCGTTACGACCTTTCCTGGCAGGAGTGCGCGAAAGCGGTCGGCGTGTCGGCGTACGAGCTCTACGAGCAGGGCTATCTCGACGGCGTGATCGACTTCGTTCCCGGCGAGGGCGGCGACCGGTTGGCCTGCTTCGAGGCTGCGGTCACGTCGTCGATCGCGCTGGTCGAGCAGCGGGCGAAGGTGTTCGTGCGTGACGAACCGGCGGTGTTCGAGCACTACCGCCGCAACACCCGGCGGTACGTCGACCCCTCCCGCAGTCTGTCCCTGCTCGAGGAGTTCGCCCCTCTGTCGCGCCTGCACAGCCCGGCCGAGCAGGCGAACGTGTTCGGCGTCGCCTTCCGTTACCTGCGCTACCTGGGACTGCGCCGCCGCCTGAGCTCGAAGACGGTGTCGGGCTACGGCCGGCTGGCCGCGGCTGAAGTGCCGGCCGGAGCGGCCCGGGCGCGCCGGGAGCGGCAGCGCCGGGTCTCGTTCGAACGCTGGTTCGACAATCCACTGGCGGTTCGCTACGACGGCGTCCTGAGCCGGACCTACAAGCGGTACGCGGCCGCGCGGGACTCGCTGCACGAAGCACGGGGCAGGCTCGCCTCCCTCCTGCTCGGCAGCCGCGAGTACAGCTTCAACCGCGCCCGGGACGAACTGCTGCTGGAGTACGGATTCCATCTGTACAACCAGTGGAAGGACGGGGCGGAGGACAACTTCGGGCGACTGCTGACGGTCATTCGGACGGTCGAGGAGGAGGGGCTCGAAGGAGGGCGCGCGGCCTCCGGACCGGGGCCGGTTTCCCAGGCCGCCGACCTCACTGTGCTCGACGTGATCCTCGAGCCGCAGCTTCTGCGGCTGTTCCGGCGCGAGTCCGAGAACTTCATCTGCTTCGACCGGCTCTACGACCACATCTTCCTGCACCTGCGCGAGATTGCCAGCGAGGCGCGCGAAGAGAACGTGATTGCGCGCGAGTCGGTCCGCCTCCTCCTGCGTCACTCGCTGGACGCGGCGATGGGGGAGCTGACGGCGGGCCTCGAGGGTGAAGCGGCGGAGGAGGCCGAGGCGCGTCTGCGCAGGCAGTTCCGCTACTGGTTGAGACACTTTGCCCGGCACCCGCGGCGCGGCCGTCAGCTCAAGGCGGTGGCCGAGTGGAAGCGGCTCCAGATGCCTCGAATCTCGGAGCCGCTCTTCGGCCTGGTGACCTTCCTGTTCGAACGCCTGCTGCCGAACTTCTACGAGGACGAGCAGGGAATCCGCAGCTACGACGGCCGCATCTCGCCGCGCAACATCGGCATCAAGGACTTCTGGAACCGTCTCGACGCGGCCTACCGCGACCTGTTGCTCGAGGACGTACTGGCCGAGCAGAAGCGGAACACGCCGCGCCGGCCTCAGGCGATCCTGGATCGGTTCTTCCACGACGTGCAGGAGCTCGAAGCGGACCGGATGACGGCCGATCCGGTGAGCTTCCCGGGACTACGGGTGTCGATCGAGCGGGCGCTCGCTCAGGGAGTCACTCCCTGCGGGACGGTGGCGGCTCTGGCCCGGATCCGGACCGGCGCCCTGGCCGACGGAGAAGACGGCGGCGCCGCGGGGAACCGGGTCGGCGTCCTGGTTTCCAACCTCGCGTTCCAGGCCGGTTCGTTCGACATGGCGAGCGCGGAGAAGTTCTGCAAGCTCCTGCTCCGCTCCGCGGAGGAGCGTCTGCCTGTCGTCTGTTTCATTTCCTCGGGCGGCATGCTCACCAAGGAAGGCGCCGGCGCCCTGTTCTCGATGCCGATCGTCAATGATCGGATCACGCGCTTCGTTCGGGACAACGACCTGCCGGTGATCTGCTTCGGCTACGGCGACTGCACCGGCGGCGCCCAGGCAAGTCTGGTCACCCATCCCCTGGTCCAGACCTACTACTTCTCGGGCACGAACATGCCTTTCGCCGGGCAGATCGTCGTTCCCTCCCATCTGCCGATGGCTTCGACTCTCTCGAACTACCTGAGCGAGATCGAGGGCTCGATGCACGGCCTCGTGCAGCATCCCTTCGGCGAGGAACTGGACGATCAGTTGCGGCAGGTCGATTCGCAGATCCCGGTGCCGGAGGAGACGGTCGAGGACATTCTCCGGCGCCTGCTGGAGGAGGAGCGGCGGGTCGAGTTCCTGTCCGGGCGCCGGCGTCGCCGCGAGACGGAGGTCGTCCAGCCGGCGCCGGCTGTGGCGCCGCGTCCGGTGCGCCGTGCCTTGATCCACGCCCGGGGTTGCACCGCGGTCAAGCTGGTTCGCGTCGCTCAGCGGTCCGGCATCGAAGTGGTTCTGGTCCAGTCGGACCCGGATGTCGAGTCGCCGGCGGCGGCGATGCTGCGGGAACGCGACAGCCTGGTCTGCATCGGCGGCAGCACACCCGACGAGAGCTACCTGAACGGCCACTCGGTAATCCGTGTCGCGGAGCGAGAAGCGGTCGACGCGCTGCATCCGGGGATCGGCTTCCTGTCCGAGAGCGCTTCCTTCGCGGATCTGTGCCGGGGCCACGGTCTGAACTTCATCGGCCCGACCGGCGAGGCGATGCGGCGGATGGGCAACAAGTCGAACGCGATCCAGACCGCCGTGCAGGTCGGTGTACCGGTTGTTCCCGGCAGCGAGGGGATCCTGACCGACGCCGATACGGCGCTCGAGGTGGCCGAGTCGATCGGCTTCCCGGTGATGCTCAAGGCGGTTCACGGGGGCGGAGGCAAGGGTATTCGCCGCGTCGACCGGGCGGAGGACTTTCGGGAGGCCTTCGCCCGCATCCGGATCGAGGCGGAGAGCGCCTTCGGCAATGCGGATTGCTATCTCGAGAAGTGCATCGTGTCGCTGCGCCATGTCGAGGTGCAGGTGCTCTGCGACCAGCACGGTACGGTGCGCGTGCTGGGCCTGCGCGACTGCAGCGTGCAGCGGAACAACCAGAAGCTGATCGAGGAGTCGGGATCGACGGCGTTGCCGGAGGCGCTGCGCGACCAGAGCTTCCGCCATGCCGCGGCGATCGCCGCGGAGATCGGCTATGTCGGGGCGGGCACCGTGGAGTTCATCTTCGACCTCGAGGACCGGAAGCTCTACTTCATGGAGATGAACACGCGGCTTCAGGTCGAGCACCCGGTGACCGAGCTGGTCAGTGGAACGGACATCGTCAAGGCGCAGTTCGAGATTGCCGGCGGGGCGCGGATCGCCGAAGCTCCGGATGCCGAGGACGGCTATGCGATGGAGGTCCGGATCAATGCCGAGCGCGTCGTCGTCACGCCGGGCGGGCTCGATCTGCTGCCGTCGCCGGGGACGGTGAGCCGCTGCGAGTTCCCGCGACGCTCCGACATCGACGTCCTGGCAGCGATCGACACGGGAACGGTGGTCTCGCCGTACTACGACAGTCTGGTGGCGCAGGTCGTCTGTCACGGCAGGGACCGCGCGGACACGATCGA
This sequence comes from uncultured Thermoanaerobaculia bacterium, assembly GCA_951812325.1. Lineage (GTDB taxonomy): Bacteria > Acidobacteriota > Thermoanaerobaculia > Multivoradales > Multivoraceae > Multivorans. Next base: position 1,287,216 of record OX638294.1, on the reverse strand, counting down.
TCGCCTGCGCTCCTACCTGGAAGAGGTCACCGTCGAGGGCGTATGCACGAACCTCCCGTTGCTACGGCGCGTGCTCGACGACGAGCAGTTCCGCACCGGGGAGTACGACACGCGGTACCTGCCGGGCTTCCTGTCCCGCACTCGAGCCGACGAACTGGTGCGCGAAGTCGAACGTTCCGCCGGCGTGGCCGCGACGATGGACCGCGCCGAGGTCGAGATCGAGGGCAGTGACGAGTTGAAGGTCGGGGCGCCGTCCGGCGGGCTCTTCTATGCCGCGTCGTCGCCGAACGATCCGCCCTTCGTCCGCGTCGGGGACATTCTGGGGACGGAGAAGACGCTGTGCCTGATCGAGGCGATGAAGCTCTTCCGTCCGGTGTCCCTGGCGTCGATCGATGCCGGCGGCGATCTGTTTGCCCGCGGCGCCCGGTACGAGGTGATGCGGGTCAACGCGGTGAACGGCCAGGTGGTGAACCAGGGAGATCTCCTGTTCGTGGTCAGGCCGGTCAGGGAGTGAGCGGCGCCAGTTGGCCGGTGGGCACGCCCGGTACGCACGCACAGGAAACCTGGAGCTAACCCCCTTTGAGGTCGGCAACGGAGCTCACGACAGAACGTTGCGGAACAGGAGGACCATCAGGGAGATGGTCGTGCCCGTGTAGAGCGTCAGGCCGATTCCGAGGAACCAGAGCATCAGCTTCAACCGCTCCTCCAGGCTGTCGATCCGCCCGTGCACTGCGGCGAACCCGCTTCTCATTTCCGTGCGTAGTTCGGCGATATCGCTCTGCGTTTCCGCGCGGAGTTCGGTGATTCCGCTCTGCATGTCCGTGCGGAGTTCGGCGATCTCGTTCTTGACGCGTTCCTCCGAGGCTTCAAGGCGTGCGACGATCTCGCCGCGAAAGGCCTTGAACTCGCCTCGGAGACCGTCGACGCGCTCGTTGCGCAGCGCCACCTCGTTCTTCAACCCGGCGACGTCGGCCTGGAGCGTGCGCTGCTGAGCGGCGGTCCCGGTCACGTCGACCAACGTTTGAGCCTGTCTGTCATCGAAGCCGGCCTCCGTCAAGCTCCGCCTCGTGGCTGCCAGGTCCGACTCTACTACGGTCCTCTGCATTGTACTGAACTCCCTTTCGCCTGGTCCTTGATGGGCTGGTCCCGGTCGGGTCTCTACTGGACCTTGACGAAATCCAGGGCCGGGAGTTGGAGCGGATGCCGACCAGGAGGCGGCGGACGACCGGCGGCGGCCGGTTCGTGCTGATAGTTTGCCGTCTGGCCGACCCAGCCCGGAACCGGCCCCCGGGCCACGCCACGATGCTGAACCGCCTCTTCCGCCTCGACCAGCACCGGACAACGGCGAGGCGGGAGATCGTTGCCGGCGTGACGACCTACATGACGATGGCCTATGTCGCCGTCGTCAACCCGCAGATTCTCGGCGAGGCGGGGATGGACCGCGGGGCGGTGTTCGTCGCCACCTGTCTATCGGCGGCGATCGCCAGCGCGGCGATGGGGCTGTACGCGAACTACCCGATCGCGCTCGCGCCCGGCATGGGCATCAATGCGTTTTTCACCTACGGCGTCGTGTTGGGGATGGGGCATTCCTGGGAGGTCGCCCTGGGCGCGCTGTTCATCTCGGGCGTCTGCTTCCTGATCATCTCCGTACTGCCGATCCGGGCCTGGATCGTCAACGCCTTTCCGCGATCGCTGAAGATGGCGACGGCGGCCGGCATCGGCTACTTTCTCGCCCTCGTCGCGATGGAGAACGCCGGACTCGTCGTCGCCGACGACGCGACTCTCGTCGGACTCGGGGACGTGACCTCCTGGAGCGTCGTGCTCGCGATCAGCGGGCTGGTGCTCATCGCGGCCCTGGACGCCCTGAAGAAGGCCGGAGCGGTGCTGATCGGCATGCTCGCCGTGACCCTGGTCGGCATCCTCATCGGTGAGACCAGCTGGCAGGGAGCGGTGGCGACCGTTCCCTCGCTGGCCCCCACGTTCGGACAGTTGGACGTCGTCGCCGCGTTCGACGCCGCATTCTTCGGAATCGTCCTCGCCTTCCTGTTCACCGATGTCTTCGACACCTCGGGCACTCTGATCGCGGTGGCCAGGGAGGGCGGCATGCTCGACCGGGCGGGCAACCTGCCCCGGCTCCGGCGGGCGGTGATCGTGGATTCCGGCGCTTCGGTGGCCGGTGCGGTCCTGGGCACGTCGTCGGTCACGAGCTACATCGAAAGCGCGGCAGGGGTGAAGGCTGGTGGGCGCACCGGCCTGACGGCGGTCACGGTCTCGGCCCTCTTCCTGCTGACCCTGTTCCTGTCGCCTCTTGCGGCAACGATCCCGTCGTTCGCCGCCGCGGCCGCCCTGCTCTTCGTGGCCAGCGTGATGATCCGGAACATGACAGGGATCGACTGGAGCGACGCGACGGAATACGTGCCCGCGGTCGTACTGGCGATCACGATTCCCTTCAGTTTCTCGATCGCCCACGGCATCGCGGCGGGCTTCATCACCTACACCGCGATCAAGCTGCTTTCCGGCCGGTTCAGCGAGATTCGTCCGGCCGTTGCGGTCCTTGCCGTTCTGTTCGTCGCCAAGGTGGTTCTTCTCGGCACTTGAAGGAGGTAGTGGATGAAACGACCGACGAATCCGGGCCGGTGGGCCCTCGCGCCGCGCGACGAAGTCACGGCCGAAGATGGCGATGGGCGCCGACCAACGAAACCCGCCCGGTGGGTGTTGGCGCTGGTGCTGGGTGTCACCGGGTTCACTGTGACGTGGCCGCTCGCGGCGCAGACCCGGGGCGCCTGCGAGGACGAGGCCTATCGCGCCCTGGACTTTCTGCTCGGCGAATGGAGGCTCGTGTCCGGCGGCGATGGGGCCGCGGACGAGACCGGCGGCGCCGTGTTCGGCCGCAGCCGGGTGGAGAAGCTCGAAGGGGGTTGCCTGGTCGCCGAGACCTGGGCGCTCGAAGGGGGCGAGTCGGGCCGCACCTACAGTACGTTCGATCGGGCGGCGGGCGTGTGGCGGCGGTTCAGCGTTTCGAATCGGGGCATGGTGGTCCGATCGTCGGGAAGCGTCGAAGGGGGCGCCCTCGTCCTCAGGGGCGAGCGCGTCACCGCCAACGGACCGCCGGCGTCCTGGAGTGAGCGCCTGACTCCGGTTGCGGGTGGCCGAGTGGCCCACGTCGGCGGCTTCTCCCTGCAGGGTGAAGCGGACGACCGGTCGATGACCATCGAGGGGTTCTCCGAGTACTACTACGATCCGATGGGGCGCGGCGTGTCGGACTCGTCCAGCCCGGGTTCGCCGGCGGAACTGGAGACGGCCCTGGTCGAATCACCGTCTGCCTCGGAGGAACCTGCGGCACTGGCGACGGCCTCGGCGCCGGTGCGCGCGCCGGTCGCACCGGCGCCGGAGCTCGCAGCCCCCGAACCCGCGACGGTCCCGGCAGCGTCTGAGCCTGCTGACGCGCCGGAACCGACAGCCCCCGAACGCGCGGCGGGCCTGGCGGCGGCTGAGCCCGCTGACGCGCCGGAACCCGCAGCCGTCGAACGCGAGGCGGCCCTGGCAGCGGCTGAGCCCGCGACTGCGGGTCCCGAGGGGCCGGCTCCAGCCGCGGGCGAGGTGACGGCGGCTTCGGCGCGCGCAAGCGATGCGGATCGGATCGAGCGGATCGCCATGGCATCGCCCATGGTGCTGCGCCTGCCGTTGGGGCCGGTCGAGGCGCTGCCCAGGGACTACGCCTGGATCACCCGGGACACGGCGCCGTACCTGTGCGAAGGAGTGACGATCGAGCGCCTGGAAGTGGCGCGGCGCCGGCGGCGCGGCCAGGTCGAACTCGAGGTGGAGCTTGCGATGCACGGTCGCCAGGTCAGCAGAGCGGTGAACGTTGGCATCGCTCTGCACCGGTCCGGGCAAACCCCCGCCGAGGCCGTCGTGGCGTCGGGAGCTGCTTCTGGCCGCGTCGGGCGGAGCATCCCGGAACAGGTTCAGTACGGCTCGGTGGCCGTCACGGTGAGACTGTCGATGGACGTGGAGGTCTTCAACGCCGTCGCGGCGGATCCTGAACGGCCCGACCTCGTGATCACGCTTTCGGTCGGGAAGTGAGAGCGAAGAGGCGGAATGGAGGAGGAAAGCTCCTCCGCGCGGGTTCCGTTCCGTCGACGGGTGGGGCTGGCACGGCCATATCCACGGCCCTTGGGCGCCGGAACCGTCCTGCTTCTGGCCGGGCATCCCAGGTGCTCGACCAGGGCCGGCTGGTCACCGCGGGCAGCCACGAGGAACTGTACGAGACGAACGAGCTCTACCGGCGGTACTGGCTGTTGCAGAGCCTGGAGCGGGAGCGACCGGCAGAGGTCTTCCAACCTGCTGCCGGGTGAGCCGGCCTTCTCCCCGGATCGGTCCGGGCCGGCTTTGTCCGCGGTCCGGAAACAGTTCACCCGGCGGGGTCAAGGACCGCCGCCGGGTGAAGGGTGGCCGTTGAGGCCGGAACCTGGAAGCTCCGGCCCCGGGCGTGGTTGAAGCGCTAGAGCTAGAAGTTCTGGCCCCAGGCGTAGTTGAAGCGAACGTAGTAGTAGGCCCCGTTGAAGCCGAACGGTGAGAACTGGCCGTACTGGTTGCCGACTGCGTCGGCGCCGCCGGGGTTCACGTCCGGGTAGGTGTTCAACAGGTTCTGCACGCCGATGGCGATCGAAGTGGAGTGCGGCAGCGGAATGCCGAATTCGACGTCGAGCAGGAACTCGCCGCTGTAGTCCGGGTACATCGGCGCGTCGTTCCGCCCGAGGAGGTTCTGCGCGTCCTCGCTGTCCCACCAGCCGTCGAAGTAGTTCACGCGGGTCATCAGGGACCAGCGCTCGGCGCTGTGGTTCATCGAGATGTTGTAGCGGAACTCCGGCAGGCCCTGCTCGATCGTCGCGATACGGAACGGACCGACGGTGTCGGGGTTGTGGTCCGTGACCTCCGTCTTCGTGTAGTTGAACACGAGGCTGAAGGTCGTGTCGCCGCCGAGCTCCGGCGGCGCCCAGGTGCCCACCACGTCGAGACCCTGCGTCTCGGTCGCGAAGTCGTTGACGAAGAACCGGAAGTTCTTCAGGTTCCGCGCCTCGACGAAGCCGCCCGCAAGCAACTCCTCGATCTCCGCGTCCGTCACGCAGTTCGCTTCCTGGATGAGGGCGCACTGACGGAACGTCTCGGACACGGCGAGCCGGTCGTCCACGGCGATGTGGAAGATGTCGGCCGTCAGGGTGAACTCGCCTCTGTCGACGACCAGACCGGCCGAGAAGTTCATCGCATCTTCGGGCTGAAGGTCCTCGCCGCCTCGCAGAGCCGCCGGCGCCGAGGTCGAAGGCACGGTGCCGCTGTTCGACAGACCGCCCGTCTCCGGATCGAAGGCCGTCGTCACATTGAACGCGTTCTGCTGGCCGGGTGTCGGCGCCCGGAAGCCGGTGCTGGCCGCGGCGCGCAGCGACACGACGTCGGAAACCTGACGGCGGCCGGACACCTTCGCGTTGATCGTGTTGCCGAAGCCGTCGAAGTCCTCGACCCTGAGCGCCGCGGTGAAGGTTCCCCTTTCATCCGGCGAGTCGACCTCGACGTCGCCGTAGATCGCGACGTTCGCGCGGTCCCAGGTTCCCGAGTTCTCGGGCCGGTAGCCGTTGAAGCCGTTCGAGCCGGAGCCGAACCCCTGCACGGCATAGGGACCGATCTCCCAGGAAGCCGGATCGCCGGCGCCGATCCGGAACTGCTCGTTCCGCCACTCGACCCCCGCGGCGAGGCTCACGTTGTCCCTGACCGGATATGTGATGTCGAAGTTGACGTTCGTGTCCGTCTGCTCGTAGATGCCGGGGTTGAACGAGGTTGGCGTGTCGTAGCCGAGGGATGCGTTCACCGTGTTGTAGATGAACTGGTCGACCTCGCTGTTGCCGACGTTGACGCTGAGGTCCCACGTCATCCCGCTGTCGAGATAGCCGCGGAGGCCGGCGACGATCGACGAGTCCGTCAGGTCGCCTCCGAACTGGGGCGTGAAACCGCCGGGGAAGCGCGAGTAGAGGGTGAAGCAGTTCGGATCCGCCTCGATAGCGGCGAGGGCCGCCGGATCCGGCACGTGGCCGGTGACCCCGAGCGCGGGACAGCCTCCGGCGTTCGGCATACCGGTGCTGGCCCACAGCCGGTCGCCGACCAGGATGGAGCCTCCGCCGTCATTGCTGAAGACGCCGGACCGCGTGTGCGGGTTGCGGAAGTAGAAGCCGCCCGTCGTCGTCCGGCTGGCGTAGTTCGCGTGACCGTAGAACTGGGTGCCGTTGTCGAACAGGCTGCCGAAGTTGGCGAACAGCTTGATGTCATCCTCGAGCAGGGGCGAACCCCAGACCTGGGCCGGGTTGCGGATCATCGAGTTGCCGGCGTTGATGATCGCGATTGCATCGTTCCGCTGCACACTGCGGCTGGTCGGGTCGGCGGCGCCGTACTCCATGCTCAGGTTGAAGAAGCCGTTGTCGCCCATCGGCATGCCGAGGTTCGCAGCCACGGCGTAGGACATGCCCTTGTCGCCGGCGAAGGTGTACTGGCCGCCGAAGCCCGAGTCTGAGCCGGGGTTCGAGTCCTGGAACTGCCCGGAACGGATCTCGATGCTGCCGCCGGAACTCGCGTCCTTGAGCTGGAAGTTGAGCACGCCGGCGATTGCGTCGGAGCCGTACTGGGCGGAGGCGCCGTCTCGAAGCACCTCGACCTGTCGCAGGGCGATGGCCGGGATGACGGAAATGTCCGGCCCCTGGGAGCCGTCCGAGATCCCGTTCCCGAGCCAGGCGATGACCGCGGCGCGATGGCGACGCTTGCCGTTGACGAGAATCAGGGTGTGGTCCGGCGCCAGACCGCGCAGGTTGGCCGGCCGGACCAGGGTCGCCGCATCGCTGATCGGCTGTGTGCCGACGTTGTAGGACGGGACGACGGACCTGATCCGGTTCGTCAGGTCGTTGTTTCCCTGGCTGACCAGCTCGGTCGAGGGAATCACGTCGACCGGCACCGGAGATGCGGTGACGGTGCGGCCCTCGGTGCGGGTGCCGACAACGACGATCGCCTCGCCGAACGCGGGTGTTTCTTCAGCCGCTTCGCTCTCGTCCTGAGATTCCGCTTCCTGGGCCGGAAGCGGCGCGCCCATACAGAGGGCGAGCAGGATAAAAGCAAGGGACAACAGCAGGGGCAAACCGGATTGAGGTTTCTTCACGAGTGACTCCTAAGGGATCAGTTGATATGGCCGTGCGTCAGCGTGTACCAGCGAGGCCGGTTTGGCGCCCCGTGGCTGAAGGCGGCAGTATACCCGACCGTTCCCGGCGCTGCTCCAGGTTCGACGCGGACTTCTGCCGCCGGCTGCCGGGGAACCATCGTGAAGTGAGACTTCGCATTGGGCCGCTTCCCGCCTCCCGGACTGTAGCAGATTTCCGGGCGTGCACAGGTGCGCGCGCAGCCCCCCCCCGGCGGCCTCGCCGTAGTGCCAGCAGATTCCGGGCGTGCGCAGGTGCGCGGTGCGCTGTCCGTGTACCAGCCGGAGCAAGAATGCAGATTCCCGGCGTGCGCAGGCGCGCGACGTTCGACATGTGGCTCCAGGTCGGGGTCACGCAGATTCCGGGCGTGCACAGGTGCGCAGACCGTGGCTCGGGCACGTAGTCTGCCGGCGGACACTTCTCCTGGGCCAGGGAGGCTTGCGTCTTTCAACCGACGTGTGTAGGTTCCGCGCCCGCCATGCCGTCCGCCGGCGTGCGGGGGCGGGTCTGGCTGCGGAAAGATCACTTTCTTGTCGGGATGGAGGATCGGGATGGAAATTGAAGGAAGCATGAATCAGGCGGTCACGATCAGGCAGGTCCGTTCGGGACCCGACCAACCGTGGAAGTCGATCCCCGGCCTGCTGCTGGCCGCAGCCGCGGCGGTGGCGCTGGCTGCGGCGCCTGTTTCGGCCCAGGAAGCCCAGGCCGAGGAACCCGCGGACGGCGAGGGCGCAGAGACGGCCACCTTCAACGAGGCGATCGTCGTCGTCGGCAGCCGCGGCGAGGGTCGGTCCGTCGCCGAGTCGATGGTGCCGGTCGACGTGCTGACCGGCGAGGACTTCCTCTCCCAGGGCGATACGGACGTGGCGAACCTGGTGCGCAACCTCGCGCCCTCCTACAACGTGAGCATGCAGCCGATCAGCGACGCGTCGTCGATCGTTCGGCCGGCCTATCTCCGCAACCTGGCGCCCGACCACACCCTGGTGCTGGTCAACGGCAGGCGCCGGCACCGGGCCGCAGTGATCCACTGGCACGGAGACGCCGTCTCGATCGGCGCCCAGGGCCCGGACCTGGCGGTGATTCCGGCAATCGCGCTGCGCCAGGTCGAGGTGCTTCGCGACGGCGCCTCGGCGCAGTACGGATCCGACGCGATCGCCGGCGTGATGAACTTCCTGCTGAAGGATGCGAGTTCGGGCGGTTCCGTCGAGATTCGCAGCGGTTCGTACGGCGAAGGCGACGGCGATCTGTTCACGGCCGCCGCCAACTTCGGTCTGCCGCTGGGCGAGAACGGCTTCTTCAACGTCAGCATGGAGTACGGCAGCACGGATCCGACGGACCGGTCGATCCAGCGCCGGGACGCCGCGAACCTGATCGCCGCCGGCAACACCCACGTACGCCAGCCGAAGGCGCAGATCTGGGGTTCGCCGGAGGTCGCGGACGACACCAAGCTGTTCCTGAACTTCGGTCATCTCTTCCCGAGCAGCGGTCGCCAGTTCTACGGCCACGCGAACTACGCCAGCAAGACGGTGAACGGCGGCTTCTTCTTCCGCAATCCGAACACCCGGGGCGGTGTGTTCAGCAACGACGGCGGCAGCACGCTGCTGATCGGCGATCTGCTCGACGCCCAGGACGGCGTGCTCGACGGCTCCGCCGGCTGCCCGACCGTCACCGTGACCGATCACGTACCGGACCCGGTCGCGCTCGGCCTCGTGTTCGACGATCCGAACTGCTTCTCCTACCAGGAGCTTTTCCCCGGCGGCTTCACCCCGAACTTCGGCGGCGACAGCGAGGACATGAGCATCGTGGCCGGTCTGCGCGGGGCCACCTCCGGCGGCCTCGGCTGGGACCTGAGCGTGAGCACGGGAGAGAACGCCGTCGACCACTTCATCAGCAACACGGTGAACGCGTCGCTGGGCCCGGACAGCCCGAACAGCTTCTCGCTCGGGACCTACACCCAGAGCGAGACGAACCTCAACTTCGACCTGACCTACGCCGTTTCGGATCGCGTCGACGTGGCCGGCGGCGTGGAGTGGAGAGACGAGGAATTCGAGATCGGCAGGGGCCAGCTCGAGTCCTACCAGATCGGTCCGCTGGCCGGTCAGGGTTTCAGCTCCGGGTCGAACGGCTTTCCCGGTTTCAGCGATATCGCGGCCGGCGCCTGGGGCCGCTCGAACTACGCGGCCTACGGCGACCTGGAGGTCAGCGGCCTGAACGGCCGCTGGACGATGGGCGCGGCGCTCCGGTTCGAGGACTTCGAGGACTTCGGCACGACGGTGAACAGCAAGATCGCGGGCCGCTACCAGGTCACGGATCGGATGGCGCTCCGCAGCAGTCTGAGCAGCGGTTTCCGCGCGCCGACGCCGGGTCAGCAGAACGCGTTCAACGTGCAGACGCAGTTCGACACGAGCATTCAGGATCTGGTGAACAACGGCACCATTCCGTCCACCTCCGCGGTGGCCGCGCTGAGGGGCGGCGAGCCTCTCGAACCGGAGACGTCGCTCAACTTCGCGGTTGGCATGGTGTTCGAGAACGGACCGTTCGCGATGACGTTCGACCTCTTCCGCATCGACGTGGCGGATCGGATCGCCGTCACCCAGAACTTCCAGTTGACGCCGGAGGAGGTGACCACCCTGGTTGCCGAGGGGGTGACGAGCGCCGCGAACCTGCGGAACTTCCGGTTCTTCGCCAACGACTTCGACACCGAGTCGACGGGCGCCGACCTGGTGCTCACCGTGACGCCGGAGTCGATGGGCGGCCGTACCAGCTTCGCGGCGCTGGCGAATCTGACCCACACGGACATCGCCCGCGCGAATCCGGTCACGTTCAACGCGCGCCGGATCCGGGATCTCGAGGAGGCGCTGCCGGAGAGCCGGTACAGCATCACCGCGAAGCATCGTTCGCTGAGCGACCGCGTCCGCTATCTGGCCCGCCTGAACTACTTCGATCGCTGGTTCGACCGCGACAACAACGAGAGCTATCCCGGCGAGAACACGCTCGACCTGGAGGTCGGCTTCAGGCTGCGCGACGGTCTGCGCTGGGTGTTCGGCGGCACGAACGTGCTCGACACGTACCCCGAGGAGAACACCTTCGCCCTGAACGTCGGCGAACTGTACAGCGAACGGACGCCGTGGGGATTCAACGGCGCCTTCTGGTACTCGCGGCTGACCTACAGCTTCGGAGGTTCCTTCTAGCAGCCGGTTCGCCTGTGGCGCCGGGCAGCAAGGCCGTGGCCGTGCGCCTGTTCCCTCCGCGGCCCGTTGCGGGGCCGCGGCAGGGACCCGGGCCATCTGCGCGGTAGCAGCCAACACGGAGAGTTCCGGCGCGCGGGCGCCGGGTGAGGTGGGGGCCGGAGTCGAGGCCCGGCTGCTACCGTCCGGGGACGGGATGGGCAATGCCGGGAACCGCAGAATACGTCAAGGACAGCCGCGTCTGCGACTGACCTGGCAGCGCGCCGCGCTCTGGATCCCGGTTCTGGGTCTGACGGCGGCCGTGGTCGTGTTCGACCCGGCGGACTGGCCCTACACGGTGGGCGACGAAGGCGTGTACGCGATGCAGGCCCAGAGCCTCGCGTTCGACTTCGACCGGCGGTACGAGGCGTCGGACTACCGGCGCTACCTGGAGACGACCGGCAAGGTCCCGGACCCGCTGATCCTGCAGAGCAGGGACGGCGGCGACACGCTCGTGTACGCCAAGCCGGTCTTCTACTCGCTCTTTCTTTCGCCCTTCGTGCGCGTGGCGCCGGAGCGGGGGCCGATCGCGGCGAACCTCGTGCTGCTCATCCTCGCGGCTTTCCTGCTGGAGCGTCTGCTGTTTCGGCGCGTCGGCGCCGAGGGACCGCTGGTCGCCGCGTTCCTGCTCTTCTTCTCGGTCACCTTCGGTCACGTGTTCTGGGTCCATGCCGACCTGTTCTACCTGGTGGCGACCGCGGTCGGGCTCTTCTGCCTCGACCCATGGTTCGAAGGCGAGCGTCTTCCTCCCGCCCGGCTGGTCGGCGGCGGCCTTCTGCTGGCGGTCGCCGGGGCCGGTCGACCGTTCTACCTTGCGGTTCTGGCCGCCGTGCTGCTGGCCGCGGCGCCGAGCTTGCGCCAGGCGTGGGGGCGCAGGGCCTCGGCGATCGTTTTAGGCTCAGCCATCGTTCTGCTCGCGTGTTCGGCCTGGTTCCATCGCGCCAGCGGCGGCGCCTGGAGTCCCTATGTCGGTGAACGGCAGGGATTCGGCAGCGCGACCGGCTATCCCGACATCGACTTCGACCGCCAGGACTGGCCTGAACTGCTGGCGGCCCGGGGCGACGCCTCCTGGCTTCGGGAGGGATTCCTGTTGCCATCCTTCGACGCCGGGCTGCTCGGACACAACTTCGTCTATGCCGCCCTCGGGCGGAGCGTCGGCATCGTGCCCTATTTCCTGCCCCTGGTGGTCGCGTGTGCCTGTCTCCGGCCGGGCTCGCGGCGCCGCTGGCTGCTGGTGGCCGTTGCACTGGGTCTCCTGGCCTTCCTGATCAAGAGTCCACACAACTTCTACGGCGGCGCCGGCGCGATCGCCAATCGCTGGTTCCTGCCGCTCTATCCGGTGTGCTGGTTCCTGATCGAGCGGCCTCCGGCCCGGCGGTGGCTCGCGGCCTGGGCAGTCGCCGCGGCTCTCTTCGTGGGGCCGCTCTGGCGGACCGCAGCCGCCTTCCCGCTCGAGATCGATGCGGAGACCGGCGCCCGTCGGTTGCGATACGTGTCGTCGGCGGCGAGGGGGCTTCTGCCGCTCGAGACGTCCCAGGTCCATCTGAGTTCAGCGTCGGGAGACGTCCAGCACGGCGACCTCCGGGTACGGCTGGTCGGCAACGGTGTCTGGCCTCGCGGCGACGGCGGCATCCGCTACCGGCCCGGAGCGGACGGCGAGCTGCTGATCGGATCGCCTGTGCCGCTGGCCAGCCTGAGGGTGGAACTCGTGCCGGTCGTGGGGGACGTTGACGACCCGGTGGCCCTCGTCGTGGAGCGCCCACGCCGGATCGCGCGCCACCAATACTGGTACGGCGGGATTCCGCTGAACTACTACCGGCTCGCCCTGCCCGAGCTTCCGCAGGGCGGCGAGCGCGACGTGTTCCTCGCCCCGGCCTTCCGCTGGGACTGAACGCGGTTGGAACTGAACGCCGTTGCGACACCATCCGCTCCACCGGGCGCCCGGCGTTGGTAGTCTGACGGGTGTATATGGATACGCTGCGTTCCTTTCTTCTCCTGCTGGCGGTGACCGCGTTCGCCGGCGGCGCCTGGGCCCAGGATCCCTGTGCCGACTGTCACGCGGCGCAGGAACTCGACGAAGCGGAGGAGTTCCATCTCCGGCAGTGGCGGAACTCGGCACACGCCGCGGCCGGCGTCTCCTGTGCCGACTGTCACGGCGGGAACAGTTCGACCTTCGTGCAGCTCCGCGCGCACAGGGGAGTGCTGAACAGCGGCCACCCGAAGAGTCCGACCCATCGGTGGAACCTCCCCCGGACCTGCGGCCGCTGCCACGACACGGAGTATCTGGCCCTGCAGGAAAGTGCGCATTTCGCACTCTTCGAGCGCCAGGTCCGTGCCGCCCCTACCTGCCGCACCTGCCATGGCAGCGTGGCCGTGCAGTCGCTGGGCGAGGGTGGGTTGCAGGCGCGTTGCAACCGCTGCCACGGTCCCGAAGCCGACCATCGCGAGGCTGGAACGTCCGGGCAGGACGCGCTGGCGAAGGGCGGCGAACTCCTGGCGCGGATGCGGGCCCTTCGCGGCGGCCGCGCCAGGGTGTCGCGCGACATCCTGCGGGTGCAGGATCCGTCGGATCGACATGAGGCCGCCGATGCCCTGTTCCAGGTGAACCAGTCCTGGGAGGAGGCGGTCGAGGCGGGCCATGCGTTCCACTGGGACGATTGGGACGCCGCTCTGGGCGAACTGGAGGACCTCCTCGGGGAACTCGAGGGCGCCCTCGCCGCCGGCGACCGCTGATCCGGGCTTCAGGCGCTTTTCGCGGACCCGTCGTCCGCGGGCCCCTCTGCCTGTCTGAGCGACCGGAGGAGCGAGATCGCCATCAGGACTCCCACGACCAGGAGCGGCAGGGAGACGACCAGGGTCGCGGACTGGATCACCCGCAGCTGATCGTTGCCGCCTTCCTGGCCGATGAACATCAGCGTGATCGGCAGCACCCCGACCGCGACGGCCCAGAACAGACGGTGCCAGCGGGCGGGATGCGTGCCTTCCGTCAGGTTGCGGGTGGCCGAGGCGGCCAGGCAGTAGGAAGCCGAGTCGTAGGTCGTCGCGATGAAGACGATGGCCACGAGCGCGAAGATCGCCAGCGCCGCGGTTCCGAGAGGCAGGAAGCCGATCGTCTGGGCGATCGCGTTCTCGTTGCCGGCGGTCCGGGCGATCTCACCCACCGGCAGGGCCCCCGACAGGTCCAGGTGCATGCTGTAGTTGCCGAGGATGCCGTAGAAGACGGCGCAGCCGAGAGTGCCGAGGATCAGCATCCCGAAGACCAGCTGCCGCACCGTGCGGCCGCGCGAGATCCGCGTGACGAACAGGCCCATGAACGGTCCGTACGCGATCCACCAGGCCCAGTAGAAGACGGTCATGTCCTCGATGAATCCCGTCCTGGCCACCGGGTCGGTCCAGGTGTTGAGCCGGATGAAGTTCTCGACCATCAGGCCCATCGAGTTGGTGCCCGTGCGCAGGAGGAAGTTGGTGGGGCCAACCATCAGCACGAAGGCCAGCAGGAGAATCGCCGCGATGACGGAGCCGTCGGAAAGGGGCTTGATGCCGCGTTCCAGTCCCAGGTAGACGCTGACCGCGAACAGGGTGACGCAGACGACGAGGATCCCCACCTGGAGTCCGAACGTCTGCTCGACGCCGAAGACTTCGCTGACGCAGGCGGCGACCATCGGTGTCCCGAGCCCGAGCGAGGTCCCCGTGCCGCCGACCAGCGCCAGGATGAACAGCACGTCGACGATGCGGGCCGGCGCGCGGTCATAGCCTTCGCGGCCGATCAGGGCGTGCAGGCCGGTGCTCAGGCGCAGGGCCGGGGCCTTCTGGCGGTAGTAGGGGATGGCGATCGCGACCGCCGGGAAGCAGTACAACGCCCAGGCCGAGATTCCCCAGTGGAAGATGCCGTAGGTTGCCGCCCACTCGACGGCCTGTGTGGAGTTCGGCGCCAGACCGAAGGGCGGCGCGTCAAGGTAGGTGACCCACTCGATCGTCGACCAGTAGAGGAGGCCCGCACCGATGCCGGCGCAGAACAGCATGGCCATCCAACTGAAGATGTTGAAGTCCGGCCGGCTGTCGTCGTCCCCAAGCCGCTTTGCTCCATGACGGCTGAAGGCCAGCCAGAGCAGGAACACGGTGACCAGAAGCGTGGCCCACTGGTAGAGCAATCCGAAACGCTCGGTCAGCGATTCGTAGGCGCGGACGACCAGGGCGCCGCCCGTCTGCGGCGACAGGGCGAGCGGAATGCAGACGAGGGCGATCAGCCCGGCGCTGACTCCGAACGCGATGCGATCGACGCGCGGCGCGGCTGGCGGCGGGGGAGCCACGCAGTCAGCGGGCGACCGGCGGGGCGGCGGCCAGGTTCCTCAGAGCCAGTTCCACGATGTCGACCGCCAGCAGGTATTCGTCCAGTTCCAGATGTTCGTTGGGCGTGTGGTCAAGTGTACTGTCTCCCGGGCCGTAGGCGACGACGGGGCATTGCCAGACCGGCCAGACGATGTTCATGTCGCAGGTCCCGGTCTTGACGACGAACCTGGGCGCGGTCTCCGGGCTGCCGACCCCGCGGATGGCGGCGAGGAAGGCCCGCACCAGGGGGGAGCGGCGATCGGCCCGGACCCCGATCTCGTGGCCGCGCAGACTGAGTTCCAGGCCGGCGTCGCCCCGTTCGCAGCGGATCGTGCCGGTGGCGCGCTCCGGGTCGAGGTCGGAGAAGAGCGGCCCGTCGATGTCAGCCGCGGCGCCGCCGAACCAGCTCGTCAGCTCGTCGACCAGTGCGGCGACGTCGAAGTCGACGGGGAGCCTCAGGCCGAAGTCGGCGCGAACCGTGTCGTAGAGACCGTCGCTGGTGGTCCCGATCGAGCGCAGGCTGGGCAGCACGCGCTCGAAGGGCGTTCTGCCTCCGTTCCGCTCGGCCACCTGCTCCAGGCGTTGCCAGAGGTCGAAGGCGGTGATGCCGACGCCGGCCTCCGGGCCTGCCGTGTGGCTGCTGGGCCGCCGGGCCAGCAGGTCGATCAGCAGGCGCCCCTTGTAGCCGAGCGTGACCCGGTGCCAGCGACTGGGCTCGCCGATGATGCAGAAGTCGGGCATCGGTTCGTCGCGGCCGTTGAGCCGTTCGAGCAGATGGTGTGCGCCCCGGGAGCTGGCCGCCTCCTCCTCCGTCGCTCCGGCGACGATCAGCCGCAGGTCGTGTGCGCGCGCCCAATCGCCGCCGAGCCGCGCGGCCGCCGCGACGAAGGCTGCCAGCGGTCCCTTCGCGTCCACCGAACCACGCCCGTGAAGGACTCCATGGGTCGATCCATCGGCTTCGATCCGCACCGGGATGTTCCCCGGTACGGTGTCGATGTGGCCGAGCAGGACGACCAGGCGGGAGGCGTCGGGGTCGCCCAGTTCGCCGACCGCGTTCAGGGCGCCGTCCACCTGACAGCGCTCGAGGCCGCGAGCCTCCATTTCGGCGGCCAGCCAGCCGCTGGCGGCGGCCTCGTGGCGGGACAGCGACGGCACCGCGACCAGGCCGCGCACGAGTTCGATCTCGACCCGGTCGCGGCGCCGGGAGGGAAGGCCCTGGCGCGCGCCGGCGCCGCCGGCGTGACGTGCAGCCGGCGCCGGCCCCGCCCCGGTCGTGCCGGTCCTGGCTGGATCGCGTCCGCCGGCGCTGCCCGTGTGACGCGCAGCTCCTGATGGAACCCCGTCCATCGTCATTCCGCCCGCAGGACGGCGTCCAGAGCCTCGGCGGCGCGCTCCAGTTCTTCCTCGCGGACGATCAGCGGCGGCAGCATGCGGATCACGTTCGGCCCGGCGGGCAGGGCCAGGATCCGGTGTTCCGAGGTCAGGCGGGCGAGATGGCGGCCGGCGCGCTGGCGCAAAGCGACGCCCAGCATCAGGCCGCGGCCGCGCACCTCCCGCACCCGCGGGTTCGCGGCCAGCCGGTCGCGCAGCGAGTCGAGGAAGCGGGCGCCGACCTTCGCCGCCCGGGCCGGCAGATCGAGCGCCCGCATCGTTTCGATCACGGCCAGACCGGCGGCGCAGGCGAGTGGATTGCCGCCGTAGGTCGAGCCGTGGCAACCGGGTCGAAGCGCGTCGGCGACTCGCTCGCCGTAGGCGATCGCCCCGAGCGGGAAGCCGCCGCCGATGCCCTTGGCGAGCGGCATCAGGTCCGGTTCCAGTCCGGGCGTCCGGCGGTGGGCGAACCAGCTTCCGCAGCGCCCGAAGCCGGTCTGCACTTCGTCGAGAATGAGCAGCGCACCGTGCCGGTCGCAGGCACGACGCGCCGCGAGCAGAACCTCGTCGCTCAGCACGCCGACGCCGCCCTCGCCCTGGACCGGCTCGAGCAGGACCGCCGCGGTTTCCCTGTCGACCGCCGCCTCGAGCGCCTCGACTTCGGGCTGGACGAAGACGTTGTCGTGGAGCAGACCGGCGTAGGGCTTGCGGGCGGCGGGATTCCACATCGTCGCCTGGGCCCCCAGGGTGCGGCCGTGGAAGCCGTTTCGAAGCGCGACGGTGCGGCTGCGCCCGGTCACCAGGGCGGCGAACTTGAGCGCGCCCTCGACCGCCTCCGTGCCGCTGTTGCACAGGAAGACCCGGTCGAGCGAGTCGGGCAGCACGTCGGCCAGCGCCTCGACGTACGCGGCCCGGTCTTCGCTGGGCATGTTCATCGGGCAGTAGGTGAGGCGCCTTGCCTGGGCCGTCAGCGCCTGGACCATCGCGGGATGGTTGTAGCCGAGGCAACAGACGCCGTAGCCGGCGGTCAGGTCGAGGTAGCGCTCGCCGCTGGCCGCGATGAGTTCGCAGCCCTCAGCCCGAACGATGGGAGACGTCGGTTTGCGCGGCGCCCAGGCGCCGAGGCGTCTATCCTCGGCGCCGGCGATGCAGGTGGCGGCATCGGTCTTCATCGCGTGGGCCTCTCGGGCGTTCGGGTTTCGACCTCGGCGCCGGCGATGCAGGTGGTGACATCGGTCTTCATCGCGTGGCCTCCGCTGCTCCGTGGCTGGTGACCGAGGAACGGACGACGACGTGGGTGCCGGCGCCTTCAAGCGCGGCCCGCACCGGGCGTTCGATGCGGCCGTCGGCAAGAACGACCCGTGACAGTCCCCCTCGCAGCGCTTCCGCTGCGCCCAGTACCTTCTTCTTCATCCGGTCCTGGGCGGCCGCCATCAGCGGTTCGAGCCCGGCATGGGCTTCAGGGCCGGTCAGTTCGTCGCGAGCGACGTCGAGGCGCGATATCAGGGAGGCCTCGTCGGGAAAGTCGGCGAGCAGGCCCGGGGCGCCGGAGAGGTACACCAGGGTCGAAGCACCGAGGGCGCCGGCAACGGCGGCCGCCGCCCGGTCGCCGTCGACGTTGACCGCCTCGCCGTTGAAGGACGATCCCGGCGGCGTCAGCACCGGCAAGTACCCGCCATCGAGCAGTAGCCGCAGGAGCTCCGTGTTGACCCGCTCGACCGTGCCCGTCCAGTCGTCGCGCAGCACGAGTCGCCGTGCGCCGACCCGGATGCGCAGCTTGTCCTTGCGCCGGCCTTCGAACAGGCGGCCGTCGAGGCCGGAAAGCCCGACCGCGGGAATGCCCCGGCGCTGCAGCTGTTCCACCCAGCGCTTGTTGAGCAGCCCGCAGTAGACCATCTCGAAGATCTCGAGCGTGCGCCGGTCGGTGCGGCGGCTGCTGTAGCCGCTCTCGCTGGTCACGAACTGCGGCGGATGCCCCAACTGCTCCGCGACCTCGTTCGTCGTCTCGGCGCCGCCGTGAACGAGGACCACGGCGCGGCCCGAGTTGAACAGCTCGGCGACGTCGGAGGCGATCGCGTCGAGGTCCAGCGACTTGCCGCCCCCGGCCTTGATCACCAGCGGACCCTCGCCGGCCTGGCGAGGGCCGGTCGGCGCGTCGGCGGGGTGGGGTTCAGGCACGACCCGTTCCTTATAGCGGGTGCAGGCCCGGGAAGGAAAGACCCTCGACTTCGGAGAATCCGTGCATCAGATTCGCGCACTGCACCGCGTTGCCGGCCGCGCCCTTCATCAGGTTGTCGATCGCGCACAGGACGACCAGGCGGCCGGTCCCCGGATCGAGTTCGAAGCCGATTTCGGCGTGATTGCTGCCGGCGAGAATCTTCGGTTCGGGATAGCGGTGAATGCCCCGCCGGTTCTTGACCAGACGCACGAAGGGATGCTGCCGGCAGAAGGAACGGCAGGCGCGGAAGAGCTCCCGCTCGGCGGCCCTGGCGTTCGCCGCGTCGGCGAGGAAGAGGTGGCTGGTCGCCAGAACGCCGCGCACCATCTCGACCGAGGTCACGGAGAGGTGGATGCGGCCGGCGGCCTCGACGCCGCGCACCGCGAGCGCCTGTTCGACTTCCGCGGTGTGGCGGTGGCCGGTGGGACGGAAGCTGCGCACCACGCCGGATCGTTCGGGGTGGTGGGAGGCGTCCGACGACGACGCGCCGCCCTCGCTGCTGCCGACCTTCAGTTCGGTGACGACGCCGCGGCGCCAGTCGACGAGACCGCGTTCCGCCGGTTCGGGTTCGAGCAGCGGCAGCAGCCCGAGCAGGGTGGCCGTCGCGTTGCACCCGACGCCGCTGACGCGGGAGGCGCCGGCTACCGCCTCGCGGTCGAGTTCGGGCAGGCCGTAGACGAAGCGATCGAGCCACTCGGGCGCCGGGTGCGACGCGCCGTACCAGTCCTCGTAGGCCGATGACGAGCGGAGCCGGAAGTCGGCCGACAGGTCGACGATCCGCGGGGCGAGTCCGGAGTAGACATCGATGTCGCCGGCCGCGCTGCCGTGGGGCACGCAGAGAAAGAGCAGGTCGCAGCGCTCAAGCTCGTCGAGCGTGCTGTAGCGCAGGTCGGTGTGGCCGCGGAGGTTCGGGTGCGTGAAGTGGACGAAGGAGCCGGCCAGCCGCCGTGAGGTGACCCCCGCCAGCTCGAACTCGGGATGGCCGAGCAGCAGCCGGAGCAGCTCGCCGCCGGCGTAGCCGGAGCCGCCGACGATGCTGGCGCGCATCGTCATGCCGTGACGCGGGCCCAGCCCGGTTGCTCGGCGGGAGCGGAACCGTCGACGATGCTGGCGCTTGCCGTCATGCCTGCTCCCGGCGCCGGGCGCCGGCCCGGCCATGCCCATGCCCATGCCCATGCCCATGCCCATGCCCATGCCCATGCCCATGCCCATGCCCATGCCCATGCCCATGCCCATGCCCATGCCCATGCCGGCGCCCCTGATCTTCGTCTTCTTCCTGATTCCGGGTGTTGTTCGCGGCCTCCAGCGCCACCCGCTCGACGAAGTCGATCATTCGGGCGGGAATGTCGACGCCGGTCGCTTCGACCGAGTTGCGGAACTCCATCGTGTGGTTGACCTCCAGCACCAGCAGTCCGCGATGTCTGTCCTCCACCAGGTCCACGGCCAGAAGCCCGCCGCCGACGGCCGCCGCGGACCGCCGGCACAGGGCGGCCAGTTCAGGGGTCACTGGACAGTTCGTTGTGCTTGCCCCGCGGGCCGTGTTCGTGACCCAATGCGGCGCGCGGCGGTAGATGGCGCAGATCGCCTCGCCGTCCACGACGAACGCGCGGATGTCGCGTTCCGGCTTGTCCACGTACTGCTGCAGGTAGAAGATCGAGTGCTGGTAAGAGCCGAGGGTGCTCTTGTGCTCGAGCAGCGCCTCGGCCGCGTCGCGATCGTTGATCCGGGCGATCAGCCGACCCCAGGAACCGACGGTCGGCTTGAGGACCACCGGGTAGCCGAGTTCCTCGATCGCCTGCAGCGCCGCTTCCGGCGTCGAGGCGACCCGGGTGTCCGGAGTCGGTACGCCCGCGGCCTGCAGCAGGCTGGACGTCCGCAGCTTGTCGCCGCAGTTCTCGACCACCTCGACCCGGTTCACCGTCGGCACGCCGCGGTCGGCGAGCACGCGGAGGTGGACGAGGGCGCGGCTGTGGCTGAGCGAACGGTCGAAGACGACATCGAAGTCGAAGGCCGGTTCCAGCGCGCTCGAGCCGCCGAACGAGAGGACGATCCTGCGGTCGTCGATCAGTTCGACCTCCGCACTCCGGCGCTCGAGCTCCCGGAACAGGAGCTTCTCTTCGGGCCGGACCCGGCTGTACAGGACTCCGATGCGCATCGCCTGCCGGCTACTCGCCCCAGTCCTCTTCTTCTTCGGGCGCCAGTTCCAGGCTCACGGGATCGAGCTCGATCACCTCCAGGTCGACGCCGCAGCCGGCGCACTGGACGATCTCGTGCTGCATCACGGCTTCGAGCTGGATCTCGTCGAAGCACTCGGGGCACTCGGACCGGGCGCTTGTGGTCTGCAATTCCATGGTCATTCCTCGGTTGGTCTGGGCGTTCAGCAAGGCGGCGGTGCTAAGGCGGTGCAAGAAAAAAGGCCGGCTCATCCTCCTGGATGGCCGGCCGCTCAGAGAATGTCGCGTTCTCGATCTGCCAGGTCACCCGGGGTCGTGTCCCGGACGCTTCGCGCCGCGGCAGCGACCCTTGCCGAGGGAAGCGGTCGAGCCCAGCCGCCTGCCCGACGACAACGTCCCGTCCGACGACAGCGTCCCCTCCGACAACGACGTCCTGTTCGACAACGACGGCCCGTCGGACAACGACGGCCCGTCCGACCACGACGGCCTGCCCGACGAGGACGGCCCGCCCGAACAGGTACCCCGCGATCTCATCGCGTTCGGTGCGCTTGCGCGCACGCCGGCTTCAAAGAGGCCGGGGCAGGAGAAGGGTTGCAGGAACATGATTGCTGCCGGAGTTGGAGCGGGCGCAGAGGCTAGGAAATCGACACTGCGCTGTCAAGCTCCAGCCTGTCCCATGACAGATCAGCCTGAAGGGGCGATGTCCATCCCACGAGAGATGAGCCTGAGCGGGTGTTGGGGATCGTTGGCGGATGACCCTGGACGAGGTCTGCGACTTGATGGCCGGCAGTTCGCTGGTCGACTTCCGTTTCGTGGAGCGGCCGCGGCCTCGCGGACCCCGCGCTACCGTTGGTCCCTGGCGCCGACCTCCGCTTTGCTGCGATCAGCAACCGGAAAACCGCCCCGACCCACTCTCCCGGCTCAACTCCCGATCAGCCGCCGTTCAGGCTCACCTTCGTATGGGACCAGGCTGCTCCTCCGGGAGCATTCGCAGCGCTGCGGTTGAGCAGCCGCGCAAGGAAGCGCGCAGCGAACAGACGGGGGCAGCAGGTGTCTCATCCGGCCACTCGGGAGTGGTCACGGTGGCCGCGAACGGAACATGACGCGGGGATGATGATCGCCTTGTTACGATCCGCCGCTTGAACACGCTCTCCCCTGTGGTTGGCCCAGGCCCTTCAGCGCGCTGGGAAGACCTGCTTCTCGTCTACCTCCACGACCCCTTCGACAAGGCGCTCGACGTCCGGGGGCATGAGCGCCGCGCAGCCCGCTACGCCAGCGCGGCGCTGGGGCGTGACGTCTCTCCCGGCGAGATGAAGCGGGCTGCGAGCCTCGGCGACCGCCTGGCTGCGATGCACGAACGGGTGCCGATGCCGACCGCCGGCGCCGGCGCCGGCGGCGAACGGGCGGTCGGGCCGGCTGACGGCCTTTCCCTGATTCACCCCTTGAGCGCCGCCGCGGTGGCTGTGGGCGGGCGACCGATCGACCCGGGCCGCGCCGAAGACCTGATCGCCAGGATCGTGGACGGCCTGGCCGGCCCCCGGGAACGTTTCCTCGCGCTGTGGCGGCTGCTGCCCGACCGGGTCGCGGAGGAACTCGGCAGCGACGCGGCCCGCCTGCCCGCCGACACCCGACTCCCGGACCACACCCTGTTTCAACACGCCGACATCACGGCCGGCCTTCATTCCGCCACGTCCGTAAGCCACGGCATGGCGTACTTTTCGTTCGCGCTCGGGCCGGTGCAGCCGTTCATCGCCGCGTCGCGAAGCGTCCGGGACCTGTGGACCGGGAGCGCGATTCTCTCCTGGCTCGCGTTCCATGCGATGAAGCCGGTTCTCGAACGGTTCGGCCCGACCGCCTTCGTCTATCCGGCCCTGCGCGGCGCGCCGCTGGTCGATCTGTGGCTGCGCCGGGAGGTCGGGCTGGCGGACCGGGCGCCGAAGCCGTCGTCGAGCGCCCGGAGGGCGCCCTCGTTGCCCCACCGGTTCGTCGCCCTGGCGCCCTGGGGACGTGACGGGAGCGACGCCGGCGCGCTTCGGCAGGAGTGCCTGGACTCGGTTCGCACCGCCTGGCGGGGTCTCGCGCAGGCGGTCCGCGAAGAACTCGACCGCCGGTTCTCCCCTCTGTCGCCAGGCTGGGATCGATTCTGGGAGGGGCAGATCGACGACGCCTTCGAGTTTCACGTCACGCTGGCGCCGCAGAGCGACCTGAACGACGAGCGGCTCGACAGTCTGCTCGGTGAGGTTCCCGACCATGCGATCCGTTCCCTGGGCGAGGCGATTCCGGTCGAGCACAGACCGCGTTACCTGCAGAACCATGCCGGCAGGTGGCAGGCCCGGATGGAAGTCTCGGCCCGCCAGATGGCCGCTGAACGCTCCGTGCGTCCTGTGCCCGCCTCTTCCGGCTCGAGTGACTGGCCGTCACCGCCAAAGTGCTCGCTGTTCGGAAGCTGGGAACAGATGGGGCCTGCGGAGTTCGCCGCTTCGCACGAGTTCTGGCGGCAGGCGGCCGTCCCGGGCTCCCCGAGTTGGCACGGCGTCAGGCTGCGGCCCCGGGAGCGCTTCTGCGCTCTCGCGCTGACGAAGCGCTTCGCGGTCCCTGCGCGGCTCGCTCGGGAGCTTGAGCTCAAGCCGGAGACTCTCCGCTTCCCGGACACCGCCACGATCGCGGCGCGCAACTGGCTCAGGCGGGCCGGGATCGATCCCGACGCGGAACGCGACGAGCACGGCGTCTGGAGCGGCCAGTGGCTGCACTGGAATCGGCCCGACGAAGGTGGCGAGGACGAGCGACCGGTTCCCGGCAAGCTGTGGCGGCGGATCCGGGAGGCGAAGGGTCGGCAGGCGCCGCCGCCGACCTACTATGCGGTCATCGCGATGGATGGGGATCGGCTGGGTGAGTGGCTGGCGGGCCGCAGGACCCCGCAGCTGCGCCATCTTGTCCATCAGAAGATCCGCGGCTACTTCGAGGCGCTTGGCGGTTCCGGGGCGGCCACGGCGCTCGACGCCAGGCGTCACGTCGGTCCGGCGCTTCACGCCTCGATCAGCAGCGCCCTCGGCGCGTTCGCCACCGAGTTCGCTCCGGGGATCGTCCGGGAGCACCAGGGTGAAACGATCTACTCGGGCGGCGATGACGTGCTGGCCCTGTGCCCCGTCGATGGTTCGCTGGCCTGCGCCCTGGCTCTTCGCCGCGCGTTCTCGGGCACGGACGATCCGGCCGGCGACGGCTGGCGGCGCTCCGTTGTGAACCCGGCAGCCCGCCGCATCACGATGGGCGCTGACGCATCGATGTCCGCGGGCGTGGCGATCGTCCACTTCCGCGCGGATCTCCGTCAGGCGCTCGATGAGGCGCGCCGGGCCGAGCGGGCGGCGAAGGACGCCGGTCGTGACCGCATGCAGCTGGTATCGGCGAGGCGGTCGGGCGAGCGCGCCGCGGCAGACTGTCCATGGCCCTTCGTGGAACGGGTGGACGGTCTGCGGAAGCTGTTCGAGGGCGGCGCCTCGGACCGCTGGACGTACAAGCTCCGGGCCGAGGCGCCGACCCTCGCCTCCGACAGCTTGCCGAGAGCGGCGATGGCGTCGGAGATCCGTCGCCTCGTGGAGCACGGCGCAGTCAGCGGGGGCGAAGCGGGCCGCGGCGCCGAAATGGCCGACCTGTTCGAGCGCTACTGCGAAATGGTCCGCGCGCCGCGCCGCCCGCGGGCCGGCCGCCGCGCCGACCGGGTACGGGACAGGGCGTCTCGAGCCGACAGGGGTGCCGACTTCGAGCCCGGCGCCGCGCCGAGCGACGGGGTGTGCCTGGAGCGTTTCGTCATCCTGTGCCAGTCGGCAGCCTTCATGGCCAGAGGCCGCGATGACTGACCCGCCGAAGGGCGAGGCCTCGACCTTCCCGCCGCAAACACCTGGCGCGCCTGTCGGTCCGGATGGGCGCCGATCCCCTGCCCCCCATTCTGCGGCTTCCCCCGCCGTCGTCTCGCTGCTGGTCGAGCCGCTCGACACGCTGTTCTTCGGCGACGGACGGCCGTTCGAACCCGCTTCGCGGGCCGCGAGCAGCCTGCCGACTCCGCAGGCGATGGCCGGCGCCGTGCGCACATGGCTGCTGGGCCGTGCCGGCGCCGACTTCGCGGCCCTCGGCCGGGCGGTCGCGGGCGGCTGCTCGTTTGCCGAAGCCGCGGCGAAACAGGGTCCGGAGGTTGAAGCGGTCGGTCGGTTGGGGCTTCGAGGCCCGTGGTTCACCCGAAACGACGAGCGCCTCGTTGCGATGCCGGCGACCATCGAACGCTCCAACGAAGACCCGGATCGCCTGTTGCGCCTCGACCCGCTCCAGTCGGCGCTCCCCGGCTGGCAGCCGCCCGAGCATGCCGGGCCGGGGCTCGCCCCGCTCTGGTGCAGAAGCCGCGAGTCGACCAGGCGCTGCGGCGGCTACCTGGGCCCGAACGGCCTCGCCCGGTTCCTCGCCGGCGACGTACCCGACGGCGGCGATGTCGTGGCCGCGGAGGAGCTCTTCGATCAGGAGGAACGCGTCGGCGTCGGCATTGACCCGGTGCGCCGCGCGGCGGCGGACGGCTTGATCTACCAGGTGCAGATGCTCCGTCTGCGGCCCGGCGTCGCCCTGGCGGTCGACCTGCTCGGGGCGCCCGCCGACCTTTTGGTCTGCCCGGACGAGCCCGACGTCCTGGCGTTGGGCGGCGAAGGACGGCGGGCCATCGTGACGAAGGCCACGCAAGTCACGAGAGTCAAGGAAGCGAAGGAAGCGAAGACGGTCAAGCCTGCGCCTGAGCCGGTCCCTGCGCGTGAGCCGGTCTTACCCTCGATTCAGCGACGGCGGGACCGCACCCGTCGCCGTCAACAACTGCCACTACAGAAGTGGCAGGCAGTCGAGCGCCCGGAGCGGGCTCGACTTCCGGGCGGCGGCGGCGCCGCCTCGACCGCGGGACGACTCGTTCTTCTGACCACGCCCGGGCTCTTCGGCGGCTGGAAGCCGCCACAGCTGCAACCGGTCGCCGCGGCCGTGCCCGGATATCTTGCGGTCTCCGGCTGGGACCTTGCCCGGCGGGGCCCCAAGCCCACGCGCTTCGCCGTGCCGGCCGGCAGCGTCTACTTCCTGAATCACGCCCCCGGGCTCGATGGGGAACACGGCGCCCTGTGTTCGGCCGAGGACGCCGCCGCCGGCTGGGGCGCCTATCACCTTGGAGAATGGAACCATGCCTGACGCGAAGCTCCTGTTCCTTCACGCCCTGACCGGCCTGCACCCTGGCGCCGGCGTCGCTCTGGGGGTCGTGGACCTGCCGGTGGCGCGCGAACGCCATACCCAGTGGCCGCTCATCCCGGGGTCGAGTCTCAAGGGAGTCCTCCGAGCCGCCTGCAGCGAGCGGTTCAGGTCGATGCGGGCGGGAATCCCGCGGCGGTCCGCCGAGGCGCCGCGAGGCAGCTCAGCGAGCGTCTCCGCCTCCCGCAGGCAACCTCCGGGCGCGCCGGAGGTAGCCGCCATGTTCGGGCCCGACACGAACAACGCCAGCGACTTCGCCGGCGCCGTCTCGCTCACCGACGCCCGCCTGCTCGCCTTCCCGGTGCGCTCCCTGCGCGGCGTGTTTGCCTGGACCACCTGCCCGGGCGCCCTGGAGCGCTTCGCCCGCGACGCGAAACTGCTGGCGGGGGTCGACGGCGCGCCTGAACCTCCACGGGTCAAGCGGGGCGCGGCGGCCTGCCCTCCGTCGTGCGACCTCGTCGTCGCCGACGACTGCCTGATACTGGAGGAGTTCGAGTACCGGCGCGTCGCGGACGACGGCGCGGCGGAATGGCTGGCGAGCCGCGTCGTCGCGGATTCGGCGACGGCCCAGCGCCTGCGCCGCAATCTGGTCGTCCTGCACGACGATGACTTCACCTGGTTCGTTCGCCACGCCACCGAGGTGGTCGCCCGCGTGGGCCTTGACTACGAGACGAAGACGGTCCGGGGCGGAGCGCTCTTCTACGAGGAGTTCATTCCGGCGGAGACGATTCTCTACGCCAGCGTCATCGCCGCGGCGAGCCGAAGTCAGGAGGTCGCCCTGGCTGCCGACGAGGTACTCGATCTGCTGACGGAGGCTGTCCCCAAGGTCCTTCAGGTCGGCGCGGATCAGACGATCGGCAAGGGACTCTGCAGCGCCCGGTTCCTGGAGGGCGGCGAGCGGGCGGCTGGGGAGGCGAGCTCGTGAGCGCCGCCGGCCGTCAGACGCTGGACCAGCGGCGCGCGGCGCATGCCTGGGAGAAGGTCGAGGGCCTGGACCCGGGGAGGGGCGAGGACTACAAGCGGCAGGCGAAACACCTGCCCGTCCGCACCCTGACTTCCGGCCTGGGCCACGCACTGGCGTTCCTGAATGCGAAGTCGGGCGGCGGCACGAACCACCCCGTGGTGGATGACCTCTCGGAATGGGTACTGAAGCGGCGCAACCTCCCCGCACAACCGGCAGACACCCGGGATCTGGTCGAGGCGATCACGAAGGGCGACGCCGTCTTCCTTCAGCTCGCCACGGACGAGGCCCTGGCCTACCTCCAGTGGTTGACGCGCTTCGCCGAGGCCCGCTTCGGGAACGAGGAAGGAGACGAGTAGACGTGCCGGACGGACGACAGCGGCCAGGTCCCGGCGGCCGGCGCCGAGCACCGTCTCCTCGATCAGTCGCTCGATCTCCGCTGCCTCCGCGTGGGATCGCTCGCTATCTGCGGATTCTCCAGCGCGCGACGCTCATCGAGACGCACGGGCGCCGAGACGCGGCGTGAGCGAACTCGTCCTGCCGCGGGCCGTGAGCGACCTCTTCCGGAAGGCGCCGGATGCGGACCGTCATCCCGGCCTGCTGCTCGACAAGTTCACGCCGCCGGGGGAGCAGAAGGACCAGCTTGAGGCGCTGGGGCAGATCTGCGCGGCCGGCGGGCACGCCGACCTGCTGAAGTCGCTGAGAGAACGTCGGGCGGCCAGCCTGCGCGCGTTGGGCGCCACGAGTTTCCGTGCCGAGACGGATGGCCCGCTGACCCTTCACCTCGCGCGTGCCTCGGCCCTGGAGAATGCGGGAATCCACCTGCATCCGCTCTACGGCTTCTGCTGTCTGCCCGCTTCCGGCCTCAAGGGCATGGCGCGGGCCTGGGCGGAGACGGTCTGGCTTGCCGACCAGGACGATCAGGCCGGGGCGTGGGGGCGGATTCTGCGCGCGTTCGGCTGGGCTGCCGGCAGCGAGCGGCACAAGACGTGGCGGCAGGCCGGTGTCGGGGACCCGGAAGGCTCCCAGGCCGGCGCGGTCGTCTTCCACGACGCCTGGCCGGTTGAGTGGCCGCGGCTTGAGCCGGACATCACGAACAATCACCACGTGAAGTACTACGAAGGCGGTGGGGACCCCGGCGACTGGGAAAGCCCTGTCCCGGTCTACTTCCTGG
Organism: uncultured Thermoanaerobaculia bacterium; assembly: GCA_951812325.1. Lineage (GTDB taxonomy): Bacteria > Acidobacteriota > Thermoanaerobaculia > Multivoradales > Multivoraceae > Multivorans. Next base: position 1,259,268 of record OX638294.1, on the reverse strand, counting down.
CGGTGAAACCGGGCGTCGAGTTCGACTTTGCGGTGAGCCCGGGACCCGGCGGCGGGCAGGAGTCCGCCGATCTCGTCAAGCTTGCCTCCGAGTGTCTCGCCGGCGCGTTGTGCCACGCCGGCGCCGGAGCGAAGACGAACGCGGGCTACGGCCGCTTTCGCCTCGTGGACGAATCGACGGCTCGGGCCGGCGGCACCGGCGGGAATGGCCGCTCTCACCTCATCGAAGGGCCGGTTCCGCCGCCGCGGGCCGCGCGGAGGATCTCCAGTCACCGCCTGACTCTGGCGACGCCGGCCTTTCTCGCCGGCGCCGCGCAGGGGGAGTCGGACTGCGACCTGCGGCCGGCGACCCTGCGCGGTCTGTTGCGCTGGTGGTGGCGAACGCTGCACGCCGGCCACCTGGACCGGAAGCGGCTTCGCGAACTGGAGACCGCGATATGGGGCGATGCCAAAACCGGCGGCGCTCTGGCGATCAGCGTCAGCGGGAAGCGGAACGCGAAGCCCTCGCTTTTTGCCTACAAGGACCGCTACAAGATCAAGGATAGCTTCGCCGGCCGGCACGGCATCGAGCCGCCGAAGGACGGCAAGACGACGCAGGGGCTGTTCTACGCCTCCTACGGCATGGACGAGAGGAACCGGAAACGCTGGTACGTTGACGCGGACGCGGCCTGGCGCGTCACGCTGAGCGCCAGGCGGAGCCGAATGGGCGCCGGGGAGAGCCGAACGGGCGCCGGGGAGAGGCGAACGGGCGCCGGGGAGAGGCGAACGGGCGCCGGGGAGAGGCGAACGGGCGCAGGGGAGAGCCGAACGGGCACCCGGCGGAGCCGAGCGGGCGGCAGCGGCGGGAGATCCATCGAGGCGGACGACGTGCTGCGTCAGGGTGAGGCGGCTCTCTGGCTGCTGTGCCGCTTCGGCGGGGTCGGTTCCAAGGCCCGGAAGGGCTTCGGTTCGTTCCGGGACCTCGATGTGGACGGCATCGACGGCCTGGAGGCTTGCAAGGGGGCGGCCAGAGCCCTGCGTGACCACCTCGGCCTGCCCGCGGAGCGAGGGATCGGTTCACCGAGACTGGAAGAGATGATCCTGGTGGAACAGCCGACCTCGTGGACCGATGCCTGGTACGCGCTGGACCGGGTCGGCACGATTTACCAGCGCCTCGTGAAGAGCTTCGCCGGTCGCAGCGACCGGACGGCCGGCGGATCGGCTCGGCCGGACGAGCGACTTGCTCTCGGCCTGCCCCGCCGCGTCGGCAGGCGCCACTCCCCGCCAGCGCACTGGAATCTCCCTCGCCACGTCCGCGACCGCCACACCTCCCCGGTTCACTGGAGCCTGTCCCGCAAGGGCGAGGCTCCGTTCCTCGTTCGCTTCGCCGCGTTCCCGGCCGCCAGCCTGCCCAACACGAGCGAGAGCAGGAGGGTGCTGCAGGAGGCCGCCGACCGCGCCAAAAGGGACCTGGCGACCTCCGCCGCCGGGCGCCCCGGCCCGGCCGCTGGCCCCGCCGCAGGCCCGGGCGGCTCAGGGCCGGGCAGAGGCCCCCGCCGGCGGCGCCCGGCCGGTCCCTCGGTTCCGCAGCCGTTCCATCGCGTTTTGTCCGCGCCGTCGGGCAACTTCCCGAAGGGGGGCGAACGAGTCGAGTGTGTGCTTCTTGAGGAGAAGACGAAGAAGGAAGGCTGGAGAGCGAAGCACGAACCGAGTGGCGCCAACGGTCCGATTCTGAACACCGACGAGGTTCCGGCGAACGCTCAGCCCGGACAGACGGTGACGCTGATCGTGAACAGGGCCAACCCGCACGATTCCGCCTTCCGGTGGCCGCCCGGAGATGCCGGGCGCGCCCCGAGCGCCAAGGCGAGTCCCCGCGGCAAAGGCCGCGGAAGGCGCCGTCGATGACTCCGGGGCCGCAGACGTCGAGCGACTCGAAGTCGAGCTCGCCTCTCGAGAGCTCGAGACCGGCATCCGGACCCGGCTTGCCGGTCTGCAGTGTCCTGGTTCTCACCGTCGGCACCGGCAGCAGCACCGACCTGGAGGGGACGCTGTTTGGGCCGCTCCGCAAGTCGATTCGCGCGTCGGGTTGCCGGCGGGCCGTGTTGCTGCCGTCGAGCGTGACGGCGGAGCTTGCCAACAAGTTTGCCCGGCGTCCCGAAACGCCGACCGACGTCGACCTCGAGGTCCGGCCGCTGCCGGAGCAGGCCGAGTTCGACGCCGACCGCGCCTACGCGCACTTCGACTCCGTGCTCAGCGAGACCCTGCGGGAGGAGGACCCGCAAGCCGTCCGCGTCGACTTCACCCGCGGCACGAAGGCGATGAGCGCCGCCGCGGTGCTGGCCGCGGTCCGCTGGTCGATTCCCCATCTCGTCTACGTCGACGGCGAACGCGACGCTCGCGGCATGGTTCGGACCGGGAGCGAGGTCGTGCGCCGCCTCCCGACGACCACGGTGGACAGGCATCGCCGGCTTGACCTTGCACACGATCTGATGAGGCGCGGCAACTTCAGCGCCGTGCAGGAGTTGCTGCCCGGCCGAACCGAGCCGCTCCCTGCGATCAAGGGCGCTGCGGCGTTCTATGAGGCCTGGGACCGACTGGACTACGAACAGGCTTCGGGCTCGGCCGTGCCGGGCGCTCCCCGCTCACAGGGCTTGCGGGACTGGACCCCGCTGTGGCCAACGCGGGAGATGGAAGGCTGGGTCCAGGACCTCGCACGCGAAGTGGACCGGAGCCAGCACAAGGCCATGGCTCACCGACTCCGGTTGCTGATCGTCGATCTGCTCGCCAGCGGCGAACGCCGGGTGCGCCACGGCCAGCATGAGGACGCCTTCGTACGGGCCTACCGGGTGCTGGAACTGATCGGCCAGGCCCGCCTGTTCGACCATGGGCTGGATTCGGCGAATCTCGACCCCGGCCATGAGGCGGTGCAGCGCCTGCAGCGCAAGCTCCAGAAGAAGAAGAAGTCGCGCCCCTTGGGCCGCACGGCCGGTAACCTGACCGCTGCCCGCTTTCAGGTGAGTCGCCTCCTGAACGAGCTCGGTGATCCTCTGGCGGAGCGTCTGCTGCGGTACGACAAGGGAAGGGGAGCCGCCCGGAACGACAGGCGGGCCGGAACGAGCGATCTCGTTCCCGGCAACCGGAACAACAGTCTCCTCATCCACGGCTTCTCGGCCAAGGCGCCAACGGAGCCAGGGTCACTGGAAGCAGTCCTCAAGGAACTCGTCACACTCGCCCGGAAGGACGCAGAGAACCCGTCGACGCCTGGAGGCGCCGGCAACGACCGGTCGGGGAACGATCGCGCCGTCCGTGGCAACCTCCTTGACCGACATGCCGGCGACCTGTTCGACCGGCGCCTCCGCATCGCCCGCTCCATGCCGCCCGGCGACGCCCTGTCCGCTGTGGACCCCGCCGACCGGGATCCGGCCGGCTCCATGCCGCCCGGGGAAGCCTGATGCCGACGCTCTACGTGACCCGCCCCGGCGACGCCCTGCCCGCTGTGGACCCCGCCGACCGGGATCCGGCCGGCTCCATGCCGCCCGGGGAAGCCTGATGCCGACGCTCTACGTGACCCGGCCCGGCGCGGTCGTGCGCAGGGCGGCCTCCGGCCTCGTTGTCACCACCGATCGGCAGCAGGAGAACGGGCGGATCAAGCGGAAGACCCTGGCCGAACTTCAGCCGCACCGCGTCGACGCGATCGGCATGATCGGCCGCGCCCACATGACGACGGACGCGACCCACCTGTGCCTTGAGAAGGGGATAGCCGTGTCCTGGTTCAGCGCCGGCGGTCGCCTCAGGGGCCGGCTCGTGCCGCCGGGTTCGAAGACGGCCGAAGCGCGGCTCGCCCAGTACGGGCTGACCCGGACCCCGGACGCTGCGCTTGAACTCTGCCGGACCTTCATCTCGACAAAGCTCCGCAACGGCGCCGCGGTGCTGTCGGCCCTGAGGGGCAACCGCCCGGGCAGGCCGTCGCTGGGCGAAGCGATCCGGAGTCTGCGCAAGTCGGCCGACCGTTCCGGCCGCGCCGGCGCCGCCGAGACCCTTCTCGGCCTCGAAGGCGACGGCGCCAAGACGTACTTTGCCGCCCTGGGCGGGTGCTTCACGAGCGACATCACGTTCTCCGCGCGCGTCAGGCGGCCTCCTCCCGATCCGGCCAACGCGCTGCTCTCCTTCGGCTACGTGCTGCTGGCGAACCGCTTGGCGGGCCTGCTCGAAGCGAAGGGCCTCGACCCGTACGTCGGCTTCCTGCACGCCGTCCGCTCGGGTCGGCCGAGTCTCGCGCTGGACCTGATCGAGGAACTCCGGCACCCGATCGTGGACCGCTTCGTGCTCCGGATCTGCAATCGCCGCCAGATCCGCCCCGACCACTTCGAGCCCGACCCGAAGCGGCCCGGCGGCATCAACCTGAACCGGGAGGCTCTCGGTATCTTCTTCACCGCATGGGAGAAGCTGATGAGATCGGAAGTTGCCGGCTCACCCGAAGGTCGGACCACCCAGGAGACCCTCTGCCGCCAGGTCGACCGGATGGCGGCCCACGTGCGGCACGGCGATCCGTACCTCCCGTTCGCCCTGCCGGAGAAGGCATGAGCGCGCGACGCTACGTGATCAGCTACGACGTGACGGACAATGGCCGCCGGAACCGAATCGCCAGGCTGCTCCAGGGCTTCGGCGCCCGCATCCAGAAGAGCGTCTTCGAACTCGTCGCCGACCCAGACATTCTCGCCGAGTGCCTCCACGACCTGCAGGCATTGCTGAAGCCCGACGAAGACAGCGTCGCCATCTATCCACTCTGCCGCCGGTGCTCCACCGACCGGGAGTACCTTGGCGTAGCTGCCAATCGGACCGCCATCGGCGAAGAGGAGGTCTTCATCGTATGATCCGGGCCTCGCGTATCCTGACCTCCTGCGGGCCCTCTTCTGCCCCTGGGTCAGGAGAACGGCACAACCAACTGGCTATTCAGGAGTTAGCAGCATGCCGCCGCCCGCGTAACGACCCTCGCCGACCCAGACCGCCCTGCACCCCGAGCAGATCAGGATTTCCCGCTCCGCATCTTGCTGGCCGCACACAACTTCCGCCAGCCACCGATGCAGGAACCGCCCCGACCATGAGGGGATTGAAACCCGCGTTGAAGGGTGAGGCGCTGGCGTGATGACGCCGACACGATGCAGGAACCGCCCCGACCATGAGGGGATTGAAACAATGCAGCCTCGACCGCCTGCCTCGACCCCTGTGGAGATGCAGGAACCGCCCCGACCATGAGGGGATTGAAACTCCAGGAACTCGACGCTCCTGGCGATGATGCTCGTGTACCACGATGCAGGAACCGCCCCGACCATGAGGGGATTGAAACCCACTACGAGTCCCGCTGGTATGCGGGACCGCCGGCACGATGCAGGAACCGCCCCGACCATGAGGGGATTGAAACTCGAGGACGCGGAGGACGTGGTCCTTCCACAGTTTGGATGCAGGAACCGCCCCGACCATGAGGGGATTGAAACTCTCGGCTACAGCGCCGGGGCGATCGACGCACTCGAAGGATGCAGGAACCGCCCCGACCATGAGGGGATTGAAACTGACCAGCCTCTGCCGGGCGGTGGGCGCCGAGTTCGAGATGCAGGAACCGCCCCGACCATGAGGGGATTGAAACCCCCGCCGATCCAGGGGCCACGAGTGCGTCAGCCCGTTGCGGGATGCAGGAACCGCCCCGACCATGAGGGGATTGAAACCGGCGACTTCCTGCTCGCCGGGCGCGCCCTGCCGTTCGATGCAGGAACCGCCCCGACCATGAGGGGATTGAAACTTGGCGTAGGCCGTGGGGTAGATCAGGGCGTCCGTGAGATGCAGGAACCGCCCCGACCATGAGGGGATTGAAACCTTCGGACCCCGCAGCAGGTGGCCCCAGCCGATCGTAGGGATGCAGGAACCGCCCCGACCATGAGGGGATTGAAACCCGGGTGACTTCGTTGTAGATCGTCTCGGTCACGGCCTTCGATGCAGGAACCGCCCCGACCATGAGGGGATTGAAACCTCCCGTGGTCGTCCCGGTGTAGCGGTATGCTTCGTCGGATGCAGGAACCGCCCCGACCATGAGGGGATTGAAACTCGAGGGACTCGTCGAAATTGATTTCAAGAAGCCTTTCTGCGATGCAGGAACCGCCCCGACCATGAGGGGATTGAAACTCGCGGATTGACTCTTCGGACTCGCAGCCGCACTCGCAACGATGCAGGAACCGCCCCGACCATGAGGGGATTGAAACGGCGGAATCCAGCGCGTCTCGTCCCCGCAGTCGGGGCAGGAGATGCAGGAACCGCCCCGACCATGAGGGGATTGAAACCAGGGGCGGCGTCGTCCACGGCGAGACGGACGACTTCTCGTGATGCAGGAACCGCCCCGACCATGAGGGGATTGAAACTTGGCGACCGCGTCGCGCAGCCGCATGTACGGGCCGCCGCCGCGATGCAGTAACCGCCCCGACCATGAGGGGATTGGCCGGCCGGACCTGAGCTTGGCCCGACCCGTAATGTGTGAGGGTCAACCGGCTTGAGATGCGGCCCTCCCCCTGGCCACGATGGCTTCGAGGTGGGGAGGCGGCTTCCACAGGCATTCCATGACGTAGCGCAGGTTCATCGGTTCACCGTTCCAGGCCGGCATCGATTCGTCGCCGGTGATCAGGATGCCCGCATCCTCCAGGTGTTCGATCAACTCCCGAATGGCGTCGTCGCCGACGACCGGCGGCGCCGGGCTCCGTTCGAGCAGTCGCCCGCGCGGGCTGTAGAACCCCACGGCGCCGTGGTCGTCCATGCGCAGGCTGAAGCCGCCTTCGTGGAGCAGGCGGTGGTGTCGGCGGCAGAGCAGCACGAGGTTCGAGAGCTTGGTTTCGCCGCCGTCGGCCCAGTGCTCGATGTGGTGGGCGTCGCAGTGCTGCGAGGTGCAGCCGGGAAAGCGGCAGCCCCGGTCCCGGAACTCGAGGCCGCGGCGGATGGGCGGCGGGATGGTCCGCGTCTTGCGGCCGACGCTCAGGATCTGCCCGGCACGGTGCCGCATGACGACCTTCCCGGCGTCGCAGGCGATGCGCCTGAGACCAGCTCCTTGTCCGTGTCGGGCCGGGCGACGCGGGTGAGCGCTCTCACCTTGCCGGACGGCAAGGACAAGATCGCGTACGACACGTCCAGGCGGTTCCGTTCGGCTGGCCGGCCACCGCGGCACGCAGCACCGTGCCCGCAAGGGCCAGATCGTGGATGCGAGCATCGTCCAGGCGCCGCGCCAGCGCAACACGCACGACGAATAACGAACAGGTGAGGGCCGGCGAAACGCGTTCCTTCTGGTCGGCGCACAAGCGCCGGCACAAGGATGTGGACGCCCGCTGAACGAAGAAACACGGGGTGTCCGAGCACGGCTGCAAGAACCACATCAGCGTGCACCGCGCTCACGGTCTCGTGCGTTGCTGCGAGGTGACGGATGTTGCCAGCCACGACAGTCAGTTCTTCGAGCGAGTACTCGAGGAGCGGAACACGAGCGGCGACGTTTGGGCCGACAGTGCGTATCGCAGCCAGGACCGCGAGGAGATGTTGACCCGGGGCGGCTTTTGCAGCCGGGTCACCGCAAGGGACAACGGGACCATCCGCTGCCGGAGCGGTCCAGGGAAGCCAACCGGAAGAAGTCGAGGGTCCGCGCTCGGGTGGAACATGTCTTCGGCCACCAAAAGGCCATGGGCGGCAAGCTGGTCAGGACGGTGGGGCTGCTACTCCAGCAGGCGCTCCAGTTCGGCGATGCGAGCCTCCGCGGCCCTCCGCGCCGCGCGTTCCTGACCGGCACGGGCGTGTTCCTGATCGGCACGGGCGTGTTCCTGATCGGCACGGGCGTGTTCCTGATCGGCACGGGCGCGTTCCTGATCGGCACGGGCGCGTTCCTCCGCGGCGCGGCTTTCCTCCAGCAGCCTGGCTTCTTCGGCCGTTGGCAGGAAGCTACCCGATTCCGCATCGAGGAAGCGCACTCCCTCGCAGCCGGGCCTGAGCGTCACGCCCAGGCCCAGGACTTCGCTGGTGTAACCGACCGTGAGTCCCCCGCGTGAGCGTTCCGCACGGGACCAGGGAGTGATCGGCTCGTAGCGAGGCGTCCCACGGCCATCCGGACCGCCGGCACGCAGCCGGAAGCCCTGAAGCGCCGGGTCGATTGGCCTGCCGCGCACGCGTCCCTCGTCGTCGGCCCCCTCGAACACGAAGTACTCCCGCACTCCCATGCGCTCGTAGATCGCCTTCTTGTCCACGAGGTCGCGCCGCCGCGTGGACGGAGACAGGACTTCGAGCACGAAGCACGGGGGCGGCCCTTCGACCCAGATCCGGTAGTTGATCCGCGGCCGCGGGGACACGCCTAGAACCACGAAAACGTCGGGCGCCAGGACCTTGTCGAGATTGCCTTCGTCGTAGTAGACGTTCTGGTCGCCGCCAACGTAGGCCTCTCGGCCCGCCAGCCAGATCTCAAGCGCGTCTTCGATCTCTCGGCAACGCAGTCGGTGGATCTTGGAGTGGGGCACGGTCTCGAAGTCCTTCGGAGACCACTCGAACGTCTTTCCGGCAGCGCGTCCGGGGCTCGACCCCCTGGCGGGAGGCGACTCGACCGTCGCGGCCGGCCCGGCGGCAGCTTTCAACGTCACCGGTTCATCCATCGTTCCACTCCGCCTTGCGCGCCAGACTAACACTGGCCGACAACGGATACTGGTTCGGCGGCCAGGACCATTCCAAGGTCCGACGTCTCACGCCGCGTGCGGGCAGGGGCGCCCGCGTTCCCGAGAGCAGAGAGTCGTGCCAGCACCGATCTTCCCGCCCAGGAGTGGTTTCCTCACCTCGGACATCAGAGTTCCCGACTTTGGAACGGCCCTGGGTTCGGCGGCCCGACGGTCGAGAGCCCGGTACGTCGTCTTGAGCCTGACGAGCGCCACGCGCCGGGTCCCTTGCCGGTGCTCCCCGGCACGTTGTGCAAGGCTTCCGGTCAGGTGTTGGCCATGGATGTCGAACGCAGCCTGCGGGAACTCCTGGCTTTCGTTCGGGTGCGGCCACGTCGGCTGTCCCTCGCGACGCCGGGGGTTCGGGCGACGGCGCCGATGCTTCGCGGTGTCTGGGGGGCGGCGCTTCGACGGCTGGACGAGGGCGCCTACGAGCAGGTGTTCACCGGCAGGGGCAGCCGGACGGGTTTGCCCGGATACATCGTGCGGCCGGCGTCTCCCGACCCGGCGGACGCTCCGGCGGTCGACTGGATTCTGTTCGGCGAGGCGTCTGATCGGGAGGCGGTCCTGCTGCAGGCATGGCGGGAGGCGGCGGCTCGCGGGCTCGGGCCGGAGCGGCGCCCTTTCGCGATTCGAGCCATTCGGGAGTATGCACCGGATGGCGGGCTGCGCGCGGACGGCGAGTCCACCGAGGGCTGGTTGCTCGAAGACGCGTCGTGGCCGCTGCCCGGGGCGGCACCGTGCCGACTCACGTTCGACGCGCCGCTGCGTATTCTCAGGCAGGGCAGGCTGACTGCGGCGCCCACGGTCGCGGACCTGGCCGTGGCGGCTCTTCGACGGGTTCGGCCGCTGCTGCCGGCGGCGGAGCGGTCGACGCTCGACGTCCTGCGGCCGCTGGTACTCGAGGCTGCCCGGGACCTTCCCGCCTCCCCCTGGCGCGGGCAACGGCTCGATTTGCAGCGTTGGTCCGGAAGTCAGAAACGAGAGCTGGAGTTCCGGGGCGTAGCGGGTTCGATCGACCTTCCCGACGGACCGGGCCGTCTTCAGCCCCTGTTCGCGGCAGGCCGCTGGCTCCATCTCGGCAAGGCGACGACGGTGGGCCTCGGACGTCTGGAGGTGGCCGCGCTCGGGTCGCCGAGGTTGTAGCTCAGCGTGGCTGTGTGCAGACCGTCGATGGCGAGTTCCTCGCGGTCGGCAGGTCGGCCGCACGAACGGTGACGGGAACCGGGTGTCCTGGCGCGGACGGGGCCCGGGACGGCGGAGCGGCTATCGCGGGCGTCGGGCGACGAACGCGAGGTGGCGGGCTGCTGGCGCGGCCGGGGGCCCGGGACCAGACCGTCGGACGTGGATACGGGGCGGGTCTCACCGGGGCTCGCGACCGTCGCCGGTTGTCGTCACCGGCGCATCGGCCTTCTTCCAGGCCGTGAAGCCGCCGCCGATGTGGGACACGGGCGCCAGCCCCATGTCCTGGACCGCCTTCGTTGCGAGGGCGGAGCGCCAGCCGCTGGCGCAGTGGAAGATGAACTCCCGGCCGCTGCCGAAGATCTCCTTGAAGTAGGGGCTTTCGGGGTCGACCCAGAACTCGATCATGCCCCGCGGGGCGTGGAAGGAATCGGGAATGAAGCCGTCGCGGATCCGCTCGCGGATGTCGCGCAGGTCGACGATGACCGCTCCCCGGGCCTGGCGCTGCCGGGCTTCGGCGGCGGTCACGGTCTCGATTGCGGCGTCTGCTTCCGCGACGAGCTGCCGTACGCCCCTGGTGATCGCCACGGGAATCAGCGGACCTTGCGGACGATGTCGCCGACCCGGACGGCGCCCGGCACGACGACCCGCGCGTAGATGCCGCGGAGATTGCACCGCCGGCCTTCCGGTTGGGCGGTGAACCTGAGTGCCTCGGCGCCGAAGCGCCGGGCGTACTTCTTGCAGCCGGTGTGGGGCAGGGCGGTGACCTCGATCACGGCTTCGCCGAGGCTGAGTTTCGTGCCGGTCGGCAGATTCTCGACGCCGAGGTCGAGGTCGACGAAGAGCTGGTCGCCGGCCAGGGGCCAGCGGTCGCGGCTGCCGGCGATCAGGTCGGCGAAGCGGGAGTTCGTCAACGTGAGTTGCGCGTCCGGATCGGGGGCGCCGTCGGCGGTCACGTAGCCCTTGCGACGGTCCCAGCTGTCGCCCTCCAGGCCGGCCTCGAAGCTGAGCCGGCCTTCTTCGATCGTCTCGCGGCGGTCCACTCCGGGCCGGCGGACGATCATCTCGAGGGCGCCGCCGTCACGGGGCGATTCGAGAACGTGGCCGAAGCCGGCCTCCAACTCGGGTGCGGTGCGGTGGTCCGGATCGGCGACGGTCGGACCGCCGGCCACGCTGCTGGCGCCTTTCACGATGGTTCTCCGGGTGAGGCGGGGGCGGGGGGGTGGCGACACGATTTCCGCCACCGACTGCTAGCGGACGTCGAACTCGCGGCGGATGTAGGAGCCGTTGCCGCCGTTCTCGTCCCATAGCCCGATGGCGACCCGGTGATGACCGCGGGGGATGGAGTATTCGAAGTTGACGGCGAAGAACTGGTCCTGCGCCTGTGCCCAGTCGCGGGCGGGGATGGTCAGCGGCAGGACAATGTGGCTGGTGGGCAACTGTTCCCCGTCCTCGGTCAGCACGGCGGCCACGACGCGCACCTGGTCGGTCCGATTGCCGGCGTGCTCGAGCATCGCGAGCTTGCCGAGGGGTAACGACACCGTGAAGTCGACGTCGTAGAAGCCGCCGCCGCCCGTGTCCCAGGAGATGCTGTCGATGTGGAGCGCGTGCGGGTTCTCGGTCCAGCCCAGCAGGAGAGCGCCGATCGTCCGCTCCGCGATCCGTTCGCGCAAGGAGCGGGCGACGTAACTCGTGCGGTGCCTCAGACGCAGGCGCCGCGGCGTCGGCTTGACGCGGATCTGGTGGACCGAGCTCTCGATGAACTCGTCCAGCACGTAGCCGAGAGAGTAGTAGGAGCGGAGGTCCCGGGTCGCTTGGTCGAAGAACGCGTCCACGTTGCGGCCCGACACCCAGGCCCGGCCGCCGGTGTCATCGGCGAGCTGGTGGAGCACGCCCCGCAGGTCGGACAGGTAGGACAACTTCTGCTGGTCGGCCACCCGCTCCGAAAGCGTTGCCGCCGCGACGTCCGTGTCGGGGGGCTTGAAGGCGTAGAAGGAGACGCGATACGAGTTGGCCCGGGCGGCGATCTCGACGAAGCGGGCGCTCAGGTCGAACGTGGACAGCCGCTGCTGGAAGGAAGTGGTGGCCAGCGCCGCGGTACCCTGGATGTTCGAGTTTCGGGTGTACAGGTTGTTCGGCGCATCGAAGCCCTCCGGGGTATCGACGGCGCGGCTCTGCATCAGTTCGACGCCCGTTTCCTCGCGTCGGCCGGCGACCCGTTTCTGGACGTTCTGCAGGAGACGGTCGAAGGGCCGCGCCGGAAAGCCGTCGCTGATCAGGAAGAATGCCTTGCGCCCGGGGATCACGGCCAGAGCTTCGACCACGTCTTCGATCGCGTCCGCCGTACGTTCGCTGTCCTCGTGAAGGACCCTGGCGTAGGCAAGCATCTCGGAGAGCGTGGTGCGCAGGGCGCCGATGCTGCCGGCCGAGCGGCGGGGGTCGGCGTTCAGTTGGTTCATCAACTGAAGGAAGCTCTCCTGGGAACGGCGCTTCAGGTTCCGGGCTTCCGTGAGGATCGGGCGGGCTGCCTCGACCCGGTTCAGACCCTGCGCCAGAGCCAGAGGATCGGTCGTCAGGTCCTGCATCATGCGCAGCTCGCCGTCGAAGGCGACGACCATCGCGTGGACCGGCGCCGTCCGGTGTCCCGCTTCGAGCTGACTGCGCGCGAAGTCCTTGATCTGGTCGAGAACCGCGGAGCGGCTGCCGACCGAGAGATGCGTGTTGTCGAAGAAGAAGGCGATCGACAGAGGCTCTTGCGGCGGCTCGACGGTCAAGCCGCCGCCGTTGCCGCCGGCGCGGCTGAAGTAGTCGATCTCGACCGGTTCGCCGTTGTCGAAGACGCGGAAGTTCTGCTGCGTCAGGTCGCGCACCGGCCGCCCGTCGCGATCGGTGGCAATGATGTCCACGTTGACCACGGTGATTTCGACGACATCGCCCAGGTCGCCGACACCGCGGCCGACCGGAGCGTCCTGGACCGCCTCGGGGGCCGGAATCGGCTGGGCCGGGGCGCCGAGTGCCAGAAGCACGCCGAGAAGAGTTGCTCCGATCATCTTGAAGCAGGTCTCCGGGAGCTGCCGGAGGGCGTGTGGCGTTCGAGGAAGGTTCTGACCTGCGCCGCGGCGGCGGGCGCCGCGTCCTCGCTCTTCCACTCGAGGATCAGTTCGTTGTTCGGCGCCAGCGAAGCGATCTCCTCCGCCACCGGACGGGGGTGGTAGGCATCGTCTCCGGCCAGGATCAGGAGCGGCGTTTCGATGCCGGCGACGAAGTCGCGGTCGACGTTGAAGGTGAAACCGCCGCCGTACATGCGCTCGCGGAACGGGGGCAGGGTCCCGGCGTCGACGTCGTCGCGCTCCTGCATGAGAGCCTCCGCCCAGGTATCGAACATGGCGTAGAACAGATCCTGGTTCTGGTGGCGGCCGATCGGGTTCTGGAGCACTGCGGCGCTGACCCGCGAGGCGTCCGCCTCGAGCACACCGAGGCAGTACGAGGAGCCGATGCAGCCGCCCATCAGGTGGCACGTCTCGATACCCAGGCGGTCGAGCAGGGCGAGATGGTCGCCGGCGTAGGTGTGCCAGCCGTCGTCGGCCGTCACCGGCGCGGTGGACCCGCCGGCGTTGCGCTGGTCCATCGAGATGACCCGGAAGGACTGAGCCAACTCGCGCCGGGGGTCGAACGGGCTGTCACCCCAGATGTCGGCGGCCGAGCGCATGCCTCCAGGCGCGAACAGCAGCACGGGGTAGCCGGCGCCGGCTTCCCACCACCGGATTCGGACCTCGCCTCGTTCGAACACAGGCATGGAGCCAAGCGTACCAGCCGAGGTCGGCCACTGGAGCCGCCGATGGGCCGGGTCTCCCACGCGGACGGGGTCGGAGGCGCCGGCGACGGCATCGGACGACGGACCGAACTCGCTGGAACCTGGCGGCAACGAACTGCGTAGTCTGTTTCAAGCACTTGTCGTGCTTGAAGGGGGGACGAATGGAACGGGAAGAGATGAACGAGGACACCAGCGCTCCGGCCGCGGGCTCGGGCAGCGGATCAACGGCATCGGCGTCCGACGGACCGCCGGAGCCGCCGGAACCGGCGGAACCGCCTGCGCCAGCCCCGGGGCCCACGCTGGCCGGTCAGGTCGCGGCGGGCCTTGCCCTGGTCGTCCTGGGCGGCGTGTTGCTGGCGCTCGAGCGGCAGGATGGCTCGCCCGATCATCTGTTCCTGATCCTGGTCGGCGGGGTCTTCGCCGCAGGCTACTTCTACAAGAAGGCGTTCGGGCTGCTGATTCCTGGCGGAATCCTGATGGGGCTCGGCCTTGGTCTGGCGTACGACGATCTGTACTCGGACTCGTTCGTGCACGGCGAAAGCGCCGTCTTCGGTATCGGCGTCGGGTTCCTGCTGATCTACGTCGTCTCCCTGCTCTACGAAAGGGTGCACCGGTGGTGGCCGCTGATTCTCGGCGCCATTCTGATCATCGCGAGCTTTCCGGACTGGGCTCTGAAGGACCAGATCCTCGACTACTGGCCGGTGGCGGTGATGGCGGTGGGGCTGTTCCTGCTGCTTCGCGGTGTGCGCGCGCGCCAGAAGGCGGCGGAGTCGCGCCGCTTCGACTCCTGAGCGGCGCGCGGGCGCGATCGGGAAGCATGGACTGAGGCCTCGGAGCACGAGAGGCTGCTGCCGACCTGGATGGTGCAGGGGCTCGAAGGTCGGCGCCGGCCCCAGGAGGTCCAGTCGGGCCCGCCGGGTTTCCTGTGTGCTTCAGTTCCCGAGCGGCCTCTGACCGTCCGTCGGCCCGGCAAGCGGATAACATCCCGGCCAACCAATCCGGGTGGCGGTTCGCGTCACCTGCGAACCACTCCCGGCGCCGTCAGCGGGCGCGCGGGTAGCGCCGGAGGAAAGCTGCCGTGGGCGTACAACTGACGAAGGATTCGGTCGACCTGGGCATCGTGGTGCGTGACGCGGAGGCGTCGCTGCGCTTCTACCGTGACGTGATCGGCCTTGAGGACCAGGGCGAGATGCCGATGCCGGGCGGAACGATGCACCGCCTGCTTTGCGGCACGAGTCTGATCAAGCTCGTGTCCCTGTCGAAGCTGCCGGAGGCTTCCGCGCCGCCGGGAGGCATCGCGGGAGCGACCGGCTACCGGTACTGGACGCTGTCCGTTTCGAACCTGGACGAGGTCACCGCCCAGGCGGAAGAGGCGGGTCACAAGGTCGTCGTCTCGCCGCGCGAGATTCGGCCAGGCATCAGGATCTCGATGATCGAGGACCCGGACGGCAACTGGGTCGAGCTGCTTCACCTCGGCTGACGGGTCTGCCGACTTGCCGCTCAGCGACAGACAAGCCGCTCGCCTGGGTACGCCCCGCCGTCGTTGGCTGCCGGTGGCGGCCACCGCCGCGATTCTCGCGACGGTGATCCTCGGCGCGGTCGCGGTCCTCTGGTTGCGGGTCGGTCCGGAACCTGAAGTCACGATGACCTCCGATCTGCCCGGCATCGGTCCGCGCACGATGGTGACGGCGACGGCGCGTGCGGGTGGCCGCGGCCTCGGCCCGATCCGGGTCGAGTTGGTCCAGGGCGGGGAGTCGCTCCTGCTCGAGGAGAGAGCGCTAACGCCTCCGGGTCCCTGGTCCTTCGGCGGCGATCCCGTCCGGGAGGCGGTCCTGGAGACCGAAGTCGGTCGCGACAGGGCGCCTGACCTGGTGGAGGGCGATGCCGTCGTGCGCGTGACCGTCGAGCGGCCGGGCACCTTGCTGCGGCGGCCGCCTCCGCAGGTCGCGGAGCTGTCGTTGCCGGTCCGCCTGCGCCCGCCCACGCTCGAGTCGGTCGGGGTGACGGCGACGCCCACGCAGTCGGGCAGCGGCGTTCTCCGCTACACCGTCGGCGCCAGCGCCGTGGAGAGCGGCGTAGAGGTCGGCGACTACTGGTTCCCGGGCCACCTCCTGCCCGGAGGTGGCGTTCAGGACCGATTCGTTCTCTTCGGCGTGCCGTACGACAGTGCCGATCCGTCGACCTTCCGGCTCGTGGCGCGGGACGACCTCGGCAACGAGGCGAGGGCGCCCTTCCTCGGCGAAATCGAGCCGTCGCCGCTCAACTCCTCGACGATTCGCCTCAGCGACAGCTTCATGGCGCGGGTCGTGCCGGCGATCATGGCGCGGACACCTGAGCTGCCGGACCGCGGCGGCCTGCTCGAGAACTA
Organism: uncultured Thermoanaerobaculia bacterium; assembly: GCA_951812325.1. Classification (GTDB taxonomy): domain Bacteria; phylum Acidobacteriota; class Thermoanaerobaculia; order Multivoradales; family Multivoraceae; genus Multivorans. The sequence goes on along the minus strand of OX638294.1, from coordinate 1,243,206 downwards.
CCTGATGCTGAACGGCGAACTGCGGCAGATGAACGCCGTGCGGCTGATCGAGCTGGCGTCCGGTTCGGTGTCGCGGCAGCTCTGGAGCGGTCCCTTCCGGCAGATGCGGAACACCCAGGTGATGGACCGGTTCGCTACCCGCCGGCAGTATCTCCACGAGGGCCGCGTGGTCGACACGCAGGACCACCTGGGCTTCGATCTCGCATCGCGGCTTCAGGACGAGGTGCCGGCCTCGAACGCCGGCGCCGTGGTCCTCGCGGAGTACCTCGGCATCTACGGCAACACGGTGGTGGTCGATCACGGCTACGGCCTGATGACCCTCTATTCACACCTGTCGCGGATCGATGTCGAGGCGGGTCAGGAGGTCGCGGCCGGCGAGCGGCTGGGCCTGAGCGGCGAGACGGGCATGGCCGGCGGGGACCACCTCCACTTCGCCGTCCTGCTCGGCGGTCTGCCCGTCAATCCGCTGGAATGGTTCGATGCGAAGTGGATCAGGGATCACATCGGGGGTGTGCTCCCGCTCGAGTGAGACGCCTGGTCGGCGGCCGGCTGCTGGATGCGGTCGATCCGGATCACGTCGGGGGCGTGCTCCCGCTCGAGTGAGAGGGCTGCTCCGGCGCGCGGCGGCGCATCGGGAACTCGACGGGCTGCTAGACTCGCGCCCTAACAAGTCGTGTACGAGATTGTGGTTCCGCCAACCGGTGGCCAAAGCCGGACTGTGCCAGAGGTGAGGGATTAGAACGATGGCCCCCAAGAGTCTTGCGGCCGCCCTTGTGCCGCTCCTGGTTTTCGTGCCGGTCGCTTTGGCCCAGGGGCCGGCAGAGCCCGCTTCGTTTTTCGAGGGCGTGGCGCCCCTGGTCGACCGGTCCTGCATTCGGTGTCACGGGGGCCGGACCGCGACGCCGCTCAGCATTCCGCGTCTCAGCCAGGATCTCTCGGATCCGAAGACGTTCCGCACGTGGCAGCAGATCCACGATCGGGTCGCGAACGGCGAGATGCCGCCTCCGGAGGCCCCCAGGCCCGAGGCGGAGTTGATCGAGGCCGCGCTCGCATCGCTCAGGACCGCGCTGGTCGATGCGAATCTCGAGAGCCGCGGCGGCCAGCGCGTTCCGCTCCGGCGCCTGACCCGGCTTGAGTACGCCTACTCGATTCAGGACCTGCTCGCCATCGACGAGGCGGTGGCGATGGACCTGAGCCAGTCCCTGCCGGCCGAGGCCGACTCCGGGGGCTTCGACACCGTGGCGGCCAACCAGAGCATGTCGCCCCTGCATGTTCGGGCCTACCTCGAAGTCGCGGACCGGGCGCTCGACCGGGCGATCAGGATTGGACCGCGGCCAGCCACCGGCCGGCGGGAGATCGCCTACGCGGACTCGGGCTACCTGACCTACATGAGCAAGGCGGAGATTCTGGGCGGCGGGATCACCAAGATGCTGGACGAAGCCGCGGTCATGTTCGTCGACGCCGGGTCCACGTACCTGATGCACAGCGAGACCGAGGGCTACAACGTTCCCTACGCCGGTCGCTATCGCGCCACGATCGAGGGCTGGGCGTATCAGCCCAGGGGGCCGGTGACCCTGACCGTGTACCGGGGTTCGAAGCAGGCGGCCGCCGCCTCGCTCGACGAACTGCTCGCCTACTGGGATCTCGTCGGCGAGGAACCGCGGACGGTGCAGTTCGAGACCTTCCTGCGGCCGGGCGATCTCCTCGCGCCGTCGCTGGCCGAAGCCGACCCGCCGCCGGGCGAGTACTTCGACTACTACGCTCCTGAACGGAATGTCGAGAACTACGAGGGGGAAGGAATCGCGCTCCGGACCCTGACGATCGAGGGGCCGCTGTTCGATGACTGGCCGCCCCCGAGCGCCCGGAAGTTGCTGGCCGGCATCGAGTTCGACGATGCCGGCGAGGTCATCCTGACCAAGGCCCCGTACGAGCACGTGGTCGATGTCGTCGCCGAGTTCGCGCCGCGCGCGTTCAGGCGCCCGCTCGCCGAAGGCGAACTCGAGGCTTACGCGGATCTCGCGCAGCCCCTTCTCGAGAGCGGCCGGCCGTTCGTCGATGCGGTGCGCCTGCCGCTGCGGGCCATCCTGAGCGCGCCGCCCTTTCTGTTCCAGTCGGGAGACCCGGGCCGGCTCGACGAACACGCGCTCGCGTCCAGGCTCTCCTACTTCCTGTGGCGGAGCATGCCGGACGACGAGCTGCTGGCCCACGCCGGCAACGGCAGCCTGTCCGGCCCGGAGGTCTTCGCCGCTCAGGTCGAGCGGCTGCTCGACGATCCCAGGTCGGAGCGCTTCGTCCACGATTTCGCGGGGCAGGCGTTCCGGCTCTACGAGATGAAGGCGACGAACCCCGACGCCGGGCTCTACCCCGAGTACGACGATCGCCTGGGCCAGGCGATGGCCCGGGAGACGCAACTGTTCCTGGCGGAGCTGATCGCCGAGGACCTCGGCGTGGGCCGCCTGATCGACGCGGATTTCACCTTCCTCAACCGCCGGCTTGCGGAGCACTACGGCATCCCGGGGATCCAGGGGCAGCACCTGCGCAAGGTGACCTTGCCGTCGGACAGCCCCCGGGGCGGTCTCATCACCCAGGCGAGCATTCACAAGATCACCGCCAACGGCACGATCACCTCGCCGATTCCGCGCGGCAACTTCGTGCTGGCGAACCTGCTCGGTCAGCCGGCGCCGCCGCCGCCGGAGAGCGTCACCGCGCTCGAGCCGGACACCCGGGGAGCGACGACCATTCGCGAGCAATTGGCGAAGCACCGCAACGAGCCGGTCTGCAACAGTTGTCACCGGGTGATCGATCCGCCGGGATTCGCGCTCGAGTCGTTCGACCCGATTGGCGGCTTCCGCACCCACTACCGGGCGGATGGCGGCTCGGGCACGACTCCGGAAGGGTACGAGTATCGAATGCCCTACAAGCAGGGGCGCCCGGTCGATGCTTCCGGGGTGACCGCCGACGGCGAGCCGTTCGCCGGGATCGAGGAGTACAAGCGGCTGCTCCGCCGGGACGTCGAGCAGGTGGCCCGCCACCTGGTCTCCCAACTTCTCGTCTACTCGACCGGCGCCGAAATCGAGTTCGCGGACCGGGACGGCGTCGAGGATGTCGTGGCGAAGCTGAGCGATGACGGATACCCGTTCAGAACGATGATTCACGAGGTCACGAAGAGCGACCTCTTCAGGATGAGGTAGAGCGATGAACCTGAGACAGCCTCTGGACCGCCGCACGTTCCTGCGCGCCTCGGGCGTTGCCCTGGCGTTGCCGATGCTCGAGTCGATGAGCCCCGGGCTGGCCCGGGCCGCGGCCACCGAGCCCCGGCGGATGGTCAACATCTGCAACACGCTCGGCCTCTACAAGGAGGCCTGGTTCCCCAAAGCCGCCGGCGCCGGCTACGAGACGACGGAGTACCTCTCGCTGCTCGAGCGGCACCGTCAGAACTTCACCCTCTTCTCGGGCTTCTCGCACGAGGAGCAGACCGGCCGGCAGCCGCACAACTCGGAGGTCACGTTCCTCACCGCGGCCCGGCGTCCCGGCCTCGACGGCTTCCGCAACACGATCTCGATGGACCAGGTGGCGGCGAACCATCTCGGCTACACGACCCGGTTCCCTTCCGTCGTGCTCGGTACCGCGGCGCCGCAAAGTCAGTCCTACACCAGGAGCGGCGCGATGGTGCCGGCCGAGACGAGCCCGGAGAACCTGTTCCGCCAGTTGTTCCTGCAGGGCACGCCCGAGGAAGTCGAACGCGAGAAGCAGAGCCTGAACGACGGCGGCAGCATCCTTGATCGGCTCAAGTCGCAGACCTCGGCACTGCGGAGGCGGGTGAGTCTGGCCGATCAGACGAAGCTCGATGCGTACTACAACGCGGTGCGGACGGCGGAACTCGACCTGGCCGAGGTCCAGGCCTGGCAGCAGAAGCCGAAGCCTGCGGTCGATGCGGCGGCGCCCACCGACATCGCTTCCCGCTCCGATCTGATCGGTCGCGTCAAGCTCATGTTCCGGATGATCCCGCTGATCCTGGAGACCGACTCGTCCCGTGTCATCAGCCTGATGATCCAGGACCATGGGGTGGTGATCGACTTGCCGGGAATCAACTCCGACCAGCACAGCCTCTCGCACCACGGCCAGGACCCGGCGAAGATCGCGCAGCTCAAGAAGATCGAGACCGGGATCGTCGAGAGCTTCAGCGACCTGCTGACCGACCTGGGCGAGCGCGGCGACGGCAACGGCTCGCTGCTCGACAACACGACCGTTCTGTTCGGCAGCAACCTGGGCAACGCGAACTCCCACGAACCCAGCGACCTGCCGATCCTCGTCGCCGGCGGTGGCTACAGCCACGGCCAGAACATCGTCCACGACGGCGAGCACAACGCGCCGCTGTGCAACCTCTACGTGACCCTGCTGCAGGGCATGGGCGTGGAGACCGACGCCTTCGGTCAGAGCAGCGGCACGCTGACCTGGGCGTAGACCCGGGCGGGCTGCTGGCCCGGTCCCTGCCACGCGCTGGAGAAGTTCACGGTTCCGTGCGCAGCCTCATCCCGAGCGCATGAACCGGTAAGGCTGGCGGACCGTCGTCGGGCCGCGGACGACCTCGCGCCCGGGCACGAAGTAGTCCGCGGCGCGTTGCGCGCAGGCCGCTCACCCCTTCGCGGTGACGTGGCGTACTATGACACAGAAGGCCAGCCAGTACAGGACGCCTCGATCCGACGACCACCCGGCAGTGCCGTCGGTCGTCGCGTCGTTCGCTCTGGCGCTGAAGTCGACGTCGAACTCGGCGCCCTGGAGCGTTCCGGGGTCGTGGCTCGGCATGGTCACCGCGACGGAGTCGCTGTCCGCATGGAGGTTGCCGCGGGTTGCGCGCACGACGAAACGGTAGCGGCCGCCCGGGCTTCCGCTTCGCTTTGGCCCTGTGTCCAGTGCGCACAATGTGTAAGTGGAAATTTCAACTTGTGCGTGCTTCGGGTAGAGTCGCTCCATGGTCCGACGAGAGATCGCACCCGTGCTCGTCAAGCTCTTCGGGCAGTACCCCGTGGTCACCGTCACCGGGCCGCGCCAGTCCGGCAAGACGACGCTCTGCCGGGAGACGTTTCCGCATCTGACCTACGTCAACCTCGAAGCCCATGATCGGCGGGAGTTCGCCGAGCGCGACCCGCGGGGCTTCCTGGCGCAGGTGGGGGTCGGCGCGTTTCTGGACGAGATTCAGCGTTACGGAGGCGGGGAGCGCCAGTCCCGGAGCGCCGGCGAAGCGCTGCCCTTCGATGCGTTCCCGGAGTTTCCGGACCGGTTCGAGACCCGGTCCCGGCTGCCTGCGTAGTGCTGCCCCGACTGCGGCGCGTAGGGAGGATGGCTACCGCGCCGACCGGGCCTGTCGCAGTCGTTCGACCTGTTCCAGCTCCAGGCCGGCCAGCTCGGCCGCGCCGCGTTGCACCTTGAGCACGGCTGCGACGATGTCCTCGACGTCGGAGGCCCCGCCGAGCAGGAGCTGGTGGGGTAGCCAGACGGATTCCCGGTACGCGGTTCGTGCGGCGTGCGGGCAGTCGGCGGCCGGGCCCCGGGCGAGCGCGGCGCTCCAGGCCGGGTAGCGGTCGGCGTCGGGGCGCAGCAGTTCGCTTGCCGGCAGCGATTCGTAGAAGCGCCCGTCGGCCGGCACGCCCTCGGCCTGGAGGGCGGCGACGAAGACGTCGCGGTCGATTCCCGCGAAGGCGCCGCTCTCGAAGCGGAAGACGAACTGGTAGATCGCCTGAACCGTGACCCTCGGGTCGATCCGCAGGTTGGTCAGCCCGCCGATGTCCTCGATCGCGGCGCGCAGGCGGCTGGCGTTCCGCTGCCGGAGCTCATGCTGCTCGTCCAGCCTGCCGAGCTGGACCTTGAGGATCGCAGCCTGCAGATCCGTCATCCGGTAGTTGTGGCCGATCACCGGCGTGTGCGACGAGCCGCCGGGCCGTTGCCGGCCGCAGTTCACGAGGGCGTGGAGGCGGTCGAGAATCGCCGCGTCCGAGGTCGTCACGATGCCGCCCTCGCCGGCGGTCATCAGCTTCGAGGTCTGGAAGCTGAAGGACCCGGCGTCGCCCCAGGAGCCGACGCCGCGGCCGCGCCAGCGGGCGCCGTGGGCGTGGGCGCAGTCTTCCAGCACGGCGAGCCCGTGCCGTGAGGCGAGGCCGCGGATCGCGTCCAGGTCGGCGACGGTCATCGCCAGGTGGACCGGCACGATCGCCTGGGTGCGCTGCGTGACGAGCGCCGCTGCCGAGTCCACGTCGATGGTCCAGGCGCCCGGATCGATGTCGGCGAACACGGGAATGCAATCGGCGAACAGGGCAGCCGAGGCGGTCGCTTCGAACGTGTAGGCGGGCACGATGACCTCGGCGCCCGGTTCCACGCCCATCGCCTGGAGCGCGACCTCGAGCGAGACCGTGCCGTTCGCCACGCACAGGGCATGTTCGCAGTCGTGGCGCTTGGCGAAGGCCCGGGCGAAGGCGGCGGAGCGCTCGTTCGGGAGCGGAAAGCCGCCCCAGTCGCCGTCACGGAGAGCTGCGATGACCGCGCGTTCTTCCTCCGGCCCCCGCGCCGGCCACTGCGCCCAGGGCTCGGTGCGGACTGGAGTTCCGCCCAGCAGGGCGAGCTCGGCGGCGGAGCGGTTGGCCACCGGTTGACGCTACCAGCGGGCGAAGGACGTTTGCGTACCGTGCCGGGTCACGGAATCGCTGGCGTAGCGGACGCCGAACAGGGTGGCCCGACGGGGATCGGCGGAGCGGTTGGCCACCGGTTGACGCTACCAGCGGGCGAAGGACGTTTGCGTACCGTGCCGGGTCACGGAATCGCTGGCGTAGCGGACGCCGAACAGGACGGCCCGACGGGGATCGGCCGTGTTGCCGGCGGACGCGAGCAGGGCGGCGGCGAAGGCGCCGTTGAAGGCGTCGCCGGCGCCGGTCGTGTCGACGGCTTCCACTTCGGGCGCGGGAACCAGGGTCGGCGTCGATCCTGCTTCGGCCAGCAAGACGCCCGCCGGGCCGAGGGTCAGGGCAGCGCCGCCGTAGCCCATCGCGAGCAGGTCCATCGCCGCGTCGGCGGCGTTGCCGGCATCGATCCGCTCGCCGGCCCGGCCCAGCAGGACCCCGCACTCGACCTCGTTCGGAGTCACCCACGCGATCCGCTCCGGATCGAGACCGGGGTCGTTCCGCTCGTCGATGGGCGCCGGGTTCCAGATCACCGGCACGCCGGCGTCGGCGGCTCGCTGGACTGTGCTGCGCACTCCGTCGGCCGGCGTCTCGTTCTGGATCAGGAGTAACCCTGCATCTTCCACCGGCGCCGAAGCCAGCGCGTCCGCGGTCAGACGGGAGTTCGCGCCGGGAGAGTTCATGATCCGGTTGTCGCCGGTACCGGCCTCGACCCAGACCGCGGACAGGCCGGTGTGGATGTCGTCCAGGACCTGCAGGTGTTCGGTGTCCAGGTCGTCCTCGGCGAACGCCGCGCGTTGGACGGCGCCGTTGGCGTCGCTGCCGACCGCGCCGGCGAAGCGGACGGCGATCTCACCGTCGCCGAGCCCGCCGCGGCAACGCACAGCCGCCACTGCCTGGTTCGCGCCCTTGCCGCCGCAGGACTCGAACAACTCCGCGCCGGCGATCGTCTCGCCCTGTCGGGGCAGGCGCCGATGCCGGAAGATCAGGTCGTGATTGACCGAGCCGATGACGAGCAGGGGGCCCTTCAAGCGGTCAACCCGTGTGCCAACGGAGGTTCCTGGCGCCGATGGCAAAGGCGACGACTCCGATCGTCAGCAGGACGGCGCACGGCAGCAGCATCTCGGTCAACGTGAACCCGCGCCAGATCGCCCCCTCGTAGGCCATCAACGTCCACTTCATCGGACTGATGTTGCCGAGGCGCTGCATCCACTCCGGCATCAGGAAGAGCGGCACCATGCCGCCGCCGAGCATGGAGAACGGCAGCGCGAGACCCCAACCGACTCCCGCCGCCGCCTGCTCCGTCTTGCCGATCACGCTCAAGGCCATCATGATGCCGCAGAAGCAGATCGAAGCGCAGAGCAGGGCCAGTGCCAGCAAGGGGTAGGACGTGGGCTTCACGCGGAACACGGTGATTCCGAGCGTGATCAGGGCCGTGCTGGTCACCAGGGTCGTGGTCAGGCAGGCCAGGCCCTTGGCGGCCAACAGGTGACGGGTCGTGATCGGGGATACTAGGAGTCGCATGAGCGTACCGCGGCTGCGTTCGATCGCGATCGACATGCTGAAGGACACGGAACCGCCGATCAGGACCCAGAGCATCGCCTGGGGAAAGGAGCTGGCATAGGAGTTGGTCGGTCCGCGGCGCTCCGCCTGGACCTCGGTCTGTCCGATCTCGAGTGGGGGGCCGAACCCGCCGGTGACGGCGTTGGTCGCATTGCCGTCCAGGCCGAGCTGTTCGACCAGCGTCGACACGCGGGACGACAGTTCGATGAAGGTCAGGAAGTCGTCACGGGCGGCCGAGGGAGGGGTGAACTGCTCGATCAGGCGGCGGTTCCGGTCGTTGGTCGCCTGGATGCGCGCGGAGTCGGCCATCAACGCTTGCAGTTCGGCCCCGGCCGTCTCGAGCAGGATGCCGCGGGTCATGCCCGCGGCGGCGAACTGAGTCGGATCCACTGCCAGCTCGACGCGCGGAGTCGTCTGAAAGGGATTGTCCATCGCGGCCCCGAACCCCGGACTCAGGGTGACCATCACTGCGGTCTGGCCACGGCGCACCTGCTCAAGGGCCTGCTCGCGCGGGAGCTGCTCGAGTTCGAGCCCGCCGGCGGCTTCGAGCCTGGTGACGAAGCGCTCGGAACCGGCGGTCCGGTCCTCGTCGACGAGGGCGACGGGGATGTTCGCCGGCCCCCGGCTCAGGTTCGCGAACATCGCCCCGAAGAAGATCGCCATCATCAGCGGGAAGAAGACCGTGAAGAAGAAGCCCAGCTTGTCCCGGAAGAGGATCCAGATGTCCTTCGCAGCCATCGCGACGATCTTGCTCACGCGGTTCTCCTGGCGGGCCGATGGCTGTCAGTCGCGCAGTGCGCGGCCGGTGAGGTTGAGAAACACGGTTTCCAGGTCCGGCGGCCGGTACTGGAAGTGCTCGACGGTTTCCCGCTCCTGGAGTTGCGCCAGCGTTCCCAGGGGATCGGTCGTGTCATGGATGCTCTCTTTGTCGCCGGTCCGGACGGCGAGTTTGCCGGGACCGCCGTACGCCTCGATCAGCGCCCGCACCGTGTCGAGCGCCATCAGCCGACCCCGGTCCATGATCGCCACCCGGTCGCAGAGGCGCTGCGCCTCTTCCATGTAGTGGGTCGTGTAGACGATCTGCTTGCCATCGTCGCGAAGCTGCTCGACCCGGTCGAAGATGGCGTTTCGCGACTGCGGATCGACGCCGACCGTCGGCTCGTCGAGCAGCACGAGATCCGGATCGTGGATGATCGCGACCGCCAGGTTCAGGCGGCGCTTCATGCCGCCGGAGTACTTGGAAACCGACTTCTTCCTGACGTCCGTCAGATCGGCAAAGTCGAGACAGGCGGCGACCCGCTCTTCCAGGTCGGGTCCTTTGAGTCCGTGCAACCGGCCGAAGAAGCGCAGATTGTCGGCGGAGCTCATCTCCTCGTAGAGCGCGATCGACTGGGGCGCCAGGCCGAGCGCCTGTCGATTCTCCGCCTCGCGCGGATCCCGGTCGAACGTCTCGCCCGCAAAGCGGACCACGCCCTCGTCCGGTTCGAGCAGGCCGACCGCCATGTTGATCGCGGTCGTCTTGCCGGCGCCGTTCGGTCCCAGCAGGCCGAACACCTCGCCGGCCTCGAGCTCGAACGACAGGTCGTCGACCGCGCGCAGGTCGCCAAAGGACTTGCTGACATGGTCGAACAGAAGCATGGTTGTCAGGGTCCTGTTACGGCGCCATGTGGCGCTTGTTGCGGCCGGGTCGCGGTCACACGATCCGGCGGATTCCGGCGGGCGCCGTCAGACGGCCAGCGTATCGCCCGGCGCCAACACCTTGACTTCGACGCCCGCGGGCGCGAAGTCCGCCGGGTCCTGCGCGATCGGCGGCCAGGTCCCGTAGTGGATCGGGATCGCGACCGGTGCGCCGATCATCTCGGCCGCCCGGGTGGCGAGCTCCGGGCCCATCGTGAAGCGGTCGCCGATCGGGACGCAGGCGGCGTCGGGCCGGTAGATCTCGCCGATCAGCTTCATGTCGCCGAACAGGCCGGTGTCGCCGCAGTGGTAGACGGTCCTGCCGCCCATGTGGACGACCAGGCCGCAGGGCATGCCCATGTAGCGACCCTCCCAGGAAGACGAATGGAAGGCGTGGGTGAACGCGACCCAGCCGAACTCCGTGTCGATCCTGCCGCCCGGGTTGCCGGGATTCACGTTGTCGTGGCCCTGCTCCTGCAGGTAGTTGCACATCTCGAACGCGGCGATCACGTTGGCGTCGTTGGCCTGGGCGATGGCCAGCGTGTCGCCGAAGTGATCCGAGTGACCGTGCGTCAGGGCGATCGTTCCGCACTCGACGTCGCCGGCGCCGATCGTGGCCACCGGGTTGCCGGTGAGGAAGGGGTCGACCGCCAGAGTGTGGTCACCCGAGCGGAACAGGAAACCGGAGTGACCGAGAAAGGTGAGTTCGAGGCTCATGGCGTGTTGTCTCCGTCGGATCAAGTCGATGGGCTTGGCCGGGGCTGCTAGGCCTGTTCGGCGGGCAAGTGGACGACGAGGCCGTCGAGGGCCTCGGTCACGTCGATCTGGCAGCTCAGGCGGCTGTTGGGCCGGACGTCGATGCCCTGCTCCAGGACGAAGTCCTCCTCGGCGTGACGCGGGCCGACGGCCTCGACCCAGGCCTCGTCGACGTAGACGTGGCAGGTACTGCAGGAACAGGCGCCACCGCAGGCGGCGACGATGCCGTCCACGTCATTGTCCAGCGCGCCTTCCATCACGGTGTGCCCCACCGGCGCCTCGACCACGCGCGAGCTGCCGTCCTGGGCGATGTAGGTGATCCTGGGCATCCGGACCTTAGGCTTCACGCGTCGTCAGACGCACCCGTTCCCCGTTCAGTTCGAGTGTGGTCTTGGAGTAGGTGAGCTTCTGAATGATCTTGCCGTCCTTGAAGTGCAGGACATCGAGGCCGCGCCGGGCTTCGTGTTTGTCTTCCTGGCCCTTCTCGAACGAGGGCGAATCGAGCTGCCAACGGTAGAGCATCTTCTGTTCGATCTCGTCGATGAAGGTCTCTTCGTCCGTGAACCGGAAGTCTCCGTGATTGGCAAACCAGGGCGCCCAGGCCTGACGCAGCTTCTCCTTGCCCCTGACCCAGCCTCCGGTCCAGTTCTCGAAGTAGATCTCGTCGTGAAACAGATCCATCACGCCGTCGAGGTCGTGCTTGTTCCAGGCAGCTCCCCATTTCGCGAAAGCGCTCGACATTTCTTCTCGTGTCAGCAAGTGGCCTTCTCCTCCTTCGTCACGGCAAGCGGCCGGTTCCACGGTCCAGGCAGGTGATCCTTGGGCGTCTGGACCGTTCCTGTCGTCGTTCGGCCAAGGCCGGCCTTCCCCGCCGCCGGACGGAGTCTAATCGAACGGCTCGGCGTTTCAGTCGACGAACCGCTCGACGATCCCGCGCTGGATCCGTGGACGGCGCGGCGGTCTGAAAGCAGGGCTCGGCGTTTCAGTCGACGAACCGCTCGACGATCCAGCTTCCGATCAGGTCGAGGACTTCGGGCGCCATCGTCTCCTCGATCCGGGCGTACTCGGCGGGCGAGCCGGTGTCGGCGGTCTGGAACAGGTGGTTCATCCGGGGGAAGCGCCGTACCGTGATGTCCGTGTTGCTGGCGCCGGCAAAAGCGGCCTCCATCGCGGACTGGTTCTGGTCCGCGTCGACCTGCGTGTCCTTGCCGCCGAACAGGGCCAGGGTCGGGACGGCGAGGCCACCGAGCGCGGGCGCCGGGTCGTAGCGGATGAAGAACCGAAACCACGGGCTCAGGTTCGATTCCACGGCGGCCGTCACGGTCGATTCGAGCGCTTCGCCGCTCAACTGCGCCGTTTCGGGCGAAGCCGCCAACTGCTCAACGACGACCTCTCGCAACGCCGCCTCGGCCTCAGCGGGGGGCATCCCGGAGCCAATGATCTCGAGCGCCCGGCCCTGCAGCGCCGCGGCTTTCTCGATCATCTCGTCCGTGGCGCCATTCGCGGCGGCGATGCGCCGCAGTTGTTGGCGGAGCAGGTCGCCACCCGGGACGCCCGGGCCGGCGAGCAGGACCGCGAACGCGACGGTGCCGGGGGGCACCCGATTGAGCGCCAGCGGGGCGACCAGGCCGCCCTCGGAGATGCCGATCAGGCCGACCCGTTCCGGGTCGATCCGATCGTGTGCGCGCAAGAATTGCACGCCGGCCAGAACGTCGGCGGCCTTGTCTCGGGATGTCGACTGCCAGGTGCTGCCGGTCGAACCGCCGACGCCGCGGTCGTCGACCCGCAGCACCGCGATGCCCAGCCGCGTCAGATGATCGGCGAGCACGAGAAACGGCTTGTGGCCGGCGAGTTCGAGATCGCGGTTCAGCGCGCCGCTGCCGCTGATCAACAGCGCGGCGGGGACCTCGCCGTCGCCGGGCGGCAGGGTCAGCGTGCCGGCGATGGTCACCTCCCTGTTCGCGTACTCGACGTCCTCGGCTTCGTAGGGAAAGGGCGGTTCGGGCTCCTGCGGCCGCAGGGGCGTGTCGACCTCGACCGTCTCGCGCCCGAGCCTGAACGGAAGCCGGGCCGCCCCCTGACGGAACTCTCCCGTGATCTCGCCGTCGGCGAGGGCGCCCTCGAACGTCGGCTCGCCGGGCACTCCGCTGATCGTGAAGCGGACCGCGCCGTTGTCCAGGTCGACGCGAACGTCCGAGAGCGCCAGGTCGTCGGCGCCCTGGGCGGGGATGTCGATCGTTCCCGACCATTCACCGTCGGTCTCCTCCAGGTCGACCGTGACGACGAGGGGCTGGCCCGGCGCCTCGATCGAACCCTGCCAGTGGCCGGCCGCGTCGTCGATCTGGGCGTCCAGCCGGGGCGCCGCCAGCGAGAGCGCGGCCGCGGCCGCAGCCGCAAGCGCGGCGGCGCGCGAAAGATGATGTCGTCCGTTTGAGACGGGAGGCATGGGGTTCCCGGTTCCGAGTGAGAAGAGATTATCGCCCGCGCGAGCCGCTCACGACGACTCCTTCGAAGTCCCCCCTTGGATCCGGTTGACCAGATGCGCCTGATTCACCCGTACTCGACCAAAGGCCGCGGCGCCGCTCACGGCGCTTCCTTTGAGTCTCCCTCTTGGATCCGGTGACCAGATGCGCCTGATTCACGCGCACTCGACCAAAGGCCGCGGCGCCGCTCACGGCGCTTCCTTCGAAGTCTTCCCCTTTGGATCCGGTGACCAGATGCGCCTGATTCACCCGTACTCGACCAAAGGCCGCGGCGCCGCTCACGGCGCTTCCTCGATCCGGTACAGGTGCGTACCGGTGCGGATGAAGAAGGCGCCGTCCGATACCGCGATGGAGGCCAGGGTGGCGCCGTCGAGTTCGTTGCGGGCCAGTTGTTCGAACTCCCTGCCCGGCGCGATGACGGTCGTGACTCCCTCTTCGTTCTGGAAGTAGATCCGGCCTCCGGCATGGACCGGCGAAGCGGAGTGGTTGCCGCCGAGACGCTGCTGCCAGTGGATCGCGCCGGTCAGGGCATCGATGCAGGTGGCGATGCCGGCGTCGGTTACGGTGTAGAGCTCGTCGCCGACGAGGATGGGGGACACCGTGAGCGGCGCGCCGCGGCGGCGCCGCCAGGCGATCTCCGACTCCGTCACGTTGCCCTCGCCGGTCGGGCGGACGGCGAGCAGGACCGGCTCGTTGAAGCCGGTCGACAGGTAGACGAGCCCGTGGCCGTAGACCGGCCGGGAGACGTTGGAGAAGCCGCCGGGGTACTCGACCCGCCAGATCTCGCGACCGGTGGCCGGTTCATGCGCTGTGGTCCGGAACGCGCTGACGTTCACGATCTGCTCCGTGTCGCCGACCCGGATCGCAAGCGGCGTGGAGTAGGCCTGCGAGATCGGCTTCGGCCGCACCGACCGCCAGCGCTCCTCCCCGGTTGCGGCGTCCATGGCCGCCAGGAAGGCGGTGTCGTAGCCGTCGATGCTCACGATGAGCAGTCCGTCGTGAAGGATCGGCGAGCCGCCGTTGCCGTGCTGCGAGGTGTAGGAGAAGCGGGTCCGCCAGAGAACCTCGCCCGAGGCGGCGCCGCCCGAGGGGGTGCCGCCCGCCGGGGCGCCGCCCGTGGAGACGCCGCCCGAGGGGGTGCCGCCCGCCGGGGCGCCGCCCGTGGAGACGCCGCCCGAGGAGGCGTCGCCCGAGGAGACGCCGCCCGAGGGGGTGCCGCCCGTGGAGACGCCGCCCGCGGCGACCGCGGCCGTGCCCTGGGCCCCGAAGTGCACGTAGACCCGCTCGCCGTCCGGGTCGATGGCCGGAGTCGGCGAGGCGAAGCTGTTCTTCTGGTTCAGGAGCGTCTTGTCGGAGATGGCGAAGACCTCGGTGTCCATCTCCAGGTTTCCCGTGTCTGCGTCGTAGGCCAGCAGTCGCAGCGAGGTTCCGGTTTCGCGGTCAGTGACCGCGGTCGTGAGCCACGCCAGTCCGCCGGCGATCACCGGCGACGACCAGCCCCGGCCCGGAACCGGCGCCTTCCACGCGACGTTCTCCGTTTCGCTCCACGTGAGCGGAACCGCCCCGTCGGGTGCGTGTCCCTGCCCGGTCGGACCGCGGAACTGCGGCCAGTCGCCGGCGTAAACGGCCGCGACCGCGGACAGCGTGGACAGGGCGGTCAGCACGGCAGCTGCCGCAGCGTGGGCCTGGTGACTCGGCAGAGACCGTCTCATGGTCCAGTCTTTGAACCTACTACGTACCCTCCGGTGGCCCCGCATTCCTGCCACCGGAAGCAGGTCGTCACGTGATCGTTGACCATGCCGACCGCCTGCATGAAGGCGTAGCAGATGGTGGGGCCGACGAAACGGAAGCCGTGCGCCTTGAGAGCCTTGGTCATCGCCTCGGAGGCCGGGGTCGAAGCGGGGATGTCTGCGAGCCGGCGCCAGTGGTTGGCGACGGGCGCGCCGCCGGTGAAGTCCCACAGGAAAGCCGAGGGGCTTCGGCCGGATTCCTGCAGGTCGAGTCATGCGCGCGCGTTGCCGATTGCGGCACGGACCTTGAGGCGGTTGCGCACGATGCCCGGGTCCTGCAGGAGTGAAGCGACTTTCCGCTCGTCGTAGCGGGCGACGAGTTCCGGGTCGAAGCCGTCGAACGCCCGTCGGTAGGCGTCCCGCTTCTTCAGAATCGTGTACCAGCTCAGGCCTGCCTGGGCGCGTTCCAGCAGGAGCATCTCGAAAAGCTTCCGATCGTCGTGGACCGGAACGCCCCATTCGTCGTCGTGGTAGGCGAGGTAGAGAGGGTCTTCGTTCACCCAGCCGCACCGGTTTCGGGTCATCGCCGGCCTCCGCGTCGCCGGGAACGCTGCGACGGGCTGCTGCCATTCTGAGAGACCGGCTGGATCGTCGAGACACCCGAAACTCCGCGTCGCCGGGACCGCTGAGACGGGCTGCTGCCATTCTGAGAGACCGGCTGGATCGTCGAGACACCCGAAACTCCGCGTCGCCGGGACCACGGCGACGGGCTGCTGCCATCGATCGACATGGGCATCGGAGCGTTCTTCTTCCGGACCGGTGCAGCGAGAGCTACGGGTAGTAGCCGCGGATCGTCCGGGCCCTGGCGCCCCTGGCGTCGACCAGGACCTCCACGCGGCGGAAGGCGTCGGACGGCTGGGTGCTGGAGGACTGGTAGGCGAGGAAGTACTTCGACCGGAGTTCGACAGCGATCTGGTCGTATACGGCGCCAAGCTGGCTCGCGTCGTCGACGAAGAACGCTCGGCCGCCGGTCTCGGTCGCCAGTTGTTCGAGCACCTTCTTCGGGCTTTCCTTCGACTTGCGAGGCAGCGCCAGCCCGATCGCGTAGATCGCGGCCTCGGAGCGGCGGGCGTATTCCAGGGCGTCGTCCAGGTCGTAGCGGCTGTGTTCGTCGACACCGTCGGAGAGCAGCAGCACGGTGCGCTGTCCGGGCAGTCCGTTCAGGTGGTAGAGGGTGAAGATCAGGCTGTCGTAGAGCGCGGTGCCGCGCTCGGCGCGCAGGCCCATCAGGCCCTTGGCGAAGTCGATCCGGTCGCGGGTGAAGGGCGCCGCCAGGTGAGGCCGATCGTTGAAGGTGACGATCGAGAGTTCGTCGCGCTCGGTGATCACCTGCTGGAAGAAGTCGGCCGCGGCCTGGACGGACTGCTGCAGGCGTTCCTCCATCGACGCCGACACGTCGAGCAGGATCGTGCCGATGAGCGGCGTGTCGTCGACCCGCTCGAAGCGGACGATCTCCTGGGCGACGCCGTCCTCGAGCACCTGGAAGGCGCTCTCTTCGAGGTCGAGCAGGGGCCGGCGATCGCGATCGTCAACGGTCGTGTAGAGCTCGACGAAGTCGACCTGGACTTCCTCCAGGGTCGCCGGTCCGTTGATGATCGCGGTGTCCTCGACCAAGGCCGCCGGCCCCTCGGCGTCCGCCAGCTTGCCGACGATGCGGACGATGGTCAGCGCCGGTCCGTCGGGCAGTTCGATCGGGACGGTGAACGGCTCCTCGTACAGCGTCGCGACCTGGTCGTCGTTGCGGAACACCTGGAGTTCCTCGAGGCTCCGTCCCTCGGGGACCGTCACCTGCGCCCGCATGCGGACGCTGTCGTTGTGCCGGTTGCCGGGGATCGGGTCGATGATCCGCACGTCGAAGCGGTGGGGCGAACCATTGATCAGGTAGGAGTCGCTCGCGATCTGGTCGCCGTCCGCGTCGTAGGCGATGGCGCGCAGCATCTGGCTGCGGGGCAGTTCGCCCAGGCGCACGTCGGCGCTGAACGGCGCCCGCCTGGTGGTGAAGAGGTCCTTGTCGTCGAGCGTGAACCGCACCTTGTCGACGGGGCCGGTGACCGCCGTGTCGAAGCGCAGATAGCCCGAGACGAGGTCGCCTCCGGGCACGATGATGCGGATCGACGGTTCGCCGGCGACGAGCGCCCGGTTCGCCTCGGCGAAGATCGGTTCAAGGTCGGCGTCCGTGTAGGCGGCGGCCTCTTCGATCCGGGGCACTTCAAGCGGCTGGGCGTGGCGCCAGACGGCGCTCCCGTTCAGATCGTCGACCCGGAGGATCAGCTTGAACTCGCCGGGCCTGAGGTACCGCTGCGCGACCAGGGGCATCGCGGGCAGTGCGTCGCCGTCGGCCTCCTCGACCGGGAACTCGAAGCGGTAGCGGAAGCTCTCGAACAGCCGGTCGTCGCCGGTGTCCGCGTCCGCCCTCAGGATCTCGCCGATCAGTTCAAAGCCGTAGGAACGCGCGCCGGCGAGGTCGGCGAGTGTCGCGCTCGCCGCCTCGACCTGGACCAGGGTCTGGACGACCGTGCGGCTCTCCTTGCGGCCCGGGAAGGTCACGTCGAGCGAAGCCTCGAGTTGCGGCGCGCCGGAGGGGAGGTCGGTGGAGTAGGACTCGAAGGTGCGCAGCCACTCGTTCGAGGGCGCTTCGATCGGTTCGAGCTTCTCGCCGATCATCCGTTCGTAGAAGAAGCCGAGCGCGCCGCCCCAGTCGTTCAGGATCTTGATGATGCCCAGCGCGTAGCCGAGTTCCTCCTCCTTGCAGCCGGCGCCGAGGTCCTCCCGGCCGAGGCCGCCGATCCCGGCGCCGGGGAGGCCGGTCCGGCCGCCCGGCTGGAGCGAACTGATGCTGAGGGACTCGCTCGGTACCCAGGCACGCCAGGCGCCGACTCCCAGGCGCCGGTAGAAGATGACCGCGTACTGGTCGGGCCGCAGGCGGCGGCTGTAGATCGCGCCGATCACCTCGCTCATGTCCTGGAAGCCGTAGAACCAGGCTTCGATCTTCGTAGAGGACCGCTGGGGACAGATGTCCACATGGATGTCGGGCGGGCCGTTCAGGAGGTAGTAGCGCGCCCTTTCGTCGTCCGTGCTGTCGAACAGCTGGCGGACCATGGAGAGCCTCTCGTCCCAGTGCTCCCGAAACTCGTTGCGGGCGGTGTCGGGGTAGGGGTCGCGCGCCTTCCAGAACTCCTCGATGAAGGCGTCCCGCTGGTAGTCCCGGGACAGGCAGAGGAAGGACTGGATCTCGTCGTCCGTGAGCAGCAGCAGGACCTCCTCGACCCACTGCCAGTGGTGGGCGGGCAGGGTGGCCGGATCCGGCTGGCGGCCGTCGTTGCAGGGCGGGCGCTTCTTCTTGGCGGCCGATGCGGCGCCGGCGGCAAAAAGAAGTGTCGCGGCCGCGATCAACAGGGCTTTCGTGAGGACGTTGCTGCGCACGGTGCGTCGCCCCGAGGCTATAGGGGTGTCTAGGCTAGCAGCCCGCGGCAGAAGTCGCGCTGCATTCGAGCGGCCATGCATCCCGGCCGGCATCGTGCCATCCGGGTGCTCGATGACTGGCGCCCGGAGGTGGGGCGCGTGTGGCGCGGAACGCGCCACACGGGCTCAGCTCCTCGGTCGCCCTTGTTCCCGGGATTGCGGCCGGCCCGATATGCTCCCTCGTCGCGCCTTGCCGGGCGGGCGCCTGGCCACTTTCGGTGCGATACGGACTTCTGCCACGGGCTGCCAGGGGCGCTGCGCCTGCGTCACGGCCGGTAGGTGAACGCCTGGGGTCCGGTGGTCAGCGATCCGGCGGCCAGTTTGGCCCAGCGACAGAGGATTGGCCGCGTGTCGCGCGGGTCGATGATCTCCTCGATCTCGAAGTGCTCGGCCGAGCGGAACGGCGAGCGGACGCGGTTGAGACGCTCCTTGATCCTGGCGAGGTGCGCGTCGTAGTCGTCCGCTTCGGCGAGTTCCGCCTTGTAGGCGACCTCGATGCCGCCCTCGATCGGCAGCGAGCCCCAGTCGCCCGAGGGCCAGGCGTAGCGGAAGTGGTAGCTGCCGGGTTTGTGGTTCGCGCCGCCGGCAACGCCGAAGGCCTTGCGGATCACGACGCAGCAGAACGGCGTGGGGCACTGGCCCAGCGCGGCCAGGACCTGGGCGCCGAAGCGGATCGTCGCGGCGTGCTCGGACTCGCGCCCGATCAGGAAGCCCGGGCAGTCCTCCAGGTGCAGCAGCGGCAGGTGGAAGGTGGCGGCGAGGTCGATCAGCCGGGAGAGCTTGCGGCAGGAGTCGGCGTCCCAGCCGCCGCCGTAGACGTTCACGTCTTCGGCAAAGATCGCGATCGGCCAACCGTCGAGGCGGGCCAGTCCGGTGATGATCGACTTCCCCCAGTCGCGGCCGATCTCGAAGAAGGAGTCGCGGTCGACGATCCGGCCAAGCAGATCGCGCATCCTGTACGTCCGCTTCGGATCGCGGGGCACGATGTCGAGCAGCTCCGGGTCGCGTCGTTTCGGGTCGTCGGAGCGCTCTGACTCGGGAAGACGCGGCGGCAACTCGTCCACGTTCGTCGGCAGGTAGGAGAGGAACCGCCGGGCGCGCTCGAACGCCTCTTCCTCCGAGTCCACGGCGTCGTCGATCGCCCCGTTCGAGGTGTGGATGCGGGCGTGGCCCAGTTCTTCCTTCGGCACCACGCCGCCGCCGGCCCATTCGACCAGTGCCGGTCCGGCGATCATCATCTGGGCGGTGTCGCGGACGATGACCGAGTAGTGCGCGGTGCATACGCGGGCCGCGCCGATGCCGGCCACCGAACCGAGCGCCAGCGACACGGACGGCGCCACCGCGAGGTGCCGGACGACGACTTCCCACCCGCGCAACTGGGGAATGTAGGTGCGGCCCGCCATCTCGATCGTCTTGACCGAGCCGCCGCCGCCCATGCCGTCGACGAGGCGTACGTGGGGGAGCTTCATCTCCAGCGCCAGACCCTCGGCGTGGCTGCGCTTGGCCGGGATCGAGGCGTCGGCCGATCCGCCGCGCACGGTGAAGTCGTCGCCGGAAACGATCGCGGGCCGGCCGTCGATCTCGCCCATCCCGAAGACGAAGTTCGAGGGACGGAAGGCGACGAGTTCGCCGTCCTCGGCGTACTCGGAGCGCCCCGCGATTTCGCCCACTTCGTGGAAGCTGTCCGCATCGATCATCGCGTTGATCCGCTCGCGCACGGTCAGCTTGCCGAAGAAGTGCTGACGCTCGACCTTCTCGGGGCCGCCCATCTCCCGGGCCAGCGCCCGCCGACGTTCGAGTTCTTCGATCTCCGGCTTCCAGTTCATCGTCCCGCGCTCATTCTTCGTCTTCTCGAGTCGCGACATGCTGAAGCGGACTCGGGCTCAGTCTCCCAGTCGGTAGACGCGACGAGCCGTGTCGCGAAAGAGCGCCGTCTTCTCGTCCTCGGAGAAGTCCGCCACGATGCGCTGGAAGGAGTTCCACAGCAGGGTGTACGAGCCGCCCGCCCGATCGACCGGGAAGTTCGACTCGAACATGCAGCGGTCGACCCCGAAGCGGTCGATGCAGTGGAGGTAGTAGGGGCGGTGAGCCTCGGCGGTCTCGGCCGAGGACGGCGGCTCGTCCCGCTTGTGCCAGCCGAAGCCGCAGATCTTCATCGGCAATCCGCCGAGCTTGACCACGACGTTCTCGCGGCGGGCCAGTTCGTTGATCGACTTGCGCCAGTCGGCTTCGACCTCGCGCCGGCGGTCCCGGTAGGGGCCGATCCCGAGCGGACCGCCGACGTGATCGAGGATGATCCGCGTGTCCGGGAAGGCGTGCGCCAGATCGGTCAGTTCGTCGATCTGGGGATGGTAGAGCCAGGCGTCGAAGCTCAGATCGAGCGGACCGAGACAGGCGAAGGCGCGGCGGAAGTCGGAGCGGAGCAGCATGCTCGGCGGCGGCTTCGAGTGGGAGACCCGGATATCGGGACTGGGGTCGTAGGCGGCGGAGTGGCGGATGCCGCGGAAACGTCCGCCGCCGGCCTCGATGTGCGCTTCCAGGACGCCCTTGGCGCGATCTTCCAGGAGCATGTTCGCGTGGCTGACGATGCCGGCAATCGACGCGCCGGCGGCGTCGCTTCGCTCGGCAACCTCGAGGACGAACTCCGTCTCGCCGACGACCCGCATCTCCTCCGGACCGTCCTCCCGGTAGCCGGACGCGCACTCGACGAACACGGTCGAGGTCACGTTGTGGCCGGCGCCCGTGTCGCCGTGGAGCTCCTCCAGCATGTAGCGGGACTCCGGGTAGTCCCAGAGGTGGTGGTGCGGGTCGCAGATCTCGCGGTCCGGGTCGATCGGCTCTTCCTGCGTTCGGGCCAGCCAGGCCGCTTCCTGTTCGTTCATGCGCGTGATTCCGGTTCTGGTGAAGGCCGGGGGTCGAGGGAACTCCCGGCGGCTTTCGCTCCACTGCAGGGCCGCCTCGACCGACTCGCCGAAAGGCGTTGCTCGACCCATCGGTCGGATCGTGGGGTCAGGAGTTGTCCTTGCGGGTTCGGATCTCGCCGAAGACCTCGGCGTCGGAGGCGCCGGCCATCCCCAGCAGAGCGCGGATGCCGGGATCGTCGGGGCGCAGGAACGGGTTGGTCCGCTTCTCGACCCCAAGGTTCGAGGGCACCGTCGGCTTGCCGTCCCGCCGCAGCTCCTCGATCTCCGCGACCCGCTCCATCAGTTCCTCGTTGTCCGGGTCGACGGTGACCGCGAAGTGGGCGTTCGAGAGCGTGTACTCGTGGCCGCAGTGGACGATCGCGGTGTCGGGCAGGGCGCGCAGCTTGGCGAGCGACGCCCACATCTGCTCCATCGTGCCCTCGAACACCCGGCCGCAGCCGAGGGCGAACAGCGTGTCGGCGCAGAACAGCGCCCGGTCCTCCTCGAACCAGTAGGTGATGTGCCCCGTGGTGTGGCCGGGCGTGTCGATCACCTCGGCTTGCGCTTCGCCAAGCCGGAAGCGGTCGCCTTCCGCGACGGTCAAGTCGAGCCCCGGAATCCGGTGCTCGTCCGCTGCGGGGCCCACTGCCTGGCAGCCGTACTTCGCCTTCAGGTCG
The DNA here is from genome assembly GCA_951812325.1 of uncultured Thermoanaerobaculia bacterium. GTDB lineage: Bacteria > Acidobacteriota > Thermoanaerobaculia > Multivoradales > Multivoraceae > Multivorans. The sequence continues at coordinate 1,221,224 of OX638294.1, read as the reverse complement.
GGCACGGCGGCGATGTGGTCCATGTGGTGGTGGGTGATGACGATCCAGTCGATCCCGAAGCCGCGCGCCGCGAGCGCCGCCTCGATCGGTCCGGTTTCCGGCGGGTCGACGATCGCCGTCTTGCCGCTCCCGGTCTCGTGCAGCAGGTAGGAGTAGTTGTCGCTGAGGACGGGGATCGTCTGGATTTCGAGCACGGGATTCTCCGTGGGCTGGCGTTGGCGATTCTCGCTGCGGGCCGTTCGGCGTGTCGGACTGGTACGAACTCGTCTGCCTGTGCTGGTCCAGCGGCCAGCAAACCCCGATCCACGATCACCGGGAATGTGTCAGGTCGCAATCTCCGCGCCGCGCGGTTTGGGGAGGCGGAGGGAACTATATCCGCCGAGGACGCCTGTTCGACAGCATCCCGGCCGGTGTCGGCGATGATCCGGGGCGGGCGCCGCCCGGTTGCCCGCTGCGCCTGGAGGAGCTGGTTCCCGGACTTGTCGTCGCGGCCGGTCGTCGGGGACGTCCCGGCGCCGGCGAAGAAGCTGGCGTGTGCCTGAAACAGGACGGCTGCTTCAACTGGCCGGGGGCTTCTTCAACTGGCCGGGGGCTGCTTCAAGCGGAAGGTGCGGGGTCTGAAGCCCTCGGCATTGACGATGCTGGCGCTGCTGCCGGTCGCCCGGATGACGAACAGTCCTCGCCGCTCGGCCATGCGCTCGGCGCCGCTGTTCACCTGCAGGTAGGCGACGGCGCCGTAGACCTTGTGCCGGCGGTACTCGGGCGCCCACTCCTGGAACTCCTGCAACTTGGCCAGGAAGCGCTTCACGTCCTTCGGCCTGAGCGTCGTCTTGACTTCAACGACGACGACTTCCTCGCCGTTCGCGGCGACGATGTCCACCTCGAAGTGCTGCCCCCGCCGCTGGTGCTTGCCGCGCTCAAAGGTCCGTTCGACAAGGATGCCCCATCTCCTGAGAATGGGAACGAGGTCACCCTCGACGAGGCTCTCCAGCAGCCTTCCCCACTTCGTCGTGAACTCGTGCTCCGCTTTCCTCAACCGCCGGTCGGACTCCTTCATCTGGCGGGCCGTCTCCTTCACCTGGCGGTCCGTCTCCTGCATCCGCCGATCGGTCTCCTTCATCTGCTGCGCGGTCTCTCGCTGGTACTCCCGGACCTCCCGGAGTCCCGCCAGGATTTCGCCGATGGTCTCCTGTGGGGCCTGCGCCGTTTCGTCTGCGCGCGTCGTCATCTTCATCGTCTCCTTTGTCGCATCGAACGCCGGAGGGCGGCCCAACGGTCTTCGGGTACCGGTCGAGGACTAGCGTCCTCGTGCGGACAAGGGAGCTGCGAGTCTATAGCGGCCTTGGCAAGAGGCGCCCGGCATTCCGAACGGCGCTGCATTCCGCCCAGCATCCTGGGCCACCGGGTGCTCGCTGACTCGCGCCCGGACGCGGTCCGTGCGTGGCGCGGGGCGCGCCGCGTCAGCACGCAGGCGCAGCGGCAGTGACGGGCCGCGCAGGGTCTGCTTCGCCGGGCGCCGGCAGCCTTGTTTGTACGGTACAGTTTGATTCGCCATGGGCGAACAATTCGAGCGGGCAGGGCGTCGCGGGAGGCCGTCCCGGTCTGAGCTGTACCGTCGGCTGCGAGTCGATGTCGCCGACTTGCGGGGGCGCCTGGGGGGCCTGCCGAGCCCGGTCGAGGCCGCCGAGATCTGGCGCGGCATCTGGTACGAGGAGGCCCATCACTCGACCGCCATCGAGGGGAACACCCTGGTGCTCAAGCAGGTGGAGCAGTTGCTCGCCGAGGGCCGGGCGGTCGGCAACAGGGAACTCCGTGAGTATCTGGAGGTGCAGGGTTACGGGACGGCGGCCGAGTGGGTCTACCGACAGGCAGTTGGCGCTGATGGAAGCGGCCGGCCGGATGCGCTGCTGACTCTGGCCGAAGTGCGCCGGGTTCACCACACGGCGCTGGCGCCGGTGTGGGAAGTCGCTCCGCATCCCGACGCCACCGGGCGGGAAGCCCCGGGCTCCTTCCGCGAGCGCGAGATCCGGGCATTTCCCGGTGGCATGGTCCCCGTCACATGGCCTCTTGTTCCGGCCGAGATCGAGACCTGGATCGGGCGGGTGAACCTGCTGGATCCCGGGCGCCCTGCATTTCCGGAAGCGCTGGCGGAGGCCCACTGCCGGTTCGAGCAGATCCATCCGTTCCTCGATGGCAACGGCCGTACCGGACGGCTGCTTCTGAACCTGATCCTCGTTCGTCTCGGCTTTCCGCCGGCGATTGTCTACAAACGCGACAGGAACAGGTATTTGGAGGCCCTGCGAAGAGCCGACGCCGGCGAGCACGGTCCGCTGGCGGAGCTGCTGGCCCGGGCGATTCTCGACAATCTGTACCGGAACGTGATTCCCCCGGTCGCGGGTCCAGCGCGGCTCGTGCCCCTTGCCGCCCTGGCCACCGCCGATCTCAAGGCGGCGGCGTTGCGCGTGGCAGCGATCCGTGGACGTCTCGCAGCAATCCGCGATCCTGATGGCCGGTGGCGCAGCTCGCGCCGCTGGGTCGACGAGTACCGGAAGGAGCGCTACCGGCGAGGGCCGGGCTAGCGCTGGAGCGGGCGTGGATCAGCCGCAGTCCACGCTGTGGGAGCGCACGTACGCGGGCACGGGCGCTTTCTCGAGTCGTCCTGGCGCCGGTCCCCAGATGAGTGCGGCGGTTGCCCGGCCGTCATCCACGGCTCAGGCGTGTTGCCGGACCACGGCCTGGTTCAACTCGACGCCGAGACCGGGGCCTTCGGGAACTGCGATCGAACCGTTCTCGAAACGCTCCGGTGGCTCGACGAGGTCACCGCGCCACGTGGCCTCGCCCCACTGCATCTCCAGGATCTCGAAGTTGGCCAGACCAGCGCAGAGCTGAGCCGAGGCGGCGGTGGCGATCGGGCCGCTCGGGTTGTGGGGCGAGACGGCAACGCCGTCGAGCTCGGCGACGGCGGCGATCTTGCGCGCTTCGTGTAGCCCGCCGCAGTGCTTCACGTCGGGCATGATCACGTCAACGGCCTGTTCTCGGGACAGCGGACCGAATCCCTCGATCCCGAACAGGAACTCGCCGCCGGCCATCCGCTGTTCGATGCCGCGTTCGATTGCCTTCGTCGCGGCGACATCGGTGGGGGCGACCGGCTCCTCGTACCAGGCGAGGTCCTGGGGCTCGAGTCGACCGGCGATCTCGATCGCGAGATCGACGTCGAAGAAGCTGTGGCAGTCGATCAGGATGTCGACGTCGGGCCCCACGGCGCTTCGGATCGCCTCGACGCAGGCGACGCCGAGGTCGGCGGACGCGGCGACTTCGGACGCGGGGGCGTCGAGCGCGGGGAAGCCGTCGAACGGTGCGGCCTTGATCGCCGTGAAGCCCTCCTCGACCGCGGCGCGGGCGTTTGCCGCGAAAGCGGCGGGAGTGCGTTCCCGCGTGACGCGGTTGATGTTCGCGTAGGCGGGCAGGCTCTGGCGCAGCAGGCCGCCGGTCAACTGGTGGACGGGCGCGTCCACGGCTTTCCCAACCAGGTCCCAGAGCGCCTGCTCGATCGCCGAGAAGGCGGTCGCCTCGAAGAGGCTGCCGGTCGCCGCCCGCGCACGCCCCGCGGAGCGGTAGGCCTCGATGTCGAAGGGCGGCCGGCCGCGGGCGGCCTCAAACGCGTCGTTCAGAGCCGGCAGCTCGCGGCGGTTGCCGACCGAGCACTCGCCGAGTCCGGCAAGGCCGCGGTTCGTGCGCAGATGAACGAACATCCAGGCCGTGCGTTCGCTCACGCGCATGGAGGTGAGCGACATCTCCTCGACGCGCAGTGACCGTTCGGCCGCTCCAGACGGCTGGGTAGCGAGCACGGGGGAGGCGGCGATGGGCAGCGACGCTGCGGCACCGGCTGCTGCGACCAACTGCCGGCGGGTGAGCGGCTGCGCCGTTTTCCGGCCCTTCTTCATCGGCACGAGCAACGGTAACAGCCGGCCTTCGACTGGGCGGCGCCGGGCTGCCGCCAGCCCGGCGCCCGCGATCCGGACGACCGGCCGCTTCTACCGGACCTGTCGATCAGCCAGGAGTCCGCGTGGTTCATGGCGCACCGGCTCCGCGAGGCGTACACGGCTGGCGGCGGTCTATTGCTAGAAGGCGGCGGCGACGCCAAGACGGGAATCTGGGCGTCTGGCGAGTCGGGTCTTCTCTGGTTCTTCAACCGCGGCAACGCCGAAGTGCTCGTGAAGGTGCTGAACGGATGCGTCCACAACGGCTACCGCTGGGGTGTTCGTGGCTCCGGTTACGACCCCGGCGTTCAATCTCCGCGTCACAGACCGCGAAGGTCCGGTCTGGACGCACGGCAATCGACAGGGGATGACGGCATCTACGAAGAGCGGCACCCGCGCTTTCCCGTGCCGGTGAGACAGTGAAAGTGCGCCACAAAGAGCCGCTGGGCTGGTGAGGCGCCATGACGGCGGTCGTGTTCGGCAACCTGGTCGCGTGGGCGATCGCGACCGCCGTAGTGCTGCCGACTACACCGCCCCTGTCTAGCCACCGTTATTGTCCTCTCTATGCTTCAGTTCGACGCGTGTGGGCTCATTCCCCGGGCGCCGGCTCACCGCGTACCGCGTGCAGCAGCTTGCCGGTGCGGAGCAGGAACGCGTCGCCGGCGGGGACAACGCCGGTGAGGTACTCGTCTACCTCGACGCGGCTCTTTGCCAGGACCTCGCCGCCTCCGGGGCCGGCGCTCAGGACATCCGTCACGCCCTTCTCGCCGAAGAAGAAGATCCGGTCGCCGGCGGCGATGGGAGTCACCCAGGCCGGCTGCGAGAGCCTCTGCTGCCAGTGGGACTTGCCGTTCTCAGGGTCGATGCACTGCGCGACGCCGGCGGCGTTGGCCCAGTAGATGCAGTCGCCGGCCAGAACCGGAGAGGCGAAGTGGCCTGTCGATTCGGAGTGCCAGAGGATGTCCTCCTGGTCGAGTTCCCCCCGGGCGCCGCGCCGTACGGCGAAGTTGGCCGGCCGCTCCGATCCTGAGATGACGACCGCCGCGTCCGTGATCAGGGGCGACTGGGTCGTGTTCGACTTCACGCCCGGCATCCACCAGAGCTTCTCGCCGGTGGCCGCGTCGTAGCCCTCGACCGAACCGTTCGAGCTGACGACGATCTCCCGACGATCGGGCGACAGGGTTGGCGTGGTCCAGGAGACGCCCGGTTCCCGCTCTGCCTTCCAGCGCTCTTCGCCGGTGGTTCGGTCGACGGCGAGGAGATACGAGTAGGTCTTGCGGGCCAACAGGACGACGGCGTGGTCGTCCGTCAGCAGCACCGAGCCGCCGACGCCGTGATTGCCGGCGAAGCTGCCGTAGTCGCCGGAGAGGTTCCGGCGCCAAAGCCGGTTTCCGTCGTGGTCCGTCGCGAACAGGTCGCCGGTGCCGAAGAAGAGGGTGATCCGGTCGGCGTCGATTGCAGGGGTCGGGGCGGCACGGGCCGTGTACTGGTTGTAGGGCAGGCGCTCGGAGGCCGGCCAGCTTTGGCGCCAGAGTTCCTCGCCGTCCGTGACCCGAATCGCGGTGAGCCAGAGAGTGTCCTTGGCGTCCTCGCCATCGGCGGCCACCGAGGTCACGTAGGCAACACCGTTGCGCACGACAGGGCTCGAGTGACCGAACGCCGGCAGCTCGGCGGTCCAGGCGGGTTGGTCCCAGGCGAGCGGCAGGGCGGAGCCTTCGGCGATGCTGGCGCCACCGTCGCGGAAGGCCGCCCACTCGGTTCCGTGACTGGCTGACGGCGCCCCGGCGGAGGTCCACGATTCGTCCGCGATCTGGCGGTCTTCGATCTGCAGGTCAGAGAGTGCATGTCGCTCGACCGAGCTCAGGTGGCCGGTGCGGTTCGCACCGGCAATCGCCAGCAGAGATTCTCCGTCGCTCACCAGGCGGTGGAAGAAGCGTCGCTCGTGGAGGTCCCCGGCGTGGTTCCAGGACTCGTCGCCGCTGCGGATGCTGTAGATGCGGCCATCGGCCTGGCTCACGAGGAGAACCCCGTTCACCGTGACCGCGTCGGCGCCGAAGCCGTTCAGGCTGCCGGCCGCCGGCAGGTCGGGCCCCGATGCCCAGGTGTCGGTGGCGGGATCGTAGATGTCGACTCGGCGGGTCGGGTCGCCGTTGTCGTCGAGCCCGCCCAGCACCCAGAGCTTGCCGTCGAGTCCCACCGCGGTGTTGGCACGGACGCCGGTCGGGGTCTCTGTCAGCACGCTCCACTCGCCGATGGAATCGTCGTCGAGCGTCGTCAGGTCGAGCGCGAAGACCGTCCGTTCCCAAAGGGGATCGGAGGAGGAGCCGCGCAGCTCCCAGCCGCCCGCGACGACGAGGAGATCGTTGACCACGGCGAGATCGTGCGAGGAGCGGCCGGACGGCAGGGCCATCAGCCGCTGCCAGCGGTTCTCGTTGGGCAGGAAGCGGGCTGCGCTCTTCACGGAATGGAGTTCGCCGGGCTCGCGCCTCGGGTTGTTCGCGCGCATTCCACCGACCCGGTAGATGGCGCCGTCGTGTTCGACCAGGGCGGTGCCCTGGAGCGGCGGACCCGGCGGCAGGGCGAGCCATCCGGGCAAAGAGCTTCCAACGGCGGACTCGAGTGGGTAACGCAGGAAGAGCTGGCTCAGGTTCTCGAACGAATGAACGTGTTGCGTGCCGATGTGACCGCCGTACACGTAGAGCGAATCGCCCTCGAGAGCCGCGCCGAAGCTGGAGATGGCAAGCGGCAGATCGGGGACGGCCTGGTTGGGGGCGCGGTTGGGGGAGTCCACGCTCTGAGCAACGGCGATCGGCGTCATGGCGATTCCCAGGAGGACCGCGGTCGAGGCGCGGAGGGTGTGGAGACGGTCGGCGGTTGGCTTGAAGCAGGACATGGCGGTGAATCTGCACCAGCCTGGTCCTGTTTGTCAAGGACCGATTTGGTCCAGTTTACTTTGGAGCACGTCTGAGCCGCCGGCTTCAGCGCAGAGGCTGCTCTGCATCTGCCCCATTGGGCTCCAGGTGGAAAGCGGCTTGTGGCCGTGCCTAACCGCAGTCCATGCTGTTGGAGCGCCGAGGGCGCCTGTTCGAGGCCGGTCGTCGAGGATGCCCCGGCGCTGGCGAAGAAGCTGGCGCGTGCCTGAAACGGGACGGCTGCTTCAACTGGCCAGGGGCTGCTTCAAGCGGAAGGTGCGGGGTCTGAAGCCCTCGGCATTGACGATGCTGGCGCTGCTGCCGGTCGCCCGGATGACGAACAGTCCTCGCCGCTCGGCCATGCGCTCGGCGCCGCTGTTCACCTGCAGGTAGGCGACGGCGCCGTAGACCTTGTGCCGGCGGTACTCGGGCGCCCACTCCTGGAACTCCTGCAACTTGGCCAGGAAGCGCTTCACGTCCTTCGGCCTGAGCGTCGTCTTGACTTCAACGACGACGACTTCCTCGCCGTTCGCGGCGACGATGTCCACCTCGAAGTGCTGCCCCCGCCGCTGGTGCTTGCCGCGCTCAAAGGTCCGTTCGACGAGAATGCCCCATCTCCTGAGAATGGGAACGAGGTCACCCTGGACGAGGCTCTCCAGCAGCTTCCCCCACTTCGTCGTGAACTCGTGCTCCGCTTTCCTCAACCGCCGGTCGGACTCCTTCATCTGGCGGTCCGTCTCCTTCACCTGGCGGGCCGTCTCCTTCACCTGGCGGTCCGTCTCCTGCATCCGCCGATCCGTCTCCTTCATCTGCTGCGCGGTCTCTCGCTGGTACTCCCGGACCTCCCGGAGTCCCGCCAGGATTTCGCCGATGGTCTCCTGTTGGGCCTGCGCCGTTTCGTCTGCGCTCATCGTCATTGTCTCCTTTGTCGTCTCGAACGCCGGAGGGCGGCCCAACGGTCTTCGGGTACCGGTCGAGGACTATCGTCCTCGTGCGGACAAGGGAGCTGCGAGTCTATAGGCAGCCTTGGCAAGAGGCGCACGGCATTCCGAACGGCGCTGCATTCCGCCCTGTTTCCTGGGCCACCGGGTGCTCGCTGACTCGCACCCGGACGCGGTCCCCGCGTGGCGCGGCGCACGGGCAGGCTCGTCGGTCGCCCTTTCCCCGGATTGAGGCTGAGCCCGAACTCTGCTTCGCCGTGCGCCGGCAGCCTTGTTTGTACGGTACAGTTTGATTCGCCATGGGCGAACAATTCGAGCGGACAGGGCGCCGTGGGAGGCCGTCCCGGTCTGAGCTGTACCGTCGGCTGCGCGTCGATGTCGCCGACTTGCGGGGGCGCCTGGGGGGCCTGCCGAGCCCGGTCGAGGCCGCCGAGATCTGGCGCGGCATCTGGTACGAGGAGGCCCATCACTCCACCGCCATCGAGGGGAACACCCTGGTGCTCAAGCAGGTGGAGCAGTTGCTCGCCGAGGGCCGGGCGGTCGGCAACAGGCAACTCCGTGAGTATCTGGAGGTGCAGGGTTACGGGGCGGCGGCCGAGTGGGTCTACCGACAGGCAGTTGGCGCTGATGGAAGCGGCCGGCCGGATGCGCTGCTGACTCTGGCCGAAGTGCGCCGGGTTCACCACACGGCGCTGGCGCCGGTGTGGGAAGTCGCTCCGCATCCCGATGCCGGCGGGCGGGAAGCCCCGGGCTCCTTCCGCGAGCACGAGATTCGGGCATTTCCCGGTGGCATGGTCCCCGTCACATGGCCCCTTGTTCCGGCCGAGATCGAGAGCTGGATCGGGCGGGTGAACCTGCTGGATCCCGGGCGCCCTGCGTTTCCGGAAGAGCTGGCAGAGGCCCACTGCCGGTTCGAGCAGATCCATCCCTTCCTCGATGGCAACGGCCGTACCGGACGGCTGCTTCTGAACCTGATCCTCGTTCGTCTCGGCTTTCCGCCGGCGATTGTCTACAAACGCGACAGGAACAGGTATTTGGAGGCCCTGCGAAGAGCCGACGCCGGCGAGCACGGTCCGCTGGCGGAGCTGCTGGCCCGGGCGATTCTCGACAATCTGTACCGGAACGTGATTCCCCCGGTCGCGGGTCCAGCGCGGCTTGTGCCCCTTGCCGCCCTGGCCACCGCCGATCTCAAGGCGGCGGCGTTGCGCGTGGCAGCGATCCGTGGACGTCTCGCAGCAATCCGCGATCCTGATGGCCGGTGGCGCAGCTCGCGCCGCTGGGTCGACGAGTACCGGAAGGAGCGCTACCGGCGAGGGCCGGGCGACTAGCACGGGCGTGAATCAGCCGCAGTCCATGCTGTTGGAGCGGACGTACGCGATCACCTGCCAGATCGTGTCGTCCGGGATCTTGCCCTCGAACGGCAGCATCTCCGTGTCGGGCACGCCCTGGGTGATCACGCGGTAGAGATCGGCATCCGTGTCGCCGTGGTCCGAGTTGCAGTCGAAGAGATTCGGTGCGTCCTTGGTGACGCCCGGCGTGGTCGAGTGGCAGTAGCCGGTGCAGACGGCCCGGAACATGCGCCGGCCGGCGGTAATCGCCGCGGGATCGTCGAGATAGGCGGCGACGGGGGAAGGACTCGCGGCAGGTTCGGCGGGCGGCGCTTCGCCGGCAGGCGCCGGCTGGGCCGTGGCGGTGACCGGCTGGGCCGTGGCTTGGGCTGGTGCAGCCGTGGCGGCAGCCGGTGCAGCCGTTGCGACCGCGGTAGCGGGCAGCTCGGGCGGCGGTCCGCCGCCGGTGGCACAGGCGGCCAACAGGAGTGGCAGCGCGATCGTCGCGTGCCTGGCGAAGCGGGTCGACTCGAGGCGTCTTCGGGTGGTCATGGACACGATGTCGGCTCCCTCGGCTCTACAGGGTTCTACCGGGCGCCCGCGCCAAGCGCGCGAATCGCGGCCGGTGAGGACACGGTGGGGAAGGGTTCGGTTCGGAAGATGCCGTAGCGCTCGGCAAGCCGCTTCAGCGTACCGTCGCGACGCAGCTCGTCGAACGTCCGCTCGATCGCGAGACCAAGGCTGTCGCCGGAACGCATCGCGGCGTGCTCGTTGAAGCGCAGGCCGGGCGGTGGTTCGAACTCGGGCACGGGCGCCTTCCCGAGTCGCCCGAGCGCCGGTCCCCAGATGAGTGCGGCGGTTGCCCGGCCGTCGTCCACGGCCGCGGCCACGTCTGCCGCGGTTGGCCGCGAGATCCAGTCGAGCCCTGCCCATTCGGCCGCGAAATGTCCGAGGGACTGCAGGCGAACCGCTACCCGGTGGCCGGCTGCGACCTCCGGCAAGGCGGTCCATTCGAGACGGTCCATCGGCGGCATGTAGATCTCGAAAGCGGCCGCGTAGTACGGCTGGCTGAGGTCGATTGCCGCGGCCAGCCGGCCCAGTGCGAGCTCGCCCGGCACGGAGGGCACGAGGTCGCAAACGCCGTCCAGGAGTTCGTCGAAGGGCAGGTCCGTATCGTCGATCTCGGAGTAGGGCGGCGCGTTCGGGCGCCATACGGGCACGAAGTCGCGCCCAAGGCGGTTTGCCGCCTCACGGAAGAGGTCGTGGTCGAAGCCGGAGGCGCTTGCGCGGTGAGCCCGCGGCAGATCGTCCTCGAGCAGGCACACGCGGAGGTCCTGCGCCTGAACGGGGACGGCTGCCCATAGGAGGATCGAGAGTGCGCCGGCCGGCGGCGCCATTCGGATCACTGCGCGAGTTCGAAGACCAGCAGGACGCTGCCTTCCGGCAGGGACGGCGCCGTGCCGACCGTGGTCTGGACGATGCCGCCGCCGCCGGAGCCGACGGCGAGGAAGGTCCGGCCTTCGTACTCGTAGGCGATCGGATGGCTGCGGATGCCGGAGCCGGTCTGGTAGCGCCACGCCTCCTCGCCGGTCTCGGCGTCGAAACCGAGGAGGTGGCCGCTGGCGTTGCCCGTGACGACCAGGCCGCCCGCGGTGCTGAGCACGCCGGCGAGCATCGGCACCGGATCCCGGTACGCCCACTTCGTCTCGCCGGTGCTCACGTCGATGGCCGACAGGTGGCCGTAGGACTTTCCTTCGGCGGTGTCAGTCGGGATCGGCTCGCCGCCGAAGAACGGAATCCCCTCGACGAAGACGACGACGCCCTTGCGGAACATCATGCAACTCTCGATCGTCGGCACGTAGGCGAGACCTGTGTCCGGGTTGTAGGCGCCGGCGTATGCGGCGTTGTTGCCGCCGGCGAGGCCGGGGCAGACGCGCTGGGTCGGCTCCTCGGTTGGCTTCATCGCGGGGTTGACGACGGGTCGGCCGTTCTCGTCCAGCGTCGCCCAGTTCAACTGGTGGACGTACTGGCTGGCATGCAGGAAGCTGCCGTCGCGGCGGTCCAGGACGTAGAAGTAGCCGTTGCGATTCGCCTGCACCAGGGCCGGGACGGTCTGCTCGTTGACCTGGACGTCGACCAGCCAGACCTCGGAGTTGCCGTCGTAGTCCCACAGGTCGTGGGGCGTGAACTGGAAGTGCCACTTGCGCTCGCCGGTCTCGATGTCGACCGCGAGCACGCTGTCGCTGTAGAGGTTGTCGCCGGCCCGCGTGTCGCCGCTCCAGTCGGGCGAGGGGTTGCCGGTCGTCCAGAAGAGGGTCTTCGTCGCCGGGTCGTAGCTGCCGGTCGCCCAGGTGGCGGCGCCGCCGGTCTTGTACGACTCGCCGGCCCAGGTCTCGACGCCCGGTTCGCCTGTGTCCGGCACCGTGTAGTGGCGCCAGAGGAGCTCGCCGGTCTCCAGGTCGTAGCCGTCGAAGAAGCCCCGGACGCCGTACTCGCCGCCGCCGATGCCGATGACGACGACGCCCTCCGCGATGAGCGGGGCCGAGGTGATGGAGAAGCCCTTGGCGTAGGGAATGACCTCGATGTCCCAGGCGAGTTCGCCGGTCTTGCGGTGGAAGGCCAGCAGACGGGCGTCCAGGGTGCCCATCACGACGAGGTCGCCGGAGATGCCGACGCCGCGGTTCACCGGGCCGCAGCAGATCCGCAGGTCGGAGGGGTTCTCGTGGTCGTAGCGCCAGAGCAGGCTCCCGTCTCCCGCGTCGTAGGCGAGCAGGCGGTTCATCGACGAGGTCAGGTAGAGCACGCCGTCGTAGACCACGGGAGAGGATTCGAGCTGGCCGGCGACGCCGGTCTGCGCGATCCAGGCGAGGCGCAGGTTCGACGCGCTCTCCGGGGTCAACTCGGTGATCGGCGAATGGCGCCAGCTCGCGTAGTTGCCGCCGTAGTGGAGCCAGGACTCGCGGGTCGGCGCCTCTTCGAGAAGTGCCTGCCCGACGGGTCCGGCGCCGTCGCCCACCTCGGTCGCCGCCGGCCAGTGGTTCCGGGGTGGCGCGGCCACGCCTTCCTCCTGGGCAGCGAGCGGGATCGCCAGAGCCGCCAGACCGATCGTTGCGCAGATTGGGCGGCGCTTTCGGTGAGTGCCTGATCGGCGGGGTGTTGGATGGCGCCGCTGCGCTGCCAGGCCCCGAAGTGCGCTCGGGCCGGGGCACTCCTGGTTTCGAGGGTCGGCAGATCGCGAATGAGGTTCGCGTTGCCGGGTCTTCACGGTTCCGGCGTTCTCTGTCCCTTGAAGCGGCTTGACTCGCATCGACACTCTCCCCTCCCGTTTTGTAGTCCGAGATGTCTGGCGCGAGGCTCGGACACCACGGTTCGCGCGACCGCGGATGATACCGTGCTGTCCGTTCCATCGCGTTTGCGGCTCGGCCAGGGCCTCCTGGTGGAGCGGAGAGACTGCAGGTCCGGGTGCTCGCCTGGGCGGAACGGCGCCGGCGCAGGCGGGCTCGCGGGGTCGGAGGAGAAATGACTGACGACGACACAGGCACGCAGAGCCTCTACGGCCGGCTCGACCCGGAACAGGTCGGCGCCTTCGGCCTCAAGGTGTGGCAGTACAAGCAGGGCGAACTGGTTTCCCTGATGATCCACCTCGGCGACCGCCTGGGGATCTACCGGACGCTGCAGGGCCGGGGACCGGTAACCGTTGCCGAGCTGGCCGAGGCGAGCGGGCTCAAGGAACGCTGGTTGCTTGAGTGGTTGCGCGGCCAGACCGCGGCCGGCCTGATCGAGTACCACGGCGCGGAGAACGGCGGTGAGCCGCGCTTCGAGCTCACCGATGTGGGGGCCGCGGTTTTGGCCGACGAGGAGGGCTCGGTTGCCTTCGCGGGCGGCGCCTTCGGCTATCCGCCCAGCCACGACGTGATCGACGGTTTGGCGGAAGCGTTCCAAACCGGTGTTGGCCTCTCCTATCAGCGGCTCGGACCCTGCGCCGCCCATCGCACCGAGCGGATGCTCGGGCCGTGGACCCGTCAGGCGCTGGTGCCGCGGATCATTCCGGCGCTTGACGGTGTCGAGGAGCGCCTGCGTGCAGGCATCGATGTCGTCGACGTCGGCTGCGGCGGCGGCGTGGCGCTGCTCTCGCTGGCGCGCGCCTTTCCGGCGTCGCGCTTCGTCGGCTACGACCCGTCCGAGCATGCGATCGAGATTGCCCGTGAGCGCACTCGGGAAGCCGGAGTGGACAACGTCGAATGGCGGGTCGCGCGCGGCGAGGATCTGCCGGCGGCGCCGACCTTCGACCTGGTCGTGACCTTCGACTGCGTCCACGACATGACGCGGCCGGATCTCGTGATTTCGGCCATCCGCGGCGCCATCCGGGACGACGGCGCCTGGCTGATCAAGGACATCCGGAGCAGCCCCCGGTTCAAGGACAACCTGCGCAACCCGGTGCTCGCGCTGCTCTACGGGTTCTCCGTTTCGGCCTGCATGTCGTCCGCTCTGTCCGAGCCCGACGGCCTCGGCCTCGGAACCCTGGGCTTCAACCCGGTGGTCGCCGAGCGGATGGTGCGTGAAGGCGGCTTCACCCGCTTCCGGATGCACGACTTCGAGGATCCGGCCAACCTCTACTACGAAGTTCGTCCCTGATCCGGCCATTCCGCCCGGTAGATGTCCCTTGCCGCCGCCCATTCGCCGAGCGGATGCTCGGGCATCGGCTGGCCGAACAGGTCGACGGTGATCACGGCCCTGGGAACAGCGCTTCCGCTGTGCATCAGCCGGTCGAAGCCCGCGGCAGCAGTCCGCGTCGCACAGAGAACGGTGGGGCGTCCGTCCCGAGCGACCTGGCCGTTCAGGGTCAGTGCCAGCGGAGGTCGACCCGGTCGACCGCGACGCCGTTCGGCGGCAGGGCTTCGCCGCCGTCGTGGGGGACTTCGAGGACGAGGGGAGCGCCTGAAGTCCACGTCGCGGTCGGGAGCTTGCGCGTGTGCCAGGCTGCCGCTTCGCCGTTGTCGCCGGGAAACGCCAGACGACCGATCTCGCGGCGGCCGGAGCGGGCGACCAGCGTGAGAGGCGCCGGACGGTTTCGCACCGGCCGGACGGTCACGGTCAGTTCGACCTCGTTGCCGCCAGGAATGACGGTGGCTTCGGCTCGGGCGCCCTCGGGGAGCACCCAGGCTTCCGGGTAGCGTGTGCGGTCCATCGTCCATCGTGCGGGCTCCGGATTGCCGCCGGTCCGGTCGACCGCGGCGCTCTCGACCTCCACCTGCCGCGTCGGCAGGGCGCCGGCGAGGACCGGCAGGACGGCGAGGGCGAGCGCGGGCACGGCGGCCAGCGCCGCCGCGAAGGCCTTGTGCCGGACGCGTCCGGCAGCCAGAGCCAGGCAGATGGCCGCGAGCGGCACAAGCCAGGTGGCAGCCCGGGGCCGGGTGGCCGAGGGCAGAAAGCGCGCGAAATCGACGCCGCTTCGCGCCTCCAGGTAGTGGACCAGGTGGTGGCGGCCGTCGGCCAGGTTGTAGGTCCAGCCCGGTTCCACGATGTAGAGCACCGCCAGCGCCCCGCTCAGGAGGGCCAGGACCAGGGCGAGGGTCGAGACGCCCGCCGGTAGCGCGCCGACGTCAGCGCCGGTAGCGGGGCCTACCGTTGCTCGTCTACTCGTCGCGCGACGCGTGTTGATCGCCATGCCGACGAAGGTGTTCACCCTCCGTCCCCCCGGTAGCGTTGCCGAACCGGCAGCCGGGGCGGCGCCGCCGGAATCGAGTCGCCGTTCGAACAGCGGTACCAGCAGCAGGGCGAGGAAGGGCAGCAGGACGAGGCCGTAGCGGAAGGGCGGCGACCAGCCGCCGTACCATTCGGAACGGGAGGCGACCAGCAGCACCGTCGGCGCGGCAATCAGCGCGACTTCGTAGAGGAGGCGGCGGTTGTGCCGCCAGGCCACGACGGCGGCGGGAAACAGGAGCAGCCAGATCGGTGCGCAGGCGACCAGGCCGTAGGCGAGATCGAAGAACAGTCCGTTCAGGCCGAGCGCCATCGACATGGCGGATTCCCGGTAGAGCTCCAGCTCGCTCCAGGAGTGCATGCCGAGCACGGTGCCGAAGGTGGCGCGGTTCCACCACAGGACCAGGGCGCCGGTCGGAGCAAGGACCGCCGCCAGGACCAGCGCGCCGCGCCGGCGGAGACCGGGCGCAAGACGCAGGACGCAGATCAGGGCGAGGGCCGCGCTGACCAGAACGAGACGGAGCTTGAGCGCCGGCATCAAGGCCAGCGCCAGGGCGAGCAGCAGCCAGACGATCCGGTCGTCGCGCCCGGGTCCCGCCGCCGGTTCGCGCCGGTGGCGAGTGAGCCGGTTGATCCAGCGCAGGGCTGCGACCGCGAGGAGAACGGCGGCGACTTCGGCCCAGATCTGCTGGCTGTAGATCAGGAAGGGCGCGGCGAAGCCGAAGATGAGGTAGGCGATCAGCCGCGCGCGGGCGTCCTGGCTGAAGGCGGTCAGATCGAGGAAGAGCCAAGCGGCAAGGGCGGCCAGGGCCGCGATCACGACGATCGCTCCGGCTCGGCCGCCGAGCCGGTAGGCCGGGGCCAACACGGTCTGCAGGACGGCGCCGTGCCGCGAGTAGAGGGCGCCGTCGGGCCCTTCGGGGTCTCCGGGCTGCGGCTCGATCGCTCGCGGCATGAAGGCGAGCGAGTCCTCGTCGCGGTAGTTGTTCGCGAGGTCGCGGTCGAAGTCGTGCGCGATGCTGTGGGTGACGAGGAGAAACCAGGGCTCGTCGCCGTCCGGCGCCCGTTCTCCGATCGACCAGGGAATCAGCGCCAGGTAGAAGGCGAAGGGCAGGAGCAGGAAGACGAGCGGCGGCCTTCCGGAGGCGGTCGGGCGGTCGAGAAGCGGTTCCAGCGCCAGAACGCGGCGGACCACGTAGAGAAGGGCGAGCGCCGCCGCGGCGCCCACGCACAGGGGCTGCCAGCCGGCAACGCCCAGGAGCGGCGCACCGAGCGCGGCCGCACCGAGCAGGCCGGCAGCCGCCAGAGCCCAGATCTCGATACTCCCGCGGACCATTCCGCCCGCAGTGTAGCCGCGCCCGCAGTGTAGCTGTGCCCGCACGGGTAGCCGTGTCCGCAGTGTAGCCGCGCCCGCAGTGTAGCCGCGCCCGCAGGAAGTCGGGGCTGCCGAACAGCTTGCCGAGGGTGTCGCGTTTCAGGCGATCGGGATGGCCGGTGGCGTGGCCGAGATCGTGGAGCCCGGTTTGGCAGTAGCGCCCGGCGCCTGGGCTGTGGTTCAGGCTCCGTTCAGCGCGGCGAGGATCCTGGGCGGCGTCATCGGCAGTTGCGCCGGTCGCGCGCCGCAGGCGTCGGCGATCGCATTGGCGACCGCAGCCGCGGTGGGGACGACCGGCGGTTCCCCGACGCCGCGAGCGCCGAAGGGCCCGTGTTCCGACGGCACCTCGACCAGGACCGTCTCGAGTTCGACTGGACCCTGGCCGAAATCGGGCAGGGCGTAGTCATTCCATGTCGCGGTCAACAACTGGCCGTCTTCACTGTACGACATTTCCTCGTAGAGCGCCCAGCCGACGCCCTGCAGGGCGCCGCCCATCATCTGACCCTCGACGGCGGCCGGATTGATCGCCCGGCCGCAGTCCTGGATGACGACGACCCGGTCGACGTCGACCCGTCCGGTCTCCCGGTCGACCCGCACCTCCGCGAGCTGGGCGCAGAAGCCCGGCGCCTGACTCGTCTGGGCGTGCCGGCCGTGACCGAAGACCGGCGCCTGACGCCCGCCGAAGCGCATCGTCCGCTGGGCGATCTTGCGCAGTGGAATCGCCTTGTCGGGGGAGCCCTTGACCTGAACGGCCCCGTCGACGATCTCGAGGTCCTCGGGGTCCGCTTCAAACGTCTCGGCTGCGAGTTCCAGCGTCTGGCGGCGTGCCTCCCGGGCGGCCTGGATGACGGGCGGGCCGACCGTGTAGATCGTCTTGCTGCCGCCCGAAGCGCCGGCGTACGGCCCCGACGACGTGTCTCCCGTTGCGACGGTGACCTTGTCCGGATCGACTCCGAACGCCTCGGCCGCCATCAGGGCCATGCTCGTGTTCGTTCCGTTGATGTCGGCCGTGCTGATGTGGACCTTCAGCGTGCCGTCCGTCTGCAACGCGCAGGCGGCGGACGCCGGCTCCGTGCCGCCCGGCCAGGCCCCGAGCGCGATGCCGACGCCTCGTCCCTCGGCCCGTGCCTGCTCGCGGTTGCGCCAGGCCGGGTGATCGCGAAGAGCTTCCAGGACCTGCCGCTGACCCATCCCGGCCCAGGGCATCCCGGACGCCATCGGGTTGCCCTTCTCCGAGGCGTTCTGCAGTCGGAACTCGACCGGGTCGAGGTCGAGTTCGCGAGCGAGCAGGTCAAGAACCGTTTCCACGACGAAGGCCGCCTGGGGAGCGAGCGGCGCCCGGTAGGCGCCGACCGACGGCTTGTTCGTCGTCACCTCGAAGCCGCCCACCGCCTGGTTCGGGGTCTGATAGGAGCTTCCCAGCAGGGTCCCGGCCAGGGCGGTCATCGACGAAGGAAAACAGCCGCAATCGATCGCCAGGTCGGCCTCGAGAGCAGTGAGCTCTCCACTGCGCTTCGCTCCGGCGCGAATCGTGATCCGGGTCGAAGGAGCGGGTGTCGCCGCCAGCATCTCTTCGGTCCGGGTCATCACGAGGCGGACGGGCCGCTGGTGCTTTACGGAAGCAAGCGCGAGGAGAGGCTCGTACAGCACGAACTTGCCGCCGAAACCGCCGCCGACCGGAGTGCCGATCACCTTGACCTGGTCCTGGGACAGGCCGACCATTCCGGCAACCGCGTCGCGAACGAAGAAGGGCGCCTGGGTCGAGCTGTAGACGGTCATCCCGTTGCCCATCGGGTCCGGGTCGATCAGGGCGGCGTGGGGCTCGATGTAGGACTGATGGACGGACGCCGTGTGGAAGACCCTTTCGACGACCGCGTCCGCCTCGGCGAAGCCGCGGTCGAGATCGCCGCGCTCGAAGCGCATCGCGTTCGTCACGTTGGGCGACGAGGAGGCCGCTTCGTCTTCCTCCGACACGTCGCCGGCCCCGTGCGCGGCTGCCTCCTCGGACTGGCCGGGGAGGCCGTCCGGCCAGACGGCGGGGGCGTCGGCCGCCTCCGCCTGCTCGATCGTCACGACCGCCTCGAGCGGCTCGTAGTCGACGAGGACGGCTTCGGCGCCGTCTGCCGCAGCCGCTTCGTTCTCGGCGAGAACGAGGGCCACCGGGTGACCGACGAAGATGACCCGCTCGCGCGCCAGAAGGAGCGTCGGCCGGTTCCGGGCCGGCAGTTCCGGCAGGTCGGCGGCGGTGGTCACGGCGGCGACCCCCGGGATCGCCTCCGCGGCGGCGGTGTCGACGCTCAGCACCCTGGCGTGGGCATGGGGGCTGGTGACCAGCCGGGCGTGAAGTAGTCCGGGCCGGTCGAGGTCGCCGCAGTAGCGCAGCGAGCCCTTGACCTTGGGTTCGCCCTCGAGCAGTTTGGTGGGGGTGCCGATCGCCGCCATGCGTTGTCTCCGTGCTTGCTCCACCGGTGCGGGGTGAGCCCCTGGCCGGGATGATGGAGCGCGATTGTACGGAACCGCGGACTCGGAAGGGAAGACGTCACCCGCTGATTCGGTACCGGACCGTCCTCGTCCAGCGAGGTCTCGACCCGGACCTGGCAGCGGAGGCTTCCGAAGTCAGTTGTCGAGGGTGCCGTCGATCGAGTGGCGCCGCCCGGAAGGCAGGGAGGCCGGGGCCGCCGCCAGCGCCTCGCGACGCGACCGGACACACACCGAGCCTCGACTGCTGCGAAACAGCTGCGGGCCGGTCAGGGGGTTGTCACAGCCGGCGGGGACTCGCCGCTTGCCGCCGCGCCCTGCGACCGGCGGGGCCGTCTGCGCCTGCGCCGCCGCCGCTTGGTCGGACGCGGTGCGCCGTTGCCGCCTGCCGCGGCTGCATCGTGGCCCTTGCCGTTGCCGCCTGCCGCGGCGTCCGCCGGAGGAGTGTCGATGCCTGGCACCCTGATGGCTTCCGTGCCGGCGGTCTTCTTCGCCTTGGCGGCCTTGGCAGGGGCCCTGGCGCTCTTCTTCGCCGGCTTCGCCCTGGCGGGGGTCTGGGCACCCTTCTTCGCCGGCTTCGCCCTGGCGGGGGTCTGGGCACCCTTCTTTGCCGGCTTCGCCCTGGCAGGGGCCTGAGCACTCTTCCTTGCCGGCTTCGCCTTGGCGGGGGCGGCGCTCCTTTTCGCCGCTCCTCCCTTGGCTGCGGCCCTGCCGCTCTGCTTTGCCGGCCTGGCCTTGACGTCCTGTCCGGCGGCGCCGTCCTCGCCCTGGGCTTCCTCCGTCGCCTTCGTCTTGCGGGCCGCTGCGGGGCGTCGCCGTCGTCCGCCGCGCCGGCGTCGTCGCTTCGGTGCGCTCTCCGCCGGGCCGTCACCGGCCTCGGCGTCGACCTCGACCTCAGCCTCGGCCTCGGCCTCAACCTCGGCCTCGGCGGTTTCGTCGTCGGTATCCCCGATCGAGGGCGTGGCCAGCATTTCCTGCTCGAGCTTCTTCTCCTTGGCCTCTTCCTTCTCCCTCTTCTTCACGTCGGCCAGGTCACGCGCAATCCAGCTGATGTCCGGCTCACCGCCCTCCATGTGCGGACGCCCCGAAATCTCGATCTCGAGATCGAACTCGCCGGCCAGGTTGACGAGCGCCTGACGATGGCGGTTCTGGACGAAGTCGGCCAGCTCGGGTTGCACGGCAATCTGCACGCCCCGCATGTAGCCGGCGGCGCCATGGGACTCGATGTTGCGCAGCAGGCGCAGGGCGACGAGGTCAGGGCTGGCGACGCGCCCGGTACCGGCGCATTTGGGACAGTCGCCGTGGGTGCGCAACTGCAGCGCCTGGTGGATTCGCTGGCGGTTGATCTCGAGCAGTCCGTTGGCGCTGATGCGGCTGACGCTGAAGCGCGCCTTGTCCGCCTTCATCGCGTCCTTCATCGCCTTCTCGACCTTGCGCCGGTTGCGAGGGCTTCGCATGTCGATGAAATCGACGACGATCAGGCCGCCGATGTCGCGCAGCCGGAGTTGCCGGCCGACCTCCGCCGCGGCCTCGACGTTCGTGTTCGCCGCGGTCTCCTCCTGGTTCGATCCCTTCATCGAGCGTCCCGAGTTGACGTCGATGGCGGTGAGGGCTTCGGTCGGATCGATCACGATCGAGCCGCCCGAGGGCAGGTCGGCCCGGCGTTCGAAGATGTTCTCGATCTGCGGTTCGAGGTCGTAGACCGAGAAGAGCGGCCGGCGGCCCGTGTAGCGGTTGAGGGAGGTCTTGCTGCGCGGCATGAAGGCGCGCATGTACTGTTCGGCTCGCCCATGGGCGGTGTCCTCGTCGACCCAGACCTCCTGGATCGACTTGTCCAGGTAGTCCCGCAGTCCCTGGAGCACGATGTCCTGGTCGCTGTAGAGCAGCTTCGTGCCCTTCGAATCGCGGGCATCGCGGGAAATGCGCTTCCACAGGCGCAGCAGCGCGTTCATGTCCCGGCTCAGGGCCGTCTTGGTCTGGCCGTGGGCATTGGTGCGCACGATCACGCCGCCGCCGTCCGGGACCGGCAGCGACTCCGCCATCGCCTTCAGTTTGAGCCGGACCTCCTCCGTGTCGACCTTGCGGGAGACGCCGCAGGTCTTGTCGAAGGGTGTGAGAACCAGGTAGCGGCCGGCGAGACTCAGGTTCGTGGTCAGGGCGGCGCCCTTGTTGCCCTCGGGCTCCCGGGTGACCTGAACCACGATCGGGCGGCCGCGGACGAGCACGTCCTCGATCCTCGGCCGCTTCGACTTCGCGACCGCCTGGTAGTAGGCGTCCGGCACCACGTCCTGAATGGCGAGGAAACCGTGCTTGGGAGCGCCGTAGTCGATGAAGGCGGCGTTCAGGCTCGGCTCGATGTTCGTGATCCTGCCGTAGTAGATGTTGCCGCGGGTCAGGCCGCGTTCGGCGATGTCGACCTTGAGGTCTTCAAGTACCGAGTCGTTGGCGATGGCGATGCGGAGCTCGGTCGAGCTCTGCGCGTTGATGAGCATTCTTCGGGTCACAAAATCTCCGGGTGGCGGCGAGTGCGCCGCCGGTTGAATCGGGTGGGACGCTTCCGGTTGCGCGGGCGCCGGGCCACGGCGGGATTCCGTGAACGGAATCCGCCGGGCGGCTGCCCCGCGTTCGCTGCAGTTCCACCTGCGCGAGAAGCTTGAAGAACCGGATCGTCATTGCAGGCGGCGGGCTGGCATGGCCTGAGTGCATCGCGGGCAGCCTGGACGGCTCCGGGACGACGTGAATCGTCTCGCGATGGACGGACTGTTCAGAGGACAAAGGCTGAAGCCAAGCGCTGACTCGTACTGTCGAGTGCGCGGCGCGCGCCAACCGGGGCCAGCGTCGCCGCCGTGGCGGCAACCATAGCAGTTTCTTGACTTTGCGACCGAGAACAGCCCTGACGCCTGCAAGACACTCTCGAGAGCGGCTGCTCTCGCCCTCTGCCTGCTTCTGCCCGGGGCGGCGGCGGCGCCCTTCGGCGGCGCCGGCCTCGGAGCCCAGGTCGCCGGTACCGCGGCGACGCCGGGACGGCGGTCGAGCACTACACGCGCGCCGTCGGTCTGGATTCACGTCTGGCCTTCGGCGACGTGAACCCTCACTTCCTCGTGAACCGGTACGCCACCGAGATTCTGCTGCGGGCCGACCGGACGCGCGTCGAGGCCCTGCCGCCGAGGACCTATTCGGAGCCGCGCCGCATCAGCGGCCTGCTGCTGCCGGCGCGCGTCCCGGAGACGGCGCCGCGCCGCGAAGAGGCCGCGGCGGCGGAGAAAGTCCCTGAAGACGATGCCGGCAAGGTCGAACCGGGCGAGGCCGCGAGGCCCGTCACGGTGGACCGGCACAGCTCCCGGCGGGTGAACCGGTCGACGGTCCCGGCAGTTCCCGACGGCAACGCGTTCCAGGAGCCGACGGTCCGTCCGGCCACAGCCGAAGCTCCGGTCACCGCCAGTGCGCGGGACGAACGGGCGGAACCCGCGTCCGACCGCCGTACCGGGGGAGAGCCCCAGGTGTTCACGCGCGACGACCTTCGTCGTCGCACGCTCGGCTCCGGCGGGGTGGTCGGGGTTCCCGCGGGGTCGCCGCAGCCATCGTCGAGCCCGACTTCAGGGAGGCGTGGCGCGGTCCAGGCGGGAACGCCGGTTGGTCCGGGAGGCAGGCAGCCTGCGAGCGGCTCGGGCCCGGGGCCGGCGTCCGGGACCTTCGGCGGCTCCGGAGGGGGGCGCTTCGAGCCGTCGTTCCGCAGCAGCGCTCAGCTCGACGTGACGATCCGCCGCTTCCCGGTGCCGGCGCCCTGAGACCTGGAGACCCCTTGAACGAGCGTAGCGCGCCAGCTTGAGGGCGCGAGCGTTGCGGGTCCTGGCATTCATGCGACAGGGAACGGGCCGGATTTCAGCGGCGCCGGGACCTCGCGCCAGTGCATACCGCCTGGCGTCGCTCTCGCGGGCCAGCCTTTCCGGCTTCGGTGGGCTTCTGTAGTTGGACTTCTCGCAGGTCAGCGTCCGCCGCTTCGGCGCGGACGGCGATAGACGCCAGCACGGCGCGCCGGGTGATGCAGCGTCGGGCCGAAGCCGCCGGAATTGAGGGGCGCGTGTCCGGCCACTCCAGCACTAAGCGTGCGGGTGCAATTTGCCTGTCCGTATGCACCGCTTGCCACGGCAAACGAGGCAACCAGGGTGACAGCTGCGATCCGCTTCACGATGAAGCCTCGCTCTCTTCTGCCGGTGGCGGCGCCGGTGGCGGACAGGAGGTGGACAGTGTCCAACCGCTCGCATCAGGAAGAACTCCGATCACGAAGCAACCGGAGCGGACAGCTTCGGCGGCACTGCCCTTCACGCCCCTCCATAGCTTGGTGAACTCTTCATGACCCAACGTGTCCGCCAAGTCCACGAAACCATCCCGCCAGACATCCCAGGCACGCGCTCTCGCCGCGTCCAACGTCTCTGGAAAATCCGGCGCGAAGGCCACAGGATAGAAATCCGACCGCCCGTAGGTCTTCAGGACGCCATCGTCTTCCACCTGGACCACCCGACTCATGCTCATGACGGTCAACGCTTCGCCGGCGCGGTCGGCCGGCGCATCCGCAGCTATCAACAGACGGTCCCCGACCTTCGGGTAGTATTCCTGATGAGTGGCGGCCGGTGCGCAGAACACCCGGCCTGCAGCAAAGAAACGGGCGTAGGGAAGGATGACGTACTTCACGGAGTACGAGTACTTTCGCGACGGGTATAGATGCTCGGCGTCTCTCAGGAAAACCAGCGTGTTCGGCCTGCCTTCCTGGTCGAATCCCGGAACGAAGCCCGTCATTGCCCCCAGCACGACGGCATCCGAAGCCGCCGTCCAACCTCGAAAGTCTCCGGGAGGAAACACTGTTCGCTGCCGGAGGCGCATTAGTTCGCGGATCGATGCCGCTTCTTCGACGCTGATCTCACAGCCCAGTTCCGTCCAAGGCGTGTCCTCGGACACTGACTGAAATCTCTCCGGCGCCGGCCGCGTGAGCCACTCGGCCAGGGCGCTGGCTCGCGCCTTGCCTATGCGTTCTGAGCTACGCACCGTACCATCCGGCCTGAAGGCGTACGAAGCCGCGACCCAGTACGGCTCATCCGAATCGCGGTCGGGGTGGGCGTGGAGAACGTCGGGCGGCTCCCCGGAACCCTGGCCGCGTTTCGGCTTTACTCGTTCATCGTCGAGACGCTGGTCAAGTTCCGTTACCGCGCGCTTCCGCGGCGCGACAAGGGCTCGATCCGGGCATACCTGATGAAGATGACCGGGAAGTCGGAGTCGCAGCTGACGCGCCAGCTCCGATGCCATCCATCGCCACAGCCGCCAGCTCCACGACTGCGGTGCCGCGCTACGAGGACCCCGCCCCAGTGCCCAGCGCGCTACCCTTAGGCGGCAGACGGTACGGAGCCGTCTGCCGCTTCCGGAAACCAACCTGAACCGAACCGGATTGAAGCCTCTCTACCGTCGCCGCTCCACGCTCATTTCTCTATTGGAAAACACTGGAACCGACGGTTGGCCCGAATGAGACCGCTTCACGGCGACATTCGCGGACTCAAGGCCGCGCAGCGCGGCGCTCTCGAGCGCACCTACCGGCGGAAGGTCCGCCCGGACCAGGTGGTCTCGACCGAGCTGGCCCGTCATCTCTGCTCCCTGTCGCGTGACATCGGACGTCAGGTCGGCGTGCTGCTGAGCCGCGACGGCGCGGTGAGCAAGGTGATTGTCGGCGATGCCGGGCAACTGGAGATTCCGGATATCGGACGCCTGCGGGGAGGCCCAGGCCGCTTTCGGCGCCTGCGTCTCGTCCATACCCATCTGCGCGGCGAGAGTCTGAGCGCCGACGACCTCAACGACCTCGCGTTGCTTCGCCTGGACATGGTCGCGGTGGTTCAGGCTCTCGAGGACGGCGCCGCGGGCGGTATCGAAGTGGCCTGGCTGGCGCCCGAGCCGCCGATGGACGGCAGCGCCGGGACCACGCACTTTCTTCGTGTCGACGCGCCGCGGGTCCACGAGCTGGAACTTGACTTCGCGGCGACCATCCGGGCGGTCGAGCGGGAGATGGGCCGCCAGCGCGGCGGACGGGAAGCGGAGAGCGAATGCGCCCTCGTGATCGGCGTCAGACCGGACGACGGCCACTTCCGCGAGACGGTCGATCTCGTGCGCTCGGCCGGCGTCGAGGTTGCGGGCGTGATGCGTCAGCGCCGTTCCCGCATTCATCCGCGGACCGTGGTGGGTCGGGGCAAGCTGACCGAGATCGTGCTTCAGAGCATGCGCGCGGGCGCCGAGGTCGCGATCTTCGACATCGACCTGAAGCCCGCGCAGGCTCGGGCGTTCGAGGACGCGACCGGCCTCAAGGCGATCGACCGCACCCAACTGATTCTGGACGTGTTCGCGCAGCGTGCGCGCTCGCGGGACGGCAAGCTGCAGGTCGAGCTGGCCCAACTGCGCTACTCCCTGCCGCGGCTGACCGAGAAGGACCAGGGACTGTCCCGGCTGACCGGAGGCATCGGCGGCCGGGGGCCGGGGGAAACGGTGCTCGAGGTGGGCCGCCGTCGCATTCGCGACCGGATCCGCAAGCTCGAGAAGCAGGTCGAGCGTCTTTCGCGACAGCGGGACGTGGCGCGCAGCCGGCGGCGCGACCGGCGGGTGCCGGTGCTGTCGCTGGTCGGCTACACGAACGCGGGCAAGAGCACGCTCCTCAACGCGCTGACCCGGAGTTCGGTGAAGACCGCCTCGCAGCTCTTCGTGACCCTGGACCCGACCAGTCGGCGGATTCGTTTTCCGAGGGAGGGCGAGGTGGTGATCACCGACACGGTCGGCTTCCTTGCCGAGCTGCCGCCGGACCTGGTGCGGGCGTTCCGGGCCACCCTGGAGGAACTCGACGACGCGGACCTGCTGCTCCACGTCGTCGATGGTTCCGATCCGGCGTGGCGCACCAAGGCGGAAGCGGTGGACGGGCTGCTCGAGGAGCTGTCGCTCGGCTCCAAGCCGCTGCTGGTCGTCTTGAACAAGTGCGATCTCGTGACCGCGGAACGTGCCCGCCTGCTGGCGGAGCGACTCGATGCGGTCGCCGTCAGCGCGCACACGCGGGCGGGTCTGGACCGGCTCGTGGAGGCCGCCGAGAAGGCGATGGGCAGGGCGGCGCCGCTGCTGCCGGGGCCGTCCACGAACCCTGGCGCGGCCCGTGTCATCCGATCCTGAGATGATCGTGAACGGAGTTGCGGTCCCGCGAGTCGCTCCCGATCGGCGCCGGGGTGGTTCCGCCGCAGCGGCCGCAGGCGCGCCAGGCAGCGGCTGCCGCCCGAGGTTCGGCGAGCGTTGAGCGTGAGGCCGGGTGATACTCTCGGACACCATGAGATGTTGTCCCGGCATGCGGCGGTGGGGTCCGCGAGCTGGTCTGGCGGGAACGGCGGTTCTCCTCATGTCCGGTTTCGCGGCGCTTCTGGCGTACACGCTCCCGGCCGGGGCCGACTCGCCCAACCGCCCGGACTTCGAGGGTTGGTACGAGGGGGCTGCCGGTCTGGAAGAGGCGCTGGACGTGCAACAGCGCGACAACCTGCCGCTGTTCCTCTACATCTACACGGACTGGTGCCCGTACTGCCGGCAGTTCGAGCGTGAGCTGCTCACGGACGCGGAGGTCGACAGCTACCTTGATGCGGTGCTCGCGGTGCGCCTCAACCCGGAGTCGGGCGGCCGCGAGAGCCAGCTGGGCCAGCGACTGGGAGTGCGCGGCTATCCGACCCTGGTGATGTACAGCGCCGATGGCCGGACGGCGTCGTACGTCGAGCGCATGGAGATGGTGGACGGCTCACCGCAACTGATGAACGGCGCGGCGTTTCTGCGGGTCCTCGACGAGGCGGCCAACAGGTAGCGGCCGCCCGGGAACGCTGGCCTTCCGCCTGGCGCCGTTCGACGCGCCCGGACTGCCGCCATGTCGTCAGCGGGTCGAGTGGCGCGGCGACCGTAGAATGAGGCTGATGGACAGGGGTCACGAGCCTTGGCCCGCCAGGGCCATCGTCTACTACGACGGCGACTGCGCGCTCTGCAACTGGTCGGTGGCGCGGTGCCTGGCGCAGGGTGTGCCATCGGGAGTCCGCTTCGCGCCGCAGAGCAGCGAGCTGTTCAGACGCCTGGTCGATCTGCGCCCCGATCTGGCCGGAGTCGACAGCATGGTGATCCAGAGTCCGCCCGCTGACGATCCGGACCGGGGCGGTTTGCCGGCCGATCCGGCAGGCAGAATCCGTGTGCGCAGCGAGGCGGTGATCTGGCTCGCGTCCCGGCTGCGCGGGCCCGAGCGATGGCTGGCGTTGCTGCCGTGGATGGCGCCCCGGGCGATCCTGGACTGGGGCTACAGGCAGGTGGCGAAGAATCGCCGGCGCGTCGGACGGCGGCTTGCCGAGTGCCCGGCGCCGACGCCGGAGCAGCGGCGCTACTTCCTGGCGTGAAAGCCGCCAACGGAGTTCCTCCCGGCCTGGCGCGCCACCTTCCTCGCCACATCAGCACGGCGGCGCAGCGGATCGGCCGGCTCGAGGACCTCGGCGCCGAGGCGGAGCGCCTGGGGATCGCTCTGCCTGCTTCCCTGGAAGGCGCCATCGAGAAGCGTCGCCGCGAGTATCTGGCGGGTCGCATCAGCGCGGCGCGCGCGCTGTCGGACCTGTTGGGGACCGCCGTTGCCGAGGGCGATGTCGCCGCGGACGACGACGATGTCCCGCTGTGGCCGGAAGGCGTGGTCGGCTCGATTTCCCACGGCGCCGGCTTCGGCTTCGCGGCGGTCGTGGCCGCGCACCGCTGCCGGGGCCTCGGCGTCGACGTGGAACGAGTCGTTTCGGCGGATCAGGCTTCGCGTCTCGGACCGCGGGTGTTGACCGATCGGGAACTGGAACTCCGTTGCGGCGAGAACGGCGGCCTGACCAGGGAGGAGATGTTCACGCTCGCGTTCTCGGCCAAGGAGAGCGCGTACAAGGCGCTGTTTCCAGTCCACCGCCGTGTGCTCGGGTTTTCGGATGTCGAACTCAAGCGGCGGGACGGCGCGAAGGGCACAAAGCGCAGCGGAGACCTGCGGCTGCGTGCGACGATCGACCGCGATGCTGGCGTAGCGGCAACCCTGGTCGGCTGCTACGCGATCACCTGCGATGCTGGCGCCTGCGATGCTGGCGGTACAAACGGCGCTGCTGCCTGTCGATTGTGGACGCTGGTGATGAACGGGTCGGACGGAGTCTCGTAGACCCAGTCGCGGAACGCCGCGGCCTCGGTGCCGACGAGGTCCTGCGGGCGCCATGCAAGCGGATCTGTCGACGGCGATATGCCGACGCCGTCCGGCATCGGCACGTGGACGGAGCAGGTCGCGTCCCGCGTGCAGGCGCCGTCGTTCTCATCCTGTTTCTCCTCGTGCTTCTCTTCGGTCTCGCTGGCCGGGATGCGGTGTGCCCGGAGCGGTGGCCAGGACGCCTGAACGGGTCAGGCCGGAAGCCGGTAGGCGATCAGCTCGAACGGCGCGCCGCGTCCGCCGAGCGCGAACACCAGGTATTGCCGGCCGCGATGCAGGAAGGTGATCGGACTGCCGTCGGTGTGCGCCGGCAGCTCGATTTCGCCAACGAGTTCCCCCGTCGCCTTGTCGAACGCCCGCAGCGCCGGCGTCTCGACCCGCCAGTCGTCGCGTACCGCGCCCTCGGCCGTGGCCTCCCGGTCGATCCCGCGGAAGGCGAGCGACCGGCCGGCGGTCACGAACAGGAGCGTCTTCGTCGCCACGACGTGGCCGCGGGCGCCCGAACCGAGCGGCGGCAGGTCGAGCGCGGCCAGGTCCGGATGGCGCCGCGGGCCGTAGCCCAGGGGCACGGTCCAGGCGATCTCGCCGCGGTTCATCTCGTAGGCGGTGATCCGGGAGTAGGGCGGCTTGACCAGGGGCAGGTCGCGGGGCCCGCGGACATCGCTGTTGATGCGGCCGACGTAGTCGAAGGACGACCGGCTCGGGTCCGGCTTGCGCAGCGTGTTGACCACGGGCCAGGTGAAGGACGGCACGTAGAGCATGCCGGCCTCCGGGTCGAACGCGCCGCCGGGCCAGCTCGCGCCGCCGCCGTAGCCGGGCATCAGGAACGTGCCGCGTTCCGTGGGCGGCGTGAACATCGGGCCGTACTGGTACCGGGAGAGAATCGCCATCGCCTCGGCGCGGAGTTCCGGCGTGAAGTCGATCAGATCGTCCGGGCCGATGCCCTGGCGTTCGAAGGCCGGCGGCCTGGTGGGGAAGGGCTGCGTCGGCGATGTCCGCTCGCCGACAATGCCGGTCTGCGGCACTTCGCGCTCCAGGATCGGCCAGACGTCTTCGCCGGTGCGGGCGTCGAAGACGTAGAGGAAGCCCTGCTTGGAGAGCTGCATCGCCGCGCGGATCGACCGGCCCTCGACCTCGATGTCGCCGATGATCGCCGGCGTCGGCAGGTCGTAGTCCCACAGGCCGTGGTGGACCGTCTGGAAGTGCCAGCGCCGCTCACCGGTCTCGCAGTCGACCGCGACGAGCGACTCGGCGTAGAGGTTGTCGCCGAGGCGATGCCCGCCGTACCAGTCGTTGGTCGGCGTTCCGAACGGCAGGTAGGCGAGGCCGAGCCCCGGGTCCGCACTCATCAGGGTCCATACGTTCGTGTTGCCGCTGACCTTCCACGAACCGTTCTCCCACGTATCGCGCCCGGGTTCCCCCTCCTGCGGGACGGAGTGGAAGGTCCAGAGCTGCTCCCCGGTGCGGACGTCGAATCCGCGCACGTCCCCAGGCGGCGCCTCCGGCGCGCGCGGACCGTCCGAGATCGAAGAACCGACGATCGCCACGTCGCGGCACAGCGTGACCGGCGAACTCACGCTGTAGACCCGGCGCGACACCTCCCGGTGCAGACCGAGGGTGAGGTCCACGGCGCCGCCGTCTCCGAACGACGCGATCGGTTCGCCGCTCAGCGTGTCGACCGCCCGCAGGAAGGAGTCGCCTCCAGCCCACACCAGCCGGCCGCCTTCGCCGGGCAGGTCCGGGTCCTTCCAGTACGAGGCGCCCCGGTGGGTGAAGCCGAGGTTCGTCGGCCGGCCGTGAACGTAGGCCTTCGGATCGTAGGTCCAGGAGCTCTTCCCCCGCTCGATATCGATCGCCGCGATCTGCCCGTAGCCGGTCGTCACGTAGAGCCGGTCGCCCACCTTGATCGGAATCGCCTCGTGGTTTCGCGGCGTCATGCGCCGCCCGCCCGTTGCGCCATCCCCGGTCATCAACTCGTTGTCCGGCGACGACCATCGCCAGGCGACCTCGAGCTCCCCGAAGTTGTCCCGATCGATCTGCTCAAGCGGCGCGTACCGCTGACTCGCGTTGTTGCCCGTGGTCACCGGCCAGTCCGTGTCCAGAGGCTCCTGGGCCAAAGCCGCGCCGCCGACCGCCAGCGCAAGCCCGACCGGCAGCCACCTCACCCGACAACACCTCTGGCTGAGCATCGACGAACAGTAGCAGCGAGGTCCGGACCGGGTTCGTCGCCCGCGCAGGGCCACCTGAGGGGAGTGGGGTCCCGGCGGCCTCGGAGCGAGCGTCGCGCGCCGCCGCCTGGCGTTAGCCCAGCAAAATCAAGCACTTCTGCGTTTGGACGAAGACAAGCTAAACTCCCCCTGCCTGAAGAGCGGCGTCGCTCGTTCCTCTGCTCGCAGCCAGCCAGCCAGCTCCCCAACCGCGGCGGCGAGAAGGTGACCCTGCGGATCACCGGCCATCCTGGCGCCACGACTACCTGCCTTCGAGTACCTGCCTTCAAGGAGAGCGTGATGGATCAAGCTCCAGATCGAATCCCGGCCTCGTCGTCCTCCCCCGCCCCCCCCCCCCCCCCAAGGACGACTTTCACCACAGGCTGCCGGAGTTGATCGTCGCCGAACGCTTCTCACGCTCCTTGAGCGTCGGTTCCGGCAGTCGGCCCACGTGCCGGGTCTGGTGCTCAAGGTCCTCGTCCTGGCGCTGGCGCTCGGCCTGTTCGGCGGCGCGTCCCACGCCCAGACGTCGCCAACCTGCGTGAGGGGCGACGTAGCCGTCATTGGGGCCGTGGGGAGCAGGACTCTGAGCAACGCCAAGCGGGACATGCTGGCTGCCGACTGCACCGCCCTGCTGGCCTTCAAGGCCGCGCTGACTCTCGGCTCGGGCGACAACACGAGCCTGAACTGGGCGCGCAACAGGGGCATGCATCGGTGGCAATCGATCGGCATGAACGGCGAAAGGAGCCGCGTCACCCGGCTCACGCTCGGCCCTGGCTACAACATTACGGGGACGCTCCCCGATCTGAGCGCCCTCGACGCACTCACGTATCTCCGGCTCACCTACAACAACCTCACCCCCGGGCCGATCCCGGCGTGGGTGGGCGCGCTGACCAACCTGACGCACCTCGACCTCCGGAGAAACAAGTTCACCGGGGGAATCCCCGCATCGTTCAGCAACCTGACCAATCTGACGTACCTCAGGCTCAGTGGGAACGCCCTGACCGGGGAAATCCCGAATCTGAGCGCCCTGACCAGCCTGGAGCGTATCTTTCTCGACAACAACGAGCTGACCGGGTCCATCCCGTCGTTGAGCGGCCTCACCGCCCTGATCCATGTGCTTCTCAACGACAACGAGCTGACCGGGGAGTTCCCCAATCCCAGCGGCCTCCACGACCTGGCGACACTCGATCTCAGCAGAAACGCGCTGACCGGGGAGATCGGAGCGATTACCAACGTCAGCAGCCTGACGTGGCTCGCTCTCGGCAGGAACAAGTTCACCGGGAGCATCCCGCCGTTGAACGGCATCATCTTCCTGAGGGAGGTCGATCTCAACGACAACAACCTGACCGGGGGAATCCCCGATCTGTCCGCCCTCGTGAGACTGGAGCGTCTCAATGTGGGCAACAACTTCCGATTCGACGGGAGAGGCGTCGGCAACAACCTGACCGGGGAAATCCCCGCCCTGTCCACCCTAGTGAAACTGAAGCAGCTCGTCGTCAACGACAACAAGTTGACAGGGGCCATCCCGGCCCTGCCAACCGGCAACAACCTGCAAGAGATCTCGGCCCATTTCAACAGCTTGACCGGGGGCATCCCCAGCATCACCAGCACCGGCATGAGGGTGCTCAACCTCCGCGGCAACAAGATGACCGGGAACATCAACAACGCGACCGCCGCCACGGGCATCACGCACCTCCTCCTCGGGTCGAACGGCTTTACCGGCGCCATTCCCTCCAGCCTCGGCACCCTGACCAACCTGCAGCATCTGTCCCTGTGCGAGACGAGTCTCACGGGGAACCTGCCGTCCGCCACGACGACGCGGCGGAACAACGGCGACCTGAGCGTCTACTCGTGTCTTGGCGTCGACGACGCGCAGGGGGACGAAGGGACGGATCTGAGCTTCGACGTGAGCTACTCGGTTTTCCCCCAGATCAGCGGGGCGCCTCCTCTGGAGGTGGTCTACGCCACCGAGGAAGGCACGGCCACGAGTGAAGACTACGCCGCCACGACCTCGGCCACCGTGAGGCTTGGGTCGATTGGCAGTTCCCTCACCTCGACAACGGGGACGATTGAGCTGGCCGCCCGCACCGACTGCGCCAACGAAGGGTCGGAGACGTTCAGCGTCGAGGCCACGGAGTCATACTCGGTCGACGTCACCCCCGACGGCAGCGAAGTAAAGAGCCCGGTCGACGTACTCTGGAGCTACAAGTGGATCGCCGAGGCCACGATCAACGACGTGGCTCCGGCGCCCGATTGTCCCCCTCCCCCGGAACCCGACCCCGATCCCGACTCCGATCCCGACTCCGATCCCGACTCGGACCCCGATCCCGAACCGGAACCGGAGCCGCTTGATCCCAACCGGTTCGTGGCGCCGTACTTCCGGGGCACCGGCGGCATCGTCGTCAAGCCGGCCAACGGCCTTTCCGTGAAGTTCCGGATGTCCTGCCGCGGCGCCCGCACGACGGAGACGCTGTATGCCAACGACGACGGCCTGATCGTCCAGCTGGTGCGCCGGGGCGCGTGCACGGACGATGACGGGAATGCCGTCCGCAGCGAGGTGTCGGTCACGGACATCGAGCCCGGCGGCTGGTACTGGATCGACGGCCCGCGGAACGCCGCCGTCGCGCCGCTGGTCTCCGAAGTCGACCTGGGCGGCGCCGTGGCGACGATTCCCGCCGGCGTGGAGACGGAGGTGACGGACAACGGCACGTTCTTCGAACACGAGGTCGCACGGCTGATCGGCATCGTGCCGCACCTGCCGAAGCCCGATGACGGGGTCTGCAGCGAGTACGTCAAACCGTACTGGCGGGGCGCCGGCGGCATCGTCGTCAAGCCGACCGACGGCGAGTCCGTCGAGTGGCGGACCACCTGCAGCGGCGAGACCACGACGCAGACGCTGCAGGCGAACGATGACGGCCTGGTCGTCCAGCTGCTGCGCGAGGACAGCAACTCCTGCACCGACGCCGCCGGCAATCCGATCGCCAGCGAGGTGTCCGTCCAGGGCGCCAGGCCGGGCGGCTGGTACTGGGTCGACGGCCCGCGGAACGCGGCCGTCGCGCCGCTGGTCTGCAGAGACCTGCTGGACGGCCCCGCGGCGGCGGTCCCGGTCGGCGTGGACGCGGACGAGGCGGACGACGGCACGCTGTTCGAGCACCACGTCGCACGGCTCATCGGCATCGTGCCCCACCTGCGCCGGCAGGCCGAGGAATAGCGATCCGGCTCGTCCCCGGAACTCCTGAGGACGAGCCAGCCGCATGCGGCGGCGGTCCGGCAACGGACCGTCGCCGTCCGGGTGCGTCCCACACCCCGGCGCCACCGGCGCCGCCAGATGCCAGGCAAGCCATGGCTTGCCGGCCCCGATCTCTTCCGGATGGACACGTCAACCCAGGCCGCCCTCTGCCAGATCAAGCTGGACTTCTACCGCCGCCATGCCGGTCACTTTGACCGTACCCGGCGCCCGGGTGGATGGCCGGGATGGCGCCGCGGCAGGGCTCACGGCCTGCCTGCTGCGCGTCGTCGATCTCGGCTCCGGCAACGGCCGCTTCGCCCTCTTCCTGGAGCGCAACAACCGCGGACGGCGACCGCGAACCGCCGCAGGGACACGTCGGCCCCTCCCGGCTAGCCGCTGAGCCGGCCGCCGTCAGCGGCGGTTTCCCGGAGCAACGGCGCAGCCCGCCACTGGTCGGGGTCGAAGCGGGCGGCGTAGTCGTCGAGGATGCCCGTGATCTTGTCGAGGCCGAACTCGTCGGCCCAGAACATGGGGCCGCCTCGGTAGACGGGCCAGCCGTAGCCGTTGATCCAGATGACGTCGATGTCGCTGGCGCGCAGCGCGATGCCCTCTTCGAGGATCTTCGCTCCTTCGTTGACGGAGGAGAGCAGGCAGCGGTTCAGGATCTCCTCGTCGTCGATCTCGCGCTGTTCGATGCCGAGCCGCTCGGCCAGTTCCCGGGCGAGGTCCAGCACCTCCGGGTCGGGCGCCGCGGCTCGTGTCGCCGAGTCGTGGACGTAGTAGCCGCGGCCCGTCTTCCGGCCCCGCCGGTCGCGCTCGCAGAGCATCTCGCGCAACGTGCTGGACGACGATGTCGCCGCGTTCCAGCCCACGTCGAGTCCTGCCAGATCGCTCATCCGGAACGGCCCCATCGGCATGCCGAAGTCGTAGAGCACGCGGTCGATGTCCCAGGGCAGCGCTCCCTCGAGCACGAGGCGGTCCGCCTGCAGTCGGCGCTGGAAGAGCATCCTGTTGCCGACGAAGCCGTGGCAGACGCCGACCGGAACCGGAACCTTGCCGATCGTTCGGGAGATCGACATGGCGGTCGCGATCGCGTCCGGCGCGGACTTCTCGCCGCGAACGACTTCGACCAGCTTCATCACGTTGGCGGGGCTGAAGAAGTGCATGCCCACGACGTCCTCGGGCCGTTTTGTCTCGCCGGCGATCTCGTTCACGTCGAGGTACGACGTGTTCGTTGCCAGCAACGCGCCCGGTCTGACGATCCGGTCGAGTCCCGCGAACACCTTCTTCTTCAGCTCCATGTCCTCGAACACGGCCTCGATCACCAGGTCGCATTCGGCGAGCGCGTCCCGGTCCGTGCCGCCCGCAAGAAGGCCCATCCGCTCCTCGACCTGTTCCTGGGTGAAGCGTCCGCGGG
Organism: uncultured Thermoanaerobaculia bacterium; assembly: GCA_951812325.1. Classification (GTDB taxonomy): domain Bacteria; phylum Acidobacteriota; class Thermoanaerobaculia; order Multivoradales; family Multivoraceae; genus Multivorans. The sequence continues at coordinate 1,186,395 of OX638294.1, read as the reverse complement.
AGGCGCTGCGGTCGTAGTTGCGCCGCACGGTGGCGAGACCCCGGTCGAGCGCCTCGCGGCTCTGCTCGACGATCTGAACCTGCAGGCCGGCGTTGGCGAAGGCCATCGAGATGCCGCCGCCCATCGTGCCGGCGCCGAGGACGCCGACCCTGGCAACCTCCCGAACCGGCGTGTCCGCAGGAACGTCGGGGATCTTGCGCGCCGCTCGCTCGGCGAAGAAGTAGTAGCGCTGGGCCCGCGACTGCGGGTCCGCGTGGAGTTGCCGCGACAGCTCCGCTTCCCGCAGGAGGCCCTCGTCGAACGGCAGTTCGGCCGCCGCCTCGATGCACTGGATGCAAACCTCGGGAGCGTTGAACCCGCGGATCCTGCGGGCGATCCGGCGGCGGAAGTCGCTGAAGATCCCCGGGTTCTCCCGCACGGCGGCGCGGTGGCTCTCGATGTCGCGGACCCGGGGAAGGCCGCGGCCCTCGGCCACGGCGCGGAGCGCGAAACGGAACGCGCCGACAGCCGGACTCGTGTTTGCGAGGCGATCGACGACGCCGTCGATCAGGCCCAGGTCCAGCGCTTCGGCTGCGGTGATGTGTTCTCCGCTCGTGACCATCTCGAGCGCTCGCGGTACGCCGACCAGGCGGGGCAGGCGCTGGGTGCCGCCGCCGCCCGGCAGGATGCCGAGCTTGACCTCGGGCAGGCCGAGCCGTGCGTTGGCGTCGGCGACCCGGAAGTGGCAGGCCATCGCCATCTCCAGTCCGCCGCCCAGCGCGGTTCCGTGGATTGCGGCGACGAACGGCTTGGGTGACTTCTCGATCATCCGACGGACTTCGTTCGTGTCCGGGGGCAACCGCGGCTTGCCGAACTCGCGGATGTCGGCGCCGGCGATGAAGGTCCGGCCGCGGCAGACGATCACGGCGGCCTGCATCTCGGGATCGTCGGCTACTGCCGGCACCGCCGCCGCGAGGCCCTCGCGCACGTGCTGGCTCAGAGCGTTGACCGGCGGATTGTCGATCCAGATCGCGCCGACGACTCCAAGTCCCGGCTCCTCGTGACGTTCGACGGCTACGGACCGGCTCAAGCGCATCGCGGTGTTCTTCCCATCACTCCGGGCCATTCGATCTGTTTCCTGTTGCTGACGCTTGTCTGTCGATGGCGCTTCCGCCACGCCGCATCTTCTGCGGTTTCCTGATTCGGCTCGGCCAGGACCACCGTGTCTTCCGGTCCTTTGGCGGCCGGAGGTCGCGCACCTGGTCGACCATGATCAGGACCAGGAACGCGATCGACATGAGCAACCAGAAGGTGAAGAACGCGAGCATCTGCTACTGGATCGCTTCGAGAGGCACGACGCTCCGCAGCTTGAGATCTTGACGGGTCATCCGGATCTCCGGCTCGATCGGCGTGCCGAGCGGCTCGGTTCTGTAGTACGTCAGCACGTGTTGGCGCCGCAGATCCGCTTCGATCAGATCGAAGACCTCTCTGATGCGGTCGGTCCATCCGGTCGTGCCGGCGTCGACTGCGATGTGGAAGAGGCGACCGCCGGTCTGTTCGCTGATCTCGATGAGCCGTTTCCGCGCCTGGCGCCGTTGCCGTCCTGACGTGGGGTTGGCGGCAACGAAACCGTCGATCGACGTCGCTGCGGATTCGGCCGCGGCATCGAGTTCGATGAAGTAGATCGGTAGCCCCAGGCGCCTTGCCAGGTCGGTGGACTGATGGGGCCGGGAGCGGCTGTGCTCATCGAAGCCGTCCGTGACGACGATGAGAGCGCGGCGGCCGGGCTCCCGGCGGTACTGGAGCAGGGCGAACAGCAGGCCGTCGTTCAGAGCCGTGCCGCCGAACGGAATCAGGCGGTCGAGCCGCGCGGACAGCAGCTGCCGGTCTCCGGTCAGTGGTTGCGCGAGGCTCACGGTGTCGTCGAAGTCGACGAGGAAGGCCCGGTCGCCCGGTGTCAGTGTGGAGCGGAGGAAGCCGCGGGCGATCTGTTTCAGGCGGCCCCACGTAGGCAGCATGCTGTCGGACGAATCGATCGCCAGACCCAGAACGAGACCAACGTCCCTGGCGGTGTGGACGTCGACGGCCCGGGGCTCCATCCCCTGCTCCCGGATGGCGAAGTGCTCCGGCGAGAGCCGGCCGGCGGGATTCCCGTCGTGGTCGGTCACCAGCACCTGAAACTGAACCAGCCGGATGTCGATCTCGCTTCCCTGCAGGAGTTTCGCGTCTTCCCGCTCGCGGCCGTCGGCGAGCCTGGCCACGACGCGGATGAAGTCGTCCGGCCGTCCTTCCTCGATCAACGCCTCGACGGCAACGGTCCGGGCCGTGCCGGGCGTTCCTTCTCCGTCGAAGCTGTGCCGTGTCGCCACGAGATGCTCGCTGCGGTAGAACTCGACCCGCTGGAGCGTCGCCGAGCCCGGCAGGGAAACGGAGGCGGCAACCCGGATCGCGGGAACCCCGTTCGCCTGCACGCTCCGGATTTGCGCAAGGCGGACGGCAAACAGCCTGTCGATCTGGTTCAGGACGATCTCGTCGCTGCCGCGGTACGAGCCTTCCCGGTCCCGGGCCAGAGCTTCGAGCCTCTGTTCCCGAGGCGGGTCGGCGAGGACGATGCGGGTCGTGAACGGCGGCCTCCTGGCTCGCCTGATCCGTTTGCCGTCGAGGAAGAACTCCACCTCAGCGACCAGCGGATCGATGATCAGGGTCTGGATTTCGACTCTGCCGCGCAGCCGTTCGCCTAACCTCCGGTCCGGCGGCACGATCCGGAGGGCGGTCGACGGGGCCGAGCCGCGAGACCGGGCATGGCGCGGATCCGAGGCGGCATCGCCCTGCGGACGGTCGTAGATCGTGCGGAACTTCACCGAGGGTTGCGAACGGACCACGAGCTCGGTTGTCCGTACGAGCCGGCCCTGCTGCTTGAAGAAGGCATCGAGACGTTGCCAACCCGCGCCGACCATCTTGATCGCCAGTCTGTCCTCGGTCTCGAGAACGCGCCCGCCGACGCCGCGGCCGAGGGGATGCCGGCGGCCGTCGAGGGACAGGACCCGCGTGCCTCCGCGACTGTCGAGAAGCGCCACGGCGTCTTCGAAAAGCCGGATCATGACCGTGCCGTAGCGGTCGGCGAGGGCCTCCGCCAGTTCGTGGACCGTCGGCGAAGCGTCCTCCGGTGCGAGCCCCATTCGCTCGACCTCGAGGCGCGGATCCTCACTCGCCTGCTCGTTCCTGATCCAGGGACCGGCCAGATCGGCAAGCCGGTCGAGCAGCTGCGATCGAGCCTGTCCGACACCGGAGGGGTCGCGGGCGTTTTCGAGATCCAGAAGCCGTTCGAGTAGTTGCATGTCAAGCCTGTCCGGTATCGAAGGATCCTGGGCGCCGACCGGATCCAGGGTCGGGAAGCACAGGGCGAGGACAAGCGCGGCAAATCGGATCCGTCCGGCGAGAACGTGTCGAGGTGGTGTTGTGGCCCTCACCGGGAGCGACGCGAACCGCCGCCGCCATCCATGATGGTCGTGAACGTGTCGAAGTCGTGCTGTGGCCGTCACGGGCGTTCGCTCCCCGCCGGCTACTCGATCGCCCCAAGCGGCAGGGCGCTCCGTACCTTGAGCCCCTTCCGTTGCACGCGCACGTCGGGTTCCACGGCGGCGCCGAACGGGCGCTCGCTGTAGTAGGTCAGCACGTACTGCCGCCGGAGTTCCTTCTCGATGTGGTCGAACACGCGCGCCATCTGGTCGATCGACTCGATCTGGAACAGGCGGCCGCCGGTCGGCCCCGTGATCAGCCGCATGGTGTTGCGGAGGTTCGCGTCCTCCATCGTCGTTGGGCCGAATCCGACGGAGCGCATGGCGACGACGTAGACGGGGACGCCGAGGCGCTTGCCGAAGTCGATCGCCCGGGTGGGGTCGGAGCGGCTGTTCGAGTCGTAGCCGTCCGTGACGACGACCAGGGCGCGCCGGCCCGGCGCGTCGCCGTACTGGAGCAGCGAGAACAGGATTGCGTCGTGAAGGGCGGTCTTGCCCTGCGGGAAGAGCCGTTCCAGGCCGCGGGCCAGCAGCGGCTTGCTCCCGGTGAGTGGCTGCACGAGGCGCAGGGTGGAGTCGAAATCGACCAGGAACGCCTGGTCGCGCCAGGTCAGCGCGCCGTCGAAGAACGCCGCTGCGATCGCGTTCGTCTGCCGCCAGATGGGCTCCATGCTGCCGGAGGAGTCGATCGCAAGACCGAGCGAAAGGGGCACGTCGTCCGAGACGTAGAGGTTCTCCACCTGGCGCGGCTCACCGTCCTCCCGGACTTCGAAGTCCTCGGGCCCGAGGCCGGCAACGGGGTTGCCGCCGCGGTCGACGACCAGAACCTGGAGCTGGACGAGCTGGACGTCGATCTCGCTGCTGAACTCGGCGCCCTGGAGCAGTTCGACGTCTTCGAGCTCGCGGCCGTCGCCGAGGCGCGCCACGACGCGGACGAAGTCCTCGGACGACACGCCGGCGGTCGGCACGTCGGCCGCCAGCGAGCGCACGCCGCTGGGCCCGGCCTCGCCCTCGAAATCGTCGAACGAAGCGGCCAGCCGTTCCGTGCGGTAGAACTCGACGCGTTCCAGCGTTTCGGAGCGCGGCACCGAGATGCCGGCCTCCACGCGGACGGTTGCCCGGCCGCCGGTCTCATCAGGAGTGATGCCGGTGATGCGCACCGCGAACGGGGGATCGAGGCGGTTCACAACGATCCGGTCGGCTCCCGCGCGGGCGCCGCGGGCACTCGTTGCCCTGGCCTCGATGGTCTGCTCGCGGGGCGGATCGGCGAGGCGGACCCGCGCCTCGAACGGCGGCGTCGTGACCCGGGCCGCCGGCTCGCCGTCGATCAGAAACTCGACGACGGCGATCTGCGGGTCGATCGTGAGGGTCTGGATGAGGACGCGGCCGCTCAGGAGTTCCCGGTGGCCCTTCTCGGGCGGCAGAATGCGGATCGTCGCCGGCCGGGCGCTGCGAGAGGTGTCGGCGCGTTCCGTCCCTCGCTCTGCGGCGCCTCGGACCGGCGGCAGGTGGTCCGCCCTGTTGAAGTCGGCAGGGACGCCGACCTCGCTCCCTTCGGCGGCGAAAACGTCTGCGTCGGGTCCTGGAGCGGCGTCGTTTGCCCGGGCCGCGGTCGTGGGCGCCGGCGTCGGTGGGGGCGGCGCGTCGCCTGAACGCTCGTAGACGGTACGAAAGGAGAGATCGGCGAAGCGTCCTCCCTGCAGGTCGGTCACGAGGACGAGCCGGTCCGCCTCCAGGTAGAAGGTCTCGATCCGCTGCCGCCCCTGGGAGGACGTCTCCACTTCGAGCGAGTCGCCGAGCAGGCGGGCACGGCTGCGACCGCCGAAACCGTCGGCGATTTCGCGGCCGTCGAGGAAGAGAATGCGGTCCTCGCGCTTCGCGTTGCGGATGAGGACCTGGGGGTCGTCGATGCGGATCAGCAGCACGTCCAGGCGCTCCGCGAGGTCCCGCGCCATCTCGCGCATCCCCGACGGGCCGTCCTGCGTGCCGCCCGGCTGTCTGCCCGAGCCACGGCCGAATCCGCCGCGGCCGCGGCCGCCGCCGAAACCGCCCTGGCCGCCGCGGCCGAAGCTGCCGGTGCGTCCGCTGCCCGGGTTCGCGCCCGGCGACCGGCCCGGCCCGCCGCCGAAGGTCTGGCCGTAGGCCTCCTCCAGCTTCTCGATCGGGTCCTCGCTCAGCCGTTCGTCGCGAATCCAGATGCCGGGGATCGCGTCGATCGGATCGACCGTGGCCGCGGTCGAGGGCTGTTCCCGGTCGACGGGTTCCTGGGCGCCTGCCGGTTTTCCGGCGGGCAGGAAGAGGGTGCAGCCGAGCACGCTGGCAATCAGCGCTGCCGATCGAACGCATTGCGGGCGTCGCCGTCGGCGCCGGTTGTCGGTGTTTCTGGCCATCATCGCAAAGGGTGAAAGGAGTGAATGCAGGATACAAGCCAACAGCCCCCGTAGCGTCGGCAGAGCTGTCCAGCGAGAAGTGAGCGTCCTGACATCAACCTCCCTCGGCCTGAAGTGGAACACACAAGCGTGAGCCGGGTGGGATCGGGGATCATCGGAAAATGACCTTGACTCTCCAGACCCACGGGCATCAGACACTTGAGGAGGTTCGCCGTTTCCTGTCGGGCAACGTGGCGGTGGACTTCGTGCTTTCCGACCGCGCCCAAGGAGCCGGGCCATGGCTCGGCGGCATCCACGAGCCGACGCGGGCCCGCTTCTCGAATGGCACGTCGCCCCTGAGTCTCGTTGCCCGGCTCGCCGGCGCCGCGGGCGCACCGGGCGGGCGGCGACCCGCGAGCGTCAGTTCGGCCTGCGTCGTGCGCAGAGCTCCAGGAACTCCGTTTCGCTGGCGCACCTCAGAGCGGCGCGGATCAGGTCGGGTTCCGGGATCGGTCCGAGTTCCCCCAGCCGCTCCGGAAAGGCAGTGGAGGTCAGGATGCCCCGTTCCTCCAGCAGAGCGGCGACCGTGTTGGCCCGGGCTTCGGCTCGGCCCTGCTCCAGGCCCTGCGCACGGCCCTGCTCCAGGCCCCGGTTCAGGCCTTCGTTGTGTCCTTCCTCGCGGTGGCGCCGCAACCAGGAATCGTCGTCCGGTCCGGTGCCTTCGGCTGCGCCCAGGGCGGCGCCGACGCGGTGCAGCGCGGCGGCCGTCGACGGTGACGTGGAATGTTCGTTGAGCGCCCGGTGGATCTCCTCAGCGGTCCAGCCGGGGAAGGCGCGGCTGCTCCGGGCTTCCCGAAAGCGGCCGTCTTCGAGCAGGTGAATCGTCAGGCCGGACAGGCGGGACCTGGGGCGACGGGGATAGCGCGCGTCGGGCACGTCGACCCAGACCTCGGGGAAGCCCCAGGCTTCGTAGAGCGGCAGCTTGCGGACGCGGACGTCGGTGGAGTAGTCGACTTCGAGGATCACGTCGGGGAGGTCGTCGCGGTCCACGTCGACCCGCGGCGTCAACTCCTCGGGGGGTGAGGGGTGGAGATAGAGAATCTGGTCCGCCTGCATCAACACCCTGAACCTGCCCTGGTCGTCGAACTTGCCCAGATCGGTCGTTCCGTAGGCCGGGATCAGCGATCCGCGGGACGCGGCGATCAGCCGTGTCAGTCCAGCCAACTGATGGGAAGGCTGCTCGTGAAAGCGCGTCGTGGGCTCGCACACGACCATCGCGGTCTCCGTGCGCGCCTCCCAGTACTCCAGGCGTCCCTCGTAGTCCTCGATCTCGCTACGCGGAATGTGAATCGCCCTGCAGCCGGGAAAGTCGGCCGGGTCCAGGGGCGTCGCCTCCGGGTCGGTGCGCGCTTCATGCGGCGACGACGAAACCGGGGAATGGGCGGGGTCAACCATCGGAGTCATTATACGTTCTGCCGCTGCCATGTTCGACCGAGGAGCAACGATGCCGGGCGGGATGCATGGCCGCTCGAATGCAGCGCGACTTCTGCCACGGGCTGCCAGGGCCATTGAGGATCAGAGCCATTCCGAAGTCGGGGCCGAGTCCTTGAGTTGACAGGCGCATCGCCCGCGGGAGAAGGCCCCCAGCGAGGCTGCGCGCCGGAGACGAAGCGGAGTTGGGGCATGGGCGAGCACGCTGTTGGCGGAGGTTGACCGGGCATCTGTCGCCCTTCGGGGACGCCGGCGTCCCCGACAGGTTCCGCGCACCTGTATTCTCTGACGCCTTACATGAAGACATACATCCTGCGACGTCTGCTGGCAATGGCGCCGACGCTGTTCTTCGCCAGCCTGATCGTCTTCGTCTCGATGCGGGTCATCCCCGGCGACGTGATCGATCTGATGCTGGCGCAGAACGACGTCTCGACCTCCCTCGATCGGGAGGCCCTCGAGGCGGCGATGGGGCTCGATCAGCCGATGGCCTCGCAGTACGTTCGCTGGGCGGGCAGCGCGCTGCAGGGCGATCTCGGCCAGTCGCTCTGGCGCAGCACGCCGGTGACGGAGCAGATCCTGGAACGGCTGCCGGTGACGTTCGAACTCGGGTTCCTGGCACTCGTCGTCGCGTTGTCCGTCGCCGTGCCGGTCGGCATCTTCTCGGCCACCCGGCAGGACTCCACTCTCGACTACGCGGCGCGGTCGTTCTCGCTCGTCATGCTGGCCATCCCCGGGTTCTGGCTAGGCACCCTGGTCATGGTCTTTCCGTCCGTCTGGTGGCGGTGGGCGCCGGAACTCGAGTACACGCCGTTTCTCGTCGACCCGGTCGCCAACCTGACCCACCTGATCGTGCCGGCGATCCTGCTCGGACTGTCGATGTCGGCGATCACGATGCGGATGACGCGGACGATGATGCTCGAGGTGATGCGTCAGGACTACGTGCGCACCGCGCGGGCCAAGGGTCTGAGGGAGCGGGCGGTCGTCGTCCGGCATGCGCTGAAGAACGGGCTGATTCCGGTGGTCACGTTGATCGGGCTGCAGGCGCCGCTGCTGATCGGCGGCGCCGTCGTGATGGAGCAGATCTTCGTCATCCCCGGCATGGGGCTGCTGTTGCTCGAGGGCGTCTACGAGCGGGACTACCCGGTGATCTCGGGCGTCTTCCTGGTCGTGGGCGTCGCGGTGCTCCTGATCAACCTGCTGGTCGACCTGAGCTACGGCTGGCTCGATCCGAAGGTGCGCTACGGATGAGCGCGGCATGACCACCGTTGCCGCAGCCGGAACCGACCCTTTGCCGGGGCGGGGCGAGTCGCGGTGGCGGCGTTTTGTCGTCCGCCTGTTCCGGACCAAGCCGCTGGGCGCCGCCGGCGCCGTCGTCTTCGTCATCTTCCTGCTGAGCGGGATCTTTGCCGGCGTGCTCGCGCCATACGGCATCAACGAGACCGATCTGGCGCATCGGCTCGAGCCGCCGTCCACGCAGTTCCTGCTCGGCACGGACCACCTCGGCCGCGACCTCTTCTCGCGGGTCCTGATGGGCGCGCGGCTATCGATGATCGTCGGCTTCTGCGCCGCCGCCCTGGCCACCGTCGTGTCGATCGTGATCGGCGTGCTGTCGGGCTACCTCGGCGGCTGGTTCGACATGCTGACGCAGCGCTTGGTGGACGCCTGGATGACCTTTCCGGACCTCGTGCTCCTGATTGTCGTCGTGTCCGTGGTCGGTCCGGGAATCATCCAGATCGTCATCATCCTGGGGCTGCTCTACGGCATCGCCGGATCGCGGATCGTGCGCGGCGCGGTGACCTCGGTGCGCGAGCACGTCTACACCCACGCCGCCCAGTCGATTGGCGCGGGAACCTTCCACATCCTGCGTCGTCACATCCTGCCCAACGTGATGCCGGTCGTCATCGTCCTGTTCACGACCCGGGTCGGCGCCGTCATCCTGTCGGAGGCGGCGCTTTCGTTTCTGGGTCTCGGCGTGCCGCCGCCGGCGCCGACCTGGGGCGGCATGCTGAGCGGCGACGGCCGCACCTACCTTTACCTGGGGCCGTGGCTGGCGCTGGCGCCGGGCGTCTGCCTTACCGTCGTGGTCTACTCGGCAAACGTCTTCGGGGATGCGTTGCGCGACCTGCTGGACCCCCGAATGAGAGGAACCTGACGTCATGCAGGGATTTTCCGCCGCCGCGGCGGCTATCGGAACCCACCACCGGCGCTGCCGGCGCGCCCGCTCCTCGGGCGTTGTCGGGCTGGCCGGGGAGGTCGGGGCCGCCCTTCCCCTGCTCTGCGCGGCAGCCCTGGCTCTCCTGCTCGGCGGGTGCGGCGAAGCGCTCCCCGCCCGTTCCGCGTTGCCGCCCGGCGGCACGGACATGGGAGCCGACCTGGCGTTCGAGTCGGGCCGGGCGCCGGTGGAGCCGCCCCGCTACGGCGGCGAACTGAACGTCGGCACGGTCTACGTCACGCTGTCGGCGCTGTCGTGGGACACGACGGACTGGAACTGGAAGCAGAACCACGACACGGGGATGCTCTACGAGCAGCTCTTCGTGGGCGACCTTAAACAGGCGGCGGTCCGGGGCGGTGACCAGCGCTTCGTTTCCGAGGCGTACCTTTCCGCCGAGACGATTCGCGGCGAGCTGGCCGAGAGCTGGGAATGGGAAGATCCGTTGACGCTGGCGATCCGGCTTCGGCGGGGCGTCATGTTCCCGGACAAGCCAGGCGTGATGAAGTCGCGCGAGTTCGACGCCCACGACGTCGTCTTCAGCTTCGAGCGTCAGCGGGACAGTCCGAAGGCGATCCCGACCTACTTCGACCACATCGACCGCGTGGCGGCTCGCGACGACCACACGGTCGTCTTCGAGTTCGGCGAGTTCAACGCCGAGTGGGACTACCGGTTCGGCTACGGCTATTTCTCCGGCATCGTGCCGCGCGAACTTGGCGACGTGGACCCGAAGGACTGGCGCAACCTGACGGGTTCCGGTCCCTTCACGCTGGAGCGGTTCATTGCCGGCAACTCGCAGACCTACCTCCGCCGGCCGGACTACTGGGATCGGACGACGATCGGCGGGGAGAGTTACGAGATCCCCTTCATCGACGAACTCACGTACCGCACGATCAAGGACGAGGCGACCTACCTGACGGCCATTCGCACGGGGAAGCTGGACATCCTCGAGTACATCCGCTGGATCGCCGTCGATCATCTGAAGAAGACGACGCCTGAACTGCGCTGGTCACGGTGGCTCTCGACCGGCGGCACCTTCATGGTCATGCGGGTCGACCAGGCGCCGTTCGACGACGTCAGAGTGCGGCGGGCGATGAACCTGGCGGTGAACCAGCGGGAGATCGTCGACCTGTTCTTCGGCGGCAACGCCGAGCTGTTCGCCTATCCGCAGCACCCCTCGTTCGAGGGCTACTTCGAGCCGCTCGAGGCGATGCCGCCTTCCGTGCAGGAACTGTTCGAGTACAAGCCCGAGAAGGCGCGCCGCCTGCTCGCCGAGGCGGGCTACCCCGACGGCTTCACCTTCAGGATGCAGGTGTCGGCCAACAACTCGATGCGGATGGAGCTGGCGCCGCTGCTGGCCAGCTACCTGGACCGGATCGGGGTGACGATCGAGATCGAGGTGATGGAGTACGCGGCCTACCTGTCCATGATGACCACCCGCACCCACGGGCCCGGCTACCTGATGGGCAGCGGCCACGTGAATCCGACGACCACGCTGCGCAAGAACTTCGTCACCGGACAGACCTGGAATCCGTCGATGTGGTCGGACCCGGAACTCGACCGCCGGATCCACGAGATGTTCCTGACTCGGGACGAAGTCGAACGGCAGCGGATCGTCAAGCAGATCACGAAGGAGATGCTCGACGAGGCCCCGTACCTGTGGCTGCCCGTGCCCTACCTCTACACCGCCTGGTGGCCGTGGGTGAAGAACTACGGCGGCGAGCTGCGGGCCGGGGCGGTGCGTCCCGGTCCGATTTACGCGCGGCTCTGGATCGATCAGGAGTTGAAGCGGGAGATGGGCTTCTGATGGCGGCGGGGCGCCCGGCCATGTTCGACCGAGGAGCAACGATGCCGGGCGGGATGCTTGGCCGCTCGAATGCAGCGCGACTTCTGCCACGGGCTGCCTGGCGGCCTGCTTCCGGTGAGGGCGGCTGACCCGTCGTGACGGAACCTCTGCTCCGGATCGAGAATCTGGACGTCACCTTCCGCGGCGGGTTCGGCAACCGGCCGAAGGTCAGGGCGGTGACGTCGCTGTCGCTCGAGGTCGCGCCGGGCGAGACGCTGGCGATCGTCGGCGAAAGCGGCTCGGGCAAGAGCGTGTCGGCGCTCTCCATCCTGCGGCTGATTCCCGACCCGGGACAAATCGAGAACGGCAGGATCCTGTTCGAGGGTCAGGACCTTCTCGCGCTCGACGATGCCGGCATCCGGTCGGTGCGGGGCAACCGCATCGCGATGATCTTCCAGGAGCCGATGTCCTCGCTCAATCCGGTGCTGACGATCGGCCGGCAGGTCGCCGAGCCGCTGAGACTGCACCGCGGGCTCAGCCGGAGGGAGGCGCTCGAACAGGCGGTGGAACACCTTGAGTCGGTGGCCATTCCCGATGCCGCGAAGCGGCTTGGCGACTATCCCCACCAGTTCTCGGGCGGCATGCGCCAGCGGGTGATGATCGCGATGGCGCTCGCCTGCCATCCGCGCCTGCTGATCGCCGACGAGCCGACGACGGCGCTCGACGTGACGGTGCAGGCGCAGATCCTGGAACTGCTCAAGGAGCGCACCCGGGAGGCGGATTCGGCGCTCATCCTGATCACCCACGACCTCGGCGTGGTCGCCCGCTATGCCGACCGGGTGGCGGTCATGTACGGCGGCCGGATCGTGGAGAGCGGGCCCGCGGCGGCCCTCTATGCCGACCCGCGCCACCCCTACACCCAGGGGCTGCTTCGCTCCGTGCCGCGCCTGGAGGGTGAATGCGGCGGCCGCCTCGACTCGATCGAGGGTCAACCGCCCGACCTCGCCGCGCTGCCCGCGGGGTGCGCCTTCGCGCCGCGCTGTCCCTACACGCACGATCGCTGCCTGGCGGCGCCGCCGTCGCTCGAAGCCGCCGCCGGCTCGCGGGCCTGGGCCTGTTACGGCTACGAGGGGGAATCCGCGCCGTGAGTTCAGCCGCCGAGGGTCAACCGCCGGACCTCGCCGCGCTGCCCGCGGGATGCGCCTTCGCGCCGCGCTGTCCGTACACGCACGATCGCTGCCTGGCGGCGCCGCCGTCGCTCGAAGCCGCCGCCGGCTCGCGGGCCTGGGCCTGTTACGGCTACGAGGCGGAATCCGCGCCGTGAGTTCAGCCGCCAACCGGGTGCTGCTTCGCGTCGAGGATCTCAAGGTCCACTTCCCGGTCACCGAAGGGGTGCTGATGCGGCGGCGGACGGGATCCGTCAAGGCGGTCGACGGGGTGTCGTTCGATCTCAGGCGCGGCGAGACCTTCGGCCTGGTGGGGGAGAGCGGTTGCGGCAAGTCGACGACGGCGCTGGCGATCCTGCGCATGCTGGAACCGACGGCCGGCCGCATCGTCTTCGACGGCGAGGACATCTCGGAGGCCAGCCAGCGCCGGCTGCGGCCGCTTCGCCGGCGGATGCAGATGGTCTTCCAGGATCCGTTCGGGTCGCTCAATCCGCGGATGCGGGTGCGGGAGATCGTCGGCGAACCGCTCAAGGTCCACCGCGTGGCGGGGAGTCGCCGCCGCTTCCGGGAGCGGGTCGCGGAACTGCTCGACCTGGTCGGCCTGCTGCCGTCGATGGCCAACCGCTACCCGCACCAGTTCTCGGGCGGCCAGCGCCAGCGGATCGGCATCGCCCGGGCTCTGGCGCTCGAGCCGGATCTGCTGATCTGCGACGAGGCGGTGTCGGCGCTCGACGTCTCGATTCAGGCGCAGGTGCTCAACCTGCTGATGGACCTGCAGGCGAAGCTGGGTCTCACCTACCTGTTCATCGCCCACGACCTGTCCGTCGTGCGCCACATCAGCGACCGGGTCGGGGTGATGTACCTCGGTCGGATCGTCGAGATCGCGACGCGGGACGAGCTGTTCGAGCGGCCGAGGCATCCGTACACCGAGGCGCTCCTGGCCTCCGTACCGACGCCGGATCCGGTGGTCGAGGCGGCGAGGGCGCACCACCTGATCGCCGGTGAAGTGCCGAGCGTCCGCAACCCGCCGTCCGGCTGCCGCTTCCACCCGCGCTGTTCGAAGGCGCTCGACCACTGCAATCGCGTGGAGCCTCTGCTCGAGGCGGTCGGCCCGGCCCGCGTCGCCTGCCACCTGTACCCTGATTCTTCGCCGCCCGCCGCCGGCGCCGGCCAGGCCGGGGACCTGGCGGTTTGACCGTTTCGCCCGGATCAGGGCGGAGGTTCTACGGCTGGCCGATGGTCGCCGTGGGTTTTGTGACCTACGGCCTGGGAATCGCCCCGGCTTACTACGGCCTGGGCATCTTCGCCTCCTCGCTGATCGCCGATCTGGAGCTGACCCGCCAGCAGATCGGCCAGATGTTCGGGGCGTTCACCTTCGCCTACGGCCTGGTCAGTCCGGTTGCGGCGGCGGTCATCCGCCGCTGGGGCATCCGGGCCACGGTGACCGCGGGCGCGCTGTGCGCCGCCAGCGGCTTCTGGCTGGTGAGCCAGGCGGAGAGCGCGGCCGAGCTCTACGTCGGCTACTCGCTCGTCGGCGGCATCGGGATCGGTTTCTCGACGCTGCTGCCCGCCCAGGCGATACCGGTGTTCTGGTTTCGCAGGTATCGGGCGCGGGCGACGGCGATCATCCTGACCGGCGCCGCGATCGTCGGCTTTCTGTGGTCGCCGGCGGCCGGGCTCGTCCTTGAATCGTGGGACTGGCGGGTCGGCTGGCAGATCGTCGCCGGGATCTCGCTGTTCGTCGCGGTGATCGCCGTGCTCTTCATCCGCAACCAGCCTGGCGACATCGGCCAGCGTCGCGACGGACTGGCGCCGGTCGAGGCCGGCGGTCCGGATGCGGCGCATTCCTTCGCGGAAGCCGGCCAGATGGCCGGCGCACCCGGCGACTTTGGCGGTCCGGGTCGGCGGGCAGGGGCGCGGCCGGTGGGGAGCCGCGGCGAAGCGGCCGACAAGTCGGCGCCGAAGGGCGCCGTCCTGCGCGCTCTGCGCACTCCCCAGTTCTGGATCGCCACCTTCGCGACGGCGGCGAACACCGTGCCGTGGCGAGTCGTAACCGCTCACGGCGGCCTCCATCTGGAAGACCTCGGCTTCACCACGTTGGCCGTGTCGAGCATCCTGGGCTTCCGGGTGGGCGCCAGTCTGTTCGGCCGGCTGAGCGGCTCGCTGGGCGACTTCATCGCGCCGACGCGGGTCCTCGCGCTGGCCCTGCTGGTCAACGCTGTCGGTCTGTTGGTCTTCGTGTCGGCGACCTCCGCGGTCGTCGCGTATTCCTGCGTGGTCGTGATCGGCGCTGCCTACGGCGCGGCCTACACGAGTGAAGTCGTCGTGTTCGGCTGGTTCTTCGGGCGGGCGGCGTTCGTCGGCACGACCGGCGTCCGGCTCGCCCTGATCGGCGTGATCGGCGCTCTCGGGCCGGCCCTGGCCGGCGCCGCGGCGGATCGAACGGGTTCCTATGCCGGCACGCTCTGGACCCTCGCTGCCCTGGCGGTCCTGGGCGCGGCGTCGATCTGGTTCTGCCGGCCGCCGGACCGGTCCCTGCTGACGGGCGAGCCGCCGTCCGCCGGGTAGACTCGGGCCAGGCCAAGAGGGAGGGACTCGCATGGGCAAACGCAAGACGCCGATCGCAGTGTTCGCCATCGTCGTGTTGGCTGGAACTCCCCTCGCCGCGCAACAAGGCGCGCCGGAGCTTGATCGCACTCCCTGGGGCGCGCCCGACCTGCGCGGGGTCTGGGACTTCCGGACGATCACGCCGCTCGAGCGTCCGGAGGAGCTGGGCGAGCAGGAGCGGTTCAGCGGCGAAGAGGCGGCGGAGTTCGAGCAGCGGACGCTGGCGCGGCGAAACAAGGACCGGCGCACCGAGGACGGTCTCTCGGCTCAGGCGGACGTGGCGAACGCCTACAACCAGTTCTGGTGGGACTACGGGGACAAGCTGACCGAGGATCGGCGCACATCGCTCGTCGTCGATCCGCCGGACGGCCGGATTCCCGAGCTGACCCAGGCGGCGAAGCAACGGGTTGCCGAGCGCACCGCGGCGCGCCGCCGACCCGCCCACGGGCCCGAGGACCGCGGCGTCGCCGAACGGTGCATCCTGGGCTTCAACGCCGGGCCGCCGATGAGTCCGAGTGCGTACAACAACAACGTCCAGATCTTCCAGACCGAGGAGACGGTCGCGCTGCTGGTCGAGATGGTGCACGACTCGCGCATCGTGCCGCTCGACGGACGCTCCCCGCTGCCCGAGGACGTCCGCCAGTGGCGGGGCGACTCGCGAGGCCACTGGGAAGGGGACACCCTGGTCGTCGTGACGACGAACTTCACCGACCAGACGAGCTTCCGGGGTTCGGGCCCGAACATGCGCCTGACCGAGAGGTTCACCCGCGTGGAGCAGGACCGGCTCGTCTACGAGTACACGATCGACGATCCGGAGTCCTTCACCGGACGGTGGACGGCCGTCGTGCCGATGACGAGGAACCCGTTGCCGATGTTCGAGTACGCCTGCCACGAGGGGAACTACGGCATGTTGAACCTGCTTCGCGGCGCCCGGGCGGAGGACGCGGAAGCCGAGGCGGCCGCCAGGGCGGCGGGGACGTCGGGCGGCTGACGCCGGCCGAACGGCGACAGGCGATCCCTTGACCATCGCCACTCTCGGTTTGCTCCATCCCGGAGCGATGGGCGTCACGGTCGGCGCCGCGGCGGCGGAAACGGTCCGGGTGGTTCGGCCAGCAAACCGGCGCCGGGTACCGGATTGGCCGTTTCTGGTTCTCTGGTGTCCGGTTTTGGTCGTCTGAGGGCCCTATTGCCGACTGCGGCGCTCGGCTAGCCTGTTTCTTGTGACCGATGCCCAACACGCGGAACGCGCTGACGGACTCGCTGATCGATTCAGCGGACTCGCCAGCTCGCAAGGCGGCGGCGCCAGGCAAAGCCAACCGTGTGCGGTTGTATCCACCTCCATTGACGACAACCTCCAGGGAGGAGACGCCAAAGGGCCATCGCGCCTTTCGCCCTGACTTGCTGGAAGAACGCGAATGCTGAGAATCGCGCTGAAGCGCTGCCGTCTCAGTGCCCGGAGCGGCTGGCTGCTTGGCGCCTGGGCCGTGGGCGCTGCGCTGGCGGCGGCTACGGTCTGGGTCGGGTGGATCGGCTACGGGGAGCGCGTTGATCTGTTCGAAGGCAACCGGATCGCTCAGCGGGTGAAGGCGGAGGACGCCACGGTGTACGTCGGCGTGGAGATCGGTTTCGAGCGGCCGCCGACGCCGCTGAGCCTGATCAGCCGAGGGGTCGGTGAGGATCTCGGCGTGAGCGCGAGGATCAGGGGCCGCTATCGCGAGCCCGAGCTTGCGCGGCGCGACCGGCCGCGAACGGGTGCGGCGCGGCGACTGAACGCGGATCTGGCTTGGACCTTCGCGCTGGTGCTCGGCTTCACCGGCGTCTTCGCCGGTCACGGCGTGATCAACGGCGAGCGACGGGCCGGTACGCTCAAGCTCCAGCTCCGAAGCGGTCTGCCGAGGCCGCACCTGCTGCTTGGCGAGTTCCTCGGCGGCCTGATCGTCGTGGCGATTCCGCTGCTGCTGTTCTGCCTCGGCTTTCTGGCCTGGGCGGCCACGGCTGGTCCTTCGCTGGACGGTCGCGAGTGGCTTCGGGTTCTCCTGTTCTTCGGCCTTGCGACTCTCTACGGCGCGTTCTGGGTGGCTCTTTCCCTGTGTCTCTCGGTCTTCCTCAGGCAGCGGGAGACGTCGCTTCTGGTCGGCATCCTGATCTGGGTGTCCTCGGCCGCGCTCTACCAGCCTCTGGCGGGTTGGGCGGCTACGCGCGCAGCGCCGCCTGCGCTGGAAGCCGCGGCAGCGTCGGCCGACCGGGACGTGGCCGCTCGGCGTGCGGCGATTCGCACCCGGCGCAACGTGCGGGCCGAGCAGTACATGCGGTACCGGACGTTGGCCTCGCTTGGCCCGGTCACCGCATTCCAGGAGGCTGCGCGGCTGGTGGCCACGACATCCGTTGATGACCACATCGCGTTTCTCGCCGATGTGGACGACGTGGAGAGAAGATTCATCGCGTGGCAGGCGGAGAAACTGGAGCGCTACCCTGAGCGCGAGAACACGATGCACAGCGGCCAGGAGGCTCTCGACATCGGAGGTCTGCCGGCGCCGGAGTATCGTCCGCTCCCGGTCGAAGCTTCGCTCCGTGGCGCGGCACTCCCGGTTGGCGCGCTTTCGCTCTTCACGACCCTTCTGCTGGTTGGCGGCGTGATCGGCTTCGAGAAGCTGGACCTGACCGAGGCGGGGGTCTGAAGAACGATGTTCCGTGTCCTGGTTCTTGGCGAACTGACTCGCCATCTCAAGAGCTACAGGCTGCTGCTGGCGGTCGTGGCGGGCCCCCTGTGCATGGTCGTCGCCGCGACGATCCACCAGATCGACCTGCGGGAGCAGGTGTCCGCCTACTCGCGTCTCGCCCGGTCTGCGGAGAGCGACGCGAATCTGGACTGGGTCCTCCTGCCGCGGCCGTACCCGACTCTGGGTTTCGTTTCGGCCGACGGCGCCGATCGAACGGAGGCAACCGTCTTGCGGCCCCACCTGGCGGCGCCTGTCATTCCGGGTGTTTCCGAGCGGTCGTGGGTCTTCGTCGCCCAGCCTCTCGACTGGGCCGCTGTCGTCGTCCTTCTATACAGCCTGATGGCCGTGGCTCTGACCTACGATGCGGTGGCGGGCGAGAAGGCCCAGGGAACCCTCCGGGTGTTGACAGCCAGACCGATCGGGCGCATGTCGCTCATCCTGAGCAAGATCGCCGGCAGCTTCCTGGTCGTCGCCCTCTCCTTCGTCCTCGGTGCGGTGGCCTCGCTTGCCGTGGTCGCGGTTGACGGGGGCGGCTCCCTTTCCGCCGAGACAGCTCCGAACCTTGTCCTGGCGGTCATGCTGGTGCTCGTGTTTCTCCTGTTCAACGTGCTGCTCGGAGTGGCCGCATCGGTCAGCGTCGCTCGACCGGCGGCCGCGCTGCAGAGGGCTTTGGGCGCCTGGACGGTTCTGGCGCTGGTCGTGCCGGCCGGCGTCACGGTGGCGGGCTCGATGCTCCATCCGCTGGAATCGGAGGCCGAACTGCAGCGGAACTTCGGGCTCGTGTCCATGGAGTTCCGGGAACGGCTCTCGGTCTCGTCTGAGGCGCTCGCCGGGATCGTGAACAGGGAGGACCTCTCGCCGGCTCAGAAGCGTGCCCGGATCGCGTCACTCGAAGCCGACATGATGGCGGATCAGGAAGCCGCCCTGGCGGAGCAGGAGCGAGCCCTGGCGGAAGTGCGTCGCGACTATCTGCGCCAGTCGGCGGCGCAACGGACATGGACGGAGAAGTTCAGCGCTCTCTCGCCGTTCAGTCTGCTGCGCCGCTCGCTGGATCGGCTTTCTTTTGCCGGGTGGAGCGGCGAGAGGGAGTTCCTGCGGCAGGTCGACCGGTTCGAGCCGACCTTCACCGAGTTCGTGATCGACCAGAGACGACAGCGACGCGATGAAGCGGGCGAAGGCGTGGCGATGGCCTTGATCCAGGACGCGGAGGGCGAGGAATACCGACTGCGCGGGATCACGGGCCTGTCCTACGCGGCGCTCCCGATACGGCCCGGCGAGGGGCCGCGGTTCGCCTGGCGCCGGCCATCGCCGGGAGAACTGGTGAACCAGACGGTGGGAGACGTTCTATGGATGGTGCTCTTCGTGGCGGGTGCAACCGGATGGGTCGCCCGGCGCTTCGCAAGCTACGATTGCCGATGATGCCCGCCGCTCTTGATCGAACGGCCGCCGCTACCGCCAGGCCCCAGGCGGCCTGGCCCGCCAGGTTCAGGCGGCGCCGGGACGGTTTCGCGGGCCTGGCCGCTACCGCCCTCCTGATCGTCGCGGCGGCGGGGCCGGCGCCTGGTCAGACGGAGGCTTCGGGTCGGCTTGGCCTCGAGTACGCGGCTGCCCGGATCAGGTACGAGGAAGCCGAGAAGCAGCTCGGTCGCGCCGAGGAGCTGTTCGAGAACGAGCTGCTCTCCGAGGCGGAGCTGGATACGGAGAAAGCGCAGCTCAGGCTCGCGGATCTCGATCTGGCACAAGCCTATCTGGAGATGATCGCGGCGGATCCCGAGGTCGTCCTGCGCGCGGCCCGGAAGTACAGGCGGCCCGACGGCGAGGCCCGTGTCGAACTGGAGCTGGTGGCGCGCTGGTCCTCCGGCGTCGAGGCGGAAGTGGTCGAGCAGCAGTCGGGCGGTTTGCTGGACCTGCCGCTTCCGACCGGCGTATCGAACGTGATCGTCAGCCTCAAGACCGTTCGCGGTCATCGGGAAGGCGTGCTGCTGGAGCCGACGATCGTTTCCGTTCCATACGAGCAGCGTGTACCGATGATGCTGTTCGACGAACCGACCACCGTCGACTTCGGACTTCTTCTGGCCGATGTCGAGGAGTTGCTCGTCGAGCTTCGCTACAATCATCAGACCCACGATCGACAGGTCCTGTTGGGCAAGCGATCCGGCGCCGAGGAACCCTTGGTCGTGCGTTCCGCTCAGCTTGCCCTGGACGCTGAACTGGGTGAAGAGGCCGAGTTCGTCCTTGAGGTGGAGCGCTTCGACGTCGATGACGCGACGTACGGAGTGCGGCTTGAGGGTCTTCCGCCCGAAGTTGCGGCGCGGCTCTTTGATCCCGAGACCGAGGCGACGTTCAGTCAGATGTTCCTGTCGGAGGGGGTGACCAGCCGCAGTCTGCGTCTGGCGCTGACGTTGCCGAGTCGACCGACGGCTGCGGTGCAGCCGGGCACGTCGATTCCGTTCTCCGTGTTGTTCGAGCCCGACCGTGACGCGGCCGGAGGCGGGGGCAGGCTGGATCTGGAGCTCATTCCGCGCGGTGTCGCCGCGCTCGAGGTCGAGGCGGCGAACCTCTACCAGGAGATTCTGCGCGGCGATACCGGCTCGTTCGAAGTCAGGATCGTCAATGCGGGCAGTCTGGATCTCGAGCAGGTGGAAGTCGTTGTCGAGGCGCCGTTCGGTTGGCGGGTGGGAGCGGAACCGCGGCTGTTCGATGCGCTCGCCCCCGGCACCGGCGAAGCGGTCAACGTGACGCTTGCGCCGCCCGCCGACGTGATCCTGGGGGACTACGAAGGGACGATCGTCGTCGGCACGCTGGCTGGTGATCGTCTGGTGGAGAGCGATCCCAAGACAGTTCGCATTCACGTGACGGCAGCCCGCAATCCGTGGCTGGCGTTGCTTCTTTTGGCTGCCGTGGTGGCGCTGCTCGCGGCGCTGATCCGGGGCGGCATCCTCCTCAGCCGACGCTGACCCACATTGGAGAGTCGACAGTGATCAAGGCAATCGGACTCACGAAGAGGTTCGAGGACGGCACGCTTGCCGTCGACGGCGTGGATTTCGAAGTGGCGCCGGGAGAGATTCTCGGCATGATGGGGCCGAACGGCGCCGGCAAGACGACGACGATCAACATGTTCCTCGACTTCATCCGACCCACGGGTGGCCGCGCCCTGATCGACGGGATCGAGGTCGCCCGCGAGCCTCGCAGAGCAAAGCGCCGCCTCGACCTCATTCCCGAGAACGTGGCCCTCTACCCGGCGTTGACCGCGGTGCAGAACGCGGAGTTCTTCAGCGCGGTGGGCCAGCGAGTGTCGCCGACCAGGGACCGCGTTCGCGAGGCGCTTCTTCGTGTGGGGCTGGCCGAGGATGTCCTTGATCGGCGCGTCGACCGGTTCTCGAAGGGCATGCGTCAGCGTGTCGGTCTGGCGGTCGCGGTGATTCGCAGCGCGCCCGCGATTCTCCTGGACGAACCCACGTCAGGTCTCGATCCGAAGGCGGCAGCGGACCTTTTGACCCTGCTGGACGGGATGCGTTGCGACGGCGCCGCGATCCTGATCTGCACCCACGACCTGCTCCGGGCGCAGAGTCTCTGCGACCGGGTCGGCATCATGCGCAAGGGCAGGATGGAGCGCATCCTGGATCGGGAGGCCCTGGATCAGGCGGATCTGGAGCGCGTCTACCTGGAGACGATGGTCGAGACCTGATTCCGGCTTAGGCCGCCCGCGGCAAGAGTCCGCGAATCGAGGCCTCGTCACGAAGCGAACAGCAGCCGGGCAACGCCGAACGCTGGACAGCTCTGGCACTTGACAGGTGAAGGCCTCCGACCCTAGACTCTCTTCTCAGACCTTCTCGTGGCTTCCTCGACCGTTGTAGTCAAGTGGCTGAGTACCGTATGCCCCACGCCAGACCCCGTCACAAGTTCCCTTGGCGCGAGTCCTTGGTCGGCGGGCTTGTCGTAGGGAGTGCGTTAGTCAGCGTCGCTTGGTTGTTCTACATGCTGCGCCCTTCGGGGACCGTAGCGGTTTACGGCGAGCGGATGCCGGACTGGAGAGTTGAAAGTTCCGAAGGCCGGCAGAATGTGGCTGCTGAACATGGGTTCGGCGGAGGTCTCGGGATTCTGCTGTATCACCGCCGGGTGCAGGCGGTGTCGACGATTGAAGACGAACTGGAGGTGCCAAATGCTCACAGGCAGTAGCGCGCGCCGCATCATTCTTTTGGCGTTTGCGTCACTTTGTCTGTTTGTTGTGGCGAGGGTTGCGTCGGCGTCAGAAGAAACAGAAGAGGTTCCGGAAGGAACCTTTGAGCCGGTTCGCGTCTTTGAAGATCTGACGGTGAATGGCGCCTATCGTCTGACGCCTCATGATGATGGTTTTCTCCTGCTGGAGCGATTGAACCATCGCCTGCTTGATCTTGATGCATCTGGCGCGATCAAGCGGCAGCTCGGCCGCGTCGGACAGGGGCCGGGAGAGATGCGCTTTCCGATGGATTTCGCTGTCGGAAGCGCGGATACGGTACGATTGGTTTCGACCGCCGGTCTGATGTCCATCCACGGCTATTCCCTTCGGACCGGTGGCTCTCTGGACACCGTCTTGCAGGGAACGACGCCGGACGACGCCGAAGCTTGGCACAGCTATTCGATTGCGCTTGACTCAAAGGGCCGGATGTTTCTGAATCAACCTCGCCAAGGTTCGGTAATCGTGCGCTACTCGCCACTCGGCGACAGGCAACTTCTGATCGGGGAACTCCTGAGGCCGGGCGATGTGTATCCTGATTGCGATCAACACAGCCGCTGCCGAGACCGGCGCTTCGCCGTGCGACTGAACCGCGTCGTCATGGCGGTCGCGCCGTCCGATGCCCTGGTGGCAGCGTTCACGGCGGCTCCTGTCGTTTCTCGGTACTCGGTTGACGGGGAACTTGAGTTTCAGACACGTCTTCGGGGTCGGCTTATTGGCGACCTGATGGGCGTGGCGATGCAAGAGCGGGAAGCCTGGACGCCTTGGATCACCGAGAACCTGGCGACCGACGGAATCAACGCGCTTCCCATGCTGACGGGTGTGGCTGTTGACTCGCGGACGGGCCTCGTTTTCTGCCTTGTAGGGGGCCGCGAGTTGTACGTTCTGTCTCCGACCGGAGGCCAGCTCGGGATTCTCAGGCAGCGCGGCGCCCAGGCCAGTTTCGGATCCGTCTCGGTTGCGGATGGCGTCGCTTGGTTTACTGGTTTTTCGTCGCTTTGGCGGGCAGAACTTCCGCCGGTGACGGACTGGATTCGGTAGTCCACTCAGTGGGTCAACCCCAGAGAGCCTGCGAGTTTGGTCCGTTGCTGGGGATCCGGGGTTTGGGAGGGGCGTCTGCGGACTGAGGGCCATGTGGATTGTTGCGCTCAAGCGACTCAGGCTGAGCCTGCAGAACGGTTGGTTCTTGGGGACTTGGGCCGTTGGCGCCGTGATGGTTGGCGCAACCGTCCAGGTTTCCTGGATCGACTATCAGGAACGGGTTCGATTATTCGAGGCCAGCCGTCTGGCCGGCCAGATGTCTTTCGAGAGGGCTCAGGTCTACATGCAACTCGAGCTTGGCCTGGAGCGGCCTCCGGCGGTGCTCAGCCTCCTGAGTCGAGGCGTGGGAGAGCAGTTGGGATCAAGGGCTGCGATTCCGGGTCGGTTTGGTGAGCCTCGGATCACGCGGCGGGATCGGCCGGTGGTGGAGGATGCGCGGCGCCTGAACGTGGATCTGGCGTGGGTGCTGGCGCTGGTGTTCGGCTTTTCATGCCTGGTCGCCGGCCATGCGGTGGTCAACGGCGAGCGTGAGAAGGGCACGCTCAAGCAGCAGCTGGCCAGAGGGCTGCCGCGGTCGACCCTGCTGACGGGCGAGTTCGTCGGGGGCGTGCTGACCGTGGTCCTGCCGTGTTCGATGTTGTTGCTTGGTTTTCTGGTGTGGGCGGCGACCGGAGCCGGCCCGCCTCTGGAAGGGGAAGAGTGGTGGCGGGCAGGGTTCTTCTTTGGCTTGGTCGCGCTCTACGGCTGTTTCTGGCTGGCGTTTTCTCTGCTGCTGTCCGTCGTCTGCAGGCAGGTGGAAACCTCGCTCGTGGTGGGGGTCCTGGTGTGGG
Source organism: uncultured Thermoanaerobaculia bacterium (assembly GCA_951812325.1). Lineage (GTDB taxonomy): Bacteria > Acidobacteriota > Thermoanaerobaculia > Multivoradales > Multivoraceae > Multivorans. The sequence continues at coordinate 1,162,463 of OX638294.1, read as the reverse complement.
CGTTTTCTGCGGCGCTCTACCCACAGCTTGCCGGGTGGGCGGCATCCCGGCTGGCGCCGACCGTTCCGGTGGCGTCGGCGTCTGTCGTTGCCGGGGTTGAGAACCTTGAGGAGGACCGGAACCGCTCGATGGCGGGGCGGAACATTCAGGTTATGGCGTATCGGTACTACCGGCGCTTGGCGGTGCTGCTGCCGTTTACCGCCTTTCTCGATGGCGGTCAGGTGCTGGCAGGTACCTCGCCCGCCGATCACGAGCACTTTCGGCGCCAGGTCGACTCGGCCGAGAGGTCCTTCATTGCCTGGCAAGCCGGCAAACTCGCTCTTTACCCGGAGCGAGAGAAACGGTCGGTTTACGGTGAGCCGCTCGACATCGGGGGCTTGCCGGAGCCGGTTCACGAGTCGGTCTCCATCGGCAGTTCCCTACGTCAGGCGAGCCTTCCGGCAGGAGCGCTCGCTTTCGGGACCGTCGCGCTGCTGCTCGCGGCTGGCGTCGGTCTTGAACGTCTGGACGTTTGCTGAGCCGAAGCGGTGGCGGGTAGGCGGGCGTGCTCGGTCATCTGATTCGCTGGGAGCTCGCGAGGTACCTCCGCAGCTATCGGCTTTTGGTGCTGTTCGTTGCCGGTCCTCTGCTGATCGTGGCCGCGACGCTGATTCACCTTGACGAGGTTCGGGAGCTGCGCTCCAGTTGGTCGCGGCTGGCGCACAAGGCAGAGAGCACCGCGAATCTGGAACGGGTCGTCGTCCCCAGACCGGCTCCTTCCCTGGGTTTCCTGCGCGGCGGGTCCAGGGAGCAGTGGGGCGAAGCCGCAGTCGTTCGTCCGCATCTCGTCGACGTGTTCGAGACGGAGGTTTCCGATCGCTCGTTTCTCTTTGCCGCCGAACCGCTTGACTGGACGGCGGTCGTCATCTTCTTCTACAGCTTGATGGCGGTAGCCCTGAGTTTCGATGCGGTGGCGGGGGAGAAGGCTGCCGGAACCTTGCGGGTCCTGGCGAGTCGGCCAACGGGGCGCGTACCACTCATCCTGAGCAAGATGCTGGCTTGCTTCCTTGTCGTGTCCGCATCCCTGGTGCTCGGCGTCCTCGCGGGACTCGCGGTTGCCGTGATCGGCGGTGGTCTGCTTCCGACTGCCTCGCAGGGGCTGGTTCTGGTCCTGGCCGTGGTGCAGTTTGTCGTGTTCCTGCTTTTCAACGTGTTGCTCGGGATGGCGGCCTCGGTGAGTACGTCGATGCCCGAGTCCGCTCTGCAGCGGGCGGTCGGCGCATGGTCGCTCCTGGCCTTGGCCGTGCCGGGGCTCATCGTTGTTCTGGCCTCTGTGTTTCATCCGGTCGAATCGGAGATGACGTTCCAGCGGAACATCTCCGTTCACCAGCAGGCCTACCGAATGCGGCTGGCTGTTTCCTCCATGCCGCTTCAGGAAATCGTTCGCACGCCAGAGATTTCCTCCGCCGAGAAACGTCGCCGGATCCGGGATCTCGAGTCGAAGATGTGGGTCGACCAGGAAGCAGCCCTGCGGGAAAGGGAGGAGGGTTATGCCGAGCTGCGCAGCCAGCATCTGCTGCAATTCGCCGCCCAGGAGGAGTGGATCGATCGTTGGGGCGTTTTGTCGCCCCACACTCTCGTGCGCGGCGCGATGAACCGCTTGGCGGTTACCGGCTCATCCGGGCGGAGGGAGTTCCGTCGCCAGTTGTCCGGGTTCAAGCCGGTGTTCACGTCTTTCGTGCTGAACCAACGCCAGTTGCACCGGGAGGCGGCGTTCCGGAGCGGCGCCAAGGCCATTGTGACCGACGACGATGGCGAGGAGTACGTGCTGCAAGCACTGAGCACGCTGGACTACTCGGAGGTGCCGGCGCCCGCGGACGAGATGCCCCGGTTTGTCTGGCGACCGCCGAGCACGGCGGAGTTGGCGGCCCAGACGCTTCAGGACCAGCTGTGGATGCTCCTCTTCGTCGGCGTGGCGGGTGCGTTCACCTTCCTGCGCTTTCAGCGCTATGACTGCCGATGACCGTCCGCGGCCGGTTCGCGATTGGTGAGCGGGAGGACGCGCCGCGAGACGGGCGGAGCTGCCGTCGGCACGATCGTCAGCCTCAAGACCGTTCGCGGCCATCAGGAAGGCGTGCTGCTGGAGCCGACGATCGTTTCCGTTCCATACGAGCAGCGTGTACCGATGATGCTGTTCGACACGCTTGCCGTCGACGGCGTGGATTTCGAAGTGGCGCCGGGAGAGATTCTCGGCATGATGGGGCCGAACGGCGCCGGCAAGACGACGACGATCAACATGTTCCTCGACTTCATCCGACCCACGGGTGGCCGCGCCCTGATCGACGGGATCGAGGTCGCCCGCGAGCCTCGCAGAGCAAAGCGCCGCCTCGACCTCATTCCCGAGAACGTGGCCCTCTACCCGGCGTTGACCGCGGTGCAGAACGCGGAGTTCTTCAGCGCGGTGGGCCAGCGAGTGTCGCCGACCAGGGACCGCGTTCGCGAGGCGCTTCTTCGTGTGGGGCTGGCCGAGGATGTCCTTGATCGGCGCGTCGACCGGTTCTCGAAGGGCATGCGTCAGCGTGTCGGTCTGGCGGTGGCGGTGATTCGCAGCGCGCCCGCGATTCTCCTGGACGAACCCACGTCAGGTCTCGATCCGAAGGCGGCAGCGGACCTTTTGACCCTGCTGGACGGGATGCGTTGCGACGGCGCCGCGATCCTGATCTGCACCCACGACCTGCTCCGGGCGCAGAGTCTCTGCGACCGGGTCGGCATCATGCGCAAGGGCAGGATGGAGCGCATCCTGGATCGGGAGGCCCTGGATCAGGCGGATCTCGAGGGCGTCTACCTGGAGACGATGGTCCAGACCTGATTCCGGCTTAGGCCGAAGTTCTCGGCGCGGAATCGAGGAATCCCCTGTAGTGGTGGGGTTTTTCGTCGATTTGGGGTTGCAGCCTACTGGGTACGTGTCCTCAGGGTTTCACGCCCAGGAGTTTGAGGGCCTGGTTCTGAAGAGGTGTTGGCGTGGCCAGCAGATCGGCAGTGGAGTCGCCGGCTTGCTGGATTCGGACCCGGTTGCGTGTGAGCGTGGCGAGGTCGGCGAGGAGTGTCTGGAAGCTGTGTACGGGGAATCCGTGGGTGGTTCGCCTTGAGTTGACCTTGGCCATGGCGGTGGCCGATCTGCGGGCGGGCAGGACGGGTGATCGGGTGTTGTGGTCGTGGTCTTCGTCGTCGAAGAGCAGGGGTGCGAGTGCGCGCCTCATGTGCCACTCGACGTAGTAGGCGAGCATGCACAGGAAGACATGGGCGCGTACCCGGTCGTCGAGTCGATGGTAGATGGGCCGCACCTTGAGGTCGACGCTCTTCAGGCTCCTGAAGGCGCGTTCGACGCGGCTGAGGCTCTTGTAGGAGCGCACGGCATCGGCCGCGGTCAGTTGGTCCTCGGGGACGTTGGTGCGGATGATGTAGAAGCCGTCGAGTGCGGCTTCCTCGTCGATGCGTGCCTGATTGCGGCGATAGCTGAAGCTGTCGTCCTCGATCTCGGTTTCGAAGTGCTTTGCGACCTTGAAGCGGTCGAGGGCGCGCGTGGCGCGTGCGGCGATCTTGACCTTGCCGCGCAAGGGGTTCTTCTGGCGCCGTGTGGCCTTGACGATGGCTTCGAGCTGGACCTCGGTGGAGGAGAGCAGTTCCTGGCGCTTGCGGGCGCGTTCGTCGGCCAGCAGGGGGTTCCTGCACGCGATCAGCCGCTCTGAGGGGAAGAGCTCCGGAGCGCTGATCTCGGCGAGGCCTCTCTCGTCGAAGAGAGACAGCTGCAGGTGGCCCTGTTCGGCCAGGGAGCGGATCGCCGGCGCCCGCAAGGCGCTGATCCACGTGAGTCCGGAGGGGTCGAGGTCCTCCCTGATGCGCGCATCGGTGATCATGCCGCGGTCGCCGACCATGACCACCCGGTCCAGCGAGAAGCGTTCCTTGAGCTTGTGCACCTGCGCGGCCACTGTCGAGGGGTCCGCGGTATTGCCCGAGAAGACTTCGACCCCCACGGGGCAGCCGTCCTGGTTGCAGAGCAGGCCGAAGGTGATCTGCACCTTGCCCCGTTTGCGGTCTCTGGAGTACCCGTGCACGGCAAGCTCGCAGGACGAGCCCTCGAAGTAGACCGAGGTCAGGTCGCAGAGGACCAGGGCTCCTTCCTCGAGGTGGCGCTTGGCCAGGCGCCGCTCGATTCGCGGTTGCCGCTTGAGCAGCCAGTCCATCGCCTCGTAGAGCTCGCTGGCCGACGCCTCCTCGACACCGAGTTCTTCACCGAGGGTCGAAGTGATCGTTTCGGACGCGAGTCCTCGCGCGGTCGCGAGTTTGGACCGGGGATCGAGGATGCGCGCGGCGATCATCGCGGTCGCGAGGCTGCGTTGTCTCGACCGCCTCCGGTCGAGCAAGGGCTCGATACCGACCCGTCTGGCGGCGCCGAGCGTGGCGGCAACGTGTCCATGCGGTCTGGCGCGGACGATGTCGAAGGCGGCATCGAGAGACGGCAGTGCGACGCCGCCCCTGAGGAGGGTCCTCAGCCCCTCGACGAGATGGTCCGGCCACTTGGAGAGGTTGGCGAGTGTGCGCTTCTTGACCTTGCCGTGCTCGCGGTAGGACTCTCGAAGCAGGACGGCAGGCGGCGAGTTCCGGTTGCGTATGCTCTCGATGTACATGGCTTCGCATTGTACTCTAGATCGTCGTGACTGTCTACCTCTTCTCTCATTTTTACATGGCTACGATATGCGCCCCCGAACGACCGGCCAACAACCCGCAAACCCAAGCCTGGCAACGACTATCGACCATCACGGGGCCGCAGAAGCTCAAGAACTTCGGCTTAGGCAGCCCGTGGCAAGAGCCCGCGAATCGAGGCGAGAGCGGTCCCGGACTGCCACCCGTCTGGAGCGGCTGCCTGGCGCGTCTATCCCGCTTCTGTATCCCGTGCCTGAGATCGGAACCGCGAGGGAGTACAGCCGAATCTCCCCTGGAACAACCTCCGGAACGTTCGTTCAGAACCGAAACCGACGGTCTCCGCCACTCGCCCGATCGGTTCGTTGTGGTCGCCGATGAGGACGGCGGCCCGCTCGAGGCGGCGCTCGTTGAGCCAATCGTGGAACGACTGGCCGGTGGCCTTGCGGAAGAACCTGCCGAACCCCCCGGCACTCATCGCCGCGACGGGCGCGAGAGCGTGCAGGTCGAGAGGCTCGTCGAGATGTTGATCGACGTGCTCGCGGACCCTCCTCAGCCGGGCGTAGTAGCCGAAGGGGTCGTTGCCGGTCCCGGGGCGGCGGTCTTCTTCCTTCCGCGGCGCCCGAGAGGACTCCACGATCTCCGCGAATCCGAAGCCGTAGCACTCGATTCTGGCGCCAGCGTCGGTCGGAATCCGCGACGACCACCCGGGCGCCCATTCGACGAACGTGTGGAACTCGCCGTCCTCGCCGCAGGGGTCGACGCCTCGCGGCAGCGACCCCACGAAGTCCTCGTCGAAGCGGCAACCCGCGTGGCAGGCAGGCAGGCGGTCCGATTCGACGGAACACACCCTGGCCTTCAAACCTGCCTCCAGGATCTCCGCGGCGTGGTCGGCCGGGTCGCGGCCGAGCAGCGGGAACACGGCGTGGAGTCCGATGCGGCCGACAAGCGCCGAACGGCGTCGCATGGCACGGCCGGGAAGGAGCTCGCTGAAGGCGACGAACTTCCGGCCGCCCCGGCACCAGCGCAGGAGGCCCTCCTCGATGGCGGCGTCGTGATCGTTCCGGGACGCCGCCCAGTCGAACTCGATCACATGGAGCGGCAGGCCGACCGCGGCCGCCTGTCGCTCGATCATGTGTCGATGCACTCCATGCATGGCCACCCGACCGTTGTGCCGGTTGACATGTGTCACGAGCCCGCGCACTTCCCACTCCGGATCGTTCCGCAGCGTGTGCAGGGCCCACGCCGAGTCCTTGCCGCCGCTCCACCAGAGCCAGACGGGTTGATCGTGTGGAGCCGATGACATGGGGCGGATTGCCTCTCTTCTCGACGGACGGTCGAGTGGATCGAGGGGACGATACCAGCGTCAGAACACCGGAGCGGGGGCAGAGCGGCCCGGCTGCCGTGGTCGGCCCCGGCGCTTGCCGGCTGCGCGCTGGCGACCCGTGCGGAGCAGGCTCCTGGATGGCAAACGCTCCCGGCATAGGAAAAAGGGCGGCCCCGAAGGGCCGCCCTGATTCGTTCCGGCAGGACCCGGATGGGCGCTCGACCGGGAAGGCCGGTCGCCCATGCTGAAGGGCCTACATCATGCCGCCCATGCCGCCCATGTCGGGGGCGGGCGGGGCGTCCGGCTTGTCTTCCTTGATCTCGGAGACCAGGGCCTCCGTGGTCAGCATCAGGCCGGCGATCGAGGCGGCGTTCTGCAGCGCCGTCGTGGTGACCTTGGCCGGGTCGATGACGCCGACCGCGAGCAGGTCCTCCATGCAGTTCGTCGCGGCGTTGTAGCCGGTCGAACCGGTTTCCGCCTTCGCATCGCGGACGATGACGGAGCCCTCGACGCCGGCGTTCTCGGCGATCTGCCGGGTCGGCTCCTCGAGCGCCCGCTCGACGATCGCGACGCCGACGCCCAGGTCGCCCTCCTCCTCGATGGCGCTCACCGTGTCGATGGCCCGCAGCAGGGCCACGCCGCCGCCCGGGACGACGCCTTCCTCGACGGCGGCCTTGGTCGCGTGCATCGCGTCCTCGACCCGCGCCTTCTTCTCCTTCATCTCGGTTTCGGTCGCGGCGCCCACCCGGATCACGGCGACGCCGCCGACCAGCTTCGCCAGCCGCTCCTGGAGCTTCTCGCGGTCGTAGTCGGAGCTCGTCTCCTCGATCTGGTTGCGAATCTGCTTGACCCGGCCGGCGATCGCGGCCTGGCGGCCGGTGTCGCCGGACTCGGTGACGATCGTCGTGTCGTCCTTGGAGAGGACGATCTTCTTCGCGTCGCCGAGGTCCTGCCACTGGACGTTCTCGAGCTTGATGCCGAGGTCCTCGGTGATCACCCGGCCGCCGGTGAGGATCGCGATGTCCTCGAGCATCGCCTTGCGGCGATCGCCGAAGCCCGGCGCCTTGACCGCGGCCGCCTGCAGCGTGCCGCGCAGCTTGTTGACGACCAGGGTGGCCAGAGCCTCGCCCTCGACGTCTTCGGCGACGATCAGCATCGGCCGACCCTGCTTCGCCACCTGTTCGAGGACGGGCAGCAGGTCCTTCATCGAGCTGATCTTCTTCTCGTGCAGGAGGACGACGCAGTTCTCGAGCACGCACTCCATGCGGTCAGCGTCGCTGACGAAGTAGGGCGACAGGTAACCGCGGTCGAACTGCATGCCCTCGACGACCTCGAGCTCGGTCGCGAGGCCCTTGGCCTCCTCGACCGTGATCACGCCGTCCTTGCCGACCTTGTCCATCGCCTCGGCGATGATCTGGCCGATCTCGGCGTCGTTGTTCGCGGAGATCGTGCCGACATTGGCGATCTCCTCGCTGTCCTTCACGTCCTCGGCGAGGGCGTGGATCGCGTCGACGGCGGCGCCGACCGCGAGGTCGATGCCGCGCTTCAGCTCCATCGGATTGGCGCCGGCGGTCACGTTCTTCGCGCCCTCGCGAAGGATCGCCTGCGCCAGCACGGTGGCGGTCGTCGTGCCGTCACCGGCCACGTCGGAGGTCTTCGAGGCCACTTCGCGCACCATCTGCGCGCCCATGTTCTCGAGTCCGTCCTTGAGTTCGATCTCCTTGGCGACGGTGACGCCGTCCTTGGTGATCGTGGGGGAGCCGAACGATTTCTCGAGGACGACGTTGCGGCCCTTGGGGCCGAGCGTCACCTTGACCGCGTCGGCGAGCTTGTTGACTCCGCTCAGGACTGCGCGGCGCGCGTCCTCGGAGTAGACGATCTGCTTTGCCATATACCTTTTTCTCCAGCCTTCAGTTCCGGCCTATTCCACGACCGCGAGGATCTCGTCCTCGCGCAGGATGACCATGTCTTCGTCGTCGACCTTGATGTCGCTGCCCGAGTACTTTCCGATCAGTACGCGGTCACCGATGCTGACGTCGAGCGCGGAACGCTCGCCGTTGTCCTGTACCTTGCCGGGACCGACGGCGACTACCTCGGCCTCCTGCGGCTTCTCCTTCGCAGCGTCAGGGATGATGATGCCTCCCCGGACCTGCTCCTCCTCTTCGAGCCTCTTGACGAGAACCCGGTCATGAAGCGGACGTACACTCACCAGCAAACTCCTCCTTGTGTTGGTTGTCGGTGGGCTGTGTTCTTCGCGGCGGGCGTTGAGGTGCTGTGCGAAACTGCGGATGCCGGCATCGCCGGCGCTCAGGCGGTCGCTGTTAGCACTCCTCCCGCGCGAGTGCTGACAATAGACGGACGCCGGGCGGATGTCAACCTTCCGTGACGCTGCCGTGTCGCTGCCGTCTGAAGAAGCGCGTCGGCCTGCGCGGCTGCGGCGGGCGCGGGGCGGATGTCGATCCTCCGTGCCGTTGCCGTCAGGGCGGTTCCTGCGTCCAGTGCATTGCGCCGAGGGCGGGCAGGAGCGGGCAGGAGGTCGTTATTCCCGGACCTTGAGAACGGTACCGGCACGGAGTCGCCGATTCTGGAGTGGATTCCGGAGCGGTGGCCTGAATTCGGTCGTCGAAGTCCGACTTCGGAACGGTCTTGGGCGTTGCTCTTGTGCGGGTCGAAACGGTAGAGTGTCCCGGCGCCGCGCCGACGCCCTGGCGCGGCGGCGCCTGGGAACCACAGTCAGGAGGGATCGTTCTTGAGCAGATTGTCCAACAGCTTGTCCAACAGCGGAGCCGGATCCGGGTTTGCCCGCGTCGCGGCGGCGGCGGCGCTCGCGCTCGTCCTGCCGCTCGTCCCGCACAGCGCCGCCGCGGCGCAGGACGCGACGGCGGCGGCGGTGCCGGTCGAGGAGTTCGAGCTCGACAACGGGATGCGCTTCCTGCTCGTGAGGCGCCCGGAGCTGACCACGGTCGCGGCGGCATGGGCGGCCCGCGTGGGCTCGGCGAACGAGCGGCCGGGAATCACCGGCCTCGCCCACTTCTTCGAGCACATGATGTTCAAGGGGACGCACACGATCGGCACGAAGGACATCGAGCGGGATCTCGAGATCATTGCGGAGCAGGAGGCGGTTCAGGAGAAGATCCGCGCCGAATTGCGGGAGCAGCGCCGCCGCTTCAGGCTCGGCGAAATCGACGACCCCTACGACCCGGCCCACCGCACCGACACCCTGAACGCCCTGCGCGCGGAGTTCCAGGAGCTCGTGGAGGAGCAGCGGGAACTCATGGTCAAGGATGAACTGGACAAGGTCTACGCGGATGGCGGCGGCACGAGCATCAACGCCTTCACCAGCAACGACTTCACGGTCTACATCAACCAGCTGCCGGCGAACCGGCTGGAACTCTGGTTCTGGCTCGAGTCGGACCGGCTGCTGAATCCGGTGTTCCGGGAGTTCTACGCCGAGCGGGACGTGGTCCATGAGGAGAGGCGCCTGCGCATCGAGTCGACGCCCACGGGCCGCTACGACGAGCAGGCGGACGCCATGTTCTGGCAGTCACACCCGTACCATTGGCCGGTCGGCGGCTGGGCGTCCGACCTGGAGGTGATCAGCAAGGCGCAGGCGGACGAGTTCTTCGCCGCCTACTACGCGCCGAACAACCTGACCGGGATTCTGGTCGGCAACTTCGATCCGGCCGAGGTCAGGGAACTCGCGGAACGCTACTTCGGTCGATTGGAGCGGAGTGCCCGGGAGGTTCCGGATGTCGTGACGCTTGAGGCCGAGCAGCTGGCCGAGAAGCGGCTCACCGCGGAGTGCGACTGCCAGCCGCAACTTCAGATTCGCTACCACGCGGCGCCGTTCGGCCACGCCGACGGGTATGCGTTCGACGTGATCGCGGGTGTGCTCAACGGCCGCACCGGCCGTCTGTACGAGGAGATGGTCGAGGGCGCCGAGATCGCGTCCAGCGCCAGCGCGTTCCACGAACCCAGGAAGTACGCGGGCGTCTTCAATCTGCGCGCCGAGACGAAGGGCGCCGCCACACCCGAGCAGCTGCTGGCCGCCTGGGACGGGATCGTCGCGAACCTGATCGCCGAGCCGGTTCCGGAAGACGAGTTGGCCAAGGTCAGGAACCGCGTGTCGGCCGACACCTACCGTCAACTTCGGGAGCCGTTCTTCCTGATGATCCAGTTGGCGATCATGGACTCGATGGGCGACTGGCGCTACCTGAACACGGTCGCGGAGCGTACGAATCAGGTCACTGCCGAGGACGTGCAGCGGGTGGCGGCGAAGTACTTCGAGCCGTCGAAGCGGCTGGTCAGCCTGTACTACCGCAAGGCGGGCACCGAGGCCCGGGACATTCCCGCCGAGCTGCAGGCCCTGCCGCCGGAGATGCGGACGGCTCTCATGTCCGATGCGGCGGCGATCCGGGAGCTCGGGGACCCGGTCCAGCTGGAGGCGGTTCTGCAGCAGATCGATGCCCAGGCGGCTCAGGTGCCCGAAGACATGCGGCCTGCGCTCGACTGGATGCGGGGTGTGGTAGAGGCACGGCTCGCTGAACTGCAGGAAGACGAAGGAGAAGCGCAATGATCGGCCGCCGGCAACCGGGTACTCTCTCCCTTCCTGCTCTCCTCGTCCTGGCCCTCCTCATCGGGCTGACCGCCCCCGGCAGTGCCCAGAACGGCGCCGGGATCGTTGATCACCCGACCGGATTGACCTACGGTCCGCTCGACTTCGAGCTGCCCGGCGCCGACTCCTACCGGCGCGAGCTCGCGGGGGGCGTTCCGGCCTACCTGGTGGAGGACCGCTCGCTGCCCCTGGTCGACGTCACGGTGCGTCTGCGGATCGGCGCCTACCTGGAGCCGGTGGAGCAGGCGGGGCTGGCCGGCCTCACGGGCGCCCTGATGCGGACCGGCGGCGCCGGCGAACTCGAAGCGAAGGCCTTCGACGAGGCGGTGGAAGCGATAGCCGGGGACTTCTCGTCCTCCATCGGGAGCACGAGCGCCCGGATGTCGATGAACTGCCTGACCACGGTGCTCGACGAGTGTCTCGACCTGTTCTTCTCGATGCTCAGCGAACCTCGCTTCGATGCCGACCGACTCGACCTGGCGAAGCAGAACGAGCTGGAGGAACTGAAGCAGCGCAATGACGATCCGATCGATGTCGCGGGCAGGGAGGGTCAGTGGCTGCTCTACGGGCGGGATCACGTCGAGTCCCGGTTCGTCACGGCGGCCTCGCTCTCGGCGATCGGGCAGCCGGACCTCGCTGAGTTCCACAACAGCCATGTCCATCCGGCGCACATGGTCATCGCGGCGGCCGGCGACTTCGACGCCGACCAACTCGCCGCCCGGCTGTCGGCGCTGCTCGACCGTTTCGGCGGCGAAGGGCGGCGACAGGCGCCGTGGCCGCCGCAGGCCGCGGGGCATGAGCCCGCTGCGGGGGTCTACGTTGCCCGGCAGGACGTCCCGCAGGGCCGGGTGCAGATCGGCCACCGGACGTTGCAGCGCCAGGGCTGGAGTGACCCGGATCACTTCGCTCTGGCGATGATGGACGGTGTCCTCGGCAACGGCGGCTTCACGACCCGGTTGATGAAGAGGATCCGCTCGGACGAGGGTTTGGCCTACGGCGCTTACTCCCGCTTCGGTATCGGCAACTACTGGCCGGACAATCTCAGCGTCACCTTCCAGTCGAAGAGCGAAACGGTGGCTCTGGCGGCGAAGATCGCGCTCGAGGAGATCGACCGCATCCGGGCCGAGCCGGTTTCGGACGACGAGCTCCGGACGGTCAAGGCGGCCGCGATCGAGACCTTCCCGAACGAGTTCGACTCGGCCCTGGCCGTGGCCGAGATATTCGCGCAGGACGAGTTTCTGGGCCGGCCGCACAGCTACTGGGGGACGTATCGGGAGAGCGTCGAGGCGGTGACGCCGGCCGACGTGCAGCGGGTGGCGGAGCGCTACCTCTCGCCCGACCGGCTCGTCATGCTGGTCGTCGGCGATTGGGATGCGATCGAGCCGGGTGACAGCGACGGTCGCGCGACGATGGCGGACGTTGCGGCGAAGCTCGGAGGCAGGGTTACCATGCTGCCGGTGCGCGATCCGGTGAGTCTGGAAGTCGTGGAGCAGTGAGACCGCCGCCACCCGGGCGGCCGGCGGTGAACGGAACGTGATCGTTTGCAGGCTCTAGACAGCTTCCTGGAAGCGGCGGTCGGGTACGCCTGGGGCATGCCCCTGGTCATCCTGCTGATCGGCTCGGGCGCCTTCTTCTGCGTCTATCTGCGATTGCGGCCCCTGCTCCACATGGGGCACGCCGCCGCGGTCACGCTGGGGAAGTACGACTCGCCGGACGATCCGGGTCACATCAGCCATTTCCAGGCGCTGTCGACGGCGCTGGCGGCGACCATCGGCGTCGGCAACATCGGCGGCGTGGCGATCGCGGTGACCCAGGGCGGCGCCGGGGCCGTGTTCTGGATGTGGGTCGCCGCGCTGGTCGGCATGGCGACCAAGTTCTGTTCCTGCACGCTGTCCCAGATCTACCGCGGCCGCGACGAGCGGGGCGCCCTCCAGGGCGGTCCGATGTACACGATCGAGCTCGGCCTCGGAAAGAGGTTCCGGCCGCTGGCGATCATGTTCTGTACCTTCGGCCTGTTCGGCTGCCTGCCGATGTTCCAGAGCAACCAGGTCGCGGAACTGCTTGAGGCCCAGTTCGGACTCGAGCCGATTCTGGCCGGCGTGGGCTGCGTGGCCCTCGTGGCGCTGGTCGCGTTCGGCGGCGTGGAACGGATCGGCGCGGTGACGGCGCGTTTCGTGCCGGCGATGTGCCTGCTGTACCTGGGCATGGCGCTCTGCGTCCTGTTCGTGCGCTCGGACGTGGCCGTCGAGGTGTTCAGCCGCATCTTCCGCGAAGCGTTCACCGGCACCGCCGCGGCCGGAGGCGCGATGGGGATCGGATTCCAGCAGGCGTTGATGATCGGCGTCCGCCGCGCGGCGTTCTCGAACGAGGCCGGGTTGGGCACCGCGCCGATCGCGCATGGCGCGGCGAAGACGAACGAACCCGTGCGCGAGGGCCTGGTGGCGATGCTGGGTCCCTTCATCGACACGATCGTCGTCTGCTCTCTCACCGCCTTCGTCATCCTCTCGAGCGGCCTGGAGACCGTCGGCGAGATCAGCGGCGTGTCGCTGACCGCAGACTCCGTGCAGAGCGCGCTCGGCGCGCCGGGCCGCGCGCTGCTGGTCCTGATCGTGATGCTCTTCGCCATCTCGACGATGGTGAGCTACTCGTACTACGGCAAGCGCTGCTTCGCCTACCTCTTCGGCGCCAGGCACGCCGGGCTCTACATCTGGTTCTACCTCGTCGGCATCTTCGTCGGCGCCTGGTGGAGCGCCGGCATGGTGATCAACCTGATCGACACCGCCCTGGCCCTGATGGCGGTGCCGAACCTGATCGCGACGCTGCTGCTGGCGCCGAAGGTCAAGGCGGCCGCATTCGAGTACTTCGGGCGGTTGCGGGCGGAGCGAAGGGCGGAGTGAAACCGGTCGCGGGCTACCTGGCCGACGAGTCGACGACGTTCACAGGCGGTCCGGTTCGCGCTCGACTTCGGTGTCGATACCGGGTAGAAAGCCTTGGTACTCCCGCATCGGCTTGACCGGGATCAGCTGGATGCAGCGGCCGACACGAATGGCCTGGATCTTCTGGCCTGGCTTGAGTCGCAGAGCGGTGCGGATCTCAAGTGGAATGACGACCTGATACTTGGGCGAAAGAGTCACTTGTGTCATGGCCGTACAACGGTACCGCGATCGATCGGATCTTCGTATGACGGCGTGCAGCGGGTTCAGGAGGAGCTGACGAACGGGACGCAAATCCGGGATGGCAGCAGTAGAGTCCGACGTCATGGAGAGAGCGGCCGGCGCGCTCGTGGTCTGTCTCGTGCTGGTGGTCCCACAAGCGCAGGGGATGGATCCGTGCGAGTTCGATTTCGAATCAGCGCCCCGGAAACGTCTCGGCGGCAGTCCTTCGACGTGGGACTTGCCGGCAGTCGGGAAGTGGCGCGTTTCGAGACGCGATGCGGGTCGCCGCGTTTCCGAGGGCTGCGGCATCGGCGTGATCGAGGCGCCGCTGGCGGCGGTCCGCGACGTGGTCGACGCGGCGGCGGACTTCGACGAGTTCATGCCCCGGGTTCTCGAGTCCGACGTCGAGCCGGTCTCGCCGGGCGTCTACCTGAACCGGCAGATCCTGGACATGCCGTTTCCCGTCGACGACCGGCGCTACACGGTTCGCGTGGATACCGGGGCCGTCGAGACCGGCGCCGGCGCCGGCTGGCAGGCCCGTTGGACGTACGTCGAGGGTTCGGGGAACGTGCAGGAAAGCAAGGGCTCGTGGACGCTGATTCCGCTGAATCCCGAACGGACGGTCGTCGTCTACCGGCTGCTGACCGACCCTGGCGGCCGACTCCCGGCCTGGATCGTGGACTACGCGGCGCCCCGCGCGCTGCGGAGCGTGCTGGCGTCGGTACGGGAGCGAGTGCTGTCGCGCGAGTGAGTTCGGGCTCTGGCGTCGGGCGGCATCCGGATGCCGGCGAGAACCCGTGTGGCGCGTTCCGCGCCACACGCGAACCAGTCCGTGCGCCCGTCAGCGGGCGCACGGATGGCACGCCGGGGCGCCCGGTTTGGGCACGAGGCTGGCTAGTTGGCGCCGGCGAGGGAGGCGGCGCGCCCGGGCACGAGGCTGGTTTCGCGCTGGCGCGGACGACGGCGCGCCCGGGCACGAGGCTGGTTTCGCGCTGGCGAGGACGCCGGGGAGTCCCGGTTTGGGCACGAGGCGGGCTTAGTTGGCGTCGGCGAGGACGACGACCACGTTCTGGCCGCCGAAGCCGAAGGCGTTGACGAGCGCGACGCCGGTGGGGTGGGCACGGGCCCGGTTCGGCACGTAGTCCAGGTCGCACTGCGGATCGGGCTGCTCGAGGTTGATCGTCGGGCAGATCGTGCCCTCCTCGATCGTCTTGACCGCGGCGAGTGCCGATACCGCGCCGGCGGCGCCCAGCATGTGGCCGACCTGGGACTTCGTGGCGGCCACGGCGACATCTTTGGCCCGGTCGCCGATCGCCGCCTTGATCGCCAGGGTTTCGGCGACGTCGCCGAGCGGTGTGGCCGTACCGTGCGCGAACACCGCGTCGACCTCGCCGGGGTCCGTGTTGCTCGATTCGAGGGCTCGCGTCATCGCGGCCGCCGCGCCGGCGCCGTCGGGGCGGGGAGCGGTCAGGTGATGCGCGTCGGCGGTCACGGCGCCCCCGCGCACCTCGGCGTAGACGTGGGCGCCCCGCTTCTCCGCGTGGCGCTCGGTCTCGACGACGAACGCGGCGGCGCCTTCGCCGAAGACGAAGCCGTCGCGGTCGGCGTCGAACGGCCGGCTGGCTGCCGGCGGGTCGTCGTTGCGGGTGGAGAGAGCCTGGAGCCGCGAAAAGGTCGCGACGATCAGCGGCGTGATGGCCGCCTCCGTGCCGCCGGCGATCACTGCGTCGACTTCGCCCGAGCGCAGCAGCCGGTAGGCCTCGAGCAGGGCATAGTTGCCGCTTGCGCAGGCCATGGTGGAGGTCGTCGTCGGCCCGGTCACGCCGAGTTCGATCGAGATCAGGCAGGAGACGGCGTTCGGCATCACGTCGGTGACGAGAAACGGGTTCGCCTTCCGCGGACCACGCGCGACGAGCCGGCGCGTGCCGCTCTCCATGCTCGACGCGCCCCCGCCCCCGGTGTTGAAAGCGACGCCGTGCCGATGCGCCACGGCCGGGTCGATTGCCAGCCCCGCGTGGGCAACCGCCTGCTTGGCCGAGGCCACCGCGAAGTGGGTCGAGCGCGCGATCCTGCGCGCCGCCTTGCCGGCCAGCCACTCGGTTGGGTCGAAGTCGCGTACCTCGCAGGCGATCTTGACGTTGAACGCCTCCGTGTCGAACGCGGTGATCGGGCCGGCGCCCGAGTCCCCGGCCTTCATCCGCCGCCAGAAGGTTGTCACGTCATTGCCAACCGGCGTTACGGCGCCGAGCCCGGTGATCACGATCCGGCCGTTGTCGGTCGCAGGCATCGCGCGAGGATAGCGCCGCTGCCTGCGCTACGCTCGCCGCTCTCTGCGCAGGAAGCCTGAATTGGCGCATCGGGTGGGCCGACCTCCCGGCCGCCATCGGGCGGCGGGGCGTCGAGCACGGAATTGGGAGTCCGAGTATGAGTCGAGAGCCCGTCCTTCGGTTGACGCTGCGGATCGTCGTGGTCCCCGCGCTTCTGCTGGCCATCGGCCTGCCTGCCGGCGCCCAGTCCGACGACTCCTTCGTTCCCGTCACCGACGCGATGCTGGAGGAGCCCGATCCCGCGGACTGGCTCCACTGGCGTCGTACCCAGAACGGCTGGGCCTACAGCCCGCTCGACCAGATCGACCGGGAGAACGTGGCGGACCTCACCCTGGCTTGGTCGCGCGGTCTCGAGGAGGGGAGCCAGCAGGGGACGCCGCTCGTCTACGACGGCGTCATGTACTACCCGAATCCGAGCAGCGTGACCCAGGCGATCGACGCTGCTGCGGGCGATCTCCTGTGGGAGTACAAGCGGCCGATCCCCGACGACATCGCGACCTGGGTGGGCGGTCTGGAGACGGTCAACCGCAGTCTCGCGATCTACGGGGGACTGATCATCGACACGGCGAACGACGGCTACGCCTACGCGCTCGACGCGGTGACCGGCGAACTGGTCTGGGAGACCCGGATCGTCGACTACGAGGAGGACCCGGCGAGGCACTCGACGGGGCCGATCATTGCCGCCGGCCGCGTGATCTCGGGGCGCAGCTGCCGGCCGCACCGGGGCCCCGAGGCCTGTTTCATCGCCGCCCACGACGCGGCGACGGGCGAGGAGCTCTGGCGCCGTCCGCTGATTCCGGGACCGGGTGAGCCCGGAAACGAGACTTGGGGCGACGTGCCGTTCGAGAACCGCCACCACGTCGGTTCCTGGATGGCGCCGAGCTACGACCCGGATCTTCAACTCCTCATCGTCGGCACGTCGGTCACTTCGCCGGCGCCGAAGTTCCTGATCGGCGGCAACGAGAAGACCCACCTGTACCACAACTCGACGCTGGCGCTGGAGATCGAGTCCGGCAGCGTGCGCTGGTACTACCAGCACCTGAACGACCACTGGGATCTGGATCATCCCTTCGAGCGGTTGCTCGTCGACACGGCGGTCGCGCCGGACGCCGAGGCCGTCGCCTGGCGGAATCCGCGGATCGAAGCGGGCGAGATGCGCAAGGTCGTGACCGGTGTGCCGGGCAAGACCGGCCTGGTCTACACGCTCGACCGCGAGACCGGCGAGTTCCTGTGGGCGCGGCCGACGGTGCCGCAGAACGTGATCGAACGGATCGACGGCGAGACCGGCGCCGTCGCCCTGAACCCGGAAGTCGTGTTCACCGAGCTGGAACAGGAACGCCTGATCTGCCCCTCGCTCCTCGGCGGCAAGGACTGGGAGGCCGGCGCCTACAGTCCGCTGACCAACGCGATGTACTACCCGCTCCGCAACCTCTGCTCCCGGATGACGACGCGCGTCGGCCGCGGCGCGATGCACTACGCCCTGGTAAACGACACGCAGTTCGCGCCGGGGAAGGAACTGCTCGGCACGGTCTACGCGATCTCCGCCGAGACCGGTGAGACGCTCTGGCTCCACGAGCGGTTGCCCGCGACGATGTCGCTCGCCGCGACCGGCGGCGGCCTGGTCTTCGGCGGCGACGTCGGCGGCCGCTTCTGGGCGCTGGACCAGGAGACGGGCGAGGTGCTGTGGGAGATCAACATCGGCTCCTCGGTGACCGGCTTCCCGATCAGCTACGCGGTGGACGGGAGGCAGTACGTGGCCGTCGGCACCGGCGCCGAGGGCGGCTCGACGTCGACGTTCCGCCGGCTGACGGCGGAACTGCGTCCGAGCTCGAACAACACGCTGTTCGTCTTCGCGCTGCCCTGAGGCCGACAGGGTGCGTTACGCTCGTCGCACCCTGGCAGCCCGTGGCAGGGCGGACCGCTTGGGGTTGACCCCGTGCGCCTAAGGTGACAGGGTTCACCTTCCTTCCGTTCAGACAACTCGGCGTTTCGCCGAAAGAGGAGTATGGCCAACGTCATGAAACTGGGAACTAGCGCGTTTTCTCGAACTGCCGTGGCTGCGGTCGCGGTTCTCGCCGTGGCGGTGGCGCCGCTTGCGGCCCAAGACTTCGAGCCGAACCGGCTCTCGGACGGCAAGCCCGATCTGAACGGCATCTGGCAGGCCCTGAACGAGGCGAACTACGACCTCGAGTTGCACATGGCCCGCGCCGCGATGCAGTTGCGCGAGGGTCCGCACGGTCCCTTGCCCGCGGCCGAGGTTCTCAACTTCGGCGCGGTTGGCTCGGTGCCCCCGGGCATGGGCGTGATCAAGGGCGGCGGGAAGATCCCGTACACGGACGCGGCAGCCGCGAAGAAGATGGAGAACATGGCGAACTGGTCAACCCGCGACCAGGAAGTCTTCTGCTACCTGCCCGGCGTGCCGCGTGCGACGTACATGCCGCAGCCGTTCCAGATCTTCCACAGCGAGAACGCGGTCTTCATCGCCTACCAGTACGCCGGCGCGGTCCGCGACATCTACATGGAAGATCCGAAGCCGTCCCAGGTCGACAGCTGGATGGGCACGTCCTACGGCCGTTGGGATGGCGACACGCTGGTCGTGGACGTCAGCGGCCTGCTGGCCAAGGACTGCGCCGAGCGCGCGGAAGACATGCCCGGCTGCGGCGGCTGGCTCGACCGCTCGGGCAACCACTACAGCAACCAGTTGCAGGTCGAGGAGCGCTTCACGGTTGCCGGCCCGAACCACCTCCACTACGAGGCGACGCTCACCGATCCGATGACGTACACCGAGCCGTGGACGATCGAGATGCCGCTCTACCGGCGGATGGAGCCGAACGCCCGCCTGATGGACTTCCGGTGCGTCGAGTTCGTCGAGGAGCTGATGTACGGCGAGTACCGCCGCAATCCACTGCCGCGGATGAAGCTGGTCGACTAGAAACGGCGCCGCCTGTCGGGAGTCGCGCCCCTTGGTGTCGCGCCGCTTCCGCCAACGGGCCAAAGCGAGGTCAAGCATGCGCGAATCCGGACTCAAGGTTGCTGTTGTTCTTCTTGCCGTCGTCGGACTCGCCGCGCCTGCCGTGGCCGCCGGCGACGAGGAGCTTGCCCGGACCCCGTCCGGCCGGCCCGACATCTCCGGCTACTACAACGTGGGCACCCTGACGCCGCTGGCGCGTCCGCAGGCGTTTGGCGACAATCTGTACCTGTCGCGGGAGGAAGCCGACAAGATCGCCGAGCAGGAGCGTCTGCGCCTGCAGGAGGCGGGTCAGGTCAGCGATCCCGACCGCGAAGCGCCCCCCGAGGGCGGCGACGGTTCGCCGGGCGCCGCCGGCAACGTCGGTGGCTACAACGCTTTCTGGATCGAGCGGGGGACGGATGTCTTCGAGGTTGACGGCAGGTTCCGCACCTCGATCATCGTCGACCCGAAGAATGGCCGTCATCCGCCGGTGACCGAGGCTGTCCGGGAACGTTTCGCCGCCCGGAGGGGCTTCTTCCGCGCCAACACGGGCGAGGCCTGGTGGCTCGAGCGGGAGGGGCCGGGCCCCTACGACGATCCGGAACTGCGACCGCTGGCGGAGCGCTGCCTGCTGGGCTTCAGCTCGACCGGCGGGCCGCCGATGCTGCCGGCCCTCTACAACAACCTGAAGCGGATCGTGCAGACGGAGGACCACGTGATGATCCTGGTCGAGATGGTCCACGACGCGCGCGTCGTCCGCATCGGCGGCGAGCATGCCCCGGCGCCGGAGCGCCGGTGGATGGGCGATTCGATCGGCTGGTGGGAAGGCGACACTCTCGTCATCGACACGACGAACTTCGCCGACCGGCCGGCTCTGCGTTCGGCGACCCGCGACCTGCATGTGGTCGAGCGGTTCACTCCGATGGGTCCGGATCACCTGCGATACGAGTTCACCGTCGAGGATCCGAACGTGTGGACGGCGCCTTGGAGCGGTGAGTACGCCTGGCCTCGCAGCGACGCCCTCGTTTACGAGTACGCCTGTCACGAGGGCAACTACGCCCTCGGCAACATCATGCGCGGCGCCCGCCTTCTGGAGGAGGACGCCCTGGCCAAGGCCGCCAGTACGGGCGATTCCGGAGAGTAGAGCCGCGCCCGGATCCTGCTAGAGTCTGTTGACCGAACCGAACCACTGACACAAACAGAGGAGTGAGAGACGTCCATGAGTAAGCGAGCCATGATCATCACGGGGGTCGGCCTTGTCGTCGCGGCAATCGCGGTGGCGGCGCCCCTGGTAGCTCACCACGCGTTCGGCGCCGAGTTTGATCCCAACCGTCCGCTGCTGCTGAAGGGCCCGGTCGTCAAGGTCGAGTGGGTCAATCCGCACACCTGGATTCACATCAAGCACACCGAGGAAGACGGCACCGAGCACGTCTGGATGGTCGAGGGCGGCACGCCCAACACCCTCCTGCGCCGCGGCCTCTCCCGGGACGACCTCCAGGCCGGCACGGTGATCATCGTGGACGGCTACCAGAGCAAGGACCGCTCACGCCGCGCGAACGGCCGTGACGTGACCTTCGAGGACGGCAGCAAGATCTTCATGGGTTCCTCGGGTACCGGCGCCCCGCGCGACGGTCGCGACCCGACTGAACCGCCCCGGTAGACCACCGGGCGCGCCGGCCGTCCGGCCGGCACTCGGCGCGCAGCGGCGGCTTCCGGGAATGCGAGTGCGATCCTCACGTTCCCGGGGCCGGTGCCGCACGGTCCGCGCCGTGACGCAGCCGGATTCAGTTCCCTTGTAGCTGCTTGCGCCTCAGGCGGCCAGTTCTCCGACCCCGGATACACCGCGTCGTTCAGGGATTCAGTTCTTCTGCAGCTGCTTGCGCCTCAGGCGTGCTCCGTGCCGCCTGAGGCGTCTTGCCGCCGGGACGAAGGACGAGGCCGCGGAGAACAGGCCGCCCAGCAGCAGAACGATCACGACGACATCCCATAGCGGGCGTCGGTCGTAGAAGCCCGGGAAGTCGAGCCGGTGCAGGCCCCGATAGAGCCAGCGGTCGAGTCGGCTCCGGCGCTGTTCGCGGTGGACGATGCGGCCCAGCGCCGGGTCGAGATAGAGCCATGTGCGCTCCGGATCGTCGAAGCGGATGCGGAGGACCGGCAGCGGATCGCGGCCGTGCCTGCGGTCGCCGTAGTAGGCGTCGTACTCGGACAGTTCGTCCGCGTCGACGACCTGCGCCCCGGGCATCGCCGCGGTGGCCGCGGCGATCAGCTCGTCGCGGTCGAAGCGCCGCGTTTTTCCGCCGCCGAGCGTAACGAGCCGGTGCTTGAACGGCTGTACGGTTTCAAGAAACGCAGCAGGACCGCCGCCGCAGCAGCCGGCGCGGTAGCCGCCGCTCCTGCCTGATTCCGGCGGGCGGTACGCGAGCAGCAGGGGCTCGCCGTCGAACGAGAGAAACTCGACCTCGCGCGTCGGGAACGACTCGGAGAGCGACTCCAGGCGGGGCCGGATCGAAGCAAGATCGAAGTCGGCGAGCCGCAGGCCTCCACCGGCGACCGCGGCATGCTGGGCCTGGCTCGTCGTTCTCCCGGCGTGCCAGCCGAAGGGATCCATCGAAAGGGCGCCGCTCAGCAGCCAGGTGAACGCCGCGGCGCCGAAGGCGAGGCCGCTGTAGTGATGCCAGCGCATGATGCCGGAGTAGGGCGAGCGATTCCGCCGGATCAGGCGCATCAGGCCGACGGCGAGGCCCGACAGGGTCAGTGCGCAGCCGGCGGCGGAGGCCCAGACGATGAGCTGGTACCAGAGCGTGGTGTGCGATCGCAACGGCGTGAAGTAGAGCCAGTGGAAGACGGCGCCGGCGGCGCCCCAGAACCGGGACGTCGCACTCGTCTCCAGCACGACCTCGGCGGTGCGGTCGGAGACGTAGAGCACGTCGCTGCCCGATCGGATCCGATGGGCGGGAAGCAGAGGCCGAAGCTGCAGCGTCCACTGGTCGGGGCGGGAGAGGAGTCGGTCGTAGACGGTCGGCGTCGGCGTCGCGCCGCCGGCTGGCTGCTCGACGAACTGCGCGGCGATGGCCGTCGCCTGCCCCTCGGCGAGCTGCAGCATCGGGCTGCCCGTGTCCGCGTACACCGCGGTCCAGCCGGTCGCCGTGCGCAGCCGGTAGATCGGCCGGTCGCCGGCCATGCCGAGGCGGATCTGAACCGCCTCCCGGCTCTCGGCATCCAGACCGGCTGCGGACGCGGCCTGCGCCGGCGCCACCTGAACCGCGTCCAGGTCGAGAGGCGACAGCCGGTTCAGCCGGTCGCCGAAATCGAGCGCCGGCATCCGCGCATAGATCATGACCAGCGCCGACGCGAACCAGACGACGAACAGCAGGTTGCCGGCGATACCCAGCCAGCGGTGGAGGAGGATCAGCCCGCGTTGCAACCCGGTCCTCCTCCGAGCCCTGTCCGCGCGGCCTTCAGCGAGGCGCCTATTGCCGGAACTGATTCGGATCGTTGGCCCAATACTGCGCGTGGCAGCCGGCGCAGGCGAAGTAGACCTGTTCGCCGGTGTCGAACACGCCCTGGACATCGCGCGCGTCGGCCGCCTGCATCGCGGCGTCGCCGGCATCGATCAGGTCCCGGCTCCAGGCGACCCAGTCCTCGTCGTCCATCTTTCGCCGGTCCATCATCAGGAGATTGCCCGACTCGGCGATCGTGACCGCGGAGTTGCGCACGAGCGTCCACTCCTCGTCGGTCCGCGGCCGAATATGCTCCTCGCCCTCGGCGGTGAGGATCCAGCCGACCGAAGCCCAGAGGTGGTCGGCGGCCGGTTCCATGACCGACGCCATCAACAGCCGTGTACCAGCGACCTCCCGAAAGGGGGGGCCGGTCTCCTCGGCGGTGCACGATCCAAGCGCGACCGCCGCGACGACGGCGGCCGGAACCGGGAATCTGCGGGCGCGGCTCAACACGGCAGGGGAGTGTAGCGGAGTCCCCTCGCGAGAGCCGCACGAGGAAGTGGTCCACCGGGAAGTGCTCGTGAACGGGGCCGTGAACTCCAGCCGATGGGGGGCGGTGGGCCGCCGGCAGGCGGCTCACTCAATCCGGGTCCTCCAGACGTCGCCGTGGGCTGTGATCTGCACCGCGGTCGGCGACGCCCAGTGGGTGCCCACGACCGTGATGCCGCTGTCGCTGAACTTCTCGCAGAAGCTGCGGCGCGCGGCGGTCGCCGCCTCGCGGTCGATGTCGGCGATCGAGCACCACTCCGGGTGAGCGCACTGACAGGGGTGGTGCATCACGTCGCCCGAGATCACGCCCTCCTCGCTGCGGGAGGAGACGGCGATGCTGCAGTGGCCCGGCGTGTGCCCCGGAGTGGGGAAGAATTGGAGCTCGGGGTTGATCTGGTGGTTGCAGTCGACCAGGTCGACCAGGCCGGCCTCGAACACGGGCGCCACCGAGTCGCCGAAGACGTCGCCCCAGCTGGCCTCCCCCTCGTCCCGCCAGTACTCGAACTCGGGGCGCGCCATCACGTAGCGTGCGTTGGGGAACGTGGGCGTCCACTCGCCGTCGACCTTCATCGTGTTCCAGCCCACGTGGTCTACGTGCAGGTGGGTGCAGACCACGAGGTCGACCTGTTCGCGGGGGAAACCGGCGTCCCGGATCTCCTCGAGGAACGGACCGTCGAGTTCGTTCCAGGCCGGCAGGCCGCGCAACTTGTCGTTGCCGACGCAGGTGTCGACCACGATCTTGAGGCCGCGCGACTCGACCAGGAAGGCCTGGATGATCATCTTGAGCCGCTCGCCGCCAGGCGTGACGAAGTGCGGTTCGAGCCAGTCCAGGTCCGGCGCCAGGTTGTCCGGTGTGGCGTCCGGCAACAGGAAGGACGCCGGGACCGGATAGTCGATCTCGATGATCGGGGTAATCGACACGTCGCCGATCTTGATGCCCACGGGTTGGACCTCTCCAGCTTGATTGCTCTGAACTGCGGCTTCGGCGCCCGCGCGTCAGCGGGTGAGCCAGGCGAACTTCTGCGGCTTGCGCTGCGCCTTCGGGTCGATCAGCACGTTGACCAGCGCTGGCCGGTCGGAGGCGAGCGCCGCATCGAGCGTCGGTCCGAGGTCGGCCACCTTCTCGACCAGGTAGCCCTTGCCGCCGAAGGCCTCGATCACGCGCTCGTAGCGGGCGCCCAGGGTGTAGGTCGACGGCGGCAGCGGCTTGCCGGGGAGGTACTCGCTGACGCCGCCGCCGATGCCGTTGTTGTTGATCACGACGAAGGTGATCGGCATGTTGTAGCGGCACGCGACTTCGACCTCCATGCCGGAGAAGCCGAACGCCGAGTCGCCCTGGACGCAGATCGTGCGCCGGTCCGGATGGACCACGGCCGCCGCGATCGCGAGCCCCGTGCCGACGCCCATCGTGCCGAAGGTGCCGGCGTCGAGCCGCTTGCGCGGTTCCATGTTCGGCAGCACGGTGCGCGAGATGTCCATCGTGTTGGCGCCCTCGGCGACCAGCATGTCCTGCGGCTCCAGGCGGTCGGCGATCTCCCGCAGGGCCCGGTAGTAGCCCATCGGCTCGCTGTCGTCCTCGAGCATCGCCTGGACCGCGGCCTGGTTCCGGGTTGCGCTCTCGCGCAGCCCGGTCAGCCATTCGTTGTCGGCCGCGAGCGTGAAGGGTTCCGCGTCGAGGGCCTGGTTCAATTGCGCGGTCACCGCCCGCGCGTCGCCGACCATGCCGACCTCGGTCGGGACGTTCGTGCCGATTTCCTCCGCGTTGAGGTCGATCTGGAGCACCCGGACGCCCTTCCTGAAGCGGGGCGGCAGCCCGAAGTGGAGGATCCAGTTCAACCGGGCGCCGATCAGCAGGATCGCGTCGGCGTTCTGGAGCGCGAAAGAGCGCGCCGGGGCCACCAGGTGGGGGTCGTCGTCGGAGACGACGCCCTTGCCCATCGGCGTCGGCAGCACGGGCAGGTTCGTGCGCTGGACGAAACGGCGCACTTCGCTCTCGGCGCGGGCGTAGGCCGCGCCCTTGCCGACGATGACCAGCGGGTTCTTCGCTTCGCGCAGGACCGCCACGGCGCGCTCGACTTCCCGCGGGTCGGCCAGACTGGTCGGCGGTTCCGGACAGCGGGGCGGAAACTCGACGTCTTCTTCGTCGACCTTCGCGGTCAGCACGTCGTTCGTCAGGTTCAGGTAGGCGGCGCCCGGACGACCGTAGATCGAGGTGCGGACCGCCTGCTCCACGTAGAAAGGCGCCCGGTGAGCGGCGTCGATTTCCGCCGAGTACTTCGAGAACGGGCGCGCCGCCTCGACCTGCGGGCACTCCTGGAACGCGCCCTGGCCGTTCTGGTAGCGGTCGTTCGCGCCGCCGAGCAGGACCATCGGCCAGCAGTTCTTCTCCGCGTTGGCGAGACCCGCGATGCCATGCACCATGCCGGGGCCCGACACGCCGAGGCAGGCCCCGGGTCGGCCGGTCAGGTAGCCAACCGCGCCGGCGGCGTAGCTTGCCGCCTGCTCGTTGCGGAAGCCGTAGTACTGGATTCCCGCCTGTTGTGCGGCGTGGGCTACCCCGTAGACGGGGAAACCGACGATGCCGAACATGTAGTCGACACCCTGCTGCTTCAGGCTGCGGGCGATCAGGGCGTCTCCGGTCAGGGTCATGTCGTCGTCTCCTGGCCGTCGGCGTGGGGAGTGGACGGCCGTGATGTCCCTGCTCCTGCGTGTTTCCTCGTCGTCATGTCGCTTTCTCCTGGCCTTGGGCGCCCCGGGGTGGGCAGAGCGCCCAGCACACCGTCCGCGCGCAGCCGGTCGATCTCAGGTTGGGAGAGGTCCAGTTCGTCGGCCAGGACGCTGTCCGTGTGGCGGCCCAGGAGCGGCGCCGCCTTGATCTCGACCCGGCTGTCGCTGAGGTTCATCGGCGATCCGAGCAGGCGGACCGGACCCCTGACCTCATGGTCGACGGTGTGGACGAACCCGCGTTCCTCGAGGTGGGGATCCGCAAACAGGTCGACGGTGTCGAGGACGGCGCTGGCCGGCACGCCGGCGTCGCCGAGAATGGCCATCGCCTCCCGTTTCGTGCGGCGCGCTGTCCACTCGGAAATGACCTCCGTCAGGTCGTCGCCGTGGTCGAGGCGTCCACCGGGCGTCTCGTAGCGCGGATCCTCAAGCAGGTCTTCGCGGCCGATGGCGCCGCACAGCGCCTTCCACATCCGGTTCGTGACCACGAGCAGGTAGACGTAGTCGTTGGGGCCGAACGGCTGGCAGGGGTAGAGGTTCATCATCGCCCCGCGTCCGGTGCCGCTGCGCGGGGCCGCCCTGGCGCCGCCCTCTCCGCCCATCGCGACCGCTGTGCGCATGAACCAGGTGACTCCCTCCTGCATCGACATCTCGACCAGTTGTCCCTTGCCGGTGCGCAGCTTGTTGGCGTGAGCCGCGCATAGCGCCAGCGCCATCAGGACGCCGGTGCCGCAGTCGCCGATCGTCGTGCCCGGGCGGAGCGGCGGCCCGTCGGACTGGCCGGTGATCGACATCGCACCGCCGGCGGCCTGGGCCACCGGGTCGAAGCACTTGTAGTTGCTGTAGGGCCCGCGGTCGCCGAAGCCCTTGATCCGGCCGTAGATGACCTCGGGGTGGACTTCGCGGATCGAGTCGTGGTCGAGGCGCAGCTTCTCGACCACGCCGGGTCCGAAGTTCTCGACCAGGATGTCGAATCGGGGCGCCAGCTTCAGCAGCAGATCGCGGCCTTCCCCGGAGGCGAGGTTGATCGCGATGCTGCGCTTGTTGCTGTTCCAGTTGATGAAGTACTCGGAGTCGTCCGTGGTCCGCCCGCCCGCGAGACCGCGCCCCGGGTCCCCGGTCCCCGGACGCTCCACCTTGACCACGTCCGCGCCCAGCCACGCGAGCGCCTGGGTGCAAGAAGTCCCGGCTTCGTACTGCGTCAGATCGAGAATGCGCAGACCGTCGAGTGCTGGCATGAGTGGCCTCCTGGCTGTGCGTTGCGGGCGCAACGATAACCCGTTCCGGGTGGACAGTCGCGGCGCCGGCGACAGGCGCCGGCGGAATCTCGAAGAGGGGTAACGCATGCAGATCGGAAGTCGCTTCGACCTCGCGGTGCGAAGCGTGGTTTCAGGTCGGCCTGAGGTACCGCGGTTCGCCACGTTGGTTCCGATGCGCCTCGAGGGCGCGGCAGTGGCGGTCTTCGTGATGAAAGTCCAGTTGAGGCATGAAGTTGCCGGTCATCTGAAGGTGCATTCCAGTGGTCAGGTTCGGCGCCAGCGCCAGCGCCAGCCCGGCCAGGCCGACGACGGTGATGCCGGTCCACTTCAGGAAGGCGAGCAGGCGGCTTCGTTTCCTGGTCTTGGTCATCTGCCGGGCATCCTGCCGGTTGGTCTCCAGTCATCGTTGCTACGCTGCCGCCCCGCCGTGAAGGCACCGAGCATTCACCTTCGTTTCTCGCCCGCGGTTCTTCCCGAAACTGCGGGGAACCTGCGAGCGCAGGTCCGCGCCCTGTTGGAAGAAACGTGCGCCGCGGGCGTCTGGTTGCCGGACGGACTCTCCTGGTGGGGCCGGAACCCGGCTCTCAGCCGGGCGCTCGGCGATGCGGGACTCATCGGCATGACCTGGCCGTCGGAGTACGGCGGTTCCGAGCGGAGCTACCTCGAGCGCTACGTCGTGACCGAGGAACTGCTGGCGGCGGGAGCGCCGACCGCCTTCCACTGGTTCGCCGACCGCCAGATCGGTCCGAGCATCCTGCGCTACGGCGCCGAAGAGCAGAAGCGGCGCTTCCTGCCGCCCATCGCCCGCGGCGAGCTCTCGTTCGCGGTCGGCATGAGCGAGCCCGACTCCGGGTCCGACCTGGCCTCGATTCGCACCCGCGCCGAGCGCTCCGACGGCGGCTGGCGGCTCAACGGATCGAAGATCTGGACCTCTTACGCGCACGTGGCGGAGTACTGCGTCGCCCTCGTTCGCACGGCGCCGAAGTCGGACAAGCGCCATGCCGGCATGAGCCAGGTCATCATCGACCTGAAGCACTCGAACGGGATCACGGTGCGGCCGATCATCGACCTGCCGGGCCGGCACGACTTCAACGAGGTCTTCTTCGAGGACACGTTCGTGCCGGACGACTGCCTGCTCGGCCGTCCGGGCGACGGTTGGGCCCAGGTCACGTCCGAACTGGCTTGGGAACGGAGCGGTCCGGAACGCTTCCTGACCAACTTCCATCTGCTGCGCGCGTTGGTCGATGCGCTCCGCGAGAGCGCGTCTCCGGCGGCGCAGCGGGAGGTGGGACGGCTGGTCAGCCGGCTCCGGGCGCTGCGCGCGGCCTCCGTTTCGGTGGCGGCAGCTCTGGAGGCCGGCGAAACCCCGAACGTCGAGTCGGCTCTGGTCAAGGACCTGGGCACGAACTTCCAGCAGGAAGTGCCGGAGGCCGTGCGCCGGATCGTTGCGGACGAGGGGATCCGCGACGAAGCCCTTCTCGACCTCCTCCGGCAGGTGGTTCTGGCGGCGCCTTCCTACACGATTCAGGGTGGCGCCACCGAGATTCTGCGCGGCATCGTGGCCCGCGGGCTGAGGTTGCGGTGAGCGGGCTGCGCGCACTCCTGCTTGATGCGGCGAACCGGCTGTTCGAGGCGGCAACGGACGACGAGGTGTTCGCAGGCGTCGAGGCCGGCCGCTTCCCTGCCGACCATTGGCGGGCGATCGAGGAGAACGGTCTGGCCGACATTCTGCTGCCCGAGACGGCGGGAGGCGCCGGGGTGGACTTCGGGGACGCGATGGCGGTTGCGCGGGCGGCGGGAGCGTTCGCCCTGCCGCTGCCCCTGGTGGAGACGATCATCGGACGTCGGCTGCTTGCCGATGCGAGACTCGAACCCCCGGCGGGGCCGCTGGGCGTGTTGACGGCGGCGCCCCTGACGGACGTGGCGTGGCCGGACGAGATCGCGGCATTGGTCGTGGCCGATCAACCGGACAGCGTCGGGTGGGTGGCTGCCGTCGACGTCGACTTCGAGGCAGGGACCAACGGCGCCGGCGAGCCGGCGGGACGGTTGCGCGATCGGCCGGTGATCCCGGCCGGTCGGTCGGGCCGGCGCCGGTCCGGTCCGGGCGCCGCCGAACTGATGGCCACGGCCCGGACCGCGATGATCGCCGGCGCGATGGAGCGGATACTCGACCTGACGATCGAACACGTGCAGGGCCGGGTTCAGTTCGGCAGGCCCCTGGCCCGCTTCCAGGCCGTTCAGCAACTGGTCGCGGTGATGGCGAGTCACGCCGCTGTGGTCGGCGTCGCTTCCGACACCGCCATCGCGGCGATCGAAGCAGCCACGGAAGGCGGCAGCAACAAAGCTTGCTTTACGGCCGCCTGCTCCAAGGCCCGTGCCAGCGAGGCTTGTTGCGAAGTGACCCGCATCGCTCACCAGCTCCACGGCGCGATCGGCTACACCCGCGAGCACGACCTGCACCGGTTCAGCCGTCGGCTGTGGACCTGGCGGGATGCGGATGGTGACGAGGGCTACTGGCAGGCGCAAGCGGGCAGGCTGGCGATTGGCGCCGGCGGCGACGGTCTGTGGCCGTTGCTCGCGGGTGCGTAGCCGCCGCCGGCGGGCGCCCTGCGTCGTCTGCTGCGAGTCCACAAGCAGACCGGCGCGAACGCCGCGCTCTACGGTCTGACCGACCGCGGCGTCCTGGAACCCGGCAAGCGGGCCGACATCAGCGTGATCGACTTCGACCGGCTGTCGTCCGAGGCGCCCTACCTCGTCTACGACCTGCCCGAGAACGCGAAGCGCTACATGCAGCGCCCGCAGGGCTACGATGCCACGATCTGCGCCGGCGAAGTCGTCCTGGAGAACGACGAAGTCACCGGCGCCCTGCCGGGACGGCTGGTCCGCAGCAGGCCTGTTGCCCCTTAGGGGGAATCCGGCTCTGCGTACTTCTCCCCGGCCTCCACGCCTGTCGGCAGCCGATTCCGCGGCGTGGCCAGCGGACAGGTGGCGTACTCGGGCAGGCTCTGACTCCCCGCCCATTGCCGGCTGAGCGAGGATGACCGCGGCCACGAGCAGCGCCAGGATTCGATGGCCGATTCCCGTCACTGTCCTGGATCCCAAGACCGTGGGCGGAAGGAACCTGGGCACTACGGTTTATTGAACACGCTGCTACCGGGCCGACTGCTAGACTGCCGCGAGTATCGTTGTATGCAGAACTGGTCTTCAGCCTGGAAGTTGGAGATGCGCCAGCCACGACGCATTAGCAGTCGTCGCCCTCAGGCGATTCGCGTGGCTGTCGTGTGTCTCGGGGCGCTTCTTGCGGCGGCTGGATCGACTGCAACTGCCGGGCCCCCGCCTGCGACGCCGACCGCCGCTCCGGCCTTCGACGCCGCCGCGCCGCACCGCGTGCTCATCTCGCGCCACTGTCTGGGCTGCCACAACGACCGGCTCCGGACGGCGGGGCTCGAGCTGGACGCACTGGTCGCGCAGCACACGGGCCTCGATCGCGCGACCTGGGAGAAGGTGGCCCGCAAGCTCCGTGCGCGGCAGATGCCGCCGCCGGGCCGTCGCCGTCCGGACGAGAGTGCGTACCGGGAGGCGCTGTCGTCTCTCGAAGGCGAGTTGGACCGCATCGCTGCGGAACAGCCCGACCCGGGCCGCACGGAGACCTTCCGCCGGCTGAACCGCACGGAGTACCACAACGCGATCCGCGACCTGCTGGCGCTGGAGGTCGACGCCGCCTCGCTGCTGCCGGCGGACTCGGCGAGCTTCGGGTTCGACAACGTGACGGTCGGCGGCCTCTCGCCGACCCTGCTGGAGCGGTACGTGAGGGCGGCGGAGAAGATCAGCCGTCTCGCCCTGGGCCGGGCGGCCGAACCCAGCGGCGTCACCTTCCGCACGGCGCCCGATCTGACTCAGGAGAAGCACGTCGAGGGTCTGCCGCTCGGCACCCGCGGCGGCCTGCTCGCGACCTGGAACTTCCCGGCCGACGGGGTCTACGAGTTCTCTATCCGTCTCGCCCGCGACCGCAACGAGCACGTCGAGGGCCTGAGTGAACCGCACGAGCTTGAGCTGCTGATCGACCGGCAGCGCATCGAGACCTTCACCGTCGCGCCGCCGGAGCTGATGAGCGACGTGGCGCTGAACTACCAGCCGTCGCAGGACGACGTCGACGATCACCTGGTGGTGCGGGCGCCGGTCACTGCGGGACCGCACGAGGTCGGCGTCACCTTCCCGGCCCGCCCCTGGGTGCTGCTCGAGACGGCGCGGCAGCCCTACGAGTCGCGCTTCAACTACTACCGTCATCCGCGGGTGCAGCCGGCCGTCTTCTCGGTCTCGATCGTCGGTCCGACCCGGCGCCCGGTGGCCGGAGATGGGCACGCCGGGGGAGACGGGCACGCCGGGGGAGACGGGCACGCCGGGGGAGATGGGTACGCCGCCGCAGGTGCGTTTGCCGGCGACACGCCGAGCCGTCGGCGGCTGTTGGTCTGCCAGCCGCGGAACGCCGCCGAGGAGGACCCCTGCGCGCGAAAGATCCTGGCTGGCGTGATGCGCCGCGCCTACCGCCGGCCGGTAACGGACGAGGACGTGCGCGGCCCGTTCGCGCTCTACCGGCAGGCCAGGGCCGAGCACGGGTTCGAAGCCGGCATCGAGATGGGATTGGCGGCGGTCCTGGTCAGCCCGGAGTTCCTGTTCCGGATCGAACGGGAACCGGCCGGAGTGGCGCCGGGAAAGCCGTACCGCATCAGCGACCTGGAGCTTGCTTCGCGCCTGGCCTTCTTCCTCTGGAGCAGCATCCCGGACGACGAGCTGCTTGAGACGGCGTCGGCTGGCCGGCTGACCGCGCCGGGGGAGCTGGAGCGCCAGGTCGAGCGCATGCTCGACGACCCGCGGGCCACGAACCTGGTCACCAACTTTGCCGCCCAGTGGCTCCATCTGCGGAACCTCGACGGCGTCACCCCGGACAAGCGCCTGTTCCCGGACTTCGACGACAACCTGCGGCAGTCCCTGCGCCGCGAGACGGAGCTGTTCGTGGACAGCATCTTGCGGGAAGGCCGCAGCGCCCTCGATCTGCTGCGGGCGGACTACACCTTCCTCAACGAACGCCTGGCCAGGCACTACGGCATTCCGCACGTCGTCGGCAGCCGCTTCCGGCGGGTGAAACTCGGCGACGACAGCGTGCGCGGCGGCCTGCTGCGACACGGCAGCATCCTGACCGTGACCTCGTTCGCCACCCGCACCTCGCCGGTCGTGCGCGGCAACTGGGTGCTGGGCAACCTGCTTGGCGTGCCGCCGCCGCCGCCCCCGCCCGACGTGCCCGATCTGCCGGAAGCGAAGATCGTCGCCAGGGAACTGCCGATGCGCGAGCGGCTGTCGGCCCATCGCGACAACCCGGCCTGTTCGGGCTGCCATCGCCTGATGGACCCGGTCGGTTTCGCGCTCGAGAACTACGACGCGATCGGCCGCTGGCGGACAGCCGACGCGGGATTCCCGATCGACGCCTCGGGCGAACTGTGGGACGGGACCGCGCTGGGCGGCGTTGAGGAACTCGAGTCGGCGATGCTGGCGCGGCCCGAGCTGTTCCTGACCACGTTGACCGAGAAGCTGCTGGTGTTCGGCACAGGCCGCGGTGTCGTCGCTACCGACGCCCCCGCGGTTCGTGCGATCCTGCGCCGCGCCGAGGCCGACGACTACCGTCTGTCCTCGCTGATTCAGGCCGTCGTCGCCAGCGATCCCTTCCGGATGAGGAGAGCATCGTCATGATCCTGACCAGGAAATCACTCCCGCGGCGGACCTTCCTGCGCGGCATGGGAGCGGCGATCGCCCTGCCCTTGCTCGACGCGATGGCGCCGGCGATGACGGCCTGGGCGAAGACGGCGGCCAAGCCGGTGCGGCGACTGGGTTTCGTTTACGTGCCGATGGGCTCCGACATCACGCGCTGGCGTCCGGCCGGCGGCGCCGGTCCACTCGGCACACTCTCGCCGTCCCTGAGCCCGTTGGAGAGCTTCAGGAAACAGATCTCGGTGATCGGCAACCTGGAACTCAAGAATGCCTATCCCGGGACCCATGCCACCTCGAACGCGGCCTTCCTGAGTGCGGCGAAGGCGAAGTGGACGGAGAGCACGGACTACTACCTGGGCACGACGGTCGATCAGATTGCGGCGCAGCAGATCGGCCAGGACACCCGGTTGCCGTCGCTCGAGCTGGCGATGGACCTGATGGACATGGTCGGCCAGTGCGACAACGGTTACGCCTGCGTTTACCAGAACAACCTCTCCTGGTCGTCGCCGACCACGCCGCTGCCGGCCGAAGCGCACCCGCGGATCGTGTTCGAGCGGCTGTTCGGCGAAGGCGGCACGGCGGCCGAGCGGCGCGCGGGGCTGAACCGCAAGGCCAGCCTGCTCGACTGGGTCCACGAGGACATCACCCGCCTCCAGGGCATGCTCGGCCCCGGCGATCGCGTCAAGGTCAGCGAGTACCTCGATTCGGTGCGCGAGGTGGAGCGGCGCATTCAGAAGGCGGAGACACAGGCCGACGACGGCGCCTTGCCCGACGTGGACCGGCCGGTCGGCGTGCCTCCGGCCTATGCCGATCACGCCCGCCTGATGTTCGATCTCCAGGTGCTGGCGCTGCAGGCCGATGTGACCCGGGTCATCACGTTTCAGCTTGCCCGCGAGTCGAGCAACCGGACGTATCCCGAGATCGGCGTGCCGGATCCGCACCATCCGACGTCACATCACGGCAACGACCCGGAGAAGGTGGCGAAGCTGGCGAAGATCAACCAGTTCCACGTCTCGCTGTTCGCCCGGTTCCTGGAGAAGCTGGCGTCCGTGCCGGAGGGCGACGGCGCCCTGCTCGACAACTCGCTCTTCCTCTACGGCAGCGGCATGGGCAACCCGAACGTCCACGACCATGTCGACCTGCCGATCGTCGTCGCCGGCGGCGGGGCGGGAAGTGTCCGGGGCGGCCAGCACATCGTCCACGACGAGCCGACGCCGATGGCCAACCTCCACCTGACCCTGCTCGACAGCGTCGGCGTGCGCCTCGACTCCTTCGCCGACAGCACCGGCCGGATCGACACCCTGGCGGAACCCGTCCACCTGGCAGGCTGAGGCGCATGGGTACCTGGAAACGACGTTCCGCCGCGGGGTGCGCCGGCCTCTTGGCCGGCCTCCGGCCGTCCGCCACGGGGTGCGCCGGCCTCTTGGCCGGCATCCGGCCGTCCGCCACCGGGTACGCCGGCCTTTTGGCCGGGATCCGGCCGTCCGCCACCGGGTGCGCCGGCCTGCTCGGCGGCATCCGGCCGCAAGGCCGGAATCTGCTCCGGGCCCTCGGGCTGACGTTTCTTTTGGCCGTCCCCGCAACGGCCGCGACCACCGCCCACCTCGCCGACGCCGCCGAAGCGCTCGACACCGCCACCCTCGATCGCCTCCTCGCCGCCGCACCGACCCCCGACGAGATCAACGCCGCCCAGGTCGACGGCATGACGGCGCTGCACTGGGCCGTCCACCACGACCGCGGCGACCTCGCCGGTCGCCTGCTCGACGCCGGCGCCGACGCTTCCGCCGCGAACCGTTACGGCGTCATCCCGCTGTCCCTGGCCTGCGCCAACGGCAGCCCGGAGGTCGTCGAGGCCCTGCTTGAGGCCGGCGCCGATCCGAATTCCGTACTGCCCGGCGGCGAGACGGTGTTCATGACCGCGGCGCGGACGGGCCGGATCGAGGTAGTCGAAGCCCTCTACGAGGCCGGCGCCGACGTCCACTTCCGCGAACCGACGCGCGGCCAGACCGCGTTGATGTGGGCCGCTGCCGCAGGCAACCTGGAGGTGGTCGAGCTGTTGCTCGAAGTCGGCGCCGATTTGAACGCGACGCTCGACTCCGGCTTCACGCCAATGCTGTTCGCGGTACGCGAAGGTCGAATCGACGTGGTGGAGGCCTTGCTGCGGGCTGGCGTCGACGTGAACGCGGCGACGCCGCGCACGGCGGTGAAGCGGGACCGTCCGCTGCCCGGCGGACGGTCTGTGAAACCCGGTTCGACGCCGCTGCTGGTCGCGGTGACCAACGGCCACTTCGAGCTCGCGTCGCGGCTGCTCGACGCGGGCGCCGATCCGAATGCGGCGCACCCCGGCTACGCGCCGCTGCACATGCTGCCGCGGGTGCGCAAGCCGGGCGCCGGCGACAACAACCCGCGGCCCGACGGTTCCGGTTCGATGGACGGTCTGGACTTCGTCCGTGACATGGTCGCGCACGGCGCCGATCTCGAGGCCCGGATGACGACCAGGGTCCGGCTGAACAACACGAGCCTGAACGAGTTGGGCGCCACGCCCTTCGTCCTCGCGGCACTCGTCGCCGACGCGGACCTGATGCGCGTCCTGGTTGAGGTCGGGGCCGACCCGTTGACGCGCACCGACGATGGCTCGTCTGCGCTCATGGCCGCGGCGGGCCTCGGCACCCGCTCGCCCGGCGAGGACGCCGGCACCGAGGAGGAAGTGCTCGAGGCGGTGCGGACGGCGCTGCAGTTCGGCGCCGACGTCAACGCGGTGAACGCCAACGGCGACACTCCGATGCACGGCGCCGCCTACAAGAACCTGCCGCGAGTCGTCCACTTTCTGGCGGACAACGGCGCGGACATCGAGATCTGGAACCAGCGCAACAAGTACGGCTGGACTCCGCTGACGATCGCGCGCGGCTACCGCTTCGGCAACTTCAAGCCGTCCCCGGTGACCGTGGCCGCGCTCGAGACGATCATGCTCGCCGAGGGTGTGCGTCCGCCCACGGAAGAGGAGGAGGACGCCAAGGCGGTCGATATCTACGCCAGGCCTGCGCCCGCGCCGTCCGAGGCCGAGCCGAAGACGGACGACACGAAGAAGACGGACGCGCCGCCCTGAGCCGACTCCGGTGCGACTGACCGCGCTTCGGCGTTCCTGGAACGCCGTTGTAAGATCGGCCGGACCGACGGAGGAGACAGCCACGTACGGAGACAAGTCAGTGCTGCCGGCGTGCCTGGCGCTGCTGATCTCGGGCTTCGTCCCGGGCGGCGCCGACGCCGGTTCATTCGAGGCGGACGTAGCGCCCCTCCTGGAGGCGTCCTGCCTCAAGTGCCATGTCGGGACAAAGACGCCGCTCGACCTGACCGCCCTCGGCCATGACCTGGCCGACCGGGAGACCTTCCGCCTGTGGGAGCGCGTCTACGATCGCGTGAGGGAAGGCGAGATGCCTCCGCCCGGCGCTCGCAGGCCGGCCCGGCGCATCGTCGATTCGGCGCTCGGCGCGGTGAGAGAAGCGCTGCTTGAAGCGAACCGCGCGGAACGTGCCGGTCAGCGAACGCCGCTTCGCCGCCTCACCAGGCTGGAGTACGAGTACACGATCCAGGACCTGCTGGGGATCGATCCGGACGTCGCCGCGAGCCTTGCCAACGACCTGCCGGAGGAGACGGACACCGGCGGTTTCGACGTCGTGGCCGAGAACCAGGGCATTTCGCCGCTTCACGTCCGCAGCTTTCTTTCCGCCGCGGCCGGCGCGCTGGACGAGGCGCTCAGGACCGGACCGCGGCCCGAGACGCGGACCGTCGAGATCGACTACCGGAAGTCGCCCTACCTGAACGGGAACTCGGTCGGCAAGTACCTCGGCGCCGGCATCGTCAAGATCGTCGACGACGCGGCGGTCATGTTCTTCGAGGGCGGCTCGACCTACACCTTCCACAGCATGACGGAGGGCTTCCTCGTCGACGTGCCGGGCCGATACCGGGTGACGATCGACGCCTACCCCTACCAGCCGACATCGCCGATCACCTTGACCCTCTTCCACGGCAACCAGCAGGGCGTTGCGACCGCCGCGCTGAACCGCCTGATCGGCTCGTTCGACCTGGTGGAACCCGAGGGCCGCGTCGTCGAAGTCACGCCCTACCTGCGCCCGCGTGACCTGGTCGCTCCCTCACTGGCCGACGCGTACCGGCCGCCGGACGACAAGGTGTCGTACTTCGCGGCGGACCGCAACGTGCAGGACTACCCGTGGGAGGGCATCGCATTCCGGACGATGACGATCGAGGGGCCGCTCTTCGACGACTGGCCGCCGCGGAGCACGCGGGCACTGCTGGCGGGGATCGCGTTCGACCAGGCCGGCGAGCCGGTGCTCACCAAGGCGCCTTGGGAGCACGTCGTCGATGTCGTGGCGCAGTTCGGGCCGCGCGCGTTCCGGCGGCCGCTCTCGGAGGGCGAGCTGGAAACCTACGCGGCCCTGGCGAAGCCCGCCCTCGAAGACGGCCTGCCGTTCCTCGAGGCGGTCCGCGAGCCGCTGCGCGCGTTGCTGATCGCCCCCGCCTTCGTCTACCACGTGGGCAGCCAGGGGACGGCGCTCGACGACTTCCAGATCGCGACACGGCTCTCCTACTTCCTCTGGCGGTCGATGCCCGACCAGGAACTCTTCGATCTGGCCGCCGCCGGCCAGCTGTCGGATGACGACGTACTGGGACGCCAGGTCGACCGGATGCTCGACGATCCGAAGAGCGAGCGCTTTACCAGGGACTTCGCCGGCCAGGCGTTCCGTCTCGACGAGATGAACGCGACGACGCCCGACAAGGCGCTCTATCCCGAGTACGACAGCCGGCTCGGACAGGCGATGGCCCGGGAGACGCAGCTCTTCCTGGCGGAGCTCGTCGCGGAGGACCTGAGCGTCGGCAACCTGATCGACTCGGACTTCACGTTCCTCAATCGCCGCCTCGCCGAGCACTACGGCATCGAGGGGATCACGGGCCAGCACATGCGCAAGGTCGCCATCCCCGAGGCCAGTCCGCGCGGCGGCCTGCTGACCCAGGCCAGCATTCACAAGATCACCGCCAACGGCACGACGACGTCTCCGGTGCCGCGCGGCAACTTCGTCCTCGCGAACCTGCTCGGTCAGCCGGCGCCGCCGCCTCCGGCGGGCGTGGAGGGTCTTGAACCGGACACCCGGGGCGCCACGACGATCCGCGAGCAACTCGACCGGCACCGCACGGACACGGTCTGCAACAGTTGCCACCGGAACATCGACCCGCCGGGCTTCGCGCTCGAGTCCTTCGACCCGGTCGGCGGCTTCCGCGAGGCGTACCGCATCCCGGGCGAGGAGGGCGCCGGCGGCTATCGCCAGGGGCTTCCGGTCGACGTGACCGGCATCACGCCGCAAGGACAGGTCTTCGTCGGCATCGAGGAGTACAAGAAGTTGCTCTACGGCAACGAGCTCGACCAGGTCGCGCGTCACCTGGCGTCCCAGTTGATCGCCTTCGCCACGGGCGCTCCGGTCGAGTTCGCGGACCGCGACGACGTGGAGAGTCTCCTCGGCAAGCTCAAGGGCGAGGGCTATCCGCTCCGCAGCATGATCCGGGAGGTCGCAAGAAGCGAGCTCTTCGCCCGCCTCTGAGGCAGCACCCACAACGGGAACACGACATGAGCAAATCAATCGACGCCGCGCGCGGCGGTTCGGCGACGGACGCCGTTCTCCCCACAACGGGAACACGACATGAGTAAATCAATCGACAGACGGACCTTCCTGCGCGCGTCGGGCGTCGCGCTCGCCCTGCCGCTGCTCGAGACGATGCAGCCCGGGCGCCTGGTTGCCGCGACCGGCGGGTCGCCGCGGCGGATGGTCAACATCTGCAACACCCTCGGGATCTACCCCGAGGCGTGGCGGCCGAAACAGACGGGCGCCGGCTACGAGACGACCGAGTACCTGTCGCTCATCGACAGGCACCGCGAGCACTACTCGCTGTTCTCGAACTACTCGCACGAGGACCAGACCGGGCGCCAGCCGCACAACTCGGAGGTCACGTTCCTGACGGCCGCCCGCGGCCCGGGCCGGGACGGATTCAGGAACTCGATCTCGATCGACCAGGCGGCCGCCAACCATCTCGGCTACGTGACGCGTTTTCCGTCGGTCACCCTGGGAACGGCCAGCGGGCAGAGCCAGTCGTACACCGCGAACGGGGTGATGATTCCTGCCGAGACCAGCCCGGCCAGGCTGTTCAGGAAGATGTTCCTCGCCGGCGAGCCGGAGGAGGTCGAGCGGGAGTCCCGCAACCTGGCGAGCGGTGGCAGCATTCTCGACCGGGTGAAGGCCGAGGCGTCGGCGCTGCGCCGCCGCGTGAGCTCGGCCGACCAGGTGCGGCTGGACGCCTACTACGCTGCGGTACGCACGGCCGAGCAGGAATTGAGCGAAGCCGGGGCATGGCTCAAGCGGCCGAAGCCGGCGGTGGAGGAGGACCAGCCGACCGACATTCCCGACAAGGCGGACCTGATCGGCCGCGTCCGGTTGCTGTTCAACATGGTTCCGCTGATCCTCGAGACCGACTCGTCGCGCGTGATCAGCATCATGATCCAGGATCACGGTGTCGTGCCGAAGGTCCGGGGCGTCAGCGGCTCTCACCACAACCTGTCGCACCACGGTCAGGACGAAGCGAAGATCGCGCAGCTCAAGAAGATCGAGACTCAGCTCATCGGCGAGTTCGACGGGCTGTTGACCAAGCTCAGGGAACGCGGCGACAGCCACGGCCCGCTGCTCGACTCAACGACCGTGCTGTTCGGTTCGAACCTCGGCAACGCGAACTCCCACGAGCCCAAACACTTGCCGATCCTGGTCGCCGGCGGCGGCTTCAGGCACGGCAAGCACCACCGTCACGACGGCGACCACGACGCGCCGCTCAGCAACCTCTACGTCACGCTGCTGCAGGCGATGGGCGTCGAGACGGACCAGTTCGGCCAGAGCAGCGGCTCGCTGACCTGGTCGTAGGCGGGGCCAAGCACCGGGAGCGCCGGCCTGCCATCCGTGCGCCCGATGACGGGCGCACGGACCGGTTCACGGGTGGCGCGGGTCCGCGCCACCCGGGTTCCAGGAAGGCTGCTAGGGGGCGACTGGTATCTGCGCACTCCATGGGTCGTAAGACGGAGCGGCTAGATCAAGCCGCGCCGTTCTGGCCGGCTTCCGAAAGCTTGAGTCATGGAGGCCAGCTTCCGTTCTGGGGGCGTGGAGGGGATAGCGCCCGATAGGCTGTCGCGACAGTGCCACAGTTTTCATCCGACACAACGGAGGACGCGAGATGAGGAGATTACGGCGAGACCTCGTCGCTACGGCGAGCCTGGGCGTCATCGCCCTGGCCCTCGCGACAATGGCGGCGCCAGTCCCTGGCGAGGAGATCCGTCCCGGCCTGTATCGGACCCCCGACGCCCGGTTCGGGAACCTGCCGGACTTCGACTTCGAGCCCCGTGCGAAGCGTGGTTTCAGGTCGGCCTGAGGTCCGCGGCGTGCAGGTCGACGCCCGGACCCGCTGCGGGCACTACCACGGCCCGACCGACGTGATCGCGATGCGTTTCCGGTGCTGCGGGGAGTGGTTCCCGTGTATCGACTGCCACCAGGAAGTGGCCGGCCATGAGGTGAGAGTCTGGTCGCTCGCGGAGCGGGACCGGGAGGCCGTGCTCTGCGGTGTCTGCGGTCGCAGGCTCACGATCGCCGAGTACATGGGCTGCGATTCGACCTGCCCGAGTTGCGGCGCCGCCTTCAACCCCGGGTGTGCGAACCACTGGCACTGCTACTTCGAGCTGGACGGACCGGGCCAATGATCGACGCGGACGTACACATCCCCAATCCACGTATCCAGGATCTGATGCCCCTGCTGCCGGAGCACTGGGTGGAGCACTTCCACAACACGGTGGACAGGGGCGCCTCCCAGGAGTACTACCCGCCGCGGTCGCCCGTCGCCGGCCGCCGCGGCGGTCTGGCGGATCTCCGTGAGGCCGTCTTCGAGCAGGGCGGCGCGGAGTTGGCGATTTCGAGCTGTCTCTACGCGGTCGACAGCGTCCACAACCCGGACGTCGCTGGCGCGCTCGCGACCGCCGTGAACGACTGGCAGTCCCGGGAGTGGCTGGAGCGGGAACCGCGGCTCCGCGGCTCGATCGTTGCGCCGGTCCAGTTGCCG
The DNA here is from genome assembly GCA_951812325.1 of uncultured Thermoanaerobaculia bacterium. Taxonomy (GTDB): domain Bacteria; phylum Acidobacteriota; class Thermoanaerobaculia; order Multivoradales; family Multivoraceae; genus Multivorans. The sequence goes on along the minus strand of OX638294.1, from coordinate 1,121,514 downwards.
GACGCGGCGGCGCAGGAGATCGAGCGCTGCGCCGACCAGCCCGGGTTCGTCCAGGTCCTGATACCCGTGCGCACCGAGCACCCGCTCGGAAGCCGGCTCTACCACCCGCTCTGGAAGACGATCGAGCAGAGCGGCCTGGTGGCGGCGATCCACTTCGGCGGCGCCCCCGTCATGCCGCCGACACCGACCGGCTGGCCGTCCTTCTTCCTGGAGGAGTACACGGCGATGGCGCAGGTGTTCGCCACCCAGCTGACGAGCATGATTGTCGAAGGCGTGTTCGACGCCTGCCCGAATCTGCGGGTCGTCTTCCTGGAATCGGGTTTCACCTGGATTCCGGCCCACCTCTGGCGCATGGACAAGGAGTGGCGGAATCTCAGGCGGCTCGTGCCCTGGGTGCGCCGCCCGCCGTCCGACTACTTCCGCGAGCACGTCCGGGTCGGCATTCAGCCGCTCGATTCGCCGCCGGACCCGGCCCACCTTCGCGAGGTCGTGGACCAGCTCGGCTCGGACGACCTGCTGCTGTACGCCAGCGACTACCCCCACGTCCACGCCTGCGACGCCGGCGATCTGCTGCTCCGACTGCTGCCGGACGGGCTCGGGCGCAGGATCAGGTCGGAGAACGCGCGCAGCTTCTACCGTCTTGCAGAAGGAGGGTAGAGCCGGGGCCGGCCCGAGCCTCCCGTCTATACTCCCCCCGTTCGCTCTCAACCGGCAGACATCCAGCATGACCGTCACCCTGATCGAGCCATCCACGGAGGCCTCGGCGCTCAAGGCCGCGGCGGCGCCGGAGCGACCGCCGATCATCGACTGCGACTTCCACAACGAGCTCGACTCGATCAAGGATCTCTATCCGTACCTGTCCAGGCGCTGGCGCAACCACCTCGAGACGTTCGGCATCCGTCATCCGAACAGCGGTTACTACCCGCGCTTCATGGATCACCGCGAGGAGGCCCGGCCGCCGTCGGGGCGCACCCCCGGCTCGGAAGTCGGCTTCGCGCGGGATGACTTCCTTGATCCCTTCAACGTCGAGTACGCGATCCTGAACCCGCTGTCTCCGGTCAGTTCGGCGCTCGACCTGGAACTCGGCGCCGCGCTTGCGAGTGCCGCCAACGACTGGCAGATCGCCGAGTGGCTCGATCCCGAGCCGCGGCTGCGGGCCTCGGTCGTCGTCACCCCGCAGGATCCGGTCGCCGCCGCGGCGGAGATTCGGCGCTGCGGCGCCGATGGGCGCTTCGCCCAGGTGCTGTTCATGGGCCGGTTGCAGGAACCGATGGGCCGGCGCAGGTTCTGGCCGATCTACGAGGCCTGCGTCGAGACGGGCATGCACGTGGCCTCCCACGCCTTCGGCGCCTACGGGCATCCGATCACCGGCGCCGGCCACGCCTCGTACTACATCGAGGACCACACGAGCCCGCCCCAGGCGGTGCAGGCGAACATCACCAGCATGGTGGTGGAAGGCGTCTTCGACCGCTTCCCGAGCCTGCGCATGATCTCGGTCGAGAACGGCTTCGCCTGGCTGCCGCCCCTGATCTGGCGCCTCGATTCGGCCTGGAGCCTGCTGCGCGACGAGGCGCCGCACCTCGAGCGCCTGCCGTCGGAGGTGATCTCCGAGCATGTCTACGTGACCACCCAGCCGATCGAGGAGCCGCCGCGGCGCCGCGACTTCCTGACCCTGATCGAGCAGTTCGGCGGCCTGGCGGGCCACATCCTGATCGCGAGCGACTACCCGCACTGGGACGGCGACAATCCGGACGTCGTGCTCCCTTCGGGGCTTGACGAGAAGCTCGCCCGCGGCATCCAGCGCGAGAACGCCCGCGCGCTCTACGGGCTGTAGGAGTGGGGACGGGAACCGGGAAGCTGCCGGTCCCGCGGAAAACGGCAAGACGTTTCCCGCCGGACCTTGGAAAACCGGCAGACCGGTTCCGACAGCTACCACAGCCTCGACGACTGCTCGCCTCTCGGACGGCCTCGGACAGGGACCAGAATCCACCCGGCAAAGGTACAGGTGCGCCGGCCAGCCATCCGTGCGCCCGATGACGGGCGCACGGACTGGTTCGCGTGTGGCGCGGGGCCGCGCCACCCGGGTTCTGGCCGGCATCCGGCGCGAAGCGTCGGCCTCCGGGGCCTCTGCCGGGGCAGGGCCAGTCTCCGACTCGCTCTCGGCGCAGGCGTTTCCCGGATGAAGTACGTCGTCGCCGAGGCGTCCGAGATCGAATCGGGCGGCCGCAAGATCGTGACCGTCGCCGGCCGGTCTATCGGCGTCTTCAACCTGGACGGCGAGTTCTTCGCGCTGCGCAACCGCTGCCCGCACCAGGGCGGCAAGCTGTGCGAGGGCAAGCTCTGGGGCGTGATCCGGTCCGAGCAGCCCGGCGCCTACGAGTACCGCCCGAGCCGGGAGATCCTCTGCTGCCCCTGGCATGGCTGGGAGTTCCACGTCCGCACCGGCCAGTCCTGGTGCGCGCCCGAGCGTCTGCGCGTGCGCCGCTACGAGGTCGAGACCGTGGCCGGTGAGGAACTGGCCGGGGCGGCGGAGGCCGGCTCTCCGCCGATCGGGGACCCCGAAGCGCCGGCCCCGGGCATGGTCAAGGGTCCGTACACCGCCGAAACGTATCCGGTCACCCGCGACGGCGAGTACCTGGTCGTCGAGCTTCCGGGGTAGCGCCGCCCGACCCGGTCGCAGACGCCATGTGCGGCCCCGGCTCCCACCGGACCGTCTGCACCCAACCGACTGCCTCGCGCACCCTGGCGGCGGAATTCCATGATCGGTCGTGGTCGTGCCCGCCGCGGTCGCCGAGCGCAGGTTCGCAGCGTCCGGACCCGGCCGCCGGGGACGCGGCGTCGGCGCTGCTACGTCTGCGGCCGCAGGTCGAAGGCGACGGCTTCGCGGTCGTTGCGGACGAGCAGGATGCCCTGAGCGAGTGCCGGGTTGTTCCAGGTGCGTCCCGAGACGGCGGGCAGGGCGGCCAGCTCCTGGTGGCTTTCCGGCGTTGCGCGTACCAGGACGAGCTGGCCGCGTTCCGTCGTGATCAGCAGATGGCCGGAGGCCAGCAGGAGCTGGCCGTGGCCGTAGCGGCCGCCCTTCCACATGCGGTCGCCGGTATCCGGGTCGACGCAGGCGAGGATGCCCTCGTCCAGGCCGTAGATGTACCCTTCATGGAACACCGAGGTGGAGAACGTGTTCTTCATCCGGTTGTTGGACCAGCGTTCCGCGACGGTGGCGCTGTCCGCACCGGCGTTCGCGTTGATCTCGAGCACGGCGGCGCCCTGGCCGTAACCGGACGATACGAAGAGCCGGTCCTCGGCGACCTGAAGTGGCTGCGCGGCGTTGATTCCGTTCATCGTCGCCCAGGGGTGGCTCCAGTAGGTCCGGCTGCCGTCGGTTGCCAGCGAGATGACCTGATCGGCGCCGATCATGACGATCTGGGGAAGGCCGTCCAGCGTGTAGACGGCGGGCGCCGTGTAGGCGCCCTCGGCGTCCAGCGCACGCCAGCGAATCGCGCCGGTGTCCAGTTCGTAGGCGATCACGGCGCCGTCCGGGCCGCCGGGAGCGGTGAGCACGAGGCCGTCCAGGATGGACGGCGATGCGGCCATGCCCCAGATCAGGTTCGCGGCGCCGGCGTCGTCGAGAATGTTCGCGCGCCAGGTCTCGTCACCGGTCGGGGCCTCGAGGGCGCGCAGTTCGCCCGTGGCGCCGAGGGCCACCAGCGTGTCCTCATGAAGGGCCGGCGTTGCGCGCGGGCCGTCGCCGCCCATGCTCTCCTCGAAGCGGGCGTCCCAGCTCACGGTCCAGCGCTCGACGCCCGTCAGCAGGTCATAGGCGGCGACCACTTCCTGTTCGCGCCGCTGTTCGATCGTGTAGGCGAGGCCGTGACCGACGACGAAGGATGCGTAGCCGCCGCCGACCGGCAGGCGCCAGAGCTCCGGCGGGCCTTCGCTCGGCCAGGCCGTGTTGACCGGCCCGGGGTAGCGGCCGTCCATGTGGAGGCCCCGGTAGTAGGGCCAGGAGTCCGGCGATGGAGCATCGGCGCCGGGCCCGGCTTCAGGAGCCGCTTCCGCGCTGGCCGGAACCTCGCCGTCGGTCGGAGTCAGCGGCGACACCCGGTGCGCCGCGGCCTCGGAGAGTTCCTGGCGGTCGAACTCGCCGGCGTCGACTTCCGCGTCGGCCGAGGGGCCCTCGGTCGGCGCAGCTTGCGGCACGGCAGCAGTTGAGCCCCGATCCGGGTGCTCGGGCACGGTTTCGCTCACCGCGTCCGCGGCGGCGCGCTCGAGCGGTTCCGGGCTTGCAACGCGAGCGGGATCCGCGTTCTGGCCGCGGTGGTCTTCAATGCTCCGGTAGTGGCGCTCTTCGTGGTGGAAGTCCACCTGGGGCCTCAAGTTGCCCGTGATCTCAACGTGCATTCCGGTGGTCAGGTTGAGCGCCAGCGCGAGGCCGGCAAGGCCGGCCAGGCTGATGCCGGTCCACTTGAGAAAGGCGACCCAGCGCCTCCGTTTCTTCGTTCTGGTCATAGGCGGGGCATCCTACTGCCTCGGCGCCCGGTCAACGAGGCCAGCGGGCGGCGCCGCCGGCGCCGAAGGCGGCCAGGCGAACGGCCAGGCCGCCATGTGCGCGGACCGGAGCGCTCGCGCAGCTCGGCCCCGGGGCCCTCGGCCGCGGTCCTGATGGCCGGGGCGCGCAGCGCGATGATCGCCGGCGCGATGGAGCGCATCCTCGACCTGACGATCGAACACGTGCAGGCCCGGGTCCAGTTCGGGCGTCCGCTGGCCCGCTTTCGGACCGTCCAGCAACTGGTTGCCGTCATGGCCGCCTGCGCCAAGGCCCAAGCCAGCGAGGCCTGCCATTAGGTGACTCGTATCGCGCATCAACTCCACGGCGCGATCGGCTACAGCGCTCTACGGCTGCTCCGTGTACTTTTCTCCGGCCTCCACCGCGACCGGCAGCCGGTTGCGCGGTGTCGCCAGCGGACAGGTGGCGAACTCGCTGAAGGCGCAGGGCGGGTTGTAGGCCTGGTTGAAGTCGAGGACCGTGACGCCGTCCGGGCCGGGCAGAGGAACTGCCAGGTAGCGGCCGGCGGGATAGGTCGTGTCGCCGGTCGTGTGGTCGGCGAAGACGATGAAGAACTCGCCGTCCGATCGGTAGGCCTCCAGCGACAGGGACTGCCCTTCGGCCTCAAACTCCAGGATGCCGGGCACGGTCGGTTCCCAGCCGAGGCCCTCGACGACGGTGGCGACGCGGATCGTCCGGGGCTCGGGATAGGCCTCGAAGCGCGCTTCCAGGCGCCAATCCGGATCGGTCGGATAGGACTCGATCCCGGCGAAGGCCGTGACCGCGGGGTGGTCGTAGTGGCGCAGCCGCACGCCCAGCCGGTCCATCCGCCGAATCACGGTCCAGGCCAGCGAGCCGTGGGTGAGGAGGGTGGGGCCGTTCTCCTGATCGTCCGTCAGGAGCATCCCGGTGAAGGCTGATTCGCCGTCGAACACCTCGACGCCGGGTTCGGCCCGGAACGTGACCTGACCGTTCTCCACCACGAAGTCGCCCAGCTTTGCCGGCGCCGACCCCTCGGGCGCCACGAGGTCGTTGCCGGCGCCGGCGCCGAAGCTGTTCTCACCCTCCTTCAGCCAGTGCAGGCCGACCAGATTCAGCCAGCCGTCGGGACCCTTGAGACTCGCCAGCCGCTCGGCGCGCCACTCCTCGACGATCTTCTCGTACGGGGCGGTCTCGGGCGTCTGGCCTGCGGCCCCCGGAGCGAGGGTCGTTGCGAGGGCGAACGCCGATCCGAGGAGTTGGTGCGCCGAGATCATGTCGTGTGCGGGAGTTCGGCCGATACGGAAGGCAGCAGACGAGGACGTGCAAGCTGCAGGAGCTTGCGAGCCGGTTTCAGCACCGGGACGAACCAGCCGCCCCGCAGGCCGTTGCTCCGCCAGGCCAGGAACGCCTCGCGGTTCCCCTGCAGAATCGCCGCGGCGGAGGCGGTGGAGGTGCCGCCGGGCGCCATGTGCACCAGCACCCGATCCAGGTGCACCGTGCGAATGCGGTGCCTGAACAAGAGCCGCAGCATCAGCTCGTAGTCGGCGGCGATGGGGAACCGCGTGTCGAAGCCGCCGTACTCTTGGTAGGTGCGCCGACGGACGAAGAAGGTCGGGTGCGGAGGCATCCAGCCGGCGTGCCAGGCGGCCCGCGAAGGGGCGCCGGCTCTCCAGTGGCGGACGGTGCGGCCCTGCTCGTTGACGTACGTCTGGTCGCCGTAGCAGGCCTCGACCGCGGCGTCCTCGAACGCGCGCAGCACGTCGCGGAACACGAACTGGTCGCTGTACCGGTCGTCGGCGCACAGGATGCCGACGACGTCGCCCGTCGCCCGGCGGATGCCCTTGTTCATGCCGTCGAAGATGCCGTCGTCCGGTTCGCTGATCAGGGCCGCGATGCGGTTCCGGTACCGGTCCAGGATCGCCGGCGTGCCGTCCGTGGAGCCTCCGTCCACCACGATCAGCTCGAGGGTGTGCCGATGCCGCTGCGCCAGGACGGAGTCGAGCGCGCGGGCGACGCGGGTGTCGTTCAGGACCGGTGTGACGATGGAGATCTTCACGACGTGTCCAGGACTCTACCCGAGAGCAGGCGGGTCGGAGGCTCCCGTCAGCCGGCAGGCCGCGGCAGCAGTTTGCGCCGCGCCGGAAGCGGTCCGGGTCCGGGAGACCCGCCGGCAGACGCTACGCTCAACAGACTGGAGGCGAACGCCCTGTCATGGTGGAGCAGATCAACGCCCGCTGGTGGTTCGCGCTTAACGGTCTGATCCGGCGCGGCATGGTGCGCGGCGCGCCCGGATTCGGCGACTCGAAGATCGTGGTGACCGAATACCCCAAGTCGGGAGGCACCTGGGTCAGCCAGATGCTGGCTGCTTACCTCGACATCCCGCATCCGCGCAACCGGCTGCCGCCGCGCCGGCGATGCGTCGTCCAGGGCCACTTCATGGACGCCTCCGGCGCCAACGACACCGTCGTCGTCTGGCGCGACGGTCGCGACGTGACCGTCTCCTACTACTACTACGCGCTGCTGGAGACACCGACGACGCGCAGCTCCTGGACGCAGATGCACCGGCGGCGCCTCGGAATAGACGACGTGCACGACGTGCAGCGCTACCTGCCGCGGTTCATCGAGTACTGCTTCACCAGCGGGCCGGTGCGCGGCATGACCTGGGCGAGCTTCGCCGACGCGTGGCGGCGTCGGACCGACTGCGTGACGACCAGCTACGAGGCGATGACGGCGGATCCGAAGCGCGAGATGACGAGAATCCTTGACCGGACGGCCCGCGTTGCGCGCCGGGAGGGGCGCACGATCGGGCGCCGCGCGTTGGTTTCCGAGCCCGGAGCGCCCGTCGACGGCGCCCGGCTGGATGCCTGCATCGAGCGGTTCTCGTTCGAGAAGCTCACCGGCCGCAAGCGGGGCGAAGAGGACGTGCGCGACTTCGTCCGCAAGGGGATCGTGGGCGATTGGAAGAACAAGTTCACCAGGGAGGCGCGGGAGGTGTTCGACCACCACGCCGGCCGGACGCTGATCGACCTGGGCTACGAACCCGACCGGTCCTGGGTGGAGGACCCAAACACCCGGCGATAAACGGCCCTGCGGTGCGTCCGACCCTGTCTTGACGGAGCGGCGGCTGGTCCAATAGGGTTCTTTCGTGGCGGCGGAACCTCAAGATTCGTCTGCCGTCCCCCCGAGCGACGACCCGCCGGGCGAGGTGCTCCTTCAAGACCATGTTCGCGCTCTGAGGGTGTGGCGGCGCGAGATTCTCCTGGCCACCGGCGTGGCGGCACTCCTGGGCGCCCTGCTCGCGCTCATTCTGAAGCCGGAATACGAAGCCACGGCGACCGTGGCCATCGTTCGAAGCGGGGCCGACTCCTTCGATGTGGACCGGGAGGGCCAGGTTGTTGCGGATCTGGTGCGAAGGGATGTGAGGGATGTGCCCGTGCCGCAGCGGATGGCGCTCCTGGGGCTCGTCCACCACACCTCCGTGGCGCGGGCGGTGGTTGAAGCCGTGGGCGACCGACTCACCGAGGACGAGCGCGATCTCCGGAAGCTCCTCGAATCGATCTCCGCGCCAATAGCCCTGGCGATCCAGCAGCGCAATCTGATCTCCATCCAGTACACCGCCGACACGCCGGAGAAGGCGGCGGATGTCGCCAACGCCTGGGCGGAGGCCTATGTGCGCGAGGTGAACAGCCTGTACGCCCTGATACCCACCGGAGGGACCGCGATGGCCGCCAATCTGGCCCAGGCGCAGGAAACCTACGCGAATGCGCAACGGAATCTGGAATCGTTCATCGCCGCCAGCGAAGAGGAGTGGCTGCGCCAACGGATTCTGGAGCTGCAGCGGAACCTCCGAATCCGCCAAGTGTATCGCCTGCTGCTGGTCGACGCGCAGAGTCTGCTTGCTCAGATCAAGGGAGGGGGCGAAGCCGCCGGCGCCTCGAACGCCATGGCGATCATGCTTCTCAAGTCCCAGGTCTTCTCATCCTCCGCCTGGAGCGAGCCCCGGTCAACGGAAGAATTCTCGATCGCTCCAAGTCGTCCGGGCCACGAGAGCCTGAGCATCGAAATTGCGCCCGGAGCGGAAACGGATGTGGCCGGCCAGGTCGCCGACGTGGAAACGCTGATCGAGATGCTCCGGGAGCGGCTCCGTCAACTCGACGCGCCGGCTCTCTCCGGCGACCGCCCCGGCTCCAAAGTCGAGGAAGAACCGAGTGAGTCGGCAGTGCCTGGCCCGCCGATGAGCGGACTGGAGCGGAACCTGCAGGTGCTTTGGGCCAGGTGGAGTGCGGTGGAGGCGACCCTTCGGCAACTCGAGACGGAGCGCGACCTTCGGCGCAACGTCGTGGCCGCCATGCGCGAGGCCGATACGGAACTGCGTCTGGCGCACCTCATCTTCACGGAAGAGGTCCGCCTCGCCTCGCCGGCGATCCCGCCGGAGCGCGAGATCGGGGTCCTTCGCGTCGGGACAGGTGCAGCCAAAGGCGCCGTTCCGGGACTGTTGGGGTCGGTGCTCTTCGCGCTGGCGGCGAACTTCCTGAGCGTGCGTCCGTTCTTCGGACAGCGGCTCTAGCAGCGCGCGGCAAGAGCAGCATGACTCTTCTCATCCGCTCCCCGGGCCCGCAACGTGAGACCTTCGAGAGAATGACGAAGGACTGCCCGGAGACCCGCCCGGTCCCTGTGGTTCCGGTTGGCAGCCCGTGGCAGAAGTCCGCGTCGCGGGACGATGCGGGCGCCCGCGGCGCCGGATTGGTTGAAGCTGCGCGCCGGGCGAGCCCGGCGCGGACGGCGACCGGTACGATCCGGGTCCGGTGACTCCGGCTGTCTACCTGATCGTCGGGGCGCTGCTGGCGGTGCTCGCCATGCTGGCGGTGCGTTGGCGGGAGAAGACCCTGATCACCCCCGGGGCCCTGCTGCTGGGGTTCTACGGCGTCCACTGCTTTGTGGACCCGACGCTGCGCTACCTGGGAGTCCACCCCAACGGGTTCAACCTGCTGACCTGGAAAACGCTGACCATCTACAACGTCCTGTGCTACGGCGCTCTGGTGGTCGGCTACCTCCTCCCGTGGTGGCCGCTGCACCGCGACAAGGAGCGCTACATCGCGGTGCGGCCGGCGCGCATGTTCGAGCGCACCGGGTTCTTCTGGGCCGCGACGGCGTGCGCGGTTGTCCTCGGAATGCTGTTCGTCGGCATGGCCCTGCTGGGCCGGTTCACGTTGCCGGCGATCGTGTTCAACTTCTATCGGCCGGGCATCTACGAGCTGTTGATCTCCCTTTATCCTGTTCTCTTCCTCGTCGTGCCGGCGGTGTTCGTATCCGCCTGGTTCGATGCAAGCTCCGGGCGCCGTTTCCGGCGGTTCGCGGCCGGCGCTCTGGTGGCGGGCGTCGTGCTGTACAACCTGGCCCTGCTGGGGCGCCTGATGGCGCTCAGCGTGCTGGTGACCATCGGCATCGTCTGGCATTTCCGCTACCGCCAGTTCGGGGTGCGTCACGTCGCCGGCGCCGTGCTGGTCGTGGCGCTCGTCAACGGCGGCGCGCTTCTGCGCCGGATCGCCACCGGGCTGACCGGCATCGACCTGGAATCGATACGGCAACTGGCGGTAGCGGGCGGACTGACCTTCATGGATGGGATCTTCTCCTATGTGGTCATGATCAGCGAAGGCCAGGTCGTGTTGTCGAACACGATCGCCTTCGTCGAGGAAACCGGCCTGTTCGGCGGCGGAACCTACCTGGACAGCGTGCTGTCGCGGACGTTGCCGAACCATGAGCCGCTACTGCCGCAACCGAAGCCCTGGTACGAGATCATGACGAACACCCACCGGCTCGGCGTGACGAGCTTCGACTTCAGCATCCTCGCCGAGGCCTACATGAACTTCGGGCGGGCCGGCGCCTTCTTCTTCCTGTTCCTGGGCGTGCTGGTGCGCTATCTCTCGTACAAGGTCTATACGGCGTGCAGTCCGGTGATGCTGCTCTGGTCGGCGTGGATGATCGTGGTGCTCCTCGTCGCCACGCGCGGCGATTCGTTGGCGCTGTTCATGCGCATGTCGTGGTACATCGTGCCGTTGATCGCGTTGCGTGTCGGAGCGGCGTTTTTCGATGGATCCACGAGGACCTTTCGAGACGGCAAGACGGCGCCGGCGTCTCCCGGCGGTCGTACCGCCGCGCCCCGACCCGGTGGCGGCCGAACAGCAGCCCCCGGCTGACGTGCCGCGCGCCGCAGGACGACATCCGGGGCCTCTCGGCCGACAATGTAGTGTCTGCATTCCCTGCAAGGCACTGTACGGGGTGCTGCACGAGTTCCAACCCGCTCCGGGCCATGTCGCGTCTATCGAGTCCGATGCACGAACCAGCTGCCGCTCAGGATGACGGGAGTCCGGGCTTGCCGTCGGGGCCCGCTCCGGGGGCGCGCTCGCAGAGGGTGAGGCGAGCGGTCGATTTCGTGGCTGGATGCCTCGGTTGCATCCTGCTGCTCCTGATCCTGCCGGTGGTTGGACTGGCGATCCGACTGGACGACGCGGGTCCGATCTTCTTCTGGCAACGGCGGGTCGGACTCAGGGGCCGTACGTTTCGTCTCCTGAAGTTCCGGACGATGGTGGTCGATGCCGAGCGTGACGGGCCGCGGTGGGCGGCTGTCGATGATGAACGGGTGACCGGCGTCGGCCGGTTCCTCAGGGCCTGCCACCTGGACGAGGCGCCGCAGTTCTGGAACGTGTTGAGAGGCGAGATGAGCCTGATCGGGCCGCGGCCGGAGCGCCCCGAATTCGTCGTCGATCTCGAGCGCCGGATTCCGCTCTACCGAAAGCGGTTCCAGGTGCGCCCGGGGCTGACCGGCTGGGCTCAGGTCAATTGCCCTTACGGCAGCTCGGTGAGCGGCGCGGCCCTGAAGCTGGACTACGACCTCCACTACATCAGGCACCAGAGCCTGCTGCTAGACTTCCGTATCGTGATGTTGACGGTCTGGGCAGCTGTCAGATTCTCCGGGCGCTGAAGGACGGGGAAGGCGTTTGGGGGAGTTCGAGGCCGGGCGCCGGGGTTGGCGCCGGCGTTCTCAGGCGCTTGTCAGCAAGCACTTCGTGTCGTAGCGTACGTCGCTCTGCCGGCAAAGCCCGTCAACCGAGTTCATGGAGACACCTTGCCCGCGTTCCAGACTGCCCAAGCTGCGCGGCGCTCCCGCGCGCTGTCAGCCCGTTTCTGCCACGGGCTGACAGGACACCTTCTCGTTCTTGGGCTGGCGCTGTTCTCGACCTCGGGCTGCCGGGAACCATGCAGGTGCGGCCTGCCGCCCTTCACTCCGGATACGCCGGCAACCGCACCGGATACGCCGGCGACCACTCCGGATACGCCGGCGACTGCTTTCGAGCTCGACGCGGATGCGGCCCCGGAGAATCCGTGGCCGTCACCCCTGCCGCAAGCCCCTGGTGTCACGGTGAGCACCGCAGACTTCGCCTTCCTGCCCGGTTCGCAGGACAGTCCGGCGGAAATGATGACGCTGGTGGACGAACCCGGCGCCGAACGTCTGTTCGTCAACGACATGAACGGTACGGTCTTCAGCGTCAGCTACGACGGTACGCGGGTGTTTCCATACCTCGACCTTCGATCCCCGCGTTGGGCTTTCTCCTTGGAGACAAAGGGCCCCTACGGGGTGCAGAGCGTTGCCTTCCATCCGGAGTTCGGCATTCCGGGCGCTCCCGGCTACGGCAGGTTCTACACCGCTTCCGATATCTGGCCCGACGTCGACGGTGAGGCAAGGGAGTTCCCCCTGACGAAAGAGGGCTTCGCCGATGTCGTCTTCCTGGAGTGGTCGGCGCAGGACGCTGCGGCCGAGGTCTACGACGGCGGTCCGCCGCGCGAGGTGTTTCGGCGCGCAGGGCCTGTGAAGGTGACGATCGGCTTCAATGCCCTTGTTGGGCCGGAGTCCTCGGACTACGGCATGCTCTTCATCTCCTTGTCGTCTCCCCATGGCAATCCCCAGAATCGGAGGAGCGTGTTCGGCAAGATACTGCGCATCGATCCGCTGGGTTCGGACGCCCCCGGCGGCCGGTATGGCATCCCTGCGGACAATCCGTTCGTCCCGGCCGGGTTCTCTGGCGTCCATCCCGGGCGTGAAGACCGTCCGGAGGCCCTGCATGAGATCTATGCCTACGGCATGAGACACCCACAGCGCTTCGCCTGGGACCCTGACAACGGCAACATGTTCGTTGCCGACATCGGGGCGGACACGGTGGAGGAGATAAGCCTCGTCCCGCGGGGCGGCAATCTTGGCTGGCGTGATTGGGAAGGATCGTTTCGCGGTGCGAGGGACGAGGACGGCAGCCCCGGCGTCACGCTCGATGACCCTCGGAGCGATCCCGAGATCACCTGGCCGGTGGTCGAATTCGACCACGTGGATGAACTGTTTCAGCCCCAGGCCGTTGCCATCACCGGCATCGTGGTGTATCGAGACAACGCCATTCCTCAGCTCGAGGACCTGATGCTGTTTGGCGACCTCGTCTCGGGTGAAGTGTTCTACGTCAAGGCCGATGAGTTGCCCGCCGGTGGACCGGAGGGCATGGGCCGCGTTCTGTTCTTCGAGGATCCGAGTGCGCCGGTGACCGACAGCGAACCTGCACACGCCCCCGAGCCTTTGCTGCAGATGATTCAAGAAAGGAAACCGAAGGCTCGACGCGCTGACATGCGGCTGGACCGTGGACCCGACGGTACGGTGTTTCTGATCAACAAACAGGACGGCGTGATTCGTCTTCTCACCGACAGCAGCAGAGCGAGGAGCGCGCTTGCGGTCACGATCACCTGGCTGGAGAGCGAGCTGGAGAACGGGACCGGGGCCGGCAGGGACGTGCGAATCGACATCGCGCTGCCGGCTGATGCGATCGCCGACCGATACGCCGTGCGACTCGAAGCGCCGCCTGGCGCGGGCTTCGACGCATCCTGCACCCTTGACGCGGTCACCCGGCCGCTGACCGAGAGCAGCGCCGAGCAGCTGGACGAGAGTCGGATGTCGGCCAACGGCGCCAGTGAGGAAATCACGGTTCACCTGTGCGGCGCCGTTGATGGAGCGCTTAGGGCGGAGGTGGTGGAGCTGGCCACCGGGCAGGTGGTTGCTCTCTCCGGCGCCACCGTACTGGCGGCGGAAGGCCGGCAGTGACGCCGCGGCGGAGCATTCTGGTTGCCGGCGGCGGCGGTTTCATCGGCGGACATCTCGTCGGAGCGTTGCTGGCGCAGGGCCATCGGGTTCGGGCGGTCGACTGCAGGCGGCCGGAGGACTGGTACCAGCTGCATGAGGATGCGGAGAATGTGGTCGCCGACCTGCAGCGCTTCGACGCCTGCCTGGCGGCTTGCGACGGGATGGAGGAGTGCTACCAGCTGGCCTGCGACATGGGCGGCATGGGCTTCATCGAGCGCTACAAGGCGCGCTGCATGCTCTCGGTCCTGATCACCACCCACCTGGTCATGGCGGCGCGGGATTGCGGCCTGGAGTCGTTCTTCTTCGCTTCGTCCGCCTGCGTCTACAACGCCACGCTCCAGGCGAGCAGCGACGTCGTGCCGCTCCGGGAGGAGGACGCCTACCCGGCCTTGCCGGAGGACGGTTACGGCTGGGAGAAGCTGTTCTCCGAGCGGATGTGCCGCCACTTCCGGGAGGATTTCGGGCTGCGCACCCGGGTGGCCCGTTACCACAACGTCTACGGACCGCACGGCACCTGGCAGGGCGGTCGGGAGAAGGCGCCCGCCGCGCTCTGCCGCAAGGTGATCCACGCCGTGCGAACGGGCGACCTCGGCATCGAGGTGTGGGGCGACGGCCGGCAGACCCGATCCTTCACCTACATCGACGACTGCCTGAAGGGGACGCAGGCGATCATGGAAAGCGACATTGTCGACCCGATCAATCTCGGGTCGAGCGAGTTGACGACGATCAACGGGCTGCTCGACATCATCGAGGAGATAGCCGGCGTGAAGCTTGAACGGCGCTACAAGCTCGACGCGCCCAAGGGGGTCGCCGGCCGCAACAGCGACAATGCGCGGATCCTCCACGAGCTCGGGTGGGAGCCCTCGATTCGGCTGCGCGACGGCCTCGAACGCACCTACCGCTGGATCCACGAGGAGTACGTCAAGGCGTACGGCTGAGCCGCCTCCTCTCAGGCGTGGCGCGGTCGAGCGCGTGATGGGCGGCGACGGGGAAAAGCGACTGTCATCCCTGCTCCTTTTGCGCCAGTGTCCGGTAGAGGCGCGCAAAGGACTCCGCGATCGTCGGCCACGTGTACCGTTCCTCCACGAGCGCGCGACCGTTGCGTCCCATCCGGGCCCGGAGATGCTCGTCCGACAGCAGTGCGCCGACGGCGGCCGTCACCGCTGCGTCCGCCGTTGGAACGACGAAACCCGCCCCGCATTCGGCCACCTCGGGAAAGTTGCACGGCTCCGAGAGGACCACCGGCAGACCCGCGGCCAGCGCCTCAAGCGCCGCCATGCTGAACCCCTCGGAGTACGAGGGCAGGACGAACAGGTCGGCGCAGGCGAACGCGGCCTGTTTGCCGGCGCCGGCAAGATGGCCGGTGAACACGACCCGGTCGAGCACGCCGGCCCGGGCCAGGACCGCTTTCGCGCGGCGTCCGGTTCCGTCCTCGTCCGGACCGACGACGAGCAACGCGGCGTCCGGGAACCTGGCCGCCGTCGCGGCGAAGCTCCTCGCCAGCACGTCCAGCCCCTTGATGGCATGCAGCCGTCCCAGAAACAGGACCACGCGCCTGCCGGCCAACCGCGGATACCGCTCGAGGAACTTCGCCGTGTCGGCCAGCTCGGCCGGCGGGGAAAGGACGGTTCCGTTCGGCGCCAGGAACACGGGCGTGTCGATGCCCAGCCTGGAAAGGTCCTCCTTCTCGGAGGAGACAAGGGCATGAATCGCGTCGACCGATCTGAGAATGGGCCGCTGCACGGTGCACAGGTAGAGCCACTTTCGGATTGACTTCCCCTTCAGTCTCGGGAGGTCGAGCGCGCCGTGAGGTGTCACGACGCAGGGCAGCCCCGCCGCGAGGGCCGCGCGGCATGCCGCGTAGCCCGCATGATGCCAGAGCTCATGCACGTGGACGAGGTCGAAGCGGTTGATCCGGCTGGCCAGAAAACCGGGCAGGTTCCGCGTCCAGGCGGTCCAGACCCGCGCCGGGAGAGCCGTATCGAAACAATGCAGCGGCGCTCCGGGAATCTGCAGCGGATCGGTCCCGACGCGGTACCCGCAGGTGGTGACGATCTCGCAGCGCACGCCGTGCCGCGCCAGAGCCGGGACAAGTCCTGCCATTACCGTCACCGGCCCGCCCCACTGCGGCGACATGCTGGCGGACACGTGCAGAACTCTCATTCCCACCTCAGGTCGCAGGCGTCAGGTGACATCCTATCGCCTCGGCAGCTCTCGTAGCCTGGCCAGAAGTCCGTGTCGAGCCGAGGGCGGTCAGAGGCCCGCCCGGCAAGGCGCGCCGAGGGCGGCTGTCGGGGCCGACCCGATACACTCCCTCATCGCGCCGTGGCAGTCCGTGGCAGAAGTCGCGCTGCATTCGAGCGGCGATGCATCACGTCCAACATCGTGCCATCCGTGCGCCCGATGACGGGCGCACGGACTGGTTCGCGGGTGGCGCGGAGCGCGCCACCCGGGCTCAGCTCTTCGGTCGAATATGCACCGATATGCTCCCTCATCGCGCCTTGTTGGAGGCGCGCCTGACCGCTCTCGGTGCGACACGGACTTCTGCCACGGGCTGCTCGGGCACGACCTTCCCGGCCTGCACGGTGCGCAGGTTGCACGGGATTCCCGGTGCGTCCTGCCGAACATGACCACATTCCGCCAGTACGCTTTCGCCGAGACGCCGGTTCGATCCATGCAGCGTGGCCGCTAGAACTCGACTCGCACGGGTCGGCTTTGCCACCGGGCTGGCGCGGGCTGCGGCCGCCCTGGGGGGTACCCTTCTTCCGCTGGCTGTGGGCCGCTACTTCGGAGCGGCGGGCCTTGGTCAGTTCACCATCGCCCAGACCGTCTGCGCCCTGGCCGTGATCGTGGGCCGCGGCGGCGGCGACGAGGTGCTGGTCCGCGCCGTGAGTCAGGCGGAGGTCGGTCGGGATGCGGCGAGCGCGCGGCCTGCCGCGCAGCATGCGTTGCGGCGCTCCCTGACTCTGTCCGCCGTCCTGACGGCCGCTGTTCTGGTCTGGGTGCTCGCCAACCCCGGTGACCTGATCGGGTTCAAGGAACGCAGGCTGTTGCTGATCATGGCGCCGTCGGTGCCATTGGCCGCGGCGGCATGGCAGCTCTCCGGGTTCTTCAAGGGGTTGTCCCGGCCGGCGCGGGCGGTGCTCTTCGAGAGCGGCGGCGCCGCCCTGCTGGCCGCGGTCCTGTTCGTCGCCGCCCTGGAGGCCGGCGCGAGGGCCGACGTGCTGACGGCGGGGCACAGTTTCCTGTGGGCGAACGCGGCGGTGACCGGTCTCGCGTGGTGGTGCTACAGGAGATGGCAGCGCCGGACCTCGCCCGTTCCCGTACCGCCCGGCGCCCGGGCGGCGCAGGAAACCGCCTGGCGCCGATCCAGCCGCCAGTTCCTGATCATCCACGTCGCGACCCACATGACCTCCGCCGGCAGTCTGCTCGTCGCCGGATTCATGCTGCCGGACGTGGAGGTCGGCCTCCTGCGGGTGGCTGAGCGGCTGGCCGCCTCGATCAGCCTGATCAACCTGGCGGTCAATCCGATCGTGGCGCCGCGCTTCGCGGCGGCGTTCCACCGCGGGCGCCTCGACGACCTGGCGGCTCTTGCGCGCCGCGTCTCCCTGCTCTGTGGATCGGTCGGGCTGCCCGTCGCGGTCGTCGGCTTCATCTTCGCGCGGCCGTTGCTGTCGCTCGTCCAGTCGGACGCCGGCGCCGCCGCGCCGTACCTCCGCGTCATGCTGCTGGGGCAGATCGTCCACGTCGCGACCGGCGCCGTCGAGCACCTGTTGACGATGACGCGGTACGAGCAGGTGCAGAAGCGGGTGGCCGTGAGCCTGCTCGTGGTCGGCCTCGTGGCCCTGCCGGTCCTGATCCTCGCGGCGGGTGCATTCGGCTTCGCGGCGGGCTTCGCGGGGCTGCTGATCCTGAAGAACGTCGTGGGAGTCGCGCTGGTCGTGCGCCACCTCGGCATCTGGCCCCTGCCCGGACCACGCCCGGCGGGCCGCCATTGAGATCCGCCGGCGCCGCGGCTGGCGCTGGCAGCTGGAACCGGACGCGCAAGCCGCCCTTGATCACTCGTCCGTTCAGGGGCGCCCAGGCGTCGACGGTCCACCGCCCATCCGGGGCTCGGTCCGGGCGCAGCGAGTAGCGCCGGCGATGCTGTTGGACGTCGGTGACGTTCTCGAGGTCGAGGAAGAGGCGGACCGGCCCGTGGGCAAGGCTCGACATTGCTTTGTGCGTCTCCTTGTGCGAGCATCCGCACATGGCGACGAACCTCGCGATCGATCCTGAACTCCTGGAGAGAGCCCTTGAAGTGAGCGGCGAGAAGACGAAGACGGCTGCCGTAACCGTTGCCCTCTGCGAGTTTCTCGCGCGACGGGAGCAGGCCGGCATTCTCGATCTGTTCGGCGCCCTGGAGTGGGACGAAACCTTCGACTACAAGCAGGAGCGATCGAGAAGGCTGAGGTCGCCTGATGTCGACCAGGGCTGACGCCGAAGCCGCCGGCGCATGAACTTCCTGGTGGACACGAGTGTCTGGTCGCTGGCTTTGCGTCGAAGCGAACCCGGCGCCGAGAGAGAGGTGGCGCGGCTTCGTGAAGCGCTCTTGGCGCGAGAGTCGATCTACACCACGGGGCTCATCCTGCAGGAGCTGCTGCAGGGGTTCAGGGGCCCTCGTCAGCGGGACGCGATCCTGCATCGTTTCTCTGCGCTGCCAACGATCACGCCCGACCGCGACGACCATGTCGAAGCGGCCGAGGTTCGCAACCGCTGCCGGCGAGGCGGTGTTCAGATAGGGACGATCGATGCCCTCCTGGCTCAGCTCGCGATTCGACACGAGTTGGTCTTGTTGACTACGGATCAGGACTTCCGTCACGCGGCCGCGCATGTGCCGTTGAAGGTGTGGCGCTAGCGAGAACGGTCGCTGCGGCCGGTAGTCGGTCCCGCCGCCGGGCCAACAAGCTCCGCCGCCACCACTCGGCGCGCGTCCAAGAGAGTGAAGCGTTTTCCAATAGAGAAATGAGCGTGGAGAGCCGGCGGTAGAGTAGCGCTTGCGGATGCGTCCCTTCGGGTCCACGACGTCGGTGGCAAACAGGCACGGGCGGTGGAAGTTGAGGAAGGGCGAGAGCGTGTCGCGGGCGAAGGCGTTGACCTCGCGGGACTGGCCGTTCGAGATGCCGGCCAGACGGGCGAAGCGCTCGTCGCCGTGTACCTCGTGCATCCGCCGCATCACCGCGCGCGTGGCGTGCCCGCACAGTTGGCCCAGCGCCTCGTCGACCTCAGCCAGACGACCGATGTCGGCCTTCGTGTACCGCCGACGGAAGGAATGAGCCTGCGCGCCCCGGCGGTCCCGGATGCCGCCCGTATCCAGGTACTGCCGGATCAGGCGCGTCACCTGCGACTCCGACTTCCCGGTCATCTTCCTCAGATACGCCCGGATCGAGCCCTTGTCGCGCCGCGGCAGCGCGCGGTAACGGAACTTGACCAGCGTCTCGACGATGAACGAGTAGGCCGAAAGGCGGTCGGAAAGCACGAAGTCCACCGCCTCGTTGCCCGCCAGGAAACGGCGAACCTCCTCAAGTGTCTGATGTCCGTGGGTCTGGAGAGTCAAGATCATCCTCCGATGATCCCCGATCCCACCCGTTCGCGCTCACTTCTCGCTGGATTCGCCCGCCCCGCTCGCGCTCACTTCTCGCTGGACAGCGCTGAAGCTTGCACCCGCAGACGACGTTTGCTATTCTCGTCGCCAAGCTCCAACCAACCAGCATGAGGAGGTGCGGAATGTCACAGTTCTTTCGCTCCAACAGGTCCAAGCCAATTGGGGTCTTCACTCTCTTGGCCGCGAGCCTCTTCGTTGCTCCCTGCAGTACGGATAACGGGACGACGACCGGGCACATGGTGCACGGCGATGGCTACCTAGTGTCTGCCAGAAAACCCCCTGTTTGAGCGAGGCTTCATGTCTCTTGGCGCGGGAATTCGGGCGTGTGGGAAGGGTGTCCGGGGCGTGCGCCGTGAAGTTCGATGCGGGGGTGTCGGAATCTGTCGGAATCAGGCGGTTTCGGGCGTGGCGGTGCCTGTAGCTTGGTTGAAGCGGTTCGTCGCGGGTTGTGTTCTGGAGGCGTTGGGGTCAGGCGGCTGGTCGCCGTCGCCTGCGTTTTTTTTCGCGTGCCCGGAGCATGCGTCCGAGCCGATGCAGGTTGGCGGCGAGCACCGACAGGGCGACGGTCCGCTCGAAGCCATCTGCTCCGCGGCTTCGGACGCGGTCGAGCCCGCGATGCTCCAAGGCGTTGATGGCCGACTCGATCGCCGGGTGTTTGCGCCGCGCGGCGGCAAAGGCCTCCTCGGTTTCGCGTTTCCGGTCAGCGACAGACAAGTATCCCTTCTTCGGCAGCACGGCGAGGTCAAGCAGCTGATCAAGCCGGGCCCGGTTCTCAGGACTATGGAACCCGCGATCGAAACTGCATGCGCGCAGGTCCGGGAACCGCTCCTGGGCCGCCCTCACCAGCGGCAGCGCCACATGGACATCCTCGCCTTTCCACAGCACCTCATGGTGCAGGATGAATTGGTGCTGGTCCTCGATCACTGCTACCGGAACGCCGAGCTCCACCGGCGTGCCCGCCTTCCCCTTGGACACCCATCGCGTATGAGGCTCGAAGACCGAGAGGACCTTCTCCTGATGAGGAATCGTCTCCCCCAGCAGCAGCCGGCGCTCAACCTGGTCCATCTGACGGCGCGCATGAGCGATGAATCCGGCAATTGACTCGCAGGAAGCCTCGTGTCCCGCACACCGCAGTGCCTCAACCGTCTCTGCCGACCGCGCCACCAGCATCTCGCACCGGGCCAGGTACGCCTTCACACGCGACGGAAACCGCTTCGCCCGGCGCGTGCCGCGCACCTGGTTGAACAACCGGCGCACCGACTTCGACTGGTAGCGCCACTGACGCCAGCCAGTGACTCCGTGCTTGCCGGCGGCACGTCCGGTCTCGCGAAGCACGCAACGCATCGCATCCCACAACAGACTCACGTCCGTCGGGTAGTGCACGTCCGTCTCGACGACGAACGAGTCACACCGCCCGCGCAACGGCGCGCCAGGCTTTTTTCGCGCGACCGCATGGCCGCTCTCCACCACCAATCTGCCCACCGCAGACAACACCTCCGGAGTCAACAAACTCACGTTGTCGACCACCGTCTGGTACTCGTAGTAGCTCCTGTCCCCGAACTCGCCGTGACCCAGGAAGGCCCGCACCGTCGTGTGGTGGTTAGCCAGATCGTGAACCCGGTCGAAGTCGCAGCCCAGACCCTGCTTCAGAACCCCCAACACCAGAATCCGCCACAACTCCATCCCCGGACGACCCACCGACCGGTCCACGCCCGGCAGCACGCCCTCCTCCAGCAGCTCGAACAGACGACCCCGCAACGCACGGTCGCACCAGAGATGCTGAAGACCCCTGAACACCGCCGGTATGTCGTCCCGCGACTTCGGGTCGAGCCGAATCTTCTCGATCGGCGTCTCGCCAACCTCCATCTGCAACCGGTGAACTTCTCGCATCCGCCCCCCCCAAAACACCCGAAGATTGACCCAAAACGCGGGATCAACACCGCTACACTACGACATCGGAGCCATCTTCAACCGGCCAAAAAGACCCGAAAGGCCTTCTGGATCAAGGACTTCGCCGGTTTTCTGGCAGACACTACCTAGGAGGAATCTGGTGCGACGGCAAGGACCCCTCAACGATGCCTACGTCGTACTGCAGTGGGGCCGATATCGTGGTGATTCCCAGCGAGTCCGTCACCTGCTTCAACGAGAACGGCGCCCCTACCGCCGTTCTCAACTGCTCATCTGGCTAAGCTAGACTGTGGCCACAGCGATGGCAGCTGCACTCTCATCGAAGTAGAGGGGGTAGGGTGCGCTTACCAGGAAGGGCTCTTCTCTCGGCGCTTCTGATAGCTCAAGCCGGCTTCGCTGCAGACTTCAGCGTTCGGCTCCACACACCCCAACCGAGTGGCGTGGACGCAACTGTCTCCCTGTTTGAAACCTGCACGCCTTGGGAATGCGCGCAGATCTTCCTCGCCACGGATCACCAACCCGAACCAGTCGCGGTTCTCACGTTCGGGGACCCGGCCGACGACAGCGGAGTCATTCGAGGCGCCGTTCCTGAACCTCGTGACTCCTGGTGGGTGGTCGTCGCACCTCGCGGCGGACACCCCTTGGCCATGCTGTGGCGACCAGTGGCAGTGGATGGTCACTTGCCGCCCGTACCGTTTGTGGAGCGTGGATCCTGCCGCGTCTCGGTCAAAGGCGAGGACGGGAGAGGCATTCCCCGTGCGCTGGTTGCGCCTGTCATCCAGGACTGGCCGCCTGAGCTACAGGAGACTCACGCCGATCATCCAGCAGTGTTCCCGCGTTGGCGACCGTGGCTGCTACCAAAGCGGACGGACGGCGCCGGGCACGCCGCGGTCGACGTTCCCGCAGGAGGGTCCGTCGGTCTCCATGTGTCGGCTGCGGAGTACCGAAGCGCCACGACTTCGTGCCAAGCGGGCGCCGTGGCTGCGGTCTCCCTTGAGCGCGCCTCGTCAGATACGTTCAAAGTCGAGGACGTGCGCGGCCAGCCGCTGTCCGATGCGCTGGCGAGAGACCGCTTCGGCGTGCCCCTCGCGGTCAGCGATTCCGAAGGACGGATCGACCTGAACGTTGCGATCTCCGACGCGAATGCGGCCGAGCGGCGATCGAATACGATCGGGCCGCGGGGGGATTTCGCCACGAATCAGATCTGGTTTGAAACCGCCGAGAGCACCGTCTACGAGCTGGTCCGCCGGGCGAGCAACACCTTGATCGTGGCCAATCGCTCTCGCATCCGTACTGGCACTGTTCGGTTCGAGACCCGCGACGGGCCCGCGTTGGGCCAAGCCGGAGCTGAAGCCACATGGTCCTGGCGAGAGCCGAACTGGCCTTGGCCCAACGTCCATCCCCAAGCCGCAACACCGCTTGTTCGGCTCGAGGGCGCCGAATACCGCATTCGCGCGCTTCCGGGTGAGCGGCTGTGGTTCGTGACGGCCGGCACGGGGCACGCGGCCTGCAACGACGCACGACCCGGCCGCATCGACGCGGCTGCGAATCCGGATCGCGACTGCCCCCTGCTTCGGTTCGCGCCCCGGATCGAGGGCGTCGTCGTAGACGAAACCGGGGCGCCGTTGTCGGGCGCGGAACTCCGTTTCGAATGGCCGGCCGGACTCGGAGCCGCAACGATTGTCGGTGGAACTCAGCGGCGCATGGGCTACGGGATCATGCGAACCGACTCCGCAGGACGGTTTGCCGGCGATCACGTGCCATTGGCGCTCGTGGAGCTCGGAACGAGCCACTTCTCCGGACGTCGTGTACAGGTCGAACGGCCGGGGTACCTACCGCAACGAGATCAGGGGCTGGAAGAACTCGCCTCGGAAGGCGGCCTCTATCGAATCGTGCTTCGCCGTGGTGCGCAGATTCGCGGCCGCATCGTGGATGCCGCGACTGGCAGACCGATTGCCGGCGCCGAAGTCGGCTTGGGGCGATTCAGAGCCCACGGGAACCGGTCGGTCGTTCTCGGACCTCTTGAGGTCGACACTGGAATGCATGGGAAGCAAGTACGCACGGCGCGTTCGGAAACCTCAGGTCGGTTCGCGATGAACGCTTGGCCCGGCCGTCACGACTTGGCAGTGAGAGCGCCCGGTAAAGCGTTCTTCATGACGCCGAATCTGAGGATCCCGGCAACAGGTCTGGACCTCGGGGACATAGGCCTTGACGCCGAGTACCAGATTCGTGGCGTCGTCCTGGATCGCGACGGGTACCCGGTACCTCAAGCCACGGTGTGGGCGGCAGGGTCGACTGCCTCCAGCGTTCTTGCAGGCCTGCCGCCGGAGACCGGCTCTCGTTCCGGTTTCGGCGTTGGACTCGGCGTGGACGGTGAAGGTCGGTTCCTCGTTGGCGGTTTGAGCGCGGGTTCTTCGGTCGATCTGGAGATTGCAGCACCGGGGTTTGCCACCCAACGCCTGTCTGATGTGCCTTCTTCCCACGACGATCTCCTCAAAGTGACGCTTGATCCCGAGGCGGTCATTGCCGGCCGCGTCACATGGCGCGGAAAAGGTGTCGCCACCCGGCTCAGTATTCTGGACGAAGAAGGGCGTGGTACTCCATTCCCGACAGACGACCTCGGCGCTTTCAGAACCTCGGGTCTCGGCGCTGGCCGATTCGACCTCATCGCCCACCCTCCCGACGCGCAGGTGCTCGTCCGGCCACGGACAGGACGACGATTTACGCTGCTCTCCGACGCAGCAAGTGGCGCGGAAGACGCCAGGACATCGGTGACGGCGCCTTCGGGGGGAGTAGTTGAAGTCGAATTGGAGTTGGGGGTCGGCGCCCGGCAGCTGTTCGGCAGGGTCGCGGAACGAGGCGTCAGCCTGCCAGGCGTAGTAATCCGGGTCGCAGGTCTCGATGCCATGACCGACGCAGAGGGCCGTTACTCCATAGCGGGGCTCACGGCGGGTCTTGCCTCCGTCACGGCCGACCGCGGTCGCAGCAGTTCCGGCGAGAGAGGGTCGCTGCTGCGAAAGACCGTTGTCATTGACTCACAATCTCAACGCTTGGATTTCGACTTCAGCAGCTACGAAGTTTCGGGGCGCGCCGTCTTGGGCGACGGGTCGCCAGCAGCGGAAAACACCATCGCCTTTCGTGCGGTCACCGACACCAACCGTAGCGGCGGACGTACGATGACCAACTCGGACGGGGCGTTCGCCCTTCGGCTCCCCCCAGGCGAGTATCGCGTGACAACGCAACAAGGCGCGGACTGGATTCAGTCTCCCAACACCGTCCGGGTCAGGAGGCGCACTTCCAACGTTGTAGTTCGCTTCGGACGCAATCTGCGTGTGACCGGCACGGTCCACGGCTTGTCATCCGAGGAGGTCGCTGGCCTGCGAGTGGAAGCAGTAAACGACCGACTCGCGGCTCGCCAGGGTGAGGCATCTCCAGCTGGAGCAGCCGCAGGTGCTGCGAGCTTCTCGATCAGCGGTCTGGATGCCGGACGCTGGACGGTAGTGGCAACCGTCGGGAACTCCGTCCGACGCGCAGAGCGAGAGGTTCTTCTGGATCAGAGAGACGAGCGGATTGACCTCGTGTTCGAGCGCCTGAACGATCTGAGCGGAACCGTCCTGCTTGACGGTCAGCCGCTAAGCGGAACGCTGGTCTTGCTGGCCGTTGATGGCAACCTCGCCAGCGCTCGTGGCGTCTGGACACGTTACGACGGATCGTACCGGTTTGCCGACCTGCCAGATGGCGCCTACACTCTGGCAGTCGGTGCGGAAACCCGAACCCTGAACGTGCGCCATGACTCTGACGTGCCGGTCGACCTGCGGTCCGGTCGGGTTGAGGGCTTCGTCGTTGACGCACGAACGGGCCAAGCCTTGGCCGGCGCCACGGCGCACGTTTGGCCGATGCTGACCAACCGCGAGAGGGCACGTGCGCTTGGAGTCGTCCGCACGACGTTCGTCGACGATGCAGGTCGGTTCGCGTTCAACAGGCTGCCCGAGGGCGTTTGGGCGCTGGCGGTGGATGGTGTGCCCGGAATGCGACGGGTTGATGTCATGGCCAACGGAGTGGTGCGCATCTCAGTGCCTTGAGATCGGCCGCTGACAACCTTGCCTGAGCACGGACGCAGGGGCGCGCGCTCCAGTCCAGATCTAGATCTAGACGCCCCGGATGCCCTTCATCCAAGTGATGGTCCGTCTCGACGCTGGTACAGCCCGGAGCGCACTCGTCCAGCATCCCGAGGACCTTTACGGGGCGGGGCCTGCGGCACGGGCGCGCTTAGGCGGCCAGCTGGACTGGCAGACTCTCCTCTGCCGGCAAGACGGGGTTGTGAGCGGGCCTCGCGCGACGATAGAAGGTCGATCGCGACACGCCCAGCGCCCGGCACGCCGGGCGCGACGCCGACCTGCCGGGCCAGGGACCTTGCCGCCATCAACAGTCCTTCCCGTCTTCGAGGCTGAATCCCGGCAGCCCTGCAACTTTTCCCTGGACGTCCAGGATCGTGTGCGCGGCGGCGAGTTCCTTCTCCAGCCGCTTCACCTTCGCTTCCAGCCGGTGCGGCGGCTGGTAGCCTGTCCGCACGATGACACGACAAGCTGCAGTTCCGGTTCCGGCCCTCCCGGCGCTCGTCTTCCTCGCGGCCTGCGGCGGTTCTGCCGTTCCTCCGGCCGAGCCGGCCGACTTCGCGATCGTCGGCGCCCGGCTCATCGACGGCACGGGTGGCGACCCCGTCGCCGACGCGGTCATCCTGATCGACGACGGCCGCGTGCGGGCGGCCGGCGCGAGCGAAGCGGTCGAGGTTCCCGAGGGCACACAGGTCGTCGACGCGGCCGGCAAGACGGTGATCCCCGGCCTGGTCGACCTCCACGCCCACTACGGTGGCCCGGTGGAGGCGACGGAGCAGGCGCTTCGGGCACAGCTCTACTACGGCGTGACGACTACGCGGAGCATCGGCTCGGACAATCCCGAGAAGGTCGCTCTGATGCTGGAGGCGAACGCCGGGCGCCCGGACCTGCCCCGGGCGTACACCGCGGGTCTCGGCTTTTCCTATCCGGGCGGATTCAACTCCAGCTTTACGAACACGCCGACGACCCCGGAAGAGGCGCGCGCCCAGGTGCGCGAGCAGGCGGCCCTCGGCGTCCACTTCACCAAGATGTGGATCAACGAGGTCGCGGCGCCCGGGCTGAAGATCCCGCATGATCTCCGGGCCGCGATCGTTGACGAGTCCTACGGGAACGGGCTCATCCCGGTCGCCCACATCAACGAGGAGGCGGACGGCGTCCAGCTCCTCGAGGTCGGCCTGAACGAGTTCATGCACAGCACGGTGCGGACCTTCGGGCCCGGGGGTGGCGTGCCGATGGAGGACCCTGTGCCCAGCCGGGCGTTCCTCGACCTGTGCCTGGAGAAGGACTGCGCCTTCGCGCCGACCCTGTCGATCATCCAGAACAACTGGCACTTCGCGGAGAACCCGGAACTGCTGGAGGATCCGGAACTGCGGGCGGTGATGAACCCCGCGGCGCTGGAGCGGTGGCGCGACGAGGAGACCCGCGCCGCCGTTCTCGCAGCGGACGGCTTCGAGGGGCGCAAGCTCTCCTTCCGGCACGTCCAGGACTTTGTCAAGACGCTGCACGACCACGGCATCAAGGTGGCGCTCGGCACCGACAGCGGTACGGCGAACGTGCCGATGGGATGGGGAACCCACCATGAACTCGAGCTCTACGTCGAGGCCGGCCTGACACCGATGGAAACGCTCGTCGCCGCGACGGCCACGGGCGCCAGCCGCATGCCGCCGGTCGGGGAGGCGGATTTCGGCACGCTGACTGCCGGCATGAGCGCGGACCTGATCGTGTTGAACGCCGATCCTCTGGCCGACATCCGGAACACCCTCCGGATCGACCGCGTGATGCTGCGCGGCGAGTGGGTGGACCGGGACGGACTTCTGCCGTCGCCGTGAGACCACGCTGAAGCAGGGACAAACCAGCGGGTTGTCAGGCGGAGCTGCCGATTCGAACGGGCCCCGGGCCGTGCCCGAATGCCGACCGGAGGTCGGCGTACCCGGCGAGCGGATGCGGGCGGTCGTCGCGGCGTGCTGCTTGCCGGCCCTCGTCGTTCCGGCCGCGTCGGACGCTGCTCCGCTCCAGGGGGCGCCGGACAGTCCGACCCGGACGGCGGTCGTCACGGCGGTGACGGCGCCGATCCTCCTGGACGGCGTTCTCGACGAGCCGGCGTGGCAATCGTCGCCCGGGATCGGGGAGCTGGTTCAACGCATCCCGACGGAGGGCGCCGAAGCGAGCGAACGCACGGAGGTCACCCTGCTTCGCGACGCGGACAACCTCTACATCGGGGTGATGTGCCACGACTCCGAGCCGGACCGAATCCTCGCGTCGCAGATGGCCCGCGATGCATCCCTCAGGCCGGACGACTACGTCGAGCTGCTGCTCGACACCTTCCGCGACCAGAGCAACGCCTTCTACTTCTCGACGAACCCGAACGGCGCCCTGGTCGACGGCCTCGTGTTCGCGAACGGCGAGACGAACGAGGACTGGGACGCGATCTGGAACGTCGCGACCCGGCGCTCGGATCAGGGCTGGAGCGCGGAGTTCGCGATCCCCTTCAAGAGCCTGAACTTCCCGCCGGACGGCACGGTCTGGGGCTTCAACATCAGTCGCAACATCCAGCGGAAGTTCGAGGAGGTCCGCTGGGCGGGCGCCCGTTTCGACGCGCAGTTTGTCCAGGTCTCGGAGGCGGGCGAGATCACGGGCATGGGCGGCCTCGAGCAGGGCCTGAGCCTGGATATCCGGCCGTTCGTCGCGGGGCGCTGGAATCGCCGTGCCGGCAGCGGCGACGACAGTCTGCGTGGCAAGCCCGGCCTCGATCTGTTCTACAACGTGACGCCCAACCTGAAGTTGACGGCCACCTTCAACACCGACTTCGGCGAGGCGGAAGTCGACGCGCGCCAGATCAACCTGACCCGTTTCTCGATCTTCTTTCCCGAGAAGCGGTCGTTCTTCCTGCAGGATGCCGGCGTCTTCAACTTCGCCACGACCGGGGTCGGCCAGCCGGGCGGCATTCCCGGTACGGGGGCGGAGATCTTCCCGTTCTTCAGCCGCCGGATCGGTCTGCTGGGAGGGCGGGAAGTGCCGCTCGACTACGGGGTCAAGCTGACCGGCAGGGTGGGCCGAACCGAGGTTGGCGTCCTCAACGTGGGCGCGCGCAACACCTCCTTCGTCGACGAGCAGAGCCTGTTCGTCGGGCGCGTACGGCAGAACTTCTGGCAGCAGTCGTACGTCGGCGCCCTCGTCACCAGCGGCAATCCCGCCCTTTCCGCTGACGCCGCCACGATGGGTGTGGACCTGCGTCTGGCCACGTCCGACGTGTTGGGAAGCGGTCGCAACTTCGTCTTCAACGCCTGGGGACTCGAGAGCGACAACGACGGGGTGTCCGACCGTGATGCGTCCTTCGGCTTCGCGGCCGCCTTCCCGAACGACCGTTACGACGCGCAGATCCAGTGGCGCGAGATCCAGGAGAACTTCGATCCCGCGCTCGGGTTCGTTCAGCGCCGCAACGTGCGCATGCTGCGGCTCGGCGCCAGCTTCAACCCGCGGCCGAAGAACCAGTGGCTGGGCATCCAGCAGATGTACCACGACATCTTCTACACGGAGTTCACGCGGCTCGACAACGGCCTGGTCGAAAGCCGGGACTTCTACTTCACGATCGTCGACTGGCACTTCCAGTCGGGGGACTCGCTGCACAGCCTGTTCGACGTGAACCCCAGATACGAGCGCCTGTTCGAGCCGTTCGAGATTTCGCCCGGCGTGGTTCTCCCGCCGGGCGAGTACGACTTCACCCCGCTCAGGATCTTCTTCACCTCGGCGCAGAAGCGCAGACTCCAGGGGAGCATCGGAATCACCTTCGGCAGTTTCTGGTCGGGCGATGCCGAAACGGTCAGCGCGGGCCTCCGGTACTCCGCGCCGCCACGGTTGACGATCAGCGTGAACACGAATCAGACCTTCGCGCGCCTGCCGCAGGGTGATTTCGTCGCCAGGATCCACAGGGCGGAGGTCAACTACGCCGTCTCGCCCAGGCTCTCGTTCGCGAACCTGGTCCAGTTCGACAACCGTTCCGGCAACCTCGGCTTCCAGGGCCGCGTGCGCTTCACCCTTGAACCGGGGAACGACCTGTTCTTCATCTTCGGCCAGGGCTGGGTGCAGGAGCTCGGCGAGCGCGGCACGGACTTCCGGCAGCAGGACTCGAGGCTGGCTTTGAAGGCGCAGTACACATTCCGTCTGTGACAGCATGGCGTCATGAGCATTCTGACGATCGTCATTCTGGCCGGCGTGGTGCTTCTCGCCGTCATCTTCGGCGCGTCGCTGATCGGGACCTTCAACAAGCTCGTCACGCTGAAGAACCGCTACCAGAACGCGTTCGCGCAAATCGAGGTTCAGCTCAAGCGCCGCTACGACCTGATCCCGAACATGGTCGAGGTGGCGAAGGGCTACATGAAGCACGAGCGGGAAACGCTCGAGGCCGTGATCCAGGCCCGGAACATGGCGGCCGGCGGACTGGAGCAGGCCGCCGCGAACCCGGGCGACGCCGCGGCGATCCAGGGTCTGGCCTCGGCGGAGGGCGTGCTCACCGGCACCCTCGGCCGCCTGTTCGCATTGGCCGAGGCCTACCCCGATCTGAAGGCCAACCAGAACATGATGCAGGTCAGCGAAGAACTCCGTTCAACGGAGAACAAGGTCGCCTTCTCCCGCCAGGCGTTCAACGACGCGGTGACTGCGTACAACACGTTCAAGCAGAGGTTCCCGGCGGTGACGATCGCCGGGATGCTCGGTCACGGCCAGGATGCGACGCTGCTCGAGTTCGACAGCGAAGCGATCGCCGAAGCGCCGCAGATTTCGTTCGAGTAGGCGGCGTCGTGGACGGCTGTGAACTGACTTCCACGCGCGGATTGCCGGCAGGGACGGGCTGCGCCGAAACGCCGCGCCGGCGAAGCGTTTCGGGGAGCGGGTAGTCCGGGCGCCCGGTTTCGGGGGGCGGCGCGATGGCCACGGACTTCTTTCAGCAACAGGACGCGGCAAGGCGGGGCACGACCCGGCTCGTCGTGCTCTTCGCGCTTGCCGTACTGGCTATCGTCGTCTCGGTCGAGCTTCTGCTGGCCGCCACGATGGGCTTCTTCGGTCGCGATCCCGAGACGAACGAGATCGACTGGACCGCCGTTGCCGATCCGCGGCTGCTGATCCTGGCCGCCCTTGGCGCCCTGGTCGTGGTCGGCGGGGGGAGCCTGTACAAGATCGCCCAGTTGCGCGGCGGCGGCAGGGTGATTGCCGAGGAACTGGGCGGCCGGCTGGTGGACGGCAGCACGTCGGACCCGGTCGAGCGGAAGCTGCTCAACGTCGTGGAGGAGATGGCCATCGCCTCGGGCGCCTCGACGCCGCCGGTCTACATGATGGATGGCGAAGCGGGCATCAACGCGTTCGCCGCCGGATTCGCGCCGCAGGATGCGGTCATCGGCGTGACTCGCGGTGCGGCGACGACACTCGATCGCGACGAACTGCAGGGCGT
The DNA here is from genome assembly GCA_951812325.1 of uncultured Thermoanaerobaculia bacterium. Classification (GTDB taxonomy): domain Bacteria; phylum Acidobacteriota; class Thermoanaerobaculia; order Multivoradales; family Multivoraceae; genus Multivorans. The sequence continues at coordinate 1,090,704 of OX638294.1, read as the reverse complement.
GATCGCGCACGAGTTCAGCCACATCCTGAACGGAGACATGCGCCTCAACATCCGGCTGATCGGCCTGCTGCACGGCATCTTCCTCATCGGGATGATCGGTTACTTCGTCCTGCGGATGTCGCTCTACACGGGCGGCGGTCGTTCCAGAGACAACAAGGGCGCGCTGCCGATTCTCGCGTTCGGCGCCGGTCTCGCGGTTGTCGGGTTCGCCGGCACCTTCTTCGGCAACCTGATCAAGGCCGCGGTCAGCCGGCAGCGCGAGTTCCTGGCCGACTCCTCGGCCGTGCAGTTCACCCGCCATCCCGGAGGAATCGCCGGCGCGCTCCGGAAGATCGGCGGTTTCGCGACCGGCTCGAAGGTGGAGAACCCGAACGCTCCGCAGGCCAGTCACATGTTCTTCGGCCGGGCGACCTCGGGGCTCAGCGCGATGTTCTCGACCCATCCGCCGCTGGCTGAGCGGATCAGGCGGATCGATCCGTCCTGGGACGGCGAGTTTCCGGAGTTGGCTGAAACAGGCGATGGCGCTCCAGGCATGATTGGCTCGCCGGGGGCTGCCGGTTTCGCCGGCGCCGAAGCCGGAGCGTCAGCCGGTCCGGACATCTCGAACGCGGTCAGCCAGGTCGGCCAGCCGTCGCCCGCGCACGTCGAGTACGCGGCGGCCTTGATCGACCGCTTGCCTGAGCCGGTTGTCGCGGCCGCCCACGAGCCCTACGGCGCCCGCGCCCTGGTCTACGCACTCCTGCTCGACCGCAACCCTGAACCGCGACAGGTACAGCTTGACCACCTCGAAGCGGCGGCAGACGACGGCGTCTTCGAGGAAACCCTGCGGCTGGCGCCGTTCGTCGAGCAGCTCGATCCGGGAATGCGCTTGCCGGTGCTCGAGATCACCCTCCCGGCACTGCGCTCCCTGACCTCGCGGCAGGTCCAGCGATTCCAGGAGAACGTGGTCGAACTCGTGGAAGCGGACGAGGTGATCGACCTGTTCGAGTGGGCGCTCCAGCGCATCCTGATGCGAGACATGCAGGCCTCCTTCGGGCGATCCGGGCCGACGCGGGTGCGGCGCCGTTCGGCCGCTGCGGTGCAGTCCTCGCTGGCGGTGCTGTTGTCGACGCTGGCGTACGTCGGCCATCGGCAGCGGCAAGCGGCCGAGACGGCGTTCGCGGCAGGGTGGCGGGTCCTCTCGCTTCCGGAGCGACGCTTGCTCCCGCACGAAGCTTGCGGTTTCGCCGAACTCGATGCGGCTCTCGTTGAACTGGATCGGGCGGCGCCGCAGGTGAAGAAGCAGACGCTCGATGCGGCGGTCGCCTGCATCGCCGCGGACCGGCATGTGACCGCGGACGAAGCCGAACTCCTGCGCGCCGTTTCGGCCTTGATGAGTTGCCCGATGCCACCGATCCTGATCGGAACGCTGCGCCTCCCCTCATCCAGCGAGTAGTGCGCGTCTCGGCCTGACGACGCGCTGCGCGGTCGTGGCGCTGTCCCGGTGGCCGTGGAAGTGCGCCGCTGCGCCCTGCTACGCCTCCCGGATCCAGCGCAGCAGCTCGCGCAGGTTGGGACGGTTGCCCTGACTGAGGATGCCGACCTTGTAGATCCTGCCCGCCACCCAGGCGGCGCCCCAGACGGTCACCGCCATCAACACGATCGAGAGGGCGACCATCCAGGCCGGTACGTCGCCCATCACGGCTCGCGGGTACATCATGATCGGGCTGAAGAAGGGGAAGAGGGCGACCCAGTTCATCCACGGCATGTTGTTTCCCTGGAACGTCATCATCTGCATCATGAAGGGGACGATGATCACGATGATCAGGGGCGTCTGCGCCTGACCGGCCTCCTGCAGGTTCTTGCACATCGCGCCGACCGCGGCGAAGAGGCTCGAATAGAGGAAGTAACCGAGCAGGAAGAAGACAAGGAGCAGGAGGATGGCGCCAGGGCCCGGCAGGTATTGCCGGACCTGCCCCAGTTCTTCGAGATCCGGCGCCGCGGAAATCAGGCCGGGAAGCGCCAGGCCGGCCAGCAAGGCCACGCAGCCGATCCAGATCGCTACCTGGGTGAGCCCGACGGCGCCGACGCCCACGATCTTCCCCAGCATGAGCTGCCACGGCCGCAGCGACGAGATGACGAGTTCGACGACCCGGCTCTGCTTCTCCTCGAGCACGGATTGCAGCGTCTGGGCGCCGTAGGCGAGCATCATGATGTAGAGGATGAGGCCGCCGGCGATGCCGGTGATCATCCCGGAGATGCGTTCGGCTTCGGCTTCCTCCGCTTCGGCCTCGTCGAGGCCCACGGGTTCGTACTCCAGCGAGCCGCCCTCGAACAGCCGCCGAACCGACTCGCCGTCCTCGATCTGGCCTAGCCGCATGTCGACGACTTCCTCGACGATCGCCGAACGGATCAACTGGGAACGCACGCTTCCCGGCGGTTCCTTCGCCCGGTAGTGGAAGACGGCTTCGCTGGCCGTCGCATCGTCGAGAAGGATGTAGGCCTCGAGTTCGTCGTCGAGCACCTGCTGGTCCAGTTCCTCGGCGGCGGTCCCGGGCGCCGCGAGTTCCACGTCGTAGCCAGCCTCGTCGAGGGCTTGCCGGACGCGTTCGCCGAGTTGTCCGCTCTGGTCGACGAGGACGATCTGCCGCTCCGACTGCTCGGAGAGAAACGCCACAAGGCCGAACACCGCCATGATGCCGATCATGAGCAGCGGCATGCCGAGCGTCGAGAGGATGAACGCCCTCGTCTTGACCCGCTCCACGTACTCCCGCCGGATCACCGACCAGACCTGCTTCATGATGCACCTCCCGCCGGCTGGACCGAGTCGTCGTCGCCGGGGTCTCCGGCATGGCGCACGAAGATCTCGTGCAGCCGCGGCTCGAGCAGTTCGAATCGGCGCAGGCTGACACCCTCCGCGAGCACCGCCCCCAGGATCTCCTCGGGGCGCACACCGTCGTCCAGGGACAGGTGGAACGCGTCACCGACCTGCTCGACCTCCAGGACTTCCGGCCACGCGATCCGGGGCGCCTCGCCGTCGAACTCGACCGCCACGACACCGGTTCGCTCGCGGCGCTTCAACTCCTTCAGGTCGTCGTCGAGCACCTTGCGGGCGCGCGAGATGAGGCAGACCCGTTCGCAGAGACGCTCCGCCTGCTCCATGAGGTGGGTCGAGAACAGGATCGTCTTGCCGCGCTCCTTCTCCTCGAGCACGATCTCTTCCAGCACGTCCTGGTTGATCGGGTCGAGGCCGCTGAAGGGCTCGTCGAGAATCAGCAGCTCCGGATCGTGGAGCACCGTGGAGATGAACTGGACCTTCTGCTGCATCCCCTTCGACAGCGTCTGGACCTTCTTGGAGGCCCATTCGGTCAGGCCCAGGCGCTCCAGCCATTTCTCGGCCCGGGCGCGGGCCAGGGACCGCGCGAGGCCGCGAATCTCGCCGAAGAAGACGAGCTGGTCCAGCACCTTCATCTTCTCGTAGACGCCGCGCTCCTCGGGCAGGTAGCCAACCCGGCTGCGCCGGCCGAAGTCGGGGGCGCCGCCGAAGAGCTCCACCGAGCCGCCGTCGGGCAGAAGGATGCCCATCATCATGCGGATCGTCGTCGTCTTGCCGGAGCCGTTGGGGCCCAGCAGGCCGTAGATCGTGCCGGGCTCGATTGCGAGGTCGAGATCGTCGACCGCCGTGTGGGCGCCGAACGTCTTGCACACGCCGGTCAGGCGCACTGCCGTTCCGTTTTGAGTCATGGAGGCCTACTTCCGTTCTCGGGGCGTGGAGAGGATACCGCCCGACAGGCTGTCGCGACGGGTGTCGCTGTCTTCCACCAGCCGGTCGAAGCGCGAGTAGGGCGTGGAGAGGATAGCGCCCGATAGGCTGTCGCGACAGTGCCACAGCCTTCACCCGACACAACGGAGGACGCGAGATGAAGAGATCACGGCGAAACCTCGTCGCTGCGGCGAGCCTGGGCGTCATCGCCCTGGCCCTCGCGACGATAGCGGCGCCGGCCCTTGGCGAGGAGATCCGTCCCGGCCTGTATCGCACCCCCGACGTCCGGTTCGAGAACCTGCCGGACTTCGACTTCGAGCCCCGCTACCTGGAAATCGACGGCTACCGGGTCGCCTACCTCGACGAGGGGCCGGCCGACGGTGAACCGATCCTGCTGATCCACGGGGAGCCGACCTGGTCGTACCTGTACCGGAAGATGGTCCCGGTCCTGGTTGCGGCCGGCCATCGCTGCATCGTGCCCGACCTGATCGGTTTCGGGCGCTCGGACAAGCCGGCGAGCATGGACACCCACACCTACAAGTTCCACGTCGACGCGATGATTGAACTGGTTGAGGCCCTCGACCTCCGGGACGCCACGTTCTTCGGCCAGGACTGGGGGGGACTGATCGGCCTGCGCGTGGTGGCGGAGAACGAGGAGCGCTTCGCGCGCGTCGTCGTGTCGAACACCGGCCTGCCGGTCGGCGGGGCGGCCGCCCCGGAGGACTTCCCGGAGAACAGCGCCTTCATCCGATGGAAGCGGATGAACCAGGCGATGATCGATCGTGGCGACATTCCCACCGGCGGCATGCTGGCGAACAACACGGGCGACCCGTCGGTCGCGGCCGCCTACGATGCGCCGTTCCCCGAGCCGGCCTACAAGGCAGGCCCGCTGATCATGCCTCAGCGGGTGCCGGTCTTCGCCGACGATCCGGCGAACGAGGCGAACCGCGCAGCCTGGGAGGTGTTCGAGCGCTGGGAGAAGCCGTTCCTGACCGCCTACGGAGACAGCGACCCGGTAACGCGCGGCGGCGAGAGACCGTTCCAGCGCCGGGTTCCCGGCGCGCAGGGCCAGCCCCACGTGACCGTCGAGGGCGCGGGCCACTTCATCCAGGAGACCCACGGCGAGGAGCTGGCGGGCATCGTCAACGAGTTCATCGCCGCGACTCCGGTGGAGTAGGAGCCCCCGCCTCGGGGCGCGGCGATGCGAAGCGCATGACGGCGGACACTCACGTTGCCTTGCTGCGCGGCATCAACGTCGGCGGCACACCGTTGGGAACCGGAGAACGGTGTTGAAGCTCGAAGCGATGGCCTGCGGTCTTTGATCGCCGCGCACGTGTCGCGCTATGCTGGCACCCCTCTCTTGACAGGGAACCCGGTGCTTCGAAGGGAGCTGAAGATGGCGAAGTGGACCGTTGGTGTCGCTGCTGCGGCGATGTTGTTGGGCGTGGGCGGCCTGTTGATGGCCGAAGACGAGAAGTCGGACGCCGTGCTGGGGCAGGTAGCCATCAACGTGGAGGACCTCGCGCGGTCAGAGGAGTACTACGGCGACGTGTTGGGGTTCAAGCGCGCCTGGACCTATCCGTCCGACGGGACCGACCCGATAGAGATCGGCCTCGCGGCCCCCGGCGGTGGCGGCGCGGGCCTGATCCTGGCGCGTCTGAATGACGATCCCCTGCCCGAGGGCAAGGGCAGGTACGGCCGGATCGTGGTGAACACGGCTCAAGCCAAGGCGCTCGCGAAGAAGGCCGAGGCCGCCGGTTCCGAACTCCGTTGGGTCACGATCCCCGGCGACAACCCGCCGACGATCGTGTTTTTCCGCGACCCGGACGGTTACGAGATCGAGCTGTACCAGGCGCCGTCGCCGTAGCAGCCCGCGGCAGCCTGCGGCGATTGATCCGCCCGACGGTTGACCTTGGCGCCGCCGGTGCGACCTGCGCGCCGGCCCCGACCGCCATCCACGCGAGTGGCCGGGTCATCGCTCGGACTCACCTCGCCGGTGCGACCTGCGCGCCGGCCCTGACCGCCATCCACGCGACGAGGTGGACCGCCTCCTCGGCGACCGCGGGCAGCGGTTCGATCGGCGCCGACGGTTTCAGTCCGGCGTGCCGCGCGAAGTCCCGGAGACGGCGGACTCTTGCCGTAGCCGGTTCGGCGGCGTTCAGAATGGCGCGCACGTCGCGCTGGATGCGCACCGTGGGCACGGTCTGAAAGCAGGGGATCAGCCATTCGAGTTCGTCCGTGCCGAGCACCTCCGCGCCGTGCCGGTGGAGCAGCTCCGCCGCGTCGCGGAACGCCTTCGGCAGGTCCGGCTGCAGGTTGGCCGGGTCGACGAGCCGCATCCACTCCTCCCAGACGTCGCGCCGGGCGAGGTCCCAGGCGTCGAACGCGCGGTCGTAGGCCGGCCGGGGGAGCTCGCGGGCGGTATCTTCTTGAACCGGGTCCGCCGCGACCAGCGCCTGCAGGGTGTCGCGCTGCACGATCGGGGCGCCCGCGCCGTCCGTGAGCGGCCGCCAGTCCGGCCCGGTCGGCACGAAACGGAAGAACGGATCTCGTCCGCAGACCTCGCAGTCCGCCCTGCCGCAGGCGAGGTGCGGGCCCCGGGCTGCGGGCCGGCTCGCAGCGCCTGAAGCGGCGCGCCGGCGCCGCCTCGCCGTACCTCCGCGTCATGCTGCTGGGGCAGATCGTCCACGTCGCGACCGGCGCCGTCGAGCACCTGCTGTCGATGACGCGGTACGAGCAGGTGCAGAAGCAGGTGGCCGTGAGCCTGCTGGTGGTCGGCCTCGTGGTCCTGCCGGTCCGGATCTGGACGCTGGGTGCATTCGGCTTCGCGGCGGGTTGTCGGCGCCGCCCATCGCTTCGGGCATCGAGATGCGGGCACGGAACGGTCCAGCGCAATCCAGGTGGCGATGTACGGGCGCTGCCGGCGCACCTGTCATTTGGGCAGTGTCATCCGGAGTGTGCGAATGCGCCTGTTGATGTGACCGGCGACGCGCGCAGTGGCCTCCTGCTACCTTGCCAATCATTCCAGCAGATTCAACCGGAGGAGTGCTGCCAATGAAGAAGCGAATCGGGATCATTCGTACCGCGGTGGTTGTGCTGGCCGCGGCGGTGTTTGGTCCGGTCGTCGGGGAGTCGCAGATTTGATCATCTGTGGCGTCTACCGTAACTCGCATCCCGATACCGGGAACAACGTCTGTCACGGTACGGGCCCGGGATGCGCGGAGTGCGTCATCATCGAGTACAACAGGCATGAAGGTGGAGGTTTGGACAGTCCTCTGCCTCAAGGGGCCACAGTGGCTGCAGCCACATCCAGCTTCGACCGAGGGCAGGAGGGCGGTCAGCCGGTCAGCCTGTCACTTCACACAGCTCTTGCAGCCAGTTCCCAGGAGGAGCTTGCATGCGAAGAGCCAAGTCTGTACGAGCGGGTGCGGATGACCGGCGCGGATCGCGTATCGCCCGTTCGGAGGTACCGTGCCCGCGGCCGATTGTGGAAACAGGTGTCGGCTCCTTGAGAAGGGCCGCTTGCCTTGTCGCCTTCGGGCTCGTGGCGGCTGTTGCCCCGCAGGCGGCCACGGCTCAGGAGTCCGGCCGGTTGGCGCCGGTGCTGGACGAGCTTCGGCCGCTGGATGCGCCGGACGGGATCTTGTCGGCGGCGGATGTTCGCTGGCGATCGGACGGCAGCCTTCTCGTCGGCCTCCGGCGGGACGGGATTCACTCGTGGGTCTTGGGGGGAATCCGGACCGAACTGCTCGTCACGCTCGCGGGAACGACGTATCGGCGCGCCGGCAGGTACGGGAACTACAGCCGACTCGGCGGCGAATCCGCGAGCGGCCTGGTCTTCGCAGGCGATCTCTTCGGCGTCTATCGGCAACGTGACGGCCGGATCACGGCTCTCAAGGCGAACCTGGAGATCGTCGGCGACCTGGATCATCGGGACGGTTGGACCGTCGCGGTGGGGCTTGCCCGCCAGCCTGAGCCATCGCCGGGGCCTGACGACATCTGGGAACCGTACGTCGCTTGGCTGTTCGATGGCGAAGGCGGTGTCCGGGGTTTGACGCCGACCCGCGACGGCGGCGCCGCACTGGATTCCTGCTATCCCGTGGAACTGACGATAGGGCGGTTCGTGACCGACGATCTGATCCTGGTGATTCCCGGCGCCGAACCGGGGGCCTTCCTCTACGGCGCCGACGGCATGCTGCGGCAAGCCGCGGACCTCGGGGCGTTCTCGGCAAGCCGGGCGGACTGCGGGCCGGAGCAGAAGCCGCTGCTTCCCGAGGAGGAGTTCCGGACGGCCTGGCTTCGCCGACACCGGGTCATCGACGAGGTGGCGGCGAACGGTCAGGGCGACATGTTCTTCTTCGTGCGTCACGTGGAGGACGGCGAGGCTGCGGCCCGGGCGCACACCGAACGTGGTCCAGTGATTGCTGCCCGGGCTGTGGACGCCGAACAGACCGCGGCGCGGTACCGCGCCGCGGTGGCAGCCGGGGATGTGACTGCGACGGCCGGTAGAAACGTCGGGGCCGCAGGAGGCGAGCCGGGGAGATTCGTGTTCGGGTTGGACGACCTGGCCGCCTCCGACGTGAAGACACTGGTGGAGGAAGACGTGAAGACGCTGCTGGAGGAAGACGTGAAGACACTGCTGGAGGAAGAGGCGGCGTCGCAGGATGGAACCGTCGTCCTGACCGGTGAGCGGGCCGCAGCCCTGCTGGCCGCGGTGAAGGTGAAGAGCGATGTGGGCGGAGTCCCGGCATCCCCGGTTGCGGAGCGCCCTTCGCCCCTTCGGGGCAGCGTCTGCTGGGACATCGTCCACGCCCGCGTCGATGACCTTCGCAGCGTGTCCACCGCGCCTTGCGCAGTCAAGTCGGACCTGGCGGACGCGCGCCTGCGGGTGGACCTCGCCGGCGACCGGGCCGTTCTTCTCATCCGGGGCGCCACCCGCCTCGCCTCGGGGAACGCGCCGCGGCCGGCCGAGTTCTTCGAAGCTCGTCTCCGCGCCGGGAGCTAGCAGCCGTGGCAGAAGTCCTGGTCGCAGCGAAATCGGTCAGGCGCCTGGCCCGCAGGGCGCGTGGCGCGACCCTTGCCGCGGCTGATCGCCCTGGACCGGGGGCGATGAAGCTCCCGACGGCTGCCTCAGGCCGTCGGCCCGGTCGGCAGGCCATGGTCTATGCCGTCCTGGGAGCCGTGGTCTATGCCGTCCTGGGATGGGTGGCGGCGACTCCGGTCCTCGGGCAGCCGGCAGACGATCTCCAGCTGGTCTGCCTGAACAGCGACGGAGCGGCCCGGGCGCTGCCGCCGTTGGCAGTTGCCACCCCGGAAGCGCGGGCCTGGCAGGAGATCTCGGCCAGCGCAGGCCCCGACGCCGACATCCGGTCCTGCTGGGTCTGGAACGACGTCTGCCCGCCGGTGAAGCGGCTCTTCGGGTCCGACATCGTGCACGCCTGCAACGACGCGGCGCATCGGGCCAGGACCGCGGCTTCGAGTTCGGCGTCGGCGGCTGCTTCGGCTGGTGTCTCGCGAGCCGAGCTCGTCGTGCGGTTGTCCGGCCTGGATGACGATCCGGGTGAACCGCCCCGGTCGACGGTGACCGCCGCGCCCTCTGCGATGTGGCGGGAGGTCCCCCGCAGCCTGCTGCCTGCCTGGAGCGGGGAAGCCCGCACCGTTCGCCTGCCGCGCGCTCCCGGCCCGTGGCGGGTGCAGGCATGCTCCGCGGGGCGGTGCTCGCGGTGGACGGAGGTTGCGGACCGGACCGCCGGGGTTTCCATCCGACTTCTCGAGGCCCGCGCCGTGCGCCACGAGATCACTGCGGGCGGCGCCCCGGTGGAGAACGCTCGCTTCTACCTTCTCCGCCCCGGCCGGGGTGGTCTCAGTCAGACGGAGATCCTGGGCTTCGAGAGGGCCGACGCGGAAGGTCGGGTCGACCTGGACCTGCCGGCCGGGCAGAGCCCGGCGGTTCTCGTGTCGAGCGATGGACTTGCATCTGCGGCGTTTCCCACGTTGCGCGATGTGCCGGACCGCGTGGAGCTCGAACCGGGTTTCTTCGTGAGCGGGCGGGTCGTGAACGGCGACGGCGAGCCGGTTGCGGCTCGACTTCTTGGTCGCTCCTTCGTCAGGGACGGCTTCGGTCTGACGCAGTTGCAGACGGGCAGGACCGGGATCGGCGGCCGCTTCCGGCTGCACGGCTTCTCTGCCGGCGCCGCGACCCTGCGAGCCGTCTCGGAGGAGGAAAGCGGGCTGGAGGCCGCAAGCCGGCTGGAACTCGAGGGCTCGCTGGATCTCGGGGACATCGTTCTGAGCGAGGTCGAGGTGGTCTGGGTTCGGATCATCGACGCTCTGCGGCGCTTTCCGGTGGCGGGGGCGCTGGTTCGGGCTGCCGATGGCGGCCAGACGCGAACGGGATCCGACGGCTTGTCCGCCGTCCAGGTGCGCTACGGGCGGGAACTTCAGGTCACGGCGCGCGGCTACGGATTCGCCCACCCGCGGCTACCGGTCGGCGTCGGTCGGGAGTCGGACCAGCCGTTCGTCATCGAACTGGCGCCTGCCCTGACGGTGACGGGAACATACGTTGCAGCGGATGGCCTGACGTCGGCCGCGAACGGCCGATTCACGGCCCGGGCACTGGGCGCCGGTGGTCTCCTCCTCGGCGGCACGGTCGATGCGGACGGGATCTTCTCCGTCGACCTGCCCGGCGGCGGCGTGTGGGAACTCGAGTTTGCCGCCGACAACACAGGTCCGGCACGTGTGGAGGCAACGGGCGCCGCCGGTGAGGCGATCGATCTTGGCATCGTCCGCGGATCGCAGTCGGCCGTGGTCTCCGGCTACGTCGTGGGCGAGGGTTACGAATCGTTGGAGGGAGCGTCCGTGACCTCGACGGTGGTCTCGGAGTTCGGACCGCTCCTGACGCCGCTTCTTGGCGGCTCTCCCACTGCGTCGTCCGGGTCGGAGGGCTACTTCGAGCTTCATGGGTTGGGCGCCGGGCCTGCCGCGCTTCGGGTGGCGGCTGAGGGCTACGCTCCGCGGCGGCTGGAGGTCCACCTGGAACACGCCGTGGGCCTTGATCTGGGCGCGGTCCAGCTCGCCCGAGGGCGACAGGTCACGGTACGGTCCGACACGGAGGGCGGCCTGGTCGAACTGGCCGTCGGCGATGCGGCGCCGCCGGAGAAGATGACGACGCCGCTGGACGACCGCGAGGCCGTGTTCCGTGCGGTACCGAACGGTCCGCTGGCGATCGTTGTCCTCAACGGCGGCGGACAACCGGTCTGCACCAGAAGAGTCGTCGAACCGGAGGGTGATCTCGCGGTTCGCTGCAACGACCGGAGCGTACGGGTCACCGGGCGGGTCACGATGGACGGCGAGGCGGTTGACGGGACGTTGCTGTGGCAGCGCCGGAGTGCCAAGGCCGAGGTTCCGGGCGGCTTCTTCCGTTCTCGAAGCAGCGGACTCGAGCGGGTCGAGGCGGCCGTGAACGGGCTTCAGGACCTCCAGTCTCCGCTGGACGGAGACGGGACGTACCGTCTGGCGTCTGTGCTCCCTGGAGAGTGGGAGGTCCTCTGGATGCCCGCCTCCGGCGGTTACCAGGAGCCGCATGTCGTGGACGTTCCGGCCGGGGCCCGCGGCGAGGTGGTGCGCAACATCGCCTACGACGGCGTGTCGGTGGAAGGAACCGTCTTCGACCAGGAGGGCCGGCCGGCCCGCCGCGTGACGGTGGAGGCGTTTCCCGGCCAGCCACCGGTCATGTCGGACAGCCGGGGGAGCTTCCGGATGCTGGGCCTGCGGCCGGGGCGCTACCAGGTGCGGGCGCGCCAGCGCCATCTTCGATCGGACCTGGTCGAGGTGGAACTCGACCGGCCGGGCGATCGGGCGTCCGTGCAACTCCACCTTGCCGACAAGGCGGTGTCGGACCGCCTGCGCATCGAGCTGCCGGGTGCCGAAAGCGGCTTCTGCCTGGTGGAGACGGACAACGCCGCGGGAGGTCAACTCGTACAGATTCGGGGCGGCAGGGCCGAGGCGCGTCTCGAACCGCCGCTGGGCAGGCAGGTCCGGGCCGCCTGCAGTGCGGACGGACGCTGGATCTTCGGCGAGTGGCAGGGCCTGCGCGAGGCGTTGGAGCGGGGCGTGACGTTCGAGCCCGGCGCCTCGACCGCCTCGTTGGCCTTGATCGGCGAGTACCGCGGCGGAGGCGTCACGATCTCGACGCCCGGCGGTTGGAATCTCGGGCAGCTCCGGATGTGGTTCGGTGGAGCACCGACCTTTTCCGTGGGGGAGACGATTCCAAACCTCCCGGCCGGCGCCTACGTGGTGCGGCGGGGCGATGATTCGCGGACCGTCGTCACCGAAAGGCGGCGAACCAGCGAGGTGGACCTGGGCGACTGACGGGGCCTCTGTCCCGGGTCGTGCGTCGCGGGCAGCCCGTGGCGAAGGTCCGCGTCGTACCGGGAACGGTGGGGCGCCCGCGTTGCAGGCAAACGCTCAGAGACCGAGCCAAACGTTGCTCGGAAAGTGAGCCACCTCGGCCGGCTCTCAAGTGCGTGGGAGTGAGTCCTTCTCGGTCGCCTTGAGCAATCAGTAGTCGTAGCGGCTGCGGTAGCTGTGGGAAACCGGCTTGCCGGTTCTCCAAGGCGTTGCGGGACGGTCTGCCGTCTGCCGCAACGCTGGCGGGTGTTGATTTTTCAACATTTCGCGGCTAGTCTCTGGTCCGCCGGTTTCGGATCGGTGCTTCCGGTTCGGCCAGACGGGCACAGGTCATGAGCGAGTTGCACCAGTTCAGCCGCAGAGAGCGTGAGGTCATGGACATTATCCACGAGCTCGGAGTGGCGACCAGCGCGCAGATCCGTGACCGAATGGTCGAACCGCCGACAGACTCGGCGGTTCGGTCCGTGCTTCGAATCCTCGTCAGCAAGGGACACCTGGCCAGCAGGACGGAAGGCGTCCGCTACGTGTACTCGCCGCGCGTCCCCGCCTCGAAGGCGCGGCGTTCGGCGCTGCGCCACGTGGTCAGGACGTTCTTCGGGGGCTCGGTGGAAGGCGCGGTGGCTGCGCTTCTCGACCTGGACGACACCAGAATCACGCCGAAGGAGCGAGCGCGTTTGCGAGCACTCATCGACCGGGCTTCCCGGGAGGGACGGTGACCGACTCTCTCGCTCTGGCGACCGCGGAGTCAGCGGGCCTGGTGGATCTGACCGCCCGGGCAACGATCCTGTTGAGCCTGTCGCTGGCTCTTCAGTGGCTGACCCGCAGGGCGCCCGCGGCGATGCGGCATCGCCTGTGGACGTGGACGTTCGTGTTCCTGCTCGTGCTGCCCGGCCTCAGGCTGTTCGGTCCTTCGTGGGAGGCGCCGCTCCTTCCTCCTGCGGGCGGGAGGGCCGGGGAGGCAGGCCCTGAAGCAGTCGGGCACGGAGCTCTCCTTGTCCCGGCTGCTGGAGTTCCTGTTCCCATGGCAGCTGACGCTCCCGGGGTCCGCGGGAGAGCGGACGCCCGAGCGAGCTCCGCGGCATCTGCAGCCGGCGCCGTCCGGCCGGCGGCGACCCGGCCATCCGGAGCAGCCGGGTCATCGACTGGCCGGGTTTCCGGGGCCCGAACCGGAACGCGAGAGAACCCGAGACGGGCATACGGACCGACCGGGGCCTGGGGCTTGAGCCGGGCGGCCTTCGCGCTCTGGGCGATCGGCTGCGGGGCCTCGTTTGCTTCCCTGGGCGTTGGTGCTCTCCGGTTCCACCGGCGGGTACGCGCCGCGCAGCCCGTCGAGAACGAGGCCTGGCTTGAACACCTGGACGCATTGCGCGAGCAACTGTCCATCCGTACCGAGGTGCGGCTCGTTGTGGAAAGGGACTCCGTGACGCCGATGACGGGGGGCTTGTGGAGGCCGGTCATCCTGCTCCCGGCTTCGGCGGCTGACTGGACCCGAGCGCGCCGCCAGGTCGTCCTGGTCCACGAGTTGGTTCACGTGCGCAGGCGTGACGTTCTTCGCCAACTCGTTGGCCGGGCCGTCCTGGCGTTCTACTGGTTTCATCCGCTGTGCTGGGTGGCGTCGAGGTTCGCTGCGGTGAGCCGCGAGGAAGCGTGCGACGAGGAAGTCGTGGCGGCCGGCGCACGACCGTCCGAGTATGCGGGGCACCTTCTCTCCCTGGCGGAGAGCAGGTCGTTGGGGCTGCCGGCGCCGTCGTTGCCGATGGCTCTCCGCTCACAGTTGGAGAGGAGAATCCGAACGATTCTCGGACCCGGGCGCGCCCGCCCTCGGGCGTTGGCCGCGACGGTCACCGCGGCAGCTGTCGCCGCGGTGGGCATCGCGGCGGCGGTCGCCGACCCGATGCGTGCGGGCGGTGGAGCGGACACTCGTCCGGACGGCGCCCTTCCGGAACCTGCCGCCGTCCTGTCTGGCGTGGTGGATTGCGCGGTCGGCGCCGGTGCTGACCTGGTGGCCGGATGGCTCTTCGCGGAAGATGACGACCTCCTTGTCTGCACCCTGAACGAGGATGCGGCGACAGGCGGCGGCGGTGGAGTGCGCGCAATCGGTCGTCGCGAGTGGGCAGTGGCGGAGGGTGGAATTCGCAGGCAGATCACGCGGCTGGCCGCCGAGAGCGGAGTTTCGGAGCGCTGGGCCGGAGCCCGACCGCCGGCCCGGGAGTGGTGGGCGGATGAGACGCTGCATGTGTTGGGGCGCGATGGAGATCCTGCCCACCCCGTTGACCGGATCCAGGCCGGAGTCGACGTTCGCCGGGGCCTGAGCGGTCGCTGATCTGTTGTGTCCACGCCCTTCCCGCCGTGCGACCTCGCGGATGCACTTGTCGACCCGCGCCAAGCGGGCCTGATCTACCTGGACCATGAGGGGGCGATCCTGGAGTCGAATGCGCGCGCACGCGAGGTTCTTCGGCAGGACGGGGGCCTCCAGGAGCTGGACGGGAGGCTGACGGCGCGGCGGCAGGCGGATGTCGAAGCTCTGGAGAGCATTCTGGAGTCGGCGTTCGGCGGCCGGGCCGGGCCTCGGGCCGGCGGGTGCACGGTGGTGGGCGCGTGGCCGAATGAGCGGCCCCTGACCGTCCATGTGAACCAGGCGAACAGCGGGGCCACGGGCGTCGCCGCGGTCGTCGTGCTGCTGGACCCCTGGCGCCGCGTTCGGTTGAGACCCGAACAGGTCGCGATGTCGCTCGGATTGACACCTGCCGAGAGTCGTGTCGCGGTGGCTCTGGCCGAGGGCATGACGATTCGTGAGATCGCGCAGGCCACGAACCGGAAGACGCGTTCCGTTCGTTGGCTCGTTCAGCAGGCGCTTTCGAAGACGTGGAGTTCGAGGCAGGCGGATCTTGTGAGACTGGTTCTCTTGAGTTCCCACCTGTTCGTCGCGCAGGAATCGGCAAGTCCGTACCGGCACGGTTCTTGACGCCCGGAAATGCAGGGTGCCTGCCCCCGCTCGGCGTGAAGCACTGGCCCCGCCAAAGGCGGCTGAGAGGTCAATCAGTCGGTGCGTCGGCCTTCTGGCCGGCATCAAGGGCGACGCCGCGCAGCGGCTGGCCCGAGTGCAGGCCGCGCCGCGTTTCCTGCGCGCCGGCCCTGACCGCCATCCACGCGACGAGGTGGACCTCCTCCTCGGCGACCGCGGGCAGCGGTTCGATCGGCGCCGACGGTTTCAGCCCGGCCTGCCGCGCGAAGTTCCGGAGGCGACGAACCGTCGCGGCATCCGGTTCGCCGGCATTCAGAATGGCGCGCACGTCGCGTTGGACACGCACCGTGGGAACGGTCTGGAAGCGGGGGATGAGCCCTTCGAGTTCGTCCGTGCCGAGTACCTCCGCGCCGTGCCGGTGGAGCAGCTCCGCCGCGTCACGGAACGCCTTCGGCAGATCCGGCTGCAGGTTCGCCGGATCGACAAGCCGCATCCACTCTTCCCAGACGTCGCGCCGGGCGAGGTCCCAGGCGTCGAACGCGCGGTCGTAGGCCGGCCGGGGGAGCTCGCGGACGGTGTCTTCCCGAACCGGGTCCGCCGCGATCAGCGCCTGCAGGGTGTCGCTCTGCACGATCGGGGCGCCCGCGCCGTCCCTCAGAGGCCGCCAGTCCGGCCAGGTCGGCACGAAGCGGAAGAACGGACCGCGGCTGCAGACCTCGCAGTCCGCGTTGCCGCAGGTGAGGCGCCTGCTCGAGACTGCGGGCTGGCCCGTGGAACCTGACGAGGCGCCGGACGGGCACTGACCGACGCGAATGCAGAAGACGAATCCGGACTGTCTTGCTTCGGGATTGCAGAAGCCGGAGCCGGAAGCCCAGGGCAGGCCGAGCACCTCCCCGCGTTCCGCGTCCGGCTTCATCGACTGCCGCAGCCGATGCCGATACTCCTCGCCGGAGAGCGCCCGGTGTTGCGCGCCGCGTTCGAGGACGGACACGTCCCCCTTGTGCAGTTCCATGATCTGCCGCCGCGTGTCGCTGAACACCTGGCCAGCGCCCGAGGCGACTCCCGGCAGCACCTCTCCCGTGCCGACCGCGGCGTCGGCCAGGGCCAGCTTGCGGCGCAGGCGCTGTTCAAGTTCAAGCAGTTCGTCGAGCCTGCTGGCGGGGAAGAAGCAGTCGAGAACGATGCGCCGGTGCGAGGAGCCGATGCGGTCGATGCGCCCGTGGCGTTGCACCACCCGCATCGGGTTCCATGGCAGATCGTAGTTCACGATCCGTCCGGCCTGCTGGAGGTTCACGCCTTCGGAGAGGACGTCGGTCGCAAACAGCAGGTCGTACCGGTCGTCGTCGTGCTTCAGGCCGGCGGTTCGGGGCGCGAAGCCGGCGAGGACTCGCGCCCGCTGGTGCTGGTCTACACCGGTCTTTCTGCCGTGGACCGGCTGATCGGGCAGTCGACCGCGGAAGTCGGAGAGCGGGTCCTCGGGCGCCGCCGCGTCCACGGCCTGTTCGACTCGGCGCTGGAGGTCCCGCACCGTGGCGACGAAGCTGGTGAAGACGATCGTCTTGCGGCGGTCGGAGGGGGCGATGCCGTCGCGGCTGACCTTGCGCGCCTCGGCGGCAATCTCGCGCAGACGGGCCACGAGCCGTTCGGCCTTGGGTTCGTGCGCCTGGTCGGCTGCCGAGGCGGCCAGGGTCTGAAGCCGTTTCAAGGTCGGCCCGCACATGGGCGCCCAGGTCGGCGATTCGGTACCCGGAAGCCTCGGCGGCGCCGGACTTCGAGCGGTCGTCCAGCCAGGCGAGGTGCTCATCCAGGTCCTCCGCATCGGACGCGATCCAGTCCCTCAGCGCATCGCCGGTCAGCACCCAGCCGCCGCTCAACGCGTCGAGGAACGCCTCGTGCGAGTGGATCAGCGTGCCCAGGGTCGATCGCAGAGCAGCCGCCGAAGACTCCAGGCACTTGAGCAGGGCGCAGCGGAGCAGGCCGGCGTTCGAGATCTGCGTCCGGTCCCCGCCGCCGCCTTGGCGTCTGTAGGCGTCCGGCGTGTAGCGGGCGAGAATCAGGCAGTCCGGGTCGGCCGCGGCCTTCGCCGTCCTGCCCGGCTGCCCGTTGGCCAACTCGTCCGGCGAGTCCAGCGCGCGCGTCACCGCATCGAGCAGCGCCTCGCCCTTCCGGTCGAGCTCGTAGTCGAGCCGGCGGAGCGTGGGGGTCGGGAACACGATCGTTTGCTCGGTACCGTCTGCGCCGCGGAACCGGTCGCCCCGGTAGTGCTTCTTGACGAAGCTCCTTGTTCTGCGGACGGTGGTGCGGTCGAGCAGGTCGAACAGGCGCTCGGGCGACAGGGACTCCGGGTCGATTTGTTCGGCCTCCGCGATGTAGCCCCGAATCGAGGGGATGCCGGCGTGGGCGAAGAAGGCATCGTTGCGGATGAAGAGCGACACCAGGGCGTGGAGGTCGCCCAGGCTGTTGTTGACCGGCGTGGCGGTGAGCAGGACGACCTGCTTCGCGTGCTCACCGCCGACCAGCGCCGCGACCGTCTCGGTTCGTTGGGCCTGCGGATTCCTCAGGTTGTGCGCCTCGTCGACGACGACCAGGGCGAAGTCGTCGAGCTTCCGCCGCATGGTCGCCTCGTCGCGTTGCCAGGCGATCCGGAGTTCGTCGTAGGACATGCACTGGACCCGGCGGGAGAAGCCGCGGCTCTCGAGGAAGGGCTCCCACATGCTCTCCCTGAGTGCTGCCGGCGCCAGCACGAGGACCCGCTGCCGGTTCTCTTCGGTCGCCCTGCGGATCATTTCGGCGGCGATGAAGGTCTTGCCGAGCCCGACCTCGTCCGCGACCAGGACGCCGCCGTTCGCCTTCAGCAGGCGGAGGGCGCGCGACACGCCGTCGCGCTGGAAGGCGGTCAGGTGCAGTTCCCCGGCTGGCGCGTTGGGGTCGTCCGCTTCCGGATCCCTGCCGTAGAGCTCCCACAACATGCGAAGGAAAACGATCCACGGGGAGTGGGGATCCCAGCGCGAGGCGTAGAGGTCGGCGAGCGGAAACGGCGCCGAACGCTCCCAGAAGTGGCCGAACCAGTCCTGAACGAGGTGGGTGTGCTGGCCGGACGGGTAGCCGAGGTTGAGTTCGGCGTTCGTCATCAGCCCGGCGTGGGTCAGGTTCGAGGAACCCGCGAGCACGGCCGGCTCGAACCCGTGCTCGACGAGGAAGGCCTTGCCGTGGAGAAAGCCGCGCTCGTAGCGCCGCACCTCGACGACGGGTGCGCCGCCGGCATCCTCCGAGCGCAGCCACTCGACCAGCCGTCGCGCCGTGCCGTCCGCCTCCCGGGTGAAGCCGGTGAGGTCCCGTTCGGCGGCAAGCCAGGCCTCATGGCGCCTGAGTGCCTGAACAAGTTCGTCGCGGCTGAGCCCGGCAGCCGCCGGCCGCCCGGTCGCGCGGTCCGGTTCCGCGCCCAGCAGCAGCCGCACCCGCGGCGCCCGCTCCAGTTCGTCGAGCAGCAGACCGACACCCGCCGGGTTGAGGTATGCCGTCGCGATGGCGATTTCCGGCGGCGTGCTGAGGGACTCCCGTTTGCCCCGCAGCAGCCGGTTGATTTCCCCCGCCACCGTCTCGCCCCGCTCCGGCCTGTTCGTGGCGAAGACGGGAGGGAAGATCGCACGGCCTCCGCCCGGGGACGCCGTCACGGTCCGGGACGGCATGCTGGCGAGCTCGAGGACGCGGCGGCGGAAGTCATGGACCCGTTCGGCGAACCCGTCACGGTCCGGGACTGCCGTCGCGCTACCTTCTCCGCGTGCCGCATGGCATGGGACGACATGGGCGTCTCTTCGGTCGTGGCGAAGATCGAGGGGTCTCCGCCCGGCGTCGTCGTCACGGTCCGTTCCCCAAACCCGGACCGCGGACCGGCTGATGGGCGGCCCGGTCTCCGCCAGGCAGTCCCAGCCGATCCCGCCAGGCGCGCGCCTGATCGATCACCCGGCGGCAGCGCCCGGAGTAGTCGGCGCCGGTGTGGAACGTGTCGTAGATCACCCGCAGGTCCGCGTCGTCGAGCCCGTAGAGCAGCCCGACCACGGCGTCGAGTTCCTCGATCAGGTCGTTCTTCTCGTCCTCCGAGCCGATGGAACCCGCCTCGACCCCGACCGCGCCGGCCCACTCGCGGAAGCCCGGGTGGTCCGGCTCAGCCGTGGCAAGCCGACCCGCGATGTGGATGACCCGGTCACGCAGCCGGAGTCCGGGGGAGTCCGGGTCCGCATCGTCGAGTTCGGGGCGGGGGATGGGGAGGGAGTTGAAGATGTGGTAGGTCAGGCTGAGTTCCACGACGCGGCGGGCGAACCAGTCGAGCGGCATCGAGCACAGGACGCCGAGGACGTATGCCTCGTCGCGGCAGTCGCCTTGCGGCCAGAGAAAGTAGGGCGCCTTGTCGACGAGGATGGCCGCACCGGGCACCAGCGCCGCGATGACGGTGCGACTGTTCGTGCGGTTCGTTACGTTGCGATACGCGATTCGAGGCCGGAGCCAGGGCTGGGTGGCTTCATCCTCGGCCCATTCCCGTGGGAACTCGCTGAAGGCGGACCGGCGGTTCCGGTTCCCGCGCACGCGTTTCCGTTGCAGGAAAGGCACGACATCTTCGGGATTCGCCCAAGCGTAGTAGTTCCCCGTGTCTGGCATCCAGTGCCTGAACGAGCGGCCGCTGAAGACCGGCCAGTAGCCTCGTGGCCTCATAAAGCGCGAAGAACCTCCGGTCGTTGCCGGCGTCGACTTCGCGGTACGGCCGGGCTCGCCACGAAGATCTTCGTCGATGCGGAAGAAGTTCCGGTCCTTTGAGGCGTGGACGTCCGTCGTCGGTCTGGCCCGCCAACTGGGGGGTCGGATCTCGGAGTTGGCTGCTGACGGTGCTGGCGGGCTCCGTTCGACCAGAGGATCGAGATCTGGATCTGAAGGAGCTACGCGGCTCGCTGTTCGCGGTCGAGTATCGAGTATCGAGTATCGAGTATCTTGGGCCGGCTAGCAGATTCCAAAGATGGCTGCAAGCCCAAACGCGGGTGCCGCCTCATCTTGCGGAAGACTCGTAATGCGTCCGCGCTTGGGATCAAGGGCAGCGCGGCAGAGTCGGACCACGCCAGGAACTCACCAACCGGAATCGTGGCCGCGTCTGCTCGCATGCCGGCATGGTAAGCCGAATGGTTGTCGTAGGGGCCGCGCAGCCGGACAGCACCGTCGTGGTCCGCGCCTCGTCGGAGACAGACCAGACCAACCGTGTATTGCGGGTGAATGGTCTCGAACACCCAACGCCCCTTGTTCAGCAGCAGGGTCACATCGGCGAAGGCGCCGGCATCAAGCACGGCTAGCCGCCATTCCTTGCACCCCTTCTCTGCGAGGGCCGACCTGGGAAGCACGACGCCCACCGCGCCGCCGTCCCGGACCAACTGCCAGAATCGCCAGCAGAAGGCCTTGTAAAGGTCGGGATCGCTCACTCCCATGCTAGGGTATGGGCCCGCCAGCAGCAGCTTCCGGACTGTCTTGGCGGCATCTGCGAGTTTGCCGTACTCCCTGACCAGATCAGGCCGGTCCAGCTTCAGTTGCCGAAGCCTTTTGGCTCGTACGGCAGGCTGGAGGCCCTGATAGCCAGGGAAGCGGAGCGCCCAGAACTCCTGTTCTTCGATCCTGGCCTCTTTCCACGGCGGATTCCCGATCAGTACATCAAAGCCCGGGCGCTCCCGCGTGAACACATCGGGAAACAGTGTGGGCATGTGCGCGGTTCGCAACCGGCGAAGCTCGTTGGCGGTTTCGAGCTGCGTCGGCAGCGCCGCAAGAGCGTCGACATTGAGGCTCTGGGGCAGCTCGGCAACACCCAGGCGAACCGCGACCGCGGCGTCGAACAGGCGGCGTGCCGGTTCGGCTCGCGCCTTCGCGTCCTCCAGGGCCTCGCGGTTGCGCAGGACCTCGGCCGTGTCCGCCTCCTGGGCGGCGGCCACCTCCCGGAGCGCTTCGGCCGCTTCGGCCATCGCGTCCTCGATCGGCTGCGAGAAGAAGGACCTCTGCGCATCGCCCCGGTCCGGGTCAAGCACGTCGAGCGCCTCGTCCACGGTGCCGATGCCGGTCAGGGAATCGCCGCAGACGAGGTTGTGGTCGAGCGTCGACATGGGCAGGCCGGGAACGAAGGTGTGGATCCAGACGGCGACGCGGGCGAGCTCGACGGCGGTCTCGTTCACGTCCACGCCGTGGATGCAGCGGCGGGCGATCTGGCGGCGGAGCAGGGTCGAGGCCTCGAGTCGGGGACCGTCGGCACTGGTCGACTGGCCGGGCGACGCGAGCGCCCGGCGCCGAGTGGCCGAGGCTTCCGGCAACTGCGACAAATCGCCGTCGCTCGCCGGGCTGGCCGCCCCGAGCGCCTCCCGCGCCTTTCGTTCCAGCCGGCCGAGCTCGTCGTTCACGCTTGCGAGCGGTCGGTCGGCGAGGAAGCTCCGCATCCCGCGTTCGATGCGGTCGACGGCGGCGATCAGGAAGTGGCCCGAGCCCATCGAGATGTCGGCGACGCGGAAATCCCAGAAGGCCTCGGCGGCGCCGGCGTGGTCGCCCCGGTCGTGGAGTTGCGCGACGCGCTTCAGGTGTTCCGCGAGTACCGGCTCCAGGGCGTGGTCCAGCAGGTGCTCCACCGCGAACTCGGGCGTGAAGTAGGAGCCGGTCGCCTTGCGCTGGCCGGAGCGGTTGTGGAAGTAGATGCCGCCCTCCGGGACCACGACCTCATCCTTCGTTCCGGCGGGCACGTAGACGCCCTTCCGGTCGACGGCCAGGTCCGTTTCGGCGCGGCTCAGCTCGGACTCGAGCAGGCCTTCGTAGATCGTGCCGAACTCGCGTACCGAGAGCGACCGGAAGTCGACGGGGCCGACGTCGCCGTCCGGCGTCTCATCGACGAGCAAGTCGCGCAGGGCCGGTCCGATGCAGTCGTCGCCGAGTTCGATGTCCACCAGGTCCGTTCCCTCGATGGCGGAAGTCGCGTCCGCGTCGAACAGGCCGCCGTTGTAGGCGGGGATGTCCAGACCGCGGTCGCCCTTGTCGATCGCCCTCCAGATGGTCTGGAGATCGCGCCACAGGGTGGTGGCCCCGGGGTCGAACGTCGAGGCGGACCGGTTGGGGGCGTTCGGCCGGGCCTCGCCATGAGTCGCCGCGGCTGCTTCGCGGGCCGACTCCACGCCGTGCTCGTCGGCTGCGTTCGGCCGGGCCCCGGCATCAGGCGCCGGGCCGCCGGCCGCGGCCGATCCGCGAATCGGCGGTCGAGCAGCGGCCAGCTCAACGGCCGCGGCTACGGTGCTGGAGTCGTCGGTCTGGACGTGTCGATCGGGCCGCCCCGGCCCGGCCTCTCCGGCCCCGGGGTCGCGGCGGGAGACCACAGGTGGAGATCCATCCCCTCGGCGCATCCTCTCGTCGTCGGAGAACGTTGTGGCGAGGCGCTTGAGGGAGTGCCGGTCGAAGCGCTCGTTCCGGCCGTAGGGAAGGAGTCCGCAGTCTTCGGCGTACGCCTGGAAGAGGAGCCTGAAGAAGATCCGCAGACTGAGCCGGTAGGCGTAGCTCAGATCGCCGGATCCTCCCGCACTCCCGTGTCGATCGAGCGCCTCCGCCACGCCGACGGCAAGGCCGGGGACGACCCGCTCGTACACGCGCTGTCGCAGGCGGCCGCCGAGGTCGGCGGCGAACTGCTTCGACCCGGCGAGCAGGTCGGCGACGGTTCCCCCGGACGCGAGCGCGGCGGCCGAGAAGACGAGCTCCAGGTACGCGGCGTCCTCCGGGAGGGTCGCAGCGAGGTCGAGCTGGAACCAGGTCTCGACCGGGCTCCGGCTGCCGACCCCGGTTCCCGGCTTCGTGGCGTAGAGGCGAATCTGATCGCCGCGGAGCAGGATGAGCCACTGCGCGCCCCGCTTCGAGGCCTTGTCGAGGCCGTAGGCAGCGGGCGACATGCCGAGCCGGCCGCTGCCGGCTTCGAACATCTCCGTGCGTTCGAGCAGCACGGCGACGGCGCGCTGTTCGCTGCTCTGGTCCATCAGGACGAGGGCCTGGTCGAGCCGTTCGCCGATCCGGAAGCCGAGGCAGCGGATGAGGTCCGTGCCGCGGCGGTGGAGCAAGGGTCGGGCGCGGCTCTGCGCCTCCGTCCAGCGGTGCTCGCCCGGCAGGGACCTGATCAGGTAGTGGAGCGAGAAGAGACCGCTGTTGTCCACGCCGGGGCGGGCGCCGCCGCCGTCCAGGGTTGCCGCCGACTGCTTCAGCAGGCCGACGATCCGCCGTCGCGCGGACACTGCGGACGGTTCGTCGAGGGCGGCCTGGAGCATCCGCGCCGCCTGCTCCTCGGGAAGTCGAACCGGTTCCACTTCCGGGTCCGGCCCCACCACGAGGACACGGGGTGGATAGCCGGCCGCACTTCGGCCCCTTGAGCTCACCCGCCCGCCGAGCCAGCGGCGGTGGAGCGGGGCTTCGTCGCCGTGGTCGGTCAGAAGGCTCGGCTGCACCTGCCGAACCCTGCGCGTCTGCCCGGCGCCAGCGGTTGCTGCGCCCTCGACTGGCTGGCGCTCCGCGGGCGGGTCCGACCGCCAGGCAGCGCCAGCAGCCGCCTCCCTCGAGTCCGGGCGACCGCCTGGCGTCTGGACAGGTGACGCCGCGGGTTCCCTGATCGTCCCCGCTTCCGATGCGCCCGACCTGTCCTCGGACGACGAAGGCCGGATCACGGTCACCAGCGGAAAGGACTTCCTGCCCAGCCGCCAGCGGTGCAGTTCGCGGAGCTCCGAGATCGCCGGGTCGCCGGCGCCCGGCCGTTCCGCGATCAGGACTTGCAGCTCGGCCCCCTGCGGGTCGTCGCCGATGACGACCTTGGCACGGGCATCCAATGCCGCCGTCGCGCCGGCATCCAGGCGAACCGTGATCCTGCGCTTGCCGTGCAGCTCACTGAGAGGCGAATTGGACATCTCGTAGCGTAGGCTGACGGCGGAGCCTACAGGAAGTTCCGATGCGGAGGACTACTTGACGCGACTGCGGCCGAGCTAACGGTGGGTCGCCACCTCGGCCTCGTGGGGTTCGGTATCGACGGCCCTGGCCGAGGCGAACGCAGCCTTGATCTGCTTGTCTGTGATCTCCGAGATCCGGCAGAAACGCGTCAGCGGGTGGCCGCTTATCCCGAACCCTCACCAGTAGCGGAGAGTCGAGGGACGACACGTGGTCTGCATCTAGTACCTCCAAGAGACGGGCCCACTAGATGTGGTGGTCCTTTGCCAGCATGTGGGAACATCTGCTCTACTACCAACGTCGCTTCTCCTGTTCGGCGAAGGAAGATTGACGCACTGTGACGGTTGTTCTGGATTGCGCCTCTTGTGGAGAAGAGTAGACCGTGGATACACCAACGAAGATCACGTTCCGCTTCATCAAGGACGAGGGCTATCGCGTTCTGTCGGTGAACCGCGTCTGGGGAGGGGTGACGCCACACGGGGAGATCCAGGTGGAACTCCTCCACGAGGCCCCGGCGGTACCGGACGCAGTCACCCACGCTCTGACACCGGAGGGTAAACTCGGGGAAGAAGTCGAGCGGACGCCGGGCAGGGAAATCCAGCGGACGGTCTTGGTGGGCATGATGCTCACCGCGGAACATGCAGAGAGCATCGGTCGTTGGCTTCAGGACAGAGCCCTCGAGGTGCGTGAGAGGGAAACGGAGCAGGGAGAAGTCGACGATGAGCGCGAGACTCCTACAGCCCACTGAGCAAACAACCGGCAGCCCAGCCGCCCTGGAACTGGTAGGCAGGCTTACGCCGAATCACCCGTGCGGCAGGTCCTTCGAGTTTGGCCCTGAGGCGACGGTCGACGGCTTTGCGCCGTCTATTGACGATTGGCGCGACAGCGAGGCGGCCGACCTGCGGCCGTCGTGCAACCCAGTGTCCGACCAGGCCCGCGCGTCCATGGCAAAGTGGATCGACGGCGTGGTTGTCAACGATGTCCTGCCGCGGGTCAAGCTCGACTGGATCGACGATCTGGGTGAGGCTGGCTACCACGTTCTGCGGCGAATCCCCGTGGAGATCAGAAGAGTCGATATCGGCGACTTCGAAGCCTCGTTCCGCGCCGCGAACATCGCGATCTCTGGCAGCGACAGCAACGATGCCCTGCAGGCCCTCGTGGTTGAGATCCTGGACACCTTTGACGTGCTCCTCGAGGAGCACAGGTTGGGTCGGGACGCGGCTGTGCAACGTCGGACCCTCCGTCGGTACATTGCCAGGACGTAGCGTGCTCACCGCCGATTCGGCGGTGGCGATCGCGAAGAAACTGAAGGCAGAGATCCGGGAGGGGCGTGGCCACACCCAGGTCGTGGTGAAGATCGACGGCACGTACATCGGCCGCTTCGGGATTCGGCGCGGCAAGAAGGGTCTCGGACACAACTACATCGCGAAGCAGATCGGCGTGACGATGAAGGAAGCCCTTGGGTTGGCGCGGTGCACTCTCTACCGAGAAGACTACGAGAGGCTCTTGAGGGAGCAAGGGAAGCTCGATTCCTTCTGAGCCAGCCAGCGGGCACGCACGGCGAAGCGGCCGCCCTAGGGCGGAAGAACCAGTAGAGGCCCGTAGCAGGGACGAGCGGCCAGGCCGTGGCAGGCCTCAAGCCTGCCGGGGC
Source organism: uncultured Thermoanaerobaculia bacterium (assembly GCA_951812325.1). GTDB lineage: Bacteria > Acidobacteriota > Thermoanaerobaculia > Multivoradales > Multivoraceae > Multivorans. Next base: position 1,064,958 of record OX638294.1, on the reverse strand, counting down.
GCCCGAACCGCCCCGGAGCCGGAACCGCCGAGGCGCCGCCACTCTTACCCGCGTTGAATTTTCGCCCAACAATGTGCCCTCCACCAATTCACCTGGATCACCGCTGGGGTCACGTACGTTGGCAGAGAGGGGTCGGGGTCTTCGGCTACGCCCCGTCCCGCAGGATCAACTCGCCTTCGGTTTCGACCGTGCTCTTGTAGTTGCCGTTGAACCTGGAACCGGCCTGGGGTCAAGGGAGATCAGTTCTCGCGCAGCGAGGTCAGTTCGATCTGCTTGTAGCCGCCCTTCCGCCTGAAGTGAATGATCAGGTAGAGGAATCCGAGCGCCATGAACACCGGTATGGCCGCGGTGATCCGCAGGGCGGTCTGGCCGCCGTGGAAGGACGCATCGCGTACCGCCTGCTCGTCGGGGGGCAGCTCGATGCTGAAGTCCTTCGCCTTCTCCATGACCGGACCGGCCTTGGAACCGTCGAGGCCCTGGACGGGGGCGAAGAACAGGAAGCTGTTCGTGCCGTCGGCTTTGTACTCCTCGTAGACGGCGGGCGCGTTCGCCTGCAGATTGTTCGAGGCGTGCCGGTCCTGCAGGTAGCCGATGCCCGGGCCGCCGAGCAGGCCCGCCGAGAGCATGCCGACGCCGCCGACGGCGCCTAGCGTCAGGGCGCCGCCCTTGGGGAAGCGCTCGGAGACGACGGCCAGCATCGTCGGCCAGAAGAAGGCCTTGCCGGCGCCGTAGATCGTCGCGGCGATCATCACGGTGACCGCGCCGGCGAGCGAGCCGAGCGAGTAGAGGCCGATGGCGGCGACGCAGGCGCTGACGAACAGCAGCCCGAGCGGGTTGATCCGGTGGACGATCGGGCCGGCGAAGAAGCGCAGGACGAACATCAGGATGGAGGTGTAGAGGAGGATGAACAGCCCCTTGCCGCCGAGCACCGTGTCCATGATGTTGACGATCCAGCTGTCCGTTCCGAGCTCGACGTAGCCGATGCAGACGTGGAGCACGAGCAGGAAGAGCAGCATCGGCGCGGCGAACTCCTTGACCATGTCGATGAACTTGACGCCCGCGGCCGCCGCCTCGGACCTGGGGAACTTCTCCTTGACCATCATCAGGACGTAGATGAGCGTCGGGACGAGGTAGAGCGCGAGGACGATCTCCCAGCGCACGCGGCCGATCAGGCCGATCCCCAGGAGCGAGCCGGCGATCAGGCCGGCGGGCCAGCCGGCGTGGAGGATGTTCAGGTAGTGGGTCTTCTCCTTGGGGTACAGCGTCGCGACCAGCGGGTTGATCACCGCTTCGCAGATGCCGTTCGCGACCGCGAAGATGAAGACGCCCCAGAACAGGCAGAAGTAGGCCCCGGCCCGGGCAAGGTCCGGGTCCGTGTCGATTGCTCCGTTGTAGACGAAGGTGGCCGCAAGGGCGATGATGACCGACAGCACGTGCAGAACGCCCGCGCCCATCAGAAACGGCTTGTAGCCGTAGCGGTCGAGGAAGACGCTGGCCACGAGAATGACGAGTCCGAAGCCGACGAAACCGCCGCCGGCGATCTGTCCGAGTTCCGTCTGGGTGAAGCCGAACTTCGTGCCCCACTCCAGGAGGAGGCCGCCCCGGACCGCCGTGCCAAGTCCGGCAACCAGGATGGTGAGGAAGCTCGCGATCAGTAGCTTGGTCTTGTTCATTGGCCCTCCTGGAGCCGGTCCGTTTGGTTTGGGGTCCTATGGCCCGAGCGTGAAGCCGGGCAGGCGGACGATCTCGCCGCCTCTTGTGGCGGACTCGTGGGCACAGATTCCGACGCAGGTCCAGTTGGCGCTGGTGGTCGCGTTCGGCCAGGGATCGCGGTCGTCACGAAGCGCGCTCAGGAACTCGTGGACGAGGTGGGGGTGGGAGCCGCCGTGGCCGCCGCCCTGGATAAAGGAGAGGTGCTCCGCGTCGTGGATTTCCTGCGGCAGGGTGAAGTGGCGGATCTCCTCCGGCAGGAGGTGCGCATAGTCCGGCACGTCTATCTTCTCCGGGATCTCGTGCTCGGGTTTCTTCGCCGTGTGCAGGACGTGGGGCTCGTTCTCGATCAGGGTCCACTCGAAGCTCTTCTTCGTGCCGTAGACGTCGAAGCTCTCGCGATACTGCCGGGCGACGTCGTAGAGGAAGCGCCAGATGTGCGCAGTGAGCTCGCGATCCTTGAACTTGATGTGGCAGGTCTCGACGGCGAAGCGGTTGCCCGACTTCTCGGCGATGTCGGAGCGGACCGAGCCGGAGCCGAAACAGCTCACGCACTCGGCCAGTCCGTCGACCAGGCCAAGGCACGGGCTGACGACGTGGGTCGCGTAGTGCATCGGGATCATCCGCTCCCAGTAGGAGGGCCAGCCGTCCATGTCCTGCGGGTGGGAGGCCGCGAGGTGCTGGATGTCGCCCAGTTCGCCCTTCTCGTACAGCTCCTTGATGAACAGGAACTCGCGGCTGTACACGACCGTCTCGGCCATCATGTACCTGAGACCGGTCTCCTCGACCTTCTCGACGATCTTGCGGCAGTCGTCGACGGTCGTCGCCATCGGCACGGTGCACATCACGTGCTTGCCGGCGTCGAGGGCGGCCAGCGACATCCAGGCGTGGTCGGGAATCGGCGTGTTGATGTGGACGTAGTCGACGGCCGGGTCGGCCAGCGCGTCGTCGTAGTCCGTGTAGCGATGCTCGATGCCGAACCGGTCGCCGACCCGGTTCAGCTCCGATTCGTCGCGGCGGCAGATCGCGTGGACGTTGACGCCGGGGTACGCCTGGTAGATGGGGATGAACTCGGCGCCGAAGCCGAGTCCGATCATCGCGACGTTCGTCATTTCGGTGTCCTCGGGAACCTGGCTCAGGGCGGCCTCAGGGGCCCTGAGGGTTCGTCTCTTCCTGGGCGGTCATCAGGTACGCGACGAGGTTCGTCACTTCGTCGTCGTCGTATCCGTCGAGCAGTCCCTCCGGCATCATCGACAGCGGGAAGTAGTCGTGCGACTGGATGTCCGAATGGGGGATGACGATCTCGTCCTGGCCGACGACCCGCAGCGTCATGGCTCGGGCGTCCTTCGTCGCCACGGTGCCTGAGTAGGTGCGGCCGTCGCGGGTGGTCACCATCAGGGTCTGGTAGGCGTCCTGCATGTCGCCGCTCGGGTCGATGATGTTCGTCAGCAGGTAGTCGAGCTCGGTGCGGTTGGAGCCGGTGAGGTCGGGACCGATCATGCCGCCCTCGCCGAACATCTGGTGGCAGACGCCGCAAAGCTCGCTGAACGTCCGCTCGCCGTGAGCCGGGTCGGCCGCCGCGATTGCCTCGTCGTTCAGCATCGTCGTGTACTTCGCAATGGCGGCGGTCTTCTCGCTGGAGACCCGGGTGATCGGTCCCCAGACCTCTAGGAAGCCGCTGCCGACGACGCGGTGGAGCTGGCGGGCGACGTAGGCCGGCACATCGCGCCGGGGGATGTCCTCGCTCTTGATCGCGCCCATCAGCACCCGGCCGTAGATGGGCCGGGACGACAGCGCCTGCACCGCGGCGAGCTTCTCGTCCGAGTTGAAGGCGCCGTAGTGGCCCAGCAGCAGGAACGCGGATTCCCAGCCGCCGTCGAATGCGGCGTAGGCCCGAATCGCGGCGAGGCGCAGCTCCGGCACTTCCAGCAGGGCGGGGAGCCGCTCGAACAGCTCCGAGTGCTGCTGGTCGGCGAGGCCGCGGATGGCTCCCCGCCGGTCTTCGGCCGGCGCGCTCTCGTCGTCGAGCGTAGCGAGGAATCGACGGGCGACCTCGACGCCGCCGAACTGCTCGTCGACTTCCTCGGCAAGGTCGGCGAGCGACTTGTCCCTCTTCAGCTTGCGGTAGAGGGAAGCCCAGTCCTCCGGCCGGTCGAGCTCGAACTGGCCTTCCAGCCCGTCCCGCATGCCGCGCAGAAGCGCCGGTCGGGCGTCGGACCGGTCGTCGATGGAGGTGACGAGGAAGTCGAGCTGGTTCGCGGCGACGGCGCGGCGCGCGATGTTCTCGGAGAGCATCGGGATCTCGGAGGTCCGGGCGAGCCGGAGCGCGCGCTGCGGGTCTTCCTGAACCAGGGGCTCGAGGCCGAACCAGATCATCTTGGGGATGTTGTGGTCGTCCGCGTCCTCGCCCTTCGTCGCAAGGTGCTCGGCGATCGGCCACCGCACGTCGTGCTCGACGCGCTGGAGAGCAGCCGCCAGGTACAGGCGCACGATGGGGGAGGCGTCGCGCTCGGCCAGTTCGATGAACTTCTCCGTTGCGGCAGCCGGCGCGTCGCGATCCTCGGTCAGGAGCTGGATCGCCCAGGCGCGGACGTGCTGATCCTGGTCGTCGAGCGCTTCGGTCAACTGGTCTGCAGTGAAGCCGCCGGTCACGTGGAGCGCCCACATCGCCCGCAGACGGAGGTCGCCGTCCGGGTTGGACGCGAACATCTCATGCAGCGCGTCGTGAACCGAGGCGTCGACTTCGCCCTTGGCCGCGCGGCCCTGGAGGACGACCCGCGCCCGGCGCGCGTGCCAGGAACTCTTCGAGAGTTGGAGTTCGACCAGCTTCTCATTCGACATCGCCTTGATGTTGTCGTAGCGCCCCTCCCAGTTGTCCGCGCGGGACTGCTCGGGAGTGATGCGGAAGATGCGCCCGGTCTCCTTGTGCTGGACGTCGTTGCCGCAGATGTCCGCGTCGTGCCAGTCGAGGACGTAGACGTCGCCGCCTGGTCCGATCTCCATGCTGAAGCCGACCCACTGCTTGTTGTTGGCGAGCAGGAAGTCCTCGCCGTGGCTGGCGACGAAGCCCGAACCCCTGGGCTTGAGCTCGTCGGAGAGGACCGCGTGCTCGTGGATGTTCGCCATGAACAGCCGGCCGTAGTGCTCCTCGGGGAAGGCGTCCGACAGGTAGACGCGAGCGCCGCCGTGCGCCGAGCGGTGCCGGTGGTCGACGATCGTGCGGATGTCGCCGTAGACGTACGGATTGAAGTGCGAGCCGCCCTGCCGGTGGTAGATGCCGCCGGGGACGACGTGGAACAGGTGGGGGATCACGCAGGCGGTGATGAAGATCTGGCCCTTCGCGTCGTAGTCGATGCCCCAGGGGTTGCTGAAGCCGTGGGCGACGACCTCGAACCGGTCCTTGGTCGGGTGGTAGCGCCAGACGCCGCCGTTGATGTCGACCCCGTCCGCTTCGAAGATGTCGTCCGGGAAGGGATCGTTGTGGCCGTAGATCGTCTCCTCAGGGCCCGGCTTGCGGATCCTGGAGGGCGTCGCGAACCCTTCCAGGCCGTAGAGCCAGCCGTCGGGCCCCCAGTGGAAGCTGTTGATCGTCTCGTGACGGTCCCGGATGCCCCAGCCGGTCAGCAGGATCTCGGCGTCGTCCATGTCCGCCGCGTCGTCGCCGTCGCGGTCGGGCAGGTAGAGCAGGTGGGGCGGGGCGCCGAGGAAGACGCCGTCGAAGCCGACCGCCAAGGCCGCCGGGAAGGGGATGCCCTCCGCGAAGACCTTCTTGCTGTCGGCTGTCCCGTCTCGATCCGTGTCCTCCAGGATCAGGATGCGGCTGTCGCCCGAGCCGGAGAAGCCGCGGCCGCGGGTCTCGTAGTCGCGGTTCTCGGCAATCCACATGCGGCCGCGGTCGTCCCAGGCGAAGGCCATCGGCTGGGTGATCATCGGCTCCGAGGCCCAGGCGTTGACCTGGAATCCGTCGCGCACCGTCATCGCCGCGACCGCCTCTTCCGGGGTCAGGAACTTCTCCTGCTTCGCCTCCTGCTGGGCGATGCCCCAGAGCGACGCGGTGGAGTAGGCGTCTTCGGCCGCTCCCGTGTACTCGTGCCAGTCCTCGGTCAGTTCGAGATCGTTGAGTTCGCCGGTGTAGACGATGAGCCGGTGGCGGATGACCTCGGTTACGCCCTCGGGGATGTGCCAGTCGCCCATCCGCGCCCGCGTGGGGCCGACGCCGAGCTGGCCGTCGACGCGCCAGGTCTGGGGGTAGCCGGCGTTCATCGGGTGGTCGAAGATGGCGACGTGGAGGAAATCGTCGCGGCCCTCGACCTGCATGCCGACGTCGACCCACATCGCGCGCTGACCTTCGGCCTGCCTGTTGCGCTGGCGGGCCGCGTTGACCGCCTCGCCGGGAATGTCCTTGTGCCAGGGCATGCGCAGGAACATGCCGCCGTAGGACATCTCGTTGATCGAGACGTCGGTGTGCGCCTCGCCGGCCCATTCGAGATCAAGGATGAAGCGGTCTTCCTCGGCCCGCATCGTCCAGTTCTGGGTCTCCGTCATGAAGGCGTTGCCGTCGGCGTCGAGCATCCCGTAGACCGTCTGCCACTGCACCTCGGACCCGGACTCGGTGACCACGGTGGCCGAATCGCGGCGCCAGTAGTCGCCGCCCGGGTTGTGGAAGTAGTCCCGGCCGACCGCCTTGGCGATGTCCTCCGGCTTGTCGCGGCGATAGAACCACTGCCTGAGCGTGTCCTCGTCCATCGGCTCGCCGTTGACCCGGGTGAAGCCCCAGTAGAGCCCGGTCTGGTGGGGGTGGTGGCCCGGGCTGTACTGCGTCGCCAGCCCCTTGCCGTCCGGGGCCGCGATCGGGTGCAGGAACGGACGGTGCTCGGCGCCGGCGTTCTGGGTGACGATCGGTTCGTCTTCGCCCTCGCGGTAGATCGCGATCGAGCCGGTCTCCTCGTCCTGTACCGCGCGGAGCGGGACCGTCTTTTCGGAGTCCTGGGCTTGCGCTCCTTCGGCGCCAGTGCCCTGCGTGCAACCGATGCTGAGCGCCGCAAGAACGACTGCTGCGAATGCCAACGTGGCCGGTACTTTCATGCCGGACTTCCTCCCTGGAACGCGAAGGCCTGTGGTGAAGACAGGCGGGCATCCTATCGTCCCCGAAGATCGCAGGATTCGTCGGGTCTTCGCGCGGCTTCGGCGACGCCGAGAGGTTCCTCGACCATCTCGCCTCGGGGCGTAGGCGCAGCGGGCTTCACGGTTGGCCAGGGTAGGCAGGCCGCTGCGCTCGCAGATGCCCCTGTCGAGGTAGAGCCGCCTCGACATCTCCCCGGAGTCCAGGGCGCCACTCCGCCGCGTCTGTGCCGGAGAGCTCGCCGCAGGATTTTAGGGGAAACGCTCTGACAGCTCGACGGCGCAGTACCCGCTGCCAGCGCGGTGATCGCCAGGACGAGCGGCGATGCGTTCTTCATGGGCTACATTCTCCAGGTCGTCTTCGTCCCCATCCTGTGAATCGCCTTGACCAAGGAGCCGCAATGACCGATGTAGCCATAGCCGATCCGGAACTCCACACGGGCGATGAGGCAGTCCTTCGCCAGGCCGCTTTCAACCCGCAGGTGCGCAAGTACTGGCTGCTGACGGGAGCGTTGATCCTGACGGCTTCCATCGTCGGCATCCCGCTCCTCATCTTCTGGTTCCCCATCGGCTACGCGCTCACGGGGCGGTACATGGAACGCCTGCGCTGTGTGCTGACGGAGAAGAACCTCCACGTTGCGCGTGGCGTGCTGGTGCGGCAGGAGAAGACGGTTCCCCTGGACAAGATCACGGACTTGGCGATGTCCCACGGGCCGATCATGAGGTCCTTGGGGCTGCGCGGACTCTCGGTCGAGACCGCCGGGCAGTCCGGGCCGGGCAGCCTGATCAAGCTGGTCGGCATCGAGGGAACCGAGGAGTTCCGGGCAGCTGTCCTGGCGCAGCGCGAGCGCGTCGGAGCATCGGGGGGAGCATCGTCCGCTCCGTCACCTGCGGCCGCGGCTGCGGGTGAAGCGGCGGTGGAGTCCGGCAAGCTGCTGACGGAGATCCGGGACGCGCTGTTGCGGATCGAAGGTCGGCTGGCCGGCAACCCCGGAGGATAGGGTGCCGCGACCGGCGTGACGCCGGTGCAGAAGCCAGGAACCCCCGGGAGCCGACCATGACCGAGAAGCACCCGCCACCAACTCCCTGGCGCCGGCCCGCAGAAACTCCGTCAACTCGTCCTTGAACGATCCTCACTTCTCCAGAGCGATCACGGTACTGTCCGTCATGGCCTGCCTCCTTCGCTGTTCTCGATTCTGGAAAACCGATTTCAGCAGGGCACGCCGCCTACCTCAGCCCCCATACACGAAGTTCGACGATAGCTCGCATCCTGCGCCCTCTCTGCGAGGAACGGGGCGGGAGCACCCTGGACAGCATTCAACCGACGAGCGACGGTCAAGCGCGGAACGTATGGTCGCACGAATGCGGCGCGAGCGGCCGGGTGTGGCAGCCAGGCGTCAACGCGCACTGCCGACGGCAAGGTCAACTCGGGCGCGGCCAGCCCGGACCATTGGGTAGTCGATCTTCTCCTGCAAGCCGGCGTCGCGATGGTGCTGGACCGGCCGGTACTCCCGCGATTGGCACATCGGGGTAGGCTCACTGGCATGGGCGAGAGAACCGAGCACGCACAGCGCCAGGAGTCAGCCCAGGAACAGGAGTCGGTGCATGAACACGCGCTGACCATTCACGCAGACGTCGCTGCCAAGCTGAACTTCGCGGCGCACCAGTGCGCCTTTCCTGTGCTGCGCGGCCTTGAAGTCGAGAATCCTGACGCCAACACATCCTTTGAAGATCTGGTGCTGACACTCGAGTCCGATCCGGCGTTCCTCCACAAGAAAGAATGGCGGCTCGATCGGATCGATCCTGGAGGCCGGATTCGCATCAGGGATCGCGACCTTGACTTGGATGGTACGTTCCTGCTGGAACGCAACGAGAAGATGAGAGGCGCGCTTGCGTTCCGTCTAGAGAAGGACGGAGTCCCCCTCGCTGAATTCCGAAGACCCGTCGACCTGCTCGCGTACAACGAGTGGGGCGGAACTGATTTCATGCCGGAGCTCCTGGCTGCGTTCTGCACGCCCAACGATCCGGCCGTTGACGAAATCCTCCACCGCGCAAGCGAAATGCTGCGCAGAGCGGGCAAGCCGGATCAGATCGATGGGTACAAGTCGGGGCGCCGCCAACGCGTCTGGGAGGTCGCCAGTGCCATCTACTCGGCGATCGCCAACCTCGGCCTGACCTATGCTCATCCCCCCTCGAGTTTCGAGCGCAACGGCCAGAAGGTCCGCTTGCCCAGCCGCATCCTCGACACAAGGGTTGCGACCTGTCTCGATACTGCCCTGCTCTCCGCCGCAGCTTTCGAGCAGGCCGGGCTCAATCCGATCGTCGCGCTCCCGGAGGGTCACGCCGTGGCCGGTGTCTGGCTGCAGCCGGAGAGTCTGTCGGCGATCGCGATCGACGACGCCGAGACAGTCCGAAAGCGGTTCGACCTCCAGGAGCTTCTGCTCATCGAAACGACCTGCCTGACAACGCACCCGGCTCCTCCTTTCTCGGGAGCCCTGAAGGCTGCTCGTCGCACGGTCGAAGCGGACCGTGACGCCACGTTCCTTGCCGCCGTCGACGTCGGGCGGGCACGCGCTCACCAGCTCACTCCGCTTGCGCTGAAGTCCGGGAAAGCAGCAGCGAAGGCTGGAAGCGGCGGCGTGACCGCCGAATTGCCCTTGGAACCGGCGCCGCCGCTACCCGAGTTCGACGATACCAACGGCAGTAGCGACGACGGCGCTCCCGAAAGTCCACTGGACCGCTGGCAGCGAAGACTGCTGGATCTGACGCTTCGCAATCCGCTCTTGAATCACCGTCCGTCAAAGCTCAGCCTGGGGATTGTCTGCCCGAACCCGGCCAAACTCGAAGACCGGCTGGCCGCCGGCGCTCAACTCCGCATTCAGTCCGTACCACAGTCCTCCGCGGAGCCACAGGACGAGGAGATTCACAGCCAGCGGACCGGGCGGCTTATCACCCCGGAGTATGCGCAAGACGAACTGTGCCGTGGCCGCCTGCTCGTCCACCTTTCACGCGAAGAGCTGGAGCGTCGGGCCGTCCGGATCTTCCGAAAAGCACGAACGGCGCTGGAAGAAGGCGGCGCCAACACGCTCTATCTGGCGATCGGGTTTCTGAGCTGGAAGCGCGAAGCCGACGCCGACCGTAGCTTCCGGTCACCGTTGATCCTGCTTCCCGTCACACTACACCGCAAGTCCGTACGCAGCGGTATCACGATGACGCAGCACGACGACGAACCGCGTTTCAATACAACGCTATTGGAGATGCTCCGCAGGGACTTCCGAATCGAGATTCCCGGCCTGGATGGAAGTCTCTTCAAGGGCGAGAGCGGCATTGATGTCAAACTCATCTGGCGCCGGGTCCGTGAGGCCGTGAAGGAGGTCCCCGGCTTCGAGGTCGTCAAGGACGTGGAACTCGGGAACTTCTCCTTCGCGAAGTACCTCATGTGGAAGGACCTCGTGGACCGTACCGAGGCCTTGCGGAACAGCCGTGTCGTTCGCCATCTGATGGAAAGGCCGGGTGCTTCTTACGGATCGCCGGTGGCCTTCGTACAGCCGCATCAACTCGATACCGAGTACCGGCCTTCCGATCTTCTGACCGCGCTACCGGCGGACTCGTCTCAGATGGCGGCGATAGCCGCTGCCGACCGGGGCAAGGACTTCGTGATCATCGGTCCGCCGGGAACCGGAAAGAGCCAGACGATCTCAAACCTCATCGGCCATCTCGTGGGCAGCGGAAAGACCGTGCTTTTTCTATCGGAAAAGACGGCTGCGTTGAACGTGGTCTACCGACGGCTCGACGATGTGGGTCTCGGCCGTTTCTGCCTCGAACTACATTCCAACAAGGCCCGCCAGACCGACGTCCTGAAGCAGCTGGAAAGGGCCACCAGCACTGCCGATGGCGAGCCCGAGGATTGGGGCCGCAAGACCGAAGAGCTTTCGTCCCGGCGTGATGTCCTGAACCGCGTTGTCTATCAGCTGCATCAAAGGCGACGCAACGGTCTGACGGCCTTTCATGCGATGGGCGTCAAGATCCGCGATGGGGAACTTGCGCATGGCGTTGCACTGTCATGGCCCTCTGCGGACCAGCATGACGAAGCCGATCTGCGTGCTTTGCGCGGGGTTGTCGAGAACTTGGCGATTCAGGCCACAGCCGTTGGAGACATTTCGCAGAGCCCGTTCCAGCCGATTGAAGCAGAAGAGTGGACCCCGAGCTGGCAGGATGGAGTTGTTTCGCGATGTCGATCTCTGGGACGGGCCGCGCGGACGGTGGAGAATTGCTGTGCCTCGCTGTGCGAGTCGCTCGGAGCAGATCTACCCGACCACTCGCTGCGGCGCCTCGAAGCACTGGGCGAGCTCGCGTCCGTTCTGCTCGACTCGTTTCGCGAGCCGAGTTTCTACGCTCTCGAACCGGAAGGCGTCGAGCGCATCGCGGCGCTCGGAGAGGCGGAGGGCAGGTTGAGGGCATTCCAGGAGGCGGAAGCTCGGCTCAGCAGCCCCTACGCCCCTTTCGCGTGGCGGACGATCAATGGAGAGGCGGTCGGACGGCGCTGGGCTGAGGCAGGCCGGAAGTACTGGCCCATGAGGGCGCTTGCGAGACGACAGATCGTGAAGGAACTGCGAAACAAGGGCGCCAGGGGCACTCCGGATCCGCCGACCGATGCACCGCTCCTGACCGTGATCCGCAAGGAGGGCGAGGCAATCGATCGGTTGGACCCGCAGCTCTCAGGACTCAAGGGCTGGTCCGCGCATGCGACGCCCGTAGCCGCAGCCGCATCGCTTCGCGTTCTCGGCCAGCGAGTCCGGAGCGCGGTTGCGAAACTGACAGACGGTACGCAGCAACTGGTCGACCTCCGGGCCAAGGTCCGGCGCCTGCTCTTCGCCGGTAACGATCTGCTGGCCCCGGACGGAAGCGTGGGCCGCGCCGCAACCGACTATCTCCGGGCCCTCGACGGACTGAAGGACTCGATAGACGCATTCGAGGAGGCGGCGGGCGCGACCGTACGTGAGCATTTCGCCGATGTGGACCATGCGCTTGAAGAGCTTCGGACCACTGCCGAAAGGATCGAGGCTCGTCATGAGGAACTCCACGCCTGGTGCCAATGGCGGAAGCGCCGCTGCGAGGCGGTCGACGCCGACCTCCAGCCGCTGGTCGAAGCAGTCGAGGAAGGGCGCGTTCTACCAGCCAAGATAGGAGATACCTTTGAGGCGTCCTATTGCGCTTGGTGGTCGAAGGCCCTCTTTGAGGAGGACGATGTGCTGCGAACCTTCTCGAGGCCCGAACATGAACACACGATCGGCGAGTTCCGCCGACTTGACGCCGAATACCTACGACTCACTTCACGGTACATCGTCGCAAAGACCTGCGGCAGCTCGACCAAGTCTGAACAGGTGACAGAGAGCCCGCAACTGGCCGTCGTCCAGAAAGAGCTATGGAAGCAGAAGCGGCACATGCCAGTGAGAAGGCTGCTCAAGGAGGCGCCCAACGCGCTGACTCGATTGACCCCCTGTTTCATGATGTCCCCCCTTTCGGTGGCGCAGTACCTTCCCGCCAATCAGGATCTCTTCGATGTCGTCATCTTCGACGAAGCCTCCCAGATCACGGTCTGGGATGCCGTGGGATCGATCGCACGCGGCAAGCAGGTGATCGTCGTCGGGGACCCCAAACAGATGCCGCCAAGCAACTTCTTCAACCGTTCGGACGACGATCCCGACGGCGACATCGAGATGGAGGGCGATCTCGAGAGCATCCTCGAGCAGATGTTGGCCGCGGGCATCCCCTCCAGAACGCTGAGTCTTCACTACAGATCGCGCCACGAGAGCCTGATTGCCTTTTCGAATGACCGATACTACGACAACGAACTCGTCACGTTCCCGTCTCCGCAGGTGGATGCCCCTGCCGTTCGGCTTGAGCGCCCAAGTGGCGAATCCGCGTTCTATGCACGAGGCGGCGCTCGCACGAATGAGGGAGAAGCGCGAGCGATCGTCAAAGAGATCGTCCGCCGGACGACGAACAGCGACTCAGGGATCCCCGACCGGTCGATCGGCGTCGTCACATTCAATTCAGCGCAACAGACGTTGATCGAGAACCTCCTGGACGACGCACGCCGGAAACACCCCGAAATGGAGGCTGCGTTCGCGCCCGAAAGATCAGAACCGGTGTTCGTCAAGAACCTTGAGACCGTGCAGGGCGACGAACGAGACGTGATCCTCTTCAGCGTCACGTACGGCCCGGACCGCACCGGACATGTGACGATGAACTTCGGTCCGCTGAACCGGCAGGGAGGCGAACGACGCCTCAACGTCGCCCTCACAAGAGCACGGTACGAGTTGATCGTGTTCTCCACATTGCATCCAGACAAGATTGATCCGTCCCGCACTCGGGCACGGGCGGTCGCCGACCTGCGCGATTTCCTGGTCTACGCGGAGAAGGGAACGCTCAGTGCGCCGTCACACGGATACCGAGGCGACTTCGACTCGCCGTTCGAGGAGGCAGTCGCACGCGAACTCCAGTCAAGAGACTGGGAAGTCCATCCCCAGGTGGGCGCGTCGGCCTACCGCATCGACCTTGGCGTCGTCCATCCCGATGCCCCCGGGCGCTATCTCGCCGGCATCGAGTGCGACGGCGCCACGTACCACAGCTCAGCCTTCGCTCGCGAAAGGGACAAGATCCGTCAGGAAGTGCTCGAGGGCCTGGGCTGGAAGATTCTTCGCATTTGGTCCACCGACTGGTGGATCGACAAGGCCGGATCCCTGGCTACGATCGACAAGGCACTCCGCGAAGTCCTGGAAGAAGGCCGTCTTGAGCAGCAATCTCTGGAGGAGGAGAGCTCTCCGCAGGAGGAGGGCGACCAGCCTGCCGGAGAGTCGGAGGACGTTGATTTCACGGAATCGAAAGCTCTGAAAGGACCGCTGTCTGAGTACAGGGAGTTCAGTGGCAAGGCCGGACCGGATCCGAGAGATGCCCAGGCCGACCAGGTAGTCGACGGGCTGTGCCGGATCATCGAGACCGAAGGGCCAGTACTGGTCGAGCGCGCCTATCGCATCTATCTGCACGGCTGCGGCTTGAAGAAGCTGGGCCGTCAATTGAAGATCAGCCTGAACCGGGAGCTCCGCCGTGCCCTGCAGCAAGGACGGCTGGTGACGGAAGACGAATGGGGTGAGGGCGAGCTTGTTCGTCACATCGTGAGACCAGTGGCCGCAAGTCCTGTCGTTGCCCGTAGACTCGGGTCTCGCAAGTTCCGCGATCTTCCGCCGAGCGAACTGCAGCTGGTCGCCCGTCTTGTGCGTCGCGATCGCCAGGACGAGCTCGATCGGGGTTCAGACGAACACCTTCGCGCGGTGATCACAGAGTTCGGGCTGAAGCGGCTCGTAAGGAACGTCAGGAAGACCCTCCTCGACGTTCTGGAACGCCCCTACGCGTACGTCGAAGCCGCCTTGGCCGAGGAGGTCCCGAAGCCGCCAACGAATCCGGCGCGGTCAGAAGAAGCTCCGCGGAACGCGTGGGTCAACCGGCAGGTCAACGAGACCGGCGACGAGTAGCTGAGAACAGGACCTCGACTGTTCAAGCCACAGGCGATCAGGCGATCGGCCACGAGATCCCACTCAACGCGGAACCGGAACGACATCATGCGGCCTTCCGCTCTCGGTGCGACGCGGTCCCTTGCCACGGGGCTGCTAGCCCGCATACTTCACCGAAACGTCGTCAGGGTGCAGTTTTGGCTGGGAAAGCCTCTGATCGCGGTGCTCGGGCTGTCAAATGCTGGGCGGAGTGTAGCGGCCCAGGCCGCTAGGTCTCGCGGTCGCTTCTTAGGGTTGGAAGTTTCGCATTGAGGCGTTGCAGAGGCTTGCAACGGGCCTTTGGGCGGTCTTCGGGCGCACTCAGCCCATGGAGTCGATGCGAGGCGCCATGTTGTGGGGTCGGGATCGTGCTGGATCGTGCCGTGCTTAGGACGCCGGGTGGTAGAGCGGTTTTCGTTGGAGGTTTGCGAGGGCCTGAGCGAAGTCGTCCTGCCAGGGGAAGGCGTTTGACATGTGGATCCAGATGCGGCGGTGGGTGACACGCATCCGGGCGGCGATCTTGAGGAAGCGCAAGCCAGTGAGGTGGTCCCGGTTCTTCCGACAGTTTCGAGGCAGAGCTAAGGTGTATCTAGTCCCGAATGTCAAATGGAGTCCGATAGCAGCCGCGTGACGTAGACCGTGACGACTGAGCCCCCCGCTGCGCCAATCAAAGTAGAGACAACCAGCCAAAGCACACGAGGCGCGGCCTTAGTGATCGCTCGCCCAACTCTCTTCGGAAGCGTGTTCGCGCTCAGTGCCGCCCGGCCCAAGCCCGTCGAGCTAATCAGGCCCGGCTCGAGGACATCGGAGTGCTCGCCAGGTCGAGCGTCAGCGAAGTCGGGTGGCTCGGTCCAGTTTGCGTAGCCCTTTTCGACGAGCGAGTCTTGCGCCAGATACCACAACTCCACGGGCATACGTAATCTCTGTAGATGCCGGCCATCCTTGGTTCTACGGTACCTTCGATTGGCAATCAGAACCTTGCGCTCTTTGTTAGTCAGAGGCTTCAACATTCTTCCCTCGTACAGATGTGTCACTAGCTCCTCGGTCGAACAAGGCCCGACGTGCGCCATCGAGAGCCTTCTTGGCACTTCGCGCAAAGCAGCGGCGGCGGACTGAACAGTTTCCGGCCGGGCCGGCAGTCCACGGGTTTTCCTCTCTTCGAAACAAACCACTTGCGATGGCTTGAGAGCTCGTAAGACAGCAGTGGTCCCGCCCGCTGGTGGGTAGGTCAGAACGGGATGTCGTCGTCATTTTCAGGCGTCCTGGACCGGCGGAGTGCGCGAAGGGCTTCCCGTCGGATCTCGCCGCTCTTCTCAGCATCTTGAAGCCACGCGAAGGCCTCTCTCTCGCTGTCGCAATTGCGCTCCATCAAGGGAGTTTTCTGCACCTGAACACCGTTCCTCGAAGGGGCGAAGACCGTGGCGCGTAGAACACCTTGCGTCCTTCCTACCCAGCAATTCGTCCACCATCCATCGATCTTGAGGGAACGGGTGAACCCGTTTCCGGACTTCGCTGGCCTGAAACCCATTCGGTTGGCCTGGCCGGGAAGGTCTTCGACCACCTCGCTTGCCTTTGGCGGAGAGCGGGTTCTTGCTCTGAAGCCCCCACTCCCCGTTGTCTCGGGCTTCGCGGCGACCTCGAACATCGGCTCGATCGCTCGGGCATCAACGGGGCTGAAGCCCCCACTCTTCGTTGCGTCTGGCTTCGCAGCGACCGTCTCCCGACGAGTCCGGTGCTGCAAGTCGGACCCTTGGCTTTTCAGTGTGTCCCAGAAGTACCACAAGGCCGCCAGTGCGAGCGGCGACGCGAAGGCGAGCACGAAGCCTCCAACTACACCCCAAACCTCGTCCCAATCGTCCGGGAGAAGCCGCCGCGCGACCTCAGTGCAGAGAAAAATCCACAGGAAGGCCAGCCCTGTGAACAGGCAGCCCGCGAAGCCTTCCGGGTCCCGGTCCGCTTTCCGGGCTGCTGCGAACACGAGTGGCGCCCAGCTCATTTGGGAGCGAGTGTACTCACCTCCGGAAGTCAGCCCTGAACCGACGGGGATCGAAGCCTCTTTGCCGCCTGTACTCCACGCTTGTTGTCTCCTGGACAGCACTTCGGGCTGGACCGGGGCGCCGAGCGATAGGGTTGCAGACCGTTCCACGACCCGGGAGCCGACCATGACCGAGAACCGCCAGATCATCATCGACTCGCTGCCCAAGGGCCGGCTCGAGCCGGGCAACTACGCGCTGCGCACGGTGGAGGCGCCCGTGCCGGGCGACGGGGAAGTGTTGTGCCGCACGCTGGCGATCACGATCGGGGCCGGCCAGCGGGCCGGACTCCAGGGCAGCGCGAGCTACGCGGGAGCGCCGCGCGCCGGAATGGTGATGGGCGGCACGGCCGTGGCCCGGGTCGAGGCGTCGAACGACGGCGGGGCGCCGGTCGGTTCGCTGGTCGTCTGCCCGGCCGGTTGGCAGGACTACTCGGTCCATCAGGCGGCGAAGGTGCGGATCGTCGACGAGCGGGGCGGCAGCGGCGGCGACCCGGCCCATCATCTTGGCGTCTACGGCACGAACGGGCTGACCGCCTACTTCGGGCTGTTCGACGTCGGCGAGCCGAGGGAGGGTCAGACGGTCCTGGTCTCGGCGGCCGCCGGTTCGGTCGGGCACCTTGTGGGCCAGATGGCGAAGATCGCCGGCTGCCGGGTCGTCGGCGTTGCCGGCGGCGAGGCGAAGTGCCGCCTGCTCACGGAGGAGCTCGGCTTCGACGCTGCCGTGGACTACAAGAGCCCCAACTTCCGGCTCGAGTTCAAGGAGGCGTTGCCCGAGCGCATCGACATCTACTTCGACAACACGGGAGGCGAGGTCCTTGGCGGCGCGTTGCGGCGCATGAAGGTCGGTGGCCGGATCGTCTGCTGCGGCGTGGTTTCGCAGTACGACACCTCGAATCCGGCGCCCGGGCCGCGCGGGGTTCCGGGCCTGTTGATCAACTTCCGCGTCCGCATGGAGGGCTTCCTGGTCTTCGACTACGCCAAGCGCTATCCGGAGGCCTGGGGCCGGATGCGCGAGTGGGTCGAGGCCGGCAAACTGGTCCCGAAACAGGACGTTTTCGAAGGCCTGGAGAAGGCGCCGGAGGCGTTCGTCGACCTGCTGGCGGGCGGCAATGTCGGCACGCGAATCGTGCGGGTCGCCTCGTGACGGGGCGCGTCGCGGCTCGACTGCTCGAGGCCCGCCGTGTCGGCCGCCGGGGAGCGGAGCGGCCCGCGGGCCAAACGACTCGAGTCCCGGCCCCGCCCGCTCCGCCGCTTGCCGCTTTCCCGGGAGGACGCGATCAATGAAGCGAACTGGAGACTGCAGAAACGTCGTGACGCCCTCCCTCATGCCGCCCTCCGGCGGGGGTCCGTCTGCGCGGAACTGGTTGCGTGCAGGCAGGACGGCGGCGGTCGTTGCGGTGGCGGCGTGGGCGTGCGCTGGCCCGTCTGGCGAGAAGGGCTCGGATGCGGGACGGTCGGCCGAGGAGCTGCTCGAACAGGCACGCGCCATTCACGAGCGCGTACTGGTTCTGGATGCCCACGCGGACATTGAACTTTCCGGCGCGCCGTCTCCCTACGTCGGCGACGACGGGCTGTCCCAGGTCGCGCCGGCCAAGCTTCACGCGGGCGGCGTCGATGCGGTCGTCATGGCTGTCGCGGTCGGCTCCGGACCGAGGACGGCGGAGGGCTACGCCGCGGCGCGGGCCAGGGCGGACGAGGAGGTTGCGGCGGTCTTCGAGTTGGCGGCGGACCCCGCGAACAACCTGGTGGTCGCCAGGTCGGCCGATGAGATCCTCGCTGCCCACGAGCAGGACAAGGTGGCCCTCGTTCTCGGCTTCCAGAACGGCATGATCCTCGGTACGGACGTCTCGGCTCTGGACGACTTCTACGCTGCCGGAGCGCGGGTGTTCGCGCTCACGCACCTGGGAAACAACGACTTCGCCGACTCGTCGCGTCCGGTCTTCGACGCGGCGACGGGGACGCACGAACCGCCTGAGCACGGGGGACTGTCCGACCTGGGTGTCGCCGCGATCCAGCGGATCAATGCCCTTGGCGGCGTGGTCGACGTGTCCCAGTTGTCGCGGGACGCGGTGTTGCAGGTGCTCGAGACCTCGACGGCGCCAGTCATTGCCAGCCACTCCAACGTGCGGCAGCTCACCGAGGCCACCCGGAACCTGACCGACGAGGAGATCGACGGTATCGGCGCGGTCGGCGGCGTGATCCACCTGTGCCCGTTCCGGGGTTACCTCTTCGACTCGGTGGATCAGGCGTTGGACCAGGCGATTCGGGAGGCGCGGCGCGAAGCAGGCGTCCTGGAGGACTACCTCTATCCGTTCGAGTTGTACTGGGAGATCGACGATCTCGACGCCCGCTCCGCCTTCACGCAAGCGATCAGCGATCTCCTCGGCCCCGGCAGCGTGGACTCGATGCTCGATCACCTCGACTACATCGTCGACCGGATCGGTGTCGACCATGTGGGCATCGGCTCGGACTTCAACCACGGCGGCGGAGTCGAGGGGTTCGCCGATGCCAGCGAGGCTCCGGGAGTCACCGTGGGTCTGCTTGAGCGCGGCTACAGCGAGGAGGACATCGCGAAGATCTGGGGCGGCAACTTCATCCGGGTCCTGCGCGCCGCGGAGGCCGGCGGGACTTCGGCCGAGTAGACCGCGGAACGCGGGTGTTTGGCACGCCTGCGGGGTGGCGTCCGCTTTCGCAGGTGGCGCCACGGAGCGAGGTGGCGTTACACTAGAGCCACCATTTCAGTCTCGTTTCGGAGGTCCCGAAAGATGAAGCGACTCACAAGCCTGCTGTCGGCAGCCGCACTCGTTCTCGTCGGTGTCCCGGCCCTGGCCGCTCAGGACGACGGCCTTCCGCGCACCGCCAGCGGTCGTCCCAACCTGAACGGGAACTTCGACGCCGCGACCCTGACGCCGCTCGAGCGGCCGGTGCACCTCGGCGAACGGGCCTACCTGACGCCCGAGGAAGCCGCGGAGATCGCCGAGGAAGAGCGCGCGATCCAGGAAGGCGCGGTCCAGCGCTCGGACGCGAACCGCGAAGCGCCGCCCGAAGGAGGCGCCAAGGTCGTCGGACTGGAGCACACCGCTGGCGGCGGCAACGAGTTCGGCGCCGGCAACGTCGGTGGCTACAACCTGTTCTGGATCGACCGCGGCACCGACACCTACCGGGTCGATGGCCAGATCCCGACCTCGATCATCATCGATCCCCCGAACGGCCGGATGCCGGCGATGACCGAAGAGGCGCAGCAGCGGCTGCGGACCACCCTCGCTGGCTTGCTTCGCCCCAACGACGGCACCGCCTGGTGGGTCGATCACGACGGGCCCGGCCCCTACGACGGCCCCGAGTCGCTGCCCACGAGCGAGCGGTGCCTCGTCGGATTCACCGGCGCGGCGCCCACCTTCCCGAGCCTGTACAACAACTTCAAGAGGATCGTGCAAACCGAGACCCACGTCGTCATCCTGATCGAGATGATCCACGACGCCCGTGTCGTGCGCCTCGACTCCGAGCATCCCGGCCCCGAGGTCACGAAGTGGCTGGGCGACTCGATCGGCCGGTGGGAGGGCGACACCCTCGTCGTCGACACGACGAACTTCCGGCCTGGACGCGGCGGCTTCCGGGGCGGCTCGGAGAACACCCATGTCGTCGAGCGCTTCACCGTGCAGCACGACGGGAACGTCCTCTACAACTTCACCGTCGAGGACGACACCGTGTGGACCGCGCCCTGGACCGGCGAGTACCTCTGGAAGGCAAGCGACGAACGCGTCTACGAGTACGCCTGCCATGAAGGCAACTACTCGATGGGCGGCACGCTGCGCGGCGCCCGGGTCCTCGAGGCGGACGCACTGAGCGGAGCGAGCACGGGCGCCGAATAGCCCGTCGGCATCGGCCGCAACGTCGGCGTCGGTACGGCGGCGGTCCCGCCGCCATGAAGTACACAGTCATCATCGAAAAGGCCGGCGACAACTATTCGGCCTACGTTCCCGATCTCCCTGGCTGTGTCGGCGCCGCGGACACGCCCGACGAAACCCTCGAGCTCATGCGCGAAGCCATCGAGTTTCACCTCGCGGGCCTGCGACGCGACGGCGACCCCGTGCCGCCGCCCCAGACCACGGCGGCCCTGGTCGACGTGGCCGCCTGAACCGGGCGCGACGGACGGCCAGCGGCCCGTGGCGATCTTGGCGCCGCGCGGGCACCGTGGTCCGGGCCTGCTCGCCGCGGTCGCGGCCAGGTTCGAGCCGGCAAGCGGGCGCGCGCCAGACTCTTCAGACTCATCGCCCGCGAGTACGGCCCACAGCGCCGACAGACCGCCTGAACCGACAGCAGCTC
The DNA here is from genome assembly GCA_951812325.1 of uncultured Thermoanaerobaculia bacterium. Lineage (GTDB taxonomy): Bacteria > Acidobacteriota > Thermoanaerobaculia > Multivoradales > Multivoraceae > Multivorans. Next base: position 1,044,216 of record OX638294.1, on the reverse strand, counting down.
CGATGCCATCCATCGCCACAGCCGCCAGCTCCATGACAGCGGCGCCGCGCTACGAGGACCCCGCCCCTGTGCCCAGCGCGCTACCCTCGGGCGGCAGACGGTGCGGAATCGTCTGCCGCTTCCAGGAACCAACCCCGAACCGAACCGGATCGAAGCCTCTCTACCGCTAGCTGCTCCACGCTCATTTCTCTATTGAAAAACACTTGATGGCCTGTGGTGGCTACTTCGCGGCCCCGACCAGGGCCAGCAACTCGTTGACCTCCTTCGGCACGGCCGCGCTCAGGATCTCCGGCTCGCCCTCGGTGATCAGCACCGTGTCCTCGATGCGGATGTGGATGTTCCGTTCGGGGATCTCGATGATCGGCTCGACGGCGATGACCATGCCGGGTTCAAAGGGGAGGGCGCCGTCGCCGACGTCGTGGACGGAGAGGCCGACGAAGTGGCCGGCGCCGTGGGCGGGCTTGTCTTCGAAGCCCCAGCGGTCGTAGATCTCGCGGCAGATCGCGGTGGTCTCGCGGCGTGTCGCGCCCGGGCGCATGGCGGCGATGATCGCCTTCTGGGCTTCGAGGACGGCGCGGTAGGCGCGTTCCTGGACCTCGTCGAACTTGCCCGCAACCGGCCAGGTGCGGGTGATGTCCATCGTCATGTAGGCGAAAGAGGCGCCGTAGTCCATGACGACGAGGTCGCCGTTCTCGAGTTGCCGGTCGTTCGTCACCCAGTGCCAGATCAGGCCGTTCGGCCCCGAGCCGACGATCGCCGGATAGGCCTCCATTTCGGCGCCGTGCTTGAGGAAGACGTGTTTGGCCGCGGCCTCCAGCTCGTACTCCCAGCCGCCGGCGCGGGTAGCGCGGATCGCGGCGGAGATGCCGTCGGCGCTGACCTTGCCGGCGCGGCGCAGGACTTCGATCTCGCGCGGTGTCTTGATCGTGCGCAGGCGGTCGAGGTGCGGCGTCAGGTCGCGGAGCCTGGCGTAGGGGTACCGGCCGCGGATCGTCGCGATCTGGTGGGCTTGCTCGGTCGGCTGGCCGCCCCACGGGTTCTGCTCGCGCCGCCCGAGGTAGAGGCCCTTCTCGCTACGGGCGAGGTCGAGCTCGTCGCGCTCCCCGAGGCGCATCCAGAGCAGTCTTCCTGCCTCGCCGGGCAGCCGGCCGCGCCGCCGAGCCAGGTGCTCCGGCAGATATGCGAGGTGGCCGACCTCGAAGCCGGCGCCTTTGGCCTGCTCGGGCGCGTAGAGCCAGTTCGGGCCGTCGATGAACTTCTCGCGGTCGCCCTGGTGGGGCAGGTAGAGACGCGCTTCGCAGTCGTCGACCTCGAGCAGCAGCACGGCGTTCCGGCCCTCGTAGCCGGTCAGGTAGAAGAAGTCGTGGTCCTGCCGGAAGCGGGCGCCGTATCGCGGCATCGTCTCCGAGAACATGAGCACCGCGCCGCCGTCCAGCTGTGCGCAGAGCCTTGCCCGACGCTCGGTGAACTCTTCGGGCGGGTAGGTGGACCGCTGGGCCGTCGCTGTTGTGAAGGTTCCGAAGAACAACGCAAGGAACATGGCTCCACAGAGGAGTTGTCTCTTGGTTTCTACTGAGGGGGACACTTTCCTGGAGCTCGTATCGGAGATTTCTGTCAATTTCTTCCGCCGCCGATCGCTACCGAGCCGGATTTCGCGAACGGAGCAAAGAAGTCGTTCCCCTTGTCGTCGATCACGATGAAGGCGGGAAAGTTCTCGACTTCGATCTGCCAGATCGCTTCCATCCCCAGGTCCTCGAACTCGCGGACCTCGACCTTGCGGATGCTGTGCTCGGCGAGGGCGGCCGCCGGGCCGCCGATAGAGCCGAGGTAGAAGCCGCCGTGCTTCTCGCAGGCGCGTCGTACCTCGGGTGAACGGTTGCCCTTGGCGAGCATGACCATGCTGCCGCCGCGGCTCTGGAACAGGTCGACGTAGGGGTCCATGCGCCCGGCGGTCGTCGGGCCGAAGGAGCCGGACGCCTTGCCTTCGGGTTTCTTCGCGGGGCCGGCGTAGTAGACGGGCTGGTCCTTGAAGTATTGGGGCAGGTCTTGCCCCGAGTCGAGCAGTTCCTTGAGGCGGGCGTGGGCGATGTCGCGGGCGACGATCAGCGGTCCGGTGAGGGAGAGCCGGGTGGCGACCGGGTACTTCGAGAGTTCGGCCCGGATCTCGTCCATCGGACGGTTCAGGTCGATGGGGACGACCTGACCGCCGAGTTCGTCTTCCTCGACCTCCGGCAGGTACTGCGCCGGGTTGGCCTCGAGCTGTTCGAGGAACACGCCGTCGCGGTTGATGCGGCCGAGGATCTGCCGGTCCGCCGAGCACGACACGCCGAGTCCAACCGGCAGCGAGGCGCCGTGGCGCGGCAGGCGGATGACCCGCACGTCGTGGGCGAAGTACTTGCCGCCGAACTGGGCGCCGATGCCGATTCGGCTGCAGAGGTCGAAGATCTGCTGCTCCATGTCGAGATCGCGGAAGGCGCGGCCGAGTTCGTTGCCGCTCGCGGGCAGGTCGTCCAGGGCGTGGCAGGTCGCGAGCTTCAGGGTCTTCATCGTGGACTCGGCCGAGGTGCCGCCGACGACCAGGGCGATGTGGTACGGCGGGCAGGCCGAGGTGCCGAGAGTGCGGAGCTTCTCGTCGACGAAGTTCATCAGCGAGACGGGGTTCAGGATCGCCTTCGTCTCCTGGTACAGGAAGCACTTGTTCGCCGAGCCGCCGCCCTTGGCGATGAACAGGAACCGGTAGTCGTCGCCGCGGGCCGCGTAGAGGTCGACCTGGGCGGGCAGGTTCGTGCCGGTGTTCTTCTCTTCGTACATCGACAGCGGCGCCATCTGGGAGTAGCGGAGGTTGCGCTCCTGGTAGGCGTCGTAGATGCCGCGGCAGAGCAACTCTTCGTCGTCGCAGTCGGTGTAGACATCCTGACCCTTGTAACCGAGGACGATCGCGGTGCCGGTGTCCTGGCAGCCGGGGAGCACGCGTCCGGCGGCGATGTTCGCGTTCTTGAGCAGCTCCATCGCGACGAAGCGGTCGTTCGCCGACGATTCCGGATCGTCGAGGACGCGGCGCAGCTGCTCGAGGTGGCTGGCCCGCAGCAGGTGGGCGATGTCGTCCATCGCGTCGCGGGCGATCAGCCGCAGGGCCTCGGGCTCGATGTGCAGGGTCTCGCGGCCGCCGGCAGACTCGACGCGGACGTGGTCGGACGTCAGCAGGCGGTACTCCGGCTCGTCGCCGCCGTGTTCGAAGAGGTGCTGGTGGTGGAAGTCGGCCATGGCGCGAGGTTAGCCCGGATGGCGGCTGCCGGTGAAGTGCCGCTGGCAGCCTGTGGCGAAGGCGCGTGTGGCGTACGTCGCGGCGCACGCGGATGACGCTGCCGGTGAAGTGCCGCTGGCAGCCTGTGGCGAAGGCGCGTGTGGCGTACGTCGCGGCGCACGCGGATGACGCTGCCGGTGAAGTGCCGCTGGTAGCCTGCGGCGTGCCATGCGCAGACCTGTTTCCCTTCTCCTGCTTGCCGCGGCGCTCGCCGGCGGTTGTCCTGGCCCGGGGCTCTTCGTGGAGGTGACCCGGCGCCCGTGGGGCGAAGTCGACGGCAAGGAGGTCGAACTGTTCCGCCTCGAATCGCGTTCCGGCGCCAGCGTGGAGATCTCCGAGCTGGGCGGCGCGATCGTGTCCTTGACGGCCGCGGACCGCGACGGCGAGTTCGCCGATGTCGTGCTGGGGTTCAACGATCTCGAGTCCTACCTGGCGGACACGAACCCGTACTTCGGCGCGATCGTCGGCCGGTACGCGAACCGGATTGCCGGGGGCCGGTTCACGCTCGACGGGGAGACCTGGAACCTGCCGCAAACCGACGGACAGAACAGCCTTCACGGCGGCGTCCGCGGGCTGACCCGAGTCGTTTGGGACGGCGAGCCGATCCTGACCGAGAACGGCAGGGGGGTAGCGCTCCGCTACCGGAGTCCGGACGGCGAGGAGGGCTATCCGGGAAACGTCGACTTCGAGGTTCGGTATGTGCTGAACGTCGACGATCTGCGCATCGAAGCGGAGGCCGTGAGCGACAGGCCAACCGTAGTCAACCTGTCCTTCCACTCCTACTTCAACCTCAAGGGGGAAGGCGAAGGGGACATCCTGGATCACGAACTCGCTCTGTCCAGCCTGGCCTACACCCCGGTTGGCGCCGACCTGATCCCGACCGGCGAGATCGCATCGGTCCAGGGGACGCCGATGAACTTCGTTTCCTTGACGCGGGTCGGCGACCGGATCGACGACGACTTCGAACAGCTTCGCTTCGGCGGCGGCTACGATCACAACTGGGTCGTACGGGAATCCGGCGCCGCTGTTGCCGAACCGGAACCCGTGGCGCGGCTCCACGAACCGGAGAGCGGTCGGCTGCTTCTTGTCACCAGCACCGCCCCCGGCCTGCAGCTCTACACCGGCAACTTCCTCGACGGCACCCTGGTCGGCAAGAGCGGCCGGCCCTACGTCCGCCGAGGCGGCCTCTGCCTCGAGACGCAGCACTTCCCCGATTCCCCGAACCAGCCGGGGTTCCCGAGCACCGTTCTTCGGCCCGGCGAGACATACCGGCAGGTGACGGAGTACCTGTTCATGACGGATCGCTCGACGGGCATGGCGGAACCTGGCTCGATACCCCGGCGCCCTCGATGACCTGATGTCCACGATGCCGCGCATCTCGACGAGTTCGGCCAGCACGGGTTGCCCTGCTGACCGGCGATCGGGCGCCGATGGCGAGGCGCCTGAGGAGCATCAGGCGCTTCGCCGGCGGCTCTAGCAGCTAGCCCGAAACCCTGAGGGCCCGCGCCGCGTAGGTCAGGACCATAGAATGCGCGGCATGGGACGATCAGCCGGTGGAGTGCGTCCGCCGGTGCTACCGGCGCCAACGCCAACGGTGCGCCGGTGAGCGCCGTGGCGAGTCCGGGCGGTGGCGCCGAGCCGCCGGCGCGCCCGGATCTCTCCATCCTCCGCGCCGACGACGAGTACGAATACCGGCCGCGCCGGGGCCGCTACATCAAGTGGGGCATTGTCCTGGCGCTCGTCATCGCGGCGGTCTACGCGTGGCGCACGGCGCCGTTCGAGCAGTACGTTCCGTGGCTCATGCCGGAAGTCGAGACGGCGACCGTGCAGCGGCTGACTGCGGAGCAGGCGTCCGCGGTGCTCAACGCGAGCGGCTACACCTATGCACGGGTGCGCGCCGCGGTGGGTGCGAAGATCATCGGCCGGATCACGGCGCTGTACGTCGACGAGGGCGATGCCGTGGCGGCCGGCGACTTGATTGCCGTGCTGGACAGCACGGACCTCGAAGCGTCGGTACGCCGGGCGGAAGCGTCCCTGCTCGAATCGACGGCACGCCTCGCCGACGCGGTCCGGGAGGAGGTCCGCCAGCGGCGGATCGTCGAGGCGGGGGTGGGGCCCAGCGCCGACCTCGACGCGGCGACGACGACGCTCCAGGTCGCGAGGGCGCAGGTGGGCGCCGCGCGCGCCAATCTCGACTCGATCCGGGCCCAACTGGAGTACACCGTCATCCGTGCTCCGGTCGACGGCGTGGTCATCGAGCGGACGGTTGAGGTGGGGGAGATGGTCGCGCCGGGTGGTTTCACCAGCCAGCAGGCGACGGGTGCCCTGGTACGGATCGCCGATCCGACCTCGCTCGAGGTCGAGGCGGACATCAACGAGAGTTACATTGCCCGCATCGAGCTTGGTCAGCCGGCTTCGATCCGGGTCGACGCCGTGCCCGACCACGAGTACCGCGGCAGCCTGCGCCAGATCGTGCCGACCGCCGACCGGCAGCGCGCCGTGGTTCAGGTCAAGGTCACGATCGACGACCGCGACGAGCGGCTCGTGCCGGACATGAGCTGCACCGTGACCTTCCTGCAGGAGGGCACGGACCAGGCCGCGCTCGAGGCCGAACCGAAGGTCCTGATCCCGGCGGCAGCCATCGTGACCGAGGGTGGCCGAAGCTACGCGTGGGTGGTGCGGGATGGCGTTCTGGCCCGCTCGTCGATCGAGTTGGGGCTGGAGCAGGACAACGACTTCGAAGTGCTGTCGGGGCTAAGCGGCGGCGAATCGGTCGTGCGGCAACCGTCGGCTGAACTGGTCGAGGGGATGCGGGTGCGCGAGGTGTCCTGACTGCGCAAAGGGGAATGATGTGTGAAGCTGCACGAAGGGCGTTTGTTGCACGAGGCGCGATGGAGGAACGGATCGATGACTGAGGCGAAGCGAAGAGGCGCGCGAACACACGGCGCGATGGAGGAGTTGATCCATGGCTGAGACCGTCGTCCAACTGCGGGACGTGACGAAGAACTATCGGCGCGACGCCTTCGAGCTGAAGGTGCTGCAGGGCATTACGCTCGACGTCGAGGCCGGCGACTACGTCGCCCTGATGGGCCCGTCGGGCTCCGGCAAGAGCACGCTGCTCAACCTGCTCGCGGGCATCGACCAGCCGACGAGCGGCGAACTGATCGTGGCCGGCCAGCAGGTGAGTCGACTCGGTGAAAGCAAGCTGGCGCTGTGGCGCCAGCGCCACATCGGCTTCATCTTCCAGTTCTACAACCTGATTCCCGTGCTCACGGCCTACGAGAACGTGGAGCTGCCGCTCACCCTGCGGCGCTCGTCGAGGGCGGCCCGCAGGAAACGGGTCGAGACCGCGCTCTCCGTGGTCGGCCTGCAGAACCGGATGAAGCACTACCCGCGGCAACTCTCCGGCGGCCAGGAGCAGCGGGTGGCGATCGCCCGGGCGATCGTCACCGACCCGACCCTGCTGCTCGCCGACGAGCCGACCGGCGATCTGGACGCGGAGTCCGGCCGCGAAGTGCTCGACCTGCTCGGTCAGCTGAACGAGCAGTTCAACAAGACGATCCTGATGGTGACGCACGATCCGAAGGCCGCGGCGAGAGCCAAACGCCTGGTGCGGCTCGACAAGGGCCGGCTGGTCGCGTCGGCGCCGGGAGGAGGAACGGGAGCATGATCAAGCTGATTCGACGCAACCTGCTGCGCAACAAGCGGCGCACCTTCCTGACCATGGCGAGTTTGGCGATGGCGCTGTTCATCCTGTCGTTGCTCGGCGTGGTCAACGACGCGATGAGTTTCGCGGACGATTCGGCGATGCCCGACCGGCTGGTCGTACGCAACGCGATTTCGCTCACGTTCCCGTTGCCGGAGGCATACGAGCAGCGGCTGCGGACGATCGACAACGTGGTGTCGGTAACGCCCCAGAACTGGTTCCAGGGCGTCTACAAGAGACCCGAGAACTTCTTTCCGCGCTTCACGATCGATCCGGCGACGTTCCGGAGCGTCTTCTACGACCTGGAGTGGAACGAGGAGGAGTGGGAGGCCTTCGCGGCGCAGCGCACGGCCTTCGCGGCCGGCCGCGAACTGACCGAGATCCAGGGATGGTCGCTCGGCGACACGATCACGATCAAGGGGGACATCTACCCGATCGACGTGGAGCTCCAGTTGCGGGCGATCTACGACTTCGACGAGCCGGGCCAGGAGCGGCAGATCTTCTTCCATCGGCGCTATGTCGAGGAGGCGATGGGAAATCCCGGCCAGAACGGAACGTACTGGTTGCTGCTCGACGACCCGGAGGCCGCGCCCGCCGTCATTGCCGCCGCCGAGGCGATGTTCGAGAACTCGGACAACCAGGTGCGGGCAGAGACGGCAGAGGCATTCGCCGCCTCGTTCACGGAGATGCTGGGCAACATCCGGTTCTTCTTCTCGATGATCGGGCTTGCGATCGTCATCTCCATCTTCCTGATCACGGCGAACACGATGGCGATGGCGGCGCGCGAGCGGACCACCGAGGTCTCCGTGCTCCGCACCCTGGGTTTCCGGCGCAACCAGGTGCTCGGCATGGTGATCGGGGAGTCTCTTGCGGTCGGCGTGCTGGGCGCCGCACTCGGCGTCGGCTTCACCGCGGTGGCGATTCAGGGCGCCACCCCGTTCCTGGATCAGATGGGCTTCGGCTTCGGCGGATTCGCACTCGATACGCAGGTCCTGGCGACCGCTGTCGCCATCGGCATCGCGGTCGGGCTGCTGAGCGGCGTCTTCCCGGCGGTCGCGGCGGCCCGGCTCAAGATCGTCGACGGACTGAGGCGGCTCTGACGTTGGGCGGCTGCATGCGCAAGGAGACGGCATGATCCCGATCAAGTACACCTACCGCAACCTGTTCGAACGCCGCGGCGTGGCCTTCATGACCCTGGCTTCGATTGGCTTCGTCGTTCTCGTCTACATCGGTGTGCTCGCCCTGGCTGGCGGGCTGCGGGCTGCCTTCGCGGACACCGGGGACCCCTCGGTCGTCATCGTGATGCGAGACGGCACCCGCGCCGAGATGGAGAGCTCCTATGCGCAGGAGAGCCACCGCCTGCTGACCGCGATGCCCGGCGTCGAGCGAACGGCCGACGGCGACGTCGCGGCGTCCGGCGAGACGGTGACGATCCAGATCTTCGAGCGGGTCGACGGTACGGAAACGAACGTGATGGTCCGCGGGGTGGAGCCCGGAGGGTTTGCCATCCGGCCTGCTTTCGAGATCACGGAGGGCCGGCGCTTCGAGCCCGGCCGAGGCGAGATCGTCGTCGGCCGCAGCCTGGCCGGCCGGCTTGGCCTGCGGGTCGGCGACGAGCGCGAGTTGGGACGGAACACGTTCCGGGTTGTCGGCCTGTTCACCGGCGTGGGCGCCCACGGTTCCGAGATCTGGGGGGACTACCGCGACCTGGGCGATTCGTTCCGCCGCAGCGGCTACTACTCCTCGACCCGGCTCAAGGCCGCGTCGCCCGCGGCGGCCCGAGACCTGATCGAGACGGTCAAGGCCGAGCAGCGGCTCCAGGTGCAGGCCCTGACGGAACCCGAGTACTACGAGCTCCAGTCGGAAACGTCATCGGGCCAGTTCATCATCCTCGGCAACGTGTTGGCTGTGCTGATGGCGGTCGGCGCCTGCTTCGCCGCCGCGAACACGATGTACGCGCAGGTTGCCGCGCGCGCCCGCGAGATCGGCACCCTGCGCGCCCTCGGTTTCAAGCGGCGCTCGATCATGGGCAGCTTCTTCCTCGAAGCGGTGCTCCTTGGGGTGGCGGCCGGCGGCTTCGGCGCCCTGCTGGCACTGCCGCTCAACGCCATCCAGACCGGCACGATGAACCAGGTCACGTTCAGCGAGATCACGTTCCAGCTGCGCACCACGCCGTTCGCCATGTTCTCCGGCATCTTCCTGGCGACCATCACCGGCGTCCTCGGTGGCTTGCTGCCGGCCTTCGGCGCCTCGCGGCAGAAGATCACGGACCTCCTCCGCGAAGCGTAGAGGCCTGGGTGCGCCGGCCTGCGATCCGTGCGCCCGATGACGGGCGCGCGGAGCGTACGCGTCGAGACCGGATCCGACGGTGGCCGGTTGACCGTGGTTCGCGGGTGGCGCGGGATCGCGCCACTCGGGTTCCATCCGTGCGCCGGATGACGGGCGCCCGTAGTGGTTCGCGGGTCGCGCCAAGCGCGACCCGGGTCCTGGCCGTCATTCCAGGCGACGCCGCGAAGCGGCGAGCGATCCCCCGGGTGTAACCTAGTTGGACAGTGCCTTCGTTTCCGATCCGTCCCTTAGGGGCTCTCGCACTCGCCGCCTCCGCTTTCCTCCTGGCGGCTTGCGGGGCTTCCCCGGCTCCTTCCGGCGACAACTCCCTCCCCAACATCGTCCTGATCGTCCCGGACGACCTCGGCCGCCACGACGTGAGCTTCCACGGCGGCGAGATTGCGACCCCGAACATCGATCGGATTGCCGCCGAGGGGGTGCTGATCGAGCGCTTCTACACGGCGCCGATCTGCTCGCCGACCCGGGCAGGTCTGATGACGGGCCGTTATCCCATCCGCTACGGGCTGATGCGGAACGTCATCGCGCCCTGGCAGGACTTCGGGCTGGACACCGAGGAGGTCACGCTTCCCGAGGTGCTGGCAAGGGCGGGCTACGAGCACCGCGGCGTCTTCGGCAAGTGGCACCTCGGTCACATCAGCCGGAAGTACCACCCGCTGCGGCGCGGCTTCACGGAGTCCGTGAGTCACAACACGTCGATCGACTACTTCACCAAGGAGCGGTTCGGAGAACGGGACTGGTTTCACGGCTACGAGCCCGCCTTCGAGGAGGGCTACGTCACGGACCTGGTGGCCGGGCACGCGGTCCGGTTCATCGACCGCCACGCGGGCGGCGAGGCGCCGTTCCTTCTCTACGTTCCGTTCAACGCGGCGCACTCTCCGTTGCAGGCGAAGGAGGAGGACCTGCCGCTTTACGCCCACCTTGAGGCGATCGAGCCGGCGCGCAGTTGGGAGGAAATCACCTCCGGCGGGCCTCTGGCGCCGGAGGAACAACGCCGCGAAAGGCGTCGCGTCCACGCGGCGATGGTCCACGCGCTGGACGAGGGGGTTGGCCGCATCCTCCAGGCGATTGACGACCACGACATCGCGGAGAACACCCTCGTCCTCTTCTTCAGCGACAACGGCGGCGGCGTCGACGTCGGCGACAACGGTCCCTATCGGGGCGCGAAGAGCACCGTCTTCGAGGGGGGCACACGGGTCGCCGCGGCGGCGCGCTGGCCGGCGGGCGGCATCTCCGGCGGCGGCCCGGTGAAGGCGCCGGTCGCCTACATCGACGTCTTGCCGACCTTGACGGCAATCGCGGGCCTCGAGGATCACGGCGGGAAGGAGCTCGACGGCCGGAACGTCCGCGAGGTCCTCGCCGGCTCGGACCTGGACGGGCCGGCACGCGACCTGTACTCCTTCGTCGGTCAGAAGAACCCGGCGCGGGAGCAGGTGTCGGTCATGTCCGACGCCTGGAAGCTCGTCGTCATCGGCCCGCCGCTCGATCGGCCGGGGTCGGCGGAGGCGTCCGACCAGCTCCTGTATCGGATCGAGGAGGATCCGTTCGAAGAACGGGACCTGGCCGCGGATCATCCGGACGTGGCGGCGCGTCTCCTGGTCAAGGCGCGAGAGTTCCGCGCCCTGCAGCCACCGAACCCGGCGGAGCCTTTCGGCGCAGGCTGGGAAGGGTTCGAGCCGCCGCCGAACTGGCTGTTCCCGGATGCCGACGCCGCCGAGTCGCCAGGATCCTGACGATGCGTCCCGTTGCTGGCGCTGGTCACTGTCTCTTGGTCGCCGTTTCCGTCGTGCTCGGTGGCTGCGCGGGTCCGGCGACGGGACTCTGACGCCTCAGCCTCCGGCTTGGGCGGCGGAAGGCCGAATGGTTCAGGACTTGCCTGTCTGGAGGCGGATGGGCGAGCAGGAGGCGCCTCCTCGCAACGACGGACCTCCTCGCCGCTTCGCGGCTCGTTGGATGCCGGCGGGAACCTGGGTGGCGCGAAGCCGCGCCACCCGTGAACCAGTCCGTGCGCCCGTCATCGGGCGCACGGATGGCGCGCCGGCGCACCCGGTGTGCGACTACGCGGACTTGGCGATCTTCCGCCGCAGCCAGTCGATCAGCACCCGGTTCGTCTCTTCGGGTTTCTCCTGCTGCGTCCAGTGGCCGCAATCGGCGACCGTGTACTTCTCGAGGTCGTCGATGAAGTCCTCCATCCCGTCGGCGGAGGAGGGTCTCAGGATGACGTCGTTCTCCGCGCCGATGTAAAGGCACGGCACGTCGATCTCCCACTTCGCGTTCTCGATGCCCGGGAAGGGGCGGCCGGCCCTGCGATACCAGTTCAGGCCGCCGGTGAAGCCGGTGATCTCGAAGGTCTCGGTGAAGTAGTCGAGTGCCTCCTCCGACAGGAACACCTCGCCGGGGTAGTCCTCGCGGTCGAGCATCCGGAGCAGGTCCATCTGCCGTTCCGGCGAGTCCTCCGGCATCGCCCTGAACGCTTCGACGTCCCAGATGTAGCCGCGGCGCAGCATCATCTCGAAGGTCTTGCGGACGTCGGCGGACAGTGCCTTCTCCGCCCGGCCGGGCTCCTGGAACTGGACCGTGTAGTAGTTCCCGGAGCGGACGATCAGCGGTTCTTCGGTCCGCTCGGGACGGGCCATTCCCGGCGGCCGCCCGCCGGGCGTGTTCACGCCGACGATGCCGAGGCAGCGGTCCGGGTGCAGCCGCGCCATCATCCATACGACGCCGCCGCCCCAGTCGTGGCCGACGAAGACGGCCTTGTCGATCTCGAGCGCGTCGAGCATGCCGGCCATGTCGTCGCACAGGTAGCGGAGGCTGTACTCGTCCACGTCCTCCGGCCGGTCGGTCAGGCCGTATCCGCGTTGATCGGGCGCGATGGCGCGGAACCCGGCGTCGGCCAGCGCCGGAAGCTGGAATCGCCAGGAGAAGGCGAGTTCGGGGAAGCCATGGCAGAGGACGACGGGGACGCCTGATCCCTGCTCGTAGACGGCCATGCGGATGCCGTTCGTCTCAACAAAGCGGGGTGACGGCATGCCGGGCGCCGGTCGGACCTCGGCGCCGTGAGACAGGCGGGGCAGCGCCAGGGCGCCGGCCAGAACGCCCGCAGTGTGCACGAAGGTACGGCGCGACAGGACGGGGCGGGTCAAGGCGTGAGGGGGGATCATCGGAACCTCCGGAATCGGGGACCTGGCGGGCGCGGTTTGGTGAGGGTGGCTTAGAGTATTTCAGGAGAAACGGGCAAAGAGGCGTACAATGGTCGTCATGGGCACCGCGTTCCGGTTGGCAGGTTCGTTGCTCGCGCTCGCCGTGCTGGCGGCGCCGGTGGCGGGAATGTGCGCCGCGCTCGCCTCGGCCGAGGACCCCTGCGACATGCGGGAGTCGCATGAGGTCGTGTCGTGCGGGCACGCCGAGATGGTGATGACGGCCTGTTGCAGCGCCGACTTTGTCGACCCCGCCGCGGCCGGGATTCTCCCCGGTCCGGCCGGCGACATCGACCTGCCCGCGCTCGCGCACAGCCGGCTGCACGCGCCCGGCGACGAAAGCTCCGGCGCCTCGGCGCTGGCCTGCGACGGAGCCCCGCCGCCCGCTGTACCGCGCTACAGGCTGTTCTCGGCCCTGTTGCTCTGATCCTCCGCTGAAGCGAGTCGCAGCGGTCGCCCCCGGAAGCGGGCGGCCGCGGGAACACGTTTCTGCGGAGGAATCAGATGCTTCGACATACGCCTTGCCTGCTCGCCGCCGTCCTGTGGACGGTCGCCTGGGAGGGAACATCGATGGCCGAGACAGGCCAACCGGCCCCGGATCGGGCGCCGGCGGACCGGGTCGCCCAAGGGATCGCGGACGAGTCGCTGCGCCTGCTCGTCCAGGAGGCGCTGGCGCGCAATCCGGGGCTTGAGGCCGGCTTTGCCCGCGCCCGTGCCGCCGCGCAGAAGGCCCCCCAGGTCGCGTCCCTGCCCGACCCGACGGCCGAAGCGACGGCCTTTCTCCTGCCGCCGGAGACCCGCGTCGGTCCTCAGCGCCTCATGCTTGGCTTAAGCCAGGCTCTGCCGTGGCTGGCGAAGCTCGAGCTGAAGGAAGCCGCCGCACTCCAGGAGGCGGTCGCGCTGGAACGCGAAGTGCAGGCGAATCGCCTGCGGCTGGTCACCGAGGTGCGGCGGCTGTACTACGAACTCCTCTTTCTGGATCGTTCGCGGACCACGGTGACCACCCTGCTGGAAGACCTGGACCTGCACGAGGAAGTTGCCCAGGCCCGCTACGCGACCGGCGTCGGTTCGACCCAGGCGGTGCTGAAGCTGCAGGTGGAGATGACGCAGGCCAGCCAGGAGTTGCTGGACCTTGACTCCAGGGAAGCCGCTCTTCGCGCGCGGCTGAATGGCCTGCGGGATCGGCCGGCGGCGACGCCGGTGACCAGGGGGACGTTGCCGGAGGCTATAGGGGAGGTCGACCTGAAGCCGGAGCGTCTGCTCGACCGGGCACGAACCGCGCGGCCTGAGCTGCAGGCCGCCGATGCACGGCTGGCGCGCGCCGAGCTGGTGGAACGCCTGGCGCGGATGGCGCGCCGTCCCGACTTCAGGGTCGGCGTCACCTACACGCTGGTCACGTCGCGAGACGACGATGCCGCGCGCCTGCTGGCGATTCAGGGTGACGGGAACGACGTGTTCGGCCTGCGCGGCGGCGTCACCCTGCCGGTCCGGAAACGCAGCCGCGCCGCCGCGATCAAGGAGGCGCTCGAGCTGCGATCGCACGCCGTGGACGAGAAACGGCACGCGGAACTGTCGGTCGAAACGGAAGTGGGCGATCTTGCCGAGCGGCTGCCGTTGGCCTGGCGCCGATTGCGGTTGCTCGAGGACCTGCTGGTCGTCCAGGCGGACGAGGCGCTCGAGTCGGCCGAGGCGGGGTACGTCGCGGGCGCTCTGAACAGTCTCGACCTGGTCGACGCCGAGGAGGTGCTGTTCGAGGCGCTGACGGCGGTTGACAAGGCGCGGGTGGACTATCTGATCGGCCTGGCGGAACTGGAGGGCGCTGTCGGCGGACCGCTGCCGGCGCCGGCGAGTGGAGCGACGGAGCAATGACGAACGAGACGAACAGCGCCGGACATGCGGTCCGAACCTGGCTCCGCTGTGCGGGGTGGGTCGCGGGCAGCTTCGCGGCCTTCTACATCTTCTTCTTCGATCCGCTGGGCGTTCACCCGGTGGACGGCTGGCTGCAGCGGACGGTCGGCTACCACACCGGGTCGATGGCGACGAGCGGCGGCGAGGGCGCCTCGGCCTCAAGCGGCGAACGCGAGGTCGTCTTCTACCGGAATCCGATGGATCCGACGATCACCTCGCCGGTGCCGGCCAAGGACGAGATGGGCATGGACTACGTGCCGGTTTACGCCGACGAGGCGGAGCAGGCGCTCGGCGCCGGAACGACCGTCACGATCGACCCGGTCGTGGTCCAGAACATGAACGTCCGGACGCGGATGGTGGAGAAGGGGGATCTCCGGCACGAGATCAGGACCGTCGGCTACCTGGAGTACGACCAGGAGCGGATGGTCACCGTGACGACGAAGTACGACGGCTGGGTCGAGAAGGTCCACGTCAACTACGTCGGCGAGCCGGTGGCGAAGGGCGAGGGGCTGTTCGAGGTCTACTCGCCGGAGCTGGTCCAGACCGCATACGAACTGCTGTCGGCGATCCGCTACGCGGCCAGGCTGAGCAACGCGCCGGACGACGCCCGGCTTCATGCCGAGGCTCTGGTGGAAGCGGCGCGGACGCGGCTCGCGTTCTGGGACATCTCCGCGGATCAGATCGCCCGCCTCGAGGAAACGGGGGAGATCTTCCGGACGCTGACGGTGACCGCGCCGGCGAGCGGTCTGGTGATGAAGCGGATGCCGGGTCTGGAGGGCATGGCGGTGACGCCGGGCATGGAGGCGTACCACATCGCCGACATCACCTCCCTGTGGCTGTCGGTCGAGGTCTTCGAGGACCAGGTGGTGTGGATCCGTCCCGGAACCGAGGCGGAGGTGACCTTCACCTACTTCCCGGGCGAGACGATCCGCGGCACGGTCGAGTTCATCGAACCCGAACTGTCGGAACAGACCCGGACGCTGACGGTCAAGATCGCCGTGCCGAATCCGGACGGCCGCCTGCGCAAGGGGATGTTCGCCACGGTGGTCTTCGATCCGGTGATCGTACGGGGCGCAGTGACGGTTCCGAGCGAGTCGGTGCTGCGGACCGGACGCCGCAGCGTGGTCATCGTGGCGCTGGGCGGCGGTCGGTTCGAGCCTCGGGAAGTCGAACTGGGCCATGCGCACGGAGGGATGGCGGAAGTCCATTCGGGCCTCGAGGCGGGCGACCGGATCGTGACGTCATCGCACTTCCTGCTGGACTCGGAGTCCAAGCTGCGCGCGGCGGTGCAGGCGATGCTGAGCGGCGGGGCGGCCCACGCCGGCGACGGCGGCCACGCCGGGCGCGACATGAGCCACGAGGGCCATGACATGGGCGACGCAGGCCACCAAGGTCACGACATGAGTCACGAGGGCCATGACATGGGCGACGCAGGCGACGCAGGCCACGAAGGCCACGACGCCCACGAAGGTCGCGACGACCACGAAGGTCACGACCACGGTGACCACGCCGGGGCGGCGCCCGGGGGGCGCGGTTGAGCCTCGCCGCCTGCACGCGCGCCTCGGCAGGTGATCCGATGCTGAACCGGCTCGACGAGAGGTTGCCCCGAGAGTTCGAGAAGGCGGCGTCGGCGCCTCGGCAGGTGATCCGGTGCTGAACCGGCTCATCGAGTGGTCGCTGCGCAACCAGTTGCTGGTGGCGGTCGGCCTGGTCGTGGCGGTAGCGGCCGGTGTGTGGTCCGTCAGGACGACGCGCATCGACGCGATACCCGACCTCTCCGACGTCCAGGTCATCCTCTACACGGAGTTTCCGGGCCAGTCGCCCCAGGTGGTCGAGGACCAGGTGACCTACCCGATCACCTCGACGATGCTCTCGGCGCCGTACGCCAAGGTCGTCCGCGGCTACTCGTTCTTCGGCTTCTCCTTCGTCTACGTGATCTTCGAGGACGGCACGGACCTCTACTGGGCGCGCTCCCGGGTGCTGGAGTCGGTGGCGGGGCTGCAGAACCGGCTGCCGCAGGGCGTGTCGCCGCAGCTCGGGCCGGACGCCACCGGCGTCGGCTGGGCCTTCATCTACGTGCTGAACTCCGGGTCGCGGTCCCTGGCCGAACTCCGTTCACTCCAGGATTGGTACCTGAAGTACGGCTTGCTCGCGGTCGAAGGAGTCTCCGAAATCGCGTCAATCGGCGGCTTCGTGCGCCAGTACCAGGTCGAGGTCGACCCGGTCCGGCTCCGGGCCTACGGTCTTTCCCTGCCGGTGGTGCGGCGGGCGATCCAGGAGTCGAACGCGGACGTCGGCGGCCGCCTGATCGAGGTGGCCGAACGCGAGTACATGGTGCGCGGCCGCGGCTACGTGCGGGAACTGCGGGACCTGGAGACGATCGTTTTGGCGTCGGGCCCGGGCGGCGTTCCGGTGCTGGTCCGGGACGTGGCGAACGTGACGATCGGACCGGAGATCCGCCGCGGCCTGGCCGACTGGAACGGCGAGGGCGAGACGGTGGGGGGAATCGTCGTCGTGCGCTCCGGCGCCGACACCCGGTCGACGATTGAAAGGGTGAAGGAGCGCCTGGCCGAGCTGGCCGGCGGCATGCCCGACGATGTCGAGATCTCGGTCGCCTACGACCGGACCGGACTGATCGAACGCTCCATCGAGACGCTGACGGACACCCTGGTCGAGGAATCGATCGTCGTCGCGGTCGTGTGCCTCGTCTTCCTGTTCCACTTTCGGTCGGCGCTGGTGCCGATCCTGGCGATTCCGGTGTCCGTCCTGCTTGCCTTCGTCGTGATGCGGGCCCAGGGGCTCGGTTCGAACATCATGTCGCTGGGCGGCATTGCGATTTCGATTGGCGTCCTCGTCGACGCTTCGATCGTCATGGTGGAGAACGTCCACCGTCACCTCGCGGCGCACAAGGGAAAGCGGTCCCGTTTCGAGATCGTTCTGCGCGCCGCGCAGGAAGTCGGCCCGACGCTGTTCTTCAGCCTGCTGGTCATCACGGTGTCCTTCCTGCCGGTCTTCACGCTGGAGGCCCAGGAGGGTCGGCTGTTCAAGCCGCTGGCGTTGACCAAGACGTACTCCATGGCGATGGCCTCCGTGGTCGCGGTGACCGTGGTGCCGGTGCTCATGTTCTGGCTCGTGCGCGGGCGGATTGTCTCGGAGGAGCGGAATCCGGTGTCGCGGTTCCTGCGCTTCGTCTATCGCCCGCTCGTCGCCGGAGCGGTGCGGTTTCGCTGGCTGGTCATCGTGCTGATGATCGGGGCGCTGGCTTCGAGCCTGGCGCCGCTCAAGCGGATCGGTTCCGAGTTCATGCCGCCGCTGTGGGAAGGCGACCTGCTCTACATGCCGACGACGTTGCCGGGCGTGTCGATCGGGAAGGCGCGGGAGATCGTTCAGCAGACGGACCGGATCATCCGCACCTTCCCGGAGGTCGTGAGCGTGTTCGGCAAGGTCGGCCGGGCGGAGACGGCGACCGACCCGGCGCCGCTGTCGATGCTCGAGACGACGATCGTGCTGAAGGACCAGGACGAGTGGCGCCCCGGGTTGACCCCGGACGACCTGATCGCCGAGATGGACCAGGCGCTCCAGTTTCCCGGCGTGACGAACTCCTGGACGATGCCGATCAAGACCCGGATCGACATGCTGTCGACGGGGATCAAGACGCCGGTCGGCATCAAGCTGGGCGGCCCGGACCTCGCGACGCTGGAGCGGCTCGCGGAACAGGTCGAGGCGGTCGTCAAGCCGCTGCCGGGAACGCTTTCGGCTTACGCCGAGCGGGTGATGGGCGGCGCCTATCTCGACTTCGACATCGACCGGGAGGCGGCTGCCCGCTTCGGCCTGCGCATCGCCGACATCCAGGACACGATCCAGTCCGCGGTCGGGGGGATGAACGTGTCCTGGACCGTCGAAGGCCTGGAGCGCTACCCGATCAACCTGCGCTATCCGCGGGAACTGCGGGACGATCCGGAGGCCCTGGAGCAGATCCTGGTGACGGCGCCCGGCGGCGCCCAGGTGCCGCTCGGCCAGGTGGCTGCGATCGAGTTCCGCGACGGGCCGCCGGGAATCAAGTCCGAGGGAGCGCGGCCGAATGCCTGGGTCTACGTCGACCTGGAGAGCAGCGACATCGGCGGCTGGATCCGCCGCGCACGCGAAGAGGTCGCCGACAAGGTGGCGCTGCCTCCGGGCTACACCCTGCTCTGGTCAGGGCAGTACGAGTACATGGAGCGAGCCCGCGACCGCTTCCTGGTCATCGTTCCGCTCACGCTCCTGCTGACCCTCGCGCTGCTGTACGTGAGCACGCGCTCGGTAATCAAGACCGCGTTCATCGTCCTGGCGGTGCCGTTGTCGCTGGTCGGATCGGTCTGGCTGCTGGATCAGCTGAACTACAACTGGTCTGTGGCGGTCTGGGTCGGGATGATCGCCCTCGCAGGGCTCGCGACCGAGACCGGAGCGGTGATGCTGCTCTACCTCGACCTCGTGTTCAAGGAACGCAAGGACGCCGGAGCGCTGCGGACCCCGGGCGATCTCCGCGAGGCGGTGACCGAGGCCTCGGTGAGGCGGATCCGTCCGATCACGATGACCGTGCTGACCACGTTCATCGCCCTGGCGCCGATCCTGTGGGCGACCGGCGCCGGCGCCGACGTGATGAAGCGGATCGCCGCGCCGATGGTGGGAGGCCTGGTCACGGTGTTCCTTGGCGTGACGTTCGTGTTTCCCGCGCTCTACTTCGTGTGGAGGTCGATTGGCCTGAGGCGCGGGGACCTGAACGCTGCCGGCTGAGCGGTCAGTCGCGGTTTCGTCTGCCGCCGCCCTGAGCTGGCGGAGGCGCTTCGTGAGCGGGCGGCGGCGGCTGGGCGTTGATCGCTCCGCGGCCCGGTCGAGACCGGCTTCCCGCTGGTGCTGGCGCTGCCGCCGTCGATGATCACCTGTCGCGCCAAGCGCTTTCCTTCGTTGCCTTCATCCTCGCTGGTGCTGGCGCTGCCGCCGTCGATGATCACGGCAACCGGCCCCGTCATGCGGGTTCGATCAACCGGGGATCATCGTTCTTGTAGCTCCCGACCCGGTTCGAGACGGGAAAGAACTCCAGGTCGCCGGAGTACGTCTTGAGCTGTTCACCCAGAGCGTCGGGATCGCGGAGCGGACCGTCAAGCCACTGCCGGTACGGCGGCCGGGCGATCACCGGCATCCGGTCGTGGATCGCCGCGATGGCCTTGCCGGGCGGACAGGTCACGATCGTGCAGGCCAGGCCGTCCGGCGTTCGGTTCCAGACTCCTGCGAAGCCGAAGGGTCCGCCGCCGGGTATCCGGATGTAGTGAGGCTGGCGGGCGCCGTCGAGCTGCGCCTGCCACTCGTACCAGCCGTCGGCAACGACGAGGCAGCGGCGCCGGCCCAACAGGGTGCGGAACCTGGGCGCTTCGACCGCGGTGTCATCGCGGAGGTTGATCTGGGGGCCGCCGCGCTTCCGTGGGAAGCCCCAGCGCATTGTGCCCAGGGCGCGGCGGCCTTCGTGGTCCAGAGCGACGACTGCCACGTCCTGGGTCGGGGCGATGTTGTACCGGGGCTTGAGGTCCGGCAGCTCGTCCAGCTCGAAGTGGTCGGCTACGACCCGGGCCTTCGAACGGAGCGTGTACCGGCCGCACATGGGACAGAGATGATACGGCTCGCAGCAACGCGTTCGCGGGCCGCGCCGGGCGCCAGGCCGCGTCGATCCATGCCGCGAGCGTCGCGATTTCCTCGCCCATGCGTTCCGCGGCGCTTCTCCCGAAGCAGCAAACCGCCGCCGTCGGTCGTCAACCGCCCGCCGTCGAAACGAGCCGTCACCCGGCGGCGACCGTGGAACCCGAACTCAAGCTGGGACGGTGTACACTCTCTCATCAGGGGTCCCTCTCCTCTGGATCGTCCAAATTTCTCTTGGCGCCTGGACTATCCCGCAGGAAGAGACCCGATTTCAAACCGCCCGGCGAAACATGCGGGCTAGTACCCTGTACGAGTTCCGACCCGCACCGGGCGCGAGGCTGCGAAGCGGTGAGCGCGAGTCGAGATTCCATGGGAGGATGAACGGATGAAGACGATGTCGACCGTTGTTGCTGCAACGCTGCTGGCGGCCTTGGTGGCCGCCTGCGTGGAAGTTCGCGTGGGCGGCGCCGATGGCGCCGAAGCCGGGGAGTCCGAGGCAAGTCCGCCCGCGGCCCTCGACCGGCCCGAGGCCGAGGCCGGGGAAGTCGAGGCGGGCTTCCAGTCGCTGTTCGACGGCGAGTCGCTGGATCATTGGCGGGGCTTCAAGCTCGACCAGGCGCCGGCAGGCTGGGCGGCGGCGGACGGCGTGATCCACTTCGTGCCTCCCGACGGTGACGAGGCCGGGCCGCGAGCCGATCTGATCACCCGTGAGCAGTACCGGTCATTCGAGTTCCGCTTCGAGTGGGCCGTGACGGCGGGCGGAAACAGCGGCGTGATGTTCCACGTTTCGGAGGACGGTGGGGCTTCGTACTCGACGGGACCGGAGTTCCAGATCCTCGACGACGGCGGACACCGCGACGGTCAGCGCATGGAAACCTCGGCCGCTTCGAACTACGCCCTCCACCCCCGGCAGGGCGGCGAGCTGGCGCCGCTGGGCGAGTTCAACACGAGTGCCCTGCGGGTCGAGGGCACAGCCGTCACCCACTGGCTGAACGGCGAGAAGGTCGTCGAGTACACACTCCGGGACGACGAGTGGAAGGAACTCGTCGCGGCCAGCAAGTTCGCCTCGATGCCCGGCTACGGCATGATGGAAACCGGCCACATCGCGCTCCAGGACCACGGCAACGAGATCTGGTTTCGCAACCTGCGCATCCTCGTGCTGCCCGACTGATCGACGATTCGCGGCGGGGTCGCGGCGGGTCTGCGGCGCCGCCCCGCAGCTGGAGTGAGCGCCCGGAAGTCTGGGCGGCCATTCCGGCTATTGGCGGATCGCCCTGCTTCGTAGCCACTTGCCGCCGAACGAGAGCCACACGGCCTTCGTTCCGGCCCCGCTTGCCTGGTCTCTGCGGAGGGGCGTGACGGTGGGCCGAGGACCGCTGGTGTGCCGAGTCGTTTTCGGGGATCCGGGTCTGTGATCGCCCGTCAGGACGTGGCGCGACCAGAAGGAGCGACGGAGATTCCTTCATCCAGTCCATGATGCGTGACATCAAGTTCGCCACAGGTCTCGAGTTCCCTCGTTGACGGGAGGGATACGTCGAACGGGAACAGGTGGGGCCCGCGCAGGAGGGTCCGAACTGGTTGAGGTCGGCCTCCCCTGGCAACAAGCACGGCTTGGATCGCCCACACGCCGAGTCGCGATCCGTGGTCCACGACGCGCTTCGGAGCCGCTCGGTAGATGCCCTTGTTGCCGGTTTCCTGAAGAGCACCCCAGTCAATGAATGTCCGCAGAATGCGCCTCGTGGCACGGGCCACGGTCTCCCGCTCACCGAACTGCTCGCGGACCCGGCGCTGAACCTGTGCGGCGCTAGCCGCTCCCTGCAGGCGCAGTAGACGCCCGGTCGGGTGGGCGACCTGGCCGAAGAACGGGTACGTTGCCATGCACATGCACCAGTGAATGAACATCCTGTCGGCTGGCGACCCGCCTTGAAGCAACTCGATACCGCGGTTCCTCATGCGTTCCCGGTCTCCGGAGGCGTTGGCCCACACCCTGGTCAGGATCGTGATCGCCTTGTGCCGGTTTCCACGCTTCGGTTCGTTGCCCACGGAGAGCTTCTCGCGCAGGCGTTCGTTGAGTTCCGATGCGATCTCGGCCTTCGTGTTCCCTGCGAGAACAAGGTTCGCCGTGTACTCCAGCCAGTCGAGCTGGATGCGCTGACTGAAACCGATCTGGCCGGGACGATTCACTCCGTCTGCCGCCTGATCTCGATCAAGGGAACGACGACCTCCTCAAGAGATGCGCCGCCGTGGCCGACGACCCGGTCGCCGGCGGGCGCGAAGGCCGACCGACCCGGCGCCAGAAGAGCGTTCCAGCCGGCCGGGAGCCCAGGCCCGGGCCATGCGATGGCGTTCGGGAACTGCTCCAGCACGCGGTTCCGCAGGGCGGTGTCGGGATACACGCGCGCCCGCTTTCCCCGCGTGCTGACGAGTGCGCCTTCGGAGGGCCGCCCGTAGCCTGTTGCTTCGATGTTCCCGTGGTCGGACGTCAGAAACACGACGAAACCAGCCTTGATCAGCGCTTCCAGCAGTGCTGCCAGATAGCCTTCCTCGGCCCACTGCCGGATCTGGTTGTGCATTCCGGATGCGCCGAGTCTCATGCCGTGCATGATCTCGTCCACCTTGTGAACGACGAGCCCGAGCACGCGGAGTCCAGGAGATGAGATCCGTTCCCGTACGTCGTTGGGAGGGCCGTCGCCTCGGTGCTTCAGATATGCGACTTCGTGTTCGGCCAGGTCGTGCTTCGCCCAGAAACCTCGCCACAACGAGGCCTCCTTCTTCGTGGTGTGGATGCTGTTCTTGAAGTAGAAGGGCGGCCTGCCGGAGAAAATCGCCTGACGAGACACGGACGTGATCGTCGGCGCCCAGGCGAAGACGGCGTCCGACCGGAAATGAATGGGCGGGCCGCTGGGCGCAATCGCGCCGCGGAGCACGAGCCACTGGTCGAGGGCCAGGCCGTCGACCACGATCAGGGCCACCTTTCGCTCAGGCGCTTCCTCGAGACGTCGCGCGAGGTAGCGTGGCACGTGGTGGACCATCGCCGGAGGGTCGGGCGGTTGATTGTGCAGGCCGGCGTAGCGGCCCTCCATCCAGGCGAAGAAGGCCTCGTCCACTTGGCCGCGGAGCCTGACCAGGCTCTCCGTGAGCTCTCTCCGAGCCGGGGCTCCTGTCGTCCACCAGAGGACGCTCAGCTCCGCCCACCGCCAGGCGAACTTGAGCCAGTCTGGATGTCGCGCGCCGGGTTGGGGGATCGTGTTGCCGACAAGCCCCATGAGCTGTTCCGCCCGGCGCAAGCGGTCGGCTTCGGGATCGCTGTGGATCCCGACCGCCACCCACCCGCCGCGACGGCGGACACCCGTCGTGTGCGGGACCGGGACGAGGCTTCCTTCGAGAAACAGGCTGTCCAGGTAGGCTCGAATGTCGGGGTCGCCGAGAGGAAGGCGAGCCGGCCCGTCGATCTTGAGGCGACGTCCCGGCGCCGTCTTCGCAGAGTGCCGGTCGTCGTCGCCGCCGTCGAGGAACACTGGCCAGCGCTCCTGCAGGAAGGCAAGAAACGCCTCGCGGTCGGGGACGATGGACTCCAGTGGCCAGGAAACAAATGCACCGCCCCGCCGGAGGGCCTCGAGGAACCGCTCCTCGAGCAGCCGCGACATCCGCGGCCCGCGACAGTGCTTGCGCAACAGAACGTGCAGGAGCTGCGCCGGACCTCTGATCTCGGCCGGACGTATATCGAAGACGTGCCGGAGAACGAAGTCCTTCGTGGCAGTCTGGCCGAGTTCCTGGCTCCCGTGCTCCAGTTGCGCTTGTTGAACCGCGTCCAGGTCGCTTCGGCTCAGAGAGGCGAGAACTGGATGACTCAAGCCGGGGAAGAGCTCGGAGAGGCTGAACCGCACTTGTCGGCCGTCTTGCAGGAGATCGTAGGGAGCGACGGCGAGATCGTCGTGGTCGAAGCGCAGAAGCAGTTCCTGGCGACCGCCGGGGTCGTTGGCTCGGCGGGAGCGAAAGCGCAACTCGTAGGCGAGTCGGAAAGCAACTGGATCCGCGAACGTGAGAAGTTCGAAACCCCTGCCGCGAATTGCCGCGAGCAGTGCCTCGTCGAGAAGCAGGCAGTCCGGGTCGGCCGCCAGGGTCGCTGGCGCCACGCCGGGAACCAGATCGTCCAGCAGCCGCTCGCGCCAGCTGTACGGCCCTGCCATGACGGTCTACCCGTCCGCGCTGCGGTCCGCGCCGGGCCGCTTCTTCCAGAGCCTGACGACGAAGCGGTCGTCCTCTTCCAGGAGATCCGGCTCCGTTCCGTTGTGCCTGCGCATCGAGTCGATGATGCGGTTGCGGACTCCCCTGCCGTAGCGCTCCACGTAGCCGTAGTCACGCAGGATCTCCTTGAGCAGTGCGTTCCGGGCCGCCCGGACGATGCCCTCCCGCATCTTGTCCACCGTGACGCGGCTCGGAAGCCGACCGGGAGAAATCACTTCCAGCCGGTCGGCGTAGAGAGACACCTCGATATCCGTGCCTGCCCTTGCATAGTCGCGGTGCGCTACTGCGTTCACCACGGCTTCCCGGACCGCGGAGACGGGGAAGGAGCTCTTGCGGCGGCGCCGGGCGCCCTCCAGCCACGCGGCAGTTCCCATGTTGCGGTTGACGAAGTCCACCGTGCGGTCGATCACGCCCCTGTCGAGGGGCGAGCCGCGCCTCGATGCGAGCGGCGTCAGCGGCCCCCGGACTCTCTCTTCATCCACCGTGTCGTATCCCTTGACCGCACCCTGGAACGCGGCCGCGGTGACTCCGGCCTGAGGCAGGCGGCGATTGGGGTTGACGCCGAACAGCAGGAGGCCCGCGACGGTAACGCGAACGGAGCCTGCAGTGCCGACCAGAAGATCGGAGTTGAGCAGCAGGCGTCTCCAGCCCTCGGTATCCGCGATCCCGGGCGCCGGCCGCTTCAGGATCCTGCGGAAGTAGTTGGCGACCCGGCCGAGGTCCAGACTCTCAAGTCCGGTGTCCGGCACGCCCTTGATGTCGTAGCGAATCAGACCGGCGGCCTGGTAGAGCCTTCCTTCCTCCTCGCGCGTCGCTTCCCTGGAAGTGCTGCCGACGCGCACGTACGTGGTCCATGCAGGTCCCCGTCTTGCCTTGTGGGGTTTCCCCGGACTGTCGGCAAGGAGCCCGACGACCCCCAAAGCCCTTCCGTCTTCCATCTCAACGGAGGTCCAGACAGGGATTGTTGCCGGCTCCAGGTTCTGCCCAGCGATGTTCATCACCCAGCCTTCGGCTGCAGCCGCTTTCCGGGTCAAGCCGGAGATTCGTCCGTCATCCTCCACTCCAAGCAGGATGACGCCGCCTTCAAGGTTCAGCAGCGCCGCCATCTCCTTCGCGAGCGCCTCCGCCCGGCAGTCGTCGCGCTTGAACTCGACCCGCGAGTTCTCGCCATTGGCAAGCAGCTCGAGCAGTTCGGTCCGCCTCATTCCCGGAACCCGTACTTCCGATGCCAAGTTTCAAGAGCACTCTTGCCGCGCCAGAGACGTTCTGCCAGCTCGCGCCCGAATGGAGAGGCGATCGTCCATCGATGCTCGGGCGCGATTGGCGCGATGGGAGTGCGGCATCCGTCCGCTTCACCAGCGGGCGGGAGCCCGCAAATCAACGCGGCGTCTCCAGGCACGGGTATGTTCGCGTCGTGCTTCCGGTGAAGATGAGGATTGACTGGGTAAGGGATCCTGATGTACCAGGCGCCGAGCGGGTCGTAGGCGTCGAGGGTCATGATGCCGCGGTTCGGGTAACCGCCAGGTCGTACCAGAGCATGAGCTTCTGGTCTTCCTGCAGGACCGCCGGTGGGAGTTTCGCGGCGACGCGGATGATCGTGTCGAAGTCTCCGTCCTGGTGAGCCTGGAAGAAGCCCGCGCGGATGGCCTCAGTGCGGAAGAGCTTCAGACGGCGCTGGGGTGCGTCGCGATACTCCTTGAACTCGCGAAGGAGAAGCCGGTTTCGGCGCTGCTCCACGTCGGCAGCCTTCTTCGGGTCGGGTGCGTACCAGCGGCCGGCCGCCTTGGCCCGCAACGCAGCGTGGTCCTTGGGCAGGTTGCGAAGGTCCTTGTAGTTTGTAGAGAGATAGGAATGGACCTGGCTGGGGACCTCGCCCGAGCCACCGTAGAGGAGAAAGTTCTGGTCTAGCATGTCGGACAGTTCGGGCAGCTTCTCGTGCTTCAGTTGACCCCGCAGTTCGCGCAGGAAGTGTGAATGGAGATCCTGGAAGCTCTGAGGTTTGCGGAGCAGTTGCAGCCTCAGCCACTGAATGGCCGTCGCCTCGTCCCGGACAAAGATCTCAAGTTGAGCCACGTCACTGGCCGCCATTCTCATCCGGTCGTACTCCGTGACCTGGTCGGGCAGGAAGACCATGCCGTTTCGTTCGGGGTAGCGCTGGCTGACACCGACCAGGAACTCGCCCAAAGACAGGGGTACGGTGACGTCACGAAGGACATGGAAGGCGACCATGCGGTCGAAGAGGATGTGAGGCTGCCGCTCGTGGACGATCTCGGTCCGGCCGTCCTTCGTAACAAACACGGGAAGCTGGTTCAGGTGCGTGCGTAGAAAGTCCCAAGCGGCGTCCTCGGTGCCCTTTGTCAGCTGGAAGCGTCCTTCCAGGCCGTCGTTGGGCTTGTAGGCGGAGATGATGAGGTCCTGTTTGACGGCTGTGCTCGTTACCTGCTTAAACGATCCCTGGCTCTTGTCCATGGTCCGCACATCGGCGACGACAAAGCCTGCCGCGAGGAGCGCCTCCTGAATCGTCGTCCAGACGGCGTTGCTGGAGTTATGGAAAACGACAGTAATCCAGCGACCTGGCTTGAGGACACGCCCGTACTCCTCGAACGCTCGTTGCATCAGGCGCTGATAGGTAAGCAGACCCTTGGCTCTGACGCGGTCAACGATGGCCTCTGGCGTTGCGTTGGTCAGCACGCCGTGCCAGGACTCGATGAGGAAGTTCAGGTCAGCGTAGTAGATGTTCTCGCCGAAGGGGGGGTCCGTGAAGATATAGTCGACGGAGCTGTCGGAAATGTTGAGAATCGCCGCCGTTCCCGTCGTCACGATACAAGGCGTTCGGCTTTGTTTGTCTGCGCTAAACGCCTTGGCAAGTCGGGACAACTTGTTGCCGAGGTTGTATCTGGGTGACACCTCGGCGATCTGGGAGCCTACATAGTACACACCGGACAGTTGGCGGTTTACTTGGGAGAAGTGCGTGGGTCCGTAGCGATTGAGTAGCGACATTCCCCAGACAGCCTGCTCAACGAAGTAGAGCAGCATGTGCCGAAGTCGTGGGTCGGAGTAGGATTCGGCGCGTTGCCAAAGGGCGGCTAGGGCATGTGCGGCCCTGGGGAGATACAGGTGATGTACGGCGGTTGTCTTCGTTGTCGCCATCCGGCCCACCCGAGTCATCTGGCATTCCGGGAGGGGGTTCGTGGGGAAGGCGGCCGGCAGCGGCATCGAAGCGATTCGTCGAAGCAGGTCGGTGTCTGCTTTCGTCGGCGTCTTCTCGTGCCGTGCTTCACCAGCCCGATACTGAATCAGGGCCGGCTCTCGCTTTGGGCGCTGATGGATTTCGGCCGTGGCTGGGTCGACGTAGGTCTCGAGACGGAGCTCCATCTTCTCTTTGCGGGCGACGGATCCGCAATGGGGGCAATTGAGATCGGGGTGTGTACGGCCAGTGACTCTGTCGAGTGCTTCCAGGACGAAGACAACGTCGCCGCCACAGTTGAGGCATCCGAAGATCTCACTCCAGACGGTGTACTCGATTCGCCCCTTCGTGTTCTCGTCCGTGTGAAGCGTCTCGTACATCCAGCCCAGTTCCAGATCGACTTCGTCGAGCAGCTTGTGACCGGCCTCGGCGAACTCGTCCACGTCGAAGGGGAGCGTGTAGTTCGCCGCGATGAAACCTGCCAGGGGGGACAGATCGTTCAGGATGGCCCGGCGAGCGCCCCATTTCGGTTTCTCCAGGCCCTGCTCAGCCCAGATCGCTTCGAGGTTTCGGCGGTAGCCCTTCGGTGCCGACTCGCACCATTGAGCCGCGACGCCGGTCATCCCGGAGCCGGAGAAGCCGTCGAGAACGAGATCGCCCGGTTCGGTGTAGTAGAGGAGGGAAGGGATGATCGCCAGATGTGGCACCTTCGTGTGGTAGCCATGCGCGCGGTAGACGGCGTGTGTCTTTCCTTCCTTGACGTCGACGGCGAAGGGCGTGCGGCGGTACGCTTCGTCAGGGTCGTAGGGCTGGCCAGAGTTTGCTGCGAACTCGGCCAGAAACGGATTCGGGCAGGCAGTGTGCCACGGCGGGTCGGACAGGTTCAGGATGTCCTCGATTTCGCCTTGTGGGAAGCCGACCTCGTCCTTCCAGCGTTGCAGCAGGTCCTTGGTGCGATCCGCGGAGCGCATCCTTTGGACGACTGTACGGAGCTGCGCTTGGCTTCCCATGGGCCAATGCCGAACCGCCGAGAGGCGAGCCACAGCGTGTTCGGAACCGTCCCAGGGAACACCGTCGAGCCGTGTGTGGAGCTCCTCCAACCCCTGCCTCAGCCTGCCCAGGAAATGCTGCCGGCGTTCGTCGTCGCTCTCGAAGGTCAGCCCCAGGCACTCGACTGGCCGGCCCGCCGAGCCGTTCGCTGGGAAGGCCTTGTACAGCTTGTCTTGTGTTGGCGGCTCGCCGCGGCCACCGCGAACGGTGCCTGTGCGCGTATCACTGGACATCGGGGCGGTCTCCGTTCGTCGATGCCGCGGTCTTCACAGCGGAGCTCAGGCGACGAGCCTTGATCGCGGTGCCAGCCGGAGTGAGCACATAGGCTTGGCGGGGATGGTGGGGCTTATCCGGATGGGTCATCTGGAGAACTCCCGCTTGCAGCAGGGGGTCCAGATGGCGCGCCTTGAAGTAGCCCCGGTTCTTCATTCTCGCTGCGGACATCAGCTCGGCCAGGCGCCGGGGCGTATCGCAGAGTCGGATGATCCGGTCCTGAACGGCTGTCAACCTCGCCGAAACTGGAGCTTGTGCAGTGGACAACTTCGCCGTTGGCTGGGCAGGTTGTGCAGTGGACATGTCTCCCGGCGGTTGTGCGGTGGAAGGATCGTCCGCGGACGGGAAAGCTCCAGCACGGCCCAGCTCGCCGACCTGCTCCTCAAGGTGAGCAGCGGGAACGAACAAAGAACCCTCCGAGCCTTCACGCGGCGAGATCAGCGCCTGAGCTGTCAGCCGGTTGAGGACGGCCATGACCTCGGCGCCGGAAAGACCCGTGACCGCCCGAACGTCGCCAGGTCGAAGACGTCTCTCGCGACAGGCGAACGCGAACACCCTGGACTCCAAGTCGCTCAGGTGAACGCCCAGTCTCGCCTGAAGCAGGAGTTGCCGTTCCGAGACGAGTTCCTCCTTGAGGAGCGTGATCTCGAACGTCTTCCCGACCCTATCGTTGGAGATGACAGGCGGTACGTGGCCGAGTTGACGCTGGTTGCTGAAGATAGCGCGGAGGCCCGTGCCTGCCTGCTCACTCAGACCGATGCGGCGAAAGGCAGCGACTATCCTCGGGTTGCGGATTTCCTTCCCTCCCGGTTCCAGGAGGGCTTCGGTCGGGGAGTAAGCGTCTCCCGGGTTCCACAGCGACGTACGGTCGTCATGCGAGTGGATTTCGGCCTTGCGCGAGTGGTCGGCATAGTCTTGATGAATCAGCAGGTTGACCGCCGCTTCGCGGAACGCCGCATAGTCCGGTGGACGATCGGCTCGCTGCAGTGTTTCGGGGTCGAGAGAGAACGGCGTCTCTGCGCGTTGCAGATAGCGATTGTGAAGTGCCGTCCACGCTCCCACGAGATTCGACTCGATGACCAGCCGGTCCGCCCATCGCCGGTCGTCGAGCCCGTCGGACCAGTCGCCACGGTGCCACTGCCAATCCACGACCGGTCGCGGCAGGAGTTGGTGGAAGGCCGATGCGCTGCCGAACAGCAGGACGGCTGCGCGGGTGGGTGCGAGACGGTCGCCTTCCTCGACCACGAGGCCCCATTCAAGAAGGAACTCCGTGTCCGACCATTCCGGATCATGGTTCAGGTTCCGGTCTTCAAGGATCCTTCGGTACCACCGGACGGAGGAGGCGTCGAAGCATCGTTCGGGGTCGAGGTCTACCGGGACGCTGTCATAGGTAACGTCCGCGGCGTCGCGGAGCATCCGTTCGATCTCGGTCGGCGTACACTTTTCGTCGGCCGCCCCGCGTCGAAGAAACGAGAGTCTGATGTCGCGATTCAGGTAAACAGGCTTGTCCTGTCTCTGGGCCTCCGGAATGTAGAAGACGATCAGCGTCCTGCCTTCATCCTTCAGAAGCTGCCCTTCGGCTTCGATGGCTCGGTTGAATTTCTGGCCGGAGCGCAGAACGGAGAGGAACTCGTTCTGTACTTTGTCCACTTCGACGACACCGACGATCTCGAGTTCGCCTTGTCTGTCCCGGACGCCGAACACCAGCCGGCCGCCCTTCGTGTTCGCAAACGCGGAGACGGTCGTGTAGGCGTCTCCGGGAACGCCGTGTCGGGCGCTCTTGAACTCCAAGTCGTCCCACTCGTAGCCCTTGAGGCGTCGGATGAGTTCTTCCCTGTCCATTTGATGCTACTCGAGCACGATCCGGACCCTGGCCGGATCCTCTCCCTTGGTGAGATCGTCCACGTACGCCGCGAACCGCTGCTTCATCTCATTTGGAGCAGCGGGTGAACCGCCGTCGAGTAGGGCAGCGCGGATGTCATCGAGGCTTGTTTCGACCTTGACAAGCCCAGAGAGGACGGCGCGGGCGCCGTCGATGAACTCAGGTGTCAGCGGCTCGGGCAACTCTTTGGACCGTAGGAAAGCCTCCACGGCCGCCCGGCGTTCCGGGTCGAGCAGGGCGATGTTCTCGCTAGTCGAGGGACCGTCAAGGTTCGCCTGCAAGGTCTCGGACCATTCCTTGAGTGTCCCATCGAGGCGGTCGTCAACGCTCGCCAGAGTCGTGCCTGCACTCCGAGAGGACTCCTCGATCGAAGGCTTGAACCCGCAGTGGGAACACGTCGGTTTGGCGTCGAGGTCCTCCTTGGTAAGCGCGAAACAGGCCCTCAGGCCCGCAAGCTCGTTTCGCAGGTCGTCTAGCTGGCGAGTCGGCAGCAGATCGACGGCCGAGAGCTTGTCGAGTCGGGCGAAGCGTTCGTCCCGCAGGAGGGCCGTTCGCCGGCGGTCGTCGTTGACGCCGAGCCGTGCCCTCGTGTGGAGGGCGAGGTACCGTTCGATGTAGTTCCGCTTCAGGTCGTCCAGGATGCTGAGCACTCGCCGACGGACCGCGGCAGGGGCCTGGGTTGACCGGTTCGCCAGTTCCGCAAGGCTCGCCTGCCGCGCCGCCTGCATCATCCGCGCCCACTCCTCGGACAATGGGCCCGAGTGACCAAGAGCGGCTTCGGCAGCGGCGAAGTAGGTCTCTGCGGGGGCAAGTTCCATAGCGAGACGCTGGGCGCTTTCGGCCTCATCAAGGGCGCGGATTCCCGCAGTGTGGCTCCTTATGTCACGGGCGTCCGGCGTGAAGTTCTTGAGCTTTCCGGGGGTGTTGAAGGCCTGCACCGACTCAAGGAAGTTCTTGGTTCGCTCCAGGTTGAACACCGGATGCGCGGCGTCTTCCTCGCGGATGAGCGTTTGCCCCCAGAACTGGACGCCGCCCCGCACCGCGTGTTCGGCGCGGACCAGGCGGTCGATTAGCTGCCCAACCCCGCTCTGGAGTTCCCGCACCGGCGCGTCCTTGCCTTGGGTGACGAGCACGGCAATACCCGGGCTCTGTCCCAGCAGTTCAAAGAGTGCACGGAGGCCGGGGACATTCCATTCCTTGGGGGGCTCGACGTGCTTGAACCGGGCCAGTTCATCGACCGGGATGGCGGCGATGGTCGGGAGGTCCGAGGCGTCGAACTTTCGGCCCGGCACGGCGAGGACGAGGGCTCCGGCGTTTACCAGCGCCGCTAGCAGGACGACAACCCATTCGGGCTCTAGCCGAAGGCTTTGCGGAGCCATGTACTCGACGCCGAGCAGTTCCTGGATCAACTCGGAGCGGTTGACCACTTGCCCGTGACCCTTTCGGTTCAGGATGTCCAGAATGTGCTTTGCGTACCTTGAGTTGTCGGGAGTCAGCCGCTCGCCGTCGAGTAGTTCCAACGCCTCTAGCACGGCGGCGGCCTGCCTGGTCCTGGATGCGCCGGCAATGCGCCGCAGCGCATCCTGCGCCGCCTGCGGGCGGCTCTTCGCGGTGATCAGAACGGAGAAGCTCGGGTACTCCGGCGCCTGATCTGCGAAGTGGGCCTCCAGACAGATGCCGGCAACCGCGTTCATCAGGTCGCGCAGGTTGATCCGTGAGGGAGACGTCGTGGCGGAGAGCCCGGGACCAGCTTGGCCCTTGGTCCATGCGAGGAGCGCCTTGCGCCGGCCCCGATGGACCACTTCAAAGGCCGATGCCATGTGCTCTTGTAACCAGACCACCAAGCTGCGAAGGAAACCGGAGGCCTTCGATTCGTAGGTGGCCTTGGCGTGGCCCGAGGAAGTCAATGCGAGTTCGGCTGCCGCCGCGTAGTTGCGCAAGATGTCGTGGAACTCGTCGTCCGCGCCTGTCAAAGCGACCAAAATCTCGTCCGCGTTCTTCTCATCCTTGAAGGACGGGGGCTCGTGCGGCTGAATGAAGTAGATGTAGAAGTCCCGAGGCGGTACGGCCGTGGACCGTTCGTTCGGAGCGCCGAAGAACAGGTAGCCCTGACGCGCGGCCTTGCGGGTGCGCCATTCGAGATCGTGCTCCCAGATGCGGTAGCCGGTGACGTAGGTTTCGTCCGTGCACTCCATCGCCTGGCGAAGTGCCTGGTAGTAGTACCGGTCGAGCCGTGCCGGGTCGAGGCTCTCCGCTCGCCGCTCGATCAGGGCGTCGAAGTCATCCGTCTTCTTGAGGTCGAGGTAGTACTGGCCGTTCTCCAGGTTGGACGAGATGAACTGGCCGCTGACGGTGCGGTGAATCTCCCGCAGCACTGTCGCCACTTGAGAAACCAGGTCGTCGGCAGGGTCGCCCCCCAAATCTTCGATGCCCTCCTGGTAGAGACAGAGGCTGTCCCGCAGTTCCGCTGGCGTGGCGCCGAGAGGGGTGTCCAAGCCGCCGGTAGTCAGTCGGTGGACCGAAAGCGCATGGATGATGCGAATCGCCATCGGCTTGTAGTGTGGTCTGTCGAACGCCTGCTCCACTCGAGACTCGAGTACCTGACTGCAGTCGATGACTGCCTTGATGTCGGGAACCACGCGGAAGGACGGGTTGTCTCGCAGCGTGGACCAGTAGTCGTCGTAGGCGATCAGGCCGGGGTGTTTCGCCGGCAGTTCACACGCAAGAAGGCCCTTCATCGACAGTGAGAGGGTCTTCAGCACTTCCCGCTTCTCGGCCGCCGTCACGCGCTCGAACGTGTCTACGTAATCGGGGTGCACTGGAAACAGGTCGACGAACTCGTCCAGCCGTTCGTTCATCCTGTCGTAGAAGCGGGTGAACGGCGAGAGGTACTCGCGGATTCGGACGTGTTGCTCCGCCGACTTTCGCAGCAAACGCTGCGCCACGACGTACTTCACGTCCTGTCGGGCGATGTGGACCTGTTCGAAACGGTCGCGAACGCGCCTTACGCTTTCGCCGACGAAGGCGAATCGGTAGTGGTCAAAGACGGCCTCCTGCACTCCGGCCACAAATCGGAACCTAAGGTCCTTGCAGACTTCGCCAACCTCGCGCAGGAAGTTCAGGTCGAGGATGATCTGCTGATCGTCGCGGCTGCGGAGGAAGTCGAGGAGTTCGTCGACCACCAACAACAGCCCGTGGTCGGGATGCACCCTCAGGAACGCCGCCATCATCTCCTCGAAGGCGCTCTTGCTGCCCGAGACTTCGGCGGCGCTCGGGAAGGAGTAGGCGACCCCCAGCGCATCGAGACCTTCTTCGAGGGTGTCGACGACGATGTCGCGCAGGGGCATGGTGGTAGCCCCGATCTCCTTGCGGAAGACCTTGAACCTTCCGGCGATCGGGGTCGCTTGCTCCGCGACGTCGGGATGGGTGATGTCCGATACCAGTTCCTCGTGCTCGGCGACACTGGAGATGAGGGACATCAGATGGGATTTGCCGGTGCCGTAGTTGCCGACGATCAGGATGCCCTTGTTGTCGGAGGGCGTGTCGTACTGAAGCTGTGGAAGGACGACCGACGTGAGCTTCTCGGCCATCTCGTCAGAGATGACGTAGGTGCTCACGAGCCGGCGGGCTGCCTTGGTTTCGTCGGCGTCGCGAAGCTGCACGACAGTCTCGATCGGGTCGAACTGCAGGAGATCGTCGTACTTCATCCTGCAACGCCCTTGAACGTGACGACCGACGTGTCTTCGATCTCATGGCGCCGATACTCGGGATGTCCGGGCTCCGCGTAAAGGATGTGGCGGCGGTCGGCGAGTCCGCTCCAGGCAGCGACCAGGGTTCGCTGGCGCGAGAGATCTTTCAGGAGGCGGAGTGGGTCCTGGCGGAGAGAGGGGTCGAAGAGAAGCTCCAGTCGGTCAAGCAGGACGACATTGCTGCCGGTTTCGGCGATCGCTTCTCCGAGAAGTCGACGAACCTGGAGCGGACGTTGGAACGAAGCCAGGTCGATCAGGCGGCGGGAGAGTTCCAGGTTCACGTTGATGAGGGGAGCATCGGTCTGTTCTGCGGTTTCCTCCAATGCGGCGGTCTTGCTCCGGCTCGCGGGACCGGCCAGGAGGACGAGCCGTTCGCGGCGTTGTTCGGCGTGCCGAATCGCCTCGGCCACCTTCCAGGCGAGATCGCCGGTCATCGAGGGCGCCGCCGGCTACCGGGCATTCTCGGCGGTGACGACGATCATCCGGGAACTCTACACGCCTCGGAGCGCCGGGGGATGCGGTAGCCTGATCGACGATGACGATCGGCGGGCGCGAGGATCTGGAGGGGCTGCGCCGGGCAGGTCGGGTGGCGGCCCGGTGCCTGGCGCGGATGGGCGAGGCTATCCGGCCCGGCATGACGACCGCCGAGCTGGACTCGATCGGCCGGGAGTACATGGATGCCCGCGGCGCGCGTTCGGCGCCCGAGTTCTGTTACGACTTCCCGGCTGCCACCTGCATCAGCGTCAACGAGGAGGTCGCCCACGGCATCGCCGGCGCGCGGCGGATCGAGGCGGGTGATCTCGTGCACGTCGACGTGTCCCTCGAACTCGACGGGTACTTCAGCGACACGGGTGCGGCCTTTCCGGTGCCGCCGGTGAGCGACGAGCGGCGGCGCATGATCTCGGCCACGCGCCGTGCACTGCGGGCGGCGATGCAGCAGACCCGCCACGGCGGCCGGTTGCGCAACATCGGCCGGGCGATCGAGGCCACGGCGGCCAGGGCCGGCTTCGGCCTGATCCGCAACCTGGGATCGCACGG
This sequence comes from uncultured Thermoanaerobaculia bacterium, assembly GCA_951812325.1. GTDB lineage: Bacteria > Acidobacteriota > Thermoanaerobaculia > Multivoradales > Multivoraceae > Multivorans. The sequence continues at coordinate 1,008,658 of OX638294.1, read as the reverse complement.
CATCGGCCGCTCCCTGCACGAGGAGCCGAAGTTCGTACCCGGCTTCGACGATCCGAGGGACGACCGCTTTCTGCACGATGGGCTCGTGCTGACCATCGAGCCGTTCCTGACCAACGGCCGCGAGCAGGCGCTGACGGCGAAGGACGGCTGGACCCTGCTGAACGACCCCGGTACGACGACGGTGCAGTTCGAGCACACGATCGTCGTCACGCGCAGGAAGCCCCTGGTGATGACACTCCCGTAGGCGCCTCCAAAGCGGTCGCAGGTTCCATGTCTGGCCCCAGCCCCTCACCTTCTGTGAGCTTGAGCCGCGCCACTTGCCGCGCAGCATTCGGCGGCGCAGGCTCCAGGGCCCGTCTGTGCGGCGTGGCGAAGCGATCCGTGAACGGGCGCGCTCCGAGACGATTCGGACCAACCCCGGCTCGTGGTTTCGATGGAGGAGCGAGAGTGCGATGACGCGGCAGCGTCGGCAGGTTGCGGCGCTCCGCGTCGCCTGCGTCGCCTGCGGTCTCTTCAGTGCCTCGGTGGCGAGCGCCCAGGAGCCGTCGCCGACCGGGCCGGGCCTCGCGGAGGGCCTCGCGGAGGGGCTCGCGTACGTCGTTCTCCAGGCGGTCGTCTACCGCCAGACTGCTGTCGAGCTGACGCTGCTGGCAACGAACGCGGAGGGGGTCGGGCAGGAACTGCCCGTGACCAGCGATCAATACTACGAGATCTACCTGTTCGAACCGGGTCCGTGGCTGGTGCGTCCGGCGCCGGGGAGCGGCTTCTGGGGCCGCGAAACTCTCGTCGATCCCGGTGCGGCGACAAGCGACGTGATCGCCTCGGTCCAGGGCGCGACGGAGGTCGAGCCCGAGGTCGTGCCGGTGTTCGAGATTCCGTCCTACCCCGCGGCGACCGCCAGCGGCCGTGTGGTCGGCCCCTCCCGCCCGGGCGGAGCGCTACGGATCGTGCTCGGCGACGTGGATCCCGAGAACACGGATCCGCGGTTCCACGTCCATCGAGTCGAGGTCCGCTGCCCGGTGGCCGACGATGGCCGCTGGTCGTGCGAGTTGCCGGCGGCGCTGGTTCACCTCGTGTTCTGGCGGCCGGGACACTCTCCCGACTACCGGTGGAACACGTCCCTGCACGGCAGGCGGGCGCTCCAGCTGGGCGACCAGGAACTCGTTCCGGGAGCGAGCCTTGCCGGCTTCGTTGCGCCGGGCCCCGGCTTCCGGCGGTTCGTCGACCACTGCGTCGTTCACGTCGCGACGGACGATCCGGCTCTGTGGACGACGGATCTCGAGTCGATCCTCAGGACCGTCGCGGTGGCCGGGAACGGCTTCTACCAGGCGGCGGGCCTGGATGCCGGCAGGCACTGGATTCAGGTGGATTGCGCTGGCCGGGTTGCGGCTCGCTCCGGGCCGTACGAACTGCTGGAAGACGCCGAGACGTTCCCGCGCAAGCGCGTACGGTTGGCCGCGGGTCACCTTCTGGATCTCTTCGTGGAACCGGACGATCCACCCTACGGCAGCCATTGGATCGCCCGCCTCAGGCAAGTCAGGGAGCACGATTCGCCTGACTTCCCGTACCGCGATTCGGGGAGGGAGTACCCGCAGCAGACCGCAGTAGTCGAGGGCGGCCATGCCCGGTTCCATGTTCCCGGCGACGGCGCGTTCTCGGTGGAGATCCTGGATGCGGCCGGTGGGCGGTTCGGCGGGGTGGACTACCTTGAAGTCGTGGATGATCGATCCGCCGAGGTCCGGCTGGAGTTGGTACCCGTCGTTGGTCGGGTGACGCTGGCCGGGGCGCCGCTTGAGGGCTACGTGTTCTTCGGCGGGCGCGGCGCGTCGCCGGAGTTGACCTTCAGGATGGATGAGGATGGGTGGTTCCGCGGCGCCCTGCCCGAGCGGGAGGACTGGCGGGTCGACGTGGCGTCGCCGGCACATGATGTGGTGCAGTCGTTCCACGACGTCGATGTGCCCGTGAACGAACCCCTGACTCTGGAACTCGCCGACACCGTGGTCGATGGACGCGTCGTGTTCGCAGGGACGGGCGCACCGGCGGCCGGCGCGGTGGTTCGGTTCGAGACGGCGGACGAGAGGGTCGTCCATCAGATCCGGGCTGGCGACCACGGCAGATTCTCGGCTCGGGGCGTGCCGGTTGGCTGGATCCGGATCTCCGCCCATCCGAAGGGTTTCGGCGTCCCCTGGGCGACCGTCTCCGTCGAGGCGGTCATCAGTTCGTCCACTCCCCTGACGGTGACCCTGCGGGTGCCGGAACCGGACATGGAGTCCTTGCGGCCGGAAGCGTCGGCGCCGGTCCGCCGGCCGGCCCGGCAGTAGCCTGCCGACCCGGACTCCAACAGCGTCTCGTGGGCCGCCGTCGGCGCCGGTCCGCCGGCCGGCCCGGCCTTGACGGAGATCTCGCGAGTGGTTCTGCCGCCGGCCGGTACCGGCGATGGCTGGTACCCTGCTCCGCGATGGGCGGCCCGCTTGACGGCTTTCGCGTGATTGAACTGGCGACGATGGTGTCGGCGCCCATCGCCGCCATGCTGCTGGCGGATCAGGGCGCCGAGGTGATCAAGGTGGAGGCGCCGCCCCACGGCGACCTGATGCGGCGGCTCGGACCGCAGCGCGGGGGCGTCACGGCCTCCTTTGCGACGATCAACCGGGGCAAGAGGTCACTCGTGCTCGACCTGAAGCATGAACGAGGCATCAAGATCCTCCACGACCTGGTGGAAACCGCCGACGTCTTCATCCAGAACTTCCGCCCCGGAGTCGTGGACCGCCTGGGGCTCGGCGCGGAGCGGCTGCGCGAGCGCAACCCGCGCCTGGTGCACGTGTCGATCAGCGGCTTCGGGCAGGAAGGGCCGTACGCCCAGAAGCGCGTCTATGACCCGATCATCCAGGCGCTGTCCGGCTTCGCCGACATCCAGGCCGACCGGGTGACGGGCGAGCCGAAGATGGTGCGCACGATCATCCCCGACAAGGTCACCGGGCTGACCGCCGCCCAGGCGATCACGGCCGCGCTGCTGGCGCGCGAGCGGACCGGCGAGGGTCAGCACCTCGAGATCGCGATGCTGGACGCCACGATCTCCTTCATCTGGCCGGAGGGCTTCGTGCGCCAGATCCTCGTCGGCGGCGAGGTGGCCCACGGCCGACCCGGATCGACCAGCGATCTGATCTACCGCACCGCGGACGGCTACATCACGGCCTCGACGATTTCGGATGCGGAGTGGGAGGGCATGGCGCGCGCCACCGGCCACCTGGAATGGCTGGAGGACGAGCGCTACAACACGGCGGCCCGCAGGATCTCGAATGCCGACCAGCGTCTCGGCATGGTGGGCGACGTGTTGCGCCAGCGGACCTCCGCGGAGTGGCTCGCGGCCCTGGAGGCGGAGGATGTCCCCTGCGCCCCCATCCTGACCCGCAACGAGGTCCTGACCGATCCGCAGGTGGTCCGCAACGAACTGCTGCGGGAACTCGACCATCCCCAGGTCGGCCGCATGCGGCTGCCGCGCGCGGCGGCGAAGTTCTCCGGCACGCCGCCGGAGCCGGCGGCGGCATCGCCGGTCCTCGGCGAGGGCGCCGACGACCTCTTGGGCGGTCTCGGGATGAGCGCCGCGGAGGTCGACGCGCTCCGCCGCGAGAAGATCGTCGGCTAGCCGACGGCGTCGGAGCGGGCGTCGGCTGCACCCGCCCGTCCTGGGTCAGGAGGGGTCGGCTCCCAGGTGACGTTCGCGCTTGGGAGGAGATGGAAGGGGTGTGCGCTGACTCCGCTTCACTCGCTCCGGTTGGGCGTCGATTGCCGTGAGGGCGTCGGGCGTCGCTCGTTCAGAGGCGCCTGGGCGCCGACCCCTCCCGACCCGACCGGGCTGGACGTCGGCGCCGAGAATGAGGCCGAGCACGCCGGGAACACGTAGGCGGCGCCGCGTGGACGCCAGGAGTGCGGTTTCAGAGATTGGCGTGGCCTGCGACCAGGGCAGCCCAGATCAATGGCAGCACGATCAGGGAACCCAGAAAGAGCGTTCGGGCGCGGGCGTCGCTCCGCTCCCTCGCGAAGAGAACCGCGAGGACAACGAAGGCCGCGCTGAAGCTGGCGGCAGCGACTGCGAAGGCAAGCGGGGTCAGGCCGACGACCGCGGCGAGCAGGCACACGCCGACGAGTACCAGGGCCCAGAGGAGGGAGTGCACCGCGGTGCGGCGTCCGTCCGGGTCGGTTGTCGACAGGACCTTGAAGCCGGCGCGGGCGTAGTCGTCGCGGTAGAGCCAGGCGAGGGAATGGAAGTGGGGCAGCTGCCAGGCGAAGACGATGGCGAACAGCAGCCAGGCTTCCACGGTCAGTGCGCCGCGGGCGGCGGCCCATCCGATGACGGGCGGCAGGCCGCCAGGTACGGCGCCGACGATGACCGCCCAGGTCGTGTGACGCTTCATCGGCGTGTAGATCCAGGCATAGCTGACCAGGGTCACCAGGGCGACACACGTTGCGAGCAGGTTGACTCCGAACGCGAGCAGGGCCAGACCCGTCACGCTCAGGATCGTGGCGAAGATCAGGCCTCCCGCCGGCGTGATGCCGCCGAGCGGCAGTGGACGGGACCGGGTACGCACCATCAGCGCGTCCAGATCGCGTTCCGCGACCTGGTTGAAGGCGGCGCCGCCGCCGGCGACAAGTGCTGAGCCGGCGAGGACGCAGAGCAGCACGGCAAGGTCGAGTTGCGGCGCCCCGAGGTAGTAGCCGATGCCGACCGTGGCGACGGCCAGCGTATTGAGCCTGGGCTTGGCGAGCGCCAGCAGGTGGGAAGCGCGGAGGGGGCTGACCTGATCTGCGGCCACGGTCGTCATGCCGCACGCCGCGGGCGGCGCGATGTACGCGGCGACCAGGAAGGGCTGACCTGAGCCGTGGTCATGGTCGTCATGCCGGCGCCTGTTCGGGTGCGCGGGTCGCGCGGGCGGCGAAGCGGGCCGCTCGAATGGACTCCTCGTCGCCGAACCAGGCGCGATGGGCGCGCAGCGCCAAGGTCACGGAAACGACCCACAACAGAGCGCCGGTGGCCACATGCGCGGTGTTGACATGTGGCTGCAGACCGCTCCACACGGTCCATGCGCCCAAACCGATCTGAGTCAGGAGGACAGCTCCCAGAAGCACCGCGGGGCGGACGAGTTCAGGCCGGTCGCGGTGCCGGGAGAGCACGCGGACGATCAGTGCGACAGCTGCGGCAGTCACGGCTGCCGCACCCAGCCGATGCGCGAAATGGAGACCGATGCCGAGACTCCACTCGGGCGGCAGGAGTCGCCCGAAGGCAAGGGGAAAGTCCGGAATCGCCAGTCCCGCGTCGTTGTGGCGCATCGTCGCGCCGAGCAGGATCTGGCCGTAGACGCAGGCCGGGACGATCACCGCGAGACGCCCCAGAACCGGATCGTCCGGGGGCCCCTTTCTCCCGTAGCGGGATCGCCAACCCGGCGACGTGAACACCCCCAGGCTGACGACCAGGGCGAAGAAGAGCTGAGCCAGCCCCGCATGGCTGATCGAGATCGGTTTGGGCAGCAGGTAGATCACCGTGATGCCGCCAAGCAGACCCTGGGTCACGACAGCGGCCAGCGCGCCCCAGGCCAGGCGGCGCACCCAGGCGCGGCTCTCGATGCGCGCGGCCCAGACGGCCAGGCCGATCGTGAGCAGACCGACCACGCTGGCGATCAGCCGGTGACCGTGCTCGTAGAGAATGCCCCCCACCATCTTCGAGAACGGGAAGGAGAACATGAAGTAGCCGTACGTGTTCGGCCAGTCGGGGACGGCCAGCCCCGAGTCCGTGCTGGTGACCAGGCCGCCCGCCGCGATGAGCAGCAGGGACGCCGCGGCCAGCAGCCGGAGGTAGTGGTGCAGCCAGCGCACGACCTGCGCACTCTACATTCGACGCCATGGCAACCGCCAGTCCGTGGACCGCGATGGCGCATGGCGGGTCTACGCGGTCCCGAACTCGGCCCGGATCGCGGCGCCGTGCTGATCGAGTTCGGGAACCGGAGGCAGGCGTCTTCCCGGGTCGTTGGGGGCGGTCGCGGGGGCGACCGGCAGTCATCGCCAGGCGAACACGGGCTGCTCGTAGTGGGCGACCCGGACGTCGTTGCCGCGCAGGGCGACCTCGAGCATCTGGTAGACGATCGCCGCCGTGGGAGCATGGACGAGGCCGCCGCGAATCGGCATCGAGAGCACGGGGTTCTCGCTCTCGGGAATCTCCCGCAGGACCGGCACGTCGGGCCGGTCGAGGTCGATCAGCGGAATGCGGTAGGCGCGGTAGACCTCGTCCGGGTTGGGCTGCAGTTCGCGGTAGTCGTGGCACCAGAACACGACCGGCGTGATGACGAAGCCGGAGCGGGTGGCGAAGTCGTCGAGCCGGCCCAGGACGGCGGACGGTTCGAGGTCCAGCCCGACCTCTTCGTGGAGTTCGCGCAGGGCCGCCCGCTCGGGCGTCTCGTACTCATCGATCCGACCGCCGGGGAGCGCCCACTGGCCTCGATGACGGCGCAGGCGGAGCGAACGCCTGGTGAGCAGGAAGCACCCGCGTCCGCCCTTGTCCGGCAGCAGGGTGATGGCCACCGCGGCGTGGGCGTTGGCGGGACTTGCGCCGGTGCGCCCGGATGCCTCCGCGGCCCTCGCGGCCGCCGCCTCCGGATCGAGCTCGCGCTGCTTGAAGCGCTCCAGATTCCGTACGACTCGAGCCTGGAGTTCCGGGCCGTGCCGGGCCGGAAAGCTCACGTGGCCGAGGACCCCCGAAGCGCCGTGAACGCCGTGAACGCCAGCCGAACGGTCAGGGCGCCTCCTCGCGGATCAGCTCGACCACCCGGCCGAGAGTGTCGAGCCGTTCCGCCGCCGTGCTCCCGGCGGGGTTCAGGCGAAGCGTGGTCACGCCGGCGTCCCGGTAGGCGCGAATGCGGTTGCGGATTCGGGCCTCGTCGCCGACCAGGTTGTTGCCGAGCACCATCTCGTCGGGCACGCGCGCCGCGGCTTCCTCCCGCCTGCGGGCGATCCACAGCGCCTGCACCTCCCGGGCCGCCTCGACGAACCCGGCGCGGCGATAGGCGTCGTTGTAGAAGTTCGTCTGCGCGGAACCCATCCCGCCCAGGGTGAAGGCCATGGCCGGCTTGCGGCGCGCGGCCATCCGCTCCAGGTCGTCGCCGAACTCGACGTCCCCGCCGACCTGGATGTCGATGTCGGCAAGACGGCGACCCGCACGCTCGGCGCCGGCGCGCAGTGCGGGAAAGAAGGCGTCGCCGTGTTCCGGGATGAAGGATGTGCCCAGCCAGCCGTCCGCCGCCTCGCCGGTGAACTCGAGCGACTTCGGCCCGAGCGTGGCGAGGTAGATCGGCAGTTGCGGCCGCGGAGGCTGCGACATGCGGATCGCCTTGCCCTCGCCGCCCGGCCGCGGCAGGGTGTAGTGCTCGCCGTCGTAGGCGATCTTCTCGCCGGAGAGAGCGATCTTCAGGATGTCGACGTACTCCCGGAGGCGGCCCAGGGGCTTCGCGAAGGCCGTGCCGTGCAGCCCCTCGACCACCTGGGGGCCGCTGACCCCGAGGCCGAGGACGAACCGGTCCTTCGACATCGAGGCCAGGGACATCGCCGTCATCGCGGTCATCGACGGCGCTCTGGCCGAGATCTGCATGATGCCGGCGCCGAGGCGAATCCGCTCCGTGCGCGCGGCGAGGTAGGCCAGCGGAGTCACCGCATCCGTGCCCCAGGCCTCGGCCGACCACACATCGTCCACGCCCAGGCGGTCCGCTTCGACGACGTACCCGGTGAGCGCGCGCCAATCCGTTCCCGAGGCATAGGCGCTCCCTATGCCGATCGCAGTCCGCATCGATTCCTCTGCCTCCTGGTTTCAGGCAGTCCTACTGAACGGCCGTCGCGCGGACGTAGATCAGTTTGCGGATGTCCGGGCGTGGGTTCTGACTGCGGGTGTGGAGCGTGACCTGCAGTTCGCTTCCGTCCTTCGACAGTTGCCAGGTCTCCGTGATGTCGAAGTCGCCGAAGGGGGTGCTTCTGGTGTACGAGATGCTGAGTTTGTCCTTGCGCCACTTCACCCGGGCGGTGCGCGTACCGCCCTGGATACCCGGTATCACGACGGGCTTCCCGTCGGTGGTGAGCTCCTGGGTGAACTGGATTGGCGCCTGTTGGTCGTCGCGGCGCATGGTGAAGTGCATCACGACGTCTTCCCCGGCCAGGGAGATGTCCACTTCGAGGTCGGCCGTGTTCGGCAGCTCGCGGCCGGCGCGGCCCGGGGCCAGGGAGTCGCTGCGTTCGTTGTCGAGCTGCCAGATGCCGGCGAACCCCTCGTTCGCGGCGGCCAGCGGCGCCGCGCCGAGCGAGGCGATGGCAAGCCCGGCGCCGACGACCCAGGCCGTGAACGCCGGCGCGATGGCGGAACGCGGAGAGTGGCAGGAGCTTGCGGGAGCGGGGATGGATGCGTTCATCGTGGTGGTCTCCGGGCTACGTGTCCAGCAGTTGCGCGAAGTAGCTGATCGTCGTCTCCAGACCCGTTTCGAGGTCGACCCGCGGCTTCCAGCCAAGCAGATCCGTGGCGCGGCCGATGTCGGGTTGCCGCGTCTTCGGGTCGTCGACCGGCAGCGGCTGGAACTTGATCTCGCTGGCGCTCCCGGTCAGGGACCGGATGACCTCGGCGAACTGCAGCACCGTCATTTCGTGCGGGTTTCCGATGTTGACCGGGTCGGTCTCGGACGAGTTGAGCAGGCGCCAGACACCTTCGACCAGATCGTCGATGTAGCAGAAGGAACGGGTCTGCTGGCCGTCTCCGTACACGGTCAGGGCTCTTCCGGAGAGGGCCTGGCGGATGAAGTTCGGTACCACGCGCCCGTCGCGCAGCCGCATGCGTGGACCGTAGGTGTTGAAGATGCGGACGATCCGCGTGTCGAGACCGTGGATTCGGTGGTAGGCCATGACCATCGCCTCGGCGAATCGCTTGGCCTCGTCGTAGACCCCGCGCGGACCGACCGGGTTCACATTGCCCCAGTACGACTCCGGTTGCGGATGGACCAGCGGGTCGCCGTAGACCTCCGAGGTCGACGCGAGCAGGTAGCGGGCCCCGTGGTGCTTGGCCAGGCCAAGGGAGTTGTGGGTGCCGAGCGAACCGACCTTGAGCGTCTGGATCGGCAATTCCAGGTAGTCGACGGGACTGGCCGGCGAGGCGAAATGGAGGACGTTGTCGACGTGGGGGCCGACGTAGACCGGCTTGCTGACGTCGTGCTCGATCAGGGTGAAGCGCTCGTTGCCGACCAGGTGTTCTATGTTCGCGGGGCTGCCGGTGATGAAGTTGTCGACGCAGTAGACCAGGTGACCCTCGGCGAGCAGCCGGGAGCAGAGGTGGGAGCCGATGAAGCCGGCGCCGCCGGTGACCACGGAGAGCGGTTCGGTCACGAGGCTTCGACTCCGCGGAGCGGGGCAGCCGGGACGCCGCGCGGCTCGTTGACGGGAGCGGCGTCGGCGCGCCCGAGCGAGGTGTAGGCGAGGCCGGCGGCGGCTACCCGCTCGGGTTCGTACAGATTCCGCAGATCGACGATCCGCGGTTCGCGCAACGAGTGCCGCAGCCGGTCGAACTCGAGCGCGCGGAACTGGTTCCACTCGGTGAGAATGACCAGCAGGTCGGCTCCGTCGGCGGCCTCGTACTGGTCGCCGCAGTAGATCGCTGCGGGACGGACGCGGCGGGCGTTTTCCATCGCCGCCGGATCGTGGACCCGGACCGTGGCGCCCCGCGACAGGAGGTTCTCGAGCACGAACATCGCCGGTGATTCGCGGATGTCGTCGGTGTTGGGTTTGAAGGACAGCCCGAGCAGGGCCACGGTCCGGCCCCTGGGATCGCCGAGCACGGACTCGATCTTGGTGAGCATGCGTTCCCGGACCCGGTCGTTGACCTGCAGCGTCGCCTCGACGATCTCGGCTCGCGCGCCGGCGTCGCGCGCCATCGAGACCATGGCCCGCGTGTCCTTGGGGAAACAGGAGCCGCCGAAGCCGGGTCCCGGGCGCAGGAACAGGGAACCGATCCGGCGGTCCAGGCCCATGCCCTGGGCGACGACCTGCACGTCGGCGCCGGTGCGCTCGCACAGCTCCGCGACCTCGTTGATGAACGAGATGCGGGTGGCCAGGAAGCTGTTCGACGCGTACTTGATCATCTCCGCGGTCTCGACGTCGGTCACCACGATCGGGACGCCGCGGGCCAGCAGCGGCGAGTAGATCTCGCGCATGATGTCGGTGGCGCGCTGGTCACGGCTGCCGATGACGAGGCGGTCGGGGCGCATGAAATCCTCGATGGCCGAACCCTCGCGCAGGAACTCGGGGTTGCTGACCACGGAGAAGGTGCGGTCGTGGCCGATGATCTCCTCGATCATGCGGCCGGTGCCGACGGGTACCGTGCTCTTGGTCACGATCGCCTTGTAGCCGTTGAGCCTTCCGCGGATGGCATGGGCGACTTCGCGCACGTAGCGGAGATCCGAGGAGCCGTCCTCGCGGGGCGGCGTGCCGACGGCGATGAACACCGCGGCGGCGCTCTCCAGGGCCGGCCCCGGCTCGGTGGTGAAGCTCAACCGTCCGGCTTCCGCGTTCTTGGAGACCAGGGTGGCCAGACCGGGCTCGTAGATCGGAATCCTGCCCGCGTGCAGCCGGGCGACCTTCGCCTCGTCCTGGTCGACGCAGACGACATCCATGCCGAAGTCGGCCAGGCAGGCGCCCGTGACCAAGCCGACGTAGCCGGAACCGACGACGCAAATCCTCACCTGCGCTGTTATATAACAGTGGCTCGGGCGCGTCGCTTCAGGTGTGGGACCACGGCGCGCGGCGGTGGCATTGCGGAGCAGCACTCCAGCGAACGGCGCGGAAGAACCCAAGGTGAGTCCATGAAGCGTGGAAGACGGTTGAGCAACGCAATAGCGACCCGGAAGTCGGTGGTCACCGCACCGCGCAGCTTCTCGAAGGTGCAACGGAACCAGCCCTGCCCGTGCGGTAGCGGCAGGAAGTACAAGGACTGCCACTTCGCCGAGGGCGAGGTCTTCCTGCGCAAGCTGGAGCGACGGCGCTTCAAGGAGCAGCAGAAGGCGAACGGAACGCCCTGGTACGTGCGCTGGTTGACCTGATTCGCGGCTGCCGGCCGCTGCGGCCCGGCCCGCGCACGCGGTTGCGCCGCGGCGGCCCGCTGCCGGCGGGGACGCCGCCGCACCCGGTGCTTCAGACCGGCGTCGGCTCCGCCGCGTCGTCGACGGCCGCGTCGTGGTCCTGCTTCGCCTTGAGCAGTTGCGGCATGATCAGGTCGATCTCGCGGTTGTTCCACATGCCTTCCTTGCTGAACTTCCGGATCACCCTGGGCTGCTGCATGATGCCGATCCAGCCGCGCATCACGTCGATGATCTGGGCGGTCATGTCCTGACCCGCCTCGGAGGCCAGCCAGGCGCACACGGGGGCGATCTGGTTGGGGCTCTGCTCGGGGGCGTTCTCGTCGACCTGCATGCCGCGTGAGGCGCGCAGATCCGCCGTCATCCGGGTCGTGGCGCCGGGGGAGATCGTGTTCACGGTGCATCCGTACTTGGCGAGTTCGAGGGCCAGGACGCGGGAGAGACCGGCGATGCCGGCCTTGGCGGCGGCGTAGTTCGACTGGCCGAAGTTGCCGTACAGGCCGGAGACGGACGAGAAGTTGATGATCCGGCAGCCGGCGCGGTTCGTTTCGCGGATGTACCGCGCGAAGGGCCGGCTGCAGCAGTAGTGGCCCTTCAGGTGGACGTCGAGCACCGCGTCCCAGTCCTCCTCCTCCAGGTTGAAGATCGTCCGGTCGCGGAGAATCCCGGCGTTGTTCACCAGGATGTCAAGGGCGCCGAACTCGCGGATCGCGGTCCGGAAGATGTTCCGGCCGCCCTCCACCGTGGCGACCGAGTCGTGGTTCGGCGCCGCCGAGCCGCCGGCGCTGCGGATCTCGTCCACGACCTCGTCGGCGATACGCGAACCGCCGGTACCGTCGGTCGCGCCGCCGAGATCGTTGACCACGACGTTCGCGCCTTCTGCGGCGAACCTGATTGCGATGCCCTTGCCGATGCCGCGTCCGGCGCCGGTGACGATCGCCGTTCTGCCCTCGAGGATTCCCATGTCTTGCTGTCTCCGTCGGTTGGTCCCGTGATGGCCGAGCCGGTACTCTACGCGACCACGGCGACGCCCCGGCTCACCGCTTCCCGGCCTTCCGCGTTCAGTACCCGGGATGGTTCGCGTACGGCCGGGGACTCGGTTCCCCGCGCGGCCCGCTCCGAGGTCGCGCGTTCTCGTGGGCTCCCCGGGTGGCGGGTCAGTCGGCGGCGCCGCCCAGGCGCCGTTCCAGGTCCTGGAGCCGGTTCTTCAACTCGTCGAGTTCGGCCCGTGTGCTGCCGCCGCGGTCGGTTTGCTGCGGTGCCGCATCCCGCCCCGGCTCCGGCGCGGCGGATGGCCCCGGACTCCTGCCGGCGCCGGCGCCGCCGCCCTGTTCGCCGAACACGCCTTCGACCTGGCGGGTCATCTGCGCGTGCATCTGCTCGGCGAGCGCGCGTGGATCCCATAGCCGCATCCAGGAGGGGGCGGGCGCGAAGGGGCTGCTCCGCATCGTCTCGTTCACGCGCTTGTAGACCTCGCCGGCGCTCTTGAGGTACCACTGGAAGAAGTCCCGGCCGGCCTGGTCGCGAGCTCGCACCAGGTCGCGAAGGAACTCGAGCGGCGGCCCCCGGTCGGGGTCCCTGGCTCCGTCAACGATGATCTGGGTCAGCACGTGGCGGGTCACATCCTCACCCGTCTTCGAGTCGACCACCTGGATATCCTCGCCGCCCCGCACCATCTCGGCGACGCCGTCGAGATTCACGTAGCGGCTGTTGCGGGTGTCGTAGAGCCGCCGGTTCTCGTACTTCTTGATGATGATGGGGTCGGTCATTGAGCGGCGGGTTGACACGATGCAGCATAGTGTGCAGGATGCATGCTGCACTGCACAAGACGGGTGCCGTCACCTGACGCCGCCGTCCTCGGTGTATCCGTTGAAACAGGCCAGACGAGCCGAAACCACATGGACGTTTCCGACCACGGAGCGTACCACTCAGGAGACCCTGGAAATGACGACCAGCACAGCAACCAGCACGATGACGAGCTCCACACGGGCGTGGCGCGGATCGATGATCGAGGCCAATCGCCGGGTGCTCGACTTCCGGAAGCGGGCGTTCGACACCACCTTCGACATGGTGGCGCAGATGCAGGAGCGCCGCGAAGAGGCGATCGTCAACTGGGTCGAGAAGTCCGAGCGGCTCCCCGCCGAGGCCGCGAGCCTGGTGCAGGAGTGGACCCGGCTGTTCCAGGACGGCCGCAGCTCGTACCGCGCCGCGATGGACTCGAGCTTCGGGCTGGCGAACAGCTACCTCGACTCGCTCGCTCCGTCGGAGACGGGAGAGTCGTAGAATCGACCCGTCATGGCCGACGACCGCCGTACCGCCAAGCCTCCGGCCCCGCCCCCGGATCCACTCGCCATGTGGCGCGAGTGGGTGACACAGTCCGAACACCAGATGAACCGGGTGTTCAACGACATGATGGGGACGGAAGAGTTCGCCCGCGCGTCCGGAAGCTGGATCGAAGCGATGACCATGTTCCAGCAGACGTTCAACGAGAACGCCCAGCGCTACTTCCGGATGGCGGGCGTGCCGACGAGAACGGACGTCGACGAGGTTGCCGAGCGGCTGACGGCGATCGAGGAACGGCTGCAGCGGATCGAGGCGCTGCTCGCGGCCGCCCTGGGTCGCAGGGACGTACGGCAACAGACCGCGCGCCCGGCCCGGACCCTCCGCCCGCCTTCCGAACGGAGGGCGGCGGAGCCGCCTGAACCGGGGGCTGCCGCCGGGTCGGTCGACGCCGTGGCGCCCGCGGCGGATGCGGCGCCCGGCCGGACAGGCGCGGAGAGGCAGTGACGACCGCGACCGCCGCCGGCGCGGCCGCGGCGACGGCGCGGGCGACGTTTGAGGAGCAGGCGGCCCGGCCGGCGATCCCGGCGACCCCCGGCATGGCCGGCGTCGCCGAGAGCGTGCGCCGCGAAATGGAGCGCACGTTCCGGCGCAGCGTCAAGGGCCTGGAGTACATCTCGACCGGCGATCCGGGCGTCGGCCTGACGGCGAAGGACGTCGTCCACAGCCGCGGCGCCCTGCGCCTCTACCACTACCGCACCCGGGTGGACGAGGTCTACCGGACGCCGGTGCTGCTGGTCATGTCCCTGATCAGCAAGCCGTACATCCTCGACCTGGCGCCGGGCCAGAGCCTGGTCGAGTTCCTGCTCGACCGCGGCTTCGACGTCTACATGATCGACTGGGGCGCGCCGAGGCCGGAAGACAAGCGGCTGCGACTCGAGGACTACGTGCTCGACTTCATCCCGGAGTGCGTCGAAGTCGTTCATCGGCGCAGCGGCGAACCCGACGTGTCGCTCGTCGGCTACTGCATGGGCGGCCTGCTGGCGGCGCTCTACGCGGCCCTTCATCCCGACGCGGCGTCCGGCGGCCGGCTCCGCAACCTGGCCTGCTTCACGACGCCCGTCAACTACGACGGGATGGGCCTGTTCAGGACCTGGACCGACCCGGCCCACTTCGATGTCGACCGGATCGTCGACCGTCTGGGCAACGTGCCGCCGCAGATGCTCTACGCGTCGTTCAACCTGCTGCGGCCCGCATCCCAGGTCGCCGGTCGGGTACGACTCTGGGACAACATGTGGAACGACGAGTTCGTCGTGTCCTATCGCCGGCTGCAGCGCTGGGCCGCGGATCAGATCCCCTTTCCGGGTGAGTGCTTCCGCCAGACGACGAAGGAGCTGCAGCAGCAGAACCTCCTGATGAAGGGCGAGTTCCAGCTCGGTGGCCGCGTGGTCGACCTGTCGAACATCCGCGTCCCCTTCGTCCATGTCGTGGCGGAGCACGATCACATCGTGCCGTACGAAGCGGCGCGGGATCTGGTCGGAATGGTTGGCGCCGAGGACAGGGAGGAGATCATGTTGAAGGGCGGGCACGTCAGCCTGGTCGCGGGCCGCAACGCGGTGCGCCGGCTCTGGCCGCGGCTCGAGGAGTGGCTGGCCGAGCGGTCGGTCTAGCAGCCCGTGGAAGCGATGACGGGGCGCCAGGGAGGGAGGTCCACGTGATGGTTGAACGAAAGAACGAAAGCGGAAGCGGTCCCGCTGCCATTTCGCCGACCGGTTGCGTGGCGAGCAGACTCGGCGCCATCGACCTCACGGTGCGCCCGATGAGCGCGGAAGATCGCGTCGCGGTGCTGGCGTTCGCCGACGGTTTGCCGGATCACGATCTCCTCTTCCTGCGCCGCGACATCCGGGATGCCGACGTGATCGACGAGTGGACCTCCGAGATCGAGTCGGGTCGGATGGTGACCCTGCTCGCCTTCGCCGACGACGAGCTGCTCGGCTACGCCTCCATCGACCGCAGCCAGTTGCAGTGGTCCTCCCACGTGGCAGAGATCCGGGTCGTTGTCTCCGACGCGGCACGCGGCAAGGGCCTGGGCCGGCTTCTGGTGGAGCAGGCCTTCCAGGCGGCGGTTGCGTCGGGCATCGAGAAACTCGTGGCCCGGATGACGCCGGACCAGAAGGGCGCGGTCGCGGCCTTCGAGGGGCTGGGCTTCGTTGCGGAAGGTCTGATGCGCAACCATGTGCGCGACCTTTCCGGCGAGAAGCACGACCTCCTGGTCATGGGCCTCGACGTGGTCGCCTTCCATTCCACGCTGGAGAGCTACGGCGTCGGCGAGGCTGCGGCCGACGACGTCGACTGAACCCGCGTCGTTGGGGACTCCCCGGCGCACCCCTTGGCGCGGCGTGGAGTCGCGGTAGGGCATCCAAGGCAGCGACAGGATCCCCGGCGCACGCCTGGCGCGGCGTCCGCGAGGCGGTCGGCTTTCCCGGCCGCGGGGACTCCCCGGCGCACGCCTGGCGCGTTACGATTCCGGTCGCCACTGGAAATCAAGCGACCGGTTCCCGAACGCCCTGAGGAGAAACGAACTCATGCAAGACAACGTCGGACTCATCCTGACCAAGCGCGCCTCCCTGTCGCCGGACACGGAGGGCTTCGTCGACGTGGAGACGGAGCGCCGCTTCACCTTCGGCGAGTGGAACCTGCGCTCGAACCGGACCGCCAACGCTCTGCGCGAACTCGGCGTAGGCAAGGGCGACCGGGTGGCTCTGCTGTTGATGAACAGCGTCGAGTACATGGAGGCCTTCTTCGCGATTGCGAAGATCGGCGCCGTCTGCGTTCCGCTCAACTGGCGGCTGACGCCGGAGGAACTCTCCTTCATCATCCGCGACGCCGGCGCCGAGACGCTGGTCTTCGGCGACGAGTTTCAGGCCCAGGTACTCGACCTGATCGCGCGAGGCGGCGGCGACAACGGCACCGCGGTCACGAGGTGGGTCCATGTCGGCCCGGACGAGCAGCGGCCCGACGGCGCCGTCTCCTACCTGGATGCCACGTCGGCGGCGAGCGACGCGGAGCCCGAGATCCTGGCTCGGGACGACGACCTTCTCTACATCATGTACACGTCGGGAACGACCGGCCTGCCCAAGGGCGCCGTCCACACGCATGAATCCGCGCTGTGGGCGTCCCTGACGGTCATGGCAACCGCCGATTTCCGCTACCGCGACCGCTTCCTGGTCTCCCTGCCGCTCTTCCACGTCGGCGCGTTGACGCCTGCGACCTGCAACGTGCACGCCGGCTGCACCAGCGTCGTCATGCGAGCCTTCGATCCCGTTCGCGTCTGGCGCCTGGTCGCCGAAGAGAAGATCGACATCATGCTGAAGGTCCCGGCGATGCTCAACTTCATGCTCCAGGCCTACGATCCGGACCGCTGCAGTCACGAGCAGCTCCGCTGGTGCATGACCGGCGCCGCGCCGGTGCCGGTCAGCCTGATCGAGGCCTACGACAAGCTGGGCATCGAGGTCCACCAGGTCTACGGCCTGACGGAGACCTGCGGCCCCGCCTGCATGATCTCGCCCGAGGACGCGATCCGCAAAGCGGGCTCGACCGGCAAGGCGTTCTTCCACACCTCGGTGCGGATCGTCGACAACGACGGCGACGACTGTGCTCCCGGCGAGGCGGGCGAGGTTCTGGTCGCCGGTCGCCACCTGATGAAGGAGTACTGGAATCGCCCGGAGGCCACCGCCGAGAGTCTCGTCGAGGGTTGGTTCTACACCGGCGACGGCGCGGTGATGGACGAGGACGGCTTCGTCTACATCCAGGACCGGCTGAAGGACATGATCATCTCCGGCGGCGAGAACGTCTATCCCGCGGAACTCGAAGAGGTGATCGGCCGCCACCCGAAGGTGCTCGAAGTCGGCGTGATCGGCCGCGAGAGCGAGAAGTGGGGCGAATCCCCGGTCGCCATCGTCGTCCGCGCCGACGAGAGCCTCGAAGGCCAGGAAGTCCTCGACTTCTGCCAGGACAAGCTCGCCCGTTTCAAGCAGCCGGTCGCCGTCCACTTCATCGACCAGCTGCCCCGCAACCCGTCGGGGAAGATCCTGAAGCGGCTGCTGCGCGAGCAGTTCAACTGAGCGGCCCTGGACCTGTCGGAGGCTCCGTGTTCGGCGCCGGCCCCCACGTTCCCGCAACCTGGCGCCTCGCCCCGCTGCCGGCCGAACGCCGCAGCCCCCGGCGCCGGTACTGACATGCCGCGTCTCCAGGCGAAACGGACCAGGCCCCGCTGATGTGCTACCGCGAGGAGCTTCCGCCAGGTTGTCCACCGGATGACGCCGAGGAGATAGGGGAGCTTCGCCTGATGTTCCGGCTCGTTCGGACGATTCCGCCGACCGAAGACGACTTCAGATCTCAGCGAGCTGAGAAGCCGCGCCAGGTCTTTTCCGGAGTCACGGAGTGTCAGGCCCGTGGACTGTCGATCCATGCGGATCGTGCCGACTCCGAACAAGTGCTGAAACTGCCGACGATGAGAGGGCGCCACGTCTGTAGACTGTCGTTGACAGCCGGCTCGGGTCGCGTGCAGCAGACTGGGCAGCGTTCCCACCACACTTGGTGGCCGTTCGCCGACTACGACGTGTTGGCGTGTTGTGCAGGTGATACGCAATGAAGACCATCACCCACGAGGCGACCCTGTTCTGGTACGACGGGCCCCAGGTGTTCGAGGCGCGCGATGCGATCGGCGGCCACTACGTAGGCCTGGCTGTGGAAGAACCGCCCGGTGTGAGCCGTCATCTCGTGGTGGGTGTACCACCTGAGAGACTGTTCCGGTTCCGGGCCGGGGCGCTTGATCTGCGGGCCCTCTTGATCCAGGCTGGCGTCGAGGAGTGGCATTTGACGCCTGCCTCTGCCGATCTGGCGGAGCCGCTTCTGCTCGACCGTCAGGCGCGACCTCTGGAGGAGACGGGCTTCCTGCCGGACGAGGGCTTCCTGCTGCATCCCGCTTCACCGGATGAGTCGGTGCTCGGTGAAGCCCGAGCTCGCAACCGGCTGGTGATGGAGTTGGTGGCCGAACCGCCGGAGGCGGCTGCGGACCATCGCATCCGACTCGATACGTACCTTGCGATCCTCGGCGAAGTGCAAACGCTGGTCAAGCATGCCTACAGGTCGGCGTGGCGGGACTTGTCCAAGGAGTATCGCGGCATGCTGGAGCAGGATGCCGGCACCATGCTGGATATTGTCGTTCCAGCGTCTGACGGTTCGTTTCGAGTGCTTCTCGAATCGACCCACATGCCCAATCTGGTCGGAGAGAGCGAGCTGGCCCGCGCCCTTCGGCGTGTTGACGCGCTGTTCGAAGCGGTGGCGGAACCCGACAAGGCGCCTGCTGCGGTGCGGCCCCACAAGGGTCATTTCGCCGGCTCCTGTCTGAGGCTCCTGCGTGTTCTGGACGAGCGCGCGACCAGCCTGCGGTATTCTTGGGCGGAGCCATCCGCGACCGGGGCTTCGCATGCTTCGGTTACGGCAGCGGAGGCCGGTCGACTGGTTCAGATTCTCTCCGAAGTCTCGAATCTCAGCACCGAGACTGTTGAGCTGGTCGGGGAGTTCGAGAAGTTCCATCGCGCTTCGGGCCACTGGGGTTTGCGGACGGAGACTGGCAGAGTCCAGGGCGAGATCCGTGATGGCGGGCCGAGCCTGGACGGCCTGGAGGTTGGTGGACGCTACAGGTTCTCCTGTGTTGAACAGATCGACAGGACGGAAGGTACCGGCCAGGAGAGGAGAACTCTGTACCTGGAGCAGCACGCCCGAGCCTGAACCCGAACCGCTGGCGCAAAGGGATGGCTCGGTCTGTGGCGGCACCGGCGTTCAGCCGCGGTCCGGAATCTGGCCCAGCGATTGCCGGTTCGGGCTGCCGGGAGCAGGTTCGAAGGGCTCGACGTCGTCTGCGGTGTGCTCTGGCGCCTGGGAAAGCGGGTAGAGCCCGGTCGAGTGGGTCTCAGCCCGGCGCCGGGAACTCCTCCAGGAACCAGTACTCACCTTCAAGCGCGCCGGCCTCCTCGCCGACCGCGGCTGCCTCGGGTGTCGCCATGTAGGCCTCCGCCGTCGCCCGGTCTTCGACGCCCAGGATGAAGAACACTTCGTCCGGGTTGTCGGCTGAGCGCCAGACGTGCTCGACCGACAGGCCGGCGGCCAGGCCGGCGGCCTCCTGCTCGTCGAAGACGCGCTTCCAGTGGTCGAGGTCTTTCACGCGGTTGCGGACCAGCAGGATCACGGTTCATCTCCCGTTGAGTTGTCGGATCGTCGCGAACTGCGGTTCGCTACCAGAGGACCGGCGCCGGGTAGCTGGCGATCGCCGGGTCGGGGGTGACGATAGCGAGATCGTGAAGAAGTGCCTGGCACACCAGCCCCCGGTCGAACGGGTCTCGATGGTGGAGCGGCAGAAGGCACTCGCGGGCGGCGCTGGCTTCGTCGAATGCCGGCAAAGACCGCGGGCGGCGCCTTGAGTCGCCCGCATTCCGCATGGTGGAGGAACCAGTGCCAGAACTCTGGTACACGATCAAGGGGGTAGTAGCGGCTCGCCGCATCGATCACGACGTTGGCGTCGAACACGTAGAGCAAGGCCATCAGGACCAGACCAGGTTCAGGATCAGGGGCGGGTGCCGTACAACGCAGCGAAGCAGGTTCTGCGACGCGGGGTGCTGGAGAGGCGGGGGCTGAACATGGAGTCTGCGATGGGCTGCTAGAGGTTCAGCAACCTGTGGACCTGGGCGGGCCTGACACCGAGGACTGTGGCGGCTTTCGTGGTGACGAGGGAGTTGTCGTGGTGGAAGTGACGGACGACGTCGAGCAGCGCCTTTCCGGTTCGATGGCGGCGTACGGCGTACCACGACGGCCCGGTTCCCTGTTGCCCGGTTCCCCGCGCTCTTTCGCGTAGCTTGCGCCATTCGGTGCGGAACCGACGGGCGAGCGCGCGATACGTTGCCCCGTTGATCGTTCCGGCCCGGAGCAGGCGGTACGCGACGAGCGTGCGGCTGACGTTGTTCTCACGGGCCGTCTCTTCCACGGCCGAGACGGTTTCCTCGATGGCCGAATCGGTCGGCTGCATCGGGGGAAGCGCCGCCTCGGGCAGCAGAAAGGTGCTGGCGACGTCGTTGCAGACCTCTTCGGCGCGATGGTCGGGTCGGGCGGTTGGACCGCTGCTCATTCCGGTGTTGCCCAGGAGGATGTGAACGAGTTCGTGGACCAGCGTGAACGACCAGGCTGCCCGGGCATCGTTCGGGTTGATCACGATGTATGGCGCGAAACGGTCGGCGAGCGCGAATCCCCGGAAGAGGTCGGCGGATACTGCCGTGTGATGGCTGCCGAGGTCGCCCTTCAGGAGGACGAAGACGCCGGCCGCGTGCAACGCACGGCGGAGGGCGTCGAATGCCTGTGCGGGGTTGCGAGCACTCTGTGGACGGGCCGAGCCGATCAACTGGTCAAGGTGCGCCAAGGCGGCATCCGACCCGTGCTCGATCATCAGGGAGCCGACGAAGGCGACTTCCTCGAAGCACTGATCGGCGACGATCTCCGCCCGCAGGAGACGCTGGCCGGCCAAGATCTTTCTGACCAGTGCCCGCACGACGGCTTCCTCCCGCGGCGAGCCTCTGCGCCGTGGGCCGCGAAAGTCCACGCCGAGACTGGCGTGCCGGGGTCTCTGATCCATGAAGAAGACGAGTTCGGGCAGAAAATAGGCCTTCGCCATTCGGCGCAGCAGTGGCCTTGTCGGCTGAGCGGTTCCACACTCCAGGTCTGCCAACCGCTCGACCGGGGTCCGGCCGCGGGCAGGCCGGATGGCGAGCTTCTGCGCCGCTTCCGCAGGAGTGAGACCGGATTCCCGCCGGGCCCATTGGAGGTTTCGTGGATTGACCGCAAGGGCTTGCATGCCACGACAGGCTATCGCGCCGCGACCTCGAGTTCGAGGTCTCCACGGGCGCTGCTGTTACTCCTCCCGTTCGATCCACCAGCCCCGGGTCCCGGGCACGAACGCGGTCACGCCTGACGGGCCGAGTTCGACGCCGCGCATCCGCTTGCTGAAGCCCCAGGTCGTGCTGTAGTTCCACAGGAACAGGGCCGGCTGGTCGGCCTGGATCCGGGCCTGAAGTTCGCGCAGGAGTTCGGCGCGGCGTTCGCGGTCGAGTTCCACGCGCGAGCGGTCGAACAGTTCGTCGACCTTCGGGTTGCTGTAGCTGTCGTAGTTGCGGCCGTTGTCGATCGCTTCGCTGTGGAAGAAGTTGCGCCAGATGTCCGGGTCGGCGAAGACCTGGAAGGTGTCGACGTGGGCGATCATCTCGTGCTGAATCAAGAGCGGCGAGCGGCTCGCGTTTTCCTGGATTTCCGTGTCGAAGGAGACGCCGATGCGGCGCAGGTCGTCGCGGTAGATGTCGACCATGCGGCGGGCGTCGACGAAGGACTGGGGCAGATTCATCATGAAGTGGAACTGCACCTGCTCGCCGTCGATTTCCTTGTAGCGCCAGCCGTCGTCGGGGTTCGACTTCCAGCCGGCCTCGTCCAGGAGCTCGGCCGCCTTGTCCAGGTCGTACTCGAGCGGCTGGACGTCCGGATTGTGGCTCCAGTGGCTCGGCGGGAACATCCCGTTCGAGCGGGTGTAGACGTTCCAGCTCACCTGCCGCAACACGCGCTCGGCGTCATACGCGTGGGCCATCGCCCGCCGCACCCGGACATCGCCGAAGAAGTGGTTGTTCCCGCCCTGCTGCCAGCCGATGTAGGCCTGCATCCATCTCGGTCCCCAGGCCTTCACGCCGACCGCATGGAACTCCTCGTCGTTGGTCTGGCTGCCGTGCTGCTGGACGGTCAGCCAGATGTCGTCGAGCTGTCCCTTTCGGAACTGGAGCAGGGCCGCGTTCCGGTCGCTGTGGGTCGTGATTGCCTGGCGGCGGATGGGCGGCTTGTCGTGGTGGTAGTCCTCCCAGCGCTCGACGATGATCCGGTCGGCGTGGATCCACTCGACGAACCTGTAAGGCCCGTTGCCGATCCCGAGCTCCCGCAGGTAGCGGTTGTAGTAGGCGCTCGTGCGGAGGCTGGGATCCGCGGCGCGCTCTTCCGGGTTGTTCAGGATGTGGGCGGGAACGACGGGGAAGTAGAGATTGTCGATTCTAAGCGCCGAGATCTGCCGGTGGACGACGTCGAAGGTGATGTCGTCGATGATCCGGATGTCCTCGATCTCGGCGGCCTTGTACTTGTAGTCGACCGTCGGCACGTAGTCGTCGGCGATCGCCTCCCAGCTGAAGCGAACATCCTCTGAGGTGACCGGCGCGCCGTCGTGCCAGCGCATGCCGGCGTGGAGCCGGATGCGGTGGACCTTGCCGCCGTCGAGTTCCTCGACCTGGTCGACCATCGCCGGGTTCCATTCGGCGGTGAGGTCCGGTCTGCGGTGCGCGATCGGATCGAACAGCAGCCGGTAGAGGAACCCGTCGGTCCAGGCGCGGATGAACAGGGGGTTGAGCGAGGTGGGCTGGTCGAGCGAGTAGCGGTTGATCGTCCCGTCGGTGTCCGCTCGCTCCGGGTCGAATGGCGCGAACAGCGAATCCGGGTTGGAAACGGGATCGGCGCCCGGGTCGTAATCGAACATCGCGCTCCGGGCCGGGCCGGCGGGATTGCCCAGGCAGCCCGCGAGCGACAGGGCGGCGAGCGCGGCGAGGCAGAGGCGAAGGATCACTGGCATTCGCCGGCGCCGGCGCCGTCGAGCTGGACGGCTCGGCCGCAGAACTCCTGTTCGCACATCGCGCGCAGCGTGTCGGGGTCGTCGACGTTGGCCCAGGCCCTCCGGCCGTCGGGCAGCCGGCAGGCGAGATGGGCGAGTGACGGTTCGGTGGTCGGGGCTGCCCTCTTGCCGTACACGGACCGGAACGAAGTCGTCGACTTCGCGGCAACGCCGCCGAACATGACGGCGTAGGACTCGACTTCGGCCGGGCCCGCGTAGCCGTTCGTCGCGGTTCGCTTCGGCAGCGCGTGGACTTTGCTCGTGAGGTCCTCGTGACGGTAGGGCCGGTCCGGTTCCGCGGCGCTGTAGACGCCGAACGAATGCTTGGTCAGCATGCCGCCGTTCGCGGTCACCAGGCCCCGGCCGCCGTCCGTCTCCCGCAGCAGTTCCGCGGTCCGTGCGATCGAGTGCATCACGTAGCTGTTGAGCGGACCGCCGCCAAAGGTCAGGCCGCCGGTGACGGAGAGCGGCCGCTCGAGGTCGAGACCCAGTTCACGAGCCGCGATCTGGACGGCGCTGGGGAAGCAGCTGTAGACATCGACGAGGTCGAGGTCCGCCGCCTCGACTCCGGCGAGCTCCAGGGCCCTGCGGCCCGCGAGCCGGATGGCCGGCGACGAGTGCAGGTCGTCGCGTTCGGAGACGAAGTAGTGGTCGACGGCGTCCGTGCCGCTCACCGGGAAGATCATCTTCGACCGCGGGATGCCGAGCGCCTTCGCGGTCTCGAGCGAGCAGAGGACCAGCGCCGCCGCCATGTCGACCCGCATGTTCGCGTTCATCAGCTTCGTGTACGGGAAGGTAACCGCGCGGTTCGCGGGTGACACGGCGCCGATCTCCGACGCGGTCAGGGGTTGGCGGATCCAGGCGTTCGGGTTCTCCTGCGCCACTCGGTTGAAGCCCGCCCACAACTCCGCGATACGGACGCGGTGCCTGTCCACGGTCTCGCCGTTCCGGCGCCGCAGAGCGATCTCGAACAGGGAGTAGTACTGAACCGCCTGCTGGATGCCGCGCGCCATCTCCATTTCGTGCCGGGTCCAGCGCGTGTCGCCGTAGCTTGCGTCGGGGAGCTTCGGAGGATCGTCGTCCTTGAGCCAGTCGAGTTCCAGGTCCGCCTTCGCCGCCCGACCCATCGTGCGGCCGCACTCGGCCGAGCAGAGCACGATCGCTTCGCGGCGGCCGCTCCGGATGTCGAGTGCGCTCTGGTTGAGCACCGCCTGCACCTGGTTGCCGCTGACCACGGAGAGTCCGGTCTCGGCGCCGTGAAGGTCGAGGGCTTCGATCACGGTGAGCGCGGGGTTCCGGTATCCCCACACGCCCTTCATCGCGCGCACGGAGTCGATTCGCCGGCGCAGGCCGGTCGCTCCCGCGTCCTCGAGGGCGTTGTCCACGGCCTCGACCATCAACTCGATCGGCGGCCGGGCGTCGGCCGGATCGTCGGCTCGCTGGAGCACCTGAGCGATGCCGACCAGAACGGGAGTGCGTTGGGTCATCGGGGGTTTGCTGGTTGCCTGTGTCTTGAGTGTAACTTGCCCTGCGCTAACGTAGCCGGGTTTCCTCACCGGCCGGCGCATGCTCACCAAGCTCACGATCCGCAACTTCAAGCGCTTCGAAGAGATCGAGATCGAGCTGGGCAACCCGGTCGTCCTGATCGGCCCGAACAACTCGGGCAAGACCTCGGCGATGCAGGCTCTGGCGCTCTGGGACATCGGCCTCAGGCGCTGGCGCGAGAGGCGGGCGGGCGGCAGCGCGCCGGAGAAGCGCCCAGGGGTGACGGTGAATCGGCGCGACCTGGTGACCATCCCGGTCCCAAACGCCAACCTGCTGTGGCGTGAACTCCACACCAGGCACGTTCGGGTGGTGGACGGTCGCCAGCGGACGAACAACATCTGCATCGACGTGCTGGTGGAGGGAACGAGCGGCGGGGAAGCCTGGCAGTGCGGCCTCGAGTTCGACTACGCGAACCACGAGTCCTTCTACTGCAGACCCCTGCGCGTCGGCCAGGGTCGTCCGGCGAAACGGATGCCGATTCCGGCGCCGGCCATGGCCGTCGATGTGGCCTACTTGCCGCCGATGTCGGGCCTCGCTTCGGCCGAGACCCGCCTCGATCCGGGCGCGGTGAACGTCCGCATCGGCGAGGGCCGTACCGCCGAGGTCCTGCGCAACCTCTGCTTTCGCATTCACGAGCAGGACGCGGAGTCTTGGGAGCGGATGTCGGAGCGGATCGAGTGCCTCTTCGGCGTCGAGCTAGACCCGCCCGTGTACGTGGAAGGGCGCGGCGAGATCTCGATGCGGTACCGCGAGCGCGGTATCTGGCTCGATCTCTCCTCCAGCGGTCGCGGCCTGCAGCAGACGCTGCTGATCCTGGCCTACATGTACGCGCATCCGGGCGCCGTCCTCCTCCTGGACGAGCCGGATGCGCACCTGGAGATCCTCCGTCAGCGGGAGGTTTACTCCCTGGTCCGGGAGGTCGCGGCGGAGAGCCACAGCCAGATCGTGGTGGCCAGCCACTCCGAGGTGCTGCTCGGGGAGGCGGCCGGTACGGACACGGTGATTGCGTTCGTCGGCAAGCCACACCGGATCGACGACGGGGGCGGCCAGGTCGCGAAGGCGCTGACCCGGATCGGTTTCAACCAGTACCTGCAGGCGGAGCTGACCGGCTGGGTGCTCTACCTCGAGGGATCGACGGACCTGGCGATCCTCAGGGCCTTCGCGAACCGGTTGGGCCACGAGGCGGCGGCGAACGCGCTTGCCCGGCCCTTCGTTCAGTACGTCGGGGACCGGCTCGCGAGCGCCGAACTGCACTTTCACGGCCTCCGTGAGGCCTGCCCCGGGCTTCGCGGCCTCGCGCTGCTCGACAAGCTGCCGGAGAAGGTGGGGACGGACGACGGCCTGGAGCGGCTCGCCTGGCGCCAGCGCGAGATCGAGAACTACCTGTGCTCGCCGGCGGCGCTTGACGGCTACGCCGCCGACTTTGCCCGGCGGGAAGCGTCGGGTCCGCTGTTCGAGGAGTCGGAGGCGGACAGGCATGTCGAGGCGATGCGGGCGTCGGCGGCGGAGGTGGGGAAGGCGCTGGCCGAGCGCGGCCGGCCGTCTCCCTGGAGCGGGGAGACGAAAGCAAGCTCCGAGTTCCTGGCGCCGCTGTTCGAGACCTTTGCCGCCAACCTGGGCGCGCCGAACCTGATGGCGAAGGCGAACTTCCACCGGCTGGCCGAGTTCGTGCCGCAAGACGAGATCGATCCCGAGGTAGTGGAGAAGCTCGACGCGATCGCCCGCGTGGCGACGGCCGCCGAGGCCGCCGACAAAGAGTCGTGATGGGGACCTTGCGCGGCAGAAACCGGGTGCGCCGGCGTCCCCGCCGGCTGCCGCCGGAGGCGGCCACTGAACGTGCAGGCCAAGGGCCGCTTCCGTTCGCCCGGCCGGCGGTCCTGGTGGCCGCGGCGGCCCTGGCAATGCTCTCCTGCGCGCCCCGCGCGGCCGACGAGCCAGCCGGCAACCTCGAGTCGCAGCCGCCGCTGTCCCAACCGAACATCCTGTTCCTCTTCGCGGACGACCAGCGGGCCGACACGATCGGCGCCTGGGGCAACGACCTGATCGACACGCCGAACCTGGATCGAATCGTGGCCGAGGGGTGGAGCTTCCGGCGCAACTACGTCTTCGGCTCGAACAGCGGCGCCGTCTGCGTGCCCAGCCGGGCGATGGTGCTGACTGGCCGCAGCTGGATGCGCTCGCCGAACCGCATGGAGGGGGTCCCGACCTTGCCGCGGCTGCTGGAGGCGGGCGGCTACCGCACCTTCATCACCGGCAAGTGGCACAACGGCGAGGAGGCTCTGCTGCGGAGCTTCGACCGGGGCACGGCGGTCTACCTGGGCGGCATGGCCGATCACACCCGAACGGAGGTGCAGGACATCGAGAACGGCGGGATGGTCAGGCGACGCGTGGGGGAGACGTTCTCCAGCGAGCTGTTCGCGGACGCGGTGATCGAGTTCCTGAACGAGCGGGCCTCGGCCGGGGAACCCGGAGAGTCGGACCAGCCGTTCTTCGCCTACGTCCCCTTCACCGCGCCCCACGATCCGCGCCAGCCGCCCCCCGAGTACCGGGAGCGCTACTACGAGCGCAACCTCCCGCTGCCGCCCAACTACATGCCGCAGCACCCGTTCGACAACGGCGCGCTCATCCTGCGTGACGAGAACCTGGCCGCCTGGCCACGGACCGAGGATGTCATCCGCGACCAGGTCGCCGAGTACTACGGCCTGATCACCCACCTCGACGAACAGGTGGGCCGCATCCTGAAAGCCCTGGACGAGAACGGCCAGGCGGAGAACACGATCGTCGTCTACGCCGCGGACCACGGCCTGTCGGTCGGCAGCCACGGCCTCCTGGGCAAGCAGAACCTCTACGAGCACTCGATGCGCTGCCCGCTGATCATCCGCGGCCCGGGCATCCCGCACGGCTCGACCGACGCCTTGACCTACCTGTTCGACCTCTTCCCGACCCTGCTCGCACAGGGCGCCGTCGAGGCGCCGCCGGGCATCGACGGCCGGGATCTCGCCCCGCTCTGGTCCGGCGGCGATCCGGCCTGGCGCAAGAGCGTGTTCCTGCCCTACCGGGACGTGATGCGCGCGGTGCGGGACGACCGCTACAAGCTGATCGTCTATCCGAACGTGAACTACCGCCAGTTGTTCGACCTTGCGGACGACCCGGACGAACTGGAGAACCTCATCCTTGATCCCGGGCACACGGAAACCGCGGTCCGCCTCGAAGCCCTCCTGGAAGGCTGGCAGGCGGCGATGGGCGACACCGTGCCGCTCTCGGTCCCCGACCCGGCGCCGCTGCACCGCGATCTCACCGGCACAAGACGCGAACCGGACCGCTGGCAGCCGGACTGGATCGTCGAGAAGTACTTCGATCCTGGCGACGGCGGTTCGCGCGCGCCGCTTCCCGGCAGCGCGCCTTGACGCCGGCCAGGACCCGCGTTGCCCGGGACGCTCCACGGGCGAACCGGTCCGTGCGCCCGTCAGCGGGCGCGGATGGCGGGCCGGCGCGCTGTACCTTTGCTGTACCTTTGCTGGGCGGACTCTGGTCCCCGCTCGACGCAGAACATCCTCGACGCCTCGGGCGCGGCGCACTGTACCTTTGCCGGGCACCTTTGCCGGGCGGATTCTGGTCCCTGTCCGAGGCTGTCCGAGAGGCGAGTCGTCGTCGAGGCCGGGGCAGCTGTGGGAAACCGGTCTGCCGGTTTCCAAGGTCCCCGTGTTCTCAGCGGGCCGACTCGGCCTGGGCCCGGCCGCGGGCGCGGATCCCGGCCAGTCGTTCGCCGACCTCTTCGGGCTTGGGTGACTGGTACATCCTGTTGACCTCGACTTCGTAGTCCATCGCGTCGCCGAGGGTCAGGTCGAAGCCGCGGTCGATCATCCGCTTGTACTGGAACATCACGTCACGCTGGCAGGTCAGCATGTCCGTGGCGAGGGCGCGGCAGGTGGGGAGCAGTTCCTCCTGCGCAACGATGCGGTTGACGAGACCCCACTCACAGGCCCGTTCGGCCGAGAGGTAGTTGCCGGTCAGCGAGAGCTCCTTGGCGCGCCCGGGGCCGATGGCCCGCGACAGGCGTGCGGAGAGACCCCAGCCGGAGAGCAGGCCGACGCGGGCGTGGGTGTCGGCGAAGCGCGCCTCCGGAGTCGCGATCAGCAGGTCGCACGAGAGCGCGATCTCGAAGCCGCCGGTCACCGCGATGCCGTTGATCGCGCCGAGCACGGGTTGTCTGAGCGACCGGAGCAGCTTCGGCGGGTCGGCGATCGCCTTGCGCTTGCGGTGGGGATCGCTCATCTCCTTCAGATCAAGGCCGGCGCAGAAGGCGCGACCGGCGCCGGTGAGGATGACCACGCCGACTTCTTCGTCGTGGTGGAGGTCTTCGATCGTCCGGGCGAGAAGGTCGCGCAGCTCCTCGGAGAGGGCGTTCAGCACGCCCGGGCGGTTCAACGTGAGGGTGGCGATGCCCTCGGACTTCTCGACCAGCAGGACCGGTTCCGGCATGGCTCGAACTCTCCTTGTTTCGTGAAACGGGCCGCCATCTTACGCGGTAGCGTCTCCGCACGCCCGCGCCCGGTGTACGATGGCCGCTGGCATGTTGCCCGGGACCACAGCGTCTCCGCACGCCCGCGCCCGGTGAGCGGCGGCGCCGGACTGTGGGGTGGTCCCGATCTCGCCGGCGTCGCTGCTCTTCGGTCGAATCTGGCCCGATATGCTCCGGGCGGATCAGGGGGAGGAAGCGATGGGAAGAGGACTCGTTGACGACCTGACACTGAATCGCCGGACCCTGCTGGCCGCGGCAGCCGGCGGCGCGGCGATGGCGATGGGTTGCGGGCCGGGATCGGAGCCCGCGGATTCCGCGGCGCCGGCGGTCAACGGCTGGACGCCGCCGGACGACGAGGAGAGACGGGCTCTCGTGGCGGCGGCGCGGTTCGGACCCAAGCAGGCCGTCCGGAGTGCGAAGGGCCTGGCCATCTGCACCCATCCCCTGGCCTCCGCCGCCGCTGCCGACATGCTCGCCCTGGGGGGCAACGCCTGCGACGGTGTGCTGGCGGCAAGCATCGCCCAGGCGGTCGTCGAGCCGCACATGACGACCTTGTCGGGCTGCCTCTCGATGCTCTACTACGAAGCCGCTTCCGGCGAGTACAGCTACGTCAACGGCATGATGGCGGCGCCGCAGGCGGTACCGGACGTGCGGAACATGGATGTGGCCGAGTTCGGGGCGCTGATGATGAAGACCGACGGCACACTCTGCTTCGTACCCGGCTTCTGGGGCGGCTTCGAGGCCGGGCACGACCGCCACGGCCGGCTTCCGCGGGCCACCGTGATGGCGCCGGCGATCCACTACGCGCGCCACGGCTTCGAGATCCACCCGTTCCTGTGGGGCGAGATGTTCGTCGAGTCGTCTGTGCTGGGACGGGAGCCCTTCAGCCGCGGGATCTACTTTGAGGGGGGCACGCTGCGCGACATCGGTGACAAGCTCACCCAGAGCGCGCTCGCGGACACGCTGGAGCGGCTCGCGTCGGAAGGCGGCGGCCACTTCTACCGGGGCGAATTCGGCCGCCGGTACGCCGAAGCGGTGCAGGCCAGGGGCGGCCTGATCACCGCCGAGGACATGGCGGCCTACGAGGCCGTCCGGGACGAGCCGGTGCACGGCACCTACCGCGACTACGGCGTCGTGGGTTCGCCGGCGCCGGACTTCGGCGGCCAGGCGCTGGTCGAGATCATGAACATGGTCGAGCTGCTCGACCTTGAGCAGATGGGCCCCGCGTTCGAGTCCGGCGAGACGACGCTGAAGATGATGCAGATCATCGGACGGGTGTACGCCGACGCGGTCGGCGGCCGCTTCGACGGCACGCTGCCCGAAGTCGAACGGGCGATCTCGAAAGAGTACGCCGAGGAACGATTCGCGGCGCTCGAAGGCAGGCCGGCGAGCCCCAACGACCGGTACACGGCAGTGGCTGCGGCGTCTCCGCCGCCTCCTCCGGCGGGCTCGAACCACGTCACGGTGGTCGACGCCGAGGGCAACGTCGCCACGGTGCTGCACTCGGTCATGTCGATGCCGTTTCGAACCGGCATCTACGTCGACGGTGTGTACGCCTGCGCGTCGGGCGTTCACCTCGGGTCCGGTCCGGTCGAGCCGGGCGGCAGAGCCCATGCCCGCATCTGCCCGAACATGTTCACGCGCGACGGCAAACCGGTGCTCGCCTCGGGTTCGCCGAGCGTTTCGCTGACCGAGAACATCGTCCAGAACTCGGTCAACCTGCTGGACTTCGGTCTCGATCTCGAGACCTCGGTCCACAAGCCGCGGTTCGGCGGCTCGTCGATGAGCGTGCCCGGCGCACTGATGCTGGAAGCAGACCTGCCCGGGGAGCCCGGGAATCTGCTCCGTGAAGCCGGCGCGACGGTCGAGGTCGTCAATCCCTGGAACTGGCTCTGCGGCTCGTTCGAGGGCGTTCTGATCGAGGAGGACGGCGCCGTCGCCTGCGGCGACCCGAGGCGGACGGCGCAGGCGGTCGCAGTGTGAGGGCAGCCCTCCGGCTCGCGCCGGCCCTCCTCCTGGCGGCAGCCGGCGCTTCCGCCGATGAGGTCATCGCGGCGGTGGCGGCGAACGCCGCCGAAGCGGTCGAGGCGCTCGCATCCGACTTCGAGCGGGAGAGCGGCCATCGGGTCACGCTCACCGTCGGTTCGACGGGCAAGCTCCATGCGCAGATCCTCCACGGAGCGCCGTTCGACCTGTTCCTGGCGGCTGACCGGGAGCGCCCACGGCTGCTGGTGGAACAGGGTCTGGCCGTCGATGGCTCCCAACGGACCTATGCGGTCGGACGGCTGGTGCTCTGGAGCCCTGATCCCACGGTTGCGGTCAACGCCGACACGCTGAGAAACGGTTCCTTCCGCCGGCTCGCGATCGCGAACCCCGATCTCGCGCCCTACGGCGCCGCGGCCCGGAGCACCCTGCGCGGGCTCGGATTGTGGAAGAGCCTCCGGTCGAAGATCGTCGTGGGAGAGAACGTCGGCCAGAGCTTCGCGATGGCCGCTTCCGGAAACGCGGAGTTCGGTTTCGTTGCGCTGTCGTCCGTCCTGAGCAGGGGCGGCCGCTCCTGGGAGGTGCCTGCGCACATGTACCCGCCGATCCGCCAGGATGCGGTCCTCCTGAAGCGAGCCGAGACGAAACCGGCTGCCCGCGCCTTCCACGGCTTCCTCGACAGCCCGGGAGCAGCGCGGGTCATCGAGTCGTTCGGCTTCGTCGTCGACCGGGACGTCGGGCCGGGCGACGACGGTCGGCGCGGCGGCTCCGGCGCCCGCTGAGGGCCGCGACATGGAACTGCCCGCACTCGCTCCGCTGTGGCTCAGCCTGCAGCTCGCGGCCGCGGCGACTGCGGTGCTGCTGGTCGTCGGTACGCCGCTCGCCTGGTGGCTGGCCCGGACCCGTTCGCCGATCAGGCCGGTGATCGAGGCGGTGACCGCCCTGCCTCTGGTGCTGCCGCCAACCGTGCTCGGTTTCTACCTGCTGCTGCTGATGAGTCCGCGGTCCTGGCTTGGCGGGCTGTGGGTCGAGATCACGGACACGACGCTCACCTTCTCGTTCACGGGCCTGCTCGTGGCTTCGGTCGTCTACTCCCTGCCCTTCATGGTGCAGCCGCTTCAGGCCGCCTTCGAGTCGCTGGGGCGGGGGCCCCTCGAAGCGGCCGCCGCTCTGCGGGCCTCGCCGATCGACGCCTTCCTCACCGTGGCGGCGCCTCTCTCGTTGCGCGGTTTCCTGACCGCCGCCGTGCTCACGTTCGCGCACACGATCGGCGAGTTCGGGGTCGTGCTGATGGTGGGCGGCAACATCCCGGGCAGGACCCGGGTGATCTCGATCGCGATCTACGAGCACGTGGAGACCCTGCGCTATGCGGAGGCCCACACCCTGGCGGCGGTGCTCATGCTGTTCGCGTTCGCCGTTCTGGTGTTCGTGTACGTCTTCAACCGGAGGTTGTCGGTCCGTGTCGTCTGACCTCGTCGCCACGGGAATCGACGCGGCGGGTGCGGTCGCGGTCGCGCGGTCGCCGCGGCCGTCGCCGCGGCGGGTCTCCGCGGGTCCCGTGGCTCCGCCGGCGTCCGGAGGCCTGCTGGAAATCGACGTTCGCGTCGAGTTCGAGGCCTTCGGTCTCCAGGTCGAGCAGGCGATCCCGGCGGCCGGCGTCACCGCGGTGTTCGGCCCCTCGGGAAGCGGGAAGACGACGCTCCTGAGGAGCCTGCTCGGGTTCGAGGCGCGGAGCCGCGGGCGCGTTGCCCTGGACGGAGATTTGTGGCTCGACAGCGGGCGCGGCATTCGGATCCCGCCCCACCGACGTCCCGTGGGCTGCACCTTCCAGGACGGTCGCCTGTTCCCGCACCTCGATGTCGGGGGCAACCTCGGCTACGCGGATCGCCGGAGTACGCCGGCGCCCGTCGCCGCGGCTCCGATCACCCGCGACGACGTCGTCGACGCGCTGGACCTGGCCCCGCTGCTCGACCGGAGGCCCGACACGCTCTCCGGAGGTGAGCGCCAGCGGGCTGCCCTGGGCCGGGCGCTGCTCAGCCGGCCGCGCCTGCTGCTGCTCGACGAGCCCCTGTCGGCCCTCGACCGGCAGCGCAAGGAGGAGATCCTTCCCTATCTCCTCGCGCTTCACCCGCGTTTCGGCATCCCGACCCTCTACGTCAGTCACGCGGTCGACGAAGTCGCGCTGCTCGCCGACCGCATCCTGGTGTTGGCCGAGGGCAGGGTGCAGGCGTTCGGCGGCACGGTCGAGGTGCTCGAGCACCTCGATCTGACGTCGCTCACCGAGCGTTTCCAGGCCGCGGCCGTGCTGGAGGCCGGGGTAGAAGCCCACGACGGCGAGTACCGCCTGACCTGGCTCGACCTGGACGGCCAACGCCTCAGCGTGCCGCGGATCGAGCACCTCGCAGTCGGCGAGTCGGCGCGACTGCTGGTGCGCTCCCGCGACGTTTCGCTTGCCACGGAGCGCCCGTCGCCGACCAGCATCCGCAACGTGCTGTCCGGCGTCCTCGTGGCGCTTGACCAGGACGAGTCGACGGCGTTCGCGGAGGCGACGGTCGATCTGGGTTCGCACCGGCTGCGGGCGCGGATCACGCGGGCGTCGGCGGTGGAGCTCGGCCTCGCGGTCGGATTGCCGGTGTTCGCGTTGCTCAAGAGCGTCAGCCTGGACACCCGGGCCGGACGGTAGAGCCGAAACATGTGTCCAGGAGCTGAACGCGAAGCACCGGCTGGGCGCGCCCGCGGCCTGACTCGACGCCGGATGGCAACAAACGGGACGCGATCGCGTTTCTACCGTAGAGCCTGACTGCCGCACATTGGACACGGGGAGTCCGGTCAAGCCGGCTTCCGGGAGGAAACACGATGAAGCGAAAGACGAAGAACGCCCTTGCCCTGACCGTGCTGGTCGTCTGGTTGGCGGCGCTGCCCCTTGCCGCCCAGGATCTGCCGGATGGCGTGACCAGGGTGGCGTCGGTCGAAGGAATCACGGAGTACCAACTGGAGAACGGGCTCAGGTTTCTGCTGTTCCCTGACCAGAGCAAGCAGCAGGTCACGGTGAACATCACCTACCTCGTCGGGTCGCGGCACGAAGGCTACGGCGAGACGGGGATGGCGCACCTGCTCGAGCACCTCGTGTTCAAGGGCACGCCGAACCACCCCGACATCCCGGCCGAGCTGACCGAGCACGGCGCGTTCCCGAACGGCACGACCTGGTTCGACCGGACGAACTACTTCGAGACGTTCCCGGCTACCGACGAGAACCTCGAGTGGGCGCTCGACCTGGAGGCCGACCGGATGGTCAACTCGTTCATCTCGGCCGAGGACCTCGAGTCGGAAATGACCGTGGTGCGCAACGAGTGGGAAAGCGGCGAGAACCAGCCGATTGGCGTGCTTCGCAAGCGGGTCATGTCGGCCGCCTTCGACTGGCACAACTACGGCAACTCGACGATCGGCGCGCGCTCCGACCTGGAGAACGTCCCGATCGAGCGCCTGCAGGCCTTCTACCGCAAGTACTACCAGCCGGACAACGCGATCCTCGTCGTCGCCGGCCGCTTCGAAGTCGGTCGGGCGCTCGAACTCGTGGCGGAGAAGTTCGGTGCGATCCCGCGTCCCGACCGCACGGGCGCGAACAGGCTGTTCGAGACGTACACCGCGGAGCCGGCACAGGACGGTGAGCGGACGGTGACGCTGCGGCGGGTGGGGGACACCCAGTACGTGATGTCCGTCTACCATGTGCCGCCGGGCGCCCACGAGCAATACGCCGCGGTGGAGGTGCTTACCCACATCCTGGGGGTCGAGCCGGCGGGGCGTCTGTACAAGAACCTGGTGGAGCCGGGGCTTGCGGCCTCCGTGTTCGCGTCCAGCTTCCAGTTGAACGAGCCGGGCGTGCTGACCGCGTCCGTCGAGGTCCGTCAGGGAGATTCGCTCCAGGCCGCTGCCGAGGCGCTCTTCGCCGCCTTCGACGAGATTGCCGCCGAGCCGCCGACCGAGGAGGAGGTCGAGCGCGCCAAGCGGGACTACCTCTCGCGGATCGAACTCGCCTTCAACAACCCGCAGCGGATTGCGCTCGATCTGAGCGAGTGGGCCTCGATGGGCGACTGGCGGCTCTTCTTCCTCCACCGTGACCGGCTGGAGCAGGTCACTGCCGAAGGGGTCCACGAAGTGGCCCAGACCTACCTGCGCGACTCGAATCGGACGGTGGGCTACTTCCATCCGACGGACACAACACCGGAGCGGGCCGAGATTCCCGAGCCGCCGGACATCGCGACGCTGGTCGCCGACTACGCCGGGCGCGAGGCCGTGGCCGAGGGCGAGGCCTTCGACCCGACGCCCGCAAACATCGATCGCCGGACGCGAGTTCTGACCCTGAGCTCCGGCGCAAGGGTCGCGTTGCTGCCGAAACAGAATCGCGGCGAATCGGTCCACGTGCAGTTCGCCTTTCGTCACGGAACGGAGGATGCGCTGATGGGCCGCTTTGTCGCCGGCGATCTGGCCGGGTCGATGCTGATGCGCGGTACGAAGAACCGCTCGCGCCAGGAGATCAGCGACGAACTGGACCGCCTCAAGGCCCAGGGTCGCGTCAGCGGCAGCGTGCTGGCCTCGAACGGTTCCCTGACCACGGTGCGGGAGAACCTGGTGCCGGTTCTGCGCCTGGCCGCGGAGATCCTGCGCGAGCCCGCTTTCGACGCGAAGGAGTTCGAGCTGCTGCGCGAGGAGCGTCTGGCTGCCATCGAGTCCCAGCGCTCGGAGCCGATGGCTCAGGTGCCGCAGGCGATGAACAGGCACTTCAACCAGT
Source organism: uncultured Thermoanaerobaculia bacterium (assembly GCA_951812325.1). GTDB lineage: Bacteria > Acidobacteriota > Thermoanaerobaculia > Multivoradales > Multivoraceae > Multivorans. The sequence goes on along the minus strand of OX638294.1, from coordinate 972,647 downwards.
GGCCGGTCGATCACCCCCGCTACTCGCCGACGTTCGACGAACAGATCAAGCGCCTGAATGCGGTCACGGTAGAGGACGCCAGGGCGTTCTGGTCGTCCTTCTACGGAGCGCGAGGCGGCACGATCGCGGTGGTGGGGGACTTCGACCCGGAACTCGTCGCCGGTGAGCTCGAGGCCTTGTTCGGGGACTGGGAGGCGGCCGAGCCGTACGAGCGCGTCGCCGACCCCTATCGCGCGGTCGAAACCGTGAGCGTCGACATCGAGACGCCGGACAAGACGAACGCGATGATGATGGCGGTGACGACCTTCTCGATGCGTGACGACGACGAGGACTACCCGGCTCTGGTCATGGCGAACTACATGCTCGGCGGCGGCTTCCTGAGTTCGCGGCTGGCGACCAGGATTCGTCAGGAGGAGGGGTTGTCGTATGGCGTCGGTTCGCAGATCGCGGCGCCGCCGGTCGATGACAGCGCTCTCTTTTTGACCTACGCGATCTTCGCGCCCGAGAACGCCGACAAGGTGGTCGCCGCTTTCCGCGACGAGATGCGCAAGGCGCTGGACGACGGCTTCACCGAGGAGGAACTCGAGGCCGCCAGACGTGGCTTCATCGACGCGCAGCAGAACGGCCGATCCCAGGACCGGACGCTCGCGGCGATGCTGAACAACAACCTGTTTGCCGGCCGGACGATGGCGTTCACGGCCGCCCAGGAGCAGGCGATCGCCGAACTGACGCTCGACGAAGTCAACGAGGCGCTGCGCAAGGTCATCTCGCTCGACGACGTCTCGATCTTCCGCGGCGGGGACTTCGCAAACAAGCTGAATCGGTAGAGCCTGCAGAGCAGAGCCGGCCAGAGGGGCCGGCGCAACCAGTGGAGCAGAGCCGGCCAGCACCCGGGTGGCGCGACTTGCGCCCCCCGTGAACCAGTGCGTGCGCCCGTCATCGGGGGCGGATGGCGGTCCGGCGCGCCGGTACCCTTGGCGGGTGGATTCTGGTCCCTGTCCGAGGCCGTCCCGGTCCGGAACCCGGATCGGCGATGTTCGGGTCGCCTCCGGCCTGGTTTGACGTCTCCTGGTCGAACCTGGGCAGCCTGTTCGAGTGCTTCTGGAAGTCGCGGGCCCATTTCGCGAACAGCAGAAACGCCCCGGCGACTCAAGGTGCTCGCGGAGCGCAACCTCGACGAAGGCCATCAGCCCGGTCCGGGCCAGCTGGCTCAGGTAGGCGGTAGCCCTCGGCCTGGTTGAAGGAGTCGCGGGACGTGCCCGGGAAGTTCAGCGAGGCCCCCGGTTAGCATGTCGCGGACAATGGAGAGGTTGCGAGGGCAGGAGTCGTGGGCTGGTCCGAGGGCGATAGCGCACGGATGGATGCGTGTAGTCGCAACGATCGCGCTGCTGACGTTCATGGCGGCTTCTCCAAGCGGCGCCGCCAACCGCGATTGGGTGTTGCGGGCACTTCTGTCCGAGGATGCGGCAACCGTCGAGATGGCCTTGCAGGAGTGGTGGACCGCGCTTTATGGCCCGTTGGAGCCGTTCGGTCATGGCGGCCCGTGGTCGGTCGATTCGGTCGGCGCTTTGTTTCGAGAGGACATGGATGTTGCATCGTGGTTCGGCGAGGTTTTGGCCAAGGGTCGTCCTGAAGCGCGTGACGCAGTTAGCCATCTCGTGTTCCTTCTTCCGCTCTTCGTGCCCGAGTGGATCGAGTTCGCGGCGGAGAACCACCGATCCGCAGAGGAGATCTTCGAGGGCTGGCCCGACCCCCCGGAATGGGTTCCAACGATGGAGCGTCTGCGCAGCAGGGAAGATGGCGGTGGCTTGTTGGCGGAGTTGTCGGAAAGCGTGCCGGACGACGAGGCCAGGCGCCTGGCGCTTGTGTTCGCGGGCCAGATGAGGCGGGTCCGGGCGGCTCTCCCACGGCTTGTCGAGGAAGAGTACGACCGGAGGCAGAGCTCGGGAACGATCGGCTCCGACGATGTCCTTGAGGTACTTCTCGGGGGTCTCGTGTTCTTGCAGGAGTGGGGTTGGGGTAACGAAGAGACGCTCGCCGCCGCCTGGGCGAAGTGGATGAAGAAGCGCGAGGTTCAGGGTCTTCCTGCACGGGTGGTTGGGGTCGAGGCGCCCTGGAATCTGTTCGGCATGGCCATTGCGCACAGTGAACTCGGCGAGTCGGAATACCCGCTCGAGGGCCGCGCACTTGCGCCCGGCGTGCGGCGAGTGGCGCTGGCGTTGACCGAGGAGCTGCCGGCGCAGCTCGGGCCTGACCTCGGCGCCTTGCCCTTTGAGTTGCGGTCGAGCAAGAGTGCTCTGGAGGCTGCCGTGGCGCTGCTGGTGAATGAGCGGCCTCTGGCCGACGAGACCGCGAGGCGTATCTTCGACCTCTACTGCGAGCCGATCGATGGCGGCTGTTTCGAGAAGCTGAACCTGCTGTACGCCGGTCCTGACGACCCCTCCCTGCGCTCGCTGGACGCTGATGTCGGCAAGCATGCGATGGAAGCGCTCACCGGTCTGCGGCAGGAGAAGGAGCGCCAGTGCGGCGTTCTGGCGGATTGCAGCGGCGCCGACTGCCCGACGGTGGTCCGCATCGTGTCGGCGGCGGATGCCCCCGACCACGCTCGTTTGTCCGGCGAGCGCCCGAGTCGGCGAGGATCCGAGACCTGGACGCGGGCCGAAGGCCCGGACGGCGAAGTTCAGTTTCGCGTGACCGTCCCGGTACGAGAGCGGATCGGGGCGATTGGCGTGCAGTTGCAGGAGGTTCTTGCTCTCGTGGGACGGCTGGACGCCGTGCCCCGCCCGGTCCTCGATGGCGTGTTCGAGTTCTGGTCGACGGAGCGATTCCCGGAGGCGCGCCGGATTCTCGAGGAGAACGAATGGCTGGGACCGGATGTTGGGGCCGTGACGGCGCAGCGTGAGGGGTCCGGGGCCGGCCTGGTACCGAGGCGGGGTATCGGCGTGGCGGAGCTTTGCGAAGGGAGAATCTGACTCGGGAGCGGCGCACGACGAGGGAGTTCTCGGGCGCGCGGATCGCACGCCGGCGCACCTGGGTGGCCGGGATCAGGCCGGGCGAATTGCTTCGCGGAGTTCTCGGGCGCGCGGATCGCACGCCGGCGCACCTGTACCTTGCTGGGTGGATTCTGGTCCTGTCCGAGGCCGGGGCACGATTTCGAGCAGCTCCGGGTCGCGTCGGTCCGGCGCACCCGTCGGGCGGCTACAGGGTCGCCACGAGGGCGGCGACCGAGTCCGGGTTCTTCAGGGTCCCTGCGTTGACCGCCGTCTCCACCGCCTCGCCGGCGAGGATCCGCTTGATCGGCACCTCGAGCTTCTTGCCGGACAGCGTCGTCGGCACCTCGGGGATCGCCCGGATCTCGTCCGGACCGTGCCGCGGCGAGAGCCGCGTGCGCAGGTGGCGCCGGATGCGGCCGGCGAGTTCGATGTCGAGAGTCGCGTTTTCCGCCAGCACAACGAACAGCCACAGCTTGCCCTCGCGCTCCATGCTCCCGGTGTCGACGATCACGCAGTCCTCGACCTCGGGCAACTCCGCCGCAGCCCGGTAGAACTCCGAAGTGCCCATTCGCACGCCGCCCCGGTTGAGCGTCGAGTCGGAGCGGCCAACGATGACCGAGCTGCCGTCTTCGTCGAACTCGATCCAGTCGCCGTGGCGCCATACAGAGGAGTAGTGGTCGAAGTAGCTCTCCCGGTAGCGCTCGCCGGAATCGTCGTTCCAGAAGAAGAGCGGCATGGAGGGCAGGGGCTCGGTGATCACCAGCTCGCCGACCTGCCCGGTCACTGCGCGGCCGCTCTCGTCGAAGGCCTCGACCTTGGCGCCGAGCGAGCGGCACTGGATGCGGCCGCGGCGGACCGGTTGCAAGGGGTTCGGGCCGACGAAGCCGGTGCACACGTCGGTACCGCCGGAGAGCGAGCCGAGCCAGACGTCGGACTTCACGTGCTCATGGACCCAGTCGAACCCTTCGGCCGGCAATGGCGCGCCGGTCGAACCGATCGCGCGCAGGGCCTTGAAGTCGAACTGCCTGCCGGGCTCAAGACCGGCGGCTCGGCAGGCCATCAGGAAGGGAGCGCTGACGCCGAAGCAGGTCACCGCCTCCTCGTCGGCCAGGCGGTACAGGGCGCTCAAGTCGGGCCACCCGGGCGAGCCGTCGTAGAGGACGACCGCGGCGCCCACGAGGAGTCCCGAGACCAGGTAGTTCCACATCATCCAACCGGTCGTCGTGTACCAGAAGAAGCGGTCACGCGCGCCGAGATCGGTGTGGAACGCCAACTGCTTCAGGTGCTCGACCAGGATGCCGCCGTGGCCCTGGACGATTGCCTTCGGCAGCCCCGTCGTGCCCGACGAGTAGAGGATCCAGAGAGGGTGGTCGAAGGGCGCCGGCTCGAAGGCGAGTTCGCCCGGTCCGGCGGTCAGTTCCTGCCAGGGCAGGCAGGCGGTCGCCTGGCCGACCGCGTGGGCGCCTTGAACCAGAACCGCCGCCTCGAGAGTGGGCAGGGCGCCGACGATGCGTTGCAGGTCGTCGCTTCGGTCGTACCGCCGGCCGTTGTAGCGGTAGCTGCCTGTGCCGATCAGCACCTTCGGCTCGATCTGACGGAAGCGGTCCAGCACGCTGTCCACCCCGAACTCGGGCGGACAACTCGACCAGATCGCGCCCAGACTCGCGGTGGCGAGGAAGGCAATCACCGCCTCGGCGTCGTTCGGGACGTAGGCGACCACGCGGTCGCCCCGGCCGACGCCGAGCCGACGCAGACCGGCCCTTGCCGCGCCGACTTCGCGGCGCAGGTCGTCACGGCTGAACTCGCGCCGCACTCCGGTCTCGCCGCGGCAGATGAGCGCCGGTTCGGGGCCGCCGCGGGCGAGCGCGTGTTCCGCGTAGTTCAGTTCGGCGCCGGGGAACCAACAGGCGCCGGGCATCGCGCGGTCGGCCAGCACTCGTTCCGGCGGTGCATGGAACCGGACGTCGAAGTAGTCGGCGATCGAACTCCAGAAGGCTTCCAGGTCGGTTACCGACCACTGCCAGAGATCGCCGTAGCCAAAGAACCGCAGGCCGCGTTCCGACTCGAGCCAACGCAGGTAGCGAGTCAGGTTGCAGGCGCCGACCTGAGCTGCCGATGGCCGCCAGAGAATCTCGCTCTTCGTCACGTTGTTTTCCTCACCGCTCAAGTACGAACGCTACACTGGCGTGACGCGCAACGCCGCCGGGGAGCCGGCGCCGGAGGAGGAGTTCGCAGCCGCGAACGATGCGGATCTCCCGGCGGCCCCTCGACCGACGTGCCGACCGGGTCGCCGGAGGAGGACCACACAAGACAGGGGAGGTAGACGATGAAGCATCTTCCAATGCTCGCTCGCGTGCTGCTGGGACTCATCTTTGCAGTCTTCGGTGTCGTAGGCCTGTTCGAGCTGGGCCCGCAACCGGAGATGAGTGAAGAGGCGGGCGCCTTCATGGGCGCGATGATGGACACCGGCTACCTCTGGCCGGTGATCAAGGTGACGGAGATCGTCTGCGGCGTGCTGCTGATCCTCGGAATCTTCGTGCCGCTCGCGCTCGTCGGGCTGGCGCCGGTGGTCCTGAACATCCTGCTCTTCCACATCTTCCTTGCGCCCGAGGGCGTGGCAATCGGCATCGCGGCGGTGGTTCTGGGCCTCTACGTCGCCCACCAGCATCGGGACAGCTTCAGCGCCGTTCTGCAGCGCAAGGCCTGAACGAACTGATCGAACGCCCGGTGGGCGTCAGGGGCCGTTGCCAGCCGCGATCAGGTGGCGCCGTGCCCGGAAGTAGATGACGCCGTCCGAGATGGCCGGCGTCGCCATCAGGGTCTCGCCCAGTTCGTTGACGGCGATCTCGTTCAGGTCCGGCCCCGGCTCGATCACGTAGACGTCGCCGTCCTCGCTGTTGAAGTAGATGCGGCCGCCGGCGGCGACCGCCGAGGCGCTGAAGCCGGAGGCGCCGCGGCCCAGTCGCTTCTGGGCCAGCCGTTCGCCGGTCGTCCAGTCGACGACGGTGACCACGCCGTTGTCGTAGCAGAAGTAGGCGAGGTCGCCGACGACAATCGGCGTTTGCATGTAGTTCCCGAGCCGCTCGTGGAACCAGGCCACGGCGCTGTGGCCGGGGTCGAGCTTGCCCTCGGCGTCCGGATCGATCGCGTAGATCGGCTTCAGCCGGCCATGGGCGTTCGTGATCAGGATCGGGCCGTCGTTGCCTGCCCGGATCGGAGTCGGCACGGGAATGTCGCCGCCTCCCTCGATCCGCCAGAGTTCCTCGCCCGTGTCGAAGTCGTAGCCGCCGATGTGGCGGTAGCCGTTCAGGACGACCTGACGGCCGCCGCCGTCGCGCGGAAAGACGGCAGGCGTGCTCCAGGTGGCGACCTCTTCGCGGGGTGTGCGCCAGACGTCCTCGCCGGTCGCGGCGTCCAGGACGGAGACGAAGGAGTCGCTCAGGATGTCGACCTGGATGATCACCCGGCCGTCGTGGACGACCGGCGAGCTGGCGAATCCCCACTCGTAGTCAGGGAAGTCGTAGGGCCCCGAGTCGAGCACGCCGAACTGACGGTTCCACAGCGGGTTGCCGTCCAGGTCGTAGGCGTGCAGCCCCTCGGAGCCGAAGAAGGCGACGAGGACGGCGCCGTCCGTCGCGGGAGTCGAGTTCGTGTGTGACGCCTTCGTGTGGCGCTTGATCGAGGGGACCCCGTGGAACGCGGTGTGCTGCCAGAGGAGTTCGCCGGTCCGCTTGTCGAACGCCAACACCTGGAAGCGCTGGGGCGGCTCGCCGGCGACCGGCGTGCCGTCGCCGTAGAGACCGACCTTGAGGGACGCCTCGCCGCGGTCGGGCACGGCCGAGGTCAGAAACAGGCGGTCGCCCCAGATCACCGGGCTTGAATGGCCGAGGCCGGGGACCGCGACCCGGAAGAGGACGTTCTCGCCGGTTTCCACGTTCCAGGTGGCCGGCGGCGAGCCGGTGCCCCTTCCGTCCGCGGCGTTGCCGCGGAACGATGGCCAATTGTCCGAGGCGGCGACGGCCGAGGCGACCGCCGTGCACAGTGTTGCCAGGACCAGGAGACGGCGAACCGGCGAAGTTTTCATCAAGATGTACGCTATCCCAATGAACTCGCCGATGAGTGTCTTCTGGGACCCGCGTTGCCAGGCTCACACGGTGCCGAGGGGGTTTCCGGAGCGGCCGGAGCGGCTGCAGTCGGTATTGCCAACCCTGCGTGAGCGGGACTGGAACCTGGTGGAGGCCGGCGCCGACGGGCCGCCGGGCGGGATGGCGGGCCACGCCCGCCGGCTGGCGGCCCTGGTTCACGATCCAGAGTACATCGAGCGGATGGAGGCGGCGGTGGCCGAAGTCGCGGCGTCGGCGGCGAAGGGCGAGTTTCCGCTGCGACCGACCCCGATGCTCGACACGAACGACAACCCGTTGTCGCCGGGGACGGCCGACGCCGCCTGGGCCGCGGTGGATGCCGCGTTGGCCGCCGGCGACCACGCGATGCTCGGCGCCGGTCACCGGGCGATGAGCGTCACGCGGCCGCCCGGCCACCACTGCGAACGGGACCGGGCGATGGGATTCTGCTATCTGAACCAGATCGCGATCCTGGCCCAGGGCCTGATCGACGTGCACGGCTTGGAGCGCGTGGCGATTCTCGACTTCGACGTCCACCACGGCAACGGCACCCAGCACCTGTTTGACCACCGGGCCGACGTGGCCTACCTGAGCGTCCACCAGTACCCCTTCTACCCCGGGACGGGCGCCGCCAGCGAGCGGGGCATGGGCGACGGCGAGGGGACAACGGTCAACGCTCCGCTGCCGGCGGGCAGTGGCGACGATGCGTACCGCGAGGTGATGGACGACATGCTGCTGCCCGCGGTGCGGTCCTTCAACCCCGACGTCCTGCTTGTCTCGGCCGGCTTCGATGCCTGGCGGAACGACCCGCTTGCCGGCATGGAGTTGACGGAGGAAGCCTTCCATCGGTTCGGCGTCGACCTGGCCGACCTTGCCGAAGACGTCTGCGAGGGTCGGCTGGTCTCCGTTCTGGAAGGCGGGTACGACGTGGACGCCCTGCCGCGGTTGATCGACGCTTATCTGCGGGGCACGGTCGGGATGGACCGGAGCGGGTAGCGGCGGAGTACGAGTAGCAGCGGAGTACGGGGCCGGAATCGCGCCGCGGCCGGCGCGTTGTACGATGGTGAGGCATCGATGAGGGTGGCTGGACGAGCCCCGCATCGGGCGGGAAGCCGCGAAGAGCGGCCGGACCTCGTTGCCGGACCACCCGGGGAACAACCAGGAGGAGGCAAACGAGGTGAGATCGAATCCGAGTTTTCCCGTCAGGATCCGCACTCAGGGCATCCAACTGAATGAGGACCTGAAACGCACGATCGAGTTCGAGGCTCAGGGCCTGGAGCGGTTCAACTCGCGGATCGTGGACTGTGAGGTGGCCGTCACCGGCCCGGCCCGGAACCGGCGCAACGGACTGTCGTTCGACGTCGTCGTGAAGGTCGCGCTGCCGGGACCGGACGTGGTCGTCCACAGGTCGACCGTGGGCGCGCTCCCGATCGCCATCAACCAGTCATTCGCCACGGCCCGGCGACGGGTCAAGCGTCAGGCCCATATGCGCCGCCGGCGGAAGCCGATGAGCCGGACATCCGGTGTCGGCCGGCGGGGAAGGGCCAGGAGCAGGGGGAATCGGCTGGTTCGGGCCTAGAAGTCAAGGAGTCCGAGCCTGGCCGTGTCCCTGGGCCGCGCCAGCATGCCGCCCGACGTCAGCGGGATCCCGTAGCGCTCGGCGTAGGTCGAGGCGTCCGCCTCGCCGGTTTCGGCCCACCAGACCTCGTCCGCCGGATCGGGGAGGGCGCGCTGCTGGCGCAGGTTCTCCGCGACGGTCAAAGGCGATTCGAAGGTGGGGCCAGCCTCCTGCGCGGCGACGGCCGCAGGCAGGACGAGCGCGAGTGCGAGAACGAGGCCTTGCTTCATGCCGGCAGGGTAACCGAAGCCGGGGATGCCGCTGCCAGGGACCTCACTCGAGGGCGCCCAGGTAGTGCCAGATGGCCTCGAACTGACGCGAGGCCTCGCCATCCAGGATGTCGTAGAGCGCGGTGTAGCCGTCCTCGTCGACGAACCGGGGCATCTTGCTGCCCGGCAGGATGCGCTGGGGATCGCGCAGGAAGCGGTCGAAGTAGGCGCGCCTCAGTCGCCGGCGCACGAGGTCGAAGTTGATCGTCTCTTCGGAGCCCTCGCCGCCCAGGGCGGGATCCTGGCCGAGAGCGTGGCAGGAGTGGCAGCCGAGGCGGTCGCCGCGGACCAGGTTGCCGCCGACTGCCGCGAGCTCGGGGTCGACCGGTTCCGGTTCCGGCGGCGAAGGCGATAGCCCGTGCTGGTGGTGCAGCCCGGCGGCGAGAAGATCGGCATGACCTGGGAACGCCGGCATCCGCACCCGCAGGTGCGGGCGAGGGCGGTCCTGGCCACGACCGGCGACGTACGCTTCGAGCCAGTCGCTGCGGAGCTTCGCGCCGGCCCAGGTCAGGTCCGGCGGCAGGTGGTCCGGCCCGGCGCCGTCCTCCGCGTCGGCAGAAGGCGCGAAGAAGTCGTCCGCCGCGCTTTCCCCGGCGGGGACGGTGGCGGCAACGGGCGGCGGCGACCAGGAGGCTGGAACGCCGTCCCGGGTGTGGCAGGCGAGGCAACCGCCAGCCTTGAGCCTGCGCTCCGCGTACTCGACCGGGACGGCGCGGGAGAAGGCCGCCGCGTCTTCGGCCAGAAGCCGCTCGATTGCGTCGAACTCCGCCGGTTTGAAGTCGTAGCGGGGATGCCGAGCAACGCCGTCCGCGTTCGCTGCCCGGATCCGGTTCGCGTCCGCCAGCCGCTCAAGCGGCGCCGCTGCCGGCGGCGGGTCGCCTCCGGGCAGGGAGTGGCAACTGCGGCAGCGGAGTTCTTCGGCCAGACGCCGACCGCGCTCCGGGTCGCCCGGGGGATCACGTCGGACCGGGGGTCCTTCGCCGTTCTCGGGAGTGGGGGCCAACAGGTAGGCGGCCAGGGAGGCGGCTTCACCGGCTTCGAGTTCCGTTCGCGGCATCCGGCTCCAGGGATCGAATCTGTTCGGGTTGAGCAAGTAGGCCGCCAGAGCGGGCGGCTGCCACTTGTCCCCGAGTCGAAGGGCCTGGTCCCTGCTCCCCGCGGCGTCTTTCTCGTAAGCGCCAAGCTCTTCGCGCAGGCGCCCAAGCACGGAGAACTTCGGTCTCGGCGGGACCGAGGCGGCCGGAACCTGACCGCCGCCGGGCGGCCCGCCCCCGCTTGCCGGCGGGGACGCCGTCGCGCCCGGCGGGCGTCGAGGCGCCCGCCCCGACCGGCGCCGGGGCGCTCCGGTTTCCGGCGGGGACGTCGGCGCGCCCGGTGGGCCGGCAGCCGAGGTGGCGGCATCGAACGCCGGCGACGCGACGAGCCGCGGCGCCGCGTCCATTCCCGGCCGGGCGGTCGCATCGCCGTGGCAGGCCGCGCAGCCGATTTCGGTGTAGAGGCGGCGGCCGTCCGCGATCTCGGCAGCCGGCGTCGCGGTTGCCGGATCCGGCGCGGGATCGTCGCCGAGGCCGCCAGTCAGGTACGCGGCGATGTCCGCGGCCTGCCGACGCGCCTCGGCGACCTCGGTCGAAAGCAGTCGCGGCATCCGGGCCTGTGGTCGCAGCGCCTTCGGGTCGAGCAGCCACTGTTCGATCCATCGCGGTCGGAGACGGGCGCCGATGTCGTCGAGTGCGGGTCCTGTCGCCTGGAGTTCCGGCATGCCGTCCGACGGTCCGCTCGCCGCGGCGTGGCAACGGACGCACATGGCGTTGGCGACGAGGTCTCGGGCAGTTCGCCGTGCCCGGCCCCGGTGGAGCGCCGGCGAGTCGGCACGCCGAAGCCGTTCCGGCGGCAGGGGTTCCTCCGGCAGGTAGTCGTTGTCCCAGGTCAGGCGGAGGGAGGCGTCCCCGGCCGTCGGGCTGTGGTAGACGAGTTCGATCGGATTGAGGCCCTTGTTCAGGCGCACCTCGCCGTTGGACGACAGGGGAGCGTCTCCAGCGGGAAGCTCTTGCCGCGCGATGACGACTTCGCCGCCGATGCTCAACTGCAGGGTCCCCGAGCCGCGCACGCTGAACCGGTACGAGTCGTTCAGGTCGAGTTCGATTGCGCCTCGAAAGGCGGCCTCGAAGGGACCGGCATCGAGGAAGGGGCTTGCGGTCCGGCCTTCGGGAACGTAGAGGGCGGCCAGGCGCGCGACCCTGGCGTCGGTCGCGCTGTCGGACGCACCGAGGGCGAGCGTCAGGCCGGGTTGGTCGAAGACCGCTGCCGCGTCCGGTGACTCGGTTTGTCCTGTCGCCGCGCTTGCCGAGGCCAGTGAGACGAGGGTTGCCGTGGCGCGGAGTGCCTGCCAGCGAATGCGCAAGACGACCTCGCCGCCGCGTTCAGTTGGCGCCTGCGAGGACCTCCGCGCCGGTGCGGGATCCCGGCTCGTGGATCGTGCCGTGGATGAACTCGCGCATTCTGGCGCCGTCCGCGCTTCGAAGGTTCATCTCCAGGTGGACCTGCTGCGCAGGGAGGATGTCCGGGATCTCGACGAACACCGAGCGGCCGTCGGCGGAGAGGGTCGCCGAGGGGATCGGCAGGTCGTCGTCGCCGATGCCCTCGCCGAGCACCCGGTAGTCCTTGGAGCCGTAGCTGGCCTGGCGCAGGTACTGCCAGATCCGCATCGAGTAGTTGCCCGGATCGGCGGCGGCCTCGGGATCGAGAACGGTGCTGAAGCGGACGACGATGCCGTCGGAGGCGGTTTCCCAGGCCACCGGAATGCGCAGCGGCTGGTCCGTGCGCCGGACGCGGTAGAAGCCGCCGGCCTGGGTCCGGTCGCCCGCCCAGGCGAACAGTCCGCAGACGTAGAGGTGATCGTCGGCGGGGTTGAAGCGCCCCCGGACCAGGCCGGTGGGCGCGGCTGCTATGGGCAGTTCGACCACGGCGGCCTGACGCGGCGGACGGTCGCCTGCCGGGGAGCCCCGCACGAAGGCCTGGTCGAAGAGCACGGAGAAGATCTTGCCGTTGCCGTAGGACAGGTAGATCAGCGACCCGTCCAGTTCGCCCCAGCGAACGCTGCGTACCCACACCGGCGCCGAGGGAGAGCGGTCCACGTCGTGGTGGATCCAGGTCATCGGCTGGACGAAGTCCTCCGGATCCCGGTCGGGCTCGCGCCAGGCCCGCATGTAGCCGTGGAAGGTTCCCGGCTCGACCCAGTTGATCCGGTTCTCCGGCGTCCAGTGTCCTTCCTGGTCGGTCACGATCACGCTCCCGTCCGGATTGACGACGAGGCCATTCGGCGCCCGGAAACCGTTGGCGACGATCCGGGTCGAGGCGCCGTCGGCGGAGACCTTGAGGATCGTGCCGTGCTGGGGTACGCGAGCGTCGAAGTCGTGTCCCGCGCCCTTGGCGTAGTAGAAGTTTCCCTCCGCGTCCGCTTCCAGCCCCACTGCGAACTCGTGGAAGTGGGCCGAGGCCTGGGCGTCGTGGTTGAAGGCCTCGTAGCGGTCCGCCTCGCCATCGCCGTTCAGGTCGTGGAGGCGGGTGATCTGGTCGCGGGAGGTGACGAAGATCTCGCCGCCTCGCGTGTTGACGCCGAGCGGCTCATAGAGCCCGGTGGCGAAGCGCTTCCAGGTGATCTCGCCGATCTCGTCGCCGCCCAGCCCGTCGACGATCCAGACGTCGCCCATCCAGGTGGCGACCGCCGCGCGGCGGCCGCCGTCGAGGAAGTCGAAGCCGCCCAGGCGCATCCACGACCGGTAGGGGTTGTCGAGAGGCGCGGTGATCGCCTCGAGCTCAAAGGGGCCGCCGCGGCGGCCGAGGACCCGGCTTTCGGTCGTGACCGTCTCGGTCCACTGTGCGGGGCCGCCGCGGGTCAGTGGTTCGAGATCGATGGCCGGGGCAACTCCTGCCGCGCGGGCCAAAAAGCCGGCGTTCGATCTGCCGCGGCGGCCGATCACGATCTTGAAACGGACGGGTTCGTTGCCGGCCGGAACGCGCAGGCGGAGGTCGTCGCCGTCGCCCTCGACCCACTGGACGGCTGCCGGCGCTCCGACCAGGGCGGCGACGGCGGGGCCGCTCTGTTCGCCTCTGGCCGGGTCATCCGGGCGCGGCTCGCGGAAGCCTGCCGCTTGATTGTCGATCCAGGCTCGCCCGTCCTTCTGGTGCGCGACCTGGACCAGGAGGTCCGTGTTTCTCGGCCCGAGGTTCAGGGTGCGGCTGAACAGTCCGCCGCCTTCCGAGCCGCCGAGTTCCAGGACCTCCGTGTCGCCCACCTGGTAGTGCAACACGACCTGGCGCCCGTGCAGGTAGTGCCCGAGCCAGCGCGCGACGGGTCGATCCTGCGGCCCGAAGCGCTGCCCGCGGCGGCCCACGATGCGCGTGTCCCGGAAGTCGTCGCCGGCCCGGGACCAGCCCGGCGAGTCCGGATTCGTGAAGACGAAGTCGCCCACGATTGCCGGCTCGACGACGTGCCTGCCGTTGTAGTTGATCGAGTTCCAGTCGATGAAGCCGGGCCCGGTCCAGCCCGCGGCCCAGCGCAGGGTGTCCGTGTCGAAGAGCAGGAATTCGGTTCCCTTGGCGACGCCGCCGGGGCCGTCGTCAACGCGGATGCCGATGCCCTTGTTCGCGTTGTTGCCCGGTTCGACGATGTAGGAATGGACCTTGTACGGTCCGTAGTCCATGTCGGACCAGGGTCTGCCGGTGAGTGCCGTCCTTGCGCCCGCTGACGGGCGCACAGACTGGTTCGCGGTTGGCCTGGAATCGCGCCCGCCGGGTTCCTGGGCGCTGGCGCCGGCGGCGAGCAGCAGGGCGGCGGCGACCGTCAGGCCGGAGGGAGGGGGATGCGGCATCGGGCGGGGGATCGTGGACGGGGGCTGCGGTCGGTCAGGGCGGCGCCTCGGCGCCTAGCCTTGCCGCTTCTCTCCGCACAGCTCGAGGAACTCCGCCTCGCTCTCACAGCGGAGAGCGGCGCCGACGAGGTCGCTCTCGGGTAGCTCCCCCAGGTCCGCGAACCGGTCGCCGAATGCCGGCGTGGTCCGGATGCCGCGCGCCTCGAGCAGTGCGGCAACGGTCTTGCACCGTGCGGCGGAGCGGCCCTCGGCACGGCCCTCCGCACGGCCCTCGTCACGATGGCGCCGCAACCAGGGATCGTCGTCCGGGCCCGTTCCTTCCGCCGCTCCCAGGGCAGTTCCGACGCGGTGAAGCGCGGCCTCCGTCGCTGCGGACATCGTGTGTTCGTTCAACGCTCTGTGAATCTCCTCCGCGGTCCAGCCGGGGAAGGCGCGGCTGGTCCTTGCCGCTCTGAAGCTCCCGCCTTCCAGCACATGGACGGTCAGCGCCGACACTCTGGACCTGGGGCGGCGCCGCGCGCGGGCATCCGGCACGTCGACCCAGACCTCGGGGAAGCCCCACGCCTCGTAGAGCGGCAGTTTGCGCACCCGGACATCCGTGGAGTAGTCCACCTCCAGGACGACGTCGGGGAGGCTGCCGCCATCGATATCCACCCTCGGCTGGAGCTCTTCGGGGGGCGGCGGGTGGAGATAGAGAATCTGGTCGGCCTGCGCCAGCACGCGCGGCTTGCCGCGGGCGTCGAAACGCACCAGGTCCGTCGTGCCGTAGGCTTCCATCGCGGACCCTCTGGCGGCGGCGATGAACCCGGCGAGCCGCGAGAGTCGATGAGATGGCCGCTCGTGGTAGCTCGTCGTCGGCTCGCGAACGACCATCGCGGTTTCGGTGCGCGCCTCCCAGTATTCGACCCGGCCCTCGTAGTCTTCGATCGCTTCGCGCGGAATGCGGAGCGGCCGGCATCCGGGGAAATCGGACGCATCAAGCGGCGCGTGCTCCGGGTCGTGGCGCTCGTTGCCCGGAGACCGGACGGCGGCGTGGGCGGCCTTGGTCATGGGGCGATCCTATCCGGCGGTTGCGGCATGCCGCGTCGCCGCGAGCGTCAGGCCGCCGGTTGACGGAAACGCCGGTGGAGGCTACGTTCACGCGCATCATGAAGAAGACAACTCTCTGGATCGTCGCTGGTGTCGCTGGTCTCGTTCTGCTGGGTCTCGGTTACGGCGTCGGCTGGATCGCCGGCGTGACCGGCGTTGGCCGGACGGCGCCGCTCGAAGAACTCTCGGAGCGCGAGCGGGCGTTCGCGGAACGGATGCAGAGCGTGGACCTGGTGGGGCATTTCACGATCGGGAACATCGAAGGGCTCGAAGAGGTCGAGGGCGTCAGCCGCGACAAGAACCCCGAGCGCTACGAGATCGCGAGCGTGGCGAAGCTCGAGGGGGAGGGCGACCGCTGGCGTTTCGACGTCCGGGTCGTCTACATGACGGTCGACGTGACCCTGCCGGTCGTCGTGCCGATCGTCTGGGCCGGCGATACGCCGATGGTGAGCATCACGGACTTCGCGATCCCCGGGCTGGGCGAACAGTTCGGGGCCCGGGTGCTCTTCCACGACGACCGGTACGCCGGAACGTGGAATCACGGACCGTACGGGGGATTGATGTACGGCGTGATCGAGCCGGCGGGCGGCGACGAGTAGAGCCGCGGACCTCTCCCGGCCGGGCAGCCGTCAACACGAGGAACTCGAACGAGAGCCGCACCCGGCGGCGGCGGACAATTTCGCCAGCGTCCGGCGCCAGTCGCCCTCGCTGTCGCCGCCGGACCGACACACCGGACGAAGGCATCGGTCAGTTTCTTCCTCGGCGCCAAGGGCCACCCAGTGGTTCTCTACCAGGTGTCGATGTTGCGGCGCTTCTTGCCGTTGCGGGCCGGAGGCGGCGGCACGGAGTCCAGGGTGCGGGCGATCCAGCGGCGGGAGTCGGCGGGATCGATCACGTCGTCGACGGCGAAGGACGCGCCGGCGGTCAGGGCGCTGCCGCGCTCGTAGGCGGCGGCGACGAGCTCCTCGTAGCGGGCGCGCCGCTCTTCGGGGTCCTCGATTGCTGCGAGTTCGTTGCGGAAGCCGAGCTTGACCTGGCCTTCGAGGCCCATGCCGCCGAACTCGGCGGTCGGCCAGGCGACGGTGAAGAAGGGCTCCTTCAGGTCGCCGCCGGCCATCGCCTGGGCGCCGAGCCCGTAGGCCTTGCGCAGCACGATCGTCAGGCTGGGCACGGAGATGTTGGCGCCGACGACGAACAGGCGGCAGCAGTGGCGGACAAGGGCGGTGCGCTCGATCTCGGGGCCGACCATCATGCCGGGCGTGTCGCAGAGCACGAGGACTGGAATGTCGAAGGCGTCGCAGAGCTGGAGGAAGCGGGCGCCCTTGTCGGAGCCGTCGCTGTCGATGGCGCCGGAGAGGAACTCCGGGTTGTTGGCGAGCACGCCCACCGGCCGCCCTTCGATCCGGACCAGAGCGGTGACCATGCCGAGGCCGAATTCGGGCCGCAGCTCCAGCACGCTGCCGGTGTCGGCCAACGTGTGGATCACGTCGCGGATGGCGTACACGCGCAGGCGGTTCTCGGGCACGATCCGGCGCAGGAGTCGTTGGTCGGGGCAGTCCCAGTCGTCGACCCGGCCCTGAAAGTACGACAGGTACTGCTGTGCTGTGGAGACCGCCTCGATCTCGTCCTCGACCGCGATATCGACGACTCCGTTCGGCGTCTGCACATCCATCGGACCGACTTCCTCCGGCCGGAACACGCCCAGGCCGCCGCCCTCGATCAGCGCCGGGCCGCCCATCCCGATGCTCGAGTCGGCGGTGGCGATGATCACGTCGCAACAGCCGAGCAGCGCCGCGTTGCCGGCGAAGCAGAAGCGTGAAGTGATGCCGACGATCGGCGCCAGGCCGGAGAGCCGCGCGAAGGAGGTGAAGGTCGGCGTGTCGAGGGGCCGGTACGTCTCGTCGCTGCGGCCCTGGCCCGCCTTGGTGGTCGAGGCGCCGCCCTTGCGCTTGCCGCCGGTGCCGGCGCGGCCGCCTCCGCCTTCGGCGAACAGGACGACCGGCCGCTTCCAGCGGTGGGCCAGCTCGACCATGCGGTCCGTCTTCGGATGGTTGAGGGCCCCCTGGGTGCCGGCGAGCACGGTGTAGTCGTAGGCCATCACAACGCAGCGGTTGCGATCGTCAGGGAAGAGATCGCCGTTGATCGAACCGACGCCGGTGACCATCCCGTCGGTCGGGAACTTGCGGATGATCTCTTCCTTCGGGAGGCCGGTGCCGGGGGTGAGCACCAACTGACCGTGCTCGACGAAGCTGCCCTCGTCGCACAACTGGTCGATGTTCTCGCGCGCCGTGCGCTGCTTCGTCTTGCGCCGCTTCCGGATCGCGTCGGGCCGGGCCTCGTCGAGCGTTACGCGGTGACGCTCGAGCACTTCGGCGAGGTCGGGTCGTACCGCGTCGAGGTCGATCTCGGCTTCCTGCTTGTCGCCCGAGACCTCGATGTCCCGCTCCTCGATCAACGCCAGGACGTGGCCCTCCCAGACCGCGTCGCCGACGGCGGCTCGGAGGTCGCGGAGCACGCCGCCAACCTCCGTGTGGATCTCGTGCTCCATCTTCATCGCCTCCATGATGAAGAGGATCTGGCCGGCGGCGACCTCCTGGCCGACTTCGGCCTGGTGACCGAGGACGGTCCCCTGCATCGGGGCGCGCACGGCGGTGAGTCCGTCCGGGACCGGCGCCTGTTCGACCGGAGGCGGCGCCGCGGCCGGCAGGCTGACCGCGGGTGCGCCCGACTTGCCGTGATCCAGCACGGCGAGCGGGTCGAGGGCGTCGACCTTCACGCCGGCCAGGCCGGGCTCCGCACCCGCGGCGCCTTGCCGGGAGGCGGGGTCCCCGAATGCGGCCGCGGCCTCGACGAGTTCGGCCAGCCGCTCGTCGACGAAGCGGGTGTGGACGTTCCAGGTCCCGGCCTCGGCACGCGCGAGCAGCGCGCGCAGGAAGGAAGCGTTCGTTTCGATGCCCTCGATCCGGAAGTCGCCCAGCGCGCGGGCGGTCCGGGCCAGGGCGGCGCCGTGGTCCGCCTGCGGCACGCGGCCCACGACCTTGGCCAGCAGGGAGTCGAAATGGGGATTCGTCCGGTAGCCCGAGTAGCCGAAGGTGTCGGTGCGCAGTCCGGGTCCGCTGGGAGGCTCGAATGCGGTGAGGAGGCCGCCCGTCGGCAAGACGGCGCCGTCGGCAGCCATCTTCTCCATGTTGACCCGGGCTTGCACGGCAGCGCCGCGCGGTTTTGTGCCGTTGTTCGGCGTGAAGCCGAGGTCGGCCAGCAGCCGGCCCCGGGCCAGTTCGAGCTGGAGGTGGACGAGGTCGACGCCGAAGACCTCCTCGGTCACCGTGTGCTCGACCTGCAGGCGCGCGTTCGCCTCGATGAAGAAGAACCGCGGCGCCGAACCCTGTCCGTCGCGGGTCTCGACCAGGAACTCGAAGGTGCCGAGGTTGCGGTAGGCCGCGGCGGAGGCCAGGGCGAGCGCCGCCTCACGGAGCGCCTCGCCCAGCGCGGCCGGCAGGCAGGGCGCAGGCGCGATCTCGATCAGCTTCTGGTGGCGCCGCTGGAAGCTGCAGTCCCGGTCGCCGAAGTGGACGACGGCCCCGCTCTCGTCGCCGGCGATCTGAACCTCCACGTGGCGCACCGCCGTGAGCAGCTCCTCGACGAAGACGCGATCGTTGTCGAATGCGGCGCCGGCTTCGGAAACCGCCCGGCGGTAGGCGTCCTCGAGTTCGTCTTCGCGGGTCACGATCCGCATGCCGCGGCCACCGCCGCCCCCGACCGCCTTGATCAGCATCGAGGAGCCCGGGGGCAAGTCGTCCATGAACGCGCGCGCCTGGTCCAGGGTGACTGGTTTGGAGACCCCGGGCACGACCGGAACG
Organism: uncultured Thermoanaerobaculia bacterium; assembly: GCA_951812325.1. GTDB lineage: Bacteria > Acidobacteriota > Thermoanaerobaculia > Multivoradales > Multivoraceae > Multivorans. Next base: position 953,826 of record OX638294.1, on the reverse strand, counting down.
CCGTGCTCGTTCGCGAGCGCCCGGGCCTTCGCCTTGTCGCCGAACAGCTCCAGTGCTTCGGGCGTCGGGCCGACGAAACGGATGCCTGCGTCGATGCAGGCGCGGGCGAAACCGGCGTTCTCGCTCAGGAAGCCGTAGCCCGGATGAACCGCGTCGCATCCGTGCTCGACGGCGGCCCGCAGCAGTTGCTCGCCGTCGAGGTAGGCGGCGGGGCCAGAGCCCTTGAGCGCCGCCGCTTCATCCGCCCTGCGGACGTGGAGCGACGCGGCGTCGTCCTCGGAGTACACCGCCACGGACGGGATGTCGAGTTCCGCCGCGGCGCGGGCGATGCGGACCGCGATCTCGCCGCGGTTGGCGATCAGCAACTTCATCGGCCTTTGTTCCTCCGGGCCGGAAGGGCCCCTCTGCTCGGAAGGGCCGCTATCCTACGCGCTCGCGCGGTCGCCGCTCTCCACCTCAAGCCGGAGAAACCCCATCGCCATGAAAGTCCCTCTGTGCGCCTTCTCGGACAACGATCCGGTGAGGGTCAGCGCCCGGAAGCCCTTCGAGTCGAGGATTCCCGGCGCCAGGGGCCAACCTCACCGGACGATCGAGGGTGGCGGTCACTTCCTTCAGGAGGGGCGCGGCCGGGAACTGGCAGCCATCGTCGCCGACTTCGTCGAACAGACGCCGGCGGGCGGGTAGGACGTGGTGGGCGCCCATCGCCACAGGTTGCGGCGGCGCAGGTTGCTGCGGAACGGACTGATCGCCTTCGTCGCAACCGTTGCCCTGGCCGGGGCGGCCGTCGCGGCAGTCAGCGTGTACCTGCGCTCCGCTCCGCGGCCGCCCGATACGACGGAGGCGCGTCTGCTGACCGGGGGCGGCGGCGAGGTGGACCACTGCGACCTGCCGGTACTCGACGGGTCGGGCCTGACTGCGGACGAGATTCCAATCGCCTACACCCCGGGATGTGCGGGCTGGACCGAGTGGCCGCTGCCGGTGCTGGCCGAGTGCACCGAGCCGCTTGCGGAGGGAGCGCCGGACCTGCGCGGCCTGTGGCTCGACGACGACAGCGGCCACCTCGAACGGGTCGAACAGTGCGGCGACCGTGTCGTGGTCACCACGGTCGGCCTGCTCCACGACATGCGGGCGGACGGCACCCTCCGCCGCGGCGCCAACGACGTGAATCCGCGCTGCACGAGGATCCGCAACCGGACCCGTTACCGGGATGGGGCGTTGGAGATGGACGGCTACGGCATTCCCTGGATCCGCGTGAAGCGCTGGATGGAGGGAGACGAGCTGCACTGGACCCATCCCCAGGCCGGCGCCCACCGGATGCGGCGCATCTGCCGCGTGCCGCCGGAGCGGGTGGTGCGCTGATCGCGTGCAGCGGAGCGGGCGGTATGCCTGAGGGCGGCGTCGTGGAGACGGCAGCGAGCGGAAGACGTGTCGTTGTCCCGGGACGGGGTGCGACCTGGGTGCACGAGGCCGCGGGGCCGCCCGGGGCGCCGGTCCTGCTGCTGTTGCACGGCCTGGCGGCGACCGCCCTGCTCAACTGGTCCAGGAGTTTCGCGACTCTCGGCCGCGGCTTCCGGGTCATCGCCCTCGACCACCGGGGCCACGGTCGGGGCATCCGCCGGATCGGCGCCTTCAGGCTCGAAGACTGCGCCGACGACGCGGCGGCGCTGGCCGACCACCTGGGCGTGGAGCGAGTCATTCCGGTGGGATACTCGATGGGCGGCGCCGTGGCGCAGCTCTTCTGGCGCCGCCACCCGGAGCGGACCGCGGGTCTCGTGCTCTGCGCCACGGGCTCGCGCTTCGGCGGTCCGCGGGCCGAGCGCGCCGCGTCCACGCTCGGTCCACTCCTGTCCCTCGCGGCCCGAGTGGCGCCGCAGACGCTGTGGGACGGCATGGGCGAGCGCATGCTCGCGAACGTCCAGAATCCCGCTCTGCGGCAGACCCTGAAGGAGCAGATCGGCCCGACCGATCCGGTCTCCGTGATCGAGGCCGGCGCAGCTCTCGCCCGTTTCGACTCGAGCCCATGGCTCGGTGAGGTCGACGTGCCCGCCGCCGTGGTTCTGACCGAGCAGGACGGGCACATTCCGCCCGGGGTCCAGGCGGCGATGGCGGCGCTGGTTGCCGGCGCCTCGGTTCACCCGGTGGATGCCGACCACTACGCCTGCGTGGCGCGACCGGACCTGTTCGTGCCGACGCTGTTCGCTGCCTGCAGGTCCGTCGCGCTCCGCGGCGCGCCGGTGCACGCCGTGGCGGCCAGCGCGCCCTGACCCCGTTCCCGGACCACATCCACCTGAACGTGACCCACATCAAGCGGTCGATCACCTTCCGGCTGCCGGCCGCCCGTGGAAGAAGTCGCGCCGCCCGGGCAGGCTCGTGGGTCGCCCTCGTTCCCCGGGTCGAGGGCGGCCCGAGCTCGCCGTCAAACCTGTCGCAGCCTCCATGTCCGGCCTCAGCCCGTACCTCGCCGGGAGCTTGATCCGTGCTGCTAGAGTCGCCCCGTCGACCGAAACAACTGATTGGAAGCTGGAGGCGCGTATGAGCCGCTCGATCGCTGCACTTCTCACCTTGGGCGTGCCTGGCCTCGCTTCCGTGGCGGTCGCCGCGGACACGGGCCAAGCGGTCACCTTCCACGAACATGTGTTGCCGATCTTCCAGCGGAGCTGCCAGACCTGCCACCGGCCGGGCGGCGACAACGTCGCCGGCATGGTGGCGCCGATGTCCCTGATGACGTACGAGGAAGCGAGGCCCTGGGCACGCTCGATCGCGCGGCTGGTGCAGAACCGCGAGATGCCGCCGTGGGACGCCACCGACCATACGGCCGGGGTCTTCGTGAACGAGCGAACCCTGACCGGGAACGAGATCGACACGGTCGTGGCCTGGGTGGGACGCGGCGCGCCGAAGGGCGATCCGGCGAAGGGGCCGGCCCCGCGCGAGTTCGAGGACACGGGCGGCTTCCTGATCGGCAGGCCGGACCTGATCGTCTACATGGAGGAGCCGTACTTCGTCGGTGACGACGTGGAGGACGAACAGCCCAACTTCTTCATCACGCTGACCGAGGAGATGCTCCCGGAGCCGCGCTGGATTCAGGCGATCGAGTATCAGCCGGACGCCGAGTTCGTCCATCACATCACCGGCCGCGCCCTGACCCCGAACGAGGACGGCGAGGTCGACGTGCTCAGCGAGAACACCTTCTCCCTGGGTTCGATCGCGGCCGGCGAGGATCCGACGATCTACCCGCCGGGTTTCGGCAACCTGTTGCGGGCCGGCATGGTCGTCCGCCTGAATGTCCACTACCACAAGGAACCCGGCCCCGGCACTTCGGGCCACGACCGCTCGGCCGTCGCGTTCCGGTTCCATCCGGTCGGCGCCGAGGTGAAGCACAAGGTGACCTGGAACACGATCGGCGCCGGCGCGTTCGAGATTCCGCCGGGTCACGGGCGGTGGCGGGTCGGGTCCTCCAGAGTGTTCGAGAAGGACACGGTGCTGCTGTCGCTGCATCCGCACATGCACTTCCGGGGCGAGAGCATGAAGTACACGGCGCACTACCCCGATGGCGGCGCGGAGGTGCTGCTCGACGTGCCGGAGTACGACTACAGCTGGCAGACGAACTACATCTACCGTGATCCGAAGGTGCTTCCGGCCGGCACGCGGATCGAGATCGAGGCGGTCTACGACAACTCGGAAACCAGGCTGGAGGAGTACCCGTTCCTCGATATCGGGCGCGCGGTGGACTGGGGCGCCCGGAGCATCGACGAGATGATGGCGCCATTCCTGGCCTGGACGTATGTCGAACCCGGGGACGTCGCGGCGATCCGCGCCGCCGCCGGCGCCGGTTCGACCGGCGGCGGCGAGTAGAGCCTCGCCCTACGCCGGGACGGTTGGCGCGCGTCGCGCACCTGGGCGGCACGTCGGCGTGTCCGCAGCGGTTTCGGCCGCATGGAACGGTCCGTATCGGCGTCCCTCGACTTCGAGTTCCCAGTCCAGCATGCGGTCGCCGTCGAAGATGTAGCGGCCCCGCGGGCTCAGGCCGTTCAGGACGTGGGGCAGCCACAGGCGGTCGTCCTCCCACATCTGGTCGTAGGGGATGGCGTCGATCCGGGTCCAGAGGGGCGCCGCTTCGTCGGTTTCGCGGATCTCGCCCCGGTAGCCCGAGGCGACGAAAGCGTGGACGTGGATGGAGTAGCCGTCGACGAACTGGAACCGGTTCTCGCCCCGGTACTCGAGTCCCTGAGGCGTGATGCCGAGTTCCTCCTCGACTTCGCGGGCGGCACATTCGAGCGGCGTCTCGCCTGGTTCCAGGCGCCCCCCCGGGCCGTTCACCTTGCCGGCGCCCAGGCCGCGTTTCTTTCGGATCAGGAGCACCTCGCGGTCTTCGAGGACGAAGGTCAGAGTGGCCCGGTCGACGGCGTGCCAGGACGCCCAGTCGATGTCGCTGAGCTTCGTCCTGCCGGCGGCCTCCTTCACGCCGGCATCGTAGCGGAGGAGGGGCTGGGCCTGACTTCGGGAGCGGCGGCGGAGGCGGCGTTTCTCTGCCCGCGGCCGGCGAAGCCGCGGTTCGCCACGGGCCGCTGAGGGCCGTGGTCGGGTTCAGTGGCCGGCGACGGCGAGGCGGTGAGGCGCCGCTGCCGGTTCGGTAGCATCCACGCCCCGGCGGCAGACGCCCGCCGTCAACCGGAACCCCTCAGGAGGTACTGTCGTGAACTCTCGCCTTGAGCATGCAATCGAGGCTTTCTCTGCCGCAGGTATCGAAGACGCCGAGGATCCCCGGCAGACCCTCGCGCTGGCGCAGCGCGACATCCTGCGCGAGTACGCGCCGGCCTACGCCCGTTGGCTCGACGCCCACCCGGATGCGGACGAGGGGCTCTTCCCGGTCGAGGAGGAGTCGGTCGACGAGCAGCGCGAGCGGATGGCGGCGCTCCGGCCGGCGCCTGAGGAGGACGTCCGCCGCTGGCTCCGCTTTCTCAGGTACCGGGAACTGATCCGGGTCGCGGTCGCCGACTTCAGCGGCCTCGACGACTTCGCCGCGACAACGCGGAAGATCTCCCAGGTGGCGGATGTCTGCGTCCAGCGCGCGCTCGATGCGACCGGTCTGGACGAGGAACCGTTCGCGGTCATCGCGATGGGCAAGTGGGGCGGACTGGAGGTCAACTACAGCTCGGACATCGACGCCCTGTTCGTCGCTTCGGACGACGTCGACCAGGAGGCCCTGCATCGGTTGCAGCGGCAGGCGCCGAAGTTCATTCGCCTGATCTCCGACAACACGATCGACGGGTTCGTCTTCCGGGTGGACATGCGGTTGCGGCCGGAGGGGAAGATGGGCCCCCTGGTGCGGACGGTGGGGCAGTACCTCCGCTTCTATGAGCGCTACGGCATGAACTGGACGTTTCAGGCGCTGATCAAGGCGCGCTTCGCCGGCGGCGACGCGGCCGCGGCGAAGGCGTTGATCGACGGTACGCGGCGTTTCGTCTTCGACCCGGAACGATCGCCGGAGACCCTGCTGCGGGAGGTCTTCGAGATGAAGCGGATGATCGAGCGGTCGCTGCGCTCCCGCGGCACGGAAGTCGGCAACGTGAAGCTCGGCGCCGGCAGCATCCGCGACATCGAGTTCATCGTCCAGTTGCTGCAGCTTCACCACGGGGCTTCCAACCAGAGCCTGCGCTCGCCGAACACGCTGCAGGCGATGTCGCGGCTGCGGGCGCACCGCGTGATCACGCGGGACGAGTACGACCGGTTGCGCGAGGCCTACATCTTCCTGCGCGTGGTCGAACACGTGCTTCAGTTGGAGAGGGACCTTCCCGTCCGCCAGCTTCCGCGCGAGCCGAAACAGTGGGCGACGTTCCAGTGGCGGGTGGCGTTCGCCCTGCGCCAGCCGCTCGGCACCCTTGATCTGGGGGGCCGCTACGAAGAGACGGCGGCCGAGGTCCGTCGCATCTTCGGCGAGTTCTTCGACGAGACGATCGACTTCCTGGAACGCAAGCATCAGGTGCGGGAACGCTGCCCGGACCTGCCGGCGGAACTCATCGACGAGCACTTCCGACGCCTGGAGAGCGCCTACTTCCTCGCCCACCCGGTGGAGGAGGTGGCGCGCCACGTCCAGCTGATACACGAGCTCGACGGCGGGCGATTGTGCCGGGTGGACGTGCGGGACGTCGGTTCGACCCGGCGGGTGACCGTGGTCGCCAACGACTACCAGGGTGAGTTCGCCAAGATCTGCGGCCTGCTTGCGGCCTACGGTCAATCGATCCTGAGCGGCAGTTCCTACACGTATCAGGACGCGGGCGACATGGAGTTCTACCGGCGGCGCGGGAGGGCGGGCCGGCGTGGTTCGCCGCGGACGCCCGACCGGCGCGTCCGGCGCGCCCGCCAGCGCCGCCGCAGGGACCCGGGGTCGCGGACGCCGGCCCATGGCCCCACCCGGATCGTGTACTCCGCGGAGGTCCGGCCGGCGCCGGCCCACGCCTCGGGCGCCTTCTCCCGGACGGACTTCGAGCGCGACCTGAACGGACTTCTCCGCCTGTTGGCCGACGGCGACGCGCAACGCGCCAACGAGGCACTGACCCTGCGCGTGATGGAGGCGGCCCGCCTGACCGATTCGGGCGCCGATGCGGAACAGGTCATGCCCCCCATCTCGATTTCGGTCGACAACGAGTCGGACGAGCACTGCACGATCCTCGAGATCCGAAGTCCCGACAGCTTCATGTTCCTGTTCGAGTTCGCCAACGTTCTCTCGACCCGCGACTACAGGATCGACAAGGTGGAGTTCGACACGGTCGACGGCGAGGTGCGCGACCGCCTCTTCGTGACCACGCGGAGCGGCGAGAAGATCGAGGACCGCATCGGGGTCGACCACCTGCGGCTGACGGTGACGCTGATGAAGCAGTTCGCGCGGCGGTTGGCGGCGGCGCCGAACCCGCAGCTCGCCCTGCGGCAGTTCGGTGCGCTGATCGATGCGGCCTGCGAGCAGGTTGCCGATCCGACGCAGGCCCTCGCGTCGTCACTCGACGAACTGGCGCGTGTGCTGGGGGCCGGCACCTATCTCTGGGAGGAGTTCCTGCGCCGTCAGCACGAGAACCTGATGCCGCTGCTGGAAGGCATGGCCGACCTCGACCTGGGCGCCGGACGCAACGACCTGGAGAGCCGCCTCGATGCCGCGCTGGAAGCCGGGGAGACGCCGGACGACGCCCTCAACCGCTTCAAGGACGACGAGATCGGGCGGATCGACATGCGCCATCTGACACGCAGGATCGAGCACTTCAGCGATTTCGGCGAAGAGCTCTCGACCCTCTCCGATGTCGTGCTGGCGCGGGCGGCGACCGAAGCGGTCGGGGAGACGGCCGGCGGTGCGGCGGAGCCCGGAGTCTGGTGCCTGTGTGCGCTCGGGAAGTGGGGCGGACGCGATCTGGGCTACGCCTCGGACATCGAGCTGATGTTCCTCTGGGATGCGGACCAGTCGTGCCGGACGCGCGCCGTCGAGTTCTACCAGCGCGCGGCACAGCGGCTGGCCCGGTTGATCCGCGCCAAACGGGACGGGATCTTCGAACTGGACTGGCGCCTGCGCCCGGGCGGCTCCTCGTCGCCTCTCGCCGCCTCGTTCCAGCGGTTCGCTTCGTACTACAGCATCGGCGGCGAGGCCGATCCGTACGAACGTCAGGCCCTGGTGCGGCTGCGGACGGTCACCGGCGATCCGGAGCTGCGGGCCCGCGTCGAGACGCACCGCGAGCGGTTCGTGTTCGACCCGCGCCCGCACGACGTGGCGCGGATCCGGCATCTCAGGAATCGGCAGCGCACCGAGCTCGTGGCGCTCGGCACGACGAACGCGAAGTTCAGCGCCGGCGGTCTGCTCGATGCCGAGTACTTCGTGCAGGTGCGGCAGATTGCGGCGGGGGTCGACGACCCCCAGGTGCGCCAGACGAACACGCTCGACGCGGTGCGGGCGCTGCGTGACCGGGGTCACCTCGCCGCCGGCGACTTCGAGGAGGTGGTCGACGGCTACCGGCTACTGCGGGCGGTGATCAACTGCCTGCGCATCGTCCGCGGCCACAGCCGGGATCTGGTCATCCCGGACCGTCACACGAGCGAATTCCGGTTCCTGGCGCGGCGGCTGGACTGCCTGGCTCAGTTGCCCGAGGAGGAGAGCGCCTGGGAGCGGATCGCCGAGCGGATGCTTTCGCTCGAGCACCTCTTCGACGGTCTGTCCTGAGGCCGTTGCGGGCTGCCGGGAAAGCGCCGGGGAGCGGCAAGGCTCCCGCGGCGCGTTCCCGGCAGATGCGATACGGCGGAACTCAGCCGATCGCGACGTTGCCGCTTTCGCCCGTGCGAATGCGGATCGTCTCCTCGAGCGGCAGGACGAATATCTTGCCGTCGCCGACGTTGCCGGTCTTGGCGCCCCGGGTGATCGCATCGACCACGATGTCGACGTAGTCGTCGTTGACCGCGATCTCCAGCTTGAGCTTGCGCAGCAGGGCGCCGGCCTCCTTGTGGCCGCGGTAGACCTCGGCGACGCCTCGCTGGCGACCGCGCCCCATCACGTTGGAGACGGTCAGCAGGTGGATCTCCTTCTCTTCCAGGAGATCGAGGACCTCCTGCATCCGGTCGGGCTGAACGATGGCCACGATGTACTTCATGTCATTCCTCCTTCTGCCCTAGTCGACCAGGGTGTAAGCGTTTTCGCGGTGGTCGGTCAGATCGAGGCCGATCCGCTCCTCGTCGTCGCCGACGCGGAGACCGACGATCAGGTCGACGATCTTGAGCAACACGAACGACACGACCGCGGCCCACGCGATGGTGAACAGAACGGCCTTGAGCTGAATGGCGACCTGTCCGGCATTGCCGTAGAAGAGGCCGTTCGTGTCGTTGCCGGGCACCATGTCGGTGGCCCAGAGGCCGGCGGCGACCGCGCCCCACATGCCGGCGACGCCGTGAACGCCGAAGACGTCCAGCGAGTCGTCGTAGCCGAGCTTCGACTTGAACCAGGTTACTGCCAGGTAGGCGAACAGGGAAGCGCCGGCGCCGACGCCGAGCGCGCCGATTGCGCTGACGGAGCCACAGGCCGGAGTGATCGCCACGAGTCCGGCCACAGCGCCGGTGATGACGCCCAGGAGCGTCGGCTTCGAGTCGCGGAACCAGTCGATCAACCCCCAGGTGGCAGCCGCTGCCGCGGTCGCCACCTGGGTGACGACGAAGGCGTTGGCGGCCGAGCCGTTGGCTGCCACGGCGCTGCCGGCGTTGAAGCCGAACCACCCGAACCAGAGCAGGCCGGTACCGAGAACGGCGAAGGGCAGGTTGTGCGGCGGCGACGTATGAGTCGGATAGCCCTTGCGGCGGCCCAGGACGAGCGCCGCGACCAGCGCCGATACACCGGCGTTGATGTGGACGACCGTGCCGCCGGCGAAGTCGAGGGCGCCCTCGCCGCCGAGGCCGAAGAAACCTTCCGAGCCGCCCCACACCCAGTGGCAGACGGGGGCGTAGACCACGAGCAGCCAGGCGCTCATGAACAGGCAGATGGCGCTGAACTTCATCCGCTCCGCGAAGGCGCCGATCATCAGCGCGGGTGTGATGATCGCGAACATGCCCTGGAAGATCATGAACAGCGGCGCCGGAATGCCGGTGCCGTCCCAGGCGTCGTAGCCCAGGTTGGCCAGCAGAAAGTAGTCGCCGCCGCCGATGACGCCCCCGAGGGCGTCGGAGCCGAAGGCCAGGCTGAAGCCGATGACGACCCAGAGCACGGTCATCAGGCCCATGCAGAGAAAGCACTGCATGAGGATCGACAGGACGTTCTTGCGCCGGACGAGTCCTCCGTAGAAGAACGCGAGCCCCGGTGTCATCAGCAGCACCAGGGCGCTGGCGGTCAGCATCCATGCGGTATCGCCGCTGTCCACGCCCTCCTGCGCCGCCGCGGGCCCGGCGCCGAACAGCGCCAGCAGCAAAGTGAGTCCCAGGGCCGAACCCAGACCGATGGTTCGACCGCGAGTTCTGAAGCTCATGCGAGTCCCTCCTCTTCGTTTGGTCCGCCTGGCTGATCGTCCCAGGCGCTCTCCGCGTTCAGAGAGCGTCCGAGGTCAGGTTCCGGAACTGACGCTCAGGCTTGGCAGCTTCTTGTATCCAGAACCGTGCCAGGTGTCCGGGCGGCGCGTGGGGCATCGGTGGAGCTGTCGACGCGGGACTGCGGCAAGGCCCGCAAACCCGTGCGGGGAAGCGGGTTGGCGGCGGATCGGGGGAGCGGCCCCGTCGCTCGGGTGTACCTGTCGATCCGGGGTCAGGCCACGGTTGCGCCCTGCCGGCCGAACATTCCTGTCTGGTCGGAATCAGTGGCGCGACAGAACTGTAACGCCAGATGTCACGCCAGAAGAGGGGAAGTTCGCCGCGGCGCAAGGCCGGGGCCGGACTCAGGGAAGATCGAGTGCGGGGTTGCCCCGACCCGTGCTTCGATCGAACCGTCCTGCCGGAAGATCCAGTCGAGCAGGTAGTCGTGGTTGCCGACCACGGCCCCCGAGCGCACGACGAGATCCCGGCTCATGCGGCTGTCCGGCTGCTCGTCCGCGTAGTGACGCCAGGAAGGGTCGCCGGTCTCCCGCTCGTAGATGCAGGTGGCGCCCGGCGCCGTGCGGGGCCTGAGGTCGCGCTGTACACTCTCTCGCCGGTGAGTTTGCGCATTGCCCCGTCGCCTTCGCGCCCGAGCGCGGCCCCCTCTCCCGCACCGGTTCCGGCGGCGCCGCGCAGCTGGCCCGGGCCGGAGGGCCGGCAGTTGTTCCGGCAGGCCGCAGACGGAAACAGCCCTCGTCAGGTGAAGACGAGCTTCGCGCTTCAGTTCCTGCACCGGATCGTCGGTCTGGATTACCTGAACTTCGGGATCTGGAGAGATGACGATCCTCTCGACGTGGCCGGCCTGCGCGGAGCCCAGGAACGCCTGGTCGCGCGACTCCTGGACCTGCTGCCGACCGGAGTGTCCTCCGTGCTCGACGTCGGCTGCGGCACCGGCGTGATCAGCGAGCGGCTGACCGCCCTCGGTTACGACGTGGAGGGCCTTTCGCCCGACCCCTACCACGGCAGGCTGTACGCCGAGCGGCTTCCGGAGCGGCGCTTCCACCTGGGCCGCCTCCAGGAGTTCGAACCGGATCGCCGGTATGACCTCCTGTTCCTGTGCGAGTCGGCGCAGTACGTCTGGCTCGAGCAGTTCTTCGAGGCGGTCAGGCGCTGCCTGGCGCCGGGAGGCAGCGTGCTCCTCTGCGACTGCTTCACCGTCGAATCCGACCGGGGAAAGCCGGGGAGCGGCCATCCGCTGGACGAGTTCCTGACCCGGGCCGCGGCGGCCGGCCTCGTGCTGGAGGTGAACGAGGACGTCACGCCTTCCGTGTTGCCGACGCTTCATCTCGGACAGGCGATGGTGGATCGCTTCGGCCGCGGCATCCTGAGCCTGCTGCGCGAGGCCTCGACGCTGCGTTTCCCGCGGCTGGCGGGCGCTGCCTGGCGCCTGGCGCGGCCGTTGACCCGTCGCCTGGACCGGCTCGACCGGTTGCTGGATCCGGAGGCCTTCGCCAGCACGAGGTGTTACCGGGTGATGCGCTTCCGGAGCGTGTCCTCGAGGTGATGCGCGAAGCGGTGGGAACGTCTGGCGCCGTCGCGCGATTCCGGCGCCCGGCGAACCGGACAACCAGACCCGGAGCGCCGCGACTCGCCCCCGCCGCATCGCCCTGACGGCGTGCCGGCGCCTCTCAAGGCGCTGCTCGAGTTGCTGCGCCGACGCCGACAGCTGTCAATCAACCGGCCAGGGCGGCCCCGGATCGTCCTCAGGCACCGGCCGCATCCCCCGATTCACGAACTTCTGGAGCCGCTTTCCTTCGTAGGTCTCGGTCGTGTAGACATTGCCCTTGGAATCCGTGGCGATGCTGTGGACCGCGAAGAACTGGCCGGGTTGACGGCCGCCGTCGCCGAAGGCGTAGAGCACCTCCATGCTCTCGCGCTCGATCACGTGGACCTTCATGTTCTGGCCGTCAGCCAGGTAGAGGAACTTCTGTTCCTCGTCCGGTGAGAAGGCGACGTCCCAGGTCGAGCCCTGGGAGAGGGTCTCGGGAGCGACGAACACCTCGTCGACGTAGGCGCCGTCGGCCTGGAACACCTGGATGCGGTCGGCGGCGCGGTCGCAGACATAGAGCAGGCCGTCGGCCGAGATTTCGGCGCAGTGGACCGGACCGCGGAACTGGGTCGCCGGCGGATCGCCCGGCGCGTACCGACCGAGGTCCAGTTCGTCGTCGGGCGCCTCGCCGTAGGCGCCCCAGTAGCGCTTGAACTCGCCTGTGTCGGCGTCGATCACGACCACCCTGCGGTTGAAGTACCCGTCGGCGACGTAGATCTCGTTCGCGCCCGGGTCGACCGAGAGCTTCGCGACCCGGCCGAAGTTCTCCATGTCGTGGCTGTTGCGCACGAACCGGGGTTCGTCCCCGCCGGCGCCCTCGTCGACCCGGGCGTTCGCCTTCCCGACCTGCATCAGGAATTGCCCGTCGCGGGCGAACTTGAGGGCGTGCGAATCGCCGGCGCCGTTGCCGCCGATCCATACGTTGTCCATGTGGTCGACGAGGATGCCGTGGTTGGAGGTCGGCCACTCGTACTCGCCGGTGTCGCTCGGGCCGCCCCAGTGTCCGACCAGGTTGCCGTCCGGATCGAACTCCAGGACCGGCGGCGCCGGAATGCAGCACTCGGAGAGGGGCGGATCCTGCGCCGCGCCGATCTCGTTGATCGCGCCGAAGGCGTCTGGCGTGTTGCGATGAACGATCCAGACGTGATCGCGGGAGTCGACCGCGACGCCGATGGCCGGGCCCAGAATCCAGTGGTTCGGCAGCGGCTTCGGCCAGAACGGGTCGACTTCGAAACGCGGCGCCATCGGCCCTTCGCCCGCCGCCTCTGCGTCACCGGCGCCGCCCGGGACTCCCGAGTCACCGCAGGCGCAGAAGAGGAGAACGAAGGCCGCGCAGCCCGGTGCAACGTGGAGACGGTTCAACTTCATCGTCTGTCCTCACCCTTTCCCGGGTCCTTCTGATGCGGTCCATGCCGTGGATCCACTGCTGCCGAGGTTGGAGCCGGAAGTGTACAACGGGATACCGAAACAGACCGGCGCCGCCGGGCGTACCGGAACCTGGCAGCGGTCCACCCCGCCGGGCGCCCGCGGCGGGTCGGACAGTCCGGATGGATCGCACCTGTGCCGCTGCGTTGTCGCTCAGGGAACAGGCGGCGAGTGTCTGGCGGCGCTAGCGCTAGCATCGACTCCCTGAACCGCTTTCGCATCAGACCCGGACTCCGACTCGTCCCGCTCGCCGCCCTCGTCGGCGTGGCCGCGCTCCTGTCCGGCGCCGGGTCCGCCGCGGCCCACGAGGCGCCGGGCAGCGTCACGGTCCAGGTGCTGGTCAGACCGCAGGAGGAACGGCTCCAGGTGCTGGTGCGAACGCCGCTCGAGGCGATGCAGGAGATGCAGTTCCCGGTCGACCATCGGGGCATTCTGGACCTCGAGGCGCTGCGCGCCGGCGGCCTGCTCGTGGAAGCCGCCAACCGCTGGATCACGCCCAACTTCGATCTGTACGCCGGCCGCGAGAAGCTGCCGACGGCGACGGTTCAGGCCGTCCGCATCTCGATCCCGTCCGACCGATCCTTCACCGACTTCGACCGCGCGCTGGCACACATCGGCTCCGAGCCCCTGCCGGCGGCGGCGCAGCTCGTCTGGCGCCAGGCGATGCTTGATGTCCACTTGGAGACGCGGCTCGGCCCGCGGGACGCCGACGCGCGTCCAAGGCTCTCGATAGACCCCCGTTTCGGCCGCCTGGGCCTGCAGGTGCTCACGGTCATTCGCCACGAGTCGTCCGACCGCGAGGCGCGGGTCCTGCAGCTCGCCGCCGAGCCCGGCCTGGTCCGACTCGACCCGAACCGGGCGCAGGCTTCGATCCACTTCATCGCACTGGGCCTCGAACACATCCTGAGCGGCCTCGACCACCTCCTCTTCCTGATCTGTCTCGTGGCGCCGCTCCGCCGCCTGCGCCAACTCGTGTTCGTCGTGACTTCGTTCACGGTCGCCCACTCGATCACGCTGATCGCCTCGGCGGCGGGCTGGGCGCCGCGCGCATTGTGGTTCCCCAACCTGGTCGAAGTCCTGATCGCGCTCTCGATCGTCTACATGGCGTTCGAGAACATCCTGGGAGTCCGCGGGGAACGACGCTGGACCGCCGCCTTCGGCTTCGGCCTCGTCCACGGCTTCGGTTTCTCGTTTGCGCTCGGCGAGTCGCTCCAGTTCGCCGGCTCTCATCTGGTGACGTCCCTGCTCGCCTTCAACGTCGGTGTGGAGCTTGGCCAGCTTCTCGTTCTGCTCCTTCTGATTCCTCTCCTGGATCTCGTCTTCCGCCGCCTTCCCGACGAGCGGGTGGGCTCCATTCTGATCTCGGCACTCATCGTCCACACCGCCTGGCACTGGACCGGCGAGAGGGGCGCCGACCTGCTCCGGTACCGGCCCTTCGCAACGCTGATGGAAGTCATCCCCAAGGGCGCGCTGCCATGGTTGCTGGTCGTAGCGGCGGCTGCAGGACCCACATGCCGGTGGCTTCGCCGCCGGCGGTCCGCACCCACGAGCGACGACGGACCTCCGGGCGAACCGGAGAAGGCCGGCCCCCGGGCCTAATCGAAGGCCGGGATGATCTCTTCCGCGACGAGCTGGTAGTGGTCGAGCCGATGCGTCGGGATGCCGCCGATCATGATCTCGTGGGCGCCGGCGTCGATCATCTCGCCGATCCGGTCGATCACGTAGCTCTTCGGACCGGCCGCCGTGCCTTCGCCGAGGCCGCGCGCGGCGATGAAGCGCTCGGCTGCCGCCTCGTCGTCGGTCACGAAGGTGGGCATCAGGACCGTGTGCCGGATCTCGCCGGGGTCGCGGCCCGCGTCCTCGCAGTGCTTCTCGACCACCGAGACCTTGTGCCGGAAGTACTCGCGGGTCATCGGCCCTCGGGCCCATCCGTCGAGGTTCATCACGTCGCCGTGGCGCGCCAGGGTGCGCAGCGTCCGCTTCTCGCCGGTGCCGCCGACCAGGATCGGGATCGGGTCGCCGTAGCTGCCCGGCGAGAGGGGCGCCGAATCGAGGCGGTAGTACTCGCCCTGGAAATCGACCGGCTCGCCGGACCGGAACAGGGCCCGGATCAACTCGACGGCCTCCTCGAATCGGTCCTGGCGCTCCTTCATCGACGGGAACGTCCAGCCGTAGGCCTCATGCTCGCGCTTGAACCAGGCGGCGCCGATGCCGAGCACGAAGCGACCGTGCGAGATGTGGTCCAGGGTCCCGGCCATCTTCGCCGCCAGGGCGGGATTCCGGTACGTGTTGCCGAGAACAAGATGGCCGATCTTCAGGTTCTTCGTGATGCTGGCGGTCGCGGCGGCGACGGTGAAGGCCTCCTGGGCTGCGAGGTGTTCCTCTTCCTTGATTCCGGGCGGCGGCAGGTAGTGGTCGGCGTACCAGATGCTGTCCCAGGGACCGGCGTCGAGCAGCTCGGCCACTTCGCGGACGGTGTCCCAAGTGTTGCGGTAGACGGTGACCTGTGCGCCGAACTTCATTGAATCATCCTCCCGGGCCTAAGGGCCCGTGCGTGCCATGACCATCTTTCCGATGATCTTCCGGTCCATCATGTCCCGCAGCGCCTGCGGCACGTCTTCCAGGGGGTAGCGCCGCGAGATCCAGGGCTTTATCTTGCCCTCCGCGGCGAGCGCCTCCGTCTCGACCCTGGTCGCCTCGAACAGCTCCGGCTCGCGCATCCTGGAAGCGCCCCAGAACACGCCGACGATGTCGCAACCCTTGAGCAGGGTGAGATTGAGCGGCATCCGGGGAATGCCGGCGGTGAAGCCGATGACCAGAAACCGGCCGCGCCAGTTCGTGGCCCGCAGCGCCGCCTCCGCGTACTCGCCGCCGACCGCGTCGTAGACGACGTCAACGCCCTTGCCGTCGGTGAGTTCCTTGGCGCGGTCCTTCAGGTCCTCTTCGGAGTAGTTGATCGTCTCGTCGGCGCCGCGCTTCCGGCAGAGCTCCAGCTTCTCCTCGGTCGAAGCGGCGGCGATCACCCGGGCGCCCATCACCTTGCCGAGTTCCAGGGCCGCCAGACCCACGCCGCCCGCGGCGCCGAGGACGAGCAGCGTTTCACCGGGCTTCAGGTTGCCCCGGTACTTCAAGCCGTAGTGTCCCGTGCCGTAGGCGTAGCCGTATCCCGTGGCCTCGGCGTGACCGAGCCCCGGCGGCAGCTTGCGCACGCTTGACGCCTTGAGCAACACCTGCTCCGCGAAGCCTCCGGTTCCACCGCCGCCCACGACATCGTCGCCGACCGCCAGGCTCTCGACATCCGGGCCGACGGCCGCGATCGTGCCGCCGACTTCGCCGCCGACGACGAAGGGCGGCTCGCCGCGGAACTGGTAGCGGTTCTCGATGATCAACGTGTCGGGGAAGGTGATTGCCGCCGCCCGGATGTCGACGACGACCTCGCCCGGCCCGGGAACCGGATCGGGGAGTTCCTCGATCGTCAGGTTCTCCGGGGGACCGAATTCACTGCATACGACTGCCTTCATGCTCGCCTCCGGGGTTGGTTGTCAATCGTCGGTCAGATCGCCCGCTCGCGACCCTTCCAGTAGGGCGCGCGCACCAGGCCGCGCTTTATCTTGCCCGTGGGCATGCGCGGCAGGTCGGTTGCAAAGTCGATGGAGCGCGGGCGCTTGAAGTCGGGCAGGTTCTCGCGGCACCAGGCGAGAAGCTCCTCGGCCAGTTCGTCGCCGGCTTCGTAGCTTTCGTCCACCTCGACCACCGACTTGACGCTCTCGCCCCATTCGTCGTGGGGCACGCCGACGGTGCAGACCTCGTACACCGCGGGGTGCTGTTGCAGCACGTCGTCGATCTCCTGGGGATAGATGTTCACGCCGCCGGCGATGATCGTCTCCGCCGATCGGCCGGTCAGGAACAGGTAGCCGTCCTCGTCGACGTAGCCCATGTCGCCCATCGTGAAGAAGTCGTCCCGGTAGGCGGCGTCGGTCTTCTCGGGCGCCTTGAAGTAGACGAAGCGGTTCTCGGCCGCCGCGAAGTAGACCGTGCCGGTCGTTCCGGTCGGCACGGGTTGGCCATCGTCGTCGAGCACCTTGTACTTCGTTCCCTCGACCGTCCGGCCGACGCTGCCGGGTTTCTTGAGCCAGTCGTTCGAGTCGACGAGGAACGTGCCGCCCTCGGTGGCCGCGTAGTACTCCCAGACCACGGGGCCGAACCACTCGATCATCTTGTGCTTGATGTGGACGGGCGTGGGCGCCGCGCCGTGGATCAGCCAGCGCATGGAGGAGACGTCGTAGCGATCGCGGACCTCCTGCGGCAGCGACAGCATGCGGTGGAACATGGTCGCCACCATGTGGGTGTGGGTCACGCGGTGCCTGTGGATCAGGGCGAGGGTTTCCTCGGCGTCCCACTTGTCCATCAGGACGCTGCCGACGCCGGCGCCCATCGGCATGGAGAGATTCAGGCCCAGGGGGGCGGCGTGGTAGAGCGGTCCGGTAACCAGGGAGCAGTCCGTGTCCGGCTCGAAGTCGCCCGACTCGCGGACCGCCAGCAGGAACGGCGTCGGTGTCGCGTCGGCCTTGCGGTAGACGCCCTTGGGATGGCCGGTCGTGCCCGAGGTGTAGAGCATCAACGAGCCGAGGATCGGGTTGTCGATGTCCGAGCCGTCTTCCGCCGCCAGAGCCTCGTCCCAGGACTCCGCGCCCTCGATGTCCCCGCCGACGGCGAGAGTCAGGCGCAGGTGGCTCGAGTCGGCTTGCGCCGCGGCAACGGCCGGTGCGAACGCCACGTCCGCGATCAGCACCCGCGCTTCGCAGTTCGCGACGATGTAGGCGACCTCGGGCGGCGAGATGTGCCAGTTGATCGGGGTCATCCGGGCGCCGCTGCGCGAACAGGCGGCGACGGTGTCGATGAACTCGGGCCGGTTCCGGCACAGCAGGGCGACGCCTGTGTCGGGGCCGACGCCGTGCGCCCGCAGGACGCGGGCCAGACGGTTCGCGTTGGCGTTCAGCTCGCCGAGGGTGCGGCCGCCGAACTTCGACAGGACGGCCATCCGCTCGGGCGCCTCCTCCGCGTGGACCGCGACGCCCATGCCGTAGGGCGCGGCGGCCATGAGTCGTTCCTGCAGTGCCAAGTCGATCGCCATGCGGGCAGTGCTCCGCCTCTTGCTGAGTGGTTTGCGGATCGGCGAGTGTACCGATAGAGCCGCCAACCTGTCGCCGGCGCCATGTTTGGCCCTGAGCCCCACACCTCGCCAGGAACGTCGCGGACGCCCGGATTGCGCCGTTTGTCCGCTCGCTCCGGGTTGCCAGGCTTTCCAGGGCGACGGGCAGGAACCCGCGCCGCGTGACTCGCTTTGCCGCGTTCTGCGGCGCCGGCTTCTGGCTACACTGACCGGCCATGGCCGCCCCAGATCCGTTCGAGACGGTCGAACTGACCGACCTCGACCGTGCCATGCTCTCGGGCGACCATGGCGAGGCGGCGGCGGTCGCGATGCGCATCCTGGTCGCGATGGCCGGGGTCTACGGGGCCGACCGGCTGCTGGACATCGAAGGCGCCCACATCGATGGCTGCCTCTACCACGGCGATTCGGGCGTCGATTTCGCCGAACTCCTGGTTGCCGGCGGAGCGCGGGTGCGGGTGCCGACGACGCTGAACGTCGGCGGCCTGGACCTGCTGCATCCGGAGGAGTTCGCAGGCACCGCGGAGCGGCGGGTCAAGGCGCTGCGGCTGATGGAGTGCTACGAGGCGATGGGTTGCCGGACGATCTGGACCTGCGCGCCCTACCAGACGACGCCCCGCCCGGCGTTCGGGCAGCAGATCGCGTGGGCCGAAAGCAACGCGATCGTGTTCGCGAACTCGGTGCTGGGCGCGCGCACCCACCGGTACGGCGACTTCATCGACATCTGCGCCGCGATCACCGGGCGCGCGCCGGCGGTCGGATTCCATCTGGCCGAGAACCGGCGGGGGCAGGTCGTGTTCGACCTGCGGTCCCTGCCGCACGCTCTGAGGGCGGCGCCGTGGCTGCTGCCGGCGATCGGCTACCTGGTGGGGGAGCGTTGTGCCAACCGGGTGCCCGTGCTGCTCGGCCTGGAAGACGCCGACGAGGACGGTCTGAAGGCGTTGGGCGCCGCGGCGGCGTCCGCGGGTGCGGTGGCGCTCTTTCACGCCGTCGGCAGCACGCCCGAGGCGCCGACCCTGGAGGCGGCGCTGGGCGGCCGGGACGCGGAAGAGTGGATCGAGGTCGCCGCCGCCGATCTGCGGGCAGGCCTCCGGAGGCTGTCGACCGTCCGGGATGCGGCGGCGCCGGACGGTGTCGCGGGCTCTCTCCGGATCGATGTCGTGGCCCTCGGCAGTCCCCATTTCTCGCCGCGGGAGTTCGCCGAATTGCTGCCGATCATCGAACGACACCCGCCGGCCGAGAGCGTCGAGTTCGTCGTCTGCACGAACCGGGTGTCGCTCGCTCATCTCGAGCGCGGCGGTGATCTCGAGCGGCTGCGGGGACACGGCGTCCGTGTGGTGGTCGATACGTGCGTCGTCGTCGCGCCGATCCTGCGCACGCCCTCGGGCGGCGTCCTGATGACGAATTCGGGAAAGTTCGCCCACTACGCGCCCGGCAACGTCGGCTTCGACGTCGTCTTCGGCAGCCTGTCGGAGTGCGTGCAGTCGGCGCATGCCGGCCGTCTGCGGCGCGACCCGGCGTTGTGGCCGTGAACGACGGCGAGCTGCGGGGCGGGGTCCTGGTCGCCGGTTCCGGCGCGGGGCCGGTGCTGCGTCTGGAAGAGCCGCTCTCTTTCTGGGGCGGGGTCGACCCCGCGACGGGGCGGATCATCGACCGGCGTCACCCGCGCTGCGGCGCGAGCGTCTCGGGCCGTGTCCTGGTGTTGCCCTACGGGCGGGGGTCGAGCAGCTCGAGTTCGGTGCTGCTGGAGGCGGTGCGCGTGGGCACCGCGCCGGCCGCCATCGTGCTGCGCGAACTGGACGGGATCCTCGCCCTCGGCGCCGCGGTGGCCCGGGAGTTGTACGAGAGGTCGCCCGCGGTCGTTCTGCTGGCGCCGGCGGACTGGAGCGCCGTACGGGAAGGGGCCGAGGCTTCGGTCGACGTCAGCGGCTGTCTGCGGATCGCAGGTTGACGTTCCAGGACGTCCAGACCCAGACCTTGAACGTGTCCGTGCTCCACTCGTCCGCGCTGTACTGCGCCAGCTTGATGCCGAAGTCCTGCTTCCATGGGGTGTTCCACACTGCCATCGCATCGATCTCGGAGCCGTAGTTCATGCTGCCGACGGCCGAGCGGAACTGGTGCCAGCGGACGGTCCAGTTCCAGGTGTCCAGGTTGTGGTCGAGGCGCAGGTAGAGGTCGACGAGGCCGCTGGCGGGCGTGCCCAGGAACTTGTCGGTCCAGCCGTTGAAGCCGTGGAGCGTGGCGAGCGGTGTGCGGAACGCGAAGGCGCCGTCACCGTCCAGTGCCTCGCGCACGGCCCGCACACTGACGTCGCCGCGCGAAAAGCCGATGCCGGTCTTCTGGTAGTCCACGTCGACGTTGCCGGGGTGGTCCGCCCACTCCTGCTGCGACGCGTACTGGAGTTCCCACAGGACGGAGGCCGCGCCGGCGTCGTGCGAGCCGTTGTAGCTCGCGCCCCAGGTGGACGTCGAGTTGGTCGCGGCGCCGGGACGGTCGTAGTCCAGCAGGTAGCCGAACAGCGCCAGGTCGCCGGGGCCCGCCGGGCCCGAGACGCGGATCACGTGGGACCCCATCGGCTCCCCGGCGCCGGTGATCCGGTGGGCGCGCGCCAGGAAGGCGTAGCGAAGAGTCCAGTCGGAGGGCAGCGAGGCGTCGAGATCGGCGGCGTCAAAGGTCTGGTGATGCTGGCGCCAGCCAACCGCGCCGACGAAGCGCTGGTCGCCGATCAGGAGCTTGGTGCGACCGAGCGTGAAGGCGACCGGCCCGCGCTCGAGCCTCGCCGCGGCCTGACTGATCGCCGTGATCGCCGGATCGGCGATGACCGGGCGGTCACGGACGCCGTTGTCGAGTTCTCCGTAGCCCAGATTGCGGTAGGTGCGGTCGTTGCCCACCGGGGTGACGTCCTCCGCCTCGAGCAGGAAGGAGAAGCCCCGAAGGGCCTTGGTCCGGAGCCTGAGCGTCGTGCGCAGGGTGGAAGCGAGCGCGTCGTCGTTGAACGCGTCGTCGTTGGACTGTTCGATCCGGTAGCGGAGGCTGACCGCGACGTCCGCGTCGCGGATGGCCTGTCCGAGCGTTGCCGGCTCTTTGGGGACGTTCTCCTCGTCACTTTGCGCAAGACCGGGCGAAATGCCGACGGTCGCGCTCAGTGCGAGTGGAATCAGACACTTGCGCATGATCGGGTTGGGGTACTCGGAAGAGGAAGGTCGGAATCGCCTGACACCCGCGCAGTATACAGCCAGCCGGTGGAAGGGTCCTTCCGCAGGCAGGCGGCCCACCGCGGAACTCCCATTCGGGGTGAAGCACCGGACTTCGGGATGGTCCTGCTGGATCGGGTGCACTTGCTGAGCCTTGACCAAGTATCTGATCATGAACGCGGCCCATGGCCGACGCTGGAGCGTGTCGCGAGCCGCACCACCCAAGAGAGATGACATGAAGACCCCGACCTGCCAGGAGTGGCAGACGACATACCAGTACAGGAAGCCGAAGACGATTCCCGCCGGTACCCGGGTCGAGGTGTCCATGTGGTTCGAGAACACGCCCGAGCGCGGCGAGATTCGCGGGTTCGATCCGGCGGACAATGTGGTCAACGGTACCGCAACGACCGACGAGATGATGCTCGGCTTCGTCGCCTGGGCGCCGGTCGAGCCGGTTGATCCAATCGCGCTGCGGCTCGGACTCCCCTCGCTTCAGAGCACCGGCGGCGGGAGTAGGCCTGGCCGCTTGTCCGGGTGCGCGCTACTGCCCGCGAATCGCTTCCAGCCGGTCGTTGATGCCGCGCTCCAGGGCTGTGCCCGTCCTCACCTGGTCGCCGAGTTCGAGATACGCCTGCTCGTCGCCATCGAATCGGGGCCAGGCCGGCCGGCCGCCGCCGTTCGGGTTTCCGGTCCGGGCGAACTGGACCCAGTAGTCGATCATCAGGGCTGCCAGCTCCGCGTCCGTCTCGTCGTGGTTCTCGCCCTCGAGCGTGTTGAAGACGTAGCCGAGCTCGGCCGCGTGATGGGCGCCCCAGGCGGGGTTCTCAGGGTTCACGCGGGTGAAGAAGTACTGGAATGCGGGCGAGGACACCCGGTCCATGCCGAGCAGCATCCTGCGGGCGCCGCGCAGGAACCAGGTGTCGGTGATGAAGCGGTCGTGTTGCACCCTGAGTTCGTCGGCGTTGGAGGAAGGGTAGAGCGCGGCGACCTCGGGGGCTGCTTCGCCGTACACCGCCTCGAGCAACTCGAGGAACTGCGCCCGTTCGGTGAGCGGCTGGAACGCGATGAACATGGTGCCCTCGTTGCGGTTCGTGCCTGCGATCAAGGGCACGTCGTTCTGTTTGCCGCCCGCGTACCGGTCCTCGCTCGACTCGGGCATGAAGGCGGTGCCGTAGGTGATGTGCGGCTCATATGCGCCGGGCTGCCCCGCCTGCGGCGTCTTCGTGATGATCGTGGCGGGGTCGAGGGCCCGCAGAGCGTTCCCGGTCTGCTCCGCGCCGTCCCCGAGCATCGCCCCGGCCCAGCCGACGCCGACATCCTCGGCGCTGGCAAGTCGGCCTCCGGCATTGCGGAGGGGGCGGATGTTCGTGTCGGTGACCCAGGGGCTTTCGGCGATCGCCCGGTGGATGAGCCCGGCAGCCAGCGGGCTCGCCAGCAGGGCGTGGACGCTCGTGCCGCCTGCGGACTCGCCGAAGATCGTCACGTTGTCGGGGTCGCCGCCGAACCGGGCGATGTTCCGCTTGACCCACTGAAGCGCCGCGATCTGGTCGAGGAAGCCATAGTTGCCCGATTCGCCGCCGGATTCCTTCGACAGCGCCGGGTGGGCGAGGTAGCCGAGCGGGCCCAGGCGGTAGTTGATCGAGACCAGGACCACGCCCTTGCCGGCGAAGGCGGAACCATCGTAGGTCGCCTCGCTGCTCCAGCCGAGGCTCAGGCCCCCGCCGTGAATCCAGACCATGACCGGCCGGGGCTGGTCGTCGCGGCCGGCGGCGGTCCAGACGTTCAGGAACAGGCAGTCCTCGGATGTCTGCGGTAGCGGGACGCCGGTCATCATCGCGAGAACCGGGCTCTGGGGACAGATGGCGCCGAACTCCGTCGCGTCACGGACGCCGCTCCACTTCGCCGCCGCCTGAGGCGCCTTCCAGCGCAGGTCGCCCTCGGGAGCCGCGGCGTAGGGAATCCCGCGATAGACCGTCAGCCCGCTCGCCTGGTCGAGGACTTCACCCTGGAGCGAACCCGTCTCGATCTCGACGACGGCGGCGCCGGTTTCGGTCGCCCCCGCATCCGACGTCGGCAGGGCGATGCCGAGCAACGTCGCGGTGGCGAGGAGAGAAACGACGGCGCGGAGGCGGCGGATGGTCATTGGGGCTTCCTCTCGATGCCTGGCCCCGGACTCCGGAGCCGAGGCGCCTGGTTCTGATCGTGGTACGTCTGGTGTCCGAGGGCGCATCCTACAACCGAACGCGGGAGTTCCGCCGTCGCCGCCGAACCTGTTCAGGGGTTTGCAGGGGACAGACACGTCCACAGGCGTCGCGGTCCGGCAGCGCCGGAGCATCGCCTCGGACTGCTCGGAAGACGGCTGCGGCTCCTTGACCCGGCGTGGGTCTGCTAGAGTGTCGGACGGGCCTGAAGAGCGAACTGCCGATTCCGGGCCCTTGGCGACGGAGCGCGTTCTTCATGTCGGAATGCAGGAGCTTCAGGAACCGGATGCGAGCGTCCGGTGCGCCGGTGGGGCCAGCGCTCAGCATGGCGGCTGCCGGAGGCCTGACCGGGAAACAGGGGAGGTGCGAGGCGTGATGCAGATGGTTTGGCGACTTGATTCGGGGCTTCGACGGTTTCCCGTAGCCGTTCCCGCCGTCCTTCTGCTCGCGCTGGCCGGATCCCTCCAGGCCGAGGAGTCCGAAGGGCCGGCAATCGATGCGGCCCACCGGATCGGGAACGATGCCTCGCTCAACTCGGCGAGCGGAACAGGCGATGGCTGTGTCGAAAGCGAGACGGCCATGTGTCTGCAGGACGGCCGCTACGAGGTGACGATCGAGTGGGAGACGCTGAGCGGGGAGAGGGGCCCGGCCAGGGTGGCGATACCCCGAACACGTGACTCGGGTCTGTTCTACTTCTTCAACTACGACAACTGGGAAGTGCTGCTCAAGGTGCTGGATGGCTGCGCCATCAACGAACATCACTGGGTGTACGCGGCTTCGGCCACCGATCTTGGCCTCCACATCGTGGTTCGGGACACCGTCACCGGCCTGGCGAAGGAGTACACCAGGGAACCCGGCACGCCGGCGCCGGCAACGACGGACTCCGGGGCGTTCCCGGAGAGCTGCTAGAGCCGCCCGTCCGGGCGCGCAGGGAGTGTCGCACCGCCAGCAATTCCACCCGCAGCAGGGGCCGCGCCCGTCCGGGCGCGCAGGGAGTCGCGCAGGGAGTGTCGACGTGTGCCGTCCGTATCCGGGGCCACTGTTCAGGCGCGCTCGCGTGACTGGAGGGATCGCCGTCGGGATGGCGGTGGCCGGCCTGTGGCCGGCGGCCCCCCTCGTGGCCCGGGAACCGGGGAGACTGACGCTGGTTCCGGCGGCGGAGATGGCTGAACTGGTCGCGAACCAGGACCGGATCACGCGACTCGTGGGAACGGCTCGCGACGAGCTGGCGGTCGCTCCGCGGATCGGGAAAGACAGCTGGGGGCCGATTCTGACCAACCTCGAGACCGCCGCGGCTCAGTCCCGCTCGCTCTCCGAGCGCTTTGAAGCGGTAGCGGTAGCCGAGGGACTTTCGATTTCGTCGGCGGCGCTCTGTGCGCGCATGGCGGGCGTGTCGATGGCGGAGGAGGACCGGGTTGCCGTTGCTCTTGCGCGGCAGCAGGTGGAGGCGTTCACGCAGGCCCTCGACCGGTTTCGCCTGGAGCCGGCGCATGGCGCGGTGGAGGCGCTGCTCGCGGCTCTGGATGCGGAGTCCTCCACCAGGGGCAGGGGCAGGGGCAAGGCCGCCGAGCTTCGGCAGAGTCTGGACCTGGTACGGAAGCGTCTCGCCGGAGCACTCGACATCTATAGCCGCAGAGTGCTGCTTCCCTTTGCGGACGCCGTCGTGAAGGCTCGCGGCGAAGCAACGGATCCAGCCGAGGTCGACAGGATCTGCGCCCCTTCCGCGACGGCCTCGTCGTCGTCGGCGCCGCCGGCCGCGGGACTGGCTCCAGCAGACGGGATCAAGGCTCGCAGGAAGGCAACCTCCGGCGCGCTGGCGAGCGCGCTCGAGGCGGTTGCTGCCGCGACGACGCCACCGGCCCACCTCGACGGACTCCCGCGGTACGTTCGCGCCGAGGTGCGGGCGCCACGCAAGATCAGGTCGGTGGACCCGCGCTACACGGGTCGGGCGCGCGAAGCCTGCATCGAGGGGACCGTGATCCTCCAGGCGGTGATCACGAAGGCGGGAACGGTTCGAGCCGTCAGCGTGCTCAGGTCGCTCCCGGGACTGACCGATGCCGCGGTGACGGCGATCAGGCGCTGGAAGTTCGAGCCGGCGACACTCGATGGACGGCCGGTCGACGTTTACTACAATGTGGCAGTCAACTTCCGTGCACCGGCCGATTGTGCGGGCAGGGTCTCGCGACCGGAGGATCCGCGGCAGTGACCGACAGTTGGCCATGTGCCGGCGCGATGGGACGAACCTGGTCCGTGTTCCTTGTCGCAGGGCTGACCAGCGTGTCCGTGCCCGCCCAGGAGCGAACGGACCCGATGCGGATGGTCCTCGTTTCGGCAGACCTCATCCGTTCGATCGAGGAGAGCCAACGGGTCGTGACGGGGTTGCTCAGGGGCGCCTTCGAAGACGTCGAGACCGCCGGCAGGTTGCTCGGGAAGAAGAGCGACATGGAGCCGGTCCTGGAGGTCATCGCGGGCGCCGGCCGGATGTCTTTCGATCTTGCGACCCCCTCGCGGGAGACGACGGACGGCGTCACCGTGCCGCTCATCGGTTTCTGCGGTGAGGACCCCGAGAGCGCCTGGACGAGCACGGCCGTCAGAGCCGGCTTTTCTGCCGGGACGAGGATCGATCGACTGGTCGAGATGGTGGAGTCGTTCGGTCTGGAGGAGGCGCGGGATGCGGTTGCCGCGGCGCTCCCGGCACTTGAGGGGATCCAGGGAGACACAGCGGAGGCTGAGGCACTGCTGACCGGAGCGGGAAGCCGTCTGGACCACGGGATGCAGGTCTACGAGACGGGTGTCGCCGGTCCGTTCATCGAGTCGCTGGTCGAAGGCGTGGCCAGGATGAAGGACGCCTCCTTCGTGAGCGAACGCTGCCGTGACCGGAAGAGCGAATCGGCGGCGGCTCCGGAGAACCATCCTCGGGACCGTGGTGACGGGGAGGCTCCGGATCTGAACTTGGCTCAGGCCGCGCGGGCAGGAGCCCTGGGGGCGATCCGGGCGAGTCTGAACGCCCTCGATGCGGTAGTCCTGCCCGAAGGGTCGAGTGCGCTCGAGATAGCTCGCGGCTTCAGGGGGCCGGTGCGGAAGAAGGTCGTGCCGCCCGTCTACTCCAACTTCGCCCGCAGGGCATGCATGCAGGGCGATGTTCTCCTTGAGCTCGGAATTGACCGGGACGGGACAGTGCAACGAATCCGCGTCCTCCGGGGCCTTCCCGAGCTGTCGGAATCCGCCGTCGCCGCGGCCCGGCAGTGGAAGTTCGAGCCGGCCAGCCTCGACGGAGAGGCGGTTGGGTTCAACTACCGTCTGACGGTGAACTTCGATCTCAGTGGGGCCGAGTTGGCGCGATGCCGCGGCCTGCGGCGGCGGGTTGCCGCCTCCAACTGACGGCAGGTCGAAGCCGGGCGAGCACACCTCGTGTTCGTCGTGGCCGGGCTCGGACACGGCGGCCGTAGCCTCGGCGAGATGGACGGCGACGGCGAACCCCGACAGGTTGTCGTCTGCCAGTGGCGGCTGCCCTGCGGCCTGGGCGAGGACCTGGTGACCGAGAACTGACGCCGTCGCGCCTCAGGCATTGAGGGTCGCCAGCAGACGCAGGCTCCGGCGCACCTCCTTGGGCGCCGCATCGGGGACGCCGCAGCGGGCGATCAGGTGCGTCATGCCGACCTGGGCGCGGTAGCGGTCGATGCCGTCCTTGACCCGCGGCAGATCGCCCACGAGTGCCCAGTTGTCAATGTCCAGGATCTCGTCTTCGCTGACCAGGCGGCTGCCCGAGCGCGCCATGCGTACCGCCTGGGCGATCAGGCCGGAGCGAACGCGATCGCATCGTTGCGGGTCGTCCGACACGAAGACCGTGCGCATGAGGGGCACGACGGGTCGCGGAGCGCCGGCGGGAAGGGCGTCGCGGTGGACCTGGTGGTTTGCCTGCAGACGCTGGATCGTCTCAAGCGGCGACGACAGGTAGGGCAGGCCGAGCCTGCCGGCCTGCTTCAGCGCCAGCGGGCCGAAAGCGGCGACCCAGAGTTCGGGATGCGGCTGCTGCACTGGCAGCGGGGACAGGCGGATGCGGGTGCGCGCCTCGCCTTCGCCCACCTCGATCGCCTCGCCGGCCCAGGCGCGCTTCATCAGGTCGAGGGACTCGGAGAATCGCTGACGCTTGGTCCGTGGATCGACTCCGAACGCGGCGAAGAGCGCCGGCCTGAAGCCGCGGCCCAGACCGAGGATCACCCGGCCGTTGGAGATTCGGTCAAGGACCGCGACCTCCTCGGCGGCCTGGAAGGCGTTGCGGACCGGCAGCAGGTAGGAGGTCGTTCCGAGCTGCAGCCGCTTCGTTCTGGCTGCCGCGGCGGCCAGGACGACGAGCGGCGACGGGCAGGAAGCGGCCCCCGTGAAGTGGCTCTCCGGCAGGAACAGCGAGTGGAAACCGAGCCGGTCGGCGAACTCCGCCTGGCCGGCGACCTGTGCCGCCTCGTCGCCCAGGTAGTCGACCCAGGGCGTCAATCCGATCTCGACGCGCGTCTCCCTCAGCCGGCGCTCCAGTCGCTGAAGCTCTTGCCGCCGTCGGCCAGTTCCGCCAGCAGTGCGGACGGCTGCCAGAAGTCATCACCGCTCTCGGCCTGAAATTCCCGCATGCGGCCGGCGATCTTTCCGAGGCCCACGCTGTCTCCCCAGTGCATCGGGCCGCCCCGGTACACCGGCCAGCCGTAGCCGTTGACCCAGATCACGTCGATGTCGGAGGGCCGGATCGCGATCCCCTCTTCGAGGATTTTCGCTCCCTCGTTGACCATGGGATAGAGGCAGCGTTCGAGGATCTCGTCTTCGCCGACTTCGCGCTGGTCGATGCCCTGGGCGGAACCGAAGTCGCTGATGATCTGCAGCACTTCGGGGTCCGGCGCCGAGGCGCGGGTTTCCGCGTCGTAAACGTAGTAGCCGCGACCGTTCTTCTGGCCGCGCCGGCCGGACTCGCAGAGGATCTCGCGGATGTCGCGGGACGCCGACTCCTTCTCGTTCCAGCCGATGTCAAGACCGGCGAGGTCGCTCATCGCGAACGGACCCATGGGGAAGCCGAAGTCGTAGAGGACGCGGTCCACGTCGTAGTACTTCGCGCCCTTCAGGATGATCTGCTGCGCCTGCACCTGGCGCTGGAACAGGATTCGGTTGCCGACGAAGCCGCGGCAAACGCCGACCAGCACCGGGACCTTGCCGATCTGCTTGGAGATCGTCATCGAGGTGTGGATCACGTCCTTCGCCGTCTTCTCGCCGCGCACGACCTCGAGCAGGCGCATGATGTTCGCCGGCGAGAAGAAGTGCATGCCGATCACGTCCTCGGGGCGGCTCGTGGCGGCTGCGATCTCGTTCACGTCGAGCGCCGAGGTGTTCGTGGCCAGGATGGCGCCCGGCTTCACGATCCGGTCGAGGCTGGCGAAGATCTCCTTCTTCAGATTCATGTTCTCGAACACCGCCTCGATCACCAGGTCGCAGTCGGCGAGCGCCTCGCGGTCCGTCACGCCGCTCAACAGGCCCATGCACTGGTCGACCTGTTCGTTCGTCATGCGGCCGCGTTTGGCGGTGCGCTCGTAGTTCTTGCGGATCACGCCGAAGCCGTGGTCGAGCCGGCTCTGCTCCGCCTCGACGATCGTCACGCCGATGCCGCGGTTCGCGAAGTTCATCGAGATGCCGCCGCCCATCGTGCCGCAGCCGAGGACGCCGACCTTCTCGATCTTCCGCAGCGGAGTCGTGCGGGGCACGTCGGGCACCTTGGCGGCCTCGCGCTCGGCGAAGAAGTAGTAGCGCTGGGCGATCGACTGCTTGCCCGCCATCAGCTCCCCGAACAGTTGCCGCTCGTAGTCGAGCGCTTCGTCGAAGGACATGTCGAGGCCGGCCTCGATTGCCCGGATGTTCGCCTCCGGCGCCTCGAAGCCGCGCGTGCGGCGGGCGATCTTGCGCCGGAAGCCGTCGAAGATCTCCTTCCGGTTGGCACGGGCCTCGTTCACTTTCTCGTCGAGGTCGCGAATCTTCTTGAGCGGCCGGTCCTCGGCGATCAGCTTTTCGGCGAAGGTGACGCCGCCCTCGAACACGTCGTCCACGATCGCGTCGATCAGGCCGCCTTCGAGCGCTTCCCCGGCGCCTATCGGGTTGCCGATCACGCACATCTCGAGCGCCTTCCGGTAGCCGACCAGGCGCGGCAGCCTCTGGGTGCCGCCGGCGCCCGGCAGCAGGCCCAGCTTGACCTCGGGCTGGCCGAAACGGGCCGACGCCACGCCCACCCGGTAGTGGCAGGCCATCGCCGTCTCCAGGCCGCCGCCGAGCGCGGTGCCGTGGATTGCGGCCACGACGGGTTTGGTCGCGTTCTCCATCGCCTCGATCGCCTCGTTGAGGCCGGGCGCCTTCATCGGCTTGCCGAACTCGGTGATGTCGGCGCCGGCGATGAAGGTGCGGCCCTTGCAGACCAGGAGCACCGCGGCGACCTGTTCATCGGCTTCCGCCTTCGCCAGTCCCTCGACCATGCCGGCGCGCACGCCGTGGCTGAGCGCGTTGACGGGCGGATTGTCGATCACGATCAGGGCGACTTCGCCGCGTACCTCGTAGTCGACCATGTCGGTGAGTGCAGTCATGTCGGTGGTGTCTCCTGGCGCGGGCGCGCCGGTGTGTTGACGGTGGAGAAGTTGGGCGGAGGGGAGCGGTATCGTAGCCGCTCAGTCGGCGGCTCTCAGGCGGTCCAGGAAGCGGCGGATGCGGTCCGCGTTCTTGCCCAGGTCGCTGACGCCGACCTGGGACACGGAGCGCACGTCGACGGCGGCGCCGCTCCGGGCGGCCCGGACCCGGACCGCGACGAAATCGACGAACCGGAATGCCGGCGTGGTGTCGGCGAACTCGATCTGCCCGCTCGCGTCGTCGCCTCCGATCGGTTCCCAGTCCATGTCCTGGGCCGTGTGCCGGACGCGCCGGAGCGCCTCCTGCCGCGAGATGTCCAGCTGCAGCGTGCCGAGGTCGGGATAGGCCTGCCGCTGGAGGTCCGGGACGTGCGCGCCGCCGCTCGGGTAGGCGAACCCGCGACTGCGGCTGTCCCGGGAGGCGGCCGCCTCGAAGACCGGCGGATCGTCGATGTTCGTCGTGATGTCGTGGATCGCCGGCACTTCGGGACTGGCGTTGGCGAGCACGAGGACGCTGCCGAGAATCACGGTCGAAAGGACGATGCCGCCCCAGGCCTGCGAAGCGCCTCCGCGACGTTGCCTGGGCCGCGTCCGGAACACTCCGATCAGGCCGAGGAGCAGGGCGAGTGCGCAGCCCAGAGGCATGAGCAGGGCGAACAGGCCGAAACCGGCCAGAGGGGCGATCAGGTCCAGGCGGGCGCCGAGCACGCCGACCAGGCCGGTCGCGAGCGCCAGGCCGGCGGCCAGGGGGGAAGCAAGCGCGGTGGTTGAGTTCATGGCGGGCGGAGGGTAGCAGGCCGGGACCAGGCGCCGACCAGCGCCGGCAGAGAGGCCGGCACTCCGTGCAGCACGGAACGTCCGGCGCGGCCCCTCTTTCGTTGCTCCCGGTGCGCCGCTGCGCAAGGCCACTTGCTATGGTTCGGCTGGCGGTCGTCTTGCGCTCGACATGCCGCCGTTCCCGGCGCCTCCAGGGTGTCCCGGGTTCCATGTTCGCAGAAGCAAGCGGAAGCAACTCGTGCAGGAGAAGATCGCCGACCCTGGACCGGCCCCTGCCCCCCCATGAGCGACGCTCGTTCCGCTTGTCGCTTCCTGGGTGCACCGGCGCTGGCGGCGGTACTGGCCTCCTGCGGCGCCGGGCTGCCGGACCGAACGTCCGAGCCGCGGCGGCCAAACATCGTTCTCTACGTCGTGGACACCGTCCGCGCGGACCGCCTCGGCGTCTACGGCTACCAGAGGCCGACCTCGCCGCGGCTGGACGCCTTCGCGGCGGACGCCGTCGTGTTCGAGAACGCCTACGCCCAGTCGTCGTGGACCCGGCCGGCGGTGGCGTCCCTGTTCACCGGCCTCCTGCCGCCGGCGCATCGAACCGTTGGCCGTCGTTCCACGCTCCCGGAGGACGCGACCACCCTGGCCGAGATCCTGGCCGCCAACGGCTACGAGGGCATGGGCCTGGTCCGCAACCCGAACGTGGGTCGGGCCTTCGGCTTCGCCCAGGGGTTTGTCCGTTTTCGGACCGAGGACCGCGAGCGGGACGAGACGATGCTCGACCGGGTCCGGCCGTGGCTGGACGAGCGGCAGGACGCCGAATCGCCGTTCTTCCTCTATCTCCACGCGATCGACCCCCATGGACCCTACGACCCGGCGCCGGAGTTCGAGGAGATGTTCGAGGCAGCCGGAGCACCCGAGCACTACCGTACGGTCCGTTACCTGCTGGAGTTGAACCGGCGCGAAGTCCAGCCCGACGAGGGCACGGCCGAGGCGCTTTCCCGGCTCTACGACGCCGAGGTGGCGCAGAACGACCGCGCCTTCGGCACATTGCTTGACGAACTCGATGTGCGCGGCCTGACGGAGGACACCGCCGTGATCTACGTCTCCGACCACGGCGAGGAGTTCGCGGAGCACGGCCGCTGGGAGCACGGGCTGTCCCTCTACGAAGAGGTGCTGCGCGTTCCCTTCGTCATCCGCCTTCCCGGCGTGCCGCCCCGGCGGATCGAGACTCCCGCCCAGCACGTGGACCTCCTGCCGACCCTGCTCGCGTACCTTGGCATCGAGGCGCCGCCCGCCGACGGCAGGGACCTGCTGGCGCGACGACGCCGCGGTGACGCCAGGCCCGATGTCTACGCCCACCTCGACGTCGATGTCCACCGCGCGGCCTCCGTGATCCGCGGCCGCTACAAGCTCGTGCTGCCGCAGTCGGCTTCCCAGGGAACGGCGCCAATGCTCTTCGACCTGGAGGCGGATCCGGGCGAACTGGAGGACTTGGCCAGCGAGCGCCCGAAGGTCGTGCAGCGGATGCTCGACCTGCTGGCCGACCGGAACCTCACCGGCGAAATCGCCGCCGCCGAAGAAATCGAGGACGACCAGATCGACGAGGACGTACGCCGACGCCTGCAGGCACTCGGCTACCTGGACTGATGCGGGTTTCGCGGCCGGTCCGCCGGTGTGAGCAGTGATCACCTCGACTCCGCTGGTTCGCCGCGGAGTGTTTGCCGTGAGCCTTGAGCCGTCCGATGGGCTGACGTGACTGCCGAGAGCTTCTCGGATAACGACCCGATTGGCGATCATGAGAGGCCCCTTCAATGCTCTGGATTTCCTTGTGTGGCACTGATTCTTCGTGATAGATTCGAGGTCTTCGCGGGAGCTCCGAAGGGCCGGTTCGGCAGCCCCGGACACGATCCAATCCGACCGTCAGGTCGCAGCACGGATGGCAAGCCAATGATTGACAAGCAAACCGGCATGAGCGCCGCGGAACGCATGGGCGAGGAGATCGCGACGCTTGCGGCACGGATCGACGCGGCGACCTACGAGTTGCTGGTCCTGATCCGCAGGTTCGACGAGCTGGGAAACTGGGGCTGCGCCTTTCTCAGCTGCGCCCACTTTCTCAACTGGCGCATCGGCCTGGCGCCCGGCGCGGCCCGCGAACGCGTACGCATCGCCCGCGCCCTGGGCGGTCTGCCGCGCATCAGCGCGGCGATGAAGCGCGGAGAACTTTCCTACTCGAAGGTCAGGGCCCTGACCCGCGTCGCCCGGCCCGAGACGGAACAGGATCTGCTTGACTTCGCGAGGGCGGGCACGGCGGCCCATGTCGAACAGTTGGTCAGGGCGTGGCGGAGGATCGATCGCTCGGTGGAGGCTGCGGACGACGAACTGCGCGATGCCTCGAGGGAGGTGACGACCCATGTCGACGAGAACGGCATGGTCGTCATCCGGGGACGTCTGGCGCCGGAAGCCGGCGAGCTGCTGCGGAAGGCGCTCGAGGCAGCGGGCGAGAAGCTCTACGCCCCGGAGCAGAAGGATCGCCCGTCGGCGGGCAAGGTACGCGCGGACGCTCTGGTTCTGGTAGCCGAGAGCGCGCTGAGAAGCGGACTGGACCCGGGCTCTAGCGGCGACCGCTATCAGGTGGTCGTCCACGTGAACGAAGAGGAGCTGGGGACTGCGGCGAGCGGGTCGACCAACGGCCGGCCGCGAGCCGACCGCCTGGCCGGGGACGAAGCGAAGGCCCGGCACTGCCACGGGCACGTTCCCGCGGAAACACCGGGCAAGGACGTTCCCGCGGGAACGGCGGCGAGACCGGTTGCAACGGAAGTGAACGAAGCGGAGGCCCCGCAGAATCAGGCTGCATGGCCGGCTACGGCGCCGGACCTCCATGGGCACGTTCCAGCGGGAACGCCGGAGAGACCGGTTACACCGGAAGTGAACGAAGCGAAGGCCTTGGAGAATCAGGCTGCATGGCCAGCGACGGCGCCGGCCAGCCACGGACACGTTCCAGCGGGAACGCCGGAGAAGGACGTTCCAGCGGGAACGCCGGCGAGACCGGTTGCACCGGAAGTGACCGAAGCGAAGGCCTTGGAGAATCAGGCTGCACGGCCAGCGACCGCGCCAGACCGCCATGGGCACGTTCCAGCGGGAACACCGGCGAAGGACGTTCCAGCGGGAACGCCGACCGAGCCGGTTCGACCGGAGGCGCCCGGGCCGGTCGGCGCGATGCCGCCCCCATCGCAGGCGTCAGCCCATGCGACAGGCGCAGGATCGCCGCGTCCGGGCCCGGAGCACGGCGCGGAAACAGCCGCGCCTCAAGCATCAACACGGATCGGGAGAGCGTCCACCGGGTTCGGGCTGCCGGCAACCAACCGTGCCTGGATCGGCGACTCCAACACGCCTGTTTCAGCCGAAACAGCCCGTCGCATCGCCTGCGATGCCGGCAGGGTCCGGATGATTCACGACTCGGACCGGATTCTCAGCGTGGGCCGTAAGACCCGCACCATTCCACCGCCCATCCGGCGGGCTCTGGAGTTCCGCGATCAGGGCTGCCGCTTCCCGGGCTGCACTTCCAGGCACTGCGACGCCCACCACATCGTTCACTGGGCCGACGGCGGCGAAACGAAGCTCTCGAACCTCGTTCTCCTCTGTCGACGGCACCACCGACTGCTTCATGAAGGCCGCTTCGGGCTGCGGATGAGCGAAGACGGCGTTGTCCGGTTCCTCCATCGCCGGGGACGGCCCCTGGAGCAGAGTCCGGCGCCTCCGCCGATAGGCCTTCACGCCGCCCGCGAACTGGTCGAGCGTTTGGAGAACGCCGGCATCCTGATCACCGGCGAGGAGTCGATGCCGTCCTGGGACGGCGAGCCGCTCGACCTCCGCTACGCGATGGAGTGCCTGTGGAAGCCGCCGCCGCACCTGGAAGAACTCGTGGCCCGGGAGCGGGGCACAACGCGGGCTGCGTAGCTGGCTTGCAGACCTGCCGCCGCGCATCCGCTTTAGGACCCCCTGTCACGAACTGCCAGAGCTTGAACCGCGAGAACGGAGTCGAGGTTGGTCGTCGCCAGAGAGGACGAGGTGGAAGCCGCGGGTCGCCAGACCGAGCACGGCGATCAAAGGGCTTTTCGGCAAGAACTGTACCCTGACGCCGCTGCGGTGAAACATGCAGGCTAAGTCAGAGAGGACCGACGACGAAACACCGGCAACGGCTCACTCAATCCAGAAGCCCACGGTGTCGGAGTCGTTGACAGACGCCGTTTCCGCAAGGCCCGGCGGCTATTTCTCCAGCCACCGCTCGATGTGCCGTGCGAACTCCTCGAAGTCGCCTGTCCGCTCGTTCAGGAACGTGGCGGCGCGGTCGAGGTCGAGCTCCAGGTAGCCGTGGACGATGATGTTCCTGAAGCCGGCCACGCCGGGAAAGCGCTCACCGAAGTCGCGGGGGAGGACTTCGGTCTCGACGAGGGAGTCGACGGCGGGATCGGGGATCATCGGAGGATGATCTTGACTCTCCAGACCCACGGACATCGGACACTTGAGGAGGTTCGCCGTTGGGCCGAAAACGCCGAGCCTGCGAGTGGTTTCGGGGCCCTGGCCGGAAACGCCGCGCGCGGCTAGCCGGCGCGTGCCGGCTCGCGGGTTGTACGGCAGGGCCTCCAGTTCCGCGTCCAGTGCTGGTCCGTCTGTACATGACCCGCGCGAACGCTCTTGCAGATCGAGCGGCTGAACTCGGAGGCCGGGAATGAGCGTGCCAGCCGAATGACGACGCCTTCCCGTTCGCCGCCCAAGGCCGAGGCCTGGGCGTGGGCTTCACCTATGAAACTCTGCAGTTCGTCCTCGGTGCGGAAGGTGCCGTTGAAGACAACCGGCACCACCGGAATCTCGCGCCGCGCCGCGTAATCGGCAAGGGAGCCGAATGAAGAGAACAGACCGTAGCGGTCGCGAAGCGCGAAGGCGTAGAACGTCTCCTTTTCGCGCACCGGGCCGTACTCAATGCTGTGAACGCCGTAGATGTCCTCACCGTAGAGGAAGACATCGGGCTCGGTCACCTTCCAGGCGTGGTGCTTCTTGACCATCGCCATCCACTTCGCGCCGCTCGGTACAGCCACGCTGCGGGCATAGACGGCGCCCTGATGGAGCAGCGTGCAACCGCCATCGAGCTTCTCCGTGACGACGACCGGCACACCAACAAAGCGCGAGGCGTCCGCCAGGCGGTCGCTACCAGCCTCAACAGACGGTGAGTGGGGCCAGTACGGGGTTCGCGGGTACTTCGGCGGACTGTCGACCACCACGTTGGCCTATGCGCCTGTGTCCGACTTGGCCGCGTACCGAGGGCAGAGCTGGACGACACTTACTCCCAGGCTCGCCGTAACCGCGGCGTTCAACGCCCAATCGCTGTCCGTGGCATTCACAACCTCTGCGCACCCCGACACGGCCGCCGCCAGGAACTTCTGGTCTTTGCCGAGAGTGTTCGGAGGGAGAGCATCCAGATCGACTGGCACCCGCCTGACTCGATCCTCGACCCACTCGTTCGTACAGACGTACTTGAAGAAGGTGGTACCCACTCCGATGCCTCTCTCCAGCCCATCCACGTATTCGTCAAGGATGAGGCGTCCATCATCCAGGACGACGACTCCACGCTCTATGACGCACTCAAGCGCGTCCACGCACGCTTTCTGGCACTCGAGGTCGACGTGCGTCGCGTCCCCATTAGCCGTCCTCGCGACGTTTGTGTCAACCACGTAGGAGGCTCTCGGCGCGATGCTCATCCGTTCGCCGCCCGCATCCGTCTCTCAATCCCGGCCCGGCTAGTCGCCGCAATCTCGGCCATTTCATCGCCGAAGAACTTGTCGGGCCAGTTCTCGATGCCGCCCCACTGGTTCAGGCGGAGCGACTCAAGGGCTGCCTCGCCACGTTCTGAACGCACGAAGTAGAGCCTCAGGTCAGAGTGGCTCAGCGCAAGACCCGAGTGAGGTTGCTTCTCCTCGGCAACCCGTCTCAGCAGACGACGCAAGAGGTGCTCGCTGTGACTCTCGACGACGATCTGGACGTTGCGGTGCAGAGCAACCGCGAGCATCACGTCGGCCAGACCACTCTGAACAGAGGGATGCAGGTGGATCTCAGGCTGCTCCATCAAGACGATTGAGCCTCTCGGCACGTAGTACAAGAGAACGAGGACGGGGAGCACCTGGGAGACACCGAAGCCCACATCCATCAACGTAGTCTCCGGCCCACCCCGAGACCTCCGGACCGGCGCCTCGTAGAGGCTCGACCCTTCGACGACCTCTCTGACCGAGAACGACTCGATCAAGTCCAGTTCACGAAGCCAGTAAGCGATCATCTCCTGGAACGGCTTCGTTCGTCGTTTCCACGCGAGATTCTCTCGCCAGTCTCGATCCGTCGCCGCCAAGATGGCGTCAATCGTAAACTCGCCACTGTCTCCAACGCCCTCTCGACCGGCACCGGTCCACCTGTACTCGCGCTGGGGGTGCTCACGAAGAGGGCCGAGGTAGTAGATCCGGTCCATGAGAGTCTCGTACGCGTTCTCAAACTCGCTCAGAAGGTCTGTGTTCTGGAAGAGGTTCCGCGCCGCCCCGGGGAAGAGATGCGTCTTGACCGGCCCGGGAAGAGGCCAGCCCCGGCCCACGTTCCGCACGAACCTGAATGGATGACGACCATCCGAAGCCAGTTCGAACTTCCCCCCGCTGTCCTTCGGTCGAAGCTCGAAGGTGGTTCCTGCGAACGCGTAGGTCAAGCGCCGCGCGGATATCCCGGACCCGCTTCCGGCAGGCCCCACACTGGCCGTCAGCTGCAGTTGGTCCCCGGTGTAGAGCACCTCGCTCGGACTGCCCAGCGGGTCGCCGATCTTCAGTTCTGCAGGGAGACGCCACGTCAGGCCCCACCCCATTTCCGGCAAAGCCTCCTCCGTGCCCTGAGCGCGATGAACCGCCGCCCTGTAGTTGCCGAGGTTCACCAGCTCCGTCGGCCCGCCACCGAAATCAAGAACCAGGCCTCTGTCGGCCGCATTCTTCGTCTGCTTCAGCATCAACAAGAACTGCATCAGGCTGCTCTTGCCGGCGCTGTTCTCACCGAAGAGAGCGGTTACCTTGCCGAACTCCATCGAGAGTTCGCGCCAGGCCTTGAAGTTCTCGACCTGGAGTTCCGTCAGCATCGTGTCCTCCCTCCTGGTCTGAGCTTCACAGATCCAGCGACTTCGACGCTGCGCGCTCCGCGATCCGGGCAGCCAGTTCATCGACCGTCACAGCGCCCTGATCCGCGGCGCCGCCTTCCGGCGCCTCGCGGAGCCGCAGCGACACCGTGCCGGCCTCCTGTTCGCGCCCGCCGATGACGAGCATGTAGGGGACCTTCTGTTTCTGGGCGTCGCGGATCTTGTAGCCGAGCTTCTCGCTGCGTTGGTCGAGTTCGACCCGAACGCCGGCGTCGGACAGCCGGCTGGTCACCTCGCGGCCGTAGTCGAGGAAGCGGTCCGAGACCGGCAGGACGACGGCCTGGACCGGCGCCAGCCAGACCGGGAAGGCGCCCCCCGTATGTTCGATCAGGATGCCCAGGAAGCGCTCGACGGAGCCGAGCATCGCCCGGTGCAGCATGACGGGACGCCGGGCGCCGCCGTCGCTGGCGGTGTACTCCAGGTCGAGGCGCTCCGGCATCTGGTAGTCCAGTTGCACCGTCCCCAGCTGCCAGCTGCGGCCAAGCGCGTCGCGGGCCTGGAAGTCGATCTTCGGGCCGTAGAAGGCGCCGTCGCCCTCGTTGACCTCGAACGCGAGATCCCGGCTGCTCAGGGCGCCCATCAGCGCGGCCTCGGCGCGCTGCCAGAGTTCCGCGCTGCCAATCGACTTCTCGGGTCGGGTCGAAACCTCGATCCGGATGTCCTCGAAACCGAAGGTCCGGTAGATCTCCAGAATCGTCGACACCGGACGGAGCACCTCCGCCTCGATCTGCTCCTCGGTGCAGAACGTGTGCGCGTCGTCCTGGCAGAACGTGCGCACTCTCGTGAGCCCGGTGATCACGCCGGAACGCTCGTAGCGGTGAAGGCGGCCGAAGTCGGCGTAGCGGATCGGCAGATCGCGGTACGAACGCAGGCCGGTCCTGTAGATCAGGCAGTGGGTCGGGCAGTTCATCGGCTTCACCGCGTACTGCCGCTCGTCGACCTCGGTGAAGAACATGCTCTCCCGGTAGTTGTCCCAGTGCCCCGAGCGATGCCAAAGATCGACATCGAGAATCTGGGGCGTCCGCACCTCCTCGAAGCCATCGCGCCGGTTGAGGCCCTGGACGTAGTCGACCAGCAGGTTGTAGATCACCGTGCCGCGCGGATGGAAGAACGGACTGCCCGGTGCGTTCCGGCTGAAGCTGAACAGGTCGAGTTGCGGACCCAGGCGGCGGTGGTCGCGGGCCCGCCGCAGCTCGAGATCGGCAAGGTAGCCGTCGAGGCCATCACGGGTCGCGAACGCGGCGCCGTAGATCCGCTGCAACCGCTCCCGGCTCTCGTCGCCGCGGTAGAAGACGCCCGAACTCTCCAGCAGCTTGACCGCGCCGACCTGGTCCACGCGCTGCGCGTGGGGACCGCGGCAGAGATCGACGAACCCGCCGTGCCGGAACAGGGTGATCGGTTCGCCCTCCGGGATGTCCTCGAGACGTTCGAGCTTCAGTTCCTCGCCCATCCCGGCGAACAGCTCCCGCGCCTCCTCGCGGCTGATCTCGGCGCGTTCGACCTCGTGCTTCTCCTTGACGATCTCGCGCATCTTCGCTTCGATCGCCTCGAGGTCCTCGGGCACGAAGGCGCGCGGGAAACGGAAGTCGTACTGGTACTTTTCGGAGTGATCGCGCCGCCCCACGTCGATCTGAGTGCCCGGCCAGAGTCTCTGCACCGCGTCCGCCAGGACGTGCTCCGCGGTGTGGCGCAGGAAGATCCCGGCCTCCTCGTTCTTCGTCGTGAACAGCCGGAACGGACCCGACGTTTCAATCGGCGTGCGCAGATCGACGAGGCGACCGTCGAGTTCGGCGCCGACCGCCGCCTTCGCCAGACCTGGCCCGATCGAGCGCGCCACGTCCAGCGCCGTCGTCCCGGGCGAGACGCTGCGCACCGATCCGTCCGGCAGAGTCAAGTCAAGCATCGGTCAATCATCCAAGGGAGCGAGTTCGTCCGGAAACGCGGGCGTACCCTCGCGGGCCGGTACCGCGATGGTAGGCGCTAGCGGACTCGAACCGCTGACCTCTACCGTGTGAAGGTAGCGCTCCAACCAACTGAGCTACGGGCCTGAACTCGCGACCGCGAGAACGAGCAACGGTACATAGGGGACCGTCGCCCTGTCAACGCAACGAGGCCGCGGCCGCCGGTCCGGGCAGCCCTGGCGACGCCTTCGCCACTCGCCGGAACACGCTCCGGCCGCCGCCTTGTTACAACTGCTCTTCTCATCGTCTCATCGGTTGCAGATGCTCGCCCTGGTCCGCTCGTCGCCCGACAACACTTCAACGAACGGGTCTTCTCCACCGTCAGCGCATTGCTGCTGCCAGGCTTTCCGGAATCGCGCCTTCGCCGCTGCGGTTGCGTTGGCGCCGATGCATATCTCGGTTTGTTCTCCGCTTTCCTCGTCGACGGCGACAAGGCGGCAGCCCCGCCTCGTTCGTCGCAACCATTCATCCCCAAACTGCTCGCGTTCCTCCGCGCCTTCTCTGAGCCGGGCCAGATGCGATGTCAGCTTGAAGAGGTTGCCGCGGACAGCCTCTTCCACACGCCATTGCAGATCAACGAGGTTGTCGGGGCCGGTGCTGCCGTGCGACCAGCGCAGCGACTCGCCGTCTTTCCGCACGATGGCGAACAGGGTCGAGTTTCCCGGTCCCGTATCGACAGGAACCACGCCCTCGACCCAAGGGCCGATCACGACAACGCGGGTTCCGATGACCGGGTCGAACCCTGCACCATAACCGCCACAGAACACGCGGTCTTCGGCGA
The DNA here is from genome assembly GCA_951812325.1 of uncultured Thermoanaerobaculia bacterium. Classification (GTDB taxonomy): domain Bacteria; phylum Acidobacteriota; class Thermoanaerobaculia; order Multivoradales; family Multivoraceae; genus Multivorans. The sequence continues at coordinate 912,834 of OX638294.1, read as the reverse complement.
CTACCCTCTGTACCGGCAGAAGGACATAGTCGGGGATGGGGGACCGACCGTGGAGCGGAACCGCGTCGCTGAGCTCCAGGAGGGACTCAATCCAGGCGCCGCTGCCGAAACCGGGGATGATGTCCGCCACGGTCGCGACGACCGCCACTTCGGCGAGAAGCAGCCCGCTTCCGAACTCACCACCCGTGTCGGGACCGAGGAGGAGGAATCCCTCACCGATGCCCTTGACGGTGCAGAACTCCTCGGGTGCAAGATGCCCCTCGCGGAGATCGTGGCTGGCGGCTGAACCGAACGTCGCCCGGAACTTCTCCGATTGCTCGTTGATCAGCTTCCGCTTGCTCGGATGCACGCTGTCCGGAATCTCCTCGTCAAGAGCCCTTGCCGCCGAGATCCAGAGCAGTTCCAGGATCTCGTCCGGTGGTCCCTGTCCTTCCATTGGCGGCGCCAACAGGACCACGGCCAGCAGGCTGGTCACAAGTGGAAGACCATGCCTCATGCTTCTACAACCTCCCCCAAGTCTTGCTTCTGTAGCCAATTGGGTGCCTCGTCGGTCGGTGAGTATAGCGACCCGTGGCGGAAGTCGTCAGCGCTGTCCAGCAAGAAGTGAGCGCGAGCGGGGCGGGCGAATCCAGCGAGAAATGAGCGTGAGCCGGGTGGGATCGGGGATCATCGGAGGATGATCTTGACTCTCCAGACCCACGGACATCAGACACTTGAGGAGGTTCGCCGTTTCCTGTCGGGCAATGAGGCGGTGGACTTCGTGCTTTCCGACCGCGTTTCGGCTTCACTCGTTCATCGTCGAGACGCTGGTCAAGTTCCGTTACCGCGCGCTGCCGCGGCGCGACAAGGGCTCGATCCGGGCGTATCTGATGAAGATGACCGGGAAGTCGGAGTCGCAGGTGACGCGCCTGATCCGGCAGTACCGGGACACGGGCCGCATCCGGGACCGCCGCGGCGCGGTGGATCACGCCTTCCGTCGGCGGTACACGAAGGTCGACATCGGTCTTCTGACCTGGGGTCGACGAGGCGCTGGGCCAACTGTGCGGGCACGCCACGCGCGCGGTGATGCGGCGGATGCTCGAGGAGTACGGCGACGAGCGCTTCGCGCGTCTGGCCGGCATCTCGAACGGCCAGTTCTACAACCTGCGCAACTCCACGACCTACCGGCGCCGCCGCACCACGTTCACGAAGACACGGGCCACTGCGGTTTCGATCGGCGAGCGCCGCAAGCCCAGGCCGAAGGGGCGACCGGGCTTCCTGCGCGTCGACACGGTGCATCAGGGGGACAAGGACGGCGAGAAGGGCGTGTACCACGTCAACCTCGTGGACGAGGTGACGCAATGGGAGCACGTGGCGACGGTGCGCGCCATCTCGGAGCGCTGCCTCGTGCCCGTGCTGAAGGCGCTCATCGAGGCTTGTCCCTTCAAGGTACGGGGCTTCCACGCCGACAACGGCTCGGAGTACATCAACCACAGGGTGGTCGAGATGCTGAAAGGGCTCCACGTCCCGGAGTTCACGAAGTCGCGCCCCCGACGCAGCAATGACAACGCGCTGGTCGAGTCCAGAAACGGCAACGTGATCCGCCGGCACTTCGGCTACCGGCACATCCCCTTAGCTCTTTGCCCGCGAGGTCAACGCGTTCGCCCGCGACACGCTCTCGCCCTTCCTCAACTTCCACCGCCCGTGCCTGTTTGCCACCGACGTCGTGGACCCGAAGGGACGCATCCGCAAGCGCTACCCCTACCAGGATGTGATGACGCCGTTCGAGAAGCTCAAGTCCCTGCCGGACGTCGAGAAGCACCTCAGGCCCGGCATCACCATCGCCTCCCTCGAAGAACAGGCCAGGGCAATGAACGACCTCGACGCCGCGGTCGCCCTGAAGCGGGCGCGCGCCAGACTCTTTGAACTCATCGACCGCGAGGCCGACCCGCGGCACCGCCGCAGCGCCTGAACCGACACCACCGCCGATGCCCTCGATCGCCTCAGCCGCCAGCACCGCCGCCACGCGCTGCGAGCACCCCCACCCCCGGCACGAGCGCGCTACCCTTAGGGCGGCAGACGGTACAGAACCGTCTGCCGCCTCCAGAAACCAACCCCTGAACCGACCCGGAACCAAGCCTCTCTACCGCAGCCGCTCCACGCTCATTTCTCTATTGGAAAACGCTCGCAAGCGAGGCCGCGGCCGCCGGTCCGGGCAGCCCTGGCGACGCCTTCGCCACTCGCCGGAACACGCTCCGGCCGCCGCCTTGGTACAGAATGGCGAGATGACGTCCGGCCTCCATATGGCGGAACTGATCGAAGAGGCGCGGCGGCGGATCGTCGATCACGTCTACCTCAGTCCCTGCGCCCGGTCGGAGTACTTCTCCCGGCTCTGCGGTCTCGAGGCCTACTTCAAGCTCGAGAACCTGCAGATGACCGGGTCGTTCAAGGAGCGCGGGGCGCTGAACCGCATCCTCACCCTCTCCGAAGACGAGCGCAGGCAGGGCCTGATCACCGCCTCCGCCGGCAACCACGGGCAGGCGGTCGCCTACCACGCCGGCCGGCTTGGCCTCAAGGCAACCGTCGTCATGCCGCTGCCGACGCCGCTGATCAAGGTCGCGAACACGCGCAGCTTCGGCGCCGACGTGCGGCTGGCCGGGGAGACGTTCGACGACGCGCAGGCCCACGCGCACGAACTCGAGGCGGAGATCGGAGCGACCTACGTTCACCCGTTCGCCGACGTCCAGGTGATCGCCGGGCAGGGCACGGTCGGCTTCGAATTGATGGCCCAGGAACCCGATCTCGAGGTCATCGTCGTGCCGGCCGGCGGCGGCGGCCTGATTTCCGGCATCGCCGCGGCGTACAAGGCGCACCGGCCGCAGACGCGGATCGTGGGCGTGCAGACCGAGGCTGTGCCTTCGATGAGGGAGAGCCTCGCCGCGCCGTTGCGCACGGAGTCACTGACGAAGTGATCGCCTGACGGGCTGATCAGAGAGATGCCATTGCGGGAGAGAGCGCCACCGTACTGGGCGGACATGGATCCCGGCGTACAATCGACAGGGGCTTCCTGGGCTTCTGCTGTTGAGGCAATACCGGTGACGAGAGCGAGAAAGACAACTGCTCTTCTCATCGTCTCATCGGTTGCAGATGCTCGCCTTGGTCCGCTCGTCGCCCGACAACACTTCAACGAACGGGTCTTCTCCACCGTCAGCGCATTGCTGCTGCCAGGCTTTCCGGAATCGCGCCTTCGCCGCTGCGGTTGCGTTGGCGCCGATGCATATCTCGGTTTGTTCTCCGCTTTCCTCGTCGACGGCGACAAGGCGGCAGCCCCGCCTCGTTCGTCGCGACCATTCATCCCCAAACTGCCCGCGTTCCTCCGCGCCTTCTCTGAGCCGGGCCAGATGCGATGTCAGCTTGAAGAGGTTGCCGCGGACAGCCTCTTCCACACGCCATTGCAGATCAACGAGGTTGTCGGGGCCGGTGCTGCCGTGCGACCAGCGCAGCGACTCGCCGTCTTTCCGCACGATGGCGAACAGGGTCGAGTTTCCCGGTCCCGTATCGACAGGAACCACGCCCTCGACCCAAGGGCCGATCACGACAACGCGGGTTCCGATGACCGGGTCGAACTCCGGACCATAACCGTCACAGAACACGCGGTCTTCGGCGACTACCCTCCGTACCGGCAGAAGGACATAGTCGGGGATGGGGGACCGACCGTGGAGCGGAACCGCGTCGCTGAGCTCCAGGAGGGACTCAATCCAGGCAAAGCTGCCGAAACCGGGGATGATGTCCGCCACGGTCGCGACGACCGCCACTTCGGCGAGAAGCAGCCCGCTTCCGAACTCACCATTCGTGTCGGGACCGAGGAGGAGGAATCCCGCACCGATGCCCTTGACGGTGCAGAACTCCTCGGGTGCAAGATGCCCCTCGCGGAGATCGTGGCTGGCGGCTGAACCGAACGTCGCCCGGAACTTCTCCGATTGCTCGTTGATCAGCTTCCGCTTGCTCGGATGCACGCTGTCCGGAATCTCCTCGTCAAGAGCCCTTGCCGCCGAGATCCAGCCCAGTTCCAGGATCTCGTCCGGTGGTCCCTGTCCTTCCATTGGCGGCGCCAACAGGACCACGGCCAGCAGGCTGGTCACAAGTGGAAGACCATGCCTCATACTTCTACAACCTCCCCCAAGTCTTGCTTCTGTAGCCAATTGGGTGCCTCGTCGGTCGGTGAGTATAGCAACCCGTGGCGGAAGTCGTCCCCCAAGCGTGAATCCAGCGGGAGCGGATCGGCAGCCGCCCGCGGATCTGGAAGGCGGTAGCGCGGCTCGCGAATCAGGCGCACGATCGGCGAGGTGACCAACCCTGGTAGACGGGGCGCCGCGGCGTCTTTCAGAACCGGTGAGGCGCCAGTTCGCGCAGGCATCCTGCCAGCAACGCGACGCCGTCCCTGATCCTGTCCACGGAGGGGCAGGCGTAGGCGAGCCGGAGGAATGGGACGTCGTCGCCGCTGGCGTGGTAGGCGGCGCCGTGGCCGTAGTCGAGGCCGCGCCGCTCGCTTAGCGCGAACAGCGCTTCGCGGTCCACCTCGTCGGGCAGGCCGACCCACAGGAACATCGCGCCGGCCGGCTTGCGCCAGGTGCAGATGCCGCCGAGCTCACCCTGCAGCGCGGCGAGCAGCGCGTCGCGCTTCGGTAGCAGCGCGGCGTTGTTGCGCTCGATCTGAGCCGGCAGCCGCCCGCGCAGCAGTTCCGCCACGATGCTCGATGAAAGCGTGCTCTGGCCGGCGTCGAAGCGCCGATCAAGAAACCGCTGCTGAAGCGGCTGCCTGGCCAGGAAGTAGCCGATCCGCACGCCGGCGCCGAGGATCTTGGACAGCGACCCGATGTAGACGACGCCCTCGCCCGCGGCCAGACTGTAGAGCGACTGCGGCGGCTGCGGCGCGTCGTCGTAGTGGACATCGGCGTAGCAGTTGTCCTCGACCAGAAGCACCTCGAACTCGCGCGCCGCCTCGATCATCTCGAGTCGCCGCTCGCGGGGCATCACGGCGCCGGTCGGGTTGTGGTAGGTCGGCAGCGTGTAGATGAATCGCGGCTTCCTGCCGTCCGCGGCCAGGCTCCCCAGCGTCCGGCGCAGTTCGCCGATGTCCATGCCCTGCTCGTCCGTCGGCACGCCGACCAGGCGGTAGCCGAGCCCCCGGTAGGCGCCGAGGGTGCCCGAGTAGGTCGTCTCCTCCGTGATCACGATGTCGCCAGGCTGCTCCATCAGCACCCTGCCCACCAGCGTCACCGCCTGCATGGAGCCGTTGGTCAGCGCGACTTCGTCGGGGTCGACGTCCACGCCCTCGCGGTCCGCTTCGCGTCGGGCGAGCACCTCGCGCAGACCGGGATGGCCGAGATCACCGGGGTAGAAAGCGAAGTTCTTCCCGATGTCGAGAATCGCGCGGCCAGCCGCCTCGGCCATCTCGGCGGCCGGGAACGCTTCGGGCGCCGTCATGCCAACCCGCATCGGAATCGGGTTCGCGGCCGGGCTGCTCGAGTGGGCGGCGTTGGTCATGGCGGCGGGTACTCCAGCGCTTTCTGGCAGCTGCGGGTACAGCGCTGGCGGAACGGGAGGACAAAGCGTCGGGACGGCGGCGGCGACTGTAGCAGCAGCGGTCGGGCTGGTAACCTCCCGGGCCTTCCTGAACTCAACGGATCCAAGGCCGCTACGGCCACAAGCAAGGAGAACGGACGATGAAGGACCTGTTCGACCTCACCGGCAAAGTGAGCGTCATCACCGGATCGACGAAGGGCATCGGCAAGGCGATGGCCGAGGGCTTGGCGGCCTTTGGCTCGAAGGTCGTCATCTCGAGCCGCAAGCCGGATGCCTGCGAGGCGGTCGCGGCGGCGATCAACGAGAGCGGCGGCGAGGCGATGGCCCACCCCTGCCACGTCGGTCACAAGGATCAGCTGGAGCGCCTGGTCGCGGCGACCCGGGAGCGTTGGGGGAAGATCGACAACCTGGTCGTCAACGCCGCGGTCAATCCGTACTACGGATCGAGCCTGGGCATTCCGGACTCGGCGTTCGACAAGGTGATGGAGGTCAACATCAAGAGCGTCCACTGGCTGTGTCAGATGGTGATTCCCGAGATGCAGGAACGCCGGGACGGGTCGATCATCATCGTGTCCTCGGTGGGCGGCTTCCGTGGCACCGCGGTGCTCGGCGCCTACTCCATCTCCAAGGCTGCGGACATGCAACTCGCGCGGAACCTGGCGGCCGAGTTCGGTCCCGACAACATCCGCGTCAATGCCGTCTGCCCCGGCCTGGTGAAGACCAACTTCGCGCGCGCCCTGTGGGAGGACCCGAAGCGGGAGCAGGCGGTAGCTGCGAGAACGCCGCTCCGGCGCCTCGGCGAGCCGGAGGACTGCGCCGGCATCGCGGTCTACCTCGCCTCGCGCGCCGGTTCGTGGACCACCGGCCAGACCTTCACGGTGGACGGCGGAGTCGTGGGCTGCGGTTGATTCCGTTTGTCCCGGCGCTCGTCTTCCGGGCGGGCGGGGACGCTGCGCGGCCGGCTGGCGACGAACCGGATGCAGGTCGGATGCAGGCCCGTTGACTTGTCTTCGCTTGGCCGCGCGCCGCGGGAGGTTGGTCAGAGCAGGTCCAGGAACTCCCTGGTCGTCATCCCTGCAGTCCGGATCGAGGCGGATCCGCGGGTACTCGGCGTGTCGCGGAGCCGTTGCGGTTTCAGATCACAGCCATAGGCACGGCCAGCCCGGCCGCCGGTGATCGCGTGCGGAAGATCGAACCGCTGCTGCCGGGATCGTCCGGGCTGCCGGCGGTGACGACGTAGAGGTCTCGCCGGTCGCTGCCGCCGAAGCAGACGCTGGTGATGTTCCTGGCGGGAACCTCCAGGTGACTCACGATCTGGCCTTCCGCGTCGAAACGGGTGACGCAGCCGCCGGCGAAGCAGGCGACCCAGAGGCAGCCCTCCTCGTCGACGGCGAGTCCGTCCGGGCGGCCGCGGTCGGGCGAGGCGAGAGCTCGCCGGTTGACGCAGTTCCCGTCGTCTTCGAGGTCGTGGGCGACGACGTGGTTGCGGGCGGTGTCGACGTGGTAGAGTGTGCGCCCGTCCGGCGAGAAGCCGATGCCGTTGGTCAGGCTGATGTCGCCGTAGAGTTCGGTCGCTTCGCCTTCCGCCTCGATTCGCCAGCACTCGCCGGGGATCCGCTCACCGCTGCCGGTGAAGGGGCTCGTGCGCATCGTGCCCGTGATCACGCGGCCCCGGGCGTCGACGAACAGGTCGTTGAAGCCGGGCGTGTCCGGCGGGTCAAAGAGGATTCGCGTGTGCCCGTCCCTGACGTGGCAGATGTTGCGACCCGAGCAGACGATGCCGCCGTCCGCATGGAGCGCGATGCCGCCGACGCCGCGGCGCTTCGGCACCACGGTCTCGATCTCGCCCTCCGGGCTGCGGCGGTAGACGCCGCCGTGGTGAACATCGCTGAAGTGGAGGCGATTCGCGGAGTCGACGCGGGGTCCCTCGATCAGAGAGTAGCCGGACGCCAAGAGTTCCATGGGGCGCGGACTGTAGCAGCGCTCATCGCCAGCGAACCCCCAACCAGGCGGCGGGGTGGAGGAAGATGAGAACCGTGATGATCTCAAGCCGGCCGATCCACATGTTGAGCGACAGGTAGACCTTGATCGCATCGGAAAAGTGGGCGTAGTTGCCGAACGGGCCCACGTCTCCCAGGCCCGGGCCGATGTTTCCCAGGGTGGCGATGCTCGCGGTCACCGCGGTGGGCATGTCGGTACCGGCCAGCCCCACGACGCCGACGCTCAGGGCGAACAGGACGAGGTAGAGGAGCAGGAACGACACGATGGCGTGGATCACGTCGTCGGGCACTCGGCGGCCATCGAGGCGCAGCGGTCGTACGGCGCGGGGGAAGATCGTCTGGAACAACTCGACCAGGGTGGACTTGGCGATCAGCCATACCCGCACGAGCTTGGGGCCGCCGGCAGCGGAACCGCCGCAGCCGCCGCAGAACATGAGCAGCAGGAGGATCGTCTGGCTCGCCTGTGCCCAGAGCGCGAAGTCCTCGGTCGCGAATCCGGTCGTCGTGATGATCGCGAGCGCCTGGAAGCCGGCGCGCCGCAACGTGTCCTCGGAGAGTGCGTCGGTTGCAATCCACTCCCACAGCGGCACCTCGTCGGTCTTGAGAGTGCAGGCCAGAAGCAGGGTCGCGGCGACGACGATCACCAGGTAGAGCCGGAATTCCTCGCTCCGCAGCAGGGTCAGCGGCCGCCCCCGGACGACCTGGAACTGAAACGCGTAGTTGGCTCCGGCGAGAAACATGAACGCCATGACCGTCCATTCGATCGCGTTGCTGCCGTAGCCGGCGATACTGCTCGGGTGAGGCGAGAAGCCGCCGGCCGACACGGTGCTCAGGGAATTGCAGATCGCGTCGAAGGGCGGCATGCCGAACCGGATCAGGAGACCGGCTTCCAGTGCGGTCAGGCCGACGTAGAGGGTGTACAGGTAGAGGGCCGTGTTGCGGATGCGGGGCGAGAGGCGCTCCTCGGTGGGTCCGGGCGCCTCGGCGAAGAACATCTGGCGCCCGGCGATCTGAAGCGCGGGCAGGACGGCGATGAAGAGGGCGATGATGCCCATGCTGCCCACCCACTCGCTCAAGGATCGCCACAGGAAGATGCCTTCGCTCACCGAGTCGAAGTCGACGAGGATCGTGGCGCCCGTGCCGGTCAGGCCCGACATCGATTCGAAGAGCGCGTCGGCGGGTGCGAAACCGTTCGCGGAGTAGGGGATGGCGCCGATCAGCACCAGCAGGAGCCAGGCCGCGGCGACGGTTGCCAGGCCCTCCATCCGCCGCATCTCGAGCCCCCGGCCGGGCAGGAGTCGGGATGCCAGACCCAGCGCGACGGCAAGGCCGGCGGCTGCGAGGAAGGCCAGGGCGCTGCGCCCGTGCCCGTAGGCGGCCTCGACCGCCGCCGGCGCCAGCAGAACGACGCCGAAGAAGCCGACCAGCGCCAACGTCGCGCGGAGAACGATCGAAACGCGCATCGCCGCCGGTTTCAGTCGGTTTCGGGCGCCAGACCGAAGGCCGGGCCCACGGTGTCGGCGGCCTCCGCCGTGGCGACGACCAGCAGACGGTCGTCGGGGCGTACCTCGTCGTTTCCTCCGGGCACGATCGTGTTGTACTGCCGCAGGACGGCGCCGACGATGACTCCGGTCGGCATGTCCATCTCGCGCAGGCGCCGAGCCTCGAAGTCCGGCGGCACGACGACTTCGACGACATCGGCCCGGCCGTCCTCGAGCGCGGCGCGGAACTCGAGGCGCGGCGCCTGGATCTGGTGCAGGACCTCGGCGATCGCGGCGGCGCGGGCGTTCAGAGTCACGTCGACGCCGACGCGCTCGAACAGGGCGCTGCTCGTGTCCTGGCTGACACCGGTCACGACCTTGGGAATCCCGAGCTGCTTCGCGATCAGGGAGCAGAGCAGGTTCGTCTGATCGTCACCGGCCATCGCGACCAGCGCATCGCTGCGGGCGACGCCGACTTCCTCCAGCACCTTCAGGTCCGTGCCGTCGCCGCAGAAGACGATCGCCCTGCCGACCTGTCCGGCGATGTCCTCGCAACGGCGTCTGGAGGCCTCGATGACCCGTACTTCGGGCCAGAGGCCGCGGGTCAGTTCCTGCGCCAGGAGCCTGCCGGTACGGCCGCCGCCGATGATCGTCACGCTGCGCACCACGGTTTCCGGGGCGGCGAAGAATCGCTTCGCGACTTGCCGCAGGGCCGTTCGCCGACCCATGAACAGAACCTTGTCTCCGGCTTCCAGGCGGTCCTGCCCACGCGGAACGATCAGCTCCCCGTTTCTGACCCGGCTGACGACCAGAGCGTTGGCCGGCAGGGGCGCCTCGGCCAGGGTGGGTCCGCACAGCCGCGAGTCCGCCGGCAACCGGTACTCCATCAGCCACACCCGGCCGCGGTGGAAGTTCTCCACGTCGAGGGCCCGCGGTTCGAGCACGATCCGGGCGATCTCCCTGGCCAGCGACCACTGGGGCCAGATCAGGTGGTCGATGACCTCTTCGAGCGTCGTCTGTTCCGGGTCGTTGAAGCTCTCGTGGTGCTCGTCCTGCGAGATGAAGCAGTAGGTCGTCGCCTTCGACCGGCCGCGGGCAGCGAGGCAGGCGATGATGTTGCGCTCGTCCGAGTCCGCACAGGCGATGAAGGTGTCCCGGTCGGAGAGGCCGACCTGGTTCAGCGTGGTGCGGCTTGCCGCCGGGCCGACCGCGATCTGCAGGTCCAGGTTCTCGAACCGGTCGCGCTCCGTTTCGGTGGGCAGGACGACGAACACGTGCTCGTCGCGTGCCAGCGAGGACGCGAGCAGGTACGCGATGTCTCCACCGCCCGCGATGATTACGGTCACCGTTTGACGATAGCGGAGCCGCGCCGGCGGGGCGCCGCACCGTTCCCGGTGCGGCGCGGATTTCCGCCAAGGGCCGCTGGAGCTAGAAGATGCGTGAGAAGCCGCCGCTCTCGCTGCTCAGCCGGGAGTTCACCACGTTGTTGTAGATCGACCCGAACGTGTAGCGGAGCTGGATGCCGCCGCGAAAAGTGAGGTCGGTCTCCAGTTGGCGTCTCGAGACCAGGACCTCCGCGTCCGTGGCGCCCCCCTTGGGAAGGTAGATCTGATCCCGGATCCGCGAGACGCCGGCGTACACGTCGAAGCTCAGACCGCGCAGGATGTGGTACTCGATATCGGTGCTGAACTCGATGCGGCCGCGGTCGAAATCGTCGATGAAGTGGCTGTACTGGAGGTCGAGATGCGCTTCGCCCCAGGGCCTTTCCATCCCGAAGGCGACGAAGGCGCCCTGGTCCGCGAATGTCTCGTTCCGCTTGTCGAAGACGGTGACCTCTTCGTAGTCGAGCCGGGTGCCGCCGAGGAAGTAGGCGAAGGTGAACTCGCGTTCGGAGGACTCGCTGTAGGGGAAGATGTTGTACTCGATCGCCGCCGCCACGCGATAGGAGTTGTCGAGATTCAGGTAGGTCGAGCGGCGGCTGCTGGCGCCGACGCCGAGACCCCAGTGGGGAGCGAGCGTGCGAATCACCTGGCCGAAGTAGTTCGTGCTGCGCGACACGTTCTTGAAGGTGCCGCCGTCCTCGAACTCGAAGTTGCTTTCGCGGTAGGAATAGTAGGTGCCCATGCCCATGCGCCACAGGTCGGTGGTGCGGCCCGCCGACGCGCTCGCCTGGTAGGACTGCGAGTTTCTGCGGTCCTCGCTTCGGAAGTCTGTCTCCATGCGGATGCGGTAGACCCAGTGATTCCAGGGGTCGTCGTCCGCGCCGGCCACCAGCGCGTTGGGTTCCGGGTGGAAGTGACCCCGGTGCGGCTCGCCCTGCTTTCCGCCGTTCTCGAACGCCACGACGAGCCCATCGGCCTGGGGCGTCTCCAGCACGTAGCGGACCAGACCCAGCTCCAGAAGGCGCTGTACACCGCGGCGGCGCTCGTCGTCCGTTTCGGTGAACGACGACGTGTGGATCAGCCTCTGATCGATGCTCTCGAAGCGTTCGAGGCCGATGAAGTTGAAGGTGTACTCGCGGGAGTTGCCGCCGGACTGGGTGGTCACGAGAACGTGGACCTCGGCGTCCCGGCGATCGCGCACCCAGTTGACGTAGGTGATCTGGCTGCGCAGGAAGGTGACGTCGCAGCCCCGGTCACAGTCCAGGAACAGCCGCAGGGCCTCGGTGGGCTCGATCGCCGGCGCAGAAGCAGGCCCGGTCAGGCTGGCGACCGCGAACAGGACCAGAGTCCGTAGGAACAGGCGTCGTGAGCGGCGTTGTCGACTGCGGATCGGTTCTTGCGGCGCGCCGCCGGAAAGGGCTGGCCCTCGTACAGTGCGCCGCGAGAAGAACGACAGACCCGCCCGGCGCGGCAGCGGACGCGAGCAGAGCGGGACGGGTTCTCTCCGTCGTCCTTCGGCGTCGTTATGATGCCGGGTCGAGTCCCGTGAGTCTCGCGGTGTCATCGGTGGCGTGGCCTTCTCGGGGCTCGGCGCTTGGTTTCAGGACGGTGGATGGGCGCCGGCGGGAAAGTAGCACAGCGAAGAGGGAGGATTGCAGGCGTGAACAGGCTCCCGCGTGACCAGCCGGACGATCGTCGGGGAGGTTTCCGCTGAGCGTCTGCGACCCGGTCGAGTCTCGGTCAGGCGGACCACCATCCGGTTGTCGTGCGGGAGGTTGCCGGTGAGCGTGTACGGATCGGTCGAGTCAGGCGCCGTTCCGGCACGCGGGACACGTCCTGCGAGCGAGCTCTGGCGGCGTGTCAAGGCCCTGATCAAGTGGCCGTTCTACGTCGTCTACCAGCGCCGGCTCGAGTCCGCGGTGCGGACCTGGCGGTTGCCCCGGCACATCGGTCTGATCATGGACGGGAACCGGCGGTATGCGCGCCAGCAGAGGCTGGGCAACGTCAGCGCCGGGCACTTCCGGGGCGCCGAGAAGCTGTGGGAGGTCCTCAACTGGTGCTACGAGGCGCAGGTTTCGACCGTCACGGTGTGGAGCATGTCGCTCGACAACCTGAATCGCTCCGCGAAGGAAGTCGAGGCGCTGTTCGAGCTCTTCGAGGCGAAGACCCGGGAGCTGACGAACCACGACGATGTTCACCAGAAGGGCATCCGGGTGCGTTTCCTGGGACAGATGGAGCTCCTGCCGGAGAGCCTTCAGGCTGCGATCCGCGAGGCGGAGGAGGCAACCAGCGGCTACGAGGGCTACCGGCTGAACATCGCGATGGCCTACGGCGGCCGCGAGGAGATCGCGAGCGCCTTCCGCAACTACCTGCTGGACAACTCGGCGGTCGGCAAGTCCCTCGACGAGGTGGTCGACGAGTTCAGCGCCTCGTCGATCGAGCGGTACCTCTACACGTCCGGCCAACCCGAGCCCGACCTGATTCTCCGCACCAGCGGCGAAGTCCGCCTGAGCGGCTTCCTGCTCTGGCAGAGCACCTACTCCGAGTACTACTTCTGCGACACGCACTGGCCCGCTCTGCGTAAGATTGACCTCCTGCGAGCCCTGCGGTCATACAGCAGCCGCCAGCGTCGCAGAGGACGTTGAAGCCGGAGACACGAGAACAGACAGACAGCCGCGACGTTGGCCCGATGACAACCCGTGGTCGGGCGCAGCGGCGGCTGGGAGCAGCAAGTGAAGAAGACAGCCCGGAAGTTTCTGGTCGACCTGTTGGCCACGCCGAGCCCCTCGGGCCACGAAGAGCCGGTACAGGAAGTCGTGCGCGCCTACGCGGGCCGGTTCGCGGACAGTGTGACCACCGACATACACGGCAACGTGATCGCGGCCGTGAACGTCGAAGCGGGGGAGAAGCCGGGCGGCCGAAGGGTGCTGTTCGCCGGTCATTGCGACCAGATCGGTCTCCTGGTGAGCTACATCGACGACAAGGGTTTCCTGTGGGTGCAGCCGATCGGCGGCTGGGATCCGCAGCAACTCATCGGCCAGCGGATGACCGTATGGGCGAAGGAGGGCCCCGTGCCCGCGGTCATCGCGCGCAAGCCGATCCACCTGCTCAAGACCGAGGAGCGCCGGCGCGCGGTCAAGATGGAGAACCTCTGGCTCGACATCGGCGCGACCGACGGCGATGACGCGAAGACGGTGGTGCGGGTCGGCGATCCGGTGACGCTCGATCTGGGCTTCCGGGAAATGCGCAACGGCCTGGCCAGCGCACCGAAGATGGACAACACGACCGGCCTGTGGGTGGTCATCGAGGCGCTCCGCCGGGTCGTCCGGCGGCAGCCGGAGGTGGCCGTCTACGCGGTGTCCACGGTGTGCGAGGAGATCGGCCTGCGGGGCGCCCGCACCAGCACCCACGGTGTCGACCCCGACGTCGGCATCGCGGTGGACGTGACCCACGCGACGGACTGTCCGACGATCAGCAAGCGGCAGGAGGGCGATCTGCGTCTGGGCGGCGGCCCGGTCATCGTGCGCGGTCCGAACATGAATCCGAGAGTCAGCGATCGGCTCGAGGCGATCGCGGCGGAACGGAAGATCCCCTTTCAGCTGGCGGCTCTCGGGCGCGCGGCGCCGAACGACGCGAACTCGATCCAGATCACCCGCGCCGGCGTGGCGACCGGACTGGTCAGCGTCCCGAACCGCTACATGCACAGCGCGGTCGAGACGATCTCGCTGGCTGACATCGATCACTCCGCCGATCTGCTGGCCGGCTTCGCGGCGTCCCTGACCCCCGACGAGTCCCTGATCCCCTGATCGGCTGCCGGCGGCTGCTAACCTCCGCCACCGGACTACCGTTCCAACGAGTGATCGAGGAGGCAGGGCAATGTCGATGAAGAACCGTCTGCGCGCGAAGATCGAGAACGACGAGCCGGCGCTCGGCGCCTGGCTGGCCTTTCCGGATACCCACAGCGCCGAGCTGATGTCCCGTCTCGGCTTCGACTGGGCGACGATCGACATGCAGCACGGCCTGGTCGACTATCAGCGGGCGACGGAGATGCTGCAGGCGATGACCGCTTCGGACACGACGCCGATCGTCCGGGTGCCCTGGAACGAGCCGGGGATCATCGGCAAGATGCTCGACGCCGGTGCTTACGGCATCATCATTCCCATGGTGAACAGCCGCGCCGAGGCGGAGGCCGCCGCGGCCGCGTGCCGCTATCCGCCGCGCGGCAGGCGCAGTTTCGGTCCCTTCCGGGCCGGTCTGCTCCACGGCGGGAACTATCTCGAGGAGGCGAACGAACAGATCTACTGCATCCCGATGATCGAGACCCGGCAAGCGCTCGACAACCTGGACGACATCCTGTCCGTGCCGGGCCTCGACGGCGTCTACGTCGGCCCGAGCGACCTCAGCGTGTCGCTCGGGCTCCGGCCGGCGGCCGACCAGGAGGACGAGAAGTTCACCGCCGCGATCGACAAGATTCTCGACGGCTGCAGGCGGCACGGGCTGTTCGCCGGAGTCGCGGGCACGGTCAGGGAGGCGCCGAAACGGATCCGGCAGGGGTTCCGGTTCGTCGAGGTGGCGCGCGACGGCGGTTCGATGGCCAAGGCGGCGCTCCAGGACCTGCGCACCGTCCGGGCGTCCATCGGAGACTCCTGAGCCGGTGCGCGCCGCCTGCGCCGGGTAAGGGGATTGCAGCCGGGAACGAATGGTCCCGGGCGGCGTTTTCCATACAGAGGCGCGCCGGTGACGCGCTTGGAGTTCAGGGCGAACAGAGAACGCGAACAAGAAGGACAGGAGAGGAATCGAACCATGTCGAGAACGAGGATCTGGTGGGTGGTTGCGCTGGCGCTGGCGCTGGTCGTGCCGGCTGTTGCCGAGGATGGCGAAGAGAAGAAGGTCCGCAAGATCGAGATCAGGAAGCACATCGAGTGCGGGGACGGCGAGGACTGCGACGAGCGGGTGAGCCGGGTCGTCTTCGTCGGCGAAGACGGCGACGTCCGGGTTCTTCACGGCGATGATGCCGAGTGGGTGTCCGGGGACGACCATGTCCGCGTCCTCGAGGCCGACGGGCACGAGGTCGTCCTGAGCGAGGATGTGCGCGGCGGCGAAGACGGCGAGTCGGTGCGGCGCCGCGTGCACCGGGTGATGAAGCGGCTCGGCGAGCGCGGCGCGCGCCTGCACCTGCGGCACGGTGGCGGCGCGTTTCTCGGCGTCCAGCTCTCCGACCTGACCCCGGAGCTGCGCACCCATTTCGGCGTTCCCGAGGACGCGGGCGTCATGGTGGGCAAGCTCGTGGACGGCAGCCCGGCGTTCCGTGCCGGCCTGGAGGTCGGCGACATCGTCACCGCGGTCGACGGGGAACCGGTCGCCTCCGCGTCGTCGCTGGCGCGGGCAGTCCGCGGCCGGGAGGACGGCGATACGGTCGTGCTCGAGGTCTGGCGCGATGGCCGGGTGCAGAAGATCAGCGCCACTCTGGAGGAGAGGGAGCGGGAGCGGAATCGGCGGGTCGAGATGTCCCGCGCCGAGGCCGGGGAACACGAAGCCCGCGTGCTTGAGGTCAAGGTCTCCTGCGAGGACGGCGAGGACTGCACGGTCAACGTCGACAACGCGACCTCCTTCGAGTTCGGGGCCGCCGCCTGCGGTGACTCGGACGAGTGCGAAGTGCACGTCGAGTGCACCGACGGCGACTGCGCCTGTACCGTGAACGGGGAAGCGGTCGACTGCTCGACGTTCCCGGGCTTTCCGCGCTAGCGGTCCGTCGCGCCGATCCGTTGGCGGCTTGCCCGCCTGTGTCGCGCCGGTCTGTTGGCGGCGGGTTCAGTGGTCGGTCCCGCGCAGGCCGGTCAAGGGATCACAGAGACCTTGACCGCGCCTGTGCGCTTGTCGCCGGCGATCTCGAAGGCGCGCTCGATGTCGTCCAGCGGCACTTCGTGGGTCAGCAGGCCGCTGTAGTCGGCTACGGATGCCGTCAGGAGACGGACCGCCTCTTCGAAGTCCGATTCACCCGGTCGGCGGGCGTAGCAATTGGACCACTGCAGGCGGGCTTCCCTGCCCAGGAGGCGTTGGGGGTCGAGGGTCAGGGGGCCCAGGAACACGCCGAGGATGCTGATCGCGCCGCCCGGCGCCAGGGCCGCGGCAGCCGCGTCCATCGTGTTCGCCGTGCCGCCGACGGTCTCGACGACCAGGTCCGCGTCGACTCCGGCCAGATCATCCGATGACGCGGCATCGAGCACGTGGTGGACGCCGAGTTGCTTCGCCAGACGGGCCTGGTGTTCGTGGCGCGCGGTGATCGCGATGTCGTCGAAGCCCCAGGCCCGCGCCACCGCGGCCACGGCGAGGCCGATCGCGCCGGCGCCCAGGATCAACAGCCGTGCCGGCGGCCTGCGGTCGTCGAAGCCGGCCACCCGCAGGCCATGGACGGCCACGGCGAAGGGTTCGGCGAGCGCGGCGAGGGAGGGCGCGAGAGTCTCCGGAACCCGGTACAGGCGGCGCGCCGGCACGACGACGGCATCGGCGAAGCCGCCGGGGCGGCGCAGACCGTAGAGTTCCAGGTCGCGGCAGATGGAGTCCCGGCCTTCTCGGCATGGATCACAGTCGCCGCAGGTTGCGAGCGGCTCGACGACGACCGGCTCGCCGCTGTCGAGGCCGTCCACTTCAGGACCCAGGGCGTCGACCAGGCCGGCCATCTCATGGCCCATCGTCGAACCCGGGGCGACGATCGGCCGCGGACTGTGGACGAGATGCAGATCCGTGCCACAGAGCCCGCAGGCCGTGATCCGGACGCGCACCTCGCCGGGCCCGGGTTCCGGCAGTGGCCGTTCGGCCAGCGCCACCCTTCCCGGTTTCAGGTAGACGCCGGCGCGCATTCCCGTCGTCATCGCGCGGTGGGCCGGAAGACGCCCGGCAGGCCGAAGAAGATGAGCACGGTCACGAAGACCGCCGTGGGTGGCAGGGCCGGGGGTGGGGGTGCAGCGGAATGCGTCCTCCGCCTGACGGGATTCCCGGCAGGGTGTTTTCCTTCCCGGATCCGAGACAGGCGGGCAGCGCAAGCAGGAACAGCACCCAGCGCTGGATCTCCGTATCGCGCCAGTTCGCCTCGAACAGGCCCGCGACGTTGAGGGCCAGCAGAGCGAGCAGGACACCCAGGTGGAGATCCGCGCGGGGTCCTGCCCGCCCGCCCTCACCGCGATAGCGCTCGATGGCCAGGGTCGCCGCCGCGCCCATCAGCCACAGGTAGCAGAGAAGCGACGGGATGCCCCGGCTTGCGGCCATGTGGACGAACGTGTTGTGCAGATGCTTCACCCGGGCCCGTACCGAGGTCGGGTGGCGGTAGACCGGATACCACTCGCGGACCATGGCCGGGCCGATGCCCACGAGGGGCCGGTCGGCGATCATCTGGCCGCCGGCCCAGAGCATGCAGAGCCGGTCGTAGTTCGAGGGGTTGCGGACGTCGACCATCGAGGTTGCCCGTTGCCAGTAGGTGGGCCACAGGGTCGGCGCCACGGCGGCCAGCGCAACGACCGCCAGAACCAGGGCCGCGGCGAGGCCCGCCAGCACGCGCCTGCGCTGCAGGGCGAAGACGGCGGCGGCAACGGCGAAGGCGCCGAGCCAGGCGCTGCGGGTGAGGGTCAGAACGAGGGCGACGCCGACCACGGCGAGGGCGATCCAGTTCACCCGCCGGCGCCAGCCGCCCGCGCTGCCGAGGCGGCCGGCGATCAGGGCGAGGCCGAGCAGGAGCACGCCGGAAAACGTCATGTAGTGCGAGAACGGCCCCGGGATCCGCTGGTGCAACGGGCCGTAGTCCGTGAACGCGAACTGCGCCAGACCGTAGATGGCCAAGACGACGGTGATCGCGATGACGGCGTCGACGACAAGGCGTACCTGCCGCTCTCCCTGCACCAGGAGCAGCGCCAGCGGGAGCGTCAACGCGGAGTAGAGCTGGGAGAGCTCGAAGAGGCTGGTCGCCGGGTCGTACGAGAAGGCCGCGGAGAGGACGAAGCAGAGGGCGTAGGCGGTCAGGGGGTAGAGGAGCCGCCGGCGCCGCCGCCGTTCCTCGTCCCCGGCCGCGAAGAAGAGCCGTCGCCGCCGGACGGCGGCCCAGACCAGGGTGAAGAACAGCAGGAAGTTCGAGAGGGCGATCCCGAACGTGGTGACGAGCTGGCCCAGGAAGAGCCAGAAGCCCGCGTTTCCCTTCGCTTCGCGGCAGGGCCGGAGCACGACGCGCTCGATCGCCTCCATCGCCGCCGACCTTCCGCCCATGCCGGCAGTCTACGCGGGTGCGCACACCGGGACTCCGGCCTGCGCCCGCCGGCACGACGCCGGCTGCCCTGGCTGCGGAAGCTGCCGGTCCCGCGGAGAACGGCTTAGCCGTTTCCCGCCGGACCTTGGAAAACAGGCAGACCGGTTTCCCACAGCTACCGCAGCCTCGACGACTACTTGCCTCTCGGACGGCCTCGGACAGGGACCAGAATCCACCCGGCAAAGGAACAGGTGTGCCAGCCTGCCATCCGTGCACCCGATGACGGGCGCACGGACTGTTTCACGGCTGGCGCGGGTCGCGCGACCCGGGTTCTGGCCGGCATCCGCCGAAAGGCGGAATTCGCCTGCGCCCTGAAGCCCTACCGCGACCGGCTTCGCACTCCCGTCACCGTCAACCCTGGACGCAGCACCTCGACCCGGATGTCCCTGAGCCCGGCCGCCACGCCCGCAGCCGGCTCGAAGGCGATCAGGTACTGGGAGCGAAGGGCGCGTGCGATCTGGCGATAGATGCGGTCCAGGTCGTCGACCGAGTCGGCGATCTGGTACTGGCCGCCGGTCCGGTCGGCAAGCGTCCGTAGCGCGTCGATCGTTGCCTGGTCTCTTACGCGCAGCGCGACGGGGTAGATCGCCACCTCAGCGAGCTCGACCTGGGCGAGCACGCGCTCGAAGTCCAGGTTGCTGTCGGTGTCCGCGCCGTCGCTCAAGATGACGAGCGCCCGCCGGTCCGGCCGTCCGGCGAACGACGAAACCGCGTAGGCGATACCGTCGTAGAGCCGGGTCGAGCCCCAGGCGCGCAGGCCGTCGGCGGCATAGCGGAGCAGGCGGGTGTCGCCGGTAAACGGCGTCAGCCGCTCGAGATCGTGGTTGAACACGAGGAGGCTGGCAGCGTCACGTTCGGTCAGGACGCCCTCGAAGAAGCGCTGCGCGCTCGTGGCCGCCACCCGGACGCTGCGTCCCAGGGAGCTGGAGACATCCATCAGGAGGGCGACGTTCAGCGGCCTGTCGGCGAGGTTGCGGAAGTCATGGACCGGCGCCTCGATGCCGTGGTGAAGAACCCGGAAGTCCGCCGGCCCGAGGTCGGCGGCGGGGCCGGTCTGCCGGCCGCCGACCGAGACGAGCATCTCGACCAGGCGGACGTCGATCTTCTCGGGCTTCCCGGCGCCCAGAAAGACGAGGTCTTCGACCTGTTCGCCGGAGCCCCCTTCGCTCGAGTGCAGCGTGGCCACGGCGCGAACGAAGGCGAGCGGTCTTCGCAGTCCGGCCGGAATGCGGCAACGGAAGGGCGGCGAAGCCATCCGTTCCAGCGATTCCGTGCCCAGGAAGCACTCGACGCGGTCGAGTTCGCGGCCTGACGGCACGTCGACGCGGACCGCGAGATCGAGCGCCTCATTCAGGCGGGCGGTGTCGGGTCGTTCCAGGCCGATCGCAAACGGGCGCTCCTCCCGTTCGATGTCGAGGCCGTGCCGCGCCAGAAGCTGGCCCCCGTTGTCGTATCCGCGTACTTCGACGCGGTGTCGCTGCTCCGGCAGGTCGACGGCAACAACGAAGGGCGGTCCTGCGACCGTGGCTACCGCCTCGCCGTCGCGCAGGAAGGCGACTTCGGCGACGCCGGGGCTGGCGATGGCCCGGGCGGTGAACGAAGAACCGAGTACCCGGCCGTCCGGCGCCAGAAGCTCGACAGCAGGCAACTGGTTCAGCACGATCGTCTCGCGGCGGGTCAGCAGGTGAAGGTCGGGCACGTCCGGCGCCGTGGCGAGCGTCGGTACGTCGAGCGCGTTGCCGCTGCGGAGCAACCCGCGCCCCAGGTTGTCTTCGGCGCGGAGTTCGATGCGGTAGGGCCCGGGAGGCAGACGACGGTAGAAGTCGAGTGCGATGCCCGGCGCCGGGTCGTCGCCGTCCATCGCGTCGACCGGAACGCCGCCGCTCATGTGGTGGGTGACGACGAAGGCGTCGGCGAGCCGGTTGCCGAAGAAGACATCGCCTGTGATCGTCACCCGGTCGAGGATCTGGCCGGCGCCGTGTTCGGCGAGATGTTCGTGGGGCAGCCGCAGCCGGCCGCGCATCGCGGTGCGACGGTTCTCGCTGCCGAGGGCCTCGAACTCCAGCGAAACGCCCGGCAACGCCATCGCGTCGGGATCGAGGACGGCTTCCGTGCGCACAAAGTCGTCGACCCAGCTCGACGCGTCCCCATCGGCGCCGGGCACCCTGGGCGTCCAGTCCATCTGCTCGACGAACTCGCTCCAGCCGACGGCGCGTTCGAGCCTCCCGTCCAGGCGGCGGCGTTCGTTCGCGGTCAGGCAACGCCTCCGCTCCGCCTGATCGAGGATCCTCAGTGCATCGGCCGGCGGTGGCGCGGCGGTGTCGCTCACGCTGTCGGACGTTCCGGGTGCGAAGGTGAGGTCCACGCCGGCGTCCGGCGACCACAGCGCCATCGATCGGGGATCGAAGTTGACCTGCTGGACGAACGCGAGGACGACCTGCCTCGTGTCGGGCGGAGGGGCTCGGCCGAGCTGATGTTCGAGTTCCCACCCTTCGTAGCCCCAGATCTCGATTCGCCGCAAGGTCGATTCGCACGGTTCGACGCGTTGCCGGTAGGCCGGCTTTCCGGCCAGCAGCACGGCCCGCTCCATCTCGGGCGACCGTTCGCGCAGTTGATCGCGGGCCTCGAGATTCTGGCGCCAGCGTTCCAGCAGCCGCGGCGGGCGCGCCGCCCAGAAAGCGCGCAGGAAGCGCTCCTGCGCGCCGGGGCCTTCGAGTTGTTCGAACGCCCGGCGCTCGGCCTCGGAGAGCAGGGGTTCGACTTCCGCGAGCCACTGCTCGTGGAAGTCCGTCAGCCGGGCCTGCGGCCGGCGGCTGGTCTGTGCCTGGGCCAGCGTCGCGGCAGCGGCGAACAGCGCTGCTGCGGCCGCAAGGCCGCGGCCGCAGCGGAACCGGCCGCATCGCCGCGCTACACCCGCCACCGAGACGAAGAGCGCAGGTGCGGCCGCAAGGATGCGTTCGCAGCGGAACCGGCCGCGCCGCCGCGCTACACCCGCCGCCGAGACGAAGAGCGCAGGTGTGGCCGCAAGGATGCGTTCGCAGCGGAACCGGCCGCGCCGCCGTGCTACACCCGCCGCCACGGCGAAGGGAGTCGGTGCGGTCTCAAGGATGCGGCCGCACCGGGAGCGGAACTGCCTCGAGCGGACCGCGCGCCTACTCCGGCAACAGCGCCTTGATCGAGTCCGACGGCTCGAAGACGCTCGGGTCGACGTCGTCGAAGGTCACGGACTCGGTGGTCTGTGTGAACTCGATCCCCATGTCGGGCATGCTGAAGAGCGTCGAGGTGGGAAACAGCATGTCGCCGAACTCCTGGTAGCCGCCCATCGTGATGGTCACGTCCATTGTTCCCATTTCATTGGTATCAGTTGCCTCGATGCCGATCAGAAGGCCCGTGTCCGCAGCGAAGTAGTGTGACGACTCGTTGCCGTCGGTGTCGACCAGATCGAGCTGGTGGGCGGTCTGGCCGTCCCACTCGGTCTCGCCGGCAGCCTTCTGATCCGGGTACAGAAGGTCGTACTCCAGTGCGGCGTGGAAGCGGGCCTCGCGCTTGGCGTCGGCGAGCATCTTGCCGTCCAGCAGTCGCGGCCCCTGCATCGGGTCCTCCTCCCAGGCGATGTCGCCATTGGTGCCCTCGACGATCTCGCCCATGCCGGGAAGAGTGATGATGGCCAGGGTCTTGTTGGGCGCCATGGCGTACGCGGTTGCATCCCCGGACATGCCCATGGCCGGCATCTCGAACGCGCCCTTCGTGGTCATCGATGTGTGAGACCGGATGGCTTCCTCACCGCCGATCGCTTCGATGTAGCGGGCGATGATCTTCTCTTCCTCCGTCAACTCCCGGACTGGCTCGGGTGGCGCGGCCTCTGCCTGCGTCTGTGGAATCTCTGCGTCGTACGCGGCACAGGCGCCGAGAAGCGGGAGGCAACAGGCGAGTACGAGGAAGAGGGCGTTGCGGCTGGCGGACTTCATGGACATGGATGATCTCCTGAGTTGGTTGTGTGTGCGAGTCAGCTCGCCCACTTCCTCGCCGCGGCGAGGGCCTCCTCCGACGGTGGCAGGGTGGGCTTGAGCCGCGCGGTTGCGTTGAAGGGATCCGTGTCGATCTCGTCAAGGCTCCGCTCGCCGGCGAGCACGGCGCGTTTCCATTCCTGGTGCCGGTCCTCGCGCTCCTGGAACTCGGGCATCACTTCGCGCGCGAACAGCTCCAGGCTGCTCATGATGTCCTCGTGGGTGTTCTTGCCGGCCTGATTGAGCAGGATGACCTGGTCGACATGCGCCCGCTCGAGTTCGCGCAGCCGCTCGCGGATCGTCTCAGGTGAGCCGATCAGTTCGCTGTCGGAGCGCCGCCGGCCCTCGGGGGTCTGCTTCCACTCCTGGTAGCGCTCCCAGAAGTTGTTCGTCCCGGGTTTGAACGGCCCCTCCTTGTTGTAAAGCTGGAGGGCGAACTGGAAGAAGGTCCAGCCGTCCGCCTTCTGCCGCGCCTCCTCGTCGGTGGGCGCGCACATGAAGCCGCTGACGGTGGCCAGGTTCGGATTCGTCCGGTAGTCGCAGAGCTTCTGCTGATCGCCGAGGAAGGTGTTGTAGTACGCGTTGACCCAGGCGCGGGCGGAGTCGAGATCGACGAACTTGAAGCACAGCGCGCCCATCCCCCGGTGGGCGGCGTAGCGGATGGTGTCGAGCTGCGAACAGGCGACCCACAGCGGCGGGTGGGGCCGCTGCAGCGGCTTCGGGATCACGTTGCGCAGCGGGAAGTCGAAGTAGTGGCCGTGGTACTCCCAGCCCTCTTCCCAGAACATCGGCAGACAAGCCTGGACGGCCTCCTCCCACACGATCCGCTTGTCGCGAAAACTGCGGCCGAAGGGATGCAACTCGGTGACGCTGGAGCCCTCGCCGAGGCCGAGTTCGACCCGGCCGTTCGAGACCAGATCGAGGGTCGAAACCCGTTCCGCCACTCGCGCCGGGTGGTTCGTCGTCAACTGGACGATGCCGTGGCCGAGA
Organism: uncultured Thermoanaerobaculia bacterium; assembly: GCA_951812325.1. Classification (GTDB taxonomy): domain Bacteria; phylum Acidobacteriota; class Thermoanaerobaculia; order Multivoradales; family Multivoraceae; genus Multivorans. The sequence goes on along the minus strand of OX638294.1, from coordinate 889,116 downwards.
CGGATGTTCCGTGTCCGCTGCGACGCCGCGGCCAGGAATACCTCGGGCGCGGAACTGTGCGAGTACTCCTCCAGGAAGTGGTGCTCCACCTCCCAGGCGTAGTCGTACCCGAGCCGGTCCGCGAGTGCGATCTGTTCCAGCGAGTTCTGGAGCAGTCGGTGCTCGGAGTCCGGCCCCCAGGGCTTGGGCAACTGGTGCTCGTAGAAGATGCCGAATTTCATAGGCCGCCGACAGTACCACTGCGGGGCGAGCTGTCTGGAGGCTGACCCCCCGGAATTCGGAACGGCTGGAAGCCGTGAGCCGTCGCGCTGCGACCCGAGCGATACGGCTGCTGCTAGGGTCGCGCACCGGAGGTGACGACGATGGCGATGACGGCAGACGAGATCAAGGCGGCGTGCGGGGAGCTGGGTGGCTGGGCGCCGGATTTTGAAGCTCCTTCGATCTCGCGGGAGTACCGGTTTCCGACCTTCCCGGCGGCGGTGCGCTTCGTCGATTTCGTTGCCGAGCTCGCCGAGGCGGCGGACCACCATCCGGACATCGACATCCGGTACAACCGGGTCCGGCTGACCCTCAGCACTCACTCGGCGGGTGGCGTGACCGACAAGGACTTTGCGCTTGCCCGGGCGATCGACCAGAACTGACTCCCGGCGGCACGCGGCATGACCCAGGCTCTGCAAGCGGCGACGCCGCGGCCGGCGCCGGAGGCGCCTTACTACCTGGCGGTCGGCAACGAGGTCGAGTTGTTCCTGGCCGCCCACCGGGCACGGATGCCGGTGCTGCTCAAGGGCCCGACCGGTTGCGGCAAGACCCGGTTCCTGGAGCACATGACGCACCGTCTGTATCGCGGCGCCGAGGCAGGGACGCGAGCCGGCATCGATTCGCCTCTGGTGACGGTCGCCTGCCACGAGGATCTGACCGCGACGGACCTGGTGGGACGGTACCTGCTCGAGGGCGACGACACGGTCTGGATGGACGGTCCCCTGACGCGGGCGGTGCGCGACGGGTCGATCTGCTACCTGGACGAGATCGTCGAGGCGCGCAAGGACACGACGGTGCTGATCCACGCGCTGACCGACCATCGCCGCATCCTGCCGATCGAGAAGCGGGGCGAGATCCTGCCGGCGCACCCCGATTTCCTGCTCGTCCTGTCGTACAACCCCGGCTACCAGAGCGTCGCCAAGGACCTGAAGCCGAGCACGCGCCAGCGGTTCGTCGCGCTCGAGTTCGACTACCCGCCGCCCGAGGTCGAAGCCGAGATCATCGCCCACGAGGCGGACATCGACGTGACCCTGGCCCGCGACCTGGCCGAACTCGGCAAGCGCATTCGCAACCTGCACCACCGCGGCTTCGACGAAGGGGTCAGCACGCGGCTGCTGATCTACACGGCGCAGTTGATCGTTGGCGGCATCGGCGTGCGCGAGGCTTGCGTCGCGGCGATCTGCCGGGCGATCACCGACGACGACGAAGTCCAGCGCGCGGTGACCGAAGTCGCAGCGACGTTGCTGCCGTGACCGTGCCTCGACGGTGGCCCGCGTTGAGCCGAGTCGCGACGACGCTGTTGCCTTGACCGCGGTCGCCCTCGACGATGTCGCCCGCGTCCTCGAGATCTACGTCGAGGCGATGCTGGCGCGGCCGGCCGAGGTCCGGCCGCTTGGCGACCTGGCGTCCGGCGATCGGTCGCGCGCCGGCCATGTCGACCTGGAGGGGGCCGCCGCCGCCGGCCGCCCGACGACGGACGGCGCCGCCTTCTACCTGCCGGAGAGGATGGCGCGGTTTCCCGACCGCCGCGGCAACTTCATGGTCTACCGGATGGCGGTGCTGCACCAGTTGGGCGGCGTGCTGTTCGGCACCTATCGCCGCGGCCCGATCCGGTTCGCCGACTTCTTCGCCGGCTTCGGGGAGCCCGGCCTTGCCCGGGCACTGTTCGGGCGCCTGGAAGGAGCGCGCATCGACGCCGCCCTGGCGCGCGCGTTCCGGGGCGTTCACCGGGACCTGTTGCGGCTGATCGACGACGCCTTGGAGTCGACGCCGCCGCCTGCTTCGGACCGGGACTGCCGGCCCGGGTTCGAGCTACAACCTCACGCCGGTCCGGAGTCGCCGCCGGCGCCGGCTCCGAGGCGCCGGTCCCGCGGGCCGTCCCGCGAAGCGGCGCTGTCCCATCTTGCCGGCAGGCTGCTGATGGCTCAACGTCGGCTCGTGGCCGTGCCAGCCCTGCCGCGGGGCCGGGGGTCCGGAGATGCCGATCCCGCTTTCGACTCGACCGTGCGCTTGAAGGCTTGCGACGAGGGCGGAGGCCGGGGGGCCGGAGCCGCTGATCCCGCTCTCGACCTTCCCGACGAAGCCGCGCGCCTGCTCCTCCGCGGCGCCACCGTCGAGGACACCCGGCGCGCGGTGCGTTCGCTCTACCGGGTGTTCGCCTCCCTGCGGCCCGGCGCCGGCTCGGCCGGGTCGGGCCTTTCGGCGGGCGATCGTGGTGCCGGCGATCGCGGACCGGAGTCCGCCGCCGACCCGGTTCCGCAGTCTCTCGAGATGCCGGCGCCGGCCCATCACGGCGATCCGGCGCCGGAGCGGGTCGAGTTGCGGGGCGAGTGGGCCGAACTCGCGTCCGAGGTCGAACTGCGGGACGACGTGGCGCCGGGCCCGGTGGCTTCGGGCCTGATGGACCAGTTGCAGGTGGACGAGCTCGGCGTGCTCAGCCTCCAGGACGGCGACCTCTCGGGCACGGCCGGACTGCCGCTCACCGACCTCGACGTGACCGGGGCGATCGAGGCCGAGGCCGGCGATGCGGATTCCGAGTTGATCGAACTCGACCCCGAGGAGTTGGCCGCCCGCCTGGAAGAACTGTCGAAGCGACTCGAACGCGAACTCGATGCAGCCGGTCTGAACCGCGACCGCGAGCAGGTTCACTACTACGACGAATGGGACCACGAACTCGCTGGCTACCGGCGCCGCTGGTGTCACCTCCGGGAGAAGACGATCGAACCGCCACCGGCGGGCGGCGTTGGCGCCGCGGCCGTTTCCGAGGGCTCGAATCGCGCGGGCATCGGCGGCTTCGACGCGTCCGCGAGCGGCGTTGGCGCGGCGTCGGTCTTTGACGGCCGGTTCGTCGACGAGACGAGACGCCGCCATGCCGATCTGTTGCGCCGGGTCCGGCGGCAGTTCGAGTTGCTCAAGCCGGAGGAGTTCCGGAGGGTGCGGCGGCTGATCGAAGGGGAGGAGCTCGATCTCGACCGGGTGGTGGAAACGCACGTCGACCGCCGCGCCGGCCGCCCGCCGGACGGCGCCGTCTACATGAGCCGCCGCCGCCAGCACCGCGACGTGGCGGCGGCGTTCCTGCTCGACATGAGTGCCTCGACCGACGCGGAGGCGCCGGTCGACGAGCCGGAACACGCCCCGGGCAAGACGCCGGCGCCCGAGTATGTAGGCGTCTTCGACGACTTCGACTGGCCGGACAACCCGCAGCCGTTGCCGCCGGGCCGCAGAGTGATCGACATCGAGAAGGAGTCGCTCGTCCTGATGGCCGACGCGCTGGAGACGCTTGGCGACGACTACGCGATCTACGGTTTCTCCGGTTTCGGCCGCAAGGAGGTCGAGTTCTTCGTTGCCAAGGAGTTCGACGACGACCTCGACCGCGATGCGGAGGACCGGATTGCCGCGATGGAACCGAAGCGCAGCACCCGGATGGGACCGGCGATCCGCCACGCCGCGGTGAAGCTCGCCGAGCGCGAGGCGAAGGTCAAGGTCCTGCTCATCCTCTCGGACGGCTACCCCCAGGATTTCGACTACGGCAGCGACCGCGCATCCCGCGTCTACGGCATCCGCGACACGATGGTCGCGCTCCGCGAAACGGAACGCGTCGGGATCTCGACCTTCTGCATCACCGTTGACCCCGCCGGCCACGACTACCTGCGGGAGATGTGCCCCGAGCGCCGCTATCTCGTGATCGACGAGATCGCCGCGCTGCCCCGCCAATTGCCGAAGGTGTATCGCGGCCTCACGGCGTAGGCTCTGCGCATGGACCGTTCACGGGCTCTCGCGCTGGCAAGGCCTGAGGTCTCCTCGACCACGGATGGCGCGGATCGCGCCGTTCGGGTCCCGGTCCGCATCCGCCGGTTCGGCAGCGCCAACGCGGCGAAACCGGACCGGCGTTCGGCTTCACTCGCCGAGCACCCCCAGCGGCGGCGCGCCGTCAGGGCTCTCGAAGTCGACGTCGAGAAGCATCGCGATGAGGTCCGCGATGTCCGTGAGCCCCATGCGGTGGACCGTGCGGCCCGCTTCGAAGCCGGCGCCCCAGCCGACGAAGCCGGTCAGGATCTCGGGGAAGTCGGTGGGGAAGAAGCCGTGGGCGCCGCCGTCGGTGGGTCGGATGGCGTCGCCGGCGGCGTCGGCGCCGAAGCTGACGCCGAGGTTTCCGGCGAGGGCGAGGCGGGCGCCGGGGGCGGCGCCGGCCTGGTCGAGTGCGTCGCGTTCGACGACACGGAACAGGCGGCGCACCGTCCGGGGCAGATCGGCGAGGATTCCCCGAACCGCCTCCAGCGTCCCTTCGTCCGCTGCGTCGCGCAGGTGGAGGAAGGTGGCGCCGCCGCTGGGGTGGAAGGTGGCGCGCCATTCGCCGCGGTCGGGTTCGGCGCCGTGAAGGCCGGCTTCGGCGAGCCAGACGTTGGGCATCACCTGGGTGTGAAGGTCGACGAAGCCGTGGTCGCCCGTGACGACGAAGGCGGTGCGCTCGAGGGCGCCGGCGCGCTCGGCGGCGTCGCGGATCGCCCCGATCGCCCGGTCGGCGGCGGCGACGGCGCGCCTGGCGCGGTCCGATTCCCGGCCGTGTGCGTGCTGGGCGGAATCGGTCGTGATCAGGTGCAGCGCCAGCAGAGCCGGCCGGTGTGTTTCCAGAACGTACGCGGCTATCGCGCCCGTCGTGTCGTCACGGGTGATGTAGGCGGCGGAATAGTTGCGCAGGTTGAGGCGGCCCGTTGCCTCCTGCTCCAGTTCCTGCCAGAGCCCCGGCGTGGCGCCCTCGCGCATCGGCAGCAGGCGATCGGAATCGGGGTCGAGGGAGTAGACCTCCGGGATGAGCCAGTCCACCGGTGCGCCGACCGTCACCGGCCAGGAAATCGCCGCGGTCCGCCTGCCGGCCGCGCGCACGGCGTCCCAGAGCGTGGGAACCTGGATTGCCGATTCGTGCCAGTACCACTCGCCACTCTGGCCGGCGGGTTCGAAGGGCCGGTTGTAGTGGATGCCGTGCCGGGCGGGCAGTGCGCCGGTGACGATCGTTGTGTGCGACGGGTAGGTGACGGTAGGAAACACGCCCTGTACGCCCTCGGCGTGGGCGCCGTCGCGGGCCATCTGCTGCAGGTTCGGCGCCGGCCAGTCGGAGCCGGGGACATAGAAATCCGGCCTGAAGCCGTCCACCGAGACGAGCACGACGTGATCGGCCCGTGGCTGGGCGGTCAGCGGAACGACGGCCAAAAGGAGGGCGCCGATCGTGGCCACGAAGTGCCTCGGCGTCAGGGGCCGCGTTCGCCCCCTGGGAACGCCAGCATCTTGCGCGCATCTGCCGCGCGGCGCCTGCCCGAGGCTGCTGGTCCGCATTCCCGGAAGGCAGGCCTTCGTCACCGGCTGCTAGACCGCCGCCGCCAACCGGCCGTCGTAGATGCTCTGCCGCATACCTGCCAGCTTGTCGAGGTAGAGCTGCCGGTACTCGTCATAGTCCAGACCGAACGGCGCATTGCCCGGTTCGAAGCCGGCGAAGGTCTGATTCGGACCTTCCTCGGCGAAGGGGCGCATCGCCTCGACCTGCTCCTCGAACAGGTCGACCAGGTGGGGATGTTCGGCAAGCAGCCCCTGCAGTACGTACACGCCGAAACCGATGTGGCGCGCTTCGTCGCGCTGGATCAGCCTGATGCCGCGGTTCAGCGCGGGCAACTTGCCTGTGCGCTCGAAGATCTTGTAGTAGATCGGGTACGCGGCTTCAGCGCCGACGCCCTCGACGTAGAAGTGGTAGAGCATGATGGCGCGCAGCATCGCCTCGGGGCTGTCGTCCTCAAGAAGCGCGCGCATCGTGGCCGGCAGGCGGGTGGCGAACATGTCTCCTTGCAAGTTGGGGTACGGGATGTCTACGCCGAAGCGGCCCGGCAGGGCCTCGATCAGCCAGGTCTCGAAGAACTGGACGTGGCGGGCCTCCTCGTACAACTGCGCGGTGACGTAGATCTCTTCTTCGAGCCGACCCTGCTGGCGGAAGCGGAACTGGAGCGGCGCGAGCTCGTGGGTCACGCCGCGCTCGCCGACCCGGAAGCCGGAGATCAGGCGGATCAACAGGGTCCGCTCGTCGTCCGAGAAGGACATCCAGTCGGAGCGCTCCTGGGAGAAATCGATGTCAGCGGGATTCCAGGTTCGCTCGTGGGACGCGGTGAAGAGCCGTATGGGAAGGGACTTGTTGTCGAATGGCATCGTGGGACCTCCTTGTGGAGTCGATTTTAGCAGCCCGTGGCAGAAGTCCGGTCGCACCGAGAGTGGCCAGGCGCCCGCCCGGCAAGGCGCGACGAGGGAGCAGATCGGGCCGCCCTCAATCCCGGGAACAAGGGCGACCGAGGAGCTTGCCCGGGTGGCGCGCGCCGCGCCACCCGCGAACCAGTCCGTGCGCCCGTCATCGGGCGCACGGATGGCACGATGCCGGGCGCGATGCATGGCCGCCATGAGCAGAGATCCGGCTTAGGAGTGGAGCGCCGGGGTGGCCCGGATCGCGCCACCCGGGTTCTTGCGTTGCCGAAGGGGTTAGACCGAAGTTCTCGGCGCGGAATCGAGGAATCCCCTGTAGTGGTGGGGTTTTTCGTCGATTTGGGGTTGCAGCCTACTGGGTACGTGTCCTCAGGGTTTCACGCCCAGGAGTTCGAGGGCCTGGTTCTGGAGAGGTGTTGGTGTGGCCAGCAGATCGGCAGTGGAGTCGCCGGCTTGCTGGATTCGGACCCGGTTGCGTGTGAGCGTGGCGAGGTCGGCGAGGAGTGTCTGGAAGCTGTGTACGGGGAATCCGTGGGTGGTTCGCCTTGAGTTGACCTTGGCCATGGCGGTGGCCGATCTGCGGGCGGGCAGGACGGGTGATCGGGTGTTGTGGTCGTGGTCTTCGTCGTCGAAGAGCAGGGGTGCGAGTGCGCGCCTCATGTGCCACTCGACGTAGTAGGCGAGCATGCACAGGAAGACATGGGCGCGTACCCGGTCGTCGAGTCGATGGTAGATGGGCCGCACCTTGAGGTCGACGCTCTTCAGGCTCCTGAAGGCGCGTTCGACGCGGCTGAGGCTCTTGTAGGAGCGCACGGCATCGGCCGCGGTCAGTTGGTCCTCGGGGACGTTGGTGCGGATGATGTAGAAGCCGTCGAGTGCGGCTTCCTCGTCGATGCGGGCCTGATTGCGGCGATAGCTGAAGCTGTCGTCCTCGATCTCGGTTTCGAAGTGCTTTGCGACCTTGAAGCGGTCGAGGGCGCGCGTGGCGCGTGCGGCGATCTTGACCTTGCCGCGCAAGGGGTTCTTCTGGCGCCGTGTGGCCTTGACGATGGCTTCGAGCTGGACCTCGGTGGAGGAGAGCAGTTCCTGGCGCTTGCGGGCGCGTTCGTCGGCCAGCAGGGGGTTCCTGCACGCGATCAGCCGCTCTGAGGGGAAGAGCTCCGGAGCGCTGATCTCGGCGAGGCCTCTCTCGTCGAAGAGAGACAGCTGCAGGTGGCCCTGTTCGGCCAGGGAGCGGATCGCCGGCGCCCGCAAGGCGCTGATCCACGTGAGTCCGGAGGGGTCGAGGTCCTCCCTGATGCGCGCATCGGTGATCATGCCGCGGTCGCCGACCATGACCACCCGGTCCAGCGAGAAGCGTTCCTTGAGCTTGTGCACCTGCGCGGCCACTGTCGAGGGGTCCGCGGTATTGCCCGAGAAGACTTCGACCCCCACGGGGCAGCCGTCCTGGTTGCAGAGCAGGCCGAAGGTGATCTGCACCTTGCCCCGTTTGCGGTCTCTGGAGTACCCGTGCACGGCAAGCTCGCAGGACGAGCCCTCGAAGTAGACCGAGGTCAGGTCGCAGAGGACCAGGGCTCCTTCCTCGAGGTGGCGCTTGGCCAGGCGCCGCTCGATTCGCGGTTGCCGCTTGAGCAGCCAGTCCATCGCCTCGTAGAGCTCGCTGGCCGACGCCTCCTCGACACCGAGTTCTTCACCGAGGGTCGAAGTGATCGTTTCGGACGCGAGTCCTCGCGCGGTCGCGAGTTTGGACCGGGGATCGAGGATGCGCGCGGCGATCATCGCGGTCGCGAGGCTGCGTTGTCTCGACCGCCTCCGGTCGAGCAAGGGCTCGATACCGACCCGTCTGGCGGCGCCGAGCGTGGCGGCAACGTGTCCATGCGGTCTGGCGCGGACGATGTCGAAGGCGGCATCGAGAGACGGCAGTGCGACGCCGCCCCTGAGGAGGGTCCTCAGCCCCTCGACGAGATGGTCCGGCCACTTGGAGAGGTTGGCGAGTGTGCGCTTCTTGACCTTGCCGTGCTCGCGGTAGGACTCTCGAAGCAGGACGGCAGGCGGCGAGTTCCGGTTGCGTATGCTCTCGATGTACATGGCTTCGCATTGTACTCTAGATCGTCGTGACTGTCTACCTCTTCTCTCATTTTTACATGGCTACGATATGCGCCCCCGAACGACCGGCCAACAACCCGCAAACCCAAGCCTGGCAACGACTATCGACCATCACGGGGCCGCAGAAGCTCAAGAACTTCGGGTTAGAGTTGCAGCGTGAGTACCACGTCCGAGACGAAACGATCGGCCCGGGTGGTGTACCGGGGCCCCGGCGCGGCACGATCGGTCCTGGTGGGCCTCGGTGCGCTCGCCATCCTCGGAGGTCTGGCGTGCGCCGAGCCCCTGGACGAACCGAACGAAGACAGTCTGAAGGCCTCCTTCGTTGCCCAGATCGAGGCGGACGAATACGTGAGGGACTTGAGCGTCTACGGCGACGAAATCCACTTTGCCCGCCGTGACGGTTCCGGAGAGCACGTCGAGTGGGAGGTGCGCATCGACTCGCTGTCGGTGGAACCCTGGGGTGGTGACGAGGCTGACGTGGCGGGTCGCGTCGTCTCGGGCTGGAGCGTCGCCGGGCGACCGGTGTCGGTCGAGGTCGGACCGAATGGCCTGGTCACGGACATGCCGATCTGGGTGCTCGACGCCGGTTTGGCGCCGGAATGCTGGGCGCTGTGGGACGAGGAAGCGAAGACCTGGGGCTGGTAGACGCGCGTTTGGCGCCAGCGCTGCGGGCGCGGCAGCTATGATCCCGGTACGCGAATGAACACGCAGGGTTGGAGGGCAGGCACATGAGCAGGCATGAACGTTTGAACGTCGTGTGGACTGTGACTGTCGTTGGCGCGCTGCTGGCCCTCACCGGCGCCGGCGCCGTGTTCGCTGCGGGCAACAACCCCGTCAACACGGCCGGGGAAGCCGACTGGACGGCGCCGCGCACCGCGTATGGCCATCCCGACCTCCAGGGCGTCTGGGCCAACAACAACGGCACTCCGCTGCAGCGCCCCGCCGCCTGGGCGGGCAAGGAGCGCCTGTCGGACGAGGAGTTCCAGGAGCTGATGGCGGCCGTCGCCGAGGCGACGAACCCGGGCGCCGACGCTCTGTTCGGCGACCAGCTCGTGCTGGCGGCGATTGAACGGACGAAGGCAACGTCCTACGACCCGACGACCGGCAACTACAACCAGTTCTGGATCGCGGACCGGTACTTCACGAAGCGGACGTCGCTCGTCGTCGACCCGCCGGACGGGCTCATCCCGCCCTTCACCGAGGCGGCGAAGAAGCGGCTTTGCGAGAGGGTGAAGCACCTGATGGAGCACCCGGCCGATTCCTGGCTCGACCGGCCGGTTCCCGAGCGCTGCATCAGCTACGGCGCGCCGTTCATCTTCCCGGGCTACAACGGCTACCACCAGATCTTCCAGACGCCCGACCACGTCGTGATCCACCAGGAGATGATCCACGACGCCCGCGTCATCCGGCTGGACGACGAGTCCGCGCTCGACGGCGACGTCAGGCTCTGGAACGGCGACTCACGCGGCCACTGGGACGGCGACACGCTGGTCATCGAGACCTCGAACTACTCGGAGAAGAACGACTTCATGGGCTCTTCCGAGCAGCTCACGATCACCGAGCGGTTCACCCTGACGGACGCGGAGACCCTGGAATGGGAGGTCACGGTGAACGATCCGGGGACCTGGACCAAGCCCTGGACGGCGTCGATTCCCCTCAAGCGCACGGAGGACGCGATCTACGAGTACGCCTGTCACGAAGGCAACTACGGGATGGAGGGCATGCTCTCCGGCGCACGCGCCGAAGAGGCGGCGAACAAGCCGAAGCAGCTCGACCCGGGCGTCGTGTTCCGCTACCCCGGCCTGGCCTGCGACTTCTGATCGGCCCAGGGCTCCACTGAACGAGTCGCGCCTGCTGCGAATGCGGGCGTCTGTCCTGCTTCAACGGATGGAGCGGACGCAGGTACCCGGCAGGTCCAGTTCAAGCCAGGCTCCGTACGATGTCCTTGCCGGCCTCGGCTCGTCGCTCGGCGATGAAGGCATCGACTTCGCCGCCCCCGCCGCCTCCGTACTTTCTTGCCAGGGACTGCACCCTCGCCACCGCGGCCTCCAGGGCGACCTCGGCCGTCGTTATCCTGATCGAGGAACCGTCGAGCGTGAGGACGACTTCCTGGCGCGGCCGGAACCCGAGCGCCCGCCCGGAACGGGGCCGGGACGACGAGCCGCCCCGCTGCGTCGACGACTGTCGATGTCGATGTCTGGTCTGCTGCGGTTGCCATGGTGCGACCAACCTACCATGCGATTCTGGTCTGGCAGCTGGAGTTCATCCACCCATATGTGAGTGTGTTCACCAGATACTGGGCAGTGCGTCGCCGAGGTCGGCACGGCGGAGGAGCGGACAAGGTTGATCTTGCCGCCGCTCCGCCGTGCGTCGCCCGCATAGGCCCGTCGGTCGACGGGGCTACCCGCAGATGGTGATGCTCAGGTAGATGGAGCGAATCACGCGCAGACGGCCGGGCGGAAGTAGGCGACGAGAAGCCACGCAGTGCCCGCGACGACGTTCCCCATCGCGAAGTGTTGACGGGCTATCGAGATGTCGAGAGAACAGACGCTCCGTGCTCCGACGAGGGCGTCGATGTCGGTTTCGGAGAGTGGTCCCGGGTCGTGGGTCTCGATGTTCCTGACGTCGGCGCCTGCGGTCGGGTTCGCCGGCACTGCGAACGAAAGGCCGGCACTGACGGTGAGGGCAAGTAGTGCGAGGGCCAGGGATCTCTTCATGAGGTGGGTTCCTTTCTTCTGGAGCCAAGGGTGTAGCGAATGGTCTGAACGGTCTATGGACATGGACGGATTCGATCGAGTGGAGCACGCGCGACGACGATGCCGCAGGCCGATTGCCCGGCTGCAAGGACGAGCGAGTTGTTTGGCCAGCAGGGAGGACCGGCGTTCGGATTCAGCCGCTGAGCATCTTCTCGCGGCGTTCCGCGCGGGCGAAGGTCAGGGCGACGATGGCCGCGACCGCGAGCGCGATACCGATGCGGTTCTGTACGGCCATCGCGAGCAACTGATCGGCGTCTGCTTCTTCGATCGCGAGCGGATTCCAGAACGGCGAGACACGAGGTGCTGCTCCGAGTCTGCTGACGATCAAGGCTTCCAGGCCGAGTAGAGCCGTCGTGCCCAAGGCGCCGGCAGTTTCACTGCGCAAGAGGCTGCCGAGCCCCATCGCGGTCACCGTGTAGAAGACGGCCGCCTGCGCCGCGCCATAGACGGTCTGGACCACAGGAAACGCGGTGAAGAACGTGAACGTAGACACGGCCGTCAGGCCCAGGCTGACAAGCAGCATGAGGGCCGCGCTGATGAGTTTCGCTAGCCAGACGCGTTGGGCGCCGCCCGGTACGGTGTAGGCGATCTCCAGCGTGCCCTGATCCAGTTCGCCGGCGATAACCCGACCGCCGAGGAACGCCCCGAGAATCGCAACCGGAACGCCGATCAGCGTGTTCTGTGCGGCGGCAGGTTCGAAGGTCGGCAGGCGACCGGCGATCAGCAGGACGGCCTGACCCGCGAGCCAGAGCAGTGGTGACAGGAGAAGGAGCCAGTAGCGTGGACCCCCGAGCAGCACGGCGGAGTGCCGGATGACGGTGATCAAGCCCTGGCTCCTTCGCCTGCCGTTACGGAATGGAGACCGTTAGCCAATGCCGGCGGCGGTGGTGGCTACGCACAGATGGCGCCGGCGGCACCGAAGATAAAGGCGCCGGACACCTGCCCGGCGGGGTCCCTCCGGATGGTCGCGGCTACGAAAGCCAGGTAGCCAAAACCCCTGACTACCCGGGTGCAGGCTTCGGATCGCAGCCCCTTTCCCTTGACGGTCGCCATGTCGGCGTCCGGGAGTTGCTGGAACCGGTAGTGGGCGACGCTCGATGTGTCGCCTGGCGTGTCCGAGTTCGGTGCTTCTGCGAACGCACCGCCAACACTCAGCGCCAGCGCTGCCACTGCGACGGGTAGGACTTTCTTCATTGTGATCTGCTCCTTTGTTTCAATAGGTCTCTTGTTGCCGGCGACCTGTGCGGACAGGCCGACGACGCGGGGTCGGCGGGAGGTCCTCCGGGATCGGAGGGCCTTCACGGGTCCGCCGCGCCGTAGCGCCAAACAGCACTGCAGCGGTGTCGGACCGCCTATAGACCTAGACGGAAAGCGGAGAGATTTTATCGGGCGTAGGCACCTGAGCGGGGCGGGGTGGCGGGTGGCTGCGTGCTGGATCGGGCACGAAGGGCGCTTCAGCCGCCGAGCATCTTCTCCCTGCGCTCGGCGCGGGTGAAGGTGAGGGCGACGATGGCGGCGATTGCGAGAGCGACGCCGATGCGGTTCTGAACGTTCAGCGCGAGCATCTGCGCCGCGTCGGCTTCTTCCACGGCGAGGGGATTCCAGAACGGTGAGATGCGGAACGAGCCGAGCGCGCGGTTGAGGCCGAGGACGCCAATGGTGGCCAGGGACCCTGCAACTTCGCTGCGGAACAGGGTTCCGAAGCCCATCGCCGCGGCGAGGTAGAAGACGACTCCCTGCGTGGCGCCGTACAGGCTCTGGAGTACCGGGAAGTCGGTGAAGAAGGCATAGGTGACGGCGGCCAGAAGGATCAGGCTCGAGAGCAGGATCAGGATGGCGGCGATGAGCTTGCCGAGCCAGACGCGATGGGCGCCTCCGGGCACGGTGTAGGCGATCTCCAGGCTGTGCTGGTCGATTTCGCCGGTGATCGTTCTCCCGCCCAGAAAGATGGCGAGAACCGCCACCGGCACGCCGATCAGGCTGTTCTGCGCGGCAACCGGCTCCGCGCCGAGCCGCATCCCGGCCACCAGCATGATCGCCTGTACGCCCAGCCACAGGAGAGGCAACAACGGCAGCAGCCAATACCTGCGCCCGGCAAGCAGGATCGCGGAAGTCCGCAGCACGTTGATCATGCAGGCGCCTCCCCACGCACCGAGCGGGCGAGCCACAGGTAGCCATCCTCGAGGCTCGGCTCGACCGCCTCGGCCCGTTCATCCGGGCGGTCCGCGGCAAGCACTCGCAGGCTGCTCGTGCCGTCGGGTTCCGGCTTCTGGTCAGCCAGCACGGCGCCTTCGGGCAGGTCCGGCGCCTCGTTGCCGTCCGCCGTCCTCCACGACCACACCCGGCCCTCCGCTTCGCGCGACAGCGCCGCCGGATGACCGTCGAAGACCATCCGGCCCCGCGTCAATACCAGGACGCGGTCGCACGCCACCGCGACGTCCTCGACGACGTGGGTGGAGAACAGGACGATCCGGTCCTTGGCCAGGCGCGAGAGCAGGTTGCGGAAGCGGACCCGCTCCCGGGGATCGAGGCCGACGGTCGGCTCGTCGACGACGATGATCGGAGGCAGCCGGAGCAGGGTGCGCGCCACCGCGACGCGCTGCCGCATGCCGCCCGAGTAGGCGCCGATCTGCTCGTCCGCGCGCTCGTCGAGACCGACCTCCCGCAGCAGGGTCGAGATGCGGTCGGCCCGCTCCGAGGCGTCGATCTGGTAGAGCGCGGCGTAGTACTCGAGATACTGCCGGGCCGTCAGACGAGGGGGCAGGCCGGCGTCCTGCGGCAGGTAGCCGACATAGCGCGCGAGGCGCTTGCGGACGCTGAGCAGCGGCACTCCGCCCAGCGTGATGCGGCCCCGCGTCGAGTCCAGGATGCCGGTCAACTGACGCAGCAGGGTCGTCTTGCCGGCGCCGTTCGGGCCGAGCACGCCGACCATGCCGCGGTCGACCTCGAAGCTCACCGCGGCCAGGGCCTTGACGGTGTCGATCGGCAAGTCGAGGCCGAAGAGCCTGGTCGCCGCGCCGCGCCAGAGACGGAGGAGCTGGCCGCGCATGCCCCGGGCGCGCCGGCGCCGGGAGGTCTTCCGTTCCCGCCGCATCGTCTCTACCCGCGCCGTGCGGCGTCCGAGCTGGATCAGCACGATGATCGCGGAGACGATGGCCAGCGCGACGAACCCCGCGACCTCGGGGTCGGCGACCATCTCCGGCCCGACCAGCCAGGCGAGGAGCCCCCAGGGCAGCAACGCCGCCAGAACGCCTTCGATGCCACCGGGGTCGACGCGACCCAGAGCGTCGGCGCGGCCGCGGGCCCGCCGGATCTCGCGTAGCAGGCTGGCGCCGAGTAGCAGGATCGCGATCCAGATGCCGAGGATCACCAGGCCGGTGCGCATCCGCACGGCCAGGGTGATCGCGCCGGCCAGAAGCAGCAGCAGGGGCAGGAGCCGGTCGCGAGCGTCGGCCGGATGGAACGCCTGCCCGCCGCCGGCCGCGACTCTCCTGGCGAACTCCGTGGAAGCCCGCAGCGCCCGGCGTACGGGTCCGGGGAGGCCGTACGTCTTGCGCAGGTGGCTAACGACCAGCCTGGGCGGGCCGGCAGTCGCTTCCGGTTCGGGCGCGGCCGGTTTCGGCAGCAGCCAGACGGTGAGGCCCAGCAGCGCGCCGGCGATGAGCACCGTCGTGATGACCTGCCAGAGCATCGACTCGATCACGCCGAACGCGAACAGGGGCGCCGTCACCGCGATGACCGCGCCGAGCCAGGTGAGCACCACCCAGGGGCCCACGCGACTGAACAGTTCGTCGAGCCGGCGGAGGAAGACGAAGCCGACGGGGATGACGAGCAGCGTCAGCACGGTCGCGGTGAGAAGGCCGCCGATCACGAGCGTCGCGAAGGGCGGCCAGAGTTCGTTCTCGCGGCCGGTGGAAATGGCGAGGGGCGCCAGGGCGGCGATCGTCGTGGCCGAGGTCATCAAGACTGGACGGGCCCGCTCGCGAACCGCGGCGAGGGCGGCCGCGCCGGCGCTCCAGCCGGCGCCCAGGGTGTGCTGCTGCATCCGGTCGACGAGAAGCACGGCCGGATTGATCGCCAGTCCAAGCAGGACCAGTGCACCGAG
The DNA here is from genome assembly GCA_951812325.1 of uncultured Thermoanaerobaculia bacterium. GTDB lineage: Bacteria > Acidobacteriota > Thermoanaerobaculia > Multivoradales > Multivoraceae > Multivorans. The sequence goes on along the minus strand of OX638294.1, from coordinate 873,654 downwards.
GAGAGCCATCGCCTCGAACCCGATGCCGGTCACGACCAGCGCCCACACCGAGCCGAGCAGGGCGAGCGGAAGAGCGATGAGGACGAGAATCGGCAGGGTCAGCGATTCGAAGGTCACCGCCAGCACGAGGAAGACGAGCAGAACGACCGGCACCGCGATGCGCCGGAACCAGTTCGTGCTCTCCCCGGAACGGTCCAGCGCGATCGTGGTGCCCGGGGGGCGATGGATGCTGGCGATCGCTTCGTCCAGGTTCCGGTCGAACCCGTCGCGCGCCGGACCCCGGCGCGGTACGTCCTGCGACAGGGTGTAGAGGACCTCCCGTTCGCGGACACCGTTGTGGTGAGTGATGACCGGGGAGGGAGGCGCCTGACGCACCTGCGCCAAGGCAGCGACCGGCAGCACGCCGACCCCGGTCGAGACGCGCAGCCGCTGCAGACCGCTGAGCGACACGTCGCGGTTGAAGCTGCTGCCGTCCATCAATTGAGCCTCGTCGCGCCGGTCCTCCTGCCGTTGCACGACGATCGGCAGCTCTCGTCCGCTGGCCAGCGGAAAGCCGGTTGCGATCCGAGTGCCCTCCCGGCCGGCCAGGTTCAGCATCGGCAGCACCTCGTCCAGCAGCACGCCGAAGGTGTCGAAGGCGCGGCGGTTCGGGCTCACGTGGAGTTCGTCGGGCCCCGGGCGCACCGCCGGGTAGGCACTTGCGATGCCCTCGATCTCCCGCAGCCGCTCGGTGACCCGGGCGGCGAGGTCCGTCAACTGCTCGTTGTCATTGCCGGAGAGCACGACGCGGGAGGGGCCGCCGCCGAGCAGTTCCTGGGCGCCTCCGCCTCCACCGCCGCCGCCGCCGCGACCTCCCGGTCCTTCTCCCTCGCCCGGATTCAGGAGCTCGACGCCGGCGCGGCGAGCCGGCGGCCGCAGGAGTCGACGCACGAAGGCCGCCGTCAGCTCCTCGGGCCGCACGTCTTCGTCCACCAGGTGGACGGTGAGCGATCCCCCTTCTTCCCGGATCACGCTCTCCACGCGGTCGACGCCGTCGACCTCCTGGATCGTCTCGAGACGTTCGAAGGCCCGGACCGCGGACTCGAGGCTCCCGCGGCCCTCCGGCAGGCGGACGGAGAGCTGGACCTGGTCGGCGACCGGCGCCTGGCCCGGACCGCCCGAAGCGATGAGGAACAGGGCGCCGATCGCGCTCAGGACAACGGCGGCGACGACTCCGGTGATCCAGCTCGCCGGCCGCCGCAGCGCGGATGCGAGCACGCCCGCGAACAGGATCCGGGTGGGGTCCGGCGGCGCCTTGCCGCCGAAGCGTTCACGACGTTGACGCAGTTTGGCCAGCCGGCGGATCGCCGCCGGCGCGGCGAGGTGCCTCGCCAGCAGGGGCACCAGGCCGATTGCGACCAGCAGGGAGCCGAACAGGGGCAGCAGGATGGCCAGTGCCAGAAGCGCGATCAGGTTCTGGACCAGCGACGACTCGAGGTCGACGATGACGGCGGGCAGGAAGACGATCGCGGTCGTGACGGAAGCGGCGATAATCGCTCGCCCGGTGCGGCGAAGGCCACCCGCCGCGGCGTCGTCGGGACTCCTGCCGCGTTCCAGGCGTCGCTGGACGGACTCGAACACGACGACGCTGTTGTCCACGATGAGTCCGACGCCGACGGCGAGACCGAAGAGGGTGAAGAGGTTGAGCGACAGCCCGGCCACGTAGAGGAAGGACAGGGCGACGGCCAGACTGACCGGTACGGCGACCGCGACCACGGCGACCGCGCGCCACTGGCGAAGGAACAGGAACAGGACCAAAAGAGCGATCGCGAAACCCGAGAGTCCGAGATTCCTCAACCGGTCGATCTGCGTTTCGACCAGATCGGCGGCGTCGAAGCTGACAAGCAGGCGAATCCCGAGCGGAGCGAACTCCTCGTTGATCTCCTCGATGCGGCGCCGCAGGTCGCGGCCGAGGCGGACCAGGTTCGCGCCTTCCTCCTGGAACACGAGGAGACCGACGGACGGCTCGCCGTTCACGCGGTACAGCATCTGGCGCCGGCCGGAACCGATCTCGACTTCGGCGACATGCCGGACCAGCACCGGGCGGTTGGGGACCACCCGAACCTCGCCCATCGACACGGCGCCGACAGGGCGGCCGTCGAGCATCACCGCCGTCCGCCCGGTCTCGTCCTCCAGGCTGCCGAGGTAACGGAGCCGGCCGGCGGCGCCGCGTACCGCCGCGGTGACCTGCTCCGTCGTCACGCCGAGCGCCGCGCAGCGGTTCGGGTCGACCCACACGGTCAACTGGCGAGCCGAGCCGCCCATCACCGTCGCCTGGCTGACTCCGGGCACCGCGGCGAGCCGCGGCGTGATCAGCTCCTCGACCAGGTCGTGCAGAGCGTCCTCATCGTCCGAACCGGTCGCCTGCAGGATCATGGCGAAGCTCGAGAAGACGCCCGTGTCGTCTGCCTGAACGTCCAGGAAGGCGTCCCGCGGCTGGGTCCGGGCAAGGTCGGCGGCGATGCGGCGCAGCTCGAGTTCGCGCACCTTGAGATCGACGCCGCGCTCGAAGCGGACGGTGAAGCTGCCGCTGGCGCCGGTTACCTCGCCCCAGGTTTCGGCCACCCGGGGCAGGGTCCGCACCCTGGCTTCGAGCGGCATCAGGATCTCGCGTTCGACTGTCTCCGGTTCGCTGCCCGGACGGAAGAAGTTGACGTAGAGCGAATCGCCCGTCAGCGCGGGGAAGAGCTCCACCGGCAGCCTCTGCCAAGCGAAGCCCCCCAGCATGACTAGGCCGACAAAGAACATCGTCACCGCGACCGGACGGCGGATGGCGAGCGTGTCGAGACCTGCTTTCACGGCGTGTTCCCGCTCAGGCTTCGGCTTTCGTGCGTCGCGCCCCGCGGCCGGCCAGGATGAGGTACAGGCAGGGCAGCACGAGCAGCGAACCGAGCGTCGAGGTGACGATGCCGCCGATGATCGTGTAGGCCATCGGGCTGCGCAGTTCGGCCGCCTCGCCGGCGCCGGCGGCGAGCGGCACGAGAACCAGCACCGTGGTGAGCGTCGTCATGAGGATCGGCCGCAGCCGGATTGCGGCGGCGCGGGCCAGGGCCGCGCGCCGCTCGACGCCGGCGGCCATCAGCCGGCGCGCGGCGGCTATCAGCAGGACGGCGTCGTTGACCGCGACGCCGGCGAGCACGATCAGGCCGAGCAGGGCCATGACTCCGACCGGCCGCCCGAGCGGTCCCAGCGTGCAGGCGACGCCGATCAGGGCCAGCGGGATGGCGAACAGCACGGTGAGCGGTTGCAGCAGGGACTCGAACGTCCCGGCCAGGACCATCAGCACGAGGACGATGGCCAGCAGGCCGGCAAGGCGCAGTTCCCCGGTGGCCCGCTCCCGCTCTTCTTCCTCCCCGGCGAGCCGGACGATCAGCCCGGGGGGCAGTTCGGTGGAGGAGATCGCGTCGTTCGCGGCGGCAATCGCGCTGGGGTAGTCGGCGCCTTCGGTGATCCGCGCGGTGACCTGCGCAACGCGGCGCTGGTCGCGACGGAAGACCTCCCGCGCCCCTTCGGTGGGCACGAAACGGGCGACCTGGCCGAGGACGAGGTCGGCCCCGGCGCTGCTCGTGAAGCGCAGCCCGGCGAGTTCCTCGGGCCGGGGCCGGGGCAGCGAGAGGACGACGTGGCGCTCCTCGTCGCCGACCGAGAGCAGCGTGACCTTGCGCCCGTCGAGCGCCGACTGGAGCACGCGGGCGATCGTCTCCAGATCGACGCCCAGACCGTCGGCCATCGCCCGGTCGAGTTCGATCCGCAGTTCGGGCGGGCCGCCCTCGAAGGACGAACGGACGTTCCACAATTCCTCGCGGGTGGCGAGGGAGTCGCGCAGGCTGGTCGCCGCGGCGCGCAGGTCGGGCAACGACTGGCCGGCGATCTCGACCACGATCGGCGGTCCCGACGACCCCAGCGCTTCGGCCAGCGCGGAGGCGCCGACCTCCCATTCGATCTCCGTGCCCGGCAGATCGGTGAAGCTGGGCGACAGGGCGCCGACGATCTGGCTTCCGACAGGACCCTCGGCCGACATCCGCACGAGGAGTCGGGCCGTGTTCTCCTCGGTCAGCTCGGTCGTCACCAGCCGGTCGTCCTCGGGCAGCCGGCCGACTTCGGCCTGGATCGCCTCCAGGTGCTCGCCGGCGGCCTGGCGCACAGCCTCTTCGAGTGTGGATACGGCGGCCGCCGTCGCTTCAACGCGCTGGCCCGGCGGTCCGACCATGCGTACCGAGAACTGCCGCGGGTCGGCCGGCGGCAGCAGCTCGCTGCCCAGACCGAGCAGGACGTTCACCGCGGCCGCGGCGGCGAGTACGGCCGCGCCGACGACGACCCAGCGCAGACGGAGGAGGAACAGCACCAGCCGCTCCAGCGCTCCGAAGGCCCAGCCGAGGGGACGCGCTTCGCCGTCGTCCGGCGCCGTTGACGGGCCGTTGCCGACCTCGCCTGCCGCAACGCCTGTGTCCGCCGCGGGTTTGGCGCGTGGCAGGAACCAGCGCGACAGGGCGGGAATCAGCATCAGCGCGACGGCGAGCGACGCGGCCAGCGATGCGGTGACGGTGAAGGCGATGCCCTCGATCAGGCGCGCGGCGAGCCCCTGCACGAAGAGGACGGGCAGGAAGACGACGCAGGTGGTCAGCGTCGAGGCGGCGATGGCGCCGGCGACCTCGCCGGTCCCGCGGGCGGCGCTCTCGGCCGCCGACACGCCGGGCCTGTGGCGCCGGTGGATGCTCTCGACGACGACGATCGCGTTGTCGACCAGCATGCCGGCGCCGAGGGCCAGCCCGGCCAGGGTGATGATGTTGAGGGAGTGGTCCCAGAGGCGCATCGCGAACAGGGCGACGAAGAGGGAAACCGGCACCGCGGAGGCGACCACCACGGTTGGCCCGAAGGAGCGCAGGAACAGGGCCAGCACGACGACCGCCAGCGCGATGCCGACCAGCGCGGCGTTCTGCAGGTCGGCCATCGCGTCCTCGATCAGGGCGGCGTCGTCGTTCACCATGGAGACATCGACCCGGGGCAGGTCGAGCTCGAGGCCTTCGAGGGCCGATCTGACGGTGCGCGAGACCTCGACCGTGTTCGCGCCGGCCTCCTTGAACACCTGCAGACCGACGCCCTCCCGGCCGTTCACGCGCACCAGGTGGTCGATCTCGGCGTCGGCCACTTCGACCTCGGCGACATCGGATATCCGGATCGGCTGGCGGGTCGCCTGGCCCGCGGCGCCCGCCTGCGTTCGGTACCGGATGACGACGCGCTCGACGTCACGGGGGTTGCGGAAGCGCGAGATGCCGCGGACCAGGAAGACCTGGCCCCGGTCCTCCAGGGTGCCGGCGTCGATGTCGACGTTCTCGGCGACCAGACGCTGCTCCAGTTGGCTCAGGGTGACGCCGAACGCCTGCATGCGGTAGCGGTCGACCCGCACGCGGACCTCCAGCTCGCGCCCGCCCAGCACCCGCACTTCGGCGACGTCGGCGAGCTGTTCCATGGCGGGCGCGACCTGTCGGCGGGCCAGGCGCCTGAGTTCCGCGAGATCGGGACCGTCAGGCTCGGCGGCGAGGCCCAGCGTCATGACCGGCGACTGCCGCGGGTCCAGTTGGCGGACGAGGACCTCGTCGACCTCCGGGTCGGCCGCGACCGGGTTGATCGCCTTCTGGACCTCGATCAGGGCCAGGTCCATGTCGGCTTCCCAGTCGAAGCGGACGGTGGCGATCAGGCGGCCCGTGCGGGCGACCTGCTGGACCTCGCGGATGCCGCGCACGGTGAACAGACGCTGCTCCACCTGCTCGCCGTAGAGCCGCTCCATCTCGGTCGGCGGCCGGTCGCCGGAACGCACGGCGACGACGATCGTCGGCGAGCGCAGGTCGGGCAAAAGGTCGATCGGCAGTTCGCGCCAGGACATCCAGCCGACGAGGGCGAACGCCAGGGCGGTGACCGTGACGGCTACGGGACGCCGGGCGGCGAGGCGGGCCGGGCCGGAGCCTTCACCGGTAGTCATCACGGTTGCCCGAACTCGTAACGGGCGGCTAGCCGGAGACGCGGACGCGGGTGCCGTCGGTCAGGGTTTCAAGTCCGCGGACGACGATCCGCTCGCCGACCTCAAGCCCCTGGCGGACCTCGGCGATCTCGTCGTCGCCGAGACCGAGGACGACTTCGCGTCGCACGGCGCGCTGGCCGTCGAGCACGAACACGACCCGCCGGCCGCCGCGCTCGGTGACCGCCTCGCGGGGAACCACCGGCACGTCGGTGCGCTGTTCGACGACCAGGGTGACCTCGACGAACATGCCGGGACGGAGCAGGCCTCCGGGGTTGTTGATCGCGACCTCGGCGCGGAACGTGTGGGTCGTCGGGTCGACTTCGGGGGAGAGGCGGACGACGGCGCCTTCGAAGGTGACGTTCTCCCAGGCGAAGTGGCGGAGCCGCCCCTTCTGGCCGGGGTGTACCCGTGCCAGTTCCGGGCCCACGAGGTCGATGTCGGCGACCAGGGAGTCGACGGGAGCGATCCGCGCGACCTGGAAGCCCTGCGATACGAGCTGCCCATCGGCGATCGGCATGCCGCTCGCGTCGCGGGCGAGCTCCATCAACACGCCGCCGATTGGAGTGAGCATTCTGGCGCGGTCCTCCGTCAGCAGGCTCTGCTCCCAGGTCGCCTTCGCGTCTTCAAGCGCGGTCTCCGCCCGGCGCAACTCCTCGGCGGCGATCAGTTCCTGCTCGAACAGCTTCGCGCGGGCATCGCGCTCGGCAAGGGCGCCCTGGTACGCCTGATGCGTGGCCCCGACCCGAGCGGCGAGTCGCGCGTCTTCGCCGGTGACTTCGGCGATCATCTGATCGGGCACGACGCGGTCGCCCTCGGCCAGCCGGCGCCCGTCCTCGTTCCGGCCGATCTGCAGCCGGCCGGGCGTCTCGACCTGCAGCGCGATGCTCTCCGCGGCCCGCAACGTGCCGGTGGCGACGATCAGGTCTTCGACGTTGCCGGTCGCGACCTCGGTGGCGCTCACCGGAACCAGGAAGTCGACCGTGTCCGTCGTGGCCGCGGCCTGGCAGCCGACGATCGAAGCGCAGGCCGCGGCCGCGACGAGCAGTCGCAGCCCCGGAAGCCGCAGTCCGGGAAGTCGGAGTCCGGGAGGTCGGAGTCCGGGAAGTCGGAGTCCCGGCGCGGCCGAAGAAGGGGCTCGGCGGGCGCTCACGGCGCACCCCCTCCGCCGGTCGGGTCGGCGCCGGCGCCGTTGTCGAGGCGGACGAACCGCACCGCGTCGGCGGCCACGACGCGGCCGGTCGTGTCGTCGCTCAGTTCGAGTTCCACCGTTCCCGAAGAAAGATCGAAGTCGCCGAGAACCGCCCAGCCGATGCCGGCGCCCTGCGCGTCGAAGTCGATCGGATGGGAGCTGCCGGCGTTTCGCAGCTCCAGATCATAGCTGCCCAGGTTCAGACCGAACGAGACCTGGACCCGGGCGGCGCGGGCGTTGTCGCTGGACGGATCGCCGTCCCCGCCGCCAACCCGCACCTCGCGGCGGACCTGGCCTCCTCCGGGCACGGGCGACAGCGAGGGCACATGCAGCTCGACCCGCCAGCGGCCGGTTTCCGGCAGTTCGGCCCTGTAGGTGGCGCGGCGGCTTCCGTCGCCCTTTGAGACGACCGCGGTGGTCCGGCGGTAGCGGCCCCAGCTCGACGACTGTTCGTAGCGCGACCACGCGGACGGTGCTCCTGTGAAGATCTGGAAGACGGGCAAGCCCTGGTCCGTTTCGATGGTGGGTGCGAAGATGCCGGCCAGGCCACCCTGGAGTCTGATGCCGCCGCTCTCCGCCTCGTCCGCGGCCACGGAGAAACCGGGATCCAGATCGTCGACAACGATCGTGTTCGCGCCATTGTCCAGGAAGGCGGGCAACCAGTCGGCGGGCCGAACGCCGCGCAGCGGTTCGCTGTCCGTGATCGTCTCGTCGTCGAGCCGTGGCAGCTCGACGGGGAACTCGCGCCGGTTCAGCGACAGATAGGGAGACGCGAGCATCGTCCCGGGCGGCCGGGAGGTGACGAGACCGAACTCGACGCTCGTATGGCCGGGGATCAGCACGGGTTCGCTCGAGTCCCAGCGAGAGCCGCCCGGGGTCCGCACAGCGTAGCGCAGACGGAACAGGCCGGGCGCCTCCTCGCCGTTGCGGACGAACAGGCGCGTCTGGTACTGGGGCACGCCCTGGTCGTCGTCCGGCAACCGTTCGATTTCGGCCGGGGACACGAGGAAGCCCGGCAGATCGGTCTGGTGGAGAAAACCGCCGACGAGTCCCGGCAGGTCGACGCCCGCCTCGTCGGCGGCTCGGTAGAGGTCGGCCGCGGAAAAAGTGGCGCCCAGGTGCTCGCGGAGCAGGATGGCCAGCATCGCGGCGGCCCGTTCGCGACCGGCGCCGTCGAGAATCGCGTCGGCGAGGGCGGACGTCTTCAGATAGAGCGCGTTCACGGCGCGCTTCGGATCTTCCCCTCCATCGATTTCGGTGAGGGAACTCCCGAGCACGGCATCCCAGACGCCGGGCCGGTCCGTGATGCCGTTGACGATGCCGCTTGACATCGAGCCGCTGCCGCTCGCGAACTGGCCGGAAAGCCCTCCCTGCAGCGCGTTCATGAGCGTCCAGCTGAACTCGCGGTCGAACAGGTGGGCCGAGAAGTAGGATTCGCCGCCGTTGACGAGCCGGTTGACGAGGTTGTGGCACAGGGCCTCGAGCGCCAGCGCCTCGGGGCCGCGCGCGCCGGTCCTGTAGAGGAACAGATTGCGAGCGCCGCCGGCCTCCGCGTTGCCGCCGGAAAAGTCGGCGCGGAAGAACTCCCGCAGGCCTTGCGCTTTCGCTCGTGCGAGACCGCCCTCCTGGTCCTCGTACCGTTCCGGGTTGCGGAACCGGAACTCGAACCGTGAGGTCGGAAGACCGCTCTCGCTGATCAGCAACATGCCGGGCGGCGCCCGCTCGGTGTCCATGCGCCATCCGGCGCCGTACGAACGCAGTGTCCAGGGAACCTCGACCAGAGTGAACTGGCGGTAGGGGTAGGGCAGACCCAGTTCCCGGGCGGCGGCGAAGCGCTCGGCGGCGACCGCTTCGATCTCCTCTCTGGCGTCGCCGAAGTAGTCGAGGTTCTTCAGATGAGCGGGGTGGAACAGGAGCTCCACCTCCGTGCCCTCGACCACCGTCGTCCGGCGGTCGAACCTGCCGGCGACCAGCATGACCTCCGGGACCGAGGCCGCGGGAGCGAAGCGCTCCCCGTCGCCGGTTGATTCGGCTTTGCCGGGCCCCGCGACCGTCCAGGCTGAGGGAGTTCGCACGGTGAGGTCGAGTTCGAAGAAGTCCCGGGGACGTTGCCGGGGGTCGCCCGTTCCGACGGATGCTCCGGGGCGTGGAAGCCACGCGAGGGAGGCCGGGAGGGCTACGTAGTTGCGCTCGACGAAGCCGTTCAGGTTGCCCAGAATGAAGATCTGGGCGTCCTGCCAATCGATCGTGTTGAAGTCGATTACGGCGTCCAGGTAGGCGAAGCGGAGGTCGGGGCGCCCGCTGGCGCGTACCCGAACCCCGGTGACCTGGCCTGCCGGCGGCGTGGCCCCGAGGTCGATGTCGAGCAGGCCGTTGTCGTGTGCGAAGGTCAGCGCCGCGCCGCCGGCGTTCCAGATGCCGTCCACTTCCAGGCCCGGATTCAGGCTGAACGTGGCCGTGGCGTCCGCCGCTGACAGGAACTGGACTTCCAGGTCGAGGGCCAGACGTCCGCCTCGTTCGATGTCGACCGAGCCGCGGATTGTCTGGAGGTCGACCACGGGGTCGGCCTGACGCTCCTCGTGCGCGGCGCGCCAGGCGTCACGCCCGGCGAGCTGGTTCACGTTCCAGGTGATCGTCGCGAAGATGAGAGCGGCGCCGGCCGCCAGCCCGGCGCCGCCGCCGATCCCCCACAGCTTGCGGTTCGTGTTGTCGAGACGGGGATGCACGGCGACGGCGACCGCCAGCAGGCCCGCTGCCAGCAGGGCGAAACTGCCCCGGTTCAACAGATTGGGGACGGTCCAGATCTGGGGTGCGACCTCCGAGATGCTGCTGACGTAGCCGCCGTTGAGGGCCAGCGAGGGGAGGATGTAGAGGGGTAGCCGGAAGCTCAGGAACGTGCTCCCGACGGCCAGGCCGAGGCCGGCCACGGCGGCGATCAGGCGGTTGTTGCCGACCAGGGCGACGACGTGCACGAAGGCGACGTAGACGGCGAGGGCCGGCAGCGCCTCGATCAGCAGGTAGGCCCACACGGAACTCCAGATCGCCGGTTCGCCGACCCACCAACCGAACGCGACCCCGGAGTGGCCGAAGCCCTGGATGATGATCATCGCGAGGAACGCCACGCACCAGACCATGAACAAGGCGCCGAGGAAGCGGCCAAGGACGAGCTCGACGTTCGAGTAGGGGCGGCTGTCGAGCACTTCGATCACGCGGTCGCGCCGGTCGCGGGCGCGCAGGTCGAAGGCCAGGAAGACGACGCCGATGCCGAGGACCGTTGTCTGCCAGAGAGCGGTCTGGCTGAGCAGGAACTTGGGGCTGAAGGCGCCCGCGGAGGCCGAGAAACCGGAGCCCAGGCCGTGCATGACCAAGTACTGGCCGAAGAACAGCAGGCCGAGCAGCATCGCCGCGGCCGAGAACAGCCAGAAGCGGAACAGCCGCCGGATGGTGCGCATCTCCGCCCGGGCGAGCGACCGGACGTTGGCAAACGAGATCAAGGGTGCGCCTCCTTTCCGGTGGCGTCCGTCGCGGACGGGGGCTCGGCCAGGTCGACTTTGTCGTGCTGTCCGAAGTGCTCGTCGCTCACCAGGGCCTCGGCGCGGCCGCGCGCGACCATGAAGGCGAGGTAGCCCTCCTCGAGTGTCGGCGAAGCGGCGATCCGCGCGCCGTCCGGAACGCCGCCCGGCGCGGCGACGGCGCGGTACGTGGCCTCGTTCAGGCTGTCTGTACGCGAGACGATCTCGAAGTCTCCCTCGGGCTGCGGCGCGGACAGGGGCAGAGCGAGTTCGAAGACCTGTCCCGCGGCTCGTTCGAGCAGTTGTGTCGGCGAGCCGCGGAAGACGATCTTGCCGGCGTCGAGCAGGGCCAGGTCATTGCAGCCGGTCCCCAGGTCGGCGACGATGTGGGTCGAGAGAATGATCGTCCGCTCGCGCCCCAGGGTCGCCATCAGTTGACGGAAGCGGATGCGCTCCTCCGGGTCCAGGCCGACGGTCGGTTCGTCGACGACGAGCAGGCGGGGCTGGTGGATCAGGGCCTGCGCGATGCCGAGGCGGCGCCTCATGCCGCCGGAGAGCTTCTTCACCTTGCGATGGGCGACGTCGCCCAGGCCGACACTGTCGAGGACGGCGTCGACGCGCTCGCGCCGCGTGGCGCGCTCGTCGAGACCGGAAAGTTCGGCCAGGGTGTCGAGCACCTCTTCCACGCGGTGCAGACGCCAGGCGCCGAACTCCTGCGGCAGGTAGCCCAGGTGCGCACGGACGGCCCGGCGCTCCTTGACGGCATCGTGGCCGAAGACGCTCACGGCGCCGGCGGACGGCGCGAGCAGTGTGCAGACGATCCGCATCAGGGTGCTCTTGCCGGCGCCATTGGGACCCAGCAGGCCGAACAGGCCGGCGCCGATCTCAAGGTCGACGCCGTCAAGGGCAACCGTGCCGCCCTTGTACACATGGCGCAGGCCGCTTGCGGCCACTGTCGTGCTCAAATCGCTACCTCCCGGAACCGCGACGGGCGGCGGCCAGCAATCCCGGCCCCGTGGCGAGCCACCGTGTTGTTCAAGCCGTTACCTCCCGAAACCTCTTATACGGATGCGAGCCGCTTCTGGTTGCGCTCTGCACCGCGAGCCGAAGCCAGGCCCGCCCGCACGGGCCTGATACGAAACCCGCGACGGTCGTGCGCGTAGAAGTCCGTATAGTATGCGGATGCGCTCCGCAGCCTTGTTTCCGACAACATCTCTGGACACTCCGGGCGGTTCTCGTCCCGGCAATCCTCAGACGGAGGTTCTGAATGACTCGCGCCCAGTGCCCATCCGCTTTCCGCACACTCGCCCTGAGCGTCGTCGGCGCCCTGGCGGTTTCCGGCCTCGCCGCCGCCGCGGCGGTCGACACCGAAGCGGTCACCTTCTACCGCGACGTGGCGCCCGTGCTGCAGCAGGAATGCCAGGTCTGCCACCGCCCGAACGGCGCCAACCTCGGCGGCATGGTCGCGCCGATGGCCCTCACCACCTACGAAGAGACGCGGCCCTGGGCCCGTTCGATCGCGCGCCAGGTCGCCACGCGGGCCATGCCTCCGTGGGATGCCTCCCCGGCACACAACGGCGTGTTCTCCAACGAACGCACCCTGACTCAGGAAGAGATCGACCTGATCGTGCGCTGGGCGGAGTCCGGCGCTCCGGCCGGTGATCCGGCGGACGCTCCGGCGCCCATCGAGTGGCCGAGCAGCGGCGGCTGGCTGATCGGCGAGCCGGACCTCGTCCTGCAGTTCGACGAGCCCTTCTGGGTCGAGGACGACGTGGACGACCTCTACATCTACCGGAAGACGACGGTGACCGAGGACATGATCCCGGAAGACCGCTTCGTCAAGGCGATCGAGTTTCGGCCCGGCAGCCCGGCGGTTCACCACATCATCGTTCCCGGCCTGGGCGGCATCGCTCCCGGCAACGACCCGGTGATCCACACGGACGGCATGGCGGACGTGCTGAAGGCGGGCCGCGACCTGACCTGGCAGATGCACTACCACAAGGAGCCGGGCGAGGGCACCGGATCCTGGGATCAGTCGCAGGTGGCGCTCAAGTTCTACGACAGCGAAGACGACGTGAAGTACGAAGTCTTCAACGCGGACATGGGCAAGTACGACTTCGCCGTGCCGCCCGGCGCCTCGGACTACACGATCCAGACCGAGTGGACGTTCCCGACAGACTCCGAGATCGTCGGCTACCTGCCGCACATGCACCTGCGCGGCAAGGCGGCGAAGTACGAGGCCCACTACCCGGACGGTAGCCACGAGGTCCTGCTCGACGTGCCGAACTACGACTTCAACTGGCAGACCACCTACAAGTACGAGGAGCGCAAGAAGGTGCCGGCCGGCACCCGGGTGGTCCTGACGACGGTGTTCGACAACTCGGAGGACAACCCGGCCAACCCCGACCCGACCGCGACGGTCCGCTGGGGCGAGCCGACGACCGACGAGATGAGCTTCGGCTTCATGTCGTACATCAACGACGAGAACAAGGGCCACGTCGCCTTCAGCGGCGACGGGGACGGCCTTGACCTGACGGCGGTCGTCGCCTTTTCCGACGAGAGCCGGGACGGCAAGATGCAGCTCGAAGAGGCCCCCGGCGGGGTGAAGCAGTACTTCGAGATGATGGACCAGAACAAGGACGGCGCCGTCGACATGGAGGAGGCGAAGGCTGCCAACGCCTTCCTCAAGCAGATGGCCGAGCAACGCGAGAAGGCCGAGGCCGCCGCTGCCGGCGCCGCCGGCGGCGAGTAAGCCGTACGCCAGCTCCGTTCCGTTTGAACCGCCGGTGCGCCGAAAGGCCGCCGGCGGTTCTGCCGTTGGCCACCGGTTGCGCCGGCGTGCCATCCGTGCGCCCGATGACGCGCGGACTGGTTCGCGGGTGGCGCGCGCCACCGGGGTTCCGGCCGGCATTCCGGTTCTGCGAAACTGACCTCCGCCGACCAACTCGCTCGCTGCCTCAAGCAGCTTCCGCTTGAAGTCCAGATGCGCGAACGGTCCCAGGCCGCCGACGATGCCGATCAGGCGTCGCTGCTGCATTCGCGCAGCCGGCCGCGGGACCCTGGAGGCTCAGGGCCTCGCTGCCGGCGGACGTAGAGCGCCTGGAGCCCGTCGCGGCAGACTCGGGTGACGCGGCGCTCCTCCCAGATACTCGTAGTCGTCGAAGACATCGCCGCCGCCGGAGGCGCGTGGGTCGCCGGTTTCCCGCAGCCGCTCCAGGAGCCGTTCGGCAAGTTCGTCCCTGGTCGCCCGGTAGTCCGGATCGTCGGCGATGTTCACCTGCTGGTCCGGGTCGCTCCGCAGGTCGTAGAGCTCGACCGCGGGCCGCTTGGCGAAGGACAGGTCGTAGAGCCGTCGGTGCTCGGCGTCGCGATCCCGGTTCTCGATCATGTACGTCTTCGTCGGCCCGTTGTCCGTGTCCGCGTACCAGGCGCCGGGGTAGGCGGCCTGTTCGTGGTTCGGCGTGCCGTTGGGCCAGCGGTCGGGGCGGAAGTTGTGGATGTAGAGGTAGTCGTGGGTGCGGATCGCCCGGCTCGGGTAGCCGCCCACATCGGGCGCCTCCTGTGCGGGCACGTGCCGCTCCTTGCCGGTCAGCACATGGTCGCGCCCGTCGGCCACGATGACGGCCTGGAGGAAGTCGCTGTCATTGCCGGCGCCGAGCAGGGGAATGAGACTCTTGCCCGTCATCGCGTCCGGCAGCGGAAGGCCGGCGGCGGCCAGGAACGTGGGCGCCAGGTCCGTCAGACTGATGAAGGCGTTGACCTCGAGGCCGGGCTCGGCTCGGCCGGGCCAGCGAATTGCCAGCGGTACCCGCGCCCCGCAGTCATAGACGTTGCTCTTGCAGCGGGGGAAGGGCATTCCATGATCGCTCGTCATGACCACGATCGTGTTGTCCGAGAGCCCCTGCTCGTCGAGCAACTGCAGGGCGTCGCCGACCAGGACGTCGAACCGCTGGACCTCCCAGTAGTAGTCGGCGACATCCCCGCGGACCTCGGGATGGTCCGGAAACGCGGCTGGAAGCTCGATTGCGTCGAGTTCCATGCCGCTCTGTGCGCCCGAGCCGGGGCGGAAGGGGCGGTGTGGATCGGACGTTCCGAGCCAGAAGGCGAAGGGCTGGCTTTCGCCCTGCCCGGCCAGGAACTCTTCGAAGCTGCCGAAGCGACGGCCGGCGAGCTGGCGTCCTTCCGTTTCGGTACTTCCGGGACCCCAGGCCTTGCCGGCGGCGCCCGTGCGGTAGCCGGCGCCCTTCAGTGTTTCCTGGTACGTCTCGAAGCGGTCGGGGAAGACGCTCCACAGGTTCGCTGCGCCCTCGAGCCGCCAGTGCCACTGACCGGTGAGAATCGCTCCGCGCGACGGCGTGCAGGAAGGCGAGGAGACGTAGGCGTGGTGCGCCAGGGCGCCCTCGCGGGCAATGCGGTCGAACGCGGGAGTCTTCACCACCGGGTCGCCGTAGGCCGATGCGTGCGGCCAACCCCAGTCGTCGGCGATCGCGAACAGAATGTTCGGAGGCGCGTCCTGAGCCGGGGCAGGCGCTGGCGACAGCGCGGTCGCGGCGAAGCAGGCCCCGACTGCCGCGAGGGTTACGACAGAGGCTGAGTGCCGGTTGCGGCGCATACGCGGGTCATCCTAACTTCAGGGCGCCCTCTCGGGAGCTATGGTCAATGTGGCGGAAGCCTCGCAGGCGTCGCCAGCGTCGCTGGGCAGTGAACCAGCTGCGAGTAAGCTGGGTTTGACGGCATGGATTGAAGTCACTTTGCGCAAGGTCGTTCATCACCTCCTCCGACTGCTGGTTCTCCTCCTGGTCTGCGCCGGCTCCGCAGCCGCCTTGACCGAGGAGCAGGCCGTCCAGGCCGTCCACCGCTTCATCGAATCCTGGAACACGCGCGACCCCGCTGCCTTCGCCGCGACGCTTCGATACCCGCACGCGCGACCGGCAGCGGCCTTCGACGGCCGGGTGTTCGCCGACGCCGGGGCCTACGCCGCGACCGTCGACTTCGATCAGGTGCTGGCGACGGGATGGGACCGGAGCCGCCTCGATTCGGCGACCGTCGTCCAGGCCGGTGACGGCCAGGCTCACGTCGCCGGGCGGTACACGCGGCTGCGCGCGGACGGCTCGGCCATCTGGAGCAACCAGGTCACCTACGTCGTCACCGAGACGGACGGCTCGGTCGGCATCCAGGCGCGGCTCGCGGCGGGCTTCGACGATCTGTCGGAGGCCGACCGCGAGGCGACCGCCGCGGAGGGCCTTGCCGCAGTGGACCGCTACCTCGCCGCGTTCAACGCCCGCGACGAGGAGGCGATGGTTGGCGCCCTCCAGTTCCCCCACGTTCGGGTGGGAGTCGGAAGAGCCGGAGTGTGGGAGTCCGCCGCGGAGTACCTGCAGGGGTTCGACTTCGACGCCTTTGCGGAGCGGCTCGGCTGGGAGCGTTCGGAAGCGGACTCCATGGAGGCAATCCAGGTCGGCGCCCGGGGGGTCAACGTCGCGGTCAGGATCACCCGTTACGGCGCCGGCGATGCCAGGATCCACAGCTTCGACACGGTCTACCTGGTCACCGAGGAGGACGGTCGGTGGGCGATCAGGGCGGGTTCCAGCATCGCTCCCTCTCCCTGAGGCTCCGTTGCCCCGCCGCCTCGGCGCGGTAGAGTCCGAGGCCGTGACTCGTGTCTCGCCTCCAGCGACCCGCACGGCCGTCGTTCGCCGCGCCGACGACGCGCCCGCGAACCGCGTTGAACTCGGCGCCGCGACGACGACCCAGGTCTTGCTCGGCGCCGACGACGACGCGCCTCACTTCGCGATGCGGCGGTTCCGGATGGAGGACGGCGGCGGGATGCCGCTGCACACGAACCAGGTCGAGCATGAGCAGTACGTGCTTCAGGGCCGGGCGCGGATCGTGTTGGGCGAGGAGACGGTCGAGGTGGGCGCCGATGATGTGCTGCTGATTCCCGCGGGTCTGCCGCACTCCTATGAAGTGATCGAGGCGCCGTTCGAGTTCCTGTGCCTGGTGCCGAACCGGCCGGACCGGATCGATCTGGTCTCGGGAGAGTGAACAGGCGCCGCTGTCCCGCGGCCGCGGCCGGAGCGACCGTCGTTCTGTTGGCCGCGAACGTTGCGATTCTGACTTCGTCCGCCTTGGCGCGGGGCGGCGCTGACGCTTTACCGCCCGACCTGCGTGTGCGGACGGACGGCATCGACTGGCCGGGCTTCCTCGGCCCGAACCGCGATTCGAAGTCGCCCGAGACCGGCATCCGCACGGACTGGGCGACCGATCCGCCGCCGCTGATCTGGCGCCTCGAACTGGGCGAGGGCTACGCGGCGCCCTCCGTGGCCCGGGGCCGGCTCTTCTACTTCACCCGCTTCCGTGACCAGGCGCGGTTGGTCGCGGTCCGTTCCGAGACCGGCGAGGAACTCTGGCGTTCCGAGGTTCGGACGGACTACGAGGACTACTACGGCTACGACGGCGGTCCGCGCACGGCGCCGCTGATCGATGGCCCGCGGGTCTACGCGGTTGGCGCCGACGGCATCCTCCGCTGCCACCGGGTGCTCGACGGCGAGGTTCTGTGGGAGCGTGACCTGCATGCCGAGTACGGAGTGCAGCAGAACTTCTTCGGCGTCGCCAGCGCGCCCTGGATCGAGGACGACCTGCTGATCGTGGCGGTCGGCGGGAGTCCGCCGGGCTCGCCGAACATTCATAGCGGAAGGTTGAAGCCGAACGGCACGGCGCTGGTCGCCTTCGACAAGCGGACGGGGGAGGAGCGCTATCGCCTCGGCGACGACCTCGCCAGCTACGCGAGTCCGGTGGTCCGGGACGTCGGCGGCAGGCGGCGCGGCTTCCACTTCGCCCGTTCGGGACTGATCGTCTTCGACCCGAAGGATGGCCGGCAGCTCGACGGCTTCGGCTGGCGGGCGCGCCGACTGAGCAGCGTGAACGCGGCGAATCCCGTCGTGGTCGGCGCCCGGGTCCTGCTCACCGAGTCGTACGAGAAGGGCGCGGTCCTGCTCGAGTACGACGGCGACCCGGAACGTGGCGCCACCGGCTTCTCGCCGGTCTGGCAGGACGGTCCGCGCGATCAGGCGATTGCCGCCCACTGGAACACGCCGGTGTACCACGAGGGCGCGGTCTACGTCTCGAGCGGCGAGAAGTCGCCCAACGCCGAACTCCGGGCCGTCGAATGGGCGACCGGCGAGGTCCACTGGAGCCAGCCCCGCCTCGGCCGCACCCAGTTGCTCTACGTCGACGGCCATTTCGTGGTGCAGAGCGAGGGCGGCGATCTGCTGCTGGTGCGGGCCACTTCGGAGAGTTACCAGCGGGTTGCGGAACTTCGTCTCCGGGTCGACGTCGACGGCCGGACGGTCGACCTGCTGCGCTACCCGGCCTGGGCGGCGCCGGTGCTGGCTCACGGCGTCTTGTACGTGCGCGGCAAGGACCGTCTGGCTGCGCTGGAACTCATTCCGCCACCGGAGTAACGCCGCTGGCTCACGCTGCGATCTTCGTTTCTTGCTCGGGCGCCCGCCGGCTTGCGGCCGCCGGCAACTGGCTGCGAGACCGCGGCCGCGACGACGGGGAGACGTTGCTGCTGGCGGCGTCCCGGGGCGCCGCCGACGATCTGGTTCGCGGCCTGTCTGCGAACGGCCACGGAGTTCTTGGGGTCCACCGCGCCTCGCTGGACCAGTGGGCGCTCCAGACCGCGGCGCTCGAACTGGCTGCCCGCGACCTGAACCCGGTCACGGCGCTCGGAACCGAGGCAATGGCCGCCCGTGTGGCCCGCATGGCACAGACGGCAGGGGAGCTGGAGCGGTTGTCGCCGGTGGCGGGAATGCCCGGTTTTGCGCGCTCCCTGGCCGCGACGATCGGCGAGCTGCGAGCGGCGGGCGTTCCGCCCGCCGAACTGCAGGTCGACGAAAGGACGCGTGACCTGGAGCGGCTGCTTCGTCGATTCGACGAGGAGATGGACCGCTTCCGCCTCGCGGATCGAACGGCCGTTCTGCGACTCGCCGGCATCGCTGTCGCGAATTCGGGCGTCGCGGTTCCGCCGGTCTCGCTGTGGCTCGACCTGCCGCTTCGAAGCGCCAGCCAGGCGGAGCTGCTGCAGAAGTTGGCCGGGCGAAACGAGGACGTGCTCGCGACCGTGGCCGCGGGCGACGACGAGGCCCTCGAGTGGCTGGGTTCCGTGCTCGATGATCCGGCGGTGATCGACCTCGACCGGGAAGAGCCGGCCGACGGCGAGGCCTTGGCCGGGCGACGGCTGGATCGAGTGCAGCGGTTCGTCTTCGAGACGGGCGGGGACGTTTCTCCGGCAGGTGACGGGGCCGCGCCCGCCGACGAGTCGGTCGACCTGTTCTCAGCCGCCGGTGAGGGGCAGGAGTGCGTCGAGATCGCCCGGCGCATCCACCGCGCGGCCGCCGCGGGCCTGGCGTTCGATCGCATCGCGATCCTGGTGCGCCAGCCGGCTGCGTACCTGCCCCTGGTCGAGGATGCGCTTGCCCGAGCGAGCATTCCGGCCTGCATCACGCAGGGAACGCTGCGTCCGAATCCCGCCGGGCGCGCGTTTCTGTCGCTTCTTGCGTGTGCGGCGGAGAGACTGTCCGCGACTCGCTTCGCCGAGTATCTCTCCCTGGGGCAGACTCCCGAGCCGGCTGCCGGCGGCGCGCCGCCGCGGCGCGAGACGCCGTGGGTCGAGCCGGCCGGCGAGCAACTCGTGCTCAAGTCACCCGACGAGCCTTCCGGATCCGAAGCAGTCGCCGGATCCGAAGAAGGCGCCGGATCCGAAGAAGGCGCGGACTCTGGCGGCGACGGCGAACCGCCAGCCGAGGCCGACGTAGGTGTCGGGGAAGACGCCGCTCCGGCCGGTGCGCTGCGTGTCCCGGCTCAGTGGGAGCGCCTCCTGGTCGATGCCGCCGTGGTCGGCGGCGCCGAGCGCTGGACGGAGCGGCTCGAGGGTCTGGGCGCGGAGTTCCGGTTGCGGTTGCGTGAGGCGGGGGATGAGGACGACGGACACCGGGCTTACCTGAAGCGCCAGATCGACCGCCTGGAGACGCTCCAGGCCTTCGCGCTGCCCCTGATCCGGTTCCTCGACGCCCTGCCGGAGCGGGCCGACTGGGCCCTGTGGCTCGAACGCCTCGGCGAACTCGCGACGATGGCGCTGCGGCGCCCGGAGACCGTGCTCGAGGTGCTGGCCGAGCTCAGGCCCCTGGCGCAGGTCGACGAAGTCGGACTTGCCGAAGTGGAGCGGATCCTCGCCGAGCGGCTGCGTTTCAGCCGCAACCGGCCGCCGAAGAGGCGATTCGGCCGCGTCTTCGTGGGCGGCGTCGAGGAAGCGGCCGGGCGAAGCTTCGATCTGGTGTTCGTTCCGGGCCTGGCGGAAGGCGTGTTCCCTCGGCGCGCGGGCGAAGACCCGCTGCTGCTCGACGAGCGCCGCCAGGCGCTCCGGCAGGCCGGTTATCGCCTGACCGGAAACCAGCGCCGCACCTGGCGGGAGCAACTGCTGCTGCGTCTTGCGCTCGGCGCGGCGAGTCGTCGGCTGGTCGTGTCCTATCCCCGGGTCGACCTGGTGCAGGGGCGCGCCCGGGTGCCGTCGCTGTACGCGCTCGACGTGCTCCGCGGCGCCGAGGGAAGGCTGCCGGACCTGGAGGAGCTCGGCCGCCGGGCGGAGGCGGGCGGCGCCGCGGTGGTTGGCTGGCCGGCCCCCGAGGCGCCGGAGGACGCGGTCGACGAGTCCGAGTTCGACCTGGCTCTCCTGCGGCCGTACCTCGGCGCTCAAGGTCCGGTCGCGCAGCGCCGCGGCCGGGCGCGCTTCCTCCTCGAGTCGAACGAGCATCTGAAGCGGGCGCTTCAGGCGCGCGGTCGTCGTTGGCGGCGGCCCTGGTTCCCGGTCGACGGTCTCGTGGACGCGAGTCCCGAGGCTCTCGAGGCGTTGGTCGCCCAGCGCATCGGCGCCCGCTCCTACTCGCCGACGGCGCTTCAGCACTATGCCGCCTGTCCCTACCGGTTCTTCCTCCAGGCGGTGCTGCGTTTGTACCCGCGAGACGAACTCGTCCAACTGGAGCAGTTGGACCCGATGACCCGCGGCAGCATCTTCCACGAGATCCAGTTCCGCCTGTTCGGCGCGCTGAAGGAGGCCGACCTCCTGCCGGTCGTGGCGGACAACCTGGAGGCGGTCTTCGAGCGGCTCGACGACGTGCTGGCGACGAGCGAGCGCGACTACCGGGAGCAACTCGCGCCGCCGATCGAACGGGTGTGGAAGGCGGAGTTCGAAGGACTGCGGGCCGATCTTCGCGGCTGGTTGCGACAGGTGGCGGATGAGGGCGGTCAGTGGAAGCCGATCCATGCCGAGCTCTCCTTCGGCTTGCGACGCTCCCGGGACCGGGATCCCCATGGTTGTCAGGAGCCGGCGGAAGTGCTCGACGTTGCGCGATTGCGCGGATCGATCGACCTCGTCGAGGAGGGCGCGAACGGCCAGCTCCGGGTGACGGACCACAAGACGGGGCGCGCGGTCCACGCGGGCGGTGGTCTCGTGATCGGCGGCGGCAGGGTTCTGCAGCCGGTTCTCTACAGCCTGGCCGCGGAGCGCGTTCTCGCGCGGGAAGTCGTTTCGGGCCGGCTCTTCTACTGCACTCAGCGCGGCGACTACGGCGCCGTCTCCGTGCCGCTCGATCAACGCAGCCGCGGCGCCGCGCGCAGGCTGCTGCTCCAGGTGGATGAAGCGCTGGAAACCGGCTTCCTGCCCGCGGCGCCGGCGAAGGACGCATGCCGCTACTGCGACTACCGGCGGGTGTGCGGCCCGTACGAGGAACTGCGGGTCAAGCGCAAGGACCGGACCCGGCTGGAAGAACTCAACGCGCTGCGGAGCGAACGATGAGCGTCGTCGACGCGCGGACGCTGCCGGCCGACGAAGCCGCCCGCGCGCGGATCCGCGAAGCGCTGGACGAGAGCCAGTTGGTCGAGGCGGCTGCCGGCACCGGAAAGACGACGGTGCTGGTGGAGCGCCTGGTGGCGATCCTGGAGCAGGGCCGCGGCACGGTCGATGGGCTGGCGGCGGTGACCTTCACCCGCAAGGCGGCGGGCGAACTCAAGCTGCGGCTGCGGCAGGCGCTCGATGCGCGTCTGCTCGAGCTGCGCAGCACCGGCGCCGCGGTCGACCGGCAGGAACGGCTGGAGAACGCGATTTCGCGGCTGGAGCAGGCGGCGATCGGCACCATCCACTCCCTGTGCGCCGACATCCTGCGCGAGCGGCCGGTGGAAGCGGGAGTCGATCCGGGGTTCGGCGAACTGGCGGAAGACGAGGCGCCTCGCCTGTTCACCCGCAGCTTCCGGCGCTGGATCGAGGAGCAGCTCGAGGCGATGCGGCCGGGACTGCGACGGGAACTGGCGCGCCTTGTCGTCGGACGGTGGTCGCCGAATGAGTCGGCGCTCGACCGGCTGCGTGAGGCCGCCTGGCGCCTCGTCGACTGGCGTGACTTCGCTGCGCCCTGGCGGCGCCCGGACTTCGATCGGGAGGCGGCGCTCTACGAGCTCTCCAACCGTGTCGAGCGGCTGGCCGCACTGGTTCAGCACGGCCGGAAGGGCGATCTGCTGCGACGGGGTCTGGCGCCCGTTGTCGAGCTGTCGAACTGGATCGTCCGCAGCAGGCAACTCGGCGGGCCGCCAACGGACCCGAACGCCGGGGGCCTGGCCGGCGATCGGGAGGCGTTCCTTGACCAGTTGGAAGCGCGGCTCGCCCTGTTGCTGCGCGACCTGAGCGGCTTCCGGAGTCCGCGCAAGGGAAGGGGCCGCTTCGCGGAAGGCGTGGGGCGCGACCAGGTCTTCGAACTCTGGCGCCGGCTGGCCGATCGGCTGCGCGAGTTCAGTCGCGACGCGAACGCCGACCTGGCGGCGCTCCTGAAGGAAGAACTGTCGGGCGCCGTCGAGCGTTACGAGGAGGCGAAGACGCTGCTCGGCAAGCTCGACTTCCACGACCTGCTGATCAAGGCTCGCGATCTTCTGCGGCGCGACCGGGACGTGCGGCGCCATCTGCAGGCACGCTATACCCACCTGTTCGTCGACGAGTTCCAGGATACGGACCCTCTGCAAGCCGAGATTCTGCTCCTGCTGGCGGCCGACGACCCGGATCAGGACGATTGGCGGCGGGTGACGCCGGCCCCCGGCAAGTTGTTCCTGGTCGGCGATCCGAAGCAGTCGATCTACCGCTTCCGCCGGGCGGATGTCGTGCTTTATCAGGAGGTCAAGGAGAGGCTCGCGAAACGCGGCGTCGAGGTCCTGCAGCTTGCGACCAGCTTCCGTTCCGCGGCGCCCATTCAGCGGCTGGTCAACGCGGCGTTCGCTCCGTTGATGTCGGGCGACAAGACGGCCGGAAGCGCCGACTACATACCCTTGGGAGAACACCGCGAGGCGATTCCAGGCCAGCCCCAGGTTGTCGTGCTGCCGCCGCCCAGGCCCTATGGGTACCGCAACGTCGCCCAGAAGAGCATCGAGGCGTGCCAGCCATACGCGACGGTGGCGTTCGTGCGCTGGCTGATCGAGGAGAGCGGCTGGAAGGTCGAGGTCCCCGATCCGGCGAATCCGGGCCGGCTGAAGCGGATACCGGTCGAGGCGCGGCACGTGTGCCTGCTGTTCCGGCGCTTCCTGAGCTGGAACCAGGACACGGCCCGCGACTATGTCCGCGGCCTGGAGGCCTTCGGCATTCCGCATCTTCTGATCGGCGCCCGTTCCTTCCACGAACGGGAGGAAGTCGAGGCGCTTCGATCCGCGCTGACGGCGGTCGAGTGGCCCGACGACCGCCTCAGCGTGTACGCGACGCTTCGGGGATCCCTCTTCGCCTTCGACGACGATCTGCTGCTGCGGTTCAAGACGCGCTACGGCAACTGGCATCCCCTCTACTCGCCGCGCAAAGTCCGGGAGGACGGCGAGTCGCCGCCCGAGTTCGCCTCCCTGGTCGATGTCCTCGACTTCCTCGGCACGCTTCACCGCCGACGGAACTATCGGCCGATCGTGCAGACCGTGCAGGAGATCCTCGCCAAGCCGCGCGCGCAGGCGGCGATGGCGCTCCGGCCCGCGGGCAACCAGGTGCTGGGCAACGCGCAGCGCGTCTGCGATCTGGCGCGCCGCTACGAGGTCGCCGGTGGCCGCTCGTTCCGCGGTTTCGTGGAGCAGTTGGACGAGGAGGCGGAGAGGATCGGAAGCACGCAGGCGCCGGTGGTCGAGGAAGACGCGGACGGCGTCCGGGTGATGACCGTCCACACGGCGAAGGGCCTGGAGTTCCCGGTCGTCATCCTTGCGGACATGACCGCCAGGCTGTCGCGCGGGGCCGAGCGGACGTTGAAGAGCGAAGAAGGCCTGTGCGCGGCGAAACTGCTCGGCCTGGCGCCGCAGGAACTGGTCGAGGCGGCGGACGTCGAGGACAGGCGGGAGGAAGCGGAGGGCGTCCGCGTTGCCTACGTGGCGGCGACGCGGGCCCGCGACCTGCTCGTCGTGCCGGCCGTCGGCGACGAGAAGCGCTCGGGGTGGATCGAGTGCCTGAACGACGCGGTGTATCCGGGGTCGGAGAACTGGCGGCGGTCCGAACCCGCCGCGGGGTGCCCCGAGTTCGGCGATCGATCGGTCGCGGTGCGACCGTCGGACGACGACCGCGGGCCCGAGAAGTCGGTCAGGCCCGGTCGCTACCGGTTTCCCGCAGCCGCCAGTGCCGACGGGGCGGGCGACGAGGCGCCGGCTTACGATGTCGTCTGGTGGGACGCCGCGCTCGTGGACCAGCAGCCGCCCTCCAGGTACGGGCTGCTGGGCGAGGATCTCCTGGTCGCCGGCGGAGGCGCTGTCGCCGAGGCGAGCCGCGAACGGTTCGAGCGCTGGCGTGACCGGACGGGGGAACTGCTCGAGCGGGCCAGCCGTCCAACGGTGAGTCCCGAGGCGGTGACCGACCTGGACCTTGAACCGCCCGGTTCGGCCGCCGAGGTGAGGGTGGAAGAACTGGAGCGTGTCCGCGATCGGCCAGGAGGCAGGCGCTTCGGCAGTCTGGTTCACACCGTGCTTCGCGACGCGCCGCTCGACGGCGAGCGGCAGCGAATCCGCGAACTGGCCCGCCTCCACGGCGCCCTGCTGGGCGCGACCGGGCCGGAGATCGAAGTGGCCGAAACCGTGGTGGCCGCGGCCCTCGCGAGCCCGGCGGCGGAAGCGGCCCGAGCCTCGCGGCGGGTCCTGCGCGAGACGCCCTTTCTCCTCCCCCTGGCCGGCGACGGGGAGCGCCGGATCGTCGAGGGCGCGATCGACCTCGCCTACCTGGAAGACGACGGCAAGTGGATCGTCGTCGACTGGAAGACGGATCTCGGCGATCTCGACGCGCCGGCCGCTGGCGATTCCGGCGCGAACGGCCTGACCCGCGGCGACCTGTATCGCCGCCAGGTGCGTTGGTACTGCTACGCCCTGAAGCAACTGACCGGCGCGCCGGCGTCGGGCCGCCTGGTGCTGTTGTAGCCCGCGCGGGCTCGGGAGGTCCCGGCGCCGCCCAACCCGCCTCTCGAAGAGCTTCTCCGAAGCTGACGGATGAACGGGCGCCTGCAGCCGCGGCCTTGAGAGCCCGTGGTGAGAGTCCGCGTCGCACCGAGAGCGGTCAGGCGCCCGTCCCGCAGGCGGCCTCTTGCTCTTGCCGGACGCCTACAGCACCTCGCCGATGTAGCGCTCCCGGGCCAGCCGCCAGAAGACGACGAGGAACGCCGTCAACGGGATCGCCAGGATCATGCCGGCGATGCCGTTGAGGGCCGAGCCCCAGAAGAACACGGCGACGATGATCGCCATCGGGTGGAGGCCGGTTCGGTCGCCCATGATCCGCGGCGTCAGCACGTAGGCCTCGATCAGCTGCACCAGGGCGAAGACGACGACGACCCAGATCACGAGATCGAGCCCGCCGCCCTCCTGCCAGTAGCCGATCGGCAGCGCCACCGCCAGGCCGACGATGCTGCCCAGGTAGGGAATGATGTTCAGTAAGCCGAGCATCAGGCCCAGGACCAGGCCGTAGCGCAGGCCGGCCACCTGGAAACCGATTGCGAAGAGCGCGCCCTGGAGAAAGGCGATGACGAGTTGGCCGCGGAAGAACGCGACCAGGATGTCGATGAACTCCCGGATCAGGTAGATCACGTCCTTGCGCGTCCTCGGCTTGAGGAACGGGAAGAGGTGATCGAGCTTGCGGAACCGGTCCGGTTCGACGATCAGGAAGAAGCACAGATAGACCGGCAGCACGGCCCAGGCGAAGAGCGAGGCGAGGCGGGCGCCGATGCTCCGGAGGACCCCCAGGGCCCCGTCGCCGACGATGCCGAAGCTCGCCAACAGGTTCGAATCTCCGCCCTCGAATGCCTCCTGGACCCTGATCGCGACCGGGTTCGTTTCCAGGAAGTCGGTCACGACGGGCGAGATATCGGCCGTCCAGGCGACGAGGCGCTCCCACGCCTCAGGGAGCGCCTCGAACAGCTCGTCGATCTGTGACGCCGCCATCGCGCCGAAGAACCAGGCGAAGCCGACGAGCGGCAGAAGCAGGGACAGCAGCACGGCCGCCACGGCGAGGATTCTCGGGAACCGCAGCCGTTCGTTCAGCAGTTCGTAGTAGGGCCTGAGCACGAACGCGAGCACCGCCGCGACCGCCAGCGGCAGGAAGACGTTCGAGAAGGCGGCGAAGAAGCTGCCGATGGCCCAGAACAAGGCAACGACCGCGGCCAGGATGACGGCGGCCGCGGCAATCGTCGCGGCGGCGGCGACCGTGGCGCGCTGGCGTTCGGAGAGTTCGATCTGCACCGTCGCTTCGTCCCTGCCGGGACGCTACCATCGAGTCGGATGACGTCTGCCTGGCCTGGCGAACGGGCACGCGGTCGCCATTGGGTCCATGCGTCAACGTTTCCTGTCCGTTTCGCCGCTGCCTGGGCGGCCGCCGACACCGCTCCGTATACTCCCCTGCATGACCGTGACGTTGCTCGACCAGCCGCCGCGGACCTTGCCGCGCAGCCTGGGTCCGTACCGCCGCCGCGACTACATCACCCTGCCCGACGAACCGCGTTGCGAACTCCTCTATGGGAGGTTCTACCTGAGTCCGAGCCCGCTCGTCGTCCATCAGATCATCGTGGGCTATCTGCACCGGTTGTTCTACGACGTTGCCGAGCGCACGGCCGGGGTGACGTTGGTGGCGCCGATGGACGTCCACCTCGTCGATCACTCCGTGGTGCAACCGGATGTGATCTTCATCTCGAAGCAACGGCGCGACTTGATCGAGAGTTGGGTGGAGGGGCCGCCCGACCTGCTCGTCGAGGTGCTGTCCCCCGGCACTGCCTCACGCGATCGGGTCTACAAGCTGAACCTCTACCGCGAGCACGGGGTCGGCGAGTACTGGGTGGTCGATCCGAGACAGCGCCGGATCAGCTTCCTCGTTCGCGAGGACGAGGACTTCGTCGAGCGGACGCCGGAAGGGTCGAGCTACCGGTCCGCTGCGGTTCCCGAGATCGAACTCGACATGGACGCGCTTTGGGCGGTCGTGGACCGGGTGTTCCGGAAGGCCTAGCGGCTTCCGGCGGAGCTCGTCCCGCGGCAGGGATCCACCGCGGTGATTTGATGGCAGGTGGAGCGCCAGGCGTTCCGTCAACTGCCGGTCACTGCGAACGCTGTAGAGCACCTGCAGATCCGGCGATGCGCCGGACGCGGGAAGAGACGGCGGCTTCGGGCGATGCGACCGGGGAACGCGGCGCCGCCGCACGCGGGGTGGATACGATCGGCCCCATGACTGCGAAGCGACGATTTCAGACCGTCAAGGGGATGCACGACCTGGTCGGCAAGGTCCCTGTCTATGCCTACGTGGAGGCGAAGGCCCGAGAGGTGTTCTCGCTCTACGGCTACGACGAGGTGCGTACGCCGGTCGTGGAGGAGACGGAACTGTTCGTGCGGGGTGTGGGCGAGGGCAGCGAGATCGTCGGCAAGCAGATGTACACCTTCGACGACAAGAAGGGGCGCAGCCTGACGCTCCGCCCGGAAGGCACGGCGCCGGTGGCCCGCGCCTACCTGCAGAACAACTGGGCGTCGGGGCCGCGGCCGGTCAAGGTCTTCTACATGGGGCCCTACTTTCGCTACGAGCGCCCCCAGGAAGGCCGCTACCGTCAGTTTCACCAGATCGGCGCCGAGCTGATCGATGATCCGGGGCCCTGCAGCGACGTCGAGCTTCTGGTCATGCTGGTGCGCTTCCTGGAGGAACTCGGCTTCGAGGACCTCGAGGTGGGCCTCAACTCGGTCGGCGATGTGGAATGCCGGCAGCGCTACTCGAAGCGTCTGCGGGAGTTCCTCGAACCGTACCGGGAGGAACTGGGCGCGGACAGCCGCCGAAGGCTGGAGACGAATCCCCTTCGCATACTGGACACGAAGGCGCCCGGGGAGCGGGAGTTGCTTGAGAACGCGCCGCGGTTGTTCGATGACTTGGGCGGCCGGGCTCACGACCACTTCCAGGAGGTGCGCGAGCAACTGGTCCAGGCCGGTGTCGCTCACCGGGTTGAGGACAGGCTCGTGCGTGGCCTCGACTACTACACCCGGACCGTGTTCGAGATCACGTCCGCGGGCCTGGGCGCTCAGAATGCGATCCTGGGCGGGGGCCGCTACGACGGTCTGATCGCCGAACTCGGTGGTCCGAGTGTGCCCGGAATCGGTTTCGCGATCGGCGAGGACCGGCTGGTCGACCTGGTTCTGAAGATCCCCGGCGCCCTTGCGCGACTCGATGCCGAGGCCCATCGCCGCAAGCCCGTGTGCGTGATACCGATCGGCAGCGCGTACCGCCGGCACGGCATGACGCTGGCGCAGGAGCTGCGCGCGGTCGGTCTTCCTGCGATCTGCGAGTTCGATTCACTCCGGCCTCTCAAGGCTCGACTGAAACAGGCGGCCCGCCACGAGTGCCGGTGGATCGTGCTGTTCGGCGAGGACGAAGCGAGGAAGGGAGAGGTCGTCTTGAGGGACTTCCGGGAGCGTACCCAGGCGCCGATTCCGCGGGACGGTTTTGCGGCGGCCGTCGCCGAGAGGATCGCCGCCCACGAAGAGCGGTAGTTGTGCGAGGATCGGGAGCTTCGCGGACCCGCCTCCGACTTGCGCGGAAAGCGGGCCCGGCCAACAACACGGCACATCGGATCAGCAAGTGAAGAGAACCAGGGCAGGAACACTGACGACCGACCAGGTCGGCGAACAGGCGAAGGTCCAGGGGTGGGTCCACCGCCGCCGGGATCACGGCGGCGTGATCTTCCTCGACGTCCGCGACCGGAGCGGCGTCGTCCAGGCCGTCGTCCACCCCGAGAGCACGCCGGAGGTGGCGGAGGCCCTGCACCCCGCGCGTCTCGAGTACGTCGTGGAGGTCGAGGGCGAGGTCGTGCGGCGCGACCCGGACAAGGTCAACCCGAAGATGGCGACCGGCGAGATCGAGGTGCAGGTTCGGGAGGGGAGGATCGTGGCTCGCTCGGCGCCGATGCCCTTCGCGATGGAGGGCGCGCAGGACGCGAGCGAGGAGACGCGCCTCAAGTACCGCTTCCTCGATCTGCGGCGGGAAGGTCTGCAGCGCAACCTGCGGCTGCGGTCCGACTTCACGATCGAGTCGCTCGCCTACTTCCGCGAGCAGGGCTTCGTCAACGTCGAGACGCCGATGCTCACCCGTTCGACCCCGGAAGGGGCCCGCGACTACCTGGTCCCGAGCCGCCTGAACCACGGCAGCTTCTACGCCCTGCCCCAGTCACCGCAGTTGTTCAAGCAGATCCTGATGGTCAGCGGCCTGGAGCGCTACGTTCAGTTCGCGCGTTGCTTCCGCGACGAGGACCTGCGAGCCGACCGTCAGCCCGAGTTCACGCAGATTGACGTGGAGATGTCCTTCGTCGACGAGGAGGATGTCTACAGCCTGGTCGAGGGCCTGTTCTCGCGTGTGTTTCCGCTCGCCGGGATCACGCCGCCGGCCTCGTACCCGCGCCTCTCGTACGACGACGCGCTGTCGCGCTACGGCTCGGACCGTCCCGACCTGCGGGTCGACCTCGAGATCGCGGACGTGACGGACTGCCTGCGGGAGACGGAGTTCCGCGCCTTTCAGGCGGCGATTGGCGCCGGCGGAGTCGTGCGTGGCGTTCACGTACCGGGGGCCGCCGGGTCGAGCCGGCGGCAGGTCGACGAGTACGCCGACATCGCCCGCCGCCACGGCGCCCAGGGCGTCCTCTGGGTCAAGCGCGAGAACGGCGTGCCGTCGTTCCTGGTCAGGAACGCGCTGACTCCGGCGCAGGTCGAGACCCTCGCCGACCGGCTGGGCGTCGAGGAGGGCGGGATGGGTCTTTTGGTCGCCGGCCCGGCGCCGACCGCGGCGGCCGCGCTTGGCGCGTTGCGAGAAGAAGTCGGCCGGCGCTTCGGCCACATGCGCGAGGATGCCCACGAGTTCCTGTGGGTGCACGATTTTCCCCTGGTCGACTGGAACGGCGACGAGGGGCGCTGGAATGCGACCCATCATCCGTTCACGTCGCCGCGCATGTCCGACCTGGACCGGCTGGAGAGTGATCCGGGCTCGGTTCGCTCGCGCGCCTACGACGTCGTGCTCAACGGCAACGAGATCGGGGGCGGCTCGATCCGGATTCACCAGCGGGAACTGCAAAAGCGGGTGCTCGCGCTGCTCGGGATCGACGCCGAGGAGGCGGAGCGGCGTTTCGGCTTCCTGTTCGAGGCCCTGAGCTACGGGGCGCCGCCGCACGGCGGCATCGCCCTTGGCGTCGACCGGATCGTCATGCTGATGGCAGGGGCCGGTTCGCTGCGCGACGTGATCGCCTTCCCGAAGACCGCGTCGGCGTTGTGCCTGATGACCGAGGCGCCGTCGACGGTCGACCAGGAGCAGTTGCTCGACCTGGGGCTGCGCCTGCGCCCGCGGCCCGCGGGCGGCTAGAGCCGCCAACCTTGTCGCAGGCCTCCATGTTTGGCCCCAGCAGCCCCAGCCTCGCCGCGACCCCGCGCTGCGCCGCTCGCGGTGAGGCGTCTGCGGAGCAGGCGCCAGGGAGGCTGCCTTGACCGGGCACGCCGGGGGCGAACCGCACCGTCTGACGCTCGCCCATCCCCGGGGGGTGAGCGAGATTCTCGTCGGTCCGGGTCTGCTGGCCGCGGGCGCTCAGGGCGCGCTTGGCGGCGTGGCGGCGTGGTGCCGGGGCCGGGTCGTGTTCCTGCTCACGAGCGAGGCGCCGGATCGTCACTGCGGCGCCGCGGCACGGCACTTGCTCGAGACCGCCGGCGCGGCCCGGATCGAGACGATCGAGGCGCCCGACGGCGAGGCGGCGAAGACGGTCGAGTCCGCCGCCTCGGTCTGGCGGCAGATGCTCGCGCGCGGCGGCAAGCGGGACAGTCGGCTGGTCACGCTCGGCGGCGGTTCGGTAGGCGATCTGGGCGGCTTCGTCGCCGCCTGCTTCCTGCGCGGCATCGACTACATCCAGATTCCGACCACGCTGCTGGCCCAGGTCGACGCGTCGGTCGGCGGCAAGACCGGGGTCGACCTGCCCGGCGGCAAGAACACGGTCGGCGCCTTCCACCATCCGCGCTTCGTGCTTGCAGACATCGACAGCTTGCGGACGCTGCCGGTCGGCGAACTGAGGGCCGGGCTGTTCGAGGTGGTCAAGATGGCGGCGTTGCTCGATCTCGATCTACTGGATCGGGCGGAGGAGTCGCTCGAGCGGCTGCTCGGGGGCGACGCGGAGGCGCTGACGCCGGTCGTCGCGGCGTCGATCAAGGCCAAGCTCGACGTCGTCGAAGCCGATCTGGAAGAGGGCGACCGCCGTCGGCTGCTCAACTTCGGCCACACCCTGGGGCACGCGATCGAAGCGGAGTTCGGTTATCGGGGCCTGCGTCACGGCGACGCGGTGGCTCACGGCATGAGGTTCGCGTTGTGCCTGGCCCTTCGGCGAGGTCTGGATCCGCAGTTTGCGGAGCGCATCAGGCGGCTGATCGATCGGATTGGGCCGCCCGATCTTGCCGCCGTGGAGCGCGGCGTGGGTGTTCACCTGGAAGTCGACCGCCTGATTGCCGCGATGGGGCGGGACAAGAAGGCGCGAGAAAGCGGGCTGGTATGGATTCTGCCGGCGGCCCCGGGCCGGGGCGAGATCGTCGCCGACCTCGATCCGGAGGTCGTGCGGACCGAACTCCGGGCCTTTCTCGAAGACTCCCGAGCCGCGTCGTCCGGGGGCGCGCGGTGACCGTGGAGACGGGAGGCGCCGGCATGGCCGCGCCGCCGGTCGAGGACGAGTCGCGCGACCCTCGGGAAGCAGGACGGCGGGGCTTGTTCGACGACGCCCGCGCCGGGTCGTCGGGAGCCACGGGGTGAGCGCGGCGACCGGCGGCCACGCGGCCGCGGCGGAGGGCAGGTCGGGCGAATCGCGGCAATCCGGGAAGCGTGGCCTCTGGAAGCGTCTGCGGCGCGGTCTGGGCCGCACCCGCAAGGGGCTGGTCGGCCGCATCAGCACGGCGCTCGGCAGCTCTGCGCGCATCGATGAGGACGTGCTGGAGCGGCTCGAGGAGACGCTGATCGAGTCGGACCTGGGCGTCGAGACCTCGCTCGAACTCGTCGAGCGGTTGCGTCAGGCGGGAGATTCGGGGCCGATCGCCGCCGGGGACGAGTTCGCCCTGCGGCAACTGCTGGTCGACGAGGTGGCCGTGCTGCTGCTCGACGCGCCGCCCGCGGCGCTGCCGCCGACCCCGCGCATCACCCTGATGGTGGGTGTCAACGGCTCGGGCAAGACGACCTCCGCCGCCAAGCTGGCGCGGGCGTCCCTGTCCCGGGGCGAGAAGGTCCTCTTCGCGGCCGGCGACACGTTTCGCGCCGCCGCCGCGGAACAGCTTGAAGTGTGGGGCGAGCGGCTGGGGATCGAGGTTGTCCGTCGCCCGTCGGGCGGCGACCCGGCGGCGCTCGTGTTCGACGCCGTGCAGGCCGCCGGAGCGCGCGGCGTGGATCATCTGATCGTCGACACGGCGGGTCGCCTCCACACCCGCGGCCAGCTGATGGACGAACTGTCGAAGGTCGATCGCGTCGCGCGGCGGGCGGCCGGCGACACCTGGAACGTGTTCACCCTCCTCGTGGTCGATGCCGGCAACGGCCACAACGCGCTGGTGCAGGCGCGCGAGTTCGGGGCGACGGTCCCGATTGACGCCGTCTTCCTGGCCAAGCTCGACGGCACGGCCAAGGGCGGCATGGCGGTGGCGATCGCCCGCGACCTGCGCCTGCCGGTCGCCTACCTGGGCGTTGGCGAGGGAGCGGAGGATCTCCTCGACTACAAGCCGCGCCCCTTCGCGGCCGCCCTGTTCGGGTGAGCGCGATGGCCGATGGAGCTTCTGGGGCGGTCGATCGCTTCGACGAGGCGGATCGAACGGCGATGGCCCGCGCGCTGGCCCTGGCGCGCCGCGGCCGCTTCACAACGGCGCCGAACCCGATGGTCGGTGCGGTCGTCGTGCGCGCCGGCGAGATCGTCGGGTCGGGCTGGCACCGCCGTGCCGGCGGCGAGCATGCCGAGGCGATGGCGCTGTCCGCGGCGGGAGACCTGGCGGTCGGCGCCACCGTCTACGTGACGCTTGAGCCCTGCAACCATCACGGTCGCACGCCGCCCTGCGCGCGGGGCATCCTGGAGGCCGGGGTGGAGCGCGTGGTCTTCGCGCATGGCGATCCGAACCCGGAGGTGACCGGAGGCGGCGCCGAACGCCTGCGGGCCGCCGGCCTTCGCGTCGAGGGCGGGCTCCTGGCGGAGCAGGCGATCGAGATGAACGTCGCCTTCCTGACCGGTGTCCTGCATCGGCGCCCGGCCGTGACGCTGAAGTGGGCGATGAGCCTGGACGGCCGGATCGCGACGGCCAGCGGCGACAGCCAGTGGATCTCCTCGCCGCGCGGCCGGCAGTGGGCCCTGGAACTGCGCGAAGAGCACCAGGCGATCGTGGTGGGCAGCGGCACCGCCCTGGCCGACGATCCGCGTCTCAACCGCAGGCTCGACCGGGCGGAGGGGCCGATCGTGCGGGTGGTGCTCGATCGGCGGTTGCGGCTGTCGCCGCGGGCGCGGATGTTCGAAGTCGACGGGCCGGTCGTCGTCTATACGGAGGCGCCGCGGGGCGGCCAGGCGGCGGCGACGCCGAAATGGGTCGATCGACGCGACCGTCTGGGCGAGGCGGGCGCCGAGGTCGTCGTGCTCGAGGTCGTGGCGCCGGCGGCGGTGGTGGCGGACCTGGCGGGTCGTGGGGTGGCGAACGTTCTCGTCGAGGGAGGCGCCGCGGTGCTGGAGGCGTTCGCGTTCTCCGGCGTCTGGGACCGGGCCGCCGTGTGTTGTGCGCCCGTCCTGATCGGCGGTGCGGAGGCGCCGGGTCCGCTCGGCGGTGCTGGCGCGGAGAAGCTGGCGGATGGATGGCGCCTTGACCGGCTGCGGGTGCGCCGGCGCGCGTCGGACGTGATTCTCGTAGGCTACAGGCAGGGATGTTTACCGGAATTGTCCAGGAGCGTGGCCGGGTAGTCGAGGGCCCCGGAGCTTCGCGAAGCCACGGCGCCCGCGTGGTCGTCGGGCACTCGGTGGAGCTCGGGTCGCGACTCGCTTCGGGCGCCAGCCTCTCGGTTGCCGGCGTTTGCCTGAC
Source organism: uncultured Thermoanaerobaculia bacterium (assembly GCA_951812325.1). Classification (GTDB taxonomy): domain Bacteria; phylum Acidobacteriota; class Thermoanaerobaculia; order Multivoradales; family Multivoraceae; genus Multivorans. The sequence goes on along the minus strand of OX638294.1, from coordinate 839,285 downwards.
CGTGGTGGGGCTGGGCGGCGCCAGCGGCGATTCGGGTATCGGCGCGGACAGCGCGTTTCCGGCCTGGTCGGCCTTCGACCTGTCTCCGGAAACCCTGAGCCGGACGACGCTGGGCGCGCTTCAGGCCGGCGACCGGGTCAACCTGGAGCCGCCGCTGGCCGCCGGCGACCCTCTTGGCGGTCACCTCGTCCAGGGACACGTCGACACGACGACCCGGGTGGCGAAGGTCGAGGAACTGGGAGAGAACCGGGTCATCACGTTCGCAGTCCCCGCCGAACTCGAGACCGGCCTCGTGCTCAAGGGCAGCGTGACGATCGACGGCGTCAGCCTGACGATCGCGGCCCTGGACGAAGAGGCCTTCGACGTGGCGCTCATTCCGCACACGCTCGAGGTGACCACCCTCTCGGAGCTGAAGCCCGGCGACGAGGTCAACGTCGAGGGCGATGTCCTCGCCAGGTACGTCCGGAAGTCGGTCGAGGCGGCCGTCGCCGCCGCCCTCAAGTCGGGCGGCCGTTGACGCCGCCGCCTTTGGGAGCGCGGGAATCCTGCTCGCATCCGGTTGAGGATCGTCGCGTTGTGACTCCCGCCCGTGCGCACCCGTCGCCCAGCCGCTTCATCTTGTTTGCATCCGGTTGAGATCGTCGCGTTGTGACTCCACTCACGTTCCGGGAGCACGTCGCCGAACCGGCGAACCTCTGGATCCGTCACAGCTTCTCGCGGTGGCCGGTCAGTAACAGCGACGATCTCTGGTGCGACCTTGCCACTGGCGGCTTGCCGCCGTCGACCTCGGGACCGTTGCCGGCCGCCTCCGATGCCGCCGAAGGGGTGCTCCCGGCAACCGACGTCGTATACGTACCGCCGCTGCCGGAGGACGACGCGCACCTCCGCTTGCGCATCGTCGAGGCCGCGGCGGCGGCGGGAGTGCCTCTCCTGATTCAGGTAATCGGGCGCATCGCCGTCGGCGGGTCGAGTCTGCGCGAGCTGGCCGCGCCAGGGCTGGCCGACCTGCCCGCCAACATCGTCATCGCGGTCGACCTGCTCGACGCCCTGGTCCGCCACGCTGCCGCGCTGCGAGAAGAACTCAGGGAGCGCCGCCAGCCCGGCCTTCCGTTCGAACCGGGTCCGCTGGCGGGCGCAACCCTGGTCTGGCCGCTCGTTGCCGACTGGACCGACGAGCCGGGCTTGCTGGCGCCGGCAATGGCCCGACTCGCTGCCGCCGGGGCCCGCCGCGTCGTCCCCCGCGCGTTGCAGCTCGATGCCCGGGAACGCCGGCTGCTCTTTGAACGGCTGCACTCCTCCTGGCCCGAGGCCTTCGACGCGCTGTTTCACGGCGACGACTCGCGCCCGGACCACTCGGCCTTCCGCTGTGCTGCCGAGGCAGCCGGCGTCGAGCATCGCCTGCCCAGGCCCCTGCCGGCCCTGCCGCTGCCATCCAGGCTGCGGCGCTCCCGCGAACTCGCCGGCCACCTGATCGAACTCGGCGATGCCGCCGCCACCCACGGCGACGCCTACTACCGCGCCGCCCGTTTCCTCGACCGCAACGAGGTCGACATCGATGCCGCCGCCCGGGAAGGCAACCTTGGCGTGCTGCCCTGGCTGGAGGCCCCGGCCAGAGTGGCGGTGGAGGCATGGCTGGCCAGGCTCGGAGGCGGTTGAAGCCGCAGGCGCCTGGTCGTCTTCGACGTCGACGGAACGCTCGTCGAATCCCAGGACTTCGACGGGATCCTCTACGCCCAGGCGATCAGTGAGGTGGTCCCGGTTCTTTGGACAGTTTCAAGGCAGAGCCAAGGTGTACTCCCTTGGTTGATCACGCCGCAGCCGCCGTCGCCGGGGCTGTGGAGAACTGCGGAATCTGCGGAAAACCCGATTCGTCCCGGAGGCGAGTGTCGGAAGTCGCATCGGGGCTGGCGCCGCGATAGACCTCGTCTGGGGTCTTTGCCCTGGTGGGATGAATGCGGCCGCTCGAGATTGAAAAAGGCGATCCACTCGCCGATCACCTGCCGCGCCTCGATGCCGTCGGCGAGTTCGTGCAGGTAGACGGCCTCGTACTTGAGTGAGCGCCAGAGGCGCTCGATGAAGACGTTGTCCAGACACCGGCCGCGCCCGTCCATCGACTCCTCCTCCTCCAAGAATGAGGTGTCCACGGAACCGGGTCAAGCTCAGACAGCTTGACAGCCGTGCTATAGTCACCGGCCAAACAACAGGAGGTCCTTTGTCGCCGGTGAACGGGGGGACCAGCTCGTTCGGGAGGTTTGCAACGTCGCGGGTCACCCCATCTAGAAGCAAGGCTGAAAACATGAAACTTCCCCCGCCTGGTTGGCGCCGGGTGCTGTTCTGCGGATGTTTCGGGTTCAGTGTATCGACTCTATTGGGTGTCGTGGGCGGTTTTCCTTGGTGGCTGCCTGCCATACCGATAGCAGGTATGTTCGGCTGTTGTGTGGAGACATTCGGGCGCCGGAAGCCTGCCGAGTGATTCCGCGCCAGGTTCGGCGGTGCTGGACTTCACGATGGTCAGCGGTTCCGGACTTCACGATCGCGGCTCCGCTTGGGCACTGCCTGGGCGGGGCCGTCCGCCACTTTCACGATACCGGGCTGGCTTCAGACACGGCTTCCTGGCACGGTCGATGAGCTGGCGCGACTCACGATGGGAGTTCTTCTCGATGAGAAGAAGAGAGAGTTGGTTCCGGGGCGCGCTGTCAAGCGTGCTCTTTTTCGCACTGCTGGTCGGCGGTACGCCGGGGGTAGGGCTCGCAGACGACGACCCGGAGGATTGGGGGCTCGGAGAGCTCCTGGCCGTAGTTCGGAATCAAGTGCCGGTTCCACGCCTGCAGATCACGATGCCGCCGTCGTCGCCGGTGGGGGACGAGGGAGGCATCGGGCCCATCGGGCACGAGATCGGCATCGCAACGGAAGCCGCCCGAGAGGTCATGCTTCGTTCCGTGAAGGCGACGCTGCGGCAGATGGCGCACCAGGCTGGCCATACGCCGGAAGGAGTCTGTGGATGGTACGACCGGAACCACAGATCGCAGGGTGCGTCGGGGGTCCAGATGGGCATCGCGCTGGGCGCTTTCGTCTACATGTATTGGGACTTGCGCGACAGCGAGGGGAAGCTCTCGATCAAGGAAGCTGAATTGCAGAAGCAGTTGGGCGGGCTGTTGGCGCTCATCGTCGCCGGTGGAGGGGGAGACTCGATCGTTCGGGACGTTTGCAACGCGGCGGGCAGCCCCATCCCCATCGAGCCCGCCGAGAGACAATCGGGAGACAGGTAGGAACGAGCTTGCGCGGAGCCACCTGCCGCGGCCCCCGTGGCGGTGGCGATCCCTCTGGCAGCCCTCCGGGAAACAGGCAGGAACGAGTGGCGAGCCAGTTGCCGCGGGCCCCACGGCGTCGTCGATCCCCCTTTGGGCTGCCCTTCAACACCGTGTACTCCAGGGCCCGGCTGCGCGGCGATGACGACCTGCATCTTCAGCCTGAAGCGGGCGGCGACGAGGTCGCGATCATCGGCCGCACCTACCGGGGCCGCAGCAGCGGGAACAGGATCACGTCCCGGATGGAAGACGCATCGGTCAGGAGCATGACCAATCGGTCGATGCCGAGGCCGAGACCGCCGGCGGGGGGCATGCCGTACTGGAGGGCCTCGACGTAGTCGCGGTCGAAGCGGTGGGCCTCGTCGTCGCCGCCTTCGCGGGCGCGGAGTTGCTGGCGGAAGCGGTCGGCCTGGGCGTCGGGGTCGTTCAGTTCGGTGAAGGCGTTGGCGATCTCCATGCCGCCGATGAAGAGTTCGAAGCGCTCCGTGAAGCGCGGGTCGCCGGGCGACAGCTTGGCGAAGGGAGAGACTTCGATCGGGTAGCCGTGGATGAAGGTCGGCTGGATGAGCTTCGGTTCGACGAGCAGGTCGAAGAGCTCCATGAGCAGGTTGCCGTAGGCGACGTTCCGGGGCGCCCCCTGATCGTGCTTCGCGAGTTCGGCGGCGAGGGCGGCTTCGTCGTCCACGGCGCCGGCGTCCAGGCCGCCGATCTCGATCAGGGAGTCCCTCACGCTGTAGCGGGGCCAGGTCGGCGCCAGGTCGATCTCCTCGCCCCGGAAGCCGCAGGTCGCCCTCCCCTCGTTCGCTTCGGCCGCAACGGCCGCGACCATCTGTTCGGTGATCTCCATCAGTTGCTCGTAGTCGGAGTAGGCCCAGTAGAACTCGAGCATCGTGAACTCGGGGTTGTGCCGGGTCGAGATGCCCTCGTTGCGGAAGTTGCGGTTGATCTCGAATACCCGGTGCAGGCCGCCGACGAGCAAGCGCTTGAGGTAGAGCTCCGGCGCGATGCGCAGGTAGAGGTCCATGTCGAGAGCGTTGTGACGGGTCACGAAGGGGCGGGCCGCGGCGCCGCCGGGGATCGCCTGCATCATCGGCGTCTCGACTTCGAGGAAGTCCAGGTCGAGCAGGAAGCGGCGAAGGGCGGCGATCGCGCGCGAGCGGACGACGAACCGCCGCCGGGACTCGGGTGAGTTCAACAGGTCGAGGTAGCGCCGGCGGTAGCGTTCCTCGCGGTCGGCGAGGCCGTGCCACTTCTCGGGCAGGGGCCGCGTCGCCTTGGCGAGGAGGACCAGGCGGTCGGCCATCACGGTCAGTTCGCCGGTTCGCGTGCGAATCAGCAGGCCTTCGGCGAGCACGTAGTCGCCGATATCGAGCTGGGACAGCAGCCACCAGATGTCCTCTCCGACCTGATTGCGTCGCAGGAGGACCTGGACCTTGATTCCAGCCTGGTCGGAGATGTCCAGAAACGCCGCCTTGCCGTGCGTCCGGTGGGCGCGAACGCGCCCGGGAACCCGGAGGGGGATTGCGGCCTCGTCGAGCTGCTCGGCGGTCCGGTCGCCGTAGCGCTCGCAGACCGCGCCCGGCTCGAGGTCGTAGGCGGCGCGCGTCGGGTAGGGATCGACGCCGCGCTCCCGCAGGCGGTCGCGCTTCGCGCGCCGGTTCTCGATCTGTACTTCGAGTTCGGACACGGCTCAGTTCGACCCGTCGTTCCAGAGAACGCCATCGGCGATCAGGTCGGAGGTCAGGCGGGCGAGGTCGCGGGTGGCGCCGCGGCCGATCCTGAGCACGTCCTCGTGGTCGACGGGGCCCTCCTCGAGGCCGACGCCCATGTTCGTGACCAGAGAGAAACCGAGCACGCGCAGGCCCATGTGGCGGGCCGCGATCACCTCGAGCACCGTCGACATGCCGACCAGGTCGACGCCGAGTGCCTGGTAGGCCCGGATTTCGGCCGGTGTCTCGTAGGAGGGCCCGAGCAGGCCCAGGTAGACGCCTTCGCTCACCGGAATCCCGGCGTTTGTGCCGAGTTCGACGAATCGGCGGCGGAGGGCGGGATCGTAGGCGCCGGCCAGGTCGGGAAACCGCCGCCCCCAGCCTGGCGGCAGACGGCCACGGAGGGGGTTCAGGCCGGTCAGGTTCACGTGGTCGGAGAGTGCAGCGATCGATCCCGGCGGCAGATCGCGCCGCAGCGAGCCGGCCGCGTTGGTCATCACGAGAGAACCGGCGCCGAGCAGAGCGGCCAGGCGCACCATGTACACGACCTGTGCCGCCGTGTAGCCCTGATAGGCGTGGAGCCGGCCGCGGCAGTAGAGCAGGAACCGGCCGTCGGGCGCTTCGACCACCTCGGCGGTCGCAGCGTGGCCTTCGATAGCCTCGACATCGAACGGGAGCAGGTCCTCGAAGGGCCACGGGCCGGCGGCCGGCAGGCCAACGTCGAGGCTCAGCCCGGAGCCGGTGACCAGGAGAGCTTCGGGCAGTGGCCGCCCCGCGTCGAGCCAGCGCTTCCGGCTTTCTTCGAGTTCGACGGCGAGACCCGTGTCCGGCCCTGTATTCTTGAGCAGATTCAACCCCTCGATCCCCCGCCGCGGAGTGCGGTGGACGATACACGACCGGCCCGTCATCAGGCGCGGGCGCCTGAGGTGGCCATGACCGATTCCGGGAATCCCAGAGAGCTCATTTCGAGAGAGGCGCTGCAGCGCCGGATCGACGAACTCGCGGCCGAGATCGAACGCGACTACGCCGGCAGCAGGGATCTGCTCTGTGTGGGCGTACTCAAGGGCTCCGTCTTCTTCCTCTCCGATCTGCTGCAGCGCCTGTCGCGGCCCCTGGTGGTCGATTTCTTTCAGACCTCGAGCTATCGGGGTGAGACGACGTCACACGGCGAGGTGCGGATCCGGCGCGACCTCGACCATTCGCTGGCCGGGCGGGACGTCCTGCTGATCGAGGACATCGTCGACACGGGGTACACGATGCGCACGATCATGGCGCTGATGGGTTTTCGAGGCGCCCGTTCGGTGCGCCTCTGCGTGTTGCTGGACAAGGCGTGCAAGCGGGAGACGGCGGTCCGGATTCACTACCGCGGCTTCGAGGTCGACGACGTGTTCGTCGTCGGCTACGGCCTCGACTACAACGATCGCTACCGCAACCTGCCCTACATCGGCGTGCTCGACGAGTCGACCGCGGGTTGCCAGGGCCAATAGCGAATCTGTTCAACGAAGCGGACGACCCGGGGCCGCAGGAGATTCCGGTGACCGTCACCGTTCGGCCGTCGGCCGGCTGAGCTGATTCGGCGTTTTCCGGCTCTGGGGTGTTTGTGCCTCGCTTTGTCCTGCGAGGCCAGCGGATAGCCTCGCGTGCCGTGGGCTTCGTCTGGCATGTCGCGCTGAGGTACTTCCGCTCGACCCGCGCGGACGCCCACATCCGTGTCCTGGCTTCGCTGACCGCCGGCGGACTGGCGGTGGGCACGGCGGCCCTGGTCCTGGCCCTGGCGGCGCTCTCGGGCTTTCAGAACCATCTGCTGGAGGACTTGGTGCGGCACACGCCGACCCTGCAGGTGGAACCGGGAGGTCGATCGGGATCCGCGAACGGCGCCGCCGGGTCGGCCGCCCCGCCGGTCGGCAGGGTAGATCTGGTCGACCGGGTGACGGCCACGGAAGGCGTCGCGGCGGTCCAGGAGCTGCTCTACGCCCGCGGCTGGCTGGTCGACAGGACGGGTGCGCTGGCGGTCGAGGTGGTGGGCTACGAGCAGGCGCCGCCGGCCTGGATTCCGGTAGGGGACGCCGCGGCCCCGGGACTCATCTTGCCGCTCTCCGTTGCCCTGAGGATGGGGCTGACGGCGGGCGGCTCGGCAAGGGTGGTGTCTCCCCGGGCCGGACTGACGCCGGTAGGTCCCCGGCCTCGCATGCGCACGCTGCCGGTGGCGGCGATCTACGACTCCGAACGCGCGGAGTACGAGGAACTGCCGGTGCTTCTGCCCCTGGAGCAGGCGGACGCGCTCTTCGCGGGCGGTGACCGGCGGCTTGATCTGACTCTGGCCCCGGGCGCCGATCCTGAAGAGGTGGCCGCCGATCTGCGCTCGGCGATAGCCCCGGCCGAAGGCACGGTGACGACCTGGAGGCAGGCCAATCGGGCGCTGCTGTTCGTCCTCCGGCTGGAGAAGGGCCTGGTGTTCTCGGCGGTGGCGCTGATCGTCGCGGTGGCGGCTTTCGCGCTGCTCGCCGCGCTCTCCCTGGTGCTGTCCAGCAAGCGTTCCGAGATCGGTGTGCTGGCGGCGATGGGTGCGCCGCCGGTTCGCCTGCAGCGACTCTTCCTGGCGCTCGGCGCGCTGCTCTCGGTTGGCGGCGCGGGTTTCGGCGGTGCGGCGGGCGCCGGCGCGGCGGCGTTTCTGGACCGCTTTCGGGTCATTTCGCTGCCGTCGGACGTGTACATCGTCGACTATGTGCCGTTCCTGGTCCGGGGCAGGGACGTGCTCGTCGTGTTCCTGTCCACGGTCATCTTCACGGGCGCCGCCTCGCTGCTGAGCGCGCGCAGGGCGAGCCGGCTGGACCCGGTCGAGGCGATGCGGAGCGCCCGGACGTGATCTTCGTTGCCGGCGTGAGCAAGGCATACCGGGACGGCGAGGTCCGGCGCGAGGTGCTGCGCGGCGTCGATCTCGAGGTCGGCCGCGGCGAGACGGCCGCCATCGTCGGACCTTCGGGCTCGGGGAAGTCGACCCTGCTGAACGTTCTCGGGGCGCTCGATACGCCGGACGCGGGTACGGTGCGCGTGGACGGGGTGGAACTCTCGGCCTCCAGGCCGGCGGCGCTGGCCGGGTTCCGCAACCGTTCCCTCGGCTTCGTGTTCCAGTTTCACCAGTTGCTGCCGGACTTCACTGCGTTGGAGAACGTGATCATGCCGGGACGGATCGCGGGCCGCTCCGCAGCGTCGTTGCAGGCTCACGGGTTGGCTCTGCTTGGCCAGGTCGGCCTTGAGGGCCGTGCCGCCGACTTTCCCCAGCAACTGTCCGGGGGGGAGCGTCAGCGGGTGGCGATCTGCCGTGCGCTGATGCTCGAACCGCCGGTGCTGCTCGCCGACGAACCGACCGGCAATCTGGACGCGGCCAGCGGCGCACAGGTGCTGGACCTGCTGAACGGCCTTCAGCGGAGGCGCGGAACCACGATGGTGCTGGTCACGCACAATCCCGAGGTGGCGGGTCGGTGCGGCAGGGTCCTGCGGCTCGAAGGGGGCCGGCTGACGCCGGAGCGGGCGCGGAACCGGGAGCGTCGATAGACTGGCGGCAGGAGCGGTGGTCCCGGGGCGCTTCCGGGGCGTGAGTTCCCTGAGCCTCATCGAAGCCAAGCCAAGCCGTGTTCGAGAAGTACAACGAGAAGGCGCGCCGGGCGCTCTTCTTCGCCCGCTACGAGGCGAGCAAGCTGGGCAGCCGGATCATCGAGTCGGAGCACATCCTGCTGGGCATTCTGCGGGAAGGGGAGGACTCGATCGTCGAGTTGCTCCAGCGGCTCCAGGTCAAGCCGGAGGACCTGCGGCGCGAGATCGAGGGCGAACGGGTGTTCGTCGAGCGCATCTCGTCGACTGCGGAGCTGCCGCTCTCGGACGAGTCGAAGAAGATCCTCGCGCACGCTTCGCACGAGGCGGAGAGCATGGTCCACTCCTCGGTCGGTTCGGAGCACCTGCTGATCGGCGTGCTTCGGGTCGAGGGCTGCCTGGCGCGGCGCATCCTCGTGCAGCACGGGTTCGATGTCGCAGGTGTGCGCGAAGAGGTTGCGCAGGTGGCGCGGGAACGAGCCAACCGGCGGCAGAAGCAGGAGCTGCCCTTCCTGGGCGAGTTCGGCCGGGACCTGACCGCGCTCGCGCAGCAGGACCGGTTCGACCCGCTCATCGGTCGCGGGGAGGAGATCGGCCGGATCGTCCAGATTCTCGCCCGCCGGACCAAGAACAACCCGATCCTGCTTGGCGAACCGGGGGTGGGGAAGACGGCCATCGTCGAGGGGCTGGCTCAACGCGTGGTGCTGGGCCGGGTGCCGCGATTTCTGGCGGACAAGAGGATCATCGCCCTCGACCTGTCGCTGATCGTCGCCGGGACGAAGTACCGGGGCCAGTTCGAGGAGCGCCTGAAGGGCATCCTCAAGGAACTGGAGGAGGGCGAGGACGTGCTCGTCTTCATCGACGAGATTCACGCGCTGGTCGGAGCGGGCTCGGCCGAGGGCTCTCTCGACGCGGCGAACATCCTCAAACCGGCTCTGTCGAGGGGCGGCATCGCCTGCATCGGCGCCACGACGGGGCGCGAGTACCGGCGTTACATCGAGAAGGACCGTTCCCTGCAACGGCGCTTCCAGGCGATTCAGGTCGATCCGCCGACCGCCGACGAGACCTACGACATTCTGGTGGGGCTCAGGGAGCGCTATCAGGGCTTTCACAAGGTGGTCTACGAAGACGGGGCCCTCCGGGCCGCGGTCGCCGGGTCGAATCGCTACATTCCCGATCGCTTCCAGCCGGACAAGTCGATCGATGTGATGGACGAGGCCGGCGCCAGGGTCAAACTGCGCCGCGTGAGAGACACGACGCGGATACGACGGATCGAGACCGAGATCCGGCAGGTCGTTGCCGAGATGAAGGCGGCGGTCTCGGACAAGGACTTCGACTGCGCAGTCCGCCACCGGGAGCGCGAGATCGAACTTCGGGAAGATCTGGAGAGCATGGAGCGGTTGCATGACCCGGGCCCTGGAGATCAAGTCGTGACTGCGCAGGATGTGGAGGAGGTGATCGCCTCGTGGACCGGCGTGCCCGTGGCTGCTCTGCGCAGCGACGAGGCCCAGCGTCTGATGAACATGGAGGACGTGCTGCGGCGGCGGATCGTGGGCCAGGAACGAGCCCTCCGGGCGATCAGCCGCGCCATCCGCAGGTCGCGGCTCGGCATTTCCGATCCCCGGCGTCCGGTGGGTTCCTTCGTCTTCCTGGGGCCCAGCGGTGTCGGCAAGACGGAGGTGGCGCGACGACTCGCGGAGTTCCTGTTCGGCAGCCAGAACGCCCTGCTGCGGTTCGACATGAGCGAGTACATGGAGAAGCACGCGGCGTCCAGGCTGATCGGCTCGCCGCCGGGCTATGTCGGCTACGAGGAGGGCGGCCAGCTCACCGAGCGGGTGCGGCGCCAGCCGTACTCGCTGATCCTGTTCGACGAGATCGAGAAGGCGCATCCCGAGATATCGAGCCTGTTGCTGCAGATTCTGGAGGAGGGGACGCTGACGGACGCGCACGGCAACCAGGTCGATTTCCGCCACTCCCTCGTCCTCCTGACCTCGAACCTGGGCAGCCAACTGGTCCTCAGAGGGGGCAGGATGGGTTTTGGCGGCGCCTCGTCGGATGACGACTTCGCCCGGATACGAGAGGAAATCGAAGCGGAACTCCGGCGTTCCTTCAGTCCCGAGTTCATCAATCGGATCGACGAGACGATCGTGTTCGATCCGCTGGGCCGCGGCGAGCTGCGAGCGATTGTCGATCTGCTCCTGTCGGACGTGAACGAGACGCTCGCCGAACGCGGTCTGGCGGTCGACGTGACTCCCCCGGCCCGGGAATGGCTGCTCGAACAGGCGGGCATCGACCCGTCGACCGGCGCCCGGCCGCTCCGTCGCACGATCCAGCGCCACGTCCAGGATGCGGTGTCCGATCTGCTGATCCGGCGCACCGGAGCGGAGATCCGGCGGATCCGGGTCGATCTGGCGCCCGACCGGGGACAGGACCCGAAGGGCGGCCGTTCGCCCGGAGGCGGCGAACTGGTGCTGGAAGCGGCCCTGGACGGCGAAGTGCAACCCGCGGCCGGCGAACGTCCGGCAGCGCATGAGGAGGAGCCTGCTCTTGCGGAATCCTGATCGAAGTCGTTTCCCGTTTCCGGCGCTGATGGGCGCGTTCCTGGCGGCGCTCCTGACCGCGCTTCTCGTGTCGTCGTCCGCGGCGGCACAGCTGCTCGTCGGTCGGCCCATCGTTTCGGTCGAGTACACGGGAGTGGAAACGCTGAGCGAGGAGAGCCTGAGCTACTACCTCGATCTCGAGCCGGGGAAGCCGTGGGATCCGGGCCGTCTGAACGACCGCCTCAAGGAACTCTGGGAACGTGAACTGATCGACGACATCGACGTCAAGGCCGAGGCGGCCGGCGAAGGCGTGGGGGTGCGGGTGACGATCACCGAGCGGGCCCTCCTGACCTCGCTCGACTACGAGGGGTTGAAGAAGATCAAGCGCAGCGACATCGGCGACATGACCGATCGGGAGCGCATCTCGGTCTACGAGGGTCTGCCGCTCGACCTCGGCGAGCTGGCGCGTCTCGAGCAGGCGATCAGAAAGCTCTACGAAGAGCGGGGCTTCCGCTTCGCCGGCATCCACATCGATGTGCAGGACGCGGGCCTGGGCGAGAAGCGCGTCCTGGTCACCGTCGACGAGGGGGGGCGGGTCAAGATCGGCCGGGTCGACTTCGAGGGCAACGAGGTGTTCTCCGCCGGCAAGCTCCGCCGTCAGATGGAGAAGACGAAGAAGTCGAACCTGCTGACCCGGATTCGCAAGCGCGACGTCTTCAACTCGGCCACCGTCGAGGAGGATCTCGACAAGGTCAAGGCGTTGTACCGACGGTTCGGCTACAAGGACGTCGAGGTCGGCGAGCCGGAGCTCGACGTGATCGAGCGCAAGCCGAACGCGGAGCGGCTCGAGGATCGCAAGAGGCAGCTCGCTCTGGTCGTGCCGATCGAGGAGGGGCCGCGCTGGAAGCTCGGCGAGATCGACATCGAAGGCGCCGAGGTGTTGCCGGAAGGGTTGCTGCGCCAGATGTTCAAGGACCCCCAGGGCGGTTGGCTGCGCTCCGATGTGATCGACGAGGGGGTGGAGCAGATCGGCGAGCTCTACAGCAACAGCGGCTACATCTTCGCGGACGTGAAGATGGAGATCATCGAACGCGGGGATCTGGTCGCGGATCTGCTGGTCACGATCGACGAGAACGACCAGTTCAAGGTCGGTCGGCTCGAGTTCACCGGCAACGACCGCACCCGGGACCGCGTGCTCCGGCGCCAGATGCTGCTGAGTGAGGGCGATGTCTTCAACTCGGGCAGGCTCCGCACGAGTCTGTTGCGTCTCAGTCAGCTCGAGTACTACGTGGTGAACGAGGACGACCCGGTCGACGTGAAGTACGACAGCGACAACCAGCAGGTCGATCTGGTCGTCCAGGGCACGGAAACGGGGCAGACCGAGATCCAGTTCGGCGGCGGCTACAGCGAACTGGACGGCTTCTTCGTGCAGTCGGCTCTGCGCACGCGCAACTTCCTCGGCCGCGGCGAGACCGTCGGCCTGTCGATTCAGACCGGTCGCTACCGCGACATCTTCGACGTCTCGTACTACATGCCCTGGGTCAAGGACCGGCCGCAGAACATCGGCGTCCAGTTGTTCAGCCGCGACACGGACTTCGACCTGCTCGTCGACCAGCGCTATCGCAGCAAGGAGGCGGGCGGCGTCGTCTCGTTCGGTCGGTCGTTCCGGCGCTGGGAACTCGTCCAGTTGGCGTACAGCAACATGGACATCGAGAGCTTCCAGTCGCGGACGTTCTTCTTCTTCAAGGATCCGGAGATACGGGAGGAGACGCTGAGCGACACGATCGAGCAGGCGTTTCAGTTCAACCGGCGATCGCTCACCGCGACCTACCAGTACGACAGCCACAACAGCCGGCTGGAGCCGACCCAGGGCAAACGACTGATCGCCTCCCTCGAGTACGCCGGCGGTCCGCTCGGCGGCGAGTCGTTCTTCATCCGCCCCTCACTGACGGCCGCAATCACCGTGCCGTTGACACGGGGGGCGTGGCGCTCGGTGGGCAGGGCGAACATTCAACTCGGGTACGTCAGACCCTTCGGCAGCGACGATCAGGGCGACCTCCGCCAACTGTTCTTCCTCGACCGCTATCTGCTCGGCGGGGAGAACAGCCTCCGGGGCTTCGCCTTCCGGTCGATCTGGGTGCGCGATCCGGACACCGGGGAGACGCTGCTCGACGAGAACGGCTTCCCCCAGGGCGGCAACAAGAGCGTCGTGATCAACCTCGAACACCACACGCTGGTCAACGGCCCGTTCCGCGTGGTCGCCTTCTTCGACGCCGGCAACGTGTACGGCGACGATCAGGACGTCGACTTCAGCCACATGAGGATGTCCGCCGGCATCGAGCTGCGGGTCAACGTGCCGATCCTTGGCGCGCCGCTCCGATTCATCTACGCCACGAACCTGAATCCGCTCGACGACCTCGGCGGGTACGACCGCGAACGCTTCGACAGCTTCGACTTCAGCATCGGGACCAGCTTCTAGGATCCCCCAAACTCGAACGGAGAACCCCCATGAAAGTCAACACACCCGGTACCCGCGCTGCGCTCGTCGCGGCTGCCGTCCTCCTGGGGGCGCTGACGCGAGCTTCAGGCGGCTCTGGAGGCCTGTGCTACCGTCCCGGGCCCGGCGGAGCCCGTGTTCCCTGCCGTTCACCGTGGGGAGATTCGATGAGGGTGTGCAGCGCGGCCTTGCTGATGACGCTGTTGGGCGTGTCGGCGCATGGACAGGCCGTGACCTACTCAGGAGACATGAGAGCCTGGATTCCTGCATCCGATGTGTTCAGGACGAACGGGCAGATGAGAGTGGAGTACGCAGTCCCGATCAACTACGACAGCGGGAAACCGGTCGTGTATGGCAGCCCGGAGTTCATCGGTGCGCCGATACGCAGGTGGATGGAGGCCTTTGCCGCGAGGTACGGCTCCGCGAAGGAGCTTGGGTTCGCGGATGGCGACAGGGTGACCACGCGACGGCACTGCCCCGCCGAGGATGCTCTGGTTCACGTCTATGCGAATCCCGATTGGATCCCGCCGTCTCGATTCGACGAGTGGGTCGCGGCCTCGGAGGGCATCATCGAAGGCTACGTGACCGGGGTCGATCCCGGCTTTGGCGGCAATGGCAATCCGTCTTCCCGGATCACCGTCTCGGTCGTCGGCAGCCTCTACCCGCCTGAGAAGCCGTTTCCGTCAACGGTCGAGTTTGCGATTCCGGTCGCCGAGTTCGTCGCGGGAAATGTGATCTTCTGCGGCTTCAAGTCGTGGGGGGGCTACCGCCCGGAGGAGGGAGACAGGCTCCTGATCGGAGCCTTTGCCCCTCCGGAGGGAGATGCGCGCTCGTTCCTCGACCTGGTGGTTCCCAGCCAGGTCTTCGTTGTCCGTGAGGATGAGAGCCTCGAGCGTCTGCATTCCGCCACTCTTGCAGTGAACCAGCATCGTTCGGGGAAGGGATCACTGGAAGGAGGCGTCTTTCCCGGTAGTCTGACGGAGTTCTACCTCTCTGTTGATAGGCTCTGGGCGAGCGGCGCCACGTTGTCGCCATCTCTCCATGACAGGAACTGAAGTGGACCGATGAGGCGGGCTTGGACTGCGATGTTCGTATTGGGTTGGTCTGCGTTCCTGGCAGTAGGAGAGACGAAGGCAGTCGATGCTTGTGCCCCGCACAGTACGGGCGGCTCAGTTGCCGGTTCCTACCGAGTATCGACGCCAGGTCTTCTAGAGCCCCAGGCCCTAGTTGAAGCGATAGGCGCTTGGAATAGCTGTAGCGGTACTCCGAGGTTGTCTCGGTTGTGGGGTGACATTCATATTCGGGTCGTCCGTGGTATCGGCACCCACGCTTGTGCGAGTCGATCCGGGAATGAGATCACGATCTGGTTTAGGCGAGACAGCTCCGAGCCGGGCGGAGTCGGTCGCCGGAACTGTGGTGACGAA
Organism: uncultured Thermoanaerobaculia bacterium; assembly: GCA_951812325.1. Taxonomy (GTDB): domain Bacteria; phylum Acidobacteriota; class Thermoanaerobaculia; order Multivoradales; family Multivoraceae; genus Multivorans. Next base: position 824,216 of record OX638294.1, on the reverse strand, counting down.
GATCTAAAACCAGTTCTGCTTCACGAAATTGGGCATGTGCTGGGTCTTGCAGACAGCTACGACGCGCGGTCTTGTGGGCGACGAGTGGCGATGACGATCCCATGAGCAGGTGCGTGGACAATCCCAACCTCTGTGAAGAAACCGAGGAAGAGCCGACTTGCGATTCCGAATGGGATCCAGAGACTCGTACCGTGACTGTCACCTGCTCGTACTAGCTTGACAAGGAGCGGGGCACGCGCCGCTCGCGCAACTCGCACCCCAAACTCGAACGGAGGACCCCCATGAAAGTCAACACACCCGGTACCCGCGCTGCGCTCGTCGCGGCTGCCGTCCTCCTGGGGGCGCTGACGTCGCCACCGGTCCGCGCCCAGAGCAAGATCGCGGTGATCGAGGTCGAGCGGCTGCTCCAGGAGTCGGGCCGCGGCCAGGTCGCCGTCCAGGAACTGACCAGGCTCAGGGACGAGAAGCAGACGGAGCTACAGAGTCAGCAGGAGCAGCTGGCGGCACTGCAGAAGCAGTACAACGACGGCCGCCTGACCCTGGCGGAGGATCGCCTGGCGGAGATGGAGAAGCAGCTCGAGGACATGACGATCGCGCTGCAACGTTCCCAGGACGACGCCAACCGCGAAATGCAGAAGCTGCAGACCGAGAAATTCGGCGAGATCGAGCAGGCGGTCCTGCCGATCATCGCCCAGGTCGGCCGGGAGTTCGGCTACACGGCGATCTTCAACAAGTTCCAGGGCGGACTGCTGTACTCGGCCGATGCCGCCGACATCACGAACCTGATCATCGAGCGCTACAACGCCGCCCATCCCGCGACGCCCGGCGAGTAGGACAACCGAACAGAGAACGCCACTACGGGGCCGCGGCCTTTCACCCGATGGACGCAGCGTCACGTTGCCACTCGGCCGATAGCCCGCCCTGGACAACCTGGATACAGCTGACGAGGCTCCGCCTCAGACCTGAGGAGCGTGGTCTTGTCCCGGGAACCCGCAACACGCCTGCCAACCAACGACAGGACTTGACCAGACTTCACTCAACTGGAAAGGCTACCCGTGTTCAAGGAGTCCGGTCCGCGTTCCTGATGCTGTAGAGCTTCGACCGGGTGCGGATCAGCAGCCGGTCGCCGGCGACCGCGGGAGACGCCATGGCCATTTCGTCGAGGCTGTTCATGTGCAGGACCTCGTACTCGGCGCCGGCCCGGATGACGTAGGTGTCGCCCTGCTCGCTCAGCGCGAACACGTGGTCGTTGTAGGCCCACGGCGATGAGGTGAAGCTGGCGCCGCCGCGCGGAGCGACCCGCTGGCGACCGTACACCGGCTCGCCCGTCAAGGCGTCGTACGCTTCGAAGAAGCCGCGGTCCAGCAGGCTGTAGTAGATGCCCTTGTAGACCAGGGGCGAGGTGTTGTAGTTGCCGGCCTTGGGCTGGTGCCAGGCGACGAACTCGCTCTCGGTCGCGTCCCCTTCGAGGGTGATGTCGCCCAGGGCGCCCGGACGGATGGCGAACACCGGCCGGCGCTGCTCCTGGAAGTAGCCGGAGTTCACGTAGACCATGTCGTGGGCGGCAAAGGGAGTCGCGATCGCTGCCCACGACATGCGGCCGTCCATTTCCCACAGCAGGTCGCCGTCGAGACTGTAGGAGCGGATGCGGTTCTTGCCGTTGGTCACGATCTCGGTGCGTGCCTCGTTGGTCCACACCAGCGGCGTGGCCCAGCTCGAGACCTCGTCGCGGTCGGTGCGCCAGCGCTGTTCGCCGGTGACCTTGTCGAGAGCGGCGATCCAGGACTCTTCCTCGTTGTCGTAGAGGATGATCACCTGATCGTCGTGGACGACCGGCGAGGAGGCGGAACCGTAGTCCCACATCGTCTCCCGGTACGGCGTGTCGAAACTCCACACCTGCGTCCCGTCCATCGTGAAGGCGTAGACGCCGAGGTCGCCGAAGCGGACGTAGACCCGCTCGCCGTCGGTGGCCGGAGTTTCAGAGGCGTACGTGTGCTTCTGGTGACGGGGGAAGTCGGGAATTCCCGTCTTGACGGAGCGGCTCCAGACGATCTCGCCGGTCGTCAGGTCCAGGCAGTGGACCCGCCAGTCGTGGGTCGCCTGGGGCGGTTCGCTGCGGCCGCGTGGGGCGTAGAGCCCGGCCTGCGGGCGTTCGAAGTCGCCCTCGGCGACCGCGGCGGTGAGGAAGACCCGGTTGCCCCAGACGATCGGACTCGACCAGCCGAGGCCCGGAACCTCGGTCACCCACTCGACGTTCTCCGTCCGGCTCCAGCGGTCCGGCAGGTTCGGGTTGTCCTCGACCGCCGGGTTCGCGCCGGGGCCGCGGAACTGGGGCCAGTTGTCCGAGGCCTGGGCTGGTGCGGCGAGGCTGAGAGCCGCGACGGCGAGTGCCAGCGAGGCAGCGGCGGGAAGGGCGTGGCGGCGAAGTCGGACCGCGGTCGGAGGTTTCATCGCAGGTAGAGCTCCAGGTGGTTCAAGGCGCGTCGGGCTGAATGCGGGAATGCACATCGTATCCGGTCCGCCCGTACGGACCGTGATCGCGTTCGCGGCGGAGCGCGGCGTCCCCGTTCACCTCCGGCCCGCGCATCGCGGCGATCGGCTGAGCGCCCTGAGGCCCGCCAGGCCCTGGAAGGCGCCGACCGGGAGACCTTCGGTGAGCGCGCATCGCGGCGATCGGCTGAGCGCACTGGGGCCCGGTCCGGTCCTGCGGCCGTCTGCGCTTCCGGTAGGCTCGTTTCGTGACCCACCGTCTGGCCGATCTTGCCGCGATGGTCGGCGCCGACCTCGTGGGCGATCCGGATCGCCCCATCGACGGTGTCGCGACGCTTCAGGCCGCCGGCGAGAGGGATCTCTCCTTCTTGACCAACGTCCGGTACCGGCGCCAGGCGCGGTGTTCGGGGGCCGGTGCGATCCTCGTGTCAAGAGACCTCTCGCCCGATACACGGGGCGGTCTGCACGCCGATCTGCTGATCTGCGACGATGCCTATCGCGCCCTGGCCGAGTTGATGACCGCGTTGTTTCCGGTACCCGAGGTGGCGCCGGGCGTCCACGAGACGGCGTCCGTCGATGCGACGGCCCAGGTCGACGCCGCCGCCCGGATCGATGCCTTCGCCGTCGTCGGCGGCGGGTCGTCGGTGGCGTCGGGTGCGGTCGTCGGCGCCCACAGCGTGGTCGGCCGCGGCTGCCGGGTCGGCGCCGGCACGGTGCTCCACCCGCACGTCGTGGTGTACGACGGCAGCCGGATCGGCGATCGGGTGATCGTCCATTCAGGCGTCGTTCTCGGAGCGGACGGATTCGGTTACGCCGAAGGAGAAGCGGCGGCGGCGCAGATCAAGATGCCCCAGGTCGGCGTCGTCGTGATCGAGGACGACGTCGAGATCGGCGCCAACTCGGCGATCGACCGCGCCACGTTCGATACCACCCGCGTCGGCCGCGGCACGAAGATCGACAATCTGGTGCAGGTCGGGCACAACGCGCAGATCGGCCAAGGGTGCATTCTCTGCGGTCAGGTCGGGGTCTCGGGCAGCAGCCGCATCGGCGACCGGGTTCTGCTCGCAGGTCAGGCCGGGGTCGCGGGTCACTTCGAGATCGGAGACGGGGTCCAGGTCGCGGCGAAGTCGGCCGTGTTCCAGGAGGTGTCCCCGGGGCGGCAGGTGGCCGGGATTCCGGCGGTGCCGATCGCCGCCTGGCGTCGCCGGAACGCGCTACAGTCCCGCCTGCCGGCGATGCGCGCGGCCTTGCGCGGCCTCGAGCGCCGCGTCCGGGAGTTGGAAGCGGCGGGCAGCGATCCGGCGGCCGGCTCGGCAGCGGCTGCGGAACCGGACACGGACGGGGGAGACGAGACGTGAGCGAAGAGCAGAGCGGGAGCGGCGTACCCCTGGGCCCCTTCGACTCGCGCTGGATCGCGGCCGTGCTGCCGCACCGCTATCCCTTGCTGCTGGTCGATCGGGTGCTGGAGCTGGTGCCGGGCCGGCGGGTTGTGGCGGTCAAGAACGTGACCCGGAACGAGCCCTTCTTCGACGGTCACTTTCCGGGCAATCCGATCATGCCCGGAGTCCTGGTGATCGAGGCGATGGCGCAGACGGCGGCGCTGCTCCTGCTGCACGAGATCGAGGATCGCGATCAGAAGGTGCTCTTCTTCACCGGCATCGAGAAGGCTCGTTTCCGCAGGCCCGTCGTCCCTGGCGATCAGCTGCGGATGGAGGTCGAGTCGTTGCGCCTGCGGACCTGGCATTCACGCTTCCGGGGCCGGGCGACCGTGGACGGCGAACTGACGGTGGAGGCCATCTGCACCTCCGCGATGGCCCCGGCGTGAACGCTCGGCGGCTGCAGATGCCGCGGCGGCTGCCATGACGGCCGAACTCCACCCGACGGCCATCGTCGACCGGGACGCCGAGTTGGGCGACGGCGTCGTCGTGGGTCCCTTTGCGGTGATCGGCGCCGGTGTCCGGGTCGGCGCCGGCACCAAGGTCGGCGCCCACGCGACGATCTGCGGCGCCACCGTGCTCGGTCGGGAGAACAGCGTCTTCCCTCATGCGGCGATCGGTTTCGATCCCCAGGACCTCAAGTACGAGGGGGAGAGCAGCCGCCTGCTGGTCGGCGACCGGAACCAGTTCCGGGAGTTCTGCACGATCAATCGGGGAACGGCGTTCGGCGGCGGCGAAACCCGCATCGGCGATGACAACCTGTTCATGACCCAGAGCCATGTCGGCCACGACAGCGAGGTCGGCAGCCGCACCGTGTTCACGAACGCCGGCACTCTGGCCGGACACGTGGTGGTGGAGGACGATGCGGTGATCGGCGCCTTCTCGGCCGTTCATCAGTTCTGCCGGGTGGGCAGGCACGCCTACATCGGGGCCTACTCCGTGATCACGAAGGACGCACTGCCGTTCTGCACCACGGTCGGAATCAAACCGGCGTGCATGGGCGTCAACCGCATCGGCCTGGAGCGCAAGGGGAAGTCGCCGGATGACATGCGGGCGATCGAGCGCGCCGTGAGGGTCCTCACGCGTTCGCGGCGGAACCGGACCCAGGCCCTGGAGGAGCTCGACGCCGGGCATGCCGGGCACGCCGACGTGGACGCGCTGATCGCCTTTGTTCGCGGCTCCTCCAGAGGCTTCATCCGCTCGGCGCGCCGCGGCTCGCGGGGCGCCGGTTCCTAGTGTCCCGGACTCCATGTTGGGCTCCTGCCTTCAACTCGCCCGAGCCTCGCGCCGCGCCACTCGCTGCGCGATGTTGCGCGGCGCCGGCGCCCGGCGCCCGGGAGAGCGGGAGTCCGTCCTGACGGCGGGAGTCGGCGAGCCGGTTCGACCAGGCCGGGTCGCGGCCGCGGTGCATCGGTGCGCCCGATGACGGTCGGAGGGGATGGTTTACGGGCAGCGCGGATCGCGCCGTCCGGGTTCCGCGCGGGGGTGGTCGGCGCCGGCGCGATGGGCCGCCATCACGTTCGTCTCCTTGCCGACCTGCTGGTTCCCGAGTCGGTGTTCGTGCTCGACGCGGACGCGGCCCGGGCCCGAGACGTTGCCGGCGAGCACGGCGCCCGGGTGGCCGGTGGACTCCAGGAGCTGGCGCGGACCGTCGACGCAGCCGTGGTCGCCGTGCCGACGGTCGATCACCTGGACGTGGCGGGACGCCTGATCGCGGCGGGAGTCCACGTCCTGGTGGAAAAGCCGATCGCGGTCGACCTCGCGCAGGCGGACGCGCTCGTCGCGGCTGCGGCGGCGCGGGGAGTGCTTTTGGCGGTCGGCCATGTCGAGTTCTACAATCCCGCCGTTCAGGCCCTTCTGGTCTCGGGCCACAGGCCGCGCTTCCTTGAAGTCGAACGGCTGTCGCCCTTCAGTCCCCGCAGCCTGGACGTGGACGCGGTGCTCGACCTGATGATTCACGATCTGCAGATCCTCCATGCTCTAGATCCGAGTCCGGTCCGCGAAGTGCGGGCGGTCGGGATCGACGTCCTGTCCGACCGGGTCGACATCGCGGACGCCCGGATCGAACTCGAGTCGGGATGTGTCGCGAACCTCACCGCGTCGCGGGTGTCGACCGAGCGGGTCCGGCGGTTGCGGGTGTTCTTCGAGGACCGGTACCACTCGCTGGACTACCGGGAGCAGACGGTGCGGGGGTTTCGCAGAGTGGGCGCCGATGCCGCCGGCAGGCCGGCCACGGCTCCATCTGCGTCTGCCACGGCGGGCGGCGCGGCCACGGCGCCGTCTGCCTCGGCCGGCGGCCCGGCCGGGCGCATCCTGCCGGCCGACCTCGAGGTGGAGCGCGGCGAGCCGCTGCGCCGGGAGCTGGAGGCGTTTCTCGACCGCTGCGGTGGCCGCTCGGCCGCGTACGTCGACGGTGAGGCGGGTCGGCGGGCACTCGAAACGGCGCTGCGCGTCAACTCGGCGATCGCCGGGGGTGGAAGATGAGCCCGGAGGCATACCGGACGGGCATCATCGGCGGCTCGGGCCTCTACGGCATGGCGGAGCTCGAGGTCCACGAGGAACGCGAGATGACAACGCCGTTCGGCAGCCCCTCCGAGGTCTTCGTGCTGGGCGAGTTGAGCGGCCGGCGGGTCGCTTTCCTGGCCCGCCACGGGCGCGGCCACCGCATCCTTCCCAGCGAGTTGAACTTTCGCGCCAACATCCATGCCTTCAAGACGCTGGGGGCGGAGAGGTTGATCTCGCTGTCGGCCGTCGGCTCGCTCCGACGCCGCTACGAGCCCACCCACATCGTGGTGCCGGACCAGTTCATCGACCGGACGCGGCACCGGCCCGACACCTTCTTCGGCAACGGACTGGCGGTCCACGTCGCCTTCGCCGACCCGATCTGTCCGGTATTGATGGAGATCTGCGCCGACCAGTCGGCAGCGGCCGGGGCCGTGGTTCACCGGGGCGGCACGTATGTGTGCATGGAGGGCCCCCAGTTCTCGACCCGTGCCGAGTCGTTCATGCACCGGGGATGGGGCGCGGACGTGGTGGGCATGACGAACCTCCAGGAGGCGAAGCTCGCGCGCGAGGCGGAGATCTGCTACTCGACGCTTGCCATGATCACGGACTACGACTGCTGGCACGAGGAGGAAGAGGACGTCACCGTGGATGCCGTCCTCGCCGTGCTGCAACAGAACGCGCGCACTGCCCGGGCCGCGGTGGCCCGGATCGTCGCGGCGCTGCCGGAGGAGCGGCCGGAGGGGTCCTGCCCCTGCGTCAATGCGCTGGATCACGCCATGATCACCGATCCGTCGGTGATCCCGGCCTCCGTCCTGCGCGACCTGAAACCGATCGTGGGCCGGCGCCTTCGCCGTGGCGGCAACACGTGACCGGCCAGAAGCGAGGCCCGGCGTGACGCGACTGCTGTTGACGAACGATGACGGTGTGGGGGCTGCGGGCCTGACCTGTCTGGCGGCGGCGCTCGATGACGCGGTGACTTCCAGGGGGCCGATCGAGTACCGCGTGGTGGCCCCGCTGCACGAGCAGAGCGGCTGCGGACAGGCCCTGACGCTGTTCCGACCGCTGCGCGCCAGGTCCGTGCGCGACGGCTGGTTCTCGGTGGACGGCACACCCTCGGACTGCGTCAACCTGGGCGTCCATGCGTTGCTGGACCGACGCCCCGACCTGCTCGTCTCGGGAATCAACCATGGAGTCAACCTGGGGGACGACGTGACCCACAGCGGCACCGTCGGCGCCGCGCTTGAGGGCAGGATGCTCGGCGTACCGTCGGTTGCCTTCTCGCAGGAGTATCGGAAGGGCCGGCCCACGGACATGGAACGCGCCGCGGACCTGGCGGCGCGCGCGATCGTGGCCCTGCTGGAGCAGGGGATTCCCGACCGGATGCTGCTCAACGTGAACTTCCCCTTCGATCCGCCGCGCGGCGTCCGTATCGCGCGGCTCGGTCGCCGTCCGTATCGCAACGCGGTGGTGGAACAGGACGATCCGCGGGGCGGCCTGATGTACTGGCTGGTGGGGAAGCCCGAACCGGAACGCCTCGAGGACACGGATGCCGCTGCGGTCCGCGACGGCTACGTTGCCATCACTCCGCTCAGCGCCGACCTGACGGACCGGGATGCGCTCGTCGATGGCGATGGCGTGCTGCCGGGCCTCGCTGGAGCGCTCCGGTGAAGACGGTCGCGGGCCAGGCGGACGGCGCGTATCGGTTTCCCCGGCGGCGCATGGTCACGAAGCTGGTCAAGCAGTACGGCCTGCGGGACAAGCGGGTGCTGGCGGCTCTGGAGCGGATTCCGCGGCACCTGTTCGTGCCGGAGCACCTGGTCAACGAGGCCTACAGCGATCGCGCGTTGCCGATCGGTTGCGGGCAGACGATCTCGCAGCCGTACATCGTGGCGCGCATGACCGCCGAGCTGGATGTGGGGGACGAGGACTCGGTGCTCGAGATCGGCGCCGGCTCCGGCTATCAGACGGCGATCCTGGCGACGCTCGCGCGCCGCGTTTACAGCATCGAGAGGGTGGGCCGGCTGGCCCGGGAGGCGATCGGCAGGATCCAGGCACTCCAGCTGCCGAACGTGAAGATCCAGGTCTTCGACGGCACGGTCGGCTGGAGCAGCGCCGCGCCGTTCGATCGCATCCTGGTCGCCGCGGCGGCGCCCCGGGCGCCTGACGCGCTTCTCGATCAACTGGCGCCGGACGGCCGCCTGGTCATTCCGGAAGGAGACCGGGACGAGCAGCGCCTGATCGACTATCGGAAACACCGGAACGGCGTGGTGGAACGCCGGGTCGGCGAGCCGGTTCGCTTCGTGCCCCTGATCGGCCGGCACGGCTGGAAGAAGACGGCGGCTGCGCCCTAGCGGCCCGTGGTGAGAGTCCGTGTCGCACCGAGAGATCCCAGGCGCCCGCTGCCACACCCGGAGAAGGCTGCGATGGAATCAGACAACGCGAATCGCCTGAAGCACTGGATTCGGGAGGTGCCCGACTTCCCGAAGCCGGGCATCCTGTTCAAGGACATCACGACGCTGCTCAAGGAGCCGGCGGCGCTGCGCGAGGCGGCCCATCTGCTCGCTGAACGGTTTGCCGACCGGCGTGTCGATCAGGTCGTCGGGATCGAAGCGCGGGGCTTCATCTTCGCGCCCCTGGTCGCGTATCGACTGAACGCCGGCTTCGTCCCGGTCCGGAAGCCCGGAAAGCTGCCTGCGGAGACGGCGGCCCGCACCTACGAGCTCGAGTACGGCAGTGACACGCTGGAGATGCACGTCGACGGCCTGTCATCCGGCGACCGCGTGGCCCTGGTTGACGACCTGCTGGCCACCGGCGGCACCGCGAAGGCGGCCGCCGATCTGGTCGAGTCGGTCGGGGCTCGGGTCGAGGCGGTCGGATTCGTCGTCGAATTGACGCATCTCGAAGGCAGGAGGCGGCTCGAAGGCTATGACGTGGTTGAATCGCTGGTCCGATACTGAGATCCTTGGCTGTCGGCCCCGGCATGCGATGCGATCGCGATGGACCTCGGGACCGGCAACTTGCGCCTGTAGCTCAGCAGGATAGAGCGGCGGATTCCTAATCCGCAGGTCAGAGGTTCGAGTCCTCTCAGGCGCGCCACGTCTCCGAGGTGCACCACTTCGGAGGTTCTAGTCTTCGATCTCGCGCTTCGGCTTGTCCTCGGTTTCGTCGTCGCCGGGTTCGTTGAGGCCGCGCTTGAAGTTCCGGATGCCGGTGCCCAGGCCTCCGGCCAGCTTGGGAATCCGGCTGGCTCCGAAGACCAGGACGATGATCGCGAAAATGATCAGCAGCTCGCCAATTCCCAAGGTCGGCATCGTGGGTGCTCCAGGTGGTTGGGTGGCGTCGCCGGACAACTCGTGTCGCCTTGGTCGCCGTTTGACTGCAAGTCTGCCACAGCGAGCCCGGGGCGGAGTGATTTTCGATCCTGAAGTGATCGTGAACGGGGTCTGGTCGTGCGAGTCGATCCCGATCGGCGCCGGTGCTCCGGCCGTTGCGGGCTGCTATTGTTCGCGCCGCTGAGGAGGTGTAGCGATGAGCCGTCTGACACGAGAGGAGATTCGGCGCGACGAGGTCCGCGAAGCGGTCTTCTCGGCTTCCGCCTGGTTTGCCGAGCACATCCGGCAGATCCTGATCGGGATCGGCGCGGTGATCGCCGCTGTCCTGGGTGTCGTGCTGTTCCTGAACCTTCAGGACCGCCGGGAAGCGGAAGCGAGCTTTCAGCTCAGTGAAGCTCTGAAGGTCTACCGGGCGGAGATCGACGCGCCGGAGTCGGACGCCATCGACGAACTCTTCGGTACGGCGCCGGACAGTGCGCCGGGCGAGGACAGTGCGCCGGGCGAGGACAACGTGGGGGAACCGGAGGACCCCGTCGCGGAAGCGGACGGGGAAGGCGGCAGTCTCAGGTTTGCCTCGGAGGTGGAACGGCGGGCTGCGGCGCGGGTGGCGCTCGAAGCGGTGCAGGAAGCCCACGGTGCAACGGCCGCCGGTCGACTGGCTGCGGTCTATCTGGGCCGGATCGCCGCGGCCGAAGGCGATACCGCGACCGCGCGTGAGCTATGGACGGAGTATCTCCGGACCAACGGCGGCGATCATGCGCTGGCCGTCAGCGTGCAGTTGAACCTGTACAGCCTCGATCGGACCGAAGGCCGCGGCGAGCAGCTTGCCGCCGAGCTCCGGGGCGCGGTGGCGACGGAGACCTCCACGCTGCCGAAGGATGCGCTCCTGTTCGAGCTCGCCGCGACCCTGGAACAACTCGGCGACGAGGACGGCGCCCGGGAGACCTTCCGGCGCCTCGTCGACGAGTTCCCGGAGAGCGGCTACGCGATCAGGGCCCGGCAGCAGCTCGGACCGGAACCCGCCTCCGCGAGTCCGTTCAGTTTCGGCGGCTAGCAGCCGCCAGACCTGTCGCAGGCTCCTGTTTGGCCCAGAGCCCCCACCTCGCGGGACCTTGCGGCGCGCCACTGGCTGCGCCGGGTTCCGCGGCGCAGGCTGGTCCCTGACGCCGTGTTCGGCTCCAGCTTCCACCGGGCCACGACCTCGCGCCGAACCTGCCGCACGGCATTTTCCGGCGCGAGCTGCCGGCAACCCGCTCCATGGTCACGCCATACGGCATTCTGAACCGGATGCGTCGGGGTCGGACGCTGACCCGCGACGAGGTCTGGTCCGTGGTCGCGGGAGCGGCCGACGGCAGCTGGACCGACGTTCAGCTCGGCGCCTTCCTGATGGCGGCCGCGATGCGGGGCCTCGATCCCGACGAAACGCGGGAGTTGACCCTGGCGATGCTCGAGTCCGGCGACCGGTGGGCGCTTGCCGCGGAGTTCGGGCCGCTTGTCGACAAGCACTCGACCGGCGGAGTCGGCGACACGGTCAGCCTGATCGTTCTGCCTGTGCTTGCCGCCTGCGGCGTGTCGGCCGCCAAGCTCACCGGCCGCTCGCTCGGTCACAGCGGCGGCACGGCGGACAAGCTGGAGAGCATCCCCGGTGTGCGCCTGGATCTCGACCGGGCCGGCGCTCTCGACCTGCTGGACCGCTTCGGCATGGCGATTGGTATCGCCACCGGGGGTATTGCCCCGGCCGACAGGCGTCTGTACGGCCTGAGGGACCGGACCTCGACCGTGAGTTCCATCCCGCTGGTCGTCGGCAGCATTCTCTCGAAGAAGCTCGCCCTGGGTGCTTCCGGAATCGTGTTCGACGTCAAGACCGGCAACGGCGGCTTCTTTCCCGACGTCGAGGACACCCGCTCGCTGGCCTCGAGCCTGGTCTCGATCAGCGCCGCTTGCGGCACGCCGGCGGACTGTGTCCTGAGCGACATGAACCAGCCCCTGGGCCGCTGGGTTGGCCACGCGGCCGAAGTGCGGGAAGCGCTCGACTTTCTGGCCGGGGACGGCGACCCGCGGCTGTTCGAGGTGGTGGCGGCGGTGTGCCGGAAGGCTTCGCGGTTGGTCGGTGCGGCCACGGCGCAGAAGGACATCGAGGCGGTGATTGCGACCGGCGCGGCCCGCCAGAAGCTGATCGACTGGGCGGATGCGCAGGGCGCCGAACCCGGCTGGACGGACGCGCTGGACCTGGCGCCGGTCGAGGCCGTGGTCACCGCCGCCGGGTCGGGCTTCCTCGAGGCCGTCGACTGCCGGCGTATCGGCAACGCGTTCGCCGATGCCTGCCGCCCCGACCGCAACCCGAACAGGATCGACCACGCCGTCGCGCTCCGCTACGACGTCCGCCTGGGGCAGAAGGTCGAACGCGGCCAGGAACTCGCCCGGGTGTACGTCCGCCGCGACCCGGAACGGCTGCGAAGCGAGGTCGCGGCGGCGATCGTGATCGGGGAGCGAATCAAGGCTCCGCCGGCCGTGGCCGAGTAGAGGCAGTGGCCGACGCCGTGGCGGATGCGGCTCAGTCGTTCCACTCGTCGCCGGCACGATGGTCTCCGTGCCCGCACATTCCTTGTGGCGCCCTGGGTCCATGGAGTCTGTCGCGCTGGGCAGCGGCGCCGTGGAAGCAAGGCCGTGGATGCTGGTCCGGTCCATGCGGCCACATCTCGCAGCAGCAGCCCGCCCGGTCCGAGCAGCTTGTCGGCGAAGCTGAATGAGCGGCGGGCGCGGATAGTGTCCGCGGCAACCATGCGGCATCGTTCCGTTTTCCTGTGGACCGGCGCGGCGGTTGTTCTCGCGGCGTGCGGCGAGGCGGAGGTCGGCACGGAGGCGCCGACGGCGCTTCCCGTGACGGCGCCGATCTTCGTCGAGCGGGCGGTCGAGGCGGGCCTCGACTTCGTCCACCGCAACGGCGCGGCCGGCGACTACAACTACCCCGAGCTGCTGGTGGGAGGCGGAGCTCTTCTCGACATCGACGAGGACGGCCTGCTCGACGTCTATCTCGTGCAGAGCGGTCCGGTTCCCGGCGCCGGCGGGGAGGGGAACTCGGCCACGTCGGGCGGCACCGCCCGCGAGGCGAGTTCGTCCGGCGCGGGCGGGGCCGCCGACGGGCCGGGCAACCGGCTCTACCGCAACCTGGGCGAGGGCGTCTTCGAGGACACGACGGAGCGGGCCGGCGTCGGCGATACCGGGTACGGCGCCGGGGCCACAGCGGCCGACTACGACCGGGACGGGTGGGTCGACCTCTACGTCCTGAACGTCGGCGCGAACCGGCTCTACCGCAACCTGGGCGACGGCGTCTTCGAGGATACGACGGAGCGGGCCGGCGTCGGCGACCCTTCCTGGTCCTCGGGCGCCGTCTTCTTCGACTACGACGGCGACCTGGACCTGGACCTGTTCGTTGCCAATTACGTCGTCTGGAGCGCCGATCGCGAGCGCCCCTGCCTGGGGCCGAACGGCCTGCGCAACTACTGCAACCCGGCCGAGTATCCGCCGGCGCCGGACACCCTCTACCGCAACGAGGGTAACGGCCTCTTCGTCGACGTGAGCGAGGCCGCGGGAATCCGGGAAGTGGCCGGTCCGGGTCTGGGCGTCGTCGCCGCCGACTTCGACGGCGACGGCCTCGTCGATCTCTACGTGGCGAACGACCAGGCGGTGAACCACCTGTGGCTCAATCAGGGTGACGGCGCCTTCCGGGAGGACGCTCTTGCACGCGGCGCGGCGCTCAACGAACTCGGTCAACCGGAAGCGGGCATGGGCGTTGCCGTGGCCGACCCGGACGGCGACGGCGACCTCGACCTCTTCCTGACCCACCTCAGCGGGGAGACGAACACGTTCTACCGCAACGACGGCGCCGGTTTCTTCCTGGACGCGACGGACGAGCTGCGGCTGGGCGGCGTCAGTCAGCCCTACACGGGCTTCGGCGCCTCCTGGTTCGACTACGACGGCGACGGCATCCTCGACCTGTTCGTCGCCAACGGCAAGGTGACGCCGGGCGATACCGCCGCCTTCGACTACCGCGAACCGAACCAGTTGTTTCGCGGCCTGGCGTCCGGAAGCTACGAGGATGCATCGACCGCGGCGGGCGCCGCGTTCGAGCTGCTCGAAGTGAGCCGGGGCGCCGCGTTCGGCGATCTGGACAACGACGGCGACGTCGACATCCTGGTCGTGAACAACGAGGGGCCTGCGCGGCTGCTCCGCAACGAAGTGGGGAACGCCGCGCCCTGGCTGATCGTTGACCTATGCGGCGGCGGCATCCTCGACCGTTCCGCCATCGGCTCGCGCGTCACCGTCCGGGGGGGAGGCAGAAGCTGGACCCGTGACGTACGGCCGGCGCAGAGCTTCGCCGCCGCCAACGATCCGCGGGTCCACTTCGCGTTTGGCGACATTCCGGGCGTCGACCACATCGAGGTGCGCTGGTCCCACGGCGGGGTCACCGAACGGTCGGGGGTGCCGGTGAACAGCATTCTGCGGCTGCTCGCGCCGGGCGGCGCCGCGCCGGCGGAGGGAGTCTGCCGTGACGCGGACTGATGGCCGGGGGCCGCGAGGGAACCGCGCTTGCGGAGGGAGCGCGCAGGCCCTCCGACGACGCATCTCCAGGTGCTCGGGCCTGCGGTCCGCGCGCCCGACCAGCGCCGCGCCGCCGCTGCGCAAGCTCCGGGCGAGGTGGGGGTTGGGGCCGAACGTGGAGACCGCGAGAGGTCTGGCGGCGCTCGTCGTCCGGACCGCGCCGTACCCCGGCGCCGTCTCCCACTCGTACTCGATATCCCGGACCTGGCTACATCGCGTCGCGGGAGCCCCACGGCTGGCGCGGCGACGAGACCGCGCATTCGCCGTGGCAGCTGCCGTGCTCGCGTTGCTGCCCGGCTGCGCCGCCTCGCCGTCCGAGTCCGGCGTGGAACCTGGACCCGTGGCGACCGTCGAGATCCCGCGCCTCTCCAACCTGTCCGAACTCGACCCGGGCTTCGCCGCCGCCGTTCGCGATGCGCTCGCGGCGGTCGACGGCGACCCGTCGAACGGCGCTGCCGTCGGCGCGCTCGGCCGCCTCTACCAGGCGCACCGCTACGTCGACCAGGCGCGGCGCTGCTACGAGCTGGCGCAGCAACTCGATCCGTCGAGTCCCGACTGGCCGTACTACCTGGGCTTTCTTGCCGCGGCCCGCGGAGCTCCCGAGGAAGCGGCGCGCAGTTTCGAGCGTGCCCTGGAACTCCGACCGTCGTACTGGGCGGCGCGCGTCCGGCTCGGCAACGCGCTGCTGGCCGCGGGTGACGCGCACGGCGCGGAGGCGGCATTCCGCGCCGCGCGGGCCGCGGCCCCCGGAACGCCCTGGGGCGAACTCGGCCTGGGAAAAGCCGCCCGGCGCCGCGCCCGGCCCGAGACCGCGGCCGAGCATCTGCGCACCGCCCTGACGCTCGATCCGACCCATCGGGAGACCCGCTACCTGCTGGCGATGACCGAGCGGCAACTCGGCAACCCGGCGCGCGCCGGGGAACTTCTCGCCGGCCTTGAAGACGCGGACGTACCGAGCCTCGACGACCCGATGCTGGAGGCCGTGTTCGCCCTGGTACGGGACACGCAGACCCTCATCCGGACCGCGAACCAGCGGCTGGCCGACGGAGATCACGCCGCCGCCGAACGCCTCTACCGCGAGGCGCTGCGGCTCGACCCCGACTCCTACGACGCCCACCTCAACCTGGGCGTCCTCCACGGCCTCGCCGACCGGAACCGCGAGGCCGCCACAGCCCTGGAGCGGGCGATCGAGATCGACCCGGCCCGCGCCGACGCCTACGCCCTGCTCACGATCGCCTACCTCAAGACGGGCCGAGCCGAAGAAGGCCTGCGCCAGCTGGAGAAAGCCCTCCAGCTCGACCCGGACCATCCCCGAGCCCTCGACATCCTCCGCAGCCTTGGTGGTGTCTTGACAGACGAGCACCAAGGCGCGTAGGCTCATCGCCTCACGCAACAGTGCGGTGCTTTGGGGACGTTGCATGGAACCGGAACAGCCTGTAGCGCCGCCATGAACTCGGCAACTCGTTGCCTGCGAGGGTTGGCCTTGGGGCTCGTCGTTGCTGCAATCGGCCTGCCCGCCGCCGGCGCCCAACAGCTCTGGAACATCGAAGAAGTCGCGGTGGAGCCCGCCCCGCCGATTGGCTTGGGCGGCGTGGCGATGGGCGCCGCAGCCGCGGGCGGCCCGACCGGCGAGGCGGCGACGGTGCAGGTAGCGTTCGACTACCTGCGCCGCGGCATGGGCTACCTCGAGCTCCCCTTGCCGGGCGGCTCGATGATCGCGGCCAGAAATGCGGTCTTCGAGGACCGTGGCGACGGCAACCTGATGTGGACGGGGGAGGTGGCGGGAGCCGGCTACGAGAGCGTGGTGCTCACCGTTCAGGACGGGTATCTCGTGGGGCGGTTCGGGGAGCCCGGAGGCCCCGAGTACGTCGTTCATGCCGGACCGGACGGTCGTGGTTCGCTGGCGGTCGAGGACAGACTGACGGGCGACTGGTGCGGCGTGGGGGCGGAACCGGGAACGCGAATTGGAGCTGCCAGGGGTAGCGGAGGCCTGCCCCGGCGGCTCGGTTTCGACCGAACCGACGCCGCGACGGTGAGCGCCCGCCGCGGTCGTCACGTGCAGTTGCTCCAGCCGCAGTTCGCCCGCCCCGCGACCGTCGGGCGCCGTATGGCAGAGCGCACGGCGACCGAAAGCGCGATTCCTGCTGCCAGGCCCGCGGGCTCGGTGCGCGGGACAAGACGCACAGAACACGCAAGCACTGCGAATGCCGACCTCGGTCTCGTCGTCATCTACACCGCGAGTTTCGCCAAGAGCGCGGAAAGAGTCGGAGGTGTCACGCCGGTGCTGCGGTCAGCAGTCGACAGTCTGAACATGACCTTCCGGAACAGTGCCCTGCCGGCTACGGCAACACTCTTGGCGACGGCGCCGGCCTCAGCGGAGATCGAGGCGGCGAAAGGAGGGGGCAGGTCTTACCTCCTTTCCGCTCTTATCCGAGATGGTGCGGCTGGCCGACTTCGGCAGGAGCATGAAGCTTCTCTCGTTCATCTGTTCTCGCACGACTTCGGCATTGGCGGCTTGGCAGAGCAGCTCGGAAAACCTGCCACGGTGTGGAACGGCTATGGCGTTAGCTCCAATCCCGGAGTGATTTTCGAGCACGAAGTGGGCCACAACCTGGGAGGGCACCATGAACCGGAGTCCTTTGGCGACGAATTCACCGAATTGCAAGACTCGGCCTTGGAGCCTTTCGCCTTCGCGCATGTGGGCCGCTCCTCCGAGGATCAGGCCGTCTGCACACGGATGACGACCGGCTCTCACGACTGCGACCACGTACCCTACTACTCGTCCGTCCGACACAGCCCGCCAGGATGGACGATCGGCGTCGCCGACGAACGAGAGAACGAGCGCGCATTCCACGACTCCGTTCACGACGTTGCAACAATAGGAACCTTGGTGAATGATTTTGCCCTCGGCCCGAGCAATCTTGAGGCCACGGTCACGGGCGAGCGCAGCGTTCGTCTCACCTGGCACGACAACGCAAACAACGAAGATCGCTTTCGTCTGACTGCCTCCGCCAGTGTCGATGACCATCGGTCCGTCTCGCTCGGCCCGAACACGACGAGCTACGACCTCCGGAATCTCTCGGACGCCAACTACCGCGTGCTCCTCCAGGCATGGAAGGACGACAGTCCGTCCTTGTGGGCGGCCTATGCGGGCATTGAGGGCTTCCCACTCATGGTGGGCGCTCCTCTGCCTCCGTACGATCTTGGTGTCGTGCTAGACCCGTGGTCGGGAATCGGACTGACCTGGAAGGACTCCGCGGCGGACGAGGAGGGATTCCGTGTGCGACAGGTCCATGGAGGCTCAGGCATCGGTGGCCCAACTCCCATCGTGGCTGAGGTCAAAGCGAACGCGATATCGGCTCCAATCAAGTGGAAGTACCTGCTTCATGGCAAGCATGCTGCCGGATACGAGCTTGAGTCTTTCAACGCCTTGGGGAGTTCGCCGATCCGGTTTAACGTGGATGTCGCTCGGCGGTTCCCCTTGAGAGGCGAAGTGGCCGGCAACGATCGTATTCGCCTGGACTGGGGGAGTGGTCTCGGAGCCGTTGAGCGTTACTACGTTGTTTGGTCGTGGGGCGATGGCAACGTTCGGGAGAAGTTTGTCCCGGTTGGCGCGACAGGGGTTGAAGTCGAAGTACCCGACTTGGAACAGGCTCTGCAAGAGGGAGGCGTGGAGTTTGAAGTTGGGATAGATCCCGTGCGTTGTCTTCCCGACTCCCCCGGGCGCTGCGCGGCCCAGTGGGGCAATCCCGGGAGACTCGCGGATCTTTCGGAACCTCACTTTTCTTGCTACGCGGATTTTCTGGCATTTTGGGAAACGATGCGTCTGGGAGACAGATGGGTTGTGTCGGTGTGTTTTGAAGATCCGGCGGGTTGGCAGACGATGGCATGGAACTACGAACTTGAGTCGAGCGAATCGGGTTTGATGTATTTCTTCGACCGCGACAACGTGGAAGTGCTGGTCAAGGTCCTGAACGGATGCGCAATCAACGGCCATCACTGGGTTTTCGCGGCGCCAGTGACGGACCTGAAGTTTGAGCTCTTTGTATATGGTCGGGTTGGGGAGTACTACTGGCACGGAAACTACAGCCGCGGCACGGCCAGCACGGTGAGTGACACGAGCGCTTTTCCGTGCACGGCGGCGGAGATTGCTGCTGCCAGAGCGGAGTCCTCGGGTTCCGAAGGCGAAGCAGGGAGCCTGGAACTTGCCGCGAACCCGCTGGCCCACGTGTCCGCGGCCTCGGCGACGCCGCTGGCTCCGGGAGCTCGGACGGACTGTGAGCCGGGTCGTCCGGCGCTGACGCTGCGCCGCGGTTTCACGGTGAGCATGTGTTACGAGACGGACAAGGGCGAGGTCGGTCACGCCAGGGACTGGGGGCTGGGTTCGTTTCAATCCGCGCTGATGTATTTTTTTGATCGCAACAACGCCGAGGTTCTGATCAAGGTGCTGGACGGCTGCGGCGTGAATGGGCATCGCTGGGTCTTTGTGGCGCCAGTCACGACCCTGGCGTTCAACCTCCGAGTCGAGAGCCCTGGCGGCCGGATCTGGACGCATAGCAACCGCTTGGGACAGACGGCCGTAGCGAAGAGAGACCTCTCGGCCTTCTCCTGCACATAGAGGTTCGTCGCGTGACATCGTGGTTCGGTCGCGGCTCCGGGTCGGACCGCTTCTGGTTGGGCAAGTTGTCGATCGGAAGCGGCCTGTAGTCGCGGGGGCCGGAACTGGTAGGCGCCGGTCGGGTTCCGGGCTCTGCCGAAGGTTTCGGTTCGTTTCGGGAGAGCTTGTCAGGCCGGTGAGTGCGCCGGAAGAGGCTCGCCGGGCCCCCGGGTGATCGCCGGTGACCGCCGCCGATGGTCGAGGCCAGAGGATAGGGTTGGGTGGCCTCAGGTCGAAAAGAGAGGGGACAATCAATGGGCTCGAGTGCCGGGCGTGCGACGCTGCGTCTCGCGGTGGCGGTCGTGTTGCTGTGCTGGGGGACCGGGACCGGGGTCGCGCAGATCGTGATCACGGAGGTCATGCAGAACCCCAGTGCGGTCAGCGATGCGAACGGGGAGTGGTTCGAGCTCCATAACGCCGGCGGTTCCGCGGTGGACATCGACGGCTGGAAGATCAAGGACGATTCGACCTCCAGCGAGACGCACACGATCAGCAAGTCGGGCGGCCTGACCATTGCGGCCGGGGGCTACACCGTGCTCGCCGAGGACGGGAACTCCACGGTCAACGGCGGGATCACGGCGGACTACGACTATTCGACGATCAGCCTGGGGAACTCGACTGACGGTCTGATTCTCACCAACGGCAGCGATGTGGAGCAGGACCGGGTGGTCTGGGACAACGGCAGCACGTTCCCGGATCCGAACGGCGCGTCGATGTCGCTGAAGGCGCCGGACCTCGACAACGCCGTCGGGGCCAACTGGTGCGTTGCGACGACGGCCTACGGCAGCGGCGACCTGGGCACGCCGGGCGCCGCCAACGACTGCCCTGCAGGCCCGACCATTCCCGACCCTGTGACCGGGGAGATCTTCGCGATCCAGAGCGCCGCCGCGGAGAGCCCGCAGGCGCTGGGAAAGGCCACGACGAATGACAACGTGGTGACCGCGGTCGGCGCCGGCGGGTTCTTCATCCAGACGCCGACCGCGCGCAGCGATGACGACGACGACACCTCGGACGGCATCTTCGTCGTCCACACCGGTTCGCCGTCGGTTGCGGTCGGCGACATCGTGGACGTGGTCGGCACGGTGGAGGAGTTCTTCGGCTTCACGCGCATCGACGCAACGACGGCCGACGGCTCGGTCACGGTCGACAGCAGCAACGCCGCTTTGCCCGAGCCGGTCGAGTTCAGCGCGTTCCGGCCGTCGACCGACCCCGCCAGCCCGAGTTGCGCGATCGAGTACGAGTGCTACGAGGGCATGAGGGTCCGCATGGCGCTGGGCGCCGTGGCCAGCGGGAGCCAGCACTTCAGATCGGATCCGGTGGCCGAGATGTACGTCACGCCGACGGCGTCGAGGCCGTTCCGCGAGAAGGGCGTGGCCTACCCTGGCGCCGCCGGCGACGCCGGTGTTCCCGTGTGGGACGGCAACCCGGAGGTGTTCGAACTCGACCCCGACAAGCTCGGCCTGCCCAACGTGTCCTGGGTTCCGGGGACGACGTTCTCCGCGACGGGAGTGCTCGGGTACGAGTTCGGGGGCTGGGAACTCTGGCCGACCGAGCTGGCGCGGAAGACGAACGGGCCGTCACTGCCCCGCGCCGTGCGCGCGCGCGGCGCCGGCGAGGTCACGGTCGCCTCGCTCAACCTGCTGAACCTGCGCGGGGACGCCTCGCAGACGAAGCTCGGCAAGCTGTCGATCCTGGTGCGCGGGGTCCTCGGTTCGCCCGACGTGATCGCCGTGCAGGAGGTCTACGGCCTCGCGGCGCTGGAGAATCTGGCCGCCCGCATCATGGCGGACGACCCCAACGTCCGCTACGCCGCGCATGTCCAGGCGCCCGGCGACACGAGCCAGGCGGTCGGCTTCCTGACCCGCTCGGACGTCACCGTGAACTCGGTGACGGAACACGGCAGGAGCGAGACGTTCGTCGACCCGAGGGACAGCTCGGTCGACACGCTGCACGACCGGCCGCCCGTGCTGCTCGACGCTGCCGTCGGCGGGTACTTCGAGTTCTCGGTCGTCGTGATTCACAACCGGTCGCTGAGCGACATCGACGACACGGCCCGGGGCGGCTGGATTCGCACGAAGCGGCTGGAGCAGGCGCAGTCCGTGGCCCGCCTGGCGCAGTCTCTCCAGACCACGAAGCTGCTGATCGTCGGCGACTACAACGCGTACCAGTTCACGGACGGCTACGTCGATGTCGTGGGGCAGATTGCCGGCAGCGTGACCGCCAGCGAGAACGTGCTTTCGGGGTCGGACCTGGTTACGCCGAACCTGAAGAACCTGGTCGACGATCTCCCGGGTTCGGAGCGCTACTCCTTTGTGTTCCAGGGCAACGCCCAGGCACTTGATCACGCGCTGGTGAACCAGGAGATGGCCGGCAGCGTGCGCGAGATGCAGTACGCGCGCGGCAACGCGGACGCCGCCGGGGCCGACGCGGACAGGGCGGGTTCGGCGCTCGCCGCGTCCGACCACGACGGCTTCGTCGTCTACCTTTTGGCGCCGGGACGTCCGGCGCCGGCGCCGCCGGACGATCCGGAGGGACCGGACGATCCGGAGGGACCGGACGGTCCGGAGGCCGACGACCCCGAGGCCGACCTGTCCGTCGCCGCACAGAGCCGGGTCGTCTCGGCAAGCACGGTGCGCTACCGCGTCGAGGTCGAGAACGCGGGGCCCGACACTGCGGCCAACGTCGTCGTCACGAGTTCCTTCCCCGGGATGGACGACGCGATCAAGGCGACGACGGCAGGCTGCGGGGAGGACCCGGAAGGTGTGCCGGAGTGCGCACTGGGCGATGTTCCCGCCGGCGATTCGGCATCCTTCACGATCGACGTCGACGTGGGCGGCGCCGGTGAGGCCTCGCTCCGCTACCGGGCGACGGTCGGCAGCGACGCCGCGGATCCGGGGCCTGGCAACGATGAAGTCGAGATCGACCAGCCGCTCGGTCCGCCGCCGGCCCCCACCGAACTCGCCGCGACCGCCTTGAGCGAGACGGAGATTGAACTGCGCTGGCGGGACAACTCGCTCACGGAGACGGACTTCGCCATCTTCCTGCAGGGGCCGGGCGATTCGAAGTTGCGCCTGATCGGGACTGCGCCCGCGGACGGCACGTCGACGGCGGTCGCGGAGCTGGTGCCGAATGTCACCTACCGCTTCGCGGTCGAGGCCCGCAACGGTGCACTGTCCTCCGAGCGCACGCCGAAGGTCACGGCGACGACCTGGACCTCGGAGACGGGCCGCTGCGCCGAGGACGACGTTTTGTGTCTGGGCAGGTTCCAGGTCGAGGTGGAATGGGAGGAAGGCGGCGGACGCACCGGCCGGGGCCGGTCCGAGCGGCTGACCGCCCGCAGCGGCGACTTCTGGTTCTTCGAGCCGGCGAACATCGAACTGGTCGTGAAGGTCCTCGACGGCTGCTCGATCAACGGCCACTACTGGGTCTTTGCCGTCGGCCTGACGGACGTTGCGGTGACGATGACGGTGCGCGACCTCCGCGCCGGCAGTCCTTTCGCCGGCGTTGCCACCTCGGGCGCCGTGAAGGTCTGGACAAGTTCCGTCGGCGAGCGCTTCGGTCCGATCACCGACGTGGCCGCGTTCGCCACCTGCGCCCGCGCGGTCGGCGGAGCAGGCGCCGGAGCGGCCGGTCGCTCCGGGAACCGCCTGAGCGGCGCCGCGCTCGGCCGTTTCGACGATGAGTTCGTCGTGGATCACCGGCCCGTGCCGGAGGGTCCGCGCAGCGGCCCCGGCGGTCTGCCCGGGTCCGGGGACGCCGCCGCGGCGGCGACCTGCACCGAGGATGGCGGCTCGCTCTGCCTGCAGGACGGGCGCTACGAGGTGAGCGCCAACTGGCGGGTTGGCGATCAGGCCGGCGCCGCCGGGGGCATCGCGCGCACGTCGGACACGGGGATGTTCTGGTTCTTCTCGCGAGACAACGTCGAACTCGTGGTCAAGGTCCTCGACGGTTGCGCGCTGAACGGCCACCGATGGGTCCTGACGGGCGGTCTGACCGATGTCGGCGTCGAGGTCATCGTGCGGGACACGGAGTCGGATGCCGCGGCGAAGCCGTATGCGAGCACGGAGGGCGCGCCCTTCGCGACGAAGTTCGACGTGACCGCGTTCCCGTGCGTTGACCGCTGACGATCGTCTCCCGCTGGACTCTTGGCCTCGTTCACGATCACACTACGGTCACCGCTTTGGGACGGCCCTGCGTTGAACAGCTCCGTGGGCCGGCAGGCGGGCCGCTATCATCGTGCGGCTTCAGGAACTCGTGCGGCGCGTTTCGCGCCACACGCGAACGGTCCGGGCGTGCGTGCTTCGGGCGTGCGGATGCAAGGGAGGCGAGAGCGTGTTGAAGGCGGTTCAACTGGGTCAAAAGTGCGGGCTTCGGGTGTCGGAGTTGTGCCTGGGGACGATGAACTTCGGCGAGCCGGGTCGGGGGCACCAGGGCGACTGGACGCTGGACATCGACGCTTCGCGCCCGATCTTCCAGGCCGCGATCGAACGTGGCCTCTTCTACTTCGACTGCGCCGACATCTACGGGATCGGCGCCTGCGAGCGAACGGTCGGGGCGCTTCTGCGCGAGTTGCTGCCCCGTGACGAGTACGTCATCGCGACCAAGGTCTCCATGCCGATGGGCAGGTCGCCGAACCAGGGCGGGCTGTCGCGCAAGCACGTGATGGAGGGTGTGGACGGCTGCCTGAAGCGTCTGGGGCTCGACTACATCGACCAGTTGATCATCCATCGCCATCCGCACGGGATTCCGGGTCAGGTCAGGGCGCCGGTCGAGGAGTCGCTGGAGGCGCTGCACGACGTCGTCAAGGCCGGCAAGGCGCTCTACCTGGGCGCTTCGTCCATGTTCGCGTGGCAGTTCGTCGAGCTCCAGATGACGGCGCGGCAGAACGGCTGGACCGAGTTCGTGTCGATGCAGAACCACTACAACCTGGTCTATCGCGAGGAAGAGCGGGAGATGAACCCGTACTGCGCCCGGACCGGCGTCGCGCTGACGCCATGGTCGCCGCTGGCGCGCGGCATCCTGACCGGTTCCTACAAGGGCAGTTTCGACGAGGGCGGCACGGACCGCTCGAAGGGCGGCGACCGGGTGCGCACGGAGATGCTCTACCGCGGCGCCGCCACCTTCGACATCGCCGACCGCGTGGTCGAGGTGGCGGAGAAGTACGGCCGCACGCCGGCCCAGATCTCCCTCGCCTGGCTGCTGAGCAAGCCCGAGGTCTGCGCGCCCGTCGTGGGGGTGTCGAAGGTGGGTCAGCTCGAACAGCTCGTCGAGGCGACGAGGATCGAGCTGGAAGCGGACGACATCGCCTACATGGAGGAGCTCTACCAGCCGGTGGAGAACCTGCTTTCGCTCGGACATTCCTGAGGGAGGCCAGGCAGCCGCGCGCGGGCCGACCGGGGCAGCCGAGGATGCGCGGCCCTGCCAGCGCTGCGAGCACTCGGCCGCTGCGGCGCTGCGACCGCGCAACCGAAGACATGGCGCCGGCGTGGTTCGGCGTGACCGTCGGCGCCTGCGCCGGCGCAACGCCGCGAGCGCTGCGTGGGCCCGAAGCGCTATCATCGGCGGCGGTCTCCACAGTCCACAGTCGAGGAAACCGGTTGCAGTATCGCGTCCATCCAGGAATTCGCGGGGCGGTGACGGTCGCTTGCGCGCTCGCTCTCGCGCTCGCAACGACAGCCGTCGGTGCGCCGGTCGACTCGGCCGGTCACGCCTGGATCGGCGATCTGGCGCCTCTCGCCGAGGCGGACTTCGGCTACGAACAGGCGGCGCACCTCCTGGAACGCGCCGGCTTTGGCGGTACCCCGGCGGAGATCGGGGAGCTCGTCTCGCTCGGCCCCGGGGCCGCGGTCGCCCGGCTCGTGGACTACGAGGCGATTGACGGTTCGGCACTGCAACCGTTCGACGAATCGGGGATCTGGGACGTCGGGATGGACCCGTTCCCGCCCAGCCGGGCCGAGGCGGTCCGGATCGGGCGCCGCGACGGCCGAGCTTTGGGCGTCGATGTTCTGCCGCAAGGCTCCTCGCGCCCGCTGCAGCCGGTGGTCGACAAGTTCTTCTACGGCCTGCGCAGCAACGTCCTGGAGACGCGGCGGCTGGCGCTGTGGTGGGGCAACCGCATGGTGACCACGCCGCGGCCGCTCGAGGAGAAGATGACCCTCTTCTGGCACGACCACTTCGCCACCTCCGAGGTCAAGGTCCGGGACGTCCGCAAGATGCACCTGCAGAACCGCACCCTGCGCGCTCATGCGACGGCCGATTTCAAGACCCTGCTGCTCGCGGTGATGCGCGACCCGGCGATGCTGGTCTACCTGGACAACCGGGAGAACGTGAAGGAGCACCCGAACGAGAACTTCGGACGCGAGCTGCTCGAACTGTTCACGATGGGGGTCGGCAACTACACCGAGCAGGACATCCGGGAGGCGTCGCGGGCGTTCACCGGCTGGACCAACGAGGTCCTGGACTTCCGGTTCGATGCCGCACTCCACGACGACGGCCCCAAGACCTTTCTGGGGCGACGAGGCCGTCTCGGCGGCGAAGAGGTGCTGGACATCATTCTCGAACAACCCGCGACGGCGGAGTTCATCGCCGGCAAGGTGTACCGCTACCTCGTTCGCGAGGACCTGGAGCCCGCGCTCCAGGCGCAATTGGGTCGCCACCTGCGCGAGTCCGGGTACGAACTGAAGGCCCTGCTGGGAAAGATCCTCTCGTCGCGCGACTTCTACAGTCCGCCGTCGGTCGCGACGCAGATCAAGAGTCCGGTCCAGCTCGTCGTCTCGACCTACCGCAAGCTCGGCCTCGGGAAGGCGCCCACGGCGCCGGACATGAACAGCCTGGCGGGCCGCCTGGGACAGCAGTTGCTCTACCCGCCGAACGTCGCCGGCTGGGCCGGCGGACGGACCTGGATCACGCCGGCGACGCTGCTCGAGCGCGGCAACGCGATGCGCTCCGTGCTCTTTCCGCCGAGCCTCGAGGAGTTCGGCCATCCCGACCGTCGGATGCCCGGAATCTACCGGCAGGTCGGAGAGCGGCTGGCGCAGGGAATGACGGTCACGGCGGCAACGAAGCAGGGCGATGCCGCGTCGAACGCGATGGCCGATGCCGACGAGGAGTACAACACGCGCTACGGCGGCTACCGGGGCTACGCGATGGCGTACGAACGGGTCAAGCTGATTCCCCGGCACGTTCCGGATGTCGACCTGCGGGCGATGGTGCTGACGGCCGGCGCCAGCGATGCGGAGAGCGCGGTCGACCACCTCCTGCACCGGTTCCTGCGCACGCCGCTCACCGGGGCCGGCCGCAGCGCGCTGGTGGACTACCTCGCCGCGCAACTCGATTCGGCCGCGCTGGACACAGATGCGGCGGGAGTGCCGGAGAAGGTGGAGGAGGCGCTGCGCTCGACGCTCTACCTCATCTTCAGTTCGCCGGAGTACCAGTTGGGCTAGCAGCCGCCCGAGACCTTAGGGAGAAGGAGCCGATATGCCTCAACGACTACCCTGCGGCTGCTCGCGGCGCGACTTCATGCGCCGCGGCCTCTACGGCATCGGCGTTGCGGCCGGGCTGCCGGCGATGCTCGGCCGGACTTCCGCGGCGCTCGCGCTCGAAGAACTGCAAACCGGTGTTTCGGACGCCTCGCGGCGCATTCTGGTCGTCGTGGAACTCTCAGGCGGCAACGACGGGTTGAACACGGTCGTCCCGTTCCGCAACGACGAGTACTACCGAGTGCGGCCCAACCTCGGCATCCGCCCGCGGCAGGTGCTCGGGCTTACGGACGAGGCAGGGTTTCACCCCTCGCTCGTCGGCATGGAGCGCCTGTACAAGGAAGGGCAGATGGCCGTGGTCGAAGGCTGCGGCTACCCGAACCCGAGCCTCTCCCATTTCTCGTCGATGGGCTTCTGGCACACCGGCGTGCCGAACGGCGGCGAGGCCCTCGGCTGGCTCGGCCGCCTCGCCGACGATCACGGACCCGACGGCGCCCCGAACTACATCGTCAACGTGGCGCGGTCGCAGTCGCTGGCGGTGCGCGCGGCGCGCCACTCGCCCCTGGTGTTCGACGATCCGGGCCGCCTACGCCGTCAGGGGACGCCGCAGCAGAAGGACGCGCTCGAGCGGCTCGGCGCCGACGCGCCGAGCGGCAACGACAGCCTCGACTTCCTGCGCGGCACGGCCGCCAACGCCGCTTCCAGCGCGGCCTTGGTGCGCGACGCGTGGTCCGGCTACCGCACCCCGGTCGACTATGGCATCGGCGGTCTCGGCGCCGACCTGCGCAAGGTCGCGGCCCTGATTCAGGCCGAGTTGCCGACCCGCATCTACTACGTCAGCTTCCGCGGCAACTCCTTCGACACCCACGTCCACCAGGCCGACACCCACGCCCGCCTGCTGATGTACATGTCCGACGCGGTCGCGGGCTTCATTCGGGACATCGAGCGGATTGGCCGCGCCGACGACGTGGCCGTGCTGATGTTCACCGAGTTCGGCCGCCGGGTCGAGGAGAACGGCAGCCTCGGCACCGACCACGGCACCGCCGGCCCGATGTTCGTCGCCGGCAAGGGCGTCGCCGGCGGCTTCTACGGCGACACGCCTGATCTCACCGACCTCGACGACGGCAACCTGAAGATGACGACCGACTTCCGGCGCGTCTACGCCTCGATGATCGAGGGCTGGATGGGCATGGACGACGCCTCGGCCATCCTCAAGGGCGAGTTCCCGGCGCTGCCGCTCTTCGGCGCGACATAGAGTTGGCGCCTCAGGCATGTCCGGCAGGACATGCCTGAAGTGACGCCGGACTCCACGGTTTCCCTGCAGACGACGTGGCGGAACTTCCTGCTTCTCCTCCTGAGAGCGCGCTTCGTGCCTTGGCTGAAGGCAATCACGCTCATGGCTTGGTGATGAAACACATCAATCGGCGGCCGTTCTTGAACCATATGGTCTTGATACCACCCCTCGCTGAACAGCACCGCATCGTCGCCAGGGTCGATGGACTCATGGCGCTCTGCGATCGCTTGGAGGCAGGGCTTGGCGACGCGGAGGCCACCCGACGTCGGCTGCTCGACTCCCTGCTCCATGAGGTACACGCCTCTCACGAGACCGCGAGGAGGCGGGAGGTTCCTGGCGTTGCGAGGGCCGGAGCATGACTCGCGTGCAAGTGGCCCCGGAGATGCTCCGCTGGGCTTGCGAGCGTTCCGGTCGCGACTTTGAGGAACTCGCGCACCGTGTGCCGCAGATCCATGCCTGGGTTCGAGGAGAGAGACAGCCGACCTTCAAGCAGTTGGAGAAACTGGCTACGGCTACGCGGACCCCGTTCGGCTTTCTGTTCCTGGCCGAGCCGCCGGAGGAGCGTCTTCCGGTTCCCGATTTTCGCACCGTGGGGCGTGCTTCTCAGGTGAGACCGAGCCCCGATCTGCTGGACACGGTGCACGGCATGCAACGGCGCCAGGAGTGGCTCCGGGAGTGCTTGATCGATAGCGACGTGGAACCGCTGTCGTTCGCAGGAAGCGCCCGGCTGACGGCTACGCCGGCAATTGCGACCTCGATTCAGGTCTCGCCGTCGGCAGCTTTCCTCCGTACGCGCCGCAGTCGGTGCGGCACTACGCAGGCAGCCGGGAACGGGTCTCGAACCGGTCCAGAAACTCCGGGAACGCATCGAAGGGCAGCGCTTCGCCGGCGCTCCGGGACTGGCGCTCCCCGCCTCCGTAGACGACGGCTCGACCCGAGACGTCCGGCACCAGGTCGGCCACGCGGCCCAGAGCCGAAAAGAAGTCCGCGTTGATCGTCGCCCCCGACTTGATCTCGACCGCCGCCATGCCGTCTCCGGTCCGGTAGAGCAGGTCGCACTCCAGGCCTCGGCTGTCCCGAAAGAAGGAGAGGTTCGACTGGCGGCCCCGATTGAAACGGTGCTTCAGGGCTTCGACGATCACCATGTTCTCGAACAGCGATCCACGAAGGGGGTGGGTGGCGACCTGCCGCGGGTGCTCGATCCCGAGAAGATGGACGGCCAGCCCCACATCGTGGAAGTACAACTTGGGCGACCTGACCAGCCGCTTGCGAATGTTCGCGTGCCAGGGCGGTAGCAGGAAGGCGACGAAGCTCGCTTCCAGGAGCGTCAACCATTGCCGTGACGTGACGTGCGAGACGCCCGCGTCCGCTCCCAGGGAGGAGAGGTTCACGAGTTGGCCCACGCGTCCGGCGCAGAGACGGACGAAGCGCTGAAAGCTCGACAGATTGCGAATCTCCGCGAGCTGCCGCAGGTCGCGCTCGATGTACGTTTCGAAGTAGTCGGCGTACGCCTGCCGGGGATCGAGGTCGTGGTCGAAGACGCGCGGATAGAAACCGCTGTAGAGGAGATCGTCCACCGAGCCGGCGGCCTTCGCCGTCAGCCGCTCGGCGAGCGAAAACGGCAGCAGGCGAAGCAGCGCCGTGCGACCCGCGAGCGACTGGCTGATCGCGTTCGACAGGCCGAAGTGCTGGCTCCCCGTCAGGACGAAGAGTCCATTCTCTCTCCTCTCGTCGACGAGAACCTGAAGGTACGAGAGCAGGCCGGGGACACGCTGAATCTCGTCCAGAACCGCGCCGACCCCCACCTGCGCCAGGAAGCCCCGCGGATCGCGCTCGGCGAACTCTCGCCGATCGTGGGCTTCGAGGTTGACGTAGGTCAGATGCGGGAACGTCTCCCGGCAGAGCGTCGTCTTGCCGGACTGGCGCGGCCCGGTGACGGTGACCACGGGGTACTGCCCGAAGAGCTTGACGAGCACGGGTGCGATCTCCCGTCGGACCATGGAGCGACTCTACCCGAAGCGCGCACAAGTTGAAACTTCCACTTACACATTGTGCGCACTGGAGACAGGGCCAAAGCGAAGCGGAAGCTCACTGGCTGCGCGAGCGGAGTCGAGGTGATCGGTCTGGCCGAGTTGAGCGGTCTCCTCGCTGACCGGCGGCGTCAGGCGCCGCGGGCTCTCGCCGGATGAGGCCGAAGTTTCGACGCGGCGGACGCACCAGGACGACGACCGTCACGTCCGCGGCTGCGATCCCGACAGGCAGCTGGACGTAGCTGCTGGTCGGATTCCGCGGTCCGCAGGATCGCCCAGCGCGTCGGCCGGGTGGGCGGAGGCGTTCAGGTCACCTGATCTCGACGTAGCGGGCGAGCCGCTCGACCTCGTCGTCGTCGACGTACTTGCCGATCTCGCGGCGGAACCGGGTCATCGCCTCGTAGGGCCGGTACTCCTCGAACTCGTGCCGCATCCGGCGGCCGACGCCGGGGATGCTCAGGATGTCCTCGCTCGAGGCCGTGTTCAGGTCGATGCGGACGTAGACGTACTGCGCCAGACGCGCCACTTCGTCGTCGTCGACGTACTTGCCGATTTCCCGGTGGAACCGGGCCAGCGCGGTGTAGGGGCGGTACTCCTCGAACTCGTGGGTCATCCGCCGGCCCACGCCCGGGATGAGGCCGATTTCCTCGGAGGTCGCGTCGTTCAGGTCGATGGGGACCCACATCGCGCCGTAGATCGCGTCGAGCCCATCCTCGGCGACGTGAGCCGAAACCACGGCGTGGAGGTCCGCGGCGCGCAGGAAGGGACGGCCCTCGAGGATCGCGGCGACCGCTTCCTCGTCCAGACCGTCGACCGCGCCGAGTTCTTCCTCGCCGGCGAGGTTGGGGTTGAGGAGGCCGTGGTTGGCGCCCACCTGAGCGGCGGCAGGCAGGCAAGTCAGGAACAGAACTGTTGTGGTCCACATCAGGGCCGAGCGCTTCATCCGGGGATTCTTCCTCCTGTTGCTTCCTGCTGGCGGTGCGGCGCCGCAGGGTCCGTCGCGCCGCCGGTTTCCGGCCTGGCCGCGGATCACCGGGCCGCCGGGTGCTGGCGGCAGACGAGTATACCGAGCAGGCCAAGCGAGATCATCGCCCCCGGCGCCAGCGAGGGCATGGCGCCGCCCAGACTCTCCAGGAAGAGTTCGAGTCCGCCGGAGTCCGGGTGGAGTTCCAGTTCGAACTCCACGTTCGACTGGAAGTGGAAGTACACGCCGAGCAGGCCGGCCGGAATCCACGCCGCCGCCAGCACGCGGAAGGTCCGCACCGCCGCGACGCCCGGGCGCGCGGCCAACCACGAACCGGCCATGGCGCCGCCCGCCAGCAGCACGAGGGGAATCCACTGCCTGAACTCTTCATCGTGATCCAGCAGGTACAGCTCGGCCAGCAGACCGACGGCCCCGAAGAGCAGGATGTACAGCAGGTAGCGCCGCCAGCTCTCGACGTTCATTCCGTTCCCGACAGTACAGGACGACCACCACGCAAACCGGGCCGTTTCGCAGGGGTCGAAGATCCGCCGGGAGAAGTGGTTTCCGGTTGCCTGGTCTCGTGGGCCGACCCGAGCCTGGAAGTCTGGTCGACCCTACTCGTCTTCCGCTTCCGTCGGCAGGGCCAGGACGACGAGTTCAGGCGGCGTGCCGCCGCCGCCGGCGCCGAACCTGCCGCCGCCGGTGGCGACGGCGAGGTACTGCCGGCCGGCGTGTCCGTAACTGATCACGTTCGAGTTCGGTGTCTCCGGCAACTCGATGCCGCCCAGGTAGTCGCCGGTCGACTTGTCGTAGACGCTGATCTCGGGTGGTATGTCGGGTTCTCTCGCCGCTGTGACGAAGAGCAGCGCAGGCGTGACCAGCGGCGCCGCGGTGTGGTTCGCGTGGCCGAGCCGGCCGAGTTTCAGGTGGCGGATGGCCGGATGGTTCACCGGCCCGACGCCATGCGGGACCATCCACAGGTGCTCGCCGGTGTGCAGGTCGATTGCCGTGATCCGCCCGTACGGCGGTTTCACCAGGGGCAGCCCCCGAGGCCCTTCGACCGTCGCGTACCAGCGGTCGGGCACGAAGTTCAGGTCGGATCGGTTCGGGTCGGGCTCGACCAGGGAGACGCTGGCGGCTCGGGTGTGGGAGAAGACGTAGATCACGCCGGTCTCCGGGTCGACGGCGGCGCCCGTCCAGTTCGCGCCGCCGCCGTCGGCCGGCAACTGGACCGTCGGCTTGCCGGATCCTTCGATCCGCGGCGGCGTGTACAGGGGCACGAGGTCGTAGTCGGCCGCGATCTCGAGCGCCTCGGCGCGGAGTTCGGGGGTCCAGTCGATCAGGTCGTCCTCGGTGATGCCCTGGCGGTCGAACGGAGCGGGCCGGGTGGGGAAGGGCTGGGTCGACGCCGCGCGCTCGCCCGGCACGTCGCTCGGCGGCACTTCGCGCTCTTCGATCTCCCACACCGGCTTGCCGGTCGTCCGGTCGAAGACGAAGGCGAAGGCCTGCTTCGTGACCTGGACGACTCCGCGCACGGACTCGCCGTCGACGGTCGCCTCGAACAGGTTCGGCGCGGTCGGCGGGTCGTAGTCCCACAGGCCGTGGTGGACGAACTGGTAGTGCCACTCGCGTTCGCCGGTCTCGCAGTCGACCGCGACGATGCTCTCGGCGTACAGGTTGTCGCCGAGACGGTGGCCGCCGTAGAGGTCGTTCGTCGGCGTGCCGATGGGCAGATAGGCGGTTCCCGCTTCCTCGTCGACCGCGATCATCGACCAGACGTTCGTGTTGCCGCTGTAGCGCCAGGACTCGTCCTCCCAGGTCTCGACGCCGAGTTCGTCCTCCTGGGGGATCGTGTGAAAGACCCAGGCGAGATCGCCGGTCCGAATGTCGTAGGCGCGGACGAAGCCGGGCGGGGCCTCCTTGTGGGTGGCGAAGTCGGCGACGATCGAGCCGACGATCACCGTGTTGCCGCAGATCGCGGGCGGCGAACTGTGGGTCGTCAGACGCTCCATCACCTTGCGCCCGAGGTGGGGCGTCATCTCGACCGCGCCGCCATCCCCGAAGACGGGGTCCGGTTCGCCGGTCGCGGCGTCGAGCGACACGAGCCGCCGATCGTGCGTGGGCATGAGCACCCGTTCCCGTTCGCCGTCCGTCCAGTAGGCCACGCCGCGGTGATGGAAGCCCAGGTTCGCGGGTCGGCCGGCCCGCCAGCTTTCCGGGTCGTAAGTCCAGAGCGTTTCGCCGGTCCCGGCATCGATCGCGGCGACCTGGCTGAGCGACGTGGAGACGAAGATCCGGCCACCGACCTCGAGCGGAATCGCCTTGAACTGACTGCGCCGCACGGTGCTCGGGACCTCGGTGTCGGCGGCGACGGAGCGCCAGCGCCAGACGACTTCGACCTCCTGGAAGTTGTCGCGGTCGATCTGGTCGAGCGCCGAGTACTTGCTGTTGCCGGGATCGCCGCCGAAGACGGGCCAGTCGCCGGAGGCGCCCGCCTGGCCCGCGAGCGGTGGGCTGGCGAGGGCCGCCGCGAGCGCAAGACCGGCCGCGGCGAGGCGTGACCTGGAACGCCTGGTCAGGACAAGAGACCGATCAGGCGCGCCCAGACCGAGACGCTGGTCCAGATGCCGATGGACAGTACGCCGACCACCTTGGGCCAGTGCCCCAGCGTTCCCTCTTCTGCGAACGCGACGCGGCGGCGGATGGTGAAGGTGAAGACGAGGCCGATCACGATGATCTGCATCTTCCACCAGAAGAACGGGCTGTAGTACTGCTTGAGCGCCGTGGACAGGACCTGGGGCGCGCCGGTGACGAACAGGGCGACGAAGCTCCAGATCATCCAGCGGTCCAGCTCGCGCGCGAGGCGGGCGGTGGACGTCTTGATCAGCCCGCGCCCGAGCAGCCGCATGTCGACCACCAGGACGGCGCCGGCGAATGCCACCAGCGCGACCAGGTGCATGCACTGGATGATCGGCGACGCCCAGGTCTCTTCCAGCATCCAGGCGCTGAAGGACAGACCCTGCATCCACTCGAAAAAGGACTGCGTCACCGATCCATCCTCCGCGGTCGGCTCAGGCGCCGATGTTCAGGTTGTTCCACCACTCGGGCATCAGGCCGGCGTAGGCCATCATGCGGCCGGTGACCACGACACCTGCCCACAGCGCCAGCGAAACGACGCCGGCGAGCCGGGCGCTCATCGGGATCTCGCGTCCCTGGTCCCACGCCTGGACCGACTTGTAGGTCGCGTAGTGGAACCAGAGCATGTTGAACCCGGCGACCGCCATCAGCGCCATCTTGGCCCAGAAGTAGAAGTTGTCGTAGTAGCGCATCGGCTGGCTGTAGAGCAGCAGTCCGCCGGTGATCAGGTTGATGCCGTAGCCGGTCAGCGCCCACGGGAAGAGCCGGGTCGGGATGTTGGACACCGGCACCTTCCTGAGCGTCAACCCGACCAGCCGCATGTCCCAGAAGGCGATCAGGCCGGCAAACAGGCACATGCTGACGACGTGGGTCGTCAGCAGGGTGGGGTAGGCGTTCAGCGATTCCCGCAGCGCGATGCTGCTCGGAAGGGCGTCGACCCACTCGAAGGCGCTACGCATGGTCAGGAAGTCGACTCAGCCCGGCCGGGGCCGGCGCCGTCCTACCTGCGGCAGCGATCCTGGTACTTCCGGTAGACCGCGTGGCAATCCTCGCAGGCGCCGGCCAGTTGATTCGTCAGATCGCTTACCTTCTCCTGATCTTCCTCGTGCGCCGCGGCATGGATCTGCCTGGCGACATCGGTCAACTGCTTCGCCCACTTCTGGTAGTCCTCGTTGGCGACCGGAGCGTCCTTGCCGTTCTCGCACTTGCGCTCGGCGTTCATGATCAGCGGCTCGACCTCGGCCAGCGCCAGCGCCGCCTGCTGCGGCACCTGCCAGCCGGTGTAGATGCCGGAGAACAGGGACGAGGCGGAGCGATCGTCCTCGCTGCCGGCTTCGGGCGGGGCGCCCGGATCGGTCGTCTGGACGTCGAACAGGAAGTTCGAGTTCGGGAACAGAATGGCGCGCATCAGTTCGGCCAGGTTGCCGACCGGTTCCTCGTGCTCGGAGGCGGCGACGGGCGTCGCGGCGACCGTCGTGCAGGCGGCCAGAAACACGGCCGCGGCCAGGATCGGCGCCAGTTTGCTCAAGCGCATTTGCGGATCTCCTTCCCTCTCAAGGGAACAGCGTTGTTGAGGTGGTTCGCGGGCTTGCGAGCAGGGAGTGTAACTCAGTCGTTCGAGGTGTCGTCGGGCGAAGCTGAGGTGAGGTCGGCCCGAGTCGTGGTCGCGATCAGCCACTGCATCTCGAGGCCGGCCGTGCGATGGACCGAGAACTCGGCGACCCGCGGATCACCCGCGATGCGCAGGAACTCCGCGCGCGAGGGGTACTCGACCAGGGCGATCGAGTGGAAGCGTTCCTCCGTGTCTCCGATCACGAACGAGTCGACCCGGCCGGACCAGATCACGCGGGCGCCCTGGGAGGTGATCCACTCGACCATCCGGGCGCCGTACCTTCCGTAGGCCTCCTCGCCGGAAAGGCCTTCGTCGGGAGCGTCGGCCCGGTCCTTGAACCGGAGCAGGTTGACCATGACGACCGGCGCGTCGGCCGGGCCCTTGAGGAGTTCTTCGATCTGTTCGGGCTCGGGGCTGATCTGCGCCATGGCGGGGCTCCCGGCGGCGAGGGCCGCCACGGTGAAGAAGGCGATGCAGGTTGCGACGGAGGTTGCGATCGAGGGTGGAGCGGAGAGCTTGCGGTTCATGGGAGGTTCCTTTCGGGTGGGACTTCAGCAGCCGGACGTTCGCCTCGGGACCAGGCGCAGGCCGATACGGTTCATGGATCTCATCTTCCGGTGGGACGTCAGGTGTGCGGCCGCGCGGTCATCGGTTGCAGCTTCATGTAGGTGAGCGACCGCCACAGCCACTCCAGCGGACCGAAACGGAAACGGGCCAGCCACCACGGCGACCAGAGCAGCTGGAGCGCCCAGATCAGGGCGACGAAGGCGAGCTGACCGACGCGATGGACCTGCTCGAACAGGCCGAGACCGTGGCCGTAGAAGATCAGCGTGCAGATGACGCTCTGCGTGATGTAGTTCGTGAACGCGATCCGTCCGGCGGCCTGGAGCCGCCGCTGCAGGCCGGGCAGCCAGCCGCTGCGGACCGCGAGCATGACCAGCGCCACGTAGCCGAGGAAGACACCGAGCGAGCCGACGTAGTTGAAGAGCGTGCCCTGGAACATCGAGTACTCGAAGGCGAAGTCGTGCTGGGTGTTGAAGATCACGCCGGCGGCCACGATCGGAAAGCCGAGCCCGAATCCGGCCGCCGCCAGGCGCCGGTAGAAGGCGGGCGAACTCCGGGCCGAGAGCACACCGAGCTTGAACAGCCCCATGCCCACCAGCATCAGGCCGCCCGAGCGCCAGAAGAAGAGGACCAGGAAGACGAAGGTCTCCAGTTCCAGGGCGTTCGCCGTGCGGTGCGGCATCTGCTCGAGCCAGCCGGCCGTGTAGGCGGCGATCTCGGCCTCGACGTCGGCGATGGGAGGCGCCCAGTCCCGTTCCATGGCGTCCCGTGCCGCGGCCGGCATGTCGGGAATCGAGAGGGCGCCGAGCAGGAAGATGCCGACGGTCACGGAGGTCATGGCGAACCCGGCGACGATCAGCCGCTTGGGCCGCACGTTGCGCAGGGAGTAGAGGACGAAACCGCACAGCGCGTACGGCACGAGGATGTCGCCGTACCAGATCAGGTGGGCGTGCGCGAGGCCGAGGACCAGGAGCCAGAACTGCCGCCGGTAGTGGACGCCGGTGGCCGAGGCGCCGCGGGAGGCGGCCCGCTCGGCCATCAGCGCCATGCCGGCGCCGAACAGCATCGAGAAGATCGACATGAACTTCGTGTCGAAGAAGACGTGGGTCAGGACCCAGACCGCGAAGCCGATGCCCGCGAGGCTGTCGTTCGCGGCGGGGTTCAGATAGGCCGCCGAGACCATCGAGTAGCTCTGCACGTTCATCGCCAGGATGCCGAGCACGGCGAAGCCGCGCAGGACGTCGATGGCCGCGATCCGTTCGCCGGCCCTGACCGGCGCGGCCTTCGATGCGGCGGCAGCTTCGGTGGGTGGAGCGGTTGCTGTCGTGGCCATCGTGTGGTCCCCCGGCGCTAGTCGGCGAGAAAGTTCCGGGCCACGGCGACGAACTCGTCGAGCTGGTCGTGGTGGACCCAATGCCCGGCGCCCTCGAAGTTGCGGAGCTCCGCGTTCTGAAACGCGTCGATGCGGCCGTCCTCGACCGGGTCGCTGGCCCAGCTCTCCGTGCCGCGCACCAGCAGGGTGGGGCAGGTGATCCGGCCCCAGATGCTGCGCAGCTCCTCCTCGTCGTAGCGGTAGGGCGGGAACGAGCGGACGTAGTTGTCGAACTTCCAGGTGTAGGTGCCGTCCTCGTTGCGCGCCATCCCGTTGACGGTGAGGTGCCGCGCCTGCTCGGGGCTCAGGAAGCTGTTCACCTCCTGCATCCGCTCGGCCGCCGCGTCGAGTGACGGGTACCGGCGCGGCTGCCGGCCGGCGAGCTTCTGCATGCTGCGGACCCAGCCGCGCATGCGCTCATCGACCGCCGCGCCCACCCGGTCACTGAGTATCCGGGGGGGCGGCCCCATCCCTTCGATCGCCAGCAGCTTGTGGACGTTGTCGGGGTAGAAGCCGGTGTAGTGGAGCGCGATGTTCGCGCCCAGGGAGTGCGCCGCGATCCGCACCGGGAAGCGGTCGAGCGCCTCGAGCAGTTGCGCGACGTCGAGCACGAAGTCGGTGATCGCGTACATGCCGCCGATCGCCCACTCGCTGTCGCCGTGGCCGCGGAGGTCGGGGGCCACGATGTGGTAGTCGCGGCGGAGCGCGTTCGCCACCCAGTCCCAGTTGTGCGCGTGATCCCGGCCGCCGTGGATCAGCACCAGGGGCGGCTTGTCCTCGTTGCCCCAGCTCAGGTAGTGGAGCCGGAGGCGCTGCGAGATGTAGAACTGGGAAGACGGGCCGACGATGTCCCGGAATGGGCTGTCCCTGAAGGCGGTGCTCACGGGTCGGCCCGGCAGTCCGGCGTGGGAGCGCGGCCGCTCTCCGGCGGCGGGGCATGGAGGTCCGTCATTGGCCGCTCGTGTCCGGGCGCGGCGGGTTGATCATCACGTGGGCCCCCGCGGTACCGGGCGCCATGAGCCAGGGCGCGCCCGGTACCGGTCGGGTGGAGAGGCCGGTGGACTCCGGGGTGGCGTACGGCGTGTAGATCACCCAGCGCAGGTAGGGGTCGATCACCCGGCCGGTCTCCGCGTCGAAGCCGCTGCCGTGGAGAACGTAGAGGGTGCGAGGCTCGCGCGGCATCCGGAGCTTTCCCTCGGCGATCTCGTGTTCGCGAATGTCGATCCGCTCCTGGCCCTCGACGCCCTGGGCAAGCAGCTCGCGGCCACGGGCCATGAACGGCTCCAGCGACTCGTGGTAGCAGGCGACGCTCCACTGGGGAGCGCCCGGCATGGCGGCCAGGCAGACCAGGTCGTTGCTGCCGGCGCGAAGTTCGGCGACCTTGCCGTCGGCCGTCCAGCCGAGCACGTGCGC
The DNA here is from genome assembly GCA_951812325.1 of uncultured Thermoanaerobaculia bacterium. Lineage (GTDB taxonomy): Bacteria > Acidobacteriota > Thermoanaerobaculia > Multivoradales > Multivoraceae > Multivorans. The sequence goes on along the minus strand of OX638294.1, from coordinate 785,830 downwards.
TGCGTCCCGCCGGTCTTCCGGCGCGGCCTGGAGTGCGGCGGCAAGCTGGGCCGCGGCGTCAGAGGGCTCCGCGGCCACCGAGGCCGTCGCCATGCAGCCCAGTGCGAGCACGGTGATCGTCGTTCTCAGGGTTCTCGTCATGGCGTACACCGTGTATCTCCTGTTGCAGCGTGAGCTTCGGGTGAGTGAGTCAGCCTATCGCGGCCGAAGCGGCGAGTCCGCCAACCTGCGGCGTTCGCCTGAATGTCGGCGGTCGAGGCCGCCGCGCCGGGCTCTGCGCGAGGGAGCGCCGCCCGTTACGAGGAAAGCGCACGGCTGAAGAAGCTGCTCCGCAACCAGCGCGCCCGGCCGGCGCCGGAGCTAGCGGCAGCCGCAGCGCCGCAGCGCCGCAGCGGCGGAGCGGAGGACGCACCCGCTCGTCTTGGGTCAGCAGGGGGCGGCTCCCAGGTGACGCTCCTCAGCCGCAGGAAAGGCCTCCGACGGCGCGACGCAGGTCCGCGTACGACCCGAGGCCCGTAGTGGGTTCGACGACCTTCTTCCACTCCCGGTTCCAGGCTTCGATGACCTCGGGGGGTACCTCGCGGAAACCTTCGCCGGACTTGCCCTTGCGGACTTTCGAGGTGGCGCCGGAGGTGGGCAGGCCGCAGGCGGCGTTGCGGGCGTTGCGGACCAGGTGGTCGTCGAACCTGGAACCGCTTTTGCGCATGAAGTCGATCGATGCCTGGCGGGTCGCGATACGGACGTTGGGGTGCTCCGGGTCGAGTCCGAGAAACCGGGCGACGCGGGCTGTGGCGGTCGGAAGGTCGGCGACGATGTCCTCGAAGCAGAGCCAGAGCGCGTCCGGGTTCAGGCGCTCGGGCCACCAGGACACGAGATGCTCCCAGTAGCGGCCGCTGCGGGTGCCGTGGAGGACGAAGTCGAGGGCGAAATCGCGGATCGAGACGGTTCCGGGCTCGAACACCCAGCCGCTGTAGAAGTGGAAGAAGGAGACGAGCGAATCGACCGGGTCGCGGACGACGAAGAGGTTGCGTCCGCCCTTCGGGGCCAGGTCCCGGCTCAGGTGGGTCTTGAACGCCCTGGGCTGGGCCCGCTGCGGAGAGTCGAGGTCGAGACCGAGGTCGTGGGCGAGTTCGAGCCACGGCACGACCTGCGTGATCTCGTCGAAGTTCATGTCGCCGCCGGTGCGCAGACCGTGGACGATCTGCTGCATCAGGGTCGTACCGGCCTTGGGGTAGGTGGCGATCAGGACGTCGGTCGGCTGCGGTCGGAAGTTCAGGCCCTTTTCGATCCCTTCCCGTGTGGAGAAGCCGGCCATGCGGCGGCGGATGCCGTCGGCAGTGGTCGCGCGGCGCGGCGTCGAACCCGTGTCGTTCATTCGAGCGCCTCGGCCGAGAGGTCGACGCCCACCGGGCAGTGGTCGGAACCGGTGACCCGGGTGGAGATGAAGGCGCGCGTAACGAAGCGCATGGCCGCTTCGGAGGCAAGCACCAGGTCGATCCGCCAGCCGACATTCCGCTCGCGGGCATTGAATGCCTGCCGCCACCAGCTGTAGCGCACCGTCTCCGGGTGCAGGCTGCGGAAGGTGTCGACCCAGTCGGCGTCGAGCCAGCGCTGGAGTTCTTCGCACTCCTCGGGCAGGAAGCCCGAGTTCCTCCGGTTCTGCTTCGGTCGGGCGAGGTCGATCGGCTGCGGCGCGGTGTTGAAGTCGCCCATCACGAGGACCCGGTAGCCGGCCTGCCTGGCCTGGTCGAGCTGCTCGAACAGCGCACGGTAGAAGTCCAGCTTGTACGGCACGCGGCTGTTGTCCCGCTTGCTGCCGCTGCCCTTGGGGAAGTAGACGTTGGCGACGAGCAGTTGCCCGAAGAGCGCCAGTTGGAGGCGGCCCTCGGCGTCGAAGCGGTGCTCGCCGAGGGAAGTGCGCACCCAGGTCGGTTTCAGGCGCGAGTACAGACCGACGCCCGAGTAGCCGGGGCGCTCGGCGCTGAAGAAGTTCGTGTGCCAGCGGCTCGGCTTTCGCAGCTCCGGCAGCAGCTGTTCGGCGCGTGCCCTCGTCTCCTGCAGGCCGACGATCTGCGCCCGGCTGGTTCCCAGCCAGTCGAGGAAGCCCTTGCGCCCGCAGGCGCGCAGACCGTTCACGTTCCAGGAGACGACGCGGATGCGGCGCCGGTGGCGGGGGCTCAGTTGCCGCTCCGGTCACCCGGGTCGACGTCGTACGACATGATCATCATGTCGCGGGTGCGCCCGGAGCGATCGATCACCCAGTCCGTGAGCAGGGCCTCGGGCGAGAAGCCGAGCCGTTCGAAGAGCCGGCGGGCGCCGATCTGCTCGCGCGTCATCTGCGCCACGATCTTGAGCAGGCCGAGATCGTGCGCGATATCGAAGGCGCGCCGGGTCAGGACCCGGCCGAGCCCGGAGCGGCGGTGTCCCTCCGCGATGATCACCCGGATCTCGCCCATGTGGCTCATCCACTGCAGGCTTCGCAGATTGAGGCTGCCGTAGCCCACCATTTCGCCGTCGTAGTAGGCCAGCGTGGTGAAACGGCTGCCGGAACTCGCGTCGCGGATCCAGCCCTCGACCACGTCCGGGTCGGTGAGGTCGGAGCGCAGGAACTGCAGGTCGATCTCGGGCAGGGCGCTGGCCAGCCCCACGATGTCGTCGCGGGCTTCGGGGTTCAGCCGGCGCAGGTCGTAGCAGCGGTCGCCGCACCGGACCCGTTCGCGGGTGTCGGCGCTCTCGGTGCGCCGGTTCGAATCGTCGGCGCCGGAATCGGTTCCCGGCTGCGGGACGGCGGCAGTCAGGGCACTGCGGAGGTCGGACATGTGCGAAGCGAAGAGGTTGACGGCTGGACGCTTCGAAGCAGCGCCCGCCGGGCCACCCGGACAACGCTAGCACCATGCGCCGGTCCGGGCTACACGTGCGCTCCTCGCCGGCCGTCGGGTATCGTCGCGCGAACCAGACAAAGGAGAAACTGCATGGCTCCGATTCCGAAGGGCGGCACGGTCGCCGTGACCGGCGCCGCCGGTTTCGTTGGCGGTTGGACGGTTCGATTGCTGCTGGACAAGGGCTACCGGGTGCGCGCCTGCGTGCGTGACGCGAACGATCCGGCGAAGACGACGTTTCTTCGCGAGATGAACGGCTTCGCCTCGGGCCGGCTCACGATTCACTCGGCGAACCTGGACGAGGCGGGTTGCTTCGACGACATCTTCGCCGGCTGCCACGGCGTCGCCCACATCGCGCACGTCAGCGATTACAACGACTTCGACTACGTGAAGAACGTGTGCGACCACATCGTCGCGAGCATTGAGAAGTCAGGCTCGGTCACGCGGGTTGTCGTCACCTCGAGCATCGCCGCGGTGATCATGGAGGCCGACATCTACGAGTTCGTTCGGCGCCCCGTCCTGTACGAGGACCGCTATCCGGACGAGTCGAATCCGAAGCGGACGCCCGAGCGCGGTCACGGTTACTCGATGAGCAAGATCCACGCTCAGAAGGCGTTCAGCGAGGCGGCGGAGAAGAGCGGCCGCTGGGACGCGATCACGTGCTGCCCGGGCGACAACGTCGGTCCGATCCTGTCGGCGCACCAGAAGGACAAGGGCCCCTGGCAGCACAACATCGAGCTCATGCTGCTCGGCGAGTGCGCGCAGAACCAGGCCTACCGGCCGTGGATGACGGTGGACGTGCGCGACGACGCGGAGTGCCACATCCGGCTGCTCGAGAGCATCAACGTCAGGAACGGCGAACGCTTCATCGCCTGGTCGGCGGACGCGCCGCCGGTGGAGGAGATCAACGCCGGCATCGACCGCCTGCTGCCGGAACTCCGCCATGACACGCCGGAGGTCGAGGACGGCCATCCCGAGCACATCCGGAAGCGGGAAGAGGAACTGCGCGGCATCTGGGCCGGCGTCGAACTGCGCAACGACCGGATGCGCGAGGCGACGGGAATCACCTTCCGGCCGTTCGACGAGTCGCTGCGCGACTGCGTCGAATCGCTGCTGGGGGTTGCCGGGGTGGCGCCGAAACGGCGGCCGGCGCCGGAGGGCGGTGGCCGTTGACGGCACCCGCCGGCGCCGGGGCCTGAGGGGAGGGCCCCAGCCCCGGCTGGACGGCGTCGGGCTGCCGGTCGGCTCGTTGCGGGCTTGGTGATTGGGGCGATGTTCCCGGTTGCGTTAGCGGATCGTCTTGTGGCGGAAGAGTTGGAGAACCCCTACACCGGTGGCATCGATGTGCGGATGGGGCGGCAAGGGTAACGATGCTAGCGCTAGCGCTAGCAACCTGTGGCGGGCCGGAGAAACCGCCCGCGGTCTCGTCCACCTCCGCCGGCAGACGGATGTCCGCTTTCGTGAAGCGCGGTTCCCGCGGGGCGGCTTGACAGGCCTCGTGCGTCGGTCAGTCGCCCCGGGATCCGTAGCGCTCGGCCATCGCCTCGCGGATGCGGCTCGACTCGACCTCGGCGCCGCTCCGGAACCAGGCGTGCTCGGGGCGGGCGAGAATGGAGTCGACCAGCTCCCTCACCGTCCGTGCCTGACGACTGCGACCGGCGGCGTCCGCTTGCTCGGTCATCTCGAGGGCCTGCGGAATGAGCTCCATGTAGAAGCGTTCGGCGACCTCGAACATGCCGTGCCAGTGGGTGTAGTCGGGCGCCATCATCGAGGCGCCGTGGCGGGCCCGCCGTCCTTCGTGGTGCCAGAGGTGGAACCAGGTCCACTCGATCTCTTCGTCGAATTGAGTGGGGCTTCTGAGCCCTTGATCGAGTAGTGCGGAGAGGATCGCCTGGCCCGGCTTGGCGAACTTCTCGTTGTAGAGGGTCACGAGGTCGTCGTACTGTTCGTAGAAGGCATTGACGTAGTCGGGCGTGTGGCAGTGCGAGCAGACCTCCTTCATGCGCGTCCGTTTCGCTTCCGCGGTGTCGGCGATCTGTTCCCGGCGTTCGGAGGGATCGGCGGCGGTCACGATGCGGTGTTCCGCGTCCGTGTCCATGGGCAGGCTGACCGGCGGCCTGTTGGTCCAGGAGATCCGTTCGCCGGGGTCGTGGGTGACGCGGCCGTTGTTCCGGGTGTGGCCCGACATGTGACAGGTTGCGCAGGTCGGCGCCGCCGAGTAGTCCACGCCCAGCACCCAGTCTTCGGCGTCGAGATTCATGGAATCGGTCAGGTCCCGGTAGGCGACGCCGTGTTTCGACTCTTCGTAGATTTCCTTCTGGGGATGGTCGGGCCCGAGATGGCACTTGCCGCAGTTCTCGGGTTGGCGGGCGCGCCGCGGCGAGAAGTCGTGGCGGCTGTGACAGGCGCTGCAGGAACCGAGCGAGCCGTCCAGGTTGAGGCGGCCGATACCCGTGTTGGGCCAGCTGCCCGGGTCGAGCAGGGGCCGGCCGTCGTCGTTGCGCAGGATGCGGTCGAGGACGTCGACGTTGGTCGGGATGCCGTCCTCGTCGGGGCGCAGGTCGTCGAGCGTGATCGTGCCGCCGTCGGTGGCCCTGAGGGCGACCTTGGAACCGTGGCATTGCTGGCAGCCGAGGAACGCGCTGGCAAGGCCGTTGACCGGTTCCATCGGACGGCCCGGCGTGGGCGAATGGGGGTTGAACGGCTGTGTCGAGCCCTCGACCGTCTCGGCCAGGAAGTTGTCCAGGGAAGCGAGGATGTTGCCGGCGGCGGCGTGATGGCTGCGCGCGAACTCCTTCGCTTCGTGAGGATGGCAGGCGGCGCAATCCCTGGGCGTGACCACCGTCGCGATCCGGAAACCGTAGTGGTCGTGACTGTCGGGATCTGCCGTTGCCGCTCGATGGCACTCGACGCAGCCGACGCCCTTCTCGGCATGGCTGCTGCCGCGCCAGTGGTCGATGATCCCCGGATTCGTTTCCCGATGGCATTCGATGCAGGCGAGGGAACTGGCCGGCGCGACGATCCGCTCCGGGCGCAGGCCGGCCTCTTCGGCGCGGCGAATCGTCTCCAGCCACTGGACGAAGACGAGCGAGAGAAGGAACACGCCTCCCAGGCTGCCGATGATGATGCGCTTCGTTTCCAGGGTCATCGCAGGCCGTCCTTTCGTTCGTTCAATGGGGCGCCACGGCTTCCCGGATCGTCATTCCGATGAGCAGGAGTGTCGCTGCCACGCCGATCCAGACGCTCGCTTCGCGCAGGCGCGTGCGCCGGCGCCACCAGGCGTCGATGAAGGGCCAGGCGAACATGAGGAAGACGATCAGACCCATGCTGAGCACAGCGGCCGTGCCGCCCATCAGCTTGAGCCAGCGGAACGTGACGTAGAAGAACCACTCCGGCTTGATCTCCTCCGGCGTGGTCAGGGGGTCGGCGAGGGGGCCCATGGTGGCCGGCGCCAGCGTCGCCAGAGCGCTGAGAACGACCATCAGAACCAGGCCGATGATGAGTTCGGTGTAGAGGTGGTCGGGAATGAAGGGGAACTTGCGGTCCCCGGTCGCCGGTTCGTCCCGGAACTTCAGCTCGGTCACGCCCTGAATCCGCACCAGCGCGATGTGCACCGCGATCAACGCGACGAGGAATCCCGGCAGCACGGCGGCATGGAGCACGAAGAACCGGGCCAGGGTCCTCTCGTTGTAGGCCTCTCCGGCGAGCAGGATCTTCTTCAGGAAGCCGCCGATCACCGGGATCGTGTCGGCAATGTTCGCGGACACGGTCGCGCCCCAGTAGCTCAGTTGCTCGAAGACCAGGCTGTAGCCGGTGAAGCCGAGCATCAGGGTGCAGAGCAGGAGCGACATGCCGACCATCCAGTTCACTTCCCGCGGCTTGCGGTAGGCGCCGGTGAAATAGACGCGGATCTGGTGCAGCACGACGGCGGCGATCATCAGGGTCGCCGCCCACTTGTGAACGCTGCGGAGGTACCAGCCGAAGTTGGCGTCCTCGGTGATGTAGCGCACCGATTCCCAGGCGGTCGACGGATGGGGCTGGTAGTAGAGCGCGAGCAGAACGCCGGTGACGATCTGGACCACGAACAGATAGGCCGGCGTGCCGCCGAGGGCGAACCACCAGCGCTTGAGATGGTGGGGGACGGGTTCGTTGGTCAGCGCGCGGAGCGCGCCGGGCTCGATCGGAATCCGGTCGTCGAGCCAGCGCCTGATCGTGGTCACGACCGGGTTTCCGGCGCCCTCAACGGCACTGCCTCGACCTCGACGAAGAGCATGCCGTTCCTCACTTCGACCGGATAGCCCGAAAGCACCATGCCCTCGGGCGGCCCGGCGATGCCCCGGCCGTCGGAATCGAAGACTCCGTTGTGGCACGGGCAGAAGTAGCGGTTGTGCTGCGGCTGCCAATGGACCTGGCAGCCCAGATGAGGGCAGACGTTCGAGAGTGCGGTGAAGTCTTCGCTGCCGCCGGTGTCATTGCGGCGGGTGACGTGAACCTCGGCGCCCGCCGGCGTCGTGTAGGTCAGGCTGTCGCCGGTCGCGAGGCGGTTGAGCGGCGTGACGAACTGCCATACCCGCTCGGCGGCGCGGGCAGGGTAGATGAACCGCCCGAGGACGGCGCCGAACGCTCCATAGCCGCCGGCCAGCCCCAAAGCCATGGCCGCGCGCGAGAGACCGACGAGAAACCGCCGGCGCCGTGAGTCGGCGGGATCGTCCGAAGGCGGTGCCTCTGACGAGCACATCCGGACGGCAGACTATCAGTCGGGCCGCCAGTCGTGCTTGTCGCCTGCTCTCGCCGGTGGTCGGGAACGCCGCCCGGCGGTCAGGATGTTGGCAGCGCCGGCGTTCCGTGCGGAACCCCGATGGGGGCCGCAAGACGAGCCGCTTTCCGGCGCCCGCGGATGGCGCGGCGCCGTTCGCGGGCGCGTTCGACCAGCAGGTAGAGCGAAGGCACGAAGATCAGCGTGATCAGAGTGGAGGCGAGCAGTCCGCCGACGACCACCCGGGCCAGCGGCGCCTGCAGCTCGGAGCCTTCGCCGATTCCCAGCGTCAGCGGCAGCAGACCGAGCGCGGTGGTCAGCGTCGTCATCAGGATCGGCCGCAGCCGGCGCCTGGAGCCGCGGACCAGGGCCTCGTGGAGGGTGCAGCCGACATCCCGGCGCATCCGGTTCACGTTGTCCACCAGAACGATCGCGTTGTTGACCACGATGCCGACCAGCACGACGAGGCCGAGGAAGGAGTTCATGTTCAGGGTGGTGCCGGTGACCGCCAGGGTCAGGAGCACGCCGAGCAGCGAGAAGGGCACCGCGGTCATGATGACCAGCGGCTGGAGCAGGGACTCGAACTGGACCGCCATCACCGTGTAGACGAGGAAGACGGCGAGCAGCACGCCGATCAGAAGTTCCACGAAGACCTCGCGCTGTTCTTCCAGCTCGCCGCCCATGTCGATCGTGAAGCCGTAGGGTGTCTCGATCCGCGCCAGCGCGGCCTCGACGTCGCTCGCCGCGTCGCTGAACCTCCGGCCGTCGATGCCGGCGAGAACCTGCATCATGCGTTCCTGGTTTTCGCGGTTGATCGACAGGGGCCCCTCGCCGGGGTTGATCGTCGCGATCGAGCCCAGGGGCACGATGTCGCCCCGCGGGGTGACGATCGGCAGTTGCGGCAGTTGTTCCAGGCGCAAGCGGTCCTCCGGCTGGAGCTGGACCCGGATGTCGAACTCGTCGCCCTGGTCGCGGAACCTGGTTGCCACGCGCCCAAGCACGTAGTGCTCGACGGCGTCGGCGATCTGGCTCCCGTTCAGGCCCAATTCCGCCAGCCGGGCGCGATCGACGCGCAGGGTTCGTTCCAGCTGGCCGGATTCACGGTCGAGCCGGGGATGGACGACGCCCGGGACCGCGGCCATCGCCTCGATCACGCGCCCGGCGAGTTCGTTGCCCCGGTCCAGATCGTGGCCGCGGATCTCGACCACCAGACGGGCATCCTTGCCGCCGCGCATCATCCGCATCATCATGTTGCTGGACGAAGCGAAGAGCTGGATCCTGGCTGCCGGCACGTCGGCGATCGCGTGGCGGATCGAGGCCAGAATCTCCTCCTGGCTGCGGCTGCGCTCGGTCAACGGGGTGAGCAGAATCTCCATCGTGCCCTGGTTCGACTGGGCGGGCCGCCACCAGCTCTCGGGGCCGGCGGTGGTGATCAGGTTGTCGAGTTCGTCGGCTCGGAGCGCACTGCGGACCTGGCCTTCGATCTCCTCCATCGTGCCGGTCGTCGTCTCCAGAGGAGCCCCCACCGGCATCTCGACCTTCATGTTGAGCCGGCCCTCGTCGCTCTCGGGCATCAACTCGAGGCCGATCACCGGCAACAGGGCGAAGGAACCGAGGAGCAGCACGACGGCAGTCGCCAGCACCAGGCCGGGCCTGCCGAGGGCCCACTCGATCATCCGGCCGTAGGCCATGTCGACGGGACCGAGGGCGGCGACGGACTCGTCCGTGACCTGGCGGCTCTTCGGGACCTGCCGCAACCAGCGGGCGGCGGCGGCCGGGATCAGCGTCAGGGCGACGAAGAGGGCGCAGAGCAGGGCGAAACTGACCGTGATCGCCAACTGGTTGAAGAAGATGCCGGCGAAACCGGAGATGAAGACCACCGGCAGGAAGACGGCGACCGTGGTCAGCGTGCCGGCGGCGATCGCCATCGCCACCTCGTTGCTGCCGGCGACCGCCGCGGCGGTGGGGCGTTCGCCCTCGTGGAGCCGTCGGTAGATGCTCTCGAGCACGACGATCGAGCCGTCGACCAGCATGCCGACGCCGAGCGCGATGCCGGCCAGGGAGATCACGTTCAGCGTGAAGCCGTTGAAGTACATCAGGGCGATGGTCGCCAGCACCGAGATCGGGATCGCGGCGCCCACGATCAGGGTGGCTCGCAGGTCGCGAAGGAAGAACATCAGGACGAGCACCGCGAGCACGGCGCCGAACAGGGCGCCCATCTGGACGTTGTTCACGGCCTGGCGGATGAAGGCGGCGCCGTCCATGAGGATCGTGATCTCGGCGCGGCCGGCGTAGTCGCGGTTGATCGCGTCGATCTCGCCCTTCAGTCCGTCCACGACCTCGACCGTGTTGGAGCCGGACTGCTTCATCACGAACATCCGCATGCCGGGCCTGCCGTTGATCCAGAGCTCGTTCGTCAACTCGCGGATGCCGTCCTCGACCCGACCGACGTCCCGCACCAGGATCGGCCGTCCGTCGCGGACGGCGACGATCGTGTTCTCGACGTCCACCTTGCGTTCGAACTCGCCGATCGCGCGGATCAGGACCTCGCGACCGGTTTCGAGCATGTCGCCCGCCGAGACGTTCCGGTTCTCCCGCGACAGGGCCGTCGTGACCTCGTTCGGGGTGATGCCGAGGGCGGCCATCCGGTCGGCGGCGAGCTGAACCTGGATCTCCCTCACGCGACCGCCCTGGACATCGACCGAGGCGACGCCGGGCAGGCGTTCCAGCCGCCGGCTGATCGTCTGTTCGGCCAGGTGGCGGACCTGGCGGGCGTCGCCCTGGCCGGAGAGGCCGAGGAAGACGACCGGCATGTCCGACAGGTTGAACTTGAACAGGGTCGGTTCCGAGGCGTCATCGGGCAGCATGCCGCGCACGAAGTCGAGTTGCTCGCGGATGTCGTTCACGACCTCGTTCAGGTCGATGCCCCAGTCGAACTGGGCCTGGATGCTGCTCATGCCCTCGGCGGACATGGAGCTCAGCTTGTCGAGACCGGTGACGGTGGCGAGGGCCTGCTCGATCGGCCGCGTGATCAGACTCTCCATCTCTTCCGGCGCGACGCCTTCGTAGGTCGTCGTGATCGAGACCATGGGCATGTCGACTTCGGGCATCAGGTCGACGGCGAGCTGGCGGAGGGCGACCAGGCCGAGGACGACGACGCACACGTAGAGCATGGTCACGCCGACCGGGCGGTTGGCGGAGAGACGGGGAAGGTTCATCGGTCGGTCCTCAGGGTCCGGCGGCGCGGGACGGAGACGCTCCGCCCGGCGCGTCGGCCGCGTTGACCACGCGAACCGGAGCGCCGTGGCCGAGCTGCTGATGCCCCAGGGTGAGCACGAGTTCGCCGGCCGCCAGGCTGCCGTCGACGGCGCTGAACTCTCCGGATCGGCCCGCGACCTGGACCGGCCGCCATTCGGCCAGGCCGTCGACCGGTACCAGGACGCCGACCGAGCGGGCGCCGTCCATTGCGACGCGCTCCAGAAGGGCGGTGTCGGGGACGATCAGGGCGTCGGCGAGGTCACGCAGACTGACGGAGACGTCGGCGTACATGCCGGGCCGGAGCAGGTCGTCGGTCTCGGTCAGTTCGCCCTCGACGAGCACGGTGCGATCGTTGCGGCGCACCTCGCCGGCGACCCGGCGGACGGCGCCGGAGAACGTCTGACCGCCCGTCGCCTCGGTGGAGACGTCGAAGGCCGCGCCGGCGCGGACCGCGGCGAGATCCCGCTCCGGCACGCGGAACTGGACCATGAGCGGCGCTTCCTCGACCAGCCGCAGCACCGCCGTGCCGGGTTGCACTAGGGCGCCGCGGTCGAGATAGCGGTCGGCGACCACGGCGTGGAACGGGGCCCGTACCCGGGTGTTCGCGAACGCCTCCGCGAGTTGGGCCTCACGGGCCGCGGACTGGCGGACCTGGGCTTCGGTGGCGGCGAGTTGCGCCCGCGCGGTGGCGTACCGGGACGTGACCTGCTGCTGCTCCTGCACCGACAGCAGGCTCTGATGGTAGAGCTCCATCGCCCGCTGGTGGTCCGCCTGGACGCCGACCAGTTCGGCAGCCGCCTTGTCGCGGTTCGCCTCCGCGACGCCCAGTTGACCGCGGGCCTCCTGGAGCTGGTTCCTGATGTCGATGTCGGCGATCACGGCGAGAACGGCGCCGGCCGCCACCCGTTGACCGATCCGTGCCGGCACGTCGACCAGCCGTCCGGAGACCTGGGCCGCGATATCGGCGACCTCGCCGACCAGTTCGCCGGAGTAGGCGGTGCGCACGGAGAGATGTCCCCGCCGGGCGGCCTCGGCGCGCACCGGCACCGCCTGGGCGTCGGCGCCCGGCGCTTCGGCTGCGGTCTGCGGCGACCGGCCGAAAGCGATGACGGCCGCTGCAGCCAGGATCACGACCACGGCCGCAATGCCGGCGAACTGAAGGCGGCTGATTCGCCGCGGCGGCCTGCCGGCGGGTCGGGAAGCGGCGGGGACGACGCGCACGGAGCCGTCAGGGTGCTCCGTGACGCCCTCCTGATTGCCCTGCGCGCGCTGGATGCCGGACGCGCTGGCGCGGGTGGGAAGCGTCTTGCTGCGGGCGCCGGCCGTCGGTCCGACGGTTGCTCGGGAGCGGGGCGGCGCGGGACCGTCGCCAGCTCCTCCTGATTGGACTCTCGCCATCGTTGTGACTCACTCGGGTTGTTTGGGGCGTGGGCCGTTCGGATCGTCATAGGGAGGGCCGGATCGGGAGTTGCCGCCGTTCTCCTCCATCTCGGCCATTTCGGCGAGCAAGGCGCGGAGACTGTCGGCGAGGATGGCGTAGAAGCGGATGAAGCGGTCCAGGCGGTCGCCGACGACGTTGCCGTCGTCGGCGCCGGGACGCAGCGCCCGCTTCATCTCCTCGGCCATGGCCTGCCGGTCGCGAAAGCGGTCCGCGATCCGTAGCAGCAGGCCGGGCTGCTCGTTGATCCGGAAGTAGTCGCGGCGGTCGCCCGGGCGGGTCACCCGTTCGATGACGCCCATGTTCTCCAGCAGGCGGGTGTTCGTGCTGATGCTGCCGCGGCTGACGCGAAGACGCTCGGCCAGGTGGTCGAAGCGTTGGGGCCGGGGAGACACGATGAGCAGGCCGACCAGACGGCCCGCGATCCGGGGCAGGCGGTCTTCTTCGAGCGCCAGCCCCATGCCCTCGATGAAGCGCTCCTCGGCGGCGCGGAGGGCGAACTCTGCCGCGGCGCCGGGATCGGTGGATCGGTCGGGAGTGGGGATCGGTTCGGAGACGGTCATCAATCAGCGATGTTGGAACATCCGGTTTGTTTTGTCAAGACTGAACGGGATGAACGGCCGACTGCTCGACTGGAGCTCACCCGCCGACAACCGTGAGGAACCCGCCACGGCCGGTGTTGCCGCAGCGAAGGCGGTTCTTGACCGCGCCTGCGGTCGTTCCCGGCTGCTGCTGTTTGTCGCGCTGATCGGAGGTCGGTGAGGCGGGGCCGGGCACGGCGTGGAGCCTGCGACAGGTTCGGCGGCGGTAGGCTCGGGCCGATGCGGTCCTCAAGTCCTCGCTCGAGCCCCGGCTTCCTGCCACTGCTTCTGGGTCTGGGCATGCTGGTCTTTGCCCTGTTGCAGCTCAACGACCCGGATCCCCTGATCTGGGTGAGCTACTACGCGGCAATCGCCTGCGCCTGTACGGTCGCCGCCTACCGGCCGCTTCCCACGGTCGCGTTCCTGGGCCTGGCCGCCGTGACCGCGGCCGGCGCGGTGCTCACCCTGCCGGGCTTTGCCGACTGGATTCTGAACCGCCCGACCAGCGATCTCTGGGCGCCGATGTCGACGGACCGGATGTACATCGAGCACAGCCGGGAACTGCTGGGACTGGTCGTGGCGGGGGCCTGCCTGGTGGTTTCGCACCGGCTCTCGCGGCAGCGCTGCCAGGAATCCAGGCGGCAGTGACCGCGGTGCGGCGGCCCCTGCCCGGGGACCGTCACTCCGCGCCGGATGCTGGTCCCTGTCCGAGGCCGTCCGAGAGGCGAGCAGGGGTCGAGGCTGCGGTAGCTGTGGGAAACCGGTCTGCCGGTTCTCCAAGGTCCCGGTGTTCGCGCTCCCGGCGCCGGGGCTACTCCTCCGGCGCGGCGGCGCTCATCATGAAGCCCATCATCATCTCGTCCGTCGAGGGCTGGCCGAAGCGCACGGTGCGGTCCGAGTTGAAACCGTAGCGGGCCCCCTTCTCGGCGGAGTTGTCGTACCAGGCGGTGTACTCGACCCGCGTGCCCTTCGGGATGCGCTTCAACTCGTCGTAGTAGTAGACGGTCTGCCAGGAGAAGTCGAACTGCGGCACGTCGAGGAGGACCTCCGTCGTGCCGTCGGGGTAGAAGGCTTCGAAGCGCGCCGCCTTGCCGCGCATGTGCATGTGCGGCATCAGGGCGATGATGTCCGTGTCGTGGCGGGCGACGGTGGAGTAGGGGCCGACCTGGTGGTTGCCGTCGTTCGGCGGGATCGCGAAGGTGAAGTTCATGATCGGCCGGAGGCCGGAGCCGAGCGAACGTTCGACGGGCTCGTCGGCGAAGACGAAGCCGATAGACGACTGGTCCCACACCCCGGTTCCGTCGCCGGCTTCCTTGTGGTAGTGGATGTCGAAGGTCACCCGCGAGCCCTTCCTGAGAAGGAAACCGTACCCCTCCGGGTAGCGATTCGCGTCGCTGCCGGAGGAGACGCCGCCCATGTAGCTGCCGGCGTTGTCCGGCGACGGGGCGATCTGATCCTGGTTCGGGAACTCGGGCGGCGGCGGCAGCTCGCCGTTCTCGTCCGGCGGCAGCAGGTGGAGGTTGAAATGGTGGATGATGTCGCTGTCCGGCTTGCACTGGAAGGCGACGACCCAGCGGTCCTCCGGCAGGTCCTCTTCGGTCAGGACGTAGGAGAAGGCTGCGTAGAGGTCGTTCACGTCGTCCTCGACGAAGTAGCGCTCGGGCATCGTGACGACCAGGTCGGGTTCGCCGACCACCCAGCCGCCGGTGACCGGAAACTCGCGCGGCGGCGGAGCGTCCGCGAGGTCGCCGGCGACGGCGCCGGTTCCGGCCCAGTTCACCAGGGTTTCGATCTCGGCCGTGCTGAGCACGCGTTCGTTGGCGAAGGTGCCGTCGTGCCGGGGGTCCGCGTCCCAGGGCGGCATCTCCCGGGCGGCGACCGTGCGGGCGATGGACTTCGCCCAGGGCCGCACCTCGGCGTGGCTGGTCAGCGCCATCGGCGCGCGCATGCCGCCGTAGTTCGCGCCCGCCGGTCGGTGGCAATCCTGACAGTGCATCTGGAGCACCGGCAGCACGTCCGCGTAGAAGGTCGGCGCATCTCGGTCGGCCGCTGTGGCCGGCGCGGCGAAGAGGGCGAGAATGAGCAGTGGACGCGGCGAAGTCGAGGTCTTCATGGCGGGAGAGTACCAGCGGGCGGCGCGGAGCAGAGTGGCGCCGCCGCTTCGCGGCGCGCCCGTATGCCGGCCAGAACCCGTGTGGTGCGGCTCGGCGCCACACGCGAACCAGTCCGTGCGCCCGTCAGCGGGCGCACGGATGGCAGGCCGGCGCACCCAGGTCCGGCGGTCAGGCGGTGGCCAGTTGCTGTTCCGGGTGCATCTCGTCGACGTCGACGCCGACGATCTTCGAGACGCCCCGCTCCTCCATCGTCACGCCGTAGAGGGTGCTCGCCGCCTGCATCGTCAGCTTGTTGTGGGTGATGACGAGGAACTGGGTTTCGACGGACATGCGCTTCAGCATGTCGATGAAGCGCAGGATGTTCGCGTCGTCGAGCGGCGCGTCGACCTCGTCGAGGATGCAGAAGGGCGAGGGCTTGGTCCGGAACAGGGCGAACAGCAGGGCGATCGCGGCCAGCGCCTTCTCGCCGCCGGACAGCAGCATGATGTTCTGCACGCGCTTCCCGGGCGGCCGGGCGGTGATCTCGATGCCGCAGTCCAGCGGGTCGTCCTCGTCCATCAGGCGCATCTCGGCCTCGCCGCCGCGGAACAGCTCGGTGAAGATGCGCCCGAAGTTCTCGTTGACCTCGCGGAAGGCGGCAACGAAGCGCTCGGAGGAGGTCTTGTCGATGTCGCGGATCGTGCGTTCGAGGCTCTCGATCGAGCCGGTGACGTCGGCTCGTTGCCCGCTCAGGAACTCGTGCCGTTCCTGGTGTTCGTCGTACTCGTCGGCGGCGAGCACGTTGACCGGCCCCATCCGCTCCAGCAGGGCTCGCCGCCGTTCCAGCTCTGCGGTCATCTCCTCCAGGCCGGGGGTTTCGTCGCCGGCGGTTTCCGGCGGTTCCTGACCGGCCAGCTCGCGACCGAACTCCTGGACGTAGTCCCGGCCCAGGTGCTCGGCATCCTGCTGCAGACCGGCCTGGCGAACGCGGAGGTCCCCGATCCGGCCACGCACCGCGTCGCGGCGCCCGTCGAGTGCCCGGATTTGCGCCTCCAGCGCGCGGCCCCGCTCCCTCTCGTCCTCGAGGGCGCGCTGGGCGCCGCCGGCCTCGT
Source organism: uncultured Thermoanaerobaculia bacterium (assembly GCA_951812325.1). GTDB lineage: Bacteria > Acidobacteriota > Thermoanaerobaculia > Multivoradales > Multivoraceae > Multivorans. Next base: position 769,713 of record OX638294.1, on the reverse strand, counting down.
CCCGGGCGTTCGTGCGTTCCACGAGGGCCTCGTCCAGCTCCCGCCGAGCGGTTGCCGCGGCCGCCTCGTGCTCGCGGATCCGCCCGCGGAGCCGTTCCGTTTCGACCGCCCAGGCCGCGTCGGCCTCGCTCAGCGTGGCGATCTGACGCTCGACGCGCTCCCGTTCGCCCTGTTCCGAGGCCGCCCGTTCCTCGATCAGTTCGAGCTCTCCCCGGCGCCCGGCGCCGGCGGTGATCCGCTCTTCGCGCTCCTCGCGGGCGTGCTCGACGGCCGCGCCGGCTTCGTCGACGGCCTGTTGCAGGGCGGCAAGACGCCTGCCGGTTTCCGCGGCGTCCGCCTCGACCTCCAGGCGGCGTGCCTCACTCGCGTCGATGATGCGCTGCATCTCGTCCTGTTCCGACCGCGCCGCGCCGAGTTCGCCGTCCAGAGCGGCACGTCGCTCCCCGATGTCCTGAAGGCGGGATCGGGCCACCGCGAGTTGCTGCCGAAGCTGCGCGGCGGCCCGCTCCAGGCGCCGGCCTTCGGCCGCGGCTTGTCGAACCCCCTCGTCGGCTGCTTCGATTTCGCTGCCGAGGGCCGCGCGCTGTCGCTCCAGATCGGCGATTCGCAGGCCGAGGTCGTCCATCTCGCGCTGACGGCCGAGGGCGCCCAGGGCGGCCTGCTCGCCGCGTACCGTGACCCGTCCGGCCTCGATCCAGAGACGATCCCGGCACAGGAAGGCGACGCCCGGATGGTCTGGTGCAAGACGCTCGGCATCCTCCGGACTCCGGGCGAGGTACGCCCGTGGCAGTGCGGTGCGAGCTTCCCCGGGAAGACCGAGTGCGCTGGCCAGATCGCTGACGATCGCCGCATCCTCGACCTCCGGCGGCGGCTTCGCGAGGTTGCCGGAGCGCAGCAGAGTGGCCTGGAAGTCGGCGCCGCCGATGGCGCGGGCGATCGCCAGGGCGTCCTCGTCCCCGGGTGCGATGACGGCGTTGCGCAGGGGGCCCAGGAACAGGTCGAGGCTGTGCTCCCAGCCCTCGGGCACGGTCACCTCATCGCCGAGGAAACGCGGCGCCGCCAGACCCAGGTCGAGCAGGGCCCGGCGAATCTCGTTGCGCTGCTCGGCGTCGCGCTGGCCCAGTTCGTCGAGCACGGCGGCCCGCTTCTGCGCCTCGACGAGTTCCTCGCGCCGGGTTTCCAGGTCGGCCTGCGCCTGCTTTTGACGATCCCGGTTCACTTCGAGGTCGGCGGCCACGCGCCGCGCGGTCTCGACTTCGCCGGCCAGCGCGGCCTCCAGAGACTCGATCCTGGTGCGAACGGCGTCGACTTCGTCGTCGATGGCATGGAGCGTGTCCCGGCCGCGTTCGAGAATCGCCTCGGCCCGGTCGCGGCGGTCCACCGCCTTCTCGCTGCCGATGCGCTCGGCAACCAGGCGGCTGCGCAGCTCGCCCCGCCGCGCCCGGTACGTGGTGAGTTCGTCGAGCAGCAGTTGCTGCCGCTGCCGCGCTTCGGCGATCGCGGCGTCGGCGTTGCCGATGCGCCGCCGGTCCTCCTGCACGTCGGCCAGTGCCTGGTCGCGCCTGGACTGGAGCCTGTCGCGTCGGCCGAGCAGGCCGGCGCGCCGCTCCCCGGCCGCCTCCAGGTCGCGCCGCCGCCGTTCAGCGCCCACCTCGCCGGACTCGAGCCGTTCGGCGATCTCCTCGAGCGTGGCGCGGGCGCCCTTGATCAGTGCCTGGCGGCCCTCGATGAGGGCGAGCAGTTGCGCCTGGCGCTCGTGGAAACGGACGGCAGCCTGCGTACGGGCGTCGATCTCCTGGCGGCAGGCGGCGAGCTCCGCGTTGGCGCGTGCGAGTTCGGCCAGCAGGTCGGCTTCGCTGTCCGTGTCCTGCCTGAGACTCGCCGCCAGGTCGTCCAGGTCCGCCTGGAGCCGGGCCCAGCGTTCGCGGAGCACGTCCTCGAGCAGCTCCCGGTAGGCCTTCCGGCGTCGCCCGTAGCGCCGCGCGGCGTTCGCCTGTCGCTTGAGGGAACGCAACCTTCGTTCCACCTCGAGGATGATGTCGTCGAGACGAAGCAGGTCTGCGGTCGCGTCCTCGAGCTTGAGCGTCGCCAGCCGCTTGCGGTTCTTGTAGCGGGTGATGCCGGCAGCCTCCTCGATCAGCTTGCGGCGATCCTGCGGTTTGCCGGACAGAATCATCCCGATGCGGCCCTGCTCGATCACGGAGTAGGCGCGGATGCCCAGGCCGGTGTCCATCAGGATGTCGCGGATGTCCTTGAGCCGGACAATGCGGTCGTCCAGCCGGTACTGACCCTCGCCGCCTCGGAAGATGCGTCGCCCGATCGTGATCCGGCCGTCCTCGGCCCCGACGATGCTGCCGTCGGTCCGGAACGTGAGGTTGACCTCGGCGAGCCCCAGGGGCTTCCGCTCGTGGGTCCCGTTGAAGATGACCTCCTCCATCGAGCTGCCGCGCAGGGACTTGGCGCTCTGCTCGCCCAGCACCCAGGTGACGGCCTCGGCCAGATTGCTCTTGCCGCAGCCGTTCGGACCGACGATGGCCGTGATCCCGGGCGCGAAGTGACTCACCACGGGCTCGACGAAGGTCTTGAAGCCGTTGACCTCGAGGCGTTCCAGTTTGAGCATGGGTGCGGTCGGCAGGGAAGGGGGCCCGTTGCCGCGGAGAAAATAGCAGCTTTCGCGCATGAGTCACAACTTGTTGTGCCCGTACGCTTCGCTTTCCACAACATGTAGCGCCAGGCGGGACAGGCTGATACGCTGCCGCGCCAGTGAGCCACCTGACCGTCAAGAGGACGCTGTTCGAGGCCCGCCAGATGGCTCGCATGATGCGCCGGATGGCAGCCGAAATCGTCGAGCGCGCCGGCGGCACGGAGACGCTCATGCTGGTGGGCGTGCGCACCCGCGGCGTGCCGCTCGCGGACTTCGTCGCCGCCGAGATCGCCCGCACCGAGGGAGCAGACCTTCCGGTCGGCGTGCTGGACATCACGCTCTACCGGGACGACCTGTCGACAATCGCGCCGCAGCCGGTGGTCAAGGAGAGCGTGCTGCCGGTGGCGATCGACGACAAGATCGTCGTGCTCTGCGACGACGTGCTCTACAGCGGCCGGACGATCCGCGCCGCGATGGACGCGCTGATGGACTACGGCCGGCCGAAGGCGATCCGGCTCGCGGTGCTGATCGACCGCGGTCACCGGGAGCTGCCGATCCACGCCGACTGCGTCGGCGAGAAGGTGCAGACGACGGACACCGAAGTGATCAAGGTCTCCTACGCCGCGACCGACGACGGCAGGGAGATCGTCGAGCTCCTCGAGCGCGAAGCGTGAGCGGGTTCAGGTGGCAGCGAGGCGACCTGCTCGGGGTCGCCGAGTTGTCCACCGAGGAAATCGTTCACGTTCTCGACACGGCGGAGTCGTTCGTCGAGGTCGCGGCGCGGCCGATCAAGAAGGTGCCGACGCTGCGCGGCAAGACGGTGATCAACCTCTTCTTCGAGGCCTCCACGCGCACCCGCTCGAGTTTCGAGATTGCCGAGAAGCGGCTCTCGGCCGACAACGTGAACTTCTCGACTTCCGGGTCGTCGCTGTCCAAGGGGGAGACCCTCCTGGACACGACCCGCAACCTGGAGGCGATGGCGCCGGACCTGGTCGTGATCCGGCACGCGCACCCGCGGGTGCCGCACGGTCTTGCGGAGCGAGTCGGCGCGGGGGTCGTCAACGCGGGCGACGGCGCCCACGAGCATCCGACCCAGGCATTGCTCGACGCCTTCACGATTCGCCGTCACAAGGGCCGTGTCGAGGGCCTCAGGGTGGCGATCGTCGGTGACGTGGCGCACAGCCGCGTGGTCCGCTCGAACGTCCTGTGCCTGCGCAAGCTGGGCGCCGAGGTGACGATCGCCGGCCCGCGCACGATGATGCCCGAGCAGCCGGAAGCGCTCGGCGCGCGGGTCGCCTGGTCGCTCGAGGAAGCGATCTCGGGAGCGGACGTGATCATGATGCTGCGGGTGCAACTGGAGCGGCAGGCGCGGGCGTCCTTTCCCTCCGAGCGCGAGTACTTCGAGTTCTTCGGTCTCACCGCCGGCCGGCTGCAGGCCGCGGCGGACGATGTGATCATCATGCACCCGGGGCCGATGAACCGCGGCATCGAAATCGCGAGCGAAGTCGCGGACGGCCCCTGGTCGGTGATCCTCGAACAGGTGGCGAACGGGGTCGCGGTGCGCATGGCGGTGCTCTACCTGCTGGCCGGCGTCAAGAGCGGCGAGGGCTCGGCTTGAGCGCGGCGCTGGTCCTTCGCGGCGGGCGGGTCGTCGACCCGAGCCAGGGCCTGGACGGCGCGGCGGACGTGCTGATCGAGGACGGCGCGGTGACCGCCTGCGGCGCTGGCCTCGAGGCGCCGGAGGAGGCGCGTCGGATGGACGTGTCCGGCCTGGTCGTCACGCCGGGACTGATCGACATGCACGTCCACCTGCGTGAGCCGGGCCAGGAGTATAAGGAGACGGTCGAGAGCGGGACCTGCGCGGCGGCCGCGGGCGGCTTCACCGCGGTCGCCTGCATGCCGAACACGGAACCGGTCAACGACGATCCTTCGATCACCGAGTTCATCCTGGCCCGGGCGGCGCGTGCCGGCAGGGCCCGCGTCTACCCGATCTCGGCGGTCACGCGGGGCCTCGAAGGGCGGGAGCTCACCGAGTTCGGCGCCCAGCGCAGGGCCGGTGCGGTCGCGGTTTCGGACGACGGCCGGCCGGTCTGGAACGCGGCTCTCATGCGGCAGGCGCTTCGCTACGCGAGGCACTTCGACCTGCCCGTGATCCAGCATGCGGAGGAACTCGAACTCTCGGGCGACGGCGTGATGCACGAGGGCGCTTTCTCGACCCGGCTCGGAGTCGAGGGGATTCCCGGCGCCGCCGACGACGTGATGGTGGGCCGCGACCTGATCCTGACCGCCGACACCGGCGGCCGTTACCACCTGGCGCACATGTCGACGGCGCGCAGCCTGGAGCTCATCCGGGGCGCGAAGGAGGGTGGCCACCGGGTGACGAGCGAGGTGTCGGCACACCACCTGCTGCTTTGCGACGAGGACGTGTTCGATTCGGGCCTCGACCCGGACTTCAGGATGCACCCTCCGCTGCGAAGCGCCGACGACCGGGACGCCCTGGTCGCCGGCATCGCCGACGGCTCGATTGACGCGATTGCCAGCGACCACGCGCCCCATCACCCGGACGAGAAGGAACTCGACTTCGTGGCCGCGCCCAACGGCGTGGTGGGGCTCGAAACGACCCTCAGCCTGTGTCTCGACCGCCTGGTGGGGAAGGGCGTGATCGATCTGACCCGCCTGGTCGAGCTGCTGTCGACCGCGCCGGCGCGCCTGCTCGGCATCCCGGGCGGCAGCCTGGCGCCCGGCGCTGCCGGCGACGTTACCCTGATCGACCTGGAGCGCGAGGTCGAGGTCGACCCGGCCGCCTTCCGGAGCAGGTCGCGCAACACGCCCTTCGCGGGCTGGAAGCTCCGCGGCGCGCCGGTCGGCACGATCGTCGGCGGCCGCGTGATCGAGCCGGGCTGGAGGATAACGTGAGGGTGAGGTGGCGGCTGCCTGTTCCGCGCCTCGACTGCACTGAGCGATTGGAACCACGATCCTGGCGTCTGTGACCGCTTCGCCTCTTCAGTCCTTTCTGCCCGACTTCGGCTCGCCCGGGGCCGAGACCGGGGAGTTCGCGGTCTCGCCCATCCCCGCGGTGAACGTTGCGTCAGTGCCGCAGCGCAGTCCGCTGCGGTATCCGGGAGGGAAGACCTGGTTGGTGCCTCACATCCGTGCCTGGCTCGGCCGCCCTGCCGCCGCTCCAGCGGTTCTTGTCGAGCCGTTCGCGGGTGGAGCGATCGTCTCGTTGACCGCGATGATGGAGAACCTGGCGAAACGCTCCGTCATGGCGGAACTCGACCGCGATGTCGCCGCGTTCTGGCACGCCGCCCTGCGGGAGGGCGCCGCTCTCGGGGGCCTGGTCGAGCGTTTCGAGGTGTCGCGGGAGAACGTCATCGCGCTGAGTGGAGAGAACCCCCGGAATGTCGTCGAGCATGGTTTCAGGACCCTGGTTCTCAATCGGACCCGCAGGGGCGGCATTCTTGCGCCGGGCGCGTCGTTGGCACGCGCAGGGGAGGCGGGCAAGGGGGTCGCTTCCCGCTGGTATCCGCGCACGATCATGGATCGGCTTGACGCGATAGCGGCGGTGGCGGACCGCATCACGTTCTGCGAGACCGACGGCCTGAAGCTCCTGGAGTCCCTCCTGTCGGCAGGTTGTGAAGATGTCGCTGTCTTTGTTGACCCGCCGTACACGGCGGGCGGCAAGCGTGCGGGCAAGCGGCTCTACGCGCACAACGAGATCGACCACCCGAGGCTGTTCAGGGTCCTCGCGGAGAGCGGCGTCGACTTCCTGATGACCTATGACCGCGCCCCGGAGGTGGAAGCGTGGGTGCGCGAGTACGGGTTTTCGGCGGTCCAGGTCGTGATGAAGAACACCCACCATGCCCGTGTGCCGGAGCTCGTGATCTCGCGGCGGCCAGTGTTCTCGCATGTCGACTAGCAGGTACGGGATCGCGGAGTGGTACGGCCACTCCTTCGTGCGCCTGTCCGCCCTGGAGCGGCGACAGCTTGCGGGCGTCGCCCTGGCCAGTGGTTCCGCTCCTCCGTGTCCCTTCCGGGATGGCGGACCAACGTGCCGAAAACGTGGGGGCGTCTGCTCTTTCCAGCGATACGAAGAAGGCGAAGAAGGGCGGACGGGAGCTGCACAGGGCGACCCGGCCATCCTTTGCCCGGAGCGCTTCGGCGAGGGTCACGTCCTGGTTGACTGGCTTGCCGAGATCGTTGGAATCCCCGCCTCCAAGGTGAAGCTCGCCCGAGAAGTGCCCTTCATGCGCAGCACCAGTACGGGCAAACCGGCTGGCAAGATTGATCTCGTCATTGCCCGGACGGCGGCAGGGATGCTGAGGTGGTTCGGTCTGGAGATTCAGGCGGTGTACTTCTCGGGCAAGGGTATGACCTCGGAGTTTGAACGGCTGCTCTCCGACGGAGATGCGAGGCCTCCGTTCCCGAACGCCATCCGCCGTCCGGATTGGCGGTCGTCCAGTGCAAAGCGGCTGATGCCTCAGTTGCTCATCAAGGCGCCGACGGTCAGGCGCTGGGGCACGAAGATCGCTGTCGCGGTCGACAAGCCCTTCTTCGCTGGGATGGGCGGACCGAGTCAGCGAGTTCGACAGGATCTGGGCGATGGCGACATCGTCTGGATGGTTCCCGAGCTCAGGCGCGACCGGGTGGCGCACTACCGATTGACGAGAGGCCACTGGGAGGTCCTGACGCTCGAAGAAAGCTGCGAACGGCTTCTGGCGGCCGAGACGATACGGCAGGATGCCTTTGAGCGGGATCTGGCGGCCAGGCTGGTAGCCCGCAGCCCCTTCTCGGCATCAGTTGGTGAGCCGGCGCCCGGTCAGCGGGTAGAGCCGAAGACGTCGCCATGACTGGAGGAGCGTGGTCGTTTGGCGAGTTGATCTTCGCGGCGTTGAGTCGGGCGACCGTTGACGCCGAGGCGCTTGAGAGGGAGTGCCTGGGAGCTCTGGAGACCGGCGCGGCCACTCGCTACATCAACGGCCTGAGAGTCGCGAAGGTTCAGAACGTGTGCATGATCGTTGGCGCCTTCGGCATCCTTGAGGCGGAGGTGAGTAGCCTTGACGCGTACAAGGGCTCCACGAAGCCGCTTCAAGACCTGATCGATCGACTTGAGCAGGAGGGCAAGGCGGACCTGGCCAAGCGGCTCTGGATCTTCACGAAGGCGGTGAACGTGCTGAAGCACGGAAAGGGCCGGAGTCACGACTGCCTTCTCGGCCTTGAGGATAGACCGCCGTTTCTGAGAGTGAGAGGCCGTTGCGATGCCTTCTTCCACGAGGGGGACGTTTCGGAGGTCTCGACCCTGATCGACGTTGACGCCGCGTTTGTGGCCGCTGCGTCCGGCGTTCTACGAGAAATAGTTGCCGAGATCGACCCGTGGGCATGGCACTTTCCTGCAGGCGGAACCGAACATTGAGAACGCCCACAACTGCAAGCGTCTGCACAACCTGCGGATTGCCTGAACCCTTAGTCCGAAGTTCTGAGAGCCGAGTTGAGGAATCCCTTGCAGGTACGGGGTTTCGGGTGGAATCGGGGTGTACGGTATTGGGTACGCGTCGTTCAGGGTCGGACGCGGAGCAAGCTGAGAGCCCTTTCCTGCAGTTGTGGCCTTTTCGCCGGCTTTGAGGAGGCAGTCAGTCCTGTCGAGGAGTCCAGGCGCTTGCGGCGGCGTTCCGCGGCCAGGAGCGGGTTCCGGCACACGATCAGGCGTTCCGATGGGTACAGCTCCGGGACGCTGATCTCCGCCATGTCGCGCTGGTCGAAGAGCGACAGTTGCAGGTGGCCCTGCTCGGCCAGGGTGCGGACCCGAGGCGCGCGCAGGGCGCTGATCCAGGCCAGGCCCGCGGGTTCGAGGTCTTTCTCGATAAGGGCGTTGGTGATCAGCCCGCGGTCTTTGACGATGACGATCCGATCCAGCGAGAAGCGGTCGCGAAGCTTGTGCAGCTGACTGCTCAGGGCGGCGGGATCGGCGGTGTTGCCCTCGAAGACCTCGACCGCCACCGGGCATCCGTCCCGGTTGCAGAGCAGGGCGACGACCTGGAGCTTCCCCTTCTTCTGGTCCCTGGAGTAGCCGTGTGCTGCCAGCTTGCACTTCAAGCCTTCGAGGTAGACCGAGGTCAGATCGCAGAGGACGAGGGCGCCGTTCTCGAGATGCCGCCTGGCGAGTCCCCGTTCGATCTTCCGCTGGCGGGAGAGCAGCCAGTCCATGGCGTCGTAGAGATCATCGGCCGAGGCATCCTCGACGCCGAGTTCTTCGGCGAGGGTGTGGTTGGACCGGAGCGGCTCCGGGAGTTCGGCCACTGCCGCGCGACGCTCTTGGTGAGGCGGGGACGCGGGCGAACCGCGCTGATCGAAGCGGTGTTCACGATCACGCCGCCGGTGCGTTCGAGCAATCGCAGCACGCCACGCGCGGCGCCCAGATAGACGCTCTTCATGTTTGACTTCGAAGATGCGGTCGTAGTCGGCCTCCGGCAGCTGCCAGAGCGGCTTTGCCCGGTGGCAGTAGCTGGCGTGGTTGATGAGGATGCCGATGCCGCCAAATGCGGAGCAGGTCCACTCCTTCAGCCGGCGCAGGTGGTCGTCCTGCGAGCCGTCGACGGCCTCGAAGAAAACCAGGGCTCCGCCCTCGGCCAGTTGGGCCGTGGTCGGCTCCCTTGGCTGAGTCGAGGTCCGCCAGGGCCACGGCGGAACCCTCCTCGGCGAGCCGGCGAGCGATCACCCGGCTGAAGCCGCCCGCGGCTCCGGTCACAAGCGGGCCCGACGCCTTGGGACGGTGAGGCCCGGGAGATGCCGCCGCTGCCGCGCGGCGCTCCTGGCAGGCCGGGGTCGGCCTGCATGACCCGTGTGATCATCGGGCCGTGCCTGATCCCGGCGTCGTGGCGGTCGGTCGCGTGCCGTTCAGCCGATGCTGCGCCCTCCGTCGACGTCGAGGCAGACGCCGGTGAGGAAGGAGGCGTCGTCCGAGGCGAGGTACGCCACCGCGGCGGCGACGTCGTCGGGTTCGGCGAGCCGCCCGAGCGGGATCGTCGCCTCCAGGATCTCGCGGCCCTTCTCACCCAACGGACGGCCGCCGGACGGGCCCTTCATGAAGTCCGTGTCGGCCGCGACCGGGTTGACCGCGTTGACGCGGATGCCGTGCGGGGCGAGTTCCGTGGCGAGGCCCCGGGTGAGCGTGACCACGGCGCCCTTGCTCGCGTTGTAGGCGGTGAGGCGGGGACGCGGACGAACCGCGCCGATCGAGGCGGTGTTCACGATCACGCCGCCGCCGCGTTCGAGCAATCGCGGCACGCCGTGGACGGCGCCCAGGTAGACGCTCTTCACGTTGACTTCGAAGATGCGGTCGTAGTCGGCCTCCGGCAGCTCCCAGAGCGGCTTTGCCCGGTGGCAGTAGCCGGCGTTGTTGACGAGGATGTCGATGCCGCCGAATGCGCCGCAGGTCCGCTCCATCAGCCGGCGCAGGTCGTCGCCACGCGAGACGTCGACGGTCTTGAAGAGAGCGGTGGCGCCCCGTTTCGCGAGTTGGGCGGTGGTCCGTTTGCCTTTGGCGGAATCGATATCCGCCAGCGCCACGGCGGCGCCCTCGCCGGCGAGCCGGCGAGCGATTGCCCGGCCGAAGCCGCCCGCGGCGCCGGTCACGACCGCGACCTTGCCGGCGAAGCGCGCCTCGCTGCTCGCGAGGTTGGCGCCGATCTTCGCGTCATCCATCGTCAGGCCTCCCTGGGGTTGGCGCTACGCTACCTTCCGGCGGCGGACGTTCGCTCGGACGATGCGGGATCAAGTACCAGTCAAGCGGCGTGTCGTCGTCGTCGGTGCGGGCAACGCGGCGCTCTGCGCGGCGCTTTCGGCGCGGGAGGGTGGGGCCGCGGTGACGGTTCTCGAACGTGCGCCACGCTCGGAGCACGGCGGCAACAGCCGTTTCACGATGGCGTCCATGCGCTTCGCATACCGCAACCTGGACGAACTGCAGGAAGTCACCGGGCAGCTGGGCGCCGACGAGATCGAGACGAGCGACTACGGGTCCTACCCGGAGAGTCGGTTCGTCCGGGATCTGGAGCGGATGAGCTGCGGCCGGGCCGACCCGGGTCTGGTCGCCACCCTGGTCGCCCGAAGCCGCCCGACGTTGTGCTGGATGCGTGGGCTGGGCGTGGAGTTCGTCCCGCTGTACGCCGGTCAGGCCTTCGAGATCGATGGCCGGCGTCGGTTCTGGGGCGGTCTCACGCTGCAGGCGCGGGGCGGGGGTCCCGGTCTGGTGGCGTCGCTTCGGCGGGCAGCGGTGCGGGCCGGCATCGAGGTGCTCCACGAGAGCCGCGCGGTCCGGTTGCAGGTGGACGAGGGTGCGGTGCGCGGCGTCGAGGTCGATGGACCTTCGGGGCTCCGTCTGCTCGCGGCTGACGCCGTGGTGCTGGCCAGCGGCGGTTTCGAGGCGAACCGGGAGTGGCGGCGCCGTTACCTGGGCGAAGGTTGGGAAGCGGCGAAGGTGCGCGGCAGCCGGTACAACACGGGCGACGGGATTCGAATGGGGCTCGAAGCCGGCGCAGCGCGTGCCGGGCAGTGGACCGGCTGCCACGCCGTCGCCTGGGACCTGAACGCGCCCGAGGTCGGGAACCTCGAGGTCCGGCACCGCTATCAGAAGCACAGCTATCCCCTCGGCATCGTGGTCAACGCCCGCGGCGAGCGTTTCCTCGACGAGGGCGCGGACTTCCGGAACTACACCTACGCCCGCTACGGCCGGGACGTGCTGGAGCAGCCCGGTCGGTTCGCCTGGCAGGTCTTCGACGCCCGGGTTGCCGACTTGTTGCGGGACGAGTACCGCCAGCCCCACGCGAGCCGGGTGACGGCTGACTCGGTCGAAGAACTCGCCGGACGGCTGGAAGGGGTCGATGAAGAGGGGTTCCTGCGCACGGTGAGGGACTTCAACGCCGCCGTCCGACGGCATGTACGGTTCGATCCCGCCGCCCGCGACGGCCGCTCGACGCACGGTCTCGATCCGGACAAGTCGAACTGGGCCAATCCCCTGGACCGGCCGCCGTTCGAAGCGTTCGCGGTGACCTGCGGCATCACGTTCACGTTCGGTGGGCTGCGGATCGACCGGGGCGCCCGGGTGCTGGACGAAAGTGGCCGGCCGGTGCCGGATCTGTTCGCCGCCGGCGAGTTGGTCGGGGGCCTGTTCCACGACAACTATCCCGGTGGTTCAGGCCTGACGGCCGGCGCGGTCTTCGGCCGGATTGCCGGCATGCGGGCTGCGGGACACGATGCCTGACCGGCGTCCCGGCGGCGCCATCCGGCTCGGGCAGGTTCAGGTCCACGGCCCGCGGGGCGCGGTGCGTCGCCTGACGCTCGCCCTGCCGTGGCTGCAGCTCGCCCTGGCTGTCGCGGTCGTCTTCTTCAGTTTCATCGTCGACGCGATGGCGGCGGCGCCGACCGTGGTGGGGGCCACTCTGTTCCGGGCCGACCAGATCGAGGTCGTCGAGGCCCGCCGGCGGTACGGGGAGAGGTTCGAAGCCCTTGCCGAACGCTACGAGGATCTGCGGGCCGTGGCTTCCGGCCTCGACAACCGGCTCTGCAAGGTGGTGCTCGCCTATGGGGTCGAAGGGGCGGGCGCGGACACCTGCGGCCGGCCCTTCGATCTTGCCGCCGCTCCGGGCGCCGGGATTTCCGGCGCCCAGGTGCGGGCGGTACGAACCGCGATCGAGGAGGATGCAGAGGGCGTCGCCGCGCGCCTCGCAGGCCGGCTGGCGGCTGCGGTCGAGGTCGAATCCTCGCGGCCCGACCTGGTTGCGTTGACGCCGTTCGCGTCTCCGCTGCGGGGCGACGACTTCGTTCTCGTCTCCCCATTCGGCGAAACCACGAACCGGGTGACGGGGGCTGCGGAGTTTCACCACGGCATCGATCTCGCGGCGCCGGGCGGCACGCCGGTGCGGGTCACCGCGGCGGGCCGGGTGACGTTCGCGGGCCGCGGCTCCACGCTGGGTTCGGCGTGGCGACGTTACGGGCGCATGGTGGGGATCCGTCACGGCGATGCGTTCGTCACCATCTTCGGCGGCCTGGAGGCAACCGAGGTCCGCGCCGGCCAGAACGTCGTGAGAGGGCAGAGGATCGGCACGGTCGGGACGAGCGGCTGGAACGTGGAGCCGAACCTGCACTATGGCGTGCTGAGGCGACAGAGCGATGGCCGCCATCGAGCGATCGATCCGAGAATTCACATCCTGGACTACCGCTGGGACAACGAGCGGACGCTCGTCTCCGAGTTCGCGGCGGCGCCCGACGCTCTGCCGCCGCTGCCGGCCACGCTTCTCAGATAGACGGTGCGGACGATTCTGCTCGCCCCGCCCTGTCTGACCGCTGCCGCCGTTGCCGGCTCCTGAGACGGCGGCCCGATATGCTCCCGCGTCGGGCCCTGCTGGACGGGCGCCTGACCGCTCTCGGAGCGGCACGGAATCCAGCCACGGGCCGAGATGCGGTGTTTCCGGGCTGGACCGCAGACCACACGGAGTGAGTTGCACATGAGCTATCGAGCCGTGATCTTCGACCTGGGCGGTGTCGTTTTCGGATCTCCGCTGCACGCGATCCGACGCTATGAGCTGGCGAACGGGATCGAGGAGAACTTCGTCAACCGCCTGGTCGTCTCCGCCGGGCCGGACGGCTCGTGGCAGCGGATGGAGCGGGGTGAACTCGTCATGGGGCCGGGCTTCTTCGCCGCCTTCGACCGCGACGTCCGGGCCGCCGACCCGATCGTCGCCGAACGGTTCTCGGCCGCGGCGATGATGGCGGCGATCGCGGAGGAGTCGGGGGCGCGACCGCAGATGATCGACGCGCTGCGCCGGCTCCGGGCCGACGGCTACACGGTGGCGGCGCTGACCAACAACTGGGTCAGCGAGGAGGAAAGGGAGCCGAGGGACTCCGAAGAGGCCGCGATGCGGGCGGAGGTACGCGCCCTGTTCGACCACTACATCGAATCGAGCGTGGTCGGCCTGCGGAAGCCGGATCCCGCGATCTACGAACTGGCCTGCGGCCGGATCGGCGTCGAGTTCAGCGAGGCGGTGTTCCTGGACGACATCGGATCGAACCTGAAGGCGGCGCGCTCGCTCGGCATGACGACGATCAAGGTCGACGACCCGGACGACGCCCTGGCCGAACTGTGGCGGACCCTGGACGCCGGGTCTACTCCGGCAGCTCGAAGGTGAGATCGACCCTGGCGGTGAGGCCATCGAGCAGAGTGACGGGAAGCTGGAGTGTCCCGAGGCGCTCGTGCCATGCCTCGATCTCGTAGGTGCCGGCGGGCAGGCCGGGAATCTCGAACGAACCGTCAGGTCCCGTGACCGCGAAGTAGGGGTGGCTGAACACGCCCAGGTAGGTCGACATCCACGGGTGGACGTCGCACTTGATCCGGAAGGCGGGCTCCTCGTCCGTGAACGAGAAGGTGGCCCGCTTGATGGCGGCCGGCATCGCGCGGTTGAAGGGAGGGTTGACCCTGGATAGCGAGTGGACGTTGTGCAGCAGTGCGTCGGAGTTCAGGACCTTCAACTCCTGGCCGACCATGATGCCGGCGACGTGGGGCGTGTACCGGCACCCATGCTGGTCGATGACGGGCGGCTCCGCGAGCGGATACGGGCCTCCGGGCAGGCCGCTCGTCACGTGGACGAGAACGTTGGCCAGGCCGGCCTGTTCGTCGACTTCGAGAATCTCGGGGTAGACGGGCTCCGCGTGCTTGGCGGCGCAGGCCGGGTCCGCGTCCATGTCGAGGGGTCGCAGGTCGGGTAGTGCCCCGTCGTAGCGGATGGCGCCGCTGATCGTGCTGCTGCCGAGCGGCTCCGCGGGGGGAGCTTCGGCTGCGACGGAGGCCTGGTCGGCGCCGCTGCCGCTGTCGCTGTCGCCGCATGCCGTGACGGTGAGCGGGAGCAGGAGAAGAACGGACAACGGGAGAGGCGCGAACGGCCCCCGCCGGGAAGAGGGCTGGAGAGAGAGATGCGCGGAGTAGGTCATGACCGTCATTCTACGAGTCTCCGCGTCCCGGCGTACCGCCGACGCCGCGATCGCCTGTCCCCGCCTCTCCGGTCCTCCGGCGCGCCGTGGAACGGGCGCCGGTGGGGAACCTGTTGCCTGCGGCCCTCCGCGGGCGACGAATTGACACCCGCCACGCCCGAGCAGGCGCGCCGGCCCGCTGCGGCCCTCGGCCCGCGGGCGCCGAATCGACGTCCGGGGGCGGCGATTCCTTGACCCGGATGGGGGCCGGTGTTAGCTTCCGCGCGATTCGTGCGCCCGGCCGTCCTTTGGGGGCGCCGCCGCCCTACTTGTACGCCCGTTGATGGCACAGAGTCAGGACAACACTCACGAGCCCGCCGCCGGGCGTGCGCCGCTGATCGTCGGCGGCTACGACTTCCGTTCGCTGACGGAGGCCGTAGCGGTTCCGGTCGAGCGCAAGACCCCGATCGGCTGGTGGTGCTTCTTCCTGCCGTCGGTGGCGCTGCTGGGCCTGTTCGGCGTCTCGATCGGCTGGCTGTTCTGGGAGGGCACCGGCATCTGGGGTCTGAACAACCCCGTCAGCTGGGGCTTCGCGATCGTCAACTTCGTCTTCTGGGTCGGGATCGGCCACGCGGGCACCCTGATCTCGGCGATCCTCTTCCTCTTCCGGCAGAAGTGGCGCACGTCGATCAACCGCGCCGCCGAGGCGATGACCATCTTCGCGGTGATGTGCGCCATGGTGTTCCCGGGCATCCATGTCGGCCGGGTGTGGGTCGCGTACTGGATGTTCCCGCTTCCGAATCAGATGGACATGTGGCCGAATTTCCGCAGTCCGCTGATCTGGGACGTGTTCGCGGTCTCGATCTACGGCACGGTGTCGCTGATGTTCTGGTACGTCGGGCTGATCCCGGATCTCGCGACGATCCGCGACCGGGCGAAGACGCGGATTCGCAAGCTCGCGTACGGCGCCTTCGCGCTCGGCTGGCGCGGCTCGCACCGGAACTGGCTCCACTACGAGCGGGCCTACCTGATGCTGGCCGGGCTGGCGACGCCGCTGGTGCTCTCGGTCCACTCGGTCGTGTCGATGGACTTCGCCACCGCCCAGTTGCCCGGCTGGCACACGACGATCTTCCCGCCCTACTTCGTTGCCGGCGCGATCTTCTCGGGCTTCGCGATGGTCATGACCCTGATGCTGATCTGCCGGGTCCTGTTCCGGATGGAGAACATCATCACGATGCGCCACCTCGAGAACATGGCCAAGATCATGCTGCTGACCGGCTGCATGGTGGGCTACGCGTACGCGATCGAGATGTTCATCGCCTGGTACAGCGGCAACCCGTACGAGCAGTTCGCGTTCGCCAACCGGGCCCTCGGACCCTACGCGTGGGCCTACTGGATCATGGTGAGCTGCAACGTGATCACGCCGCAGCTGTTCTGGTTCAAGAAGATGCGCAACCACATCGGCTGGCTGTTCATCTCGTCCATCCTGATCAACATCGGCATGTGGTTCGAGCGCTTCGTCATCGTCGCCTCGTCGCTGCACCGTGACTTCCTGCCCGCCAGCTGGGACTATTACCAGGCGACGTTCTGGGACTTCGCGTCGCTGATCGGCAGCTTCGGCCTGTTCTTCACCATGTTCTGCCTGTTCGCCCGCTTCCTGCCGATGGTGGCGACCGCCGAGGTCAAGACGGTGCTGCCGGAGGCGGACCCCCATCAGGGCGAAGAGCTGGTCCGCGTGGTTCCGGCCGGTTCCGACCCGGATGCGCTGGCCCAGGCCGCGCCGGCCGGCGGGGGAGGGGCCTGACATGGGTCTGATGCACCTCGACGTGCCCGAGGCGTCCGGCGGCTACAGCCACTACGGCGTGCTGGCCCGCTTCAGGACGGCGAAGGCGCTCTACCGGGCCTGCGAGGCGGTCCGGGACGCCGGATACTCGAAGTGGGACGCCCTGACGCCGTTCCCGGTGCATGGTCTCGAGAAGGCGATGGGTCTCAAGCCGTCCAGGCTGCCGTTCCTCGTGCTGGCGACCGGCCTGACCGGCGCCGGGCTGGGGTTCGGCCTCCAGAGCTGGGTCCACATCATGGCCTATCCGCTGGTCATCAGCGGCAAGCCGCTGTTCACCTGGCCGGCGTTCGTGCCGGTGACCTTCGAGCTGGGAGTTCTCGGCGCGGCGTTGGGGGCGGTGCTCGGCATGTTCGCCTTGAACAAGCTGCCCACCTACCACCATCCGCTGTTCCGCTCGGAGAACTTCGCCCGGGTTACCGATGACGGCCTCTTCATCGCGATCGAATCCTGGGATCCGAAGTACGACGATCAGGCGACGGCCGACTTCCTGAGCGGCCTGGGCGCGGTGGAGGTCGAGCGGGTGCCGATCGAGGATCCCCGGGACGACGAGGGCGCCGCATGAGTCACGGACCGCGCATCGTTCATCTCGACCAGCTCGTCATCCGGCCCGGCAGCGGCTGGGCGCGGCTGCCGCTCATCGCGGCCGCGGTCGGGGTCGTGTTCACCGTCGTGTCGGTCGTCCTGGCGATGGGCTCCGAGGAGAACGCGAAGCAGTTCTTCCACTCCTGGCTGGTGGCCGTCATCTTCTTCCTCGGCATCGGTCTCGGCTGTCTCTTCTTCGTGCTGATCCAGCATGCCGCCAAGGCGGGCTGGGGCGTCGTGGTCCGGCGACTGGCCGAGAACCTCGCCTGTACGGTGCCGCTGCTCGCGGTCCTGTTCGTTCCGGTCGCGGCGCTGGGCATGTACGACCTGTTCCACTGGACCCACGCCGACGCGGTGGCCCATGACCGCCTGCTCCAGGGCAAGCAGCCCTGGCTGAACGAGAGCGGCTTCCGGATTCGCGCGGCCGTCTACTTCGCGGTCTGGACGGCACTGGCGCTGTTCTTCCGGAACGCCTCGCGGCGGCAGGACGAGAGCGGAGACGAAGCTCTCTCCCACCGCATGGCGCGCTTCAGCCCCGTTGCCGTCGCCCTGTTCGCGGTCACGCTGACGTTTGCCGGTTTCGACTGGCTCATGTCGCTCGAACCGCACTGGTACTCGACGATGTTCGGCGTCTACTTCTTCGCCGGCACGATCGTCTCGGCCCTGGCGGCCCTGATCGTCCTCACCCTTCTGCTCGAGTCCGCCGGCTACTTCCGGGGGGTGATCACCGGAGAGCACCTGCACGATCTCGGCAAGCTGCTGTTCGCCTTCACCGTGTTCTGGGCGTACATCGCCTTCAGCCAGTTCTTCCTCATCTGGTACGCGAACATCCCGGAGGAGACGAACTGGTTCCTGAGCCGTCTCCACGGCACCCCGGAGAATCCGGCGAGCTGGCGCGCGGCGACGATGCTGCTCGCGATCGGTCACTTCGCCATCCCGTTCTTCTTCCTCATGCCCCGCACGATCAAGCGGAACCGGCGCCTGCTCATGGTCGGCGCCCTGTGGATGCTGGCGATGCACCTCTGGGACGTGTTCTGGCTGGTCATGCCGAACCTGCACCGCGAGATGACCTTCAGTCTGCTCGACGTGACGTCGCTGCTCGGCGTCGGCGGCCTGTTCGCGGCGACTGCGGGCCGGCTCCTGAGCCGCGGCTCGCTGGTGCCTTCCCGCGACCCGCGGCTCGTCGAGTCGCTGGCCTTCGAGAACATCTGACGATCCCCGTGGCCCCCTCTGACGATCCCCGATCCTCTGTCCCGCCGATTCGTCTTGTTCCGCGCGCTGGTCCTTGCTACGCTGCCCGCGGTCCTGGGAGAACGTTCCTGCCCTCCGGGGAAGTCATGCGGCCGTCGCTGAGCGCCATGCCGCGATCGGAAACACCGCGGCCAGGTAGCCGGCCTCCACTTCATCAACCCCTTACACCACCTCCCTGACAAGGAGCATCCACATGATTCCGAAGCAGACGATCCGCGTCTGTGCCGTTCTTCTCGCCTTCGCCCTGGCTTCCTCCTCGGTTGCGCTCGGCGGCACGATCGTCGGCAAGGTCACGTACGAAGGACGGACGCCTCCGCAACGCCCGATGAGGATGGATGCGGACCCGAAATGCGCCGCGAAGCACAGCGGAACGGTTCTTGACCAGACCTTCATGATCGGCGATGGCGGCGCCTTCGCCAACGTCTTCCTGGCGATCACCGACGGCCTCGCAGGGAAGTCCTGGGAGGCGCCTTCGCAGCCGGTGGTCATGGACCAGAACGGCTGCATCTACACACCGCGCATCATGGGCATCCAGACCGGACAGCAGTTCAAGGTGAAGAACTCGGACGGCCTGCTGCACAACGTCCACTCGCTCTCCAAGGAGAATCCCCCGTTCAACCGCGCGATGCCGGCCAGCGTGACCGAGGCCGACTACAGCTTCGACAAGACGGAGCGCTTCCGGATCAAGTGCGACGTGCATCCCTGGATGACCTCCTGGGTGACGGTCGTGGACCATCCCTTCTACGCGGTCTCGGGCGCCGACGGCTCCTTCCGCATCGAGAACGTGCCGGCTGGCGCCTACACGATCGAGGCCCGGCATGAGTTCGACCGGTTCAAGATCTACTCTGAGACCGTCGAGGTCGGCGACAGCGGCACCGTGACGGCGAACTTCGTCTTCAAGCCGGAGTAGGCGAGGCAATCCCGGCAAGTTAGCCAGAAAGGAGCGGCGTCCATGGCGGAGCCCGTTCAAGCTTCACACGCACACGAAAAGCACCACGACGAGCAGAGCTTCTGGCGGAAGTTCATCTTCTCGACCGATCACAAGGTGATCGGTGTCCAGTACTCGATGACCGGCCTGGCGTTCCTGCTCTTCGGGTTCGCCCTGATGATGCTGATGCGCTGGCAGCTCGCCTACCCGGGCGAGCCGATTCCCTTCGTCGGCTCGCTCTTCGGCGATAACCGGGCGCCCGGCGGCATCATGCTGCCGGACTTCTACAACGAGCTCGGCGCGATGCACGGCACGATCATGGTCTTCCTGGGTGTCGTGCCGCTCGCCGTCGGCGGCTTCGGCAACTTCGTCATGCCGTTGCAGCTCGGCGCCCCGGACATGGCGTTCCCGCGGATCAACATGCTCAGTTACTGGTTCCTGTTCCTGGGCGGCGTGACGATGTTCGCCAGCTTCTTCCTGCCGAACGGCGCCGCCGGCAATGGCTGGACCTCCTACTCGCCGCTGGCCGACATCGCGCTGAACGGTCAGAGCGCCTGGCTGATCGGGATGATCTTCCTGATCACCTCGTCTCTTTTGGGCGCGGTCAACTTCATCACCACGGCGGTCCAGCTCCGGGCGCCGGGGCTGACCTGGATGCGTCTGCCGTTCTTCTGCTGGGCGCAGATCGTGACCGCCTTCCTGCTGCTGCTGGCCTTTCCGCCGCTCGAAGCGGCCGGCGTGCTGCAGCTGATGGACCGGATCGCGAACACCAGCTTCTTCATTCCGGAAGGCCTGGTGGTCGGCGGAGAGGTGCTTGAACGCAGCGGTGGCGGCAGTCCGCTGCTCTGGCAGCATCTGTTCTGGTTCCTGGCCCACCCCGAGGTCTACGTCCTCATCCTGCCGGCGATGGGGATCGTCGCCGAGGTGATCGCGAACAACTCCCGCAAGCCGCTCTGGGGCTACCGCTCCCTGGTCTACTCCCTGGTCTTCCTCGGTTTCATGAGCTTCCTCGTCTGGGCGCACCACATGTTCATCACCGGCATGGGCTCGGTCATGTCCACCTTCTTCCAGACGACGACGATGATCATCTCGATTCCGTCGGTCATCATCCTGAGCGCGCTGTTCATCTCGTTATGGGGCGGCTCCATCCGCTTCAACACGCCGATGCTCTTCGCGCTCGGCTTCCTGCCGATGTTCGGCATCGGAGGGTTGACCGGGCTGCCGCTCGGTCTCTCGGCGGCGGATATTCCGCTCCACGACACCTACTACGTGATCGGGCACTTCCACTACGTCGTGGCGCCCGGAACCCTGTTCGCGCTGTTCGCCGGCATCTACTACTGGTTCCCGAAGGTGACGGGGCGCAAGATGAACGAGTTCCTGGGCAAACTCCACTTCTGGCCGTCTTTCGTCTTCATGAACGGGGTCTTCTTCCCGATGCTGATCCAGGGCCTGAACGGCGTTTCGCGACGGCTCGCGGACGGCGGCGTCACCTACGACTTCGCCGGCGACGTGACCGGGCTGAACGTGATGATGTCGGTCTCGGCCTGGTGTCTGGCGCTGGCCCAGATTCCCTTCATCATCAACTTCTTCATGAGCATCCGAAACGGCGAGAAGGCCGGCCGCAACCCGTGGAACTCCACCACGCTCGAGTGGTTGGCGCCCTCGCCGGCGCCGCATGGCAACTTCGATCAGCCGATCGTGGTCAAGCGGGGTCCCTACGAATACAGCGTGCCCGGGAGCGATCAGGATTTCGTTCCCCAGGCAGACTTAGTCAAGACCTGACCGGCAGAGGGCTCTAGAGCATGGAAATTCCGTACACGATCGAGGCCCATCCCGAAACGGGCCTCAACAACGGCAAGATCGGCATCTGGCTCTTCCTGGCCTCGGAGGTCATGCTGTTCGGGGCGCTGTTCGCCACGTTCATCATGCTGCGCCTCGGCGCCGACGGCAACTGGGGCGCGATGCAGGAAGAGGCGGAGCTCAACGTTCCGCTGGCGACCCTGAACACCGCGGTGCTGATCGGCTCGAGTCTGACCATGGTCATGGCCTGGGCATCGCTGATGCGCGGGCAGCTGGCGCGCTTCCGGTTGTTCGGCTGGGCGACCGTCGGCTGCGGCGGCATCTTCCTGGTCATCAAGTACTTCGAGTACACGGCGAAGTTCGCTCACGACCACTATCCGGAGTCGAACACGTTCCTCGCGATCTATTTCGCGATGACCGGCCTCCACGCTCTGCACGTGATCGGCGGCATGGCCTGGAACGCCTACTTCGCCGGGCCGGGGTCGAAGCTGTTCCACAGGAACCGGCAGTGGCTGACCGACCGGGTGGAGCATTCCGGTCTGTTCTGGCACTTCGTCGACCTGATCTGGATCTTCCTCTTCCCCGTCTTCTACCTGTTGTAGCGGGCATTCCCTGCCCTGAGCTTCGATTACCCTTTGGAGCAAGTCGCATCCCATGAGTGAACACGTCGACATCGACAAGCAGGTCCGCGTCTACTTCCTGGTCTTCGGCGCCCTGATGGTGTGTACCCTCATTACCGTTGGAGCCGCCGCGCTCGACGTTTCCATGCCGGTGGCCATCACCATCGGCCTGTTCATCGCCTCGATCAAGGCGTCGCTGGTCGCCTGCTTCTTCATGCACCTGATCGACGAGAAGAGGGTGATCTACCTGGCGCTCGGACTGACCGTGGCGTTGTTCGTCGTCCTGCTGGCTCTGCCGATCCTGACCTCGTTCACCGATCAGGTGGGCGACTTCGAACGGGTCGAAGCGCCGGCGCCGCACTGACTGTCCCGAGGATTGCACCATGAGCCTGAAGATCATTCACATCGTCTTCGTGGGCAGCGCAATTCTCCTCGCGCTGTTCTTCGGCGGTTGGTGTCTTGCGCAGGGAGGCGGCTACACGGTCGGCGCCGTCCTTTCCTTCGCGGTCGCGGCCGCTCTGGTCTGGTACGGCATCTGGTTCTGGCGGAAGATCACGACTCCCGAGGAGGAGTGGGCCCGCCGGCGCAAGCTGTTCCGCACCCTTCCCGTTGTCGTGGCCGCCTGGTTCGCCTCCGAACCTGCTGCCTGGGCCTGCAGGGCGTGCTACGGCGGCCTGGGCGGGGAGGGCGTCGCCGGGAGTTTCTTCGGCGGCGGCGGCGGTGGCGGCGGAATGCTGAACGCCGCGCGCGCCGGCGCCCTGCTCCTGCTCGGCGCGGTGTTCCTGATTCAGATTGCCCTCGTTCTCTTCTTCTTCTATCTCCGGCGCCGTGCGCGGCGCCTTCGTACCGACCCGGTGCCGCCTTGGTGGAGCACTGTTGAGGAGCCTCTCAAGTCATGATGGATGCGATGTTTCCCGCCGCCGCGTCGGAGCACGCCGGCCGGATCGACCAGATGATCGACGTGGTGCACTACCTGATGTTCGCGGTGTTCATCGCCTGGGGCGCGTTCTTCGTCTACGTGCTGATGCGTTTCCGCGCCCGGCGCAACCCGAAGGCGCACTACGTCGGTGTCAAGAGCAAGGCGAGCACGTACGGCGAGGTCGCTGTGGCCGTTGTGGAAGGGGTTCTTCTGCTCGGCTTCTCGATTCCGATCTGGGCGGAGCGGGTGGACCAGGTGCCCTCCGAATCGGACTCCACGGTGGTGCGGGTCGTGGCCCAGCAGTTCGCCTGGAACGTGTGGTATCCGGGCGCCGACGGCGAGTTCGGGGCCGCCGACGTCTCGCTGGTCGACGAGGCGACGAATCCGATCGGCCTCGACCGCGACGATCCGGCCGGCGCCGACGACATCTGGACGGTGAACCAGCTGCACGTCCCGGTCCACAAGGCGACGATCGTTCACCTGTCGTCCAAGGATGTGATTCACAGTTTCAACCTGCCGAACATGCGGATCAAGCAGGACGCGATTCCCGGGATCTCGATTCCGGTGTGGTTCGAGCCCAACAAGACGACCGCGGAAATCCGCGAGGCAACCGGCAACCCCGACTACGTCTACGAGATCGCCTGCGCCCAACTCTGCGGCAACAGCCACTACTCCATGCGCGGTTTCCTGACTGTGCACACGGAGGAGGAGTACCAGGCCTGGCTCGACGAGGAGGCGTCCTACCTCACCGGCGGCGGCGAGGACGATTTCTTCAACTAGGCGGTTCGCGTGCTCGTTGCGCCGTCGCGCAGGGAGCACGCGGTACGCCCGGGGCTTGCGGTGTACCCTCATGTCGTGAGACGTGGGACCGGCCAGTGGGGACGGCGCGAACTGCTGAAGGCCGCCTGGGTCGGCCCGGCTGCAGCGGCGGCCGCGGTGCGTTCCAACGCCGGAGGACAGGAGCCCGACAGCCCTGCTTCGCCTGAGGAAGCGGCAGCCAGGGCCTACCGTGCCGGGTTTTCCGCACCGCCGCTGGAACGGGTGCGGATCGGCTTCGTCGGCGTCGGTCTGCAGGGCGGCATCCATGTACGGAACTTCCTGCGCATCGAGGGTGTCGACGTCGTCGCGGTCTGCGACATCGACGAGCCACGGGCGGAGGAGGTCGCTTCCTGGGTGGTGGAAGCCGGAGGGGCGCCGCCGCCGCTCTATACGCGGGGCGAGACGGACTTCAAGCGCCTGTGCGAGCGCGATGACGTCGACCTGGTGTTCAACGCGACGCCCTGGCGGTGGCACGTGCCGGTCTGCGCCGAGGCGATGGAGACCGGCAAGCACACGGCGGTCGAGGTGCCGGCCGCGACCACGCTCGAGGGCTCCTGGCGACTCGTCGAAACGGCCGAGCGCACAGCCCGCCACTGCGTGATGATGGAGAACTGCAACTACGGCCGCAGCGAGATGATGGTCCTGAACATGGTGCGCCAGGGCCTGCTCGGCGATCTTCTCCACGGCGAGGCGGCCTACATCCACGACCTGCGGTCGATCAAGTTCTCGGACGCGAACGAGGGGTTGTGGCGGCTCCAGCATTCGGTCGAGCGCAACGCGAACCTCTATCCGACCCACGGGCTCGGGCCGGTCGCCCAGTGCATGGACATCAACCGGGGCGACTGCTTCGACTACCTCGTTTCGCTTTCGAGCCCGGCCCGCGGTCTGGCGAAGTACGCGGCTAAGCGCTTCGGCGCCGACGACCCGCGGGCCAGGGTCCGCTACGCCTTGGGCGACATGAACTCGAGCCTGGTCCGGACCCGGCGCGGGCGCAGCATTCTGCTGCAGCACGACACGACGACGCCCCGGCCGTACAGCCGCCTGAACCTGGTCCAGGGAACGCGCGGCGTCTTCGCGGGCTTTCCGGATCGCATCTTCATCGAGGGCGAGGCGGAGGGCGAAGACTGGAGCGATGTCGAGCCCTACCGGGAGCGGTTCGAGCACCCGCTGTGGTCGGAGCAGGCGGACAACGCCGAGGGCGCGGGCCACGGCGGCATGGACTACCTGGAGGACTACCGGCTGGTGCGCTGTCTGCTGGAGGGCACTCCGACGGACATGGACGTCTACGACGCGGCGGCGCTCTCGGCCCCGGTCGAGCTGAGCGAGCTGTCGGTGGCTCGGGGTAGCGAGCCGGTCGAGTTCCCGGATTTCACGCGTGGCGCCTACCGGACGCGGCCGCCGCTGGGGATCGTCGCGTGAGGAGTCTTGGGGTCTGAAGGTCGCCTATCTTCTGCCCGGCGCGGCGCTCTACGGTGGCGTCAAGGTCGTCTTCCAGCACGCCCGGGCCTTGAGTCGGCTCGGGGTCGAGGTCACGGTCCATTCGCCCGATCCCTGTCCGGACTGGTTCGAGGGCGCCCGCGCCTTCTACCGGCAGGCGCCGGCGCTCGAACGCCGATTCCTGCCGCGGGTGGACGTGGCGGTCGGTACGCTGGCGCCGACCGTCGTCGCGGCGCTCGAGATCGCTGAACGGCTGGCCTGCCACCTCTGCCAGGGCTACGAGCCGGGCCACGACACGCTGGCGCCGGACGCTCGCGCGGCGATGCGGGCTGCCTACGACCTGCCGGCGCGGAAGCTGGTCGTGTCGCCGCACCTGCTCCGCACGGTGCGCGAGGGCCATGGCGTCGAAGCGTGGTGGATACCGCAGCCCTTCGAGCCGGACCTGTTCCGGCCGCCGGAACGGGAACGCGCCGATGACGGCCGGTTGCGGGTGCTGGTCAGCGGGCACTGGGAACTCGAGGTCAAGGGCGTGGCCTGGTGCCTGCGGGCGCTGCGGCCTCTGTTCGAGCAGACGGGCGGCGGGATCGAGTTGGTGCGTCTCTCGCTCGACGCGGACGAGGAGGAAGTGACCCTGTGGCCCGAGGCGGCCCGGCACAGGCACGTGCCGCCGGCGGAAGTGCCTGCGCTCTTGCAGGGGGTCGACCTGTGCATCGGGCCGTCGTCGCCGCTCGAGGGCTTCGGCCTGATCGGGCTCGAGGCGATGGGCTGCGGCCGGGCGTGCGTGCTGACGGACATTCCCTCCCACCGTGACCTGGATCCGGACAACGAGGCTTCGATCAAGGTGCCGTTTGGAGACGGCCCGGCCCTTCGCCAGGCGGTGGAGCGGCTGTGGCGCGACCGGGATCTGCGCGGCAGGCTTGGCGCAGCCGGCCGCGCCATCGCCGAGACGTACACGGAGCGACGGACGGCCGAAGCGCTGATGCGGGCGTTCCGGCGCCCGCCTACCTGAAGATCGAAACGTAGAAGCCGGCCGTGGTCAGACTGTCGCGGTCAGGAGAAAGCGACTCGGGAAGCGCATCGATGCGCTTCGGCAGCGGAGTCGTCTGGGCGTCGATCCGGTAGCGGTCGAAGCCTGCGGCGTGCAGCCAGTCCTCCAGGGTGCGGCGGGTGAAGAACCGGACGTGCGTGGCGCAGAGCAGGCCCATGGGGATGTAGTCCCAGCGCCCGGCGATCAGGTCCTCGACGACGGAGTAGTGACCGACGTTGGGTACCGAGAGCACGATCCGGCCGCCGGGACAAAGCCAGGTTGCCGCGCGTTCAAGGAACGCCTGACCATTGGTCAGATGCTCGAACAGCTCGAAGGCGACGATCGCGTCGAAGGTTTCGCCGGGTTCGACCTCCTGGACATCGCCGCGGATCATCAAGTCGAGCCGGCTTTCGGCGGCCGCGGCTGCCTCGGGATTCAGTTCGAGCCCGACCACCCGGCAGCCGAAGCGCTGCTTGATCAGTGCCGCGGTTGCTCCGCGTCCGCAGCCGATTTCCAGGACGGACGACGCGGGTCCGAGGTCCTCGGGCAGCAGGGGCAGGACGTCGGCGCGCTCGCCGCCGTAGTAGTCGATGAACTCGTA
Source organism: uncultured Thermoanaerobaculia bacterium (assembly GCA_951812325.1). Classification (GTDB taxonomy): domain Bacteria; phylum Acidobacteriota; class Thermoanaerobaculia; order Multivoradales; family Multivoraceae; genus Multivorans. Next base: position 743,284 of record OX638294.1, on the reverse strand, counting down.
GCAGAGGCCCGAGCGTGGGCCATCCGGTTGTTCGCCCGCCGCCCACCTGGCACAGGCGTCGCGGGACAGCAGGACGGCAGGACTCGCACCTTGCGGGGGCGGTTCGAACGACGATTCCGCAGCGTCGTCGGCGAGCCAGGCGGACTCTGCAAGTTCGTAATCGGCCAGGGTGAACAGGTCGTTGCTCGCCTCCGGGCCGGTCGTCGTCAGGTCGGTCGCGTAGACGGCGCCGCAGTCGGGGCGGGCGCCTCCGGTCAGTTGCTCGCGCATTCGACTCAGGGAGGCGCGGCCGATCAGGACGCGGCAGGACGCCAGGATCAGTGCCGCCTGGGCGCCGTCCGGCAGTCTCGCCGGCAGCTCCGACACCACCTCGACATTGCCGAAGACGGCGCGCGCCTCGCCGACGAGCCAGCGGCGGAGGTACCACCACTCGGCGGAGGCCTGGGCCTCGGCGTCCCAGGGCAGGACCAGCAGCAACATCGCGTGATCGTACGCGGGCCTGACGGCCCTACGAGTCCTTCTTTTTCGCGATGACGGACGCGATGATGTGGAGGGGGATCGTCACGAACAGCGCCAGCGGCTGCACGACGAGCGCGCTGACGTGAAGGATGAGGAACAGGCAGGTCATCTCGCGCGCGCTAGAGGTGGGCCAACACCTCGTCGTGGAACTGGCCGATCACCCGCTCCTGCGTGGCAAGAGACGGCAGCAGCATGAGCTGATCGAGCCCGGCCTCGATCCGGTTGATCGTCGCGATGCTGTGCGCCGTGACCGGTGCGATCCGGGTACCCGTGATCGCGACCCCGGTGCCGAGCCTGATCCGGCTCGTCCGCTCCGCCGCCAGCGCCAGCACCGCGTAGCAGTCCGACCAGATCATCTGGCTGTCCGCGATCCAGGCGTGGCTGTACCCGAGCGCCTCCGCCCGCTCGATGTACCCGATGTCGTCGATCTTGCTGGCGACGCAGATGCCGAAGTCCATGCCGTGTCCCGTGCCGTAGGCGTTGGGCGCAGTGTACCGCCGCCTGCCGCGGCGGCCCCGGCGGCGGCGCCGGCGCCCGCCCGCTTGGGTCTCAGGGGAGAGGGTCGCAGGGGCCGCCCGCGCTTGGCAGATCGATGGAGGGTGAAGCGCTCGCTGCGGTCGGCTGCGCTCCGTTTGGGCGTTGGACGATGAGTTGGCGCCGGACGTCGCTTGCCGACAGCCTTCCTGGGGCCCTCTGCCCTTGGGCCCTGCCGCGGGCTGGAGGGCGTCGTCTCCGGCCTGACGGCGGCGCTGGACAGCGCTGAGCCAGTAAGTTCCTGCATCGGGTGCCGGAGTACCGCAAGGCGCGGGGCCTGGTCTGCGGCCAGGAGACCTGCGACGGCGCCGGGGGCGAGATCGAGGGTGTGCGCGAGTTGCTGCGCCGCCTCGACATCGAGAATCAGGCGGTGACGCTTGACTCCTTGCATACGCGGCGCACGACAGCGCGGTTGATCGTCGAGCGCGGCGGCTTCTACCTGATGACGGTCAAAGGCAATCGGCGGGAGCTGCTCGACGACCTTGCCGCCTTCGACCGGGATGCGAAGCCATCGCGGGCTGCACGGACAGAGGCCTCGAAGGGCCGGGGCGGGCATCGAGCCGGGGAAGACGTACGGCGAAACGGACGACCACTGCTACAACGTCGTCTCGGGCGGCGTGCACATCCACGACCTGAACGCGACGATCCTGCACCAGCTCGGGATCGACCACGAGCGGCTGACGTACCGCTACAGTGGTCGTGACTTCCGTCTCACCGACGTCCATGGCCGGGTGGTCGAGGAGATACTGGCCTGACGGTTCGGCTTGGGCGGTTCGGGGACGCCGGGTCGGCGGCGCTCGTTTACTTCAGAGGAGGGAAAGCATGAATTGGGGCAAAGCAGTGGTTGCCGGTCTCGCGGCCGGATTCGTCCAGAACATCGTGAACTTCGTACTGCACGGCCTGGTGCTCGGCGGCGCCTATGTCGATGAGCCGGCGTTCGTCCAGGAACCCGACAGCATGGCCATGCAGATCGTCTGGTTCCTTGTCATCGCTCTGGTGCTCGGCGTCGTCGCGAGCGTGCTCTTTACGTGCAGCCGCCAGTCCTGGCAGGCGGGCGCCAAGGGCGGGCTCCACTTCGGAATCCTGCTGGGGGCCGCAATCGGCTTTCAGCAGTTCTACCTGACCCTGGTGATCAGCGACTTCCCGTACCACGTCGCCTGGATGTGGCTGGCGGTCGAGATCATCTCCTTCGGCATCGGCGGCATGGTGCTGGGCGCGTTGATCAAGCGCGCCGACTGAGGCTGCATTCGGCGTGGATCCGTTGCGGATCCCAGGGCTGTTCCAACGTCGGGAACTCCGATGTCCGAGGTGCGGAAACCACTCCTGGGTGGGAAGATCGGTGCTGGCACGACTCTCTGCTCTCAGGAACGCGGGCGCCCTGCCCGCACGCGGCGCGAAGCGTCGGACGTTGGAATCGTCCTGGTTGCGGATCCACGTCGTCGCCGGAGGGCCGTACCGGACGCTACAATGCTCACGCGCCGCGTGTGAACGCGATCGGGCCGCGCCGTTCAGGTCCTCGAGAGAGGGGGCGGGCCTCCACCAACAGCCGGAGGGTAAAGATGAAGCTCCAGTTCAAGCCGCCTTTGTCACGACGGACCGCCGCCAAGGTGCTCCTTGCCGGCGTCGTGCTTCTGCTCGTCGCGTCGGCGGCGGGCGCCCAGGTGTCCGGGGAGGCGACCTACGTCTTCAATACGTACGCGTTCCTGGTCTGGGGCGCGTTCATCATGTGGATGTGCGCCGGCTTCACGATGCTCGAGGCGGGCTCGGTCAGGACCAAGAACGCGTCCGTCATCTGCCTGAAGAACATCGGTCTCTACTCGATCGCCGGGATCGCCTACTACGCGATCGGCTACAACCTGATGTATGTCGACGTGAGCGGCTGGATCGGTTCGATCACGCCCTTCTTCGAGGCGTCGGCGGACGAGATGGCACTGCTGGGCGGCGATGCGGACAAGACCGCGGCGGTCACGGCAAGCGGCTACTCGGAGATGTCGAGCTGGTTCTTCCAGATGACCTTCGTGGCCACCACGGCGTCCATCGTTTCGGGCGCGCTGGCCGAGCGGGTCAAGCTCTGGTCGTTCCTCGCTTTCACCGCCGTGCTTACCGCGGTCATCTACCCGGTCGTTGGCGCCTGGACCTGGGGCGGCGGCTGGCTGGCCGAGCTCGGGTTCCAGGACTTTGCCGGCTCCACGATCGTCCACTCGACCGGTGGCTGGGCGGCGCTGGCCGGCATCATCATGGTCGGAGCGCGGCGCAACAAGTTCCGTTCCGACGGCAGCGTCAAGGTCACGCCGCCCTCGAATGTGCCGATCGTCACCCTCGGCGTGTTCATTCTCTGGCTGGGCTGGTTCGGATTCAACGGCGGCTCCCAGCTTGCGCTCGGTGGCGCCGCCGACGCGACGGCGATGGGCAACCTGTTGATCAACACGAACCTGGGCGCCGCCGCGGGCGTCGTGGCGGCGCTCGTCCTGTCGCGGCCGCTGCTGGGCCGCGTCGACCTTCTGGCGGTGCTCAACGGCGCGCTCGGGGGATTGGTCGGCGTGACCGCCGGACCCGACCTCGTCGGCCACCACTGGGCCTTGCTCATCGGCGCCGTCGGCGGGGTGGTCACGGTCGCCGGCATGAGGCTGCTCGAGCGGATGAAGCTGGACGACGTCGTCGGCGCCGTTCCGGTCCACCTGTTCGCCGGCATCTGGGGCACGCTCGCGGTGTGCATCGCGGCCGGCGGCAACTTCGTCAATCAGCTCATCGGCATCGTGGCCATCGGCGTCTTCGTCTTCGGGATCTCCATGCTCGTGTGGTGGGTGATCGAGAAGACGATGGGCGTGCGAGTCTCGGCCAAGGTCGAGGAACTCGGCCAGGACATGGCCGAACTCGGCATCGAGTCATACCCCGAGTTCATCCTCATGCCGGACGAGGACGACATGCAGGCGGCGAAGGCGGCACAGGAGAGCGTGACGAGCTGAGACCGGGCGGATCGCGTGGTGGCGCCGGTGGGCGGCGCGACTCGCCGCGCAAGCCTGTGCGCTCCGGGTACGCAATGTCGAGAGAACCCTGCAGACTCGGTGTTCGGTGCCTGGGAGGCTGAGTCATTGAAGGCGCCTGTTGCCGCTGTAGCCGTTCTGGCCTTCGCCTGGACCGCGGTTCCCGCGGCCGGGGCGGAGGAGCCGGAGGGGAAGGGGCCGTCGTTCCACGACGTCCACTTCCATCTGACGAACTACGTCCAGCGCGGGATCACGCTCGGCGAGTTCCTTGAAACGGCGGGCAACGAAGTCGGCCGCACGGCCGTCTTCGGCATCCCGCTGCAGCAGAAGTGGGACTACTTCGAGTCGGGTGAGCGGGCGCCCGACTACTACCTGCACTCGGATGCGGCGCTCTACTACTACTCGTTCGTCGACGCGATCATCGCCGAGGAGTACCAGTTGCTGCCGCCGGAGGACCAGGCCCGCTTCGACCCGATGATCACGGGGTTCAATCCGACGGACATGTACGCCGCGGACCACATCCGGCGCGTGCTTGAACACTATCCGGGCGTGTTCTCGGGAATCGGGGAGTTCTCGATTCACAAGGAGTTCGTGACGTCGAAGATTCTCGGTCACACGGCGAGTCTGCGGAACCCGGCACTCGACCGGGTGTTCGACTTCGCTGCCGAGGTGGGTCTGGCGGTCATCTTCCACAACGACATCGATGTCGTGCTGCCCACGCAGGCGCACGAGCCGGTCCACCTGGCGCCGGTGCGGGAGCTCTTTGGGACCCACTCCGACGTCACGATCATCTGGGCTCACACCGGGCTGGGCCGGTTCGTGGCGCCCGCCGGGAACCACGTGGAGCTGCTTGACGCGTTGCTCTTTGACGAGGCGTTCTCCCATGTGCACTGCGACCTGTCGTGGGACGAAGTCGCGAAGTACATCGTCCGGGACGAGGCCGCGCTTGGGGCCTGGGCTGCGCTGCTGGAACGCCACCCCGACCGGTTCCTCTTCGGGACGGATTCCGTTGCACCGGGGGACCGCGACAAGTACTTGAAGACGTGGCGCGACTACGAGCCGCTCCGGGAACGGCTCAGCGAAGCCACGCTGCACGCGTTGACGATCGGCAACTACGAGCGCATCTTCGACGAAGCGAACCGCAAGGTGCGGGCTTGGGAAGCAAGGCAGCTGATCGAATGAGTGCGCATCACGTTGCGACCCGGTCCACACCCGCGGAGTCGTCGAACAGGCGCTTCGCAGACGCGGGAACAGGCGCCTGTACTTCCCGAACGTGATGCGGCGCCGTCTCGCGCAGGCCCTTCCGCGCCGCCTGCATCGATCCGACCGCGCCCGCCAATGCGCCACAGCCGGAGGAACGTCGTCGCCCGTTCCTGCGTGTTCTTCCGAACCTGCGCCGCGTCTACTTCGGCTGCAACTCCGACAACCGCAGTGTCTGGCGCAGCAGGCCCCGGTTCGAGACGGTGCGCAACTCGATCCTGATCGCCGGGTCGGCCCGGGTCCAGTCGATCTCCATGTAGCCGAAGTTGGGCTCCGATGTGGGTGGACCGACGCGGTGCCGGTTCGGGCCGATGCCGCCGCTGCGCCGGTTGAGGGAACTCGAGGTGATGTCCCAGAGCGGGTACGTGAGCTCCCCGTCCAGGCGGGAAACCTCGGACCAGGGCGTGTCGCCGCTGAGCAGGAGGACGCCGTTCGCGCGGGTGGTCCGAATCAGGTCGATCAGCCGCATTCGTTCGAGCGGCATGTTGGCCCAGCTCTCCCAGCCGCTGAACTCCATGACGAAGGGGATGCTCGTCACGATCAGGCGCAGGTCGGCCGACCGACGGAGCTGCTGCTCGAGCCAACGCCACTGTTCCTCGCCCAGCATCCGGGCGCGTTGGTGGTCGTTGGGCAGGTAGGGACCCATGCCGCGCGCTTCGCGGTCCGCGGCCTCGTTGGGTGAAACGCGCCACAGCGGTCCGCGGTGGTAGCGGGTATCGAGCAGGATGACCTGGAGGCGACGTCCCGGCGGTCCGAAGCGCTGCGACGTGTAGATGCCCTGTTTCCCGCGCCGTGCCGATCCGGGAGGAACCTCCCAGAAGTCCAGGAACACCTGCTGCGACTCGGCGCGTTGCCCGAAATCGGCGCCACCGTCCTCGTGGCCGAAGTCCAGGTCGTTCCAGGTTGCCAGGAAGCGGCTCTGTCCGCGCAACTCGGCGAAGCCCGGTTTCGCGGCGAGCTTGTCGTATTGAAGACGGAGTTGGTCCATGTCGTCCGTGCCGGCGAGGACGCTGTTGCCGAGCATCAGCATGAGCTGGGGCCGGAGCGCGAGCACCGTGTCCCAGACCGGTTGCGACCGATCCTGATCGGCGCCGGAACCGAAGGCGATGCGGCTGACCACCTCCCGGGTCAGGGTCTCCGCGGCGCGACGCCGGCGGTGGAGGGACCACACGTAGGCGGTCAGGGCATCAACGTCGGGTTCGTCGAGATCCATGCCGCCGAACGGCCACATCTCGTACTTGCCGCGGAAGCGACGGCCGGCGCCGTGCCGGAACCCGGTTTCGATCGCCTGGCGCACGGCCGTCAGCGAGCCGTCGCCGTGGAGCCACTCGTCGTCCGTCAGGTCCGGGCCGCGACGGTTGCCCTGCCCCTGCCAGTGGTGGCAAACGGGACACGTTCCCTGGCGGTAGATCACGGCGCCGCGTTCGATCGCCAGCGGATCGGCGGCAGCCGCACGCGCGGGGCCGCCTGCCGCCGCCGCGAGGCCCAGGAGGATGCAGAGCCAACCAGGTGACCGAAGGCGGGGTAGCGGGCTCGGCATGCGCAAAATGTACCGTACCGGCAAGGAAGGCCTGCGATTCGAGCTGGCTCGGCGTTTCCGTCTGCGCGGTCCGGACCTGGTGTCGGCGGTTCGCTTCGACCAGGCCTGCCCGTTCGTTGTATCTTCCGCGCCGATGTGTGAACGGGAGGGCGCGGGTGCGCCGTGGGGGTACGACGCGGACGACGGTCCGGGGCTGTGGGCCGGGCTCGACCCGGCGTACGCGAGGTGCGCCCTGGGAACGGAGCAGTCTCCGATCGACCTGGCCGGCGGCCAGCGAGCCGATCTGCCGGAGCTGGAGTTCGACTACCGGCAGGGCAGTGCGACGATCGAGAACACGGGGCACGGCATTCAGGTGAACCCGGTCCCCGGCAGCGGCATCGCGCTCGACCGGGTCCGGTACGAACTGCGCCAGTTCCACTTCCACCGCGAAAGCGAGCACACGGTCGACGGTGTGCGGTTGGCCCTGGAGATGCATCTTGTGCACGAGAGCGTCGACGGAGCGCTCGCCGTCGTCGGCGTACTGCTCGACGAAGGCGGGGAGAACGACGCCCTGAAGCCGGTCTGGGCTCAGCTTCCGGACCGACCCACGCCGCCGCGCGCGATGCCGAGCGACCTCGACCTCGCTTCGCTGCTGCCCGACGACCGGACCTCGTGGCGATACCGGGGCTCGCTCACCACGCCGCCCTGCACCGAAGGGGTCGCATGGGTGGTCCTTGCCGAGGCGCTGGCGCTCTCGTCCGGCCAGATCGAAGCGTTCGCGGCGATCTATCCGAACAACTGCCGGCCCGTTCAGCCTCTCGGGGAGCGGGTGTTGCATCGAGGCTGAGTTCGCGCTGCATTCGAGCGGCCATGCATCCCGCCCGGCATCGTGCCCTCCGGGTGCTCGATGACTCGCACCCGGAGGTGCGCAGCCAGGGCAGCCGGCGTCGTGCCGGCGGGCGCAGGCCGGAGTCCAGTGGCGCTAGTTCGCGTCTCGTACCAGCCGCAGCAGGGCGTCGCTGACGGCGAAGGAGAACCGCGGGTCGTTGATGTTCGCGTCGACCTCGGTGACCGGCACCGCCCGCCTGAGATTCTCGCGCAGGGCGGTGAACAGGGCATCGTCGGCTGCCGGATCGTGGAACGGGCCGCCCGGCGCCGAGAGTGTCGATACGCCGCCGAGCGGCAGGTAGACCTCGGCCGGACCGGTGGAGGCGTTCAGCTTGGAGGCGAGGACCTGACCGAGTTCGGCGCACTCGTGCCGCGAAGTGCGCATCAGGGTCATCGTGTCGCTCTGGCGGTGGAAGGTGCGGCCCTCGAACTCCGCCGGCACGGTGTCGCGGGCGAAGAAGCTGACCATGTCCAGACAGCCGGGCACGATGACGGCGGGCGTACCGCTCCTGGCGGCGGCCTCGAGGCGGGACGGGCCCGCGGTGCGCACTCCGCCGACCAGTTCGTCCGCGCACTCCGTCGTGGTCAGGTCCAGTACACCGCGCACGAAACCAGCTTCGATCAGACTCTCCATCGTGCGGCCGCCGGCGCCGGTTGCCTGGAAGATGAGCACCTCGAGTCCTTCGGTTTCGAGTTGCCGCCGGCAGGCGTCCACGCAGTGTGTGGCGCTGCGGAACGTGGAGGCGGCGATCAGCGGGCGGTCGTCGTCGGCCTCGATCTCGACCCGGGCCATGGCGCAGACCGCGGCAGCTGTGCGGCTCAGAATCTGGCGGCTGATGCGGTTGATGCCGTCGATGTCGACGATCGAAGGCACCATGACGATGTCCTTGACGCCGACGTAGCCGGAGGCGTCGCCGCCCGCCATCGTGGAGACCATGATCTTGGGTACGCCGAGGGGCAGCGCTCTCATCGCGGTTGTGGCCATCGCGGTGCCGGCCCGTCCGCCCAGACCGACGATCGCGTCGAAGCGGCCCCGACCGTAGCTGCGGCGGACGACCTCCTCCGCGCCGGCGGACATCGCGGCGATGGCGCGCCTGCGGTCGCCCGCCTGCGCCAGTTGTTCGATCTTCTCGCCGCCGGCACAGGCCACCTCGCGGCGGCTCACGTCGGGGGTCCGGCTGGCGTCGAGCGCGGGTTCGCCGAGCACCCCGAGGTCGATGACGAACACGCGGCAGTTCCAGTCGCGGACGATGCGATCCACGAGATAGGCGGTTTCGCCGCCCTTCGTGTCCAGGGTGGCGAGAACCGCGATCGTGCAGGGAGCCTGGAGCACAGCGCGACCATCCTACGGAGGAGAAGTGCCCGAACACAAGCGATCACGCACTGGTAGGATCCGTGCCCGATTCGCCACTCCGCAACCCGTTCCGGGTTCAACGCGCGTGGCCCCGCGCCCGCGGGTCCGTGGGGCGGGGTGGCGCCGAGCCGGGCCCCGAGGACTCTCGCGATGAAGAACGCCGTCTCCCTGACTGTCGGTCTGGCCATGGGCCTGGGCTTCGCCACGGGGACGAAGGCGCAGAAACCGATGCCGGATGACGACGCTTCGCGGCGGGAGCGGCTCGACTTCACCGGCGGGCGCTTCCGCGCCGCGGACGGCTTTCGGGTCGAGGCGGCCGCGGCGCCGGGACTGTTCGGTTCGGTCGTCAACATGACGTTCGACGCCGAGGGGCGACCCCTGCTGGCGCTCGAGGGCGAGGGTCTGGCCGTGCTCGAGGACAGCGACGGCGACGGCGTCTTCGACCGCCGGATCGATATCGCGCCCCAGGTCGAGACCGCGCACGGGCTCTACGTCATGGGGCCCGGCGATCTCCTCGCCCACGCGCGCGGCAACGGTCGCCTGGCCGAGGCAGCCGGCGTCGAAGGCGAGGTGCGCGCCAGCGGGTCAGTCGAGGACACCGGGCTCTACCGGCTGCGGGATACCGATGGCGATGACCGGATCGACCAGGTCGAACGGATCGCCCGGGCAACGGGCCGGATCCAGGAGCACGGCCCGCACACGATCGCCCGCGGTCCTGACGGGGCGCTCTACCTGCTGTACGGGAACTTCTCCGGCCCCGACGTGCGGCTGGCCGAATCGTCGGCGCTGCGCGAGCTGCAGGAGGATCAACTCCTGCCGCGCATCCTCGATCCCCGGGGTCACGCGAACAGCTTGCGTGCGCCCGGCGGCACGCTGTACCGCTTCGATCCGGAGGCGAACACCTGGGAACGGCTCTCCGGCGGTCTGCGCAACCCGTTCGATCTGGCGATCGGGGCGGCCGGCGAGGTCTTCGCCTACGAGGCCGACATGGAGTGGGACCGGGGTCTGCCATGGTTCAGGCCAACCCGGGTCGTTCACCTGATTCCGGCCGGAGACTACGGCTGGCGGACGGGCTCCGGGAAGTTCGCGTTCCACGAGATCGACACGCTGCCCGGGGTCGTCGACATCGGTCGCGGGTCGCCGGTCGGCGTCGCCTTCTACTACCACTCCGCCTACCCCGAGCGGTACCTCGGCGCGTACTTCATGGGCGACTGGTCGCGGGGCCGCATCCGGGTCCTGTTTCCCGAACGATCCGGGGCCACCTGGACGGGTGAAGCGCACGACTTCGTGCTCGGCGAGCCGCTCAACGTGACCGACATGGATGTCGGACCCGACGGCTGGCTCTACTTCGCAACCGGCGGCCGGGGGACTTCGGGCGGCCTCTACCGCGTTACCTGCGAGCAGCCGGGCGCGCCTTCGGCGGCGACCGACGCGCTCCGCGCCGTGCGGCAGCCCATGCCGCGGTCCGGGTGGGGCAAGGAGGCGATCGTCGCCGCACGGGCGGAGGCCGGGGATGCGTGGGCGCCGGAGCTGTGGCGGATCGTCCGCGACTCGGGCAGCGAGGCCCTGGATCGCCAACGCGCGCTCGAACTGCTCCAGGTCCACGGCCCAAGGCCGACCCTCGACGAGACGTCGGCTCTGCTGTCGAGCGACGAGCCGTTGGTGCGCGCTGCGGCGGCGTCGCTCCTCGGCTCTTACACCCTCGCGCAGGTGCAGGAACCGCTTCGTGGAGCGCTCGCGGACCCCGATCCGCTGGTGGCGCGGCGCGCGGCCGAGTCGCTCGCCCGGTCCGGGCTGCATCCACGTGTCCGGGGACTGGAGGTCGCAACCTCCGAGGCCCTCTACGATCTCCTGGATCACGAGGACCGGTTCCTGCGCTATGCGGCGCGTGAGGCGATCCTGCGGATCCCGCACGGCTACTGGTTCGACCAGGCATTCATGGCCTCGCCCGAGCAACGTCCGCGCGGCTTCTTCGAGGCGATGTTGGCCACGATCTACCGCCAGGAGCACAAGCTGGAGTACAACTTCCTGACCGGCAGGCTGTTTCAGCTGGCGCGGACCGACCTGGACGTCGAGGGAGAGCTCGACTATCTGCGCATGCTGGAGCTCTTCCTCATCCGCGATGAGGATCCGGAGGCGCCCGGCCGCGCCGACGCCCGGGCGCGCCTGGGCCCGCTGCTGCTGGCGCGTTACCCGCACGCCGACGACCGGGTGGGCAGGCAGCTCGAGCGACTGCTGGCCTTCCTGCAGCCGGACGGTGCGCTACCGAAGATGGTCGATCGTCTGGACGACGAGCGACCGCCGGAGGAGCAGATCCACACCGCCTACTGCCTGCGCGCGATGGACAAGGGCTGGACGCCGGAACTGCGGCGCCGGGTCGTGGCCTGGTTCGACGACGCCCGGGAGTTCCGGGGCGCGGCCAGCATGGAGGGGTACGTCAACGCGATCTGGAACGACGTCCTGGCCCGGTTCCCCGCCGGGGAGCGCGCCGCCGCGGAGGAACGGCTGGAACTCCAGCGCGCCGAGCGCGCCCGGCGCGCCGCCGAACTGATCACGGACGTCGAGGGCGATCGGCCGGGCAGAAGCGACCTCGCCCAGATGAGTTTCGAGGAACTCGCCGAGTACCTGGAGTACGACGTGATGGCCTACGAGCGCTACGACCCGGCGCAGGGCGAGCGGGTGTTCCACCGCGCCCGCTGCTCGGCATGCCATGTGTTCGGCGACCTCGGACGCGGCGGCGGCCCGGATCTCTCGACCGTGGTCAAGCGGTTTCGGCGCCGGGAAGTGCTGGAGTCGATCATGTTCCCGTCGCGGGTGATCTCGGACCAGTACCAGGCGGTGGACGTCGAACTCGACGACGGCAGCCTCCACAGCGGCATGGTCGTCGAGGACACGGCGGTGCGCCTGACCCTGATCGACGCCGGCGGCAACCGGCTCGATCTGGATCGGTCGCGCATTCGAAGTCAGGATCCGTCCGCGCTGTCGATCATGCCGGAGGGCCTGCTCGACGCGATGACGCTGAGCGACCTGACGAGCCTGATCCGTTTTCTGGACGAGGGCGTCGAGCCGGAGCCGTAGGAGCGGTTCCGCCGACCCCGCCTCATGCCTTCCGTGTCGCCAGGGTGGTCCCGGCGCTCGAGGAATCCGGTCTGTCGCGGCGTTCGGGGCGCGACGACGGCGGATGGCACGACGCGCGAGCAGATCCTGAGCTCCACCGCTGAGCTTCTGGAGCGGTTGGTTCAGGCGAACGGCATCGAGCCGGAGGATGTGGCGAGCGCCATCTTCACCACGTCGCCCGACCTGACGGCGGAGTATCCGGCCCTGGCGGCCCGTCTGATGGGCTGGCTCGATGTGGCCCTGCTCTGCGGTCACGAGATGGCGGTCCCGGGCGGCCTGGATCGCTGCGTGCGCATCCTGCTGCACTGGAACACGACCCTGCCCGCCTCCGGGATCGAACACGTCTACATTCACGGCGCGGCCGACCTGAGGCCGGATCGCGGCGAACTCGAGGAGTTGCGCCGGCAGGTCGACATCGGCACGGACCGGCGTCCGAGTTGATCAGCGGAGCCGGCGCAGAGTCAGCAGGCGGAAGTCCATCGCCTGTTCGCCGGTGATCTCGAGCGCCTGGAGGGTGAGCGTTCCGCTGCCCGCCCTGAGTTCGATCGTACCGAGGACCATGGGCCGGAAGTCCTTCACGTACGACTCGATGCGCTCGACGCGGTCGTGTTCCATGCCGATCAGGGGCGGGTCGTGGGCTTCGGTGATCCGGCCGGCGACGGCCTGGTCTCCGAGGCGCAGCTCGACGAGCGAGCCGGTGTCGGCTTCGGCGCAGGTGGCGTAGAGGACGGTCTCGAAGCGGCCGTCGGCCAGCACCTCGACGTCCCACGTGATCACGTCCTCGGTGCTGGTCCAGTTGCTGAAGTAGGAGTCGTTGCGGTAGCGGCTGGAACGGCGGATGCCGCCGCTTGCGATGCCGTCACGGGCGGGCAGACGGGTGTACTCGTGTTCCGGATGGCCGATCGGAAACGGACGGGTGTCGCGTTGGGGAAGTTCGGGCAGTACCTCGGACAGGAAGGCCTCACGGAGGGCTGTGAGCCGGGCCGCCGCGCGGGGCTGCTCCCTGACGATGTCGGTTTGCTGGCCCGGATCGGAGGCCATGTCGAACAGTTGGCCTTCATTGTCGAGACGGTAGCGCTGGCCGCGGATGCTCGTCCGCCCGCGCCAGTGGTTCACGAGATGGCGATCGGGCCAGGCGACGGACTCCGGTTCTGCGACGACCAGCGGCTTCAGGCTGAGGCCGTCGACGGGGTGGGCCGTATCGTGGGCGATCCCGGCCAGGTCGGCGAGGGTGGGCAGCAGGTCGATCGCGCCGGCGATCCGATCGACCGTGGCGCCTGCTTCGATGGACCGGGGCCAGCGAATGAACAGGGGAGAACGGACGCCGCCTTCGTCGGTCGAGCCCTTTCGCCCCTTCAACCCGTCGTTCCAGCGCCAACCGTTGGGACCGTTGTCCGTGAGGTAGACGACGATCGTGTTGTCTGTGAGGTCCAGCGCCGCGAGGCGTGATGTGACCCGTCCGACGTTCCAGTCGATGTTCTCGGTCATCGCCAGGGCGGCCCGGGTGTGAGCGAGGCTTTCCTTCTCGGGATCGCGGTGGCGCTGGGAGATGGGATTGCCCGCGAAACGGTTCCACCAGCGGTCGGGCGCCTGCATCGGGCTGTGCGGCGTGTTGTAGGCGACCCAGACGAAGAAGGGCTCCGTTCGGTAACTCTCGATGAAGCGGATCGCGCGCTCCGTGAAGTCGTCCGTGACGTAGCCGTTCCCCTGCACGAGGCGGCCGTTGTGGTCCAGGGGAGGGTCGAAGTAGTTGCCCCAGTGGCCCGAAGTGAAGCCGTAGAACTCGTCGAATCCCCGCGCGTTCGGGTGGTAGGGCGGTTGCGACCCGTTGTGCCACTTGCCGAAGGCGGCGGTGGCGTAGCCGGCGTTGCGAAAGATCTCGGCGAGGGTCGTCTCGTCGAGGTCGATCCGCTCGCCGCCTGCGGTCGTTGCGTAGACCCCGGAGCGGAGGTGGTGGCGGCCGGTGAGCAGCTCGGCGCGTGTTGGCGAGCAGACGGGACTGACGAAGAAGTGGGTGAAGGCGGCGCCCTCGCGGGCCAGAGCGTCGATGTTCGGTGTGCGGACGCTCGCGTTGCCGTTGACGCTCAGATCGCCCCAGCCCTGGTCGTCGGCGAGGAACAGGACGACGTTCGGGCGGGGCGGCGACTCAGGCGCTACGCATGCTCCGGTCAGCGCGGCGAGGAGCAGGGCCGTGGGTACGCCGCGCATGGCTCGTTTCTATCGTGCGGGGGCTAAACATGACTAGAATGGTCATCTTTTTGCGCATCAACCCGAACCGACGACAGTCGACCCGACACAGACCGGAGGAACCATGACGCTCAGAATCAACGACGAGGCGCCGAACTTCACCGCGCAGACCACGGAGGGCGAGATCGACTTCCACGAGTGGATCGGTGACAGCTGGTGCGTACTGTTCTCCCATCCCAAGGACTTCACACCGGTCTGCACGACGGAGCTCGGCGCCGTGGCGGGCCTCAAGGGCGAGTTCGACCGGCGCAACTGCAAGGTGATCGGCATCAGCGTCGACGGCGTCCGGGACCACGCGGCGTGGTCGAAGGACATCGAGGCGTCTCAGGGGCACGCGGTGAACTATCCGCTGATCGGCGATCCGACCCTGGACATCGTCAAGCGCTACGACATGCTGCCCGCGGATGCCGGCGACACCTCCCAGGGACGGACGCCCATGGACAACGCGACCGCCCGTTCGGTCTTCATCATCGGTCCGGACAAGCGGATCAAGGCGACGCTGACCTACCCGATGAGCACCGGCCGCAACTTCGCGGAGATCCTGCGCCTGGTCGACTCGGTGCAGTTGACGGCGGCGGAGCAGGTGGCGACGCCGGCGAACTGGGAGCAGGGGGACGACGTGATCATCCTGCCGGCGGTGTCGGACGAGGCCGCCCGGGCCAGGTACCCTCAGGGCTGGCAGCAGCCGCTGCCGTACATCCGGGTCATTCCGCAACCGTAGCCGAGGGGCTCAGCCCCTCCGGACGGGACGCCGCCCGGGGCGCCTGCCGCACATCGCCGGCGCCTGGAGCACGATGGAGATGGCAAGCCGGGAGGACATGGTCTCCGATGTCCAGGTCCGCGGCGGGACCGTGGAGTCTGCGGTCCACATCGGAGTGGATGCGCTGCACCATCTCCGGGATGGCGGCATCCAAGGTCATTCCGCAGCCTTGGCGGAGTCCTGGTTCGCGGAATCGAACCGGGAGCCGCCGCGGCAGTCCGGGGACAGGCTCCTCGTCTCGCCCCGTGCCCGCCACTCGGCGGGAGTCAGGGCCTCGATCGCCAGAGCGTGGATCGGTCCCGCCAGTTCTTCAGCCAGAGCGCTGTGGACGACGCGGTGTCTGCGGAGCCGGTTGGCGCCTTCGAAGCGGCTGCTCACGACGACCACCCGGAAGTGGGTCTCGGCCTTCGGCGGCACGTTGTGCATGCGGCTCTCGTTGAGGACCTCGAGCACTTCTGCGCCGGTCGCCTCCACGAGCCTGGCGCGGATCGTCCGTTCAAGAACGGTGCCGCGCACCACGGCTCTCCCGGAAGCGTTGTTCGTGGCCAGGGGACGGTCGATGCGGGTCATGAGCGAAGGCTAGCAGTATCCGTACAGGCCGTTGGGCGGGACGGTGGCTCCAGCGTTCGGTGCGACGCGACTTCTTGCCGGCGCGGGCGCGAGGTTCAACCGCGTGCCCCGGGCTGCCAGCGCCCGAGGGCTGGACAGCGCTTCTCCCTGGCCGGTGGCAGGGCGTAGATGTAGACTCGTTTCCAGAAAGGGGTCGGATCATGAAACGACTCTCCGCGCTTCTGTCTTTCTTGCCGCTCGTCTCTCTGGCCGTCGCTGCCGAGCCCATGAGAGTGGGTGACCCGCATTCTCCCGCGTGGGTTGCCGCTTCGGAGGTTCTCTACCGCGATGGTTCGTTCAAGGAGCCGTGGGGCCTGAGCGACGCGATTCGAGAGCAGGTTCAGAAACAGTCCATGGCCTTCGCGCTGCGTACTGCCGGCCTTCACGAGGATTTGGAAGAGGGTGCGCGGCCGCCACGGGATCTGTGCGCTGGCGTTCCGCCGCTCAATCCGGACGCACCGTCCATGCGGTCGAAGATCTTCTATGACCCGCGGATCGACCACTTCGATCTGACGGTTCTGACGTCGAGAGTGGCGGTGTTGGCGACGGTGTCCGATCTGATCACGGGCTTCCGTGCGAACGGTGATCCCGGTTTGCTTCTGGAACTGTCCGAAGTCGTGCCTTTGCACCACCGTTCGGCGCTGCCCGCCTACGCGTTGATTCCGACCGATCAGGTCGTGATCCATGGGCGCGTATTCTGCGCGGACGAGCTGCGCCGTGAGTACGCCTTTCAGCGGCCGGAGGTAGGCGACCGCGTGGTGTTGATCGGCTCGCTGTGGGTACCGGAGAGCGTCGTTCGTCCGTGGTTCTACTATGAGGGACGGTTCTCGGTGGTGCGGGGGACGAAGGCCGGCGAGTCTGCATTGGACTGGGCCACAGGCTATGAAGAGGATACGGCTTTCGGCATTGGGAACACGCCCGTGCCATCGGTTCCCGCGGATACGCTGCTCGGTTTGCATGAGTACATGGACGAGTTGCAGGTCAGCGGCCTGTTTGAATGGGTGGACTCCCGATTGTCCGATCCTCATGGTGACTCCGAGGCGCGCGAGCAGTTCATCAAGGCATGGAAGTCGGCTCGGGACGCGGGCTGTCGGCCCCGAGCGACTCGCGACGAGAAGACGGACGTTTGGCAGTTGGACTGTGATTCGCGTACCATTGAGGCGAGCCTCTTTGCCCCCCCGGATGCGGTTGACGGGGAGGTGGCCGTACCGTGAAGTCCTTGCTGAGCAAGGCATCGTGCGTCCTCCTGGTCGCCCCTTCAGTCTACGCGCAGAGGTCCGATTGCAGGCCTCCGGTTTCTTCGGGATGGGGTTCGTCAGGGACCATCGTGTTCAAGATAGACAAGCTGCCAGGCGTTGAAGGGGCAAACTCCAGACCGTCAGGAAGCTCTTCGTTGTCGGCACATTCATCGCCGCTCTGCTTCTCTGCTTGAGTTTGCGCAGCCAGCGTCAGGGAAGTCGATAGATCACGACCAGCGGGATGTGTGACTTCTACCGGCGCCAAGCCGCGTCGAGGCGCTTCAACGATGAGCATCCCGAAGCTGGGCCCGCCGTGGCCAAGCGGGAAATGGAGGCGCAGTCGGTCGTCTGTGTAGTCGACTCGAGGCAGGAAACTCCAAGATGGGGCGACCCCTGCGGTGATGCTCCTCCAGACTGTCTCTGTACCGTGAAGCGGCAGGAAGGCGTAGGGATCAACGCTGCCGCGCATTCGGTCGTCAAGCGTGACAATAGCGTAGAGTGCGTCGCCAAAGGACCTTGCTGCCTGGGACAGGAAGACTGGAGGCATTCCTGCGCCTTTGGCCGCTCGCGAGTCGACAACCCGTTGTCGGGTTCGGGCGTCGATCAACGGATGGCACGATGCCGGGCGGGATGCATGACCGATCGAATGCAGCGCGACTCTTGCCACGGGCTGTTATGCCGGAAGCCATCGCATGACGCGGTCCATCTCGTGGGCCGCGCCTTCATCCGCTTGACCGGGTTGATCGCTTCGACGTTGGGATCAGAGGGTTCGGGGTCCTGGGAGCAACCGCCCTGAGTCGACACCCATGCCTCGCTGTCGAGCTCCCGCGCCTGCTCTTCCACGTCCGGGTTCCAGCAACCGGCGTCCGCCGTCACGTTGCTCGGCGCCTTGACTGTGTCTGTGACCTGCAACGACACGATCATCCCCTGATGATCTCCGATGCCGACCGCTCACGATCATCTCCAGCTGGATTCACGGCCCCTGTTCACGATCATCTCCCGTTGGAAGGATCTCCGCCCGGCGCCGGTCCCGGGCGGCGTGCTACGGTTCTCACCGATGGTCGCCGAGCGTCGTTCGCCCTGGATCTACGTCCTGCTGGGTTGTGTGGGAGCCATCGTTCTGGGCGCCCTGGTCGTCGGCGGTCTCGTGTTCTTCGGCGTGCGCACGGCCCGGAACATCTCGGCGGTCAACGAGGATCCCGACCGGCGGCGTGACCGGGCTCTCGAGATTCTGGGCGCCGACGAGGCGCCTGGCGGCTACCATGCGGTGACCGTGATCTCGGTTCCCTTCGTGCTCGACATGGCCGTCCTCTCGGACCTGCCGCCGGGAGAGGAACCCTGGGCGGGCGAGTTCGGGGAACGGGGCTTCTACTACGTCCAGACCCTGTGGGGAGGCGATGACCTGAGGGCGTTCTTCGACGGCGAGACGTCGGAAGCGGCGGCCCTGCGGGACATGGGGCTTCAGCTCGACCTCGAGGAGAACCTCGGGCGCGGCGAGCTGGACCGCGAGGACGTCGCCGCGCGGTGGGCAACCTTCCGTGGCAGCACGATGTTCGGGCCCGGGGAAGAGGTCGGGGAGTTCGTCACCTTGATCGAGTTCGGGTGCCCGGCGGACGAGCGGATGCGCATGGGCATCTGGTTCGGGTCGAGCGTGGACGAAGCCGGCTCGGAGCCGCCGCCCGCTGGCGAACCTGCGGACATGGCGGCCGATGGCAGGGCGATTGCGGCCTTCCTGGAGCCGATCCGTCCCTGCGCTGGAGAATAGAGAATGTCGCCTTCCGTTCCGCCGCGGCCACGTCCGGCAGAACCCCTGCCAGCCGAGGGGATCAGGGCCCAACCGGGGAGGGGACGGTGAATGGGGCGTTCATTGCCGTCTGCCTCCTGGTCTCCGCGCTGGCCGCGCCGCCGATGCTGGGTCAGGACGGGGATTCCGCCAGCTACCGGATGACGTTCCAGGGCGCCTGGACCCGCAGCGCCACGCCTGACGGAGTCCCGGGCAGCGCACACTTCTCGCCGCTGATCGGCGCCGTGCACAATGACCGGACGAGCTTCTGGCGTCCCGGCGAACGAGCCAGTCGGGAGATGGAGAGGGTGGCCGAACTCGGGATTCAGGCGGACCTCAGAGCGCTGATGTCACGCGACCCGCATGTTCTCGCCGTGCTGGAAGAGACCGTTCCGGGAGGCGGCAGGGCGTCGGCCGCGATCGAGTTCGAGGCCGCCAGGGACTACCCCCTGATCACCTTGGCCACGATGATTGCGCCCAGTCCGGACTGGTTCGTGGGGGTCTCCGGACTGTCGTTGCTCGACGGCCAGGGGGATTGGTTGAGCAGCCTCCGTGTCGAGCTGTTTCCCTACGACGCCGGCACCGAGGAGGGAACGGAGTTCTCGCTCGACAACCCGCCGACCGTGCCCCGGGACACGATCACCAGCCTCCGGGGAACGGGGAAGTTCACCGATCGACCGCTGGCGTCTCTGACCCTGGAACGGCTCGATGATGATGATGATGATGATGATGATGACGAGGAGCCCGATTCGGACGTCGGGAAAGGCCCGCGCTTTGTGGGCGACCTGGCGGCGGAGCCGGACGGCGACTCCGCGATCACCGTGTTCTGGAGGGGAGAGTGGGCCGACGCGAGCCGCGGAGTCCTGAGGATCGAGGCGCGCAGCCGGAAGACCGACTGGACCCCGCTCGCGACCGCCGACCCCTCCGACGGACAGGTACGCATCGACGGCCTCGAGACCGGGGCGCCGTACACGTTCCGGCTCCGCGGCGCCGGGGCGGGCGGCGGTTTCGAGTACTCGCAACAGGTCAGCGCGACAACCGGCGCACCAGGCGATGCCTGCCGCGAAGGCAGGGGGTTCCTCTGTCTGCGGGAGGACCGTTTCGAGGTCCAGGTCCACTGGAAGAACGGCGACCGGGCGGGCGACCACGGGATCGGTCGCAGCGTCCCGGTGGAGATCTCCGACGAGTCCGGACTGTTCTGGTTCTTCAACCCGGACAACATCGAGCTGGTGGTCAAGGTCCTCGACGGCCGGTCGCTCAACGAGAGTCACTGGGTGTTCTTCGGCGCGCTGACCGACGTCGAATACTGGATCACGGTGCGGGATGTCGTGGCAGGCGCGAGGCGCACCTACCACAACGCGCAGGGTCGGATCTGCGGCCAGAACGACACGAAGGCGTTTCCCTCCGCTGCGGTCTCGACGGTGGCCGCTTCGTCTGGCGGGAGCGGCTCCGCGGGTCCTGCCGGTGTGGATCTGGTTCGGCTCGGGGCGGTCCCGTTCGATGCGGACGCCCTCGCCCTGCCGGTTCACGGCGCGGGCCATTGCGAACCGGGACCTGAGCGTCTGTGCCTGCTGGACGATCGCTTTTCG
The DNA here is from genome assembly GCA_951812325.1 of uncultured Thermoanaerobaculia bacterium. Taxonomy (GTDB): domain Bacteria; phylum Acidobacteriota; class Thermoanaerobaculia; order Multivoradales; family Multivoraceae; genus Multivorans. The sequence goes on along the minus strand of OX638294.1, from coordinate 722,883 downwards.
CTCGAGGTTCGGTTCGTCGACCCGAACGAGTTGGGTCCGGGCGTCGATCAGGGGCAGGCGGCGACGGTTCTGGACTCCCTGACCACCGCGGAGACGGGCTTCTTCTGGTTCTTCAACGCCTCCAACATCGAGTTGGCCGCCAAGGTGCTCGACGGCCGGGCGATCAACGGCCGCTTCTGGCTCCTCTATGGAGGCGTCTCGGATGTCGAGTACACACTGACGGTCACCGATACCGTGACCGGCCTCGCCAGGGACTACACCAACCAGCGGGGAAGCATCTGCGGAGAGATCGACACGGAGGCGTTCTAGCTCGGCTCTGGTCGTAGCCATGCCGTCAGGCGTGGGCCGGGGAGGTTGGCGACGGCCCGGTCAGCGCCTCGGCGGCGCCTGATCGGCTCTGCCGGTAGCTCGGCCGCCTCGGATCCGCGGGTCAACCGCCGCCGACGATTCGCCGCAGGTCGGCGCCCCGGGCCACCAGCGATTCGAGCAGCGCGAACTGCGCTCGGGTGCGATCCAGGTTCTGGCCCGGTCGCTCGACACGGAAGTAGACGTCGCCCTGCAGATGGTCGGTCAGGAACCGCACCGCCTGTTCCAGGGTCAGCACGAGGGCGCCGTCGACGAGGCTCCGGCGCTCTTCGGGGGTCAGGAACCGGGCGCCGTCGAGGTAGCCGGACGCCAGGGCGTGGAACAGGTCCAGGTCGACCTCGACGGTCTTCGGATCGCGGGCGTCCTCGTCGGCCCGATGGGCCATGGACCGCGCCATGTCGCCGAAGTCGAAGGCGGCCAGACCGGGCATCACGGTATCCAGATCGACCACGCAGAGTGCCTCGTCGCTCTGCCGGTCGAAGAGAACGTTGCTGATCTTGCAGTCGTTGTGCACGACGCGTCGGGGCAGCCCGCGTGCCGCGGCTTCGCTCAGCCGACCGGCCAGATGCCGGCGCCTGGCGGCGGCCTGGATTTCGGCTCGGGCCTCGGCGCGCCGGCGGCTGGCCTCGGCGCCGGACGGTTCGGCGCCCAGCACACGGTCCAGAGTCCCGAAGCGGCTGACCGCGTCGTGAAAGCGGGGAATCGTCTCGAACAGGGGCGGGGGCGGCAGGTCGGCGAGCATGCCCTGAAAGTGCCCGAACGCCTGCGCGGCGCGAAAGACCCGGTCGGTGGACGATGCCCTCGTCACGGACACCACGTCCTCGATGAGTTCGACCATCCGCCAGCATCCCCGGACGGGGCTTGGCGGCCCGATTTCGACCCACGTCCGGCCGCTGTCCGCTGGAATCAGGGTCAGCCGGCGGCGTCGGCTCTGCGCACCGGGTCGGTCGGCGAGATGCCGGGTGATCCGCTCCAGGTTGTTCATCAACCGGTGCGGCTCGGCGAACACGTGTCGGTTGATTCGTTGCAGCAGCCCTCGTCCGCCGCAGCGGCCCGCGATGACGAAGGAGTCGTTGATGTGCCCGCTCCGCAGCTCGTGGGCCGTGGTCGGCGCCACGCCCAGCCGGAAACGCGCGGCGACCTCGAGAACGGCGTCAGGCGGAAGCGTGGGTCGGTTGTCCGTCATGGCGGAGAGGGTCGTACAGGAAGGATTGCAGAGAAGGGGGAAGAAGTGCCGGCTCGTCTGATGTTGGTCAACGTGTGCCAACGGCCCCCTGAGGGGGAAATGGAGCGAAACACCGGAGGCTGGCTGCTCGTGGTACTGGTAGACTTGCACGTCGTCGGCCGTCAAACGATCCGCACCTCCGCCGGGAAGCTCCTCGAGCGGACGGGGCGGTCTGCAGGCTGAGCCCGCCACGAAACCACGCCACCGCGGCCGAATCGAACTTCCGGAGAACGAAGCATGGCAGTTGCTCCCGTCAAGGACACAGGCAAACCAATCGAGGTGAGGTACGCCTCGATCCGCCAGTTGCTGGAACTGGGGAAGGCGAAGACGTACCTGCTGGGCGACGAGATCCAGGACATGACGCCGGCCGACATGGTGGGAGTCGAGGGTGAGACCCGCGAGCTGAACGACCGACTCCGGGAACTGCGGGTTGGAGTGATCCGGCGTCCGGAGTGGTACGTGGCCAATCTCGACGAGACGGTGACGCTCGAGATCGACAAGGCGGACGACGACCCGACGACTTCGACGGTGAGCGAGCCGGTGAACACCAGCGATCCGGTGAGGATGTACCTGCGGGAGATGAGCACCGTGCCGCTGCTCGACCGTGACGGCGAGGTCGAGATCGCGCGGGCGCTCGAGGACGGCGAATGGTTGATCTTCCAGGCCATGGCCGGCAATCCCGATCTGATGACCCGGTTGCTGGCGTTGACCGAGCTGGCGGACCGCAAGAACGCGAAGCCGCTCTCGCAGTTGGTCGAGATCGATCATCCGCTGTCGTTGCTCGACGAGAACGGTCTGAAGCGCATCGCCAAGCGGGTCGGCGTGTTCGAGAAGATGGAGGAGCTGGAAGAGCAGCTCGAGAAGACGCGCCGCAAGCGGAAGCGCTACAGCCCCCGCGGTGACCGCTACCAGGAGATCGGGCGGGATATCGATCGGCTCGAGGAGAAGGTGTCGTCGCTGATCGTGGAACTGGCCTTCACCGGTCCGGATCGCAACCGGGTGGTCGACCTGGTCAAGCTGATCGACAACCGCTTCCGGCGCAGCGAGCGCGATATCAGTCGGGCCCAGGTCGCACTCGAGCGCGAAAGCAACGAGGAGCTCAAGGCGCTGCACCGGCGGCGCATCCAGAAGTACCGCGGAAAGGTGCGGGAGCTGGAGGCCCGCTACTCGATCACCCAGGGCGAGCTGCGCGCGCTGGTGGCGAAGGTCAAGCGCGGCGAGGTGTTGAGTGAGCGCGCCAAGGAGCAGCTCATCATGTCGAACCTGCGCCTGGTCGTGTCGATCGCCAAGAAGTACACGAACCGGGGTCTCCAGTTCCTGGATCTGATCCAGGAGGGCAACATCGGCCTGATGAAGGCGGTGGAGAAGTTCGAGTACCGCCGCGGTTACAAGTTCTCGACCTACGCGACCTGGTGGATCCGCCAGGCCGTCGCGCGGGCGATTGCCGATCAGTCGCGGACGATCCGCATTCCGGTCCACATGATCGAGAACATCAACAAGCTGACCCGCACGTCGCGGTCCCTGGTGCAGGAGTTGGGCCGCGAGCCGACCGCCGAGGAGATCGGCGAGCACATGGACCTTCCCGCCTCCAAGGTGCGCAAGATCATGAAGATCGCTCAGGCGCCGGTTTCCCTGGAGACGCCGGTGGGCGAAGAGGAGGACTCCCATCTCGGGGACTTCATCGAAGACAAGAACTCGCCGTCGCCGGTGGACGAGGTCATTTCGGCCAATCTGCGCGAGCAGACCGGCAATGTGCTCCGTTCCCTCTCGCCCCGCGAGGAACTCGTGCTGCGGATGCGCTTCGGAGTCGGGGAGGGCTCGGAGCACACCCTCGAGGAGGTCGGCAAGTCGTTCAACGTGACCCGGGAACGCATCCGGCAGATCGAGTCCAAGGCGCTGCGCAAGCTCCGGCATCCGGACTGGGCTCAGAAGCTCCGTCCGTTCCTGGACGAAGGCGCGTAGGCGCCGCCAGACCGGTAGGCGCCGTGTTCGGCCGCAGCTGCCATTCCGCCCGGATGTCGCGCGCCCGGATGTCGCGCGCCCGGATGTCGCGCGGCGTCACCTGCTGCGCGGCGTTCTGCGGCGCCAGCTCCGGGCGGTCCGCGGCGCCTGAGAACCCGCTTCGTTCCGTGCCGCGGCGCCGGCTCCAGTTGCCGTTCGACCGGCACGAAACGGACTGAGCCGTGCGGGTACGCACCGGCGCCAGCGGGTTTTCCTACCCGGCGTGGACGGGACCGTTCTACCCGTCCGGGACGAAGCGGCCGGACATGCTCGCCTTCTACGCTTCCCGCCTCGGCGCGGTGGAGATCAACAACACGTTCTACCGCATGCCGAAGGCGGACCTGCTCGAGCGGTGGCGCGATGCGGTGCCCGGGAGCTTCCGTTTCTCGCTGAAGGCGTCGCGCCGGATCACGCATCACCAGCGCCTGCGGGACGCCGCCGATTCGGTCGACTACCTGTGGCGCACCGCCGAGGTGCTGGGCGAGCGCCTCGGTCCCTTCCTCTTTCAATTGCCGCCCTACCTCCGGCGCGATGTCGACCGGCTGGCGGGTTTTCTGGACGTTCTGCCCCGGGGGATGCGCGTTGCCTTCGAGTTCCGCCACGCGAGCTGGTTCGACGACGACGTCTTCGCCCTGCTCGAGGGCGTCGGCGCCGCGCTGTGCATCGCCGACGCCGGCGGCGACCACGACGCTCCGGTCGTGTCGACCGCCGACTTCGGCTATCTGCGGCTTCGCCGCGCGGGCTACGACGAGGCCGCGCTCCGCTCGTGGGCCGACCGGATTCGCCTGCAACCCTGGCGCGAGGCCTACGTCTTCTTCAAGCACGAAGACGAGGGGGCCGGGCCGCGGATGGCCGGTGAGTTCGAGACCCTGTTCATCTGACCCGCCGCGACGAAGATCGACATGATCTGGCGCCGTATCCGCGAGCAGACCCTCGAGGCCCGCTCCGCCGGCAGGTCACGATGAAGATCGACATCACCTATCGCCGTATCCTGATCCTCACGGCGCCCGTTGTCGTGACCCAGATGACGCACACGGCGATGGGCGTGATCGACACGATGATGGTCGGCCGGCTGGGGGTGGTCGCGCTCGCCGGGGTCGGTCTGGGCGCGATCATCTCCTGGTGGTGCCTGAGCTTCTTCGTGGGTCTGCTTCAGGGTGTGAACACCTTCGTGGCGCAGTTCTTCGGCGCCGGCCGGCGTGACCGGGTCGGCGTCGCGTTCTGGCAGGGCCTCTATCTGGCGGTCGGTGCGGGGGTGGCTCTCCTGGCGTTGTCGCCCCTGTCGGACCGGGTGTTCAGCCTGACCCGGGCCTCGCAGGAGGCGCAGGCGATCGCGAGTGCCTACACGGAAGTCCGGATGTCGGCGGCGGTCGGGTTGATGATCTTCCTGGTTGCGGAGAACTACTACCGCGGTCTGGGCCGCACCGACATTCCGATGCGGGCCGGCCTGGTTCAGCTCGCCCTGAACTGCGGCCTGAACTACCTGTTCATCTTCGGCGCCTGGGGGTTTCCCGAACTGGGGCCCGCGGGCGCCGCCGTCGGCACCGTGATCGCGCAGTTCGTCGTCGCCGTGGGCCTCCTGGGCGGTGTGCTCTTCACCTCGATGGGGCGGAACCACGGCGCTTCGAGGCCCCGGCCTTTCGAGTCGGCGCTGATGGGGAAGATGCTCCGGGTCAGCGTACCGATCGGCATCCAGGTGTTCATGGAGCTTGGCGGCATCAGCGTCTTCACGGCGCTGGTCGCTCGCCTGGGAGATTCCCAGATGGCGGCCACGAACGCCGTCATTCATGCCTGGTCCCTGTCCTACATGCTGGCGGTGGCGCTGGCCGCCGGTTCAACGACCCTGGTCGGCCAGTGCCTGGGCGCCCAGCAGCTCCGGGACGCGCGGCGCGTCGTGGGGAGGGTGCTGCGTCTCGGCTATGTGGGAATGGCGGCGATGGCGGTCCTCTACATCGGCTTCCCGGACCGGCTGATGGCTCTGTTCGTGCGCCAGGCGGAACTGGGGGTCGTGCTGCCGTACGCCCGGCCGCTGTTTCTGATCGCCGTGGTCTGTCTCGTCTTCGACCTGCAGTTCAACGTCCTTTCGGGAGCGTTGCGCGGCGCCGGCGACACGACCTACACGATGTGGGTGAACATCGGTGTCGTGTGGGGTGTCTTCGTGCCGCTGGTGTTGGTGGCCGCCCGCCACTGGGGCCTGATCGGCGCCTGGAGCTGCTTCATCATCCACGTGATGCTGATGGCCGCTCTGCTGGCCCTGAGAGTCCGGGGCAACGTGTGGATCGAGCGCGGCGCCGCGCTGCTCGATGCGGAACGTGCCGCAGGCGCCGCAGGCGCCGCCGTCGAGATGGACGAGCTGCGATCCTCGCCGGCCGTCTGAGTCTGGCCGTGCAGCGGTGCGCGCCGCTGCCTGATCGAAGCCAGAGAGACGGTGGCCATGGACTCCGGGAGAAGACGATGACCAGGGCGCCGTGGCGTGCGCCCACTGCGTGTGGTTCCCGCCGCAGCCGCTCGACCGCCGCCGGCACGGCGAACTGGCGGCCGGCCGGACCGTGGGTTCGCCGGCGATCCGTCATGCAAGCTGCCAACTCGGGCAGCCGGCCGATCAGGCCGCCGGGCGGCAGGCGTCCGGGAAAGCGGTCGCGTCGGTGATTGCCGGAGCCGGTACACCCGGTTCGTTCCGGTATTCCTTCCGGGCGCCCGTCGCCGTGTCGGTCACCCGAATGAGGTAGCCGAGGTCCGTCGTCGAAGCGCCGTACACCCAGACGTGACCGTTCACCGCGCAGCCGTCCAGCACCTTGATCAGGACTTCCCAGTTGTCCGGGTCGGAGAACCGGAACAGTCCCGAGTCCTCCGTGGCGGAGCCGGCCGCCCTTGCCGCGCCGGTGCGGCCGTCCTCGGCCTGCCACGTGACCTGTACCCGGTAGCGGGCGTCGTGGAGGCAGATCGTGTGCTCGTCCACCGCGCAACTGCCGTCTTCGTCGTCCCCGTCGTCGTCTGCCGGCTCGACGAAAAGGAAGACGGCGCTCGTCGCGCCCCAGTTGCCGTCCGCATCCTTCGCGCGCACGAAGACGGTATGCCGCCCGGCGGCGAGCGCTGCGGTGCCGATGACCGCGGTCGCCTGCTCCGTGCCGCTGTCGAAGGAACCGTCGGCCGCGGAAATGGCGCGGCCGTCTGCTCCCGCGTCCCAGTGGGGGACGTCGACGTGGAACTCGCCGCCGGCGATGGTCTGGGTGGGCTCGAGGCCATTGCTGTTCCGGTAGCGGGTGTCGTCGAAGGTCGCCGACAGCGTGACGGCGGCGCCAGCCGTGACTCCGTTCTCCGACGCACCGTGGTCGAGACTCAAGTTGCGGACGTCGGGACCGGCGGGAGTCAGGTACGGCGTCCGGGCGGCCTTGAAGGCGTAGAGCAGGGACTTCAGGTTGGTCTCGAGGATGGAGGCCTCGAAGTCGTCGCAGGGCTGAAAGAAGGTGGTCCCCAGTTCGTAGATGAAGGAAGCGACTCCCCGTTCGCCATAGGCGTGGTCGGCAGTCGTACCGGTTGCGGGATAGAGCCCGATTGCCTGAAGCGGCAGGTGCCGGTTGAAGAAGGCGAGCTTGCGGCCGAAGGTCTGCAGCGCGGTCGCGTTCGGCGCGGCCTTCTCCGTGTGTCCCCAGGGCCACATGATGAGGCGGCCGTGGCTGTGGATGTCGAGGTACACGCCGCTGGCCCGCGACGGCGCCGGGTCCGTGTCGGCCGGCCCCCGCGCGTCGGCAAAGAGCCTCCGCATGTAGTTCGCGACGGCCGTTGTCTCGGGTTCCGAGGCCGGGCCGGGCCCGCGGAAGATCTCCGAGCACCGGCTGTCGCTCGATCCGCCGGGTTGGTGCCAGCCGAAGGCGAAGTTGCGATTCAGGTCGACGCCCGGAGTACCAAGGGGACAGTGGTCCGTGTTGTGGTTCTTCCTCCACAGGATTCCTTCTTCGGCGCGTTTCCTGCCGTCCGGATTCGCCTGCAGGACAAGGTGAACCTCCTGATGGTCCAGCAGCCACGTCACGTCCGCGTCCGTTTCGTAGGAGTCGACGAGAGTTTCGGCGAAGCGCAGGGCGAGTTCGGCCGTCGCGTACTCGCGGGCGTGGAGAGCGGTCGTGATCAGGAGCCGCGGCTTGGCGCCCGAGGTCGCGGAGTTCGTCAGCCGCAGCACCATGAGGTCGTAGCCGTCCGACTCGTCCCGTGTCCTCTTCCAGGACCGGCCGACCCGGCGCCAGGCGGCGAGCGTCGGGTGCCGATCGGCGAGTGCGCGGGCGCTTGCGTAGGTCTCCTCAACGGTGCGGTAGCAGGGAAAGCCCGCGATCGTCCCCCGGGGCGCCGCGGCCGGAAGTTCGGAAGGGCGGGGCACAACGACGTGGTCATGGTCTTCGACGATCCGCATGCCCGCTCGCCGGGCCGTCTCGATGTCTTCGTCGGTGGCACGCAGGACGATGTAGCCCTTCTCGTAGTCCGACTCGAGAGCCTCCAGCGACATGACCGCGCGGGCGGCGATCAACCGGTCGTCGAAGTAGGCGCGCACCACCCGGACGCCGCCGGGCTGCTCGCGCTGCTGGGCCGGGAGCGCCGCAGCGGCCGCCAGAACGGCCGACATGGCGAGGATGCGGATCATCCGAGCCGCGATTCGATCACAGCGCGGCCGCCGCAGCCAGCTGAAGGCCTCGGTCCGGCTCCCGGTCCGGCTCGGATGCCTCAGTCGCAGGTTGCCCGGGCCAGGGATCAGAATGCGGGCCCGGGACGCCGGGTCTCCGCCTGGCCGGCGTCCCGGCGTCCGGTGGATCCCGAGGTCGATCGGGAACCCGACTTTGTGGCTATGATCACCGTCGGGCCGGGCGCGACCCCGGCGCCCGCGTTCGTCAACCAGCGACCCCGAACCAAGAGACCCTGAGAGGACACAATCCGAGATGGCTTTCCCCGCCGTGCTGAAGCGGCGATCCTTCGGTCAGACCCAGCGTCAGGACGCCTGGTGGCTGCAACCGGGCGCGGTTGTCGCGGGTCTTGGTCTCGCGAGCGTGTACGCGACCTGGGCGGCGCTTCAGGCCGACCACTACGTGTACGGCGGTTACCTGTCGCCGCTGTACTCCCCCGAGGTCTTCGGCCTCTCGCACCATGCCTGGTTCGAGGGCTTCCCGAGTTGGTGGCCGAGTTTCGTTCCCCGGTCGCCGGCCCTGTTCATCCTGATCCTGCCGCTGGGATTCCGCGCCACCTGCTACTACTACCGGGGCGCGTACTACAAGGCGTTCTGGGCCGATCCGCCGGCCTGCGCGGTCGGCGAGCCGCGCAACGCCTACCGGGGCGAGAACTCGTTTCCGCTGATCGTCCAGAACATCCATCGGTACTTCCTGTACGCGATGATGGCCTGGATCTTCGTCTTCTTCCCGATCGACGTGTACCGGGCGTTCGAGTTCGAGACGGCGTCCGGCGGCCACGCCTTCGGCATCGGCGTCGGCAGCTTCGTCCTGCTGATCAACTGGTTGCTGCTCGGCGGCTACGCCTTGGGCTGTCACTCGCTGCGCCACGTGGTCGGCGGCGTTCGCAACGTGATGGCGGGTCGGCCGTTCCAGAGCGCCTGCTACCGCTGCGTCTCCTGCCTGAACCGCCGGCACATGGCCTGGGCCTGGTGCAGCCTGATCTGGGTCACCTTCTCCGACATCTACGTTCGGCTCTGCTCGATGGGCATCTGGACGGACCTGAGATTCGTCTGATGGAGCAGACCCCCTACGAATACGACGTGCTGGTGATCGGCGCGGGCGGCGCCGGACTGCGCGCCGCGATCGAAGTCTCGGCCGCGGGGGCTTCCTGCGGCGTGATCTGCAAGTCGCTGCTGGGCAAGGCGCACACGGTGATGGCCGAGGGCGGCATGGCGGCCGCGATCGGCAATGTGGACGAGCGCGACGACTGGAAGGTCCACGTGACGGACACCCTGCGCGGCGGCCAGTACCTGAGCAACCCGAAGATGGCCGAGATCCACGCGAAGGAGGCCCCGGCCCGGGCGCTGGAGCTGGAGGCCTGGGGAGCGCTGTTCGACCGCACGAAGGACGGCCGCATCCTGCAGCGGAACTTTGGCGGCCACCGCTATCCGCGGCTCGCGCATGTCGGCGACCGGACCGGGCTGGAGATGATCCGCACCCTGCAGGACCACGGTATCCACCACGGCATCGACTTCCACATGGAGTACACGGTGTTCCGGCTGCTGCTCGACGACGGCCGGGTCGCCGGCGCGCTGGCATACGACCGCGAGCGGGGCCGGTTCCGGGTCTACCGGGCGAAGGCGGTCGTGCTCGCCACGGGCGGTATCGGCCGCGCCTTCAAGATCACCAGCAACAGTTGGGAGTACACGGGCGACGGCCATACGCTGGCCTACGACGCGGGCGCCGACCTGATCGACATGGAGTTCGTCCAGTTCCACCCGACCGGCATGGTGTGGCCGCCGAGCGTGCGCGGCATCCTGGTCACGGAGGGTGTGCGCGGCGAGGGCGGCATCCTGCTGAACTCGGACGGCGAACGGTTCCTGTTCGACGAGATCCCGGCTCTGTACAAGGATCAGACCGCGGACAGCGCCGAGGAGGGCTGGCGCTACGTCGTCGGCGACCGGGACGCGCGGCGTCCGCCGGAGCTTTTGACCCGGGATCACGTCGCCCGTTGCATCGTGAACCAGATCAAGTCCGGCAAGGGCTCCCCTCACGGGGGCGTGTACCTCGACATCGCCTGGATCAAGGAGAAGATCAGCAACTCCGAGGAGCACATCAGGAAGAAGCTGCCGTCGATGTACCACCAGTTCAAGGAGCTGGCCGGTCTCGACATCACGAAGGAAAGGATGGAGGTCGGGCCGACGACGCACTACGTGATGGGCGGCGTTCGGGTCGATGCCGAAAGCCAGATGTCGACCGTCCCCGGCCTCTACGCCGCCGGCGAGTGCGCCGCGGGGCTTCACGGCGCGAACCGGCTGGGCGGCAACTCGCTGTCCGACCTGCTCGTGTTCGGGCAGCGGGCCGGCGCGTATGCGGCCGCGTTTGCCAAGGAGCATGGCGATGTCCGGCTCGACCAGGCGTCGGCCGACGCGGGGATCAGGGAGGCTCTCCAGCCGCTCGAGCGGGAGCGTGGCGAAGGGCCGTACCAGATCCAGTACGAGCTCCAGGACCTGATGCAGGAGAAGGTCGGCATCGTCCGCATCGAGTCCGAACTCGAGCAAGCGGTGGAGGAGATCGACCGTCTGTCTGAACGAGCGAAGGCCGTGTCGGCGCCCGGCAACCGCGAGTACAACCCCGGTTGGCACACGGCTCTCGACCTTCACAACCTGCTCGTCGTCTCCGAGGCGGTGGCGAGGGCCGGCCTGTTGCGCCGCGAGAGCCGCGGTGCGCAGTTCCGTGACGACTACCCGCAGAAGGACGAACACTTCGGCAAGGTGAACATCCGGGTCGCCAGGGGAGCGGACAAGGAGATGGTTGTGGAGGAGATTCCGGTGGAACCGATGAGCGACGAACTGACCGGACTGGTCGAGGAGATGGGCTGAGATGGCCGCGACACGGTTCAGGATCTGGCGCCAGGAGGGCGCCGAAGGTGAAGGCGGCTACCGGGACTACACGACGGAGGTCACCGAGGGCATGGTCGTGCTGGACGCGGTCCACCAGATCCAGGCGGAGTCGGCGAACGACCTCGCCGTGCGCTGGAATTGCAAGGCCGGCAAGTGCGGCTCCTGCTCCGCGGAAGTCAACGGCAACCCCCGCCTCATGTGCATGACGCGGATGAGCGACCTGCCGACGGACCGCCCGGTGACCGTTGAACCGATGCGGGCGTTCCCGGTCATCCGGGACCTCGTCTGCGACGTGTCCTGGAACTACGAGGTCAAGAAGAAGATCCAGCCCTTCGAGCCCCGGCCGCCTGATGCCGAGGACGGGACCTGGCGGATTGCCCAGGAGGATGTCGAGCGGGTGCAGGAGTTCCGCAAGTGCATCGAGTGCTTCCTGTGCCAGGACGTCTGCCACGTGCTCCGGGACCACCACCTGCACGACGAGTTCGTCGGGCCCCGCTTCTTCGTCTACAACGCGGCACTGGAGATGCACCCGCTCGACACCGGCGACCGGTTGTCGGCGCTCAAGCAGGACGAGGGCATCGGGTACTGCAACATCACGAAGTGCTGCACGAAGGTCTGCCCCGAGCACATCACGATTACCGACAACGCGATCATCCCGCTCAAGGAGCGGGTCGTATCGGAGTTCTACGACCCGCTGAAGAAGCTCTTCCGCGTGTTCTCGGGCGGCTCCGCGGCGTAGGCGGCCGCCACTCAACCTCGAAGGCGTCGAGCGAAGGCGTCACGAACCGACCACACCTCTTGACACGCCTCGAGGGCGGCTGGCCTGGCTTACAGTTGCTCGAGGGCCGCGCGCGCCACGTCCGCGTTCTCGTCGTTCGGCGCCATTTCCAGGAACTTGTTCAGATGTTCGCGGGCCGCGGCCGTGTCCCGCGTGTTCACCGCAAGCATGCCGAGTTCGTAGTGCGCCCTTGGCCGACCTTCCTCGTCCGCCGGCGCCGTCTCGAGGTACTTCGTCAGATGCTGCTTGGCCAGGGCGGAGTCGGCGCTGCGGCGGTAGATCACGCCGAGCCGAAAGTGGGCGCGGGGGTGGTTGTCGTCCCAGGCGATGAGCGACTGATCGTAGAGCTTCGCGTTGCCGTAGACCTCTTGCTCGAAGAGCTGGTCGGACTGGTGCTGCACCTGGGCGCCCGCCGTCGGATTCACCGCGATCCAGGCCTTGCCGGCCTCGATGGAAGCCTCCAGTTGCCCTTGCAGGGCAAAGCTGAAGAACCTCATTCTCATCGCCTCGGTGTTCCTCGGGTCGAGTTCCAGCGTCTTCTCCAGCGCTTCGAGGGCGGGTTCCCAATTCTGGTTGTTGAAATGGATCGTGCCGATGTTGCGGTAGGCTTGGTAGAGCTTCGGGTTGAGCGAAGCCGCCTCGGTGAACAGCTCGACGGCGCGCTCCTCATCGCCGGCGCGCACCGCCTGGACCCCCTGGGAGAAGACGCCGGTCGCGATCTCCGTGCCCTTGCCGGCTTCGAGCGCCTGCTGCTTGACGTCTTCGACCCGTGGATCGCCCGCGGCCAGGAAGATGTCGAACGCCATGAGAACGAACTCCGGCGGCAGTTCCTCGAACTCGAGGTACTTGTCCAGCGGCGCCAGCGCTTCCGCGAGCTTGCCCATGCCGTGCAGGATCGCAGCGATCGTCCGGTGGGCCGCGGCGAGAGTGGGATCGAGCTCCACCGCCTTCCGGAACAGCGGCAGAGCACTCGCCGCGTCGCCGGCCTGAATGGCCCGGATGCCGTCGTTGAAGTTGTCGATGGCCTGCTGCTTGATCAGGGTGGCTTCGTCGTAGAGCCGGGCGATGAACGACGCATCGCGGCCTTCACTCAGCTGAAACTCCTCTTCCTGGTCCGGATAGCCCTCCATCCGCAGCGTGACCTTCCATGGTTCTTCCGTCACCTTCAGCCGGATCTTCAGCTTGCCGTTCTTCCTGGTCGCCGCCTCCACGACCTCGCCCTCGGGCGAGGTGAAGGTGAGATTCACGGGTCCCACTTCAGCGCCGTTCATGTCGAGGACCTGCACGTTCAGCTCGCTGCGTTGGGCGGCCGCGGAAGAGGCGAGGAGGAGAAGAGCGAGGGGAAGAAGTCGAAGGGCAAGTTTCTGCATGGTCTGGGTCCTCAGGGTCGGCCGCCGCACCTGCGGGCCGGCGCTTCACCGGGGAAGAGTGGAGGGATTCCGCGGATTCTAGCAGCCCGTGGCAGAAGTCCGTGTCGCGCCGAGAGTGGCTCAGGCGCCCGCCCGGCAAGGCGCGACGAGGGAGCATATCGGGCCGCCTGCAATCCCGGGAACAAGGGCGACCGAGGAGCTGAGCCCGTGTGGCGCGTTCCGCGCCACACGCGCCCCACCTCCGGGTGCGAGTCATCGAGCACCCGGATGGCACGATGCCGGGCTGAGATGCTTGGCCGCTCGAATGCAGCGCGACTTCTGCCACGGGCTGCTAGCGCTTGACGCGGACTTCGCGGGTGGGGGATCGTACGGACCATGAATTTCGACGACTTTCTCGAACTGCTCTCCACCGCCCGCTCGGTTCGCCGCTACAGCCCGGAACCGATCCCCGACGAGGATCTGGCGAAGATCCTCTACGCCGGGAGCCGCGCGCCGTCCGGCACGAACCGCCAGCCCTTCCGCTTCGTCGTTTTGCGTGACGGACCGCGCGCCCGGCGCGCCCGCCGCCTCCTCGGGGAGTCCTTCCGTCGCGGCTGGGCTCGCAAGACGGCGGAGGAAGGCTGGAACACGGGCTCGGCCGCCGATCCGAACTCGCCGAAGTCGCGGGTGAACCGCGCGATCCAGCACTACGTGGATCACTTCGAGCGCATCCCGGCGGTCATCATCGCCTGTTACGTCCGCTACCGGCCGCTGACCCACTCGGAGGGCGCGTCCGTGTTCCCGGCGTGCCAGAACCTGTTCCTCATGGCGCGGGCGCTGGGCTACGGCGCCTGCTACAGCGGCTGGCATCACGCCGTGGCGGATGAACTGCGCGAGATCCTCGGGATTCCGGACAACGTGGAACTTTCGCTCACGATCACGATCGGCAGGCCCCTGGGACGCCACGGCCCGCTGCGCCGGCGGCCGATCCGCGACACGGTGTTCGACGACGGCTGGGAACAGGGGGCCGAATGGATCAGCGATCCGCCGGATGCCCGGCTGTCGAAGCGCCGCTGATTCGGCTCTACTGCGGCAGCGCGTACGCGATCAGGGAGTGCTCCCGGCCGCGTTTGCCGACGGGAACGACGAGGAACTGCCGGCCTGCCACGGTGTAGGTCATCGGGCCGCCGCCCGGGGTGTCGGGCAGTTCGGTCCGCCAGACTTCTTCGCCGGTCGCCTTGTCGAAGGCGTAGAGAAAACCCGTCGAGGGGCCGCGGGAGCTGAAGCCGGCGGGCGCCTGATCGTAGGTGCCGGGCTTCTGCTCGCTGGTGACGACGAAGACGAGCGTGGCGGTCGCCATCGGCCAGCCGGGCGTCAGGCCGGCGAGCGGCCAGGCGCCGAGCGGGCCGAGGTCGAGGTCGGCCAGGGCCGGGTGGTCGCGCGGACCGTCGCCCATCGGCGTCTGCCACAGGATCTCACCCCGGTTCAGATCGATCGCGGTGAGCCGGCTCCAGGGCGGCTTGACCAGCGGCAGACCCTCGGGCCCGGCGGGGAACGTGAACGCGGGCAGGTAGTCGCGGTCGGAGGGCTGGCGCGCCGTCGGCGGGGTGAGCGCCATCGTGCCGAGACGGGTCTGCGAGGGGACGAACAGGACGCCGCTGTTCGGATCGACCGCGGCGCCGCCCCAGTTTGCGCCACCCGCCTGGCCGGGCAACTGGGCCATCACCCTCCGGCCCTCTCCGGCCAGGGTCGGCGGGGTGAACATCGGGCCGCCCAGGAGGGTCTCGCGGTAGATCTCCTTCGCCTTCGCATTGAGTTCCGGCGTGAAGTCGATCAGGTCGCTCTCGCGTACCCCCTGGCGGTCGAAGGGCGGCGGCCTGGTGGGGAAGGGCTGCATGCTTGCGGTCCATTCCCCGGGAACCAGGCTCTCGGGGACCTTGCGCTCCTCGATCGGCCACACGGGCGCCCCGGTCCTGCGGTCGAAGACGTAGGTGAAGGCCTGCTTGCTGACCTGAGCCACCGCCTCGATCCGCTTTCCGTCGACCTCGATGTCGACCAGGATCGGCGCGCACGGAAAGTCGTAGTCCCACAGGCCGTGACGCACCGCCTGGAAGTGCCACTTCTTCTCGCCCGTCGCCGTGTCGATGGCGACCAGGCTCTCGGCGTAGAGGTTGTCGCCGTGGCGGTGGCCGCCGTAGTAGTCGCTCGTCGGCGTGCCGGTGCCGAAGTAGACCCAGCCCGTCTCGTCGTCGCAGCTCATCCAGGACCACACGTTCGTGTTGCCCGAGTAGCGCCAGGACTCGTCGTGCCAGGTCTCGGCGCCGGGCTCGCTGCCCTGGGGCACGGTGTGGAAGACCCATTTCTTCTCTCCGGTGCGGATGTCGTAGCCGCGGATATGGCCGGCCGGCATCTCCTGGGTCAGGGCGAAGTCCATGATCGTCATGCCCATCAGGATGGTGTCGCCGCAGACGATGCCGGGCGAGTTCGCGCCGGTCTCGCGCATCTGGTCCGGTCGGCCGATGTCGCCGCGCATGTCGACGATCCCGGCGTCGCCGAACTCGAGGTCGGGTTTGCCGGTCTTCGCGTCAAGCGAGATGAGCTGGTGGGTGCCGGTGACCAGCACGATCCGCTGCATGCCGCGGTGCTCCCAGAACTCGATGCCGCGCTGGGTGAAGCCGCCGTGTGTCGGGATGCCGCGTTCGTAGGCCAACGGATCCCAGGTCCAGAGCTCTTCGCCGGTCGCGGGGTCGACGGCGCTGACCAGGTTCATCGCCGACACGGCGTACAGCGTGTCGTTCACCATGAGCGGCGTCCCCTTCATGTCACCGGCCAGCGTCTTCGTTTCGACGCGGCCGTCCGGCGTGACCCAGCGCCAGGCGACCTGGAGATCCGACACGTTCGAGGCGTCGACCTGAGCGGCCGGCGAGTACTTCGTGCTGGCGCGGTCGGCGGCGTAGTGGCGCCATTCGACCGTCTCCTGCGCCGCCAGCGCGGTAGAGCACGTGAGCGAGGCGATGAGGATGAGGCGGGCTGGCGCCACGATCAGCGTCCCTTGAACTCGGCGGGCCGCTTCTCGAGGAAGGCAAGGACTCCCTCGCGGGAGTCTTCCGTGGCGCCGGCCTCCGCCTGGAGCCTGGCTTCCAGGTCGAGTTGCTGCTCGTAGACGTTCTGCCACGTGGCCCAGTAGGCCTTCCGGATCATCGCCAGGGATCGCGGACCGTTGGCCAGGCGTTGGGCCAGCTCGGTGGCCCCCTTGATCAGGGACTCCCGGTCGTCGTAGAGGCGGTTGATCAGACCCCACTCGAACGCCTTGTCGGCCGGCAGACGTTCCGCGAGCATGGAAAGCTCGACCGCGCGCCCCCAGCCGATCAGGCGCGGCAGCATGAAGGTGGCGCCGCCGTCGGGCACCAGGCCGATGCGCGCGAACGCCTGCAGGAAGAAGGCCTGCTTCGAGGCGCAGACGAGGTCGCCGATCAGGGCGAAGCTCATGCCGACGCCGGCCGCGGCCCCGTGCACTGCCGTGACGACCGGCATGTCCAGGTCGCGCAGCGAGAGCAGCAGGGGGTGGTAGTTGTTGCGCAGGTTCTCGCGGGCCGTCGGGTTCACCGCCCCGTCTTCCTGGCTGCCGCGGCCGGAGAGGTTGGCCCCGGAACAGAAGGCGCGGCCCGCTCCGGCAATCAGGAGGGCGCGCACGCCGCTCTCCGGGTCGCGGATGCGCAGCACCGCGTCGCCCAGTTCGGCGACCATCGTGGCGTCCGTCGCGTTCAGCACCTCCGGGTGGTTCAGCGTGATCGTGGCGAGACTGCCGTCCTGTTCGAGCAGGATTCGTTCGTAGTTCATCGCTTGTTTCCTGCGAGTTGGCGTTGTGGCGACGTGGCGGAGCGGGTTCGGCGGTGCAGGTTCCCCGTGAGCCCCCGGGCCGGGGCCGGAGATGAAGCCTGCGACAGGTTGGCCGCGCTACTCCGGGTACCTCTCGCTCATTGTCTCGAGCGAGTTCTCAATCAGCTCTTCGAGCACGCCCATGTCTACGTCGGCGAGCTTGTTGATGTAGAGGCAGGACTTGCCGGTCCGGTGCTTGCCGAGTCGGGAGAGGAGTTCGTCGCAGCTCGAGAACCCGGGCATGACGTAGACCGTCAGGCTCTGCTTGCGGGGCGAGAAGCCGATGCGCGGCCATTCTCCGGTGCGGCCGCTCGCGTAGCGGTACCGGTAGCTGCCAAAGCCGACGATCGCGGCGCCCCACATGCGGGGCGCCTCGCCGGTGATCCGCTTCATCAGTTCGAGGACCGTGAAGCTGTCCTCGCGCCGCCGATCGTTGTCGACCGCGCCGAGGAACATCTCGACGCTGGCGTCGTTCTGCTTCGTCTTCAGTTCGCTCACAAGCGATCCTCGGTGATGGCCGCTCGCCTCCCTGCGAAAGGCAGTGGTTTCGGTAGACCGTAGCAGACCGTGACCCGCCGCCCGAGCCCCCCACGAGAACCTCCGGCAGGACCGTTCCAAGGTCCGACGCTTCGCGCCGCGTGCGGGCCAAGGCGCCCGCGTTCCTGAGAGCAGAGATCGTGCCAGCACCGATCTTCCCACCCAGGAGTGGTTTCCGCACCTCGGACATCGGAGCTCCCGACTTTGGAACAGCCCTGCGGAACTTCCGGTCAAGTCATCCGGGCGCTCAGTGACTCGTGCACGTGGCTTATGCTCGACCGGTCGTGAGCGGGAAGGGGCACTACTGCGTGATGGGCATCGGCGACATGGGTTTCCACATCGCCGAGGCGTTCGGGCGCGAAGGCCGGAGTCTGACCCTGATCGACACGGATCCGGACAAGGGGCGGCGCATCGAGGAGGAGCTGGACGCCGCCTTCGTCGTCGGCAACGGCGCCCACCAGGCGGTGCTCGAGCGGGCGCACGTCGATGCCGCGGACCTGTTCATCGCCGCCTCTTCCTCGGAGGAGGCGAACCTGGTCGCGTCGGTGATCGCCCGCAACCTGGGCGCGAAGCGGTGCGTGGTGCGGCTCGACACCTCCGAGGATCTGACCGTCTACCGCCGCTCCTACGAGCGGTTGTTCGGCGCCGACCTGCTGCTGTCGCCCCAGAGTCTGGCGACCAACGCGATCCTGAACGTCGTACTCGGCCACCACACCTACGAAGTCGACTACCTGGCCAAGGGCCGCTTCGAACTGAGGACGATCCAGGTGCAGGCGAACAGCACGGTCGCCCGCCTGCCGCTCAGGGAAGTGCCGCTGCCCGAGGGCGCGCGAGTTGTCGGCTACTTCGACGCGGAGCACGAATTGTCGATCCCGGGGCCGGACCTGCAGGCGATGCCGGGTGGGCTGGCCATGGTCCTGTGCCGGACGCAGTCGACCCACGATGTGGAGGAGTTGTTCGCATCGCGTGTCGAGCATCCGCACACCGTTGCCGTGGCCGGCGGCAGTTCGGCCGCGGTCGCGGTGGTCAAGGCGCTGCGCAACGAGGTCAAGCGCTTGCGGTGGATCGAGCGCGACCGGCGCCGGGCGGAGTTCCTGGCCCAGTCGTTCCCCGACGTCGAGGTCCTGCACGGCGACCCGATCGACGCGGCGACGATGGAGAGCGAAGGTCTCCGCCGGGCCGACGTGCTGATCGCGGCCACCAGCCACGACGACAGCAACGTGGTCGCGGGGCTGATCGCCCAGGAACTGGGCGTGCCCCAGGTCGTCGCGCTGATCCACCACACGACGAGCCGGCTCTGGCAGCGGGTCGGCGAGGTCGAACTCGTGTCGCCGCACTCCCTGGCGATCGACCACGTCCGGAACTTCGTCGCCAACGGCTACAAGGCGAACCTCGTCAACCTGGCCGACGGCGCGCTTCAGGTCGTCCAGCGCGTGATTCACGAAGCCAGCCCGGCGGCCGGCGCGACGCTCGCCGACCTCCAGGCGCCCAGGGGCCTGATCGTTGGCGCGGTGGTGCGGGGCGACCGCGTGTTCATGCCGGAGCGGAGCAACATGCTGCGCGCCGACGACCAGGTCATCCTGTTCGTCCACCGCTCGCAGACCCAGATGGCCAGGCTCCTGTTCCCGGGCAGCGAGAGCGAGGTCGCCAGCTAGGGTGCGGTCGGAGGGGTCACCCGTCCGCTTCTGCGGCCGGAGGGGACGCGTCCCATCGGTCGCTCGCGCTCTCTGAGTTGATGTGAGGTCGGCGCTCGCTGCGGTCGGCTGCGCTCCGGTTCGGTGTCGGTTGGCGGAGGGGCATAGGGCCGTCGCTTGCCGACAGCCTCGACGGGACGCGTCCCCTCCGACCTCCGGTGCGGACTGGAGGGCGTCGGCCCCAACTGTCTTAGTTCGAGCCGGTCGGGATGTCGCTGAAGGGCCGGTCGCGGTCGACGCGGATCTCGCCGGGCAGCGTGAGGACGCGCTCGGCGATGATGTTGCGCAGGATCTCGTCCGTTCCGGCGGCGATTCGCATGCCGGGCGCCGCCAGGTAGGCGTAGTGGAACATGCCGCCCGAGGGGGCATCGTCGCGGCCGCTGACGGAACCGGCGACATCGAGCAGGTCGGCCGCGAACGAGGCGATGTCCTGCCGGGCGGTGGCGGTGATCACCTTGCAGATCGAGTTCTCGGGACCCGGCTGCTTGCCCTGGGAGATCGCGGTCAGGGTGCGCAGGAAGGTCAACTCGACGCCGCGGCACTGGACGTACCAGTCGGCGATCCGGTCGCGCACGGCGCTCTGGGCCGCCGCGGGTTCACCGTCGATCTCCAGCTCGGAGGCGATGCGCAGGGCGTCGCTCCAGTCGGGCGTCATCTGGTAGCGGCCGTGCCGTTCGTTCATCAGCGTCGTGATCGCCACCTGCCAGCCGTCGCCGACATTGCCGAGGCGGTTGTGGTCGGGGACCCGGACGTTCTGCAGGAAGACCTCATTGAACTCCGCGGTACCGGGAATCTGGCGGATCGGCCGGGGCTCGATGCCGCCCGACTTCATGTCGACGACGAAGAAGGTCAGGCCCTTGTGCTTGGGCACGGCGGGGTCGTGGCGGGTGACCAGGATGCCCCAGTCGGCGAAGTGGGCGCCCGAGTTCCAGACCTTCTGGCCGTTGACGATCCACTCGTCGCCGTCCCGCTCGGCGCGGGTGCGAAGGCCGGCGAGGTCGGAACCCGCTCCGGGCTCGGAGAAGAGCTGGCACCAGACTTCCTCGCCGCTCGCCAGCTTCGGCAGGTAGCGGCGCTTCTGCTCCTCGGTGCCGTGGGCCATGATCGCCGGTGCGCAGGTGCCGTGGCCGATGTTGAGGTAGCCATCGGGAACGTCGAACCTCGCCTGTTCCTGGTCCCAGATCACGCCCTCCATGAAGGTCGCGCCGCGGCCGCCGTGTTCCTTCGGCCACGTGATGCAGGCCCAGCCGTCGTCGTACTTCTTCTGTTGCCACCCCTTGGCAGCGGCGAGCCCCTCGTCTTCGGAGAGCCCGGCGTAGCGGGACGTATCGCCAGGCGCCAGGGGTTCGGCGTTGGCTGCGAGCCAGGCGCGCGCCTCGGCTCGGAAGGCGGCTTCCTGCGGTGAGTCCTGAAAGTCCATGGAGCGTCTCCTGGGCAGCGGTGCGGTTGGTTCGCAGAAGTGGTGATTGTAGTCCGGTTCGCGGTGTGGTTCAGATCCGGCCCGAGATGACACCCCGGTCGGCCAGGCCTTCGATCTCCGCGGCGTCGAGTCCGAGTTCCCGCAGCAGGTCGCCGGTGTGCTCGCCGAGTTCGGGGGCCGGTTGGGGCTTCACCTTGTCTTCGCCCTCGATGAGCACGGGGCTGTCCACCGTGCGCAGACGCCCGTACTGCGGGTGGTCCAGGTCGCGGAACATGCCGATGGCCTCCAACTGCTCGTCGGCGACGATGTCGTCCAGGTTCGAGACCAGGCTGTAGGCGATCTCGTGGCGGGTGAACCGCTCGCTCCACTCGGCAAAGTCCCGCTTGGCGAAGTCGGCGTCGAGCAGGGCGACGAACTCGGGCATGTTCTCGATCCGCTCGGGAGTGGCGCAGAAGCGTTCGTCGGCGATCAGGTCGCCGCGGTCGAGGGCGAGGCAGAAAGGTTCCCATTCCCGGTCCTGCTCGACGATGCTCAGCTTGATCAGGCGGTCGTCCCGGGTGCGGTAGTAGAGCTGGCCGAAGTTCATCGTGTGTTCGCGCGGGCGTTTCTCGTGGAACTCCGCCCCGACCAGCTTGGCCTGGATGGCGCAGGCGTTGGCCCAGACCCCGGCCGCGAGCAGCGACGTGGTGACATAGGAGCCGACGCCGGTCCGTTCCCGCTTGAGCAGGCCGGCGAGCACGGCCGAGAAGAGCGTGACGCCGGTCGGGTGGTCGCCCGTGCCGCAGCCGAGCGGTCCGAGATGGCCGTCGACCGGCGTGAAGGTCGCGACGAGACCGGAGCGGGTCCAGTAGCAGACCTGGTCGTAGCCGGGCTTCTCGGCTTCCGGGCCAGTGTGCCCGTAGCCGGTGCCGTGGGCGAAGATGAGCCGCGGGTTGACCTCGCGCAGCCGGTCCCAGGTCATGCCCAGATCCTCGAGCACGGAGTTGTGGCAGTTGGTCAGGAACACGTCCGCCGTCTCGATCAGCCGGTGGGCCACGGACTGGCCGTTCTCCTGCTTGAGGTCGATCACGACGCTCTTCTTGTTCCGGCCGTCGAGCAGGAAGCAGTACGGGATCTCCGAGTCCGGCATGCCGGGCAGATCCTGGAAGTAGCGGTAGAGATCGCCCCGGCCCGGCGCCTCGATCTTGATCACTTCGGCCCCGAAGTCGGAGAGCATGGCGCAGGCCGAGGGCGCCATGACGATCGTGGCGAGCTCCACCACGCGGACGCCTTCGAGCAGCGAGCCTTCCGGGGACGGTCGGCGCGCATCCGGCGGCGCGGCGGGCGGGTTCGGCGTCACGTCGGCTTCCCGCCGCGCGCAGATTGGCGATGTGTGTTCAGAGCGGCGGGGATTCTGACACAGCAGCGTCCGTCGGGTTCGTCGGGCCGGGCAGCGAGGCTCCGTGTGGTCCTTCGCCCGATGCAGGACCTGCCGCGGCAGCGGAGCCCCCTGCGTGTGTCCGGGCGTGTGTCCGCCCCGGGCATTGCCGGCGACGCATCGGAGTGCGGGATACGATTCCGCGGATGCTCGGGCAAGAGGCAGCATGACCGGGGTCCGGCTCGGCAAGCCGTGGCGGGACCTTGACGATGCCGGGATCGCCGCGCTGCCCGGCCAGCTGGGCGTGTTCCAGATCGGTGACGCGGAGGGCGTCGTCCTCGAACTGGGGTTCGCGGGAGGGCGTTCCCGTTTCGGTCTGCGCAGCGCGATAGCCGAGACGGCCGCGAAACACGAACGGGCGGCCAGGTTCCGCTACGAGGTGACGATGCAGTACTGGAGCCGCTTCGAGGAGTTGCTGGCCGTCTACCTTGCCGATCACGGCGAGCTGCCGGTTGGGAACGCGGACCGGGGAGACCGGCGGATCGGCCGGATCGCCGCGCCGGGGAGGTGAGGCTGTGGACTTCGAACTCACTGCCGAACAGCGACTGATCCTCGAGACGGTGCGCCGCTTCGTGCACGAGGAGATCGTGCCGCTTGAAGCGGACCTCGACCCGGATGCGAGCGAGCTGCCGCCGCACCACCGCGAGCGCCTCGTCGCGATGACGAAGGAACTCGGCTTCTACGGGCTGGACATCCCGGAGGAGTACGGGGGCCCTGGCATCGATCTCGTGACCCGGACCCTGATGGCGTTCGAGATGGCGCAGCACCGGGCCGGCCTCTACGCGCCCTGTTACGGCGTGTTCGGCGGCGCCGGTCTGGCCCAGCTGTACGAGGCGGACGACGACCAGAAGGAGCGCTACCTCCATCCCGTTCTGCGAGGCGAGAAGCGCGGTTTCTTTGCCCTGACCGAGCCCTCGGGCGGCAGCGATCCGGCGCGCGCGATCCGGACGACGGCGGTGCGCGACGGGGACGACTGGATCGTCGACGGCGAGAAGACGTTCATCTCCGGCGCGGACAAGGCGGATTTCGGCATCGTCTTCGCGCGCACCGACCCGGAGCTCGGGCGCAAGGGGATCACCTGCTTCCTGGTCGATACCGACATGCCGGGTTTCCGGGTCCGGCGCATCATCCACACCCTGCGTTCGACGCACTACGCGGCGGAACTCGAGTTCAACCGGGTGCGGGTGCCGGGCCGAAACGTGCTCGGCGAAGTGAACCAGGGTTTCGCGATCGCCAACGACCGGCTGAGCCGCAACCGGATCCCTTACGCCGCGGGCTGCATTGGCGTGGCGCTCAAGGCCCAGGAGATGGCCATCGCCTACGCGAAGGCGCGCAAGACGTTCGGCGACTACCTTTCGACCCGGCAGGCGGTGCAGTGGATGATTGTCGACAACGAGATCGATCTGCGCACCGGCAGGGCGTTGACCCTCGAGGCGGCGGCCCGGGCCGATGCCGGCAAGCCGTTCCGGACCGAGGCGGCGATCTGCAAGCTGGTCGCGAGCGAAGGGGCGAGCCGCGTCGTCGACCGGTCGATGCAGATCCACGGCGGCTACGGCATGACGAAGGACCTGCCGCTCGAGCGCTGGTACCGGGAGCTCCGCATTCGCCGGGTCGGCGAGGGCCCGAACGAGATCCAGCGCCTGATCGTCGCCCGCGACGTGATCGGCGGGTCCTTCCACTGAGGATTGGCGGCGCCGTGACCGGCGAGGCGCAGGCCCCGAAACCTCTCGCGGGCGTCCGCGTTCTCGATCTGGGCCAGATCTACCAGGGGCCCTACGCCGGCTTCCTGCTCGCCCAGGCCGGGGCGGACGTGGTCAAGATGGAGCCGCCGGGAGGCGAGCCGCTGCGTCGCCGGGAGGTCCACGGCGGGCCGCCGTCCTACCCGCTCGCGTTCCTGAACTCGAACAAGCGGTCCGCGGTCTGCGACCTGAAGGTGGAGGAGGGGCGCGAACTGCTGCGCCGACTGGCGGGCGCTGCCGACGTGCTGGTCGAGAACTTCGCGCCCGGCGTCCTCGACCGGCTTGAAGTGGGCTGGAAGACGCTCGGGGATCTCAACCCGCGGCTGATCTACGCCTCGGGCACCGCCTATGGTCTGAGCGGACCGGACCGCGACCGGCTGGGCATGGACATCACGGTCCAGGCCGCGTCCGGCGTGATGAGCATCACCGGCGAGGCCGGGCGTCCGCCGCTCAAGGCGGGACCGGCGCTGATCGACTTCCTTGGCGGCGTGCACCTCTATGGGGGCATCGTGAGCGCGCTCTACGAGCGGGAACGGACCGGCCGCGGACGCCTCGTCGAGGTGGCGATGCAGGAGGCCGTCTACCCGAGCATGCTCTCGAAGCTCGGCCTGATGCACGTCGAAGGCCGGCCGCCGGAACCCATCGGCAACCGCCACGGCCGCGTGTCGCCCTACAACGTCTATCCCTGCCGGGATGGGTTCGTGGCGATCATCTGCGTCAACGAGAGGCACTGGCGAAATCTGGTAGGAGCGATGGGTCGGGAAGAACTCGCTTCGGACCCGCGCTTTGAGCACAACGAGGCGCGGGTGGCCCACATGGAGGAGGCGGAGGCTCTGGTCGCGGCCTGGACCGCGGAGCGAAGCCGGGACGAGGTCTGCCGGATCGCCCGCGAGTGCCACGTTCCCTGCGCGCCGGTCCGCGATCTGGCCGAGGTGAACGCGGATCCGCATCTCTGGGAGCGCGGCTTCTTCGAGAACGTCGACCATCCGGCGCTGGGTGAGCTCGCCCTGCCGACGAGTCCGCTCCGTTTCGATGCCCGGTCTTCCGGTCCGCTCGAGCCGAGTCCCGAACTCGGCCGCGACACGGACGCGGTGATTGCCGAGTGGCTCGGTGAAGCATCTGACGAAAGGAGTGCCCGATGAAGATCGCCCGCATCGAAACCCGCCACTGCGACGCCGGTTGGCGGAACTACCACTTCGTGAAGCTCACGACCGACGGTGGCGTCGTCGGCTGGAGCGAGTACGACCAGCACCAGGGCGCGCTCGGCGTGACGACCGTGATCGAGCAGTTGGGCGAGGTCGTCGAAGGCTACCGGGTCGCGGACCTGGAGCGCATCTACCAGCGCCTGCTGACGCGGGCGCGGCAGTCGATGTCCGGCGTCATGGCGATGGCGATCGGTGCGATCGAGAACGCGCTGCTGGATGCCCGGGCCAAGGAGCTCGGCGTACCCTGCTGCGACCTTCTGGGTGGCCGCGTGCGCGACCGCGTGCGGGTCTACTGGTCGCACTGCGGGACCTGGCGGATCGGGCTGCCGCAGTACTACGGGAACGCGATCACGGACATCGATGGCGTCAAGGCGCTCGGCGCCGAGGTCCGGGAGCGGGGTTTCACGGCGCTCAAGACGAACATCTTCGACTATTCGAGCGGCTCGCCCCGCGGCTGGGCGCCGGGCTTCGGCCGTCCCTTCGAGCCCGGCCAGAACGTCGACCGCAAGGTGATCTCGAACCTGCGGCGGCACCTCGGGGCGCTGCGCGAGGGGGCGGGAGCGGACATGGACATCCTGCTCGACCTGAACTTCAACGCGAAGATCTCCGGCTACCGCCAGATCGTGCGGGCGCTCGCCGACCTCGACCTGTTCTGGATCGAGATCGACACGCCGTCCGCCGAGGGCCTGGCGACGGTGCGCCAGGAGAGCCCGCACCCGATCAGTTCCTGCGAGACGCTGATCACGCCCGCCGCCTTCCTGCCGTTCCTGCGGGCCGAGGCGGTCGACGTGGCGATCATCGACGCGGTCTGGAACGGCGTCTGGCAGTCGATGAAGATCGCGGCCCTGGCCGGCGCCCATGAAGTCAACGTGGCGCCGCACAACTACTACGGGCATCTCGCGACGATGATGAACGCCCACATGAGCGCCGCGGCGCCGAACCTGCGGATCATGGAGACGGACATCGACCGCCTTCCCTGGGACGGGGAGGTCTTCACCTACGAGCCCGAGTTCGAGGACGGTGGCTACCTGGTCGTGCCCGATCGGCCGGGCTGGGGCACGGAGCCGGACGAGGAGGGGCTTGCGGCCCATCCGCCGCGCTAAGGTCCTTCCCGCGCTCCTGCGCCAGGATGCGCGCCGTGGCGAGCCATGGTCAAACTTCGTGTAAGGCGGTTGATCATCAGGCGGTGTTCCTGGTGTGGTCGGCGTCCTCGGTTGGTTCGATGCCGTCAACGAAGCGGACATCGCGGATCACTTTGGCGATGTGGCGGAAGCCTCGCAGGCGTTGCCAGCGTCGCTGGGCGCAGGTCCGAGCTTGAAGATCATCGCCAGCATGGTGTTGCGGCTGAGTGGCTCGGCAACGCGCCGATTCGACCAGCCGGCGCCGGATGAAGGAGGTCACCCCGATCGTCCAGCCGCCCTCCGGCGAGCCGGCAACCGCGTCTTTCGGAAGGGGACCGCGCTCCTTTGAGCTCGCTTCTTCGGCCACCGATGATGACCGGGGTCGGGAGTAACATCGCGGCCGTGTTCGAGCGTCGGCATCGAGGCCGCATGGGGAACAGGCGATGAACGAGAACGGGAACCGGATCGAGGCGCGGCTCTGGGATGCTGCGAACGAACTCCGAGCGAACTCGCGCCTGAGGGCGTCGGAGTACTCGACGCCGGTCCTGGGGCTGGTGTTCCTGCGCTACGCGGACCACAAGTTCCGGGCCTAGAAGGGGAAGATCGAAGCTTCGAGAAGCTGCCGGCGGGAGATTGGACCGGCGGACTACCAGGCGCGGGGTGTGCCGTCCACTATTCAACGGCATGCCCCCTGTGTCACGTACGTTGGCAGAGAGGGCCCGCTGGCGCACTGCGCCGGCGGGTTCAGAGTCTCAGTGGCGAACGTGCCTTCCGTGGGCCGGCGCCACGCGGGGATCCTCCCGCGAGTCCGCCGATCAGAGATGCTTGATCGCTTGCCAGAATCCTTCGATACCGGGGTCCGCCGCAGTGCCTTCGCCTTCTGCGATCACGTTGGGAGGGAAGGCCAGACGGCGAAGACGTTCGGTACCGCTCTTGTGGACCGCCTTCTCTTCGAGCAGGTCGTGCTTGCGGAGGAGCCTCTCGAGGTCGTTCCAGGGCGGGCGGTTCGAGATGCCGCGGCGCCTGAGGACGTCATCGGAGAGGTAGTAGGTTCTCTCTGCGACGCGCAGCAGCTTGTGCAGCAGTCCGATCGTTTGCTCCGACCGCTCGCTGTGTCCGACTTCCTCGACCCCCGTGTCGGTCGACTCGTTTGTCGGAAGCAGAATGCCGATCCGTCTGCAGATGGTCCGGACCTGCCCCGGGTCGTACTCCGCTCTGCCATCATCCGGGGCAATCCCGTTGAGCTCGATTCCGACTGCGAGTTGGAGTCCGGCTAGCCGGGTGGTCGCAGGGGCGACGCGGGGCCTGACGAACGTACAGTTCGATGATTCGGCAATCGACCAGTCGGCGGCGCGGAAGTCGACGTCGATGAAGTCGCAACGGGTGAGAGCCACGTCTCGCTGAACAGTGTTCCGAAGGTCAACGCCGACAAAGGACGCGTCGACGAGGTGGAGGCCGGGGATCGCGGGAGACTTCGCGAGGATGGCGGCGTAGATGGCTCCAGCGTTGCCACGATTCGTCTCGCGCTCGGGTACCGGCACGGGACGGGTCGCGAGAGCTCTCAGGATACCTGGCAACGAGAGATCCGGGTTCTCCAGAATCTGCTCGCCGAATTCCTCGGCGACCGTCGGGCTCACCTCGGTACGGCCGAGCAGCCCGGCGACGTCGTGGCCGCTGCACAGACTCTCAGCAAGAAACCCGGCAACGAAGAACGCATAGTAGTACTCGTGCGAGAAAGCGAGCAGGGCAGGCCCCGGGCCTTGACCCTCCCCCGCGGTGAGAAAGGCGTAGGAGGACGCGCGCGCGGCAAAGGCACGGAGTTCGCGGTCCGACATCCCGACCTTCTCCGCGAAGAGCTCCGCGATCGTCTCGACGGACTCCCTGTCGAGCTCCCGCCGCTCCTGCCACCACATCTCCTCGGCGAGCATGCGCAGGAACCCCCGGTGGTCCTGCGCGGAGAGAATCGGATCGTCAGCCGTGTTGCGGAACTTCTCGACTTCGCGCCGTACAAAGCTCTCGATGATCCTGACGATGGGCCGGTAGGCGCGTGCTCCGATCAGATCCCCGTCTTCGATTGCGTGCTGGAGAGCCACATCCACGGCTGCGGTCAGGAAGAACGGAGTCGAGAGCAGGCTGGCCTCGTCCGGGCCGGCAAAGTACGCCTGCTTCAGGCGGTCCAGGGCTTCCTGCGGCGTGGCGGCCCCCAGATCCTGGTACAGACCGTCTGAACCGAGGTAGGAGCACATCTCGTCTTCCGTCCAGGGCAGGAGCTCGACGGGCACGATCTCGAAGTTCGCGTCGCTGGATCGGTAGTGATCGGCTTGAGTCCGGATTCGTCCGAAGTCGAAGTAGGTCGAACGGGAAGAAACGACCATGGCGCCTCGCCCGTCGAGACGGGTCAGGAACAGCGTCAGCGCCTGAATCGCCTCGGCGCCGCCGCCCGCACCCAGGAGTTCGTCGAAACCATCGACGACAGGCACAACGAGACGGTGCCTCGTCAGCGTGGCAAGGGCCCGGTAGGTGAAGTGGGCGTTCAGGTCCTGGAGCACAAGCGCCACGGCGTCGTCCAGCCGGGCGAGATAGCGAGCCTGCGCGTCGACATAGAGGTAGAGGAAGGTTGCCTGGTGGTCCAGGTAGGCGTCTGCCTGGCGGCGAACCAGCTTCCGGAGCGCTACTGTCTTTCCTGCGCCGGCCGCGCCCCGAAGGAAGACGACCCGGGTCGAGCCGAATGACGACTCCCCGAGCAGTTTTGGGACAACCTTGCCTGCCTGGCCTTCCTCGCCTCTGGCCACAGACAGGTGAGCCGACACGGGGCGACCGGCGCTAGGATGCGCGCCGTGGCTTCCGCCCTGCACTACAGCGACGCGCTGATCGCGGGTGTTCTCCGTCGCGTACGGACGATCGCGATGGTGGGTGCGTCGCCGAATTGGAAGCGGCCGTCGAATTTCGCGATGAAGTACCTGCAGGGCAAGGGCTACCGGGTGATTCCGGTGAATCCGCGGGCGGCTGCCGGAGGGGTTTCGATTCTGGGCGAAAAGGCCTGCGCCTCCCTGGACGAGGCGCCGGCGCCGGTCGACATGGTTGATGTCTTCCGCGGCTCCGGGGCGGCCCTGGGAATCGTCAGGGAGGCGATTCGGTTGCGGGAGGAGAAGCGCATCCAGGTCGTCTGGATGCAGCTCGGCGTGCGCAACGACGAGGCTGCGGCGGAGGCTGCGGCCGCGGGGCTCACGGTAATCATGGATCGCTGCCCGAAGATCGAGTACGGGCGCCTGTCGGGCGAACTCGGGTGGGGCGGCGTGAACAGCGGGGTCATCTCCAGCCGCCGGCAGCGGTTGGCGCCGGCCCCGGGGAGAGGGAGGCAGAGATGAGCGAGGAAGCGAAGCAGGAAGCCGGCAGCGAGGCGGATACCGGAGGCGATGGCGACGGCACTCGAGAGAGCGGCGGGGGGTTGGGGTTCGAGACGCGGATGATCCATGCCGGCGTCGGCCCGGATCCGGTGACGGGCTCGCGCCAGACGCCGATTCACCAGACCTCGGCCTATGCGTTCCACGACGCGGACCATGCGGCGTCCCTGTTCAATCTCCAGACCTTCGGCTTCATCTACTCCCGTCTCGGGAACCCCACGGTCGCCGCGCTGGAAGAGCGCATCGCCAGCCTGGAGGGCGGGCGCGGTGCGACCGGCGCCGCCTCGGGACATGCCGCCCAGGTCCTCGCGTTCTTTCCGCTGATCGAAGCCGGCGAGCGGTTTGCGGCATCGAATCGGCTCTACGGCGGGTCGGTCACGCAGTTCAGCCGGACGTTCCCCAAGTTCGACTGGCGCTGCGATTTCGTCGACACGGAGGACCTCTCCGCGGTCGAGGCGGTCCTGGCGCAGGGCGCCAAGGCGCTGTTCGTCGAGAGCCTGGCGAATCCGGGCGGCGTGGTCACCGACCTCGAGCCCCTGGCCGAACGGACTCGGGCCGCGGGGGCCCTCCTGATCGTCGACAACACACTCGCCACGCCGTGGCTCTGCCGACCCTTCGAGTGGGGCGCCGATCTGATCGTCCATTCGACGACCAAGTTCCTATCCGGCAACGGTACGGTGATCGGCGGCGCCGTGGTGGACAGCGGCCGGTTCGACTGGTCGGCGTCGGGGCGTTTCCCCGGTCTCTCCGGGCCGGAGCCCGCCTACCATGGACTGAGGTTCAGCGAGACGTTCGGCGACCTGGCCTTCACCGTCCACTCGCACGCGGTTGGCCTGAGGGATCTGGGCGCCTCCATGGCGCCGATGAACGCCTTTCTCACGCTGCTCGGGCTCGAGACACTGGCGCTGCGCATGGAGCGCCACTGCCGGAACGCGCAAGTCGTCGCCGAGTGGCTGGAGGGACATCCTAAGGTCTCGTGGGTGTCCTACGCCGGCCTCAAGAGCAGTCCCTACCGCGATCTGGCCGCGAAGTACATGCCGGAAGGCGCCGGCTCGGTGTTCACGTTCGGAGTGCGCGGCGGCTACGAGGCCGGCATCCGGGTCGTGGAGGCCTGCGATCTGTTCTCCCACCTGGCCAACGTGGGCGACGCCCGGTCACTGATCATCCACCCGGCCTCCACGACCCACCGTCAACTGAGCGACGAGCAGCGGGCCGCCGCCGGCGCCGGGCCGGACGTCGTTCGGCTGTCGATCGGCCTGGAGACGGTGGACGATCTGATCCGCGACCTCGACCGCGCCCTGGCGGCCGCGTAATCCGCCGTCGGGTGCCGGTCTTTCTTGGCGCTCCAGTCCGGTCGCCCGCTCGTACATCGGAAGGCCTCGCCGCACCCTTGGGAAGGTCGGTCCATTCGGATCCGTCAACGCCCGGTCGACGAGAGCGGCCTGCTGACCTCATGCCGCGGGCGCGTAGGATCGTCGGCCATGCTTGAGTGCCAGCGACACCGGTTCCAGCTGCCGCCCGACCTGCACTACCTGAACTGCGCCTACATGGCGCCGCTGGCCCGCGAGGTGGAGGAGGCGGGGCTCGAGGGGATGGCGCGGCGGCGCGACCCGTCGAGCATCGGCCCGGACGATTTCTTCGCCCAGGCGGACGCCCTGCGCGAGCGCTTCACGCGGTTGATCGGCGGCTCCGATCCGCGGCGGGTCGCGATCATTCCGGCGGCCTCCTACGGCATTTCCACCGCCGCGCGCAACGCCAGGGTCTCGGCGCGCCAGAACATCGTCATCCTGGGCGAGCAACTTCCGAGCAACGTGTACGCGTGGATGCGGAAGGCGGGGGAGAGCGGTGCGGAACTCAGGACGGTCGCACGTCCGGGAACCGGCGACCCAGGTCCGGGCGCAGCCTGGAACGAGCGGCTGCTGGAGGCGGTCGACGGCGAGAC
Source organism: uncultured Thermoanaerobaculia bacterium (assembly GCA_951812325.1). Classification (GTDB taxonomy): domain Bacteria; phylum Acidobacteriota; class Thermoanaerobaculia; order Multivoradales; family Multivoraceae; genus Multivorans. Next base: position 691,251 of record OX638294.1, on the reverse strand, counting down.
GGCGGTGGTCGCCCTGCCGGTCGTCCACTGGGCGGACGGCACGCGCTTCAACGTGGCCGCGGTCGCGCGGCGCGCGCGCGAGGTCGGTGCGATCGTCGTGATCGACGGCACGCAGTCGATCGGCGCGATGCCCTTCGACGTCCAGGAGGTGGCGCCGGACGCTCTGGTTGTCGCCGGCTACAAGACGCTGTTCGGCCCGTACCAGAGTGGTCTGGCCTGGTTCGGCGAGCGGTTCGACGGCGGGGTGCCGCTGGAGGAGCCCTGGGCCGCCCGCAAGAGCAGCGAGTTGTTCGTTGCCGGCCGGCTCGAGTACGTGCCGGAGTACCGGCCGGCGGCGGCTCGCTACGACGTGGGGGAGCGGAGCAACCAGATTCAGTTGCCGATGCTGAATGCCGCCCTGGACATGGTGCTCGGGTGGCGGCCCGAGCGGGTCCAAGAGTACTGCGCGAAGCTGCTCCAGCCGTTCGAGGACACCTTCCGCGAGGCGGGTTTCGCCCTGGAACACCGGAGTTTCCGCGGCGCCCACCTGTTCGGGCTGCGCTCGCTGCGCGGTCTCGATGCCGACGCGACCGCGACGGCCCTGCGACAGGCGCGGGTGGTCGTTTCGGTTCGCGGCACGGCGATCAGGGTGGCGCCCCAAGTCTACAACGACCCATCCGACCTCGCGGCGCTGGCGGCAACGCTCCGCTCGCTCTGAAGGAGTCGGAGGTTGGACCGTTTGGCCCCCCGCAGGCGATCCGTTGCAACCAAGAGACATTTGTGATCGTATTTGTCACAAATGCAGCAAGAACCGAATCACGGCGATCCCGGCAGCGGCGTTCTGGAGTTTCCGGACCAGGCCGTGGACGGCGACCTCTGCGTTCTGGGCTGGGCGATCGAGTTGGAACTTGCAACGCCCGAACAGGTGCTCCGCTGGGCCCACGGCCGCTGGGGCCGCGAGTTGACGTTGGCCACGTCGTTCCAGGCGGAGGGCATGATCCTCCTCCACATGTGCCATGAACTCGGCCTGCCGGTTCGGGTGGTGACCCTGGACACCGGGCGGCTGCCGGAGGAGACTTTTCGGCACATCGAGCATGTGCGACTGCACTACGGCGTCGAGGTCGAGATGGTGGCGCCGCGCGCTTCCGAGGTGGCGCGGCTGGTCCGGCGTGGGGGCCCGAATCTCTTCTACGCCTCGGTCGTCGGGAGGCAGCGTTGCTGCAACGTGCGCAAGGTGGAGCCGATGGGCCGGGCCCTGGCGCGCACGCCGGCGTGGCTCAGCGGCCTGCGCCGCGATCAGACGCCGACCCGCGACGTCCTGAACAAGGTGGAGGTCGACCGGGTGACGCGGACGAAGGGGCGGCTGGTCAAGGTCTGCCCGCTGCTCGACTGGACCGAGGACCAGGTGTGGGCCTACATTCACGAGCAGGGAGTGCCCTACCACCCGCTCTACGACCGCGGCTACCGGACGATCGGATGCGCGCCGTGCACCAGGCCTTCACGCCCCGGCGAGGGCGCCCGCGGCGGCCGGTGGTGGTGGGAGTCCCAGACCGGCAAGGAGTGCGGGCTCCACGTGCTGCAACCACGTTGAGCGGCCCCCCCCGACCGCCCGCCTACTATCCGGTCTACCTTTCGCTCGCCGACCGGCTCGTGGTCGTCAAGGGCGGCGGCCCGGTGGCGGAACGCAGGGTTGCCGGGCTGCTCCGGTGCGGAGCGCGGGTGCGCGTGGTCGCGCCCTGTCTGACGCGGAGACTTGCCCGACAGGCCGCAAGCGGCGAGATCGAACACCTTGCGCGCCCGTATCGGCCGGGCGATCTGGAGGGTGCGGCACTGGCTCTGGCGGAGCCTGGCGAGCCGGCGGCCGACGGGGCGTTCTTCGCGGAGGCGGACCGGCGAGGCATCTTTGCCAACGTCGAAGACGACCTGCACCATTGCAGTTTCATCATGCCGGCGCTTGTGCGCCGCGGCGACCTGGTCGTCGCGATCTCGACCTCCGGACGCGCCCCGGCACTGGCGGTGCGCCTCCGTGAGCGGTTGGAGCGCGAGCTGGGCCCCGAGTACGGGGCGCTGCTCGAACTCGCCGCCCGGTTGCGGGCGCCGCTGGCCGAGGCGATTCCGGACTTCGAGGAGCGGCGTCGGCGCTGGTACGAACTCGTGGACTCGGAGGTCCTGGTCCTGTTCCGCGAGGGCAGGGAAGTCGAAGCCCTGGAACGGGCCGAACGGATCATGGGCGTCGCTGCGGAGGAGCCGGGGCGTTGAGTTGCGCCGACGAATCGTCCGGCCCCGGCGTTCCGGGACGGGTCACGCTGGTCGGCGCCGGGCCCGGAGACCCGGATCTGATCACCGTCCTCGGCCTGAAACGGCTGCGGGCCGCCGATGTCGTCCTGCATGACCGCCTCGCGGCGCCCGAACTTCTCGCCGAGGCGAAAGCGGGCGCCGGGATCGTCGATGTCGGCAAGCGCCCCGGCGACGACGTGCAGGCCCGGCAGCGTCGGATCGAGAGGCTCATCGTCGAACACGCTCAGACCGGCGCTCATGTCGTGCGGCTCAAGGGTGGGGACCCGGCCGTCTTCGGTCGCGGCGGCGAGGAGATCGAAGCCTGCACGGCGGCCGGTGTGCCCTGCGAGGTCGTGCCGGGAGTGAGCAGCTTCACCGCGGCGGCCGCGGCGGCCGGCATCCCGCTCACCCATCGGGGCGTCTCCCTGGGCTTCTCGGTCGTCTCGGCGCGGAATGCCGAGGGCGGCGAACCCGACTGGGCGGGTCTCGCGGGCGCCGACACGGTCGTCGTTCTCATGCCGGCCCGACGACTGGAACGCATCGGTCGCGGCCTGATCGCCGCTGGCCGCGAGCGGTCCACTCCGGTCGCGATTGTCGAGCGGGCCACGACGCCGGACCAGAGAGTCGTGTCCTGCAACCTGCAGGCCCTGGCCGCGGGCGAGCTCTCCGGGGACATCGAGCCGCCATGCGTACTCATCGTGGGCCGCGTCGCGGCGGCCGCCCGCGTATAGCGGCCCGGCGGCGGGAGGACGTCGATCCGGTCAGCGTGCTGCCCGGTTCGTCCTCCGGCACTCCCGCGCTCCAGCCCTCCGGCCTGACGGATGTTCCCGACGCCCTCCCGCTACGGGGAACAGACCGGCGCCAGCGGATCCGCTGCCAGGTCGGACAGCTCCCTGCCCTCGCTTCGGGCAACCGCCCGGAGCAGCCATTCGAGCCGGTCGTTGCCCCAGAAGCGCTCGCCACGGAAGATGAACAGCGGTACGCCGAAGGCGCCGTCCTCCCGCGTATGGCTGAAACCGTCCATGACCCTCGCCTTCCACTGTGGATCGTGGGCGACGGCGAGGGCCTCGTCGCCGTCGAGCCCCGCTGCCTCGGCGGCGGCCTTCATTACCTCGTCGCTGGCGAGGTCGAGGCCGCGTTCGAAGCGTGCGGAGAAGGCCTCGCGCGCATAGTCGATCGCCTTGCCCCGCTCTCGGGCCCAAAGGTAGATCTGGTGGGGCGGGAACCAGTCGGGATCGCCTTCCGACTCCGGCCACTTGACGGTGAGCCCGTAGGCCTTCGCGATGCGCTCCGTGTCCTCCCGGAGGTAGGACGACTTGGCGCGTCCTGCCGAGAGGTTCGCGCCCTTGCCGAAGGGGAAGATCGGGACCGCGTCGACCTCGTTCCAGTCGAACGCGCCGGTCGTCGTGATCCGGTGAAAGGCCAGCCACGAGAACTGGGAACGGAAGGAGAAGTAGATGCGGAGGTCGCTGGAATTCATGTCGGCGGGGCTCCTGCGGGAAAGCCGATACAGACTCAACGGAGGATGTCGATCAGGCGGCTGTACTTGACGATGACAGTGCGGTCCGGGCGCTCGTAGAGAAGCCGCGCGCCCAGCTCGTCGATTTCGTTGTAGACGACGAACAGGCCGGTGTTCGCATCCTGCAGCCAGGAGAAGCGGAGGTTCGCGGACACGCTGTCGGACTGGTCGTTGTACTGGGCGAGCGCCTGGACGAGCATCCGTGGCGTAATCGAGTAGGAGAGTCGCAGGCGACCGAGATTGACCTGGAAGCTGCCCGACGCGATGTCCACGTCGTTGTGGTCCCAGGTCAGTTCCGAAGTCAGTCTTTCGCCGCGCCGGGCGAGCAGGGTGAGCGAGGTGGAACTCCGGTCGCCGCCGAAGAAGCCGCCGGTGATGTTGCGGATGTAGGCCGAGAACGGCTTCGCCTGGTTCGTCGAGAACACGGTCTGCAGCTCGTCGTGGCTGTACCTGCCGGCCTGGACGGGGAAGCCGTCGACGATCTCGAACGTCTCCTTGACGCCCTCCTCGGTGAAGTTCACGCCGGTGTGGATCTGGAAGCCGCTGCGCCACTCCCAGTGCGTATCGACATGGATGTACTGGGTTTCCTTGTAGTCGTCGAAGTCCCAGATGCCGCTGTACGAGGCATGGGGCCTGATCTCGTGCAGGCCGGCGAGGTTCTTCGGTCGCATCGTGCGCATGCCGAACGCGGAGAAGTTCCGGAAGTCCCGTCGTGACATGAAGCCGACTTCCGGATTGAAATTCGCCCGGGCTTCGGCGACGCTGACGCTGCTGCGCCACTCCGGCTTGCCGAGGTTGTAGCTCAGGAGCATCGAGCTGTCGTCGCCGTCGAGTCCCGGCGTGTCCGTCCGGGCGACGTACGACTCGATCGTGTGGTGCTCGCCGATGCCCCACTTGCCGTCGAGCGCGAAGGTGCGGTTCGTGTCGTCCTGCGGGGCCAGGCTGCCCACGCCTTCGCGGCTGACGAACATCCCGCCGATGCTGGAGCGTTCGCCCAGTTCCCGGTTGACGCGGGCGACGGCGTAGTTGTTCCCGTGCAGCCCTCCCACCGTGGCCGTCTGCATGTGGAGCAGTCCGACGTTGAAGCGGCCCGCCTTGCCGGAGAGCCGACCGCCGTAGTCGATCGGGATCAGCTCACCGCCTGGGCCGATGCCGATGCGGCGGCTGAAGAACAGGTCGACGCGGGCCGACGCGCGGCTGCCGCCCGAGCGCGCTCCGACGGTGAACAGGCCGGCGTTCTCCAGGAAGAAGGGCCGCTTCTCGGGGAAGAACAGGTTGAACCGGTCGAGGTTCACCTGCTGCTCGTCCACCTCGACCTGGGCGAAGTCCGTGTTGTACGTCAGGTCCAGGGTCAGGCTCGGCGTCACGCTGTACTTGAGGTCTACGCCGAGGTCGGAGTCCGACTCGTTGTCGCGGTCCGTCTGGCGCGGCTCGTGGCTGCTGCCGATGGCGTACGGGATCAGCTTCAGGTTGCGCTGCGGCGGCGGCTCGACGCCCTGAAGCGCGCCCGCGTCGGTCAGCCTGTCCAGGTCGTGGTTGCGGTCGAGCTCGGACCAGAAGGCGACCTCCCTGTGGCGGGCGATGTTGCGCTGAAAGTTGAGGCCCCAGGTCTGCACGTCGGCAGGGGGATATCGCAGGGTGCGGAAGGGAATCGCGAACTCGGCGCTCCAGCCGAACTCGCCGACCTGGGTGGCGACGTTCCAGGCGCCGTCCCAGTTCAGGTTGAAGCCCGTGGACATGGCGCCCCGGAAGCGGCCGCCGCCGCCCATGCCGCTGAACACGCCCGAGCCGCCTTCGAGGACCTGGCCGTCGTACTCGATGCCGGCGGGGTTGGTGCCGAAGACGAAGCCGTTGCGCCCGTCCTGGAACGTGTCGAAGATGACCTGGAAGCTGTCCGTCTCGTCCAGGGCTGCGTCGCGGCGACTGTCGGAGATGACGATCCCGTCCGGTTCCCGGTCGTGGCAGACGACGGCGACGAACAGGGTGTCCCCGGTGTACGCGAAGCGGACCTCCGTGTGCTCGGTGCCCGGCTCGCCGGCGTAGGGCCGCGTCTGCGTCAGGCCCGATGCCGGCTCGATGGCTTGCCAGACGGGGTCGTCGAGGACCGCGCCGTCGAGCGCCGGGGCTTCGCCGATCGCCACCGCCTTCGCTGACGGACGTGCGGTTTGCGCTCCGGACGCGGCGGCCCACAGCGACAGGGCTGCGACGATGGCCGCCGTGGGAATGCGCCTCACGGACCGCGACTCTACTCCGAAAGCAGGCGCGGCACTCATTCTGCCGCCGCCAGTCGGGCGAAAGCTCGCCGGCAGAGGGTCTGGCTCTGCCCGATGAGCGCGGATGCTCCCTCCCCGGAACCCGGCTCGTGTCTCGATGACGGCCCTGAGTGCGTCCGCGGGCGCGCGGGATTCCCGGCATCCGCCTAGGCACGAGCTACCCACCCGCGAGTACGTCCGCGGGCGCGCGGATTCCCTGACCGCGCGCTGGGCAGTTGTGTTCAAGGGCCAAGACTGTCCGCGGGCGCGCGGATTCCCTGCGTCGCGTTTGCGGCGCAAGCTCCGTTAGCATGGGAGAAACGACCCTGAACATCTTCGGAGGAGATCAGCGATGCAGGATCACACCCGGAAACACGATCGGAGAATGTACTTCTGCCGGAAGTTCTACGTCTGCGGCCTGGCCTTGGCTGCGGTCCTGGCCGCGGCGATGGCCGTCCCGCCGGCGCTGGCGGCCGGCGAACCGATGGACGTCGAGGGCTATCCGACCCTCGTCCGCAAGCCGGTCGAGATCTGGAGCGACGGCACCCGGCTGGCCGGCGACGTCTTCTACCCGAAGGCGACGGCCGAGGGCGAGAAGCTGCCGACAATTGTCCTCTGCCACGGTTGGGGCGGCACGAAGTCGCATCTGAACCGCGGCATCGCGCCTCGCTTCGCCGCCGCCGGTTACCTCGTACTGGCCTTCGACTACCGCGGCTGGGGCGAGAGCGACGCCCGCCTCGTCGTCCGCGGGAAGATGCCGGAGCCGGACGAGGACGGCTACGTCACGGTCAAGGCCCAGGCCATCCGGCAGCTGGTGGACCCGCTCGACCAGCAGGAGGACATCGACGCGGCAATCACGTTCGTTGAAGGCGAACCGCACGCGGACCCGTCCCGGATCGGCATCTGGGGCTCGAGCTTCGGCGGGGGCCACGTCGTCTGGCGCGCCGCCCACGACCGTCGCGTCAAGGCGGTCGCCGCCCAGGTCGGCGCGATGGACCAGCGCTCCGGCCTGGTCACGGCGCCCGGCGGCCTCAAGGGCTTCCACCACACCGCCATCCAGCGCGCCCGCGGCGAAGTGGCGCCGGTGCCGGTCGGCGGCCCTCAGCCCGAGGGCCTGACCGGCAGCCCGTACTACGAGCGCTTCGCGAAGTTCTCGCCCGTCGAGCACGCCCACCGCATCACCGCTCCGACCATCATCATCGACGCGAAGCAGGAGCACTACTTCGACATCCGCGAACACGGCCAGCGAGTCGCCCAAATCCTGTCCGGCCGCGTTCCCGTCGAGTACCACGCCTGGGAGATGGGCCACTACGACATCTACAGCGGCGACTGGCTCGACAAGGCAATGGCGGCCGAAATCGACTTCTTCGACCGCCACCTGAAGTAGTTTCCAGCCGCGAACGACTCCGCGAGGTCGTCAACGGGCGCACGGATGGCGTAGCGCAGAGCGGCGTTCGCGGCGAGGACCTGATCCAGTGCTGCCGGTGCGGTGAGGAGCTAACGCCCGGCGCGGCGTTCGAGCGTGCGCCGGTGTGTGCGCCGAGGAACTTGCTGTGCCAGGACCATTCCAAAGTCCAGCGCTCCACGCTGGGCGCGGGCGGGAGGCCTTCATTCCCGAGGGTCGAGAGCCGTGCCGGCGCCGAGTTGCCGATTCCGGAGTAGGTTTCCTCACATCGGTCACCGAAGTTCCCGGCCTTGGAACGGCCCTGTTGCTCCCGGAAGCGGCGCTGGCGGCGGCCCTGCCTCGGGCTGTCAGGAGACCTCGGCCAGGAAGGCTCCGACTTCGGTGTGGAACTCTTCGGGGCCTTCCGTCGGGATGCCGTGGCCGCAGTGTTCGAGCATGACGAGGCGGGCGCCCGGGATGCGACGGGACATGATGACGCTGCCGCCCGGTGGGGTGAGGGCGTCTTCCAGGCCCTGGAGGATCAGGGTGGGACAGGAGATGGCCGCCAGGTCGGCGGTGTAGTCGATGTTCGAGACGGCGCGGCAGGCGGCGGCGTAGCAGGCCTCGTCGTTGCGTTCGATCGCGAGACGCGCCGCCTCCGCGATGTCCTCGGCGTGGCGTTCGCGGTACTCCTTGCCGTAGGAGAGCGCGGGACCGGTCGGCGCAAGCGCCTTGGCAAGGCCGTCCCGCTCGATCAGGTCGGCCCGGGCGTTCCAGCCGGCCTCGGCGCGTTCGTTCAGCTCGCTCGAGGTGCTGATCAGGATCAGGGCCTGGGTGCGCTCGGGGAAGTCGAGGGCGAAGCGTTGGGAGACGACGCCGCCCATCGAGATCCCGCCGATCACGGCGTCAGGGGCGCCGACTTCGTCGAGCACCGACGCCAGGTCGGAGGCCCAGGTCCCGGGCGCCATCGTGTCGGGGCGTCGGTCCGAGCCGCCGAAGCCGCGAACGTCCCAGGTCAGGACGGTGCAGCGGTCCTGGAACGTCTCCACGGTGGGCCCCCAGGAGTCGAGATGACCGCCCAGACCGTGTGTCAGGACGACGACCGGGCCGGCGCCCGCGACCCGATAGCGAATCCTGGCGCCATCGGTTGCGGTAGCGAAGCGGTCAGCTTGCACGACGGTTGAAGAGCCCGACCGTCAGCGCCAGCGGAATGACGAACAGGAGGGTGCGCAGCCAGCCCGGCATGTCGGTGAGAATCAGGATGAGGCCGACGGGGATCCAGAATACGATCCACATCCAGATCGGGATCGTCCTCGGCTTGACGGGTTCGGTACTGGCGGCGTCGGCCAGGATGACGACGATCAGGACGCCTGCTGCGGCGCCGAGAACGCCGGCGATCAGACCTCCGGCCGGATACGCGGCTGTGGCGAGAATCAGCTCAGACATGGGACTCGCGGGTCCTCCTGTACGTTGTTGACGCGCGATCCTATACATTGACCGGGAAGAGGGAGCCATGCGAGTCAGCATTTCCGTTCAGAGTGCCTACAACGTGAGCGACCCCCGCGAGGGGGCCCGGAGGATGATCGACCGGGCGCGGGAGGCGCGGGAGGCCGACCTCGACGCGTTGTTCGTGGGCGACCACCACGCGACCGCGCTGCCCTACTACCAGAACACGGCGATCCTCGGCAGGATGCTGGCGGAGTGGGGGGATCGTCCCGCGGGCGCCCTCTATCTGCTGCCGCTCTGGCACCCGCTGATCGTCGCCGAGCAGGTCGGGACGCTGGCCAGCCTGATGGAGGGCCGGTTCATCCTCCAGTGCGCGATCGGCCCCGCCGACAACCAGTTCCCGGCAATGGGCGTCTCGGCGCGGCAGCGGCCGTCGCGGTTCGAGCAATCGCTCTCCATCCTGCGCCGCCTATGGGCGGGCGAGACGGTGACGACCGGAGGGGAGAATGATCGCTTCGGGCTCCGGGAGGCGCGCCTCTCGCCGTGCCCGCCGGCGCCGGTCGAGGTGTGGATCGGCGCCTCGGCGCCGCCCGCGATCGACCGCGCCGCGCGGCTGGGAGACGGCTGGCTGGCGGCGCCGGGCCTGACGCCGGCGGACGCGGCGGATCAACTCGGCCTTTACCGGGACGCCTGTGAGCGCCACAACCGCCCGGTCGGCGTGTGCGCGATCCGGCGCGACATCTACGTCGGCGGCACGGCGGCCGAAGCGGAGCAGACCGCGGCGGGGATCGTCTCACGCGGATACCGGGGCTTTCCGCCCGAGGCGTTGATCCTCGGCGACATGGATCGCGTGGCCGGTGCATTCGGGGAGCTGGCCGAGATCGGGTACGACGAGGTCGTCGTGCGGCACCTGGTTCAGGACCCGGCGCAGGTGCTCGAGTCGATCGGCCGGCTCGCGACGGTCCGCGAACGGTTGGCCGGCTGGTGAAGAGGTTTCCCCGGACGATTCCGACCTTCGCCACGCCAGAACAGCACCGTCTCGTCGGACATCGACCGGCTCGCACGATTCCCTGCTCCCTGAGCCTCCGCCGGAGCGGCTCCTGCTGCACGACCCGGCCCCCCGAGTACATGGACAGCCGAATTCCCGGACACCGTGCACCTGTGCCGCGGCCTGCTGCACAACCCGCCCCCGGAGTCCGCTATGTCAGGTGGTCTACTTCGACGCCGCCCCAGTGCTCGTTCAGGTACTCGGCCACCAATCGGCGGTGGCAGTGATGAGGCTCGTGCTCGCTGCAGAGGAGGCAGCCGTCGGAGATCAAGTCCCTGTCGACCGTCTCCTCGATCCGCCGGTCGCGCATCAGCCGCCGAAAGCGGACCTCGTAGGTTTGCCAGTCGCCTCGCCGTTTCCTGTAGTCGTCCAGGATGTCCTTCGTCGGAGCGAGCGCAGGCATGTGGACATAGTCCATGCCGCAGATCTCGCGGAGGAAGTAGGCGAGGTCGTCCCGCTTGGCGAACCCGGCGAGCTGGGACACGTTGTGGAGTCGTACGTCAACGACTCTGCGGGCGCCCGAATCGCGAAGCAGGCCGAAGAAGCGGTCAGCGGACTTCCTGGTGAAGCCGATCGTGGCCAGTTTCAGTCGCGCCGAAGCGGCCCCTTCAGGATGAACTGGAGTCATCTCACGAGCTTCCGTGGGGGTGCGCTGTCTGGCGGGACCGGCATGCGGTGGGCGACCCGGGCCGCGTGGAGGGCGACCGCCCGGTACACCGGGTCGTCGGTGGGCTCGTTGTCTTCTGGTTCCCGGGAGAACAGTCGTCCCTGCTTGAGCCCGGTCATGGCAAGCAGCCGATTCATGGCCTCGGCGTGCTTCTCGAGTGATCCGTCGGCCAGGATGTGCTCGACGGATACCCCTCGACCGGCCAGTGCCTGCGCCACCAGCAGCGTGCGATGGCAGTCGAGCGGCTCCTTCTCTGAACAGAGGAGGGCGATTCGCTGCTTCAAGGCGCCACGGGATACCCGTTCCACGCCGGCCTTGAAGGCTGGCTTCACCTGCAGCCGGTCGTAGCGTATCCGTCCGTTCTCGTAGTCGGAGGGATCGTCGGATCGGCCGCCGAGTTCGCGTCCCAGGAAGACGTAGGCGATGTCGGCCCCGGTCAACCTCCGGGCCAGTTCCTCTCGATTGAAGTGCGGATTCCGGCGGCTGTACGGCGCCGACCGCACGTCCGCAACAGCCGTGATTCGGTGCAGGCGGAGCAACTCCTCGAAGCGCTCCATCGGGTGGTTCGAGTGGCCGATCGTGAAGACGAGTCTGCCGTCGACACATCGTCCGGGACTGTTGAAGGGCGATTGCGGCATTGTCTCCGTGAGGGTCGATCTCTGGCCGCTCAGGCGTGTCTCTGCGTCAGACCCGGGAGCTTGCTCCGACGGGCGCCTGACCGCTCTCGGTGCGGCGCGGACCTTCACCACGGCCTGTTAGTGGGCCGCCTTGGGATTCGAGGAACGACAGCTGTTCCGGGTCTTGACGCGCCGGAGCGGGCTGCTGCGAAGGCTCCTCGACCCGACGCAGCCAGTCGAGAACCCTGGCGACCGTCTTCTCGCCTATGCCCGGAAGGGAAGCCAACTGTCCCACAGTGGATACGCCATTCCGCTCGAGCGCCTGGCGGATTGTCGCGACGCGCTTCCTTGCGACCGCAGTCTCCCTGGCGAGTTCCGTTTCGTCGCGCTCACGGCAACGGCGCCTGAGAGGGTTGATCCACTCGTCCTCCGCCGTCGGTTCGAAGCGGTAGATCTCGACCGGCACGTCGCAGGGAGCGAGCCGGCCCTGCATCAGTTCGAGCACATCCTGTTCGTCCAGGCCACCGTTCTGGGCGCCCAGGAGCGGGAACGCGACCGAAGTGATCCCGCGCTTGCGATACGTCTCGATGAATCTGCGGAGCCCGGCATCCAGGTACTCCATTCTGGAGGGCCAGCGCCAGTGCTTCTTGGTGGGGAAGTTGAGCACCCGTTTCCGCTTCGGTCCGCCGGGCGGCGCGTTCGTGTCACCGTACAGCCAGAGCTTGCCGACTTCCATCCGGCCCGCCCGGCAGAGCTCCACGTAGCGGTCGAACATCTCCGGATAGCGGAGCTTGAATTCCAGGGCGAGGCCGGCCCCCATCACGCCGACGCAGTTCACCGGGTTGACCAGCGTCTGATGCCGGCTGGTGAAGATGTTCCCCCGAACGACTTCGACCTTCGCCATGTCAGAAGAACCAGCCTGGTTTGACGAGGACTGGCGTGCGCCATCCCTGCGCCTTGAGTGATGTGGAAGAGATGCTCGGCGTCCCGATAGCGGATCGCGCTCGGCATTGGCGGTGTCCGCCGTCTACCGGCGCGGGATGTCTTCGGGGAACGGCTCCAGGCCCTCGTCGAGTTCGACGCCGATGCTGCGGAGTGCCATCGACACCATTCGGTACTGGCCGACGGTGAAGATGAGGTCGATCATCTGCTGGTCGGTGTAGCGGGCCTTCAGGAACGCCCAGGTCCGCTCGGAGATGGCCGAGCGCCGGTGCAGTTCGGTGGCGGCGCGCAGGAGGTAGCGCTCGAAGCTGCTCCACGGGCCGGCGTTCTCGCCCACGGCGACGTTGCGGACTTCCTCGTCGGTCATTCCGGCGGCCTTGGCGGCGCGTGCGTGGTGCCCCCATTCGTACTCGGCTTCGTTGAGCCACGCGGTGCGCAGAATGACCATCTCGCGGTCGCGGTCGGGCAGGGTGCTGCCGCGCAGGATGTACCCCCCGAAGGGGCCCCAGGCTTCCATCAGCGGCGGATGATGGGAGAGGGTGCGGATCAGGTTGATGCTCTCCACGCCTTCTGCCGGCGGGATCCTGGGTCCCGTGTCGCGTCTCTGCCCCTGTGCCGGGAGCGTGCCTGTCGAGAGCGCGAGCGCGAGAGCAAATCCGGCGGCCGCGGCCTTCCGGGTCAAGTGGACGTTCATTTGGTGTTCCTCCGTATGCCGGTGACTATACAGATTGCGACCGGCAGAGCTGGCCAAACACGCTGGACAGCACGACCGTTTGACATGTCCCGAGATCGGCGCTCCGTTCGCGGTCGAGTTCGGCCCGGCCGAAGGATGCGTCGTGAAAGACCAGGGCATCGTGTGTTCGGGCGGAGCGAGCGACGTGATCGGCGAGGAGAGTCCTTCCCTTGGTGAGGCGACTCGGTGCAGCGGTTGTGGGAGACGAGCAGGCGCGACGGCCCAACTTGACAACTTGACAGGTTGATTGCCATAGTCGGCCCATGAGAGCGCTTCCCGTGGCCGAGTTGAAGGCCGGATTCTCCAAGGTCCTGGCCGACGTGCGACGGGGGGAGCGCATCGGCGTCCTGTACGGGAGGTCGAAGACGCCGGTGGCCATGATCGTCCCTTACGAACCGGCGCCTGCCGGCAAGCGCGAACTCGGTTTCTTCGACGGGGAGGTCACGATCGAGTTCACCGATGACTTCGAGATGACGGAAGAGGAGTTCCTGGGCGGCGCGTGACGTACCTGCTGGACACGCACGTCCTGCTGTGGGCCATCGGCAGATCGACCAGGCTGTCCGCTCCCGCTCACGAGATCATCGAGGACCCGGGCAACCGGGTGCTCGTGAGCACCGTGTCCCTGTGGGAGGCGTCGCTGAAGTACGGGTTGGGGAAGCTGAAGCTCGATCCGCTGGTTCCGGACGACGTTCCCGACCACTGCCGCCGGCTCGGCTTCGAGATCCTCCCGCTGGAGAGCGGTGACGCGGCGAGCTACCACGTCCTGCCCCGGGTGGACGTGCATCGCGATCCGTTCGACCGGATGCTCGTTCACCAGTGCATTCGCGGCAACCTGACTCTGGTCAGCCGGGATGGTCGGATGAAGAGCTATCGATCCCACGGGTTGCGGCATGTCTGGTAGACGGTTCTGTACCGTCTGCCGCCCTAAGGGCGGCGCGCTCGTGCCGGGGGGCGAGGAACCTGCCGACAAGGCCCCCGAGGCTGGTGGGGCCCGATCGGGGACGGTTGTTCTCAGTCGGACACGATCGCGACAAGCCGGCTGTACTGCTCGCCGATCCACTCGACTGCTTCCTCCCATTGGTCCCGATCCGCCAGCGAGAACGGCCTGACGACGCCGACCGTCCAGCCGGACCAGGCCCAGGTCTTGGCCTTGGCGCCTCCGTCTGTTTCCTGGTCGCCCATGATTTCGCGGATCCGACTCGTGTAGAGGCGCATCCTCTCGGTGCGTCCCGACTCTGCCTCGCCGGCCCGGACGTGGAGGCTGATCTGTTCTTCGGCCACGTGGATCCGGATGCGGTCTCCGAAGGAGTTCAGCTGAGCCGTCCGCTGGCTGGGTCCTCGCCAGCCGCCCTTCTGGCCTTTGACGCCGCCGGTTCGTTCCCGGAGCAGACGCCAGAACGCACCCCTCCTCCCCCCCTCGTTTGGAAGTCTGATCTCGATGGCGGCGCCGCAGCGGCTTCCCATTGCCCGGCAGAACTCGGCGGACTCCGAGTAGTTCCGCCGGTAGGGGTAGAGCACGTAGTCTTCGTGCCTTGGAACTCCGCGCATACGCCCGGTCGTTCCCGGCGGGAAGCGGCTGGCCGGATGGATGTTCCCGGTGATCGCCTTGCCCGACAGGCGCTCAACGTTCGCCGGATCCGCGTCCAGAAGCGCTGCGGCAACGTGGAGGACCATCGCGGCAGCCGTGTTCTCGCGGCGCCAGGCGCCATCGCCGATGCGCCACTCGAGCTGGTCGTTCGATTCGCTGTCCGTCGGCCGGTTCGGGTCGCACCACGGCCATCGATCCAGTGCCCGCTCCGCGAGATCCTCGGCGCGCCGCTCCAGCGCCTCTTCGTCCCAGGTTTCCTCCCGGGCCAGACGCCGGGTCATGCCGATCGGGCTCCGTTCGTACATCCTGCGTTTCTCGGCGAACGGTCGAGCGCCGAGGCGGGCGTTCGTCGCGTCGCCGCTGAGCGTCAGGTTCGCCAGCACGTGCCTGGCCCTCCCGTGGAACTCCGGGGCGTCCTCGCCGAGGTCGCGGCGCCACGCGTCGCTGAGTTTCTGCGGCATGATGTGCTCCAGCGACAGGCGGTCCCTGGCTGGTGCTTCCTCCCGGTGCTCCGCCTCCATCAGGGCGCAGAGGACCGCCGTCGAGGCGCGACTGGCACTCGCGCCGTAGGCCTTGCGGCTGCGGATGCCCTCCCTCACCTGTTCATCGGTCGGCACGCCGATGCGGGTGTGACGCAGCCTCCGGATGCGGCCCACCCAGTGGTCCGCGAACGACCGACCGACTTGCGGGCCGGGGCCGTGCGCAAGGTCCGTCGCGGCCCGGTTCACGCCGGTGACGGGGCGGTCGGCAAGCCACAGCCGCGTCAGCCAGGCGCCGATCGCCTCGATCGCTGCTGCCAGCTCGCCCGCCGCGCCGGGTCGCCTGCCACCTGGTCGCTGGTCGTTCGGTCGGGGGCCCTCAGCGCCCTCCGCCGATGTGTTGTCCCCGTTCCGTGAGGCATCGTGCAGCAGACGAAGGGTCAGCGGGCGATGAGCTCCCAGACCGAGCTCCCGCAGATGGCGCAGCGCCCGCTCCACGCGGAGCACCCCGGCATGCAAAAGGTTGAAGTGGGCGCGGAGGCCGCGATTCTCGACGTGTCCGGCGGCGCCGGTCAGCAGGCGGTAGAGCTCCGCGTACCCGACGAGCTCATGGCAGACGGCGGAACGGTCCTGGTTGCCCGTTGATCGCAGCCAGCGCCGAAACTCCTCGTAGACGCGGTCGCCGCCCACGAGCCTGCCGGTCTTCCACCGCAGGAGGTCGCGCAGGAACAGGTCTATCCGTTCGCTCTCGTACGTGGCATCGAGGATCCTCTCGATCTCGAGCCAGCCGTTGTCGTGGAGCTCCTTCTGGGTCTCGTCGTCGAGGCCCATGAGCAGCCAGTTCTTCACCTTCTCGCTCTCGGTGAGCGGCCGGCCGGTCGCGTTCAGGCTCTCGAAGATCTGCTGGGGATCGTCGGTCCTGTCGAGGCCGACGCTCACGACGCGGAACCGCTGCAGCCCGCGCAGCAACAGCGCCGGATCCTTCTTCGCCACCAGTCGACGCGATGTCCTGCAGGCCTGGGGCACGGCGCCGGGGCCGTTCGATATCTCGCCATCGAGGAAGCGGCGATAGTCCTCCTCATCGCCGTTCTGGAGCCGGAGCTTGCGTCGCAGGTCCCGGGACTTGCCCGGATTGAGCAGTCGATCGTTGCGGATGATCTCGGCCGTCCAGCCATCGCAGTCGCCGTCCGGACCGAGTTCCTCCGCAATGCAGGCGAGAAGAATGCTCACCGTGGTCAGCCGCTGCTGGCCATCGACGACGCGGTATCTCGAGACAACGCCCGCAGCTCCGGGTTCGGGGAAGGTGAGCAGGGTACCGCCGTAGTGGGCGGCGTCGTTCTCCTTGGCGCCGCCGATCGCCACCAGGTCCTCGACGAGGCGCTCGATGTCGGTCTGTCCCCAGCGGTAGCGTCGCTGCCATCGGGGCACCACGTACTGGGTCTGACCGTTGAGAAGGTCCAGGAAGCCCATCGCTTTGGCGTGCATGCGTGCGTCCTCTCTACTCAGGCGCTCATCGCCGCAGTCCTGAAGCCCGAGCACTTCGGCTGGTCGATCGCGAGGCGCTCGATGTTGGTCTGTCCCCAGCGGTAGCGTCGCTGCCATCGGGGCGCCACGTACCGGGTCTGACCGTTGAGAAGGTCCAGGAAGCCCATCGCTCTTGCGTGCATGCGTGCGGCCTTTCTCCTCAGGCGCTTTCCGCCGCGGTCTTGAAGCCCGAGTACTTCGGCTGGTCGATCGCGAGGCGCTCGATGTTGGTCTGTCCCCAGCGGTAGCGTCGCTGCCATCGGGGCGCCACGTACCGGGTCTGACCGTTGACAAGGTCCAGGAAGCCCATCGCTCTTGCGTGCATGCGTGCGGCCTTTCTCCTCAGGCGCTTTCCGCCGCGGTCTTGAAGCCCGAGTACTTCGGCTGGTCGATCGCGATCTGGTTGACCACGGTGGCGCGCAGGTGTTCATGGAGCCGCCGGTCGTGGAGCGGGATCCGCCCCTCGCGGAGCGCGTGGACCAGCTTCCATCGCAGTTCCAGCAGCGAGCCGCCTCTGTCGAGCAGGCCCGTCAGCCGCTCGTGCTCGCGACGGCGATGCTCGGCGCCGAAGTGCAGATCGCGGTACACGATGTCGAGTGCGTTGCCGGCGACCAGGGCATGGAAGCGGGTCCGTCCGGACGTCTCCTCCCGCACCGGGCCGTGCAGGAAGTCGCGGGTCGCGCCGACGAGTTCCTCGAGCCGCGGCATGTCCGGGTCGGCAAGCTGCCCGGGCGCCTCGACCAGCTCGACCGGACCGGGGATCAAAAGGTTCACGCAGTCGACCTGGCACTCCGTGGTCCGCCGCCCGATCGTCACGCGCTCGACCGAACGGTCCAGCCCCTGGCGGTAGTGCTGGGTCATGCCGAGGGTGGAGACGGCCCACCAGAAGGAGCCGAACACCTCCCAGTACTGCACCCGCTTCAGGTCGACAGCCTTGCCGCTGGTCGCCTCGTAGCCGGCGAACAGGTCCTCGTAGGTGCCGAAGCCGCCGACCGGCAGCTCGGGGCCGGCGCCGTAGCGCCAGGAGTTCGTGCAGATCCAGCCCAGGTCGCGCATCGGGTCGCCGATGTGGGCGATCTCCCAGTCGAGCACCGCGATGACGCCGGTTTCATCGACCATCAGGTTGCCGTTGCGGAAGTCGTTGTGGACCAGGGTCTGATCAGGCGACTCAGGCAGGTTCTCCAGCAGCCAGCGGGCGGTGAAGTCGATCATCGGCTGCGGTGTGCCGAGCGCCTCGTAGCGGCCGCGCGTCTGCTCGATGAAGTCCGCCGCGCTCAGGCTTGCCAGATCGCGGTCGAGGCCGTGGGCTTCCAGGTCGATCGTGTGCAGCCGGCCGAGGATCTCGCCGCACTGCCGGGCCAGCTTGGGGCGTACCTCGGCGAGGTCCGGGGAGCGGACGATTCGCGCGCCGAGGGCGATGCCGTCGAGCCACTCCATGACGAAGCCGCCGCCGAGTTCGTCGTCGGGTTCCAGCACGTAGAACGCCTCGGGCTCGGGAATCCCGTTCTCGCGGGCGACCTGCATCAGCTTCGCTTCGATCCGCAGCCCCGGTGCGCTGCGCTCGACCGCCCGGGCCTCTTCCTGCTTGCCGCCCTGGGATCGCCGGAGGGCGAGCTGACGATCGCCGGCCTCCGTCTCGATCCGCAGGCGGTAGGTCTCCTGGCTGGCGCCGCCGGAGAGACGTTCGACGGCGGCCAGCCGCTGGCAACCCGCGATCTCGCGCCGAAGTACGGACTCCAGCCGGGCTTCGAAGCTGTCCGGCGTCCAGGCGTCGCGGCCGCTGCCGCCGGCCACCGGTGCGAGCAGGTAGATCTCGTCGCCGTCCTTAAGCGGCCGTTCGCGGTTCGCCTCCAGCGGGCAGCGCTCGCCGTTGATCATCAACGTGTCGCGCAGGTGGGGGGAGGAGCGGACCGCCTCGGCGAGCGGCACTCCGGCTCGGTCGGCGGCTGGCAGCAGCTCCGCGAGTGTGGCGCCCTGCGGCAGCCGGAACGTGCGGTCCACGTCGTGCCAGCCGGCGCCAATGCGGCCACGAATCAGGACCCGGACGCGGATTTTCGTTGCGGAGCGAGACCGAACCAGGCTGCGCAGAAGGCCCATCGCGGCGAACAACCTAGCAGTATCCACTCAGGACGTTGGGAAGGACGGTGGCGGCCAAACTGCTAGACGGCCCTGTTGGCCAAGCTGGAAACGGTCCGACCACCGCCCCCCATCGGCGCCCCCGCGGGGGCGCCGATGGGCCGGGTTCTCCCTCAGGCGCCGGAAGGCCTAAGGCCAAACAGACAAGCAAGCGGTCTTGGAGGTCCGTGTCGCCCGAGAGCGGGCAGGCCGCCCGTCCAGCTCAAGTTCGGCGCGGCTATCGGCGCGGCTGTCTGGCTCGGGCGGTGTCGAGCCGGTCGGCATCCCACGACCCGCTCGGGTCGCAGATCAAGGCGATCTGCCTCGGCGCTGCCAGGCGGCTCGATCAGGCCAGGTGCGCCTCCAGCAGGTCGTCCATGCCCAGTTGCTCGGCGCGGCGCCGACCAAGCCGGCCGGTGTCGGGATCCCATTCCATCGCCTGGTAGTAGTCCCGCTTCAACTCGTCGAGCGGCGCCTGAACGCCGGCCAGAGGGCCGGTATCGAGAAGCCCGTCGCCCTCGCCCTTCATCCGGGCGTGGGCCTGGAAGTCCGCCGGGCGGACTCCCTCGCGGACGTTGAACGCGTTGCGCAGGTTCTGGATCCGCTCGCCGCAGAGCAGCAACTCCTTCTGGTCCACATCCCATCCGGTCAGGGCGTTCACCATGTCCACCCACGGCAAACCGCCAGTCAGGCCGGTGAACATGCACAGACCCAGGCCGTTCAGCGTCTGGTGGGCATTGCTGAAGTGGGCCTGGGCAACGCCCTTGTTCTTCGTGCCCTTCCAGGCGATCCGGACTTCGTCCTTCGGGGCCGCCTCCGGCAGCGGGAAGCCGGCGCCGAACGTCTCGTTCCAGGACGCCGAGCCCGCGGTGTGCCGGCCGGGCGTCGGATCGGAGATGTAGGTGACTCCCATCAGCGACGTGAAGCGCGGATCGTGGTACGCGGGCTCCTGGCCGCCGACGTGGACCGCGTAGGCCTCGGTGTCGCGGCCGACGTGGCGCGACGCGGATGCGAGGCCGTGCCTCAGCCATTCGCCGCAGCCATCGCCTTCGCCCATCTTGACCGTGAGGGCAAGCGCGCCCTCGCCGCTGCCCCAGCGCATGTCGACTCCGTCGAGGTCGGCGGCGTTGAGATCACCGCGCTCGACGGCCTCGCACACCCAGGCGATCGTGGCGCTGGAGCTCACGGCGTCCATGCCATAGCGGTTGCAGGCGTCGTGGCAGGCGGTGACGAGCTCCAGGTCGTCGTTCAGGATGTTGGCCCCGAAGCCGACGATCGTCTCGTAGTCCGGGCGGCGCACGTCCGACAGGCCGCGGCTCTTCACCCCGACGATCCCCTTGCAGGGCGCGGGGCAGTCGCCGCAGCTCAGCTTCTTCGTGATCAGTTTGTCGACCTCCGCGCCGTCCAGCTTCCAGCCCTTCTTCGAGAGCGGGAAATCGCGAGCGCCGACGCCGGTCCAGTTCTTGAGCGGGGCGTCGCCGTTCTCGACCGACAGCGCCACCGCCGCCGTCGTTCCCCGGTCCGCCCACAACTGCCGCATCGCCGGCTGCGGCGACTCGATCTTGATCCCGAACTTCGCGAACATCCGGTACAGGAAGCCGAGGTGCTTCTTCGGCGCCGCCATCTTGACGACGAGCCGCATCGGCAGGCTGATGTCGCTGCGGTACTCGCGGTTCACGCCGTCGCACAGGGCGCGGAAGCGCTTCTCGTCGCGGATTGGCACCGTGTCGCCGGTGTTTTCCCCGCCGTCCACGACCACGGCCTTCAGGTTCTTCGAGCCGAAGATCGCGCCGAACCCCTGGCGTCCGAAGGCGTGGTAGCGGTCGTTCATCACCGAGGCGATGCGGGCGCCGCGTTCTCCGGCTGGGCCGATTGCCGACACGCCGACCCGGAACTTCGTGCCGTAGCGCTCCTGGAGGGCGTCGAAGGCTTCAGGAATCTGCATGCCCCACAGATCGCCGGCGGGTTCCACCGAGACCCCGTCGGAGCGAACGACGAGCACCGACGGTTCGACGGCCCGTCCGCGCACGATGAGCGCGTCGTAGCCGGCATGCCGCAGATGGATCGCCGTGCTGCCCCCGGAGTTCGAGTCGGCCCAGGTGCCGGTGAGCGGCGACTTGCCGACGATCTGAATGCGCCCCGAGAACGGCGTGCGGAGCCCCGTGAGCAGACCCGAGACGAGGGCGAAGCAGGCCTCGGGCGCCGTCGCCTCGGCGCCGGCGGGGAAGTGCTTCCACATCAGCCAGGCGCCCAGGCCGTAGCCGCCCAGGTACTGGCGGAAGACGTCCGCCGGGATCGTCTCCGCGTGGTACGCGCCCGTCGACAGATCGACGAAGAGAGCGCGGCCGTGGGCGCCGTAGAGGCCGTTGCCGGCGTTGCCGTTCCGAGGCTCGTTCATCCGTTGCGTACCTCCGAGCGGACTGCTGCGTGGCCACCGGCCTCGGCAGCTCCACCGTTACCTGCGTTCATCCGTTGCGTACCGCCGAGCGGACTGCTACTGCCGCTTCAAATGGAAGGTCATCGTGCCGGCTTCCATGTCTCCCATGTGAGCCATCCAGGCGCTGTCGATCCGGTCCTTGCCCTCGAGCCGTATCTCTGCCGAGTGGATGTGGCTGGGCGTGGTCTCAAGGTTCGTGCCGCCGTCGAAGTCGAAGACCAGGCGGTTCGGAGCGCTGGTGGCGGCGTTGAACCTCATCTTCGGCTGGTTGCCGCCCGAGCAGTAGTGGGTGAGGACGAGGTCGGATCCGTCGAGGTGGTACATGTTGACCATCTCGTACTCGGTGTTCGGCCCCATCCGCTCCATCAGCACATGGCCGGCGGCCGTGACCTCGAACTCGTGGACGACCTTGTCGGTCGCGTCGGCCTCGGCTGCGGCCTCCGCGCCCTCGCCGCTGGCCGAACCCTCCCAGGCGCCGGCCAGCGCCTTGAGCCGCTCGAACGCCTGCTCAGCGGTCAGCTCGTCGGACGCCTGCACTGCTGCGGGAAGCATGAGGACGGCCGCCGCAACTGCGATCCACTGGACTTTCTTCATCTCGTGTCTCCGTTCGGGGCTCGATGGTGGGGTCGCGGCAAGGATACCCCGCCCCGGGCCGGGACGTTTAGCTGGTCCCATACAGAGAGTGAGCCTGGACGGGGGTCTCATCGGCAGTGATGGCGAGAGGGGTGTGGGGTGTTGTTTCAGGTCTGCTGATTGGAGCGAAGCGGAGATCAGCACCAGGGACCAACGGTAGCGCGGGGACCGCGAGGCCGCGGCCGACGTGCACTGAAGGCGAGATGCGTAGCTTGGCGTATCCTCCCGCATCATGCTGGAAAACCCATCCTCGCCCCGGAGCCTGCGCCTTCCCGGAGCGGGCGGCATTGAACTGCAGGTCTACGATTACGGCAACGAGGGTGCGCCGCCTCTCGTTCTGCTCCACGGGATGCAGGACCTGGCGCTGGCGTTCGAGCCGTTGGCGAGCCGGTTCAGCGACCGTTACCGGGTCGTTTCCTTCGATCTGCGCGGTCACGGCGACAGCGGCAAGCCGGGTGTCTACGCCCTGCCGCATTTCATCGCCGATCTGCACGCGGTCATCTTCCAACTCCAACTGGAGCGCCCGGTGCTGGTGGGTCACAGCCTCGGCGGCCACATCGTCAGCCACTACGCAGCGGTGTTTACCGACGTGCCGAGTGTGGTCGTCAACATCGACGGCGTCGGCGCGCCGTTCCGCGAGAGCGACATGCCGGTCGAGAACCGGCAATTCCGCCTCCGGAACGGCCATACGAGCTTGTTGCGGCCCGGAGGCCACAAGCGGCCGATGATGGACCTGGACGACGGCTGGCGGCTGTACTGCCGGTTCCATCCCGGCCTCGACCACGACCTGGCGCGGCGCCTGGTCGAAATCGGCACGACCGAGCATCCGTACGGGGGCCTGCAGTGGAAGTGGGATCCGCAGGTCGAGACGACGGGGCTGACGATGTCGGGCCGGCTGTCCGAGGAGCGCTGGCCGTGGGTTGCCTGCCCGGTGCTCGTGGTCACCGGAGGCCGTTCCGCCGAGTTCTACCGCGGCCGCGGCGGGATCGATCACGACACGCCGGCCGCGCCGGACGAGATCGAGCGCCGGGTCCGCCTGTTCCGCAACGTTCACCACGTCGAGATCCCGGAGGCGGGCCACATGGTCCACTTCGACGCGCCGGAACGGCTGGGCGAGATCATCGACGCCTACCTGGAAGCCGGGTAACGGGAGAAACATGGACTTCGAGATCCCTCAGGGCATCCGCGACAAGCTGGCCGAGCTCGACGACTTCATCGAGCGGGAGATCAAGCCGCTGGAGCAGCAGGACGACAACATCCGGTTCTTCGACCAGCGCCGCGAGTGGGCGCGGACCGACTTCGAGAACGACGGCACGCCGCGCCCCGAGTGGGAGGCTCTGCTGCGCGAGATGAAGCGACGGGCCGACGCGGCCGGCCACCTTCGCTTCGGCCTGCCGAAGGAGCTCGGCGGCCAGGACGGCTCGAACCTGGCGATGGCGGTGATCCGCGAACATCTGGCCGCCAGGGGCCTCGGCCTGCACAACGACCTGCAGAACGAGTCCTCGATTGTCGGCAATTTCCCGACCGTGATCATGATGCACCGTTTCGGGACGCCCTCTCAGAAGGAACAGTTCATGGAGGGCATGATGACCGGCGCGGTGCGGATGGGCTTCGGCCTGACCGAACCGAATCACGGCTCCGACGCGACCTGGCTCGAAACCTCCGGTGTCCGGGATGGCGACGACTGGGTGATCAACGGCGCCAAGCGGTTCAACTCGGGCCTCCACGCGGCCACCCACGACCTGATCTTCGCCCGCACCGCGGGCGATCCGGGAAAGGCGGACGGCGTGACCTGCTTCATCGTGCCGACGAACTCGCCCGGTTTCGAGATCCCCTTCATGTGGTGGACCTTCAACATGCCGACGGATCATGCGGAGGTGTCGTTGACCAACGTGCGGGTCCCGAACGAAGCGATCCTCGGCGAAGAGGGCCGCGGCCTCGCCCTGGCCCAGACCTTCGTCCACGAGAACCGCATTCGCCAGGCCGCCTCCGGTGTCGGCGCCGCCCAGTTCTGCATCAACGAAAGCGTGAAGTACGCCCGCGAGCGGACGGTCTTCGGCAAGCCGCTATGGCTGAACCAGGCGATCCAGTTCCCGCTCGCCGAACTCCAGACGGAGTGCGAGATGGTCCGCAACCTCGTCTACAAGACCGCCTGGGAACTCGACCAGCAGCACCACATGGAGGTCACCGACAAGGTCTCCATGTGCAACTACCGGGCGAACCGCCTCGTCTGCAACGCCGCCGACCGGGCAATCCAGACCCACGGCGGCATCGGCTACACCCGCCACATGCCCTTCGAGCACATCTACCGCCACCACCGGCGGTACCGGATCACCGAAGGCTCCGAAGAGATCCAGATCCGCCGCGTCGCGGGGATCATGTTCGGCAAGAAAGCGAAGCGGTAGCGATGCGCCGGCAACGCCCGTGGGTACTGCTCTGCTACGACGCCGGCTCGAGGATCGCCTGGTAGGTGAGGCGACGGGATAGCGACCGGACGTCCGGGCGCAGCGGTCCGAAGTGCTGGATCATGCCGACGAAGACGAGGTCTTCCTTCGGGTCGATCCAGAACCAGGTGCCGGCGGCGCCGCCCCAGTAGTACTCGCCCTTCGAGATGCCGTCGGCGGCGACGGGGTCGAGAACGACGGCGAAGTCGAGGCCGAAGCCGGTGCCGGGGGACATCTCCTTGAGTTCGCGGGGCAGGTGGTTCAGGTGCATCAGCTCGACCGTCGAGGGCGCGAGGATGCGGACGCCGTCCAGCTCGCCGCCGTTGAGCAGCATCTGGCTGAACCGCATGTAGTCCATCGTGGTCGAGACCAGGCCGCCGCCGCCGGAGAGGAAGGCGGGCGGGTCGAGGTAGTCACGGCGGCCGCCGAAGCCCTCCTGGGCCATCAGGTTGCCGTCGGCGTCGTGGGTGTAGACCTCGGAGAAGCGGTCCGCCTTGTCCGCGGCGACGTGGAAGGCCGTGTCGTTCATGCCCAGCGGTCCGAAGACGCGCTCATCGAGGAACTCGTCGAACTTCTGGCCGGAGAGGACCTCGACCAGGTAGCCCTGGACGTCGACGGCGACGCTGTAGTGCCACATCGAGCCGGGCTGCTGGCGCAGCGGGATCTTCGCCAGCTTGTCGATCATGTCCTTGAGCGTCGAGTCGTTGTCGAGGACGTTCGCTTCGTTGTAGAGCGCGTCGACCTGGGACTGCGAGAAGATGCCGTAGCTGAGGCCGGCGGTGTGGGCCATCAGCTCGCGGATCGTCATCGGGTGGTCGGCCGGCTCGGTGATCGGCTGGCCGTTCGGCCCGTCCTCCTTGGCGACGACGAGTCCCTCGAACTCGGGGATGTACCGGTGGACCGGGTCGGAGAGGCGGAACTTGCCCTCTTCGTAGAGGATCATCAGGGCGACGCCGGTGATCGGTTTGGTCATCGAGTAGATGCGGAAGATCGTGTCCTCGCTCATCTCGACGCCGTCCTCGAGGTTCTGGTGTCCGAACGTGCCGAAGTGGGCGATCTTGCCGTGGCGGGAGATCATCGTCGTGATGCCGGCCAGGAGGCCGTCGTCGACGAGACCCTGCATCGCGCCGTTCAGGCGTTCGAGCCGGTCGCTCGACATGCCGACGTCCTCGGGCGCCGCGCGCGCCAGGTCGCGGGGACCTTGGACCGGGACATCAGCGCGGGTCTGCTCACAGGCGACGAGCCCGAGGCTCAGGAAGGCGACAGCGAGGAGGGCGGTGGCCAGACGGAACGATATTGCGGCACGAGTCATGAAACTCTCCCCCTGAACTGGCAGTGAACTGAAGCTTGACAACAGGCCGAGACTAGCAGCATCCATGTGGTGGAGGCGGGCCACGGGAGTTCGTCCGGCATCGTGCCGCTCGTGTGCTCGACGACTCGCATCCGAAGGTGGTTCGCGTGTGGCGCGGCCCGGGAATTCTCCTGCCCACTCGGCGTCGTGCACTGGACTTGGATGGTCCTGCCGGGGGCCTGCCGGGGAAGTGTTTCCAGTAGAGAAATGATCGTGGAGCGGCGACGGTAGAGAGGCTTCGATCCCGGTCGGTTGGGACGGTCGTTGCCGGCGATGGCTGCTACGATGAGTGACTTCCTGATGGAGAGGATGATCGACAGGCCCAAGCTGGCGCACGACATCATGGTGACCAGGTTGGTCACGTTGCATCCGCGCACCCATGTGTTCGACGGCGTCGCGGCGCTTCTCCGGCATCGGATCACGGGTGCGCCAGTGATCGGCGAGCGGCATCGCTATCTCGGCATGCTGTCGGAGAAGAGCTGTCTCACGGTGCTCACGGTGACCGCCCGTGCCGCGGACGAACAGGGGCTGGCGCGGAGCCGACGGACCCGGGCGAGTGACTTCATGGCCAAACGGCTGGTCACCCTGCAAGCGGGCATGTCGGCTCTTGACGCGATCGGCCTGCTGCTCAAGAACCGGATTTCGGGCGCGCCGGTGGTGGACGCGGACGGTCGCTTTCTGGGCGTCTTTTCGGAGAAGTTCTCGATGGAAGTCCTGCTGGGGCTGGCCTACGACCAGTTGCCGGCGGCCCCCGTCGAGGCGTTCATGAACACCGACTTCGGCCGCGTGATCGACGGTTCCGAGCCGTTGCTCGAGATCGCGCAGCGGTTCCTGGACACGGCCTACCGGCGCCTGCCCGTGGTGCGGGACGGCACGCTGGTGGGGCAGGTCAGCCGCCGCGACGTGCTCACGGCGGAGCATCATCTGACCTCGGCCCTCGACGGCCGCCGTTCCATCCTGCGGGAGCGCAGCAGCGAGCTCGGCCTGGAGGATCTGGCCGCGCCGGATGAAGACGGGGAGTCCGCCGACTTCGAGCTCGACTCCACGGATGCCTCGGCGTTCATGGACCGGAAGGCCCGTACGATCTTCGAGGACACGGACCTTCTGACCATCGCGCGCATCTTCAAGAGCACGCCGTACCGGCGGCTGCCGGTGCTGCGGGGCCGGAGACTGGTGGGCCAGATCAGTCGCCGTGACGTGCTCGCCGCCACCCACGGCCTCCTCGTCCAGGCGCCCCAGCCCGGTCAGGCGCTGCTCTATCTGAGCGCGGTCGTGGATTCCGGCGAGCGACCGTCCCTGTCGTGAATCCACCGTTGCCTGCCGATCCACACCATTGCGGCCCGCGCCGGATCGCTCGACTCTGCGGCAGGCCCGCCTGCGGCCGGGGAACCCCGGTCGCTCGGCCTTCCAGTCAGGAGAGGAACGTGTCCAGACGGATCCCTGATGCCTCAACGTACGGTCCGGCAGGCTACCGCGGCCCCGGACTCATCCTCTTCCTCGTCGCGGTCGTCGCGCTGCTTGCGGCCGTCGTCGTGCCCGGCGCCGCCGCGGCGGCCGCGGAAGAGGAAGAGCCAAAGCTCGTCGAGCCGGCGCCGCCGCGCCCGGACGACGAGGGCCAAGGTCCTTTCGACCGCCTCATCCTGCGCGGCGTGACCGTCGTCGACGGCGCCGGCGCGCCGCCGAGGGGGCCGGTCGACATCGTCATCGAAGGCAACCGGATCGAAGAGATCAAGAGCCTCGGCATGGCCAACACGGAAATCGACGAGAGCAAGCGGCCGAAGGATGCCGAGGTCGAACTCGATCTCAGCGGCTCGTACGTGCTGCCGGGCCTGGTCGATCTCCACGTCCACACCGGCGGCGCGCCCAAGGCGCCGACGGCGGAGTACGTCTACAAGCTCTGGCTGGCGCACGGCATCACGACCGTTCGCGGCGTGTCCACCGGGCCGCTGGAATGGGACCTGAGTGAGAAAGCGCGCAGCGAGAGAAACGAGATCACTGCGCCGCGCATCGTCTCCTACCAGCGTCCCGGCGGCGGCGAGGAGTGGAAGGACCGGAACATCCGGACCCCCGCCGACGCCCGGGAGTGGGTCCGCTACGCGCACGAGAAGGGCGTGGACGGTCTCAAGCTCGGCGCCTATCCGCCGAAGATCATGGCGGCGTTGATCGACGAGGCCGGCAGCCTGGGAATGGGCTCGACCGCCCACCTCGACCAGATGGGCGTGGCGCAGATGAACGCCCTGGACGCCGCCCGGCTCGGCCTGGTCGGGATGACCCACTTCTACGGCCTGTTCGAGTCGATGTATGACGGCGCCGACGTCCAGCCGTGGCCCGCGGAGATGAACTACATGGACGAGCAGTTCCGCTTCGGCCAGGTGGCCCGCCAGTGGAGCATGGTCGAGCCCGGCGGCGAGCGCTGGAACGCCCTGCTCGACGAGTTCCTGGAACTCGACTTCTTCATCAACCCGACGATGACGATCTACTCGGCCGGCCGCGACGTGATGCGGGCGCGCAACGCGGACTGGCACGCCGACTACACGCTGCCCAGCCTGGCCGAGTTCTACGCCCCCAGCCGGGAGGACCACGGCTCCTACTGGTACGACTGGACGACCTGGGACGAGGTGGCCTGGAAGAACTTCTACCGGGTGTGGATGCAGTTCCTGAACGAGTACAAGAACCGCGGCGGCCGGGTCACCGTCGGCTCGGATTCAGGGTTCATCTACCAGACCTACGGCTTCGGCACGATCCTGGAACTCGAACTCCTCCAGGAGGCCGGCTTCCATCCGCTGGAGGTGATCCGCTCGGCGACGATGTACGGCGCCGAGGAGCTGACCCGGGCCAGCGGCGCCGAGATGGAGTTCGGCATCGTGCGCGAAGGCATGCTGGCCGATCTGCTCGTGGTCGGCGAGAACCCGGTCGCGAACCTCAAGGTGCTCTACGGCACCGGCGCCGTGCGACTCAACGACGACACGGGACGTCCCGAGCGCGTCGGCGGCGTGCGCTACACGATCAAGGACGGCATCGTCTTCGACGCGAAGAAGCTGCTCGCCGACGTGGCGGATATGGTTGCCGCCGAACGGATGAAGCCTGAAGTGACGCCGCAGGAGACGGCGGGAGGAGCGCGGCCGTAGCAGCCTTGGCGAAGCCCGGCGATCGGTGCAGCCAGAGAACAAGGAGAACCCAGTTGAAACAGACACTCGTGAAGCACTCAGCCGCAATTCTGCTCGCCTTCGCCCTCCTCGCCGCCCCGCTGTCGGCGGGCACGGAAGCCAAGGTCCACGCCGACGTGGTCTACGGCCACAAGATGGGCATGGCCCTGACCTTCGATGCACTCGTGCCCGCGGACCAGAACGGCGCCGGCGTACTGTTCATGGTCAGCGGCGGGTGGTTCTCGCGCTGGTCCGACCCGCACGGCATCGTCTCGGGCGAGGGACGCCGGTTCGGCGCGATTGGCGAGCTCCTGGACAACGGCTACGCCGTGTTCATGGTCCGCCACGGCTCGGCCCCGCTGTTCAAGGTGCCGGAGGCGGTCGCGGACGTGCGCCGCGCGGTCCGTTACATCCGGCTCAACGCGGACGATTTCGGCGTCGACGCGGAGCGCCTGGGCGTCACCGGCGGCAGCGCCGGCGGCCACCTGTCCCTGATGCTTGGCAACGCCTCGGACGAGGGGAACTCCGGCAGCAACGATCCGATCGAGCAGACCGGCAACCGGGTCGCGGCCGTCGTCGCCTACTTCCCGCCGGTCGACCTGCAGGGGCTGACCGGTCCGAACGAGCGCTTCCCCGCGCTCGAGTTCGATGCGGAGAAGGCTGCCGCCATCTCACCCGTCCTGTTCGTCAGCGAGGATGATCCACCGACGCTGCTGATTCACGGCGACCAGGACGCGCTCGTGCCGCTCAGCAACAGCGAGCGGATCAAGGCCGCCTTCGACGAGGCGAACGTGACCTCCGAGCTGATCGTGATCGAGGGCGCGGCCCACGGTTTCCGCGGCGAGGACGGCGAGCGCGCCTCGAACGCGCTGGTCGCCTGGTTCAACGAGCACCTGGGGGTGTCGGGGGATTAGGGCCGGGTTCCCGCCCGGGGACGAATGGACAATCCGCCCAGCCGCCAGATGGAGGAGCCCGGTGACCGGGTTCGCCGTCCGACGCCGGCCTTGGGCCGCGGCTTGAACGGCGTCCTGGCCGGAACCGGCGGGCCGTGACTGCGGAAACCAGACAGGCCGAAGCGTCGG
Source organism: uncultured Thermoanaerobaculia bacterium (assembly GCA_951812325.1). Taxonomy (GTDB): domain Bacteria; phylum Acidobacteriota; class Thermoanaerobaculia; order Multivoradales; family Multivoraceae; genus Multivorans. Next base: position 661,588 of record OX638294.1, on the reverse strand, counting down.
CGAGCCGCGTGCAGCCAGAAACCACCGGCTATTCCACGGCCGATCTTGAAGCGATGATGGCGGACTTGGAGTCCGACCTGGTCGAGCGGAAGGAGTCGCTGCGCGGCGCTGCGCCCGCTCGTATTCGAGAGGCGGTGTGCGCTTTCGCCAACGACCTGCCGGACCACGGCAAGCCGGGCGTCGTCTTCGTTGGCGCCAGCGACAGCGGGGCGCCTGCAGACCTCGAGATACGAGACGAGCTTCTCCTGCAACTGTCCGACATCAAGACGGACGGCAACATCCTGCCGCCACCCACGTTGACCGTGGCGGCCCGGACGCTCCTGAAGAGGCGCATCGCGGTCGTGACGGTCTGGCCGTCCGACTCGCCTCCGGTACGCTATCGCGGCCGGATCTGGACACGAACGGGTCCACGCCGAACGGTGGCAAGCGCGCAGGACGAGCGAGTCCTGAACGAGAAGCGGAAGTACCGGGATTCCCACTTCGACGCGCGTCCACTGCCGACCGCCAGCCTTGCAGACCTGAGTCTGGTCCGCTTTGAAGAGGAGTACCTCCCCGGAGCGCTCGAACCGGAGGCGCTTGCCGCCAACCAGCGCACCACGACGGAGAGGCTGGCCGCCGCCAAGATGATCGTCGCCGTGGACGATCCGGTTCCCACGGTCAGCGGCGTAGTGGTTTTGGGCCGGCAGCCTCACGACCTGCTGCCCGGCGCCTACGCCCAGTTCCTTCGGGTCGAAGGAACCGAGTACGGCGACCCGGTGGCCGACGCGGAGGCGTGCCGCGGACCGATCTCCAGGGTCGTCCGCCGGTTGGACGAGAAGTTCTCCGCTCACAACCGCGTAGCGGTCGATTTCCTTTCGGCGCCCGTGGAAATCCGGCGGTCCACCTATCCGCTGGATGCCCTGGGCCAGCTCGTCCGCAACGCGGTAATGCACCGGACCTATGAGGACTCCACAGCGCCGGTGCACGCGTACTGGTTCGACGACCGCGTCGAAATCGCCAGCCCCGGCGGTCCCTACGGAGCGGTCACCGCCGACAACTTCGGGGCCGAGGGTCTGGTGGATTACCGGAACCCGAACATCGCGGAGGCGATGCGGGTGTTGGGGCTCGTCCAGAGATTCGGATTCGGCATCCCAGCCGCGCGGCGGTCTCTCCGCGACGGAGGCCACCCGGACCTCGAGTTCAAGGTGTCGGCCAGCCAGGTGCGCTGCATCGTCAGGGCTCGAAGAACGGCGCCTTGACGACGACGACAGGCACTGGCTACGAAGCGTCGAGACGCGTCTGTTCCGGAGCGGGTGCTTGTCCGCCGACAGGGTCGCATTGCCAGCACGCTGGCCATGCCGGTTGAGCGGAGGGAGTCGGACGGTCGCCGCATGCATTCACTGATCGAATCCCACCGGGCTGAAATACGCGCTCTGGCCGACCGCCACGGCTTTGGCGACGTGCGCGTATTCGGCTCCATGGCCAGAGGGGACGCAGACGAGGGGAGCGACGTGGATCTCCTCGTGACCTTGCCCAGAGGCCAGAGCGGCTTGACCCTGGGAGCATTGTTGATGGATGTTCAGGATCTCCTGGGGCGCAGGGTGGACGTCGTCACGGAACGCAGCTTGCACCCCGCTCTACGGCATCGGATTCTGGAAGACGCCCAGACCCTGTGAAGACGACGGGAGGACCGACCTGGTATCTCCTCGGGCACATCCGCGACCGTGTTTCGCGCATCGACGAGTACACCGGCGGCGAGCGATCAAGGTTCTTCGACTCGACCCTCGTTCAGGACGCCGTCGTGCGCAACCTGCAGACCATTGCCGAGTCGACTCAGCGCTACCCTCCGGGGAGCGGAGCCGGAGATTCCCTGGCCCCACCGCAACGCCGACCTCGCGGCGAGTATGGAGCGCGTGCTCGACGTCTATCGGCACGACGCCAGCTTCTCCGTCGTGTGCATGGGCGAGACGCCGCGACGACAGTGCCTCAGCCGCCGCATCGACTCCATCGACATCTTGCGCACCGAAGTCGCCGCCTGGAAGGCCGCCAGAGACCGGAACCGAGCCAAGGTCGACGGGCAATTCACTACCGAAGACGCACGAGTCAAACTCAAGCGCCTCTATCCGACCTTTGACGAGTGACACGACACGAACGGTCGCTCGAATGCCGCGGGACTCTTGCCACAGGCTGCGAAACCACCAGCGTTCGCGTCTTGGGGTTGTAGGGTAAACGCCGTGTTCCTGGTGGACAACCAGCTTCGCGAAGTCTGGGAGGCGCTGCGAGCGCATCAGGCGCAGCGCGCGAATGCCCTGCGGGCGGTGCGGATCCAGCGGCTTCGCGGGATTCGCGATCTCCGGGTGCCCTTCAACTATCCGGTGAGCGTCCTTGCGGGTCCGAACGGGTGCGGCAAATCGACCGTCCTCTTTGCCTGCGCCTGCGCCTATCGGGACCCGGACCGCGGCCCTCGGGAATTCGTCCCGACCAGCTTGTTTCCGAACTTCATCGATCCGGGCGGACGCGCCATGTCGGATTCCGTCGAACCGACCGAACTCGAGTTCGACTACGTGCACGGCGGCACTCCGTACGCGATGGCCTGGCGACGGGGGAAGTCGTGGAACCGGAGCTTCCTTGGCCGCAAGGGTGGCAGGCAGCCCGAACGCGGCGTGTACCTGCGGACATTGGCCAATCTGACCAACCCTTCCGAGGTGAGGGGCCTGCTTCAGCTCGCGCGCAAGCCGTTCGAGACCCGCGAGATCGGAGCCGATCTCCTGGTGTTCGCCCACCGCATCCTGCCCCGAAGGTACCGGCACCTGTCGGTCATCCGTTCCGGTCTTCGGGACCTCCTGTTTGCCGAACTGGATGCGGACGCGGAAACGCGCTACTCCGAGTTCCACATGTCGTCGGGTGAGCGCGCTGTGCTTCGAATCTCGCAGGACGTCTCCGCCCTTGACGGAGCGCTCGTCCTGATCGATGAGGTGGAGGCCGGCCTCCACCCGTACACGCAGCAACAGACGATGCTCGAGCTGCAGCGACTAGCGCTTCGCGGGCGGCTGCAGATCGTCGTTGCTTCGCACAGTCCGGTGGTTCTCGACAGCGTGCCGCCGGAGGCTCGGATCTTCCTGGACCGGGATGGCGAAACGGAGGATGTCGTCCTGGCGCCCGCCTATCGCGACATCTTCCAGAAGGCACTCTACGGCCAGTCCCTGGACCGGCTTTCCATCTTGTGCGAGGACGAGATGGCCGAGGGCATCATTCGCGGCGTCCTCGACGTGCTGAATCCCCGGATGGGGCTTCGGCACGACGACTTCGTGATCGGGCGGAACGCCGGCCGGGACGAGTTTCCGGGCCATGTGCGGACGCTGGGGAAGTTCGGCCGCCTTCGCGACTTCGTCATGGTTCTGGACGGCGACGCGAAAGCGGTTAGAGCCCGACTCCAGGAAGCCGCCGCGGACTACGGCCATGCCGTTCGGCCCCTGTTCCTCCCCGGCGACGGCTCGCCCGAAAAGTGGATATGGGAGAGGCTCCAGCGGGATCCGGCCAAGTACACGGAGGCACTGGGCCTGGGGGCGGCGGATCTGGGCCTCAGGTTGCAGCAGATCGGACGGTGGACGGAAGGGGCAGTTCGACAGCGAGGCCGCTCGCGTGCGTCTCTACAGGCGCTGGCCGAGGAACTGAACCGGCGTCCGGTCGATCTGGCTCGGCTTGTCGGGCGGCTGGAGGCGGAGAGCAGGCGAGGCGAGATCGCTTCGTTCCAGATCGAACTTCAGGAACAGATCGAGGCGTGGCGGGGGCGGAGCGACTGAACGCCCCCACATGGGGACGATCACGGAGGCCCGTCTGCCTTGCGGGGAGCACCGGCTGAGGCTGGCGTTGGTTGATCCGGCAGCCGCTACTCGCGCTCGGACCCGTGGCGCTCGACGTTGACCACGGTGACCTGGCCTCCAGCTGATCGAGGGCGGGACTTGGTGGCCGAAGCCGCGCACCGTGGCGACGGCCTTGAGGTCCTCAAGCTGCATGGATACTCGCGGTTCCCGCCGAAGCCGAGGCCGATCAGCCGACGATGTCCAGTTTCCCATCACCGTAGCGGGCCCGCAGGACCTTCTTGTCGAACTTGCCGACGCTGGTCTTCGGGACTTCGTCGATGAAGGTCCAGCGCTCGGGGACCCACCAGCGGGCGACGCGGTCGGCCAGGTAGCTCCGGAGTTCGGAGGGGTCCGCGTCGGCGCCGTCGCTGAGAACCACGCAGGCGAGGGGGCGCTCGTCCCAGCGGTCGTCCGGCACGCCGACGACGGCGGCTTCGGCGACGGCCGGGTGGCCCATCAGCTCGTTCTCGAGGTCGACGGACGAGATCCACTCGCCGCCGGACTTGATCACGTCCTTGGCCCGGTCGGTGATCTGCAGGAAACCGTGCGGATCGATCGAGGCGACGTCGCCGGTTCGCAGCCAGCCGTCGTGGAACTTCCCGGGGTCGTCGTCGAGGTAGTAGGCGCCGGTGATCCAGGGGCCGCGGATCTCGATCTCGCCGACCGCCTCGCCGTCCCAGGGCATGACCTCGCCGGCGTCGTTGGTGATCCGGATCTCCACGCCGGAGATGATGCGGCCGGTCTTGACCCGCCAATCGACCTCTTCCTCCCTGGGAGTGCCGCGCGGGGGAATCGCCATCGCCGCGAGGGGCGAGGTTTCCGTCATGCCCCAGCCCTGGATGATGTCGACGCCGAAACGGTCCCGGAAGCCTTCGATCAGGGATCGCGGCACGGCCGAGCCTCCGCACAGGACGGCGCGGAACGAGGAGAAGTCGACCTCGTGGTTCTCCGAGTGGCGAAGGACGTCGTTCCAGATCGTCGGCACGGCCCCGGAGAGAGTCGGCCGGTGCTCGGCGATGATCCGGCACAGGGGCTCGGCCTGCAGGAAACGGTCGGGCATGACGAAGTCGGCGCCGGTGAACCAGCCGACGTGGGGCAGGCCCCAGGCGTTCGCGTGGAACATCGGCACGATCGCCAGGATGCTGTCCTGCTGGCTGATGCCGAGCGCACCGCCGGACGCCACCCCCAGGGCGTGCAGGAAGGAGGACCGGTGGCTGTAGGCGACGCCCTTCGGGTTGCCGGTCGTGCCGCTCGTGTAGCACATGGCGCAGGCGGCCCGCTCGTCGATCTCGGGCCAGTCGAAGCTCGTCGGTTGGCCTTCGAGCAGGTCGTGGTAGCGGTGGATGGCCGCGCCGCCGGCGGCGAGCGCCGAGGCGTCGCCGTCGCCTACGACGATGAAGTGTTCCACCGTGGTCAGGTCGGCGGCGACCCGGGCCAGCAGCGGGATGAGGGAGTCGTCGACGACCACCACGCGGTCCTTGGCGTGGTTCGTCACGTAGGTCAACTGTTCCGGGAACAGGCGGATGTTCAGCGTGTGCAGCACGGCGCCCATGCACGGGATGGCGAAGTAGGCCTCCAGGTGCTCCTGGTTGTTCCAGGCGAAGGTGCCGACCCGGTCGCCCGGCTCGATGCCGAGGCCCTTCAGGGCGTGGGCGAGCTGCGCGGCGTGGTCCGCGACCTCGGCGTAGGCGCCGATCCGCGCGCCGTCCGCCTGGCAGGTGATCACGCGGCTGTCTCTGTAGACCCGGCGGCCGTGATCGAAGATCATGCGGATCGTCAACGGGAAGTCCATCATCGTGCTGTCGGTCATGTCGGCTCCTCAAAGAGGCTCGGGTCGCGTTCCGGTGTCCGCTCGGTTCGTCTGAAAGCGGTACCTTAGCCGCCCCGCGGCGGAGCGCCACCGGGGCTATGCCCGCGTGCGTCGGCGTAGACTCCGGCGATGGATCCGGTCCGGCTCGAGCTGTTCAGCAACCGGTTCGCTGCGATCGCGTCCGAGATGGGCGTGATGCTCCAGCGGACGGCGATGTCGGTGAACGTGAAGGAGCGGCTCGACTTCTCGTGCGGCCTGCTCGATGCCGGCGGGCGTCTGCTGGTCAATGCGCCCCACATTCCGGTGCACCTGGGCGCTCTCGGCGAGTGCGTGCGCGGCGTCGCCGCCGAGCTCGAACTCGGGCCGGGCGATGTCGCGGTCACCAACCATCCGGGCTACGGCGGCTCCCACCTGCCGGACATCACCGTCATCGCGCCGGCCCACGTCGACGGCCGGCTGCTCGGCTACGTCGCCAACCGGGCCCACCACGCCGAACTGGGCGGCATTCGTCCCGGCTCGATGCCGCCGAAGGCCGCCAACCTGGCCGAGGAGGGCGTCGTCATCGCGCCGCAGCTCCTGGTGCAAGCCGGCGAGCCCCGGTGGGAGCGGATGGAGGCGCTGCTCAGCCGCGGGCCGTCCCCGTCCCGGTCGGTGGCGGAGAATCTCGCCGATCTCGGCGCGGCGGTTGCGGCCAACCGGCGCGGAGTGGCCGCGCTGCGGCAACTCGCTGCCGATCACGGCGAGGACGAGGTGCGCCGCTACATGACGGCGCTCTACTCGCGCGCCGCCGACCGGATGGAGGTCGCCCTCGAGGAACACGTGCGCAGCGCGGGACGCCAGTCCTTTCACGCTCTCGAGCGGCTGGACGACGGTTCGCCGATCGAAGTCGAGGTGACGATCGAGCGCGGGTCGGCGCGAATCGATTTTGGCGGCAGTGCTCCGGTCCATCCGGGCAACCTGAACGCGACGCCGGCGATCGTGCGAAGCGCCGCGATCTACGTTCTGCGGCTGCTCATCGGAGTGCCGCTGCAGCTCAACGAGGGGTTGCTCGAACCGGTCGAGATCGAGATTCCGCGCGGCATGCTGAATCCCGAGTTCCCGGCCGACCCGAAGCGTTGCCCGGCGGTCGTGGGGGGCAACGTCGAGACGAGCCAGCGGGTGGTCGACACGCTGATCCGGGCGCTGGGACTCTGCGCCTGCGGACAGGGCACGATGAACAACACGCTGTTCGGCGACGACAGCTTCGGCTACTACGAGACGGTCGGCGGGGGCGCCGGCGCCGGTCCCGGGTTCGCCGGGGCCAGCGGCGTCCACACCCACATGACGAATACGCGGATCACCGACCCGGAAGTGCTGGAGCACCGCTATCCGGTGCGTCTCGAGCGATTCAGCTTGCGGCCGGGCTCGGGCGGGGCCGGGAAGTTTCCGGGCGGCGACGGTCTCAGGCGCGAGTTGCGGTTCCTGACCCGGCAGCAGGTGTCGGTGCTCGGGCAGCACCGGGTGGAGCGGCCGTTCGGCGTCCTCGGCGGCGCGAGCGGAACCGTTGGCCGCGCCCGCATCCTGCGTGCCTCCGGCGGGGTCCGGGAACTGGCCTCCGTCGATCAGGCCGATGTCGAGCCGGGAGACCTCCTGGTGCTTGAAACACCGGGCGGCGGCGCCTGGGGCGAGAGCGAGCAGGAAGAAGGCGAGGAAGCGGCGTTCGGGGTCGCGGCCGGGTAGAATGCGCCCGTCCCCGCGCGTCGGGACGAACCTGCGGAGCCGGTCGTCGTGTCCGGCGTCCCGAGGCGACCGTCCCCGCGCGTCGGGACAAACCACTGCCAGTCTGCAGCCAACAGGAGCCGAGTCGATGAGCCAGCAACAGGTTCGGGTGAGCGAAGAGAAGGCCCGTGCGGTCGCCGAGGCATCCCGCGAGAAGGAGTGGAAGAACCCGTCCTTCATGAAGGAGATGTTCCTTGGCAACTTCCGCTTCGACCTGATCAACCCCTATCCCACGCGGGACGAGTGGCGCCCGGAGTTCGAGTCCTTCTACTCGGCGCTCAGCGACTTTCTCCGGGACGAGGTCGATCCGATCGAAATCGACGCCTCGGAGGACTACCCGGACCACGTGCTCGACGGTCTCGCCAGGCTCGGGGCGTTCGGCATGAAGATCCCGACGGAGTACGGGGGGCTCGGCTTCGACCAGGTCGAGTACGCCCAGGTGATGGAGCTGATCGGCGCCTTCGACGGCAACCTGACGGCTCTGCTGTCGGCTCACCAGTCGATCGGCGTGCCGCAGCCGCTCAATCTGTTCGGCGCCGAGGAGCTCAAGCGGAAGTACCTGCCGCGCTGCGCCTCCGGCGAAATCTCCGCCTTCGCCCTGACCGAGCACGAGGTGGGCTCCGATCCTGCGCGCCTGTCGACTACGGCAGTGCTGGACGGCGACTTCTACCTGCTCAACGGCACCAAGCTGTGGTGCACGAACGGCACCAAGGCCGGCCTCCTGGTGGTCATGGCGATGGACCCCGCGACGGAGAAGATCAGCTCCTTCGTCGTGGAAACGGACTGGGAAGGGGTCACGGTGGAGCGGCGCTGCCACTTCATGGGGCTGCGGGCGCTCGCCAACGGGATCATCCAGTTCGACAACGTCAAGGTGCCGAAGGAGAACCTGATCGGCAAGGAGGGCAAGGGTCTCAAGATCGCCCTGACCACGTTGAATGACGGCCGCCTGTCGATCCCCAACAGCTCGGTCGGCGCCGCCAAGTACTGCCTGAAGGCGGTGCGCGAGTTCAGCAGCAGCCGGGTTCAGTGGGGCGTGCCGATCGGCAGGCACGAGGCGATCGCGCAGAAGATCTCGGACATCGCGGCCTACGGCTTCGCCATGGAAGCGATCGTCAAGCTGGCCAGCCACATGTCGAACAACAAGAAGCTCGATCTGCGGCTGGAGAGCGCGGCCTGCAAGGAGTGGAACACCTGGCGGGGCTGGCAGATCATCGACGAGACGATGCAGGTGCGGGGCGGCCGCGGCTACGAGACGGAGTCCTCGCTGCGCGACCGCGGCGAGGAGCCGGTCGGCATCGAGCGGATGATGCGCGACTTCCGGATCAACCGCATCTTCGAGGGCTCGAGCGAGATCATGCACCTGATCATGGCGCGCGAGGCGGTGGACAAGCACCTTCAGGTCGCGGGTGCTTTGATCGACAAGCGGGCCGGGTTCGGCGCCAAGCTGGCGGCGCTGCCGAAGATCGGTTTCTTCTACGCCTGGTGGTATCCGACCCGGTGGCTGGCGTGGGGTCGCTGGCCCCGTTACGCCGGGTACGGTCGCCACGCCCGGCACCTCCGCTTCATCGATCGCGCGGCGCGCAAGCTGGCGCGCGAGAGCTTTCACGGCATGCTCGTTTACCGCGAGAAGATGGAGCGTCGCCAGATGTTCCTGTTCCGGCTCGTGGACGTGGTCAACGAACTCTTCGCGATGGCCGCCTCGATCTCGCGGGCCCACAGCGAGGCGCAGAACGGCGCCGAATCGGCCGCCCGGTCGGCGGCGCTCTGCGACCTGTTCTGCCGCATGTCGCGGCGGCGGGTGAAGCAGCTCTTCCACGAGCTGTGGCACAACGACGACGCGCTGAAGTACAGCACGGCCCAGGACGTGATGAAGGGTCGGCATGTCGGCCGCGAGGAACTCCTGGCAGCACTCGATCCGTCGGCGCGTCAGCGCCAGGCGGCGGCCGCCGCCTCGTAGCCGGCCCGTGTCGAACCCCGGGAGCAGGGCGGCGCCGGGCGGCCAGTCCGGTGGGCCGGGGCGCCGGGTCGCGGTAGGCCTGGTCAGCCTCGGTTGCGCCAAGAATCACGTCGACAGCGAGATCATGCTCGGGGTCCTGGACCGCCAGGGCTACCGGCTGGTCGCGGATCTGGACGAGGCGGAGACGGTCATCGTGAACACCTGCGGCTTCATCGACGAGGCCAGGGAAGAGTCGGTCGACGCGATCCTGGACGCCGCTGCCCGCAAGTTGGACCGCGGCGCGCCGGTCCGGAAGGTCCTGGTCGCGGGCTGCATGGCGAACCGGTACGGCCAGGAACTTCAGGCCGAGATCCCGGAGATCGACGGCTTCGTCGATCTCGACTCGCTGCGGCAGGTGGGTTCCCTGGTGCGGCTCGGCGGCGCGCCGGCCGCGGACCCCTCGCCGTCCCACCTCGTGTTCGACCACCGGGACAGCCGGTTGCTCACCACGAGCGGCTACGCGTATCTCAAGGTCGCGGAGGGATGCAACAACCCCTGCACTTTCTGCGCCATTCCAGTGTGGCGGGGCCGGTTGCGCAGCCGGACAACGGACAGCCTGGTGGCGGAGGCGCGCGACCTCGTGGCGCGCGGCGCGCGCGAACTCGTCCTCGTCGCTCAGGACACGACCCGGTACGGGGAGGATCTGGGGTACGGCCGCCATGGCCTTGCGCGCCTGGTGGAGGCGCTGCTGGCGGGCACGGACGCCGAGTGGATCCGGTTCCTCTACGCCTACCCGACCACGCTCGACGACGCGCTGCTTGAGCTGATGGCGGCCGAGCCGCGGGTCGCGTCGTACCTCGACATGCCGCTGCAACACAGCGACCGGCGCATGCTGCGGGCGATGCGCCGGGGCGGAACCGCCGACCGCTACCGACGGATCTTCGAGCGGGCGCGCGAACTCGACCCCGAAGTGAGCCTGCGCACGACCTTCATCGTCGGTTTCCCGGGGGAGGACGAAGCGGCCTTCGAGGACCTGCTCGAGTTCGTTGCCGAAGTTCGCTTCGACCACCTCGGGGCGTTCCTGTACAGCCGCGAGAGCGATACGCCGTCGGCGGCGCTGCCGGACCAGGTACCGCGGCGGGTGGCGGAAGAGCGCAAGGAGCGGTTGCTCGAGTTGCAACGGGAGATCGCCCTGGAACGACGCCGGCGTTTCGTCGGCAGGACCCTGCCGATGTTGATCGAGGGCCCCTGCGAGGAGACGGAGCACCTGCTCTGTGCCCGGCACCAGGGCATGGCGCCGGACGTCGACGGCCGGGTGCTGATCAACGACGTCGTCTCTCGCGATGCAGGCAACGGCGCGAACGGCCTGTCGCTGGCCGACATCGTCGCGGGCGGGCTCGCGCAGGTCGAGGTGACCGATGCCTTCGCGGACGACCTGGTGGGCCGGGTCGTCGCCCCGGAGGGGGCGCCTGCCGCCGCGCCGGCCACGGTGGGGGCGAATCCCTGATGCCGGCGATCCGGGACGCGATGAAGTCGACGGAACTGCCGCGTGGCGTGATCGCCACGATCGGCAACTACGACGGCATCCACATCGGTCAGCAGAGCGTGCTGGACATGGTGACCGGCCGGAGCCGGGAAGTCGGCGTTCCTTCTGCCGTGATCACCTTCGATCCGCATCCTCTGAGTGTCGTTCGACCGGAGGAAGCGCCGCCCCGGCTGGTGACCCAGGACCAGAAGGAGGCCCTGCTGGCGGCCGCCGGCATCGAGTACGTGCTCACGATCCACTTCTCGCACGAGTTCTCGAACACCCGGGCGCGATCGTTCGTGCGGGACTTTCTGCATGGCCAGCTCGGGGTTGCCGAGCTCTATGTCGGCTCGAACTTCACCTTCGGCCGCCGGCGTGAGGGCAACATGGCGCTGCTCAAGGAGATGGGAGCGTCCTGCGGCTTCGCGGCGGTGGAGATCGACGAAGTGCGTTCGGGTGGCGAGCGGGTGTCGAGCAGCCGGATCCGCAGCCTCGTGCTGGAGGGCAGGATTGCCGAGGCGAACGATCTGCTCGGACGTGCGTACACAATGACGGGCACGATCGCCCGCGGCGACCGGATGGGGCAGCGGCTCGGGTGGCCGACGATCAACCTGGCGCCCGAGAGCGAGCTCTACCCGCACAACGGTGTGTACGTGACCAAGGTGTATTTTCCCAGCTTCGAGGCGACGTTCCGGTCCGTGACGAACGTCGGCACCCGGCCGACCGTGTACGAGAACTACCGGCGGGTGATCGAGAGCCACATCCTGGACTTTTCGAGCGATGTCTATGGCGAGCGCGTCGAGCTGTCGTTCTGTCGGCACCTTCGCGAGGAGAAGCTGTTCTCGTCGATGATGGACCTTTCCGCGCAGATAGGACGTGACGCCGACGCGGCGCGGGAGTACTTTCGCCGTCTTGAGAGTTCCGGCTGAATGCGGCCTCCAACCAACGAACCGAACAGGTTTGCGCGATCGCGCGCGAACCGCGAACCAGTCGCGTCGGCCGTGCGCGGGCGCCGCGATGACACCTGAGAAGAGGGACCGAACCCATGGCAAGCGAACAGATCTTCAACGTGGACAGTCAGAGCTTCGAGGACCAGGTACTGGGCGCGGACAGCCCGGTTCTGGTCGACTTCTGGGCCACCTGGTGCGGCCCCTGCCGCATGGTGGCGCCGGTTCTCGACGAGCTCGCGCACGAGTACGGCGGCCGCGTGAGGATCGCCAAGCTGGATGTCGACCATGCCCAGGAGGTCGCCGTGCGCTACGGCGTGCAGGGGATCCCGCACTTCATCCTGTTCAAGGACGGCGAGATTGCCGGTCGCATGACCGGCGCGGCGCCGAAGGGGCGCTTCCAGGCCTTCCTGGACGACCACGTCTAGCCTTGGTGGTGAGGCACAGTTGCTGATCGCTGTCCCGGCGCTTCCAGGCCTTCCGGGACGACCCCGTCAGCCGCCCGTGGCGGGTCCGCTCGGTTCGTACCCGGCGCGTCGGTCACGTGGGGATGGGTCCCGGCGGATGTTCGAGCGCCGGAGCTCTGAAGAGGCCTGCATGGTCTGGCCTCGCAGCGAGTTCCTGGGATCGCTTCTTGCGGAAGAAGGCGCCGAGGCGCTCCTGGTGATGGCCGGGTCGAGCCGCGACCCGGATCTGCTGCCCTTCGTCGGCGGCGCCCGGCTTGGAGACGCCTGCGTGGCGGCACATGGCGGTGGCGCCTTTCTCGCGTACTTCACGTCGATGGAGCGGGAGGAGGCGGCCCGGGCGGAGGCGGAGGGTATCGAGCTCGTGCACCCGGCGGATTTCGACATGGAGTCGCTCCGCAAGGAGGGCAAGAGCCATGACGAGATCCTCGCGGCGGCGGTGAAGGCGGCATTCGCTCGGGCCGGCGTCGTCCCGGGTCGAGTGGCGGTTGCTGGCCGGCCGACGGCGGGCGCTGCCCTGGCAATGGCGGGGACGCTGGAACAAGGCGGATGGAAGCCTGTCTCGGGACGCCGAGTGATGCTGGCGCTCCGTCGGACGAAGACCGGGAGCGAGATCGAGGGGATTGCCGCCGCCGCGAGAGCAACGGTCGAGGCTTTCCAATCGGTGGCGCGGATGCTGGCCGGCTGCTCGATCCGAACGGGTGAGGAGCTGTGGTTCGCGGAGGAGCGTCTTACCGTGGCCCGGGTCAAGGGGCTTGCGGCTCAGGTGTTCGCCGGCCACGGCCTGGAACAGCCCGAGAGCTCGATTGTCGCGCCGGCGGAGGAGGGAGCGACCGGCCACAGCACTGGCGCCCCGGAACGGGTTCTCAGGGCAGGCGAGTCCGTCGTCGTCGACCTGTTCCCGAGGGGCCTCCTCTTCGCCGACTGTACGAGGACCTTCTGCGTCGGCGAGCCGCCGGAGAACCTGGTGCGAGCGCACGGCCTCGTGCTGGAAGCGCTCGAGACGAGTCTCGAGGCCGTTCGGCCCGGCGTGCGGGGATGGACCCTGCACGAGCGCGTCTGCCGCCTGGTCGAGAATGCGGGCTTCAAGGCGCCCGACAGGAATCCGGGCGCGCAAACGGGTTACTTCCACCTGCTCGGCCACGGCGTCGGCTACGAACTGCACGAACTGCCCAGCTTCCGGGAAAGCGGGCCGGGCACGGAGGAACTCCGGGCCGGCGACGTCGTGACGATCGAACCCGGGCTCTACGATCCGGAAGCCGGATGGGGCGTGCGGCTGGAGGACCTGGTCGTGGTTACCCGGGCCGGCATGACGAATCTCACACCGTTGCCCTGCGCCCTCGATCCCAGGGCGTGGTGAGGAGGCCCCCCGGACCACGATCAGGCTGACGTCAGCCAGCCAGGGGAGAAAACGCCTGCGAGTCCCGGTGGGGGAAGATGTCGCGACGGAAAGGCTGATCGATGTAGGAGAGTTCGGGCGGCGCTTCGAAATCACCGTGGATTCGAAACAGGAGGACCGGACCTCGCCCGGCCGGAGCGGACCAGAAGCGATCTCGGCGCGGAGTTCCTCGCGGGCGTAGTCGGGGCTAGCCCGCCGTGGCCCGATCGAAGGATCGAATCGGCGACTACCACCGGGACTTCGCCGACAAGTCCCGTGGAGGTGGATTGGAACGGGCCGCCGGCAGGGCCGCCATGTACTCGCCGGGACGCGCGGTCAGCTCCGGTCGACCCAGTAGTTGGGCGACTCTTTCGTGATCACCACGTCGTGGGCGTGGCCTTCCTTCTGGCCCGCGGCGGTGACCCGGACCATGCGGGCGGAGGTTCTCAGTTCGCCGATGCTCCCGCAGCCGGAGAGGCCCATGCCAGCGCGCAGGCCGCCGGTCAGTTGGGCGATGACCTGGTGCACGCTGCCCTTGTGGGGGACCATTCCCTCGATGCCCTCCGGCACCAGCTTCGACAGCGGCTGATCGTCCGACTGGAAGTACCGCTCGGCGCCGCCTTCGGCCATCGCGGACAGGGAGCCCATGCCCCGATACGCCTTGTAGCTGCGGCCCTGATAGAGGATCGTCTCGCCGGGGCTTTCCTCGGTGCCCGCGAGCAGGGAACCGACCATCACGCCGTGAGCGCCGCAGGCCAGCGCCTTGGTCAGGTCGCCCGAGAAGCGGATGCCGCCGTCGGCGATGATGGGCAGATCGCCGGCCGCGCCGGCGGCGTCACGGATCGCCGTGACCTGGGGCATGCCGGCGCCCGTGACGACACGTGTGGTGCAGATGCTGCCGGGTCCGATGCCGACCTTGATCCCGTCTGCGCCCCGCTCCGCGAGCGCGCGGGCGCCCTGGGCCGTCGCCACGTTGCCGACCAGGAGTTGAGCGTCGGGCAGCGCGTCACGGATCCGGGCGGTCGCATCGAGGACGCCGCGGCTGTGGGCGTGGGAGGAGTCCACCACGAGCACATCGGCCTGGGCCGCCGCGAGTTCGCGGGCCCGTTCCAGGTAGTCGCCGCCGGCGCCGACTGCCGCCGCCACCCGCAGGCGGCCGAGGTCGTCCTTGCAGGCGATCGGGTACTGCATCATCTTCTGGATGTCCTTGACCGTGATCAGGCCCTTCAGGTTGCCGTCGTCGTCCACGACCAGGAGCTTCTCGATCCGGTGGCGGTGGAGCTGGGCCTTGGCCTGGTCGAGGGTCGTTCCTTCCGGAACCGTCACCAGGTTCTTGCGCGTCATCAGGTCCGACACGGGCAGGCTCGTGTTCGTCTCGAACCGCAGGTCGCGGTTGGTCAGGATGCCGACCAGGTGGCCGTCGCGGTCGGTCACCGGGACTCCCGAGATCTTGTAGCGGGCCATCAGGTCGAGCGCATCGCGAATGCGCTGCTCGGGCCGAATCGTGATCGGGTTGACGATCATGCCGGCCTCGGAGCGCTTGACCCGGTCGACTTCCGTGGCCTGGGCGTCGAGCGACAGGTTCTTGTGGATCACGCCGATCCCGCCTTCCTGGGCGAGTGCGATCGCCAACTCGGCCTCGGTCACGGTGTCCATCGCGGCCGAGATGAGCGGAATGTTCAGTTCGATCCCGCGGGTGACGCGGGTATCGAGGCTGACGTCGTTCGGGTGCACCTCCGACAGGCCCGGGGCCAGAAGGACATCGTCGAAGGTGAGGGCGAGTGCGGGGCTTTCACCCCCGGTATCCGGCGTTTCCATGCCGAACGCTATCAACTTCGCGAAACCTCGCGACGTCGTGCGTCTTCGCGCTGAAGGCCCCTACACGGCGACCGGGGCGCCGCAGCACTTCTTGTACTTCTTGCCGGAGCCGCAGGGGCACGGGGCGTTGCGACCGACCTTGGCCTGCTGCCGGACGAAGGTGGGCGGCTTCTGCGGACGCTGCGGCGGTCCGGTTGGGCCCTGGGGCGGCGGGAATCCAGTGAAAGGGCTGCCGCCGGTGCGCCCGGAAGCGGGACGGGAAGGGCCGGCGCCAGGAAATCCGGGCATGCCGGGCATGCCGGGACCAGGGCCCGGCGGCGACCCGGCGGGCGGAGCGGGCAGGCCGAATGCGCTCGGATGGCGCAAACGCATGCCCTGCGGCCCGATCGCTCGGCGGCGCCGTTCGAGTTCCGCGATCTCCTCGGCCGAGACGGGTCGCAGACGGAACAGATCCTTGATGATCGTGTCCTCGGTCCGGTCCTTCATCTCGCTGAACAGTTCGTAGCTCTCGCGCTTGTACTCGTTCTTGGGGTCCCGCTGGCCGTAGCCGCGCAGGCCGATCCCCTCCTTCAGGTGATCGAGAGCTAGCAGGTGGTCCTTCCAGGCGGCGTCGACCACGCGCAGCATGTGATGGCGTTCGGCGGCCCGGAGCGCCTCGGCGCCGTGCGCCTCCTCCTTTTCCGCGTAGCTCCGCTCGGCGGCGCCGAAGATCGCGTCCTGGAGATCCTCGGTGCCCAGCTCGTCGAGAGAGGCTCCGAGATCCGCCTCTTCGAGATCGAAGTAGGTGCGCATCTCGGTGCGCATCTCGTTGATCTTCCAGTCGCGCGGGTCCAGCTTGGCGGGGCAATGCCGCTCGATCATGTAGTCCACGACGTCGCGGGCGATCTTCATCACGTAGTCGCGCCCCTCGCGGCCGAGCAGGATGTCGCGGCGCAGCTCGTAGATCGCTTCGCGCTGCTTGTTCATCACGTCGTCGTACTCGAGGAGGTTCTTGCGAATCTCGAAGTTCCGACCCTCGACCTGCGTCTGGGCGCGCTCGATGGCGCGGTTCACCATGCCGGCCTCGATCGGCACGCCTTCCTCCATGCCGAGCCGCTTCATCAGCGCCTGGACCCGGTCCGAGGCGAAGATCCTCATCAGGTCGTCCTGCAGAGACAGGTAGAAGCGTGAGGAGCCGGGATCGCCCTGGCGGCCCGAGCGACCGCGGAGCTGGTTGTCGATGCGACGCGACTCGTGCCGCTCGGTGCCGAGGATGTGCAGGCCTCCGGCGGCGACCACATCTTCGCGTTCCGTGGCGCATAGCTCCTGGTAGCGGGCCAGCGCCCCGGCGTGGCCCTCCGGGTCCTTTTCCGGGTCCGCTTCCGCCAGGGCCAGTTGTTCGGGGTTGCCGCCGAGCACGATGTCCGTGCCGCGGCCCGCCATGTTCGTGGCGATCGTCACCGCGCCGCGTCGGCCGGCCTGGGCGACGATCGACGCCTCGCGCTCGTGGTACTTCGCGTTCAGCACCACGTGCTGGACCCGGTTCCTCTTGAGCAGCCGCGACAACATTTCGCTGTTCTCGATCGAGACGGTGCCGACCAGCACCGGCTGGCCGTGTTCCTGGCAGTCCCGGATCTCCTCGACCACGGCATTCCACTTCTCGGGCGCGGTGCGGTACACGAGGTCCGAGCGGTCGTCGCGGACCATGGGCTCGTTGGTCGGCACGACGACGACGTCGAGGCTGTAGATCTGGCTGAACTCGCCGGCTTCGGTGTCGGCCGTTCCGGTCATGCCGGCCAGCTTCTCGTACATGCGGAAGTAGTTCTGGAAGGTGATCGTGGCCAGGGTCTGGTTCTCGCGCTCGATCCGCACGCCTTCCTTCGCCTCGACCGCCTGGTGCAGGCCGTCCGACCAGCGCCGGCCGGGCATCTTGCGTCCGGTGAACTCGTCGACGATCACGATCTGCCCGTTCTCGATCAGGTACTCGACGTCGCGCCGGTAGAGGTGGTGTGCGCGCAGTCCCTGGTTGACCGCGTGCAGCACGTCCATGTTCTCCATCTCGAACAGGTTGCCGATGCCGAGGAGCTTCTCGACCCGGGCCGCGCCTTCGTCGGTCAGGGTCGCGGTGTGCGCCTTCTCGTCGCACACGAAGTCGCCGGTCGTGTACTTCCGGTCGCCCTCGCGAATCTCCTCGCCGCGCTCGAGTTTGGGGATGATCCGGTTGACCAGGGTGTACTTCTCGGTCGACTGCTCCGAGGGACCGGAGATGATCAGCGGCGTTCTCGCTTCGTCGATCAGGATCGAGTCGACCTCGTCCACGATCGCGAAGTGATGGCCCCGCTGGACCATGGAGTCCAGGCTGAACTTCATGTTGTCGCGCAGGTAGTCGAAGCCGAGTTCGTTGTTCGTCCCGTACGTGATGTCCGCGCGGTAGGCCCGCTGGCGCTGCTGGTCGGTCAGGCCGTGCTGGATCACACCGACATCCAGGCCGAGGAATCGGTAGATCTGCCCCATCCATTCGGCGTCCCGGCGCGCCAGGTAGTCGTTCACGGTGACCACATGGGCGCCATTGCCGGCGAGGGCGTTGAGGTAGACGGGCAGAGTGGCAACGAGCGTCTTGCCCTCACCGGTCTTCATCTCGGCGATCTTCCCCTGGTGGAGAACGATGCCGCCCAGCAACTGGACGTCGTAGTGCCGCATTCCCACGGCCCGGCGCGAAGCCTCGCGGACCGTGGCGAAGGCGGGAACCAGGAGATCGTCGAGACCGGCGCCTTGGTCGAGCCGGGTTCGTGCTTCGCTGGTGCGAGCCCGTAGCTGCTCGTCGCTCAGGGATTCGAGTTGCGGCTCGAGGGCATTGATCGCGTCAACGAGCGGCCGGAGCCGCTTCAGATCGCGGTCATGCTTGCTGCCGAAGACTCGGGTGATCGCTTTGGAGATCATCGACTTCGTTCCAGTGTGTGGGGCGGGCGGGGACCGGCGCCGCCGGACACTCTGGTGATTCGCAGCGCCGTGAGTGCCCGGGGAAGGAGGCGGCTATCCCTGATCTCGCATGAATTGGTACGGGTCGAGGCTGTCGCCGCCGCGCCGGACCTCATAGTGCAGGTGGTAGCCGGTCGCCCGCCCGGAGTTGCCGACCCATCCCAACGTGTCGCCGCGCCGGACCTCCTGACCTTCTTCAACCAGAATTCTCGACAGGTGGCCGAAGCGCGTCTCGTAGCCGAAGCGATGGACCAGGTAGACCGCCCGGCCCAGGTTGCCTGCCCTTTCGGCCCGGGCGACGACGCCGTCTGCCGTGGCCAGCACCGGCTGACCGCGGTCGGCCGAGATGTCGATGCCGTCGTGGTGGGCGCTCTGCCCGGTGATCGGATCGCGGCGGAAGCCGAAGCCGCTGTTGATCACGCCATGCACCGGCGAGATCATGGGCGTCGAGCGGAGCAGGAGAAGCCGATTCTCCACGGCCCCCTTCACCTCGTCGAGCTGGCCGTCGAGCCGGGAGGCTCGGGCTTCGAGCACGGACAGGTCGTGACCGTTGGTCAGGGGGGGACTCCGGTAGGCGCCGCCGGCGCCGGTCTCGGACGGGCGGCTTTGCGGTTCACCGGCTACCATCTGCTCAAGGCTGGCCATGATGGCGAGGTCGCGGGTGCGGTCCTCGGCGTCGCTCAGCGCCTGCTGCAGGCGGGAGATACTCGTCTCGAACGAGGCGTTCGCACGCCGCAGCTGGTCGTTCTCGCGCTCGATGCGGGCGAGCTCGCGGAGTTCCACCGCCGATCGCACCTTGGCGACGGTGACCCAGCCGGCGAACCCCAGGACGAGGGCCGCCGCCGTGGCCACGGTTGTCAACCAGCGGCTGCTGACGCGAAACTGCCGCGTCCGCTTGCGGGAGTGGGGAACGAAGACAATCGTGTGGAATCTGGATCGCATGCTGAAAGGAGCCTGTGCGGGGCTGCGTCGCTGCGGCCGTCAACCTCGGGAACGCGAAGTATAGAAGAAACCGCATATTGTGCGTCTTGCGCGTACTGGTGTCAAGGGCCTCCGGAAGGCGGCGGCGTGAGCCTGGCGAGCGCGCGCACTCTAGCAGCAAACGCCCGCGGTCGTCAGAGGGGCGGCCGGACGGGGCTGAGGGGAAGCCCCATCCGGCCGCCTTCCGCTTCGACGTCACGGTCCGCTGCGATCCAGAGGCCGGTACTGGATCGCTTCCGCGACATGGGTGACGTCGACCTTGGGGGACTCGTCCAGATCGGCAATCGTGCGAGCGACCTTGAGGGCGCGGGTCAGCGCCCGCGCGGACATGGCCAGCCGCTCGAACGCGGCCTCGATGAGGCTCTGTGCAGCGGCCGTCGGTTGGCAGTGCCGGTCGAGTTCCCGGCGCGCGAGCGCGCTGTTGAGCGGGGTCGGGTTTCCGTCGGCGGCCCGGGAGAGCTGGGTGCGTCGAGCGGCCGCCACCCGTTCGGCGATCGAGGCGGACGCTTCGCAGGTCGGCCCCTTGAGTTCCTCCAGGCTGGGTACCGGCATCTCGACGTGGAGATCGATGCGGTCGAGCAGAGGTCCCGAGAGCCGACGGCGGTAGCGGTCGATGTCCCCGGTCGCGCACACGCATTCCGCCCGGGGATCTCCGAGATGGCCGCAGCGGCAGGGGTTGCACGCGGCGACCAGCGTGAAGCGGGCCGGAAAGGTGAGCCGTGCCCGGGTCCTGACGACGGTGACGACGCCGTCCTCGAGCGGCTGCCGCAGTGCCTCCAGTGCGTCGCGCCGGAACTCGGGCAGTTCGTCGAGGAACAGCACGCCGGCGTGCGCGAGGCTGATTTCTCCGGGTCGCGGCATGGTCCCGCCCCCGATGAGTCCCGCCGAGGAGACACCGGCGTGCGGGCTGCGGAAGGGGCGCGTCCACAACAGTCCATTGCCGCGGGCGGCGCCGGACAGCGAGTGGATCTTGGTTACGGTGATCGCTTCCGCTTCGCCGAGTGGAGGCAGGATGCCCGGCAGCCGGCGGGCGAGCATCGTCTTGCCGGTTCCCGGCGGCCCGATGAAGAGAACGTTGTGTCCCCCGGCGGCCGCGATCTCCAGGGCTCGCTTGGCGGTTTCCTGGCCGCGCACATCGGCGAAATCGGGGGTTGCGCGGTCCGCCTGGCCACGGGGAAGCGGGGTCGCGGGGAGGATGCTCAGGTCACCGCTCAGATGCTGGATCGCCTCGCGCAGATGGGTGATCGGAATTACCGGCGCCCCGGAGAGAGCCGCGGCCTGGCGGCTGTTGGCGGCCGGGAGCAGGATCTCGCGGATGCCGAGCCGGCTCGCCAGCTCGGCAACCTGAAGAGCTCCCCTGATCGGGCGAACCTCGCCGTCCAGGCCCAACTCGCCGCAGGCCATCCGGCCCTCGAGCGAATCGGTCTTCAGCTCGCTGTGCGCGGTGAGAAGGCCGAGGGCGATCGGTAGGTCGAGCTGGTTGCCTTCCTTCTTCAGGTCGGCGGGGGCCAGGTTGATGACCACGTTGCGCCGCTTGAGGTCGTAGCCGCTGCTTCGGATCGCCGAACGGACCCGGTCACGACTTTCTCGCACCGCGGTGTCCGGCAGGCCGATCAACTGCATGGTGGGCAGACCGAACTCGACTCCGACCTCGACCTGGACTTCTCGCGCCTCGATACCCCAAGGCGTCGCGGAACTCATGAAAGCGATCACATGGACTAAGACGCAAACGGCGCCTGAAACCCGGATCCGCTCCTGACAGGCGTCCCTGAACGCAGTGAGAGCGCAGGTCGGAACCTGCGCTCTCAGGATGTCCCAGGTCTGAGTGGATGCGTCTTCGCGGTGGGCCGTGAGGGCCCGCTGGGCCTCGACTCGTTCTCGTTGGCCTCGGCGCTGTCCGTTTCGGATCGGCGATCCAACGGACGCTCGGGCGGTTCAGGCGACGGTCGAGCGGCCGGATGTCATTCGTCCACTCAGGCTGCGGACCTGGTCGCCCCCGGCCTGGCGCCCTGGGCATGTCGCCTCAGGCGGGCCGGGGGCCGGAGATGGCCCGGTGGTGTCATGGCGCCTCCTTCGGTTGCATCGGTGGAAACACGCTAGGGGCGGTTACGGCGGTTGTCAAGCGACCGACCGGTCGGACGGTTCCGGCGACTTCGAACCGTCTCTCGCGTAGACTCGCTCCGACTTCACCGGTCGTGTTTTTCCTGGGGGGTGCCGTTACGGTTCGGACCGGGTTCAGGAAGCGTTGCCTGACTCTCTTCTTCCGGTTGCTGGCGAGGCTGTTCTTTCGGAGAGTCGAGGTCGTCGGCGCCGGAAATCTGCCCCGCGACGGCGGCGGGCTGCTCGTCGCATGGCATCCCAATGGCTTGGCGGACGGCATTCTGATCCTCGGTTTCTGTCCGCGGCCGGTGACGTTCGGGGCTCGCCACGGCCTGTTCCGCCTCCCCGTGGTCGGGTGGCTGCTGCGCGGCGTCGGCGCGGTACCGCTCTACCGGGCGCGTGACATCGACGAGGCCGGAGCGCCAGCGAGCGACCGGCAACGGCGGGCGGCGAATCAACGGAGTCTCGGCGCCCTGGCGGCGGCGGCGCGGCGGTCCTTCGTGGCCATCTTCCCGGAGGGCGCCACCCACGACGAGCCGAACCTGCTCGAGTTGCGCGCCGGAGCGGCGCGGCTGTTTCAGCGCGTGCGGGAGTGCGGCGGCGATCCGGCGCTCGTGCCGGTCGGCTTGCACTACGAGCGGAAGCACCGCTTCCGCTCCCGGGCGCTCGTGACCTTCCACGCGCCCGTCGAGTTGCCGGCCGATCTTGCGGATGGCACGGCAACGGACGCGTTCGTGGATCGCCTGACGGGCGTGATCGAAGAGCAACTCATCGAGGTGACCCACCCGACGGAGAGCTGGGACATTCACCGGACGATGGAGCGGGTGCGGTCGCTGGTTCGGGCCGAGGGAGCGGCCCGGGCGGGCGAGCGTCTGAGGCGGGCTCCGATGCACGAGCGGGATCAGGGCTTTGCCCGCGTCTGGGCCGGCTACGGCGCCCGCAGCGCCGTTGACCCTCAGGGGACGGCACGCCTCATGGGCAGGGTCAGACGGTACGACGAGGCACTTCGACTGCTGGGCCTCAACGACCGGGAGCTTGATGGCGTGCCGCTGGCGCGGACGGCATTGCGTCTGGCGCTGCTCGGCGTCGAGGCACTCGTCATGCTGCTGCTTCTGCCGACCGTGGTCCTGGTCGGCAGCCTGATCAACCTGCCGGCGGCGCTTCTGGTGGTGTCGGCAGCGAAGAAGTTCTCGAAGACGCGGAAGGAGCAGGCGGGGCTCAAGATGCTGTTCGGTCTCCTCATTCTGCCGACGGCGTGGCTCGTCGCCAGCTTCGGGGTCGGCCTCGCGTGGACCGATCCGCTGCCGGGATTCGACGGGTCGCCCGAGTCCCTCTGGGTGCGCGTGGCCGGGATGCTCGGCTTCTGCGTCGCGTCGGCGCTGCTCGGCCTCCGCTATCGGCGTCTGATCCCCGAACTCGCTCACGGCTTGCGGGCGCTGTGGACGCTGGGCCTGCGCGCCGGCGCGGTGGAGCGCCTGCGCCGCCGCCGCTCCGCACTGTACGACGAGGCGATCGGACTGGCCGCGGATGCTGGCCGGAATCTCCCCGGCCAGGGCGTACCGGAGGTCGAGCCGGTCTGAACCCGCTGCGTGCGACACGGACTTCGGCTGCGGACTGTTGCTAGTGTGTCGCCGTTGTGCAGCCGTTCGTCGTTCTTGTCGCGCTGCTCGTTGCCGGGGCCGTCGCCGTTGCGGCCTTCGTGCTCCTGCGGGTCCGGCAGCGGATCCACGCCCTGCGGCTCGAAGTGACGCGGGTTGCGGCGTTGTGCGGTGCGCTGCATGCGAGGATCGACGAAATGTCGGGCCGGGCGGGACACGAAGAGGCTCCCTTCTTCGATCTCTATCCGGCGGAGGTGCTGCCGTTGATCGACAGGCTCGACGGGAGCGGCCGGCTGACCGAGGGCACGGCCGAGCGGTTGCGGCAGCTGGCGATGGACATACGGGCGGAGGGGTGGTCCGAGCACGGCAGGACGAGCGTCCCGGTTCGCGGTGACCACTAGACGTCCTCGAGTGGACGCGCACGCCCTGCGGGTCGGCTTCGACGTCGCAAAGATGTTCGGCCCCCGCGACGGCATTGCCAGCTACACGGCAGGTCTTCTCGAAGCCCTGGCGGCGCGGTCCGACAGCAATCGCGGAGGCTTCTCGCTCCACCTCTACGCCCTGGGCGCCAAGGTCGAGCCCTCGGAGTGGAAGCGGGTGCTGGGCAGCTTGCCGGCGAATGTGGTTCAACATCCGGGCCGTCACCCTGCCCAGGGCGATCTCGACGTGTTCCACACGACCTCGTTCACCGACCCGAGCTTCTTTGACGGTCCCGTGCTGTTCACCGTCCACGACCTGACCTTCCTCACCCACCCGCAGCACCACCGCCCGAGCAATCGGGCCCACTGCATGCGGGCGACGCTGCAGGCCGTCCTGAAGGATGCGACGTTGCTTGTCGATTCGCAGGCGACTGCGGACGAGGTGGCGCGCTGGTTCGTCGTCTCGCCCGAGCGCATGCGCGTCGTCTACCCGGCGGCGTCATCCGTGTTCACTCGACTGGAGGGAGACAGGCTAGCTGCAGCCAGAGCGCGCGTTCGCGACAGCTTCGGTCTCGACGGTCGGTTCGTTCTCTCGGTGGGCACGCTCGAGCCGCGAAAGAACGTGGCACGACTGGTCGAGGCCTACGGTGCGCTGGATCCAGCGCTTCGAGCCGCCGTTCCGCTTGTGCTCGTCGGCGATGACGGCTGGAAGCGGGCGGAGGTGATCGGGGGCGCCTGGCCCGACTTCGTGAGGCGGCTGCGCGTTGTCGAGGAGGAGGAGCTGATCGCTCTCTACAACGCGGCTTCGGTGGTGGCCTATCCGTCCCTGGTCGAAGGCTTCGGTCTCCCCGTCGTGGAAGCGATGGCCTGCGGCACGCCGGTGCTGACGTCGAACGTCTCGTCTCTGGCCGAGGTGGGCGGGGAGGCTGCTCTGTGCGTCGACCCGTTCGATGTGGGTGCGATTCGCGATGGTCTCGGGGCGCTGCTCGGTGATCCTTCGCTTCGCCGCCGATACCGGGACGCTGGCCTGGTGCGCTCCGCGGAGTTCTCGTGGCGCCGGGCTGCCGAGCAGGTGGTCGAGATCTACGGCGAGATTGCCGTCGGCAGGGCGAGTCGGCTTCGGCCTCGGGGTTCGGTTCGATTCTGACGACGCGGCAGCCGAGCCGTTTCTCGATCAGCGACCCGGTTGCGGTGAGGTACGCTCCGGGCGGCATGCGGCAGGCGACCCGGCTTCAGGAACTGCTGCGGCCCCTGGCCGTCCTGTTGGGACGCTGCACGCGTTCGAGTGCTGCCCGGCCGATACGCCGCCTGTTGCGTCGCGTGATCGGCGGGGATCGCTACGAGCGACTCCGTGTTGCCCTCCGGTTCAGGACGAAGGAGGCCGTGAGGATGGACGCCCTTCACCCCGACATCCTTCCCCTGATCGAGCAACTCGGCCGCGAAGGGCTTCTGAGGGACGGCGCGCAGGCGAAACTCGGGTCCGTGGCGCGGCGGATACGTACCGAAGGAAGGCGAGAGGGGTCCGTGTGGCAGGGCGCTGTGAAGTGAAGCTCGGGCGGGATCACTCGAGCCGGGGCGGGCCCCTGGACCGAGGCGCGGTCCACCGGGTCAGGGGCTAGGCATCGGTGCGCGTCGGTCTCGACGTCAGCAAGCTCTTCGGGCCCAGGGACGGCGTGGCCAGGTACACCGCCAGTCTGCTGGGCGCCATTGCCGAGCTTGCGGAAGAGCGTGGCGGAACGCCTTCCCTCTATCTCTATCCGCTGAACGCGGACGTGAGCGCAAGGGCCTGGAAGGAGCTTCTGGCCGGGCTTCCGGGAGATGTTCGCCGTGGCCCGCGCCGCTGGCCGCGGCGGCACGAAGTCGACCTCTTCCACGTTCCGTCGTTCAGCGACCCCGGCGGCTTCGACGGCCCCGTGGTGTTCACGATCCATGACCTGACGTTCCTGACCCATCCCCACTTTCACCTGGCGGAGAACCTGGATCACTGCCTTCTGGGGACGCTCAGGGCACTGGCGAACGGCGCGACGATCCTGGCGGATTCCCATGCGACGGCGGAGGAAGTGCAACGCTGGTTCGTGTTGCCGCCGGGAAGGCTGCACGTCGTGTACGCGGCGGCTTCGACCGGTTTTCTTGCCCTCCGGGGAGGGGACCTCGATGGGGCCAGGCGCAGGCTGGCGGAACGCTTCGGCCTCGACGGGAACTTCGTGCTGGCCGTCGGCTCGTTCGAGCCGCGCAAGAACCACGCCCGCCTGGTCGAGGCGTACGGCGGGCTCGACCCGGAGATGAGGGATGGCGCCCCGCTCGTGCTCGCGGGTGGAGGCGGCTGGAAGCGGGACGAGGTGTTCGCGGGCGCCTGGCCCGACTTCGTGCGGCACCTGGGCGCGGTCGGGGAAGAGGACCTCGTGGCTCTGTACAACGTGGCGACGGTGGCGGCCTATCCGTCTCTGGTCGAGGGGTTCGGTCTGCCCGTCGTGGAGGCGATGGCCTGCGGTACGCCGGTGTTGACGTCGAACGTCTCCTCCCTCGCGGAGGTGGGCGGGGACGCGGCGCTGTGCGTCGACCCCTTCGACGCG
Organism: uncultured Thermoanaerobaculia bacterium; assembly: GCA_951812325.1. Lineage (GTDB taxonomy): Bacteria > Acidobacteriota > Thermoanaerobaculia > Multivoradales > Multivoraceae > Multivorans. The sequence continues at coordinate 635,481 of OX638294.1, read as the reverse complement.
GCTGCGATTCGCGACGGTCTGGCGGCCCTGCTCGGCGACCCCTCGCTGCGCCGCCGGTATCGGCAGGCTGGCCTCGCGCGCGCGGCCACCTTCTCCTGGCGGCGGGCCGCCGAGGAGGTGATCGACATCTACTCCCACGAAGCGGTCGGGCAGCGAGCGCCGGATCTGCCGACGCGGGTTCGCGACGACCTGGAACGGTGACCGGATCGTGTCCGGCAACAGCGTCTCACACCTGAGAGGGGGCGATGCGGGACGCGATGCCTCCCCCGGCTCGATCGGCGTCGTCGCCTGCGAGATGGAGGGGGAGCCCACGGGCGTGGGGCGTTACACGGAGGAGCTCCTGGCGGCGCTTGGTCGGGTTCCGCGAGCCCGGGGCTGGCGGTTGCGCCTGTTCTTCAAGGGTGATCCCTTCGACCACCCGCTGTGGGCGGCGCCTGGGAGCGGGGGTTGCCGCGTGGAACCGATCTTCGATCGGAGGCCGGGAGCGCATCCGGTCTTCTGGGAGCAGTTCCGGTTGCCCAGGCTGCTGAGGCGCGAGCCGGCGGACGTCCTCTTCTCGCCCGGCTACAGCCTGCCGCGCACTGCGGGTCGGCCGTCCCTGGTCACGATCCACGATCTTTCCTTCGAACTCCTGCCGCGCGATTTCGGCTTCCGCGAGTTGCGGCGGCGGCGGTACCTCGCCCGCAGCGCCGCCCGCACGGCGACCAGAGTGCTGACCGACACCCGGCGTACCGCCGCCGACCTGCGGCAGCGCTACCGTCTGCCGGCCGACCGCGTTGCCGTCGTACCCCTGGGCGTGGCGCGCCGCTTCGCGGAAGTCCGCGGGTCGACGGATGCGGGCGCGCGGGCGCGCGGCGGAGCCCTGACGGAACTGGGTGTTCGGCAACCGTACCTGCTGGTCCTGGGCTCGATTCTTCCGCGCCGCCGTCTCGACCTGGTGCTGCGGGCTCTGGGACGCCTCGTGGGGGAGCTGGCGCGAACCGGATCGGGATCGGGTCCCGGGTCCCCGAACCTGGATGAACTCCGGCTCGTCATTGCGGGCCGCAACCAGTTGCCGCGCCGCGGCGACCTCGATCGGCTGATCCGGGGCGGCGACTGGGAGAGCCGTGTGGTCCGCCTGGGCTACGTCGACGACGGCCTGCTGCCGGCGCTCTACGCGCGGGCTCTGGGAACGATCTACGTCTCGGAGTACGAGGGCTACGGTCTGCCGCCGCTCGAGTCGCTGACCGCCGGCGTGCCGGTGCTCGTCTCGGATGCGCCGGCGCTGACCGAGTTGTGGCCGGAGTATCCGCTCCGCTGCGGCCGGCTCGAACTCGAGACGTTGACGGAGGGAATGCGGCGGCTGGTGCTGGACGGTGAAGCGCGCCGGACGGTGCTGGCGGAGGGTCCGGACCGGGTGCGGTCGCTGACCTGGGATCGCGCTGCCGAGCGCTTCGCCGGCGAGGTCGAGACGGCCTGGCGCGTGGCGCGGGAAACGGGCCGGTGAGCGGCCCCGAGCGCCCGGCGGTCAGCGCCCTGGTGGTGAACCACAATGCCGGGGACCGGCTCGGGCAGTGCCTCGAGAGCCTCCGGGCCATCGCGGAGGCGTGGCGGTCGGAGGATGGCGCAACGCCCGGTTCCCCGGCTGTCTCTCGGCCTCGGGCTGGCCGGGGTCGTCCCCGCCGGCGGCTGGAGGCGGTGGTCGTCGACAACGCGTCGAGCGACGGTTCGGAGGCCGTGGCGCGCGGGTTCAAGGCGGGAACGAGGCCGGACGGTCGAGAAGATCAGGCGGCCGCGTCTCCTGCCCTGCCGGTCCGACTCGTCGAGGCGGGCCGCAACCTGGGCTTCGGCGCCGCCTGCAACCTGGCCGCCGCGAAGTCGACCGGCCGGCACCTGCTGCTTCTGAACCCGGACGCCTGGATCGATGGGGAGTCCCTCCGGCGGCTGGTCGAGGCGCAGGAGTCCGACCCGCGGCTGGGCGTTGCCGCACCTGCTCTTCGCTACCCTGACGGGTCGCGGCAGTTCGTCTGGTCGCCGCCGGTGGGCGTTCCCGGCGAGGCGATTCAGAGATTCCGCAACCGGTTCGAGCGTTCAGGATGGAACCACGGCCTGCTGCCGCGCCTGCTGCGACCGTTCGTCGGCGCCGGCTGGCACACGGCCGCCTGCCTGCTCGTCCTCCGCTCGGCCTTCGAGGAGGTCGGCGGCTTCGACGAGGGGTTCTTTCTCTATTTCGAGGACGCGGATCTCTGCCTCCGACTCCGACGGGCCGGCTTCAGGCTGCGCGAGGTGCGCGGCGCGCGGGCATGGCATGTGCGGGGCGCCGCGACCGGTGCGGATGACGAACGCCGCCTGACGCCGGTGGTGGAGCGCTTCTACCGCGCCTCCCAGTTGCGTTACTACGCGCTCCACCGGCCCGCCTGGGAATGCGCGGTCCTGCGCCGGCGTCTGCGCCGCAGGTTCCGGGCGATCGGCAACGAAGAGCACCGGCGGGCGATGCTCGAGTTGCTGGTATCGTCTTCTTCCGGCGCGGCCCCGTCGCCCTGACCGGGCCTACGCCCCCCTCGTTGCTGATGCGGCAGTATCTCGACCTGCTCCGGGAGGTGCTCGACCACGGCGCGGTCCGCGACGACCGGACCGGGACCGGCACCCGCAGCGTGTTCGGCCGGCAGTTGCGCTTCGACCTGGCGGACGGTTTTCCGGTGCTGACCACGAAGCGGCTGCACGTGCGGTCGATCATCGTCGAGCTGCTGTGGTTCCTGCGCGGCGGGACGAACGTCGACTTCCTGCACCGCCACGGCGTGACGATCTGGGACGAGTGGGCCGACGAGAACGGCGACCTGGGCCCCGTCTACGGTGCGCAGTGGCGATCCTGGGCGACGCCGGACGGGCGATCCATCGACCAGATGGGGCAGGTCATCGAACGGATCCGCGCGGAACCGAACTCGCGGCGTCTGATCGTCAGCGCGTGGAACGTGGCCGAGGTGAACTCGATGGCCCTGCCGCCGTGCCACACGCTGTTCCAGTTCCACGTCGCCGAAGGCCGACTCTCCTGCCAGCTCTACCAGCGCAGCGGCGACCTCTTTTTGGGGGTCCCCTTCAACATCGCGTCCTACTCGCTGCTCCTGATGATGGTCGCCCGGACCTGCGGGCTGGAAGCCGGGGAGTTCGTTCACACCTTCGGTGACGCCCACCTGTACCGCAACCACGTGGACCAGGCGCGCGAGCAGTTGTCGAGGCAGCCGCGGCCTCTGCCCCGGATGTGTCTGAATCCGGACCGGGATTCGGTGTTCGACTTCACGCCCGAAGACTTCGAACTCGTGGGCTACGACCCGCATCCGTCGATTCGCGCCGCGGTCTCGGTCTGATCGCCCGTCCTGCTGGTGGTGGAGGTGGACATGCGGCTCTCGGTCATTCTGGCGGCCGCGGAGAACGGCGTCATCGGCCTGGACGGGCGGCTCCCCTGGCGGCTCCGAACGGACGTCAGGCGCTTCAGGCGGCTGACCCTGGGTCATCACGTGGTCATGGGCCGGCGGACATGGGAGGAGATCGGTTGCCGTCCGCTGCCGGGAAGGAAGTGCCTCGTGTTGAGCGCCCGGCCGGACTTCGAGGCGCCGGGCGCGGCGACCTTCCGCTCGCTGGACGAGGCACTGTCCGCCGCCTGTGAGGCGGGGGAGGACGAGGCGTTCGTGATCGGCGGCGCCGGTCTGTTCCAGGCGGCATTCCGGTTCGCCGACCGTGTCTACCTGACCCGCGTCCTGGCTGAGGTCGAGGGAGACACGGCCGTCGATCTGGGACCCCTCAACGACTGGCGGGTCGACCGATCCGAGGACATTCCGGCCAGCCAGGGCGACGACCATGCAACCCGGTTCGAGGTCCTCTCGCCATCCGGGGACCGAGCGCGAACGCCGTGACCGGGTCGGCGGAGAAGCGCACGGAACTGTTGACCGCGTGGGCTCTCGAGGCCGGGTTCGACCGGGCGGGGGCAGCCTCCCTGGAGCCGTGCTCCGGCTCCGGCGCGTCCTTTCTGCGCCGGCTGGAGCGCGGCCTGTTCGCTTCGATGGCCTGGCTCGGCAGACGGCCGCGGCGGCGGTTGGCGCCGGCTTCGCTGCTCGATGGCGCGAGGTCCGTCTTGTGTGTGGCGCTTCACTACCATCCTCTCGAGGGTGAGCCCGAGCCGGAGGGTGATCTCTGGCCCCGGGTGGCTCGCTACGCGCGGGGCGAGGACTACCACCCGCTGATGGAGCGCCGCCTGCAGGCTCTCGCGGCCCGTATCCGGGAGGCGTTTCCGGGATCGGGAGCGCGCCTCTACGTCGACACCGGGCCGGTGCTCGAGAAAGAGCTGGCTGCCCGGGCCGGGCTGGGCGCCATCGCGAAGAACACGCAGCTGCTCGATCGCACCGGGTCGTGGTTCCTGCTCGGGGAACTGTTCCTGACCCTGGAACTCGAACCGTCGGAGCCGCTGGCCGAGGACCTGTGCGGCAACTGCCGGCGGTGCCTCGACGCCTGCCCGACCGGGGCGCTGCCGGCGCCCCACGTCCTGGATGCGGGCAGGTGCATCAGCTACTGGACGATCGAGCACCGCGGCGAGATGCCCGAGAGGGCTCGCTCTCTGGTCGGGGACTGGGTGTTCGGTTGCGATGTCTGCCAGGAGGTCTGTCCCTGGAACGAACACCGGTCCGCGCCGGCGAAACGGGAGCGGAGCCTCGCGTTCTCCCTGCCGGCGCATCGCGCCGAGCTCGACCTGACGGCGCTGCTCGGGCTCTCCGGGGAGGAGTACCGTACGAGGTTCCGCGGCAGCCCGATGAAGCGGCCGGGTCGGTCCGGACTGCGGCGCAACGCGGCTCTGGCGATGGGGAACCGGGGTGACGCCTCCTACATCCCGGCGCTCGAACAGGCGCAGGCGAGCCGTGACCCGGTTGTCCGAACCCACGCCTCCTGGTCCCTGGCGGCCCTCCGGAAGAGACGCGACGCGGCACGCCGCGGTCGCGCTGCAGCAGACTGACGATCGCCCTGCCCCTAAGGCCGGAGAACGACCGGGGGGAACCGCCGGCGAGCAGTTCACGGTTGACCGCTTCTGGCCGCGTCCCTATACTTTTCGGTCTGACCTTGGCGTCCGTTCGGGCCCCGATGCCTGCCGCCGGCAGTGCGTCATGGTCCCCGATCATCGGTGCGCCGTTACCTGGAAACGCCCGCCGCGCGGTTCGACGACCGACGCGAGAACACAGGAACCCATGGAAACCACTGAAGAGCACTCGCCCGACGCGCTTCCAACCGAAGTGCCGGCATTCGATACCGAGAACCTCTCCTACGACCAGCTCGTCGAGATGTACGACGACAGCATGCGTCATCTCAACGAAGGAGAGATCGTCCACGGCACGGTGATCGCGATCACGTCCAACGACGTCGTCGTGGATGTCGGCTACAAGTCCGAGGGCCTGGTGCCGATCCACGAGTTCACCCCCCGGGGCGGGGAGTTCCAAGTTGCCGTCGGCGACCGTGTCGAGGTGCTGCTCGAGCAGACGGAGGGCGCCGACGGGCATGTGATGCTGTCCAAGGTCAAGGCCGAGCGCATGCGCCTCTGGGCGGAGGTCGAGAACAGCTTCAAGGAGGGAAAGGTGATCACGGGCCGGGTGATCGACCGCATCAAGGGAGGCCTCACGGTCGATGTCGGCCTGCGCGCGTTCCTGCCGGGTTCCCTGGTGGACATCAAGCCGGTCAAGTACCTGGAGTCGTTCAAGGGCGAGGAACTCGAGTTCAAGGTGATCAGCCTGGACCGCCGGCGCAACAACATCGTGCTGTCGCGGCGCGCGGTTCTCGAGAAGGAGTACGCCAGGAAGAAGGCCGAGACCCTGACCAGGCTGAAGGAGGGGGTGAGGCTTCCGGGCGTGGTCAAGAACATCACGGACTACGGCGTCTTCGTCGACCTGGGCGGCATCGACGGCCTGCTCCACATCACGGACATCTCATGGGGCCGCGTCAACCATCCCTCGGAGCATTTCGGGGTCGGCGACGAGGTGGGGGTCGTCGTGCTCCGTTTCGATCCGGAAACCGAGCGCGTCTCCCTGGGCTACAAGCAGACCACCGAGGATCCCTGGACCCTGGTCGACAAGAAGTACCCGCTGGGTTCGAGGGTGCGGGGCCGCGTGGTCAGCCTGGTCGACTACGGCGCGTTCGTGGAGCTGGAGGAGGGCGTCGAGGGCCTGGTTCACGTCAGCGAAATGTCGTGGACGAAGAAGGTCGTGCCGCCGTCCCAGATCGTCAGCGTCGGCCAGGAAATCGACGCGATCGTCTCGGAACTCGACATGCGGAATCGTCGGATCAGCCTTTCGCTGCGCCAGGTCGAATCGAACCCGTGGGAGGATCTCGCGGCCCGGTTCCCGGTCGGCACGATTGTCGACGGGCGGGTACGAAACCTGACCGAGTTCGGCGCCTTCGTCGAGATCACCGAGGAGATCGACGGCCTCGTCCATGTCTCGGACATGAGCTGGACCAAGCGCGTGAAGCACCCGAGCGAGGTGTTGGCGAAGGGCGACGCGGTGCGGGCGCGGATCACGAACATCGATGTCACCGGGCAGCGTGTGTCGCTCTCGATCAAGGACTTCCTGCCCAACGAGTGGCAGGACTTCGTGGACGCCAACCGCGTCGGCGACGACATCGTGGGTCGGGTGGTCAACGTGACCGACTTCGGGCTGTTCATCGATGTCTACGACGGGCTGGAGGGGCTGGCCCACGTCAGCGAGGTCGACGTGCCGGGCGGCAAGCTCGAGAACCACTACAGGATCGGCGAGTTCGTTCGCGCCCGCATCCTTCGCATCGAAGACCACGACAAGAAAGTGGGTCTCACGCTCCGCGGAGTCCGGGAGTTGACCGACGAAGAGGAAGACGAGCTGGCGGCGGAGCGGGAGCGGAAGCTCGCCGCGGCGACGGCGGCTGCGACCGCCGCCCAGGACGCCGGAAGCACCGGGTAGGCGGGTGCGGTCGAGACTTCATCGAACGAGGACCGGGCGGGCCGGCTCAGGGGGAGAAGCGGAAATGAAGAACGCGCTCCGGATCTCCGGAGCCATGCGCCAGGGGATGACCAAGGCCCATCTGGTCGAGGAAGTCGCCCGCAGCACGGACTTGACGAAGAAGGACGCCGAAGTCATCGTGAGCACGGTGCTGGAGAGCATCGTCGACTCCCTGAAGGACGGCGACAGGATCGAGCTTCGCGGCTTCGGCAGCTTTCGCATCCGCGAACGGGGTTCCAGGGTCGGTCGCAACCCGAAGACCGGCGCCCGGGTCGATGTCCCCCCCAAGAAGATCCCCTACTTCAAGCCCGGCAAGGAACTCAAGGAGCGTTTGAACTCTGACGAGTGACCGGGCTGAGAAACCCGGCTCCGACCGCCGCGCCCAGATGAGGACGACTTCTCCCCCAGCCGGCCCTGCCGCCGAGCCCAGCGGTGTTCTCCGGCCGGTTCTGGTCGCGGTCGCAGCGTGGGCGCTGCCCGGCAGCGGCCACCTGATCCTGCGCAAGCCGCGTCGCGCCGCTGTCGTCTTCGGCGTGGTCCTGTTCTCGTTCCTGTTCGGCTGCTGGCTCCGCGGCCAGCTCTACGTCGTCGTCCCGGAGCAGCCGCTCAGCCGGCTGGCGACCCTGAGTTCGATGGGCGCCGGAGCCCCGTACTTCGCGGCACGCCACCTGGTCGGGTACAGCGGTGACATCCTGTCTTCGACGTTCGAGTACGGCAAGGCGTTCCTGCTGACTGCCGGTCTTCTCAACCTCCTGGCGGTGTTCGACGCCTGGGACATCGCAAACGGATCGAGGGACTAGTGCTGACCAGCCACTTCGCCCTGATGGTGATCTACGCCGTCCAGGTCAGCCTGTTCTTCGCCGTGCTGTGGCGGCGTCGGCTCAGGGACAGGGTGCGGCTCTTCGTTCAGATGGTGATCGGCATGGTGGGCGGGGGCCTGGTGCTGGCGTGGTTGATGTTCCCGTTCCCGCTCTCGCCGCCGGCGCCGATTCCCTGAGGGCGAGCCCGCTGATCAAGGGCAGCCCGGCCGCCGTCCTCATCTCCGCCGGCGAGGCTTCTGGTGACCACCACGCGGCACGCATGATGGAAGCGGTGCGGCGTCTGGCCGGGGACGGGAGACCGATTCGCTTCTTCGGACTCGGCGGCGACGCGATGGCGGCCGCGGGCCTGGACCCGATCGCGCACTGCGACGAGGTGGCCGTGGTCGGTATCGTCGAGGTGCTGCGCGAGTTGCCGCGCATCCGGCAGGTCTTCCGCCGGTTGCTCGAGGCGGTCGAGAAGCGGCGGCCGGAGCTCGCCGTGCTGGTCGACTTTCCCGACTTCAACCTCCGTCTGGCCCGGCGCCTCCACCGGCGTGGTGTGCCGGTGGTCTACTACGTGTCCCCGCAGGTGTGGGCATGGCGTCGGCGCCGGGTGGGGACGATTGCCCGCCTGGTGAAGCGCATGCTCGTCCTGTTTCCGTTCGAGGTCGAGGTGTACCGCGGGCACGAGCTCGAAGTGGAGCACGTGGGTCATCCACTGGTCGACGAGGTGCCGGAACTCGAGTCGATTTGGGAGCGGGAGTCGGACCTGCCGGTCAGCCCGACGCTCGCCCTGTTGCCGGGCTCGCGCAACAGCGAGGTTCGGCGCATTCTGCCGCCCATGCTGCGGGCCGCGGCAAGCCTCGCAGCCGGCGGCGGACAGGGCGGGACGAAAGCGGGTTCCCTTCGGGACCCGCCGGCGATTCGCCTGATCCTGGCGCCCACGGTCGACCGGAACGTGATCGACCGGCTGATCGCGGCGAGCCCGCTCGCCGGCAGGGATCCGGAGGTCGTGCTGTCCGACCGGTTTGCGGCGGTTGCCGGCTCTCATCTCGCGCTCTGCGCTTCCGGAACGGCGACGCTGGAGGTGGGTCTTCTGGGCACGCCCATGGTGGTGGTCTACCGGGTGTCTCCCCTGACCGGGCTGATCGGCCGGTGGTTGGTCGACCTGCCGTTCGTCAGCCTGGTGAACCTGATCCTCGGGCGGCGGGTGGTTCCGGAGCTCCTCCAGGGCGAGGCCCGAGCGGCACGCATGGGGGCGACGGCGGGAAAGCTCCTCTCCAGCCGCAGCCGGATCGACAGCATGCGCACGGCTCTGGCCGGGCTCCGGCCGGCGCTCGGGGCGTCCGGCGCCAGCGAGCGGGCCGCGCGCAGCCTCCTGCGCGAGCTGCGGCTGGCAGAGAGATGCCGCGAAGGGGACCGGCGTTGAGAAGCATGACCGGAATCGGAGAGGCCGTCGAACAGCGCGGGCCTCACCGCGCGACCGTGACCGTCCGGTCCGTGAATCATCGCTATCTCGATGTCGCGGTGCGTCTGGGGGCGCCCTGCCGGGTCCTGGAGCCGGCACTGCGCCGGGCGGTGGCGGCGGAGGTGCGGCGGGGTCGGGTCGAGCTCCGCGTCGAGGTCGATACGGTCGCTGCGGCCGGGACCCTGGAGGTGTGTGACGAGACGGCGGATTCGCTGCAACGCGCGGCGCGGCGGTGGCGGCGCCGTGGCCTCGTGGCGTCGGAACTGAGCGCGGGGGAGTTGATGTCGGCCGCCCGCCTGGAGCGCCCGGAAGCCGCGCCGGTCATGGGCGCCGGGGAGAAGGCGCTTGCGGTGCGCGTCTGCCGGCGCGCGTTGGCGGCGCTCGTGGCCGAGCGGGAACGGGAGGGACGGGTCCTGGAAGAGGCGCTTCAAGGCCACCTCCGCGAGCTGCGGAGCAGCGTGGACGCCCTTGCCGGGCGTCGCGGGGAGGTGGTTGATGGCGCCCTGAACAAGCTGGAGGGGCGCGTGCGCTCCCTGCTCGAGAGGCAGGGAACGGCGGACGTCCGACTCGACCCGGCGCGGGTGGTTCAGGAGATCGCGATGCTGATCGAGCGCAGCGACACGGCCGAGGAACTGGAACGGTTGAGCGGCCACCTGGAGGGCTTCGAGGCGGCGATGGCCGAGGAGGGCGCGATCGGAAAGCGGCTCGATTTCCTGACCCAGGAGATGCAGCGCGAACTGAACACGATCGGGTCGAAGTGTCGGGATCTGGCGATGCAGCGCGCGGTGGTCGAGGGCAAGGTGGCGTGCGATCAGTTGCGCGAGCAGGTGCAGAACATCGAATGAGTGCGGGCACGGCGAGAGGCGAGCTGTTCCTTCTCTCGGCGCCCTCCGGCGCCGGAAAGACCACGCTCGTGCATCGGGCGATGGAACTCCTGGACGGGGTCGAGTTCTCCATCAGCCACACCACGCGTCGCCCGCGTGAGAGTGAGGAGGAAGGTGTGGACTACCACTTCGTGGAGTGCGCCGCGTTCGCCTCCATGGTGGCGGACGACCGGTTCCTGGAGTGGGCGCAGGTGCACGGCAACCGGTATGGAACCTCGATCGACGAGGTTCTGCCGCGGATAGAGAGGGGCATGGACGTCCTGCTGGACATCGACGTGCAGGGCGCCGCCCAGGTGATGGCGGCCGGGGGGCCGGCGGGCCGGTTGGACACCGCGGTGCACAGCGTCTTCGTCATGCCGCCGAGTCCCCAGGCGCTGGTGGCGCGCCTCCGCGGGCGCGGTCTGGACGAGGCGCCGGCAATCCGACAGCGACTTCAGGGTGCGCTGGGGGAATTGGGCCGCGTGCGGGAGTACGACTATGTTATTGTCAACGACCGTGCCGAGGCGGCCAGCGAGACGCTGGCGGCCATCATTCTCGAGAAACGACAGCGAAGGGAGCGGATGCGGGAGCGTGTACGCAGCGTTCTCGCGGACTTTCATGCACATGGCCCGTTTTCCTGAGAAAGTGGATAGCAAGTTCCGTTTCGTCCTTCTGGCCGCGCGCCGGGCTGAGCAGTTGATCCGGGGCGCCCAGGAGCGCATGCCCAGGGAGAGCCCGAAGTACGCCCGTCATGCGATGAGCGAGATGCAGCTGGATCTGATCGAGTGGGACTACGGCGAGGCGCCCGAGTCGCCGCAGACGACCAGCGGCGAGGAGGGTCGCCCGCGGCCCGGCGACGATGCGTTCCGGCGGCGCGGCACGGTCCACTAGAGCCGCCAGCCACTAGAGCCGCCAGAGCTGCCGCAGGCTCCATGTTGACCCCGGGCCCCCGCCTCGCCAGGAGCTCGCGCCCTCGAACCCGTTGCGCTGCGTTCTGCGGCGAAGGCTCCTGACCCGGGGTCACGGTGTGGCGGACGCGCCTGCACGCGCTGCCCGGGTTCTGCTCGGCATCAGTGGCGGGATCGCTGCCTACAAGGGCGCCTATCTGGTCCGCCGGCTCCGGGAGCGCGGGATCGCGGTGCGCTGCGCGCCGACCCGGGCGGCCGAGAGCTTCGTGTCGCCGCTCACGCTGGAGGTGCTGAGTGGCGAACGGGTCTACGGTCGGAGCTACCTGTCCCGCGACGGCGGGGCGGGCGGCGCCGAGCTCCACGTCGAGGCGGCGCAGTGGGCCGATCTGCTCTGCGTGGCGCCGGCAACTGCCAACACGCTGGCCCGGCTCTCCCTGGGACTCGCGGACGACTTTCTGAGCACTGCCGCTCTGATGTTCGAGGGACCCGTGGTCGTGGCGCCCGCGATGCATGACGCGATGTGGCGCAAGCCCCAGGTCGAGGCCCGGGTCGACGCCCTGAGTGCGCTCGGCGTGGAGATCGTCGGACCGGTCGAGGGCGCGCTGGCTTCGGGCGAGCGGGGTTGGGGCCGCATGGCCGAACCGGAGGCGATCCTGGAGGTCGTGTGCCGGAAGTTGGGGGTGCCGGAAACCGGCGTCGCCCCGCCGGCGGGGCCGCTGGCGGGCTGGCGCGTCGTGGTCACGGCCGGCCCGACCCACGAGGCGATCGATCCGGTCCGTTTCCTCGGCAACCGTTCGAGCGGGCGAATGGGCTTCGCCCTGGCGCGACAGGCGGCGCTTCGGGGTGCGCAGGTCACACTCGTCGCCGGCCCCGTCGGCCGGGAGACTCCGGCGGGCGTGCGGCGGATCGACGTCGTGTCGGCGCTCGAGATGCGGGCGGCGCTCGAGGAGGCGTCGTCGTCGGCCGATCTGATCGTCATGGCGGCCGCGGTGGCCGACTACCGGCCTCGGAAGCGTGCCGACCGGAAGCTCAAGAAGTCGGGCGCCGACGGCCTGACGCTTGAACTGGAACAGAACCCCGATCTCCTCGCCGGTCTGGCGTCCCTGGCGCCTCAGGCGATGCGGGTCGGTTTCGCGGCAGAGACGGAGCGCCTCGAGGAGTCGGCCCGGAGCAAGCTGGAGGCGAAGAAGGCGCGCTGGATCGTCGCCAACGACGTGTCGCGGTCCGACATCGGTTTTGACGCGACGGACAACGAGGTGGTTGCGTTCGGTCGGGACGGCAGCCGGGTCCGCTTCCCGAAGCAGTCGAAGGACGAGTTGGCGGGTCGCCTGCTGGAGTTGTTTGCCGGCCGTCGGGCCGCTTCGGGTTGAGGGCTCGTGGTGCGACTGCAACTCTCGGTGGAGCAGGAACTGGGTCTGCTGCGGGAACTCGGTTTCGAGGACGCCTATCCGCCGCTGCCGGCGGCCACCGCGCCGACGGGTGGGGGAGACCGCCCGCAGGGCCTGCAGGCGGTCGCGGAGGAGGCTCGGGGCTGTACCGCATGCCGGCTCTGTGAACAGCGCAACACGGTGGTGTTCGGCGACGGCGACGCGGCAGCGGACCTGATGTTCGTGGGCGAGGGCCCCGGCTACCAGGAAGATCGGCAGGGCCTGCCCTTCGTTGGACCCGCCGGCCGGCTCCTGAACCGGATCATCCAGGCGATCGATCTGCGGCGCGAGGACGTCTACATCACCAACGTGGTCAAGTGCCGGCCGCCCAACAACCGCGACCCGCAGCCCGATGAGGCTGCGGCCTGCCGTTCGTTCCTCGACCGGCAGATCGAGCTCGTCGCGCCCCGTCTGGTCGTCGCCCTCGGCCGGGTCGCGGCCCAGCAGCTGCTGCGGACCAGGGACCCCCTGGGCCGTCTTCGCGGGCGCTGGCACGAGGTGGCGGGAGTGCCGGTGCGGGTCACCTACCACCCCGCCTTCCTGCTCCGGGATCCGTCGTACAAGCGGGCCGCCTGGGAAGACATGAAGCTGGTCCGGGATCGTCTGCTGGACACCGCTTCGGATGGCTGACGTTCTGGAGGATGTGAGCGAGGCGATCGGCGGCACGCCGATGGTGCGTATCCGCCGCTCGCTGGGCACGGGCCTGAACGGAATCGAGGTGTTCGCGAAGCTCGAGTACCTGAACCCGATGGGTAGCGTGAAGGACCGCGTGGCGCGCTATCTGGTGGACCGGGCGCTTGCTTCGGGAGCCCTTTCTCCCGGAGGCCTCGTGATCGAGGCTTCGTCCGGCAACACGGCAATGGGGTTGGCGATGATGGCCACGACCCGCGGGCTGCGCTGCCGGGCGGTCGTGCGCCACCAGACCAGCCGCGAGAAACTCGACTGCCTGCGCGCACTGGGCGTGGAGTTGATCCTCGTGGACGGGGATCTGCCCCCCGAGCACCCCGAGTCGTACAACCGGAAGGCGCGCGGGCTGGCGGCGGAGGAGCCCGGCGCCTTCTTCCCCGATCAGCACAACAACCGCGACAACAACCGCTGCCACTACGAGACGACCGGCCCGGAGATCTGGCGGCAGACGGAGGGACGGATCGATGTCTTCGTCGGCGGCATTGGCACCGGCGGCACCGTCTCCGGTGTGGGCCGCTATCTGAAGGAGCGGAATCCGGACATTCGGGTGATCGCGGTCGACGTCGAAGGTTCGGTGTTCAGCCGCCACTTCGCGGTCCTGTCGGGGGCGGAGGACGATTCCGCGCCGCCCGGCGGCTATCTCCTCGAAGGGCTGGGTGACGAGGAGATCATCAGCTGCCCGGAATTCGATGTCTTCGACCGGATGCTCCAGGTCAGCGACGAGGAGGCGTTCCTGGCCGCCCGGGAGCTCGCCCGGGAAGAGGCGATGCTGGTCGGCGGCTCCAGCGGCGCCGCGCTGTGGGGAGTGCGCCGGATCCTGCCCGAACTGCACCGGGGAGCGCGCGTGGTCACCCTGTTTCCCGACTCCGGCACCCGCTACCTGAGCACGATCTTCAACGACGACTGGCTACGCGGGCGGGGCCTGCGGACGGCTCGCGATCAGAGCTCCCGCCGACGCCCGGACCCGCCAGCCAGACGCCCTGTCAGCCCCGGCGCCTCGCAGTAGAGGCGTTCCGCAGCCGGTCAGCCGGTTCGCGCCGCCTGGCCGGTGGTCGTGCTGCAGCAGGACCGCGCCGGGCTCCGCCGGCCGAGGGGCGTCCGGTTCCCTCAGTCGGCGAAGACCAGGTCGTAGCCCACCGTCATGACGGCGAGATCGAAACAGACGTGGCTGATCCAGGGGGCCAGCAGGCGATTGCCGGTGTTGCGGTAGAGCAGGCACCAGAGGACTCCGCCCAGTACGACGGGCAGGGACATGAAGGCCAGGACGAGCGCCGACGCGTCGCCCAGGTACACGGCGATGACCACGACATGGTGGGCGGCGAACCCGACGGCCGCGAGAGGCAGAGACCAGCGGGGGGAGGTCAGGCGGCGCAACCGACCGTAGACGAACGCCCGCCAGTAGACCTCCTCCAGCCAGGAGTGGAGGAAGCTGATCAGGAGCGCCGCGACGACGTAGCGGCTCAGCGTGTCGAGGTGGAAGTCGGCCAGCTTGATCGTGATCGCGGCGGCTGCGGTCGCGGCCATCTCGCCGTCGCGGAAGAGCACGACGTAGCTCAGCCAGGTGCACGCGGCCCCGGCGATCCCCGTGCCCAGACCGAGGGCCACACAACGACGTGGCCGCGCGGGTCCGGTCGCGGCCGCCAGCAGGACCCCGAGGGCCGCTACCGGCCCGGCAAACTGGAGCACCTTGGCGCCGAGATAGGCGGGGGCGACCCACGCGGTGCCTTCGAGCCGGACGAAGTAGGCGAGCGAGGCCAGGGTGGGCATCGTCATGGCGGCGACCAGGACGGCCCACCAGAACGTTCGTCTGCTCGATTCGACCGCTGCTTCCTGGCGGGTGGTCTTCACCGTCGTCGGCGCGCGGCCAGCGCCTCCAGGTAGGCGTCGCGATACGCCGCGGCGACCTGGTCCCAGGTCAGGCGGGAAACGGCCCGGGCGCGGGCCCGGGCGCCCATGCGTTGCCGCCGCCCCGGTTCGCGGAGCAGGCTGGCGATCGCGTCCTGGAGAGCGGGGCGATCCTGCTCGGGCACGAGGAACCCCTCGACGCCGGACTCGATCGCCAGCGGGATCCCCGAGATCGCGGTCGAGACCACGGGCAGGCCGGTCGCCAGCGCCTCGAGGATCACGTTGGGGAGGCCGTCGACGTTGCCCTGCGGGTCGTGGACCGCCGGCAGGACGAAGAGGTCGGCGCTTCGGTAGAGGTCGGGCAGATCGTCGTGGGCGACAAGACCGGGGAAGTGGACTCGCCTCCGGTGTGCCGGTTCCCACTGCGCCGCGACGGCCAGGAGTCCGCCGATCCGGTCGCCGCCGCCTGCGATCACGACCTGCAGGTCGTCGAACCCGGCCAGGAGCCGCGGCAGCACCTCGAGAAGTACGTGGAATCCCTTCTTCGTGGCCAACCGCCCGACGCCGAGCAGCATCGTGGCGTGGTCGGGGATGCCGAGCCGCCGGCGCCAGTCCGTGCCGCCCGCCGGGTGCGCGGCCTCGTCAGCGGGGCAGAAGAGGTCGACATCGACGCCATAGGGGATGACCCGGCAGGGCTTGCCGCGGTAGCCCAGTTTCCGCACCCTCCCGGTGAGTTCCGGCGAGCAGCCGGTCAGGAGTTGGCAGCGTTTCAGGACGCGCCGGATCACGGGACGGGCCGCTGGCTTCTCCGCGATGAAGACGTCGCTGCCGTGCAGACCCGCGGCGATCAGGGTATTCCGCCTGCAAACACCCGGCCACAGCGCGACCAGTCCGTTCGGGGCGAGCCAGTGCGCGTGCAGCAGGTCGCAGGGTTCGCGCGCGAGATGCCGGCCGACCGCGGCGGCTGCGGCGCGCAGGTAGAGGGGCGCCGCCAGACCCGCTCCAAGCCGGATGCGCTCATCGGAGGCCAGACTGCGCCCGTAACCGAGCACCTCGAGGCGTCGGGGCGCGTAGGCGAACGCGTGGACGTCGACGCCGTCGTCGAGCCAGGAGGGGCGTACGCCCTCCGCGCGCGGCGTCAGCACGGTGACGCGGTCGCCGCCGCGGACCAGGCCCCGGGCCAGCTCGCGGATGAACGGTCCAGCCGTATCGCCCGGCCAGCGCGGGTAGGTCTGGGTGAGGAAGAGGATCCGCAGACCCGCGGCGGGGAAGCCGGTTCGCCCGCCCCGTTCCGCCGCCGAGGTCAGGTGCGCTTCAGGCAAGTCGCCCTCAGCCGACTCGTTCGCGTACGCAGTAGCTGTCGAGAAGCTGAGCGCCGGATGTCCTTGAGGACATGAGGATCTACGCTGGTCGTCACGGAATCCGGCTTGCCCTGCACTGCGCCGCGGCTCGGTCAATCAGTTTGGCATCACGCGCAGTGAATCATGCCACAGCGCCGACGACGGCGGCGGATAACGAGAAGTCCTGACGTCACTCTCCCCCCGGAGTGAAGACCAACACACAAGCGTGGACGGCCAGCAACAGACAAGGCTTTCAATGCCCGCACCCAAAAGGGAGCTGGGCGCCACAGAGCGGCTGACCTCCCGCGCCGGACTCAGGCCCGGCACGGGAGGCGCGCCGCTTCGAAGTCGGCTCCGAACCCTGAGGAGATCAGACCAACGATCCCCTCAAGGCCCGAAGATCGGCTGTTCCCCCTTTAGTCGACGGGGAACGGGTTGTCCGGCGCCAGCTCCTGGCCCTGATTGGCCGACGACGACGCCGGCGGGCAGACGAGCTTGATCTGCTCAACCGCCGCGAACGTCGACATGGCGGTTGAAGTACCCAGGCCAGCGGCCGCTCCGGTAGCGACCGGCGGAAGCTGCGGGAAGCCATCCTTTGGTGTCACACTCATGGTGACCACCGCCGTTTGGTTGGCGGTCGCGGAGCAGTAGTCGCTGTCCGGCGCGATCGTGAGCAGCGCCCGACCCTCGCCGGGAATACCGGGTAGCGCGCTATCCCCGGCGTTGGTCAGTGTGATACCCGCGACAGCAGCGCCGCCGTCACCCGGGATCGAGAGCTCCATAGGACCTGCGCCGGTATCGACGGAAACGCTGAACGTGCCGACGAGCCAGTTGGTGTGGTTGGGTGGTTCAGTGCCGAACCAGCCCAACCGGAGGGAGGCGGCAGAGGGACCGCCACCCACGCCGTCGGTCGCAGTCGAGAAGCTACCCGTCTCATCGACCCAGAGATCGGCGGTGACTTCAATCGTCCCGGCACGGGGTCGATACACCATGCCGTTCGTGATCAGCTCCACGCCGCCGTAGACGCGCGGGCCCATCAACCGCATCGTCGTCCCACCGGCGCCGAGCTCGCAATTGCTGTTCGTCTGCCGGTCGTACGCATGGGGCGGATTCGGGTTCCGGCGCGGCCCGCAGGGCTCACCCGGGACCGCCGGTTCTTCCGGCAGGATGTTCGGCAGGATGCCGACACGCCCCGTGCTGGCCTGCTCGACCAGGACGGCGCCACGGCCATCCATCATCGCGACGTCGGCGGTGCCGGCACTCGTTATCTCGACCGTGTCGTTCTCGAGAGTATCCATGGCAACCAGGCTGCCAGTGGCCGAGTCCGTGCCACGCGTCATCCAGAACCAGCCGCCATCCTTGATCGGGCCGAGCTGGAACTTGTTGCCATCGCCAGACGCGTTGCAGGCGAGGCCATTGTCCGTGGTGAACAGCGTGGAGACCACGCCGTCGTCGTTGGCGGCGAGCTCGCCGAATCGGGTGATGCTGCCGCAAGTGGCGACCCAGGTCACCATCTCGGCGTCGTCGGCCATGGCGATGAGTCCGCCCTCGCCCATGTAGACGGACACGACGTGCGTACAGTCGTCGCAAGAGACGGCCTGACCGAACGCCATCGCCGGAATCGCGCAAAGAACCAGCGCGATCGTGATGTGCTTCATCAGCTTCATTTTCTCCTTGAGCGGCTCTTCGCCGCCGTTCATTGACCGGACCGGCCACATGCCGACCCGGCAGTTCCATTCGATCCGAAGATCAAAGCCGCGACGATGCGGACAACCCGCACTGCCATGACCGCTGACGTTATCTCGACATGGCTGTCAGGGCTCAACGAGCCGCCAACCACCACCTTCGCTGATGCTGCGCATCACCTCCCGCGAAAAAACTCCAAGGCCGTCTGTCCAAGAGATGAGGCGACTCTAGCGGAAACGATGGTCAAGAGCCAGTGACAGCGCTGTCCAGCGAGAAGTGAGCGCGAACGGGTGGGATCGGGGATCATCGGAGGATGATCTTGACTCTCCGGACACGCGGACATCGGACACTGAGCCGGCCCGAGCGCAGGCGGATGGTGAAGCGGGAGGAATGAGGCGTTGAGCCCTTCCCGGCAGTGCCGTCTGCTCGACCTCTCGCGCTCTTCGCTCCGGGACCACCTCATCCTGAGTTGGGTCGGTGCGACAGGACTTCCTCTCGTGTGCCACGTTCGGACTGCGTTCAGCGGAGATCGTCTGACGCGGGAAAGTCGGACCGATCGGCCGCAAGTCCTTGTTCCATGTCCATGGGGGCTTTGGGGAGATCGGGTGAGACGGGATGGATCAGCTCTTTCACGGAGTAGCTGTCGTGCCGGCGGAAGTTCTTGAAGGTGATCAGCTCGCCGATCAGGCCGGTGGTGACGATCTGAATGCCGAGCACCATGAGCAGGACGCCGAGGAGCAGCAGGGGCCGGTAGGAAAGGGAGGCGCCGGCGAACCAGAGAGCGGCCAGCCAGGTGCAGATGCCGAAGCCCAGAGCGGCACTGATCAGGCCGATCGGCCCGAAGAGGTGGAGCGGTCGACGGGTGAAGCGGCTGATGAAGAGCACGGTGATCAGGTCCACCGGGCCCTTGTAGGACCGATCCCAACCGTACCGGCTGCGTCCGACCCGGCGTGGGTGGTGGGCGACCGGGATCTCCCCGATCGTGAAGCCGCGGCGACTGGCCAGAACCGGAATGTAGCGATGGAGTTCGCCGTAGACCGCCACCTGCTCCAGGACCTCCCGGCGATAGGCCTTGAAGCCCGAGTTGAAGTCGTGCAGATCGACGTGGGAAAGCGCGCGCGTGACCCGGTTGAAGACCTTCGAAGCCAACCGGCGCCGCAGCGGGTCGCGGCGGGTTCGCTTCCATCCGCTGACCAGGTCATGGGGACCGTCCTCGAGAGCCTGCAGGAGGCGTGGAATCTCGTCCGGATCGTCCTGCAGGTCGCCGTCCATCGTGACCAGAATGCTGCCGCGGGCGTGATCCACTCCGGCAGAGAGCGCGGCGGCCTTGCCGAAGTTCCTGCGCAGGCGGATCAGGCGGACCCGCGGATCGCGCTCATGCTGCCTGCGCACCTCGTCCGAGGTTCCGTCGGTCGAGCCGTCGTCGATGAAGAGCAGCTCACAGCCGGCGCCGATGGCGTCCAGGTTCGCCAGGACGCGTTCCGCCAGGTCGGCCACGGTGGCCTCCTCGTCGAGCACGGGAACCAGCACGCTGACCTCGAGAGGAGACCGCTCGGCACTGGCTTCGGCGCTACGTTCCGGGCGCGGCATCGAGCGGAGCGTACTCGATTCTCCGACCGTCGACGATCAATGCCGGCGGCTCGGATTCGAGGTCGAACTGCACGGTGGTCTCCTGGCCGGACCTGACGATGATGGGCTGGTCGATCCGCTCTTCCGGACGCCACGTGGGGTTCCTGAAGACGCTGAGGACATGGTTGCCGACCGGAATCTCCAGGCGCGCGATCGGCGTCCAGCCGACCGCTTCGCCCCCGATGCGGATGAAGACGGGGTCCGCCGATTCCTCGGCCGCGGCCACGTTGAGGAACCCCGGGCGCACCATGGGCGCCGGCGTTTCGAGGAGCCGGCCCGACGGGACCTGGGCCACCATCTGCTCCCGGAGCTGGTAGTCGCGCGTGGCGAGTTCGAATGTGAGCACATGGTCCACGCCGGCTTCCACCTCGAACACCCGTCGGCGGTCGAGGACGACGGGTTTGCCACCCGCCACCGAGACGGTGATCTCCGGGTGCCAGGCGGGCGCCAGAGCGAGGCGGCCGGTGCCGCGGCCGGTCGGGCGGATCGCGTCGGCGCCGCTCGGAGCGGGGCCGACTCGTGCGGCGTTCAGGGCGGAATCCGAGTCGCCGGAAGGGGAGATGGCGGTGACGGCCGATTCGCCTGCCACTGCCGGCTCGGTGCGAGTCGCTTCGCTGGCCCGGGGCACTTCGGAACCCGCCACGGCCGGACTGCCCCTCGACCACGACAGGGTACCGGCGAGCCAGAGCGCCGTTCCCGCCACGGTCGCGAAGGTGAGCCAGCGCCGGCGGAAGCGGAAGCGTGAGGGCCGCTTGATTGCCGCCGCCACGGTCTCGAGATCGGGCTGGGGCGTGCCGCTCTGCCCGGGGGAGTCGCCGCCGCGGAGCTGGACGTCGACCAGGGGCGCATCGCCCCCGCCCGGTTTCCGAACCGGGATGTCAACCGCGGGTGCGGCGCTCGAGTCGTTGCCGGGGGCGGCCACCATGGCTGCTGAAGCCCAGCTCGAAGACGCGGCGCGGGCGCCGGAGACGCCAGCCGGCCTGGAGGTTGGCTCGCCGACCGGTGTGCCGGCGGCGGTGTCGTGGATTGCGGCCTCGATCGTGCCGACGACGTTGGTGAAGTGGCCGAGGCGTTTCGCGGGATCCTCGCGGAGGCAACTTTCCAGGAGGGGAATCAGCCGGCGCGGGAACTCCGCGGGCAGGTCGTCCAGTGGCTTGGAGGACCCGGACGCCATCCGGCGTGGAAGAGCCGGGTTGGCGTCCGGCCGCCAGGTCGACAGACGATGAAGCAGGACACCGAAGGCGTACAGGTCAGCGCGGGCATCGACCGTGTCGCCGCGAATGAGTTCCGGGGCCCGGTACCGGAGTTCGCCAGTGGTGCGCGGATTGGCGAAACCGCGCAGTTGAGCGGTGTCGTCGGGACGGATGGTGACCATCCCGGGGTGCAGATCGCCGTGAACAACGCTCATGCCGTGGGCGTACTCGAGGGCGC
Source organism: uncultured Thermoanaerobaculia bacterium (assembly GCA_951812325.1). Lineage (GTDB taxonomy): Bacteria > Acidobacteriota > Thermoanaerobaculia > Multivoradales > Multivoraceae > Multivorans. Next base: position 614,411 of record OX638294.1, on the reverse strand, counting down.
TCGCGATCTGAGCCAGCCAGGCGAGGATGCTCTCTTGCGGCAGGTCGCCGCCCTGGCTGAGCTTCGCTGCCAGCGTCTCACCCTCGGCCAGCTCCTCGATGCGGCAGGAGGCGGCGCCGTCGATGCCGAAATCGAGGATGCGGGCAATGCCGTCGTGTTCGAGGCGCGCGCCGGCCGCGGCCTGCTCGAGGAACCGGGACTGGGCATTCGGAGTCTCCGGTGTCCAGACGTCGATTGCGGCGGGGGATCCGTCCGTCGTGTTGCGGCCCAGGTAGGAGGCGGCCCCGGTTCGGGTTTCGAGGCGGCCGACGATCTCGAAGCTGCCGATTCTTTGGTTCATGGACTCATGCGAAGAAGCTGATGTAACGAAGCAGACGAGAAGGACGCCGACGATAGCACGGTTTGCGCCTCTAAGTCGTTGTTCCTCAGTATGTTGTGTCCGAATCTCGGCCGCTCCCGCCGCCGCTTCCGCGCTGCAGGCGCCGCGCGTCGTCCTGCGGCAGCAGAACCGTTGCTGGTGGAAGCGCGAACGACCCTGAGACGCGCTCTCGCGCCCGGCGGCCGGGAACGGATGCACGGGAACAAGGCCAGCGCCGGTGGCGGAGAAGAAGGGCTGCCGGGCGTTCCCGGGACCGCGGCGGCGATGGCGGCGCTCCTGGACCAGGGCGACTCCGGTACCATCCGTTCCGGCGGGTCCGTGACGGTCTTCGCCAACGGCCATCCGGCCAACTACGTCTGGGAGCTCAGGGGGAGGCGGACGCACGATGCCCGAGGAACTGTTCGGGAAGGTAGCGGATGGGATCAACGGATTGCTCCGACCGGTAGCCGGCTGGCTGGAGGGCCTGGTCTGGAACACGCCGCCCCAGGCGCCGATCCTGGCGCTGGTGCTTCTGGGTACCGGGCTCTTCGTCACCGTGCGCCTGGGTCTGATCCAGTTGCGGGGCTTCCGGCACGCCTGGGCGATCCTGGGCGGAAAGTACGACGATCCGGAGGACGACGGCGACCTGGTTCACTTCCAGGCCCTGACGACCGCGCTCTCGGCGACCGTCGGCATCGGGAACATCGCCGGCGTTGCGATCGCGATCCGGATGGGCGGTCCGGGGGCCCTGTTCTGGATGTGGGTGACCGCCTTCTTCGGCATGGCGCTCAAGTTCGCCGAGTGCACGCTGGCGGTCGCCTACCGCCGGGTGCACGAGGACGGTTCCGTGTCCGGCGGCCCCATGTACTACATCGAGAAGGGCCTCGGCAAGAACTGGAAGTGGATGGCGATGCTGTTCGCGGGTCTGGCGGTGATGTGCTCCTTCGGCACCGGCAACATGAACCAGGCGAACACGATGGCCGATCAACTGGACTCGCAGTTCGGTCTGGCGCCGGTGTGGAGCGGTCTCGTCTTCGCCTCCCTCGTGGCGCTGGTCATCATCGGGGGCATCCGCCGCATCGGGAGGGTGACCTCGATCCTGGCGCCGGGCATGGCGGTGATCTACGTGGGCGGCGCCCTGGTCATCCTGCTGATGAACATCGACAGCGTGCCCGGGAGTCTCGCCCTGATCGTCGAGCAGGCGTTCCGGCCCACCTCCATGGTGGGAGGCGCCGCGGGCTCCTTCCTGATGACCATGATGTGGGGCATTCGCCGGGGTCTGTTCAGCAACGAGGCGGGGCAGGGCAGCGCGCCGATCGCCCACGCGGCGGCCCGGACCGACGAGCCGGTGCGCGAGGGGCTGGTCGCTTCGCTCGAGCCGTTCATCGACACGCTGGTCATCTGCACGATGACGGGTCTCGTCATCGTCAGCACGGACGCCTGGCGCGACCACGCGCCGCAGACCTTCGGACTCGACGAAGTCGAGGGCATTCACCGCGTACTCGGGGACGATTCCGAACTGTCCTCGGCTCGCGACGAGCGGTCGACGCAGGGCGGCGGCGCGCTCGAGGTCGCGGGCGGGGTGGCGGACGGCTCCTTCGTCGTGCTTCACTCGATGATCGCCGAGCCGCGGCTGGTGGACGCCGCGGGTGCGCCGTGGAGCGGCAGGCTGGAGGTCGCGGGCGACGGATCGCTGGCCGCGGCGGGCGACGCGCCGCGGATCGAGGGCGGAGCGCTTCTGACCGGTGCACCGCTGACGGCACGCGCATTCAGCCTCGGTCTGCCCGGCGACCGAGGTGACCTGATCGTCACGCTGTCGGTGTTGCTGTTCGCCGTGTCGACGGCGATCTCGTGGTCCTACTACGGCGACCGGTCGACCGAGTACCTGTTCGGCGCCCGGGCGATCCCCGTCTATCGCTGGATCTACGTCGGGTTCTTCTTCCTGGGCTGCCTGCTGCCGCTGTCGACGGTCTGGACCTTCGGAGACGTGGCCCTGGGGTTGATGTCCTTCCCGAACCTGATTTCCCTGCTGCTGCTCTCCGGAGCGGTCACCGGCATGACGAGGGCCTACTTCCGCCGCCACCTCGGCCGGGGCGGCGGCGCGAAGAATGGCTGAGCACCGCCTTGATCGGCAGTACGCGGCGCTCCGGTACCCGCCGGCCGGGATCGGCGGGGCAGGGAATGGCTGAGCACAGCCGCGACCGGGGCCCCTGGGCTTCTGTCGCGACCGGCCTGATCAGCGCGCCGATCCTGGCGGCGCTCGCCTGGTTCCTGATTCCCGAGGCGGTGATCGATGCCGACGGAGAGGTCGTCTCGGGCCTCTCCAGCGGCGGCCGCGCGGTGGCGGCCACCGGAGTGCTGATGGGCGTGTTGTGGCTGACGGAGGCCCTGCCCGTGGCCGTCACCGCGTTGCTTCCGCTGGTCGCGATTCCGCTCCTGACCGGCGGCGGCATCGCAATCTCCCAGGTCGCGGCGCCCTACGCGAATCCGAACATCTTCCTCTTCCTGGGCGGTTTCATGATCGCTCTCTCGATGCAGACCTGGGGTCTGCACCGCCGGATGGCGCTCCACATCATTCTCCGGGTCGGCAGCCGGCCGGACCGGCTGGTGCTCGGCTTCATGGTGGCGAGCGCGTTCCTCAGCATGTGGATTTCGAACACGGCGACCACGGTCATGATGCTTCCGATCGCCCTGTCGGTCATCGACCTCGTGCGCCAGCGGCTCGGCCCCGGGGCGGCGCCGGTCGGCAAGCCGTTTCCCTTCGCCCTGAATCTGCTGCTCGGGACGGCGTACGGCGCCTCGATCGGCGGCGTCGCGACGAAGATCGGCACCCCTCCCAACATCCAGATGATGTCGTTCGTGGAGGACACCTACGGTCGCGAGATCACGTTTGCGCAGTGGCTGCCCTTCGGCCTCCTGCTCACCGTGTCCTTCCTCCCGCTCGCCTGGCTGGTGCTCACGCGGTTCATCTACCGCCTGCAGATCAGCGAAGTGCCCGGCGGCGCGGAACTCATTCGCGGCGAGCTCAGGAAGCTGGGGCCGATGACGGCCCCTGAGAAGGCGGTGCTGGCGATCTTCGTTTCGGCCGCCGCGCTGTGGACCTCCCGAACCTGGCTTGCAGGGATCGAGATCGGCGGGGCAGCGCCGCTGGCGGGACTGACGGACCCGGGCATTGCGATCGGCGCCGGCCTGTTGCTGTTCACGGTTCCGGTCCATTTCCGGCGCGGCGTCTTCCTGCTGAGCTGGAAGAAGGCGCTCGAGGCGCCGTGGGGAATCCTGCTTCTGTTCGGCGGCGGACTCAGCCTCGCGGCCGCGGTCGTCAGTACCGGCGTGGATCGTTTCATCGGCAGCCTCCTGCTCGCCCTGGACGGCATGCCGGTGCTGGTTCTCGTGATCGGCGCCGCCGCTCTGCTCATCGTGCTGACCGAGGTGACCAGCAATACGGCCACGACCGCGACCTTTCTGCCGATCCTGGGCGCCACGGCGGCGGCGCTCCACGTCGACCCGCTGCTCCTGATCGTGCCGGCCACCCTGGCCGCGAGCTGCGCCTTCATGATGCCGGTGGCCACGCCGCCGAACGCGATCGTCTTCGGTTCCGGGGAGATCACGATTCCCCAGATGGTGCGGGCCGGATTGTGGCTGAACCTGCTCGGGCTGGTTCTGATCGTGTTCTGGGTCTACGCCGCCGGCGGCCTGATCGGTCTCTAGCAGCCCGCGCCGCGGGCGCCGTTCAGCTCCCTCCGGTAGCGGTAGCCGATGCACTTGTAGAGCAGCTTGGCCGCCGTGAAGTCGCTGGCCGGGTTGCCGGGGATAGGCGCCAGTTCGACCACGTCCATCGCGATGACCCGCTTGTGCTCGAACAGCAGCCGGAGCAGCGCCAGAGCCTGGCGCCAGGAGCCGCCGCCGGGCTCGGGCGTCCCCGTAGCCGGCAGCAGGGATGGGTCGAAGAAGTCGAGATCGAAGGTCAGGTAGACGGTGTCGGGAAGCGACGCCAGAAGACCCGGAAACAGGGTCCGGAGCTCTTCATCGGCCAAGGCCTCCATCTGGCCGGCCCAGATGACGGGCAGGCCCTCCGTTTCGATGCGCACGGCCTCCGGCCGGCTCAGGGACCGGATGCCGATGGCCAGGGTGGGCACGCCGAGGTCGAGCACCCGGCTCATCGCGCAGGCGTGGTTCCAGCGGGTTCCCGCGTAGGTGGGCCTCAGATCGGCGTGCGCGTCGAACTGGACGACGCCGAGGTCGGAGCCGGCCACATCGACCACACCCCGTACCAGGGCCGGTGTCACGGTGTGCTCGCCGCCGAGCGCGGCGAGGAAGCGGTCCCGCTCCAGAGCGGCTCGCGCGGCGGCGCTGATTCGCTCCAGCGCCACGTCTTCCACGGCTTCGACATCGACCGGCGGCAGGGTCTCGATGCCGATGCGGAACGGTTCCAGCCGGAGCTCCTCGTCGTAGAGCTCCACGTAGCGGGAGGCGCGCAGCAGAGCTGTCGGCCCGTTCCCGGTTCCCCGTCCCCACGAGGTCGTGCGTTCGTAGGGAACCGGCAGTACCGCGACCGCCGGCTCGCCGGCCGGCGCCTCGAACTCGAGGAACGATGGCAGTTCTCCGTCGGGCTGAGTCATCGAACGAACACTGTACCCGGAGAGGAAGGCCGAGCCGCACCCGACCATGCGAACTCTTCGGCGGCCAATTCGTCGATGTCTGAAGAGGAGTCGCAATGGCAGGACGAGACAGGCCGACCCACGGCACACTGCGGGAGATGCCTTCGGGGCAGCGTCCGCGCGAGCGGCTGCTGGCACATGGCGCCGGCGCCCTGACCGACTCCGAGTTGATCGCCATTCTGCTGCGCACCGGGCACCGGGGCTGCTCGGTGCTCGATCTCGCCTACGACCTGCTGTACGACGAGGGACACGGGCTGGGCGGCCTGCCGGCCCTGGCGCTGCTGGTCGAGCACGACCTGCCGTCCTTGCGCCGCAAGGGTCTGGGAGACGCCAAGGCGGCCACGGTCCTCGCCGCCGTCGAACTGGCCCGGCGCCTGGCCCGGGCCCAGCTCCCGAAGAGAAGGCCCCTGGGCGATGTGGTCGGGGTCGCCCGCTATCTGAACCTGCGCTACGCGCGCCGGGATCAGGAGGTGATGGGGGCGCTCTACGTCGACGTGCGGGGTCGCGTGATCAGTGAACGGGAGCACTTCGTCGGCGCTCTGGACCGGACCTCGGTCGAGCCCCGGGTGGTCCTGAAGGAGGCCCTGCGCCTGGGAGCGCCGGCCGCGATGGTGTTTCACAACCATCCCAGCGGCGATCCGGATCCGAGCCGGGAGGACGTGGCGTTCACCCGCAGGCTGGCGCGGGCGGGAGCGGCGGTCGGAATCGAACTGGTCGACCACCTCATCCTGGGCGGCGGTGGCCGCTGGGTGTCCATGCGGGAGCAGGGATTCCTGTAGCCCGCGGCGAGCTCGCCGCTTCGCGTCGGCGCATCTGATGCGGACCAGCAGGTTCGCGTACCCGGAGGGCGGCGGTGGACGGTCCGCTGGCGGGGGCGGCCGAACTGCTATCGTCCGCCCGATGGTTGCCGGAAGCCCCGTCCTGCTCCACATGGACTGTGCGAGCGGCATCTCGGGCGACATGTTCCTCGGCGCGTGCCTGGACCTGGGGCTGCCGGTTGCCATGCTGGAGGAGATGGTCGAGCGGCTGGGCCTGGACGACATCGAGCTTCAGGTGCGGCACAGCCGGCGTGGAGCACTGGCGGGCATGCGCTTCAGCGTGTTGCGCGGTGGCCGGCCGGTCGAGGGAGAGGACGCCGAGGGCGCCTCGCATCGGAACCTGCCGATGATTCTGGGGATGATCGAGCGGAGCGGACTGGCTGCCGGCGCCAGGGAACGGGCGTCGGCACTGTTCCGCCGCCTGGGAGAGGCGGAAGCGAGCGTGCATGGCGTCGGCCTGGACGAGGTGCACTTTCACGAAGTCGGCGCGGACGATTCGATCGTCGATCTGGTCGGCGCGGCGTGCGCCATCGAACACTTCGCTCCGGCTCGCGTTTCGTGCTCCACCGTGGTCGTGGGCAGCGGCACGGTCCGGACCCGGCACGGCGTGATGCCGGTGCCGGCGCCGGCGACGGCGATCCTGCTTCAGGGCGTGCCGATCAGCGCCGGCGGCGTGAAAGGCGAGATGACGACGCCCACCGGCGCCGTGATCGTGAGGGAACTTGTGGACTCGTTCGAGCCCTCGGCGGCAGACGTCCCGCGCCGGGTCGAGGATGCCGGCGTCGGTCTGGGAAGCAGGGAAGTCGCCGATCGGCCGAACGCCCTGCGGCTTCAATTGGCGACCCTGGAGAGTGCCGGCGGCTTGCCGTGGAACCGCGTCGCCGTGCTCGAGTGTCAGGTCGACGATGCGACGGGCGAGGCGATCGGCTACGGCGTGGAGGCGCTGCTGGAGGCCGGCGCGCTCGACGTGTTCGCCGCGCCGTTGCAGATGAAGAAGTCGCGTCCGGGCGTTGCCGTCACGGTCATCTGCCGCCCGGAGCGGGCATCCGGGCTCGCCGAGCGGCTGCTCCTGGAGACGGGTTCCCTGGGGTGCCGGCGGACGGTCGTGGATCGGCTGGAGGCCGAGCGGTCGATCGTGCCGGTGAGCACGCCCTTCGGCGAGGTCGGAGTCAAGACGGCCGCCATCGGCGGCCGGTCGCTGGGAGCGGCGCCGGAGTATGAGGACGTGCGACGGATCGCCCGGGAAAGAGGGATCCCTTTCCGGACGATCTATCGCGCCGCCGTCAGCGCGGCCGAGTGAACGGCTGCCTCCGTCGGGCGGACGGCGGGAGTGTTCTCAGTCCCGCCGCGGGCCTCGGCCCCGGCCGCCGCCGCCGCCGGGCCGCGGACCGCGGCCGCGTCCACCGGGACCCCCGCGTCCGCCGGGACCGCCACGTCCGCCGCGGCCCCCGCGTCCACCGGGACCGCCGCGTCCGCCACGACCGCCGCCGCGTCCACCCGGTCCGCCCCTGCGGTCGCCACCGGGGGGCGCCGGAACGCCCATGCCCTCGTAGTCCTTGGGGTCGAAGTCCGGATCGTCCATGATCACGGCCTTCCGCGAGAGCCTCACCTTGCCCGAAGGATCGATGTCGATCACCTTGACCGTCATCTCGTCACCCTCCGACACCAGATCGCCGATCTCGCCCACCCGGTAGGGCGCGAGCTCGCTGATGTGGACCAGGCCGTCGGTGCCGGGAAGGATCTCGACGAAGGCGCCGAAGGGCTCCACCCGCCGGACCTGGCCCGTGTAGACCTTGTCCACTTCCGGCACCTCGGTCAGCCGTTCGATCATCGCGATCGCCCGGTCCGCCGCGGTCGAGTTGGGCGAGGCGACGACGACGCGGCCATCGTCTTCGATGTCGACCTGGCAGCCGGTTTCCTCCGTGATGCCGCGGATCGTCTTGCCGCCCGGTCCGATCACGTCGCGAATCCGGTCGCGGGCGACGGTCATCACGTGCAGGCGCGGTGCGTGCTCCGACATGTCCTCGCGCGGCTCGCCGATCTCGCTGGCCATGCGGTCGAGGATGTGCAGCCGGCCGGCCTTCCCCTGGGTCAGTGCCTGGCCCATGATGTCGCGAGTCACGCCGGTGATCTTGATGTCCATCTGCAGCGCGGTGATTCCGCCGCGGGTGCCGGCGACCTTGAAGTCCATGTCGCCGTGGTGGTCCTCCTGGCCGGCGATGTCGCTGAGGACGGCGAAGTCCTCGCCATCCTTGACCAGACCCATCGCGACGCCCGCGACCGGCGCGAGCATGGGGACGCCGGCGTCGAACAGGGCCAGTGAGCCGGCGCAGACGGTCGCCATCGACGAGGACCCGTTCGATTCCAGAATCTCCGAGACCACCCGGACCGTGTACGGGAAGTCGTCTTCGGTCGGCAGCACGGGAACGAGGGCCCGGCGGGCCAGAACGCCGTGTCCGATCTCGCGTCGGCTGGAGCCGCGCAGGAAGCGCACCTCGCCCACCGAGAAGGGCGGGAAGTTGTAGTGGAGGAGGAACTTCTGATGGGTTTCCCCTTCATACTCCTCGATGATCTGGGCATCGCGGCGGGTACCGAGGGTGACCGAGGCGAGCGCCTGCGTCTCGCCGCGGGTGAAGAGCGCGGAGCCGTGCACGCGCGGCAGGAGCCCGGTTTCGCAATCGACCGCCCGGATCTCGTCGAGAGCGCGGTTGTCGAAGCGCTTCCCCTCCTTCATCACGATCTCGCGGAGCGCCTTGTCTTCAAGTTCGCTGACGATCTTGCCGACCTGGGCCCGGCGCTCGTCGTCCTCGGGGAGCTGCTCGAGGAAGGCGGACACGACGGCCTTGACGGCGTCGCGGCGCTCGAACTTCGCGGGCGTGTTGAGCGCCGCGGTGAAGTCGTTCCAGATCCCGGTCTCGACCTGCTGCTGGAACTCGGCCGTGTAGGCCTCCGGAGTGTCCCAGTCGGGCTTCTCCAGGTTCATTTCGCGGAAGAGATCCTGCTGTGCGCGAACGACCTTCTGCAGTTCCTGGTGACCCGCGAAGATGCAGTCGAGGATCACGCTCTCGTCGAGCTGGTTGGCGCCGGCCTCGACCATCGTCACCGCGTCCTCGGTGCCGACCACGATCAGGTCGAGGTCGGAGACGTCACGCTCGGCGCCGGTCGGGTTGAACACGATCTCGTCGTCGATCAGGCCTACGCGGACCGCGCCCACCGGGTGGTAGAAGGGGATGTCGGAGAGCACCAGGGCCGTCGATGCTCCGTTGATCGCGAGGATGTCCGGGTCGTTCTCCTGGTCGGCCGAGAGGACGAAACTGATGATCTGGGTCTCGTGGAAGTACCCGGACGGAAAGAGCGGCCTGAGCGGCCGATCGGTCAGGCGGCAGGTGATGATCTCCTTCTCGGAGGGGCGTCCCTCGCGCTTGAAGAAGCCGCCCGGGATGCGTCCCGCCGCCGAGGTGTACTCGCGGTAGTCGACGGTCAGGGGCAGGAAGCCGCGGGGGTTGCTGTCCGGCGCCATGCAGGCGGTGGTCAGCACGATGGTCTCGCCGAGCTGCACGGTGCAGGAACCGTTGGCCTGCCTGGCCAGACGCCCGGATTCCAGGGTCATGGTGGTATTCCCGATCGGGATGTCCTTGGTGAACTTCATGGTTGTCTTCTGTCTTCCTTGCTCTGTTGTTTGCGCCCGGCGATTGAAATGGCGGGCAGGTGCCTTCAGCGGCGAATGATCGGGGGGGAAGTGACCCGAAGGGCAAAGGGGTAGCCGGGCCGCCGGCGTCCCCGGAAGTCGTCGTCCATCGGATCCGTCGTCGGATCCGAACTCACCTTGTCTGGCGAACCGGCCGGCGCCGGAGAGGCGGAGCCGTCTGACGACTCCGGGCTCTGAGGTCTACCGGCGGATTGCCCGCTACCTGCGTATTCCGAGGCGCTCGATCGTTGTCCGGTAGCGCTCGAAGCTCTGGTTGCGGAGGTAGCCGAGCAGCCGGCGGCGGCGCCCGACGAGCTTCAGCAGTCCGCGACGGCCATGATGGTCGTGCTTGTGGACCTTGAAGTGCTCGGTGAGTTCGTTGATGCGATTGGTCAGGAGTGCGACCTGGACCTCGGGAGATCCCGTGTCCGTCTCGTGGAGACGGTGGTCACGGATGATCTGGTCCTTCACTTCGGTTGTCTGTGGCACGCTCTGATTCCTCGCTGACTCTGCTTTTCCGTTCTGGTTGGCTGTGTTGCCTTCGTGTTGCCTGCTTGCGGTTCCTTCGTGGTTCCTCTGTCCTTTCGCGGCGCGCAGTGTAGCACGGTCGGGGTGACCGGGCGCATCTCCCGGGAGGTCACCCCTCCCGGGTGGTCGCGAGGCGGGGCCGGGGCGGCCTGAGGGAAGCGCGGAAACGAACCACGGCATGCCTGAGGGCCAAGAGTCTGCCACGGGTTGCCGGGCCGCGGCTCAGTGGAAGACGATCTTCGGCTGGACGACGGCGAGGCCGCGGCTGCCGATCCTCTCCGCGACCGCGCCCACGGCGAGGAACCTCCCGCGGTTGTCCGTGAGCTGAACCCAGTCGCCCTCTTCGGCTTCGCTTCCCGGCGCCAGCACGGACTGTCCGTGCGCTATGCGGCGTTCCTGTGCCGGGTCCATCGTGACCCGGGCAAAGGGCAGGGGGATGTCGTCGAACGGTACCCAGGCATTCCCCAGATCGTCGGTCCCGAGCGGTTCGGCGCCGCGCCCGACCTGCTCGAGCCGCTGCGAGTCGAGCGCTTCGTCGACCTCGAAGGAGCCGATGCGGAGTCGACGGAGCTCCGCCAGGTGTCCGCCGCAGCCGAGCTGCCCGCCCAGGTCGTGGGCGAGGGAGCGCGCGTAGGCTCCGGTCGAGCAGCTCAGCCGGAAGGGGATGAGGTGGGGCCCCGGCTGTCCCAGGGGGCCGGTTGCCTCGAACTGGAAGATCTCCACATCCTTGCCCTGACGCTCGAACTCCTCTCCGCGGCGCGCCAGTTCGTAGTACTTGCGGCCGCCGATCTTCTTGGCCGAATAGGGCGGCGGCAACTGGTGTTGCGGTCCCTCGAATCCGCTCATGGCCCGGACGACCTGCTCGTGCGTCAGACTCGCCGTGCTGCCTTCGCGGGTCACCTCGCCGGCCGCGTCGTAGGTGTCCGTGGCGACGCCGAACCGGATCTCGCCCTCGTAGACCTTGGGCGCGCCGATCAGGAAGCGCGTGAGACGGGTGCCGCGTCCGACGGTGAGCAGCAGCAGGCCGGTTGCGTTGGGATCGAGGGTGCCGCAGTGGCCGATCTTCCGTTCGTTGAGGGCCCGCCGCGCCGAACGCACCACATCGTGCGACGTCCCGCCCGGCCGCTTGTCGACCAGAAGCAGGCCGTGCCGCGCCGCCCGGGGGGTCATGCTGCGTCCTCCGAGGCCTCGGCGCGCGGGTGCCGCTGCGCGACCGCCTCGACCTCGACCTCGATTTCGGCGATCACGGCGGACGCGTGCGCCCCGGTGTCGATCAGGCAGCCGGCGGCGTTGCGGTGACCGCCGCCGCCGCGCCGGCTGGCGATTGCGCCGACGTCGACCGTGCCGCGGCTGCGCAGAGAGACCTTGATGTCTCCCTCGGCGCGTTCACGGAACAGCGCGACCGCCTCGACGCCGCGAATCGACCGCGGATAGTCGATCAGGCCCTCGGAGTCCGTCGCCGCTGCTCCGGCGCGTTCGAACATGTCGAGCTCCAGGCGGACGCTGGCGATTCGCCCATTGCAGTGCAGTTCCAGCGTTCCCAGCACCTCCCCCAGGAGCCGCACCGCGCCGGGCGGCCGGGACTCGTAGAGCCACCCGGCGATCCGCTCCGGACGGGCGCCCAGGCGTACGAGCTCCGCGGCCGCGTCGAAGGCCCGCGGGGTGGCGTTCGAGAACCGGAAGCTCCCCGTGTCCGTCGAGAGTCCGAGGTAGAGGGCGTTCGCGGTCGCCGCATCGACCGGAGCGTCCAGGGCGCGCGCCAGGTGGAGCACCATCTCGGCCACGGCCGGCGCCTCCGTGTCGACCCAGTTGGCCACGCCGTAGAGACGATTGCCCAGGTGGTGGTCCATGTTCAGGATCGGCAGCCGCCCGAGCGCGTGCTCGAGTCCGGTACGGTCGAGCTGGGGGCACTCCAGCGGCACGGCGAAGTCGAAGCGGTCGGGAAAGCCGGGGGGCGGCGCGGACCCGACGTGAATCGCCGTGCTGCCGATCACGCCGGCATAGGCGGCCGGGGCCGGGTCGATGTTCCAGATGGCGGCGGAGCGCCCGATCGATCGGAGGATCCGCGCGAGAGCCACCTCGGAGCCGATCGCGTCGCCGTCCGGGTGGGCATGACTCGAGAGCAGGAAGCTCCCGCCATCACGCAGAGCGTCGACGAACTCGCCCGGAACGGCGCGAGAGGGGCTTCCAGCGTTCACAGTTCATCCAGGAGTCGGTCGATTCGCTCGGCGTGTTCCGCGCCGCGGTAGAGCTCGAATCGGAGCTCGGGCGTCCGTCTCAGCCGCAGACGCCGTCCCAGGCGTCCGCGGATGAAGCCGGCCGCCCGTCGCACGGCTGTGATCGCGGTCCGGCGTTCCTCCTCGCTGCCCAGCACGGAGAGCTGAATGCGTGCGTGACCGCGATCAGAGCTCAGCGTGAGATCGGCGATGCTGACCAGAGCCGCTCGGGGATCCTGGACTTCGCGTCGCAGAATGTCGCTCAGTTCCCGGCGCAGCACGTCGCGTGCGCGGGCCTGGGATACCGATCTCATCGGATCAGAGCGTTGGGGCGACGGCTTCGTGGTCGAAGGCCTCGATCAGATCGCCGGGCTTGACGTCCTGGAAGCGGTCGATGCCGATGCCGCAGTCGAAGCCGCTGCGCACCTCCGCCGTGTCGTCCTTGAACCGGCGCAGCGAGCCGATTCGGCCCTCATGGACGACGACGCTGTCCCGTACCAGGCGAATCTGCGCGCTGCGCGGGATGACTCCCGCGACCACGTGGCAGCCGGCGACCATGCCGACCTTGGGCACCTTGAACACCTCGCGCACCTCGGCGCGCCCCTTCGAGACCTCGCGCCAGATCGGCTCCAGCAGTCCGGTCATCGCCGCGAGGAGCTCCTCGGTCAGCTCGTAGATCACCGTATGCAGCCGCACCTCGACATCCTCCTTGGCGGCCAGATCGGCGGCGCTGCGCTCGGGGCGGACGTTGAAGCCGTAGATGATCGCGCCGCCGGCCGATGCCAGGAGCACGTCGTGGGTGGTCACGGCGCCCACCGCGGCACGGATCACGCGCACCTTGACCTTGTCGGTCGAGACCTTCTGCAGGGTGTCCCGGAGCACTTCGACCGAACCTTGAACGTCGGCCTTGAGCACGACCGGCAGTTCCTTGACCCGGCCTTCCTCCAGACTCGCGAACAGGCTCTCCAGGGAAACCCCGCCGGTGGTCGGGGCGAGCTCGATGCGGCGCTTCTCCTCGCGGCGGAACTCGGCGATCGAGCGTGCCTTCGCTTCCTTGGCCGCGACCTGGAACGGGTCGCCCGCGTCGGGAAGGTCATTGAAGCCCGCGACCTCGACCGGCATCGATGGAGGCGCCGTCTCGACCCGCTGGCCCAGGTCGTTCATCAGCGACCGGACCCGGCCCCAGGTGGACCCGCAGACGAAGACGTCGCCGACCCGGAGGGTGCCGTTCTGCACCAGGACTGTCGCGACCGACCCGCGGCCGGTTGCCTTGCTCGCTTCGATCACGACGCCCTGGGCCTGCAACTCCGGGTTCGCCCGGAGTTCCGCGACTTCCGCGGTCAGCGTCAGCATCTCGAGCAGGTCGTCGATTCCCTCGCCCTTGAGAGCGGAGATGGGCACCGCGATCACGTCGCCGCCCCAGTCCTCGACCACGAGGTCGCGGTCCGCCAGCTGTTGCTTGACCCGGCCGATGTTGGCGTTCGGCCGGTCGATCTTGTTGATCGCGACCAGGATGGGCGCCCCGGCCGCGCGTGCATGGTCGAGCGCTTCCAGGGTCTGGGGCATGACGCCGTCGTCCGCGGCAACGACCAGGACGACCATGTCCGTGACCTTCGCCCCCCGGGCCCGGAGCTGGGTGAACGCTTCGTGGCCGGGCGTGTCGAGAAAGGTGATGCGGCCGCCGTCGCGCTCGACCTGGTAGGCGGCGATGTGCTGCGTGATGCCGCCGAACTCGCCTTCGGTCAATCTCGACTTGCGGATCGCGTCGAGGAGGGAGGTCTTGCCGTGATCGACGTGACCCATGATGGTCACGATCGGCGGCCGCTCGGTCCGGGCGGTCGCCTCGGCGCCTTCACCGGCTGCCTCCATCTCCTCTTCGTGCTCGAGCTGGATCTCCTCTTCGAAGGAGACGATCAGGGCGTCGAAGCCCATCTGTTCCGCGAGCTCGACCGCCACTTCGGGCTCCAGGACATGGTTCACGGTCGCCATGATGCCGCGGTCGAACAGCTTCTTGAGCACGTCCTTGGCCTTGACCCCCATCTTCTCGGCCAGGTCCCGGACCTGCAGGCCGTCCGCAACGGTCACGGGACGGCGCGGACCGGCCCCGGTGGCCGTGTCGACCTGTGGCTCTTCCTGCGGCTCGTGCCGATCACGCGGGGCGCCGGCGCCAGGCGCCGCTGCCGGGGCGTCCACGGCGGCGGTCGCCGGTGGCGCGGTCGGCGTCGGCCGGGAGGGCCTCTGCGTTGCCGCCGGCGTGGCGGCCGGAGATCGGGCAGGCGCGGCCGGCGCCGTGACGGCCGGCCTCTCGGGCGTTGGCTGGACGGCCGGCGCCGCCCGCTCCCGGCTTTCCGGGGCAGGCGCGCGTGCCGCCCTGGCGGCCTCTTCGGCCGCGACTTCCCTGGCCGCGATCTCCTCGGGTGTTGGAGGCTTGGGTTTCGTCTCGGTCGGCGTCAGGGTGCGGATCGTGTGCTTGTGGACGACCTGTCGCCGCCGGTTCGGACGCATCGGTCCGGTGGGCGGCCTGAGGCTCGAGATGGGACGGCGCCGGGGTGCGGTCGGCGGCGCCGCGCGGTCGCGCAGGATGACCTCGCGTTGGGGACCGGCGATCTTCTTGCCCTCCAGCAGGGCCTTGATGATGTCCGTATCGATCATCGCGTCTTCGCCTTCCACGCGAACACCGATCGATCGGAACTTGAACAGGAGATCCTGTTCAGGCACGTTCATCCGCTTGGCCAGATCCTGGAGTCGGATTTTTGGCATGAAGTCCTCTGGTTCCCGTCTTCTGGTCGGCTCAGGCGCCCTCGGACCGCGCCGTTCCCGTGTCATTGTCGCCGCCGTCGTCGGCTGTCCCGCTCTCTTCCTCGCCTGCCTCTTCGCTGAAGGCGCGGGTCAGCGCAGCCATGAAGTCGTCTTCGGCCATCGCGGGACTGTCGCCAGCCGTCTCGGCGGGGCTCTCTTCGGTCGTCCCTGAGCGTTCGGCGGCCCACTCGAGGATCGTTGCGGCCAAGGCGGCATCGACGCCCGGAACCATGGTCAGAGCTTCCGCGCCGGCGTTCTCGAGCGCTTCAAGCGCGCCAAGACCCGCCTCGGCCAGCGCGCCCGCTGTGCGAGCGTCGACGCCGGGAATCCCTGTCAGGTCGAGTTCGTCCGGGTCGCGGTCGACGTTCAGCATCCTGGCCAGGGCATCGGCGACCTCGTCCTTGACGTCCGTTTCGCTCTTGATGTCGATCCGGGCGCCGATGAGTTCGCTGGCCAGGCGTACGTTCTGGCCCCGTTTGCCGATCGCCAGCGAGAGCTGTTCGTCTTCGACGATGACGTCGAGGTGTGGTGTGGCGCCCGCGTGGGTCACCGAGACGCGGGTGATCCGCGCCGGCGCCAGGGCGCTCTGCGCGAAGGTGACCTGGTCTTCCGAATACTCGATGATGTCGATCTTCTCGCCCCGGAGTTCGCGGATGATCGACTGAACACGCGAACCCTTCATGCCGACGCAGGCGCCCACCGGGTCGACGTCCCGCTCGCGGCTCAGCACCGCGACCTTGGCGCGTTCTCCGGGCGCGCGCACCGCGGTCTTGATCACCACCGTGCCGTCGTAGATCTCGGGCACCTCCATCTCGAACAGCTTGACCAGCAGGCGGGGATCCGTGCGGGACATCACGATCTGAGGTCCCTTGGGCTGCTTGTGGACCTCGACGATCACGCCGCGGATGCGCTCGCCCTGGCTGTAGCGTTCGTGGCGGGACTGCTCGCTGCGGGGAACGATCGCCTCGGTCCGGCCGAGGTCGACGATGATGTCGCCGCGCTCGAAACGCCGAACCGTGCCGTTGACCACCTCGCCGACGCGGCCTTCGAACTCGCCGAAGATCTTCTCCCGTTCGGCTTCCCGGACCCGCTGGTAGAGCACCTGCTTCGCCGACTGGGCGGCGATCCGTCCGAGGTCCGCGGTGGAGATCGGGATCTCGATCTCCTCGCCGATCTCGGCGTCGTCCTTGTGCTCGCGGGCCTCCTCCAGGGTCCACTCGGCGGACGGGTCCTCAACCTCTTCCACGACCAGACGGTAGAGGAAGGCGCTGAACTGGCCCGTCTCGCGGTCCATGTAGGAACGCACCGGCTCCTTGATGTGGTGCTGTTTCTTGGCCGCGGAGGCCACCGCGTCCTCGAGGGCGAGGATCCACCGGGAGAGGTCGATGTCCTTCTCGTGGGCGACCTGCCTGAGAACCTCGTTGATGTTCACTTCGGGAGTGTACGGCTGAGCCATGTCAGAGTCCCCGGAGTCAGAGTTCGACCAGAAGTCTGGCCTTGTGAATGCTGTCGATGGAGAGGGGCAGGGTGGCGCCGCTGTCGTCCTCCTGGATCAGTGCGACAGCGGGATTCCCGGCGCTCAGGCCCTCGAGGAGACCACGCACCGTGCGCCGGTTTCCGGTCGGAGAGTCGGTGAAGGTCACCCTGGCCCGGCGTCCGCGGAAGCGCTCGTAGTCGCGCGCTGCGTAGAGCTCACGGTCGAGTCCCGGCGAAGTGACTTCCAGCAGGTAGCCGGAAGTCGGGCCGAAGTCCTCCGCGTCAAGGAGCACGGACGCCTCTCCGGAGATGCCGGCACAGTGCTCGTGGGTCACCCCGTCGGCGTGATCGATGACCAGGCGCAGGCTGCCGCCCCGGAACGCCGCGTCCAGCAACTCGCAGGAGTGGCTGCTCACGAGGCGCGCGAGGCGTTTGCGGAAGTCGGAGTCGATGGCGGTTTCCACGTTGGTGCCTGAGCAGAAGAGAGCGGAGGGGTCCCTAAACAAAAGAGAGCGGGCCGAAGCACCCACTCTCAGCAGCCGCCTGCCGGTTCCGCCGCTTCACGCGGCCGATTGACGCTCCGGCAGCCGAAGACGATCTCCGACTCCGAGGCGGTCCCACCTTCCGGGAGAAGCGTGGGAGAATCGCCGGCAGTTGGACGGTGACTATACAACCGATGGGTTGGGCGGGCAACCGTTTCCCGGGCCGTCAGGCCAGAATGGCGCGCTCCCGGTGGAACCTCGCGGCAGGCGCCCCGACGGCACGCCGCGGTGGGGCGGAGATGGGGCCGGGGCCGCGTTGGCAGGCGGATTGCAGAGCACCTTTGGAGCAATGCCGGCCGCGCCCACGCCGCGGGGCCGGCCGTGCGCTCCTCCGCCCGCCTCCGCGCGCTGCCTGGCCGAATGCCCGTCACGGGTCACGGCCGTGCTGGTGGACCGGGGTGGTTGCGGTTGTATGCTTCACCTTCTTGAACGAGGTACCCCTGACGATGAATACGAAGAAGCAGATCCTCTTCACCACCCTGATGGTGTTCGGCGCCTTGGTGTTCGGCATGATCATCGCGGGTGGCCTGAACCTCACCGAACCGACCCGGGCGGAAGAAGCCGGTCAGACTGCGGCGGTTGCGGAGGACGACTCGCGGACAGAGCAGGCACGGCGGGTCGAACGCCACGCCAGGACATCGATCGACAGCTTCGCCGATCTGGCGGAGGCCGTGCTGCCGGCTGTCGTCACGGTCGAAGTGGCGAGGATCGAGGAGACTTCGGGCCCCGGCTCCTTCTTCCGGCGCAATCCGTTCCAGCGGCGACCGGCGCCCGAGTCGGAGCCCGACGAACAGCGGCTTCAGGGCGCCGGCAGCGGCTTCCTGATCTCGACCGACGGCTGGATCGTGACCAACAACCACGTGATCGACAGAGCCGAGGACGTCACGGTCCGTCTGGATGGCCGCGAGTACGAGGCCGAGGTCAGGGGCCGGGACCGGGAGACCGATCTGGCCCTGGTCAAGATCGAGGCGGAGGAGGAACTGCCGTTCCTGCCGCTTGGCGATTCGGAACAGCTTCGCGTCGGTGACTGGATCATGGCGATCGGCAGCCCGTTGAGTTTCGAGGCATCGGTCACCGTGGGCGTGGTCAGCGCCAAGGGACGCTCGTTCGGCATCGAGGGCGGACCCACCAGCTTCGCGAACTACATCCAGACCGATGCGGCGATCAACCGGGGGAACTCCGGAGGACCTCTGGTCAACACCGCCGGCGAGGTGGTGGGAATCGCCACCGCGATGGCGTGGGCCGAGAACATCGGCTTCGCCGTGCCGGTGGACGTGCTGGAGGGAGTCCTTCCGCAGTTGCGGGACGAAGGCAGGGTCCGGCGCGGCTACCTCGGTGTGGAGATCCGCGACCTGGAGCACATCGAGGCCAGGTACCACGAATTGGACGAGCCCAACGGCGCCCTGGTGCGGGGCGTGCAACCGGACACGCCGGCGGCGAAGGCTGGAGTCGTGTCCGGAGACGTGATCCTGGGCGTCGATGACCACGACGTGGTGGGCACGCGCGACCTGATCGACTATGTGGCGGCAAAGGCTCCCGGCGAGGGAGTCGAACTGGAGATCCTGCGCGACTCCAGCCGCATCAATCTGGAGGTCGTGCTGGAGGAACGTCCAACTCAGGTCGCCGAGAACGACTCGCCGGCGCCGACGCGGCCGCGGGACGAAGTCACGGAGTGGCTTGGGCTGGAGTTGCGGCCCCTGACCGCGAATCTCCGGGAGCGTTCGGGACTGGAAAGCGGACAGCGTGGTGTGTACGTCCGGGATGTCTCGGCTCGCAGCGTCTTCGCCGAGAAGGGTTTCCGGGCCGGGGTCGTGATTTCCGGCATCGACGATGTCGAGATTCGCGATCTGGACGACCTGAAGGCGGTAGCCGCCGGTCTGGATTCCGGCGACCTGGTCCGTGTCGAGGCGGTGGTTCCCGGCGGCCAGCGGTTCTTCACGGTCATCGAAGTCCCCTGAGCCGCATGCGCCCCCGCGTGCTCGTGGTTGACGACGAGGAGTCGATCCGAAGCTCGCTGCGGATGATCCTCGAGTTCGAGCGCTACCGGGTGGAGGATGCGTCGACCGGCCGGCAGGCGCTGAGACGCGTGATGACCAGGCCTCCGGCGGCGGTTCTGCTCGACATCAAGATGCCCGAGTTGGACGGGTTGGCCACGCTGTCGCGCTTGCGGGAGCGTGGCCACGACATGCCCGTGGTCATGATCAGCGGCCACGGCGACATCGCCGTCGCGGTGGAGGCGACCCGGCTGGGGGCCTACGACTTCCTCGAGAAGCCGCTCGAACGGGACCGCGTACTGCTGGCTCTGCGCAACGCGATCGAACGGCGGCGGCTCGAGGACGAGAATCGCCTTCTGCGTGGTACGCCGTCGGAGCTGGTGGGAGAATCCGCACCGATGCAGGAGCTCCGGGCGACGATCGAACGAGCGGCGCCGACTCCGGCCACCGTGCTGATCACCGGCGAGAGCGGCGTCGGCAAGGAACTCGTGGCGCGTGCAATTCACGCGGGCAGCTCGCGGTGCGAGGCGCCGCTGGTGCAGGTCAACTGCGCGGCGATTCCCGACGAACTGATCGAGTCCGAGCTGTTCGGCCATGAAAAGGGCGCCTTCACCGGCGCCGTGCGCCGCCAGATCGGCAAGTTCACGGCTGCCGACGGAGGCACGATCTTCCTGGACGAGGTGGGTGACATGTCGGCCCGCACCCAGGCGAAGGTGCTGCGGGCGCTGCAGAGCGGCGAGATCGAACCGGTCGGCGCCCGCGCGACAGTCACCGTCGATGTCCGGGTGGTGGCGGCGACCCATCGGGATCTGCTTGCGGAGATCGAGACCGGCCGTTTCCGGGAGGATCTCTTCTACCGCCTCAATGTGGTTCCGATTCACGCGCCGCCCCTGCGGGCGCGCCTCGACGACCTGCCGCTTTTGGTCGACCACTTCGTCGAGCGCTTCGCGGCCGAGAACAACTACCGGCGGAAGACCCTGACCGGGGCGGCGATCCGCCAACTGCAGGCGATGCCGTGGCGGGGCAACGTTCGCGAACTGAAGAACCTGGTCGAACGTCTGCTGATCCTCACGCCGGGTGACGCGATAGACCGCGACGACGTGCTCCGTCTGGCCGGTCCGGTGCGCGGGGAGTTGGCCGAGGCTATTCTCGCGGTGTCGACCCTGCGGGAGTTCAGGGACACCGCGGAACGTCTCTATCTGGCGAAGAAACTCGAGGAGCACGGCTGGAACGTGACCGGAACCGCCAAGGCGATCGGAACGCCGAGGAGCAACCTCTACAAGAAGATGGGTCAGCTCGGTCTCCGCCGGAAGGATGCGACTTGACCGCGGTGCGGCCGGACGTCGAGACGCCGCACCGGATTCTGGTCGCCAAGCCGGGGCTGGACGGGCACGACCGCGGCGCGAAAGTCGTGGCGCGTGCGCTGCGGGATGCCGGTTTCGAGGTGATCTACACAGGCTTGCGCAAGACGCCGGAGCAGATCGTGGCGGCCGCCGTGCAGGAGGACGTCCGGGCCGTCGGCCTGTCGATCCTGTCCGGCGCCCACAACACGCTCCTCCCCGAGGTGGTCGAGGGACTGCGCGCCGCGGAGGCCGGGGACGTGCTCGTCTTCGCCGGCGGCATCGTGCCGGAGCGGGATATCGAAGGCCTCAAGGCTGCGGGCGTGGACGAGGTGTTCCCGCCGGGCTCCAGCACCGCTGCGATCGTCGAGTACCTGAACCGCTGCCTCGAGTCGTCGTGAAGGCTCGGCGGATGGCGAGCGGAGCGGCAGGCAGAGCGTTCGGGACCAGCGGCTGATGGCGCGCGACGAGGCGGAGGCAGGCGCCCGAACGGCGGGCGCGGCGATGGCGAAGCGCTTCGACCCGGCTTCGTACGAGGCCGTCTGGCAGGCCCGGTGGGAGCAGCAGGATCTGTTCCGGTGCCCGGAGGATCCGGACGCCCGGGGACCGACGCCCTACTGCATCCTGATTCCACCGCCCAACGTGACCGGCAAGCTGCACATGGGGCACGCTCTGCAGAGCACGCTGCAGGATCTGGTCACCCGCTGGCGGCGGATGCGGGGCGACAACGCCCTCTGGCTTCCGGGCACCGACCATGCCGGCATCGCGACCCAGCTCATGGTCGAACGCCAGCTCGAGCGGGAGGGTACGAGCCGGCTTGAACTCGGGCGGCAGGAATTCGTCGAGCGCGTGTGGGAGTGGAAGCACAGGTACCACGCGAACATCAGGCGGCAGTTGCAGCGCCTGGGCGCTTCGTGCGACTGGTCTCGCGAGCGGTTCACTCTCGACGACGGTCTGGCGCACGCGGTCCGCACGGCCTTTGTCAGCCTCCACCGGGAGGGCCTGATCCATCGCGGCGAGCACATGGTGAACTGGTCGCCGGTGCTGCGGACCGCGGTCTCCGATCTGGAGGTCGAGAACCGTGAGGTCGAGGGCGCCCTCTACCATCTGGCCTACCCGCTGGAGTCCGGGGGGGAGGGTGATCGTTCCGGTGGGGAACAGCTGATCGTCGCGACCACCCGCCCCGAGACGATGCTCGGCGACACCGCGGTCGCCTTCCACCCGGAGGACGAGCGCTACCGCCGCCTGGCCGGTCGCTTCGCCCGACTTCCGATCCTGGGACGGCGTCTTCGGCTGGTCGCCGACGAGCACGTCGATCCGGAGTTCGGCACCGGGCTGGTCAAGGTGACGCCGTTCCACGATCCGAACGACTACGAGATCGCAAGCCGGCACGACCTCCCCGGCGTGCGGGTGATCGGCCTGGACGGCCGGATGACCGCCGAGGCCGGGCCCGGGTTCGAGGGTCTCGACCGATTCGAGGCCCGTCGCCGCGTCGTTGAGCGTCTCGAGGCGGAAGGGCGTCTGGTGAAGACCGTGCCGCATGTGCACAGCGTGGGGCATTCACAGCGCAGCGGCGAGCCGATCGAACCGATGCTGTCGCCGCAGTGGTTCGCCGACGTCTCCGGCATGGCGAAGGAGGCGCTCGCGGCAGTCGAAGAAGGACGCCTGGAGCTGATCCCGAATTCCTGGGACAAGACGTGGAAGCACTGGCTCACGAACATCCGGCCCTGGGTCATCTCGCGTCAGCTCTGGTGGGGACACCGCATTCCGGCCTGGTACGACCGGGACGGGGCCTGCCACGTGGCGATGAACCGCGAGGAGGCCGAGCAGATGGCCGGGACGACGGACCTGACCCGGGATCCGGACGTCCTGGACACCTGGTTCTCCTCCGGGCTGTGGCCGATCTCGACTCTCGGGTGGCCGGATGAGCAGGCGGCGGACCTCCGCACCTGGTACCCGACGGACGTCCTGATCACCGGCTACGACATCCTGTTCTTCTGGGTGGCGCGAATGGTCATGCTCTCCAACCACTTCCATGGCGGCATCCCGTTCCGCACCGTCCATCTGACCGGGCTGGTCCGCGACCCGCACGGCGAGAAGATGTCGAAGACCAGGGGCAACACGGTCGACCCGATGGACCTGGTCGAGGAGTACGGGGCCGACGCGATGCGCTTCACGCTGGCGGTGCTCGACGTGCCCGGGCGCGATATTCCGCTCGACCTGGAACGGATGGCCGGCTATCGGGCCTTCGGCAACAAGATCTGGAACGCGGTCCGCTTCGCGCTGGCACGCACCGCAGGGGCGGCGACACCGGCTTCGGCCGCGGCTCTGACGGGTGACGACCTGGCTGCTCCGGAGCGGTGGATCCTCTCGCGTCTCTCCGCGACTGCCGCGGCGGTGAACGATGCCCTGGAGGAGTTCCGTTTCGACCGCGCCTGCAACGCGCTCTACCACTTCTTCTGGCACGAGCTCTGCGACTGGTACATCGAGTTCGCGAAGCCGGCGCTCGCCGGACGGGCGCCGCGGCCGCGGACCGCCGAGACGCTCCTGTTCGCCATCGACGCGAGCCTCCGGCTGCTGCACCCCGTGATGCCGCATCTGACGGAGGAGCTCTGGCAGCGCCTGCCGCGCGCCCCGGCGCCCGGGTCCGCGGGACTCCGCAGCATCGCGACCGAGGCCTACCCGTTGGGTGATCACGAACTCCGGTCGCAGGAAGCCGAGCGGGGCATGGACGTTCTGGTCTCCGTGGTCCAGAAGGCCCGCAGCCTTCGCCGCGAGAGAAACCTCGCCGCGGCCGTCAGGATGTCCGTCTTCGTCGAGGCCGGCGAGAAGAGTCTGGTCGCCTTCGTCGTGGAACAGGCGCCTCTCCTCGACGCGGTCGCCGGCGTCGGCCAGGTGACGGCGGGCGAAGGCCCGGTCGGGTTGGTGCGGGATCGTGCCGCCGGCCTGAACCTGGCGTTCGAGGTCGAGGCGCCGGCGATGAGCGAGGCCGAGCGGGCGAAGCTGAACGGGGACCTGCGGAAGATCGATGCCGAGATCGCCGGCGCCCGCGGCCGTCTTTCCAACGCCCGGTTTCTCGAGAGGGCCCCGGCTCACGTGGTCGAGGGCAACCGCGCCCGCCTCGCCGAACTGGAGGAGCAGCGCCGCCGGGTGACCGGGATCCTGGCGCTCTGAGCGGCAAGAGGGCGCGGCCTGAAGCCCGGCTGCTCCGGAGGCTGCCCGGGCGGCAACGTTCTCGGGCAGCGAACCGGCGGCGAGTTCCGGCGCGCGCAGCGATGCCCGCTGCGGGGTTTGCGGTGATCTCATGTCGGAAGCCGGGCACCCGGCGCTGCCGGCGATGGCGCCCGGCTGCCGGCCGCTTCGGGGCAGGCCCATCGGCGCGCCCGTCGTCGTCGAGCTCCGCGATTGCTAGGCTCCCGCCCCGATGGAGCGCCGTTCTACCGACTTCGACCGGTTCGCAGGGGACCTTCGCGCCCGTTCGGAGCGCTTGCCGGAGAACCTGGTCCTGATGGACACGGTCGATTCGACGAACCGTTTCGTGAAGGCCCTCGTCGAACGGTTCTTCAAAGAGGGGTCGATGCCGCAGACGGCCCTCGTCGTGGCACTTGAACAGACAGAGGGCCGAGGACGACAGGGGCGGTCCTGGGTCAGCACCGCGGGACGCGGCCTCTACTGCACCTGGCTGCAGCCGCTGCCGGTCACCGGCGCCGGCCCGCTGCAGGACCAGCTCGGCGCGTTGCCGCTCCTGGCCGGGATCGGCGTGTGTCGCGGGCTGGCCGAGTTCGTGAACGGCCGGGCGAGCCTGAAGTGGCCCAACGACGTCCTCGTGGACGGTCGCAAGATCGCCGGCATCCTGATCGAGACGGTTGCGGGCAGCCGGGGCGAGATGGCCGCGGCGATCGGCTTCGGGGTGAACTACGACTTCGGCGTCGACGGCGAACTGCCGACGCCGGCGGCGACATCGCTCGCTCTGGAAACCGCACGTCCGCCCGCGCGGGCAGCCGTGGTCGAGCGGCTCGCGACGACGCTCAAACGCGAGTTGGGCCGCGCCGGAGACCACGCGTACACCCTGGATGCCTATTGTCGCTGCAGCGCCCATCGCGAGGGCGATCACGTGAGCTGCCGGATCGGCGGCGAGACGATCTCCGGCCGGTTCGCGGGCTTCGACGAAGGCGGCCGCTTCCGGCTCGAGACGCCGGCCGGTCTCCGCACGATCTCCTCGGGCGAGGTCATCGAGGCGTGAAGCCGGGGGCGGATCCCGAGACAGGAGACGGCGACTACTTCGAGGTGATCGAAGAGGAGTTCATTCGGCTGCGGGGATCGCCGCTGCTGCTGAATCCCGCCGACTGGCATCTGGCGCAACAGTGGCGGCAGGAAGGCATACCGCTGGCGCTGGTCCTGGAGAGCATCCGCGAAGTGTTCGCGCGCCGGGCCGAGCGGTTGGCCGCGTCGCCGGAGGCGCCGAAGCGCCGTGTCGGCAGTCTGCGCTACTGCCGGGCGGCGGTGGAGAAGGCGTGGGCGCTGTATCGGGAACTGGGGGCGGCGCCGCCAGTGCGTCGGAGGCCCTCCGCGATCGATGTGCCGGCAAGGCTTGGACTGCTGGCCTCGGCGCTGCCGGCGGCATTGGCGGATGTCGATGCCTGGCGGAGCAGGTTGCTCGAGTTGAGCGGTCCGGCGCCCGAGGTCGAAGTCCGGTTGGCCGACCTGGACGTCGAGCTCACGGCGGCGGCGTTCGAGTCCCTGCCGCCGGCGGAGCGCGACGCGGTGACGGCGGGGGCCGATGAGGTTCTCGACCGGATGGCGGGACGCGTGGACGAGAAGAGGCTGCCGGATCTCAGGCAGCGCCTCGTGCGCCGGTCCGTGCGCGAGCGGGCCGGGCTGCCGCTGCTGTCGCTCTTCGCCGAGCCGGCCGCGGGGACGGCGCCGGACTGATTCAGCCTCCGGGTTCGTCGTCGGTGCGCCGCCAGCGATCGGCGCAGCGGTCGTAGAGGACGACCCCGACCGTCATCCCGAGGTTCAGCGACACGGCGGTGGGGACGCGGAGACGACAGTCGCTCCGTTCGAGAATGCGGTCGGAAACCGCGCCGCTCTCCGGGCCGAAGACGTAGCAGGCCCGCTCGGGGTGAGCGAAGTCGGGAAGTGCGATCGCGTCCGGCACGATCTCGACCGCAATCAGAGCGGCATCGCGAGGGGTCGCGGCAATCAGATCGTCGACTTCGATCACCGGAACGTGCCGGTAGGCCCTGGTCGGATCCGTCGGCAGCCGCCGGACGTCGATGTCCTTCGAGGGCTGGCCCAGGATGATCATGCGAGCCTGGAAGCAGAGTGCGGCGCGCAGGACGTGGCCGACGTTCACCGGATCGGCGGGCCGGTCCAGTGCGACGCAGGCGAAGCCCCGGCCGCCGGCCAGATCCGCCCGTCGCTGGACCGGTCGCTGGATCTTCTTCGCCATTCACGGCGCCTGGTCGCCGTGCTGTTCGAACAGCCGCTCGATCAGGAGCTGGAGCGGGAACCGGTTCAACCTGCCGGCGCCGGCGGCGCGTTCACCGAAGCTGGTCACCGAGTCGGCCGCGATCCCGTTGCCCCAGATCAGCACCGGCACCGGATCGGCGCCATGGGCGCCCGCTTCGGACAGGGTGGCGTGGTCCGCCGTCACGGCGATCCGGATCGGTTGCGCGAGCTTCTCGAGCTTCTCGAGCAGCGCGCCGAGCTCGCGGTCGAGTCGCTCCAGGAAGGCGACCTTCAGATCGGGGCGGCGGTCGTGGGCCGCGATGTCGGCGCCCTTGACATGGACCATGACCAGGTCGTGCTCTTCGAGGGCCTCGACGGCGTGGTCGAACTTGAGGCCCAGGTCCGTGTCGATGTTGGCGGTCATGCCGCGGCGACGGATCACGGCCGCGCCGAGCGCCGAGGCGATGCCCATCACCGTCCGATCGCCGCTGATGCAGGCCGCGCTGATCGGCAGACCGCCCGGCTCGAGAGGCAGAAGCTGGTGGACGCGGCCCACACCCCGGGTCAGGACGGAGTTCGCCGGCAGTTCGCCCTTCTCACGGCGCTCCCGGTTCACCGGATGACGCGACAACGCGCGTCTCGCCTCCTGTTCGAACAGGGCCAGGATGCGCGCGGTGCGCTCGGCGCCGTCGTCGTTCGGATCGAGGGGTCTCGGCGCCAGGGGCCGCCCGGACGGAGCGCCGTCGCCCGGGTCGGAGCCTTCGATGGCCGACGTGAGGCCTTCTCCGCGCAGCGTGATCGCGAGGCGGTGTTCCGTTGTGGCCCGGACGCGAATCTTGACCCGGTCCGAGGCCGGCAGGTCGAGTCGGTCGATTGCCTTCGCGAGTTTCCCGGCCCCCCTGCGGATGCGTCCGGCCCGGCGATCGACGACGAAGCCGCGTTCATCGAGGGTGGCGAAGTTGCCCCGGATGGCGATTGTCCCGGCCTTCAGTTTGAGGCCGGCGCCCAGCGCCTCGATCGGCCCCCGGGTCATCACCCGGGGCGACTGGGCGAACAGCGCGAGGTTTCCCGATGCCGTATCCGGGACCACGCCGGGAGCTACCGGGTCGGCCAGCCCGCAGACCCCTTCCCGGGCCAGTCGGTCGAGCGTGGGCGTCCGCGCGGCTTCGAGCGGTGTCCGCGCGCCAAGCGATCGCAGCGGCCGGTCGGGCAGACCGTCGACCACGAGGAGGAGAGCCGGTGTGCGCCGCTCGCTGAGAGATGTCGCCGATGCCTGGGTGAGCCAGGGCAGGCGCTGTGAGAGGCTCTGGCCGATCAGAGCGATCGCGGTCGGGAGCAGCTCCTCCCGCTCCGTCGTGTCGAGGATCGGAACCCCCGCTTCCTCGGCCAGATGCAACAGGTGGTTCTGTTGCCCGCGGATGACCCGGAAATGGTCGAGCTGCCGGTTGCGCCTGCGGACGCCAAGCGACTCGCGCGCGAGGAAGTGGCTGCGGTGGATCTCCTCGTCCGGGGTCGAGAGCATGGTGAAGAACTGGTAGGCCTCGCCCTCGAGATCGGTGAACGGAACCAGGCCGGGCAGGAGGTGGACGCCTTCGACGACCAGACTCAGGTTCTCTGCAATCGCCCGTTCGACCACCGCCCGAACGCCGACGCATATCCGCGTGGCCTGTTCTTCCAGGGTTGCCATCTGGGGTCTGGCGGCGCCCGGAGCGAAATCGCTCGAGGGATCCGCGGGCATCTCGTAACTCGAGACGTGCAGAGCCGGCAGAATCGCCGGAGCGAACACCATCCGCATGACCTGACGCACCGTGTCGGTGGCGTTGATCCGGTAGATGCGGAGCTGAGGCGCCAGGTCGAGCGCCAGAGTCGACTTGCCGGCGCCTCCGGCGCCGCCGATGTAGATGATGAGCGGTTTGGGGAGCCGTCGGAGGCGACGAATGAGCCGGTAGCGTCGAGCAGTGTCCGCGCCTTCTTCCGCTTCCAGGAGTTTGGCGATCCGCTGGGCGAGCTGCCGCTTCTCGAGGCCGGTGGTGCCTTCGCGCTGCAACTGTCGCTGCAGTTGCTCCACGCGCCGGTAGGCCCGGTCGAAGTCGAGTCCGGCCGCGTAGAGGCTGCGGGCAAGAAGCCCGCGGGAGAACGGCTGCGCCTCGCCGTGATGGGTGATCCGGATCGGGCGCTCCGGATCGCCTCCGGCGCCGATCAGGTGTCCTCCTGCGCGCGTCTCAGCGGACAGTTGGCGCAACTGAGGGACTCGCCGTCGGGCCCGAGAACGTCCGGGCCGCCGCAGGACCCACGCAGGCAGCGACCGCTCAGCAGCACGCCGACCGACATCAGGACCACGCAGATCGCGATGACGGTGATGGTGAGAAACAGGATCGCCATGGCTCGAAGCGGAGTCTAGCCTCAGCGGCAGCTGTGGCGAGGCCTCGCCTCAGACCGACGAGCGAGCAGCCCGTGGTAGAAGTCGCGCTGCATTCGAGCGGCCATGCATCCCGCCCGGCATCGTGCCATCCGTGCGCCCGATGACGGGCGCACGGACTGGTTCGCGGGTGGCGCGGAGCGCGCCACCCGGGTCGCTCCTCGGTCGCCCTTGTTCCCGGGATTGCTTGCGGCCCCGATATGCTCCCTCGTCGCGCCTTGCCGGGCGGGCGCCTGGCCACTCTCGGTGCGACACGGACTTCTGCCACGGGCTGCTAGTCCGGGGAACTCGCCGCGCCGCGTCCTGCGGCGCAGGCTCCCGGCGCCGTTCGGTGGTGTGGAAGCGGTCGCGGAAGGCGTTGCTGGGGAGCTCCTCCAGCGAGTCCTCGCGGTAGACGAGGAGCAGGGCGGAGATGGCGTGCCGGTTCGCCCAGCGCAGGCCTTCGTCGGGGCCGAGGACCATCAGGGCGGTCGCGTACGCATCGGCGACGGCGCAGCTCGCATGAACCACGCTGGCCGAGGCGACGGCGTGTTCGACCGGGCGGCCGGTCCGGGGATCGATCGTGTGGGAGTAGCGGATGCCGCCCTGTTCCCAGTAGTTGCGGTAGTCACCCGAGGTGGCCAGGGCCCCGTCGGTCAGTTCCAGGACCTGTTGCAGGCCGGGCGGCAGGGTCCGGTTCGGCGCCGCAGCAAACGGGGCGGCCGGCGCCGGAGGACGCTCGATCGCACCGCGCCGCGGGACGCCTCTGCCTGGCGCCACAGCCGCGCTTCGCGCTCGTCTCGGGGCGGGCCGCTCGATCGCGACACGCCACGGATCACCGGCGCTGCTGTGGCCGGCGGTGCGCACCTCGCCGCCGATCTCGACCAGGTGGTTGGCATGACCGGCCCGGGTCAGATCCTCCGAAACCCGGTCGACGGCCCATCCCTTGGCGATTGCCGAGAGATCGAGCGCGGCGCCGGGATGGAGCTTGAGAAGGCGTCGGTCGGCGGGCCGCAGCTCGATCCCGCCCACCGCTCTCGCCAACTCGGTCAGCGCATCCTCGCCGGGAGGAACCGGCGCCGCGCCGCGCCCCGGCGCGCCGAAGCCCCAGGCGTCGACCAGAGGCCCCACCGTCGGGTCGAACGCGCCGCCGCTTTCTTCGCGCACTCTCCAGGCGAGTTCCACGACCGGCCAGGCTTCCTCCGAGAGGGCGAACGACTCGCCGGCCGCGAGCCCGTTGAAGCGCGAGGTTTCCGAGTCGTCCCGATAGGTCGACATCGCCCGGTCCACCGCTTCCAACCGCCTTTCGACGAGACGCCGTATCGCCTCGCTCTCGCCAGCCTCCGCGAGCGCGCGAACCCGGTAGTAGGTGCCCATCGTGGGCCCCTGCAGCACGACTTCGTTCGCCGCCCGTCCGCAGCCCGGAGCCGGGAACGCAAGGACCGGCGCGAGGGTGGCGAGCACCCACAGCATCCGACCGCGACCGGCGCAGCCTAGGGAGTCGGACGCGTCGTGCCGTGCCGGACGGACGCCTGACCGCTCCCGTGGCGACGGGGATTCGGCCACGGGCTGCTAGCCGAAGTCGTCGAAGGCGATGTTCTCGGGCTCGACTCCCAGGTCGTCGAGCATCTTCATGCAGGCCTGCAGCATGAGCGGCGGTCCGCAGAGGTAGTACTCGACGTCCTCCGGACAGGGGTGGTCCTTCAGGTAGTTGTCGTACAGGACCTGGTGGATGAATCCGGTGTAGCCGTCCCAGTTGTCCTCCTCGAGGGGATCGGACAGCGCGAGGTGCCAGGAGAAGTTCGGGTTCTCCGCGGCGATCCGGTCGAAGTGGTCGGTGTAGAAGGCCTCGCGGTAGGAGCGGGCGCCGTACCAGAAGGACACCTTGCGGTCCGTGTGAAGGCGCCGGAACTGGTCGAAGATGTGGGAGCGCATCGGCGCCATGCCGGCGCCGCCGCCGACGAAGATCATTTCGGCGTCCGTGTCCTTGGCGAAGAACTCGCCGAATGGACCGGCGATCGTCACGTCGTCGCCGGGCTTCAGGTCGAAGATGTATGAGGACATCTGGCCGGGCGGAAGATCCATCTCGCGAGGCGGCGGCGTGGCCACGCGGACGTTCAGCATGATGATGCCCTTCTCCTCCGGGTAGTTCGCCATCGAGTAGGCGCGGACCACCGTCTCGTCGACCTCGGAGACCAGGCTCCAGAGCTTGAAGCGATCCCAGTCCTCGTGGTACTCGTCCTCCACCTGGAAGTCGCTGTAGTTCACGACGTGGGGCGGGCACTCGATCTGGATGTAGCCGCCGGCGCGGAAGGGCACCTCCTCGCCGGCCGGAAGCTCCAGGATGAGTTCCTTGATGAAGGTGGCGACGTTCTCGTTCGAACGCACCTTGCACTGCCACTTCTTGACCCCGAACACTTCGGCCGGGATGCCGATCTTCATGTCCTCCTTGATCTTCACCTGGCAGCTCAGGCGGCAGCCCTCGCGGGCCTCGCGACGGCTGATGTGGGTCTTCTCGGTTGGCAGCATCGCGCCGCCGCCGTCGTGCACATCGACGGTGCACACCCCGCAGGTGCCCTGACCGCCACAGGCCGAGGGGATGAAGATCTGGTGCTCGGCCAGGGTTCCGAGCAGCGTGCCGCCGGTGCTGGCGGTCAGCGTCTTTTCCTCGTTGATCAGGATGGAGACCTCGCCGCCGGCGATGAGCCGGGCCTTGGCCTGCATCAGGATCGTGACCAGGGCGAGGATGACGACGGTGAACATCGTCACCCCGAGGACGACGGTGATCACAGCTGGATGCCCCCGAAGGCCATGAAGCCGAACGCCATCAGCCCGGTGACGATGAAGGTCATGCCCAGACCGCGCAGGCCGTGGGGCACGTTGCTGTAGCGCAGACGCTCGCGGATGGACGCCAGGGCGACGATCGCCAGGAACCAGCCGATGCCGGAGCCCAGACCGAAGACCACGCTCTCCCCGAAATCGTAGTCACGCTCGACCATGAACAGGGAACCGCCCAGGATGGCGCAGTTGACGGCGATCAGGGGCAGGAAGATCCCCAGGGTGGCGTGAAGCGCCGGGAAGAAGCGGTCGGTCGTCATCTCGACGAGCTGAACCATCGCGGCGATCGTGCCGATGAAGCACAGCAGGTTCAGGAAGGTCAGGTCGACGTCGGCGAACTCCGGACTCAGCCAGGAGAGCGACCCTTCGCTCAGCAGGTGGGTCTGAATCAGGTTGTTGGCCGGGACGGTGACGGTGAGCACGAAAATGACCGCCAGGCCGAGTCCGACCGCGGTCTCCACCTTCTTCGACACGGCCAGGAACGAGCACATTCCCAGAAAGAACGTCAGGGCCATGTTCTCGATGAAGATGGCCTTGACTGCGAGGTTGAGGTATTCCTCGAACATCGTCCCGGTCCCCCTCTAGCCGTCCATCTCGACTTGTGCGGGCTTCCAGACCCGGAGAGCCCAGATCAATCCCCCGATGATGAAGAAGGCGGCGGGTGAAAGCAGCATCAGACCGTTCGGCAGGTACCAGCCTCCCTCGGAAACGGTGGGCAGGATGGAGTAGCCGTACAGCTTCCCGGATCCGAACAGCTCCCTGAGCACCGCTGTGGCCATCAGGATCGCGCTGTAGCCGAGGCCGTTGCCGATGCCGTCGAGGATCGCCCGGGAGGGCGGGTTCTGCATCGCGAACGCCTCGGCCCGGCCCATGATGATGCAGTTCGTGATGATCAGCCCGACGAACACCGAGAGCTGCTTGCTGATCTCGAACACGTAGGCCTTCAGGATCTGGTCGGTCACGATGACGAGGGAGGCGATCACGGTCAACTGGACGATGATCCGGATGCTGTTCGGGATCTGATGCCGCAGCAGGCTGATCGTGAGATTGGAGAGGGTGAGCACGCAGATGACCGCCACGCACATGACGAGCGAGGTCTCCATCTTCGTGGTCACCGCGAGCGCCGAGCAGATGCCGAGCACCTGGAGCGCGATCGGGTTGTTGTTCCAGAGCGGATCGAGCACCGCTTCGCTCTTCTTGACCGCCATCAGTTCGCCTCCCCCCGAATTCGGGCGAGATACGCCTCGAAACCTCTCTCGCCGAGCCAGAAGTCGAGCATGTTCGTCACTCCGTTGCTCGTGATCGTTGCGCCGCTCAGACCGTCCACCCGGTAGGGGTCCTCTTCCGCGCCGGCAGCCTGGCCCTTGATCACCGCCAATTGGAACTCGCCGTCTTCGTCGAACGCGCGGCGTCCCGTCCAGCGCGCCTTCCAGCGCGGGTTGTCCACCTCGCCGCCAAGGCCCGGCGTCTCCTTGTGCAGGTAGTAGGTGATGCCGCGCACGGTCGTCGTGTCCGCGTCGAGCGCCAGAAAGCCGTAGAGGGTGCCCCACAGGCCCAGACCCTCGATCGGCAACACGACCATCTCGAGCTCGTCGTCGTCGCCGCGCACTTCGTAGAGCAGGACCTGATCGGGTAGGCGCTTGACGCTGGCCTTGTTCCTGGGCAACTCGACGCTGGTCGAGGGATTCCGGGCCCGCCGCTGCTGGTCGAAGGTGGCCGGCGCGGCGTCGGCCTGCGCCTCACCGGTCGCGAGGTCGATGATCACCGGGTCTATCGGTGCGAAGCGGTCGGCCACCTCCTCCGGCGTCACCCGCTCGCCCGGCTGGAGCAGGCCCACCGCTTCGAGCACGCGCTTGCGCTTGTCGAGTTCCGCGTTCTCGTCCTGGAGATCCTCCAGGCTGACCGCGAACGAGGACACGAGAATCCCGCACACGATGCAGATTGCGGTCGCGAACAGGAGGGTGTAGCCGGTGGCCTGTCGGTCTGCCATGTCGAATCTCGCCGGTCGGAGCCCTGGCTACAGAGCGTAGCGCGCCTTTCGGCGCTTGATGTTCGCCTTCAACACGTAGTGGTCGATCAGCGGCGCGAACAGGTTCATGAACAGGATGCCGAGCATCACGCCTTCCGGGAAGGCGGGATTCACGGTGCGGATGAGAATCGCCAGCACGCCGACCAGAAAACCGTAGATGTACCGACCCTGGTTCGTCTGCGCCGCGCTGACCGGATCCGTGGCCATGAAGACGATGCCGAAGGCCCAGCCGCCGAGCACGACATGCCAGCCGAAGGGCACGGAGAGCATCGGATTCGTCGTCGACGCGATCAGGTTGAGCAGCATGGAGATGGCGAAGGACCCGGCGGTGGCGGCGACCATGATGCGCCAGGAACCGATGCCGGTGGCGATCAGGATCGCGGCGCCGATCAGGCAGGCCAAGGTCGAGGTCTCGCCCATCGAACCCGGAATGTCGCCCAGGAATGCCTGCATCCAGGTCACGGAGCCCTCGATGGCGGCCAGACCGTTCAGCGCGGCGCTTGAGCCTTCTTCGGCCTCGTGCACCGCGATGTCGCCGAGGGCGGTGGCGCCGCTGTAGCCGTCGGCCGAGGTGCGCGCCGCGATCCACACCGCGTCGCCCGAGATCTGGGCGGGGTAGGCGAAGAAGAGGAACACGCGCGCGGTCAGCGCGGGGTTCAGGACGTTGAAGCCCGTGCCGCCGAAGATCTCCTTGCCGACGACGACGCCGAAGGTGATGCCGACCGCGACCTGCCACAGCGGGATGGTCGGCGGCAGCACCAGCGGAAAGAGCATGCCGGTGACCAGGAAGCCTTCGTTCACGTCGTGGCGGCGGACGACCGCGAACAGGCCCTCCCAGAGTCCGCCGACGGCGAAGGTCACGATCAGGACCGGCAGGTAGTAGAGCGCGCCGTGGACCGAGTTCGAGAGCAGGCTGGTCGCGTCGAAGGGCAGCCCGAGCGTCTCCATCGCATCGGTCCGCCAGTTGGGCAGCGCGCTGGCGCCGCCTGCGACCGCCACGTGGATCTGCCGGCCGGTGTTCCACATCGCCATCAGGACGCAGGGCACGAGCGCGACGACGACCGTCATCATCAACCGCTTCAGGTCGAGCGCATCGCGCACGTGGGCGGCGCCGGCGGTCGTCTTGCCCGGCGTGTACAGGAAGGTGTCGGGCGCTTCGTACAGGGGATAGAAGCGCTCGAGCTTCCCGCCCCGCTCGAAGTGGCGGGCCTGACGGTCGAGGATCTTGCGCAGGAACTTCATCGTCGGCGGGAGGCGTCTAGCCTTCCTTCTCGATCAGTTCGAGCGCGTCGCGCAGGTAGGGGCCGTACTCCGTCTTGCCGGGGCAAACGAAGGTGCAGAGAGCCAGATCCTCCTCGAGCAGTTCGAGGCATCCGAGTTCCTCGGCGCGCTCGATGTCGCCGGCCACGAGCGACTTGAGCAGGAAGGTCGGCTGCAGATCCCAGGGGAAGACGCTCTCGTAGAGGCCGACCGGAACGATCGCCCGCGGCGATCCGTAGGTGGTCGTCGTCATCGCGAACGACTTGCTCGGCAGCAGGGAAGAGGCGAAGGCGCGGGCTCGCGAGAAGGCGCCGAAGCCCGGCTGCAGCCAGCCCAGAAAGCGGCGGTCGTGGTCGTCCTCGAGCACGCTGACCGTGTCGTGGAAGCGGCCCAGGTAGCCGTGCAGGTCGGCCGGTGCGCCCTCGCCGCTCGCGGTTCGCCCGCTGAGCGGCGAGCCGGTGACGACTCGCACGGCATCGTCGGGGATCGCTGCCGCGCCGTCGCCGAGCTCGCCCCGGGTCACGTCGGCGAGGGAGGCGCCGAGCCGCGTGCGGAGCAGACGTGGCCTGCGGACCGGTGGCCCGGCGAGGGCGACGATGCGTGAGATGTCCGGCTCGCCGGTCGCGAACAGGCGACCGATCGCCAATGTGTCCTGGAGCCCGATCTGCCAGATGAGCTTGCTGCGATCGACCGGATCCAGGGTGTGGATGTGCAGTCCCGGCGCGCCGGCGGGGTGGGGGCCGACGAACTCCTCGATTCGTATCCGGCCGCTGGCCTCGAGGCCGGCCAGGGTTCCGGGAGCGCGGCAGACGTAGACCGGCCCTTCGGTCAGCCGGGCGAGAGCCGCGAGGCCCCGTTCCAGGTCGCCGGCCCGACCTGCCGCAATCCGGTCGACTTCGGGCGCGAAGGGCTCGCTGTTCATCGCGGTGACGAAGATCGACTTCGGCGTCGCTCCGGGCGCCGCCGTGCGTCCGAAGGGCCGGGCCCGGAGGGCGGCCCAGTCGCCGGACTCGACGAGCAGCGCCTCGACTTCCTCGCGGGAGAGGGCGCCGGGGTGACGTCCGGTGTAGCTGGCGAAGTCGACCTGGGCGCCGCCGCTCGCGCGGTCGGAGGCGTCCACGCGAACGACGACCGAGATCAGGGCCCGCTTGGCGCCCCGGTTCACCGCCGCGACGGCGCCTGCGGCAGGCGACGTGAACCGGACGCCGGGCTGCTTGCGGTCCTCGAACAGGAGCTGCCCGCGCCGCACTGCGTCCCCCGGCGAGACATGCATCGCAGGCTTCATGCCGGGATAGTCGGCCGCGACGACCGCGACCGCGCCGGGCGCCGCCGCGTCGTCCAGCGTCTGCTCGGGAGCGCCCGAAATGGGCACGCGCAATCCCCGTCTGAAACGGTGTGTGCCCATCGATCGAGACGTGCTCTATTCCGGCGATCGAGCTCTGGTCCGGCGAGCGAGGGCGAATCGGAACGCGTCGCTCAACCGGAAAGAGACTATTCCACAACCGTGGCCGATCGGCAACAGGGCGGCTCAGGCCGGAAGGAGTCGTTCGACTCGTCGTCCGGACATCAAGGGTTCGGTTCGCGTTCGGTTCGCTCTCGCCCGTGCGCGGGCTCGCTCCCGGTGATACGTTTTCTGGCATGGCCGACGCAGCCGAGTCGTCTGGAACCGATCCGCGGTCAGGTCGAGCCGCGCCTGGCCTTCGCGCCTACCGCGGATGCCGGCAAGTCCACATGTCGCACGAGGAGTACGAGAGCTACAGCGGCAGAGTGGAGTGCTGGGAGGCGAGCACGGAGACTGCCAACTTGTTGCGGGAGCCGACGGGCTTTCCGCACGAGTACTCTTCACGTCGGCTGGTCGTGCTTGTCCATGAGATCGGGCGGACCCGGGGTTCCCGGATCGTCTCGGGCGGATCGGTAGACATCGTGCAGCGCGATGCCGAGGGCCGCAGGCAGCTCGTTCTGCAGGCCGACGAATCGATCTACCTCCACCCGTCGAGGGATCGTCCGGCTGGTCTGTACGTCGAGGTAGGCAGCGACTCGTTGCCCGATGTCGTCCTCGAAGTCGATTTCTCCACGGACGTTCGCCGCGGCCGCCGTGGCCGCGGCGGCAAGCTCGCCGACTACGCGGCTTGGGGGCTGCGGGAGATCTGGGTCGAAGTGCCCGACACGGTGAAATCCACGGGCCGCCGCCGGCCCGGTCTGACCATCTTCCTTCATCGCGGGTCGGGTTACGTTGAAGCGCCCAGCAGCCGGGCCTTCCCAGGCTGGACGGCGGCAGAGATCCACCGGGCCCTCAACGAGGTCGAGGATTCGCCTGAGACGATGGCCGCTCTGCGCCGCGTCGGTCGCCTCATGGCGGCGGCGGAGGGGGGCTACGGCGCGTAGTACGGGTTCGTGCCGGCGGCGTGGTCCGTCGTGTCGAGCACGCGACGGACGGTCGGCACCGCTTCGAGAATGGCCTGCTCGACTCCCTGCTTCAGGGTGTAGTCGGCCATGCCGCAACCCTGGCAGCCGCCGCCCATCGTGACGAACGCCGTCTCGTCCCTGACCTCGAGCAGGGTGACGAAGCCGCCGTGGGCGGCGATCTGCGGATTGATCTGATCGTCGAGGACGCGCTGGACATCGGCAGCGGCCCCCTCGCCCCAGGCAGAGTTCGGGTTGTCGAACTTGAAGCCGCTCTCGGACAGGCGGGTCACGAAGTCGATCGTGGCGCCCTCGAGGTCCGGCGCGCTCTCGGAGTCGATGTAGACCTTGAACGCGTCGGTTTCCAGGACCTGGTCGCCGGACCGGGTCTCGTCTGTTCCCACCAGGTCCATCTGGTAGCGGAAGCCGCCGCCGCTGCGGCCGGTGATCGCGAGGCGTAGAGCGAGGTCGTCGCGCTCCTCGTCCTCCATCGCGGCCGCGACTTTCTCCTGTGCCAGCTCGGTGATCGTCAGCATGGGCCGGATTCTAGCAGTCCGTGACTCCTGTCGCCGCTGTTTCCCGGGTTGACGGCGGCCCGCTACACTCCCTCATCGTGCCTTGCCGGACGGGCGCCCCGCCGTTCCCGGTGCGACGCGGACTTCCGGCACGGTCTGCCGGCCCCGGAGTCACTCAGCCGAAAGAGGAGGCGCACCATGAGCTTCGATCACATACTGGTGGACCACCAGGGACCGATCACGAGGTTGACCCTGAACGTGCCGTCGCAGTTGAACGCGATGACCTCGGCCATGGGCGCCGAGATCCGCGACGCCGTGCCCCTGATCAACGAACGGGACGAGACCCGCGTGGTCATCGTGCGCGGCGCCGGCCGCGCCTTCAGCGCCGGCGGCAGCCTGAAGAGCATCCGGGAGGAGGTCAGCCCGGAGCCGGATGCCGGCCCCGGCCTCGGCGGCGGCGCGAACTTCTACCGTCTCTACCTCTCGGTCCGCGACCTCGAGGCGCCGTCGATCGCGGCGATCAACGGCCACGCGATCGGCGCCGGCCTGTGCTTTGCGCTCGGGTGCGACATGCGGGTGATCAGGACCGGAGCGCGGGTGGGGATGACTTTCGTGCGCCTCGGAATCCACCCGGGCATGGCCGCGACCTGGACGCTCCCGCGACTGATCGGCCCCGCCCGCGCCGCCGAGCTTCTCTACACCGGGCGGCTGATCGATGCCGCGGCGGCGGTCGACTGGGGCATTGCCGGCCGGGAGGCGGACGAGGACTTCGACCAGGTCGTGGAGGACCTGGCTCTGGAGGTCGCGGCGGCCGGTCCGCTGGCGGTGAAGGCGACCAGGAGGACCCTGCGCGGCACCCTGGAGCGGACAATCGATGAGGCGCTGGATCTGGAGAACGCGGAACAGGAGATCACCTTCCGTACCGCGGATGCGCGCGAGGGCGTGCAGGCCCTGACCGAGCGTCGCGCTCCCCGTTTCGTCGGTCGTTGACGAGTAAGCTAGCGCGATGCCGACTGCGGCGGCGCTGATCATCGGGAACGAAATCCTCACCGGCAAGGTCGAGGAGGCGAACCTGACCCTGCTGGCCCGGGAGCTGTTCGGCTTGGGAATCGAGTTGCGGCGGGTGGTCGTCTGCCCCGATGACATCGCGGGCATCGCCGGTGACATTCGGCGTCTCCGAGGTCGTTTCGACTACCTGATCACCTCGGGCGGCGTCGGTCCGACCCACGACGACGTGACCCTGAAGGCGGTGGCCGCCGCGTTCGAGCGACCCCTGGTGCGCTCTCCGGAACTGGTGACGAAGATTCGCGAGATGGTGGGGGAGCGCTGCTCGGAGGGTCACCTGCGAATGGCCGACGTGCCGGAGGGCGCCGATCTGGTCAGCACACCCGATGTGCCGTGGCCATCCGTCGTGATGGGCAACGTCTACGTGCTGCCCGGCGTGCCCCGGATCTTCCGGATGAAGCTGCCGCTGCTGCGCGACCGGTTGGCGGCCGGCCGGCGGTTTCACAGCCGGGCCGTGTACACGCTGTGCCGCGAAACGGACATCGCCGAGATGCTCGATCTGGTGGTCGCCGCTCACGCCGAGGTCGAGATCGGCAGCTACCCGGTGATGGACGGGGACTACCGGGTCAAACTGACGGTGGACAGCCGCAGCCGCGGCGCCGCGGACCGCGCGCTGGCGGCACTGGTCGAGGCGCTCCCCGCCGGTGCGGTGGTGCGGGTGGAAGGCGGGGCGCCGGCGGTCCCCAGCCGTTGACAACCCCAGTTGACAACCACAGAGGAGGAGGAACCGATGATCGAGTGGAACGGCCCTTCGGGGCGGAGCGCGGGCAGTCGGGGCGCGATGTCGGGTACCCGGTCGTCGGGGGAAACGCACGGCGGTGTCCTGGTCGGGATCGTCTCGCTTTCCGTCCTCCTCTGCGGTGTCGCCGCCGCGTTTGCCCAGCAGGAGGAAGCCGCCGGCGAAACGGCGGAGGGTGGCGGCGACTGGACCTGGGAGCTGACCGAGGTCCTGCCCCGGGATCCGGCCGTGCTGACCGGAGAACTGGACAACGGTCTCCGCTACTACGTGCGCAGCAATGGCCGGCCGGAGAACCGCGCCTTCCTGCGTCTCATCGTGCGTGCGGGCTCGGTGCTCGAGGACGACGACCAGCGCGGTCTGGCGCACTTCGTCGAGCACATGGCGTTCAACGGCACGAGGAACTTCGAGAAGACGGAGCTGCTCGACTACCTGCAGGGCATCGGCATGCGGTTCGGGCCCGACGTCAACGCCTACACGAGCTTCGACGAGACCGTCTACATGCTGGAAGTGCCGACCGACGATCCGGAGATTCTCGACACGGCGCTTCTGGTACTTGAGGACTGGGCTTCGGGCGTCAGCCTGGAGGACGAGGAGATCGAGAAGGAACGCGGCGTCGTGGTCGAGGAATGGAGGGGCGATCGGGGTGCGGGCGCGCGGCTGCGCGATGCGGAGATTCCCTACCGTTTCCACGGCTCGCGCTACGCCGAGCGGTTGCCGATCGGCGACCCGGAGATGCTGCGGGAGGCGCCGCCGGAGCGGCTGCGGGACTTCTACCGCGACTGGTATCGGCCGGATCTGATGGCGGTGATCGCCGTGGGGGACTTCGACGCGGCGGAGGTCGCGTCGGAGATCCGGGAACGCTTCGGCAGGCTCGAGGGGCCGGACGAGCCGCGCGAGCGGTTCGAAGCCGAGATTCCGCCCCACGAAGAGACGCTGGTGTCCGTGTTCAGCGATCCCGAGTTGCCGCGCTCCTCGGTATCGGTCGCGTACAAGGGCCCGGCGGATGAGTTCGTCACCGTTGCGGACTACCGCGCACGACTGGTCCGCGGCCTCTACAACGGGATGCTGAACAACCGGCTGGCGGAGCGGGCCGAGGAGGCCGACCCGCCGTTCATCGGCGCCACCAGCGGCAGGGGGACGCTGGCCCGCACCCGCAGCCTGTACGTGCTCTCGGCCGGCGCCCGTGAGGGCGACGCGGTACGGGCGCTCGAGGCCCTGCTCACCGAGTCCGAGCGGGCCCGGCGGCACGGTTTCGAAGAGAGTGAGCTGGAACGGGCGCGGATCAACACGCTGCGCTCGATCGACCGGGCCTGGGACGAACGGGACAAGACCCATTCCGCGGCGTACACCGGCGAGTACTCGCGGCACTTCCTGAGCGATGAGCCGTTTCCGGGCATCGCCTACGAGCGGGAGCTGGCGCGGCGGTACGTGCCCGAGATCGGGTTGGCCGAGGTCAACGCGGTCGCCGACTCCTGGATCCACGACCACGACCGCGTGATTCTGGCCAGCGGCCCCGAGAAGGAGGGGCTCGACCAGCCCGCCGAGGAGGAGTTGCTCGCCGCCTTCGACCGGGTCGGGCAGGTCGAGGTCGCGGCCTACGAGGACGACGTCGGCGAGGGCGCGCTGGTGCCCGTCCCGCCTTCGCCCGGCCGGATCGTGGAACGGTCGACGATCGAGGAGCTCGGGGTCACCGAGTGGCGGCTCTCGAACGGCGTCCGGGTCGTTCTGCGCCCGAGCGATTTCAAGAACGACGAGATCCTGGTTGGCTCCTTCAGCCCCGGGGGCGCCTCGCTGGTCTCGGACGAGGACTGGCTGGAGGCCAACGTGGCGACGTCGGTGGTGCAACTCTCCGGCTTCGGGAACTTCAGCCTCACCCAGTTGAACAAGGCGCTGGCCGGCAAGGTCGCACGCGTCGGCGCCGTCATCGGGCCGCTGTTCGAGAGCATCGGCGGTCGAGGCTCGCCAAAGGACCTGGAGACGCTGTTCGAGCTGATCTACCTGGGCGGAACCTCGCCGCGCCGCGACGCGGAGGCGTACGAGTCCTTTCTGACCCGGCAGGGCGCCCTGCTGCGCAACCAGAGCGCGATGCCCCGATACGCCTTCATGAAGACGTTCGTCGAGCTCTTGAGCCAGAACCATCCGCGTCGCCGCCTGCTGACCGAGGAGATGCTGACGGAACTGGACCAGGACCGGATCTTCGCCGTCTACGAGGACCGCTTCCGGGACTTCTCCGACTTCACCTTCTTCCTGGCCGGCAGCTTCGAACTGGACGCGGTCGAACCGCTCGTCGAGACCTGGCTGGGCGGCCTGCCGTCCACCGGTCGCGAGGAAACCTGGAGAGATGTCGGCGTGCGCACCCCCAGGGGCCGCATCGAACGGACGGTGTACAAGGGCCTGGAGGAGCAGAGCCAGGTCGCCCTGGTGTTCAGCGGCTCCTTCGAACAGAGCCAGTTGAACCGCTACCGCCTGGACTCGATGACCTCGCTGCTGCGGGAGCGTCTCCGGGAGCGTCTGCGGGAGGAACTGGGCGGTACCTACGGCGCCAACGTGAGCGGAGGCGCGGACCGGATCCCGGTCCCGGAGTTCGCCGTGCAGATTCTCTTCGGCTGCGATCCCGACCGCGTCGGGGAGATGCTCCAGGCGGTCGACGAGGAGATCGCGAGGATTCGCACCGAACCGGCGACGGAAGAGGAGGTGGCCAGCATCCGGGAACAGCAGCGCCGGGCCAGGGAGACGGCGAAGGAGACGAACGGCTTCTGGCTGGGCGTGCTGCAGACGGTGTACCGGTTTGGCGAGGATCCGCTCACGATTCTTGAGTACGAGCGGCTCTTCGATGAGCTCGATGCGGACATGATCGCGGAAGCCGCGGAGGACTATCTCGCCGGTGAGAACCTGGTCCAGGTCCTGCTGATGCCGGAATCGGCGCAACCGGACGAGGAAGCGGCGGCCGCGGAAGCCGAAGAGCCGGCGCCGGCGCGGGAGGCTGCGTGAGCCGCGTCGACCTCGCGGGCGATCGGGAGACCTTCATCCGCCGGCGTTCCTTCGTCGGCCTCCGCGTGGGCGTTCCCGAGGCCGGGCCCCGGAGACTCGCGGCCGGGCCGCGGCGCGCGCTTCGCACCGTCTGCGCGTCCCTCGCGTCCCTCGCGTCCCTCGCCGCCGTCGCGGCGGCGGGCGCCTCGGAGTGGCCGAACTGGCGAGGCCCCGACCGCAACGGCTACAGCGAGCACACCGGTCTGCCGCTCGAGTGGTCCCACGACGGCGAAACGGAGCGGAACATCGTCTGGAAACTGCCGCTT
This sequence comes from uncultured Thermoanaerobaculia bacterium, assembly GCA_951812325.1. Taxonomy (GTDB): domain Bacteria; phylum Acidobacteriota; class Thermoanaerobaculia; order Multivoradales; family Multivoraceae; genus Multivorans. The sequence continues at coordinate 572,000 of OX638294.1, read as the reverse complement.
CCGGATCGCTCGGGATCAACGCCTATCGTCGTCGGCAAGCGCCTCTTCCTCAACGTGGCGGAAGGGGACGACCTCTTCCTGTGGCTGGTCGACGCCGACTCCGGCGAAGTCGTCTGGCGGCGGAAGGTGGCAGGCGGCAACCGGTTCCAGCGCAAGCACAACATGTCGTCGCCGTCGCCGGTCACGGACGGCGAGCGGGTCTGGGTGCTGACCGGCACCGGCGTCCTGCAGGCCTGGGATTTCGAGGGCAACCAGCTCTGGGCGCGCGAACTCGAACAGGACTACGGCGCCTTCGGGCTGAACCACGGCTACGGCTCCTCCGCGCTGCTGTGGCGGAACGTGCTCTTCGTGCCGGTACTGCACGGCATGAAGACGGACGATCCGTCCTACCTGCTGGCCATCGACGCCGACTCGGGGGAGACGATCTGGCGGCAGGAGCGGCCCACCAACGCGCGGATGGAGTCGCCGGACGCCTACATCACGCCGGCCCTGGTCGAGAGCGGCGATGGACACGTTCTCGTGTTGAACGGAGGCGACGTCGCTACGGGCCACGACCCCGGCAGCGGCCGCGAGCTCTGGCGGGTGGAGGGCTTCAACCCAAGGGACAGCCCGATGTACCGGGTCGTCGCGTCGCCGGTGGCTTCGGGCGACCTGGTCTTCGTGCCCACCCGCGTCAGTCCGATGAAGGCGCTGCGGCTTGGGGACGGCGGCGATCCTGAAATCCTGTGGGAGACGGACCGCGGACCGGACGTGCCGACGCCGGCGACCGACGGGGAGACCCTCTACCTGCTGAGAGACAACGGTCTGCTGTCGCGGCTCGACGCGGCCACCGGGAAGCCGGTCTGGGAGAACCGGCGGTTGGCCCCGGGCACCTACAGCGCCTCCCTGCTGGTTGCCGACGGCAAGGTCTACGCGACGAACGAGGACGGGGTGACCACGGTCGTCCGCGACGGTCCCGAGTTCGAGATCCTGTCCAGGAACGAGGTCCAGGGCTTCACGCTGTCGTCGCTGGGAGTGGCGCCCGGCAGGCTGTATCTGCGCACCGCGAGCTTCCTCTACTGCATCGCCGAGCCGGGCGGCTGAGAGCGGTTGGCCGCCTTCTAGCAGTCCGTGGCAGAAGTCGCGCTGCATTCGAGCGGCCATGCATCCCGCCCGGCATCGTGCTATTCGTGCGCCCGATGACGGGCGCACGGACTGGTTCGCGGGTGGCGCGGAGCGCGCCACCCGGGCAAGCTCCTCTGTCGCCCTTGTTCCCGGGATTGAGGGCGGCCCCGATATGCTCCCTGGTCGCGCCTTGCCGGGCGGGCGCCTGGCCACTCTCGGTGCGACACGGACTTCTGCCGCGGACTGCTAGGATCGCGCGCTCCCGGTTTGCCGGTTCTGGCGTTTTCGCGGTTCGAGAGGAATCCCCGCATGAAGATCCGTTCCCTCGCTTCACTCCCTCTGCTCGTCTTCTGCCTCGCCTGCGGCGGTGGCGGCGACGCGGGCGACGCAGCTTCCGGCGGTCCGCAGTTCCTGAGCATGGGAACCGCGCCGGTCGGCGGCGCTTTCCCGGTCGTCGGCGGCGCGATCGCCGAGGTCCTGAACGAGAACCGGGGCGAGAACGAATGGCGCGTGCAGCCCCGCGGCACGAAGGGCTCGCAGGAGAACATCCGCCGGCTGGTGCGGGGCGAACTGCAGCTCGCGCTCTCCAATTCGGCGATCAGCTACTTCGCGGTTCTCGGCGAGTCCGGTTGGGAGCAGAGCTACGACATCCGCGCCGTGGCCACCCTGGCGCCGAACATCGCGACCTTCGTGACGAAGACGGATTCGGGCGTGACGAGCATGGGCGATCTGGCGGGCCGTCGAGCGATGGTCGGCGTCGCCGGCGCGGGCTTCGAGATGTTCGTCGAGCCCTTGCTGGCCGCCCACGGCGTGACCTACGACGACTTCACCCAGGTGTACGGCACCCAGAGCGGCGCGGTCGACATGCTGGGTGACGGGGCGATCGACGCCGCGTTCCTGGGTGGCGCCGTGCCCACCGGCGCGGTAACCCAGGCGTGCAGCACCTACGACATCCGCTTCGTGCCGTTCGATGAGGAGACGCGGCAGCAACTGGCCGCCGACTATCCCTTCTTCCAGCTCGCGACGATTCCGGCCGACGCCTATTCCGACCTGAGCGAGGACTATCCGGGGCTCAACGTGGGCTCGATGCACCTGATTGCCTCGGCCGACGCGGACGAGGAGCTGGTCTACAGGATCACGAAGACGCTTTGGGACAACCGCCAGTCGGTGGCCGACAAGCATCCCGCCGGGCGCGCGATCAACGAGGCGAACGTGGCGCGCTACACCGGCACCCCCTTCCATCCGGGCGCGGAACGCTTCTACCGCGAGATCGGCGTCTGGCCCGAAGCCGCCGGTTGAGCGCGCCAGACCAGCCGTCCAAGTCAGTCGCCGTGCCTTCCGGGAACGCGGGCGTCTCGCCCGCATCCGCCGGCGCCGAGGAATCCAGCTCAGGTCCGGCGAGCCTTGAACGGTTTCGCCGCTTCCTGATCGCGGCGCTCGGCGTCGGTCTGTGCTTCTTCGTCCTGTTCGAGGTCAACTACGGCGTCCTGCTGCCGCAGTCGTCGCTGGCGGTGTTCGTCGGCGGCGGGTTGCTGCTCTGTTTCCTCGCCTTTCCGGTTCACGGGAGGCTTGCCTCGAACCGGTGGCTGCGCGGTCTGGACCTGGTGCTGGGCCTGGCGGCGGCGGGGGCCTGTGCGTACGTCGTCGTGCAGACGGAGCCCGCCTTCGAGCATCTCTGGGCGGGAGGCCGGTCGCTCGGCAACCGGGCCGGAATCGAGACCGGCGGCGACATCGCGCTCGGGCTGATCGGCCTGGTGCTCGTCCTCGAGGCGGCCCGCCGCAGCATCGGCTGGATCGTTCCCGCGCTGGCCCTGGTCTTCGTCGCGCACACGCTCTACTGCTACTACAGCCTGCGCAGCGGCTGGCCGATCCTGCCGGACTGGCTCTTCCCGCATGCCGGCCAGAACCCGCGCGACGTGGTCGGCACGACCTTCCTGCAGAGCCTGGGCGTGTTCGGGCCCGCGGCTTCCGTCATGTTCCGCTACGTCTTCCTCTTCGTCGTCTTCGGCGCCTTCCTCGAGATGTCGGGGGCGACCCGGTTCGTCATGCGCTTCGCCGAACGGGTGTTCGGGTCCAGGCCCGGCGGCCCGGCGAAGGTGGCGGTTCTGAGCAGCGGCCTTCTGGGCTCCCTGTCGGGCAGCGCGGTCGCCAACGCGGTGACGACCGGGGCTTTCACGATTCCCATGATGCGCAGCAACGGCTTCAAGCGGCACGTCGCGGCGGCGGTCGAGGCCGCGGCGGCTTCGGGCGGTGCGCTGGTGCCGCCGGTCATGGGCGCCGGGGCCTACATGATGCTCGAGATCGTGGAGCCCCAGGTCACCTTCCTGCAGATCGTCCAGGCCGCTCTGCTCCCCGCGGTCCTCTTCTACCTGTCGATCTTCCTGATCGTCCACTTCTACTCGAGACGCATCGGAACGCCGAAGCGGGACGGGGAGCCGCCGCCGGTCCTCCGTTTCGATGCGGTCGTCTTCATTTCCGCGCTCGGCACCCTGATCCTGCTGCTTCTGCTGCGTTTCTCGCCGTTCCGCGCGGTGACGGGCTCGCTGATCGTGATCCTGATCCTGGCGGTTTTTCGCGAGGAGTTCGAGTTGCCGCGCAGGCTGCGCCAGCTGACGCTCGGCTGTTTCGGCGCGGTGGCGATCCTCCATCAACTCGTGTGGGCGGACACGCCGGCCGACCCGTCGTTCCGGCAGGTCTTCGAGTCCTGGCTTTCCTCGGGGATCGTGGCGATGCTCGGGCTGATGGTCTTCGGGCTGATTCACCGCGCGTGGCGCCCGCACATCCTCGGCGCGCTGACCAAGGCGGCTCGCAACGGGATTCCGCTGGTCGCCGCGAGCGCCTGCGTCGGCGCGATCATCGGAATTGTCCAGCAGACCGGGATCGCCGTGGACTTCAGCGCCGCGATCAAGTCGGTCGTGGCGACCAACCTGTTCCTGGCCCTGCTCGGGATCATGGTCACGTCGCTGGTTCTCGGCATGGGCGTGCCGTCCGTCGTCTGCTACCTGCTCATGGCGACGCTGATGGGTTCCCTGCTGTCGGAACTCGGCGTGATTCCGCTCGCCGCGCACCTGTTCATCTTCTACTTCGGGATGATGTCCATGGTCACGCCGCCGGTCGCGCTGGCCGCCTACGCGGCGTCCAGCCTGGCTCAGGCGCCGGTCATGCGCACGGCGCTGGCGGCGTTCCGCTTCGCCCTGGTCGGCTTCACGCTGCCGTACATGTTCGTCTACCGGCCGGCGCTGCTGCTGATGGACGAGGACGGTGGGAACCTCTTCGCGGCAGGGGCCGCCGGCCTGCCGCCGCTGTTGCTCGCCCTGGGCGCGGCGGTGGTCGGGATCCTGGCTCTGGCCGCCGGGGTCAGCGGCTACCTGCGCGCCGAGTTGAGCAGGCCCCTGCGGGTCCTGATGCTGGTTTCGGCGGCTCTGCTGCTCGTCCCGGACCTGGGCGGGCCGGCGATGGGGATCGCGGTGAACGGCGTGGGAGCGGTCCTGTTCGGCACGCTCGCGGTCCTGAACCGGCCGTCCGCTACGGTCGCTCCAGCGTGAAGCGGTTCGCCTTGAGTTCATAGCGGGTCAGGGAACCGGTCGCCGCGATGCGTACCGGTATCCGGAGGCTGAGGCGCCTCTGGAAGAGATCCTGTAGCCGGAGACGGAGAACTCCGGCCGCGCGGCCGGGCTCCGGCTCGACCTCCAGTTCGACTTCGACCATCTGCCGGCGTTCGCGTACCGTCGCGCGGTACTCGGCGACTCCGCCGACTTCCCGGATCATCGCGTCGATCGAGCTCGGGTAGACGTTCACGCCGCGGACGATGAACATGTCGTCGGCGCGGGCGCGAACACCGCCATCGAGGTAGACGGTCGGCCGGCCGCAGGGACAGCCGGCGGCGCACAGGCGTCCGACGTCGCCGGTGCGGTAGCGGACGACCGGGCTGCCGATCCGGCCCAGGTTGGTCAGCACGAGTTCGCCGAGGGTCGGGTCGGTCTCGCTTGCGCCCGCCGCTCCAGCGCGCGCTCGAGGCCCATGTTCGACGAGTTCGCCGAGGGTCGGGTCGGTCTCGCTTGCGCCTGGGCCGAGCGGTTGGAGCGGCTCTCCGGTCGTCCGGTCGAGCCACTCGACGATGAACTCCTCCTCGAAGATGTGGAGATGCTCGCCGACGCCGCAGGGGTGGCCCCAGGCGCCGACCTCCGTCGCGCCGGCGTGGTCGAAGACCCGAGCTCCGAACCCCTCCGCGAGCTGGCGCTTGACGGCCGGTACGCCGGCGCCCGGCTCGCCGCCGTGAATCGTCCGCTCGATCGAACTGACGGCGAGATCGACGCCCAGCTGGCGTGCGACCTCGAGCAGGCGCAGGCCATAGGTCGGCGTCGCCACCAGAACCGTGGCGCCTTCCTCGCGGATCACGTTGAGGCGCTGCTCGGTGCTCAGGTGACCGCCGGGCATGGCCAGACAGCCGAGTTGCTGCGCTGCCTCGAACGCGGTCCAGAAGCCCACGAAGGGGCCGAAGCCGAAGGCGACGAAGACTCGGTCGTCGGGACCGACGCCGGCGCCCCTGTAGGTTTCAAGCCAGCAATCGAGGAACCACTGCCAGCTGGCCGGGGTGTCGAACCAGCGCAGCGGCTTGCCGGTCGTTCCCGACGTGCGGTGAACGCGCACGTAGCGGTCGAAGGGGAAGGTCAGGTTGCTGCCCCGGGGCGGGTTCGCGTCCTGGTCGGCGGCGAGCTCGGCCTTGGTCGTGAAGGGAAGGTTCTCCAGGTCGTCCAGGGTCGGCGGGGAGTCGAAGCCGGCGGCTTGCCACTTTGCCCGGTAGAACGGGTTGTGAACGTGGACCTGCTCCGCCATGCGGCCGAAGCGGTCCGCCTGTCGGGCCCGCAGTCGCTGGCGTCGGCGCGCCAGGCGGTCTCTCACCGCCGGTCTCTCACTGCCGCTCAATGCTGCAAGTGCCCCTTGTCCTCGCTGTCCTCGCTCGCGTCCAGGTCCACTCTCACTGCCGGCCTCTCACTGCCGCTCACTGCTGCTCTTGCCCGGTCACGACGCGCGACGCCTCGGGGCCAAGGGCCGGCGAAGCGGGAAGGTCGACTTCGTCCCGGAAACTGACCTCGATCCGATATCCCTCGACGTCCTCGCCGAACTGCGACAGGAGGAACGTGCGGACGAAGTCGGCCGTCCTGCGCCGCCCGAGTTCGCGCACCAGGGCGATGTTCTCGCCCGCGCGAGACGCCAACTGGTCCGTGATGCGGCGCCGGAGCCGCTCCAGGACCGCCTCCTCGTCGCGCAGGAGCGAATCCGCCTGGACCCGGTACTCGATCGCCGAAGTGTCCACGGCCGGCCGGTTTGCACGCACGCCTGGCGCCAGCACATGGACCGTCGTTCCGTCCAGGGTCAGGGACCACTCGTCCTCGAGGTCCAGGTAGTAGGTGTAGCGGACCGGAACCCGCGCCTCGACCATCACGTCAGGCAGCCTGAGCCGCCCCCACAGCAGGCTTGTCGAGTCCGTGCGCTGGAGCACCTCGATCTGGTCGAGAGAGGCGAACTGCAGGAAGGCGCTGCCCGAGACTTCGGTGGCGTAACTCAGAAAGGAGGTCTGGACGGTGCCCGTGTGGAACGCCTTCGCGATCCGCTCGACGGCAAGGGCGGCGTCGCGGGCGAGCTCGCGGCCGCCCTCCACCACCTCCCTGGGCAGCATGGTCACTCGGATGACGAAGAAACTGATCACGATCGCCACGACCAACCCGAGGATCAGCGTGAGGAACGCGAGCGGCCACAGAACCTGGCTGCGTGTGCGACCGGCGCCCGGTTTCCGCACGCGTGGCTCCTCGTTCTCCTGGCGCATGTGACCAGTCTATGTCCGGGCTGCTAGTCTCGCGCCCGTTTTCCCCAGAGGAATCGACAGGCACTCAGGACATTGGAGACTGGACGATGGAATTAGGACTGCTCGCGGGCGCCTTCGGCAGCCAGATGAACATCCCGATCGACCGGATTCGCCGGGCGGAGAGCGCCGGCTTCACCTCGGTATGGACGGCCGAGGCCTACGGCTCCGACGCGGTCTCGACGGCGGCGTGGGTTCTCGCCCAGACCTCGAAGATCAAGGTCGGCACGGCGATCATGCAGATGCCGGCGCGCAGTCCCGCGATGACCGCGATGACCGCGATGACCCTGAACCAGCTCTCCGGAGGCCGTTTCCTCGTCGGTCTGGGGCCTTCCGGTCCCCAGGTGATCGAGGGCTGGCACGGCGTCGCGTACGGGCGGCCGCTGACCCGCACGAAGGAGTACATCGAGATCATGCGCAAGGTCTTCGCGCGGGACGCGCCGGTCACCCACGACGGCTACCACTACCAGTTGCCCTATCGCGGCGACGATGCGACAGGTCTCGGCAAGCCGCTCAGGTGCATCCTGGCGGCGGACACTTCGATCCCGATCTACACGGCGTCGATCAGCCCGAACGGGCTCGCATGCAGCGCCGAGGTTGCGGACGGGGTGTTCCCGATCTGGATGAACCCGGAGCGATTCGACCTGCTCGAGGGCGCCCTCGACCGCGGCTTCGCTGCGGCCGGCAACGGCAAGGGACTGGACGACTTCCGGGTCATGCCATTCGTCACCGTCGTGATGGGCGACGATGTGGAGCAGTGCCGCACTCCGGTCAAGAGGAGCATGGCCCTCTACATCGGCGGGATGGGCGCGCGCGACAAGAACTTCTACAACGACTACGCCAAGCGCCTCGGCTACCCGGACGAGGCGAAGGCCATCCAGGACAACTTCCTCGGCGGCAAGAAGAGCGAGGCGATCGGCGCCGTCCCGGACGCCCTGGTCGACGACGTCGCCCTGGTCGGTCCGAAGGAGCGGATCGTGGACCGTCTGGCGGCCTGGAAGGAAGCCGGGGCCAAGGGCCAGGTCGCTTCCATGCTGCTCGGCTGCCAGCAGCCGGAGGCGCTCGACGCAATCGCGGAGGCGGTGCTGTAGGGGCCCCGCCTGGCGCCGGCTTCCAACTGCCGGTCCGCCGTCAGGAATCCGAGCCTCACTTCCTGGGCCTGAACGAGCAACCTTCCACGACGTCGAAGTAGCGGGCGGAGAGTAAGGCGGCGATCCGGAACCGGTCTGGCTGGTCGGCCAGATGGGCGAACCCGGTTTGTGGCCGAATCTCCGGAGCCGGTGCTCCGCGCCGGATGCCGGCCAGAACCCGGGTGGCGCGGTTCCGCGCCACCCGTGAACCAGTCCGTGCGCCCGTCAGCGGGCGCATGGATGGCAGGCTGCTAGGCGCCGTCGGCGCCCAAGCCCGGGCGGACGAGCCGCAGGGGGCCGGTGCGCTCGTACCGGTGCGCGGGCGTGTTCAGCACGGCGGCCAGTTCCGCCGCCTGGAAGGAAGCTTCGACGCGTTCCGGGGGCGGGGCGCCGTAGGCGGTCGTCCGTTGCTTCGGCACGCGGCCCAGCTTGCGGATCAGCGCCTCCATCGCGGACGGCGGCAGTTCCTGGCCGTGCTCGGAACCGGCGGCGCGGGTGATGCTCTCGTTCATCAGCGTGCCGCCGAGGTCGTTCACTCCGGCCCGGAGGCAGGCCGCGACGCCTTCCGGCCCCATCTTGACCCAGGAGGCCTGGACGTTCTCGAACCAGGGGTGAAGCGCCAGCCGGGCGACGGCGTGCATGAGCACCGCCTCGCGGAAGGTCGGCCCCTTGCGGGCGCGGCCCTTGAGGTAGAGCGGCGCCTCCATGTGGACGAAGGGAAGGGGCACGAACTCGGTGAAGCCGCGGGTGCGCTTCTGCAGGTCGCGCAGGCGGAGCAGGTGACGGGCCCAGTTTCGCGGGCCGTCGACGTGGCCGTACATGATCGTCGCCGTCGTGCGGTAGCCGACCCCGTGGGCGGTCTCCATCACCTCGAGCCACTGGTCCGTGTTCAGCTTGTCGGGGCAGATGATCGCGCGAATCTCGTCGTCGAGGATCTCGGCGGCGGTGCCGGGCAGGGTGCCCAGGCCCGCCTCCTTGAGGAGCAGCAGGTAGTCGCCAAGCGGCATGTCGAGGGTCGCGGCGCCCTGCCAGACCTCGAGCGGCGAGAAGGCGTGGACGTGGATTTCGGGCGCCGCCTCCTTCACCGCCCGGCAGATTCCGAGATACGTCTCGCCCGTGTAGTCCGGGTGGATGCCGCCCTGCATGCAGACTTCCGTCGCGCCGCGCTGCCAGGCCTCGACCGTGCGGCGCATGACCTCCTCGAGTTCCAGGTCGTACGGCTTGCCGCGCAGGTTCTCGCTCAGCTTGCCCTTCGAGAAGGCGCAGAACTGGCACTTGAAGTAGCAGACGTTCGTGTAGTTGATGTTCCTGTTGACGACGTAGGTCACCGTGTCGCCGTTCACCTCGCGGCGGACCTGATCGGCGGCGGAACAGACGGCGGTGAAGTCGGCGCCGCGGGCGCGGAAGAGGGCGGCGATCTGATCCTCGGTCAGGTCCCCGCCCGAGCGGACCCGGTCGAGGGCCGCCTGAACGGGCGCGGAGACTCCGGCGCGCATGCTCGGGGGTTCGCGGGGGCAACTCCGGGCTCGGTCCGGCGCGGCCGACGGCGCGGAGACTCCGGCGCGCATGCTCAGGGGTTCGCGGTGCATCTCGCGCGTCGGAGCGACGGCGCTGTTGCCGTTGCCGTTGCGGCTGACCGGCGCCGTCACCGTGTCCAGGATGTCGCGCGGCGGCGGCGTCTGTTCTCCCGGCGACCACTCGTCCGTGCGCGGCAGCCCGGTGGAGTCGATGCGCTGCAGGACGGCGGCACGGACGCCACCCATGCGGCGGACGGCGCGACTCTGGCCGCGGCCGTCGTCGAGCCAGATCTCGCCGCGTCTGGCCCACTCCGGATAGACCGTCAGACGCTCGACCAGGGTCTTGCCGGCGGCGGCGGTCTCTTCGCCGAGACGTTCGAGGTGGGGCCAGGGGGCCTCGGGGTTGACGAAGTCCGGAGTGACCGGCGAGACGCCGCCCCAGTCGTCGATGCCGGCTGCGATGAGCTGCGGCAGAACGCCCGGGCTCAGATTCGGCGGCGCCTGAATGTGCATCCCGGGTCCGAGCACGAGGCGCGCCGCGGCGATCGTCCACAGCAGGTCCTCGAGGGTCGGCTCGGGCGCGTCCTTCATCCGGGTCCCGGGCTTGGCGCGGAAGTTCTGGACGATGACTTCCTGGATGTGACCGTACTCTTCGTGCAGGCCGCGCATCGCGAGCAGGGCGTCGATCCGTTCCTCGCGCGTCTCGCCGATGCCGATCAGAATGCCGGAGGTGAAGGGCACCCGTGCCTCGCCGGCCAGCCGGAGCGTCTCCATCCTTCGCGAGGGCACCTTGTCGGGGCAGCCGTAGTGCGCCTGGCCCTTCTCGTGCAGCCGCATGGACACGCTCTCCAGCATGATGCCCATCGACGGCGATACGGGGCGCAGACGCTCGATGTCCCCGGCGGTCATCAGGCCCGGGTTCAGGTGGGGCAGGAGCCCGGTCTCGGTAAACACCCGTTCCGCGGCCTCGCGGAGGTAGGAGAGGGTCGACTCGTGGCCGAGTTCCGCCAGGCCCTCGCGGGCCGCCTTGTAGCGCAGCTCGGGCTTGTCCCCGAGGGTGAAGAGAGCCTCCTTGCAACCGGCCGCCGCGGCGAGGCGTGCCTGGCTCAGCACGCTGTCGAGCGGCATGTACGCCGCCTCGCCCTTCCTGGGCGGCTGTGCGAAAACGCAGTAGTGGCAGATGTCCCGGCACAGGTGGGTGAGCGGCAGGAACACCTTGCGCGAGTAGGAGATCAGGTCGCCGTGGCCCCGGTCGCGCAGCTCGCCGGCCATCTCGACCAGCTGGTCGAGGCCGGCGCCCGGCTCGATGCGGGCAAGCGCGTGCGCTTCGTCAGGGGTCGGGCGACGGTCCAGGAACGCGCTGAGCGGAGGTGACATGGCGATGACGGCGGCGGGCGCCGAGCCGATCGGTGCCCGGCGACAATTTCGATCGGACTGGGATGCGACAGGCTCGAAGAGTGCCGAACGGTATCAGTCCCGGTTGCGCGGGATCTCCAGCCGGTCCGGCGCCCCGAGTCCACGCAGGAAGCGGCCTGTTCGGCCCGAACGGTCGAGCCGCAGCAGTTCGGCCAGATCGTCCGGATGGTCCACGTCGAGTCCGAGATTCGCGAGGACCACGCTGGAGTGAGCGGCTCTCGCCCTTTCCGCCTCCCGCAGATGGGCGTGGAAGCTGCCGTCGCCGAAGCGGAACGGGATGCATCCGGGCGGCGAACAGACCAGGGCGTTGGTCCCGGAACGGAAGCGGTCGGGCGCCACGGTCACCGCCGCTCCCGGCGCCTTCCCGCCCACGTGGCGTCCTTGATCCTCGAAGTGCCGGGCGCAGAGTTCCTGCAGGTCCGCCGCGGTCACCAGGGGCAGGTCGATCGGCAAGACGAGCATCGTCGCCTCGCCGCGGCGCCCGAGTTCCCCGGCGGCCGTGCCCAGCGCCCGGTTCAGGCCTCGCCGGGGCTCGGACAGAACCTCGCATCCGGCTGCCCTGAGGTAGCTCGCCGCCACGTCGTCCGCGGTCACGGCAAGCGTGCCCGTGACGTGGGGGGCGCCCGCTATCGCCTCGAGCACGTCGTCGAGCATCGAGCGGGCCAGGGCCTCCCGCTCTCCGGCGCTCAGGATGGGAGACAGCCTCCGCTTGGCCTCGGACCAGGCCTTGACCGGCAGGACCGTCCACAGGCCCTCCGTCGTCACGTGGACGGTTCCGGCGGCGCGGCTTCCACGATGTCGTCGGGCGGGAGGGCGAGCCCGCGGGCGAAGTCCATCGTCTCCCTGGCGAGGCGTTCGCGGTCGGCCAGCGTCTCCATCACCGTGCCGGTCACCAGGGTGGGGAGGCCGAGATTCTCGATTTCCGCCGCCTGCCCGGCATCGACGTGATCGATGACGAAGCCGTCGAGCAGATCCCGTTTCCGGTAGTGCCTGGCGACCCCGATTGCCGTGACCGGCATCCCGAGTTCCGCCATCATCTTGCCCGCGGGGCCCTTGATCGCCGCGCCGCCGACGATGGGTGAGACCGCGACGACGGGAACTCTTGTGCGGCGCAGGGCCCGCTCGACGCCCGGCGCCGCGAGCACGGGATCGACGCTGACGAAGGGGTTTGAGGGGCAGATGACGATCGCCGCCGTCGCGTCGTCCTCGAGGGCGGCGAGGAAGTCCGGCGCCGGGCGGGCGGCATCGACGCCCGCGAAGCGGAAGCCCGTCACCGCCGGGGCGCAGCGGTCGCGGACGAAGTAGTGCTGGAAGCTCAGTTCGCCGTCCCGCGTGCCGACGACGGTGCGCACCGGATCGTCGCTCATCGGCAGCACCCTCGCTTCGACGCCGAGCGCCCGGCACAGCGCGTCCGTCACCCCGGTCAGGCTTTCGCCGGCGCGGAGTCTGCGGGTCCGCTCCACGTGGGTCGCCAGATCCCGGTCGCCGAGCCGAAACCAGGTCTCGCCGCCGAGCCGGGCAAGCGCCTCGAGAAAGGACCACGTCTCGTGCGCCTGACCCCAGCCGGTAACGCGGTTGGAGACGCCGGCCAGGGTGTACATCACCGTGTCGAGGTCGGGGCAGACGCGGAGACCGAGATGATCGAAGTCGTCCGCCGTGTTGCAGACGATCGTCAGGTCCTCCGGCGGCAGAACCCGCGACAGTCCGAGTGCGAGCTTGGCGCCGCCAACGCCGCCGGACAGCGCGAGGCAGCGGCCCGTGCCGGGGCCCGCCGGAACAGATTCCGGTTGCGAGTCGGCAAAGCGCGTCCGGGCGCCCTCCGACGGCGACGGGCCGGTGCTCACCGGAACAGATCCTGGTTGCGAGGCCGCAGGAGCGCGCGCGCGTCCTGAGCCGGCCCGAGCTTATTCAGGCCGCGGACGCGCACCACGGGCGCGCCTTCGTCGCCCTCGCCCTGGACGACCTGGGCGGCGCTTGCGATCTGGTCGGCGATCCCGGTTTCCGATACCTGGAGTTCACGGCCGAACCGGTCGCGGTCTCCGCGCAGGTCCCGGAGCGCCGTCATGCCGGCAACGCCGATTGCCAGCCCGACGGTGCCGAGACGCCAGGCCCGGCCGACGCTGTCGTTGATCGTCACGCCGATGTCCTCGACCCCGAAACGCGCCGCGAGCGCTTCACGCAGGTCCGCCGCCGAGGCGTCCGGATCCTCCGGCAGGAGCAGGGCGCAGCCGTGGTCGTCGCCTGGCCGCAGATTCGACTGATCGATCCCCGCGTTCGCCAGCACCAGGCCGAGCCGATGCTCGACGATGATGACTCCCGGCACGGTGCGGAGCACTGCGGTGGATTCGCGGAGCACGAGTTCGATCAGCCGCGGATCCTTGTCGCACTCCGCCGCCAGCCGCACGGCTTCGGCACGGGGTTCGACCGTCGCGAGTTCGACGATTCGGCCTTCGGCCTTGGAGACGATCTTCTGGGCGACGACGAGTACATCGCCGGCGCGCAACGTCAGGCGCGCCCGGTGCATCGCTTCCGTGATCAGGAAGGCCAGGTCGTCGCCGGGTCGGACTTCGGGAAGGCCGGGTACGGACTGGATGCTCAACATGATGCAGACGACGACGCGGCGGCCGGTGAACGCGGAGGAACGGATCGGAAGTTCGGAGGCCGAAGGGTACCCGTCGCCTCGGGTACTGCTCCCCCGCGGCCCACGACGTCTGCCCCTCAGGATCGGGAGTTCGGAGGCCGAAGGCTACCCGTCGCCTCGGGTACTGCTTCCCCGCGGCCCACCACGTCGGCACCTCAGGATCGGAAGTTCGGAGGCCGAAGGCTACCCGTCTCCTCGGCACGGGTGCGGCGAGTGCGGCAAGCGAGGCGGTCGTCAGCCGACCGTCTTCAGGGAGTGCGGGTCACCTGGCCGGTAATCCGGATCCCCGCGCCGGCAATGCCGTACTTGCGGTTCAACTGGATCAGGACGGAGGTCAGCGCCTCGGCGGCGGCGGCGTTGTCGAGCGGCCCGGCGTGCCAGCCGCGCATCCCCAGCGCCTCGATCAGTTCGATGACTTCGGCGCGCGCCGCCGGATCGTCGCCGGTCACCAGCACGTCGCAATCCACCGCGTCGTCTTCCCGCAGGTGGGCGGCGCCGACGTTCTGGAAGGCCGAGACGACGCGCACATCCGGGCCGACGGCCTGCTGGGCGATGACCGCGGCGCAGCCCTCGTCGGGAAGCTGCACCCGCGCGACCTTCGGCGGGACGAGCGGCACCGTGCAGTCGACCAGGATCTTGCCCTGGAGCGCGTCGCGCACCGCCTCCAGCGTGGCGCGCTGGAAGGCGTAAGGCACGGTCAGCACGACGAGGTCGCCTTCCTCGGCGGCGCTCAGGTTGTCCGTGCCGCGGACCGAGGGGGCCAGGCCCTGCGCGCGAAGCTGCTCGTTCACGTCCTCGGCCGAGCCGGCGCCCTTTTCCCGCGAGCGCGAGCCGATGACGATCGAGTAGCCGGCCGCGGCCCAGCGCCGGGCGAGGCCGCCGCCAAGGTCGCCGGTGGCGCCGAGCATGGCGAGAGTGGGCAGTGGCGGACTGGCTGAATCGTTCTCGGACATCGGCGGCTTCCAGTGGAGTGAGTTGAAGTCGGGGCCTGGCAGGCGAAGGCCCCACGGATGTGAGGGCGGGGATCGTATACCGCCCGATTCGGCTCAGCCTGCCTCTGCTTGCGCCGCCGGTGGGGCGTTACCTCGTTGACCGTGCAGCCTTCGGCACCCGGCGGGGGCGTGCGGCTGCTGCTTGCGCCGCCGGTGGAGCGTTACCGCGTCGACCGTGCGGCCTTCGGCGCCCGGCGGGGGCGTGCGGCTGCTACTTGCGCCGCCGGTGGAGCGTTACCGCGTCGACCTCCTGCTTTCGCTCCCACCAGTTCTGGTACAGGTCGAGCGCGAACATCAGCAGCAGGATGAAGATGACGATCCACTGCGGGATGTACGGGGTGGGGGCGCCGTTCACGGTCAGGTGCGCGCTGTGGCCCGCTTCGAGGATCAGCACGAAGCCGATCAGCAGGAGGACGAACAGGCCGAGGATCTCGAACTCGGGGTTGGAGCTGAGGAACCGCGAGATCGGACCGGCGAAGACCAGCATCAGCGCGACCGAGATGAGCACCGAGCCGACCATGACGGCGAAGATGTCCGTCATGCCGACGACGGTCAGGATCGAGTCGACGGAGAAGATCAGGTTCATGCCGACGATCAGGGTGACCACCTCGGCGAAGCGGCTTGCCTTCGCGACCTCGTGCTCGACCGCCTTCAGCTTGATGCGCAGCTCCTTTATGCCCTTCCAGATCAGGAACAGGCCGCCGATCACGAGCACGAGCGACTTGCCGTCGACGCTGCCGGCCATCCCGACGCCGAGGAACGCCCCGTCGAAGGTCCAGAGTTCGGTCGTCGCGGCCCCGAGCACCAGGCTCAGGATCAGCAGCAGCACGATGCGGAGCGCCATCGCCAGCACCAGGCCGAGCTGGATCGCCTGCTTGCGCCGAGCGTCGGGCAGCTTGTTGGCGATGATCGTGATGATGATCAGGTTGTCGGCGCCGAGCGCGATCTGGATCAGCGTGACCGAGAACAGCGCCGCCCAGAACGACGGCTGGCCAAACAGTTCGATCATCGGTGCGCCCCGTGATTCGCGCGCCGGATGCGGTTACACTGCGCGCCCGTCCTCTTGCAGGCCTTGAGCCTTGAACTCGCGCGCCAGGTGGTTCGGGCGCCCCCCGGGTTGCACGGCGAGTCCGTCCTCTTCCAACCCTTGACCATCAGCAGCCGACCCTCCAGGAGACTGTTCCACGCCATGAAGCTACACGAAGCCGCCACCGCCCCCAACTGCCGCCGCGTCCGCATCTTTCTCGCCGAGAAGGGCATCGAGGTTCCCATCGTACCGGTCGACCTGGGCAATGCCGAAAACCGCCAGGAGCCCTTCCGCCAGAAGAATCCGTTGGGCCGCGTTCCCGTGCTCGAGCTCGACGACGGCACGTTCATCGCCGAGTCGGTCGCCATCTGCCGCTACTTCGAGCAGCTGCAGCCGGAACCCGTTCTGATGGGCGGCAGCGACCCCGAAGAGGCGGCCCGCATCGAGATGTGGCAGCGGCGCATGGAGATGGAGATCGCCCTGCCGATCATGCAGGTCTTCCGCAACACCCATCCGTACTTCGCCAAGCTCATCGAGCAGTACCCGGACTACGGAGAAGGTCAGCGCAGCCACGCGACGAAGCGCCTGGAGTGGCTCGACCGGGAACTCGCGGACCGCGAGTTCGTCGCCGGCGACGAGTACTCGATCGCCGACATCACGGCCCAGATCGGGATCGACTTCGGCCGGGTGACCAGGTTCAAGGTCACCGAGGAGACGCCGAACCTGCTGCGTTGGCGCCAGGCCGTGTCGGCGAGGCCGAGCGCGAAGGCGTAGGACCGGCCGTCCGCTGCCTCCGCCGGCCGAGCGTCGGCGCACCCAGGTCACCGAGGAGACGCCGAACCTGCTGCGTTGGCACCAGGCCGTGTCGGCGAGGCCGAGCGCGAAGGCGTAGGACCGGCCGTCCGCTGCCTCCGCCGGCCGAGCGTCGGCGCACCCAGGTCACCGAGGAGACGCCGAACCTGCTGCGTTGGCGCCAGGCCGTGTCGGCGAGGCCGAGCGCGAAGGCGTAGGACCGGCCGTCCGCTGCCTCCGCCGGCCGAGCGTCGGCGCACCCAGGTCACCGAGGAGACGCCGAACCTGCTGCGTTGGCGCCAGGCCGTGTCGGCGAGGCCGAGCGCGAAGGCGTAGGACCGGCCGTTCGCTGCCTCCGCCGGCTGAGCGTCGGCGCACGCCGACTCTCAGGCCTCAAGCGATCCGACCGCCTGCCGGCTCAACTCATCGCGGAACCGAGGCGCGGCGATCGCGATCAAGCGCCGGGCCCGCTCGACGATGTCCAGCCCGCGGACTTCGGCGACACCGTACTCGGTAACGAATGTGTCGGCGTCGGTCCGCAGCGCCGTAGCCGCGTGCTCGGCCGGCAGCGCCGGGACGATCCGGGAGAAGCGGCCTCCGCCGGCGGTTGCCTCGAAGGCGACGATCGAGCGTCCGCCGGCCGACATCCGGGCGCCGCGCATGAAGTCGACGGCGCCGCCCGTGCCGCTGATCTGACGGCCCCGCACGATCTCCGAGTTGACCTGGCCGAAGAGGTCCACTTCGACCGCGGAGTTCAGCGCGACGAAGTTGTCCAGCTTCGCGATGACCCGCACATCATGGGTGTAGTCGACGGTGCGCAGGTCGATCAGATCGCAGCGGCTCGCCCAGTCGTAGAGGGCGGGTGAGCCGAGGACCATGGCCGCGACCAGACGCCCCCTGTCGATCGTCTTGCAGGCGCCGGTGACAGCGCCTGCTTCCACGAGATCCATCACGCCATCGGACAGGAGGCCGGAGTGAAAGCCGAGGTCGCGGTGATCGTGCAGCGCCGCCAGCACCGCGCCCGGGATCGCTCCGACACCGGTTTCGATGCAGTCGCCATCGCGGACGAGGCCGGCAACCAGGACGCCGATGCGCTCAGCCACCGGACCGGGCCGGCTGGCAAGCGTGGGCGGCTCGACCTCTGTTTGCACGACGTACTCGAACCGGTCGGCAGGGACGGTCGGCGCGCCGGGCAGCCGGGGCAGCGCGCGGTTCCATTCGGCGACGAAGGGGACCTCGCGGCGTTCGAGCAGGGCCGGCAGGAAGCCGGCGCCGATGCCGAGGGAACAGTTCCCGTTCCCGTCCGGCGGCGTGAACTGAGCGATCGCCAGATCGAAGGGCGCCGCGACGAGATCGTCCCAGACGTGCCGGTACTGCATCGGCACGAAACGGACAAAGCCGGCCTCGAAGCCGGCGCGCATCTCGGGCGTGACGAAGAAGCTCCGCACCGTCGAGCCGGCCCAGGGTGCGAGCGTCGGCGAGGCGATGCCGGGGATGCGGGTGACCGTGAACTCCACGCCGGCGGTTGCCTCGGGCTGAGCGTGCAGCGCGGCGGCGATGCCGCGAGGTTCGTTGCAGCCGCCCAGAACGGCGACTTTCATGCCGGGGCGGAGCAGCGAGCCGACCTGTTCGGGAGCGAGTTTCTCCATCGCGGCCCGTAGCGTAGCTGGAACGACGGGCGCCCTCGGAGGCTGGGCCTCGCGGCCGAGTAGGGCCGGCACGAACTCCGCGCCCTAAGCCCAGTGAACACCGGCCGGTGTTGTCCGGCGGTGTGAACCGGGCGATCGCCAAGTCGAGTGGCTGCGGCTTCATTCACGCCGGGAAGAGCTCCAAGACCTGGCCCACTTCAGAAACCTGAGCGTCCAAACGCTCAGGGCTCGATTCGCTTTGCGCCGACGACTCACGCGTCGATCGACGGGATCCGGCGATTCGATCGGAAATGCGCCCGCTTCGGCCTCCTGTTCGCTCCTCGACGTTTCAGCAACGGCGACGGCTTCGTCGGTTGCTCCCGCGGGGAGAATCTCCTCGCGCAGCCGAATCGGCGTCATCGTGTGCGTCTCAACGATCACAAGGAATGTCGTCTCCGCGGGCATGGGCTGGGCCACCGCCCTGTAGTCACGGAAAGCGAGAAGCGGTAGCCGTGCAAGGCGTCTGCCGTCCTCCAGGTTTGCGGGATAGCTTCGGGTGTCCCCCGGGTCGAAACCAGCGCGAACGCCCGACACTCTTCGAGGCAGCAGCACCACAAGCGCCTCCTGGTTCTCCGCCGCCGTGATGAATTCCTCGCGCGTCAGTTCGATTGGCTTGGCGCCCCATCTGCCGATATCACCCCGGACCGCTTCGAGCCGCCACCAGATACGCGGCGGTCGAACGACGACTATCGCCGCGCCCGAGTTCGTCGCAACCGGGAGATCGACTTGCTCGTCGTCCGGCGCTGGCGTGCTTGTCCTTGAGTTGAAGACCCAATCCGGGCCGGTCGTGCAGGCTGCGGAGGCTCTAAGCCGAACGACCACCGGGCGCTGGCCCCGCTCGCCCGGTACAAGAAGAGTGCCCTCCGTGTAGGGCTCGCCGGCGACCTCGATCTCTCGAAGCCCCCGCAACAGGCGGAACCGGCCGCTGTCGCGCAGGCCCCATTCGTCGTACACCCGAAGGACGAACGAGCCCTCGCGGTCACCCAGCACCTCCCACAGCTCCGTCGTGCGCGGATCGAACGTCTCGCCCTGCCAGCCGTTGCCATCCGCCATGCCGACCCAGGCCGCTCGAACCTCAGGGGCCAGATTCAAACCCGGTGTCTCGCCGAAGAGTCCACCGTCCCTGGCGTCATCGAAGACCCGGTCACCGCCCAGCGTGAAGCCGGGACCGACGGAAGGGAGCGGGCACTCCTCGAAGCCTTGCTGTTCATCGGCCGGCCCGTGAGCGTCAAAGTGGAAGTAGTGCGCCAGGAAGCCGTCGCCACAGGGATCAGGCGCGACCGGTACGTGTCCCGTTCGCCGCCAGCCTTCGGGCGCCACGACGAGATAGTGACCTCGCCCCGTCGCTCGGACGCGACGCCCCGGCCCCTCCCAGTTGACGGGCAACTTGAAGATGAGCGGCGTTCCGGAGAAGAGCTCGACGCTGTGCGCCCGGGCGTCGGCGGTCAAGACGTGTAATCTGCCGGCGCAGGACGGTATCTCCCAGTCCTTTTCAAACCGCTCCAGAGGATCGTCGTCGAAGAGAACCTCGTCCACCTCCACGTCCTCAGGCGCCGACAACGCCAGAGTCCAGGGCGGTTCGTCCAAGGTCTGCCGGCAGATGAGTTCCGGGGCCCGGACAACCGGGGGCAGCGAGTCAACGGTCGGGCCGGTTCCCAGAAGCTCCTCCATCATCTGTCCGAGTTCGCTCTCCGACGCGGCCGGAGGCCACAGGGCCGAGCGGGCGAGTTCCCCCTTTTTTCGGAGCAACTCGTCGAGTAGGTGGTCGAACGATCGTTCGGGCTCCGCCGGGTGAATCGCCATCGGCAGATGCACGGTCACGTCCCGGGTCTGCCCGATTCGGTAGATCCGGTCGTTGCACTGCTCTTCGACGGCGGGGTTCCACCACCGGGTGAGGTGAATGACATGGGTTGCCGCCGTCAGAGTGAGGCCGAAGCCCGCGGCTCGGGGCGAGAGGATGAAGACGTCGAACTCGCGGCTGTCGGGCGCATGCTTCTGGAAGCGGCGGATCTGTTCGTGCCGCCGGGGCACGGGAGTCGAACCGTTGATGATCGGGACTTCGCCAAGGGCGTAGCGGGAGCGCAGCCACTGGGCGACAAACGCCTGCATGTCGAGGTCATCGATAAACAGCAGCACCCGTTCGCCCTTTTCGTGGAGGTCGTCGAGTAGCGCACTGAGCCTGGCCAGCCGGGCGGAGGCTTCGATGTAGGCGTCTGTTGTGCCACCTGCGGTCTTTGGGTCGTCGGGGTGCAGAGAGACCGCGCGCAGCCGGTGAATCGTCCTGAAGGCCGCGCCTCTCTCGCCGGTCCGGAGCAGATTCCCGGCCTCGTTGTAGGCCGTTGCCTGCCGCGGCGGCATCGTTTCGCGGTAACGAGTGTGGGACTTCCTCGGCAGGCCGGCTAGCACGCTTTCCTTCAGACGCCTCATCGCGAGCGGTGGCGCCTCGCCGTCCCCGGCGATGGGCTGCGGTTCGAAGAGTCGGCCGTGGAGCTCGTCCAGGCTTTCCTTCGAGGGTTCGCCGTAGCGCGCTTCGAAGTCGCGCAGCGAACCCAGACGGCCGGGGGCGAGGACTTCCATCACCGCCCACACGTCCGTCGTCCGGTTCTCGATCGGCGTTCCGGTCAGCCCGATACGGAAGTCCGCCTGGACCGAGCGCGCCGCCCGGGCGCGGGCCGTTGCCGGGTTCTTCACCATCTGGATCTCGTCAAACACGACGGTCGAGAAGTAGAGCTGACGAAAGCTCTGCTGGTAGTTCGTCAGGGTCTGATAGGTCGTGAGCATCCACTGCAGGTGGCCGCGGTCTCTCTCGACCGCTGTGCGGACGGGCTTGAAGTGAAGTCGGCTGCGACCGTCCCCCGTATCTGCGCCGTGGAGGCCGGGTTTTCGGTACAGATTGAGGAAGGAGCCGTAGATTCGATGGGCCGCGAACAATCCGGTGGCCCCGAGGTGCTGAACGACCTCGGTCTCCCAGTTGCGAAGCAGCCCGGTGGGCGCCACGACGAGGATCGGCGCCCGGCAACTCAGGTCCGCCGGTCCTTCGCCGGCCGCATCGACTTCGTTCTGCAGCCAAGCGAGGAATGCCAACGTCTCCAGCGTCTTGCCGAGTCCCTGATCGTCCGCGTTCAGCACGCCTGGTTGGCCCGTTGCCCAGGACGCGACGAGCCACTCGAAGCAGGCGATCTGGTGCGGATACGGCTTGGTCTCGACCCGCGCCGGCCAGGGAGTCTCTTCCACGAGTTCCCTTCGCGGTTCGAGTAGCAGCAGAGCGTCGGCATCGTCGAGTTCGTTTCTGCGGGCGGGCGGCGGTCCCGTACGAGGTTGGTCGATGTCGCCGGGAGACTCGAGTTCGGGCGCCCGCTGCGTATCGCCCTGTTCCGCAATCTCCTCGGGCCGGGGGGCGCCCGAACCATCGGGTGGGTCCTTCGCATGCGGGCGCTCCCAGACTCCCGCTTCCTCGGCGCACCTGGCGTAGTGAGCGGTCTCGATGAACACTCGCGACGTCCGGTCCTCGATCGCCTCTCCGAGGTCGATCGCGTCGGCATCCGGGTTTTCCCGCTTCACCCTTTCGGCCAGCCGCTCCGCGATCGCTGCGCCCGGATTCGCAGCGAAACCCCGTCGATCTTCGGGCGGCGCCTGCTGCTTCTCACGGACAACCTCGAGGGCGGCGAGCAGGTCCTCGTCGACGAGGACGTAGGTATTGGCGCCGAGCAGGTAGCTCCGCTTGGCCGTCGAGAAGGCGGAGAAGCCGGTCCTTGGGTCGGCCTGAAAACGTTTCAGCATGTCCTTCGGCAGAACGCACTCCGGATCGTCTATCTCCCTGGCGTCTTCGGTTGCTCCTTCCTTTGCCTCTGCGCTTAGCGGAATCGGATCGAACTCGACGCCGTCGACGCTCTGTCGAACGTCGAGGGTCAAGGCCCCGACAGTGAAGATCCGGATACCCCGGAGGAAGGGCGTCATCTCGACTGCGCTATCGGTTGCCGGGTCGTCGAACAGGCGGCGGAATCGGGCTAACCCGCTCCAGTGGCCGGAGATGTCGGTCGAAGCGGCATCGAAGTTGGCAGCGAGTTCGACTGCGGAGAAAAGGGGTTCGGGGATCAGGAAGTCGCCGTGTCCGCTGTTGAGGAAGGCGCCCAGCCGACGTGTCGTGACTGGCAGCCCGCCTCGCTGCCACTCGGTCCGGAGCGCGAAACTCCCGCTGCCGATCACGCCCCTGACGTCAAGCTTGAGCGAGAAGGGCGGGCGCTCGGGGAGGTTCAGGGCGCTTGCCTGCGTGGGGGTGAGAGCGGCGACTGCGGCGTGCGAGGCGGAGATCTCTCTATCCCGGACCGCAACTGCGCCGGGATGCTCGTGCCCGAATCTGCGAAGCGCAGCTAGCGCGGAACAACGCGCAAGATCGCCGCCGACCCAGGCGTCGACCGACAAGCCGGAATCGGTCGGCTCTCGCTGGCCGGGTTGGCGCTGTGATCGGGTCCGGGAGCGGATGGCTCGAAAGAGCACGCGGTCGGGCTGCACCGCGTGTTCGATGGCCGTCATCCGTCAAGCGCCGCGCGAACTCGCCGTTCCCAGGCCGAGTGGTGGACGAAGGCGTTGGCGTGGCCGGTCCGCCCGTGGTCACGAACATTGTCGCAATCGTAGGTGTCCTCGTATAGCGAGACACTCCGGCGGTCGCCGCGGCGATAAACGTGAGTCTTGAAGCTGTGCGAACCCTCGACGACGACGCGATCGCGGTCGATCCTCATTACTAGAAGACACTTGTCCCTGTCCCCGGAGTTCCGGGATTCGTTTCTGCCGTAGGCGAGCGGCACGTCCTGGTTCCCTCTGAGCCTTCTCGCCGCTTCCTCACCGCGAGGACTCAACGCGAACCACGCCTCGTGGATGCGGCTCGCTCGGTACAACTCCGTCCAGAGACCTCTGCGATCCGCCCACATGTGGGACGTGACGGCCTTGGAGATGATCTCGAAGAAGACCTCGATCGTCTCGCCGGCCAGCCAACGCATCATGACTGCTCGGGCATCGGGTCTAGAGCGGGACCAGGCGCCGGTGCGAATGATCCTGGGATCGCCGAATCCGCGAATCAGCGCGGTCTCCAGCCTCTTGCGGAGTTCCCGGCCGGGTTCGGAGCGCTCCCAGGGAGCGAGCAGGGCATTGATCCCGAGTTCGGCCCCTGCTTCCATCGGGCGAGCATTGGGCGGCGCGATCCAGTAAAGCAGGCGAGAGCTTTCTTCCTGGTGGCGTCGGAGTTGCGTTGCCCCATGCTGGCGAACGAACCGTTCGTGCACCTGCGCCATCAATCCCTCGCCGTGGGGCGCTTCGATGCCGATGTCCTTGATGAACTCGAAGGGACTCGGGTCGGCGGCCATCCGGGCGGCGAGGTTCTCGACTGCGGATCTGGGCTTCAGGATACCGAGATCCACTGCCCCCCGAATCGGCAGCAACGTGTGCCGAACACAGGCATCGAGTCGGCGAGCCAGTTGTTGCGTGAGCGAGGAGTGTCTATTGAAGGTCGACAGGTAGAGCCGCCACATCGTGCGCAGGAAGCGAGGCTTGGCCTGCTCGTCGACCTGTGCGAGCAGGAACCCAACGAGCGGTCGGTACGCGGGCTGCTGGTGCAGGGCATTTCTTGAGCGGCTGGGCGTGATGTTCCACCGGCCAGAGCGTCCCCGCTGCCGGCTCTGGCCAGGCTGGAGCAGCGCCCGGGCAGCCCTCTGCAGATCGGCCCAAGTGTAGTCGCGCCAGTCGTCCGACCGTTGTCGCCGGTCGAGCTCGCGGACCAGTTGTTCACGGTCTTCCTCCCTCACGTCGGGATCGATGTCGGGATACGCTTGGTCGACTTGCCGGGCCGCGCGCCGGAGGGCGACCGGCTCGCCAATCCGCCGTGCCGGCTGCCGCCCGCTCCGGTTCTGTCCCGGGCGATCCGGCTCGAGCAGGGAAGAGAGCCGACTCTCGCTTTCCAGGTCGAAGCGCTTGCCTCTCATTGCCAAAGCGCCGTCAACGGTTTGCCACGGGCGGCAGTCCTTCGCGTTGCGCCGTGAGCCGCGCTCGGATCCGCTCGATCTGAGCCAGATTCTGCGGCGTCTGAAGGATGAAACGGATGTCCACCCTGCGGTTTGCGGCCCTTCCGGTGTCCGTCGGTCGGTCGTCGATCGGCCGCATCGAACCGTAGCCGGCGAATGACAGCACAGGCTCGCCTCGGATGTTCCTGTAGTCCATCAGTTCGGGGCGATAGCCGTCAGTCATCGCCCGCAGGGTCTCCGCCCCGCGCCGCGCCGAGAGATCCAGATTGTCCTTCATGCTCTCGCGCTCCTGGAGGGCCAGCAGGAGTGGCAGATCGTCGGTGTGGCCTTCGATCTGAATCGTCTCGATCGCGGCAAGCACGTCCTCGCAGTCCTGCGGCATCGCCGCGGCTGGGCCGATCGTGTAGCAGGGCAGGGTGTCGAGCAGTGCATCGCCGAGGGCGCGGGCCACTCGTTCGGGCATGCTGCCCTTGGGGATTCTCCACTGCCCGGGCCGAAAGAGCTCGTCGCTGCGGAAGCGGATGATGCCGTCCGCGGCGACAACGCTGATACGAAGGCCGGGGAGGTTCGCTCGAAGCCGCTCCGCGATGAACTCCAGGATCTGGAGCCGCGTTGCGGCTGCGCTCTCAAGGTAGGCCGCCAGCGGTTCCGGCTCGGCATCCGGTTCTTCCTCGTCGGGTCGGAACTCCGAAGCGAAGAAAGCCAGCAGGATGAGGA
Source organism: uncultured Thermoanaerobaculia bacterium (assembly GCA_951812325.1). Classification (GTDB taxonomy): domain Bacteria; phylum Acidobacteriota; class Thermoanaerobaculia; order Multivoradales; family Multivoraceae; genus Multivorans. The sequence goes on along the minus strand of OX638294.1, from coordinate 547,099 downwards.
GGACGAACAGGAAGGAGACAGTGAGATCCGTGACCGTGACGAACGCGGAATCCTGCCGCTCCTCGCCTCGCCGTCGAGCCCGCGACCCGATCGCCATTCGCTCTCAGTACCTTCCGTTTCGCGGTGTGAAGGGCTCCGCTTGCTCGATGACCTCTTGCAGCTTTCCGAGCGACCGGGCGAACTCCTGGTTCAACTCCTCCTCGAAGCGGCGGAACTCAGCCAAACTGGCTCTCGCGTCCGCTTCGAGCTTCTTCCACGCTTCGCCCAGACGATGGTCGAGACCGCCGAACCGCTCGACCAGATCTTGGAACTTCCGGGTCACCTGTTCAAGTGATCTCCGGGTTTCCTCCGCGGCGGCCTGAGAGTTCCGGACCGCGTCTGCCGTCGATCTCAACGTGGCAACAGTCTGCTGGGTGATCAGGCGAACGCCCGACTCCATTGCTTCCGCCGTGGTCGAGACCTTCTGTTCCATGGAACGGTTCGCCTCGACCAGATCCGACACCGCGCCGCGAACAGGGAGGGCGGCCTGCGTCAGTTCCGTACTCGCGGAGCTCAGTCCGGCCGTCGCCCGGGTGATCGTGCGTGTGCCGCTATCGAGGGATTCGGCATAGCGGTCGACGGTTCCGACGGACGACGTGATCCGGGTCTGCAACTCGCCGATCGCGGCGGCAAGGTCCTTCAACTGGTCGAGCAGGTCGCTGCCAATGGCGGAAGAGGCCTCGCCTACGCGGTCGCGAACATCGCCGGCCATCCCTTTCATCGCCTGGGAAACCGCTTCCGCGGATGCTCCCAGGCCCTCGACAGCACGTAGGCTTGCTTCCTCGATCGTCCGGCTCCCCGCGGCGAACGCCGACTTCGACGCCTCGTCAGCTCGGGTCGCCAGCTTGTCCACCGCCGCGGTCATTGCCGTGGCTGCGTGGTCGATGCCGTCCGCGCCGGCCTGAGTGCTCTTGCGGATCTCTTGAAGAGCATCCTCCATCGTGGCGCGCATTCCCTGCGCGCCGTCCTGCAGGTTCTCGCTTGCCGCGTGCGTTGAACCGGCCACTGCCGCGGCCATCGCCGTGGCTGCTTTGTCGATGCCATCCGCACCGGCCTGGGTGCTCTTGCGAATCTCCTGGAGCGCTTCTTCCATCGTCGCGCGCATCCCTTGCGCGCCGTCCTGCAGGTTCTCCCTTGCAGCTTCCGTCGAATCGGCCATGGCAGTTCTGAGGGAGAGGATTTCGCCGGCGAGCGCGCCGACTGCATGGTCCATCTGTCCGCCCATGGATACGGCCGAGTCGTCCAGCCGGGAGGCGACGTCGTTCAAGGTCTGGCCCACCCTGTCCATCGTCTCGCTGATGGCGCGAGCCGAGTCCTGGACACCGCCGCTCATCGTTTTCGACACGCCTGCGACCAGTGAATCGAGGCCTTTCCCTGCGCCTTCCTCGAACTTGGCCAGCGCAGGCCCCATCGCTTCCCGAATTGAGTCCCGCATCGCCTGGGGGATTTCCTCCCGCAAGGGCCGCGCCACCTGGGCGACGAGTTCCGTGCTAAAGGTCTGGAGGTGCGTCCCCTGCTCCTCGAGTACCTCGAGTACCTTCTCAAGCAGAAAGCTGTCGGCGCTCCGGTACTCGAATCCCCGCTCGATGTCGGCGCACAGGCCGTGCAGCGCTTCGTCGATCTTCCCCTCGCGCGTCCGGAACCAAAGTCCGAAAACGATGGAGCAGAAGAGGCCGGTGAGGGACATGATGAACTTTGCGCCGGCGACCTGGAGCAGGTTCCGGAGCCCTTCGCTCACGGTGTCCACCCCTGTTTCCTGGAGGATTCCGCGTGTCTGGTCGAGCGCCGCGACCAAGCCAAGGAATGTGAGCAGGAGCCCAACGGAGACGAACAGCGCAGGGAGCTGAGCGAAGAAACGATGCTCCATGTGGAGCAGTTCGCGGTCGAAGAACTCCCTCGGTCTGACCGTGTTGAACAGGCCCTTCTGGCGATTGACGGTCTCGGCGAACTCGCGCCAGGCCTCCCCGAGCCGGTGACGTGCCGTTTGCCTCGTGACGCTCTCCCACTTCTTGAAGGACTGGCTGATCTCGATGAACCGGGAGTCGTCGAAAGCAGTGTGGGTGTCGCCGATCACGGATCTGCTCTCGGCAATGGTCCTGAGCAGGCCTCGGGCGCGCCACGAATAGCTGATCAGCGCTGCAAACAGGCCGGCCATGAGCGCGAGCGAGACCCACCCGGGAGCTGCCTCGTGACGCAGCAGGCCGGCCAGCTCAAGAATCCAGTCGGCAAAAGCCTCCCCGAGGTTCAGACGCACGAGAGGTTCAGCTTCGGGCCGGTCGGCCACGCTGGGAGGGGCATCGTGTTCATCGGCGCGGTAGCGAGAGGAAGCGACGCAGGTTAGCACCGCACAAGGCACTCCGGCGGCGTTGGGCAGGCGCGCCGCCGCGAGACGAGGGGCTGGAGTCCTTGGACAGTTCGGTTCCTGGCGCTCGTGGTGGTCGGATGGCATCATCGCATGTAACCTGACCGACACGAGGATGAAGCAATCCGCGGATTCAGAGGGTGCATCCCCATCTCTTGAGGCTCTGCCGGTCGACGAGGAGCCGGTTGCGGCTGCCTGGGTCGCGGAGAATCCGAGGGCCCTGAGGTCGCTCTACCGGCTTGCGCAAGGAGTCGAGCGGGCGGGCGAGGCTCTGACGAGCGCCCGTCAGTCGGTGGGCCGCCTGAGTGCGGAGATCGAGGATGACCGTGAAGCGCGCTCGGCGATGGAACGCGAGCTCGGCCGCCTGGGGGAACGTCGTTCGGCATTGATCGTCAAGCTGGGGCTTGACGCCTCCGACCTCGATCGGCTGGTCGCCCTGGTCAAGTCGATCCGCCAACGGTTCCGGTGCGTTGAAGGCGGTATCCACCCGCTTCAGGTGGCGCCGGAGTGCCACTGCAACGACGAACTCCGGGCGCTGGAGGTGCGCCACTGCGTGTCGCGGGTCGAGTTGCGGGAGATGTTGGCAAAGGTGGAGCGTGGCGTGGCGGTTCGCGAGCCGGCGAGACATCGATTCATCGTGTCCAACCTGCGGCTGGTCGGCTCGATCGCGAGTAAGCACAGGAACCGGGGCCTGCAGCTCCCGGACCTGATCCAGGAGGGGAACATCGGCCTGGTGACAGCGGTCGAGAAGTTCGAGTACCACCGCGGCCACAAGTTCTCGACCTACGCCACGTGGTGGATCCGTCAGGCCGTGACGCGGGCGATCGCCAACCAGTCACGGACGATCCGTGTTCCGGTTCACATGGTCGAGAACATCAACAAGGTGACCCGCACCTCGCGGTCGCTGGTCCAGGAGCTCGGCCGCGACCCGACGGCCAAGGAGATCGCCGAGCACATGGGTCTTGCCGCCGCCAGGGTGCGCGAGATCATGGAGATCGGCCAGGAGCCGGTGTCGCTCGATGCGCTGGCCGGAGCAGAGGACTTGTATCTCGGCGACTTCATCGTGGACAGAAATTCGCCGTCGCCGATCGACGAGGTCATCTCGGCTGACCTGCGCGAGAAGGTCGGTAACCTGCTGCGGCCCCTGTCACCGCGTGAGGAGACGGTGCTTCGGATGCGTTTCGGCCTCGACGAGGGTGAGGAGCACACGCTGGAGGAGGTCGGCAAGCGGTTCCACATCACCCGCGAGCGCATCCGCCAGATTCAGGCCAAGGCACTTCGCAAGCTCAGGCGCCCGGACCTCGTCCGTGGCCTGTCGCCCCTCCTTGACGGGAGTACCGATCCCTGGACTTTTCCGAAGAGGCGGATTCCACCCGATCCGGAGGCGCCCCGGGTCGGCGCCGCGCTGCCTCACTCCCGCAGGAGACTGGCCCGGCACGGCACGTCAGGCCAGAGGACGGACGACGCCTGCGTGCCGGGTGAGGACGCCGACCCGGAACGGGGTCTCAACCCGGCGGCTCTGTACCAGGCAGAGGTACGCAGGGAACCGTTGCTCGACCAGGAAGACGAAGTCGAGCTCGGGCGGGCAATGGAGGAGGGCAAGTGGTTGATTCTCCAGGCAATCGCCACCCACCCCGATCTGACGACGTGGCTCCTGGCATTGACCGAACTCGCGGATCGCAAGCCCCCGCAGCCGTTGCAGTCGATCCGCCCGATGACGGGCGGACCGACTGCTTCGCGTGTGGCGCGTTCCGCGCCACCCGGGTTCTCGACGTTGGTGGAGGTCGACGACCCGGTTACGCGGCTCGACGGGAACGGCCGCAAGCGCGCGGCCAAGCGGGCCGGCGTGTTGGAGAAGATGAGGGCGCTGGAAGGCGATCTGGAGCGCACCCGCAGCAGGATCAAGCGCTTGAGGGAGCGGGTCGAGCGGAAGACGGACGACCTGACGCGAGCCAGGAGACGCGTGGAGCGCCTGGAGAAGGAAGTGGCGGAGGCGAAAGCCCGGCGCCGGTCGTTCCTGAACGGGACGCCGTCGCCGCCGGAGGCGGGAATGCCGACTCTCCGGTTCGCTGAGTCCGACTGGTCCCGACTGCTCGACCTTCTGGAGGGTCTTTCGGCCATGTCTCTGCGCGAAGCCTCGTTCAGAACCGTCTGCAACCGGATCAGGACGAGTGAGCTGCGGCTTGTCGGACAGGCGGCGGGGACCGGGCCAAACGCGGATCCACCTCCAGTCGCGCCCCGTCCGTACGCTCCGGAGACGCCTCCGCCGGAGGAGCCAGCGGCGCGTCGTCCGGTAGCCGAGATCGGTGGCCGGAGGGACGGACTCCCGGTCCGATCCGGGGTCGGACCGCTGCCGGAGACAAGGGTTCGCCCTTCTCTGCGGCCGGAGCTCATCTGCAGGGAGCGTGACGACGGCTGGGGTTTCGCCCTGGCGCTGTCGGCCCCGGACGGTCTGGACGTTCAGGAGGTCGTCTTCGATGACGAGGAACTCGATCTGCGAGATGGCGTCTTCGCGATTCCGTCCTGCAGTGGCTCCCTCAAGGTGCGCACGGCTGGCGGCGTAGGGTTCGACGTGCCTCTGTTCGAGGGCAGCAAACCTCTCATCTTCCGGGCCGCAGCCGATTGGAGCGGCGTGGGGCGGCGGGTGCGCGGCGTGCGTCCGGGCAGTTTCCTGGTGGTCGCCCCCGAGGACTGGGATCGGCTGGGCGTCCCGCCGGTGGAGCCGTCGCCTTGTGGAGATGGCTTCCTGGTCCACTACTTCCGAGTCGAGAAGGGCGACGCGACCGACGGGGACGTGGGGTTCGCGGGATACCCGCTCGACCCGGTCGGCGCGGCGTTCGAGCTCTCCGGCGTACGGGTCTTCGACGACTCCCGGCAGGGCGACCTGTTTCGCACGATCCCCAACCTCTCCTGCGGTTCGACCGTTCGGGAGGTCCGCGTGGGTTCCGAAGGGGAGTCCGGTTGGCTCGGCGAGACCTTCGACCCGGCCGAGAAGTCCCTGCCGGACGTTCTGGCCGGTCGCCAGGGCCGCTTCTACATCCGGGCCTACGACGACGACGGCTTGTGCGACAGCGGCCAATTCCGTCTCCTTGAGGAACTCCGCGAGATCAGGATCAACGAAGAGAGCTACACCCGCTCCACCGCCCTGCTTCCGGAGGCGACCGGGCATCGGGAGGCCAGCGTGCAATTGATAGCCGACAGCCGGGGTCGAGGAGGCCGGCGAGTGCCCGAAACGCCAGGTCGAAAGCGAGGCGGTACCGTCTGGAGTCCTCGCCGTACCAGGCCGGACCCGGATGGCGAGCGGGCCGTGTACCGGATCCCCACGCCCTCAGGCGTCGTGCGAATCGTTGTTCGCCCTCCGCGAGTGTGGTGGCGGATGCGCGGAGGTACCGGCGAACCAGGGGCCTGGAAGGCGGTCCGGTTCGAGTGCAAGCGGCAGGACTTCCAGTGCTTCAGCGAGGAGGGCCGGCGCCTGGAGCTTCGTCTGCCTCAAGCGGTAGGGAGAGTCCGGGTCGGCTTCGACTCGGTGACCCGAAGGAAGTACCCCGCAACCTTGGTTGAAGAGTGGCGGGTGGTGAGCGTGCCCCTTCGGGACTTCCGGGACTACGTCGCCGTGGCCCGGCCGGCGGCGAAGGAGCGAGCGCTGCTGGTGAGCTTCGGGAACCATGCGGTCAAGCCGTTGCGCGTCTGGGATGTGCCGCCGCCGAAGGCCTGGATGCAACCACGGCCCCGTGTCTGGAGGCAGGTCGGCTACAGCCCGGACGAACTGGAACAGGCGGGATTGACTCGCGTCGAAATCCGGCGGTCGAGGGTCTCCGTGGATGAGGAGCGGATTGCCGTGGATCAGGACAACGTCGATCGGTTGCGAGGGTGGCTCGATGCCCAGCGCGCTTGAAATCAACGAATGGCCCGAGCGGATCCGCCGTCGCTACGAGGCTTATCTCAAGACCTCGTTCTTCTTCCGGGATCCGGCGCTCAGAGCCTCCTTCCAGCAGGCGCTTCGCGAAGAGGGAACCCTGCTCAAGGGGCCGATTCCTGAACGCTCCCGTGACTTCCGGCGAGGCGTTTCGGCGCGAGTGCTGGCGCGGGAGTGGTTTCCTGGCCGTAGCATCGGCGTTGAGCCAGCCCTGATCGAACAGCCGCTCTACATGCATCAGGAGCAGGCGATCAGGCTGCTTCACGCCGAGGACCGGAATGCCGTGGTGGCAACCGGGACGGCTAGCGGGAAGACGGAGAGTTTTCTTTATCCGATCCTCCTGCACCTGTACCGGCAGCACCTTTCCGGCGAGCTGGACGATGGGGGTGTCCGGGCGCTGATCCTCTATCCGATGAACGCCCTGGCGAATGACCAACGCGAACGGTTGGGCGAGATCTGCCGGGCGCTTGCGGCCTCGGGATCTGCTTTTCGTCCGACGTTCGGCCAGTACATCGGGCAGACGCCCTACAACGTCCGAGACAAATGGCGTCATGGCAAGACGAGGGAGGAGGGTCGGCTTCCGGGAGAACTCGTGTTCCGCGAGGAGATGCGGGATTCGCCGCCCCACATCCTGCTGACGAACTACTCCATGCTGGAGTACCTGCTGATCCGGCCCGACGACAGCCCGCTCTTCGATGAGGGTCGAGGTTCCCGCTGGCGCTTTCTGGTGCTCGATGAAGCGCACCAGTATCGGGGCGCCAAGGGGATGGAGATGGCCATGCTGATCCGGCGGCTCAAGCAGCGAATCTGCGAGGGCGGTCGAGGCAGCGACAAGCCGTTCCGTTGCATCGCGACTAGCGCCACTCTGTCGACTAGTGAGGCAGAGGAAGACCGGGCGGCAGTCGCGAAATTCGCGAAGACTCTGTTTGGCGAGCCCTTCGGGTCTGGAGACGTGGTCTTTGCGGAGCGCGAAGAGGAGCGTGGTGAAGAAGCAAGTCGGTATCACGCATTCCTCAGGGCGCTCGAGGGCGCTTTCCTGGTCCACCGTGAAGGCCGCGACGTCGTCCGTCTCAACCGCGGCGACGACGAGGGGGAGAGCGAGAAGGAGGCGAAGGCCACGCCTCTCGAACTCGCGCTCTGCCGGGAATGCGGCCAGCACTACTACGTCGGCCAGGTGCTCCGCGGAAGACTCCGGGAGGCGGTTCGCGATCCGGGGCGATCCGGTTTCGGAGCCGAGTTCTTCATGCCCTCGGAAGAAGGGAACAGGACACTATGCCGGCGCTGCGGCCTGGTCACCAGTCGAGATCTGACCTGCGACTGCGACGCAGGAATCAAGGTCGTGCGCTGCCGAACCCACAAGGACCACCCGGATCAGCTCCGCCAGTGTGAGGCTTGCGGCTACCGTCGCGGCGGCGTCGGCGACCCGGTTCAGGAAATCGTCCACGGGTCGGACGGCCCGAACGCGGTCATCGCGACCGCCCTGCTCGAGTTGCTTCCCGAGAAGCGGCGAAAGGTGCTCGCCTTCGCGGACAGTCGGCAGGAGGCGGCGTTTTTCGCGTGGTACGCCCAGGACTCCTACCGTCGGTTGCTCGACCGGAACCTGATCTTCCGGGCGGCGCGGGAGGCGGCGGCCGGAGAGGGCCTGAGCATCGAGGATCTGGCGAGCAGACTGCGGAGAATCCGGGAGCGCGCCGGGCTGTTCGGAGCCTCGGAGACCGCGGAGTCCCACCGGCGATGTGTCCTGACGGCGATCCTTGGTGAGATCGTCACGGAAGAACGGCGGATCTCCCTGAGCGGTGTCGGTCTCGTTCGCTGGACCGTCGCGCTTCCCGCGGACTTCTCGGTACCGCCTGAGCTGCTCGCTCCACCTTGGAACCTCACGGAGGTCGAGGCATCGAGCCTGGTTCAGTACTGCCTCAGCGCGTTTCCGGCCCGTCGTGCTCTCCGCTTGCCTTCGACCGAGGGTGCCCCGGTATGGAGGGACGTCTCCAAGCTCCCTCAGACAGCCTACGGCCTGGGAAAACCGGGCGGTCGCCCTCACGTTGCCCAATGGGGAAGCCGGGCTTCCGGGCTCGTCAAGCACTTCCTTCCCCGGGTTCTCGGCAAGAACGGCCGGGATGCGGCGACGGCCCTGGAACCGAGCACGGCGGCGGCCTATGGGATCTGGAAAGCGCTGACAGCGGTTTCGACCGGTATGCTGCTCGTTCGCGAGAAGTTCGATGGCACGTTTCGTCTGGGCTCGGAGTGGCTGCGCCTCCACCCGGTCGGAGACGACCCGATCTGGCGCTGCGACACCTGCACCACGGTGACCCCGCACTTCGTCCGGGGTGTGTGTCCCCGGATCGGCTGTAGCGGAGGTCTGCATCCGGCGAACCCGGGGACCTTTGTGGACAACCACTACAGGCTTCTCTACGAGAGCCCGAGCCTGCCGCCGCGGCTGCGAGCGGAAGAACACACCGCGCAGGTCGCTCCGGAAAAGGCCCGTCGCCTGCAGGAGAAGTTCAAGAACGGGGAGGTCGAGCTCCTCAGTTCCTCAACGACGTTCGAGGTGGGCGTGAGCCTCGGTGATCTCGACGTGGTGTTCCTGCGCAACGTGCCGCCGGAACCATTCAACTACGTCCAGAGAGTTGGGCGGGCCGGACGCGGAGAGCGGGCCGGCCTCGCGGTGACATACTGCCGGCGCAACCCGCACGACCTCCATCACTACGAGGATCCGGAAGCGAGCATGATCCGCGGCGATGTGGATCCGCCGAGACTTCATCTTTCAAACGATCGCATCGTCTTGCGCCACATGGCGGCGGCCGTCCTGAGTGGGTTCTTCCATCGTCACCGGAAGCGGTTCACGAACGTCGCCGCCTTCATCGAGGATTGGAAGGCTCCGCGGGCTGCGGGGGATTTCACCACTTGGTGCGAAGAGAACTCGACGTCGATTGAGTCCATGCTGATCCGGATCGTCCCTGAGGGCGTGGCGGATGCCGTGGGCCTGCGCGACCGGCGGTGGATCGAACGCATCGGAGGTCCGGACAGCCGGCTCGGGCTCGCCGAGGCGGAGGTCTGCTCGGAGTACCTCGAACTGGGAGAGATCGAAGCGACAGCTGTTGCTCGACGCGGGTATCGAAAGGCAGAGGATGTCAAGAAGCGCATGGACACGGTCGCCGGCCGGTCGACACTGGAGTTCCTGTCGCGGAAGGCCGTGATCCCCAAGTACGGCTTCCCGGTTGATGTTGTCGAGCTGCACACCCGGCAGGTTCGGGGCGGGGGGCTGAACGTGTCTCTTCAGCGGGACCTCTCCCAGGCGATCGCCGAGTACGCGCCGGGCGGGAAGGTCGTGGCGAACAAGCTCGAGTGGGAGTCTTGCGGGATCAGGAAGGTGTCCGGCAAGGAATGGCCGGTACGGATGTACCGGCACGACGACTCGCGGAGCTTCGAACAGTGGACCGAGGGAAGCTCCGATGCGCCAGCCCAGGTGCGGAAGAAGTACCTGATTCCCCGGTTTGGTTTCGTCACACCCATGTTCAGGGACCCGAAGCCTCCCCGGCGACGAGCGCACAGGGTGTACAGCACTCGTCCGTTCTTCCAGGGTTTCGCCGACGCCGACGCCGATATCGCACAAACTCGTTGTGGGTTGCGTGTCAGTTCGGCCGCCTCGGGAACTCTGGTCATACTCTGCGAAGGCCATGGCGGTCGGGGGTTCCTCGTTTGCCGATCATGCGGCGCCCACTCTGCGAAGCGCACGGCCAAACACGAGGCTCCGACCGGTCGGGAGTGCAGGGGAATGCTCGAACAGTTCTCGCTGGGCCACGAGTTGGTCACGGACGTCGTCCGCATGGAGTTCCCGGACCTGCGTGACCAGTGGCCGGCCTACTCGGTCGCCTACGCCGTTCTCCTTGGTGCCGCAGACGCGATCGGCGTTCCGCAGAACGACCTGAACGTCACCATCGCCGCCGGGAGCGTGCCTGACGCATCGGCGGTCGTGCTGTACGACAACGTTCCCGGCGGCGCCGGTCTGGTCACGCAACTGGACGACGACGACGTCCTCATGAGGGTGCTCGCCGGCGCCCGCCGCCGGGTGGCCGGCGGCTGCGGCTGCGATGTCAGTTGCTACGGCTGCCTGCGGAGCTATCGCAACCAGTTCGCTCATCCGTATCTCGACCGCAAGCAGGCGCAGAAGGTTCTCGACGCCCTTGAGATCGTCGCCTCGGGACGCTGATAACCTGCCGCGGGCATGACGACGGCGCCTCCGCAACACGACGGCCTCCCGGCGGTCTCCCTCGCTGCGGTGCCGGGGCGCCGGCGGCTCACGCTCGACCTGGCGGCGGAGATCGAACGCCGTGGTTTCAGCGGCATCTACTGTCCCAGCATGGGCGACGGGCTGGCGCTCTGCGAGGCGATCGCGCTTTGTACCGAGAGGATTCGGTTCGGCACCTCGATCGTGAACATCTACACCCGGCACGTGACCGAGTTCGCGCACACGGCGTCCTTCATCCACGAGGTGTCCCGGGGCCGCTTCCGGTTCGGCGTCGGCGTCGGCCACGCGCCGGCGCACGCGCGGTTGGGCGTCACCGTCGGCAAGCCGCTGTCCGATATCCGCTCCTTCGTCGACGAACTGAAGGCGGTGCCTGGCGCCGGCGAACTGCCGCCGATCGTCCTCGCCACGCTGCGCGACCGGATGATCGCCACCGCCGCGGAGATCGGCGACGGCATGGTGTTCGCGAATGGCGCCCGCTCCCACATGGCGCATTCCCTGGCGGCAACGGGGGGAAGGGCCGCCGATCCCGACTTCTTCGTGGGCAACATGATCCCGACGGTGATCTCCGACGATCGTGATCTGGCGGCGGCCCGCAACCGCAAGACCCTGAGCCGCTACGTGCTGCTGCCGAACTACCGCAACTACTGGAAGGCGGCCGGCTACGTCGAGGAGATGGAGGCGGTGGAGCAGGCCGTCGAACAGGGCGAGATGGACCGCATTCCGGGGTTGCTGTCGGATCGCTGGCTGGCCGATTGCACGCTGTTCGGCGCCGCGGCGGAGGTGCGCGAGGGGGTCGAGCGCTGGTTCGACGCCGGTATCGGCACGCCGATCCTGGTGCCGTCGTCGGCGGCCGGCAACCAGATCAAGGCGTTCGAGGAGCTGTTCGCCGCCTTTGCGCAGGCGCCGGGGAGTCGGTCCGGATGACCACGCCACCGGGTCGCAGCTTGCCCCCCGCGACATCGGGCGCTTGCAGGCGCCGGCGTGTCGGTCCGGATGACCACGCCACCGGGTCGCAGCTTGCCGCACCGCGACATCGGGCGCTTGCAGGCGCCGGGGAGTCGGTCGGGATGACCACGCCACCGGGTCGCAGCCTGCCGCCCCGCGACATCGGGCGCTCGCAGGCGCCGAGGAGTCTGCCTGGATGACCACGACGATCAAGGAGCGCCTTGAAGCGCTCGGCCTGGAACTCCCCGAAGCCGCGGCGCCCGCCGCGAACTACGTGCCCTTCGTGCGCACGGGGTCGCTCGTCTTCGTTTCCGGCCAGGTGCCGGTGAAGGACGGGCGGTTGGCGTACCGGGGCAAGGTGGGTGTCGACTACTCGCTGGAGGAGGCGCAGGAGGCCGCCCGTCTGGTCGCGGTGAACATCGTGGCCGTCGTCGCGGCAGCCTGCGGCGGCGACCTGGAACGCGTCGTCCGTTGCGTGAAGCTCGGCGGCTTCGTCAACTGCAGCGACGACTTCGACAACCACCCGGCGGTGATCAACGGCGCCTCGGACCTCATGGTGGAGGTCTTCGGCGACAAGGGGAGGCACGCCCGCTTCGCCGTGGGCGCCAACCAGCTGCCGTTCAACGTGCCGGTAGAGATCGACGCCGTCTTCGAGGTCCGCTAGCGCGGGCGGGGAGGCCGCAGGCCGGCGCGCCGGGCTCAGGGCGTTGGGCGCGCCACTTCGCGGCGACGCCGTGATGCGGACCATAGGGCAGGAGCGCTGGCTTCGTTGTCGCTGCGCGGTTGTGCTGGGAACCCGGGCAGCCTTCGCGCAGGCCGTCTGCGACCCGACGCCCTACGGCACGGTACCCGCCCCGACAGGGCGGCGAACGGTTGCGGGTCCCGCCAACAGGCTGAGGAGCCCTGGTCCGGAAGCCGGGGAGCATCTGGCGCCGGCGTCCGGGCGTCCCGCCGGTCCCCACTGGTACGATCCGACTCGTCATGTCCACCCAGCGAGTCGAGATTCTGGGCGACACGATGCGCCGGCTGGCGCGCCGCGGCGCCCGCCGCAACCTTTCGCGCGTGCTCAGCAAGGTGCGGCCCGGAGACGTTGCCGCCGCGCTGCGGAAACTGGTGCCCACGGAGCAGCTGTTCGTCGTCCGGCTGGCGCTCGAGGACTACCCGGACTCGGCCGGCGAGGTGTTGCTGGAGCTGGAGCCCGGCGAACGGCGGCCGCTGCTCGAGGCGCTCTCGCCGTCCGAGATCGCGGGTCTGCTGGCTCCCCTGGCGGTCGACGACAGTGTCGAGATCGTCGACGGTCTCGAGGACGAGCTGCGCGACTCCGTGCTGGCTCTGCTCGACCGGCCCGACCGCGATGAACTGCAGACCCAGTTCGCCTACGAGGAGGACACGGCCGGGCGGATCATGAACACGGAGTTCTTCTCCCTGCCGGAGGACACGCCGGTCGGCGAGGCGATCGCCAAGATCCGCGAACACGGCGAGGTCGAGATGATCTTCTACCTCTACGTCGTCGATCCGGAGGGGTGCCTGGTCGGTGTCCTGTCCCTGCGGCAACTCCTGCTCTCGGTGCCCACCCGCAGCCTGAGCGAGATCATGAACCGTGGTCTGGTCACCGCGAACACCGATACGGACCAGGAAGATGTGGCGCAGCTCGCTTCGCGTTACGACTTCCTGGCGATTCCCGTGGTGGACGAGGACCGTCGCCTGCTGGGGCTGGTGACCGTGGACGATGTGATCGACATCGTGCAGGAGGAGGCGGAAGAGGACTTCTACAAGATGGTCGGGACCTCGGACGACGAGTTGTTGTACCGGGAACGGTCGTGGCGCGTAGCCGGCATCCGGCTGCCCTGGCTGCTGGTCAACCTGATCGGTCTGACCCTGACCGGCGTCCTGATGAAGCAGTTCCAGATGAGACTGGACGCGGTCTTCCTGCTCGCCTTCGCGCCGGTGGTCATGGGCATGGGAGGCAACATCGGCAGTCAGACGATGACGCTGACCGTGCGCGGTCTGGCCACCGGCAGGATCGGCGAGGGCGGCGGCCGGATGCGGCGCTTCCTGATGCAGCAGATCCGGATCGGTCTCGTCGTGGGCCTGGTCTGCTCGACAGTTGCGGCGGCGGTGTCGGCGTTCCTGGAACAGAACCCCGCCTACAGCGCGGTGGTTGCGAGTTCGCTCTTTCTCGCCATCATGCTCGCGTCGCTGATCGGCTCCCTGCTGCCGATGGCCTTCGAGCGCATGGGCATCGACCCGGCGGTGGCCAGCGGCCCCATGGTCACGACCTTCAGCGACATCACGGGCATCCTGGTGTACTTCGGCCTGGCCGCCCTGATGATCGACAGGCTGGTCCGCTGACCGGCCGATGGAACGATGAAGCGGCGAAGCGGCGAGGCACTGCTGCTTCAGACCATCGATCTGCACGAGCGGGATCGGATCGTTGTCTTTCTGAGCCGCGACTGGGGGTTGAAGCGGGGTGCTGCGCGCAGCGCCCGGGCCCGCTTCAGCCGTTTCGGCGGCGAGCTGCAGCAGCTCGCCAAGGTGCACCTGTCATGGTTCGAGAAGGACGGCCGTGACCTGGTGCGGCTCGGCGACGCGGAGATGATCAGGAGTCCCGGAGCCCTGCATGCCGACCTCGAGGGGATTCTCGTCTCTTCGTATCTCGCCGAGCACATGCAGGTCTTCGCCCAGGAGGACGAGCCCGAGAACCACCTCTACCGGCTCCTGGATACGACCGTGCAGGCGCTGCTCGCCGGCTGCGACCGCTCCCTGGCGGCTCGCTACCTGGAATGCTGGACCCTGCGGCTCTCCGGCGTGTTCCCGGCGCCCCGGCAGTGCCCGTCCTGCGGCAACGCGCTCGGAGACGAGGCGATGCTGGCGGTCGACGGGGAAGGCCTGCTGTGTCCTTCGTGCGGCGCCGGGGCCGGCGCGAACCGGCGGATCGGCGAGCCGGCTCTCGCCTTCCTGCGCCGCATCGGCGGCGCCGGTCTGGCCCGGCTGCAGGAGAACGGAGGCGTTGACGAGTCGACGCTCAAGTCGGTCGAGGCGATTGCGCGGGAGGTCCGGCGGGCCTTCCTGGGCAAGGAACTCCGCAGCTACGGCGTGATGCAGCGGACGCTGCGGGATGTCGCGCCGTGACGGTGCCGGCAGGGAACGCGGCGTTGGCGCCACGCGGCTGGAAGATGCCGCTGTTGGCGAGTCGGCGGGCGCCGTGACCGAGGCCGGAAGGGAACCCGGCGTTGGCGCCACGCGGCTGGAAGATGCCGCTGTTGGCGAGTCGGCGGGCGTCGTGACGGGGCCGGAACCCAATGCGCCGCCGGTGCGCCGCCCGCTGCAGCGGCTTCCCGACACGCTGATCTCCAAGATCGCGGCGGGCGAGGTGATCGAGCGACCGTCGTCCGTCGTCAAGGAACTCGTCGAGAATGCGCTCGACGCCGGCGCCTCGCGGCTCGAGGTCGACCTGACGAACGGCGGCAAGGACCTGATCGTGGTCACGGACGACGGCAGCGGCATCGCGGCCGAAGAAGCGATCCTGGCGGTCGAGCGCCACGCGACGAGCAAGATCGGCTCTTTCGAGGACCTGCTCGAGGTCGCGACCCTGGGGTTCCGCGGCGAGGCGTTGTCTTCGATTGCCGCCGTCTCGAAGTGCGAACTGCTCACGGCGCAAAGCCCCGGCGAGGGCCACAGGCTCCTGGTCGAGGGCGGGAAGGCAGCGGTCGATGAGCCGGTGAGCCGGCCGCGCGGGACGACGGTGAGGGTGGAGTCGCTGTTCTACAACGTGCCGGCGCGCAAGCAGTTCCTCAAGCGCACGGCAACCGAACTGCGGCATGCGACGACGGTGGTCCAGGGATACGCCCTGGCGCGTCCGGACGTGACCTTCGTTCTGCGCCACGCTCCCGACGGGGCGTCTCCCCCGCGAGAGCTTCTGCGCGCCCAGGCGACCGGAATCGACTCGGCCGGCCGGCTGGAACGGATTGCCCAGCTGTTCGGGCCCGATCTGGCGAGTCACCTGATTCCGCTGCCCGAGGCCAGGAGGCGGCAGGGCGTCGACGGTTTCGTCGGCGACCGCGAGACTTCCAGGGGCAGGCGGCAGTTCGTTTTCGTCAATGGTCGCCTGTTGCGCGACCGGGCCGTGCTCGCCATCTACTACAAGGCGGTTCGGGACTTGATGAAGGGCGACCCGGCGCCAGCCCTGTTTCTGTTCCTCGACGTGCCCCCGGAATCGGTCGACGTGAACGTTCACCCGCAGAAGGCGGAGGTCCGCTTTCGCGACGCGGCGATTCTCGGGCGGGTCGGCAGCGCGCTCCGCAGAGGGCTGGAGGCGGCAAAGGGTGAGGAGCCGGCGCCCCTGCGGGAACCTGGCGGACCGATGGCGCCCCCGGCCTGGACCGGCGCCGGGCAGGTCCGTGAGACCCGACGCGCGGCGCCTTGGCTCGGCGCCGGCGCGGCGGGCGAGGCCCGTCGGGAGGAAGGCGCCGCAGCGCCCGAGGTTCCGAGCTGGGCGGCGGAACTTGCCGCGCGCTACGGCGGTAGCCGGCCGGGGCCGGCAGGCAAGCTGGCTGAGGTCGCCTACCGGCCGCAGCCTTCCTCCCCGGTCCCCCTGTCGGGGAAGGGCCGGGAGTCGCTCCGGCTGATCGGTCAGTACAAGGGAACGATGATCCTGATCGAGGGACCTGAGTCGTTGCTTGTCGTGGACCAGCACGTGGCCCACGAGCGCATTCTGTACGAGCGGTTCCGCTTCAGTCTTGCCGAGCAGGAGTCCAGGAGTCAGACGCTGCTCGTGCCCCGCGTGCTGGAGCTCTCCGCAGCGGAGAACGCGGCGCTGGCCGAGTGTTCCGCGGGCCTCGCGCGGTGCGGCTACTCGGTCAGCAGCCTCTCCGGCGGCAGCGCCGCGATCACCGCGATCCCCGCGGTGCTGCCGGACGCCGAGGCGGAGAGCCTGGTGCTCCGACTCGCGACTCGTGTCGCCGGCGGCGACGAGCTGCCGAGCGAGGAGGAGGCGCTGGCCGAGTACCTCCTGACCCAGCTGGCGGCCAGCCGCGCCTGCCGGGCCGCGGTCAAGATGCACCAGGCGCTGTCGGCGGAGAAGATGGAGAGCCTGATCGGGGAGCTCTTTGCCTGCGAACACCCGTACACCTGCCCGCACGGAAGACCGGTCGTGCTGGAGTTGACGGACCGGGACCTCGAACGGCGGTTCAAGCGCCGGTAGGACCTGATTCGGGAACGGGCGCGGTGTCCGGGTTGCACGGCGCCATACCTCGAACGGCGGCTCAGGCGGCGGTCGACGGCTCGCCGGCGGTCGGCATCAGCCGAGGACAGCGGGGAGGAGCTGAAAGAGCCGGTCGCCACGCTGGAGCGTACAGTTCGCCGCCGGTCGGCATCAGCCGAAGACAGCGGGGAGGAGCTGAAAGAGCGGGTCGCCACGCTGGAGCGTACAGTTCGCGGGCGGACGGCATCAGCCGAAGATCGCCCGCAGGATCATCACGGAGAGGGACGCGTTCTCACTCGAGCGGACGAACTGCCCGCCGCCCGTGACCGCGACCTGCTGCAGAAAGGACGCCGTGCCCGGATAGCTGCGACGAGCGGCGAAGGGAGGATCGACGAACACGGTCGATACGGTGTGCAGGGCGCCGGAGCGGGCGGCGAAGCTCCCGGCATCCGCGATCGCCTGGTCCCGCAGATGGGCGTGGGCCGGGTTGTCCGTGATCAGGACGATCGACCGGCGCTCGCTGCCCGATCGCCATGCAGAGGCGGCGGCCGCGCGGAGCGCCTCCGCGAAGTCCTCGTCCGCTGTCGTGTTGCATCTTGCCGACCCGGCGCGCATCGACCGCGCGAAGGTCGTCAGCCGGGGCACGGATCCGCGGTCGACCGGTTGCAGTGGGGCGACGCGCAGCGCGGGCGCGCCGCCGCACCCGTCCTTGAAGTCGATGATGCCGATGGCGGCGTCCTCGGTCAGGTCGAGCAGGAGCTCCGCCAGCCCGGCGATCTCCTCGCGCAGGCTGACAATCTCGGCGGTCATGCTGCCGGTCGTGTCGAGGGCGATGACGAGGTCGATGGGCGGCAGCACCTGCACGGTCGATCCGTCTTCCTGGCGGGCCGGTTGGAGTGCGGGTCTCGCGGAGTCGAGTGCCCGTCTTGCGGAATCGCGTTCCTCTCTTGCGGAGTCGCGTTCCGCCTCGGCCCTGGCGGCTCGAGCGCGCAGGGCGTCGACCTCGTCGGACCGGGCGTCGCCGGTGTTGGGGAAGTAGGGCAGAAGCACGAACGCGACGATAATGAACGCGCCCAGGGCCGAGGCGAAGAGATCGATGGCCGAGACGCTGAAGATGCTGGATTCCCGGCGAATCCGTTTCACGGCGGCGCCTCAGTCCGTCGACACGGTCAGGCGGATTGCGGCGCCGACCCCGATCTCGTCGCCGTCCGCCAGCCGGACCGGTTCGTCGACGCCGACTTCGTTGCCGTTCACCCAGGTGCCGTTCGTCGAATGGAGGTCCGCGATGAAGAGCGCTCCCTCTTCCACCGTGAGCCGGAAGTGTGTCCGGGACGCTTCCTGATGATCGATCACCGCATCCGCGCGGGCCGGACTTCGACCCACCGTGACACCCTGCGGCGATCCCAGCAGCTCGGCCCCGATCTTGACGACGACGGCCCGGCCTTCCGTGTCGCGCCCTTCGAGCAGGCAGGAAAGGGGGGCGGGCACGATCGCCGCGGCGAGCTTCTCGTCGGATGTCCGGCGGGCGGCTTCCGAAGCCTGCAGCTCGCGCCGTCGGCGGCGCGCGAAACGCCACGCCAGGAGCAGCACGGCGAGCAGCACGAGGATGCCGGCCGCGATAGCTGCGTACAGAACCCTGCGGCTCCGGTCGAGATCTTCCTCCAGGGCCTCCGCCCGTTCCTGCTGTTCCTCTGCCTGCTGGCGGGCCTCTGAGGCGCGTTCCTCCGCCTCCGCGGCCCGGGCCTGTGCTTCCCGGGCTCGAGCGTCAGCCTCCGCGGCCTCCTGCTCCCTGGCGGCCCGGGCGGCCTCCTTCTCAGCGGCTTCGGCCCGCAGCGCCTCGGCCTCCCTGCGCGCCTCGTCCCGCTCCGCCTGGGAGGCGCTCGCCTCGGTCTCGAGCACGCGCGCGCGTTCCTCGGCGGCCGCGGCGCGCTCCTCTGCCTCTGCGGCGTCCTCCTCGGCCGCGACGGCGGCCGCCTGTCCCTCCAGGGCCTCCCTGCGCAGCCGGGCTTCCTGCGCCCGGGCGTCTGCCGTGCGGGCCTCCTGCTCGCGGGCCGCGAGGGCGGCTTCCTTTCCCGCCGCTTCGGCGGCCAGGGATTCGGCTTCCGCACGGGCCGCGTCGCGCTCGACCCTGGCGCGTCTTCCCAGGGTCTCCAGGACCTCGAGGCGTTCAGCGGCTGCCTCGGCCGCCGCGCGGGCCTGGTTCGCGTCCTGTTCGGCGGCGGCTACGGCTGCCCGGGCCGCCTGCGCCTCGCGGTCCCGCTGCGCGACGATCCCGGCTGCCTCGGCGATCTGCTGGCGCAGGTCGAGGCTGATCTCGCTGGCGGAATCGGGCTGGCCGTCGGAGTCCGACCGAGCCGCTGGGTCGCCCTGGTCGGTTGTGTCGGGTTGTGCCGCCGGGTCGCCCTGGTCGGTTGCGTCGGGCTGTGTCGCCGGGTCGCCCTGGTCGGTTGCGTCGGGCTGTGCCGCCGGGTTGGGCCGGGTCGTTGTGTTGGCTTGGGCCGCTGGCTGGGCTTGGGCCGTTGTGTCGGCCTGGTCGGCAGTGTTGGCTTGGCTCGTTGTGTCGGGCCGGGTCGTTGCGTCGGCCTGGTCGGTTGTGTCGGGTTGGGCCGCAATCGGGCTGCCCGCCAGGCACAGGACGAGCACGGCGGGTCCGAGGAGAGACAATCGTCTGCGGTCGGCCATTCCGCCGGTCACTCGCCGGACGGCCGTTCCCCCCGTCACCCGCCGGCCAGCCGTTCCGCCGGTCACACGCTTTCTCCCTGTTCCCCGGCGGCCGCCTCGACGATCGCGATCGTCGCATTGTCCTGGGTCGGCTTGCGCCGATTCGCCACCGCCTCAAGCAGGGCATCCCGTATCGCCGCCGGACCGTCGGTTCGGTGGTCCGCGATGATGGCGGCGGTCTCCAGATCATCCAACGTGTCCATGCCGTCGGTGACGGCCAGAACGAGGTCGCCCGGCATGAGCAGCTCGGGCATCGCCGAGGCGTCAATCCGGGCGATGTCCGATCCCACGAGCGCCGAGCGGAGTTGATGGGGACTCATGCTGTCCGCGGCCTGCGGGTCAACCTCGCGCAGGGCGGCGATCACCGGTCTCATCGAATGATCCTCATTCAGCTTCTTCAGCCGTCCGTCGCGATGGAGGAGGAGGGCCGAATCGCCGACACTGATCCACTCGAGTCCGTTGGAGGTCACCGCCGCTGCGACCAGGGTCGTTCCCATGCCCCGAAGTCCGGGATCCTCGGCGATCGCCTCGCCAAGTGCCCGGTTGGCTCGGTCGAGCGCTGCGCGCAGCCGGTCGGAAGGGCGGCCCTCGACGCCGTAGGCCTCCATGAACTCGCGCACCGCGAGTCGACTGGCCACATCGCCGGCGGCGTGGCCCCCCATCCCGTCGGCCACGATGACAGCCGGGTGGTGGCCTTCCGGGTCCAGGGTCACGCCGGCGATGAAGCCGAGATCGTCCTGCTGGGTCTCCCGCGTTCCGAGGAGCTGCCCCCCGGCGTGCCGCAGGGAACCGGCGAGCGCTTCGGCTTGGACGCCGGTCGATCCAGTGGTCACGGCATCAGCCTCCGACGATCCGGCGGCTGCGGCCTCAACCCCGGCCGCTCCGGCCGGGACGGCCTCGGTCTCCGGCGATCCGGCCGGGACGGGATCACCGGTCGTCGTGCGGCGTCGGCGCGCCATGCGCCAACCGGCCAGCGCAGCGGCAGCGAGAAGAACGGCGAGAACCGCGAGGGCGGCGGAAATCAGCAACCCTCTCGACCCCAGCGGATCGGACGCGCTCCTGATCGCTCTGGTCGCGCTGGACTGGCAACGCACAATGGCCCGAACGAGAAGTACGGCTTGAGAGGAGAGCCGGTCGTCCCGATCGAGCACGCCTTCGTGGATGGTTCCGAGCTCGCGTACCGAAAGCGACCGCCTCGCTCGAGTCCGGGAAACCGCCCGGTGTCGGAACGGGCGCGCTCGAGTCCGGGAGACCGTCCGGTGTCGGAACGGGCGCGGCCTCGTCGACTCGGGCTGCATCGCCGCCACGTCGTAGCGGGCCAGGACCTCGGCGGCCGACCGCCGCGCCGCGGGGACCCTGGAACGATCACTCCTCCGGCCACGTGAAGTCGCCGCCGCAGAACGCGACGAAGCGCAACCGCGTTGCTCCGACGGTGATCGTCGCGCCGTGGGCCAGCTCCATCCGCTCTTCAATCGCCGTCTCGTCCAGGTAGGCGAGATTGGCGCCGCTCCCCGGGACGACGGAGAACACCCGGTGCCGGGGATCGTAGTTGACCCACAGGTGGCCTCTGCGCGAAATGCGCATGTCGCCGAAGGGCAGCGGAATGCGATTCCCGCTGCCTCGGCCCAGATCGTTGCGGCCAACGCCGACCCGCAGATCCCGACCGGTTCCGGGGCCTTCGATCACGACGAGCCAGCCCGCGACCGGCCCGGAGTCCGTCGCGCCGCGCGTGGTCGGGATGGCGCCGGCGAGCTTCGTGGGCTCGTCGTCCGACCGTCTCGCAGGAACTGTCGCTGTCGTTCCCGGGCGCCGCACCACGGTTGGGGCGTCCAGTCCGGCGCCGACCCCGGTCCCCGACTCCTCGGCCCGGCCGCGGTTCGCGCGGTTCGCCATCGTGTCGGCGTCGGGTCGCTCGCCCTCGCGTTGCCCGGCAGAGTCGCCGCGCGGCATGACCAGCGTCGTCTCCTCGACGATCCGGCCATCCGGAGTTCGGTATACAGGCATCGTCGCGTCCTCTACCTGTCGTACAGTCGGTTGATCAGATTGTCGAGGCAGTACTGGCCGGCCCGGTTGAGGGCACCCTCTTCGCGGGCCTGCGTGATGCTCTGGACCAGGACGAGAGCTGCCGACTGTATCAACGCCAGCATCGTCGTGTAGAAGGCGACGCCCAGGTTCCGGGTGAGTTCCCCGAGCAGGGCCGGATCCTGGAAGTTGTCCGATGCGCCCGCCGCGTTCAGGGCGGCCGCGATCCCGACCACGGTGCCCACGAAGCCTATCGTCGGGATGACCCACACCAGGTAGCGGAGCAGGCTGTACCTTGCGTCGACCTCGTGCTGCATCAGGTCGAGCGAGGAGTTCAGCAGGGAATTCGCGCGGTCGGTCGACTTCGAACTCTGGAACTGCAGGACGCAGCGGGTGACGAGCCGCTGGAGAAAGAACTCCTCCTGTCCCCGCACCCGGGCCCGCACGGCGCCCAAGTCCTTGAGCCTGAGCATGGTCGCTTCGTCTTCGGGCAGCAGGCGCTTGTCGAGCTGGGCCCACTCGAGCCGGGTACGTCGATAGCGGACGGCGACCTCGCCCAGCGCGCCGAAGAAGATGAGCCACATCAGGTTCTGGATCGTGAAGGGGTAGGTGAACACCGGCGAGTTGCGGTCCAGAAGGAAGGCCGCGGCGCGACCCTCGGTGAACAGCAGGCTCAGGCCGCCGAGGAAGCCGCACGCCGCGACCAGGGCCGCGCCCCAGGCGGCGAGGCGCGAACCGAGATCCCCGGGCCCACTCACGGCGACATCGGGAACCGGCCCGTGCCCGTCGCTGTTCCCGGAGAACGGTGGTCGCGATTGGCTGGTGCCGTTCGAATGCAGCGCGACCTTCGACACGGGCTGCGAGCCCGCCCGAAGGCGGCGAGGCGCGAACCGAGTTCCCCGGGCCCGCTCACGGCGACATCGGGAACCGGCCGGTGCCCGTTGCTGTTCCCGGAGAACGGTGGTCGCGATTGGCCGGGGCCGTTCGAATGCAGCGTGACCTTCGACACGGGCTGCGAGCCCGCCCGAAGGCGTCGAGCGGCGCCAACGGCATCAGTCTCCGACGACCTCGCCGGTCAGCGGATTGCGCCGCACCCGCCCATGCGGAAGCTCGTCCTCCGGCGGTGCGGCTGGCGTCGCGGGTGCCGGGAAGACCGCGTTCCGGGTGCTGCCCCGGCCTCCTGCGCCGGTGCCGTCTCCCGGGCGCACCGGGATCCGGCTCAACAGTTCCGCCGCCGTGAGCTCGGCCCGGCCGAACCGCAGACGATCGGAAGGGAGCACGGTGCGTTGGCCGATGCGCTCCCAGGCTCCGTCCGCCTCGACCCAAGTGCCGTTGGCGCTCGAACGGTCCGCCAGGTGAAGGATTCCGCGATCCGCAACGATGAACTCGGCGTGCAGTCGTGAGACGCTCTCGTCCTGCAGCCGGATATCCGCCTTCCGGCTTCGTCCGATCGTCAGTAGCCGGTGTGTCACCGTTCTGGAACCCGTATCTCCGGCGCCGGCGCGGGAACCGCGCCCGGCCGGCACATTGTCGCAGATTCAACCGCTCTTTCGGTGAACGGAGCGTCTCTACGAAGGTCCGGAGGTCGGCGGAACGGTGCCGTGAGCGATGCGCGTCTGGCGGCCCATGTGGCCGACCCCCTCGAGTCCCGGTTGGGTCCGAATGCCCTGAGCCGCTTCGCCGTACGACGAAGCCGGCTTTCGCGGCCTGCCGATCGTTGGCCGCGAAACCCCGCGTCCCGGACCGACCAGCGCCATCGGCCGCTACGGCTTTCCCCGATCGAGTGGTCGAGCGAGGATCCCAGCGCTGAGCGACCCGCAGGGCGAACAGGCGGCGACCTGTATTCATCCGAGCCCCGCCACGCGCCAGCGTCCCGCGCCGGCCGCAATCTCGTCGCCGGCGCGAATTTGCCGTGCCCGGTAGGGGATCAGCTGCTCCCCGTTGACAAACGTGCCGTTCGTCGAGTTGAGGTCTTCCAGCCAGGTCCGCCGGCGGCCCATGCTGATGCGGAAGTGGCGCCGGGAAAGGCCTTCCAGGGCGAGCGGATGATCGACCAGATCGGGCAGTCGGCCAAAGCTGTGGCCGTGCGCTGCGCGCCGGAGTTGTGCCGTGTCAAGGCTCAGGTGCGGCGTGCCGCGGTGGCCGGTCAGCCGAAGGGAACCGCCTGGAACTCGGCCGTGGGCGCCATGGTCCAGCAACCCTGCGGATGGTCGACGGTCCGAGAAACCGCGTCTTTGACCAGGCCGAGATCGAGAGGCTGCAGCCCCGTCGCTCGGCACAGCGGCGCTGCCCGGGCGCCTGGCGTGGCCGGCGCCTGCCTCGGCGTCGAGGCCGGCGGGGAAGGAGTCCGAGTGCGGGCCGTTTGCGCTGGCCGCCCGCGCAGCGACGTGCTCCGGGTCGTCGAAGGTGTTCCCGCCAGCGCCGGGCCTCGATCCGGCAGCGGCTCCTCCCCGACGTCGCCGATTGGCGATGCCCTCGCCGTCGTCGCCGGTTCCAGCCCGACCGGCAGTGGTCGCGCGGCCCCCCCGTCGGCGCGAACGCCGGTAGAGAAGCACGGCCCCCAGGACGGCAACGGAGCCGAGCAGCCCGATCAGCCAGAAATGGCGGCTCGAAGCTCCTGGCGCGGCCGCGCGTGCCGTGTGCGGCGGTTGACCGGCCGAGTCGCAGGCCCCGGCCGGCTCGTACTCCACGCCCAGTCCATCGAGCGCCCGCGCCAGCTCCGAGGCGTCGAGGGCGAAGAAGATGCCCTGCGCCGCCGTCGCGCCTATCACGTTGCCCGAGGCGTCTCGGACTTCACTCAAGCCGCCTGCCGTGTTCACGCCGAGGACCCTGCCGCACGAGTCGAGCAGGGGCCCGCCGCTGCTGCCCGGACTGATCGCCGCCGTGTGCTGAAGAACCCGCGCCAGGCCGGCGCCAGGCCCTTGACCGGCGCCGCCCCCGGATGACTGCGTGATTGGCGCGCCCCACTGCGCCTCGAAGGGCGGCTTGCTCAGGATCCCGTCCGTCAACGTGCTCTGCACAACGTTGCCCGAGGCCCGGTCCGCCGAACCGGGGTAGCCCACGGCATAGACGTCCACGCCCCGCGCCGGCTCGGTCAGAACGAGCGCCAGACCGGATCGCCCGCGGTCGGAACCAGCCTTCAGCACGGCCAGATCGAGCCCCTCGTCGGCCCAGCGAACGATCACCGGCAGCCAGCCCTGTTCGTCCGCCAGAACGATCGAGATCAGGGAGCCGGGCGGCAGCTCCCCGTCGGCGACCACGTGGTGGTTCGTCACCACATGCCGCTCGTCCACGAAGAAACCGGAGCCCGTAGCCAGAATCTCGCCGCCAGCCGACTGCGCGACCACGCGCACGACCGCCCCGTCGTAGCTGCCGGAGTCCGGAGCCGCGGCGGTCAGCGAAGAAGGAAGCGCGGCGAAGGCCGCACAGAGCAGAACCGGACTGAGTCGTCTTGCGCGTGAGCTCATCGAAAAAAAAGTCGCGGGGAGCAGGCGAGCGTCGTCTGACCTTGAGGCGGTTCGTGGGCGCCTCATTCCTGAAGGAGGAGTCCACGAGGACACAATCAAGACTCCGGTACGACCCGGAGTGCCGGCAGCCGATGGTGAAGCAAGTTTGGCCCGGGCGTAGCGCTGACCAACCGGCCTCCGCGTTCAAGCCGCCAGCGAACTCCATTCGCGATCGCGCAGACCTTGCAGACCGGGACAAGGGCTGCTGGAAGTTTCCGAAGCCTCCTGTTCTCAATAGGGTTCACCTTTCGGTTGAGGACTACACCCCAACACCTGGCCGGTGCTCTCGGTGCTCTCAGACTACTTCCTCACCTTGAGTCGGCCGACGCGGTTCCACGAGATGACCAACCGGGTCTTGATTGAGATATCCACCGTGTCTTTGCCGTAGTGCCACGTCTCCCGTTCCTCCCACCGGCTGATCGCCGTGGGCGTGCCTTGAAGGCGAATCACGTCGTCCGAGTGGGAGCCACGCGTGAAGCAGTCCGCATCAGTCCCGCTGTTGCCCGCCAGAAGCCGCACTTTGAGCTGGCCGCCGTTGCGCCACTCGACAACTTCCTGGGTTATGGTGGAGACGGTGACGGTGTTCCGACCGTCGTAGTGCCAAGTCTCCATGGGCTTGGTACCTGCCTTGCGAATCTTCATGGGCGTGCCTTGAAGGCGAATCACGTCGTCCACGTGAGAGCCGCAAGTGAAATGGCCCGCCTCGGTCCCGTTGTTACCTGGAAAGAGCCGCACTTTGAGCTGGCCGTCGTTGCACCACTCAACGACTTCCCGAGTTCGGATGAGGACGGTAACGGTGTTCCTGTCGCCGTAGTGCCAGACCTCCCTCTCCTTGGAAAACGTCACCCCAGACCTGCCCCCGTAGTTTGTCTCGCTGCTGATACGCTCAGGTGCGCCGTGAAGACGAATCACTTCGTCCACGTGTGAACCGCGGGTGAAGTAGTCCGCATTCGTCGCCTTGCTGTCAGAGAAAAGCCGGCCGTTGAGTTGTCCGCTCAGGTTCTTCCAGTGAAGAACTTCGTGGGTACGGGTGGAGATCGTGACGACGTCGCCCTCGCCGTAGTCCCAAGTCTCCATTCCATAATCTCGTTCTCCAAACGTCCAAGGAAAAACAATTGAAAGGGGGGTGCCTTGGAGTCGGATCACGTCATCTGAGTGGGAGCCGTGGCTGAAGTGATCCATGTCCGTCACGTTCTCGCCCGGCAAGAGCCGGATTCTGAGTAGACCGCTCACGTTCCTCCAGCGAAGAACCTTGTGAGTTCGAGTGCACACGGTAACGGAGGGCTCATAATCACCGTAGCACCAAATTTCAACTTCCCGAGGCTCTTGGTTGCGAATCTCGGCGGGTGTGCCTTGAAGGCGAATCACGTCGTCCAGATGAGAGCCGCGGGTGAAGTAGTTCGCGTTGGTCCGGTTGCTGCCTGGCGCGAGGCGCACCTTGAGCTGGCCGTGGTGGTTACTCCAGCCCATGACGTCGTTGGTTCGGGTGGAGATCTTCACAGAGTCTTCGAGCGAATCGAGGTCAAACAGAATGTCATCCTCCCCGTGCGGCGGGTGACGGTGGGTGCCGACACCATAGCACCAGAATTCGAATCCGTCCGACTCATGGTGTGTGACACTGTTGGGTGTGCCTTGAAGGCGAATCACGTCGTCCAAGTGGGAGCCGCGGGTAAAGTAGTCCGCGTTGGTCCCTTTGCTGCCTGGAGCAAGTCGCACCTTGAGTTGGCCGTGACGGTTACGGTAGCCGATGACCTCGTTGGTTCGGGTAGATATGGTGACGGTACTCCCGCCGTCCTCCTCCTCCTCCTCCTCCTCCTCCTCCTCCTCCTCGTCGTAGTGCCAGGTTTCGAATTCCCGAGGTTCGTCTTCTTGGATGCTGATCTTGGTGGGTGTACCTTGGAGGCGCATCACGTCATCTGCATGAGAACCGCGGCTGAAGTAGTCCGCGTCTGTTCGGTTGCCGCCGGCCGGAAGCCCCACCTTGAGTTGGCCGTGGTGGTTCCTCCAGCCAAGAACTCTGTTGTCTCGGGACGAGACAGTGACTTCGTCCTCATCGTCGTAGTCCTGACCGTAGTGCCAGATTTCATCTCCCAACCGATCAATGTTCTCGACCCTACTGGGTGTGCCTTGGAGGCGGATCACGTCGTCCACATGGGAGCCGCTGGTGAAATAGGGTGCGTTGGTCCCGTTGCTGCCTGGCAGAAGCCTTACTCTGAGTTCGCCACGGAAGTTTGTCCAGCCGAGCACCTCATGGTTCTTGGTCGAGATGGTGACGTGACCCTCGTCGTACTCCCAGATCTCCTCTTCCCGGGTGAAAAGGAAGCTCGGCGATACGGTATTAGGGGCGCCGTGTACAAGGAGCACGAAGGCCGAGTGTGCCCCGAGAGTGAAATGGCTGATCTGTTCTCGGTCGTCCTCAGGTAGCTTGAACCGGCTGCCGGAGTCCCTTGATGGAAGAAGTACTGCCTCGAGCCGCGGGAGTCCGAAGTCGGCTTCCTTCCACCGGAGAACTCTGTGGGTTCGTGTAGAGAACACGACGCGGCTTCCGCCGTAGTGCCAGGTTTCGCATTCCGAGCTCTTACTCTTGACGACTCTTCTAGGAGTACCCTGGAGGCGGAGCACATCATCCGAGTGGGAACCTTGAGCAAAGCGTCTGAGCTGTGTGTTTCGAGGCGGAAGCCGCACCTTGAGCCGACCGCTGTTGTTGTTCCAGTCAAGAACATGGTTGGTTCGGGTGGAGATCGTGACGCTGGCCATACAGTAGTACCAGAGTTCTCGTTCCAGGTTCTCATCCTTGATGATGCCGTTCGGGGTGCCTTGGAGGCGGAGGAGGTCGTCGACGTGGGAACCACGAGTGAAGTCGCTGGCTTGTGTCTGGCTGTCTCCAGGGAGGATCTCTACCTTGAATCGGCCAAACCAATAGAGGACTTGATTGGTTTGGGTGGAGATCGTGACGTGGCCTACGCCGTAGCGCCAGATTTCCTGCTCAGGGTCTTCGTCCTTGATGATGCCGTTTGGGGTGCCGTGGAGGCGGAGCACATCGTCCGAGTGGGAACCACGAGTGAAGTGGCTGGCTTGCGTCTGGTTGTCTCCGGGTAAGAGCCGTACCTTGGCTCCCGACGAATAGCGGACCGCCCAACGGAGGACTTCGCGGGTTCTGACGGAGATCGTGACCTGGTCTTCGCCGTAGTGCCAGACTTCTTCGCCCGTTTCGCCCCTTTCAATGCGGTTGGGTTTGCCGCGGAGGCGAAGCACGTAGTCGGCGTGGGAACCACGAGTGAAGTACCGGGTCCGCTCCCGGCCTTTTCGGCCCGTCTTTGATCTGGGCCGCACCTTGAGTAGGCCGTCGTTCGACCAATCGACGACTTGGCGGGTCCGGGTGGATATCGTGACGTGGCTCTCGCCGTACTTCCATACCTCTAGTCTGCCCGAGCCACGAAGGTACCCTCTCAGATTGTACTTCTTGATGCTGGTTGGGGTACCTTGGAGGCGGAGCACGTCGTCCGAGTGAGAGCCGAGAGTGATGAAGTAGCTGGCTTGTCGCTGGTTGTCGGTTCCCTCTTCTGAGGGCGATGGTGCGGGCGCTGGTGCCGACGGGTTCACCTCCTCGGTGGAAGCCTGGAAGTGGTCGGTCTGGCGAGGCGATGCTGATCCTGGTGGTGGCGTGGTCGCCGAGCTCAAGCTCGTGCGCCAGGTCCCGATGTCCTGGGGCCGGTCCTCGGGCCTGACGGCGAGTCCGTTGTCGATCGCGTCCAGCCAGCTGGCGTCGGCTCTGCCTATGCGCTCAGCGAGCGGTTCGCAGTCGTCGTTCAGCATGCGATCCGGCGCGCTCGGCACGGCGTCCCCCGTCAGTACCCGATAGGAGACGGCGGCCAGCGCGTAGATGTCGGCGGGCGGACCCTGGGTTGCGCCGGTGGAGTACTGCTCGATGGGCGCGTAGCCGGCCGTCAGCACCTGGGTGTGTGTTCGGTCGCCGTGCTGCACCCGCGCGGCGCCGAAGTCGATCAGCACGGGTTCGCCGTCCTCGGCGCGGACGACGATGTTCGCGGGTTTGATGTCGCGGTGCAGGTAGCCGTGGCCGTGGACATGCTCCAGGCCGTCCACAAGCGCGTCCAGCCAAGGCCGCCACTCGTCGGGCGGCAGCTTACCTCTCCGGTCAAGGAGGGCCTTCAGCGATTCGCCTTCAACGTACTCCATGACGATGTACGCGGTGCCGTTCGCTTCCAGGTAGCGGTTCGCCCGGACGACGTTCGGGTGCCGGAGGCGGTGAATGGCCCGCGCCTCGTCCAGGAAGCGTTCAAGACCCCAGGCGAAGGTCTCCTGGTTCGTTGTTGCCGTCGCGGCAACCCTCTCGCCGTCCACGCGGGTCGCGAGCTGGGCGGGGAAGTACTCCTTGAGAGCGACCGGCCCGTCCAGCTGATGGTCGAACGCCAAGTACGTGATGCCGAAGCCCCCGGCTCCGAGCACGCGCACGATCTCGTACTCGGCTATGCGGCAGCCGGGCGGAAGCGCAGCGGGAGGGGCCTCGGGCGACGTGCTGGACAACGCGACGGGACTGTAGCAGCGCAACGGCTACACGGAAGGAGCTCGCTCAACCCCGGCTCCCGCAGCGTGCGCGCTCCCTTCGCGTGTGCGAGCGGCGTCGAGTTCTCTCTCCAGCCGCTTCACCTTCGGTGCCAGAGGGTTGGCCTCGGCGGGCTTGCGGCCACGCTTCCTCGGCCCCAGAGCCGAGAGCGCGCCGGTTCGCCGTGCCTTGCGCCAGTTGGCGAGATGCGAGCTGTACTGACCCTCTCACCGAAGGAGACGACCCACCTCGCCGCGTCCGTGCACCGGTCCGCCCCCTCCAGAATCCGAAGCCGGTGCTCCGCCGTGAACTGCCGTCTCGTCGGCTTCGCCGCCACTTCCGGGTCGGGAACCGCCGCGGGGCCGGAACCGTCGAGCCACCGCCACCTGCGCTCGCCTTGACATCGCTCCTCCTTGCCAACCGGTGTTCTCCGCTATTCGACGGGATCACCGCTGTGTCACGTACGTTGGTAGACAGGACGACCGCGGAAACGAAGGCAACCCGAGCGCCGGACCAAGGGGGCAAGCCCCCTTGGAACACCCAAAGAGAGGTAAAGACTCAGGGGGTGAGCGTCCGGGCAACCCGGAAGCCGAGGTAGTTGTTCCGGGCTCCGGTCCTGCCCTCGAGGCGGAACGCGGAGCGGAGGAACCTCGGCTTGCCGCCCAAGGAACCGCCCCGAAGGACGCGATAAGAACAGTCACCGCGCCGCCAGGCGCTCCCGTCGGACGGCGCGCCAACGTAGCTAGCCCTAGCCTTCGAGCAGTCCTCAACCCACTCCCATACGTTGCCATGCATGTCGTGCAAGCCGAACGGGTTCGCACCAAACGAACCCACAGGCGCCGTCCTGTCGTTGTCCCAAGGGCTCCCGCAACCATCGCAGTTCGCACGGTTACGACCAATCTCATTGCCCCAACTGTACGCCGTGCTCGTTCCCGCCCGAGCAGCGTACTCCCACTCCGACTCGCTCAACAGACGATACTCGAACCCGCTCTCCGCCGAAAGCCACGCAACGTACTCCTGCGTGTCCTCCCAACTCACATTGACCACCGGGCGATTGCCGCGACCCCATCCACGATCATCCGGAACATGCCGGCAACCGCCAGACTCCACGCAAGCATCCCACTCCGAAAACGTCACCTCGTACTTCGCCGCCGCAAGAGGAGCCGGAATCGTCACCGAATGCACCGGCAACTCATCGTCGTGGCACTCCACTCCCGAGTCACAGCCCATCCGAAAACGGCCAGCCGGAATCACGGCCAACTCTGGACCGCGGCCGCCTGAAAGCAGAGAATCACGAAGAGAGTCACCCACGCTTGGTGGCCCGTTGGCAAGCCTCAAGCTGACGATCAGAAAACCGGCGAGCGCGGGCACGGCCCACCACAAGTGTCTTCGCGGGCGTCGGGGTGGCGGTGTTTGGCGGGAAGGGAGTGCTTCGCCACCGGTGCTGTGGGATGGAGTTCCAGCCCCCGTTCGGGCGGACGGCCCCGGGGTCTCGGGCAGGGGCGTCTTCAAACCGGTGGCAGCCGCCGCTATGTCGGCCGCCGGTGAGACGGTCGCCGAGCTCAGGTTCCTGCGCCAGGCTCCGACATCCTGGGGGCGGTGCTCGGGCCTGACGGCGAGTCCGTGTTCGATCGCCGTCAGCGTGTTGGCGTCGGCTTCGCCTATGCGCTCACTCAGCGGTTCGCAGTCGTCGTTCAGCATGCGATCCGGGGCGCTCGGCACGGCGTCCCCCGTCAGCACCCGATAGGAGACGGCGGCCAGAGCGTAAATGTCGGCGGGCGGACCCTGGGTTGCGCCGGTGGAGTACTGCTCGATCGGCGCGTAGCCGGCTGTCAGCACCTGGGTGTGCGTCCGGTCGCGGTGCTGCACCCGCGCGGCGCCGAAGTCGATCAGCACGGGTTCGCCGTCCTCGGCGCGGACGACGATGTTCGCGGGCTTGATGTCGCGGTGCAGGTAGCCGTGGCCGTGCACATGGGCCAAGCCGTCCATCAGCGCCTCCAGCCAGGGGCGCCACTCGTCGGGCGACAGTGTTCCCCTCCGGTCAAGGAGGGCCTTCAGCGATTCGCCTTCAACGTACTCCATCACGATGTACGCGGTGCCGTTCGCTTCCAGGTAGCGGTTCGCCCGGACGACGTTCGGGTGCCGGAGGCGGTGAATGGCCCGCGCCTCGTCCAGGAAGCGTTCGAGACCCCAGGCGAAGGTCTCCTGGTTCGTTGTTGCCGTGGCGGCAACCCTCTCGCCGTCCACGCGGGTCGCGAGCTGGGCGGGGAAGTACTCCTTGAGAGCCACCGGCCCGTCCAGCTGATGGTCGAACGCCAGGTACGTGATGCCGAAGCCGCCCGCTCCGAGCACGCGCACGATCTCGTACTCGGCTATGCGGCAACCGGGCGGGAGCGCAGCGGTAGGGCCCTCGGGCGACGTGCTGGACAACGCGACGGGAGTTTATCAGCCGCTGGCGGCTACCGGAAGAAACTCACTCGTAAGCGGCGTGGGCATCATGCGTGCGCCCTGCGCTTCCGGCCGGCATCGTGGAATCTCGCTCCTGGAGACGCCGAGCACGCGGGCCATCGTTGTGACGTGGAACTCAGCCTGGTGCGCGCTCATGAACCAGAAGGTCCATTCGGTCCCGTCTCACGAGCGACCAAGCTGTTGCTTTGTCCAAGATTGCGCGCTCTCCCCGCAACCGGCTGTTCTCCGGGCAGCCGGCGCAATTCCTCTCGTTCCGCGGTCGTGCGGCGGTCGCTCCGGCGTCCCTCGCCTCGGTCCGCTGGGCCACCCAGTTGCGGGTCGACTGCGCCGACGGTTCGAACTCGCGGGCCGGTTGGTCCGGGCTGCGCCCGGACCGGACCAGATCCACCATCTGTTGCCGGTACTCTGCCGGGTACCGAGGTCTTGATCTTGGCATCGCGGATACCTCCTCCTCCGAGGATGAAGGGTCCACGAAACCGGGGCAAGCTCAGGCCAGCCTGGGTCCGTGTTCAACCTTAGCCCCTTGACCGAACTCCTTGGCCCACCTCAGTCGCTGCGGAGCTGTACCCCCTAGCCGACGATGAGTTGGCCGGGGATGTGCGGAGGGGAGGGTGAGTGGGAGCCGACCCAAATGTCGTACGGCCCGTCTGGTGGCGTGACGACCGCAACCGCCGGATCAAGCTCGAAGCGGTCGTCGTTACAGAGCCAGGAACCGCCCGGAAGTTGCACGAACAGGGTGGCGTCAGCGCCCTTGGCGTCGGCTTCGCCAGCACTTCCGGGTCGGGAACCCCTCCCGCAGACGACGCGCCGGCCCCGGGGGCCTCGTCGCTACGCTCCTCAACCCCCGGGGCCGGGAGCTCCGAGCCGCCGTCAAGTCTCTGCTCTCGTCTTGCCATCGATCCTCCTCGCAAACGTGTGCCCTCCACTATTCAACGGGACGGCCCCTGTGTCACGTACGTTGGCAGAGAGGGCCTTGCGCCAGTTGGCGAGAGGGGAGCTGTACAGACCCTCTCGCCGAAGCAGACGACCCAGTTCGCCACGGTCAGTGCACCGCCGGCCTCTCCAGAATCCGAAGCGGGTACTCCGCCGTGACTGCCGTTAGTCGGCTTCGCCGCCACTTCCGGGTCGGGAACCGCTTCCGCGGCCGGAACCGCCGGGCCACCGCCAACCTTCTGCTCTCGTCTTGACGTCGATCCTCCTTGCCAACGTGTGCCCTCTAATATTCAACGGCACGCCCCCTGTGTCACGTACGTTGGCAGACAGGGGAACCCCAACGAAGTAAGGAGGAGAGGACTCAGGGGGTAAGCGTCCGGCCAACGCGGAAGCCGATGAAGTCGCTGATCCGGTTTCCGGACCTGAACTCGGCGCGGAATGCGGAGCGGAGGAACCGCGGGTCGAAGAAAAAGGCACCGCCCCGAATGACGCGACGGGTACAGTCCCCGCGCTCCCACGCGCTGCTGTCCGACGGTGCCCCGCGGTAGCTGTCGTTCCAGCAGTCCTCAACCCACTCCAATACGTTGCCATGCATGTCGTGCAGGCCGAACGAGTTCGCAGCGAACGAACCTGCCGGCGCCGTACTTTCGTTGTCCCAACGGCTCCCGCAAGCCCCGCAGTTCGCACGGTTGCGCCCGAGCCCATTGCCCCAACTGTACAGCGTGCTCGTACCCGCGGAACCTGTCAACGACATTGACACAGCGGTGTTCTGGATTTACTGAGTCGTTTCTGCAGTCTCGGTGTCGGGTTTGTTGATCCATACAGCCTGGGGCAGTGTCGGATGCACGGGTACTCCGCCGCCGAATCGTTCAGGGTGACGTTCCCAGGCTGCTCTCAGGGTGCGCTGGCGCTTCTCGATGACGGCATGGGCCCGGCCGTAGTGGACGGTCTCGGGTGTGAGCATGGCGATTCCGGCATGGCGGTGTTCCGTGTTGTACCAGGGGAAGAACGACCGGCAGTAGTCGGTCGCGGCGTCCTGGCCGGGGAAGCGGCCCGGGAAGTCGGGGTGGTACTTGAGGGTCTTGAACTGGGCTTCGGAGTAGGGGTTGTCGTCGCTGACCCGAGGGCGGCCGAGGGACCGGTTCACGCCGAGGCGCGCGAGCAGTTGAGCGGTGCCCTGGCTGGTCATGGGGGCGCCTCGATCGGAATGCAGCGTCAGGACATCGGGCTTGACGCCGTGCTTGAGGCAGGTCTCCTCGATGAGCCTTTGGGCGAGCGCGGAGTTTTCGCGGTCAGCGACCATCCAGCCGACCGCGTAGCGGCTGTAGAGGTCAAGCAGGACGTAGAGGTAGTAGTAGTTCCAGGTCTGCGGTCCGAGCAGCCTGGTGATGTCCCACGACCAGACCTGGTTGGGCACGGTGGCGACCAGCTCCGGCTTGGCGTACTGCGGGTGAACCCGCTGGTTGCGGCGGTCCTTCACCGGGTGATTCGCTTCGAGAATGCGGTACATCGTGCGCTCCGAGCACAGGTACCGGCCCTCGTCGAGCAGGGTGGCCACTACTTCTCCCGGCGAACGATCGACGAATCGAGGCGACGCAAGCGTCGCCTCGACCCGTTTCCGCTCGATCTGGCTCAGTGCCCGGGCAGGCGTGGGGCGGGGCTGCCGTTGCCCGGGAGCGGGCCTCGCGCGACGATAGAAGGTCGACCGCGACACGCCCAGCGCCCGGCACGCCGGCGCGACGCCGACCTGCCGGGCCAGGGACCTTGCCGCCATCAACAGTCCTTCCCGTCCTCGAGGCTGAATCCCAGCAGCCCTGCAACTTTTCCCTGGACGTCCAGGATCGTGTGCGCGGCGGCGAGTTCCTTCTCCAGCCGCCTCACCTTCGCTTCCAGCCGCCTCACCTTCGGCGTCAGAGGGTTGGCCTCGACAGGCTTGCGGCCACGCTTCTTCGGCCTCAGACCGGACAGCGCGCCCTTCCGCCGCGCCTTGCGCCAGTTGGCCAGATGGGAACTGTACAGACCTTCTCGCCGAAGCAGCCGGCCCACTTCGCCGCGGTCCGTGCACCGGTCCGCCTCCTCCAGAATCCGAAGCCGGTACTCCGCCGTGAACTGCCGCCGGGTCGGCTTCGCCAGCACTTCCGGGTCGGGAACCCCTCCCGCAGACGACGCGCCGGCCCCGGGGGCCTCGTCGCTACGCTCCTCAACCCCCGGGGCCGGGAGCTCCGAGCCGCCGCCAAGTCTCTGCTCTCGTCTTGCCATCGATCCTCCTCGCAAACGTGTGCCCTCCACTATTCAACGGGACGGCCCCTGTGTCACGTACGTTGGCAGAGAGGGCCGCCCGAGCAGCGTACTCCCACTCCGACTGGCTCAACAGACGATACTCGTACCCGCTCTCCTCCGAAAGCCACGCAACGTACTCCTGCGCGTCCTCCCAACTCACCTTGACCACCGGACGATTGCCGCGACCCCAACCCTCATCATCCGGAACATGCCGGCAACCGCCAGACTCCACGCATGCATCCCACTCCGAAAACGTCACCTCGTACTTCCCCGCCGCAAAAGGCGCCGGGATCGTCACCGTATGCACCGGAAACTCCGAGTCCCGGCACTCAACTTCCGACACACAGCCCATCTCAAAACTGCCAGCCGGAATCACGACCAACTCCGGACCACTACCGCCTGAACGCAGAGAATCACGAAATGCCTCGCCGACGCCGAACCGGGGCGATTCTGGCGGCCCGTTGGCAAGGTAACGATCGATCTCGGCTACGGCCGCCGTTTCGGGCGATCTTGGTGGTGATTCTGGCGGCCCGTTGGCAAGCCTCAAGCTGACGATCAGAAGACCGGCGAGCGCGGGCACGGCCCACCACAAGTGTCTTCGCGGGCGTCGGGGTGGCGGTGACTGGCGGGAAAGGAGTGCTTCGCCACCGGTGCTGCGGGATGGAGTTCCAGCTCCCGTTCGGGCGGACGGCCCCGGGGTCTCGGGCGGGGGCGGCTTCGAACCGGTGGCAGCCGCGGCTATGTCGGCCGCCGGTGGGCCGGTCGCCGAGATCAGGCTCCTGCGCCAGGCCCCGACGTCCTGGGGGCGGTTCTCGGGCCTCACGGCGAGTCCGCCGTCGATCGCCGTCAGCCAGTTGGCGTCGGCTTCGCCTATGCGCTCAGCCAGCGGTTCGCAGTCGTCGTTCAGCATGCGATCCGGCGCGCTCGGCACGGCGTCCCCCGTCAGCACCCGGTAGGAGACGGCGGCCACTGCGTAGATGTCGGCGGGCGGACCCTGGGTTGCGCCCGTGGAGTACTGCTCAATCGGCGCGTAGCCGGCCGTCAGCACCTGGGTGTGTGTTCGGTCGCCGTGCTGCACCCGCGCGGCGCCGAAGTCGATCAGCACGGGTTCGCCGTCCTCGGCGCGGACGACGATGTTGGCGGGCTTGATGTCGCGGTGCAGGTAGCCGTGGCCATGCACGTGCTCCAGGCCATCCACCAGCGCGTTCAGCCACGGACGCCACTCGTCGGGTCGGAGCGTGCCCCTCCGGTCGAGGAGGGCCTTCAGCGATTCGCCTTCGACGTACTCCATGACGATGTACGCCGTGCCATTCGCTTCCAGGTAGCGGTGAGCCTGGACGACGTTCGGGTGCCGGAAGCGGTGAATGGCCCGCGCCTCGTCCAGGAAACGTTCGAGACCCCAGGCGAAGGTCTCCTGGTTCGTTGTTGCCGTGGCGGCAACCCTCTCGCCGTCCACGCGGGTCGCTAGCTGGGCGGGGAAGTACTCCTTGAGAGCCACCGGCCCGTCCAACTGATGATCGAACGCCAGGTAAGTGATGCCGAAGCCGCCGGCTCCGAGCACGCGGACGATCTCGTACTCGGCTATGCGGCAACCGGGCGGAAGCGCAGCGGAAGGGGCCTCGGGCGACGTGCTGGACAACGCGGCGGGACTGTAGCAGCGCAGTGGCGACTTGAAGAAGAAGCTCGTTTGAACGCGGCGTTTCGTTCAACCCATCGTGCGCGCGCCCCTCGATCCCGCCCGGTATGGTTGTTCCCCGGTCAAGCATGGCCCGATACTGCTCCCACGTCGCGCCTTGCTGGGCTGGCGCTTGACCGCTGGCGGTTCGACATGGACTTTGCCAGGGGCTGGCGGCGGCGGAGAGGCCCAGGGCGGCGTCCGGCTCGGAGGCAGCATCCGGTCCGGCAGGCCACCCGGCAGGCAGCTATCCCGCACGGCGCTGGAGGGCGGGTGGGGTAACGTGTGGCGCTTTGCGTGGCCTGCGCAAGACGTCAGGAACTGAGAGGGACGCCCCCGATGACCTCCGAAGCCTTGGAATACTTGGAGCGGTTGGCGAAGGAAGACCGCGAGGCCGTTGAGAAGGGCGCTGCGCCGACCCCGGAGAAGTTGTCGGTTCGTTCCCTTCTCAGACTCTTCGGCTATGCGAAGCGGGGCCGTCTGGTGAACTCCATGATCCGCAACGCCCTCGAAGCTCAGGGACTGCGAGCGACGCCCGACTTCGAGAGCGTGTGGATCGACAGCGAGATCTCCATCGAGCTCGATCGCGAGACGGTGAACGGATCAGTGACGGCAATGGCCCTCGATGATCCCACTGCCCGGATCGATGCACTCGCCGCCGCACATCGTCGCCCGGAGTTCGTCGATCCCGACAAACCTCTGCGCGACGCAACGACCGTCATGCTTCTCGAGGACTACTCGCAACTGCCAGTCACGAAGAACCGCCGGAAGATCCGGGGCATGATCACCTGGAAGTCGATCGGTTCACGGCTGTCATCCGGAGTGGAGTGCAGTCTCGTCAGGCACTGCATGAACCCGCACGTCCAGGAGGTCCGCTTGGGGACCCCGCTCCTGGACGCGGTTTCCGCGATCGCCAGCCACGGCTACACGCTGATCCGGAGCCCCACCGACGAGATCGTCGGCATCGTGACGGCGAGCGACCTGAGCATGGAGTACCACGAACTGGCCAGCCCATTCCTGCTGATTGGCGAGATCGAGAAATACCTTCATGCACTCGTTCATGGGCGGTTTTCGATAGCGGAGATTCAGGCGGCGCTTCCGGAGGGACTGACCGCCAACGGTACCGCCGATCTCACTCTGGGCGGTTACTGCCGGCTGCTCCAGAAACCGGAGAACTGGGACGAGCTGGGTGTCGAATTCAGCCGCAAGCCCTTTCTCGCGAGGCTGAACGCTGTCCGCGAGATACGGAACGACGTGATGCACTTCCGCCCCGACGGCCTGGATCCTGAGAAGCAGCAAACGCTTCACGGTCTTGTCGAGTTCTTCCGCCACCTTTCGCGAATGGGAGTTGTCGACACGTCGGCAAGCTCGAGCTGACCGGTCGCGATCAGGTCTGGATTGGAAGTGCCGGGATCGTCGTTCCATTCACTGAAGTTGTGGCAGCACCCGCCGAGCGCAATCCATGATCGCGAACCGCCGGCACATCGACTTGATCGTGCCGATGTGTATCCCACCCGTCCGAGCCGCCTGCCGGCTGTGTTCGCCCTTCGGGAGTCTGAAGGGCTGGCAGTCGGCGAACCGAATCACCCAGTGATGGTCCGTCTCCACGCTGATGTAACCGGGAGCGCACTCGCCGAGCATCCTGAAGACGTTGCGGAGTGGGGCTTGGGGCACCAAAGGCCCTCAGGCGGCCAACTGAACGCGGAGGCTCTCCCCTGCGGGCAGGACGGGATTGTTCTTCGACCTCAACTCAAGCTCGGCAACCCTGACGGCGAGCTCGGGCCTGGGTTCCAGCGGCAACGAGCTTTCGACCTTTCCGGCCACCACCATGGAACGGCCTTGGTCGAACTTCGCCTCGCCCCAGGCATCGGCGCTGTGGAAGAACTCGAGTACGCGCTCCCTGAAGGCCAGAAACGGGGCGTCTCCGGCCATGTCGTAGAGAACGGTCTGCACATCCTCCCTGTAGGCCAGGTACGCCTCGGTCAGAGTCGAGCCGACGCCGGCGACACCGCCCGGCTTCAGTCCATGCGCGATGTACTCGCCGCTGGCTTCCTTCGTGACGACGGCCGCACCGCAGAACTCCACGCCTGCAAGCCACCCTTCGCCGACGACGGAGGTGCGGAACCTGAACAGGAGGGGGTAGACCATGTCGATGCCCTCGGCGCGCCACTTGCTGATCAGGATCTCGGTCTTGTCCATGGGCTGCCCCCCGTTCCCAAGAGATCAGGTATCGGAGACAGTGGGAGTATCACGACCGCGAGCCAACCGTCAACGGACTCGCTCGCTGGCGCCGCGGGCGCTCCGGGGCGGACGGCGCACCCGCGAGCGTCAGTTCCGCCTGCGTCGTGCGCAGAGTTCCAGGAACTCCGTTTCGCTGGCGCACCTCAGGGCGGCACGGATCAGGTCGGGTTCCGGGATCTTTCCGAGCGCCCCCAGCCGCGCCGGAAAGGCCGTGGAGGTCAGGATGCCCCGTTGCTCCAGCAGAGCGGCGACGGTGTTGGCTCGGGCTTCGGCTCGGCCCTGCTCCAGGCCCTGCACACGGCCCTGTTCCAGGCCCTGCTGCAGAACCTGCTCCCGGCCCTCGTTGCGTCCTTCTTCGAGGTGGATCCGCAACCAGGAATCGTCGTCCGGTCCGGTGCCTTCGGCTGCGCCCAGGGCGGCGCCGACGCGGTGCAGCGCGGCGACCGTCGACGGCGACGTGGAATGTTCGTTGAGCGCTCGGTGGATCTCCTCTGCGGTCCAGCCGGGGAAAGCGCGGCTGCTCCGCGCCTCCCGAAAGCGGCCGCCCTCGAGCACGTGAATCGTCAGGCCTGACAGGCGGGACCTGGGGCGACTCGGATAGCGCGCGTCGGGCACGTCGACCCAGACCTCGGGGAAGCCCCAGGCTTCGTAGAGCGGCAGCTTGCGGACGCGGACGTCGGTGGAGTAGTCGACTTCGAGGATCACGTCCGGGAGGTCGTCGCCGTCCACGTCGACCCACGGCGTCAACTCCTCGGGGGGCGGGGGGTGGAGATAGAGAATCTGGTCCGCCTGCATGAACACCTTGAACCTGCCCTGGTCGTCGAACTTGCCCAGAGCGGTCGTTCCGTACGCCTGGATCAGCGATCCGCGGGACGCGGCGATCAGCCGTGTCAGTCCGGCCAACTGATGAGAAGGCTGCTCGTGGAAGCGCGTCGTGGGCTCGCACACGACCATCGCGGTTTCCGTGCGCGCCTCCCAGTACTCCAGGCGTCCTTCAAAGTCCTCAATCTCGTCGCACGGAATGCGAATCGCCATGCAGCCGGGAAAGTCGGCCGGGTCAAGGGGCGCCGCCTCCGGGTCGGTGCGCGCTTCGCGCGACGACGACGAAACCGGGGAATGGGCGGGGTCAACCATCGGAGCCATTGTACGTTCTGCCGCTGTTGCTGACCGGGGCCAAAAGGGACAGAACCATTCCAAAGTCGGCGCCGAGTCCTGGAGATGACGGGCGC
The DNA here is from genome assembly GCA_951812325.1 of uncultured Thermoanaerobaculia bacterium. Classification (GTDB taxonomy): domain Bacteria; phylum Acidobacteriota; class Thermoanaerobaculia; order Multivoradales; family Multivoraceae; genus Multivorans. The sequence goes on along the minus strand of OX638294.1, from coordinate 506,745 downwards.
ATCGTCCGTCAGGAGATTTGGCCGCGATTTCGGGACTTCACGTGCTCCACCGCGTCAAGCTCGCGAAGGCGCCGGATCAGACGGCCAACGCCCGTACCGGGCGACGAACCCGCCTTCGCGGCTCTCGCCGCGTTCCGGATCGCTCCGTCGCGAAGGTTGGCAAGGCCGTCGAAGAACCGCCGGGTCCCCTTTCGGTAATCGTCATCGTACCTGCGCAGCCGGTTGACGACCTGCAGGCACCCTCCGGGACCAGTGAAAGGCCGGGTCGTGTACTCGAAGTGAAGCAGCAGCCAGTACTCGAAGCAGGGATCCGAGAGCGCGGTCCGGATCGTCGGACCGGTCCGCCGCTTCCGGGCGTGTTCGTGCCAGGCGAGGAACTTCCGAACCTCTTCTTCGCGCCCGTCGTGGTCGAAGACGCACCAGATCTCGTCGAGGCCGGGGTCGTCCCTGCGAGCTTCGTCGGCGGCCTTCGTCAAGCCGCGAAGTCCCCTTACCTTCGGAGGACGCCACACCCGGACACTCGACAGCCTCATCTCGACTTTCAAGGCAGAGAAGTAGACGTGTTCCGTCTTTTGACCCTCGCAGAGGATCAGGATCCTGGGCTTCGACGGCAGCAACGGCTGATGCCGTCTAGGCCGGTCCCGGTCCCGGTGCCGGCGGGCCACGCTACGCCTCCTGGCCGTACTCCGCGATTACCGGCACGCCGCCGTACCGTCCGCCGAGGTAGCCGCGGTCGAGGGGTTCGCGGCGACGCGGCTTGAAGACGCTCAGCGGCGTCAGGCTGGATGCTTCCGTTGTCGGGTCCTTCTCCGCAAACCAGATCTGGTCCCGGTCCAACGCGTTCTTCATTGGCGAGGTGTCGTGGAGCGTGGCAACGAGCTGGGCCCGTCGGCTCTTGCCTTCCCGAGGAGCGCTGTTGATCCGACGAACAAGAGCGGCTGTCAGATGCGCATGCAGACTGGAGTCCAACTCGTCAACGACGACCACGAGGTCGTTGTCGAGGACATCGAGCCAGGGACCTGCCAGCGCGAAGAGCCGTTGCGTGCCATCCGACTCCTCATCGAGATCCAGGAAGTGCGTCTCGGTGCATCCACCGGGCCGGTGGCCGAGGTGGGCCTCCCAGAGATCCAGTGACGTGTGCCCGTCATCCTTCAGCTTCTTCAAGAGCTCGGGTGGTGGAGCAGGACGCAGCTCGTCCACTCGGACCGACTCCCTTCCGGTGCGGACAGAGGAAACGGCGATGTCCGCCTCCCGGAGGATGCCCAGTACTCTTTCGGTGGCCCGCTCATCGCCGTCGATCATTGCGATCGTGACGGCCGGAAACAGGCCTCCCGCGGGTACGACACGGAGACTCTGCTGGAACCACGCGACGACGGGCTTGAAGACCTCGCTGTTCAACTGAGCGGCTGTGGAGACGAGCAGCGTGTCGGGTCTTGTACTTGCCTGCCAAGCTCTCTTCTCGCCCCGCACCGACGCGCCGAAGTGCCAGGACTCCTCGCCCGTTGCCGGGTCGTACTCTCGATCCAGCAGCATGCGCTGCCGTCCCCCCGCCGGCCACTGAAGCAACCACTCCTCGTGGACGCGTTCGCTGTCGACTGAGAAGCCGTACTCGTAGACCGATCCCGACTCGATGAAGGAGATCTCGAAGGTCGTTGGCCGGGATCGGGTCTCGGCGTCGAAGCGGAACGGTTCATGGCGGATCCCCTCGCCGGTCTGGCGCCGCTTCGAGGAACCGATGACAAACGAGTCGGCGAACGCGAGCGCCTGGATCAGCCGCGACTTTCCGCTCGCGTTCGCTCCGTAGAGAGATACAGCACGGTGAAGGCGCGGCACGCGCCGGACGCCGGTGTCGAACGAGAACTCATCGTGGTCCGTCCTTCGTGGTGGCTTCAGCGTGAGTTCCTGGCGGTCCTTGAAGCATGCGTAGTTCGTGACGGCGAATGAGACGAGCACGGTGTCCCTCCAGGTGGTCCGATAAGAGCCACATTGTGGCGGAAACTGCCTCAAATCTCAAGTTTGCGCTACTGTACAGGCGCGGGCCCGCTTCTCGAATGGCACGTCGCCCCTAAGTCTCGTTGCCTGGCTCACCGAGGAGGAGCACCGGGGGTCATCCCGCGCCTGCCCCGGGAGGCGATCGGGCGCACCGGGCGGACTCTGCCCGTCCGAGTCGCCCAACGCGATCGTGCCACCGGCCCCGCGGGCGCACCGGGCGGGCCGAGTGGACGGCGGACCCGCGAGCGTCAGCTCCGCCTGCGTCGTGCGCAGAGCTCCAGGAACTCCGTTTCGCTGGCGCACCGGAGGGCCGCGCGGATCAACTCCGATTCCGGGATCTGTCCGAGTTCTCCCAGCCGCGCCGGAAACGCCGTGGAGGTCAGGATGCCCCGTTCCTCCAGCAGAGCGGCGACGGTGCCGGCCCGGCCCTCGTTGCGCCCTTCCTCGCGGTGGCGCCGCAACCAGGAATCGTCGTCCGGTCCGGTGCCTTCGGTTGCGCCCAGGGCATCGCCGACGCGGTCGAGCGCGGCGGCCGTCGACCCTGACGTGGAATGCTCGTTGAGCGCCCGGTGGATCTCCTCTGCGGTCCAGCCGGGGAAGGCGCGGCTGCTCGGCGCCTCGCGAAAGCGGCCGTCCTCGAGCAGGTGAATCGTCAGGCCTGACAGGCGGGACCTGGGGCGACGCGGATAGCGCGCGTCGGGCACGTCGACCCAGACCTCGGGGAAACCCCAGGCTTCGTAGAGCGGCAGCTTGCGGACGCGGACGTCGGTGGAGTAGTCGACTTCGAGGATCACGTCCGGGAGGTCGTCGCGGTCCACGTCGACCCGCGGCGTCAACTCCTCGGGGGGCGGTGGATGGAGATAGAGAATCTGGTCCGCCTGCATCAACACCTTGAACCTGCCCTGATCGTCGAACTTGCCCAGATCGGTCGTTCCGTAGGCTTGGATCAGCGATCCGCGGGAGGCGGCGATCAGCCGTGTCAGTCCGGCCAACTGATGGGAAGGCTGCTCGTGGAAGCGCGTCGTGGGCTCGCACACGACCATCGCGGTCTCCGTGCGCGCCTCCCAGTACTCCAGGCGTCCCTCGTAGTCCTCGATCTCGCTACGCGGAATGTGAAGCGCCCTGCAGCCGGGGAAGTCGGCCGGGTCGAGGGGCGTCGTCTCCGGGTCGGTGCGCGCTTCGCGCGACGGCGACGAAACCGGAGAATGGGCGGGGTCAACCATCGGAACGATCATACGGTCCGTCGCTGTTGCTGGCCAGTGCTGGCGCTGACCTGCGCCGGGCGGTTACTCCGGCGCCAACTCTGCCAGTGCCCGCGCGGCGGCGCGACGCTCGGCTTCCGCTCTTCGGCAACGCCGCCCGGTCGCTTCTTGAGGGCTCGGCCCGCAGGCAGGAAGTCACTGAAACAGGGTGAAGCGAGCCATCATGGCCACCAGCAAGGCCATGGCCGCCATCATCGAACGGATGGACCACTTTGTCGCCGCGTACTCGGCTGCTCGGACCTTCTCCTGTTGCTCCATTCGGTCCAGGAGTAGCTCCTTGACGCTGGCGATCTCCATTCGGAGTGCTCCGGTCTCCATTCGGAGTGCTCCGGTTTCGTGAACGAGCCTGTCCTCGAGCCGCTGGAACTCGGCTCGAAACAGCCGGGTCTGGTCGTTGATCCTCTGGTCCAGAAGCTCCCTGACGCCGTCGATCCTCTCCGACAGGACGGCCGTCACGTGTGCATCGCCGCGCTCGATCTTCTCGGAGAGTTCGGCCTTGAGCCGTCCGAACTCCTTCTCCACGGCGCCGGTCCGCGCCGCCGCCGTGGGGCCTTCCGTGGCTGCGGTCATCCGTCGACTTCTTTCGCGCTCTCGTCGCGCACCCTGACCCGTACGTTCATCGTCGCGAGCAGAGTCTACTTTCTCCATCGGCATCTTCCGTCCTTTCGGGTCTTGGGCCAACACTGACAAGGACGGAAATCAGGCGACCGAACCGGTATCCGATCGCCTCGCCGGACCGGTCGTGCCAGACAGCAGATACGCGACAGAGCGGTTCGCGGCCCCAATTGGCGGCACGGCCGAACTCCGATTCGGGCGCCGGCGGGAGTCCTACGGATCGCGGGCCGGTTCGAGACCGGCGAGCGCCTGGCGGGCGGCGCGGCGCTCGGCCACCTTCTTCGATCCACCCGTCGCACTGCCGGCGACTTCGCCGTCGATCAGGCACTCGACGTGGAAGATCGGATCGTGGTCGGGCCCCTCGCGACCGACGTGCCGGTAGACGGGAGGCGCCAGACCCCGTGCCTGGAGCAGTTCCTGAAGATCGGACTTCGCGTCCGGGGTGTCGATCGCCTCGGTGGCCTCGGACTCGATCCACGGCTCGACCAGGGTGCGGGCGGCCTCCAGACCACCGTCGATGTACACCGCTGCGATCACCGCTTCGAGCGCACAGGCCAGCAGGGACTGCTTGTCGCGTCCGCCCGACTCGTCTTCGCCGTGGCCGAGCCGAAGCGCCGGGCCGAGCTCGAGCTTCCGGGCGCGCCGGGCCAGAGCCTCGGCGCTGACGACATGGGACCTGATCCGCGACAGGACGCCTTCGGGCGCCGACGGATGACGCCGGAAGAGCCAGTCCGCCACGACCAGCTCGAGCACCGAATCTCCCAGAAACTCCAGCCGTTCGTTGTCCTGCTCCAGACCCCGTTCATTGGCGAACGAGCTGTGGGTCACGGCCTGCTCGAGCAGCGCGCGGTTCTTGAACCGGTGGCCGAGACGCGCCTCGAGATCCTCGACCGGATGGTTCAGGGGTAGATCCGGTCCATCGTCCGCGGATAGGGGATCGTCTCCCGAAGGTGGGGCACGCCGGCCATCCAGGCGACGAAGCGCTCGACGCCCATCCCGAAGCCGCTGTGCTCGAACGTGCCGTAGCGGCGGATGTCCAGGTACCACCGGAAGGCGTCCAGCGGCAGATCGTGCGCCTTGAGCCGCGACAGCAGGAGATCGTGGTCGTGAATGCGCTGGCTGCCGCCGATGATCTCGCCGTAGCCCTCCGGGGCGATCACGTCGAGCGCCAGCGCCAGCGACGGGTCGTCCGCGTCGGGCTGCATGTAGAAGGCCTTGAGCGACGTCGGGTAGTGGGTGACCATGACCGGTCGATCGAACTCCCGGGTGATCGAGGTTTCCTCGGGGGCGCCGAAGTCCTCTCCGAACTCGATCCCGGAACCCTGCCGGCGAAGCAGGTCGATCGCCTCCGCGTACCGGAGCCGCGGGAACGGTCTTCGGATGGACTCGAGTTTCGAGGCGTCGCGCTCCAGGATCGCAAGCGGCTCGCCGCAGTTTTCCAGCACCCGCCCCGCCAGGTAGACGAGGAAGTCCTCGGCCAGCTCGCACAGGCCTTCGAAATCCAGGAAGGCCGCCTCCGGCTCGACCATCCAGAACTCCATCAGGTGCCGACGGGTCTTCGACTTCTCGGCACGGAAGGTGGGGCCGAAGCAGTAGACCTTGCCCAGCGCCGCCGCCGCCGGTTCCAGGTAGAGCTGACCGGACTGACTGAGGTATGCGGAGCCGTGGTCGAAGTAGGGGGTCTCGAACAGAGTCGACGTGCCCTCGCAGGCGGCGGGCGTGAGGATCGGGGAGTCGACGAGGTAGTAGCCGCGCTCGCGGTGAAAGTCGTGGATCGCGTGGCAGACCTCGCTGCGGATGCGCAGCACGGCCCGCTGGCGGCTGGAGCGGAGCCACAGATGGCGATTGTCCATCAGGAACGCGGCGCCGTGCTCCTTCGGCGTGATGGGGTAGTTCTCGGCGCCGTGCACCAGGGCCAGGGACGACACCTGCACCTCGACGCCGCCGGGTGAACGGGGATCGGCCGCCACGGTGCCCGTTACCGCAATCGTCGATTCCTGGCCGGCGTGCTGGAGCACCTCCCAGGAAGGGTCGTCGACCGCCTTGCGACTGACGACCAGCTGGACGGTGGCGCCCGAATCCCGCAGCCGGATGAAGCCGATCCGCCCGCTGGAACGGTGGCCGTCGATCCAGCCGCGCAGGCGGACCTTCTCGCCGACCAGCGCTCCCAGGTCGGGAATCGAGTTCCAGCCGCTCACGAATCGCTCCTCACGCCAGTGATCATAGCGATGCTGGCGCGGCGGGAGTGCCGCGCTGTCGGCCGCTGGGGCGCCGAACCCTCATGGTCGCTACAATGGCAGCCGATGCGTCGCCAGCTTCTCGGGGTTCCGACCCGAAGCGTTTTCGCCGGGCCATTCGGGAGGCCCGGCGAGGAGGGCCGCGGGCTGTTCGCGCTCGCGACGCCGGGCCGGGTCACTGCGGCCGTCGTCGCGGCGTGCTGCCTGGCGATCGGAATGGTCGTTGCGGCGCCGCTGTCGGCCGCGTCGAACGGGTGGGCGGCGGCGTTGCTCTACGGGTTCTTCGCGCCGGTCTGCCACCAGATTGCCGAACGCAGCTTCGACCTGGCCGGCCATCCGCTGGCCGTCTGCCACCGCTGCTTCGGCTTCTACGTCGGCTTCACGCTGGGTCTGGCCGCGCTGCCCTCCGTCGGCCGGTTCCGCGACTGGTTGCTCGACAGGCCCCGGCGGATACTCTTCTTCTTGGCGCCAACCGCGATCGATTGGCTGTTGCCGTTCAACACGCCGGTGAGCCGGTTCGGAACCGCTCTGCTGGCTGCCGCGCCGATCGCTCTCCTGGTCCGGGCGGCCATCGACCAGATCACTGTCCGACATGCCCCCAAACTGCTTGAGGAAACACCATGACCCCTGAGGAGACACGATGACACCGAACAGATTGAAAGCAGCGGCCATCGGCGGCGGAGCGGCAGGGGTCGCGTCCCAGATTCCCGGCCTGAACCTCGTCAACTGCGCGTGCTGCGCGCTGGTGGTCGGCGGCGGCATGCTGGCCGTCTTCCTTGCCTTGAGGAACGAACCGGCAACCGGGAAGGCCCCCTACGGCGACGGTGCATTGATCGGCGCCCTGGCCGGTGTCGTCGCGGCCGTCGTGGGCGCCATCGTTCTCATTCCGATCGCCGCGTTGTTCGGCGATCCGACGGAGCAGTTGAGGGGGCTGCTCGAGGGCATCGAGAGCATTCCTCCCGAGATCCTCGACGCGATGGGCGGCGAGGAGGGAGCTGCGGGCACCTTCGCCCTGGTCGGGTTCCTGGTCAGCCTCGTCGTGGATGTCGTCTTCTCGACTCTCGGCGGTGTGCTCGGAGCGGCCGTGTTCGGCAAGAAGCGGCCTGCGTGAGGCTGGTCCCGGCGAGGTGCGTACGTTCAGGGGAGGTGTCATGACGGGCAGGAAAGTCGGATTCGCGGCCATCGGCGGCGGCAGCGCCGCGATCGCTTCACAGATTCCGGGCCTGCAGTTGCTCAACCTGGCCTGTTGCGCTCTGGTCGTGGGCGGCGGCATCCTCGCCGTCTACCTGGCGCTGAAGGACGACCCGCCGGCCGAGAAGGCTCCGTACGGCGAGGGCGCGAAGATCGGGGCGCTTGCCGGCGTCTTCGGCTCCGTTCTGAGCCTCTTCCTCGGGCTCCTGATTCTTGGCGGTCTGACGGGCGCGATGGGAATCGGGGCTCTGGCGTCGGAGTCTGTCGAGGACTTCGAGGCCTTGAGCCTCTTCAGCGCGATCGCCGGCCTCGGGGTCATCGCGCTGATCGTCTTCTCGCTCGTGGTCAACGTCGTGTTCTCCACGCTCGGCGGCGTGATCGGGGCGGCCATCGTGCACAGACGGCGACCGGAGTAGCCGCGCTGCCGGTGACCGGGAGGCGCGGTGCACTGCCGGTGGCCCGATCTCCGGATCGGCAGGGTCAGCGCTTGAGCCTGGTGCCGGGCCGGTAGTAGCGCTGGTGCCAGATGCCTGACTGGTCTTCGTCGTCGCCCGGCATGCGCCAGGTGCGGACGGTGGCCGCGTGGAGGGGGAGTCGGTAGAGGCCGCGCGGTTGGTCGATCGTGGCCTGGATGTAGTCCTCGGCGGCGTCCTCCGGGACGTAGCGGCAGGCGATGCGACGGTAGCGGTCGCGCCAGACATCGTCCAGGCCGATGTCGTGGACGAGTTCCGCCCGGCCCTCGACGAGGACCTTGCGGTAGGGGAGGTCCTGCTCGTCGATCGCCAGGCAGGTCCGCGGATCCCGTCGCAGATTGGCGAACCAGACGGAGTTCTCGCGCGGCGTGAACCAGATCGCCGCCTCTTCAAAGAGGAACCAGATCGGGGTCACCAGGGGCCGCCCGTCGTCGCAGACGCTGCCGATCCGCATCAGGATGCCGGGCTCGTGCAGGAACCTGTCGCGCTCGGCTTCGGTCATCGTCGGCATGCTCAGCCGTCCTCCGGCGCGCCCAGGGTGCGGGCAGCCGCGATGTCGGCCGAGTAGTCCCGGAGCTTCGTCGGCATCAGGGTCATCTCCTCGATCACGGTCCGTTCAGGCAGTGCCGCCGCGGTCAGGATCGCCTCCGCGATGTCCTCGGCCATCATCATGTCGGCTCGTTCTCCGACCGACGGCGGCCGTGGCCGGTTGTCGAGAATCGGCGTATCCACTTCGCCGGGAAGGACGCTGGTGGCCCGGATGCCGAGCTGCCGGAGCTCCGCCCCGAGGCCCATGATGTAGTTGCGGGAGGCGGCCTTGGCGGCGCCGTACGCGGTGCCGGCCATGACGCCCGGGCGGATCGCCGCCATCGACGAGACCATGATCACGGTGGCGCCGCCGTGAGCGAGCATCGCCGGCAGGAGAGCCTTGGTCAGCATCGCGGGCCCGGTCGCGTTGACGGCGATCACGCTGTCCCACTCCTCCTGGGAGATGTAGCGCGTGCTCCGCACCCTGGAGCTGTGACCCGCGTTGTGGACCAAAACGTCGACCGTGGGGTGGCGGTCGAGCACCGCCTCCGCGAGGCCGCGGACGGCGTCGGCGTCCTCCATGTCGGCGGAATGGGCCCAGGCGTTGCCGCCCGCCGCCTTGATCTCGCCGGCGACGGCTTCAAGTGGTTCGAGCCGCCGGCCCGACACGATGACGGTCGCGCCTTCGCGGGCGAAGAGCAGCGCAGTCGCTCGGCCGATGCCGGTGCCGCCGCCGGTGACGAGAGTGGTCTTTCCTTCTAGCTTTCCCATGGCCTGCGGTCTCCCGTGATGCTGTCCCGGGTCGGTTTGCGGCCCGCAGTTTAGCCCCTGTCGCTTCGGGAGGCGCCGGGATTCTCCGACAACAGGTAGCGGCGCGCCGCGAAGCCCAGTGTGGCCGCCCGGCCGGCCATCATGCCGACCATGCTGAGCCAGAGCAGGTTGCTGTCCTGGAAGTGGACCGCGGCCCAGGCGAGCGGCGCGAAACCGAGCCCCAGGCTGATCACCATCGCCCGGCTGAGCAGCTTGCCCTGGGTGAGGCCGACGAAGAAGCCGTCGAAGGCGTAGGCGAGGGCGGCGAAGAGAAGCACGGGCAGCAGCCAGACGTTGCTGTCGACGGCGAGTGCGACGACATCGTCGTAACCGATCAGGAGGCCGTACGTGCCGCGGGGAAAGATCAACACCGGCAACAGGAAGGCGACGGCGCAGACTTCGGCTGCCGTCACCGTCAGGATCAGAACGCGCCGCAGTTCTCTGCGGTCGCCGGCGCCGAAGGCCATGCCGGCGAGAGTCTCGCCGGCGAAGGCCGCGCCGTCGACCAGGTAGGAAGCCAGACTCAACATGCGGAGGATCAGGCCGTTCGCCGCCAAGCGGGCGGTGCCGAGGAGCGCGCTGGCGTTCGTGAACAGGGCGAAGGCCGTGACCAGGAGCAGGGTCCGGACGACCAGGTACCCGCTCAGGGCGACGAGCCGGCGCAACGCGGCACGGTCGAGCACGGTCCGCCAGGAGCAAGACGCGGCGCCCGCGCCGAGGGTCAGCGTCAGACCGATGCCGGCTGCCAGCCACTGTGCGGCGGCGGTGGCGACTCCGGCGCCGAACGCGGCCCAACCCAGTTGAAGGATGAACCACCAGTTCAGCACGATATTGCCGACGTTCGCTGCCGCGACGACGAGCAAAGCTCGTCCCGCTTCGCCTCGGCCCAGGAACCAGCCGACGAACGCCAGATTCGCGAAGGTCGCGGGCGCACCCCAGATGCGGGCGTCGTAGTAGCGGCGGCCGGCGTCCTCTACCTCCGCGGCGCCGGAAAGGAGTCGGAAGCCGAGGTCGCCGAGCGGGCCGCGGAGCGCGACCGTCACGAGGCCGAAAAGGGCTGCCAGCAGGAGCGCCCGATAGAGGTGTGCGGCGACCTCCACGGTGTCGCCGCGGCCCCAGGACTGGGCGGTGACTCCGGTGGTCCCCATGCGCAGAAAGGCGAACCCGAAGTACAGGTAGTCGAAGATCAGGGCGCCCAGGACCACGCCGGCCAGAAAGCGCACGTCGTCAAGTCGGCCGAGCATCGCCATGTCGGCCAGACCGGACACCGGCACGGTCAGGTTGGAAGCCGCGTTGAGCGCCGTCAGCCGCGCGAATCGGCGGGTCAGGCCGGGTGTCGCCGCCTCAGTCACGGCCGGCTGCTGCTAGCCTGCGCGCGCTCATGGCGTCAGAACGTGCTACGGCCGTCTTCCTGGACCGGTTCGTCGGCCGGGTCGATCGCTTCAACTCGCGGTTGGGAATTGCGGTCTCCTGGCTGACGTTGGCCATGGTCGCGGTCGGAGCGTACAACGCGGTGGTCCGCTACCTGGGTCGTTTCACGGGCTGGAACCTGAGCTCGAACGCGTACCTCGAGTTGCAGTGGTACATGTTCAGCCTGGTCTTCCTGCTCGGCGCCGCCTACGCGCTCAAGACCAACGCCCACGTCCGGGTCGACGTGGTCTACAGCCGATTGCCGGAGCGGTGGCGGCGGCACATCGACCTGTGGGGTTCGCTGCTGTTCCTGGTCCCGTTCGCGGTCTTCGGACTCGTCATGTCGTGGCCGGCGGTACGCAACTCCTGGGCGGTGCTGGAGGTGTCCTCGGATCCCGGCGGTCTGCCGCGCTATCCGATCAAGAGCGTGCTGCTGGTCGCGTTCACGCTCCTGGCCCTGCAGGGGCTCGCCGAGGCGGTTCGGAGCTGGCAGCGGCTGCGCGAGCTCAAGGCCGGCGCCGAAGAGGAAGAGTTGGAGCAGGAGGGGCTGCTGTGAGCGGCGACTTCCTGGGCCCGCTGATGTTCGTGGTCGTCTTCCTGTTCATCTTCGCGGGCTATCCGGTCGCCTTCTCGCTCGGCGGGACCGCCCTGATCTTCGCCTTCATCGGCATCGAGCTCGGGCTCTTCTCCTGGAACCTCCTCTACGCGTTTCCCGAGCGGGTCTTCGGCGTCATGTCGAACGGCGTCCTGCTGGCGGTCCCGTTCTTCATCTTCATGGGCACGATGCTGGAGAAGTCGCGGCTTGCGGAGGATCTCCTGCGCACGATCGGCATGCTGTTCGGCCGGCTGCGTGGCGGCCTGGCTCTGGCGGTCGTCGTGGTCGGCGCCATGCTCGCCGCGGCGACCGGCGTGGTCGGCGCCTCGGTGGTCGCGATGGGTCTGATCTCGCTGCCGGTCATGCTCCGCTACGAGTACTCGCCGATGCTCGCCACCGGCGTGATCAGCGCCGCCGGCACCCTGGGGCAGATCATCCCGCCCAGCGTGGTGCTGGTGGTGCTCGCCGACCAGCTCGGCATCTCGGTTGGCGACCTGTTCGTCGGTTCCCTGATTCCGGGGCTGATGCTGGCGGGCTTCTATGCCGTGTACGTCACCGGCGTCGCGATCGCCAAACCGGCCGCCGCCCCGGCGCTGCCCGCCGAGGAGCGGACGCTCGGCGGCGCCGCGCTGGCTCGGCAGGTGGCCGTCGTCATGCTGCCGCCCATGGTGCTGATCCTGGTCGTCTTGGGCAGCATCTTCGCCGGCATCGCGACGCCTACCGAGGCGGGGGCGCTGGGCGCTGTCGGCGCCATCGCGCTGGCCCTCTCGCGCGGGCGGCTGACGATGAAGGCGGTGAAGGAGACGATGGACGCGACGGCGAAGCTGACCACGATGGTCATCTTCCTGCTCATCGGCTCGACCGCCTTCGCGCTCGTGTTCCGGGGCCTGTACGGCGACGTCTGGATCGAAGACCTGCTGACCGGCCTGCCGGGCGGGAAGATCGGCCTGCTGATCGTCGCGAATCTCGCGATCTTCATCCTCGGGTTCTTCATCGACTTCTTCGAGATCGCCTTCATCGTCATCCCGCTGATCGCGCCGGCAGCGAGGATCCTGGATGTCGACATGGTGTGGTTCGGCGTGATGATCGGCATGAACCTGCAGACATCGTTCCTGACGCCGCCCTTCGGCTTCGCGATCTTCTACCTCCGAGGGGTGGCGCCGCGGCGGATCACCACGGTCGAAATGTACCGGGGCGTGATCCCCTTCATCCTCATTCAGCTCATCGGCCTGGCACTGATCTGCCTGTATCCCGAGCTGGTCACGGCGCTCCTGTAGGGCGCCGAGCAGCCGGGCGCCCGGCGAACGCGACCGCCGACACGCTCACGGCGGCAGTGGCCGGAGGGCCGGCGGTTTGCCGGTCAGGCGCCTCCGAACGAGAAACGGGCGTACGCCTGTTCGGCGGTGCTGAACCAGCGGAAGGAGGACTGCCGGGCCTCGTCCCAGGAGTCGAAGATCTTCCGGTAGCCGGCGTCGGCGGCCGCGTTCTCGTTCATCAGCTCGAAGGCGGTGTCGCGGCAGCCGGTCATGATCTCGTTCGAGAACGGTCGCAACGTGACGCCTTCGTCCTCCAGGGTGCGCACGGCGGCCGGGTTCTGCGCGTCGTAGCGCGCGGTCATGTCGATGTTCGTCTCGGCCGCGGCGGCGGCGACGACCGCCTGGTACTCGGAGGGCAGGGAGTCCCACGCGGTGCGGTTGACGTAGAGCGACAGGGTGGGGCCGGGCTCCCACCAGCCGGGGTAGTAGTAGTTCTTCGCCACGCGGTGGAAGCCGAGCTTCAGGTCGTCGTAAGGGCCGATCCACTCGGCCGCGTCGACCACGCCGCGCTCGAGCGCGGGGTAGATCTCGCCGCCGGGGATGGTCTGAACGGTCACGCCCAGGCGGCTCAGGACCTCGGCGCCGAGGCCCGGAATGCGCATCTTGATTCCACGCAGTTCCGCCAGCGTGTTCACTTCGCGGCGGAACCAGCCGCCCATCTGGCAGCCGGTGTTGCCGCAGGGGAAGTTCACGATGTCGAAATCGGCGAACACTTCGCGCATCAGCTCCAGGCCGCCGCCGTGGTGGAGCCAGGCGTTCTGCTGGCGGGCCATCAGGCCGAACGGCATTGCCGTGTCAAAGGCGAGCGCCGGATTCTTGCCGGTGTAGTAGTAGGTCGCGCTGTGGCCGAGTTCGATGGTGCCCTGCTGGACGGCGTCGAGCACACCCAGGGCCGGTACCAGTTCTCCGGCGGGGTATGGCCGGACCCGGAAACGGCCCTCGGTCAGGCTCTCGACCCGGTTGGCGAACACCTCCGAAGCGCCGAAGATGGTGTCCAGGCCGCGCGGAAAGCTGGAGGCCAGGCGCCAGGTCAGGCGCGGCCTCGCGACGACGCCGGGAGCGCCGTCGGAGGTGGTCGATGCGGCCCCGCCACAGGCGGCGACGGCGCCGGCGCCGGCCAGAGCGGCAGTACCCAGGAAGTCCCTGCGGTTTCGTTCGGTCATCAGCGTTCCTGTTCTCGTCGGTCCCGGGGGCCGGGATTCTGCCCGTGCAACGTGATGGAGTCTCGTTCGGTCATCCGCCTTCCCCGTTCTGGTCCGTCCCCTTCGGTCCCCGTTCCTCTCGATGGGCGCGGCGGGAGTCTACGCGAACCACCCATTTCGCCGGCCAGGCTTCAGTGCTTTCCGCGCAACCGTACGCTCAGGCAGTGGCCGGCGACCCCAGGGCGGCCCACGGGGGCGAGCTCACGGGTCACGGTGAGACCACTGCGAGTCACGTGCGCCGCGCTCGGTGCCCTCCGCAAACCGGCCCTCAATGCGCTTCGCTCAGCCGGCGCTCGGCGTCGATGGCGGCCTGGCAGCCCGTGCCGGCGGCGGTGACGGCCTGACGGTAGATCGGGTCCATCACGTCGCCGCAGGCGAAGACGCCCTCGATCTCCGTCGCCGTGCCGGGGTGGCGGACCTTGAGGTAGCCGATGTCGTCCATCGGCAACTGGCCCCGGAACAGATCGGTGTTCGGCTGGTGGCCGATCGCCGTGAAGACGCCCTGGCACGGGAAGTCCGATTCCTCGCCCGTCCGGGTGTCGCGCAGTCGGACGCCGTGGACGCCCTCCGCCCTGGAACCGTGGATCTCTTCCACGGTGGCGAAGAAGCGCCAATCGATCTTCCCGTTCGAGGCCGCCCGCTCGCGCATGATGACCGAGGCCCGCAACTCGCCGCGGCGATGGACGATCGTCACCTTGCTCGCGAACCTGGTCAGAAACGTGGCTTCCTCCATCGCCGTGTCGCCGCCGCCCACCACGACAAGCTCCTTGTCCCGGAAGAAGAAGCCGTCGCAGGTGGCGCAGGCGGAGACCCCGTAGCCCATCAGCTCCGCTTCGGAAGCCAGCCCCAGTTGGCGTGCCGAGGCGCCGGTGGCGATGATCAGCGCGTCCGTCCGGTACTCGCCGGCGTCCGTTTCGAGCCGGAACGGGCGCGCGCCCAAGTCCACGGCGAGGCCCGTTTCGAACCGGGTATCGGCCCCGAAGCGCTGGGCCTGCGCCCGCATCTGGTCGATCAGCTCCGGGCCCATGATGCCCTCGGGGAATCCCGGGTAGTTCTCGACATCGGTGGTGATCGTCAGCTGGCCGCCGGGCTGGCTGCCCTCGAGGACGAGGGGCGCCAGGTCGGCCCGGGCGGCGTAGAGGGCCGCGGTGAGACCGGCCGGCCCCGAGCCGAGGATCGTGAGGCGATGATGGTTGCTGGGCGAGGCAGTCGTCATGGGCCGCGGAGAGTAGCAGCGGGCGGCTGAACCGGTGTGCCGTCTCTCGGGAGTTTCCGCCGCGTCAGGCGCCGGGGTCGGTTGCCGCCTCGGCCTCGGTGCGACCGGTCCGGCCTCGTCGGCGCAGCCTTCTTCCCAGCCAGGCCGTCGGTCCGGAAAGTGCGTAGCTCGCGGCCCCCACGAGGAAGAAGAGACCGATGTGGATCAGGGCGAGGACCGTGATCGCGGCGATGACCACGACGACGCGGAAGCCCCTGCGGCGCCGGAAGTCGATCTCCTTGAAGCTCAGGTAGCGGAAGGTGGACACCGAGAGCAGGCCGACGAGGACCAGGGCGCCGAGCACCGCGAGCTGAAGCAGGCGGGAGTCGCCCCGCGTATCGACGAAGAACAGGATCGAGCCGACCGCACCCGCCGCCGCGGGCGCCGGCAGACCGACGAAGTACGCCGGATCGCTGGTACGCCGACTGACGTTGAAACGGGCGAGACGGGCGGCGCTGCAGAGCAGATAGACGGCCGGCGCCGCGAAACCGGCGCGGCCGAGCTCGTGCAGGCCCCAGAGGTAGCAGAGCAGTGCGGGCGCCAGTCCGAAGGAGACGAGGTCGGCGAGTGAGTCGTACTCACGACCGAAGGGACTTTCGGTAGCGGTGAGCCGGGCAATCCGCCCGTCCAGGGTGTCGAGCACGGCGGCCGCGAAGATCATCAGGATCGCGGCCCGGAACTGTCCTTCCAGCCCGGCCAACAAGGCGTAGAAGCCGAGCAGCATGTTCGCTGTCGTGAACAGGCTGGGAATGAGGTAGGCCCCCGCGCGCAGGGGTCTGCGGGGCCTTCCGGTGCGCTTCCAGGTCATCGGGCGCCGGCGGGAGGAGCCGAGGGTTTCCTGACGGGGAAGTCGCCGGGCGGCGGCGTCGACGGATCGGTGGGCATGGCGATCGGAGTCTCACCGGAGATCACGCGCTGTCCTTTCTCCACCAGCGGGTCGTAGGACATCGGCACGAACACGTCGACCCTGGAACCGAACTTGATCAGGCCCAGGGGTTCCCCCTGCATGACTCGTTGACCGGCCTGCAGGCGTGAGACGACGCGCCGCGCGATGAGTCCGGCGATCTGGCGCACTGCGATCAGATCGCCCTGGGCGCCGCCGGCCGGTGCGCGTTCGAACTGGTAGCTGCCGGACCGCGGGCTGCACCGGAGCAGCGTCAGGTGGTTCTCGTTCACGTCGCCCGCTTCCTTGCGGTACGCCGGCAGCCTCTTGCCCGAGGTCGCGATGCTGCCGATCACCACACCATCGACGGGCGTCTTCTGGGTATGCACGTTGAACACCGACAGAAAGATCGAGATGCGACGCCACGCCCGATCTCCGAGAGCGCTGTCCGTGATCACCTCAACCGCGGTCACCGTGCCCTCGGCGGGCGCGAGGACGACATCGGGCGGGCCGTCGTAGCTCCGCTTCGGGTCGCGGAAGAAGAGAAGAACCAGGAGGCCGAGCACTGTCATCGCGATCGCAGCCGGAAGAATCCCGACCAGCCAGAACAAGCCGGCAGCGGCCAGGAAAGGCACCACGAAGGGCCAGGCTTCCCGTGCGAATCTCATCCGTTCAGGTCCGCCCCGACGTCACTCCTCCGTCGGGGGTGAAACGGTGGAAGGGGCTGCAGCCCGGCTGCTACCTGGCGGCCTGAAGAGCGTGGGACCGGATGATCGATTCCATGCGGTCCTTGAGGGCGAGCTTGTGGAGTTTGATGCGCTTGGCCTCGGAGTGGTCGACCGGTGACGGGACGGGACGGCCGATCAGCTCTTCGAGCTGGCTCTCACATGCCTGGTGTTCCTCGTAGAGCTTGCGGAACTCACCCTCCTGAGCCAGAAGTTCTTCCTTGACTGCGTCATCGCTCATTCGCTACGCGCCTCCCTTCCTGGTTGTTCCGGAGTTCGACGATTCCGGCGAACAGCCTAGCAGGCCGAAACGGTCCGGCCGCCGCCCCCGATCGGCGCTCCCGCGGGGCGCGATGGGCCGGGTTCTCCCGCGACACCGGGAGACCGGATCTGAACCGCCAGGAATCCATCCGGGACGTGGGCAGGGACGTTGGCGGCCAGCCGGCTAGCTCCGCGAACCTGTCGCCGGCTTCCTCGGCCCGCCGGGCGGGCGAGCCGGCGGGCTGGTTGCGGGCGCGCGCAGGTAGAGCGGCTCGGTCAGAGTGCCGGCTTCCAGCCTCAGGGCGCCGTCCGCGACGAGCTGGAGCAGGGTCGGCGCGAGCTCGGACGCTTCCTTCGCGCCGGCCGGGGCGGGAAGCCGGGACACGCCGTGCCCGACCAGCGGCAGATGGCCGTGGACGAGGTCGGCTCGATCCCTGATTGCCGGCGGCCCGGCGACGCGAACCCTGCCGTTTCCGTCCCGTCGCACGGGCTGCGCGTACCAGCGTTCACGGAGAGCGTCGATCACGGCCACCACCTCGGTGGCGTCGTCGTCTGCGTGCCGAAAGTAGTGGGCGGCCAGGATCTCGAACGTCGACACGGCGCCGGCTCTGATGCCGGACGCCTGGTGAAGCCCGAGTGCGGTCGCAAGCCCCACGCGCAGGCCGGTGAAACTGCCCGGGCCGCGAGCGGCGCCGATTCCCGAGAGGTCCCGCGGCTCGATGCCGGCGCGGGTCAGGAGCTCGTCGATCATCGCGATCAGCTCGCGCGACGAGCGGCCCTGGGGCGCGGAGAGGACATCGAAGCGGTCCGGCTCGCCGACCGCCACGCTGACGATCGCGGAGCCGGTGTCGAGTGCGAGCAACGGCGCCATGCCGGTCAATATACTGGCCGCCTCCCGTGGTTAGATCAAGCACCGCCGAAGACGCGGAGGATTCGCGGGCGTCTGGCGCCGAATCGCGAGAGGCGGCGCGGAAACTCGCGGCGATGACGCCGATGCTGCGGCACTACCTGACGGTGAAGGCGGAGCATCCCGACGCCATCCTCCTCTATCGGATGGGCGATTTCTTCGAGATGTTCTTCGAGGACGCGGTGACCGCGGCGCCGGTGCTCGATGTCGCCCTGACCGCGCGCCAGAAGGGGACGCCCAGCGAGGCGCCCATGTGCGGCGTTCCCCACCATGCGGCCGACGCCTACATCGGCCGGTTGCTGGATGCCGGCTACAAGATCGCGGTCTGCGACCAGGTGGAGGAGCCGGCGCAGGCCCGTGGTCTGGTCCGCCGTGAGGTCACGCGGGTGGTCACGCCGGGCACGGTCAGCGACCTCGAAATGCTTGATCAGGTCCGTCCGAACTACCTCGCCGGAGTCCGTTTCGAGGGCGAGTCCGGGGCGGGCGCGTTCCTCGATGTCTCGACCGGCGAGTTCTTCGTGCGGCGCTGGCCGGATGCGGTGGATGCGGTCGAGGATCTGGAACGGCTGGCGCCGCGGGAAATCCTCACTTGTGCCGCCGACTTCAAGGTCGGCGGTGGAGATCCGGATGGCCATGTGGCGGCATGGATCGGCCGGGCCCCCACGCCGCACACCGAGGTGGACGAGGCCGGGACTCCCCGGCCGGCGTCCGCCGAGCGCCTGTTGAGGCGGCAGTTCGGCGTTGAGAATCTGCGCGGCTTCGGTCTCGTGGAGGGGGAAGCCGCCGTGATCGCGGCGGCCCTCGTCCTGGACTATGCCCGCCGCGCAGCCCGATCCGGTATCGACCATGTCGTTGCCGTCGAGGTACAGCAGGACGATCGGTGCGTGGTGCTTGACGAGACGACGTTGCGCAACCTGGAGGTCTTCCGCCACCTCCAGCATCAGGCCGGCCGGACCCTGGTCGACGTGCTGGACCTGACCCTCACCGGTCCCGGGGCGCGCATGCTGCGGCGCTGGTTGGGTCGTCCGCTGTGTGATCTGGAGGCGCTTCGCCAGCGCCACGACGCGGTGGCGGCGCTGCTCTCGCAGATCGCCCGGCGTGAAGCGCTCCGCTCGCGGCTGAAGAGGATCGCGGATCTGGAGCGGCTGACCTCGCGAACGGTGCTCGGGCGGATCACGCCGCGGGAGGCGGGCGCCCTGCGGGACACCCTGCGCGAGGCTCCCTCCGTGTTGAAGGGTATTCATGGGCTTCAGGCGGAACGTCTGGAGAGCCTGGCCGCGACGAGTCCGTTGACCGGACTCCTGTCGAGGCTCGACGCGGTGCTGGCGGAAACGCCCGGCGCCCTGACCGAGGGCGGCGTGATTGCCGAGGGAGTCGACGCCGAGCTCGACCGGCTCCGTTCGCTGGCGCGGGACGGCAAGGGGCATATCGCCGCGCTCGAAGCCCGGGAACGCGACGCGACAGGCATCGCGACGCTCAAGGTCGGCTACAACCGCGTCTTCGGCTACTACGTCGAGGTGCGCAAGACGCAGCAGGATCGTGTTCCCGATCACTATGTTCGTCGTCAGACGCTGACCAATGCCGAGCGCTACGCGACCGACGAACTGAAGACGCTGGAACAGCAGATCCTCGGCGCCGAGAGCGGGCAACTCGCGCTGGAACAGGAGTTGTTCGAGAAGCTGCGCATGGAAGCTGCGGAGCAGGCTCCGCGGCTCCTGGAACTGGCCGGCGCGCTGGCGGAGATCGACTGTCTCGTGGCTCTGGCCGAGACCGCGGGGCGCCATGACTATGTGCGGCCGCGCATGCGGGCGTCCGGGGGGCGGATCGAGATTCGCGAGGGGCGGCATCCGGTCGTTGAACGGTCGGCGGCGGCGGTGCGGGGCGCCTCGGGCTTCGTTCCGAACGATGTCGCGCTGAACCGCGAGAAGGAGCAGATCGTCCTGCTCACGGGGCCCAACATGGGCGGCAAGTCGACCTACCTGAGGCAGGTGGCGCTGATCGTGCTCATGGCCCACGCCGGCAGCTTCGTGCCCGCGGAGAGTGCCGAGATCGGTCTCGTCGACCGTGTCTTCACGCGGGTCGGCGCCAGTGACGATCTGGCTCGGGGTGAGTCCACGTTCATGGTCGAGATGGTGGAGACCGCGAACATCCTGCGTCATGCGACGCGAAACAGCCTGGTGGTGCTCGACGAAGTCGGTCGCGGCACGTCGACCTACGACGGGTTGTCCCTGGCCTGGGCGATCATCGAACGTCTGCACGAGCACAACCGGTGCCTGGCGCTCTTTGCCACCCACTACCACGAGTTGACCGGGCTGCCGGCCACGCTGGCGCGCGTGGCGAATCGGAGAATGGCGGTCAAGGAGTGGCGGGATCAGATTCTGTTCCTCCATCGGGTCGCTGCCGGTCGCGCGGACAAGTCCTACGGACTGCACGTCGCGCGCCTGGCCGGAGTCCCGGCCGAAGTCGTCGAGCGCGCCGCGGCCGTTCTGGCCAACGTCGAGGCGCAGCAGTACAGCTTCTCCGGCAAGCCCCGGGTCGCCCAGGGCGCGGCCGGCGCGCCGCCTGATCGGGGTCCCGACCAGCTCGCTCTCTGGGGCGGCGAAGACGAAGCGGTGGTGGAGGCGCTGAAGGCGGTCGACGTGAACGAGCTGACGCCCGTCGCGGCCCTGAACCTGGTGCAGACCCTTCAGGACCGGCTCAGGTCCGGCGCGAAACCGCCCCGGATCAAGCGGTCCTCAAGAGCCTAGATCCCGCGGGAGCCCAGGTCCCGGCGGGAGCCCAGGACCCGGCGGGAGTCCGGGACCTGGGGCCTCAGAAGGGGATGTCGTCGTCGGCGCCGGCGGGGTCGAAGCCGGGGTCCCGGGGGGCGGACTGGGCGGGAGCGGACTGGGTGGGAGCCGCCTGACTTCGCCCATAGCCGGGCTGTCCGCCGGCGCCGGACTGGCCGCCGGTGTCGCCGCGGCCTCCGAGCATCTGGAAGTTGCGACAGATGATCTCGGTGCGATAGCGCTTCTGGCCGGACTGCTGGTCGTCCCAGGAGCGGGTCTGCAGCCGACCCTCGACCGACACGAGTTTGCCTCGAGTCAGGTACTGGCCGGCGACTTCGGCCTGGCGGCCCCAGCAGACGACGTAGTGCCACTCGGTCTCTTCCTTGCGGTTGCCGTCACGGTCGGACCAGCGCCGGTTCGTGGCGACACTGAAGTTGGCGACGGTCTGGCCGGATTGGGTGGTGCGGAGCTCCGGGTCGCGGCCGAGGTGGCCGATCAGGATCACTTGGTTCAGCATGGAGGGAGGATCGTCCTTTCTGGTGGTTCGGGAGGGTGCGTGTCGGTTGGTCTTCGGCAGATGGCTGGCCGCGACACGGCCGGAGTCGCGTCTTCGCCCTGTTGTACGGAACCCGGGTCCGGGACGTCGCCCGACCCGAGGCTCGATCGTAACCGCTGGGGTCGTCGGCCACGGCCGCTATCGTGTGGCGGTGCGCCTCGTCGTGCAGCGGGTCAGCTCGGCATCGGTGACGGTCGATGGCGCGGTCGTCGGTCGGATCGACGGCGGTCTGCTCGTGCTGGCGGGAGTCGAGGTCGGCGACGGCGAGAACCAGGTGGCGGCCGCGGCGTCCAGGTTGCCCCGTCTCCGGCTCTTCGAGGACGCGCGGGGAAGGATGAATCACGACGTGCGTCAGGCTGGCGGCGCGGTCCTTCTGGTCTCGCAGTTCACGCTGGCGGCCTCGACACGAAAAGGGCGACGTCCTTCCTTCGACCGGGCGGCGCGTCCGGAGGTCGCGGAGCCGCTGCTGGCCGACCTCCGCCGGCAGCTGGAAGAGGCGGGACTGGTCGTTGAAGTCGGCCGCTTCGGCGCCCGGATGCGGGTTCATCTGGTGAACGAGGGTCCGGTGACCTTCGTGCTGGACTTCCAGTAGCTCTCCACGCTCCGGAGCGGCGTGACTCCCGTCACCGGCTGCTAGAGGTTCTTGAGTTCCTTGCCCGGTTTGAAGCGGACCGTCTTGCCGGGGGCGATCGTGACCTCGACCCCGGTCTTCGGATTGCGCCCCACGCCGCGTTTGCGGTCGCGAACCTGAAAGACGCCGAAGCCGCGGAGTTCGATCCGCTTGCCGTCGCCAAGGGCGTCCTTCATCGCGCCGAGGATCGTGTTGACCGCTCGCGCGGCCTTGACGCGGGGAAGATCCGAATTCTCGGCGACCCGGTTCACGATGTCCGCCTTGATCATGTGGAGCGCCTCCTGAGGGCCGTCGGCCTGCAAGCGGAATGCCGGACGCTGACGGGGAGTGAATCGGGAATCTTAGCCCGGGCGGGCGGCAACCGTAAAGGCATCACACGGCTACGTACTCCGGACTGCTAACCTTGGCGCCGCGATGGATTCCCCGGAAATCGGCCAGGCGTTGTCGAGACGACGGATTTGGCATGGGCGTGCGCCTGTTGCGGCGCTCGTTGCGGGTTGCTTCGTCACCTCTGGCGTCGGGGCGCAGGAGGCGGCCGATCCGGCCGCGGACAGCGGCCCGTTCCTGTTCGCGGCCGCCCGCATGCTGGCCGGCGAGCCGGGCCGAACCGACGAGGCGCTGGAGCTCTTCGAGCGGGCCGTGGACATGGATCCCGAGGCGCCCTTTCTGAGGGTTGGGCTGGCCGACTTCCTGATTCGGCTCGAGCGCCTGGGAGATGCGGCTGGACACTTGGCCGTCGCGTACCGCAACGCGCCGCGCGATGTCGAGGTGTTGCGCCGCTACGGCCGCATCCAGATGCAGCTTTCCGAGGGCGCTCGGGACCGGGACGCGGTGGACCGCGCCCTGGAAGCGCTGAACGCACTGCGCGAGTCGGCGCCGAACGACATCCCGGGCATGCTGCTCCTGTCCCGGATTCATGCCGCGCTGGGGGAGCGCAGGGAGGCGGCGGCCGTGCTCGAGGAGCTGGTCAGCTACCACAACGGCAACCGTCAGCTGCAGCACATGCTGGTCGGCGCGCTGAGGGAGGCCGGCGAGGACGAGCGGGCCCGGCAGGTCGAGGCGGACATCCTGCGGTTCGATGAACGTTCGGCCGCGGAGCGCTCGACCGAGGAGCGGCTGGAGCTGGCGGGGCGCGAGAGCCGGCAGGGGAACCACACCAGGGCGATCGAGATGCTGGAGGGCCTGGCCGCGGAGTTGGCCGACAGCATTCCCGTCCAGGGTGCGCTGGCGGAGGAGTACTACCGGCGCGCCATGGCCGTCGGGCGTACTCCGGATCAGCGCGCCGGGGACCTGGCCGCGGCTCTCCGCCATCTGCGGGAGCTGCCGCGGGTCGCTCGTCGGAACCGGGGAGCTCAGGTACTCGAAGCTCGTATCCTGGGCGCTTCCGGTCGGGAATCGGAGGCGATCGACATTCTCGAGGATCTGCGGAGGGAGCAACCGGACGACCCCCGGATTCTCAGAGAGCTTGTCGGGCGACTGATGGAGACGGACGGGTGGGAGCGGATCCGCCAGATCGGCCGCGGCATGGTCGATCGTGCCGACCGGGGGACGCAGCAGGGCCGGGAGAGCGCGGATTTCGGCCTCGGTCTCCTGGTCGAGGCGCTCCGGCAGTTGGGCAGGACCGCTCAGGCCCTTGCCGAACTGGAGTCCGAAGTCGAGCGGCGCGGTGAATCAGCGGAACTTCTGCTGAGCCAGGCCGATCTGCTTTCCGAGTCGGGCCGGAAGCGGCGCGCGATGGCCATCCTCCGCCGTGACGCCCTGGCCACCGAGCGGCTGCTCCGCGGCGGTGAGGCCGGTGAGCCGGACGTGCAGGCGATTCTCAGGAAGGCCGGTCTGTACCTTGACCTCGATGAAGCCCGGCTTGCCGCTCGCGTTCTCGATCGGCTTGCGGCTGCCGGAGACGTCAGGCAGCTGGTCGGAATCGCCGATTTCTGGCGCTCGCGCGGCCGGTTCGCGGAATCCGCGCCCCTGATCGAGCTGGCGCTGGCCCGGATCCGCGGCGGCGCCGAGACCGGCTTCGATCTGGACCCGGAGATGCTTCGGGCAGGTCTCTTCTTCCAGCTCGGGGAGGCGTACGAGCGGACCCGCCGCTACGACGAGGCGGCCGAGCAATTCCAGGCGGTGCTCGAGATCCAGCCCGAGAACAGCACGGCGATGAACTACCTGGGCTACATGTGGGCCGACAACGGCGAGAACCTCGAGCAGGCGCTTGAACTGGTGCGGCGAGCCGTGACCCTCGAACCGAACAACGGCGCCTACATCGACTCGCTGGGCTGGGCGCTGTTCCGGTTGGGTGAGTTCGAGGAGGCGCGGCGCCACCTGGAGCGGGCGAACCAGCTGGAGCCGGACGATCCCACCATCCTGGAGCATCTCGGCGATGTCTACGCCGCGCTCGGCGATACCCGGCGAGCTCGTGAGGCGTATGAGCATGCACTGGCGATCGACGACGAGGAGAACGTGGAGACCGTGCGCCGCAAGCTGGGCGAGTTGTCCCGGCGCTAGAGCAGGCCGTGGCAGACGTCGCGCTGCGTTCGATGGTGGGGACGGTGTCGGAACACGGAGCCTGCGGTGGATTCGGCGGCGCCCGGCGGCCGATGGCCGCGCTGCTGCCGCTGCTGCTGGTCTGGCTCGCAGGTTGCGTCACGGGCGGCTCGAGCCGCGGTCCGGCGCCCGGCGTAGCCCGCGGCGTGGCCACCGTGATGCCGTGGGAGATTCCGGCGGGCGAGTGGCGTACTCAGCGGATCGTCCAGATGCGGTACGTCGGACCGGAGGGAAGAGGCAGGCTGCGTCTCGTTCTGCGCTTCGAGTCTCCTGACCGCTTTCAGGTGGAGGCTTCGGATCTGTTGGGGCGTCGATGGTGGAATCTGAACGTGCAGGAGGGCGACGCCCTGGTCCTGTGGGTGCGCGAGCGGACCTTCTGCCGCTACCGCGGCGACCTGGAGATTCCGGCCCTGTCCCTGGGCCCGGTGCCCGCCGCCGCGGTTGCCGCGCTGCTCCTGCGGCGACTGCCGGCGCCTCCGCTCGACCCCGCAGCCGTGGCGGCGTCGGTCGCCTCGAACGCGGTGGAACTCGACTTCAAGGACCGCCGGGATCGGCGGTGGACGGCGGTAGCGACCCCGAGCGGCCCGCGCCGCTGGACTCTCCACCAGGGCGTTGAAACGCGGGCGTCGTGGAGCCTGGACGCCGCCGGCTTCTCGCGGCTGGTCGAGCCCGGCAGCGGGCTTGAACTGTTCTGGCAGCAGAGGAGGCCTGCACGGGCCCTGGAGGCCGCGCTGCCGGCGCCGGAGGCGCCGGACGGCTTCGTGCCGGGCGTCTGCCATCCCGGCGAGCGGTGACGCGTCGGACCGTGCCGCGCCAGGCGCTGCTGATGATGACGGTCCCTTCGCGTTTCGCATCTCGACGCTGCGCAGACGCCGGGCCACGGAATCGGGCCGGTGACGAACGACGCGGCGGTCGTGCAACCTTCCCGCTTCATGTAGAGTCCGCTCAGCCCGTCTGGGGCGTCGCCAAGTGGTAAGGCACGAGACTTTGGATCTCGCTATCGGGGGTTCGAATCCTCCCGCCCCAACCACCGGGACGCGCCGGCTTCTCTCACCACTCAACAGATTCCGAGCCCAAGGTTGTCCGTGTCGAGAGTGTCCGTACGCGTCGATCGTTCCTGCCGACGCGCCGTTGCCGGTGCGGACGCGGCCCGTACCGGCTCGAAGTTCAGCTGCGGGGCCGCCTGATGACAGTCCACGTGAACCACGTCGAGCGGGCCATGTACACGGAACTGAAGATCTTCGGCGGCCGGGCGCACCCGGCCCTGACCAACGAGATTTGCAGCTATCTGGGCATGGCGCCGGGCCAGGTCACGGCCTACAACTTCGCGGATGGCGAGATCTTCTGCCAGATCCAGGAGAACGTCCGCGGCGCCGACGTGTTCATCGTCCAGCCGACCTGCCCTCCGGTAAACGAGAACCTGGTCGAGCTGCTCATCATGCTGGACGCGGTCAAGAGGGCCTCGGCGGAGCGGGTGACCGCCGTCATTCCGTACTACGGCTACGCCCGCCAGGACAAGAAGGACAAGCCGCGGGTGCCGATCACCGCCAAGCTGGTGGCGGATGTCGTCACCGCCGCCGGAGCGGACCGGCTGCTGACGATGGATGTTCATGCGGCGCAGATCTCGGGGTACTTCGACATCCCGGTCGATCACCTGTTCGCGGCGCCGGTCCTTCTCGACGCGATCAGGGCACTCGGCATCGACGATCTGATGATCGTGGCTCCGGACGCCGGCGGCGTGGCGCGGGCGCGGGCGATCGCGAAGCGCCTGAACACGGAACTCGCGATCATCGACAAGCGCCGGGTGGCCGCGAACAAGGCGCAGGTGATGAACGTGATCGGCGATGTGAAGGGCCGGGACGTGCTGATCCTCGACGACATCATCGACACCGGCGGCACGCTGCTGAACTCGGTCGAGTCGTTGGCTGTCCAGGGAGCGCGGAGGATCTTCGCCGCCGGGATACACGGCGTTCTCTCGGCTTCCGCGATCGAACGAATCGAAGACTCGAAGCTCGAGGGCGTCCTGGTGACGAACACGACGCCGCTCGAGGACAAGCTCGCCCGGAGCACGCGGCTGCGCCCCCACAGCGTCGCGGCCCTGCTCGGCGAGGCCATCCGCAGAATCCACGACAACAGCTCCGTGACGTCCCTCTTCGTCTGAGCTGTTCGCCCTCTCCACAAGCTACAAGAAACCGGCAAGGAGCTCGAAAGTGAGCGAATCCACAGTCACCGTCCGGCTGCGCGAGCAGACCGGAAAGAACGCCAACCGCCGCTTGCGGGCCGCAGGTGAGATCCCGGCCGTGGTCTACGGCGGCGACGCCGACTCGGCCGCCATACGCGTCGATGGCCGGAGCGTGCAGGGCCTGATTCGGGAAGGCGGGGAGAACGCCGTCTTCCTGCTTCAACTGGAGGGCACGGACCGCACCCGCCACACGATGATCCGGGACCTGCAGTGGAATCCGCTGACCGGAGCGTTGGTGCACATCGACTTCCAGCGGATCGAGATGGACCGGGAAGTCCAGGTCTCCGTGCCGATCGCGCTGGTCGGAAGCCCCGAAGGGGTCAGGAACGAGGGCGGTCTGGTGGAATTCGTCACCCGCGAGATCGCCGTCGTCTGTCTGCCCGGAGACATCCCCCCCTCGATCGAACTCGACGTGGAACCGCTGCACATCGGCCAGCACGTGGAGGTCGGTGAACTCACGCTCCCCGAAGCCGTCCGGCTCGACGACGACGAAAGCCGCGTCGTCCTGTCCGTGGCCGCTCCGAGGGTCGTGGAGGAGGAGGAGGCCTCCGAGGAGGACGAACTGCTCGAAGCGTTCGGCCGGGAACCGGAAATGGTCGGCGCCAGGGCCGATGCGGAGGGCGAAGGCGATTAGTGTGCAGCGGCTGGTCCTGGGTCTCGGCAATCCCGGGGAGCGATATGCCGACACCCGGCACAATCTCGGCTTCCGCGTTGTCGAGGAACTGGCACAGCGACTGGATGTCCGCCTCGGCGTGGAAGTCTGCGGCGCATTCTGGGCCGCTGCCGGTCCAGTCGACCTGGCGACTCCCCGGACGTACATGAACCGCAGCGGCTACAGCGCGCGTTGCCTCAGTGAACGGAATGGCTATGCTCCCGAGAACATCCTGGTCGTCTACGACGAAGTCCATCTGCCTCTGGGAAGGCTCCGCCTTCGCGGCAGGGGAAGTCCGGGCGGCCATCGCGGGATGGAATCGATCATCGAGAATCTGCGCACGACCGCGGTGCCCCGGCTGAGGATGGGCATCGCGGCGGACGGGGCGGAACGGGCGGATGGGAGTGTGAGCCGGATGGAGGAGGAACTCACGGACTTCGTGCTTGCTCCGTTTGCCGCCGGAGAAATCGAAACGGCTACGCGCATGGTGCGCCGCGCCGCCGACTGTGTCCTGAGCTGGGCCGACCGGGGCGTGGACGCGACCATGAACGAGTACAACGGATGAGGGGAAACGGATAGTGGACACCATGTATTACCTGCTGCCTGCCTGTGGCGTGGCAGCTCTGATCTACGCCATGCTGCGAAGCCGCTGGATCAACAAGCAGGATGCCGGCGACGGCGTGATGGCCGAGATTGCGGGCCACATTCGCGACGGCGCGATGGCCTTTCTGGGCCGCGAGTACCGCATCCTCGGAATCTTCGTCCTCCTGGCAGCGCTCCTGCTGGCGGTTGCGAACTCCGGCCGCGCCGGCAGTTCCGCCTGGATCGGACTCTCCGTGCTCGGCGGCGCGCTCTGTTCGGGTCTGGCGGGCTTCTTCGGCATGCGCGTCGCCACGGCGGCGAACGTGCGCACCGCCGCCGCCGCCCGGACGAGCCTGAACCGGGCCTTGGCCGTGGCCTTCTCGGGCGGCGCGGTGATGGGCTTTGCGGTCGTGGGGCTGGGCATCCTGGGCCTGTCGCTGCTCTACCTGCTCTACGCCTCGATGTTCGGCAGCGGCGACAACGACGCTCTCGGGCAGGTGGTGACGGTGTTGACCGGTTTCTCCTTCGGAGCCTCCTCGATTGCGCTCTTCGCGCGGGTCGGCGGCGGCATCTACACCAAGGCGGCCGATGTCGGCGCCGACCTGGTCGGCAAGGTCGAGGCGGGCATTCCGGAGGACGACCCGCGCAACCCGGCGGTGATCGCGGACAACGTGGGAGACAACGTCGGGGACGTGGCCGGCATGGGCGCCGACCTGTTCGAGTCCTACGTCGGCGCGATCGTCGGCACGCTGGTCCTCGGAATCAGCACGACGACCCTCGCGGGCGTCGAGTTCACGCCGAATCTGATCCTGCTGCCGATGCTGCTGGCCGGCCTGGGCATTCTGGTGTCGCTGGTCTCGACCCTGCTCGTGCGCACCAGGGAGGGCGGCAACCCGCAGCACGCCCTGGATCTGGGGACCTTCGCCGCCGCTGGAATCATGCTGGTCGTGACCTTCTTCGTGGCCCGGTGGCTGCTGGCGGACACCCGCTACATCGTCGAGGGCCGGGAGTTCGGGTACATGGGCGTCTTCCTCGCGACGGTGGCCGGCCTCGTTGCCGGCCTCCTGATCGGTCTGATCACCCAGTACTACACGGCCGAGTCGAAGGCGCCGGCCCGGAGCATCGCCCGGGACAGCCAGACCGGCAGCGCGACGAACATCATCGGCGGGCTGGCGGTCGGCATGCAGTCGACGGCGCTGCCGATCGTCGTACTGACCGCTGCGGTCCTCGTGGCCCACTCGCAGGCGGGCCTCTACGGCATCGCAATCGCCGCCCTGGGCATGTTGTCGACCACCGGGATTCAGCTGGCCGTCGACGCGTACGGACCGGTCGCCGACAACGCCGGCGGCATTGCCGAGATGAGCCACCTGGGCGAAGACGTGCGGGCGCGCACCGACAAGCTGGACGCGGTCGGCAACACGACGGCGGCGATCGGCAAGGGCTTCGCGATCGGCTCGGCGGCACTGACAGCCCTGGTGCTGTTCGCGGCGTTCCGGACCACGGTGGGTCTGGAGAGCATGGACCTGGTGAATCCGCGCGTCATGTGCGGCCTGTTCATCGGCGCCATGCTGCCGTTCCTGTTCTCCTCGATGGCGATGAAGGCCGTCGGCAAGGCGGCCTTCGAGATGATCGAGGAGGTGCGGCGGCAGTTCCGCACGATTCCCGGACTCATGGAGGGGAAGGCGAAGGCGGAGTATGCCCGCTGCGTGGACATCTCCACGGCGGCGGCGCTCCGGCAGATGGTGGCGCCGGGCCTGTTGGCCGTTCTGGTCCCGGTTGCCGTCGGCTTCTACGATGTCGAGGCGCTGGCCGGCGTGCTGGCCGGCGTCACGGCGGGCGGCGTTCTGCTCGCGATCTTCATGTCCAATGCCGGCGGCGCCTGGGACAACGCGAAGAAGTACATCGAGGCCGGCGCCCATGGCGGCAAGGGCTCGGACGCGCACAAGGCGGCGGTGGTCGGCGACACGGTGGGCGACCCGTTCAAGGACACCGCCGGACCGAGCCTGAACATCCTGATCAAGCTGATGTCCGTCGTGTCCCTGGTCATCGCGCCCCTGCTCGTCCTGTGACCGACGACCGTGATAGATTCCGCCGCCGATTCGTTGCGGCCCTGGCGCCTGCCAGCGTGGAACGGAGAAAACAGCCAACCGAACTCGCGACGATGCGCGGCTTCGTGGAGAACCTGACGAGGATGAACGATTGACACGGACATACGAACTGGTCTTCATTGCAGATCCACGCCTCTCCGACGAGGACACGGTGCAGTTGAGCGACGGCTTCGGCGAGATGCTGGTGGCGGACGGCAAGATCCGGATCACCCAGGAGGAATCCTGGGGCAAGCGCCGGCTCGCCTATCCGATCCGGAAATTCACCGAAGGCCGCTACCACATCTACTACCTGGAGTCGGACGGGGGCGACAACAGCCTCGCCGAGGTCGGGCAGAGAATGCTCCAGAACGAGCGTATTCTCCGCCACCTGGTGGTGCGTACGGACCGCGATCTGAAGCGCGCGGCGAGCAAGGGCAAGGCGCCGGTCCAGTCGACCGTACTCGCCGAGGCCGCGAGCTAGAGAGCTAGAGGAGACATCGAGACAATGCCGAAACGGAAGACCTTCTTCCGCCGCCGCAAGGTGTGCAAGTTCACCGCTGACGGGATCGAGTACATCGATTACAAGGACGTCGCGACCCTGCGGTCCTTCGTGCCGGAGAGGGCGAAGATCCTCCCACGCAGGATCTCGGGCAACTCGGCCCGGCACCAGAGAATGCTGGCCCGCGCCATCCGGCGTGCGCGTTTTCTGGCCCTGATTCCGTACACCAACGACTGAACCGGTCAAGAGGACGGGGAAGGGGAGAGGAGCGCAAGATGGAAGTCATCCTGCTTCAGGACATGAGGGGGCTCGGCGGGCGCGGCGAGGTCGTCGACGTCAAGCCGGGCTACGCCCGCAACTATCTTTATCCGAGGGAACTTGCGGCGCCCTCCACGGTCGCGAACAGGCACTGGTTCGAGTCGCAGAGGGCCAAGATCGACACCCGGCACGTGGCGGAGCGCACGGCCGCTGCCGAGATCGCGGCCGAAATGGCGGCGCTGAAGCTCAAGATCGCCAAGCGGGCCAGCGAGACGGGAACTCTCTACGGCTCCGTCACGCCGACGGAAGTCGTCGAGGCGCTCGCCTCGAAGGGCGTGCAGGTTCATCGCCGGATGGTGGACCTGTCCGGCGGCATCAAGGTGTTGGGGGAGCATGTCGTTCGCGTCGACCTCCACACGGAAGTCGTCGCCGAAGTTACCGTCGAGGTCGTGCCTGAGACCTGAGGATTCCAGCGCCGGGAAGGTCCCGACCGGGCCACCCGGGCAAGCCCCCGATGGCGGCGGAGAAGCGGTCGGCGGCGAGAGCGGACCACCGGAAGTGGAGGCCTTTCTCGGCCCCCGGCCGACCCATCGCCTCGGGGACTGGCGCCAGCTCTGGGAACGGGACCTCACGTTCCCCGTACGTAGCCACCGCGGCCTTGCCGGGCGGTTCCTGGTCGCCTTCAAGCGGTTGCTGCGTCCGCTGGTCCACCTGCCGCAGAACGACCTGTGGGAACGCCAGCGGGTCTTCAATCTGATCCTGCTGGGGCACGTCCAGGATCTCGACCAGCGTTCCCGGGAGTGGCGCCGGGAGTGGCGCCGGGAGTGGCGCCATGGCCAGGAACGGCTCGAGGGGCGCATCGACGAGCTCGATCGACGGACCAGGCACCTGGAGAACTTCATGCACCAGGGGCTGGAAGAGGTCATGCGTCACGACGACGCGCTCTTCGGGCGCGTCGACCGCAAGCTGGACCGGTACCGGCGGGAGGCGGACGAACTCACCGGTCTCCTGCGCTCGGCCCTGGCCAGGGACGGGAGCGGGGCGCCGGAGGAGCTTCGGACGCTCGTCGCCGAGACCTCCTACCTGGCCTTCGAGAACCGGTTTCGCGGCGCTGAAGCGGAGATCCGGCAGCGCCTTCAGGTCTATCTGCCGCGGCTTCGCGGGAAGGCGCCGGTGCTGGACCTGGGCTGCGGCCGCGGCGAGGCGCTGGCGCTGCTCCGGGACGAGGGAATCGCGTGTCGCGGCATCGATTCCTCCGCTGCCATGGTGCGTCGTTGTTCCCAGCAGGGCCTTCAGGTCGAGCAGGGGGGGCTGCCGGAAGCCCTGGCCGGCGTCGCGCCCGGATCGCTGGGGGGAATCGTGTCCTTCCACGTGATCGAGCATCTGCCGCCGGAGGCGGTCGACCGCCTGGTGCGCCTCGCGTACGCGGCGCTGCGCCCGGGGGGGCTTCTCCTGCTGGAGACGCCGAATCCCCTCTCGATTGCCGTGACTGCGGGCAGCTTCTGGCTCGACCCGACGCACGTACGGCCGGTTCACCCGGAGATGCTGCGCTCCTGCTACGAGAGTGCCGGTTTCGCCGGCATCGAACAGCTTTACCTGCGTCCCTATCCCGAAGAAGAGCGCCTGCCGGACATCCCGCTCGATGGGCTGGACGGGCAATCCCGGGAACTGGCGGACCGGCTCAACCGTCTCCGCGACGAGCTCGACGACCTGCTTTACGGTTGTCGCGACTACGCGCTGATCGGCACGCGCCCCGGATAGAGCCGCCCGTGCCTCGCTCAGTCGGACGGCGGTTCGAGCGGCAGTTCCAAGGCAACGCCGCGGGTCATCAGCGCGAAGACGCGATGGCGCCTGGCGAAGGCTGAAGGCAGCGGGCTGCCCGGCACCGGACCGCCGAAGCCGGTCCGCAGAAGGCGCGGATCGGCGAATCGCTCGGCGATGTCGGAGCGTTCAAGCTCGCCGGGCCCCAGATTGGTGAGCGAGCTGCCGTCCCGGTAGACGACGATCTCCCGTGCCGCCTCTCGTTGAGAACGGTCTGCCGCCCAACCGCGGATCTGCGTCGTCTCGCCTGCGGCCTCGACCAGTTCGACCGCGCCTTCGAGACCGTCGCCCGGCGACCGCACCGGGAGCCGGCGGCCATCGGAGACGGTCAGGAACTCCCCGCCGCCGCGCACTCCCTGGAGCGGTCGATAGAAGAACTGAAGCGGCGCCGCGACCTCCCGATGACCAACCAGGAAGGCGAGAATGCCCTGCTTCTCCACGAGTTCCGGGTCGGCCGGCAGTTGCAGCCGGAATCCGTTGTCCTTCAGTGCGCGACCGGTGTAGGCGGTCACGGTCCCATCGCCCGAAACGAAGACGAGCGTGCTGGTTTCTCCTGGATTCGCTGCGTCGAATGCCCTCCCGTGAATCCTCAGGAGGCCGGCATCCGTGGCGCGTCCCGCAAGGGGCACGACCGCATCGACGTGCCCGCGCAGCTCGGGCGAACCCGGTACCACTCGAACATGCCGTGGCGAGCGGGTGGTTTCGCCGGCATCGCTGCGTCGCAGGCCCGTGACCTCGCCCCGCGCGCCACGGAGCAGCTCGTACCGGTTTCCGGCGTCCCGTTCGAAGGAGAAGACGCGCGGGGAGCGAAGGTGTTCAAGAGTCAAGCCGTCGCCCCGACCGGAAGTGAGGAAGAGCTCGACCCGGTTGCGGCCAGGTCGGAACAGGGCCTCGGGCAGGAAGGCGCGGATCCGGTTCCGGCCGCCGGGGTAGCGGTAGGGACGCACGGAGTCGGCGACCACTCCATTGAGCGCCACGACCACGGAACGGTCGCCGGCCGCGTCGGGCGGCACGATGTCGGCGTCGACCATCGCGGGCAGTCTCGCGGCTTCCGGGTCGACATCTTCCCAGAGGTCGGCGTAGCCCATCCGGGCGGCCACCTCACTGTCGCGCTGCGGCAGGTCGGCAACCGCGCGACCGTGCAGTTCGGGCGCCACGCCGATGGCCCACGGCGTATTCTCCTCGCCGAGCAACTTGCGCTGCCGCGCCAGTCGCCCGCGCCGCCAGGAGTCCTGGTCGACGGATATCCGAACCTCGGAAGCGCGCTCGCCGAACAGCAACGGTCTGTCGGCGGCGGCCGGGAGACCAGGCGGGTCCCCGGACTCGCCCCTCGCCAGCGAGAGCAGCCGCGGCATCAGCTCGACCAGCGACAACGGGCGCCGGTCGATCCGGGCGCGGTCCTGGAACGGCGCCTTGACGATCAGCGGCACCGCCAGGAGGTCCAGAACGTGATCTTCGGAGGCTTCCGGGTCAGGGTGTCGGAGTGACGCCCCGGGCTCGAACGAGATGCCGTGGTCGGCGGTGATGGCCACGACGCTCCGGTCGAACAGGTCGAGCGACTCCAGTCTCGCGATCAACTCGCCGATCAGCCGGTCGACGAATTCCACCTGCAGGAGGTAGCGCTTGTGGTGGTGTCCGACGGTCGATGGATCGCGCGTCCAGGCGCCGTCGACGAGGCCGTAGACCCTGGTGCGGCCGTACCTGCGGCCGGACGGAAGGTACTCCCAGGGCTCGTGGGGCAGCAGCGTATGGGCGAAGTACAGGGCGGGCCGAGCGCCGAACGGCCCGATTGCGTCGACGAACCGGCGGAAATCGGCCACCCTCTCGTCGTTGCGTCGATGAGGCTGGGATCGGACGAGTTCCCGTTCGGCGAAAGTCGCTCGTCCGGCATCGGAGCTGCCATCGCGGAAGCCGCTCCAGGCGCGAGTGATTGGCGGCAGCCGGGCCGCCCACGACTCCGGCGCGGTCAGACGGAGCCAGACGAAGCCGAGATCGGAGATCAGCAGACCTGCGCGCGCAGCGAAGGACGGCCGCGCGCTCTCCAGCAGGTTCAGGTTCGGCGGGCACAGGGACGTGATCGGCTCGATGGCGACGACATCGTGAGTCGGAGCAAGCGAGGTGAACAGATTGACGGGGTGATCGGAGGCGGTCGGAAGTCGGTCTCGTTCCGGTGACACCCCGGTGAGCAGCGCCGGCACCGCGTGGGTCGTCATGTTGGACGCCGTGGTGGCGTTCGGGTACCAGGTGGCTCGATCGGCGAGCCGGGCCAGGTTGGGGAACCGCTCGCGGTCGATTTCGCCTTCGGCGTCGAGAATGGAGATGACGGACCACTCGTCGAAGACCACGAGGACGACAGGGGCCGTCGCTCCGGTACCGGTACCCGGTACGGCGCCGTCCGGCACCCGGACACTGCGTCGGACATCTTCGTCGAGCAGCAGGATTCCCGGGGCGACGACGACCGCCGCCGAAAGGAGTGACGCGAAGGTGCGGGCGGCCGGAAGACGGAGGAAGCTCCAGAGAGCGGCCGAACCGACGCCGGCGGCGAGAGCGGCCGCCGCGGTCGCCGGGAGGGCGCGGCCGGCCTGCAGCACGATCGTGCCGGCAAGCAGGCCCACGGGTGCGGCGAGCGCGAATCCTCTCCACGCCGGACGCAGGGACCAGGCGACCGCGGCCGGAGCGGACAGGGCCACGGCCGGAGCGAGCGTGAGCGCCGCGGCCAGGACCAGCAGGTCTCCCATCGCGAGCTGCCTGA
Organism: uncultured Thermoanaerobaculia bacterium; assembly: GCA_951812325.1. Lineage (GTDB taxonomy): Bacteria > Acidobacteriota > Thermoanaerobaculia > Multivoradales > Multivoraceae > Multivorans. Next base: position 471,694 of record OX638294.1, on the reverse strand, counting down.
TCGCGAAGAACTCGGGTGTGCGCCTCAGCAGGTCGAAGACCGGCTGGCCGAACGCGAGGCTGCTCAGCCCGGCGATCGCAAGAAAGCCGCGGCCGAAAGAGGCGGGTGAGCCGAAGCTTCCAGGCTCGTGAGAGACGGCGTTCCGGGGCCTGGGAGCGGCGCCTCCCCGGTTCAGGAGCCCCCCTCCCCGTCTCCTCTCCAGGCATGGCGGATGAGAGACCAGTCGGTGAGGTCCTCGGGCATGTTCTCGCCGGCCTTCGGTTCGCCGTAGAGAGCGCGCTGCTGGTACCACGGGAGGTCGTAGACGGGGCGCGTGTCGGGGTCGAAGGAGAGCACCGGTTCGGTACCGGCGATGAACGCCTCGTCGATCAGGTGTTGTCCGGCGACCGGACGACGCGCGGGTCGCAGGCCGGAGTTGTACTCGATCCGCGCCATGCGTATCCGGTTGGGCCGGGTGAAGGTGGCGCCGGGATCGATCCAGCCGTTCTCGATCCCCTGGCGCAGGACGTCCCGCCAGATCGGCAGCGCCGCCGCCGCCCCGGTCATGCTGCGGCCGATGGACCGCTTCCGGTCGTGGCCGACCCAGACGACGAGCGTGTAGCGGGGGGTGTAGCCGGCGAACCAGGCGTCGGTGAAGCCGTCCGTGGTGCCGGTCTTGCCGGCGACGGCCGCCAGTTCCAGACTCTTCGCCGATTGGGCGGTTCCGCGCTCGACGACGCCGGAGAGCACGTGGGTCAGCAGGTACGCGACCTCCGGCGTCAGCACCGTCGACGCCTGGGGCATGTGGGCCTCGAGCTCGCGACCGTTCCCCGTCGCCACACTCTCGATGAGGTACGGCTCGACCTGGACCCCCAGGTTGGCGATCGTGGCATAGGCGGTGGCCACCTCGAGCGCGGTCAGGTCGGCGGCGCCGAGGGCGAGACTGGGATAGGGCGGCAGCGACGAGCGGATGCCGGTCCGGTAGGCGAAGTCGGCGACCCGGTCGGCGCCGACGATGTCCTGGAGCTTCACGGCGGTCACGTTGATCGATTTCTCGAGCGCCTTGCGCAGCGTCAGGATGCCGAGATACCTGCGGTAGTAGTTGCGCGGGCTGTAGCTCGGCAGGTTGTCGACGCCCGGGAACACCGCCGGCGCATCGAACAGGGTGTCGGCGGGGGTGAAGCCGTGCTCGAAGGCGGCGCCGAAGACCAGCGGCTTGAAGAGCGAACCGACCTGGCGCCGGGCCTGGACCGCGCGATTGAACTCGCTCCGTTCGTAGTCCCAGCCGCCGACCATCGCGCGTATTGCGCCGGTCGCCGATTCGAGCAACAGCACGGCGCCCTCGACCAGCGGCTCCTGGACGAGTTCAAGCGCGAAGGGTTGCTCCGGAATTGCTCCGTCGCCGTTGTCGTCCTCGTTGGCGGGGCGGAACTCGAACCAGGCGATGTCGCCTCGCGCGAGCGGCGGCGCGTCGCGCCGGGTCCACGAGTACCCTTCGGGACGGAGCACATGACGGTCGTCGCCGATGCGGATCTCCGCCTCCCGGCGGCCGCGCCGGAGCACGACGCCCGGCGCCCACGCGCCAGCCTCCGGTTCGAAGCCGATCCACGCGGCGAGCGGACCTCCGACCGACTCGGCCAGGTCCTGGGCCTCGAGATCGTCCCGGTCGACTCGGGACACAGGCCCGCGGTAGCCGCGCAGGCGGTCAATCCGAACCAGTCCCCGGCGCAGCGCCTGCTCGGCGGCGTCCTGCATCCGGGGATCCAGAGTCGTTCGGACCACCAGACCCCGCTCGTAGAGGCCCTGCCGCCCGTAGGTGCGGTAGAGGTCGCCCCGAACCCGTTCGGCGAAGTACGGCGCCACCGGCTTGGTTTCACGCTGCTTGACCACGTTGAGCGGCTGCGTGGCCGCCTCCTCGGCCTGCTGTCTGCTGATCACGCCTCGTTCGGCCAGGACGCGCAGGATCGTGTTGCGGCGATTGCGCACGACCTCGGGCCGCAGGTACGGCGTCCACACGCTCGGACCCGGCAGGATGGCCACCAGGGTGGCGGATTCCATGTGGTCCAGATCGGCTGCCGGTTTGCCGAAGTAGTAGCGGGAGGCGGCCTCCAGGCCGTAGTTTCCGTGGCCGAAGTAGGTCAGGTTGCAGTAGAGAGTCAGAATCTGCTGCTTGCTCAGCCGCTTCTCGAGCTCGATGGCGAGGAGCGTCTCGCGGATCTTCCGCCTCCAGACCTTCTCGCGGCCGAGAAAGAGCGTTCGCCCGACCTGCATGGTGATCGTCGAGGCGCCCGAGAACCTCTCGCCCCGCCGCCAGTTCTGCACCGCTGCCCGGGCCACGCCGATGATGTCGAAGCCGCCGTGGGAGTAGAAGTTCCGGTCCTCCGCGGTGAGCAGGACGCGCTCGAAGATCTCCGGCACTTCGCCTTCGGCGAGCATGATCCGCTTTTCGACCGAGTAGCTTCGGAAGACCTCGCCGTGGCTGTCCAGGAGACGGGTGATCTGACCGGGATTCAACTCGGCGACCGCTTCGACCTGCGGCAGATCGATTGCCGCCGCGACGCCGATCCCCAGCAGGACGCCCACGACCGGGGCGGCGGCGACCGGCGTGAGCCAGCGCCAATGCCGTAGACTCCAGCCGACCAGGGGTTGCAGGGCGTTGCGCGGCGCCTTCATCACGTGCGTATCATACGGCCCGACTCATGACTCCCGAAGCCGAGGAGCCGCGAGGCCTGCCACCCCTGCCGGAGCCGTTTCCCGAGCCGTCGTCGACGCGGCCACGGGAACCGGGCCGGTCGCGGCGCGGCTGCCTGATCGCGGCTCTGACCGGGTGTGGACTGCTCGCGGTCCTGCTGGGGATCGGCGTGGTCGTGGCCCTGACCCAAGCCGACGAACTGCTCGAATTCGTGCTGGACTTCAGTCGCGGGCAGATCACGGAGAAGTTGCCCGGGGACGTCACGTCGGAAGAACGCAACCGTCTCGACAGGGCCTTTGATTCCGTGCTCGAGCACTATCGCACCAGGCGGGCCACGCCGGCCGACAACCGTCGACTGCAGATGGCGCTCACCGATGCGCTGCGGCGGGCGGACCGGGGGCTCTTCGACCGCGACGATCTGCGTCGCCTGACCGAGCGTCTCGAGCGGATCGCGCCTTCCAGCGACACCGGTTCGGAGTTCTGACTTGCGCCTGGGCCCTGAGCCAACGAACGGGGCCGGAGGACGCTTCGAACTCATCTCCCCGTTCGAGCCGCAGGGCGATCAGCCGGCGGCGATCGCCGAACTGGTGGCGGGTCTCGAGAACGACGTGCCGGAGCAGGTACTGCTCGGGGTGACGGGTTCGGGCAAGACCTACACCGTGGCCAAGGTGATCGAAGCCGTGAACCGGCCCACCCTGGTCCTGTCGCACAACAAGACGTTGGCGGCGCAGCTCTACCAGGAATTCAGGAGCTTCTTCCCGCACAACACGGTCGAGTACTTCGTTTCCTACTACGACTACTACCAGCCGGAGGCCTACGTCCCGCAGTCGGACACCTACATCGAGAAGGAGACGAGCATCAACGACGAGATCGACCGACTGCGTCTGCGGGCGACCGTCTCGCTGTTCGAGCGCCGTGACGTGCTGGTCGTCGCGTCCGTGTCGTGCATCTACGGTCTGGGGGCCCCGGACGTCTTCTTCTCGATGCTTCAGTTCTTCGAGCGCGGAACGGAACTGCCGCTCGAGCGGGCGCAGCGGCGTCTGGCCGAGATGCAGTACGAGCGCACCCGGCTCGACCTCTTCCACGGCAGTTTCCGCGTACGGGGCGACGTGCTCGAGATTCTGCCGGCCTACGACGACCGGGGAATCCGGGTCGAGTACTTCGGGGACGAGATCGACCGGGTCTGCCGCTTCGACGTGATCACCGGTCGGGTGCTGGAGGAGGTCGAACGGGCGCCGGTCTTCCCGCGCAACCACTACGTGACGCCGGAGGAGCGGATGCGCCGGGCGATTGCCTCGATCGAGGAGGAACTGGGCGAGCACCTGGTCGTCCTCGAACGCGAGAACCGCCTGCTCGAGATGCAGCGTCTGGAGCAGCGGACCCGCTACGACCTGGAGATGCTGCGCGAACTCGGTTCCTGCGCCGGAATCGAGAACTACTCGCGCCACCTTTCGGGCCGGGCGCCGGGGGACGCGCCGCCGACGTTCCTCGACTATCTGCCCGAGGACTTCCTGCTGGTGATCGACGAGAGTCACCAGTCGATTCCCCAGGTTCGCGGCATGTACCACGGCGATCGCGCGCGCAAGGAGACCCTGGTCGAGTTCGGCTTCCGCCTGCCCAGTGCCCTGGACAACCGACCACTGCGCTTCGACGAGTTCGAGGAGCGTTGCGGTCAGCGCATCTACGTGTCGGCCACGCCGGGTCCGTTCGAGCTGGCGCGGACCGGCGGCCTGGTGGTGGAACAGATCATCCGGCCGACCGGCCTGCTCGATCCGCGGATCGAGTTGCGGCCCTCCGCGAACCAGATCGACGACCTGGTCGAGGAGGCGGGGGCGGCGATCGGACGCGGCGAGCGGGTGCTGGTGACCACGCTGACCAAGCGGATGGCGGAGGAACTGACCCAGTACCTGACCGAGCTCGGCCTGCGGGTCCGCTACCTCCACAGCGACATCGACACCCTGGAGCGCGTCGAGATCACGACTGCGCTGCGGCGCGGCGAGTTCGACATCCTGGTCGGCATCAACCTGCTGCGGGAGGGACTTGATCTCCCCGAGGTCTCCGTGGTCGCGATCCTGGACGCGGACAAGGAGGGGTTTCTCCGCAGTGAGGTGTCGCTGATCCAGACCGCCGGACGGGCGGCGCGCAACCTGCACGGGCGGGTGATCTTCTACGCCGACCAGCGCACCGACTCGATTGACCGGTCGGTGGAGGAGACCGCGAGGCGCCGGCGGATCCAGGACCGCCACAACCGCGACCACGGGATTGAACCGGCGTCGATCCTCAAGGAGGTTCACAGCCCCCTGGTTCAGATGAGCAACCTGGACTACCTGCACAAGGCCGGCGCGGCCGCCGAGAAGGCGGTGGAGGACCTGCTCCGCGAGGACGCTCCCGAGATGCCCCTGGAACGCCGCATCGCGCGTCTGGAGAAGGCGATGAAGCAGGCCTCCAGGCGGTTGGAGTTCGAGCAGGCGGCGGTGCTGCGCGACCGTCTGAAGGAGCTCCGCGAGTTGAAGGTGATGGGGTGATGCGCCCCGAGCTGCAACGTCGTCTGGGGGAGCTCCCGGATCAGCCGGGCATCTACATCTTCAAGTCGGAGGCGGGCGAGGCGCTTTACGTGGGCAAGGCGAAGTCCCTGAAGCGGCGCGTGGGCGCCTACCGCAGACCGGCGGAGGATCCACGGATCGCCCTGATGCTCCAGGACGCGGCCGATATCGAGTTCGTCGTGACGGACTCGGAAGCCGACGCGCTGCTGCTCGAGAACAATTGGATCAAGCGCCGCCAGCCGCGGTTCAACATCCGCCTGCGCGACGACAAGACGTATCCCTATCTGAAGCTCACGCTCGCCGACGGGCATCCGCGCCTCGCCTTCACCCGGCGCATCCGCCGCGACGGCGCGGAGTACTACGGCCCGTACCTTCCCGCCGGCCTGGCGCGGAAGGCGATCAAGCTGACGCAGAAGCTGTTCGGCATCCGGGTGTGCCGGATCGAAATCGACGGCAGCCTGCCGAGGCCATGCCTCTACCACGACATGAAGCGCTGCCTGGGGCCCTGCGTCGACGGCCTGACGACCGACGCGGCCTATGCCGAGGCGGTGGCGAAGGCCCGTCTCTTTCTCGCCGGCAGGAACGACGAGTTGCTGCGGGACCTGCGCGGCCGGATGCGGACAGAGGCGACCCGCCTGGAGTTCGAGGTCGCCGCCCGTCTTCGCGACACGGTCCAGGAGATCGCCTCCATCAGCCAGCGGCGGAAGCTGAGTTCGGACCGGGGGGAGAACGTCGACATCTTCGGCGTCCACGTTCGCGGCGACAACGCGGCGGTCGTCGTCCTGGTCATGCGCGGCGGCCAGGTGCTCGATCGCCGCGAGTTGTTCTGGGAGGGCGTTTCGAAGATCACCGCCGAACGCCTGCTGTCGGAGCTGCTGCCGCAACTCTACGATCGCACCACGCTCATTCCCAGGGAGATCCACCTGCCGGCGCCGATCGAGGGCGAGCAGGCTCTGGTGGAGTGGCTGAGCGAACGCCGGGAATCGAAGGTCTACCTCCGGATGCCGTCGCGCGGACCGAAGGCGGAGCGGGTGGCGCTGGCGAACCGGAACGCCCGGATGGCTTTCCGCCGTCGATTCCGCGGCGCCGCTGCCGCCGGCGAGGCCAGCGAGGCGTTGCGGACGGCACTCGACCTCGAAGAACCGCCGCGGCGGATCGAAGGCTTCGACATCTCGACCTTCGGCGGCAGCGAGACGGTTGCCTCCCTGGTGGTCTGGAGCGACGGCCGAATGGTCAAGAAGGAGTACCGCAGCTTCAACATCCGCGGCCTGGAGCAGGCGGACGACTTCGCCTCGATTCGCCAGGCGGTGGAGCGCCGCTACCGGCGCCGCCTGAAGGAAGTCGGCGAAATGCCGGACCTGATCCTGATCGACGGCGGGCGCGGCCAGTTGAACGCGGCCCTCGAGGCACTGGCCGAACTGGGCGTCGACGAGACGCCGGTCGTGGGACTGGCCAAGCGGGAGGAGGAGATCCACGTTCCGGTGAGGCCGGCGCCGCTGCGGCTGAAGCGGAACCACGCCGGCCTGCGCGTCCTCCAGCAGGTGCGTGACGAGGCGCACCGGTTCGCCGTCTCGCGCCACCGCCGCCGTCGTTCCAGGCGATCCCTGCACAGCCGCTTTGACGACCTGCGCGGCATCGGCCCGCAGCGGCGCAAGCTGCTCGTGCGCCGGTTCGGCAGCTACGCCGGCGTGACCCGGGCGTCGGAGGAGGAACTCCGGGAGATTCTCGGCGCGAAACTCGCCCGGTCGGTCTACCAGGCAACAAGAGTGGAATAGCGTCTCCACCTACCGCACGAAGAGCCGTCTTTCCTGATCCTGAGATGGTCGTCAACAGGTGCGGCGCCTGGGTTGATCCTGGTCGGTACCGGAGGTTCCGGGCCGACAGACGGTAGCCTCTCGCACCTCACGACAGGCCCTGCTGCCGGCGCAACCGCCTGATGCGGTCAAGGTCCCCGTTGTCGATATGCATGTGCTGGTGTAGCGGCTGGTTCTTGTGGCACCCGACGCACAACGCTCTCAGATTCTCGTCCTTGTTGTCCGTCTTGACTCCATTGATGTGATGCACGTGGAGCAGCCGGCGTTCTTCCTTCAGATCGACCCCGCAGCCCTCGCACGTGAAGCCGACGCTCTTTCGGTACCGAGTGGATACCACGTCCCAGCTCAGCGCATAGTCCCCGTCGAACCCGCCCGGAGTGCGCGTTGGCATCCGGGCGAACTGCGGGCGGTACTCCCTGAAGAACTCGTCCCACGCGAACGCTCGGAACACACGGTCGCGATTCCTCTCGTTCTTGTAGTTGTAGCCTTGATAGTTCAGCGTCGACAGACAGTTCTTGCAGACCTTCAACCTGGCGTGATGGCCGACTCGTTCCCCGTCGGCTTCGTCCCAACCGGTAACGAGGAACTCTCCGCTGACGGAGTTGGTCGCGACGTAACGATCGTAGCGCCCTTGACGCCGCATCTCCTTCAGAGTCCGGCAGTCCGCGACGTGAACCTTTTTGCCCTTTGACCCGACCCTGATCACCTCGCGAATGCGCCAGCCGTGATCCTCGATGTACACGACGACCTGCCGTCCCTCGTAGATCAACAGGTGCGAGGCCGGCTCGATCCTGATGGCTGTCAGGTCGGTGATGATCCCCGTCTTCAGCTTGATGTCGATGGGGTCCACCGGGTCGAGTCCACGCCGGACGTCGATCTTCGGGCCTTCCCGGCGCGGCCCCATACGGTTTGCCGCTTCCTCCAGACTGCTGAGATCGACGTTCAGACGCACGACGTCACTGCTCGATGATCGTGCGAATCTGCGTCTCCGCGTTCGTCACCACGCGGAACAGCACTCGGCGAGACGCCTCCGGATCTTCGCGGCCAGAGGTGTCCGTCACGAGCCGCGAGGAGGAGAAGCCCACCGCGGCGACCTTGCGCTTCACCCAGCTTCGATCGTCGGGGGGCGCGGGAAGACCGTAGACGTACTCCAGAACCGATCGCGTGCGACCCTGAGACAACATCATGTTGTTGAAGTACGCCTTGTCCTCGGTGGCTGACGGCCACTCGCTGGAGGTGTGGCCCTCGAGGCGCACTTCCTCGATCACGTCATCAAACCCCTGAAGCACTCGCCGATAGCGGGGGAAGAAGTCGGTGAGGATGGTGGCAAACCGTGGCTGCAGCGTGCTGGCGCCGGCCTCGAACAGCACCTCCGGCGAGCGAAACTCGAACGTGAGGCTGTCCGCATCGATCGCCGCGTCCCAGTTTTCCAGATCGGCCTCGAACTCCAGGCGCAATGCCTGATCGATGGCGATCTGGCCTTCCCGGTAGGCCACTGCAACTTCGCGCATGCGATCCCGGTCGAGAAACGCGCTCCGCATCAAGGCGACGGAGATGAGGAGGAAGACCATCATCAGCCCGGCCATCAGGTCCGAGATCGTCAACCAGTGCTCGCCTGTCGGAGCGGCGGCCCGGCCCGTGCCGAACAGGCGTTCCATTCGATCCTTCATCGCTCGGCTCTCTGGCTAGAAGGGTATGTCGTCGTCGCTGAGAGGAGGGGGAGCGCTCCCTGCCGGACTGGCTCTACCCGTCTTGACGACTTGATCCATCGCCCGGACGAGCTTCGTGTAGTCGTCCACAAACCGGCCAGAGATCTGGCCCAGCGCATTCGCCATGCCCTGAATCACTCGCTCCATCTCCCTGGACCGGGCGTCGTCGAGAGCTTCAAGTTCCCTGGTCAGGGCCTCGCCGGTCCTGGTGACGGCCTTCTCGGTCTCCTTGATCGTCCCTCGGACGAGGTCATCGGTGGCCTGAGTCTGCGTGTTGACCGACTGTCTCAACGCCGTCTCCAGCCGCGACAGCATGTCGGCGATGGCCTCGGTCACACGCTCATGGACCTTCCCGATGTCGGCCCGCACCTGGTCGCCCGTCTCCGCCAGCCCTGCCAGCAACTCCCGGGACTTCGCCAGCTGTTCGGTGGAGTCCTTCTGCATCTTCGTCACGTGCTCGCCGGCCAGGTGCACGGCCGCGCCGATGTCCTCCGTGATCGCCCGCACATGCGCCTGCGCCTCCGGCACGGCTTCCACGGCGCGGTCGCGCAGTTCCGCGAAGGCGGCGAGATGGCGTTCGAGTTCCTCGGTTTCGGCGCTGACCACCTTCACGACATCGATCAGCTTCTCCATGGACGCCGGGATGCTCTCGCTACGGTCGGCGATGCTGGCGACCGACTGCTCGATCGCCGTGATCTGCCGCAACGACTGCTCGTACAGGACGTGCAGCTGCTCGAGCTGCTGGCGATAGCCCTCCTGCCACTCCACAAGCTTCCCAACGGAGTCGTCAAGCCTCTTGAAGTTGTCGCCGAACTGCTCCGTGAGATTCCGGTTGAAGTCGACGATGACCTCCTTGAGCGCCTCGATCACCTGCTCCGTCGCGGACTTGGACAGCATCTCGGCGAACCCGGAAAGGCGCTCCCAGAGTTCGGCCTCGAACGCTCGCTGCCGGTCCCTCAAGTCTCCCCGCAGCAGCTTCAGTTGACCGGCCAGACTCGATTCCTCGTCACCTGCGATGGCATCGCGCGTCGCCTTGAGAAGGTCCCTCTGTTCTCTCAGCACGGCAACAACGTCTGCGGGGCCGACATCCTCCGCTCCCGCTGGTGCGACCCGTGGCGCCACGACCGGCTCCAGCCCCCTGAAGACGAGGCTGGCCGACAGTCCGGCGACGCTGCTGATGAAGGCCGTCTTCAACCCCTGCAGCAAGCCCTCGATGCTCTCGTCCAACTGGGCCGGATCAAAGCCCAGAAGCCCCACCACGATCCCGATGAAAGTACCCAGGATCCCCACGGACGCGAGCACCGCCGGCGCATGCGCCGTCAAAGTCGGCCACCACCCTTTCCAAAGGCAGAACAGAAGCCCGAGAAGCAGTATCAACAACAGCCTCAGGAAGAACTCGGTAACGCCGCCCGGGGAAAACCCGCCCAGGAACGACTCGAAACCCCGACCCATTACCCCCATTGTCAGGTGCCTCCCCGTTCTCTCAGGTGCAGCAGGGGCACACTGGACGGACAGGGAAGTCGGCCTTCAACGGGTCGCTGTTCTTCAGCCCAACGCGTTGAAACGGAAGGGACGAAGAGCGGTACGCGAAGCCGTGGCGGGAAACCGTGGAGACCGGCCATGAGAGGCAAGGCGACGGACCCTATTCCAACGCGCTCAGAGCCGCAACAAGAAACCGCGGCGTCAGCGCGGCTTCGGACGCGCGTCGCGCCGAGGCGGAAGCGTTGGGCCTGGCGCGGCAGGCCTTTCCGACGCTGAGGGCAGGTTCGTGTTCCGGCATGTTCCCTTTGGAGACTGGTCAAACCAGGCGGACGGTGTGATAAGGGGAGCGGAGCGTCTCGACGCGGCGCCCGGTTCGACTGATCGCCTCGCTCCGCTTGCCGTCGAGGAGGTTTTTCTGCGCGGGTCATGACCGGAGAAGAAGCGGCGAAGAAGAGCGCGGCAGCGGTCTTGAGAGTCTATCCCGGAGTTCGATCCCGAAGGACGGCAGCGGGAAGTGGCTGATCGACGCCGCTGCGAGACGCTGCTGAGCCTTGGCGGAGCGCTCGATGAACTGCTTTCGCCGCCGCGAAGCTTCGGCCCCGCGCGCTGCGCTGCGCCGGGATCAGGACGAGGCCTACCGGGACGAATTTTGCTTCGTCCCCGCGCGCTGCGCTACGCTACGATCCTGCGACCGTGAGCGACAGCGAGCAGGGCGCCGGGCCGGATTGGGTGCTGCACACGCCCTACGCGGCGCCGGACCGGCACTGGGAGCTGGACGGGCACGGACGCGCGAAGGCTGCCACGGCGAGCGGGCGGCGGCCCAGTTCAACTCAGCTGCCGGTGCCCAATCCCCGTGGCGACGAATCGGACTGGACGCCGCCTGACCCGAGCGTCGAGCCGCACCGGACGATCAACGAGCTTCGCGAGCTGGTCGACGACTGGAGGGCGGCCAGCTGGAAGGGTGTTGCGCCCCGCGTGCGGCGCCTGCTCGAGGATTGGGCCGGCGAGCGCGCCGAGATGCGTCCGTTCTGGTGCCAGCGCGAGGCGGTCGAGACGCTGATCTGGCTGTTCGACGCGGGTCGGGCAAACGCTCCCGACGCCCGCGCGAGGATCGCTGCGCGGCTCGAGCGGGCCAACGGCCGCTGGAACGACGGCATTCCCCGCGTGGCCTCGAAGATGGCGACCGGCACCGGGAAAACGCACCTGATGGCGATGATCGCCCTGTGGTGGGCCGTGCGCCAGCCGGACGGTCCGATCGACCTGCTGGCGCTCGCGCCCGGTCTTGTGATCCGTGATCGGTTGCAGGTGCTGCGGAACCCGAAGGACGAGCTCTGGCGGTCCGTGGCGCCACCCGGGTTTCAGGGCGACGTGAAGCGCATGCGCTGGACGATCCTCAACTTTCAGGCCTTCCAGCGGAAGTCCAGCTTGCACGTCGGTGGAAAGGCGGCGACGGGGAAGGAGAAGGACCTGCTTTACGGTCCGATGCGAGGCCGCAGGGACCTCCAATCATGGATCGAGAGCGAGCGGCAGATGCTCGACCGCCTGCTCAAGGCCCACCGTGGCGGCGGGCCAATCGCCGTCCTGAACGACGAGGCCCATCACTGCTACACGCTGAGGAACGTCAGGCTGGCAAAGGGAGCAGCCGACGCGGAGGAGAAGGAGGACAGGAAACGGGCCGAACTCTGGTTTGGCGCGCTGCGGGCGCTCCGCACGCACCGGCGGCTGGGCCAGGTCTTTGACCTGTCGGCCACGCCGATGTGGCTGCGGCGACCGGCGATGGTCGAAGCGGAGACCTTTCCGTGGACGGTTTCCGACTTCTCGCTGCTCGATGCCGTGGAGTCGGGCCTGGTCAAGGTGCCGCGCGTGCCGGTCGACGACCGGGCGGTGGACGCCGATGGCCAGCCGATCCACCTCGCGCCGCGCTATCGCAACGTGTATCTGCACAACGACAGGCGCGCGCTGGGCGAGCCGCTGGCGCCGGCGGTCGCGGAACCGCTGCACGAACTCTACAAGCACCATGCCGAAGAGACCGTGCCGGCCTACGAGGCGAGGGGCCGGATTCCGGTTCTGATCGTGGTCGCCAACACGATCGGGAACGCGACGGCACTTCACCGCTACATCGCCGGCTACCGCGAGGCGCTCGGCGGGGATGACGACGAAGCCGAGGTCTGGAAGGCGGGGAACCTGGAGCTGTTCTCGAACGCCGACCGCTCAACCGGCCAACCGGTCGAACGGCCACCCACCATCCTGGTCCACTCGCGCCTTGACGACCCGGCGTCCGGCGGCAACGACGCGATCAGCAGGGCGATCGAGGACCAGGCCGCGTTGTTCGCCCCCTCTGCCGAAGCTGACGCGCCCCTCACGCGGGCCGAGAAGCAGCAGGCGATCCGCGATGTCTTCATGTCCGTCGGTCGCCGGGGCGAACCCGGAGAGCACATTCGCTGCGTCATCTCGGTGGGCATGCTGACCGAGGGCTGGGACGCCCGAAACGTGACGCACATATTCGGCTATCGCGCCTTCGGCAGCCAGCTGCTGTGCGAGCAGGTCACCGGCCGCGCGCTGCGCAAGACGGCGTTCAGCGGCCGGGACGAGAAGCAGCCCATCGAGTACGCGAATCTGTTCGGCGTCCCCTTTGCCTGGCCGGGAGGCAGGACGCCGGGGACGCCGCCGGTTCCGGTGGAGCCTCAGGACGTCCATACGCTGCCGGGGCGCGAGCACCTTCGACTCCGCTTCCCGCACCTGGCCGGCTACGCTCACGGCGGCGGCGCCCCGCGCTGGAGCATCGAGCGGCGTGACGCGCCGCGTCGCCGCGTGACGCCGAGGGGGCCGCTGGTCGGCACTTCGGTCGAGGGGCCGCTGGGCGAGCCCATCCTTGTGACGCCGCAGACCGAGGACGAACGAACGGCGCTGTGGAAGGCCGCCGCTCAGCTGGTGCCGAAGCTGGAGCGCGGCGTGGATGACCGGCGCCAAGCCTTTCTTGATGCTCTCGCGATCCTCGACGTCTGCCGGCCGAACCTCGACTGCGAGGACTGGACCGACCTGCAGTTCGACGAGGACACGCTGCACGCGATCGCCTCCCGGGTGCGTTTTCTCGAGGGGGAACCCTGTGTTGGCGCCGTGTTCGACGATCAGCGTGCGCCGGGCGCCGGGCGGACCAGCGACACCGGCAGTGTCCGTTTTCGCACCACGCTGCGGTACTGGTACGACGACACGGCGAAGTCGGAACTGAACGCCGCCGTCTGCCACTCGAGCGACGAGGCCAGACTTGCGGAGATTCTCGACCGCCACCCCGATGTCGAAGCCTGGGTGCGTAACTTCCGCCTGGGCTGGACGGTGCCCTGGTACGACAGCGGGAACGCCTGCTGGGCACGCACGGAACCGGACTTCGTGGCCCGCGCGAAGGCGCAGGCGCCCGGCGGGCGCAGCCGTTGCCTGGTCATCGAGTTCAAGGGTCTGCGGGCCGGTGAGGTGAGCGAGGAGCAGAAGCGCCGCTACCTGGAGCAGCGCTGGGTCCCGGCCGTTTCCCGGCGACCCGCGGGCGGCCCGGGAGGGGTGGACGACCACGGCGCCTGGCGCGCCGTGTGGATCGAGAACATCGGGGACGCGCGCGAGCAGATCGCCCGGGCGTGCCGAGGTTGAACGGGCTGCGAACAGGAGTTCGCGAACCGCTGGCCCACGGTGCCGGTCGCGCCGAGGACGGCGTCGCGGAACGCACCCTGGAACGCAGCGAAGCGGGGATGGTCCGGGCGTACCGGGGCTTCCGGGTCTGCCGGGGTTGAACGGGCTGCGAAGACTCAAGGGACCGGCGGAGAAAAAGGGGGGGGGGTAGATGGCTGCGAAGACACGGCCTTACGAGCACAGCGGAGCCAAGCGAAGGAACATTCCGACGGACCGGGACGAGGTCTACGTCGACGAGGTGCGTGAGCGGGTCCCGTTCTCGCCCCAGCCGGCCGGCACGGAGGGACCGCGCCTCAGCTGGCGGCGGGGAACGGATGCGCAGCGCATCGAAACGGACGCGATGCCCCTGTACATCCACGAGAAGGTCAGTCCCGCCGCCTTTGTCGAGCAAATCTCCAGGGATGGCGCCGAAGACGAGCAGCGCAGCTTCTTCGCCGACTTCAATGGCCTGCCGCAGGAGGCCCGCTACGACTGGTACCGGTACGAGGGGAACTGGCAGAACCGGATCATCCGCGGCAATTCGGTCGAGGTGATGGCGTCACTGGCGGAGAAGGAGGGCATGGCGGGCCAGGTCCAGCTCATCTACTTCGACCCGCCCTACGGCATCGGGTTCAACAGCAACTACCAGGGCAGCACGCGGAAGCGGACCGAGAACAGCCCGCCCGTCGAGGCGGCTTCGCGCCGGGCGTTCCGGGATACCTATGTCGACGGACTGCACTCGTACATGGACACCGTCTTCCGCACCGCCGTTCACGCCCGGGCGCTGCTCCGGGACCGGGGTTCGTTCTTCCTGCAAATCGGCGCCGAGAACGTGCATCGGCTGTCCGTCGTGCTCGACGAGGTGTTCGGCGCGGAGAACCGCGTGGCGACGATTGCGTTTGCGAAGTCGGGGGCAACGTCGGCGAGGAACCTGCCCCAGGTCGCCGACTGGCTGCTCTGGTACGCGAAGGACAAGGACCGGGTGACGTACCACCAGCTCTACGACCCTTTGACCCGGAGAGAGAAGCTGGAGCACATGTCGTGGCACGCGATGGTCGAGCTGGCGGACGGCGCCTGCCGTGACCTCCAGTCCGCTGAGCGGCTCGATCCCGACGGCGAACTGCCGGAGGGCGCCAGGCTCTTCCGGCGGATGCGCCTGGCGTCCCCCGGGGTGTCCACGACCGGCCGGTCCGATCCCTACGCCTGGGACGGGACGGTGTTCCCGTGCCCGCCCGGCGAGCACTGGCGGGTCGATGCCGCGGGGATGGACCACCTGGCCCGGACGAACCGGCTGGTCGCAAAGGGAACGCTGGCGTGGAAACGCTACGAGGACGAAGTGCCGGGAAAGCAGATCAACAACCTCTGGCGCCAACAGCAATCCGCGAGCGACATGCACTATGTCGTCGAGACGGCGGAGAAGACGATCGAGCGCTGCCTGCTGATGGCGACCGATCCCGGCGATCTGGTCCTCGACCCGACCTGCGGCTCCGGCACGACCGCCGTGGTTGCCGAGCGCTGGGGGCGACGGTGGATCACGATCGATGCCTCGGCCGTTCCGGTCGCCCTGTGCCGGCAACGCATCCTGTCCTCGGTCCACAAGTGGTTCCTGACCCTGGACGACGCGGAGGGCCGGAGGGAAGAGGCGAAGCTTGCGGGCCGCCTCGACGATTATGTGAGCGAGAGAGACTCAGGGGGGGGGGGGGGGGGGGGGGGGGGGGGGGTGATCCTTCGTCGGGGTTCGTCTACGAGCGCGTACCCTACGTGTCGGCCGCCCATCTCGCCTACGACCGGCCGCGAAGAGCGACACTGCTCGTCAACAGGCCGGTGGCGAAACGAGGCGTCAGGCGCATCGCCTCGCCGTTCACCGTCGAGTCCCATTCGCCGTGGCTGTACGTGTCGCCCAGTGGAGAAGCAGCGGACGGTGACGAGCGTCCGGAGCGTGAGGTTCGACACCATGAGCGGGAGACGGCGATACGGGAGAACGTCGTCCACGCCCTCGAGGTTGCCGGGATCGCGGCGCCCGATTGGCCTAAGGGCGCAGCGGGCGCGCGGTGGCGTTTCGACGGCATCGAACTTTCGGAGGACCCGGCCCCTCCCGTTTTCCTGACCCACGAGGCAACGCTGCGAGTCGTCGTGGCGGAGGCGCCCGGGTCGACGCCTGACGGGCCGCCCGCGGCGCCGGGGAGGCGGGAAGGGAAAGCCGCCAGGCAAGTCGCACGCGGCGGCGGTGCAGACGAACGGCGGATCCTGCCGCCCCGAACCACGCGCCCGCCTCAACTTCCGATCAACCGCCGTTCAGGCTCACCTCACGTGGGACAACGCTCGCCTTGACCGGCTGAGCGTAGACTTGGTAGCCTTCCGGCTTCTCCCAACAGAGAGTCGCATTCGGGCAGCGCCTCCTCGCAGAGGATTCGCTCAGCAGCAGGAGAGTCGTCTTCATGGGAAGCAGACGTCAAGGGCGGATCGGGAGAAGCGGTCCGTTTCGTGACAATCCGGCCTCTCGGCCCGGCACCCGGTCTACCCCCCCCCCCCCCCCCCGGAAATCTAAGCGTCCGCTGATCACATCTCTCCCCGTCTCTTCGTGGCAGGGATCGGGTTGGCGCTGATGGACCCCGTGAGCCCACTCTCCGCCGGCATGAGGATCTGGAGGAATGGCTCGGACGGCGGCGTGCGGAGACGGCCCGCTCATCCCGTCCAGCCTCATCGTAGCGTTCTTCGGTGGCCCGCCGGATGCCGGCGATCTGCAAGCTTCTCGGCGAATGAGATCGTGTGCCCGGCAGAAGGTCCGCGCACCCGGAGAACGGCCGTTGGCGCGTCGTCGGCGCGAAGATCGAGCGTGCGGGGAAACGCCGGGCGGGCGGTCTCGACAGCGCCGGCGCCTGCAGTGTGCGCCGGAGAATCACAGGAGGATCCACGACATGACATCCCAGGGAAGCCCGAAACGACAGCCTGGAACCACAAAACACACCGCTGCCTGCCGGGCACAGCGGGAGTTCGCCACAAGGTTCGCAACAAAGCCATCCACTGGACGACCACCGGCCACTTCTGCCGAGCCGGCCGAACCCGCAACAGTCGGCCCTCCGAACCGGGAGCTGCTGCGGTTCAGGCGCGCAAGCTGCTCGAGATCGTCCGGGCCTCGCGGCGCCCGCCTGGCCGCAGTCCTGCTCGGCGCCGCATGTTTCGCAGGCGTTGCCGAAGGTCAGCGGCTCTGGAGCGTCGATGAGGTGACGGTCCGGCCGCGTCCGCCGGTCGAGGCCGCCGGCGTCCTGCGCAGCGCCGCCACGGCCGGCGCCGGACCCCTGACCGCCGAGGCTGCGCGGATCCAGGTCACGTTGGACTACCTGCGGCTCGGCTTCGGACGCCTCGAACTGCCGCTTTGGGACGGCACGGTAATCGAAGCCGAAAACGCGGTGTTCGAGGACCGCGGAAACGGCAACTTCCTGTGGACCGGCGAAGTGCCCGGCGCCGGATACGAAAGCGTCCTGTTCACGGTCCACGACGAGCACCTCGTCGGCTGGTTCGGAGAACCGGGAGGACCGAAGTACACCGTCCACGCCGGACCCGACGGCCGGGGAACACTCGCCGTGGAACAGGGACCAACCGGAAACTGGTGCGGCGTCGTGGATGGAAAGCCGCCCGCCGGCCCGGCCGTCTCGGCGGCGCCCGCCCGGGACCGCCCGGATTCTGTTGCGGGAAGATCGACCGGCAGCAGTCTGGACATCCTCGCTCTCTATCCCGGCCGCACGGAACGGTATTGGCGGGTCATCGGAGGAACCTCCGTCGGCATCCAGCAACTCGAGGACTACCTGAACATGGTGTTCCGCAACGGACAGATCCCGGCAACGGCGAATCTGATCCCCGAGCGATGGGACCCGGTCTGGGCGAGTCATCCCGGTGTGGGTGGCGGTCACCGCAACCACGGGCAATTCTCGCAATGGCACTGGGAGTTCTTGCGAGGCCACGACGTATGGCGGCTGCAAGAGCGCCATCAAGCCGACCTCGTCCACTTCCTGCCCGATAGGGGCTGGTACGCATCCGGCGGCGCCGGCTTGAGAGGGAATCTTGAGCCGTTCGTTCACAGAGGCTGGTCCGTTCCCACTCCGACCGTCTTCGCCCATGAGATCGGGCACAACCTCGGCGGCGATCACGAGCCGGTGACCTTCAGCAACTTTGCCGAAGCCCAGTCGGATTCGTTGCGCCCGTACATTTTCGGCCATACCGACCTGACCTCGTGCGCCAAGCGTGAGGGAAGGGGCGACGCACTGTACTGCCCAAGTACGGTCATGAGCTATGGCCAGGACCTCTGGGACGACCCCGAGCGCTGGGCCGTGAGAGAACCGTTCTACTCGTCCGTCCGGCACCAGCCGAACGGCTGGACGATCGGCGTCGCCGGCACGAGCGAGGTGGAACGCCTGTTTCATGAGACCGTGCCCGTGGCGGTGCGCAGCGGGGAGGCTCAGGAGCCCAGGCTGCAGAACCCGCGACGGATCACGGCCCGGTGGACCGACCGGAACACGGTGCGTGTTTCCTTTGCTCTTGACCGGCCGAGGACGGGTGGGCGGGTCAACGTCGGCCTGACGGGAGGCGGAAGCGAATGGTACGGGTGGAGTTTCAAGCCGGCTAGCACTGAGGGTGGCGGCTGGAAGTACGTGCTTGACGAGGAGCAGACCGACAGCAACGTGACGCCGCTTTTCGATTCGCCGGATGAATTCGCGACCCCGGAGGTGACGGGCGTGGACATCACCGGGCTGCGGCCGGGCGGCCGCTACAAGGTCTCGGCGAGCAGCGGGGGCGCCCTTGACAGCGATGTGTTCGATCTGCGGCCGCCGGATGCCGCGTCGGGCGCTCCGGCGGCGCCGGCGCATCTGAGCGCCCGGACAACGGGAAACGACGGCGCCCGCCTGACCTGGCGCGTCGACGGCTCGTCGCCGCCAGACGGCTTCGAGGTCTGGTACCGCAAGTGGTCCGGCGACGAGCCGGATGAAGTCTGGCGGCGCTACGGGGCCGCATTGCCGGCGAGCGCCCGGTCGGCGGATGTCCGCGGACTCGCGGCGGAGGAGGAGGTACAGATCACCTATTCCGCTTGGCAGAGTATCGCCGGAGCGCGCGCGCAGCGCGGCCGGTACTCCTTCGTCGTCGTCGCGTACAACGCCGCGGGCTTCGCCGCCAGCGAGACGCTCGATCTGGAGTTCATGCCGGGGCCGTTCCCGAAGGCCACGCCCGCGGGAGAGCCGACGCGGTGCACATACCGGTTAGCCGGCCTGGAGCTTGACGGCCACGTCGTTGAGGTTTGCCTGGAGACTCCCGGCGGCGAGCGCCGGCGGGCTTGGGACTACGGCCTGGAGGCGGACCAGTCCGGGCTCCTGTACTTCTTCGAGCGCGACAACGTCGAGGTGCTCGTGAAGGTGCTGGATGGCTGCGCGGTGAACGGCCACCGCTGGGTCTTCGTCGCGCCGGTGACGACCCTGGGGTTTCGGCTGGCCATCAGGCCGCCGACTAACGGATGGATCTCAAGCAACGATTACTGGCTCTACGACTCAAAGCGGCGGCCTCAGAAGGACCTTACCTTTTATGGGGCGAATGGCAACCCGCAGGGCAGGACCGCCCGCACGGTGAGCGACACGACGGCCTTCCCCTGCACGCCGGCCGAGATCGCCGCAGCAAAGGCGCAGGCGGCGGTCGCCGAGGGCGGGCACGCGGCGTTCCTGCGTTCCCGCGGCCTGACCGGGGCCGGCCTCGCCTCGCTGGAGCGCCGGAGCGCGGGCGCGTCCACGGACTGCGAGCCGGGCGGTACCGCACTTACCCTGGCCGGCGGCTACCGGGTCTCCATGTGCTACGAGACCTACGCCGGCGAGACCGGCGATGCCCTCGACTGGGGCCTCGATTCCTCGCAGTCTGCGCTGCTCTACTTCTTCGAGCGGAACAACGCGGAAGTCCTGATCAAGGTGCTCGACGGCTGCGGCGTGAACGGCCACCGCTGGGTCTTCGTCGCGCCGGTCACCGACCTCGCCTTCAACCTGCGCGTCGAAAGCCCGAACGGCGAGGTCTGGACCCACACGAACCGCCTGGGACAGACCGCCGACGCGGCCAGCGACACCTCGGCCTTCAGCTGCACCGCGTGACCCGAGGGATGCCTCGAGCCACCTGACGGCGCAATCGCCGAGAACGGCATGTTCGCCGTTGCGTTCTCCGGGTGCGAGGACCCCACACCGGGCACGTGGTTCGGGGCGGTTTTCCGGTTGCTGATCGGAGCAAAGCGGAAATCGGCACCAGGACCAACGGTAGCGCGGCGACCCGGTGGTTGATCATCCTCCACCCCAACCCGCGCTCAGACTCATCTTCGTATGAAACCAGGCTCTGGAGTTAGTCGCATCAAGGCTGCTAGTCTCCTGCCTGCCGGAGGACCGGATGCGGTCGCTCCCGGCGGCTTGCCCGCCGGGGGAGGAAAGTCCGGACTCCAACGGACGGCATGCTTGCTAACGGCAAGGCGTGGTGACGCGACGGAAAGTGCAACAGAGAGCAGACCGCCGGCGCAGTGGTTCCGGCGCCCACCCAGGGCTTCAGGGCCGCAGCGCCGGCAAGGGTGAAACGGTGCGGTAAGAGCGCACCGCTCGGCCGGCGACGGTGCGAGGCGATGGCAAACCCCATGTGGAGCAAGACCAAATAGGGAGTGCGGTTCGGGCTGTCCGTCCCGATGCCGGACCGTTCGCAGTCCGGGACGCTCTCCGGGTAGGTCGCAAAGATGAATGGCCGCCTCCTTTCGCCTGACGGTGACGGGACGAACAGAATCCGGCTTACGAGGTCCTCCGGCACTTGACCCTTCGTAGCAGAGGAACGCAGCGTGGCGCGGCGCGTCCGCCTGCCGTGCGGCCCGGCGACCGGATCGGCATCGCGGCGCTCTCCGGCCCGATCGACGCGGAGCGCCTTTCTGGCGGGGTGCAGGCGCTCGAAGACCTCGGCTTCGAGGTGGTGCTGGCGTCCAACCTGCGGGCCGGGGCCATCCGCGAAGGAAGGTCGCTCTTCGCGGGCTCGGACCGTCAGCGCCTGGCTGCGTTCCACCAACTGGCGGCGGACCGCAGGGTCGCGGGCATCCTCTTCGCCCGGGGCGGATACGGCGTGACCAGGCTGCTGGGGAAGATCGACTGGCCGTTGCTTGCCTCCCGTCCGCGGCCCTGCGTGGGCTACTCCGACCTGACGCCCTTGCTCCTGGGCCTCGTGTCTCGCACCGGTACGGTGGCCTACCACGGCCCGATGGTGGTTGACTTCGCCCGCGGGCTGCGTTCGGAGGAGCGGACGTCCTTTCTTGAGGCGCTGGCCGGGAACCCGGGCCCGGCCTGGCAGTTGGCGCCGGTCGTCGGGGTGTCGGCCGGCCGACCCGAGGTGGTGGAGGGGCGTCTGCTCGGTGGCTGTCTGACGATGCTGGCAGCGACGACCGGAACGGGTTTCCTTCCCGATCTTCGGGACTCCGTCCTCTTGCTGGAGGACGTCGACGAGCCCGAGTACCGGATCGACCGCCTGTTGACCCAGCTCCGGACTTCCCGTCACATCGCGGGTGTGCGGGCCGTGGTCGCCGGCCACTTCACCAACTGCGACGCGCGCGACAGCTTGATCGACTTTGCCGAGGCGCTGGATGTGTCGCTCCTGGTCGGGTTGCCGGCGGGCCACCAGGCGCCCAATCACACGTTGCCCCTGGGAGCGCCGGTCCGGCTCGATCCTAAGTCGGGGATGCTTGAAGTGATCGGCTGAGGACGGCACACGGCCAACGGCTAGCCTCACCGCTTGATGGGACTCCCGAAAATCCTCCGACGCCCAACAGCACTCGCGGCCGATTCGCGGCCGATACACCCACTTGCAAATTGGTGGGCACCTGCTTCTTCGTCTTCGGGCTGGTCACGGTGATATGCGGGAGTCCCGGCTTTTGCCCGGCGCATAGCATCCGGCGCAGCAATGGAAGCGGGCGACCCGATCACCAGTGCGCGCGGTGTTGGCCCCGTGCTGGGCGGCAAACTGGCGGACGCGGGTTGCCGGCGAATAAGGGACCTCCTGGCCCACCTGCCGATCCGCTACGAGGACCGGCGCACGCTCGGGCGGTTGCCGGGGCCGGAGGAGGAGCCGTCGCCCGAAACCGCGCCTGGCGCGTTGACCGTCGTCGTGCGCCTTGAGAAGCCGCGGCGGGTGTTCGGCCGCGGCCGGTTCTCGCGCGTGCAGGCCATCGCGGACGACGGCGAGAACCGGGCCGGCGTGGTCTGGTTCAACCGGCCCTATCTGCTGAATCAACTGGAGGAGGGCGCCTCCTACCTGCTCCACGGCGTGCCCCGGCGCCGGGGCGGCGACGGCGCCTGGGAACTGGCGAACCCGACCGTCGAGCGGGTGGGCGAGGAAACGCCCAGGGGCGCCGTACGGCCGGTGTACGGGCGCATCGGAGACGTGCCGCCGTCGCGGGTGGAGCGGCTGGCGGGCGGGGTCGTGAGCGACATGACGGAGGCCCGCGGTTCCAACTGGATCGACGAGTGGTTGCCCGAGGAAGAACGGGCCCGGCACGGCCTGCCGAGCCTGGCGGAAGCCCTGACCGAGGTCCATCGACCTTCACCGGAGGCATCGGTTGGCGAACTGAACGAGCGGCGGAGTCCGGCCCACGCGCGCCTCGCGTACGGGGAGTTCCTGCTCCAGCAGTTGCAGCTCGCCGCCGTCCGCAGGCGCCGCCGGCGGCAGGGGAAGCCGCACGGCTACCGGATCTGCGATGCGGTGCGGCGCGAGGCGCGGGGTCTGCTGCCGTTCCAGTTGACCGGGGCCCAGGAACGCGTGCTCCAGGAGATCGTCGGGGACCTGTCCGGCCCGCGGCCGATGCTGCGCCTGGTGCAGGGGGATGTCGGCAGCGGCAAGACGGTGATTGCCGCCCTCGCCTGCCTGGTCGCGGCGCGAAGCGGCCTGCAGTCGGCCCTGATGGCGCCGACGGAGCTGCTCGCGGAACAGCACTTCACTTCCCTGGCGCGGTTGCTGGGGTCGCATCTCACACTGGCCCTGGTGACCTCCAGCCAGCACATCGCCAGCGACGGGCGCGCGGCGGTGAGGGAGCGCATCGCCGCCGGCCGGGTCGACCTGACGGTCGGCACGCACGCGTTGATCCAGGAACGAACCCGCTTTGCGCGCCTGGGACTGGCCGTGATCGACGAGCAGCATCGCTTCGGTGTCGCCCAGCGGCAGTCCCTGGCGGAGAAGGGGCTGCGACCGGACCTTCTGGTGATGACCGCGACGCCGATTCCCAGGTCGTTGGCGCTGACCGTGTACGGTGACCTCGACGTGTCGATTCTGGACGAGATGCCGCCTGGCCGCAGTCCGGTCGAGACCCGGGTGATCAGCGCGGACCAGCGGGATCAGGCTGTGGAGCTCGTGCGCGAGCGGCTTCGTCGCGGTGGCCGGGCATACGTCGTGTTTCCCCTGATCGACGCCGGGGAGGGGAGCGCAGCCGCGTTGCCGTCGCTCGAGGAGTCGGCTTCCTGGTGGGCCGATGCGCTTGGAGCGCCGTGCGGCGTCGTCCACGGTCGTGTGGGGCGCGACGAGCGCGACGGGACGATGAGTCGCTTCGCCGACGGTTCGATCGAGGTGCTGCTGGCGACGACCGTGATCGAGGTCGGCGTCGATGTACCCGAGGCGACCGCGATGGTGATCCTCGGCGCCGAGCGCTTCGGGCTGGCCCAGCTTCATCAACTTCGGGGGCGCATCGGCCGCGGAACAAATCGAGCCCTCGGGGAGTCCATCTGCATCGCGGTCTCGGGCGGGTCTTCGGCCGACGCCGAGCGACGGCTGGCCGTTTTCGAGGAATCGAACGACGGCTTCCGGATCGCCGAGGAGGACCTGCGGCAGCGGGGGCCGGGCGAGGTGCTCGGCACGCGCCAGGCCGGTCTGCCGCAGTTCCGCTTCGGCGACCCGGCCCGGGACTGGAAGTGGCTCGTGGCGGCTCGTACCGACGCCTCGGTGCTTCTGGACCGGCTCGCGGCGCCCGGGAACGAAACGCTGCGGCGCCAGTTGGAGCGCCGGATTCCCGGGATCGCCCTCTCGTCCCAGGAGCCTCTCTCGTCCCAGGAGACCGTGGCGCCGTGAAGGTTCTCCTGGTTGCCAACGTCATGCCCCCCCCGCGATCTCTCGGGCGCCGGCGAACAGGTGCTGCAGCTGGCCTGGGGCCTGCGTCGGGGCACGCCGCGCAACAGTGGCTGGAGGTGCTGGAGGGAACGGCCGGATCGGCGTCGCCGGTGTGGAAGAATCCGCGCAGATGAGTACAGGACCGGCCAGCGCCCGGGCGGCAACCAGTCTGCTGCCGGCCTCCTGGCGGGTCGAGTTGCCGCAGTTCGAGGGTCCACTCGATCTGTTGCTTCACCTGGTGCGAATCAACGAGATCGAGATCACGGATATCCCGGTCGCCATGATCTGCGATCAGTTCCATGAGTACCTCGGCCTGATGGACGGTCTCGACCTCGACATCGCCGCCGAGTACATCTACGAGGCGGCCCTCCTGATTCAACTCAAGGCCAGGGTGTTGCTGCCGCAGCCCGAGCCCGTGCCCGGCGAGGAGCCGGAAGATCCGCGCCGTGAACTGATCGAACGGCTGCTGGAGTTCCAGCGGCTCAAGGAGGCCGCCCAGACGCTGGCCGAGGTCGACGACCTGCGCCACGGGCTGTGGATCCGCGGCGCCGCGGAAACGTTCGGAGATGGCGGGGAGGAGGACTTCGACATGGGCGATCTGTCGCTGTTCGACCTGCTCCAGGTGTTGCGGGGAGTGCTCACCCGCTACGACGAGGAACACCCCAGTCCGTTGATCTACCAGGGTGAGACGTTCGGCGTCCGGGACCAGATCGAGCGCCTCCTGGGCCGCTTCGAGGGTGGCCGGTCGCTGGACCTGAAGGACGATCTGTTCGCCCTGTCGAGCCGGGCGGAAGCGATCGCGTGTTTCCTGGCCGTGCTCGAGATGGCCCGGCTCAATCTGGTTCGCCTGCATGCGACCGACGCCGGTTCGGTGTTCCTGTTCCGCACCACGCGCGCGCTGGATCCGGTCCTGCTCGAGGAACTGCCGGGATGACCGACGCGGCCGAGATGGAGGCGGTGTTCGAGGCGCTGCTGTTCGCCAGCCCCGGTCCCCAGCCGGAGGAGAAGCTGCTTGACGTGTTCCCCGAGCAGGATCGGGAACGCGCGGCAGAGGCGCTGGAAGCGGTGCTCGACCGCTATCGGGCGGGCGCGGGCGGCGGCTCGCCCGGTCGCGGTGTGGTCCTGGACCGGGCCGGGGGCGGCTACCGCCTGGTGACCCGGTCCGACCTGCACCCGTACCTGCGCAGATTCTTCGAGGTGACCGGGCGCGGCAGGCTGTCCATGGCCGCGGTGGAGACGCTGGCGATCGTCGCGTACCGCCAGCCGGTCACGAGCCCCGAGATCCAGGAGCTGCGGGGGAGGAACTCGGCGGGCGTCCTGAAGACGCTGCTCGAGCGCCGGTTGATCCGCATCTCCGGTCGCAAGGAGGTGGTCGGGAGTCCCTTTCTCTACGCCACGACACGCGACTTTCTGCTGCACTTCGGTCTGCGCTCGCTCTCGGAGCTGCCGCCGCTCGAGGAGTTCGAAGAGACGTTCCTGGCTGCGGCCGAGGATGAGTCGGTGCAGACCGCGATCGCGCTTGAGCCGACGGAACCGATCGATGGCTGAGGGGCTCAGGGGGGAGCGGCTGCAGAAGATCCTCTCGCGGGCCGGCATCGCCTCGCGTCGGGCGGCGGAGGAGCTGATCCGGGCCGGGCGGGTCACGATCGGCGACCGCGTCGCGGTGCTCGGCGACCGTGTGGAGCAGCGGGGAAGGAGAACGGAGACGGTGCGGGTCGACGGCGAGCCGATCGTGCAGGCCGCCGCGCCGCTCTACATTCTGCTCAACAAGCCGACCGGCCATGTCACGACGCGCAGTGACCCGGAAGGGCGCCCCACGGTGATGGACCTTCTCCCCGAGAGGTGGCGCGGACGGCTCAAGCCGGTCGGACGGCTGGACTACCGCACCGAGGGTCTGCTTCTCTTCACCGATGACGGCGATCTCGCCCACCGCGTGACCCATCCCCGCTTCGGATGCTCCAAGCGCTATCTGGTCAAGGTCCGGGGCTTTCCCGGCCGGGCGGCGATCGAGCGTCTCGGGCGGGGCATGTTCATCGCGGGCCGGCGAACGGCGGCGGTGAGGCCGCGCCAGGTGCGAACTCGCCGGGGTGGCCGCAGCGCGCGCACGTCGAGCTGGTGGGAGATGGAACTGCGGGAAGGCAGGACGCGGCAGATCCGCGAGATGTTCTTCCGGGTCGGTCACCCGGTGCAGCGATTGCGCCGGGTGGCGATCGGCCGTCTCGAGGATGCCGGGCTACGGCCCGGGAGCTGGCGCGAACTCTCGGCCGGTGAAGTGGCGGCGCTGCGGGCCGGTTCGGGGCCGCCCCCGGGAGAGGGCCCCCGTGGACGCCGAAAGGGACGGCGGCGACGGTGACCGTGGTCGCCATCGACGGCCCGGCCGGCGTCGGCAAGAGCACAGTGGCCCGTCGGGTTGCCGCGGAACTCGGCGTTCCCTATCTCGACACGGGCGCCATGTACCGCGCGGTGGCGTGGAAGGCGCTGGAGGAGGGTCTGGACCCGGGCGAGGAGTCCGCCATCGAGGAGTTGATCGGGGCGATCCGGTTCGAGCTGCGCACTCGGGACGCGGAAGCGGAAGTGGTTCTCGACGGCTTCGCTCCCGGACCGCTGCTTCGCACCCCCCGGGTCGACGCGGCGACTTCGAGGGTTGCGGTTCATCCCCGGGTGCGAGCGTGGCTGGTCGGAAGGCAGCGGGAGTTCGCCGCCAGCGAAGGCGCGGTGGTCGAGGGCCGCGATATCGGCACGGTCGTGTTTCCCGAAACGAGGCACAAGTTCTTTCTCGACG
Source organism: uncultured Thermoanaerobaculia bacterium (assembly GCA_951812325.1). Classification (GTDB taxonomy): domain Bacteria; phylum Acidobacteriota; class Thermoanaerobaculia; order Multivoradales; family Multivoraceae; genus Multivorans. The sequence goes on along the minus strand of OX638294.1, from coordinate 444,896 downwards.
CGCCGCTTGAAGTTCGCACGGAACGACGCCTGCGGCAGTTGGGCGGTCGGGACGCCGACGCTCGCGAGCGGCTCAGGCAGCAGATTCGGGCCAGGGACGAGCGGGACCGCCGGCGCAGCGCCTCGCCGCTGCGGCGCGATGCGAGCTACGAGGTGATCGACACCTCGACCGCTGAGGCCGATCGGATCGCGGCCCGGATTCTCCGCTCGGTGCGGGGGGCGGTTGTAGCGACGGACCCATGACATCGGCCGCGGCGGAGCACGGTCGGGGAACTGCCGGGTCTCGGTCGGGCAGGGCGGCAACGACGGCGCCCGGCGACGCCGCGGCGGAGCGCGGTCGGGAAACTGCCGAGTTGCGGGTCATCTTCGGCCTGCTTGCCCTGGCTGCGATCCTGTCGGCGGTGGAGTGGTGGCCGCGCAGCGACGAACCGCCGATTCCCACGCGCGGGCAGATGGCCGCGATGGAAGCGGCGTACCGGAAGCTGGTTCTGGACGTGCTTGCCGATGCCGAGCGAGCCGCCGGGGGAGTGCGCCGAACCGGGATGGTTCCGCCCGACTCGGCGCCGGCCAGGCAGAGGGTGTTCGAGGAGTTGGACAGGGCCAGTCGCGCGGACGACCGCACCCTGGTCCTGGTCGATCCTGACGGCCTGGCGCAGGCCTGGGCCGGCCCGGGGCTGAGGCACGATCTGCCGCTTGATGGCCCGCTTCCCGGCGGGGTCTACCAGACCGCCGGCTTCACGACGGTGTCGCTGTACGCGGCGGTCGACATGAGCACGGGCGAGGGCGGTTGGCGCCTGGTCGTCGGCAGCAGCTTCCCGACCGACGCGTTGCCGATCCCCACGCCGTTCGGGCTACGGCGCCACGGGGTCCGGTGGTCGGTCCGGGACCACTCCGCGGAACCCCTGGCGCCGGCCCTGGAGGCCATCGGCATTCGGGAGCTCGCTCCCCCGGACGGCATTCCGGCCCCCTGGCTGCGGCTCCGATTCGAGCCGGCCTCCGAGCGGCAACGGGGGCTTGCGGGTTCGCTCGGTCTGGTGGCGGCGGGCCTCGGAGTCGCCCTGTCGCTGGCCGGAGTCTTCCGCCGCTGGAGCAGCCGGGCGCCGAAGAGGCCCGGGCAGGCGGCCGCCGCGGCCGGTCTGGCCGGGGTCGGTTCGGCGGTGGGCTACGGCCTCTATCGCTGGCAGCTCCGGGCGACGGACGCGACGGGGGCGCCGGCTGATCCCGGAGCTTCATTCGGGGGGCCGATCGAACACTGGGTGGTGCTGCTGGCGGCCTGGATTCTGCTCGTCGGGACCGCCCTGTGGGCCGCCGGCTGGTCCGATGGCCGCGACTGGACGCACCTGCTCCTGACGGCTACGGCGGCAGCCGCAGGTGTCGGGCTGCTTGCCGAGGTCACCCACGGACCCGCTGTGCGGGCGTTGCTCTCCGCGAGTGTTCGAGGTGGTCCGGATGCCCCGGACCCCGGGGAGGTCGCGTCGCTGGCGCGGGAGACGCGTTCGTTCGTCGCGGCCACCGACCTGAGGGAGCTGGCCCTCGGCGATCCGAACGAACTCGGCGATCACCAGGATCTGGCGCTCGAACTCTGGCGCCGGTCACCCCTGGCCGCCTCCGGGATGTTCTCGGCTCTCGCCGTGATGCGGGAGGACGGCGTTTCGTCGACGTTCTCCTACGGCTTGCCGGTGGAGGGGGCGACCGGGGAACTGAAGGTCGGCAGTGACCGCCCGCCTCGCGGCGATCTGCCCGCCTGGCAGCAGCGGCGTCGCGCGTCGGACGAAGTCGCCGTGGTCTCGGCGGGACAGGACTGGGGGGCGGTCCGCTTCTGGACGGAGGCGTTCCCGCGACTCGATGTCTGGAGCGACGCCGCTTCGGGAGCTGGCGCCGAACTCGAGTTGCGCCTGCTTCGAGGGGGGCCGGGCCGAAGTCGGAGCGACTCGAGTCTGCCGGGAAAGGCGCTCCTCGCCTATGTCGACGGCGCGGGGCGACCGCTTGTCTCGCGGTGGCAGGAGGACTGGCTGTTGCCGGCGCCCTCGGAGGCCGTGGATCCGAGCCAGACCCTGCGCGTGCAGACACCGGCGGGCGCCGCCCTGGCCTGGTTCAGCCCCACCAGCCTCGAAGGACTCTGGGTTGTGGCGCTGTTGCCCGAGCAGTCGGTGGCCGAGAGCCTCTGGCGGATCGCCACGGTGGCCGCGCGGCTCGTGCTGGCCGTGTCCGCGGCAGCGTTCGCCGTTCTCGTGATCAGTCTTCCGACAGCGAAGCTGCGGGGCAGCCTGCTGCCCGATGTCAGACGCTACTCCGTCCGGCTCACGGCCGTTCTGGCGCTGATCGCGATCGTGCCGCTGACGCTGCTCAACGGGTTGCTCTTCCGCAACCTGGGCGCCCGGATTCAGGCCGAGCAGGAGGTGGCGGGTCGCACCGCGCTGGTGTCGCTCGAATACGTCCTGACGGATTTTCTGCTCGGCCTGGAGCCGGGATTCTCGATGGACGCCGAGCTGGACGACGAGCTCCTGGCCTGGCTCGCCGAGGTCGTCGGGCACGAGGTCAATCTGTACTGGCGGGGCGGGGTCTACGCCTCGAGCAAGCCGGACCTCTTCACGGCCGGCCTGATGCCCAAGCGCATTCCCGGCAACGTGTACAGCAGGCTGGCCCTGCTCGGCCACCCGACGGCCTCCCGCGTCCGGACGGCGGGCCGGGGCGTCTCCTACCTGGAGTTGTACACCCCCGTGTCGGTGGGAGAGCAGCGTCCGGGGGAATCGGGTCTCTTCGTTTCCGTGCCGCTGCTGGCGCAGCAGGAGGCGGCCACCCGCGCGCTTGCCGGCCTGAAACGGCAGGCCGGGGTCATCACGACGGCGCTGGTGCTTCTGCTGGTCATCGTCGGCGCTCGGCTGGCCCGCGGGTTCACGCGGCCGCTGATGCGAATGATCGACGGCGCCGGACGGATTGCGGGCGGATCCTCCTCGCTCGGTTTCGAGCCGCAGGAGACGGAGTTGAAGACGCTGGCCGCCGCCATCGACGGCATGGCGGCCCGGATCGCCTTGAACCGGGCCCGGGAAGAGGAGGCACAGAGACTGGAGGCCTGGGCCGAGATGGCACGGCTGATCGCTCACGAAGTGAAGAATCCCCTGACCCCGATCCGCCTCTCCACCGAGCATCTGCGGCAGGTGTGGCGGGACGCTCCGGAGCGACTCGACGAGATCTTCGAGCGCTGCACCGACAACATCCTGGTGCAGGTCCAGGAACTGGCGCACACGGCCGGCGAGTTTTCGACCTACAGCAGGATTCCGCTGGCCCAGCCGGCGCCCGGGAACCTGGCGGCGGCCGTTCGCGAGGTCGTGGATGGCTATCGGCACCCCCCGCCGGCCGGGGTGGACGTGGTCTTCCGGTCGGCGGCGGACGCCGAGGCGGCACGGATCGCCTTCGATCGGCGGCTGGTTCAGCGGGCCGTCCGCAACCTGCTCGAGAACGCCCTCGGCGCGAGCGAGGGAGACGGCGACGGCGAGGTCCGCGTCACCGTGGCGCGCGCGGGCGGCGACGACGCGCTCGTCGTGACCGTGGAAGACCGGGGGCGCGGTGTTCCGGACTCCGATCTGGACCGCATCTTCGAGCCCTACTTCTCGACCTCGAGCGACGGCACGGGCCTGGGCCTCCCGATCGCGCGGCGGATCGTGGAGGAACACGGGGGCACGATCAAGGCCTCGAGGCGGGCCGGTGGAGGCCTCTCGGTACGGATCGTCCTGCCGGGCGATCAGGCTGGCGGGGAATCGCCGGGCGGCGGTTCCAGCTGAATCGTCTGGGTGGGGAAGGCGATCCGGACGCCCAGCCGGTCGGCCAGGCGGAGGATGTCCAGGGCCAGGTCGTGGCGAAGGCGCAGCTCGGTGCTCCAGTCCGGCGCCAGAAAGAAGACGTAGAGCATGACCTCCAGCGCGTGGGGACCGAACTCGTTGAGGTGAATCTCGAACCCGTCCTGGCGCATCGATTCGTTGTCGCGCACGAGCTGCCTCATGCCCTCGCAGAATGCGTCGACGCTGGCCGGCGGCGTGTCGTACGTGATCTGGATGCGGGTGCTCCAGCGACGGAACCGCCTGGCGCCGTAGTTGTCCACCGAGGCGTCGATCAGGCGGGCGTTGGGGAGGGTGATCAGGGAAGCGTAGAACGTGCGGACGCGGGTACTCCGGAACCCGACCTCTTCGACCACACCCTCCACCTCGCCGATCCTGATCCAGTCGCCGACCCGGAAGGGGCGGTCGAGGAGCACCGTGATCGAGCCGAAGAGGTTCTTGAGCAGGTCCTGTGCCGCCAGCGCCACCGCCAATCCGCTCAGACCCAGGCCGGCGAGCAGAGCGGAGACGTCTCCGCCGAGTCGGGCGATCAGAAAGACGGCGCCGAAGACGCCGGCAGCCAGTTTCAGGGTCTTCGTGACGAAGGGGACCAACTGGTCCTGGAACCGGTTCTCGCTCCTGGCGGCGCGGGCCCGCAGCGCCGTCCCCAGGAGGTCGATCTGGGCGAAGGCGGCTCGGCCCAGCGCCAGCAGCAGGAGCACGAGGAGGATCGTGTCGAGCCATGCGTCCACCTGTGGCGGCAGGCCCAGCCACTGGATGCCCAGCCACCACGCCGCGGCCATGCCCAGCAGTCCGGTGGGTCGCAGAATGCGGCGCGCCCCGGGCAGGTCGAGGTTCTCGTAGCGGTTGCTCAGGGGCTTCGCGAGCAGACCGAAGGAGATCCAGACGACGATCCGGTCAATCAGGAGGCCGAGCAGGAGCAGGATCGGCAGTGCCAGCCATTGCCACGGGTAGAGGATGAAGCCGCCGCTCCGGAAGGACTCCGGGAGGCGGTCGCGCAGCCATATCGTGGCCGTGACCGGCGCTTCCTCGACCCCTTCGACCACCGTGCGGTCGCGCACCTCCTGGAACAGGGCGGTGATCGCGGCGACGGTTGCCGGGTTGAAGAGCCAGCGGCCTTCGCTGTTCGGAGCCAGGACGATCGGTACCGACAGTTCGTCGCTGAACACCCACTGTTCGAGCTCGCCGTCGTCCGGGATCGTGTCGAACTCCACCAGCTCGAGCCGGTCGATCACGTGCTTCAGTTCGTTGGCCAGGTTGCGGCCCTGGCGGGCGCGGACCGGGAAGGGCACGTCGCTGAGGTCGAGGCAGACTGCTGCGGCATCCAGGTTCGGCCGGCCGTCTTCGGCCGCGAACGCCTCGAGGAAGGCGCGCATCGTCTGCCTTGGACTCGTCAGCGAGGCGTCGGCGGCCGACTGCGCGAAGGCGAACCACGCCGCCGCGAGCAGCGCGCCGACGGCGAGCAGGGAGATCCGGCGCAGAAAGGACGCACTCATGGTGGACGCCACTCCTCCAACTTAGCAGTCTGCGGCGGACTTCGCGCTGCGTTCGAGCGGCCATTCACCCCGTCCGGCATCGTGTTGTCCGGGCGCCGGTCTTCGGGTCTCGTGGGAGAAGCCGGCCCGCGGCGCCGCCACGTGATCCGCCGGAGGTCGCGGAACCGGCTGGTAGCGTGGTCCGGATGCGTAGCTGCTGCCTGGCCTTGAGTCTCACCCTCTTCCCCGCGGCCGGTTGCATGCCGGCGGGGTCGAGCGGGTCCGTGATGGAGGGAACCGGTGCGCAGCCGTCGGGAGTTCCCGAACGCTGGCGGATCGAAGTGCTCGGCCGGCGTCCCCACGACGTCGAGGCCTATACGCAGGGGCTGCTCTGGCGCGAGGGCGTGATCTACGAGAGCACCGGCTCGTACGGCCGTTCGAGCCTCCGGGCGTGGCGTTGGAGCGACGGAGAGGAACTGGCGCGGGTCGACCTGGACCAGCGACTGTTCGGCGAGGGACTCGCCCTGATACCGGGCGCCGGGGAACGGCTCGTTCAGCTCACCTGGCGGCGGGGCGAGGCGCTGGTCTGGTCTCTGGACCCGCTGCGGGAGCAGGGTCGGGTCCGCTACGCCGGTGAGGGTTGGGGCCTGGCGTACGACGGTTCCGACCTGATCATGAGTGACGGCACCCCGGTCCTGACTCTGCGCGATCCCCGCACGCTCGAGGTCCGGCGCCGGCTGCGCGTGACGAGACAGGGCATGCCGCTCCCCGACCTGAACGAGCTCGAACTGGTCGACGATCTCCTGTTCGCGAACCTCTACGGGAGTGATGAGATCGCCGTGATCGAACTGGGCTCCGGTTCGGTCGTCGCCGTCATCGACGCCTCGGGTCTGTTGACGGAGGAGGAGGCAGCCGCGGCCGACGTCCTGAACGGGATCGCCTGGCGGCCCGGCGCCGGGACCTTCCTGCTGACCGGGAAGAACTGGCCGTGGGTGTTCGAGGTGCGCATCGTGGGCTACGATCCTGACGCCCCGCCATCGGCGGCCATGCCCGAAGGCGGGCGCCGCCGGCCACGGAGTGGAGACGAATGAGCGATCGCATCTGGCATCTGGCCGTTTCCGGCAAACAGGAAGGACCCTTTCTCGCCGCCGAGATCGTGGAGAAGATCGGCGCCGGCGCCGTTTCCCGCAGCGCGCACGTGTATCGGGAGGGCTTGGGCAACTGGGTTCCGGTGGTCGACGAACCGCAGTTCGCGTCCGCCTTCGGGCGTTCGACCCCGCAGCCGCCCGGGAGCGCCGCGGACGAGATCGACTACGTCCTCGTCGGCGAGGAGATGCAGTTCGTCGAGATCACCCTCGATCCCGGTGAAGCCTGTATCGCGGAGGCGGGCGCCTTCATGTACATGGATCCCGGCATCGAGATGAACACGATCTTCGGTGACGGTTCCGAGCGCGGCGGCGGCGGTTTCATGGACAAGCTGCTGTCCGCCGGCAAGCGGGTCCTGACGGGTGAGTCCCTGTTCATGACCGTGTTCGGAAACGCGGGCGGCGGGCGCCGGAACGTCGCCTTCGCGGCGCCCTATCCGGGCCGGATCGTCCCGCTCGATCTGCCGTCCCACGACCATCGGATCCTGTGCCAGAAGGACGCGTTCCTGTGCGCCGCGAAGGGCGTTTCCGTTGGCATCGCGTTTCAGCGCAAGCTGGGCGCCGGTCTCTTCGGCGGCGAGGGCTTCATCCTGCAGAAGCTGGAGGGAGACGGACTGGCGTTCGTTCATGCCGGCGGGACGATCGTCGAACGGGATCTGGCGGCCGGCGAGACGCTGCGGCTCGATACCGGCTGCCTGGTGGCGTTCGAGCACCAGATCGATTACGACATCCAGATGGTCAGCGGGGTCAAGACGGCGCTCTTCGGAGGCGAGGGGCTGTTCTTCGCCAGCCTGACCGGACCTGGCAAGGTCTGGATTCAGTCTCTCCCGTTCAGCCGCCTGGCGAGTCGGGTGTTCGCGGCCGCGCCCCAGGGCGGCGGCAAGAGCAAGGGCGAGGGTTCGGTGCTCGGAGGTCTGGGCGGCCTCGTGATGGGTGATCGCCGCTGAGAGCCGGACGCGCGCTCAGGTAGCGACGGTCTCGATCTTCAGCATGCGCGCCCAGGCGGTGCGGAGGCTGTCGGGGAGGTCGAGATCGTCGAACAGATCACGCACTTCGTCCCGCGAAACGTAGTCCCAGATGTCCTCCCACTGGGCGTAGCGGAGCATGCAGGAGACGGCGTGGCACCGTTCCCCCCGGCTGCCGCCATGGAGCATCACATGGAGCTCCTCGGCGGTCACGTGACGCTCCGGGAAGAAGTAGAGGGGCTGGTTCTCGTGCGGGGAGCTTGTAGCCATCGAGGGAATCGACCGGGGCGCGGAAGGACGCAGCGAGAGATCATAGCGCGGCCTGTACTCGAGGACCGACGGTTCCATGGGCATCCACGTCACCCTCGTTCGCCAACGACCCGATGATCTCCGATGATCCTCGACAAACTCGCTCACGATCATCTCCCCTGAATTCCCGGCCCCGGTTCCGGATCGCCTCCCGTCAAGGGGCTCTGGACGGCCCTCGCGCTTGACCACCTGCGAGTGGCTGCGTTACCTTGGCGGTCTGCGCAGCTCCGGGCGGGCATAACTCAGTTGGCAGAGTGCCAGCTTCCCAAGCTGGATGTCGCGGGTTCGAGTCCCGTTGCCCGCTCCAGCCGCAAGTCCAGGCGGCTCCTGTCCTGCTGCGCAGGGTAACCGGGAGAAAGACAGATGGCGTTGTTCAAGAAGGATTCCGGCGAGTCGGTGGCCCAGGTCGCCCTGGCGGCCCCCGGCGCGGTGAGGTCGACTTCGGCTCCACCGACCCATACGTACGTCGCGGTGGGCTCGCACATCGAGGGCAGCATTTCCGGCGAGACGGAGGTTCTGGTCGACGGCTCCCTGGAGGGATCCGTCGAGCTCAAGGGGAGACTCGTTCTCGGTCGCCGCGGCCGGATCCAGGGCGACGTCAACGCGCAGTCGGTGCAGATTTCCGGCAAGGTGGAGGGCAACGTTCAGGCGTCGGAGAAGATCGAGGTGGCTCCGACCGGGTCGATCGAGGGGAACCTGGCCGCACCGCTGGTATCGATCGCCGAGGGCGGGAGATGCAACGGCCGGATCGAGATGAGCGGGACGCTGGCCATCGAATCGCCCGCCGCTCGGGAAGTCGCCGCCCCGCGCGGTTCCTAGCGTTCGAGCTCTGGTTCGGCAGGTTCGCCGGGCGGGTCGGCAGCCCGATCGCCTCGAGGTTGCGGCCCTTGAGCCCGCCCTGCGTTCGAAACCAGGTGACATGCGACGCAGAGTTCCCGCAGGTCCGGCGGAACAGGCGCCGCGTAGCTGGCCGGCGGTGTCCCGGGGAGAGAAGGAAGCGTCAGCTTCCGGGCGTGCAGCGCGGGGCGGGAGAACTCCCGGAGGGGCCGCCGCAGCGCCGGCGCCAGACCACGCCAGCGGTGCTCGCCGTACGCGGGATCGCCGACCAGGGGACGCCCCATCGCCTTGCAGTGGACGCGGATCTGGTGAGTCCTGCCGGTGAGGAGTTCGACCGACAGGAGCGAGACGCCCCGTCCTGACGCGAGTACGCGATAGCGGGTCTTCGCGGCACGGCCTCCCCGCGATTCCGGGACGATGGCCATGCGGGTACGGACGGTGGGGTGGCGGCCGATCGGGAGCTCGATCGTTCCGCTTGCGGGGTCGGGCAGACCGTAGACAACCGCGAGATACAGCTTGCCCACCTCTCGCTCGGCAAAGGCCCGGCTCAATCGCCGGTAGGCCGCTTCCGTGCGCGCGACGGCGAGAGCGCCGCTGGTGCCCACGTCCAGGCGGTGGACGATTCCGGGGCGCTCCGGCGAACCGACGACTGCGATCTCCGGATAGTGGTGCAGAAGCCGGTTCACGAGGGTGCCGCCCTGAACACCGGCGCCCGGGTGCACGATCAGCCCGGCCGGCTTGTCGACGACGAGCACGTGCTCGGACTCGTGCAGCAGTCCGAGTGGCCCGGCTTCGGGCGTCAGAGCCGTGGGTCGGGCAGGCGGAATCCGGAAGTCGATCCGCTCCCGGCCGCGCAGCAGGTAGGAGGACTTGAGCGGCGTTCCGTTCGCGGTGATGCGGCCGTCACGGAGCAGGTTCTGCACCTTGCTGCGAGAGAGATCGAGAACGCGCGCCAGATAGCGGTCGATCCGTTCGCCGGTCGCGGCCGCCGGCGCCCGAATCGAAGTCACTTCGATGTGCGGGCCTGGATCAACCCGTGGCGGCTCGCTCCGGCCGCGCTCGACCGCCGACGGAGTTGGGGGCCGAAGCCATGCGCCAGCATCAGGACGATCCCGACCGTGACGCCGCTGTCGGCAACGTTGAAGGCGGGCCAGTGGTGAGCGCCGACATACACGTCCAGAAAGTCCGTCACGCCTCTGAACAGGATGCGGTCGACCAGGTTGCCCACAGCCCCTCCGAGCACCAGGGCGAGGGAGAGCAGAAGCAGCGGCTCTTCCTCGGGCGTGCCGCGGAAGTAGATCGAGACAAGAACGAGCGCGGCAAGGCCGAGCGCCGTGAGCAGAAGCGTGCCCGCCAGCTCGCCGCCGGCCGGCAACAGCCCGAAGGCGATGCCCGTGTTCCGGACGTGGACGAGATCGAAGAACCCCGGAAGGACCGGCAGGCGTCCGTGGGTTTCAAGGCTGGCTTCGATCCACAACTTGCTCCACTGATCGAGCGCCAGCACGCATGCGGAGAGGACGAGAAATCTCGGTTTCACGAGGCCCGAAGCGTACCAGCCGCGCCCACCCACGCGCGGGTGAGAGCCTGTGCGGCGTGGGGCTCCGCAAAGGCCCGGATCGCGGCCACGCCGTGTGCGCCGGCCTCGGCGAGCAGAGCCGCGTTGCGGGCATCGACGCCCCCGACGGCGAGGATCGGGAGGTCGGCCTGCGCGGCTCGCTGCAGTTGGCCCAGACCCTGGGGTGCGCCGAATCGGACCTTTTCGGGCGAGCGGAAGACGGGGCCGAAGAGAGCGTAGTCGACACCCGCGTCGACGGCGGCCGCGATCTCACGCTGGCTGTGAGTTGACACACCGAGCAGCAGGCCCTCTTTCCGGACGAACGGGGCGACCTCGGCCCATCGTTGGTTCGATCTCAGATGGACGCCGTCAGCCCCACAGGCGATGGCCACATCCACACTGCCGTTCACGATCAGCTGGCCGGTGGCGGCCTTGCGCAGCATGCGACCGATCTCGACGAGTGCTTCGGAGTCGAGGTTCCTCTCGCGGAGCTGAATCGCGGCGCCGGCCGGCAGCGAGACGGCCCAGCGCCTCATACCGGAGACCCCGCCGCACAGGCGCCGGTCGCTGATGGCCATCAGGCTCGGGATCCCGCGAGTCCGTTTCATCCTGCCCGGTCCGACTCCGGGATCGGAGCCTTGCCGCGGTTCCCGCCCCGTGGAGACCAACCGCGAGGTGGCCGCGCTGCGCGGAACTTTCTGGTCGGAGCCTTGCTGCGGTTCCCGCGCCTGCCGAGCAGGATGCGCTCAAGGTCGTGGATACCCCAGATGAGGTGAATCAGCCCGAATCCGGTCACGGCGCCACGAATCCACGGCAGCAGGAGAAACGCCCCCAGATGCGCCTGCGAGAGTGCCGATCTGCTGACCAGCAGGTTCCAGAACTCCCGCCAGGGCGCGATGACCAGGAACAGTCCCGCCTCGATGCAGTAGACCACGAACAGAACGCGCAGCAGACTGGACAACAGACGTCCGCGGATGGTCAGGAGAGAGCCTTCACGGGAAGACGCTGGCAGGCCGTGACAGAAGTCCTGTCGCACCGGGAGTGGTCAGGCGCCCGTCCCGCAGAGCGCGACGGGGGAGTCTAGGAGCCCGAGCTGGCGTTCAGCGAAGCTGGGGAGGTGTCTTTCCGCTGCCCTTGGGCGGCGACGAGGCCTTGGGCGTGGATCGCGTGCGCGTGGGCGTGGAGGTCGGCCTGGACGTTCGCGGCGGTGTGGATCGCGTGCGCGCGGGCGTGGAGGTCGGCCTGGACGTTCGCGGCGGCGTGGATCGCGTGCGCGTGGGCGTGGAGGTCGGCCTGGACGTTCGCGGCGGTGTGGATCGCGTGCGCGCGGGCGTGGAGGTCGGCCTGGACGTTCGCGGCGGCGTGGATCGCGTGCGCGCGGGCGTGGAGGTCGGCCTGGACGTTCGCGGCGGCGTGGATCGCGTGCGCGCGGGCGTGGAGGTCGGCCTGGACGTTCGCGGCGGCGTGGATCGCGTGCGCGCGGGCGTGGAGGTCGGCCTGGACGTTCGCGGCGGCGTGGATCGCGTGCGCGCGGGCGTGGAGGTCGGCCTGGACGTCCGCGGCGGCGTGGATCGCGTACGGGTTGGTGTTGCCGGCCGGGGCGAGCTCACCCGATCAGGCCGCCTGGGCGCAGGGGCCGCCGTCCGGGGCTGACCCGAAGTCGCGTCGCGGCCGCGAATCGCGTCGAGCACGCGGCGCCCGGGCGTCGGCCTCCGGGTGCTGCGATCGATCGGTCCTGTACTGGACCGCGGCGTCACGACTCGCGTCGGCGCCTTCGTGACGGCCCTTCCCTGTTCCTCGACTTCGACTGCCGATGGCGGAGCGGGGGGCGCCTTCACGCCGCCGCTGCTGACGCGGGCGGGGCGGGGCGTCTCGGCTCGTCGGATCCGGGGCGCGGCGTCGGAGGGAGCCTTGGGTTCGGCGGCAACCGAACCGACCCTCCGTGTCCGGGTCGTGGCGGCGTCCGCGTCGCCTCCCGCGCGCCGCATCTGGCCGGGGGCGGCTTGACGAACAACGGCTCCCGAGTCGGCACTTCCTCCGGCGCCCGTTACCCGGGCGGCGGGTTCTGCCTTCACGCCGCCGGCGGTGACGCGGACCAGACCGGGTCGGCTGGGACCGCCGGTGACCGTGACGATCCCCTGGTCGCCGTCGTCGCGCCTGAGCCTGGTCTTGAGCGACTCGTTCAGGTCCTTGCGGCGTGCGACGAAGTCGGTGACGTCCGGGACCTCGCCTTCAGTCAAGCCGCGACGCTTCGAGAGGAGCACGTTCTGCACGGCATTCGGGTCCCGCCAGTTCCGGTAGTCGATCCCGTTGGTGTCCGTCGTCACGATGCCGCGGGAGAGCTTCGCATGCCGGCGCCGCAGGGAGCGGCCGTAGGCGTACCCGCGGCCGTAGCCCAGGTACCCGGTTGGACAGAAGATCCACGAGTTGAACGGATCCCAGAAGCCACCCGCCCATCCGTAGAGACCGAGGCGAAGGCCCAGGCCCAGCCCTCCGTAGTAGCGCTGGTAATAGCCCCGGGGAATCCAGCCGACATAGGACGGTCCCCAATACCAGTAGACATGGCTGGGCGAGTAGATCGCGCTCGGCGACCAGAGCCAGCCGTAGCCGGGGTACAGGTTCCAACTGCCGTAGTGGTAGGTCAGCGGGCCCCAGGGATCCCGGGCGACCCAGTACAGTCCGGCGGGGGTATGCGTCCAGCGGCCACGGCTGTAGGGCTGCCAGTCGTCCTTGACGTTGGGCTTCCAGGCCCGGCGGTCCTCGACTTCGACCCATTGGCCATGACCGGTCAGGGCGGAGTCGTAGCCGTCGGAATCGACGGCCGCGTAGGCAGCGAGCCGGGTGCGGTGTCCCTCCGTCCATTGGTCGAGCGCCGCGGCAGCGGCGCCGGCGCCGCTCTGCAGCTCGATCCAGGGGTCGTCGAGACCGCGAACCAGGAGCGCTTCGCCGCCCCGGACGATCACCGAACCCCGCTGGGTGACGACCTCGGCAAATCCTGCCAGGACCGCGACTTCGGTCCAGGCGTCGCCATCGTTCGCGACCTGGTAGCGGCCCTCCTGTCGGGGATAGATGCGGGCGTTGGTCGTGTCGACGGCCGGCAGCTCCGAGTCGAGCAGGTGCTGCGCCACGTCGAGGTTCAGGCGGCCCCGGTGCAGGACGAGGAGGGAGTCCGCATCGTCCCCATCCGGCGAACCGGCGATCTGGGCGAAGGTGACCTCGCTGTCGTGGTCCACCGCCAGGATCGAACGATCGGACATCAGCACAGCCAGTCGGCCGTAGGGTCGCGTCCGGACCCGGTCGCCGCGCAGGATGGGCAGGTGGATCTCCAGCTCACTCTGCGCGCCCGAACGCGCGGCGAACAGGGTCGCGTCGCCGTCCAGGGCGCCAACCAGGCTGTAGACGCCTTCGAGTTGTCGTTCTTCCTGCGGCGCCGGCTGCTGCGCGTGTGCCGCACCTGTCGCGGCCGCCGCGAGGATGATCGGAAGGGCTTTGGGGAGGGTGGAACTCATCTTGTGTCCTCCAACGGAGTCGGAGTCTGCACGCTACCACCTGAGGAGGCGGCTGCCGGGCTCGTCCCGGCGCCGTTGCGCGTACTGTGCTACACGGGGACTAAGCAATCCGCATGCCAGGACGGAGTATGCCGTACTCCCGTTCGCTGCGCGGTGCTGGCAGAGCATGGACCGTCGCGGAAACGTCACACCGTTGTCTACTCCCGGTGACGGGTTGGATGCGGCGGCGCCCGGGATCCATCGTGGTCCGGCAGAGTGGCGACGGGTTCATCCCTGCCGGGGCGTCCGGCCCTTGGCTCTCCCGTATGATCGGCGCCGGCTCCGCGCCGCCTTTGGGGATGACATGTCTGTTCTTCCGATCCGGATCTACCCGGACCCCGTGCTGCGGGTGCAGTGTGCGCCCGTGGAGGAGTTCGGGGCTGATCTGCAATGCCTGGTCATGGACATGATCGAGACCATGCATGAGGCGCCCGGAGTCGGCCTGGCCGCGCCCCAGGTCGGCGTCGAGCTCCGGGTCGCCGTGGTCGACGCGACGGCCGGAGCCGACCCCGACGGAGTGCGGGTCCTGGTCAACCCGCGCGTCATCGACTCGGAGGGCGTGGACACGGATACGGAAGGCTGTCTCTCGATTCCCGATTTCACCGAGAAGGTCACGAGGCCGGCCAGGGTCCGCGTCGCGGCCGCCGACCTGGAGGGTTCTCCCTTCGAGATGGAGGCGGGGGAGCTCGAGGCGCGGGTGATTCAGCACGAACTGGACCACCTGGACGGCGTACTCTTCGTCGATCGGCTGCGTGGGCTGCGAAGACAGCGGGCGAAGAGTTTTCTGCGCCGGCTGCGCGCGGAGGAACCGGCGGCCGCCAGTGGCGGGTGCTGAGCGCGCCTCGGAGCCGTCGCGTCGGGAGCCGGCCGGACCCCTTGCCGATCGTGGGCCTGTCGTGGGCCTTCGCCCCCTGCCGCCGGCCGTCGCGCCAACGGCGCGCCGCGCCGGCTGGACCGGCCCGATCGCCGTTGCTATCGTCGCCGGCGCCGTTCCGTGCGCCCGATGACGGCGCGCGGGAGGGTCTCGCGTGGCGCGGATCGCCACCCGGGTTCCGGAGTCGCTCGATGGCGCCGATCAAGCTCTACAATTCTCTCGGGCGACGTTTGGAGGCATTCGAGCCGCTCGACCCCGGTCACGTGCGGCTGTACACCTGCGGGCCGACCGTCTACGACCGGGTCCACATCGGCAACCTGCGCACCTTCGTGTTCGAGGATGTGCTGCGGAGGGCGCTCAGGTACTTCGGGTACCGGGTGACGCAGGCGATGAACCTCACCGATGTCGAGGACAAGATCATCGCCGCGGCGCTTCAGGCAGGCGTCGGGATCGGCAGGTTCACCGCGCCCCACGTCGCCTCCTTCTTCGAGGATCTCTCCACGCTGCGGATCGAGCCGGTCGAGCACTATCCCAGGGCGACGAGCCACATCGACGAGATGATCGCCATGGTCGAGCAGTTGCTCGAGGCTGGCTATGCGTACCGTGCTGACGACTCGGTGTTCTTCCGCATCGCGGCCGACGCCGACTACGGCAAGCTGTCGGGAATCGACCTCGAGCAGGTACGGCGTGGAGCGCGCGTACGGAGCGACGAGTACGGCAAGGAAGACGCCCGGGACTTCGTCCTCTGGAAGGGCGCCAAGGAGGGCGAGCCGGAGTGGGCGTCGCCCTGGGGCCCCGGGCGTCCGGGGTGGCATATCGAGTGCTCGGCGATGAGCCAGAAGTACCTGGGCAGGACCTTCGACATCCACTGCGGAGGGGTCGACAACCTGTTTCCGCATCACGAGAACGAGATTGCCCAGAGCGAGTCGGCGAACGGTAGTCCGCTGGCCCGGTACTGGCTTCACGCGGAGCACCTGACCGTCGACGGCGAGAAGATGTCCAAGTCGCTGGGCAACTGCTACACGCTCGGCGATCTTCAGGCCCGGGGCCTCTCCGCGCGTTCGATTCGGTACCTGCTGATCTCGGTCCACTACCGGCAGCAACTCGACTTCAGGTTCGCCAGGGCGGCGGAGGCGGAGAGGGCGCTCAAGCGGATCGACGACATGCGTTTTCGGCTCGTTCATGAGCCGGAACAGGCCGTGGATGCGACGCCGGTCGAGGCGGCCGTGACGGAATTCGAGGCGGAGTTCGGCGCCGCGCTGGCCGACGACCTGAACATGTCCGCCGCCCTCGGCGCCGTGTTCCGCTTCGTGCACGACGTGAACGGCGTGATCGACGGGGGTCTGCCGGTCGGCGCCCGTCATCGCGTGGAGGGCGCCTTGCAACGAGCCGATCAGGTGCTGGCGGTGCTCGACAGCGGGGCCTGGGCGGAGGACGCCGGTCCGGAGTCGGGGGACGCGGCCGGCGCCTTGAGCGATGCCGACGTCGGGAGGTTGGTGGAGGCCAGGAGCGAGGCGAGAGCAGCCCGTGATTTCGGGGCCGCGGACCGCATCCGCGACGAACTGGCGGCCGCCGGCGTGGTGGTGGAGGACACCCCGGCCGGCAGTCGCTGGAAGCGGTCCTGACGGGGACCGCGTGAGCTCCCGTCGAACGGCAGGTGAGCCGCGACTGAGCGGTGCGGAGGCCGAGCAGGCCGCCGCCGCCCTGCTCCGGAGGAGGGGGCATCGGATCATGGACCGGAACGTGGAGACGGTGGCCGGCGAACTGGACCTGGTGACGATGGATGGAGACACGCTCTGTTTCGTCGAGGTCAAGGCCCGCTTCGACCCGCGTTTCGGCGGCGGCGCCGCGGCGGTGGACCGTCGCAAGCGAAGCCGCCTGGTCCGGGCGGCGGAGGCGTACCTCATCGATCCCGGCCGGTCCGCGTTGCGGCTCGGTCCCTGCCGGTTCGATGTCGTGGCGGCGACCTGGCAGCCCGAGCGGCGGGAGTGGCGATTCACCCACTACCCCGACGCCTTCACCGTCGACGACACAGGCAGGCGAAGCTGGCTCTAGCAGCCGGCGGGGAAGGTCCGTGTCGCACCGGAAACGGTCGGACGGCCGTTCTGCAAGGCGCGACGAGCCGTTCCCCGTGGGCCCTGATTTGACAGTGCCGGAGAGGGAGCCGTATCCTCCGCGATTCAGGGCCTGCCGGTTGTCCGGCGGGTTCGTTCGGGCGCGGGAATAGCTCAGTGGTAGAGCACAACCTTGCCAAGGTTGGGGTCGCGGGTTCGAATCCCGTTTCCCGCTCCATGCGAGCCGTGCCGCCAGGAGCCGGCACCGAAGTCCTTCAGAGGCGACGTGGCCAAGTGGTAAGGCGAGGGTCTGCAAAACCCTTATTCGCCGGTTCGAATCCGGCCGTCGCCTCCAGACTTCCTGCCTTCGACGAGCGACGGACGCCGGAGTGGCGGAACGGCAGACGCAGGGGACTTAAAATCCCCCGCCCCTGAGTGGGCATGTGGGTTCGAATCCCACCTCCGGCACGCCCGCGATGGCGGGAGCAGGGCCGTTCCGGAGCCGGAACTCCGATGACCGGAGCGAGGAAACCACTCCGGAATCGGCAACTCTCTGCCGGCACGGTTCTCGACGCCCGGGAATGCAGGCCTCCTGCCCCCACTCGGCGTGAGGCACTGGACCTGGGAAATGGCCCCGGTACGCCCGAGAGACGTTCCCCACGGAGAATCGGGAAACTGGTACTGTCCCGGTCCGAAATGGATCGAACACTGGCCCAGTTTGCGGATTCAGGCGACGACCGGTTGGTCGAGATCGCGGAGGTGACCGGGGGCGGCCCGATCGCCTGGCGTCTGCGGGAGATCGGTTTCTGCCGGGGGACCAGGGTGCGTTTCGTGCGCCGCGCGCCGCTCGGCGATCCGGCCATGTACGAACTCCACGGCGCCACCATCAGCCTGCGCCGCAGCGAGGCGAGGCGGATTCGCGTCCGTCCGGCCGTCCCATGACGGAGCTCGTCCGGTTGGGGAGGGCGGCTCCAGCCCGACGGCCCGCGCGTATTGCCATCCTTGGCGCTCCGAACTCCGGCAAGACGACGCTGTTCAATGCGCTCACCGGGCACCGGGCGAAGGCGGGGAACTACCCGGGAGTCACGGTCGACCGCCGCGAGGGCGACCTCCACGCACGGTTCACGGAGGTTCCCGTCCGCCTGATCGACCTTCCCGGCGTGTACAGCCTGGAGCCCCAATCGGAGGACGAAGCGGTAGCCGTGCGTGTCCTGCGCGGCGAGTTCGGCGAGCCGCCGCCGGATGGCGTGGTGGTCGTCCTGGCTGCCACGACGATCGAGCGGGCTCTGCCGCTGATCGTGGAGGCCGCGAACCTCGGAGTGCCGCTCTGTGTCGCTCTGACGATGATCGACGAGTTGAAGGCGCGGCATGGCGAAATCGACGTGAAGGCTCTCGGGGCCGCACTCGGCGTGCCGGTACTCGGTGTGGTCGGCAACCGCGGCCTCGGCATCGACGATCTCGGCGCCCTGCTGGCCGCCTCTTCGGACTGGGCCCCGTCCGCGGCGCTGCGGGGGCCCGCCGTGGCCGACACGCCGGAGCAGAGATTCGACTGGGCGTACGGGATGCTCGAGCGATGCCGGCGCAAGGTCCCGCGAACGGACCACTGGACGAGGCGGCTCGACCGCTTCCTGCTCCATCCCGTGCTCGGGCCGACGGTCTTTCTCGCATTCGTCGCCCTCTTCTTCCAGGCGATCTTCACCTGGGCGACGCCCGCGATGGACCTCCTGTCGGGGCTGATGGATGGCCTGGCCGACTGGTTGCTCGCCGTTCTGCCGGACGCGTTGTGGACGCGATTGCTCGCCGACGGCGTGATTCGGGGCGTTGGGGCGGTGATCGTCTTCCTGCCCCAGATCGTCTTCCTGTTCACCGTGATCCTGTTCCTCGAGGGATGCGGATACATGGCCCGGGCAGCCTTCGTGGTGGACCGTCTGATGGGCTGGGCTGGCCTCGAGGGCCGCTGCTTCCTTGCTCTTCTCTCCTCGTACGCCTGCGCGGTTCCGGGCATCATGGCGACCCGGACGATCCCCTCGGAGAGGGATCGACTGACCACGATTCTGGTCGCGCCGTTCGCCACCTGCTCGGCCCGGCTGCCGGTGTACACGCTGCTGATCGCGGCGTTCATTCCCGCCGACCCGGTGTTCGGACCCTTCACCTGGCAGGGCCTGACCCTGGGCGGTCTCTACTTCCTGGGAACCGCGGCGGCCCTGGTGTCGGCCGCGATCTTCCAGCGCGGCCTGAGACGCGGCGCCTCGCTGCCGTTCTACCTGGAGCTTCCGCCCTTTCGCCTGCCGCGGCCGAGCGACATCCTTCTCGGAGTCTGGGACCGCGCGAAGATGTTCCTGCGACGCGCCGGCACGATCATCCTCTGCGTCAGCATCGTGCTCTGGTTCCTGCTCAACCTGCCGCGGCGCGCCGCCGACCCCGAACTCGGCGCCGCGGCCAACCAGCAGGCGATTCTGGAGGGCAGCTACGCCGCCTCCCTGGGCAGACTCATCGAGCCGGTGTTCGCACCGATGGGTTTCGACTGGCGGATCAATGTCGGCCTGGTCGCGTCTCAGGCGGCTCGGGAGGTCATGGTCTCCACCCTGGCGCAGATCTACGCTCACGAAGACGAGGCAGGCGAGGGGCTTGGCGGCGTCCTTGCCGGCGCGGACGAGCGCTCCGGCGAACCGGTGCTCTCCCGCCCGTCAGCGCTTGCCCTGCTCGTCTACTTCGCCTTCGCCATGCAGTGCGTGTCGACCCTGGCCGTGATCCGTCGCGAGACGGGGAAGTGGCGCTGGCCGGCCTTCACCTTCGTCTACATGACCGGGCTGGGCTGGCTCGGCGCCTGGGTCACGTTCCTGATCGCCACGGCGGCTGGAGCCTGACCAACGGGCCCGGGCCGCCACGCGGGCCGTCGCGGCGCCATGGGAAGTCTCTCTCCGCTGGCTGGCCGCGGCCTCGATCCCGGTCGCCCGCCGCCTTCGGGGCCGCGGCCTCTCCCCGGCGCCGCGGCGCGCCGCTGGTCGAACCAGCAGCACCCGGTGGGGGTCAGGAGCCGGCAAAACGCGGCAGGCGGCGCTCGCTCATCGCCCGCACGCCCTCGGCGAAGTCCGCCGTCTGCCGGAGCCGGTCCTGTTCGACTTTCTCGTGGTCCGTGGCGGCGCGGATCTCCGCGGCGAGCCGACCGCGAAGGGTCTCACGGATCGAGCGCACCGCGAGGGGCGCGGAAGCGGCGATCTCGCGGGCGAGCGCCCGCGCCTGCGCCCGCACCTCGTCACGGGGAACGAATCTGTCGCAGAGGCCGATCCGAAACGCCTCGTCGCCCTTCACCCGGCGACCGGTGTAAAGCATCTCCATCCCGTACTGGCGTCCAACGAGGCGGGGCAGGGTCACGGTGAGCCCGAAGCCCTGGATGAAGCCCAGACGAGCGAAGTTCGCGGCGAACCGGGCCTCAGGGCAGGCGACGCGGAAGTCCGGCATCAGCGCCAGCCCGAGGCCGCCGCCGATGGCCGCGCCCTGGATGGCGGCGACGACCGGGGTGCGGGTCTCGAACAGGCGCACGGCCTCGTCGTAGAGGTGGCGCTCCGGTCCGCCGGTCGCGGGGCGCGACGCGTTCAGATTGGCGCCCGCGCAGAAGTGCCTGCCCTCGGAGCAGAGCACCACGGCGCGACAGTCGTCCCGCTCGTCGAGTTTCTCGATTGCCGCCGCCAGGGCGGCAATCAGATCCTGGTCGAAGAAGTTGTTCGGCGGCCGGTGGATCTCGACCTCCGCGACCAGATCATCGCCCACCGCAACCGTGACCTCGCCGTTTCCGGCGCTGCTTCCACCCATCCGCCTCCTCGCTTTCCGCTGGTGTCTCCATTGCCCGAGTTCCACGAGTCTGTGCCGAGGAACCCGGCGAAGCAAGCCTGCGGCTCGGGCAGCCTGGCGCCTACCTTCCGGGAACCGGCGCGGCCGTCCCCCGGCCGTGGTAATCGCCGAAGAGCATCTCGACCCCGAAACGCAGGATCGGAACCGAGTCTCTCGGTTCACCGGGCGCATCGCGCCGCCAGGCCATGCCCGGACCGATCTCGAGGAAGAACCACTCGCGGAGGATCTGCTGGCGGTAGATGATCCGCACGAAGTAGTTCTCGACCAGGACCGGCGCGCTCGTCTCCCCGTTGGCGCCGATCTGGTTGGCCAGGGCGCGGCGCCGGCCCAGCCGGTGGTAGTGGCTCAGCTCGGTGAACCAGGCGGCGCCCAGGGTGCCGTCGGAGACCTTGCCGGCGCCGCGCCAGCGCAACATGGAACCGTTCCCGAAGGCGTGTTCGTAGTCGATTCGGGTCGACAGACCCCATCCGTCCTCCCGTTCCCAGAACAGGCTGTGGCGGAAGCGGACGAGATCCTTGTCCGAGAGGAAGGTCCGGTGCTTGTAGCGGGCGCGGACGAACGGTTCGATCGGAAAGTCGAAGTTCAGGCCCGCGTCGAAGTCGAGATCCCCGTTGCTGCCGGAGATCGGCCGGTAGCCGAGCCCCACGAGCCACTCGTCGTCGGCAGGATCGAACATGCTCGGCAGCGACGCGGCGCCGCCTCGCTGGGCATCCTCGAGAAGGTCGTCGCGATCGTCGCGACCGATGAAGGCGTTGAGACGCCGCTCCATTCTCGGGAAGTGCAGGCGGGCGCGAAAGCGGAGGTCGTCCTCGAAGCCATCCTGCTCGTCCCAGATCACTCCCACCAGGGCGCGACCGTGGGTGGCGTCGATCTTCTCGTCGAGCCGGTAGTCACCGAACAGGTGGTCGAACCACAGGGCGGTCTCGCAGGCCGTACGGTGGAGGCGGAGGTTGAGCCAGTCGAGCCAGGAGCGTCCTTCCAGGTACTCGGAGGCGCACGGGTCGACCTCCTCATCGGGGGCCTGGTCGGCTTCCTCGGGGACCTGGTCGGCGCCGTCTGTTCCGGCTTCCTCCGCAGTCTGCGGGTTCTTCCGCCCGGGGTCGGGATCACGACTCCCTTCCTGGCCGGCCCCGGGACTGGCGGCGAGAACCCAGGCGCTGGCGATCACACAGACCAGCCTGGGCATCACAGCCCACCCTGGAAGGCGTCCTGCGTGAGGCTCGCCAACCTCGATTCGGGGGCTGTGCGCCACCCGGCTCTCGGCGCAACCGTCGGCACGCACCGATCTTCGCACGTCGGGCGGATTCCCGCAGCCGCGCCGCGGCCGCACAGGACCGTTCGGATCGGGAACTCCGGCGTACGAGGTAGGGCAGCCGCTCCGGAATCGGCGAATCCGTGCCGGCGCGGTTCTCGAGCACCGGGAATGCAGGCCTCCTGCCCGCACCCGGCGTGATTCGCCGGACTTCGGGATGGTACCGCTGCGAGCCGTCGCGGGCCGTTGCGTTCTGCGGCGCAAGCTCCTAATCTGGAACACCGTGCGCGCCCCGGTCGAAGAAACACACAGCCTGCCGCACAGCGAGGAGTCGGAGCGCGCGGTCCTGGCCGCGATCCTGCTGGACGCTGACCGGCACCTGGCGGCCACGGCGGTCCGCCTGAAGCCGGACGACTACTACTTCGAGAGGCATCGACTGCTGTACGAGGCGATGCTCGCGCTCCAGGAGGCGGACAGCCCGATCGACCTCAGAACGGTGCAGGCGCGCCTGGAGCAGCAGGGGCGGTTCGCCGACGCCGGAGGCGTGGCGTACCTGGCCACCCTGGAGGTGGATCTGCCGGACCTCGGCCGGGTCGACGCCTATGTCGAGATCATCAAGGAGCGGGCCCTGCGCAGGCGCCTGATCGATGCCTGCACGGCGATCTACAGGACCGCGCTCGACGGCGGGCTCGAGGCGGGAGACGCTCTGGGCCGCGCCGAGCAGGCCGTGATGGAGCTGAGCGAGGAGGCGGTGGCGCGGACCTTCGTGCCGCTCGGCGAGGTGTACCGCGAGACGCTCGCGGAGTTGGAGCAGCAGTCGACGAGCGGCTTTCCCGGCCTGCCGACCGGCTTCGTCGAGTTCGACCGGATCACCCACGGTCTGCAGCCGGGCAACCTGGTCATCGTTGCCGGGCGGCCGGGCATGGGCAAGACCAGCCTGGCCCTGAACATCGCGGCCCATGTCGCGCATCATGAAAAGAAGGCGGCGGGCTTCTTCTCGCTCGAGATGAGCGAGCGGGAGATCGCGATGCGCGTGCTGTGCTCGACGACCGACATCCCCTTCAGCCGCCTGCGCGGCGGGCGGCTCGGGTCGCGCGACTGGAGCCTCCTGCACGAGGCGGTGGATACCGGCCGGGACTCGAGCCTCTTCATCGACGACTCCGCCAACCCGTCGCTGCTCGAGGTCGCCTCCAAGGCGCGACGGCTGAAGGCACAGCACGGACTCGCGCTCCTGGTGGTGGACTATCTCCAGTTGATGAGCGCGGGGGGCAGGTACGAGAACCGGAACCTGGAGATCGGGGCGATCACGCGCGGTCTCAAGCAACTGGCCAAGGAGCTCAAGGTTCCGGTGATGGCCCTCTCCCAGCTCTCGCGGTTGCCGGAGCGCCGGACGAAGGATCACCGACCCCAGCTCGCGGATCTGCGGGAGTCGGGCAACATCGAGCAGGACGCCGATCTCGTCGCCTTCGTCTACCGGGAGGAACTGTACGAACCCGACGACCCGGACGTGCAGGGGCTGGCCGAGTTGATCATTGCCAAGCACCGCAACGGTGAGACCGGGTCTCTGCGTCTTGTCTTCCTCGGAGACACGACCACGTTCCGCAACTACGACGGCCATCACACGCCGCCTGAGGGACCGATCTGACTTCGGCGGCCGGGGTTCGTGCACGGGTCGAGATCGATCTCGTCGCACTGGCCGCCAACCTGAGCGTCGTGCGCCGGGCCGTGGGCCGGACCGCAGTGTTCGGAGTCGTCAAGGCCGACGCCTACGGACACGGCGCGGCGGCGGTGGCCCTGGAGTTGCAGCGGCTGGGCGTCGACGGGATGGCGGTGGCCCGCGTGAGCGAGGTCGAGGAGCTGCGGCGCGCCGGCGTCCGGAGCGCCCTGCTGCTGCTCGGCGGACCGGCCTCGATCGAGGAACTCGAATGCGCCGTCCGTTGGGCCGCAACGCCGGTGGTCACGAGGCGGGAGCAGGTCGCCGACTGGTCGGCCTGGCGGCGGCGGTCGTCCGAACGCGGCGTCCCCCTCGGCATCGTGGTCGAGTTGGACACCGGCATGAGCCGCTGCGGCGTGCCACTCGACCAGTGGTCGTCGACGCTCCGACAGCTGCGCGCCGCGCCCGAGCTGGAACTCACCGGGCTGATGTCCCACCTGGCGGAATCCGAACTGCCGGGCAGCCGCTTCACCGGCGAGCAGGAGCGGCGCTTTGCCACCGCCGTGACGGAACTCGACCCGGTGGAGCGGCGGAGTGTCCTCCTTCATCTGGCGAACTCGTCCGGCGCGCTCCGACGGGCCTCGGCCCACTGGAGCGCGGTGCGTGTGGGCGGCGCCCTCTACGGGATCGATCTGGCGTCGCTGGCCGATTCCTCCGGTCCCGGGGCCGGTCCCCGGGCTGGTCCGCGGTTGCGCCCGGTGATGAGCGTGAAGGCGCCCGTTGTCGACCTGCGGAACGTGCCGGTCGGGACAGGCGTCGGCTACCGCCGCACCTGGAAGGCGCCGACGAAGGCGACGATCGGGCTGGTGCCGGTCGGGTACGGCGACGGCTTCAGCACCGGTTTCGGTTCCGGCGACGTGCTGGTGGGAGGCGTTCGCTGTCCGATCGCAGGGCAGGTCAGCATGGACTCGCTGACCGTGGATGTGACCGGTGTTCCGAACGCGGCGGTGGGCGACGAGTGCGTTCTGCTCGGTGGACAGGAAGACGAGCGGATCGGAGTCGCCGAACTCGCCGCGCGGTCCGGCGGCGGGGTCTACGAGGTCTGGTGTGGCTTCGGAAACCGGCTGCCGCGGATCGCCGTCCGACGGGACCTGCCTGGAGAACCGGATCGCGCCCCGTAGTGCGCCTCGGCCAGGCCCGGCGGCGTTGACCTGGACTCCGGCCTGCCTAGAGGACCGGGTCGCGCCCGGTGATGCGCCGGAACGCGTCGAGATAGCGCTTCCGCGTCTCGCTCACGACCCCTGGCGGCAGCTCGGGCGGCGGCGAGGCCTTGTCCCAGCCGGTGCCGGCCACCCAGTCCCGGACCGGCTGCTTGTCGAAGGAGACCGGCTCGGCGCCCGGCGTCCAGGCGGCGGCATCCCAGTAGCGCGACGAGTCGGGAGTCAGAACCTCGTCGATCAGCAGCAGCCGGCCGTCGACAAGCCCGAATTCGAACTTCGTGTCCGCCAGGATCAGGCCCCGCTGCGCCGCAAGTTGCCGCCCGCGCGTGAAGAGTTCGAGAGTGATCCGGCGCAGCGTCGACGCCATCTCGGGGCCGACACCCCGGACCAGGGTGTCGTAGTCGATGTTCTCGTCGTGGCCCTCTTCGGCCTTGGTGGCCGGCGTGAAGATGGGCCGGTCCAGTTTCTCCGCCCGGCGCATGCCCGGCGGCAGGTCATGACCGCAGGCCCGGCCGGTGTCCTGGTACTCCCTGAAGGCGCTGCCGGCAAGATGGCCGCGCGCCACGCACTCGTAGGGGACCACTTCCGCCTTGCGCACGAGCACCGAACGTCCCGCCAGGTAGTCGGCATGGCGCTGCAGATCGGCGGGGTAGTTCCCGGCGTCGGTCTCGATCAGGTGATTCGGGATCGTGTCTTCGAGCCGACTGAACCAGAAGTTGGTCAACTGGTTCAGGATTCTGCCCTTGTCCGGAATCTCCGGCGAGAGGACGAAATCGTGGGCGGACACCCGGTCGCTGGCCACCAGGAGCAGGAGGCCGTCGAGGTCGTAGATATCGCGGACCTTGCCGCGGCGGGGGGTCGGAAGACCTTCAAGGCCGCTCATCGCGGCGGAAACGTATCACGGCGGATCCTCGCGCGGCCGACCTCTGGTTTCCTCTCCCTGAGGGCGTCAGGAATGGGGTGTCCCCGCTCTCCATGAGCCGCGTACCCGAATGACTGCCCGGCCACGGTGGTCGGCCCGAACCGGCGCCCGGGATCCGCTCCGGGGACCGACCCGCCACGGGATAGGCTGTGGCCGGTCCCGAACCGTGGGACGGCGAACTCGCGGCTCGGCCGGGCGACCGCCTGACGAGAGTGGGCATAGGGTATTAGGTGAAACAACCTCGCGCAGTTCGCGTCAAAGAGGAAGACACGATGCGTGGCGGCCCGTTACCGGCCGTAGCGCCGTTGAAGGAAGGAACGTGCCCCGATGAACCCGTCCCCAGTGCAGCGACTCCGAAGGACTGCCGCGACGAACGCGGCCGTCTGTGCCGTTCTCATCCTGGCGGCGGCCGCGGCGCCGGCGGCCGCGCAGCTGCAGGTGGGGTCAACGTGGATCACCGAGCCGCTGGCGCCCGACCTGGACATCGCCGACGGTCAGCTCCGTCTGGACCTGGACGAAGCGATCGCGATCGCCATGCAGAACAATCTGGGTCTGCTGGTCCAGCGCTACCAGCGTTCCCAGTCGCTGTTCCGGATCAACCAGGAGTACGGAATCTACGACCTGGTGCTCACGGCCAACAGCAACGTGAACACCGATAGCCGGCCGTCGGCCTCGCAGCTCGACGGAGCTCTGGTGACGGAGAACGAGACGATCACCGCGAACGCCGAGTTGCGGCAGCCGATCTCGTCGGGCGGCGACTTCTCGATCAACTTCGACAACACCCGGTTCACGTCGAACTCCTTCTTTTCGGACATCAACCCGAGCCTGCGCTCCAGCCTGACGGTCGCCTTCAACCAACCCCTGCTCCGGAACCGCGGCAAGAGGATCACCGAGCGCAATCTCGCGGTGGCGAAGCTCAACAGCGAGATCAGCCTGGACGACCTGGAGGTCCAGGTCGTCGACACGGTACAGACGGTGGCGAACGGCTACTGGGCCCTGGTGGAGGGGCTGGAGCAACTCAAGGTCGCCGAGGAGAGTCTCGCCCTGGCGGAAGAACTCCACGAAATGAACCGGATTCAGATCGAGGTCGGTACCCTGGCGCCGCTCGAACTCGTGCAGAGCGAAGCCGGCATCGCCACCCGCGAGGAGGAGATCATTCGCGTCCAGGCCCAGATCCAGGACGCGGCGGACGAACTCAGGCGACTGCTCAATCTGGACGAGGCGTCGTTCTGGGATCTGGAGATCGTGCCGACGACCCCGCCGGAGATTTCCCGCGTACTGATCGACCTCGAGGAATCGCTGATCTGGGCGCTCGATCGGCGTGCCGAGATCGACCGGCAGGAGCTTCAGCTGGCGTCTCTGGAGATCGACTCGGACTTCCTGAGAAACCAGATGCGGCCCGACCTCAACCTGAGCGTGAGCTACGGACGCAACGCGCTCGGCGGCGACCGGGTCACGTGCGAGCGGCCGGGCGAACCGAGCATCGCCGATCTGTTTGCGCCGTGTCCGGACGAGTACCGCCGGACCGACTCTCTCGGCTATTTCTCGACCCTGGGCCAGTTCTACGCCGGCATCCTGGGACAGATCTTCGAGGGCTGGAACGTGGGCCTGAGTCTCACCAAGCCGCTGCAGAACCGCTCGGCGAAGGCGCAGAGCCGGGTTGCCCGGCTGGCCCTGGATCAGGGGCGCCTGGAACTCCAGGACCTGATGCTCTCGATTCGCACCGAGGTCCGTACGGCTGCCCGTGGAGTGGAAACCGCGGGCAAGCAGATCGACTCCGCGCGGGTGTCTCGGGAGCTGGCGGAGAAGAACCTCGATGCGGCCCAGAAGCGTTACGAGAACGGCCTCTGGACGAGCTTCCAGGTACTCGAAATCCAGGAGGATCTGACCGCGGCGCGGACCCGCGAGGTCGAGGCGATCACGAACTACAGGCGCGCCCTGCTCGCCTATTTCAAGGCGATCGGCATGCTGCTGGACCAGAAGGGCATAGAGCTCGTCGACGACGCGGAAGCCGACGGTTGACGGCCACCGGCGGGACTCACGGGCGGCCCGGTTCGCCGCGACAGGTTCCGGTTGCAGGTACGGGGCCGCCGCGGGCGACGGGAAGCGGCGTGAGTCCCGGCGTTGATCCGTGGGGTCCGCGGCGCCGGGCGGTGCTCTCCGCGCGCCCACCCTCCGGGCGCCCGGCGTCGGGTTGAGGCCCGTGCGGATGGTGCCGGAGGTGGGAGTCGAACCCACACGCCCGTGAAGGCGGGGGATTTTGAGTCCCCTGCGTCTGCCATTCCGCCACTCCGGCTGAGCAGGAAACCGCCATCGAGCGCATGCTCCTGGCGACGGTGGCGCAGAGTACCACCGCCACCGCGCAAGCTCCAGCGGGAAGCCCCTCTTGGGGAAGGCCTTCAAGGCCGGCGGGCTTCGCCGCCAGCGAGACGCTGGGCTTCCGTTCCTGCCGGAGCCGTCCCGGGAGGCCGCGCGACGGCAATGAACGTTGACGATGCGGGGCCTCTCGGCTAGGATCCGCAACCACGGACTGCGTGGCCGTTTGACACTTGGCGACATCCGGAACAGCGGCTGGCGGCCCCATCCCGGAAGGTCCGGCGAGGTATGCCAAGGCAGGGACGCATCGTGTGTCCGGATGGGCGTCGGATGGGTATTCGGAGGGGGGTTCGTGAAGGGGGTTCAGCGTGTTCCGAGTCGGTGAGAAGGTCGTTTACCCCAACCATGGCGTGAGCGTGGTGGAGCGGATCGCGGAGAGCGCCCCGGACGGCGGCGAGAAGCAGATCTACTACCACGTGCGAGTGCTGGGGAACGACTCCAAGGTGATGGTGCCCAAGGTCAACCTCGAGCGGGTGGGCCTCCGGCGTCTGGCCAGGGTGCGCGAGATCAAGGACCTGCTGGCGTTGATCGAGGACGGCAACATCGACGTCTACAAGGACTGGAAGGGCCGCTACAAGCAGAACCTCGACAAGATGCGGACCGGTGATCTGACCGACGCAGCCGAGGTGCTGAAGAACCTCCGTCTGGTGAGCCAGAAGAAGAGTCTCTCGTTCCGCGAGAAGAAGATGTACGAGAAGGCGAGGTACTTCATCGTCAGCGAAGTTCTGCACGTGCGGAAGATCAGCGAAGAGCAGGCGGAAGTGCTGGTCGAGGAGGCGCTGACGGGCAGCCTCGAGAAGATCGCCGAGGCCAGGGCCAAGGCGAGTTGAGGCCGGGAACTGGCCTCGCAGAACGCGACGGAGCAGGTTCCACGCCGCCAGCTCCTGCTGAGGTGGAGGCCGGGTTCGAACACGAAGCCGGCGCCGGGTTCGGCGGCTCCGTCTGGCTGCGGCCGGTCGGGCCTTTGAAGCCGCGAAGAGAGTCAACGGGCAAGTCGCGGCTCCTCGGTGTCCGTCCCGATTCGTCAACCGAAACGTCCGGGCCGTGAGAGCGGAGGTAGATCGTGACCCGGCTGCTTGTCATCCTGATTGCCCTCCTGGTGGCATGGATGTGGGTATCGCGGATGGTCCGCGGGTTCCTGGGGTCGCCGCGGGCGGCGGAGGCACGCTCGTTCCTGCGCCTCTTCCAGGTGTTGCAGCGATCGGCCGCACCCACTCCCGGAACCCGCAGAACGGGCGGCACGCGGAGCGCCCCCGGTACGGCCGCTGACTCTTCGTCCGGTCACTCCGGGCGCGACCCGCGGGCGAGTTCGGGGACGAAACCGGCAGGCGCGCTGCTTCGGTGTCCGCGTTGCGGTGTGCATGTGCCTGAAGCCGAACTGACCGCCGGCGTGTGCGGCAACTGCGCCGGGGAGGGCGGGGCTGGATAGCGCCGGCCCGGCCGGCGACGGGTTCGCTGAGGTCGCGGTGCCGCTGCCGCTGCCGGATCCTCTGACCTACAGCGTACCCGGGCGTTGGAGCGGCCTGGTGCGGGTCGGCGTCCGCGCGCGGGTGCCGGTGGGGAAGCGCCGCGTCACAGGCTGGATCGTGGGCCTTCCCGCTCACCCTCCGGCCGAGGTCGAAACCCAACTGCGGCCGATCGAATCGGTGGTTGATCTGGAACCGGTCCTGCCCGACGATCTGATGGAGCTGGCCCGTTTCGCGTCCTCCTACTACCTGGCGCCGATCGGCGAAGTGCTGAGGAACATGATCCCCGGTCGGCTCCCCGGCTGGGGCGACGCGCGCGCGGAACTCACCAACCGCGGCGCTCTCGCCGATTGCCGTGATCCGAGGAGTCAGGCCCTGCAGCGTCTGCTCCTGGATCGAGGTCGGCTGACGCTGGCGGCGATCTGGGAGGAGCTGGGAGAGGCGACGCTCTTCGAGCGGATCGAGAGCTGGCGGGAGAGCGGCCGGATGCGCCTCCACGAGTCCGGCAGCCGGAGTTCCCGCTACCGAGCCGCGGTCGAGTTGCCGGCCGGGGACCGCGACGCCCAGCTTCAGGCCTGCGGTCGGTCGCCGGTGGGTCGTCTCGTGGTCGACTACCTCTCGGAACTGAAACGGCCGGCGACACTGGAGGAGTTGCGTTCCGGAATCGGTGCGTCGGCTGCGGTGGTTCGACGGCTCGTCCGACTTGGCGTTCTCCGCTCCTTCACCCAGATCGAGACCCTGGACCTGGCGCGCCATCAGCTGGCCGTTGATGGCGAGCCGAAGCCGATCGAGCTGCGCCGGGACCAGGCTGTGGCCGCCGACGAACTCGTCACCGCGGTAAGGAGCCGGCAGTTCCGGCCCTGTTTTCTCGGCGGCATGACCGGGTCGGGAAAGACAGAGGTCTACCTCCGGGCGGCTGCCGCGGCGTTGGAAGAGGACCGGTCCGTCGTCGTGCTCGTACCGGAGATCGCCCTGGTGCCGGCGCTGGCGCGGGCGCTGAGGCAGCGTTTCGGCGACCTGGTCGCCCTCCTGCACTCGAACCTCGGCAGCGCGGAGCGACATCAGGAATGGACGCGTATCCGCAGCGGCGAGTGCCGCGTCGTGGTAGGTCCCCGGTCGGCGGTCTTTGCTCCCGTCCGGGATCTGGGCCTGGTCGTCGTGGACGAGGAGCAGGACGCGGCATACAAACAGGACACCCGTCCGCAGTACAGCGGCCGGGACATGGCCCTGGTGCGAGCCCGCTCGTGCGCCGCGGCCGCGGTGCTGGTCTCGGCGACACCGAGTCTCGAAACACGTCTGAATGTCGAGCGCAGCCGGTACCGTCACCTCCGGCTCACCGCCAGGGTCGGGTCGGGCTCGCTTCCGGAACCGATCCTGGTCGATCTCCGCAAGGAGGCCAGCGGCCCCCGTCGACCAGGGGACGTGGCCTTCTCGGAGGTACTGGTCGACCAGATCACGCATAGCCTGGAGCGGGGAGAGCAGGTCATCCTGCTGCGCAACCGGCGGGGCTACTCGCCGCAACTGCTCTGTCGAGCCTGCGGCGAGAACATGCCCTGCGAGGATTGTGGCCTGCCCAAGAGCTTTCACCGCCGGGAGAGCAGACTGATGTGCCACTACTGCGGCGCCCGCGAGAACGCGCCGCGCCTGTGCCCGGCTTGCGGTGAGGACGCGTTGCAGCCGATTGGCGCCGGCACGGAGAGGGTGGAGGAGGAAGTCCAGGCGCGGTTTCCAGGCGCTGTCGTGGACGTGCTGGACCGGGACGCGACCCGGCGCGTCGGCGGGCCGGCCGCCGTCCTGGAGAGGTTTCGCGGCGGCAGGACACAGATCCTGGTCGGCACCCAGATGGTGTCCAAGGGACACCACTTCCCCGCCGTTGCGCTCGCCGCGGTGCTTACCGCGGACTCCTATCTCGGATTCCCGGACTTTCGCGCTGCGGAACGCAGCTACGCGTTGCTCACGCAGCTCGCCGGACGCGCCGGGCGCGGGGAACAGCCGGGCCGGTTCGTGATCCAGACGTACCATCCCGACCACTACGCGATCAAGGCGGTACTCCACGGAGACGACGAGGCCTTCGCGAGCCAGGAGATGCGCTTTCGCCGACTGTTCCACTACCCCCCGTTCAGCCGCATGGTCCAGGTCGTGGTCCGTGATCGCAACCGTGAACGCGGTTGGGAGCGGATCAGGGACATCGCGGGGGCTGCCCGGGTCCACGCGCTGGCAGCGGGCGTCCGCTTCTCGGGGCCGGCGCCGGCGCCGCTCGAGCGCCTCAAGGGCTTCTGGCGGTTCCAGTTTCTCATGCGCTCCGCCAGCGGTGCAGACATCCGGCGGCTGGCTCGGGCCGTCGTACCGGCGCCGGCTGCCGACCTGACAGTCGACGTGGACCCTCAGGATCTGATGTGACCGTCACGGAGCAGGACGCCCGCCGCGAACAGCGGGTGGAGTGGGTGGAGAAGCCGGTTCCCGAGGCCGCGGGACACCTTCAGGCGGCTGGGTACGGGACGCTTGCCGCTCTGCTTGCCCGCAGAGGAGTGGCAACGGCGGCAGATGCGGAGACGTTCCTTGAACCGCACCGCCGCGGCTTGCACGATCCCTTCCTGCTACGCGGAATGGAAGCGGCAACCGAGCGGGTGCTCGCCGTCTGCCGCGACCGCGGCACGATCGCCGTCGTGGGGGATTACGATGCCGACGGAGTCAGCGCCTGCGCGCTGCTCACCGCCGTCCTGGGCGCTCTGAATGCCGAGGTTGTTCCGATCCTTCCCAACCGGTTGACCGAGGGATACGGCTTTCAGCTCGTTCAGGTCAGGAAGGCGAAACGCGCCGGCGCCTCGCTGATCGTCACCGTGGACTGCGGCACGACCTCGAACGAGGCGGTGGAGGAGGCGATCAGGCAGGGAATGGACGTCGTCGTGACCGACCATCACCTGCCGGGCAGTGATTTTCCGTCCCGGGCGATCCAGGTCAATCCTCTGCAGGATGGCTGTACCTACCCCTTCCGCGACCTGTGCGGCGCCGGACTTGCGTTCAAGCTGGCGCAGGCACTCTTTCGCCGGAGCGGCCGCGAGGAACCGCTGGCGGCGCTGTTGCGCGTGGCCTGCCTGGGAACGATCACGGATGTGGTTCCGCTGGTGGGCGAGAACCGCGTCATCGCCGCGCTCGGCCTGCAGGCGTTGGCGAAGTCACGGTCTCCGGGGCTCCGGGCGCTGATGCGGGTCGCCCGCGTCGAGGGCGCGGTGTCTTCGACGGAGGTCGCCTTTCGGTTGGGGCCGCGGCTCAATGCCGCCGGCCGCCTGGCGAGCGCCGATCTCGCGCTTGATCTGCTGCTTGCCCGGGACCGGGTCCAGGCGGCTCGCCTCGCGGCACAGCTCGACTCCCTGAACCGACAGCGTCAGGCGGAAGAACGCAAGGTCGTGGAGCAGGCCACCGAAGTCCTCTCGGCCGACGATCGGCGTCCCGGTATCCTCGTCGCCTGGAGTCCGGAGTGGCACCGGGGCGTCGTGGGCATCGCGGCCGGACGGCTCGCCCGCGAGTTGCACCGCCCGGTCATCCTGCTTGGAGTCGAGGGCGAAACCGGCGCCGGCTCAGGCCGCAGCATCCCGCGTCTCGACCTGCACTCCTTCATGGCCGGTTTCAAGGCGCGGATGGAACGTTTCGGAGGGCACCCCCAGGCGATCGGCCTGTCGGTGAAGGTGTCCGAACTGCCGGCCCTGAAGGCGGACCTGGAGGCGGCGGCGCACTGGCGCGCGGAATTGCTCGTGCGGCGCCGGGAGTACGAGCTGGACCTCCCGCCCGAACGGGTCGGGCTGGGTCTCCTGCGCCAGCTGGCGCAGTTGGAGCCGCATGGCGAGGCGAACCGACGACCCCTGATCCGGCTGCGTCCTCTGGAGCGCAGCGGCCCGGTGCGCGAGTTCGGCAAGGACCACGTCAAGCTGCGGGTCAGGCGGGCGGGAAGTCGGGGTTCGGACACCGGCAGCCCGCTGCAGTTGCTCGGCTGGGGCTGGAGGAAACGCAAGGCCAGCTTCGACGGCCTCTTCGAGGTGCTCGGGGAGCTGGAATGGGACCGCTATGCCGATGGTCCCGTGGTCCGGGTGGAAGACGCCAGGCCGATCGCAGACGACCCGCAGAGCGCCGCAGGCGGCGCCGGGTAGACTTCGCCAATGAGCACCGAGACGCCCCCCGGCGCCGACGGAAGTTCTCCTTCGTTCGCAACGGACCGCCGGGACTCGGTCTACCGGCCGGGCGGCCGGCGAGACGTGCTCCTTGGCCGCCGGCGGCAAGTGCGCACCCGGCTTCTGAGGGCCTTTCTGCTCGTCCTGCTGATTGCCGGGCTGGGCGGCCTGGCCTCGATCTTCCTCAGTGGCCGAACGCAGGGGACCGCCGTGGTCGCCGACGAGGCTGCCGAGGAGGCCGCGGATGTGGCGGGGGCCGCGGTGGCGGGCGAAGAAACGGTTCAGATCAGCGCTGAGCAGTTCGAATCGACGCTCGAGCGTGAAGGCATGGAGGTGTTCCGCATTCGCGGCGCCCGGACGAGTTCCGATGACCAGGGCAACGTCCTGCTCAGGGAGGTCAAGGTAGACTATCCGCGCGGCGAGGACCACTACCGCCTGCGCGCCGATCGCGCGACGTACAACGAGGTCTCGAACGCGGCCCATCTGGAGGGGTCCGTTTCCCTGGAGGGGACGAACGGGCTGACTGTCCGGACCGACTGGATGGACCTGGCCGAAGGCGGCATGATTCTGACGGCGGCGGACGACAGCCGGATCGTGTTTGGGGGCATGACGGCGATCGGGGACGGTCTGCGTGTCAATTTCCGCCGGGAGGTCGCGAACCTCGGTGGCGGCGTGCGGACGACCGGGACCGCCCTGAGGCGCGAAACGGGGGATGCTCCGCAGCCGCTGGCCCTGACCTCGGAGACGTTGGAGTACCGATGGCGAGAGGGGCGGATGAGGGCTGCCGGCGACGCCACGATGGAGTTCGGACAGGCGCCCGAGCCGCTGTCCGTGACCGGCGACAGGCTGGATTATCGATGGCACGAGGGCACGCTGACCGGTCGGGGCGGCACGACGACGCGGTTTGGTCCTCTCCACCTTGAAGCCCGTTTCCTGACGCTCGCCATGGACCGGGACTCCGCGGATTCGCTGACCTCCCTCAAGGCGCGGGGGGGGATCGTGCTGCAGGCGCCTCTCGGCGGCGCCGGGCTCCGGACGCAGGACGGCGAGGTGGATGCCGAAAGCTCGACCCTGGTCCTGATCGGCGAGGCGCTGGACGTTGGCTTCGACCGGAACCAGCTCCCGAGTCGTCTGCTGCTGAGCGGTTCGAACCGGGGTCGTCCGGGCGTGCTGCGAATCGACTACGGCGCCGGGGCCCGGAGGCGGGTTCGGGCACAGGTTCTCGCCCTGGACTTCGAAGGCGGCGCGCCATCCGGGTTCGAAGCGCGGGTAAGGGTCGTGCTCGACGAACAGGTACCCGAGCGGAAACGGCCTCTGCGCGTCGCTTCGGGCAGGGTCGCCCGCGGCCACTTCGACAGCGACGGGGCCTTGACGGAGCTGGTCCTCGAAGACAACGTGAAACTGACGGATCGGAGCCGGGACCCGGTCCGTGCGTTCGCCGACCGCGCCACGATCGATCCGGTGACCGGGAGGGCGGTGTTCCACGGCGAGCCGGGAAGACTCGTCCTTGCCGATGGACAACTCGAGGCGCCCCGCACGGTGTTCGATCAGGCCGCTGCCTGCTCCGAAGCGAGTGGGGGCGTGGTGATCACCTTTCAGGGCGCAGACGAAGCCCAGGGAGGTCCGCTGCCGTTTGCCGGCGCAGATGCGGCGGATGTTCCATGGACGATCCGTTCGCGGGAGGCTCTGGTCTGCGACGAGGACGGCAGCCGGTTCCGGGGCAAGGTCGAGGCGGTCGTCGGGGAGTACCATCTTGCGGCCGCGCAGCTGCAGGTCAGCGGCGACCGCAGGCGTCTGGTGGCGACCGGCGGCGTACGCACGATCTGGCGACCGGCGCCGGAGCTCGGGCCGGCGGGCGCCGGCGGGTCGGAGGTCAGGGCGCCCGGGGAGGAATGGCTCGTGGTCTCCGAGAGGATGGTCTTCTCGGAGGACGCTGGCGAGTTGCGGTACAGCGGCGATGCCTCGGCCTCGTTGGGGGACCAGCGCCTCGACTGCGACGAGCTGACGGTCGAGGCAGCGGCGGCAGCGGCAGGGGCCGATGAGACGGGGGACGTCCGGACGAGGGCGCTGTACTGCCTGGGGGCCCGACTTCGGGATGTCGCGCAGGAGACGTCAGCCACCGCCGACCGAGCCGTTCATGTCGTGGGGGAGGGGCTGATCCGGCTCAGCGGCGCCGTGGTCATCCACACCGGAGGCGATCTCCTGAGAGGCTCGCGTGTGGTCTACCGGCTCGATGAGGGCCGCTACGAAATCGGGCCGTCCGCAGGTGCGGCTGCCGGAGCCGGCAGCCCGTGAACGAGAGGTCCGTTCCGGGCCATCGCATCCGCACGCAGGATGTACGGAAGGTCTATCGGGGCCGACCGGTCGTCGATGACGTGTCGATCGAGGTCCGTCAGGGTGAAGTCGTGGGTCTGCTCGGGCCGAATGGGGCCGGCAAGACCACCACGTTCTACATGGTCGTGGGCCTGACCCGGCCCGACGGCGGCAGGGTCTTCTTCGACGACGTCGACATCACCGACCTTCCCATGTATCTGCGCGCGCAGCAGGGCGTCAGCTATCTGCCGCAGGAGGCCTCGGTGTTCAGGCGGCTTTCCGTGGAGGGCAACCTCCGTGCGGTGTTCGAGACACTCGGCCTGGGGCGGGCCGAGCAGCGGCGCCGGATCAACCAGTTGATCGGGGACTTCGATCTCGCCGCCGTGCGGCGCTCGAAGGGGAATCAGCTCTCCGGCGGCGAGCGCCGCCGGCTCGAGATTGCCCGCGCACTCGCGATCAGCCCCAGCTTCATTCTTCTCGACGAGCCGTTCGCCGGCATCGATCCGATCGCCGTACTCGACATCCAGGCGATCATTCGGCAGCTCCGCGACATGGGCATCGGTGTCCTGATCACGGATCACAACGTGCGAGAAACGCTCAGGATCACCGACCGGGCCTACATCATCAACGACGGCAGGATTCTCCGCACCGGCACGCCAACCGAGCTGTCGGCCGATCCGACCGTCAGGAAGATCTACCTCGGCGCCGAGTTCACGCTCTAGCAGCCCGTGGCAAAAGTCGCGCGGCATTCGATCGGCCATCCATCATGTCGTTCTCCACCCGGTTGCCAGGGTGCGGCCCGTCGCGCCCCCGTCGCGCCGTGGATCCTCCAGCATGGGCAGGCAAGAGACAGGGACCAACGCGATCCCAACATCATCTTCTTCCTGGTCGACGACCTGGGTTGCCAGCATGGGCGGGCAAGAGACAGGGACCAACGCGACGGCCCATGAGAATCTCGCCCGGAGGACATCCACCACAGGCTGTTGGCGGCTCCGGCGGCGGAGAGGTTGCCCGAGGTGATAGCGTGTCCTTGGCACCGGTCTTGCTGAACCGCCCCTGGACCGCAGTCGGAAGCTCCGGGCGCGGCGGTTGGCGCGGCTTTGAGCGGGACCGGCGCCGCCCTTGGAACCGCTGCCGTTCGAACTCGATCATGGTGCTCCAACAGAGGCTCTCCCTCAAACTGGCCCAACGGCTGGTCATGACCCCGGCCCTGCAGCAGGCGATCAAACTGCTGCAGATGACCCGGCTTGAACTGGAGGGCGCGCTGAACCAGGAGATGGTCGAGAATCCGGTGCTCGAGGATGGCGGCGAGGAAGAGGATCCCGAAGAAGGAGCTCCCATCGAGGCGGGCGCCGAGGTCAACGGGGACGCTCCGGCAACCCCGAGCGAAGAGGCGGCGAGCGCGAACGATGCCGGGGAAGGAGCGGAGGCCGACCATCCCGAGCCTGGCGATGAGGACGAACCCTCGATGGGAGACATCGACCTCGACGCGTACTTCAACGACTACCTCGGGCCGGATTCGACGGTCGCGAACACGTTCGAGAGCCGCGAGACTTCGCCGATCGAGAACAACATCAGCCGCGAGCCGGATCTCTACGATCATCTGCTCTGGCAGTTGCAGATGTCCGACGCACCGCCACTTCTCCGGGAGGTCGCGGAGCTGATCATCGGCAACGTCGACGGGGATGGCTTCCTGCAGGCGTCGGTCGAGGAGATTCGCCTCCTCGGCGCCGACCAGGAGGAGGCTGCGCGCTACCGCTCGGACGCGGCGCGGGCCCGGGAGATGAACGACGCCCTGGCCACCGGCCAGCGGCAGAACGGCGGAGCCCCGTCGGCGCCGTCCCCGTCCACAGCGGCCTCGTCAACGGCGGCCCGGGCGATTCCCGAAGGGCAGGCTCCGCAGCTGCCTTCGTGTCCGGTTCCGGTCCCCGGGTACCCTGTCCCTCTGGTGGAGCGGGCGCTTGATCTGGTCCGGAGCTTCGACCCGCCCGGCGTGGCCTGGCACTCGCTGCAGGAATGCCTGCTCGCGCAACTCGAGGCGGCGGGCAGGACGGAGACCCTGGCCTACCGCATCGTCGGCGAATGCTGGGGTCCGTTCACTCGACGGCAGTTCCGGGTCGTCTCGCGAAGCCTGCGAACGCCGCTGGCGCAGCTCGAAGCGCCGGTCGAGGAGATCAAGGCGCTGGAAACGAGGCCGGGCCGGCAGTTCTCGAACGAGCGCGTCGAGTACGTCGAGCCCGACGTCGTCGCGCTCAAGACGGGCGGCGAGTGGGCCATTCAGTTGAACGACGACGGTCTGCCCAGGCTGAGGATCAGCCGCGCCTACCGCGGAATGCTCCGGGACCTGCAGCGGGACGGCAGGCAGGCGGAGGCCCGGGACTTCCTCAAGGACAAGATGCGCTCGGCGATGTGGCTCATCAAGAGTCTGGACCAGCGCCAGAGAACGATCTACAAGGTTGCGGAGTCCATTCTTCGTCAGCAGCGGAGGTTCTTCGACCATGGCCTTGATGAGCTGCGGCCCATGGTGCTGCGGGACGTGGCAGACGACATCGGCATGCACGAGTCGACAGTGAGCCGCGTGGTGTCCAACAAGTACATTCATACCCCGCGGGGCCTGGTGCCGATGAAGTTCTTCTTCCACAGCGGCATCGACCGTTACCGGGGCGGAGAGATCTCCTCGTTGACGGTGAAGCGGATGCTGAGCGACCTGATCAGCGAAGAGGACGACCGCAAGCCGCTGTCGGATTCGGCGCTGACGCGCGAATTGCAGCAGGAGGGTATTGACATCGCCCGCCGAACTGTCGCCAAGTACCGGGATGAGCTCGGTATTCCTTCCTCGACCGACCGCAGACGGATCTTCTGAGACAGAGGGATGGCAGCCCGCGGCAGAATTCCCGCTGCATTCGAGCGGCCATGCATCCCGTCCAGCATCGTGCCGTCCGGGTGCTCGATGACTCGCACCCGGAGGCGGGTCGCGTGTGGCGCGGAACGCGCCACAGGGGCTCAGCTCCTCGGTCGCCCTTGTTCCCGGGATTGCGGGCGGCCCGGTATGCTCTCTCTTCGCGCCTTGCTGAACGGGCGCCTGACCGCTCTCGGCGCGACGCGGACTTTCGCCACGGGCTGTTAGCGGGGGAACCGTCGAACCAAGATGGATCTGGCAAATCTGGCCAAGCCGCAGTTGATCTTCTCCAACGTCGAGGCGAAGAGCCGCGACGGCGCGCTGCGGACACTGACGGAGCGGATCTGTCGCGTTCTCGGCCGCTCGGATCCGGAGGCGGTCCTTTCCGCCCTGCGTGAGCGGGAGGAGTTGGGCTCGACGGCCGTAGGCGGCGGCATGGCGATTCCGCACGGACGGATTCGCGGCTTGAGGGACGTCGTGCTGGCGGTCGCGGTGTCGAAGCGGGGCGTGGACTACGGCGCCGACGACGGCGTGCCGGTCCGCTTCTTCTTCGTTCTGCTTTCGCCCCGGGAGAGCGCCGGCCGGCACCTCAAGGCCCTGGCAGCCGTTTCCGAGTGGGTGAGCCATGGTGGTCGCGAGCGCCTGCGCCGGGTGTCCCGGGCGCAGGAGATCTACGAGTTGCTGTGCGCCAACGGGCGTGTCTGAATCCGCCGTCCGTCTGTTCGTGATCACCGGGCTCTCGGGCTCGGGAAAGAGCACGGTTGCGCGGTGTTTCGAGGATCTCGGTCATCACTGCATCGACAACCTGCCGCTGCCCCTGCTGACGCACCTCGTCCGCGAGCCGGCGGCGGCGGCGCCCGGGCTCGAGGCGATCGTCCTGGTCACGGACATGCGCACTGCCGGCCTGGCGGAAGAACTCCCGCGCCTTCTCGACGAAGCGGATCCCGGGCTGGTGGACCCGGTGTTGATCTTCCTCGACAGTTCCGACGGTGTGCTGGTCCGACGCTACTCCGAGACCCGGCGCCGGCATCCGCTGACGGGCGAAGGGGAGCGCGTGATCGATGGCATCCGACGCGAGCGGAAGATGCTGCTGGAACTGCGGGGACGGGCCTCACGGGTGTTCGACACGACGGATTCGACGATCCATGAGCTGCGGGCAGCGATCTACGACGAGTTCGGCTCGAGCGATGCGGGCGGCCTGACCGTCAACATCGTCAGCTTCGGCTTCAAGTTCGGTGTCCCTGCCGGTGTTGACCTGATGTTCGACGTTCGTTTCCTGCCGAATCCGTACTTCGTCGCCGGGTTGCGTGAGAAACCGGGGACGGACCCCGCGGTTCAGGACTTTCTGCACGGCGACGAGGCGTTCGCCGAACTGGTCGACCGGTTGGAGAATCTTCTGAGCTACCTCCTGCCGAAATTCCGGAACGAGAACCGGAGCTATCTGACCGTCGGGATCGGCTGTACCGGGGGACGGCATCGCTCGGTCGCGGTCTCGGAAGCGATCGCCGACCGGCTGGCCGCCGGCGCCTGGCAGATCCGACTGCAGCACCGGGATGTGGAGCGCCACCGGTCAAGGGCTGCGAGTGCCTGATGACCGTTCCCGTGCTCATCGTTTCGCATGGTGAACTCGCCAAGCGCCTGCTCGAGTCCGCGCGCGCCATCTCCGGCCAGGACAGCGACACCTGTCCGGTGCCGGTCTACGCGCTCTGCGTCGATTGGCGGGCGGACGCGGCCGAAGCGGCCAATCTCATCGAGGCCAGGGTCCGCCGTCTGGCGGAGCAGCATGGAGACGGCGTGCTGATCCTGACCGAGATGTTCGGCGATACGCCCTGCAACAGCGCGCTGCGGGCTTCGGGTGTGGCGAACGCCGCAGTCGTGACCGGCGTCAACCTGCCGATGGTGCTCAGTCTCTGCTGTGAAGCGCCTGATCTGGACCTGCCGGACCTGGCGGACTGGATCTGGAGCAATGGGCGCAAGAGCATTCGACTCGCTGTGAGTGGCAGGCTGCCGCCGCCTCAGTGATGGAACGGGTGGTCGAGGTGGTCAACGAACTGGGCCTGCACGCACGCGCCGCTGCCAGGCTGGTGCAGACGGCGAAGCAGTTCCGCTCCGACGTGACGCTCTGCGCAGGCTCCCGTGAAACCGAGGCGCGGAGCATCCTCGGTGTCCTGCTTCTGGGCGCCGGACAGGGCTCCAGGTTGACGGTCCGCTGCCGGGGGGAGGACGAACGCGCCGCGATGACGGCGATCTGCGACCTGATCGCCGCGCGATTCGGAGAGGACTCGTGAACCGGGCGGACGACACGAAGACGCAGGAGTCCCTCCAGGGGGCTGCCGCTGCGCCGGGAGTCGCGATCGGTCCCGCGGTGTGCCTTCGGGGCCACGGCATCGAGGTGCTGCGGGTTCCGATTCAAAGGCACGCCGTGGACCGCGAGGTCGAGCGCTTCGCCGCCGCCGTGGCCAGTGTGGAGGCGGAACTCGAGGCCACCGAGAGCCGCATCGCCGAGACCTTCGGCAGCGATCTGGCTTCCATCTTCCATGCCCACTCGGTGATCCTGCGGGATTCGTCCTTCGCCCGCCGCATCGATCGGATGATCCGTCGCGAGCGGGTGAATGCCGAATGGGCGGTGCAGGCGGTGGCCGACGATCTCGGCGAGAAATTCGCCCAGGTCAAGAGCCAGCACCTGCGCGAACGGGGCGAGGACCTGCGCGATGTGACGCGCTACCTGCTGCGGGCCCTGGCGGGGAAGATGTCCTCGCCGGGCGTCGGCGAGGACTTCGGCCGCGACGTGGTCGTCGTCAGCCATGAATTGACGCCCGACGAGGTGTTGCGCCTGGGGCGCCGCGGGGCGGTGGGGTTCGCGATCGAGGTCGGGGGCGCCAACTCGCACACGGCCATCGTCGCTCGGGCCCTGGACGTTCCGTTGGTGACCGGCATCGTGGAGATCACGAACCGCGTGGCCGACGATGACCCCGTGGTCGTGGATGGGGAGGAGGGGCGTCTCACACTCCATCCGAGATCGGAAACGCTGGACGCCTGCCGCAACCTCCAGCGTCGCCGCCGGCGCAACGAGGAGGCGCGGTCGACCGCGGCCAGAGAGCTTCCGGCCCGAACGGTCGACGGCACGGATGTCGAACTGCTGGCCAACGTGGAGCTGGCGGACGAACTCGAGGACGTACGGCGATTCGGCGCCTCCGGTATCGGCCTCTACCGAAGCGAGTTTCTGTACCTGGAGAAGAGCCCGGAACTCCCCTCCGAAGAGGAGCATGTGGCGGTGTTCCGGGAACTCCTGGAGGCCCTCGCTCCCCAGACGGTTGTCGTGCGAACCCTGGATCTCGGCGGCGGCAAGGTAGCGCGCGGTCTGGTGCCGGAGAACGAGGAGAATCCGGTGCTGGGGCAGCGCGGCATTCGGCTTGCGCTGGCGCGGCCGGATGTGTTCCGCCTCCAGTTGCGCGCTCTGTTTCGTGCCGCGCCCTTCGGC
The DNA here is from genome assembly GCA_951812325.1 of uncultured Thermoanaerobaculia bacterium. Taxonomy (GTDB): domain Bacteria; phylum Acidobacteriota; class Thermoanaerobaculia; order Multivoradales; family Multivoraceae; genus Multivorans. The sequence goes on along the minus strand of OX638294.1, from coordinate 402,698 downwards.
AACCTGCGCATCATGGCGCCCATGGTCACGGCGGTCGAGGAGATTCGGGCGCTGCGCCTGCTTTGCGATGAGGTCTGCGCCGAACTGGAGACCGAGGGCGCCGAGTACCAACGTGACGTGGAGTTGGGCGCGATGGTGGAAGTGCCGGCGGCGGTGCTGATCGCCCGCCAGCTTGCGGCGGAGGTCGACTTCCTCTCGATCGGCACGAACGACCTGATCCAGTACACGCTGGCCGTCGATCGGACGAACGAGCATGTGGCCGGCCTCTATCAACCCCTGCATCCCGCCGTCCTGACCATGATTCAGCTCGTCGTCGAGGCAGGCCGGCGGCAGCGGGTTCCGGTCGCCCTGTGCGGCGAGATGGCGGCAAGCCCCAGGTGCGTGCCGCTCATGCTGGGGCTGGGTCTGCGGCAGCTCTCGATGAGTCCCCGGGGCATTCCCGGCGTCAAGGATGTCGTGCGGGCGCTTGATCTCGGCGCTGCCGAGGCACTCGGACGCCGGTGTATCGCGGCGGCGACGGCCCAGGAGGTCGAGGAACTCCTCGGCGCATTCGGCGCGGCCTCCCTGCAGCGGGGAAGCCGGGCGCGGGCGGGGTAGGCGCCGGCGCCCGCATCGCCGCACACGCAAGCCAGGCGAACCCGTCCGCGGGCGGCGTGAGTAGCGGGGCAGCGCGATCCGACCGGCGACGAAGTGGAGGCGGACCCTGGGGTCGCGCGGGGTAGTAGTCTCCGCGCCGTGGAGCGTTTCTTCATCGAGACCTGGGGCTGCCAGATGAACGAGCTGGACAGCCAGCGCATGGCCGGTCAGCTGATGCAACACGGCCTGATGCCGACCCGTGAGTTGCAGCAGGCGGACCTGATCCTCCTGAACTCGTGCTCGGTGCGCGAGAAGGCGGCCCACAAGTCCTATTCCCGGCTGGGCGAGTACCGGCTGCTGAAGCGCGAACGCAAGCACCTCCGGATCGGCTTCTGCGGCTGTGTCGCACAGCAGGAGGGCGAGGAGGCCCTGCGGCGCAACCCCGACATCGATTTCGTGCTCGGCACCGGCCGGGTTGGCGAGATCGGGGCGGTTCTCGGACGCAGCCGGCGTGGCGAGCGTGTCCTGGCGGTGGGGTTTCCCGAGGCGCGGCCGTACGACTTCGAGGCGATCAGTCGGGACAGCGCGCACAAGGGGATGGTGACGATCATCGAAGGCTGCAACAAGCGCTGCACCTTCTGCGTCGTACCCAACACCAGGGGGCCGGAGCGGTGCCGGCCGATGGCGCAGATCCTGAGCGAGATCGAGTACCTGGTCGACTACGGCTTTCTTGAGGTGGAGCTGCTCGGACAGACCGTGAACCACTGGCGCGAGCCGCCGCCGCCGCTGGGAAGCGGCCGGGACCTGGACTTCGCCGATCTGCTGAACGCCGCGGCCGTGTTGCCGGGCCTGAAGCGCCTGCGGTTCGTCACCTCGTATCCGCGGGACTTCACCGACCCGATGATCGCAGCCGTGGCCAGGCACGGCAACATCTCGCCCTATCTGCACCTGCCGGTTCAGTCGGGCTCGAACCGGGTCCTGCGGCGCATGGGGCGCGGCTACACGGTGGAGGAATACCTTGGTCTGGTCGACCGGCTGCGCGCCGCGCGCCAGGGCCTCGCTCTGTCCACCGATCTGATCGTCGGTTTCCCGGGTGAGACCGGGGACGACTTTCGGCGCACCCTGGACCTGGTGGAGAAGGTCCGGTTCGCCTCGGTGTTCGCATTCAGATACAGCCCGCGACCCCGGACGGCCGCCATCCGGCTTCCCGTCGCGGACGAGGTTCCCGGGGAAGTCGCCGACGATCGGCTCCAGCGCGTCTTCGCGGCCCAGTCGGTCATCCAGCGCGAGCTGAACGCGGAGCTGGCGGGAAGAACGTTCGATCTGCTGGTCACCGGCTGGAGCCGGCGCCCGGGCTACCAGGCCGGACGAACGGACTGTCATCGGATCGTTCACTTCCCGGTTCCGGAAGAACCGATCAGGGCCGGCACGCTGACGCGCATCCGGATTCTGGAGGCCTACGATCATTCGCTGCGCGGCGAAGTGGTCTAGGAGGGTTCGCGGCGGCGGCGCTGCGCGGTCGCGCGGGGCTCAGGGCCGAGCATGGGGCCTGCGACGAGTTTGGCGGCGCCGGGCGGCTGGCGTAGGATGCCGGGATGGCTACCGAAGGCGGCCGGGCTCGGAAGGACACTGTGGATCGGAAGATCCCGGCAGAGGTCCACGGCCTCATGATGGAACCGAACTCCAACCAGCCGATCGTCATCCTGCGTCTGCACGAGAGGAATGCCGGGGAGAGTTCGGTGGTTCCGATCTGGATTGGCATCTTCGAGGCCGGCGCGATTCAACTCGCCATCGAAGGCAGGGATCCGGGCCGGCCGATGACCCACGATCTGCTGAAGAACGCGCTCGACCTGGTCGGGGCCGAGGTGATCGAGGTCGTCGTGCGGGCGATCGAGGGCAACACCTTCCTGGCGGTGGTTGAACTCGTCGAACGAAGCGGGGAGCATCGGCTCCTCGACGCCCGGCCGAGCGACGCGATCGCGCTTGCGCTGCGTGCCGGAGCGCCCCTCTTCGTGCGCCAGTCCGTGGCGGATCTCGCCCGCGTCCGACAGCAGACGGCGGCGGAAGAGGGCGCCGGGACGCCTGCCGCCGGCATGGACGACGAGAAGATGAAGGAGTGGCTCGAGGAGCTGGACCCGAAGGCACTGGGCAAGTACGAGATGTGACCGGGCACGTCTGATGGAGATCCGCATGGTCCCTCTTGCCCGGATCGAGCCGGACCCCGATCAACCCAGGCAGCAATTCGAGGGCCTGGAGGAGCTCGCCGCCTCCGTCCGCACGAAGGGCGTCCTGGAGCCGATCCTGGCCCGCCCGCTGCTTCCGGAGAACCCCGTCGGGGACCCCGTCCAGACCGGGCGACGGTACCGGATCATCTCCGGAGAGCGACGGTTTCGCGCCGCCCAACGGGCCGGGCTGAGCGAGATTCCGTTGATCGAGATGGAGGTCACCCGTGGCGAGGCACTCGAAGTCGCGCTGGTCGAGAACCTGCAGCGGGTTGACCTGACGCCATTCGAGGAGGCCGAGGGCCTGCGCGCGCTGGTCGAGCTGCACGGCTACACGCACGAACAGGTCGCCACGGCGCTCGGGCGCTCACGAGTCAGCGTGACCGAGTCCCTGGCCCTGCTCCGACTGCCACAGGCCGTCCGCGACCGGGCGATCGCGCTGGGCGTTTCGGATCGGAAGTCGATTCTTCTCGAGGTCCTGAAGCTGGCTTCGGAGGTCGAGATGATCGACCTGCTGGAGCGCATTGCCGAACACGGCCTCAAGCGGGCCGCAGTGCGCGATGAGGTGCGCGCGCGCCGATCCGATCCGCAACAGGACGACTCCAGGAAGGCCGGAGAGCCCATCGAGGGAGGCGAAACGGGCTCGAAGCCGCACGTGTTCCGGTTCCAGGCCGCGGACGAACGCTACCGCGTCTCTCTGAGCTTCCGGCAGAGCGTCGTCGAGGAGGACGACCTGATCCGGGCCCTGGAGGAGATTCTCACCGCCCTGCGGCGCGAGCGGGACAAGACGGCGCCGTTCTAGCTCCAGCAGAGCCCCTGGCTCCAGCTCTCCAACGAGGCGCCGCCTCGGACCGACGATCATGTCCGTGGCCGGGCTGTCGCTATCGATCGGATTCCGGTTCGCCGCGTCAACGGCGGATGGCTCCGTCGCTGCACGGCCGAAGCCGGTTGGCCGCATGTGGCGTCTGATAATGTCCATTATGTCAACTCCATGAGGCGCGCCCGCTCGGCCCGCAGCGAAGTCGGAGTCGCGGCGCCTGCCGCCACACAAGGCCGCGGATCGGTCAGAATCGGCCCGGCAGCAAACCACGATGTTCCGTCTACTCGATCGCTACATCCTGCGCGAGACGATCGGCCCCCTCGCCCTGGGCCTCCTCGTCTTCACGTTCCTCGCCGTGCTGCAGGAGCTCTTCCAACTCGCCGAGCTGATCATCGAGCGGGACATCGAGGTTCAGGTCGTCCTTCGACTCCTCGCCTACAGTCTTCCGCACATCATCGTCCTGACGATCCCGATGGCGTTTCTGTTCGCCATCCTGCTGGCAATCGGCCGCATGGCGGCGGACAGCGAGCTGGTTGCCATGCGGGCTTCGGGAATCAGCCTCTTCTCGATCTACCGGCCGGTCCTGGTCATGAGTCTGCTGCTGGCAGCCTTGACCACCTACCTGATGACCGTCATCCTGCCGGCCGGCAACAAGGCGACGCTTGAACTGCAGCTGGCGATCCTGCAAGGGAGCGTGAATCAGCAGGTCAGGCCCGGGGTGTTCCACGACGGTCTCGAGGGGCGCATCCTCTATGTCTTCGAGTCGGCAGAGAACGGAGACGGTTGGCGCGGCGTGTTTCTCGCCGATGCCGTGCCAGGTCCTCGGCAGCAGGTCATCGTCGGCGAGACGGGTGCGATCAACGTGGCTCCGGGAAACGGGCGTCCCCCGCTCCTCATGTTCGGTCTCGCCGACGTGCATGAGGTGGACACGAACGATCCGGGCGCCTACCGGCTGCAGCGCCTCCGCGACGCGAACATCGTGATCGAGGACAACGAGTTGCGGCATAGCGAGGGGCTGGTTCTTGCCAAGGACGTGCGCTCGATGACGCTCCCGGAGCTGCGCCGGACCGCCGGGGATCCCGCCGTGATCCCCGAGAAGCGCACCAAGGCCCGGGTGGAGATCCACAAGAGGTTCGCCATCCCCGGCGCCTGTCTCGTGTTCGGCCTCTACGGGATTCCCCTCGGCGTCCGCAACCGGCGCACCGGGCGGTCGTCGGGCTTCCTGGTCTCCGTCACGATGTTCCTGTTCTATTACGTCATGCTGGGCAACGGCGAAGAGGCGGCCGTGAACGGGCAGGTCCCGCCCTGGCTGGCGATGTGGGCGCCCAACATCCTGCTCGTCCTGCTGGGCGCGTTCCTTCTCTGGCGGCGGAACCGCGACAAGACCCTGATGATCGGCGTGGTCGACCGCTACCTGCGGGAGCACCTCTGGCGGCGTCTCCTCCGTCTCGGCAGACGGAGGCAGGTCAGGGGCCGCCGGAAGCGGGCGCTCGAGGATCGCCTTGCGCGGGCGCGGACCCAGTCACTGGCGCCGGGCGGCTCCCCCGCCGGACCTCGGCTGAGGTTGCGGATCGAACCGATCAGCCTTCGCTTTCCCGGAGTCATGGACCGCTACATCTTCGGCGTCTTCTCGCGCGTCTTCGTGATCACGGTTCTCGCGGCACTTGCCATCTTCATCGTGTCGGACTTCACCCAGCTCATCGATGAGATGTTCGAGAACGACGTCCCGTCGAGCGTCTTCGCGGCCTACTACGCGTATCTCTCGCTGAAGATCTTCCACGAGGCGGCGCCGGTCCTCGTCCTGGTGACCACGCTGGTCACCTTCGGGCTGCTTTCGCAGCGCAACGAGGTGGTGGCCGCCAAGGCACTCGGCTTCAGCCTGTTCCGACTGGCGATTCCGGCCCTTGCCGCGGCGGCCGGGGTTGCCCTGCTCAGCGCGGCGCTCGAGAACTCGGTGCTGCCGGCCTCCAACGCCAGGGTCGCCGAGTTGGAGGACCGGATCCGGGGCAGAGCGAGCCCGATCAGGAGCTACCACGGCGCGAACCGTCAGTGGCGCTACGCCCAGGACGACACGGGCGCGGCCTACATCTACAACTACCGCCACTACGACGCCGACCGCCAGACCCTGCAGCGCCTGCAGGTGTTCCGCTTCGACCCCGAGCACCGGTTGATCGGGCGTCTGTACGCTGCCGCTGCGCGGTACGTGCCGGGGAGCGGAGCGGAGCCCGGCGGCTGGCAACTGGTCGATGCCTGGGTCCGCGAGTTCGACGGCCTGACCGTTGCCAGCAGCAGCGGATTCGCCGGCCCCCGGCCGGTCGATCTGCCGGAGGGGCCCGACTTCTTCGACACGGAAGTCAGGTACGCGGACCAGATGAACCGTCGCGAACTCAGGCGCTACGTCAAGGACCTGACGGCCGCCGGCGTCGCCGTTCCCGAACTCCGGATGCAACTCCACAACAAGACGGCCCTGCCCGTCGTGTGCTTCGTCATGGGCCTGCTTGCTCTGCCCTTCGCGTTCCGCCTCGGCCGTCAGGGGGCCCTCTACGGCATCGGCCTCTCCATCATGCTGGGAATCGTGTACTACGTCGTGATCAGCATCTTCGTGGCGCTCGGCCAGTCGGAGGCGTTGCCTCCCCTGATTGCGGCCTGGAGCCCGAACGCGCTCTTCGGCACGTTCGCGCTCTACCTGTTCCTCGGCGTTCGCACGTAGAGCCGCCGAACCCGACCGTCGATCCCGTCGAGGAGCACCCCGCGTGGCGCGAGGCCGCGGCACACGCAACCCGCCTTCGGGCGCTGGTCATCGAACCCCCCCGCCGAGGCCGACCGGCGTGCGGGGGCTGCTAGGCCACGGCCCGGCGCAGACTGGCGGCGCGGTCCGTGCGCTCCCAGGGGAACCCGGCTCGACCGAAGTGGCCATACGCCGCCGTCTCGAGGTACCGGGGCTTTCGCAGGTCGAGCGCCTCGATGATCGCCTGGGGCTCGAGTGGGAACTCGCTGCGCACCAGCTCCTCGAGACGACGGTCCGAGATGCCGTCCCGAGCGCTGCCGAAGGAGTCCACGTGCACCGAGACCGGTTCTGCGACGCCGATCGCGTAGGCCAACTGGACCTCGAGGCGATCCGCCATGCCGGCGGCGACCAGGTTCTTCGCCACGTAGCGCGCCATGTAGCTTGCCGAGCGGTCCACCTTGGTCGGGTCCTTGCCCGAGAAGGCGCCGCCGCCGTGGTGTCCGACGCCGCCGTAGGTATCCACGATGATCTTGCGGCCGGTCAGTCCGCAATCCCCCCGGGGTCCGCCGACCACGAACTGACCGGTCGGATTCACATGCCGGATCGTGTCGTCGTCCAGAAGGTGGCCGGGCACCGACGGCCGGACGATCTGTTCCCACACGACCTTTTCGATCTCGTCCTGTGACACTCCCCGGGCATGCTGCGTCGAGACGACGATCGTGTGTGCACGCACGGCTCTTCCCTGCTGGTCGTACTGCACGGTCACCTGGGACTTGCCGTCCGGTCTCAGCCAGTCGCAGGCGCCCGAGCGGCGCAGATCGGCGAGGCGCCGGGTCAGGCGGTGCGCCAGCTGGATCGGCAGCGGCATGAGTTCGTCGGTCTCCCGGCACGCATAGCCGAACATCAGACCCTGGTCTCCGGCGCCGCCGGTGTCGACGCCGCGGGCGATGTCCTGGGACTGTGGATCGAGTGCACAGAGCACGGCGCAGTCGTCGGCGGCGAAGCCGTAGCTTGCGTCGGTGTAGCCAATGTTCCGGATGGTCTTTCGCGCCAACGCGGCGTAGTCGATCTCGGCGCCGGCTTGCCGGATCTCCCCGGCGATCAGGACCAGGCCGGTGTTGACCAGCGTCTCGCACGCCACGCGCGCCTCCGGGTCACGCCGAAGCGCCGCATCGAGGACGGCATCGGAAATCTGATCGGCCACCTTGTCGGGATGGCCTTCGGTCACCGACTCGGAGGTGAACAGGCGGCGTATTCCGCTGGAACTCTCTGGCATCGGCAGCGAACCATACCAATTGATCGCCGTGCCGGGGAGTCCACCGTTCCATCCGTCCTGCCTTCTACAATCGCGGCGCGATGATCCGCAACCGCGACAAGCCCCGGGTTCGCGCGATTCGGCGCCTCCGCAACGCCCACACCCGCAAGCGGTCGGACCTGCTTCTTCTCGAGGGCAGGCATCTGGTCGAGGCCGGCGCCGAGGCCGGGCTCGAGTTCCGCCAGCTCCTGATCACCCCGGACTTCAAGGCGACTCACGCCGGGTTCATCCGGAAGCTGGAACACCGCTCGCGGACGGGGGCCGCCCTGGTCCATCCGGACCGTCTGCGGGAGCATGCCGACGCCGACGCCCCCCAGGGCATCGCCGCCGTGGTCGAACCGCCCGCTGGCTGGAACGCCGCTCCCGCCTCGCCGATCCCCCTGGTTGCCGGTCTCCACCTCTACGTCGACGGTGTCCAGGATCCAGGCAACCTGGGCGCCATGGCTCGTTCCGCCGAAGCCGCGGGCGCCGCCTCCCTCCTCCTTGCCGCCGGCGCCGCGCGGCCCAATCAGCCTCGCGCCCTCCGCGCCTCTGCCGGCAGTCTGCTCCGCATCCCGGTCTGGACCGACGTCCGGGTTGACCGGCTCTCCCGGAACGTCGTCTGGCTTGCACTTGCGCCGCCCGGGAAGGGCGTGCAGGGAGAGCCCGCCGCGCTGCTCCTGGCGGCCAACGCTCCCGATCAGAGGCTCGATGACCTGCTCGCCGCCGACCGGATCATCCTCGCGGTCGGCAACGAGAGCAGAGGCGTCTCGGACCCGGTTCTGGACCGGGCCGACCTGCAGTTGACCGTGCCCACCGCCGCCGCTGTCGAGTCTCTGAACGCCACGGTCGCGGCTTCGCTGGCCCTGTTCGAGTTGCAACGGCTGCGGAGATGACTGGATCAACAGGGGAATCGGCCCTAGCCGCACTGAAGTTCGCCGCCTGGTGAACCGGAAGTTCGCATCCTGACCGGGCCCGATGGGACGCGCCGGCCCGCACCCCGCCCCGCCGACGCCGGCCAGGACGCTTCGCGGCGTTGTCGCGCAGGGAACAGCCGGCGAGTGCAGCTGCGTGTTTGTGGACGGTCGGCCTTTCGCGGGTGCTTCTTGCGACGTGGGTCCATGCAGTCGGTAGCTCCCGAAAGCGAGGCCGTGGATACGGGCCTGTTCCGAGGGCCTGCGCCGCGGAACGCGCCGCCGCCGCAGCAGGCGTCGCGAGAGGCCGTCGCGAGATGGGGCCGTGGGTCGAACCCGGCGCCAGTCGACGAGTCTGGCGGCGCTACCGTCCGGCGCGCTCGTTCAGCAGACCGGTCAGCGCCGGCGCCACGTCGTGGAGGTCGCCGACGATGCCGTAGTGGGCGAGGCTGAAGATCGGGGCCTCGGGATCCGTGTTCACCGCGACGATCACGCGCGATCCGCTCATGCCCATCAGGTGCTGGATCGATCCCGAGACGCCGAGGGCGACGTAGAGCTTCGGCGCCACGAGGTGTCCGCTCGATCCGACCTGGTGTTCGCGCGGCAACCAGCCGTTGTCCACCACGGGTCTGCTGGCGCCGAGTTCGGCGTCGAGCGCCGCGGCCAGGTCGGCCGCCACCGAGACCTGGTCCGCTCCGCCCACTCCCCTCCCCGCGGTCACGATCCGTTCGGCGCCGGCGAGATCGACGCCGCCGGCGCTCGCCGCCTCACGTCCCAGGATCTCCCGTTCGGGCCGGGGTTCCATGTCGGCCGGCAGACAGACCTCCACGACCTGCCGTGGCGGCGCCGGCGTTTCGTCGCTGCTGAAGGCGCCGCTCTGCACGGTGGCAACGATGGTCCGTGCTCGTGGCCGGACTTCCGCCTCGAGCCTGGCTTGAAGAATGGACCGGCGGAAGCGCAGACCGCCTTCGCCGTCCCGGTGCACTCCGCTGATCGACGGGATGTAGGCGGCGCCGAGCAGCAGGGCCAGCCGGGGAGCGAACTCGGCCACCTGGTAGGTGTGCGGCAGAAGCACCACCGTCGACCGAGACTTCCGTTCCCTGCTCCCGCTCGCGATCAGGGCGCCGAGGGCCTTCGCGAAGACCCCGGGCGAGTACGGCCCGAGCCGGTCTTCGTCGAGCCGGGCGAGCCGCGGGTCGGATCCGAGGAGCTGCGCACAGACGAGGGTTTCCCGGGATCCGGGTCCCGAGCCGACGTTCTCGACGATCCACACGAGGGGTTCCTGGCGGCTCACAGCAGTGCCTCCCGTTCCAGGTGGGCGAGGAGCTCGGCCGCCGCTTCCGCCGCGTCGCCCGCAATCCGCAGTCCGCCGCCGCCGGTCGGCGGGACGCGGACGGCCATCGTCTCGATTCGGGCGCCCGCCTTCCCCACCTGACCCGGCTCGACGCCGAGCATCGCGCAGTCCACCTTCTCCAACGGCTTCCTCCGCGCCTGGAGAGTGCCGCGCAGGGAGGCGAATCGCGGCTTGTTGATTCCCGCCTGCACCGCGAGGACGGCCGGCAACTCCAGCCGGAGGACCTCGTTCATCCCGCCCTCCAGCTCGCGCACCGCGCGGACCGAACGGCTGGCCGCGTCCAACTCGACCGCGATCACCAGCCAGGCGTAGGGGCGGCCGAGAGTCCCGGCGATCACCGCCGGGGTCGCAGCCTGTCCCAGATCGTCGGACTGCGCCCCGGCAAGCACGAGATCGCACCCCTCCCGGTCAACCGCCGCGGCCAGAGCACGTCCGTCGGCCATCGCGTCGCCGCCCCGGAAAGCCGCGTCCTCCAGATGCACGGCCCGGTCGACGCCCAGAGCCAGCGCCTTGCGGAGGGCTTCCTCGACCCGTGCCGGGCCGAGGCTGAAGACGACGAGCTCGGGCCGGTCGATTCCGCCCTCCTCCTCCTCCACCGCCTCGACGAGCAACAGCGCCTCTTCGAGCGCGCAGAGGTCGCAGCTCGAGATGACCCAGCTCAGGTCGTCGTCGTCGATGTGGTCGCCGGAGTCCGCGATCCGCGGGTGCGCATCCGTATCCGGTACCTGTTTGATGCAGACGCCGATCCTCAAGGCCAGGTTCTCCCTCTGTTTGCCGGCGCGGCAGCATAACGTTCCCGCCGCCGCCTGCCTTGGCCAAGGCACACGGGTTCTGCGCGTCGCGCTGCGTCGGGAGGCCTTCGCCCCGGGCCGGAGCCGGCCCGATGCACGCCCTCCTCCGCCTCCCGGCGGGACGCGAGAAGCAGCCGCTGATAGACGTTTGGCTATCTGTCTGGTACTTTTGCCTGCGGTGCCTTCTTTCGCCATCCCGATCGCCACCCTGATGGCCACTGGTGATTCCGCGGTGGTGCACTTCTTTCTGCGTTCGGGCCCGGTGGCCAAGATCGTGCTCGGGATTCTGGTCCTGATGTCGCTGTCTTCCTGGTATGTCCTGCTGCAGCGGCTGCTGCTCTTCCGTCGCACCGCGCAGCAGAACCTGGGTTTCCTTGACATGTTCCACAAGGCTGCCCGGTTCAGCGACATCGGCAAGGCCGCATCGGGCTACCGCGCGTCGTCGCTGGTCGGGCTGTTCCAGGCCGGCTACCTTGAGATCGACACCCAGATCAAGGCCCTCAAGGAACCCCGGGACGGCGAGGACAGCTTCCGTCTCCAGTCGCTGATGGGACTCGAGCGCACCCTCCGCCGGGCGGCGAACGTGGAACTGCGCGTTCTCGCCCGGAACACGTCCTGGTTGGCGACCACCGCCGCGGCAGCGCCCTTCATCGGCCTGTTCGGGACGGTCTGGGGAATCATGATCGCCTTCAACGACATCGGCGCCTCCGGTACGGCGAGCATCACGGCGGTTGCTCCGGGCATTGCCGAAGCGCTGGTCAACACGGCCGCCGGCCTGGTGGCCGCGATCCCGGCCCTGGTCGGTTACAACTACCTCGCCACCAGGCTTCGGCAGCTGCGCGCGGAAATGGACGACTTCACGCTCGAGTTCCTGAATCTGGCCGAACGCAACTTCGGCTGATTCCGTATACGGGAGTCGGATTTGGCCTTCTTCCAGGACACCGACAGCGATGACTCCGTCCTCGCGGACATCAACGTGACGCCCCTGGTCGACGTCATGCTCGTGCTGCTGATCATCTTCATGATCGCGACGCCGATGCTGCACCAGGGCGTGGAGGTGACTCTGCCGGAGATGGAATCGCCGGCGACGCTGGCGGTCCGGGATGAAGATCCGATGATCCTGACCGTGGCGCAGAACGATCTGGTCTACATCAGGGACGAGCCGGTGGCCACCCCGCTGCTGGTCGATCGTCTGCTGCCGCTGCTCGAGTTGCGCGACTACGAGGCGGTCTTCGTCAAGGGCGACGCGGAAGTGCCTTACGGAAGAATCATCCATGTTCTCGACGTTCTCGAACGTGCGGACATCCATCGCGTCTCGCTCGTCGTGCAACCAGAGGATCAAGGCCCCTGAGGGGTCACCGCCGAGGAGCCCCGTCACGTGTCGAGTCAGGATCCCCTCTCACCTTCGGTCGAATGGGCGCTCACGCGCCGGAAGCGCCGGGCGGGCGGTCTGAACAGGCCGTGCCTGGCTGCCTCCCTGACCCTCCATCTCGCGGTCCTCGGCGGGATTCTCTTCGGACCCCGCCTGTTCGCCGAACGGACCTACCTGGAGCGCCATACGGTGGAACTGGTGCGCCTGCCGACGATTCGGCCGAAGCCGATTCCGGCGACTCCCCCCCCGGAAGAAGAGCTGCCGCCGCCCGTTTCGGAGCCGGAACCCGAGCCCGAATCGCCCCCGGAAGAGCCGCCGGAGGATGTGCCGGTTCTGGTCGAGGAAGAAACTGCCCCGCCGGAACCGGACCCCGAACCAGCGCCTCCCCCGCCGGAACCGGACCCCGAACCGCGGCCGCAGTTGGAGCGGCCCTTCCAGCGCGCCCGGACCGTCGACGATTCGCTGGCCGGCAGCGACGACGCGGAGGCGCCGGTGGTCGGCTACGACAGCGAGGACTTCACCTACGAGTACTACACTCGGCGCCTGGTCGCATTGATCAAGTCCCGCTGGACCAGACCGCCGATCGAAGGCGTGGAGGCCCTGGTCCGTTTCCGAATCGCGAGTGACGGCACGGTGAGCGCGCTCGAACTGATCGAGTCGTCCGGCGTCACCCGTTTCGACAACGCCGGTCTGCGGGCGATCCAGCTGGCGTCGCCGGCGCCGCCTCTGCCCCGCAGTTTCCGCAAGCCGAGTCTCGGCGTGACGATGAGGATCCGGTGACGATGCAGCGTTTCCATCCAGTGCTCCCGCGGCGCCCGGTCGCGGGGGTCGTCCTCGCGGGCCTCCTTGGCGGCGCGCCGCTCCTCACCGGGCAGGAGACGGCGGGAACGCCGCCTCCCGCCGAGCCGCTGCCCTCCGATGTGGAAGTCGTGCTCGACCGCGGCGCTTCCCTGCGTCTGAATCTCGCCGTACCGCGTGCCCGACGTCCGCCGGAAGCCGGCCCGGAGTTTCTCGACGCGATGGACGAAGTGGAGCGGACTCTGAGGGAGGATCTCGCCTTCACCCAGCTCTTCGACGTCCAGGGTCCGGACGTGCTGTCGGCGGCGCCCATCACCGGCGACCGGTCGAAGGATCTCGAGCAGTATCGCGCCTACGGCAACGAGGTGGCGTTGCTCAGCGAGTTCAAGCTCGCCGGCCAGGATCTGATTCTCGAGGGGCGGGTGTACGACCTCGCGAGGGGGCAGTTCATTCTGGGGAAACGCTACAACGGGGGAATTGACCTCGCCCGCCGCTTCGCCCATCTGATGTCCGACGAGGTCGTTCTCTACTTCACCGGCCGTCGCGGCATCGCGATGACCGCGATCGCGTTCGTCTCGGACCGGGAGTCCCAGGGGAGCAAGGAGATCTTCATGATGGACTACGACGGCCACGCGCAGAGGCGGATCACCGGGCACATCTCGACCAGCCTGTCACCCGTCTGGGCGCGCGACGGCAGCGGGCTCGTGTATCTGTCCTTCTTCGAGGGGCGGCCGGGCATCTACTGGGCCGACCTCGTGACCGGCAGGAAGACGGCCATCGTCGCCGACGAGCAACCCGCGTACTCCCCCAGCCTCTGTCCGGACGGGGAGACACTCGTCTTTGCTCGCCGAAGCAGCACCAACATGGAGATCTTCTCCGTGTCGCGCAGCGGCGGTTCTCCCCGGCAGCTCACCCGGTCGAGCCGCATCGACACGAACCCGGAATGCTCGCCCGACGGCAGCCGCGTCGCGTTCACCTCGGAACGCTCCGGCAGCCCGCAGATCTACCTGATGGGCATCGACGGCGCCGACCTGCAACGGGTGACCTTCAAGGGCCGCTACAATGAGGGTGCATCGTGGCACCCGGACGGCAGTCGCCTCGTCTACTCCCGCCGCGCCGACCGCGGCGACCGCCACGACATCGCGGTCATCGACCTGGTGACCGAACAGGATCAACTTCTGACGACGGGGCCCGGAAGCCACGAGAACCCGTCGTTTTCACCGAATGGCGAATGGATCGCCTTCGATACCCGCCGTCCGGGAGGTCGCCGGCACATCTACATCATGAGCCAGGACGGCAGGTACACGCGTCAGGTCACCACGCGGGGCAACAATTCGCACCCGTCCTGGTCGGGCTATTTCGACTGAGGCCCGAAGTGCTTCCCGCCGCAGCCGGAGGTTGCCGTGCACGCGCCGCTTTGGTACTCTTTCCCCGCTCTAAACCACCACCCTTTTCAGGTTTGAGGAGAAGTCTCGGTATGTTGGCCAGCAGGTTCCCCGCATTCATCCTCTCGGTTCTCGTACTGCTCGCCGTTGGTGCGTGCAAGAAGGTCGAGCCCGAGCCCCCCGCGCCGCCGCCGCCTCCTCCGCCAGTCGAGGAGACTCCGCCGCCACCGAAGCCTGTTCCTCCTCCGCCGGCGCCGCCGGTGGAACCCGAGTACCAGTCTCCGTGGTCCGAGGACATCGTGGAAGCAGACCGGCAGGTTCACGAGAAGGGCCTTCTCGGGGACGTCTACTTCGAGTTCGACAAGGCCACCCTCACGGACATGACGCGTTCGCAGCTCAGCAAGAACGCGGACTTCCTGAAGACCAGGGATGGCGAGAAGCTCGTGATCACGATCGAAGGTCACTGCGACGAGCGGGGGACCAACGACTACAACCTGGCGCTTGGCGACCGCAGGTCCAACGCCGCCCGGGACTACCTTCTGTCGCTGGGCGTGGCCGCGGATCGTCTCAAGACGCTCAGCTACGGCGAGGAGCGGCCGCAGTGCGACGAGTCGAACGAGGACTGCTGGCAACTGAACCGTCGAGCCTATTTCCGGGTCACCGACTTCAGTTGAACTCGGCGCGGCTTGTGCCTCAGGCGCCCGCCGGTCCTTCCACGCGCGCCGCGCAAACCCATCGCCGATAGCCGTCGCGGGTCTGAGCATGTGGCTGCCGGGACCGCGGACAGAGCCTGAGGCTTCCCGCAACTCCCTCAGGTTGCTGACGGCGGGCGGTTCGGTTGTGGCCCTGTTCGCGGTCGCCTGCGCTTCCTCGTCCACGCAGTTGGCCGACCTCGAAACCGGTCTCGCCGCCGTGGAACGACGGCTGGACGAACTTGGCTCCCGGACGCCGACCCGACAGGACCTGGCGACGGTGGTTCAAGCCCTCGAGAGTCAGGTCCGCAGCGATGTCACGGCGAACGCGGATACCAAGGCGGATCTGCGCCAGATCCTCTCCGACCTCGAAGCCCTGCGGAACCTGGTCCAGGAACAGCGCCAGCTGCTCGATTCCTCGGCGGAACGCCTCGAGCAGACGGGAAGGGACCTGGCCTTGATCCAGGGCCGACTCGAACGCCAGGAATCGTACCTCTCGGCTCTCGGTCAGCTACGGGAAGCCGCCGGGCCGGCGACCGCGGTGGAGACGGTCGATCCGAAGACCCTCTACGACACCGCCTATCAGGACTACTCCGAAGGGAGGTACGAGCAGGCGATCTCCGGCTTTCGCCGCTACCTGGACACCTTCCCGGACGGTGTCGATGCGGGCAGCGCACAGTACTGGCTCGGCGAGTCCCACCTGGGCCAGGGGCGTTACCGGGCAGCGATCGACGAGCTGAGCCTGGTTCAGGAGCGCTACCCTGAAAGCGACAAGGTCGCGAGTGCGCTGCTCAAGGTCGGCGTCGCATGGACCGGGTTGGGCGACCGGGAACGCGCCATCGAGATGTTCCTGCGGGTTCGAGGCAGCTACCCCGACACCGACGAGGCGACCCTGGCGCTCCAGCAACTCGACAATCTTGACGCCGAACAGTAGACTACGCCGCCGGCGGGCCCTCGGGTTTCGAGCCGCCTGGGATGACGGACAGGTTGACCTGAGAGAAAAGGCGATATGGCGAACAGCAAGCAGGCAGAGAAGCGGATCCGACAGTCGCGAGTCCGACGAGCCCGCAACCGCGCGGCGATGTCGAAGCTCCGTACTTCGGTCAAGGCGCTGCGGACGGCCGCCGACCGTGATGTCGAGCATGCACGGGAACTGCTTCCCGGGACGTTGAGCCTGATCGACGTCACCGCCCGCAAGGGCGTGATCCACGCGAACGCTGCCGCCCGCCGGAAGTCGAGACTCACGCGACTCGTGAATTCCCGTGTCGAAGCTGCGGGAGCGTCCGTCGCGATTCCGTCGCAAGCGGCCGAGTGATCAGAGGCGGACCGCCCGCGCGATCCGCCGGTGACCCGACTCCTGGCCGAGGCTGGTCGCCGTCAGAAGCCCTCCAGGAGATCCGTCACCATCGTGTCCGCGAACCGTTCGGCGCTATCTTCGATGGCGATGTTCTCGCGGTCGAAGAAGTCCGCGGCCGCGCTCTCGACCCGATAGCTCTCCCTGAACTGGTAACGATCGTTCGCCCAGATCACCTCGCCGTCCTCCTCTCCGGGCGTCTTCACGGTGCGCCGGAAGGAGACATCGGCCACGATCGACAGTTCGTACTCCTGGGCACGGCCATCGCTCGTGAAGGTGATCGGCGCAACCCGGAAGGCGGTCACGGCACCGCGAATCGTGGCATCCGACTCGGCTTCGCTGGACACCAGCTCGAACCGCCGCCGGGTCAGGAGTTCGTCGGCGATCGCCTGGGTCAGAAACTGTTCGACCTCCACCCGGGTGGTCCGATTCTCGAACGGCGCAAGGAACACCTGCTGCACGTCGTCAGGAATGACGGACGCCTTGCCGACGAGCGCGTAACCGCAGCCGACGAGGATCAGCGCCGGCAGCCATGTCGCGGCCTCGACCAGCCGCTTTCGACGGGTGCTCTGCATCGGTTTCAGGATAACAGTCCGGGCCGAATCGCGGGCCTGGCGGTCCCGGGGACGCCGCCGCGGCGCCCAACGCCTTCAGACCGTCCTCGTCGGCGACCGGGTCTCGGCGCAGGGCATCAGCGGCTCGAGTCCAGGTCCAGCGTCGTGCGAAGGGCGTCGAGGATCCCGTTCACGAAACGGCCCGACTGCTCGGAGCCGAACTTCTTGGCCAGTTCGATCGCTTCGTCAATCGCCACCACCGCGGGCACGTCGGACTGGAAGCGCATCTCGTAGACGGCCAGGCGCAGAACGTTGCGGTCGACCACCGGCATTCTCTCCAATCGCCAGTTGTCCGCCTGTTCCGCGACCAGACGATCGATGGACTCCCGGTGGGCGAGGCTGCCCTCCACCAGAGTGCGGGCGTAGTCGAGCGCCAGCTCGGAGGCACTCGAGGCGGTGCCGGCGTCGGCGGTTTCCGCGCGGAACGCGTGCAGATCGAATTCCCGGAGCAGTTGGGATGGCTTGGCATCGCCCAGCTCTCCCTGGTAGAGCATCTGCAGAGCCATCTCCCTGGCCTGGCGGCGCTTGCCGCCCGCTCTGCGGGGTCGATGACCGGTTGACAGCAGCAGCATTCCCTCCGGCGACGGCCCTTCTCCAACCCCTGTCACGATTTGAGCGACCGCAGCAGATTCGCCATCTCGAGCGCTGCTCCGGCAGCCTCCTCTCCCTTGTTCCCCGCCTTGCCGCCGGCGCGCGCCGAGGCCTGCTCCGCGTTGTTGCAGGTGAGAACGCCAAATCCCACCGGGATTCCGGTTCGCGCGGTGACTCTGGCGCAGCCTGCCGCGCACTCGTTGCAGATGTACTCGAAGTGCGGCGTTTCGCCCCGGATCACCGCGCCGAGGGCCACCAGCGCATCAACCCTTCCCGTGTCGGCCAGTGCATCGAGAGCTGCCGGTAGCTCCCAGGCGCCGGGAACGCGGACAAGCAGGAGGTCCTCGTTCCTGGCGCCGCGGTCAAGCAGGAACTCGCGGGCACCCTCCAGCAGGCGCTCGACGATGCGGCCGTTGAAACGCGCGGCCACCAGGCCGAACCTGACCCCGGCCGCATCGGAGGCGGTCTTCATGTCGGGAACGGCGGCTGGCGGGGCGCTACGGAAAACTGGTCAAATGGTCGGGACGGCGAGATTCGAACTCGCGACCCCCTGAACCCCATTCAGGTACGCTACCAGACTGCGCCACGTCCCGACCGAGGTGCATTCTCTACCCAATCGCTGCGCTTGGCAACAGCGCGTCGGCGGTGGTCAGGGGCTGCCACGACCTCGCTCCGTGTTCGTGCTGTTCGATCAGTCCTCTTCGATGCCCATCTCGGGGCTCAGTTCCGCGGCAAGCTGACGCGCCTGTGAGACGAGGGCCGCAACACCAGCCTCGAGCCTCTCGACCCTTTGCGTCAAGGTTCCGATCTCACCGTCGCCGGGGGCATCCACGGCCGCGGCATCAGGCGCAGCCGCCGTCCGCGGCGCCTCCACTGCGGCCGTTGCAGTCTCCGGATCATCGGGCTGCCCGTCGTTCGCCGGCAACTCGGCCTCCGCGGGCAACGCCTCGGCGCCCTCGGCCGCTTCGGTTGCCGCCGGGGGCTTCCCGCGGACCCCGCCTCCCTCGAGTTCGGCGCCGAGTTCGTTCTTGGCGCTGGTGATCGTGTGGCCCTCGTCGTACAGGAGCTCCCTGATCCGGCGAACGATCTCCAGGTCCCCGGCGCCGTACTGTTGCAGGCTTTCCGCGCTCTTCTTCGCGGCCAGAGCCGGAAACTCGGTTTGCCAGTACTGCAGGACGTAGGGCTGGATGTCCAGCATCCTGCACACGTCAACGATCCTGTAGTGCTGCTCCGAGGGAATGACCGGTCTCCCGCCTGCTCCGCAGATCACCTGCCCGGCCTTGGCCAGGAACGGCGACGGCCCGCGTTTCGAAGATCAGAAAGCGCGATGAAGAGTATACGAGACCCTTGGCCGGGCCGTGCCCCGGGACCCGCCCGCGACTCAGCCCGGCGGCGACTCGGCGCCACCGCGGCGTTCCCGAACGACGAGGCGAAGCGGAACACCGTCAAGATCGAACGCTCTTCGAAGCTGGTTCTCGAGGTACTTCCGGTAGGTGTGCCCGCGCTTCAGGCGCCGGTTCGCGAACAGGAGGAAGGTGGGGGGAGTCCCGTGCACCTGCGCCGCATAGAAGAACCGCCACGGTCTGCCCCGCTCCGCCGGCGGCTGGTGGCGGGCCACGATCCGGTGCACCATCCGGTTCAGCTCGGATGTGGGTATCCGCAGTGCGTGGCGTTCCCGAACTCGGTCGAGAGCCGGAAGGATGCCCCCCACGCCGCGGCCCGTCAGCGCGGAGACGTTGACGCGGGAGGGTCTGGCGAACAGCTCCGCCAGGCGCTCCCAACCTCCCTCGAGGCGGTCCCGACGCTCCTCGTCAAGGAGGTCCCACTTGTTGCAGGCGATGATCGACGAGCGTCCCGCCCGCCAGGCGGCATCGGCAATGGCCAGATCGCCGGTGGTGATCCCCAGGCTCGCATCGATCACCAGGACCACCAGCTCCGCGCGCTCGATCTGCCTTTGGGCGAGCATGACCGCCAGTTCCTCCGGGGCGTCCTGAACCTGGGAACGGCGCCGAATGCCGGCCGTATCGACCAGGAGGTAGTCGGGGCCGTCCGCGCGTTGCAGCAGGCTGTCGATCGGATCTCTCGTCGTTCCGGCGATCGGAGACACGAGCGTCCGTTCGCTTCCCAGCAGCCGGTTGATCAGGGACGACTTGCCGACGTTCGGCCGACCCACGACCGCGACCCCGGATGCCTCGGGTTCCAACGCGTCCCCGGCGTCGGGGAGATGCGCGGACAGCTCGTCATGCAGGTCTCCGAGACCCATGCCGTGTTCCGCGGACATGAGGACGAGCCCGTCGGCGCCCAGAGCGTAGAACTCCTGGTAGCCCTCCCGGGCGGCTCGGGTGTCCGACTTGTTGACCACCACGACGATCGGCCGGCCATGGCCCCGAAGCCGCTCCATGACCTGCTCGTCGGCCGCGCCCAGTCCCTCCCTGCCGTCGACGACGAACAGGAGCGCGTCGCTCTCCTCGATGGCGAATTCGACCTGTGCGTTCAGTCCCAGGGTGTCGTCACCCGGCGCCAGGCCCCCGGTGTCGACGAGTTCGACGACGCCGCGCCGCTCCAGTTCGAAGCGCCCGACCAACCGGTCCCGGGTCACGCCCGGTGTTCCGTGGACGATCGCCTGCCGGCGACCGATCAACCGGTTGAAGAGTGTCGACTTGCCGACGTTGGGGCGACCGACGATCGCGACCGCGGCTGGCACGGGATCAGGACTCGAACTGATGTTCGATGCGGCGCTCGATCACCATCCACCCTTCGTCCCGACGCTTGAACTGGTAGCGCACACGGTAGCGATCGCTCGCGGACGCGAGGACATGCTCGGTGCCGCTGGCCATGGACTGGATGTCCCAGACCTCGAGGGTGGTCACGGCCGCGTTGGAGTAGCGCCAGACATTGATCCCCTCGATCTCGAAGCTCTGGAGGGTCGGCCGCAGGGTACGGCTCTCCCCCATCTCCAGCTCGTGGACAATCCTCTTGACCGTCTCGATCTCCTTCGGGACGGCGCCGGAAGCGAGCGGTTCGAAGTCCCCGGTGGCGTAGGCCGCGCCGAGTTTCGGCAGGTAGTCCGTGAGCACGGCCTCGATTGCCAGCCGGTCCTCCTCCTTTGCTCCCTGCGGCCCGGTCCCTTCACAGCCGACCAGGCCTGCGACAAGGGCGACGGCGAACAGCAGTCGAAGCCCCGCCCGCGCGGCGCCGCCGCTCGGAACCGCGCAACGATGAAGTGATCCACTCATGGAGCAAGCCTAACAGCCCGTCGCAGCAATCTCGCTGCATTTGTTGGGCCAGCATCCCGAATATGCGGATACAATGCCGCCCGGGCTCAGGACGGCCACCGCGAAAGTGGCGGAATTGGTAGACGCGCAAGATTCAGGATCTTGTGGTAGCAATACCGTGGGGGTTCGAGTCCCCCCTTTCGCACCACCTGCCGCGTTCGGCGGCGGGCGCTGCCTGCCGTCCCTGCCTCCATCAGGCAGGGGTCAGTCGTAGAACGCGAGCGCCGTGTCGCCGTAGTGTCGCGTTCCGTTCAGCGACAGCCGCCCCGCAACCGAAGGTGGACGACGACGGCTCGTGTGTTCCAGCACGGCTTCCCCGCCGTCCGCGATCAACGCGGCCGCACCGGCCAGGAGCATCTCGAGTCCGCGCGCCTCGTACGGCGGGTCGATGAAGACCAGGTCGAAGGGGGCTTCGCCAGCCGTGGCCCGGGCCAGGCACTCGGGAAGTTCGGCTCTGACCACGCGCAGGTCGCGGGCGCCCAGGCGGTCCCGGTTCTCCCCGATGCACTTCACGGCGGGACGATCCCGGTCGACGGCCAGGGCCGAGTTGGCCCCACGCGACAGCGCCTCCAGCGAGACGGCGCCCGAACCCGCGCAGAGCTCCAGGAAACGGCAGCGCAGGATGCGATCCCCCCAGTGTGAGAACAGGGCTTCGCGGACCCGGGCCTGGGTGGGGCGAATTCCCGGCGGTGTCCTGAGCCTGCGGCCCCGCCAGCGGCCGCTCAGCAACCTGACTCCACCGGAGCCGGCCGCCGAGCCGGCCCTCCGGGAGCTCATCCGTCGCCCGGCGCCGCAATCGACGGATGACGATAGGCCACCCGGCCGCCCACGATCGTGTAGACGACCTCGGTACCCGGAATCTCTTCCTCCGGCACGGTCATGATGTCGCGGGAGAGCACGGTCACGTCCGCCAGCTTCCCCACCTCCAGGCTGCCCTTCCGGTCCTCTTCGAAGGCCGAATAGGCGGCGTCCAGGGTGTACGAACGGAGCGCCTCCTCCCTCGTCATCCGCTGATGCGGCTCGAAAAGTTCACCGTTCGCCATCCGGCGGCTGACAGCCGCATGAAAGGACGCGATCGGATCGACGTCCTCAACCGGAGCATCCGTGCCGTTCGTCACGACGGCCCCCGAGTCGATAAGTTTCCGCCAGACGTAGGCGCCCTCCGCCGTTCGTCCTTCTCCGAGCCGATCCGGCACCCAGGGTCCATCCGAGGTGCAATGGACCGCCTGCATCGAGGCGATCACGCCCAGGCCGGCAAAGCGCGGAATGTCGTCCGGGTGCAGGTGCTGGGCGTGTTCGACGCGCCAGCGGCGGTCCCGGTCGCCGGCAAGAGCCTGCTCAAAGAGGTCGAGCGTTTCGCGGTTCGCCCGGTCGCCGATCGCGTGAACGCACAGTTGGAAGTCGTGCTCCAGCGCCAGCCGGGCCGTCTCCTTCATCACCTCGAGACTTGTCGTGTTCAAGCCGCTGGACTCCGGCATGTCCTCATAGGGCTCCAGCAGCCAGGCGCCGTGGGATCCCAGGGCGCCGTCGATCGAACGTTTGATCGCGCGAACGGTGAGAAAGCCGTCTCCGCGGTCGATCATCCGGTAGCGGCTCAGGGACTCCGCCAGGGATTCGTTTCCCTCGCCCACCATGACCCACAGACGCAGCGGAAGGGACCCTTCGTCCGCCATCTGTCGATAGGCGTCGATCAGTTCGAAGCTCGAACCGGCATCCTGAAAGCTCGTGATGCCCTTCGCGAGACACTCCTCGGCCGCGATGTTCACCACCCGACGGACGTGGTTCCACTCCAGCGTCTCGTCGCGCAGAGCCGCAACCAGGTTCTCCGCCGTTTCCCTGAGGGCGCCGGTCGGTTGACCATCCCCGTCCCGTACGATCGTGCCGCCGGCCGGGTCGGGAGTTGCCGCGTCGATGCCGGCGAGCGCCAACGCGCGTTCGTTGGCGAAGGCCATGTGGCCGCTGGCGTGGGTCAGGAGCACCGGATGCCGAGGCGATACCGCGCTCAGCCCGGCATGAACGGGC
Source organism: uncultured Thermoanaerobaculia bacterium (assembly GCA_951812325.1). GTDB lineage: Bacteria > Acidobacteriota > Thermoanaerobaculia > Multivoradales > Multivoraceae > Multivorans. The sequence continues at coordinate 379,896 of OX638294.1, read as the reverse complement.
AGCCCCTGAACGCTGGGCATGGGTGGTTGCGACCACTTCGACTGATGCCATCCCCGCCCCAGAATCCAGGTTCCCGGCGGCGTTCCTTGCACTGCCTCGGCCACCTGAGCAACGATCTCGTCCCAGGACGCCGCCGATTCGAGGGCCAACTGGAGCTTCGACTCCCCGAGTCCCCAGAAATGACCATGTCCCTCGATGAGACCGGGCACGGCAAGCCGGCCCCCGAGGTCGAGCACCTCCGTGTCCGGGCCGATCCAGCTCCGGACCCCTTCGTCGGCGCCGACGAACACGATGCGGCCGTCCACCGCGGCCAGTCCATCCGCCTCGCCGGGAGTTCGCTCCGCATCTTCACTCAGGGTGACCACGCGGCCGCCCAGGAGAACGAGGTCCGCCTCCCGTTGCGCCTCGCCGCCGCAGCTGGCCAGGACGAGGAGCCCGAGCGCAGCCAGCGGCGCGCCGCTCTTCACACGGCTGGAGCCGCGACTCATCCTGCCGGAATCCGAAGGGTCTGTCCGACGACGATCAGGTTGCCGCGCAGCCCGTTGGCCTGGCGGATCCTGGCCGCGGAGGTGCGGAACGTGCGCGCCAACTGACTCAGCGTGTCGCCGCGCTGCACCCGGTACAGCACCTCCTGGCGACTCTGCGGAATCGTCAGGCGCTGACCGGCGTGGATCAACTCCGGCCGACGCAGGTTGTTCGCCGCCGCCAGGGCGTTGGCGGAGGCGCCGTACTTCCTGGCGATGAGGTGAAGGGACTCGCCCTTCTTCACGACATGCACCGTGTCGCCCGGGGCCCGGTCGCGGTTGCCTGCCGACCCTGACGCTGAAGCCGCGGCCCGCTCCGTCCTCGCGGGCGGCTCGACCGCGGCTCGCTGGATCGGCGGCGGCGCACCCCGCCCCGCCCCGCGCTGGGGAATCCGCAGACGCTGACCGACGTAAATGCGGTCCGTCCTCGGCAACCGGTTGGCGCGCTGGAGCTCCGCGACACTGGAACCGAATCGCCGCGCGATCCCACCCAGCGTGTCCCCCCGACGTACGCGGTAGCCGAACGCGGCCTGACGGTCGGGCTTGCGCTCCGGAGGCAGTTCGGCGTACGCCTGCTCGAACCGCTCGGCCATGCCCTCCGGCACCCGGAGCGGATAGCGCGGCGGCACGAGAAGAGAGCCCGCGAGCACCGTCCGGTCCAGTGCGGGATTGAGTTCCGCAAGCCTGTCCATCTCCACGCCGGTCGCGGCGGCCAGATCGGTCAGGGCGACGTAGCGCTCCCGAAGGGCGATGTCGAACCGGATCTCGGGGAGCGGTTCGGCGCGCGGAAAGTGTCGTTCGCGCTCGACGTAGGCGATCACCGCCGCGATGAACTCGGCGTAGAAATTGCGCGATGCGAAGCCGAACGTCCGCGATTTGTACTTCTCGACCACGACTGCGATATCCCTGGTCCCGAGGCGGCGCACGGCCCGTGCCATTCCGCCGGCGCCGTGGTTGTAGGCGGTCAGGGCCAGCGGCCAGGCCTCGAGCGATTCGTGGTCCCGCCGCAGCTTGCGCGCCGCTCCGGCGGCTGCCAGGAGCACGTCCGAGCGCGCGTCCACGGCCTCGTCCATCTGCAGAAAAGCCCGGCCGGTCGCGGCCGTGAACTGCCATGCGCCCGAAGCGCCGACCTTCGAGCGTGCCCGATAGTTGAACATCGACTCGACGAACGGCAGGCAACGGATTTCCGGCGGCAGACCGTACTCGGCGAGGGTCCGCTCGATGCCGGGCATGAACAGGCCCGACCTCTCGATCGCCTCTTCGAACCGGTCCCGCAGTCCCCGTTGCGAGCGGACCATTCCCGCGGCCCGCCGGTACTTCGACCTGCCGCCCGCGAGATGCTCCATCCGGGTGGGAATGGACCGCAGGTCCGCCGGCAGGTCCGTCACCGGCCTCCCCGCCGCAAGGTCGCGCAGAGCCTTGGTCACCCTGTTCTTCTCGGTGCGGACCCGGCGGATCCGGGCCCGGTCGATCTCCAGTTCCGAGGAGCCCACCGCGCGCAGGTCGCTCATGTCGACCACGCTGTGGATGACGTCCAGGCGCCTCTCGTCGTGGAGGACGACCTGGTCGCTGGTGTAGGTGGTGAACACCTCCAGCCAGAACTCCACCGCCGGTTCCAGGCTCTCCGGCACCGGGAAGACCGCCGGGTCGATCGCGGGGTGGTAGCGCTCCTGAGCCTGGGCCCCGGGCGCGGCTACGGTCAACAGGGCGCTGCAGACCAGCGCGGGAGTCCACTGTCCACTACTGCAAGTCTTGATCATGATGGCCGTATCTTACTGCGAAACAACGACTTGTGCAGCAAACGGGCGTACGCCCGCGCGTTTCTCCCGGTGTGGGCGCTCAGTAGCGGTAGTCGTCCCGCTTGTAGGGGCCGGTCTGCCGCACGCCGAGGTACTCGGCCTGTTCCCCGGTCAGTTCGGTCAGCCGAACACCGAGGTGATCGAGATGGAGACGGGCGACTTCCTCGTCGAGACGGCGCGGCAGCAGGGTCACCTTCCGCTCCCTCTCCCCGTCGCCGCGATGCAGGTCGATCTGGGCCAGTATCTGGTTGGCGAATGACGTCGACATGACGAAACTGGGATGCCCGGTGGCGCAGCCCAGGTTCAGCAGCCGCCCCTCGGCGAGGATCAGGAGGCTGCGGCCATCCGGGAAGATCCACTCGTCGACCTGTTCCTTGATCTGGCGCCTGCGAATGCCGGGGGTCCTTCCCAGGCCGGCGATGTCGATCTCGTTGTCGAAGTGGCCGATGTTGCCGACCACCGCCTTGTCCTTCATCCGGCTCATGAGTTCCGCCGTGATCACCGATTTGTTGCCGGTGCAGGTGACGAAGATGTCCGCGGTCTCCACGACGTCTTCGAGGCGCGCCACCTGGTAGCCCTCCATCGCGGCCTGAAGCGCGCAGATCGGATCGATTTCGGTGACGATCACGCGGCAGCCCTGACCGCGAAGAGACTGTGTGCATCCCTTGCCGACTTCGCCGTAGCCGCAGACGACCGCCGACTTGCCGCCGATCATCAGGTCCGTCGCCCGGTTGAGGCCGTCGATCAGGGAGTGCCGGCAGCCGTACACGTTGTCGAACTTCGACTTGGTCACCGAGTCGTTGACGTTGATCGCCGGGCAGAGCAGCGCGCCGTCGTCCTGCAGTTCGTACAGGCGGAGGACTCCAGTCGTCGTCTCTTCGCTGATCCCCCGGAGACCCTCGGCCAGCCGCGTGAAGTACTGCTCGTCCCAGGTTCGGACGCGACGGATCAGCTCCAGGATGACGCCCCATTCCTCCGGTTCGGTGTCGGCATCGAAGTCCGGCACGACCCCGCTTCGCTCGTACTCGACGCCCCGGTGGATGAGTAGCGTGGCGTCGCCGCCATCGTCGACGATCAAGGTCGGGCCACCCTCGTTCGGCCAGTCCAGTGCACGCAGCGTGCACCACCAGTACTCCGGCAGCGTCTCGCCCTTCCAGGCGAAGACGGATACGCCCTTGGGGTCCGCCGCGGTACCGCCCCGCTCGGGCCTGCCGACCACGACCGCCGCGGCCGCCTCGTCCTGGGTCGAAAAGATGTTGCAGGAAGCCCAGCGCACCTCGGCGCCGAGGTCGACCAGAGTTTCGATCAGCACGGCCGTCTGCACCGTCATGTGCAGGCTGCCGGTAATCCGCGCTCCGGCGAGCGGCTGTTCCGGGCGATAGCGGCGGCGAAGCTCCATCAAGCCCGGCATCTCGTGCTGGGCGAGTTCGATCTGCCGCCGACCGGCGTCGGCGAGGGACAGGTCGGCGACCCGGTGGTCCAGGCCGCTCGCCGCCCGAAACAGGTCCGAAGCCGGGCTGTGCGCCAACTCCTCTGCCGCCGGGGCGGCCTCGATCCGTCTGTCTGCGAGAGTCATGTCCTTGTCTCCGGAGTCGGGACCGCGCGGGTCCGTTCATGCGCGATGCTGATCAGCGCGAGATGCAACGGCGTCGTCATCTCCTGGCTCGATCCATCCTCAGGCTTGAGGGGCCGCGATGTCAACCGGGAGGCCGGTCATGCCAACCGCCTCCGCCAGCAGTTCGTACGAGCGCACCCGGGCCTCGAAACCGGGACAGATCGTCAGCACGACGAGCTCGTCCACACCCAGTCGCCCGGCCAATTCCTCAGCCCGCTCCCGGACGGCGCCCGGCGATCCGATCAGACTTCGGGCCCGCATCTTCTCCATCACGCGCCGGTCGCTCTTCGTGAACTCACAGGCTTCAGCCTCCTCCAGGCTCGGGAAGGGCCCCGGACGCCCCTGGGTCAACCGGATCCACCAGAGGAACCGGCTGAGCGACTGCCGGTGCGCCTCGTCCTCCGTCTCGGCCACCATCGCGGTCACGCCGACGCTTGCCTGAGGTTCCGGATGACGCTCGGACGGCCGGTACTCACTCCGGTAAAGATCGAGCGCGGCTTCCGCGTCGCGTGGCTGAATGAAGTGGGCGAAGCTGTAGGGGCAGCCGAACCAGGCAGCGAAACGCGCCGACCCGAGACTGGAGCCGAGCAGCCACACGTCTGGCTGCGTGTTGCCCTCGGGCATGGCGCGGACGCCGTTCAGTCGCTCGTCCTCGTGGCCGCGGCCCAGGTACCCGAGCAGATCGGCGACCTGCTCCGGGTAGTGCTGAACACCCAGTCGGCCAGGGCCGTGCGCGAGAATCCGGGCGGTCAGGCGGTCCGAGCCCGGCGCCCGACCGATGCCGAGATCGATTCGTCCGGGGTACAGGGTCTCCAGCATCCTGAAGACCTCCGCTACCTTGAGCGCGCTGTAGTGACTCAGCATCACACCGCCCGAACCGACCCGAATCCGCTTCGTCGCGGCGGCGACCTGTCCGATCAGGGCCTCGGGAGCGGCACAGGCGAGCGATTCCGAGTTGTGGTGTTCGGCCAGCCAGTAACGGCGGTAGCCGAGTCGGTCGACCTCCCGAGCCAACTTGACCGCCTCCCGGATCGCATCCGCCGCGGTCATCCCGGCCCGTATCGGACACTGGTCCAGAACACTCAGCGCGAGGGCCGGCGAGGGCGATGCCACCGGAAGGCTTCGGCTCGAAGCCGGTTCCGCGGCCGCCACTCAGTCCTCTTCGGCCCGGCGGATCGCCTTCAGGCGGTCCTTCGTCATCTCCGGATCGCGGGAACCGGCGTGGTCCGTCGTGTCGACGACGACCTGAAAGCCTCCACATCCTCGGTGCCGGTGAGCACGTCCAGGCCGGTGTAGATCGGGTCCTCGACGCTCTGGCCGGCGACCAGCTGGAGCAGCACCTCCATCGACCGGTAGCCCATCGCGTACGGCCGCTGCCCGACCTGGCCGTGGCTCAGGCCCTCGGCGAGGAGGTCCAACTGCATCGGCAGGACGTCGGCGCCGATGATCACGAGGTCCTTCGATTCGATTCGTTCCCGATACGGTTCAACTGCCTGCCGGTAGGCCTGGTCGACGAACTGGGGGAATCCTCCGGTGATCGAGAACACGTCGAGGTCCGGCGCCGAGGCCAGGATGTCCGCCATCTGCTGTACGGCCAAAGGGAAGTCGTCGTTCGTGTAGAGCGGGCAGGCCGCGACTTCCGTCCATTTGTTCGCGCCTTCGAGTCGCTTGCCGGGAGGCTCCCCGGAGTCGGCGCCGGCGAGCGTGTCCCGGAAGCCCTGCATCCGCTCGTTGTGGTTCATCGCCGCGGCGCCGCCCGACTGAATGCAGATCGTGCCCCCGTCCGGTTTCAGCTTCTGCAGCAGCTTCGCCTGCTCCACCCCCATCGCCCGGTTCTCCGTGCCGATGTAGGTCGTCCGCAACCCGGCGTCCTCGGCGAGCAGGTCGGAATCCCACGTGATCACGGGAATGCCGACTTCGTTTGCCCGCGCGAGCGCTCGCGCCATCGCGGTCGCGTTCGATGGCGACACGGCAATTCCGTCCACGCGGCGGGTGATCAGGTCCTCGACCACCTGAATCTGGTCCGCCTCCGTGTGTTCGCTGGGCCCGATGTACAGGCACTCGACATCCTCGAGGTCCGCGGCCGCCTGCATGCAGCCCTCGCGGGCGAAGTCGAAGAAGGGGTTGTTCATCGCCTTTGGCACCAGGGCGAAGGTGTAGCCGGTCCCTTCCCGGGCGCAGCCGCCTACGGCCAGAACGGAGAGGACGACGGCCAGAACGGACGCCGAATACGCTCTGCAGGGGCCTGCTCCGAGGCGCCGCGTTTCTCTCTCAAGACTCACTTGCAACTCCGTTCAGGCGCCGGGATTCCCGAGCGAACCCACGCCCCGGCCCCCGGCCTTAGCCAGCGGTTCGGCTTCCGCGTCGAACTCGCTCGACAAGCATAGCGACGATGATCGAGCCGCCGACGAAGGCGCCCTGCCAGTAAGGGTCGACGCCGAGCAGCAGAAGACTGTTCCGGATCAGCTCGATCAGAGCCGCACCCGCGACCGCCCCGAAGGCGCCGCCTTCGCCGCCCATCAGGTTGGCGCCGCCGATCACGGCCGAGGCGATGACGCGCAGTTCGTAGCCCTGGCCCAGCGCGTTCGTGACCGCTCCCAGCCACCCGATCATCAGGATCGCGGAAACACCGGCCAGAAGAGAGCTCAGAACATAGACCGTGAGCTTGACCCGGGCCACGGGAACCCCGGCCAGCCGCGTCGAGTTCTCGTTCCCGCCGACCGCCAGCACGTGACGGGCCAGGCGGCTGTACCGGAACCACGCCGCAGCGCAGAGCGCGGCAACGAGCAGCAACCAGACCGGGTTGGCGAGTCCCAAAAAGCGTCCGCCGCCGAGGGCGAGCACGACACGCTCGTCGGGCCCGAAGTCGTGGATCATCTTGTTGTTGGAAACCACCAGGGCCAGGGAGCGCGCGACGCTCAGCATGCCGAGAGTGACGACGAAGGGCGACAATCGGAGATACCCCACGAGCGCGCCGTTGGTCAGTCCGCACAGGAACGCGCAACCGAGTCCAGCCGCCGCGGCAAGCACCAGAGGCTGGCCCGAACCCAGAACGAGTCCCGTCACGATCCCGGAAAGGCCCATCACGGAGCCGACGGAGAGATCGATCCCGCCCGTGGCAATGACCGCCGTCTGGCCGAGCGCGACCAGACCGATGAAGGCGAAGTTTCGGCTGATGTTGAAGATGTTGTCGGCGCTCGCGAACGGCGCCGAGACGAGGCTCATCACGCCGGCCAGAGCGGCGACCGTCAACATCACCCAAAGCGACTGGGGCGTTCGGCGGAGACTCTTCACGCCGCTTCGATCGCACCCGTGATCAGCGCGGTCACCTCCTCCGGCGAGGAATCCGTCGTTGCCTTGTCGGCCACCTTTCGTCCGCGTCGCAGAACGACGACGCGGTCCGCGACCGCGAACACGTCGGACATCCGGTGGGAGATCAGCAGCACACAGACGCCCCGCTCGCGCAGGCCGCGGATGAGTTCCAGAACCTCGGCGATCTGGCGCACGCTGATCGCCGCGGTCGGTTCGTCGAGCAGCATGAGTCGAGGCGAACTGAGACGCGCGCGGGCGATGGCGACCGCCTGCCGCTGCCCTCCCGACATCCTTCGCACGAGGTCGTCCGGGCGCGTGTCGGAACCGAGTTCATCGAACAACTCCGCCGATCTTCGGCGCATCGCGGCGTGATCCAGCACTGGCAAGACCCCGAGCAGTCTGCGGCTCAACTCGCGGCCCAGGAACACGTTCGCGGCCGCGGAGAGGTTGTCGCACAGGGCGAGGTCCTGGTAGACGGCCTCGATCCCGTGCTCCCGCGCCGACAGCGGCGTGAGTTCCACGGCGCGCTCGTCCAGGCGAACCTCGCCCGACGTTGGCGCGAAGTTCCCCGCGACGATCTTGAGCAGCGTCGACTTCCCGGCCCCGTTGTCGCCCATCAGTCCGGCGACTTCGCCGGGCGCAAGATCCAGGTCGACGGAGTGAAGCGCCTCGACCGCGCCGAACTGCATGCCGACCGATCGAAGCTGGAGCATGGAACCGGAAAGCAGCCTTCAGCCGGTCAGGCGTCCGAAGTAGCCCGGGCCCTGGGTGAAGACGTACCAGGCCATGAAAGCGGTCAGGAAGACGGTCACACCGACCATCAGTCCCCACCACAACCAGCCGCGGGTCCCTTCCGGCCGGTCGTCTCCCAGGTAACCCCGCTTGCGTTGCAGGATGACGAAGCCTATGTACGCAGCGGGCAGAAACAGGCCGCAGACGATGTTCGTGGGCACCGCCAGCCACACCGCGATATCGCCCCAGAACACAGGTCCGAGCACGCCCGGAGCGGGCAGCAGCATGGCGAGGCGGTGTTTGCGGCCGCCGAACCGCCAACCGAAGAGTTCGCAGGCGACGAAGCCGGTGGCCAGCATGTGCAGGGTGATCGTGGACAGCGCCATTCCGAGCACGCCGAGGTCGAAGACCACCCGGCCCACCGCCGGACCGGCTACCGCGGCCAGCGACTTCGCTGCTTCGACCGGGCCCAGTCGCGTGCCGTCGTAGGCGGGGTCGAGGTGGATCGTGTTTGCCGCCGCGATGACCATCAGGCTGGCTGCGAGAACGTAGGGCACGAAGGTGCCGGTCCAGAGATCGAATCGCGCCAGCGAACGGTGTTCCCGCGACCAGCCGCGCGCCAGCAGCGAGTACGGGTACAGGAACACCATGTTGATGCCGACCGCCGCCGACAGGCCGCTCAGGATCACCGTCACGCCGAGCACGCCGTTGCGTTCTCCCGGCACCGCGAAGCCGACGAAGCCCCGCAAGAGCGCTCCCCAGTCCGATACTCCCGTGCGGAGCACGACCCAGGCGAAACAGAAGACGATTCCCCACACCATGTACCGCAACAGGCGCTCGTAGACGCGGATGAGTTCCGGCCGACGTCCGTAAAGCGACGAGATGAGAATCGCCCAGAACAGAACGACGAAGCCGAGCGCGGAGGCCGGCAGGCCCTCGACGCCGGCGGCCTCGCCGAGATCGACCAGCACGGCGGAAGCCAGCGCGTACTGCGGGAAGTGCCAGACGATCGAGGCGATCAGCGCCCCCAGTGCCCAGCTCCAGGCCAGCGGAGCGCCGGCGAAGCGCCGCATCGCGTCGAAAGGACGGACGCCCGTCGAAAGCGTCTGGTGGGCAACGGCCGACAGCATGACCAGGCCCAGAAGCATCGCCAGCGGCGCCACCCACAGGAGCTGGTAACCGAACACCGCTCCCGCGAACAGAGCGGAGGCCGCGGTGCCGCTGCCGAGCGTCATCGCGCTCTGCATGTACCCGGGTCCGATCAGCCCGGCGAAAGCGCGCCAGCGGGTCTTTCGAGGCGCCGAATCGAGCTCCGCCAGGCGCTGCCGCTCCTCGGCAAGGGCGCCCGGATCAGGCGGGTGGGCCATGCGAAGCCCGACCTGCAGGTCGGTCCGCTCGGCAGCAGACAGGGTCTCCGGCATCTCGGCTAGGCTACTCCACCGCGATGGGGGGGAGATCACTGATGGCCGCGGCGGCCCTGATCGGCGTGGCTTCGGCCTCGGTCCCGGTCGCCGCCCAGCGCGGCGACCGCGAAGGTCATGTGATGGACCAGGTGTGGCGCCAGTTCGAGGCGCCCGGCGCCCCTCCCCTGTCGCCGGCGGAGGCGATGGCGAGCTTCCGCGTGGCCCCGGGTTTCCGCCTCGAACTCGTGGCCGCGGAACCCCTGGTCGAGGATCCCGTGGCAATCGCCTGGGACGAGCGCGGCCTCCTCTACGTCGTCGAGATGCGCGGCTTCATGCCGACAGTCGACGGCGAGGGCGAACAGGCGCCCGTCGGCCGCGTCGTCGTGCTCGAAGACACGGACCGCGACGGCATGATGGATCGCAGCAGCGTCTACCTGGACGGACTGGTCAGTCCGCGGGCCATCGCCGCCGTCTCCGGCGGGATCCTGATCGGCGAACCGCCGAACCTGTGGCTGTGCCGGAGCGAGGCGGACGATGGGGCTCTGCCCCGTTGCGCGAGCCGCGAGCGGCTGCTCGACTACGGCGATCCCGACCCCGACCTGCTCGAGCACACGGAGAACGGGCTGCTCCGGGCACTCGACAACTGGATCTACAACGCGAAGTCGGATCGCCGCTTCCGGTTGCGGCGCGCTGCCGGCGGATTCTCGGTTGAGGTCGATTCGACCCTGTTTCGCGGTCAGTGGGGCATCGCCCAGGACGACGTCGGCCGCCTCTACTACAACACGAACTCGCGCTACCTCTTCGCCGATCTGATCCCGGCCGACTACGCCCTGGCCAACCCGGAGCACCAGCCGCGGGGCGGCGGCATCGGCGCCAGCGAGCGCCTTGTCCACGACGAGTCCGTCTACTCGATCCGGGTCAATCCCGGCATCAACCGCGGCTACGTGAACGGCATGCTGCGCGACGACGGCAGGCTCGCCGTGACCACTTCGGTCAGCGGGCTGACGGTCTATCGCGGCGACCAGTTCCCCGCCACCTTCCGGGGTGACGTGTTCGTGCCGGAGCCGGCCGGCAATGTCGTTGCGCACTTCGATCTTGCCCCTGGCGCGGTGGAGAGCGGGATCCCGACCCTGGTCGCCGAGCACCGTCGCTACGGGGATCCGGACTGGGTGGAACGCGAGTTCCTGGCCTCGACCGACGAGCGCTTTCGGCCCGTCGACGCGAAAGTCGGACCGGACGGGACGCTGTACGTGATCGACATGTATCGCGGCATCCTGCAGCACGTGCGGTACGTGACGACCTACCTGCGCGAGTACATCCTCGAGCACGGGCTGGACCGGCCTCTGGGCATGGGCCGCATCTACCGCGTGGTCTGGGAGGGGACGTCCGCCGACCCGGCGCCGGTACGCCGCGAGGCGCCGGAACTGGCCGCCACGGCGGCCCGCATCGCCGCGCTGTCCCATCCGAACGGCTGGCGCCGCGACACCGCCCAGCGCCTCCTGGTCGAGGGCGAACTGACCGGGGCGGAACACGATGCGCTGCGGGAACTCGCACGGACGAGCCGGAGCTCATTGGCGCGCATCCACGCCCTCTGGACGCTCAGCGGACGCGGCGAACTCGACGCGGCGACCGTGCAGGCGGCCATCCGGGAGCGCGACCCCTGGCTCGTCGTCCACGGCCTGCGGGCGGGCGCGGCGGCTCTGGCCACAAGCCCGAACGGTCGTACCGCCATCGCCGAACTGCTGGACTCCTCGTCGGTCCAGGTCCGCACCCAGGCGCTGCTCACCCTGGGCGCCGCCGCTCGCGAAGCGTCTTGGGCCCGAGATGCCCTTGGGGAACGTCTGGCCGCCCACCCCGAAGATCCCCTCCACCGTCAGGTCGCGCTCGCCGCCAATTTGGACGACACCGGCGGCGGCGAAGCCCGGGAGGCGCCTGCCGCCGGCGCGCTCACCGCCCGCCAGGATGGTCCGCTCCGCCATCAGGCCGCTCTCGCCGCCAACCTGGACGGCGCGGGGGCGGGCGAAGCCCGGGAGCGGCCCGCCGCCCGCACGCTGACCGCCGACGAAGCAGCCCGGTTCAACAGCGGCCGCCGACACTACCGGGCCTGCAGTTCATGCCACAACGAAGACGGCCGGGGTCAGGACGGCCTGGGCCCGAGTCTGGTCGACTCGCCATGGGTCCTCGGCCCGCCGGAACGCCTTGCCGCACTCGTCCTCCACGGGATCGAAGGCCCGATCGAGGTCCACGGCGAAATCTGGGACGATTTCATGCCCGGCTTCGCTCCCGATCCGCGACTGCCGGACCCGGCGCTCGCCGCGCTGCTGACCTACATCCGGAGAAGCTGGGGCAACACGGCGGATCCGGTTTCGCCGGAACTGGTCACCGGGGTGCGTGAACGAACGAGCGACCGCGCGGACCCCTGGACCGCCGAAGAACTCGTGGAGAGCTTCCCTCGCGACTAGCGATCCTCCTTGCCAACGTGTGCCGTCCACCATTGGCCGGCATCACCGCTGTGTCACGTACGCTGGCAGAGAGGGGGCGGCGCGCTCATGCGAGCATCAGTCGTTCGCCCTTGGGCTCCGGCACGCTCCGCCCCCGCTCCCTGGCCGTGTCGATCCAGAGTCGCATCGCGGCCTTGATGTTGGATAGAGCCTCCTGCTGGGTGTCGCCGTGAGCCATGCACCCCGGAAGCTCCGGCGCCTCAGCAATGAAGACGTCGTCCTGATTGCTCCAGTAGAGGATGATCTCGTACCTCAACATCACGTGAACCTCCACAGGCCGTACTTCCTGATCATGCGGCGCACCTGGCGGACTTGGTACACCTTCGCGTTGCCTTGAAACTGTCCAAAGAACCGGGACCACCTCACCTGGCCGCGGCCTCGCGGTCCCCGCGTACCGTTGGTCCCTGGTATCAGGATCACGCGATTCATCTACTCAGGGTCCCGGTCCATCGACTCCGAACGGGTTGCACGTCGCCGCCAGTCTTTGAAGTAGGCAGCACGCAAGTCGGAAACGACGCTGTAGTCCCCTGCCTGGACATCCAGCAGTCGATAATCGCTGCCGGCCGGCCTGACCAGCAGACGTAGTCGCGCCACAGTGATGGGGCCCCTGACGATAGCCACAGTAACGGTCACGTCGCCGCCAGAGTGCTCCTCACTACCCAGCACACGGAAACCTGGCCGGGGCGCCGCGTGGAGGGCAGCTTCCAACACGCTGGCGTAGCGGTGGCTCAGGTAGTCGCGCACGTCCGGTCGATGAACAGCGGTTCCTCCGAGGCCACCTGGCGCAAGGTGCTCGAGCGACTGCCAATCGAACCAACGGTCGAGTTCCAGACGCAAGCCCTCCAGCACCGGCGCCAGGTCGGACCGGCTCGGAACACGAATCATCGCGACCGGTGCGATCGACCGGGCGCCGGGCCTCTCAGCGACCGTGGAACGCGAAGCCTCTGGTCGAGCCCTCGGGGGCGGCGCACCTTCTACTGAGGCAGGTAGAGCCCTCGCTCGGGCCTCCCTTCCCCAAGGGTCTTCCGGAACCCCCTCCATCAACTGCCAAACATTGGCCCGAAAGATCGCATCGAGAATCGGTGACGGCCGACCGGTTCGGTCACCTGCGCCGTCGTCCCAGACGGCCCGAACGGCTTCAAGACGCTCTTGAACCGCACGTTCCGCAGGCGCACTGCGACGGCTGTCGGCGAGGGCCATGTTGGCCGCCCATACCGCAAACGCAGCAGCCACAAGCAAGAGAGCTGCACCGATCATCCGGCGCGGAAGCACGTGTCCTTCATTCGCAGGACTCCCTCCATGCTTTGACGATGATGGTTGATGCTGGCACTCAAGAGTCTCGCATGTCAAGTCCCAGAGCTTCCACCGTCAGGACCATTCCAAAGTCCGACGCTTCGCGCCGCGTGCGGGCTAAGGCACCCGCGTTCCCGAGAGCAGAGAGTCGTGCCAGCACCGAAACAGCTCTGGCTTCCACCGGCTCTCCACCGAGCTGGACAACGCCGTGCGCAACAGTGTGAGTGGATTGGAGATCAACGGGGGGCGGTATGTACGGCTGTGGGGTCCGGCAAGGTCTGGTGCGCGCGGTTCCCGGTCAAGGTGAGCGGCTTCCAGCACTGGCACTGGCAGCCAGCCCCAAACGCTGTGTTCTCCGCTTCCGGCCAGCCTTGTTCCGGGATCACCGATGGCTGGCGGTTCGATCTGGCAGCTCCAGCTCAGCTCCGGGCAACGGCTTCCGGATCGATGTCGTGCCGGTGGCGGTCAAGAAGCATGTACAGCGCCGGGATCACGATCAGGGTCAAAAGCGTCGATGTCAGCAGTCCGCCGACCACGGTCAGCGCCATCGGCGTTCTGAGTTCCGCTCCCTCGCCCAGGCCCAGGGCCATCGGCAGCAGGCCGAGCACGGTGGTCGAGGTCGTCATGAGGATCGGCCGCAGCCGGACCATGCAGGCCTCGCGCAGGGCGTCGATCTTCGCCTTGCCGGCGCGGCGCAGGCGGTTCGTGTAGTCGATCAGGATGATCGCGTTGTTGACCACGATCCCCGCCAGCAGGATGCCGCCGATCAAAACGACGATGCTGACCGGGGTGCGCGTGAGGTAGAGGATGCCAATCGCCCCGATGACCGAGAAGGGCACGGCGAACAGGATGACGAAGGGGTGCAGCAGGGACTCGAACTGGGACGCCATGACGAGGTAGACCATGAACACCGCCAGCAGGATCGCGAGCCGCATGCTGTCGAACGAGCGCTCCATTTCCTGGCGCTGGCCGCCTACGAGAACGTCGAAGCCGACCGGGAACCGGGTCGAATCGAGGATGGACTGGATGTCGTCGGAGACGCTTCCCAGGTCGCGGCCGACGATGTTCGCTTCGATCAGCGCGACCCGACCGCCGTCGCTGCGGCGAATCTCGGCCGGCCCTTCCGTCTCGATCACCTCCGCGACCGCCGACAGCGGCAACGGGGTCGCGCCGCTCTGGCGGATGTTCAGATTGCGCAGGTCGCGAACGGAGTCGCGGTAGCCCTCGTCGGTTCGCATCCGGACTTCGATGTTGCGGTCCTCGCGGACGATGTCGGTCACGATATCGCCCTGCACCTTGGAGCGGATGACGGCGCCGAGCTGGGCGACGGTGTAGTTCAATGCCGACAGCCGTTCCCGGTCGAAGACGATCTGCAACTCCGGGTTGCCACCCTCGGTGGACGACTTCACGTCGACGAGACCCTCGACCTGGCGCATTCGCGATGCGACCTGGTCGGCCAGCAACTCCAGCAGTGCGAGATTGTGCCCGCGGATCTGCACTTCGACCGGGCTCCTGAAGCTGAAGTACGTGGGACGGCCGAACCGGTACTTCAGCGAGTCGTCCGTCAGCACCGGCCGGGCGCCGCCGCCGGCGGCGGGCGCCGGACCGGCGGCAGCACTCGCCTGGCCTCCCCCGGCGGCCGGCCGGCCGGCGACGGAAAGCGCCTGTCCTCCACCGACGGGGGCCGACCCGTCGGCCGGGGTCGCCGGGCCGGTGAAGGACGCATTCTCCGTATCGATCAGGTCCCGGATCCGGCTCATCACCAGCTCCTCCCGCTCGGCATCGATCGGTGGTTCCATCCGCACGTTGACCTGCCCGATGTTCTCCCGTCTCTCGCCGGCCGCGCCTCCCTGTTCGTTCGACGTGCCGACCACGGTGTAGACGGACTGCACGCCGAACTCATCGGCAAACTCGCGCACGCGCTTGTCGATGACCGCCAGCCGCCGGTCCGTTACTTCGAGCCGGCTGCCCGGCGCCAGCTCGGCGTCGACGTAGAACTCGCCCTGGATCAGCTCCGGCACGAGTTCGCTGCCCAATGAGCCGATGAGCTGCACGCTGCCGGCCAGGAGCACGAGGGCCACCAGGACGACCAGAGCGGGATGACGCAGCGCGCCGCGGAGGATCCGGGCGTAGACCGCGGTAATCCCCCGCAGCAAGGCGTCGAAACCGGCAAGCACGGGCCGCAGGAGCCACGACATGACGGTCGAAACGCCACCGAACACGATCCTGACCGTCAGCGCGACGACAAACCCAATCGCGTTGAAGAAATCCGCCAGACCGCGGGTAACCGGGTTGGACCGCCCGGCGAAATCGACCTTCTCGACCCTGTCCCCGGTCGCGAAGAACTTCCGGGAGGCGAGCATCGGGATCACGGTCAGCGCGACCCCCAGCGACACGAGCAGGGAGAAGGTCACGGTCAGCGCCTGATCGCCGAACATCTGGCCGGCGACGCCCTCGACGAACACGATCGGCACGAACACGCAGACGGTAGTGATCGTGCTCGCGATCACTGCACGGCCTACCTCGGAGGCGCCGCCACGGGCAGCCTCGACGATGCCCACGCCCTGGTCCCGGCGCCGCTGGATCGCCTCCAGGACGACGATCGAGTTGTCCAGCAGCAGTCCGATGCCGAGCGTGATCCCGCCCAGCGACATGATGTTCAGCGACACGCCGGCGACGTACATCAAGAAGAAGGTCGCGACGACGGAGACCGGGATCGAGATGCCGATGATCAGCGTCTTGGGCGCACTCCGCAGAAACAGGAACAGGACGACGATCGCAAGCGAGCCGCCGATCAGGGCGGTCTCGATCACGGCCGACACGGAGTCCCGGATGTAGCGCGACTGGTCGGTGAGCACGGTCAGCTCGAGCTGCGGGTCGACCTGCCTGAGATCCTCCTCGAGCTCCTCCACCCGATCGAGGACGGCGGACGCGACGGTCACCGTGTTCGTGCCGCCCTCCTTGTAGACCGCGATCTCCACGGCCTCCCGGCCGTCGATGCGGGTGATCACCTCCCGTTCCCTGGCGCCCTGGTAGACGCGGGCGATGTCCTCCAGGCGCACGATCGCGCCCCGGGATCGATCGATCACGATTTCCCGCATCTCCTCCGGACGCAGCAGCTCGTTGATCGTTCGCACCAGGTAGTCCGTCTGACCGTCGCGCAGCCGGCCGCCGGTCAGGTTCACGTTCTCCTGCGCCAGGCGGTTCATCACCTGGTTCATCGTCAACCCGAGACTGGTCAGGCGGCGTTCGTCGATCTCGACCTGGATCTCCTCCTCCAGGCCGCCGCTGACGACGACCGCGGCGACCCCTTCCAGGCGCTCGAGCTTCCGTTTCAGGTCCTCCTCGGCCAGCAGGCGCAGCGCGATCAGGTCGCTCCCGCCGGCGGCCAGGCCCATTCGCAGGATCGGATCGAGCGAGGGGTCGTAGCGCAGCAGCACCGGCCGTTCGGCCTCGATCGGCAACCGCACCTGATCCAGCCGCTCGCGCACGTCGAGCGACGCGAAGTCCATGTTCGTGCCCCAGGAAAACTCCAGGGTGACCTCGCTGATATCGGCCCGCGAACTGGAGACGACCCGGTTGACGCCGTTGACCACGCCGACCGCGTCCTCGACCGGCCGCGTGATCAGGTTCTCCATCTCGACCGGCGCCGCGCCCTCGTACTCCGTCTGGACGGTCAGCGACGGATAGGTGATGTCCGGCAGCAGGTCGACCGCGAGATCGCGGAAGGCGACGCCGCCGAAGACCACCGCCGCCAGGGCGAAGATGAACACGGTGACCGGTCGCCGGGTGGCGAAGGAAACAACCTTCATGTCGTGTTACCCGGTCAGGAACCCCGGAGGCCCGATCAATCCCGCGGCCCGCCCGGCGGTCCACCCTGCTGCCCGCCCGGCGGTCTTCCCGGCGGCCCCTGGCCGCTCCGGATCCGCTCGATCATCTGGTCGATCTGTTCCTCGCTCATGCCCCGTTCCTTCATCCGGGCCTTCATCGTTTCGATTCGTTCCGGCGTCATCTGGCTCGGATCGAATCCGCCCGGAGGGCCGCCGGGGAAGCCTCCGGGGCCGCCTGGCGGGCGGGCCTGCGGCGCGGCCTGCTCGGCGGTCGGCGCGCTCCCGGCAGCCGGCGCCCCCTGAGCGTTGGCGACCGGGGCGGGGTTCCCGGCGCCCGAGGCCGGCAACGAGGTGAACGTCGCGGGCGCTGCCGCCGGTCCTTCCCGTTCGTCGATCCTCACCGGCGTCTGGTCGGACAGGTTGTCCTGACCGCGGATCACGACGTCCTCCCCCTCGCTCAGGCCGGAGAGCACCTCCAGGCTGTCGCTCTCCTCGTAGCCGAGTTCGAGTGAACGACGCCGGGCGACGGCGCCGCCCTCGCCGTCGTCCATCGCCACGTACACGGTGTCGGACGTGCTCTCCAGGACCAGAGCCTGCTTCGGCACGACGAGCGCGTTCTCGTGGATGTCCGTCTCGACGAACACGCTGGCGAACATTCCGGGACGCAGGCGGCCCTGGGCCTGCACTTCGAGCGTGACCTTGACCGTACCGGTCGCCGGATCGACGACCGGGCTGATCCGCAGCACGCGGGCCGGAAAGCGCTCGCCGGGATACGCCTCGACCGTGAGGTAGGCGGTTTGATCCAGCTTGAGCCGCGGCAGGTCCTTCTCGGGAAGCTGAATCGGACAGAGCAGCGGATCGAAATCGGAGATCCGGAACAGCCTCGCGTTGTTCGAGACGTGCTCGGCATTCCTGATCACCCTCTCGATGATCAGACCGTCGAAGGGCGCCCGAATCACGGTGTAGTCGAGGAGGATCCCGGTGCCCACGATCTGGGCGGCGGCGGCGTCGAAGTTCGACTTCGCGAGGTCGTACGCCTCCTGGCTGATCACCTCCTCGCGGTAGGACGACTGGGCCCGGTTCCACGCCAGTTCCGCCTCGGCCAGGTTGACGCGGGCGATCCCGAGCTGGGCCTCGATCTCCGCCGCGTCGATGCGCGCCAGCACCTGGCCGGCGCGGACGAAGTCACCCTCCTCCACGTTCAGTTCGACGATCGGGCCGTCCGTACGCGCCACGATGTCGACCTCGTTCTCGGCTTCGAGCGATCCGTTCGTTTCCAGGTAGTCCGCGATGTCGCGGCGAATGACGCTCGTCACCCTGACCGGAATCGCGGAAGGGGCCGCGGCGCCGCCGAAGCCCGGCATGCCACCCGGAAAGCCCCCTGGAGGACCGCCGCCGCGTCCCCCGGGCCTTGCCCCGCCCGGTCCGCCTTGCCCGGCGCGGGGGTTCTCGCCGCCGGGTTCGGCGTTCGACTGCCCGCAGCCGATGCCGGCGACACCCAGTGCCGCGATCAACAGGACGGCGCCGGCCTGGCGGCCCGCGCCCACGAGTCGTTGTCGTTTCATGCCATCTTTCTCCGCGGAACGGCGACTGCCGCCCGCACAACCCGCTGGACGAAGAGCTTCACGTCGTCGACCAGGGAATAGACCGTCGGAATCACAAGCAGGGTCAGGAAGGTCGAGGTGGTCAGACCGCCCAGAATGACGAGACCCACCGGCGCCCAGAAGGCCGCCCGACCCTCGGGCTGCCCGAACACTTGGGGCAGGAAGAACGGCGCGACCATGGGCGACAGGCCCAGGATCGTCGTGACCGCCGTCATCAGGATGGGCCGCAACCGGTGCTTGCCGCCCAGAACGATCGCGTCATAGCGGCCCAGGCCCTCGCGGCGCAGCCGGTTGATGTGGTCGATCAGGACGATCGCGTTGTTCACCACGATTCCGGCCAGGATGAGAAGCCCCATGTTCGACGAGTCGGACCTCGGCTGGCCGGCGAGGTACATGATCAGGCCGACGCCGATGAAGGCGAAGGGAATCGACAGCATGATCGTGAAGGGCTGGAGGAAGTCCTCGAACAGGGCCGCCATGATCATGTAGATCAGTATCGCGGCGAGGATGAACGCCAGAACGGCGCGCGACGCGTCCTCCTCGGCCTCCATGAACCTCCTGCCCAGCGACCACTCGTAGCCCGGCGGCAGCGGCACGTCCGCGAGCGCCATCTGCACCGGCCTCCGCAGCATGAAGCCCGGGACGCCGCCCGCGGCCGTCGCGTCAATCTCCACCTTGGCGCGGCGATTCTCGCGCTCGACCTCGGACGGGCCGCTCCGGATGTCGAACGAGGCAAGGCTCGAGATCGGCAGGGTGACCCCTCCCGACTCGCCGTTCGGGTCCGACACGAGGACCGGCATCTTTCGCAACTGATCGAGCGTCTCGCGGTCTTCCTCGCGGTACTGCATGACCATGCCGATCTCGCGCTCCGCGGTCTTGAAGTACGCCAGCGAACGGCTTGACAGCGCGCCGTTGACCGTCATTGCCACCGCCTGACTCGAGAGGCCGCCCTGGAGCGCTCGCTCGCGGTTCACCGTCACCCGGATCTCGTCGTCGCCGCTCTCGAACGAGTTGTCGATGTCGCCGACGATGGGAATCTGGCGCAGCCGTTGGGTGATTCGCGGCACCAGAAGCTCGAGTGTGCCCATGTCGTCGCCGATCAGTTCCACCTCGACTCCGGATCTCCCGGAACCCGGCGGCCCGAACTCGGTGCGGGCGAGTTTGAACAGCACGCCCACCCGCTGCGGCATCGCCTCCCGGATGAGCTCGGTGACCTCGTCCGTGGAAAGCTCCGAGACCTCCTCCGGCTTGAGATAGACCTCGAAGCGGTTGCCGCCGCCGTATCCCCGGCTGCGGCCGCCGCCGCGGCGTACCTGATGGGCGATGTCGGCGATCTCCCACTCGTCGCGCCTGGAATCGAGCAGCGTGTAGACCTCGTCGTAGAGAGCCAGGCGCTCGTCCATTCCCATCTGTCGCGGCGTGTCGACGAAGACGGTCAGCGCCCTGCCCTGGGACTGCTGGTTGAAACTCCGCTCGATGCTGTTGTACAGCTGCCAGGAACCGTAGAGCAGCGCTCCGATCACCACGGTGAACACGAAGCGGTGGCGGAGGGTGAAGCCGAGCGTCGCCCCGTACCACTCGCTGATCCGGTCGAGCAGCTTGAACCGGCGCTTGCTCTCCGACTTGAGCAGGATCGCCGCGATCATCGGCACCACGGTCAGGGAGATGACCAGGGACCCGAGCATGACGACGCACACCGTTGTGCCGATGTCGCCCATGAAGCGCGAGAAGCTGCCCGGCCCGCCGCCGCCGCTGCCGAAGAAGATGAACGGCACGAACACGCACATCGTGGTCATCGTCGAGCAGATGATCGGCATCGCGACGTCGCTGGCGCCGCACAGGGCGGCTTCCTTCGCACTCGCGCCGAGCTCCTGCCGGTGACGGAAGATCGACTCGATCACCACGATCGAGTTGTCGAGGAGCATCCCGATCGCGAGCATCAGCCCCATCAGGCTCATCACGTTCAGCGTGATCTCGGTGACTCCGGCCTGCCGGCCGAGGTACATCATGACGAAGGTCATGACCAGGGACAGCGGAACCGCAAGGGCCACCAGCAGCGTGGTCCGGAACTTCCTCAGGAAGAGGAACATGAAGACGATCGCCAGACCGCCGCCGATGAGGCCGCTGCGGCCCAGCTCGGTCAGCCCCTGGCGCACCTCGACCGAGGTGTCGTGGAAGTGGCGGAACTCGAGGCCCTCGCCCTCGGGCGTCTGCCGGATCGCTTCCAGCTCCTCCTTGACCCGGCTCACGACCTCCAGCAGATTGGCGTCTGAGGCCTTGTTCACGCTCAGGCTGATCGCCTCCGACCCGTTCAGGAAGCTGTACTCGTACTTGTCCGGATAGCCGAACTTCACGTCGGCGATATCGGCCACCCGCAGGCCGTCGCCGCGGATCGGCAGACGCCGGATCTCGTCGGGCGTCCGGAACTCGCCGATCGTGCGGACCAGCAGCCGGCGGCTCCCCTCGCGCAGGGTCCCGCCCGACACGTTGACGTGGTTGCTCTGCAGGACCTGGCGGAGCTCGCGAATGTCCACGCCGTGCGCCGCCATGCGGTCGGGCAGCAATTCGATGCGCAGTTCCCGGCTCAGCATGCCCCACACTTCCGCCTGCGCCACGCCCTCCAGCCGCTCGATCCGCGGCAGGAGTACGTCCTCCACGAAGTCGTTCAGTTCGTCCTGGGTCCACGAAGCACTGAGACTGCTGCGGAGAACCGGAATGTCCGTGCTCTCGAAGCGGCGGACGTAGACCTGCTCCACGTCACTGGGCAGTTCATTGCGCACCCGGTCGATCCGGTCGCGGACGTCGACGGCCGCCAACTCCATATCGGTTCCGTCCCGGAACTCGATATCGACCGAGGCCGAGTTGCCGCTGGCCCGCGAGCGAAGCATCCGGACGCCGTTGATCGTCCCCAGGCTGTCTTCGAGGGGCCAGACGATCGACCGCGCGACCTCCTCCGGAGAGGACGACTGGTAGGGCACCCGGACCGAGATGTTGGATGACTGGAACAGGGGCAGGAACTCCAGCGGCAGCCGGGTAAGGGAAAGCCAGCCGAGCACCAGCAGGCCCAGGGTCGCCATGAACATGGTCACCCGGCGCTCTACCGCGAAGCGGATGAGCGGGTGAACGTGGCGGTGGGCCTCCGCCCCGACCGGAGGCGGCTCCTGCGGCTCGGGTTCCGTGGGCAGGCCGTTCTGCTGGTCCATGTTCATCTCCGTTCCCGTCACCGGCGGATCCCGGGCTCGACCTGGTTGCCGCCGCCGTCGTTGCCATCGCGCCGTTCATCGCTTTGTCCCTGTTCCGGAGGTCCCTTCCGCGGGCCCGATGACTCGCCGTCGGATCGGTTCCCGTGCGGCGGGTAACCCGGCCCACGGGTCTTTCGTCGCATCTCGTCGAACAGGGCGGCCTGTTCGGGCCTGAGGAGCTCGCCCACCTGGCGGTGAAACTCCCTCTCCATGGCGCAGAAGTCGTCCCGCGCCCCCACCCAGTAGCGGCGACCCCTCTCCATGGCTTCTGCGACGATCGGCTCGAGAGCCTCGATCTGGTCCGGATCGAGCTCCAGGTGCCGGGCCAGTCTGCGGGTCACCCTCGACCCGTGCTCGCGACCCTCCTCGGAACGCGCCTCGGAACGGGCCTGATCCAACGGCGATGGCGGAGTCGCGTCGGCGGCCGTTGCCGCGTCACTGTCTTCCCGGCTCCGGCAATCGAAATGGAACATCGACACACCGCCGTCGTGCGGCCGATCCACATGACGCGGCCCGACGTGGGGCCGCTTGCGCTCGCCCCCCTGGCGCTCGCCCAGAAGTCTGTCGGCCAGCAGACCGGCGCTCAGTCCCACCGCGAGGACGGAGCCGAGAGCCAGTCCCATCCACAGCCGGGTGCGTCCGTTCGGCGTCATGGGGTCTCCAGCGGCTCGTAGAGCGCCGCCACGAGTTCGTAGGCGGCGGCGGCATCGTCACTCAACGCCAGAGTCGCCACCCCGGCCTCCGCCAGGCCCGCCGCGAACGGATCCGGGTACTCCGTGACCGGAGGATCCTCCGCTACGGCGGCGGGGTCTGTCCCCGAAGTGTCGAACCCAGGCGCCATCGCGACCAGAACGACCGCGGCCAGTGCGCCTGCCGGCGCCAGCCGGAGCGCCAGCAGGCGCCATGCGGCGGCCTGGGCGCCCCGATCGATCCAGGCGTCGCGGCGGGCACGGAAACCGGCCAGAAAGCCGGGCGCCTCAGGCGGTGCGCCGCACTCTTCGCGCAGAGCCTCGAACTCTGCCTCAAGCCGCTCCTCCCAGGCGCCGGACCGTCCCGCACCCACGTTGACTTTCATCCTTCTCATCCTTCTACTCCCCCTCAGGACTCCTGACGCCCTCTCGCGGCCTCCCGGCGCCGCCGCTACCCGAGCCGCCGCCGCAGCTGGCGCCGGCCCCGGTGCACCCGGATCTGCGCCGTCCCGATCGGACAGCGCAGGAGTTCCGCGATCTCCACGTATTTCATCCCCACGACATCCTTGAGGACCACCGCCGTGCGCTGGCGCTTCGGGAGCTGCGCCAGAGCCCGGACCAGGGCCCGGCGCAGGAGCCGCGACTCCACCCGCGACTCGGCGCCCGGCGCCGGCATCTCGGCCAGCGCCTCATCAGGCACGTTGCCGTCCAGCCGCCGTCCCCAGCGGGATCGATACCGGAGCTCGTCGAGCGCCCGGTTGATCGCGATCCGGTAGAGCCAGCTCTTGAAGGCCGCGTGCTCGTCAAGGCGGTCAAGCTTCCTGAAGGCCAGCAGGAAGGCGTCCTGGGCCACGTCCTCGGCGACTTCCCAGTCCAGAACGTAGCCGTAGACCAGCTTGCGCAGCGGCGTCTCGTAGCGCAGGACGAGCGTGTCGAACGCCTCCGCGTCGCCAGCTGCGGCGCAGCGGACGAGTTGGCGGTCCCCGGCATCATCGGCCGGCGTCCGACCGGACGCTTCCTGTGGTGGCAACCCATCTTCCTCTCGATACAGGGACGACCCGCCCGCGGTCCTTGTTTCGTTCATCGGTGCGCCGGCGGTCCGGCTATCGTTCCGTCCGCTCGTCCCCTGTCGGCGGCCGGTTTCCGGCGGGCTGCCGCCGCAGCATCCGGTCGAGGTAGCGCAGGGCGTCGTTCCGGGCCTCGAAGTCGCCGTTCAACTGAGCCTGGTAGCAGCGCGCGACCAGCTCGCCGATCGCCGGGCCCGGCGCCATGCCGCGTGCGATGAGGTCCCGGCCCCGCACCATCGGCTCAGGCGCCCGGTCCCGAATCCGCAGTGTCTTCGCGCGCGCCAGCAGCCAGTCGCAGTCGCGGCACTCGTCAGGCTGGAGCGGAGGCCGTCCGAGAGCGTCAGCCCGGGCCACCCGCACCAGCCGGTCGATTCGCCGGACCCGATGAGCAAGACGGCGGACGGCGGCGTCGCCTGCACCGCCCTGGTAGAGCTGCCGCGGCTTCAGGTGATCGACGACCAGGCGCACCACGTCGTCCACCAGTCGGCGCCGCTTCGTCATCCGTGCGAGCAGGGCGCGGGTCGGCGCCTCGCCGGCGGCTTCGTGTCCGCGGGATCGCACCCGACCGTCCACGAACCGCGTGGTCGCCGGCTTTCCGAGGTCATGGCAGAGGCAGCCGAGTCCCACCACCAGGTCCTCGTCCCGGTCCCCCAGCCGCTCCCGGGCGAAGGCGTCGAGGACGTGCCCGGTATGGGTCCAGACATCGCCCTCCGGGTGCCACTCGGGCTCCTGCTCACAGCCGACCAGAGCTTCCAGTTCGGGGTAGGCCCGCAGCCAGCCCACCGCCTGCAGAAAACGGAGTGCGCGTCCGATCTCGACGCCGTGGACGAGCATCTTTCGCCACTCCTCGAACACCCGCTCGGCGCTCAGGTCGTTCCAGTCGATGCCGGAGCAGAGGGCCTCGGTTTCCGGATCGGGCTCCAGACCCAGGCGGGCAATGAACTGCATGCCCCGCAACACCCGCAACGGATCCTCGGCGAAGCGGTGGGAGGCGTGGCGGAGACGCCGCCTCTCCAGATCGCCCTTGCCGTTCAGGGGGTCGCGGGTGCGGCCGGCCAGGGGATCGTGGGAGATCGCGTTGATCGTGAAGTCCCGGCGCTCCGCCGCCTCCTCCACGCTCATGTCCGGATCCGCGTCGACGACGAAGTCCCGGTGACCCTTCCCCACCTTTCGTTCCCGCCGCGGCAGGGCGATGTCGATCGGAAGACCCCGTAGCCTGGCTACCGAGAACGCGCGCCCCACCTGGTCGACCCGGTAGCCGAGAGCTCCCAGCAGTCGGTGCAGAACGTTCGGCCCGAGCCGGAACACCTCCAGGTCGAACTCGTCGAAGCGGCGCCCGAGCAGGGCGTCCCGAACGCAGCCGCCGACCAGCTGCACGGAGCCGCCTGCCGCCGCCGCGGCCCGACAGATCTCCAGCACCCTCGGCCAGGCCGGATGTTGCTCGAAGCCTGAGCGGGGATCCTGCACCACGGCTCTGTTATTCTAAGGTCCAACCTTCGGCGGTCAGAGAATCCGCCAACAATCCGAGCGGGCGAAGGAGGAGACCATGAAGTCGATTCGCGAATCGTGGACCATGGGGCCGGCGGCGAGGGCCGCCATCGTGCTGACGGCGGGACTCGCCGTGGTCCTGGCCGGACCGGCGGCGGCGCAGCTGCCGGGCACCGTGTACGGGCAGATCTTCGACGCCAACACCGGCGAGACGATCGAAGGCGTCGAGATCATCTTCACCGACCCGGAGGCGCCGAACTTCCGCGAGGTGCACCAATCCGGGAAGAACGGACGCTTCCGGATCATGCTGAAGAACGTCGTCAAGCACGAACGGTCGGGCTTCAGCGTCGAGCTGAAGAAGGAAGGCTACGTGCCCCGGCGGGTCGGCAACGTGCGAATTCCCGCGCGTCAGGAGACGAGGCTCAGCCAGCTCTCTGGAGGCGGCGACTGGAACCTCACTTCGATCGAGAACGCCCAGCAGGCTCAGGCCGCCTTGGGCGGCGACCTCGGCGCGGCGCCGGAAGTCGACCTCGAAGCGCAGGCGCGCGGCAACGCGATCAAGCTCTACAACCAGGGCAGCAACGCCCTGAACTCCGGTGACTACGACACGGCGGAACTCATGTTCGTGAGCGCTCTCGAGAAGAAGGCGGACCACGTTTCCGCGATGGGCGGCCTGGCGCGCGTCTACTCCCACCGCGGCGATCACGTCAGAGCGGTGGAATACGCGGAGAAGGTCGCGGCGGAAGGCGAAGACCTGGAGAACATGAACCAGATTCTCTATGCGGGCTACGACGCCCTCGGCATGGACGACAAGGCCGAAGCCGCCCTCAAGGCGCTCCAGGCGTCGGACATGGGCAAGGCCGGCAAGAACATGTTCAACAAGGCGGCCGACCTGCTCAACTCCGGCCAGATTCCGGAAGCGCAGGTCGAGCTCGAGAAGCTCCTCGCCGCGGATCCGAACCACCCCGAAGCGAACTACATGCTGGGCATCTGCTACGCCGGGAGCGATCCCGCCAAGGCGAAGGTCCAGTTCGAGAAGTTCCTCGACCTGGCGCCGGATCACGCGGACGCTCCCACCGCCCGGGAGATGCTGAAATACCTCGAGTAGCCTTTTCGGCGGCCGCCAGCGCGATCCTGGCGGCGGGGTTCCTGCTCGCGCTTCCCGTCGAGGCTCAGGATGCCCTGAGTCTCGAGCGGATCATGGCCGACCCGGACTGGCTGGGGCGTCAGCCGGAAGGACCGTACTGGAGTAGCGACAGCCGCAGCGTCTACTTCCTGCGCAAGCGGGCCGGCGAAGAGACCCGCGACCTCTACCGCGTCGACCTGGAAGACCGTCAGGCCAGCCCCGTGGCGGACGTTGACCGCGGAGCGGCCGACGCCCCCGGCGGCAACTGGGACCTCAAGCGGCGACGTCGCGCCTTCGTCAAGGCGGGCGACATCTTCGTCCGCGATCTGGAGACGGATGGCGGCCTGATCCAGATCACCCGCACAGCGGCCAGCGAGGGCGCCCCGTTCTTTACCGCCGCGGGAGATGTCGCCTTTCAGCGCGACGGCGTCTGGCTCGTGCGCGAGCGGGCCACCGGCCTGATCTGGCAGCCGTTCGATGTCCGCGCGGCGAGGGCGCCCGAAACCGCCCGTGCCGACGAGGATCTTGAGGCCGGCTATCTGGAGCGCCAGCAGCCGCGCCTGCTCGAGATCGTCCGGCTGCGGCGGGAGCGCGACGAGCGCCGGGAGGACGTGTCCCGTGAACGCCGGGCCGCGGACCCCAGCCGCCCGGCATTGCCCCTCTACCTCGGCAAGGACGTCGAGGTCGCGGGTTCCTGGCTGTCGCCGGCGCTGGATCACCTGGTCGTCCGCCAGCGACCCGGCCAGCGCGACGAGGGGCTCAGGGACAGGATGCCGAACTACGTGACGCGCACCGGCCTGGTCGAACTCGAAGAGGTCCGCATGAAGGTCGGCACGGCCGAACCGACCGGCGAAACCCTTGTACTCCTTCGGCGCGGCGATACCGAGCCGACCGCCCTGGATGTCTCGGTCCTTCCGGGCATCGCCGACGATCCCCTGGCGGAGCTGCGCGAGGCGGCCCGGGAGCGCAAAGAACAGCGCCAGGCTGCCGCGCGGCAGGATCAGGCGGACGACGCCGCGGACCCGGGCGAGGACGGCGCCGACGAGGAAGCTCAGGAGGGTGAAGCGAAGCGGGACGAACCGCCGGCCCGCAGCGTCCGCTTCGGCCCCGTCTCGTTCAACCGGGACGGTACCCGTGCCGTCGTCCAGGCCTACTCCACCGACAACAAGGACCGGTGGATCGCGGCGATCGACTTCGAGGAAGGCGCGTTGCGTCCCCTGCACCGGATATCCGATCCGGCGTGGATCAACTACGCCTTCCGGGATCTCGGCTGGTTGCCGGACGGAGAGACGGTCTTTTTCTTGTCCGAGGAGACCGGCTACTCCCACCTGACGCTGATGGACACGGTGACCGGCGAGCGCGTCCAGGTCACCGAAGGTCCGTTCGTCGTCCGGTCGCCGCAGGTCTCGGCTGACGGCAGTCACGTCTACTTCGAGGCGAACCGGCGCCACCCCGGTGTCTTCGAGGTCTATCGCACCCGAACTTCCGAAGCCGGCGCCGGGGAGTTGGAGCAGATCACCAGCCTCGGCGGCCTGAACTCCTTCCGGCTCTCACCGGACGACGGCAAGCTCCTGATCGTTCATTCGACTGCTGCGCGGCCCGCTGAACTGTGGTTCCAGGAGATCGGGCCGGGGAACGAGCCGGTCCGCCTGACCGATACCGTTTCGCAGGAGTTCCTGGAGATCGACTGGGCCGCGCCCCGGTTCGTCGAAGTGCCGTCGACCCACGTGGATCGCCCGATTCACGCTCGGCTCTACCTGCCGCAGGAACCGGGCGGAGGCCCCCGTCCCGCCGTCGTCTTCGTCCACGGCGCCGGCTACCTGCAGAACGCGCACCAGGGCTGGTCCTCCTACTTCCGGGAGTTCATGTTCCACACCCTGCTCACCCGCCGCGGCTACGTCGTGCTGGACATGGACTACCGGGCCTCCGCCGGCTACGGGCGCGACTGGCGCACCGCAATCTACCGCCAGATGGGAACCCCGGAACTCGAGGATCTGGCCGACGGTATCGAGTACCTGGTCGCGGAGCACGGCGTCGACCGCGAACGGATCGGCGTCTACGGAGGCTCCTACGGCGGGTTCGTCACCTTCATGGCCATGTTCCGCCGGCCCGAACTGTTCGCCGCCGGCGCGGCGCTGCGCCCGGTCACCGACTGGGCCCACTACAACCACGGCTACACCTCGAACATCCTGAACACGCCGGAACTCGACCCCGAGGCCTACGAGCGCAGTTCGCCGATCGAGTTCGCCGAGGGCCTGCGGAAGCCACTCCTGATCTGCACCGGCATGCTGGACGACAACGTGCTCTTCCAGGACTCCGTCCGTCTCGTCCAGCGCCTGATCGAACTCGGCAAGGAGGACTGGGAACTCGCGATCTACCCGGCCGAAGCCCACGGCTTCGTCGAACCGTCGAGCTGGCTCGACGAGTACCGCCGCGTGCTCAAGCTCTTCGAGACCCACCTCAAGCCCTGAGGAGGTTCGCCGCGTTGTCGCTTCCCGGGGCGCGATCCGTGAGCTCTCCGGGCGGCCAGGAGGGGTGAGCCACGGCGCCGCTGCGAGCACTACGAACCGCGGAGTGCCGGCAGCAGTTCTTCCCGCGTGACCCGCCGCACGGCGGCCAGGCTGGCGAGTGTCCCGGCGGCCATGACCAGCAGCAGAGTGAGACCGAGGGAGAGCCAGGGCACCAGCGCGTGGCCGCCGAGCAGGTGCGGACTCACCGCCACGAGCGCCGATGCGGCGCCGACGACGACCCCGGCGGTCAGGACGATGCCGTTCTCCGCCACCACCAGCCAGGCGAGCGCTCGTCGCCAGAATCCGATCGCCTGCATCGTGGCAAGTTCTCCCCGGCGTTCCAGCAGGTTGCGCAGCAGGACGACCGCCAGTCCCAGCGTACCCAGCAGCAGGCCGAGTCCGCCGAGGGTCTGGAAGGTGCCGAGATAGGTGTTCTCGACCGCCTGGAAGGCCTGCAGCCGCCGGGCCGTGGGGACCGCGTCCAGGCCGAATCCGCCCAGTGTCCGTTCCAGCTCCTGCATGGTGCGATCCTGCTCGCCCGGCGGTGTCCGCAGCAGGAAGTACGAGGCTCCCGTGCGGCTCGGGAAGTGCCTCGCCAGGTTGGCTTCCGAAATCAGGAGCTCGCTCTGGAACACGCTCTTGCGAAGCAGCCCGACCAGCCTGAGCTCCAGGGTGTCGCCGCGTTCCGTCTCGATCGTGATGCCCTGCCCCAGGCCCGAGTGCAGAATCCACATGACCGAGTTGAAGTCGCCGATCGCCGGGATGACACCCGGCCCGAGATCCTCCTCCAGCAGCTTCCACGGCTCTTCGCCCGCGTGCTCCGCGAGCGCCTGGAACCGAAAACCGCCCCGCTCGATCAACTCCGGCGGCGCTCCCAGCAGCCGCGGTCGTTCCGGCTGGAACAGGTTCAGGCAACTGATGTCGTCGCCGGGCACGGTCCGAAAGGCGAGAACCTGACTCTGTCCGATGAGCGACGACGCCTCTTCCCCGAAACCCAGATCGTACCGACCATCCACCGTGGTGAGATCGGCCAGAATCGAAACGTCGGCCTCCGCCACCAGGTCGAAGCCGCCGGCGCCCGAGTCCAGGGCGCGTGTTTCCTCGCCGAAGCGCAAACCGTAGGCGCCGACGGCGACGATCACGAACGATGCGCTGGCTACCAGGGCCGCACAGAGCAGGCTCCGGCCCGGATTGAGAGACGCATTGGCCGCGGCCATCCTTGAACCGGCCCGCAAGGACCAGCTCTCGAGCGGCGCCGCCGGACGCTTCCGGAGCCAGAGCGTGAAGCCCGCCAGGCCGGCGATCAAAAGGCAGGCGCCGCCGCCGAAGAACAGGTAGGCAGCGATGGACGCCGGCGCCGCCGCCGAGGCGCCGAGAAGCACCGCGGCGATCCCGCCGGCGGCGACCGCGGTCCATCGGGCCCGTCGTCCCTGTACCCGGGCCGCAGGCGGCGGGTCCGACGTCTCTCCCCGCAGAAGCCGGATCGGCGACACGGCGGCGAGGCGACCGACGGCGCCCCGGATCGCGAACAGGACGACCAGAACGGACGCCGCGCCGCCCAACGCCAGGGTCAGGGGCTCGACGTGCAGGTAGAGGTGACTCGAGCCGACCGCGGATCGCCACAGGGTCCGCAGCGCGGCCATCATCGCGCCGGCATAGAGCACGGCGCCGCCCAGGCCGAGAAGCACGCCGCCGCCGCCCAGCAGGGCGCCCTCCGCCAGGAAGCGGCGGCGGACCCGCGCGACACCGTAGCCAAGCGCCAGCAGAAGTCCCATCTCGTTTGCGCGGCCCTCCGTTCCCAGGCGGAAGAAGAGCCCCACCAGCAACGCCGCCGACACGATGAGAAAGAGGCTGAAGCCCACGAAGAGACCGCCGAAGTCCGTAGCCCCCGAGGCGCCGCGCAATCCCCTGGCCTTGACCGGCTCCACCGCGAGGCCCGCCGCATGGAGCGCGACCCGGTCCGGCAACCCTTCTTCGAGCGTCTCCCGGAGCTCCGACGGCGTGATCCCTTCCGGCGGCAGAAGGCGCAGGGAGGTCAGATGGCCAAACCGGCTCGACCAGAGCGCGGCGCCGTAGTCCAGGCCGACGAACAGCTTGGGGGCGGCGCGATGCTCGTCCCAGTAGGCCTCGTCCAGCGGACGGATTCGACTCAGGTCGACCGGGAAGGTCGGATCCCAGTCACTCATGTTGTCGGCGTCGGCGACGCCCGGGAAGTCCGGCGTCAGCGTTCGGTCGACGCCCCAGCCGGTCATCTCGACGACTGCGGCCACCGTGGTCTCAACCGTCCGCTCGACCAGCTGCTCCCGGTCGCCCAGCTGGAAATAGTCGATCGCCAGCCGGTCGCCCGCTCCGATTGCGAGATCCTCGGCCAGAAACGAGTTGACCAGCACCTCGCCCGGCCCGAGCCCCGGAGCCGGTCGACCGTCCGTCAGTTGCAGGACTCCCAGTTCGCCTGCGCGCCCGGTGTCGAGCGCCGCGATCGTCGAGTACGGCGCCGCCGCGCCGCTGTCGGCCGCCGCCCGATTGGCCAGGTAGGTCGAGACTTCGATCGCTTCGGCGCCCCGTTCCGAGGCCGCGGCCTTGACCTCGTCGGCCAACTCGGCGCCGAGAATGATCCGCGGTGTGGTGACGAGCAGATGATCGTCTGTCGCCTCGAGCGTGAGTCCGAAGTCGGCCACTTCGGCGTGGGAACGGACGTGGCGCTCGACCTCGGCCGCCCCGGCCTCCGGATCGGCAGCCGCGCCGGCGCCGCCGCTCTCCCGCTCCCCCACGAGCAGCGCGTTGGCGAGGCGCCGGCGATCGAGTTCCCGCTGCAGGTCGCTCAGGCCCAGATAGGCAACCAGGGGCTGGCTCTGGTGCGGAGCGAGCTGAAAGCGGCCTGCGCCAACGTCCGCCATCACCGTGACGACGCTCAGCCGTACGCTCTCCAACTGGTCTTCGGGGTCCTTCTCTCCCATCAGGCTGGCTCGAGGCGCTTCGGTGGGGCGCTCCAGGTAGAGCACGACGGAGTCGCCGGGCTCGACCGCGAGAGCCGCCGCGAGCGACCGGTTGATCGCCAGCGATGCGAACAGTTGACCGTCTCGCCGGGACAGGTCGAGAGTGTCCCCGCTTCCCGGGAAGAAGGCGGCAAAGTTGTCGTCGATCCCCTGCACGTTGACGCGTGCGGCGCGCCGACCGCTCTCGGGCGCCACGATGCTCCCCTGCATCAGGATTCCCGCCGATACCAACCCGTAGCGGGACGCGAACTCGGGATCCTCGCCCAGCTCGTCCCGCAAGCCCTCCCGAAAGAAACCGGCGCCGAGCAGTGCATGGTCGATACCGCCGAGCCGGTCCAGGGTCAGGTCCCGCAGGCTCCCTCGCACCGAGTCGCCAACCATCAGGGCGCCGGTGAGCACGGACGCCGCGACGGCGGCGGTCAACACCACGGCGACGTTCGAACGCCAGTAGTGCCGCAGACCGGGCAGGGCTCCGCCGGGCCTGGCCGAACCCACGACGTCAGCCTCCGTCCGCCTGCCGTTTCGTTGCCGGCGCCTGATCAGGTGGAGATGAGGACGCCGCAGCCGGGAGCGCCCTCGTACGGGCCGGACTCCACGTCCTCGTGCGCATGCCCGACACGTCAGCCTCCGGCCGCCGGCCGCGGCGGCGCCTCGGTGAGCAGTCCGGCCCGCAACTCGACCCGCCGCGGCAGCCGGTCCGCCAGCTCCAGGCTGTGGGTGACCACGATCAGGGCGCTGTCGCCCTCGGCGTGGAGGTCGAGCAGCAGGTCCGCCACGGACGCGGCCGTTTCGGCGTCCA
Organism: uncultured Thermoanaerobaculia bacterium; assembly: GCA_951812325.1. Classification (GTDB taxonomy): domain Bacteria; phylum Acidobacteriota; class Thermoanaerobaculia; order Multivoradales; family Multivoraceae; genus Multivorans. The sequence continues at coordinate 347,366 of OX638294.1, read as the reverse complement.
GATTCCCGGTCGGCTCGTCGCACAGCAACAGGCTCGGCCGATTGATCAGCGCGCGCACGATGGCCGCTCGCTGCCTTTCCCCGCCGGACAACTGCGCCGGCCGGTGGTCGACCCGCGCGCCGAGGCCGACGGCCCGGAGCAGGCGCCGGGCCCGCTCCTCCACACCCTCGCCGCCCTCCCCGCGGCCGCCGGCGGCCACGGCGGGAAGAAGCACGTTCTGCAGCATGGTGTACTGCGGCAGCAGGTAGTGATCCTGGAACACCAGGCCGATTCGCCGGCTGCGGAACGCCGCCAGTTCCCGTTCCGCCAGCTCGTGGGCAACCTCTCCCCCGATCCGGATGCTGCCGGACGTGGGCGTTTCCAGCGTCGCGGCGAGGTGCAGGAGCGTGCTCTTGCCACTGCCCGAGGGTCCGGTGATCGCCAGGGCCTCTCCCGCGACCAGCGCCAGGGAAACTCCCCGCAGGACCTCGACGACGCCGGCCTGGGTGTCGTAGGACTTCGTGACCGAATCGAAGTGGAGCGCGTCAGGCGAGCGCTTCCCCGCCTCGGATGAGCCACGATCCCGGTGGGGCGCCAATCGGTCGGGGCTCGTCATGGAGTTGGCGCCCTCTTCTCCACCGGCGGACAGTTCGGCCGTTCCCGCCTCAGACCCCGACGGTACGAGGCGAGCATGGCTGCCGCCATCTGTCGAGCCGTGTAGTGGCGCCGCACGCCCTCGGCGCCGGCACGTCCGAGCTGTGCCCTTCGATCCGCATCGGCGCCCAACTCCTCGACCGCGCTCGCCAATGCGGACACGTCCCCGGCAGCCACCAGCAGGCCGCCGCCGGTCGCCTCGAGCATCTCGGGGAAGGCGCCGTGGTCCGGCAGAACGGCCGGTACGCCGTTCGCCATCGCCTCGAGCGCGGGAAGTCCCTTCGCCTCCCGGTAGACCGTCGGCAGAACGAGCACATGCAGACTGTGGAGGAAATCGATCTTCTGCCGCCGGTCCACCTCGCCGAGCCAGTCGAAGTGCGGTTCCAGGCCCCAGTTCGCGATACGCCGGCGCTGGAGGTCGAAGTAGGTCCGATCGCGGCCGCCCAGGTAGCCCGCGGCACGGAAACGGACGCGACCGGGCCCCAGACGATCCGTCACTTCCTTGAACGTCTCCGCCGCGAGGTGGAAGCCCTTCTCGGGGCACATGCGCGCAAGGTAGCCCATGATCAGCGGCGACTCCTCCGGTTCCGCCGCGCGGTATCCATGGCCCTCGAGGTCGATCCCGAGACGGGCGATATCGATGCGGGATGTCGGCAGGTCGAGCAGCTCGGCCATCGTCGCCGCGTAGTACTCGTTCGGGGCGACGAGGACGTCGACCTCGCGAACCCGCCTGCGCATCTCGGCGAGGACCTCCGACCGGTGAGGGTCCTCCAGGTCCTCGAGGAAGATGTCCTCGCCCTGGAGGCCGCAGACGATGAGCGCCCCGGGCAGCACTTCGCGCAGGTGGTGGGCCATGCCCAGGAGCATCGAGTTCGTCAGATGAACGACATCGGGCTGGAACTCGTCCGCGAGCCACCGGGCGAGACCCTGGAGCTCCGCGAGCTGGCGTCCCGCCTCCCCGCGCACCATGGAGAGGGCCAGCTCCCCCAACTGCCGGGCGTCGGTCGCCGCCGCGGAACGCGTCAGTCGCGCCAGAAGACGCGGATTGTCCAGCAGCCGGCGCACCCCCGCCGGCGCCCGGCTCCAGAGCGGCAGCTTCTGCTCCAGGTAGATGTTCACCGCGCCATAGAAGACCCTGTCGTGGCTGACGTTCTTCTCGTCGGTCCGCAGCGGCGTGTAGATCGGCAACAGGGCCGCATGATGGCCCCGTTGCTGGAACGCGCGCACCAGGGCGTTGTCGTGGATGCAGCTGCCGCAGAGCATGCCGCCGGCGCCCGCCGCCAGGTAGGCGATCCGCAGGGGCTGGTCGGCGCCGGTCATGGGATAAAGCGCGCCACCCGCTCGGCGCCGGGCGGTTTGCCGAGCAGGGAACCGATAACCAGCGCCACGACCGAGCCGGCGAAGATGACCGCCACCGGCATCAGGCCGGTGCCGCCCACGCTGTAGTCCGGCTGACCGAACCCGCGAACGAAGAACCAGATCCAGAGCCCGATCACGGTGACGATCGCGGCGGCCGCCCCGGCGGCCGTGCTGCGACGCCAGTAGAGCGCCGCAACGATGACCGGCAACAGCGAGGCGAAGCCCGTGAAGGACCACACCGACAGCGCGAAGATGCTCCGTTCAGCGACCAGCGACAGGAGAAAGACGGCCGCGACGACGCCGACCACGAACAGGCGTCCCAGCAGGACCTGACGGGATTCGCTGAGCTCGCCCCCCAAACGGTAGTGGCGCACCACGTCCTGGGTGAACATCGTCCCCAGCGACAGCGACTGCGAGTCGAGCGACGACATGATCGCGGCGAAGACTCCCGCGCCGAGCAGCCCGGCGAGGAGATCAGGAGCGTACAGGGTGATCATCCGGATCAGGACCGAGTTGGAGGCTGGCCCCGCGAGGCCGGGAAAGTCGATGTTCCCGAATACTCCCAGCAACACGCTCGGGATCCAGACCACGGCGATGCACACCGGGTAGAGCACGATCGGGGCCTTGAACGTGGCCGCCCGCCGCGCGGAAAGCCAGTGCGAGAAGATGTGCGGGAAGGTTCCGACCGACAACGGGATCAGGGTGTAGCTGAGCAGACGCAGCGGGTGGATCGCGTCGCCGCGGATCAGCAGCTCGGGCCGGGCGGCGGCGACCTGGTCGAGCGCCTTCCCCACGCCTCCCAGCTTCGTCACGATGAGGATCGCGGTCACGGCGCCGAGCAGCATGAACATCCCGGTCTGGAACGTGTTGACCCAGGCCGTTCCACGCAGGCCGCCGCTCGTCACGTAGCCGATCACGACGCCGCAAATCAGCAGACTGCCCAGCCAGGGAGGCGCCGCGCCGTCGGTGAGCTGCTGGAGCGTGATGCCGCCGCCCATCACGCCGATCAGCAGATAGGGCAGGAGCAGCAGGACCAGGACGACGAACAGCAGCAGACCGACCGCGTCAGAGCCCCAGCGCGCGCGCACGAACTGAACCTGGGTCAGGAGGCCCAGGCGGCTGCCGACCGCCCACACCCGGGCGCCGACGAAGAAGAACACGACAGGGACCATCAACGCCGAGGACGACGCCATCAGGGAGAACACGCCGATCCCGATCCGGTACGACTCCGCCGAGGCGCCGAGCAGCGCGAAGGACGTCATGTGGGTGCCGAACAGGGTCATCAGGAGCACGAACGGGCCGATCGTCCGTCCGGCGACGAAGAAGTCCTCCCCCGTCGCGGCGAGTCGCCGGCTGCTCCACGCACCGATCAGGAGCACCGCGAGCAGATAGCCGAAAATGATGGTCAGGGTCACGCGGGACCTTCGGGCGGCGCGGCGTCCCTGCCGCCAGGGGACAGGGGCCGCCCCGCTGCGGCGCCGGCCGCCAGGCGATCCAGTTCAGCGGCCGGCCATGCGCTGCGAACCAGCCACCACATGGCGAGAACGACCGCGGCCGAGAAGAGGATGTGGTAGGTCAACCCGATCGGCAGCCCGAGGAACCGGCTGCCGTCGAACCGGAACCAGAAGTCGTTGCGGAGCAGGTAGAGAACGGGAAGGGCCGCGTACGCCAGCCGCCGAATCGCCGTCGCCGTCATGGATTCCGCCCCGTTCCCCGTTCAGACGCCGGTCAGGACGCGGGTGCGGCCTGAGGCCATTTGGTCCACCGCCGGCGGAACGGTCTTGCCGCCCCCGGCCGCGGCAAACGCCGCCATGTCCTCGAACATCGAGGTGAAGTCCGGTTCGAACACGTCGCCGATCAGAATGCGGGTCACCCTGCTCTGGTGCCGGGGGTGCAGCCGCAGGAAGGCGCCGACGCTGAAATTGGGGTCGTAGAAGACGTTGACCAACTGACGCACCGCCTCGACGCCGCGCATCAGAAGTGGCTGGAACGCTCCCAGCCGTTCACCCGAGACGTCACCGGCGGCGATCGCATCGATCGACGCTTCCGCCGCCATCTCGCCGGACTTGAGAGCCAGGAACACGCCGGAGGAGTACACGGGGTCGATGAAGGAGAAGGCGTCGCCAATCGCGATCCAGCCGTTACCCGCCATCTCTTCGATCCGGTAGGAGAAGTCCTTCATCACCGACACCGGCCGGCACTGGTGGGCGGGACGAATCCGCCGTTCGATCTCGGCGCAGTTCCCGACCTCCTCGAAGAAGATCTCGTGCGGCCTGCCCTCGCGGTTCCTGACCAGGTCGTCCATCGCTCCGACGACGCCGACGCTCACCACGTCCCCGGCCAGCGGGATGTACCAGAACCAGCATTCCCCGGACTTCGTGTGCAGAATCAGGGTCGCGCCCTCGTCCCTGCCTTCGTCCCGGAGCGCGCCGCGGAAGTGGGTGTAGATCGAGGCGTGTCGCAGGCCGTAGTCCAACCGGCGCAGGTCGAGGCGGCGTGACAACAGCGCGCTCTGGCCGGTGGCGTCGATGACGACCCGGCTGGCGAGTTCCACCGGACCGCCGTCGGAGGTCGCCGTGGCACGCACGCCGCGCGCCCGGCCGTCCTCGAACAGCACGTCGCGGACGTTGACCCCCCGGTGCACCTCGGCGCCCTGCTCGGCAGCCGTGTTCATCAGCAGTTGATCGAACTCCGAGCGGCGCACCTGCCAGGTGCGGGCGCTGTCGTCCCCCGGCCTCTCGCTCTCGAAGTAGAACGGCATGGAGGCCCTGCCCGTTCTGGTGAAGAACTGCACCGAGTGCTTCTCGACGAAGTGGCTGCGCCGCATGCGCTCAAGGGCGCCCATCTTCTCGAACACACCGTGGGTGTCCGGCATCAGGGACTCGCCGATCTTGAAGGTCGGCACGGGTTCGCGCTCGAGCAGCAGGGTGCGCAGGCCGCCACGGGCGGCGATCGCCGCGGCCGATGAGCCGCCGGGGCCGGCGCCGATCACGATCAGGTCGTAGGAAGAAGCCGCGAACACCGGCGGGAGTCTATGGCAGGAGAGGCCGTTTCGGAGTCGGAGACGTCACCCGTGCGCGTGAGGTTGACCGCGGTGATGGACAAGGCGCCGCTTCGGCCCGTGGATGCGGATGTTGTAGCCTGCCGCCCTTCACACGCGGAGCCGCTTCAACCCTCGTTGTCGGGACGCTGGCCAGGCGGCTGCCGCCTTCACCGCGCGGGGAGTTCGGAGCTGCCCGGGCGCCCCTCCAGCAGTCCCGAAAGCCGTCCCCGCAATCTCGAAAGGTCACTCCCAGCCGATGCACACAGACCCCGTTCTTCCACCGGCCCTCGTTCTCCTGGCGGCGCTGCTTGCCGGCGCCGCGGCAGCGCAGGATCCCGACGATCCGGATGCCGCCGTCACGGACGAGATCACCGTCACGGCGCAGCGGGTCGAGGAGGCCATCCAGGATGTGCCGATCTCGATCATCACCCGCTCGGGCGAAGAGCTCGAGCAACAGGCGATCGGCGACGTCCAGGCCCTCGCCGAGGCCTCGCCCGGTGTCGTGGTCTCGGGCCAGAGCCCGACGACGGGCGAAGTCGCCATCTACATCCGCGGCATCGGTTCGAGCACCCTCGGCATCGGCACCGAGCCGACCGTCGGCTACTACGTGGACGGCGTCTACATGCCGCGCCCGCAGGCGGCGGTGAACCCGTTCCTCGACCTGGAGCGCATCGAGATCCTGCGCGGCCCCCAGGGCACGCTGTGGGGACGCAACTCGACCGCCGGCGCCGTGAACGTCGTCACGAGGGCGCCGGAGGGGCAGTTTCATGGCCGAGTCTTCACGTCGCTCTCCAAGTACGACTCGAGCGAGGCGGCCGATGGGCGCCGCGTTGGCCTGTCACTCACGGGCCCCGTGTCGAACAAGGTCTGGGGCCGCTTCACCGGCGCCTCGGCCCAGGTCGAGGACCCCACGTACAACGACTTCCTGGGCGCGGGCGCCGACAACTTCGACGGCGTCACCCTCCGGGGCTCGCTCACCTTTCTGCCCAGCGACTCGCTGAGTTTCACCGTCCGCGCCGACAGCACGGACGACGACGCCCATGCGAACTTCCCCTACAAGCCGTTCGCCGTCTCCCCCTACAGCACGGTCGGCACGCTGAACAGGTTCTACGGCCACTCCGAACCGGCCGACGTCCATCGCATCTCGACCGACACCGTGCCGCTGTCCCTCTACGAGGAGTCCGGCTTCTCGTTGACGGTGAACAAGGCGATGGGGGCCGGCACGAGCTTGACCTCGATCAGCAGCTGGCGCGACTTCGATTCGAGTCGCGACACGGACATCGACGGCTCGCCCAACGCCTTCGTCACCAACTCCGGCGCCTTCAACTCGCAATGGTGGTCGCAGGAGTTCCAGCTGCACGGCGCCAGCGAGCGCGCCAACTGGGTGACCGGAATCTACGCCTTCAGCGAAGAGAGCGGGATGCAGGTCGACAACGACAGCGACCTCGCACTGCTGGGTGTCTGGGTATTCGCGAACAGTCCCGGGACGTTCCTGTTCGATCCCGCCACCTACTGTTCGCTGGGTGTCCTGGCGCCGCCGGCCCTGTGCGGGCCGGACTACTTCAACGCGATCGCGCCGCTCCTTGGCCTGCCCGTGCCGGGAACCACGACGACGCTGCCGTTCGAGACCAGCATCGACGCTTCGCTCTACGCCGCCTACGGTCAGGTCGACTGGCGCCTCGGCGACCGGGTCACGCTGACCACGGGGGCGCGCTACACGACGGACGAGAAGGACCACGATCAGCAGACGCTGAGCTTCCGGACCTTCATGCCGGAATTCCAGCAGCAGAGCGACAACTGGAGTGCGCTGACGCCCAGGCTTGGCCTCGAGGTTCGCCCGGCTGACAACCTGATGCTCTACGGCGCGGTGACCGCCGGCTACAAGAGCGGCGGCTACAACTCGCTCTCGCTGCAGCCGGCCTTCGACGAGGAGACGGTGACGAGTGTCGAGATCGGCATCAGGTCCACGCTCGCCGACCGCAAGGTGCGGATCAACGCGTCTGCCTTCGACTACGACTACGACGACCTGCAGGTCGCGGTGCTGTACCCCGACCGCTCCGTGGTCGAGAACGCGGCCAAGGCCCGCATACGGGGCCTCGACTTCGAAGTTGCCGTGAAGCCGAACCGGCAGTTCTCCTTCGACCTGTCCTTCGAGTTGCTCGACGACGAGTTCACCGAGTTCACCACCCTCGATCCCGTGCTCCAGGCGCAGTTCGTGGAGGACCTGCTTGCTGCGGGGCTGATCGATCCGGCCGACGTGCTTCAGGGCGGCGGCGGCGCGCTGCCGATTCCGCCCACCGACCTGTCCGGCAACGGACTGCCGCGGGCGCCCGATCTCTCCGCGACCGCGTCGCTGCAGTACACCTTCGACCTCGGCAGCAGCGGCTCACTCATCGCGCGCGGCGAGGTCCAGTACACCGACGACATCGCCTTCGACTCCTTCGAGCGCTTCGTTCAGCCGTCCTACAGCCTGCTGCACGCTCAACTGCGCTGGACGTCCGCGGAGGGCCGGGTGTTCCTCGCCGCCTACGGGCGGAACCTCGGCGACGAGGAGTACCGGCTCAGCCAGTTCTTCGTGAACTACACCGGCTCGCTCGCGGTCTGGGCGCCGCCGACCGAGATCGGACTTCAGCTCGGAATCGACTTCTAGCAGGCGCAGCCCGCGCCGGTCCTCGGCGGCCCCGCCGTCCGGGCGCATTCCTCCATCCTGTACAATGAAGGGACGAACCCTTCTTTCCCATGGGAGCACAACCGACATGATGTGCAACAGAAACAATCGGCCTCGGTGGAGTGCCGGTCCCGGCTGGCCGAACCGTACGCTTCGCGCAGCGACCCTTGCGGCGGTCGCGGTTGTCGGCCTCGCCTCGGCGGCTCTTCTTGCCCAAGGCGCTCTTCCGGGGACCGTCACCAACCTCCGGCTGACGCCCGCGGACACCAGGATCACGGCCGACTGGAGGTCGCCCACAACGGGGTCGCCGCCGGCAGGCTACGTGGTTTACTGGTCGCCATTCTCCGGCCGGAGCAGCGCCCAACTCGAGACGAGCGTGACCCGCTACACGATCGAAGGGTTGACGAACGGGACCGAGTACACGGTCTCCGTGGCCGCAACCGACGCACAGGGGAACAGCTCAGGCCTCCGGCAAGCCAAGGCCACTCCGTCTCGGGGCGTGGCGATCGACGGCTACGACGTCTACGTTGCCTTCGGGACGAATGCAGAAGCGGCGGAAACTCCCGCAGCGATTCACGCTGCCGCGTCGAGGGCTCTCGGCGACCGGAGCGCCGCCTACTGGTTCTTCAGTGCGGACAACCCGGAAGTGTTCGTCAAGGTGCTCAACGGTTGCGGTGCCAACGGTCATCATTGGGCGTACGTGGCGACGCTGACGACCCTCGAGTACAGCGTGACGATCGTCCGCCGCACCGACGGCGCCTCGAAGACCTATCGCGGCGCCGCAAACGAGGGACCGTGGACGCACTCGGACGGTCAGGCGTTTCCCTGCGCCGAGTGACGGCGCCGCAGGGTTCCGCGCAGGCCTGTCTGCCGGCCGACCTCCCGTGACGGGTCGGTTTTCCAGGCTCAGGTGCAGCGTGCGCTCTCAGGTGTAGCGCGCGCCGCGGTAGCGCTCGTCGTAGAACCGCGGCAGGAGCTGGTCGACGCGCAGAAATCCGCCTTCGCTGAGTTCGATCCGCTCCGGCCCGATCGTTGCCAGGCCCTGCTCGGTCAGGCTGCCGAAGGCGTCCGCGTAGTTCGCCACGACATCCACGCCGAACTTGCGCTCGAACGCGTCGCGTTCGAGCCAGCCCCGCTTCAACTGCAGGATGAGCTCGCGGGTCAGGCGCTCCCGGGCGGTCGTGGCGAATGCCCTGCGGGTGGCCAGGCCGCCGTCCTCGATCGCCGCCAGGTAGTCGTCCCAGCGGTCGTGGTTCTGCAGATGGACGCCGCCCATGTGGCCGAACGACGAGACTCCGATCGGGATCATGTCTGCGCCGCTCCACACTTCCCGGGCGTAGACGAACTTGCAGCCCCGGTCGCGCCGCATCATCGTGTAGGCGCTCCAGCGCTCGAAGCCGGCGCGCTCGAACTGCTCGAATGCGTAGGCGTGCCATTCCCGCTTCGTGCGCCAGTCGGCAAAGGCCGGCGCGTCGGCATCGCCGCGCAGTTTGGCCTTCGAATACACCGTGTTGAAGGGGAGTTCCATCTGGTAGATGGTGATCGAGTCCGGGTCGTACTCGATCGTCAGGTCCACGGTTCGCTTCCAGCTCTCCCAGGTCTCGCCGACCATGCCGGCGATCAGGTCCACGTTCAGTTGCCGGAACCCCTGGGCCCGGATCCAGTCGCGCACCCGGTAGATCTCCTTCGACACGTGGGCGCGGCCGTTCTCCTCCAGGATCCTGTCGTCGAAGTTCTCCACGCCGAGGCTGAGGCGGGTCACGCCGATGCTGCGGATCGCCTCGAGCTTGGACTGCGTCAGCGTCCCCGGCTCACACTCGAACGCGACCTCTTCAGCGCCGTCCCACGGCATCACGCCCTGAAGCCGCTCGGCCAGCGGAAGCAGCTGCTTGGCCGCGATGTAGGAGGGCGTGCCACCGCCGAAGTAGACGAAGTCCAGGCGCCGGCCCCGCACCGCCGCCCGCTCGGCGTAGCGCTCGAGCTCCGCGCCGAGGGCGTCCAGGTAGCGCCCGATCTGCTCGTGGTTCTTGTCGATGTAGACCCGGAAGTAGCAGAACTTGCAGCGCTTGCGGCAGAACGGGATATGGATGTAGAGGCCGAGCGAGGTATCGGGAACCGGCGCCCGGTCGAGCACCGCGGCCGCCTCCCCCACCGAGGCCTCGCTCCAGGCCGAGTACGGCGGATAGTTCGACACGAAGACCGACCCGATGTCGGTCGCTTCAAGATCAAGCTGGCCAGTCGCCGGCTCGGACCTCGGTCCCGGTGCCTGATCAACCATCGTTTCCATCGATCCTCAGCCCCTGGCAGATACCAGGACCGCCGGGTCCGCCAACTGACTCTCCAACGCCCGTGCTTGCATCTTGGGAACGCCCCTGGGCCGAAGCAGTCCGACGATACCGCAGTGGCCGTGGGCTCCAGGCGTATCGAGGACGTCGGCGACCGCCTCCAGGTCTCTCAGAATCCGTAGCCCCGGGCCATTTGGATAGCTCAGTTGTCGCACTTCGCCAACTTCGAGGGAATAGACCGCACGTAGCGGACCGCGGCTGACCAGGTTCCTGGCCTGGGCCGGCGTCGTTCGCTCCCGATCCCAAACCGTAAGCGAAGCTTCCCCATCTTCAGCCACGTTCCTGTCCGCGGAACTCAGGCGAAAGTCGGCAGGTATTGCCCTTGGCTCCCCAACCGAGAACCTCCCCGAGGCACCGCCCAGGCGGAGTACATGACCCTCCGCCAACTCTTCGGCATCGGCCAAGCCCGGCTAGGCCTCCCTGGAGCGCAGGTTGCGCTCCAGGCGCCGGCGCAGCTTTGTCGTTTCGTCAAACGGCAACCCTTCTGCACCCGCCAGACGACCGGTTTCCCGATCTCGGTAGAACCAGTCGTAGTGGCCGCCAGGAAACACCTCTGCAAGCAGGTGATGCCGACCATGATCCCAGACCAACTGGTACGAGCCCTCTTCGGTCAACGCGCCCTGGGGAGGGATCCCAAGAGCAACCACGGTTTCCCGTCCCAGCACCCTGAGGCCCGTAACCACCGCGTCGTTCGCCACCCGACTGATTTCCTCGACATGCCGTAACCACTGACCAACTGCCGGGCTGACCGAACCGACGGTCTGTCCCGTGACGCGCACTTCCCCGGCGGAAACACTCATCCTGGCATCGACAGCTCCCAGTGCCATCGCCACCGTGCTGGCTACTGCCAGCGAACGGAGTGGGCGACTCCGGGTTCCCTTTCGCAGCCCACCTGCAACCGCTTCATGCTCCATGAAACCAGGTTCGCGCAATGGTCCGTCGTACATCACTCGTCCTCGTCCAGACCCCGCAGGTCCTCGATCAATCCTCTGAAGGCGGATGCATCAAGGACCACCCTCAGAACGCCGGCGACCTTGAGCCTATCCTGCGGTCGCGCCCGAATCATGGCTTCGGATACATGCGGCAGCCAGAAGAAATCGAGCACCGAGGCATGGTCGTTGGTGGTGGCCCTGCAGAAGTCCGCCGACTTGCATGTGTAGCTGTCGGCGTTGAGGTCGTCCAGCAGTGCCAGGTTCAGGGGCTCCAGCGTCTCCAGAAGACCCTGTTCAGACGCCCGGGCCAGCCTCTCTCGAATCGCATCCAGCGACTGCACGAAGTCCGCCTCATAGGTTCTCGGCAGCATGATCGATACGCCACTGATGATGCGACCCGTCGGCAAGGCCTGGGCAAAGTGGAAACCGATGGAACTTGCACTTCTGCCCACTGCCACAAGGGAGGCATGATACGAGAGCTCCGGATCCGACAACTGCCACGGATCGAGAGTCCCGGTGTCCGCAAACTCCGCCAAGGTCGGCATATCGCTCTTGGTCAACGACCTGGTCCCTCCTTTCCCGCCTCGTCCGGTACCTGATTGAGCCACCACCGTTAGCCGAAGCAGTACAGGATGCCGTCGAGGCTGCCGATCACCAGCCGTTCCGACGCCACGGCCGGCGAAGCCATGATTGCCGAACCGGTGTCGAACTCCCACACGGGTTCCCCGGTCGCCTTGTCAAGGGCGAGGACGGGCCCCCGCTTCGAGCCCAGGAACACGCGGTCGCCGACGATGACCGGGGAGGAGTCGAGCCGGGCGCCGCTGTTCCACTCCCATTTCCGTTCGCCGGTCCGGGGATCCAGGGCATGGACGATCTTGTCCCGTCCCCCGATCACGACGATCTCGTCGTCCGCGGCGGCCGACGCGTAGAAGGGAAACTTGCGCACTTCGTGCTCGTACGCCCAGGCCACCTCACGCCGCTGAAGGTCGATTCCCAGCACCTCGTTCTCGTAGGTGGCGACGTAGGCCATCTCGCCGATCACGGCCGGGCTCGAGGCCGCCTGCCCCCGCAGGTTGATCTTGTGAATCGTCTCGCCGGTTTCGATGTCGATCAGCCACATGAAGCCGTCGCAACCGGACACCGTGGTCAGCCCGTCGGCGACTGCCGGCGTGCCGTGCACGTAGCCTTCCGTCTCCACCTGCCACAGCTTCTCGCCGCTCTTGCGATCAAGGCAGTAGAGCGAGTTGTCGTAGGAGCCGACAAGCAGCCGGTCGCCGTGCAGCGAGACGCCGGCGTAGATCTCTCCCAGGGTCTCGAACTGCCACTTCTCCTCGCCGCTCCCGGCGTCCAGCGCGTGGATGAGACCGTACTCGTCGCCGATGTAGACCACGCCGTCGAAGACCGAGAGGGGCGCCTTGATCGGCGTTCCCGCGTCGAATCGCCAGAGTTCCTTTCCTTCTTCAAGGGTCACGGCGTAGACCCGGCCCTCGTAGTCACCGAAGAAGACGACCCCGCCGACGATCGCGGCCGTGCTCTCGATCTCGCTGCCCGTGTCGAACGTCCAGAGCAGCTTCGGCTCGTCCGGCAGCGTCGTCGCGGCCACGCCCGTGCCCAGCAGGTTGCCGCGGAACACCGGCCAGGCATTGGCGGACGGCTGGAACAACGACCCCGGTGTGGCCGACTCCTGATCCTCGCCGTTCCCCGCCGCCACGGTCGCGCCGGACAGAACAGCGAGGCCAAGCGCGGCAGCCAGAACGGCCGGACCGGGCGTCCGGCGGTCAGAAGGCCCCGCGCTGACGACCCTGTTTCGTGAATATCGTGAATCTCGAGTTCGCGGCATGACCGGCTCCACTGGCGGCGGCCTGTCGTGAGGCTCGAGGAAGGTCGAAACGTCCTTCCGGCCTCAGAACGCCGCCCGGTAGAGCGCGAGCATATCGGAGGAGGCTGCTGGCCGCGGATTGAACTGCGACGTCCACTGCTCGGCCGCCTGCCCCGAGAGCAGGTCGAGATCCGCCTCGCGCACTCCGAGATCCCGCAGTCTGCCGGCGACGCGCGCCCGTTGCCTGAGGCCCACCCACAGCTCGGCGAGTCGCTCGCCTGCCAGACCGTTGGCCGCAGCGTCGCCGAAAGCGAGCCGCGCCAGACCTTCGTACCGGACGTCCGGGTCGCCATCGTTGAAACGCAGGACGTGATCCAGCATGACGGCCACCGCGACGCCGTGGGTGATGTCGTAGCGCGCCGTCAGCGGGTTCGCCAGTCCATGGGCGGCGCCCAGCATGGACGCCTCGATCGCCGCGCCGGCGAAGTGGGCGCCGAGAAGCATCTCGCCCCACAGCTCGGTCACTTCGTCCTCCGCGGCGCGCCCTACGAACTCGCGCCGCAGAACAGGACCCCGCGCACTTCCGCTCCCCGGCCCGCGACCGTTCACCCGCTGGTCCCCGGTCCCCGGTTCGTCGTCCGCAGCAGCAGGACGTTCGCTCGCCGGGCGCCGAAGCTCCTCCCGCCGCGCCTCGTTTCCCGGTTCGTTGCGGGCGGCGGCAAGACGCTTGCTCGCCGGGCTCGGACCGTTCTCCCCCTGCGCCTCCGCCACGACATCGAACCCCCGCAGCAGGCGTGCGAAGCTCTCCGACGCGAACATCCGCGAGTACGGATTGGCCGCGGTCGCAACGAAGCTCTCCAAAGCGTGCGAGAGCGCGTCGAGACCGGTGGCGGCCATGACCTCGGGGGGGGCCGTGCGCACCAGCTCCGGGTCGAGCAGCGTGGCGGTGAACCGCGCCTTCGGATCGCCGCAGGCCATCTTGCGGTGGTCGTCCTCGCGAGAAATCACGGCAAAGGACTGCGCCTCACTGCCGGTGCCCGCGGTGCAGGGCACGCCGACCGACGGGAGCATTGGCCTGGATGCCTTCCCGAAGCCCCAGTAGTCCTCCATGCGACCGCCGTTGGTCAAGATGAAGTTCCCGCCCTTGGCACAGTCCATCGCCGAACCGCCGCCGAGACCGATCAGGAAGTCCGCGTCGTGGCCGCGTGCCGCGGCCGCAGCCGCCGCCACGTGGCGCTCCCCCGGGTTCTCTCCCACGCCGTGGAAAACCCTGATGTCGAGACCTGCCGCGCGCAGCGAAACGGACGCCCGGTGCACATGGCCCGCCGCGGCCACACCCGGATCGGTCACCACGAGGACCCTGCGGCCGCCGAGCTCCCGCACGACCTCGCCCACCAGATCGATCACCCCGGCGCCGTAGAGCACACGCCCCGGCGTGGTGTCGATGCTCCAGGAACCCGCCGCTTCGAGCGGTCGCTGGCCTCGTCTGATTGCCACGGGTCTGGAGCGGCTGGTCGATCGGGGTCGCGTGACCGTCCGCTCCGGAGTGCGCGATGCCCCTACTTCGACCCGATCGCGAACACGTCGGAACGGGTGGCGACGTAGATCCGGCCGTCCTCGGCTACCGGCGTCGTGTAGACCGCGGAGCCCATGTTCTGTTCCGCGATGACCTTCTCTTCACGACCCGCCTCGAGCACGACGATGTCCCCGTCCTCGTCGCCCAGGTAGACCTTGCCGTCCGCCACGAACGCCGAACCCCAGACCGCGGCGAACGTGTCGTGGGTCCAGAGGTGCTCGCCGGTCTCGACGTCCAGCACGTAGAGGAAACCGCTCAGGTCGGGAATGTAGAGCAGGCCGTCGGCGATCGCCGCGGTCGAGATCGTGCGGTTGAACTCCTCGCCCCCGAAGTGCCAGAAGGCCGCACTGTCCGTCGCGTCACCTTCGACGTTGGCATCCATGGCGTAGAAGTGACCCGGACCCTCGCCGTGCTCGGGATCCTGACCGACCCCGAGGTAGAAGCGGTTGTTGTAGAAGACCGGGGTCGAAATGATGTTGTTGCGGGTGCCGGCGCCGCCGAGTTCCCAGATCGAGTCCTTCGGATTCAGGTCGAACTTCCACAGCAGGTTGCCCGTGGCCGGTTCGTAGGTGTAGAGCCAGCCGTCGCCGCCCGGAAAGGCGATCTGCGGCTGGCCGTCGACGACACCGTACGCGGGGTTCGACCAGGAGCCGTGCAGGACCGCATCGGCGCTGTCGATGCTCTCCCAGACCAGCTCGCCCGTGTTCTTGTCGAGCGCGATGAAGGCAGGCGACGCGGGCGAGGGAAGATTGATGTGTCCCTCGTCGACCCCGGCCCCGGTGACCGTGAACAGGAGGTCGCCGACGACAAGCGGCGACCCCGCGGCCAGGTTGTGCGGGAACACGTCGAGCTCCGCGATCATGTCGTACTCCCACACGATGTCGGCGTCGAGTTCCTCCTTGTACTGCTCGTCCGTCATGCCGTCATTCGTGCCGTCCCGGAAGCCGTCGACGTCCACCGCGACGACGGTCGCGCGGTTCGAGACGTAATAGACGCGCTCGTCGTCGACGAAGGGGGTCGAGCAGACGCCCTGAAGCGGCCAATCGTTGACCCGGCCGGCGCCGAGCTTGTCGTGCGTGGCCTGCCAGAGAAGCTGGCCCGTCTCCTTGTCCAGGGCGATCACGACGCCCTTGTCGCCCTCGATGCCGGGCCGGCGAAGCCCCTCGTTGTTCGTGCCGGCGTACACCCGGCCGCCATGCACGACGGGGCCCGCGTAGGTCTGCGAACCGACCTTGGCCTGCCAGATGATGTTCTCGCCGCTCTTGACGTCCCACGTGGTCGGCAGGTCGGTGGCGTCGGACACCATGTTGCGGCCCGGTGTACCGCCGAACATCGCCGGCGGTTCGTTCGCGAACGCAACCGGGCCGGCGACGAGAACCGCGGCCAGGAGGAAGGGAAGGTACAGGGAGGATTGAGTCTTCATGGGTCGGGGTCCCTGGGCTGTCAACCGTCCGTGCCGCCGCCCGAGCTTCGGGCGACCAGCGCGTAGAGTGTTTCGCTGGTCGCCAAGTAGACGACCGAGCCATCCGTGGACGGCGAAGTGTACACCCCTCGCGGCATCACGTTCGCCGCCAGGATCTCGAGCGTCGGCCCCTCCCGCAGCACCGTGACATCGCCCTCCGTGTCGGCAGCGTAGACCTTGCCGTCCGCGACCAGGGGCGAGCTCCAGAACGGCGCCAGGGCATCGTGGACCCAGAGCTTCTCGCCGCTCTGCGCGTCGAGCGCGAACAGGAAGCCGTTCAGATCCGCCGCGTAGACGATGCCGGCGGCCACCGCCACGGTGGCAATCGCGCGTCCGAAGTCCGGGTCTTCGAGCCGCCAGCGCACCCCGCTCGACGTCACGTTGCCGCTGCCGGTTGCGTCGACGGCCCACAGGACGCCGGCCCTGAGCGACGCCTCCGGATCCCGGCCCGCGGCGATGTAGACGGTGTCCTCGTGCAGTACCGGCGTGGCCACGAAGACGTGCCGCGAATCGACTCGGTCCAGTTCCCCGGCGGCGAGCGCCGAGTTGCCGTCGAAACGCCAGAGCGCGCGTCCCGTCACCGGCTCGAAGGCGTAGAGCCAGCCATCGCCGGCCGGGAAGACGACCTGCGGCCTGCCGCCGGCGCGACCGTGGGACGGGCTCCCCCACTGGCCGTCGATCAGCCCGGCGCCGGGGCTCTTGTCTCGCCACACCGGCCGGCCGGTCGCACGCTCGAACGCCGCGAAACTCGGCGCCTCCGGCGCCGGGACCCGGCCGTCGTCCGTGACCCCGTTGCTGGTCGACGCGAAGACGAGCTCGCCCACCGCCAGCGGCGTCGAGGCCGCCATGTGCTTCGGGAAGACGCCCCACTCCCCGACCATGTCGAAGGACCAGGAGACCTCGCCGGCGAGGTTTGCCGCGACGAGTTCCCCCCGGTTCGAGACGTAGTAGAGCCGCTCACCGTCGAAGGAGGGCGTCGAGCAGACGCCCTGCAGCGGCCAGTCGTTCGCGTCGCCCGTCTCGAGCTTCTCGTGCGTGATCTGCCAGCGGAAGGCGCCGGAATGGCGGTCGAACGCCATCACCACGCCTCGATCGCCCGTCACCGCAGGATCCCGTGGACGCTCGTTGTTCGTTCCCACGACGACCAGATCGTCGGCGATCGTCGGGCCGCCGTAGGTCGTCGTTCCGAGTTCGGCGGACCACAACACGTTGTCGCCAGACGCGACGTCCCACGAAACGGGAAGGTTCTTCGCTTCAGCGACCCGGTTGCGGCCCGGATTCGGGTCGTCGGCGCGGAGTGCGCCGCCACACGCCAAGGCGAGCAGTGGACCGGCGAGGAACGTCCTCATTGACCGCTGCCGGAACGCGCGGTCAGGCTTCCCTGCCAACAGCCAGACAAGTGACTGTTTGACGCAAGGTCCCCTATCCGCGTTCTTGGCGTCTTCTGCGCCATTCATTCATGCGCTTGCCTGGTCTTGGCATTAGCGCGTCCTTCCAACCGCCGGATACGTTCCAGCGATCCAATTCAGGGAGTGTGTGGGGGTTCGGGTTCGGGCCTCAACCGGGGTTCGATGATGCCCAACTCCACCGAGGTCTCCACCACGTCCCGGATCGTGTCCTCGACCGGCCGGAACGTGGCGCCCAGCAGGGACATCGCCTTCCGGCTGTGGTTGATCGCCGCGGGTCGCGGCGGTCCGCCATCGGGCGCCGCCGCCCCGCCGACGACGAAGGAGGGGAAGCCCTCCCGGATGATGCCGGCAACTTCAGTGCTCAGCCGCAGCGCGGAACGGCCGCCGCTGCCGTGCAGGAGGTACCGGCTGCCGCCGTTCGTGGCCCGGTGGTCGACGTCCGACTCCGCCGCCAGCCGCTCGGCCTTCACCAGGTCGCGGACGTCGATGATGTTGTAGTACATGTCGTAGGGCGTCGGCCAAGTCACGTCGAGCCCCGCGGCCAGCCGGCCGATCTGCTCGATCCACTGGCCGACCTGGGCCTTGAACAGGACCGGGCCGCAGATCATCGCCGGGTTCATCGTGACCACGTCCCAGCGACCGTCGCTTGCGTCCGCCGACTGGTTGAGGAGCCGCTCCGTGTCCACCTTGCTGCGGGCGTACGCTTGCCGCGGATGCTGCCAGGCCTCCGGCTCGAAGTGGTCGGGCGCCCAGTGCGTCTCCGTCCACGCGAAGCCTGGAAGCATCGGCGGCGGCGCCAGGCCCGAGATCGCCGCCAGCGAGCTCGTGTAGACGACGCGCTTCACGCTGCCGCTCCGGTTCACCGAGTCGATCACGTTCCGCGTGCCGGCCATGCCGCCTTCGTAGACGTCCGTCGAGACGTTCCCCGAGCCCAGCGGCTGGGACTTGCCGTCGGCCGAGTTGCCGAGCACCGCGGCGACGTGGAACACGCCCGCACACCCGGCGAACGCCTCGTCGTACGAACCGGGCACGAACAGGTCGCAGCCGCCCGCGATCTCGACGTTCGGCAGGCGGTTCAGGTACTGCACGCAGTCCCGGCCGCGCCAGGAATCCGCGTTGCGCAGGCAGGCGCGCACCTCGTATCCGTGGAGAACGAGTTCGCGCACCATGTGGCCGCCGGTGAACCCGGAGACGCCGGTGACGGCAACCGGGCCGTTATGGGGTGATATCGCGGTCATGACTCGTCCTCCTCCTCTGCCGGCAGCAATGGTCTGCCGTCTCCTCTGCCGGTTACGGGTTGCGTTCTCCTCAGTCGGTCACCCGATCCGCCGCCTGGTCCTGCGGCAGCTCGTGGACCACCATCCAGTTCACGCCGAAGCGGTCGACGCACATGCCGAAGTAGGCGCCCCAGAACTGGTCCTCCATCGGCAGCGTCACCGCGCCGCCGTCCGACAGCTTCGCCTGCAGTTCATCGGCCTGTTCGCGATTCTCTGCCTCGACCGAGATCGAGAAGTTGTTGCCGACCTTAAGCGGCGGGCCGAACGTCGTGCTGTCGCTCCCCATCAGCACGCTGTCGCCGATCGGGAGGGCCACGTGCATGACCTGGTCCTCCTGGCCCTCGGCAAGCGGCAGCCCCTCGGGGCCCTCGCCGAACGTCGTGAGGTCGGCAAACTCGCCGCCGAAGACGGAACGGTAGAAGTCGAACGCCTCGCGGCAGTTGCCGCCGAAGGTCAGGTAGGTGTTCAAGGCCATGAAAGCCCTCCTCTCGCGGCCGGGTACAAGCAGTCGCCCGCGCCCGGTTCAGTCTCTGGGGCGCCGGCGAGCTTATGCCAGAGAGCGCCGGGCGCCGAGATACGGCACCAACTCCCGGTCGTCCAGGACCTCCGAGGCCGGATCGACACCGGTGCGGAGTTTCACCACCATGGCCGACCCTACCCTCCTCCCAACGCCTCCAAACGCTGGAGCCATCGGTCGAGGTGCCGACACTCGCCCCGAATCGTCTCGAGGCCGATGTGCAGCACGCCCAAGTTCGCCATCAGCGGCTTCTCGTACGACGGAAGGAGGTGAAGGATCCGTTTCGACGGTGCGCTCTCCTGACTGTCGTCGATGTCCTCGGGAGTGTCGAAGGCCCTGCGAATCTCCTTCAGCGGAGCACTGAGATCAGTGCGCCCGATGGCGCTGCCGAACCCGGAGCAGTCGCTGAACAGCATCGCCTCAAACTCATGCATCATCACGTACGGCACGAAGCGACACCGCTCGAAACCGGCCCCCATCTCCGCGGCGACGGAGTCGCCCAGAGCTCGTTCCACCGTTCCAGCTCTCCGTTCGACGGCGCCGCGCACCTTCGCGGCTTCCAATCGCCCGGGCCATGCCCCTGAACCCCTGGCCGGCAGTCCGTAGTAGTCGACCATCGTTCCCGCGATGCACTGGGGGTCCTGTCTCAGGTGGCTGCAGATGCCCTTCAAGGCGCTCGGCCACGAACGCACGCCGCCCCGCCGGTGACGCTGGCGCGCCGGGCCCAGCAGGCGGGCGCCCACGGACGAGTACCCCCTGGAAGCCAGGTGCTCTCTGAGCACTTCGCTGACGAAGGTCTCTTCCGTCTGACCCTCGACGTGGAGAAGCAGCCGAACCATCTACTCGCTTCCCGGCCGGCCGCCGAGTTCATTCTTCTCCCAGAGCTGGCCAAGGCTGTAGTCCTCCAGCCATTCCTTGAGTGGCTCCGTCTCCAGGCGCTTCAGCCTGGTCTCTCCATCCCTCCTCTCGGCCACGAGAACTTCTTCCGGCTCGAAGTAGTCCAGAAGAATGGGTGATTGCGTGGCTACGATGATCTGGGTGTCCGCTGAAGCACTGCGGATCATCGACGCGAGCAGCCCAATCGCATAGGGGTGCAGACCGAGCTCCGGCTCATCGATGAGGATCACCCCAGGGCGAACGTCCAGCGGCTGCAAGAGCAGGGTGGTCAAGGCCACGAATCGGAGGGTGCCGTCCGAAAGGGAGGATGCGCCGAAGTACTCGTCGGATCCCCGGCGCCGCCATTCGAGCTGGAGTTTCTCGCTGTTCAGGGCCAAGGGTTCGATCTGGAAGTCCTCGAAGAACGGCGCCACGAGCTGGATCGTGCGGCGGATCGTGCTGTAGGCATCGCGATGGGTCTGGCGGAGCCGGTAGAGGTAGGCCGCCAGGTTGGCTCCGTCCCTACGGAAGCAACGGTTGTCGTGCAGGTCGCAGGTCTGCCTGACGGGCGAGGTCGGACTCGTGTCGTGGAAGTGATACGGCTGCCATTGCGCCAGCTTGAGGCGCAAAAACTCCACTGCGGGAGCAAGGCCCGGCGCCCGGTCAAACTGATCCTCGCAGTTTGCCGGCGAGGTCCCCCCAATCCGCAGACTGGGGAAGAGCCGGTCGTTCGAGGCATACCGGAGCAGAAGCTCGAAGTCGGCCTGCCCGTTCTCGAACGCGACCTCGAAGCGCATCTTCTGCGTCTTCTTCGAACCGTAGTGGAGGAGGTTGTCGGCGCCGCCCGCGTGCCCGACGTGGTTGACGAGCTGCCGAGCGCTGCACGCCTTTGCGAGGAGTTCGAACGCGGCGAGGAAGTTCGACTTTCCTGACCCGTTGGCGCCGATCAGGACGTTCAGCGAACCCAGTTCCAGTGGCGCCAGCGTCCGGAAGCTCTTGAAACCCTCGATCGCGAGGCTCTTGATGGCCGCCATGATGCCTCCAGCCTACAACCGGAAGCGGTCTTCGCCCCTCAGGCCAGATCGTCCAGGAAGTCCGAGGCCGGATCCACCCCGGTAACGAGCAGCCGATCCCGGGCCCGGGTACACGCCACGTACAGGAGACGCCTCTCCGTGTCGTACACATCCTCCAGGTCGGCGACGTCGGCGACGTTCTCAAGCCTGGCCTGCAGCGGCAACACTTCGTCGTCGCAGGCCATGACGCACACGGCGGAGAACTCCAGGCCCTTGGCTCGATGCATGGTTCCGACCGCGACCCCAACCGCGACGGCGTCGACCGGGGAAGCCTCCGCGCTCTTTCCAGTGGCCAAAGCGGACTCGTCCGCGTCAAGCCGAACGACCTGCAGACCAGCCGCGTCCACCGCTCGCATAGCCCGTTCGACCTCGTCCGATGACCGGACAAAGAGCCCAATGACCTCGCGACCTTGGCCCGTTTCCACGGTTCCGTTGCTGGCCCGCGGCAACCCACGAAGCCAGTCTCCAACGGCTGCGGTCTCCTCGGCCTCCGACCCGAAGACGCGTATCTCGGGTTCCGGGCCGTTGAACACCGAAACCGTGCCGCGTCGATCCTCGGCGATACCGTCGACATCCGCGATCCTGGCGGGGAGCAGGTTGTCGGCCTGCCGGCGGATCTGGTGCGACGTGCGGTAGTTGACCCGCAAGGTACGGGATCTTCCCCGCACGTCGACGCCCAGCTTTCGCCACGAGAACGGCGCACGGAAGATGCGCTGTCCGAGGTCGCCGGAAAAGAACAGGCTGTTCGGCCCGTCTTCGCTGAGCGCGGCCAGGAACCGGAGTTCAGCGACACTGATGTCCTGGGCCTCGTCGATCACGCAGTAGTCGAAGGGAGACCTCGTCGCCTGGTTGAAGTGGGTCTCCAGCCGGCCGAACAGGGCGGCCGTCGTTACGAGATCCTGACGTTCCAGTTCATCGCGCACCCTGGCGAAGATGCCCCAGAGGACTCTCCTGCGGCCCTCGGGCAAGCGGGTACGACGGCCGAGCCGGGGCACTTCGCGGTACTCGTCCCAGTTCCTCATCTGCCATGCGTCGACCACGCCGCTCCACTCCGCCCAGAGGAAGCGGGCCGAGTAGCCGTGGTCCGGCGTCTCGGCGGCCGCACGGCGCAGCAACTCCCGTTGCCGCTCCTCCGAAGCCCGCTGAAGCGGGTCGATGTTGAGTTGATGGAGCCGTTCCGCCAAGCCGGCCATCGACCGGACCTCGATCCGTTCGCCCAAGCGCGGTCGGTTGCCGATCAGCAGGCGCAATCGCTGGCGCAACGCGTCGGCCAGGGCCTCAGAGAACGTGGCGAGCAGGATACGCGATTCGGGATCCGATTCGGCCAGGTGCGCCGCCCGGTGCAGCGCCACGATTGTCTTCCCGGTACCGGCCGACCCCGCGACCCGCGCTGGACCGCCGTAGTCCCGTTCCACGAGGTCCCTCTGTGCAGGGTGCAGGAAGACAGTCCACTTCTCCCAAGGAGCAGCCAACGCGCGCTCCAACTCCTCGCGGTCGGCCATGACGCGGAAGCGGCGCTCGGCATCCGGGTGGGCGAACGCGTCGGCGGCGGGCGGCAGCGACGCCGGAACGTTAGGCGTTCCGCCGGTCGCCAATTCGAGCAGCGCCTCCGCTGCCTCCGCCGGGAGATGGTCGGCGAGATCCAGCAGCGTGTCTTCCGTGGCAGCCTTGGCGTCTTCCAGCCAATCCGGCGGCACGCCGTAGCCCAGGAGCTCGTCGTCCGTCTTGTCGGCAAAGATCACTGCCGCGGCAGGCTGCTCCTCCGGCTCGGCCCTGAGCGTCGTCTCAGCGGGTGTTCCCGCGCCGACACCGCCCGAGTCCGACGAAAGCGGAAGCGGTCCGGGCGCCGACACGTCGGGCGTTGCATCCCAATCCGGTTGGTCGTATCGCGGCCCCTCGACCTCCCGCACGATCTCCCGAATCTCCACCAACTGTGCGGCGCCGGTCCGAGGGTGCCGCTCGAGCCGGCGCCGCTCGGCCCAGCGGTAGGCCGTGTCGTGGTGGTCGACGTAGCAGATCAGGAAGCTCGACGACGTTCGATGCACGATGATCCGCAGATCGCGGCCCGCACGGACGGACCAGAAGTCCCGGTCCCGCGCCGAATCCACGCGATGCAGCCGCTGACCCGGCCGCGACGGGTCCACCTGGAGGTCGAACGCCGTCGTCTTCACCGCCTTCTGTTCATCGGCCCGAAGCCGCGCCAAGCTGTCGGTGAACGTGTCTGCGATACGGAACTCCACGGCGCGGCGTAGTGAGGGCACGCCTTCCTGTTCTCAGGGCGACGGCTGGATGCGGAACACCTTCATCACCTCGTCGCCCAGGTGGTTGATGACCTTGACGGCGATCCTTCCTGAGCTCGGACGGGCGAACGGACGCGACGTGTCGCTGTTGAGCGTCTCCCAGGCTTCGCGGTCGATCTCGGCCTTGAGGGTGGTCTTGAGGGACTTGTAGGGGTCGTTGGCGCCGAGGAAGTAGGCGTGACGGACGAAGAAGCTCTCACCGTCGTAGTCGGTGTCGATGAACCAGCAGGCGATGCCGCCGGCGGAGTCGCTGCGGACCTTGCCGGTGCGGGGGTCAAAGACGTCGACGCCGTTCAGCTTGACCTGGAACTGCGCGGCATCGGAGTCGGCGGGGCCGTTGTTCCCGGCGGTGACCGGCAGGATGGCGATGTCGGGCTCGCCGAAGATGACGAAGAGGTTGCCCTTGCCGGTGTTCTTGAGATCCTCCGCCATGTGCAGGTCGGCGTTCATCCGGACCCTGAGCACCGGCACCCGGCCGAGCTTGCTGAACTCGCTTGCCTGGGCGTCGTAGCTGAAGGCGCAGGAGATCAGGACATCGAAGCCGGCGTCGGCGGCCTCCCGGGCCGCGTCGACCAGGTCCGGCCGCGTCACGGTGCCGAACTCCGGCCCCACCAGGATGCCTGCGCGGCGGTCTTCTCCACTCCCGGCCTCGATGTAGGCGCCTTCGGCGGCGATCATCTTGCCCGGCCAGGGCCTGAGCGACGTGAAGTCGATCCGATCTTCACGATGGACCTGCTGAACACCCGCGGTGCGGAGTTGTTCGAGGATCATGCCGCCGAAGTCCTGGCCGGTTCCGTTGATCTTCCGCGCCTCGCCGATCGTGTCCACAAGGTTGTCGTCCTCGTCGACGAGCAGAGAACGATGGGGCGACAGCGATTCGACCGTGAACGGGCCGGCGACCCGAACCTTCGTCTTGTCCTCGCAGGGCTTGTCGTAGAGGTACTCGAACTCGGCCTTCGCGGCGATGGACGCATCGATCTCCTTCTGCCGGGCAATGCGGGCTTCCCAGAAGGCAGCCAGAGCCTCCCCGGCCTCCGGAGGCCAATCGGACGGCGCCTCGCGCGGGACTTCCCATTCGAGAAGTCCGTTGGCCGGCGCCAACTCCCCTGACGGCAGCTCGACTGCTGGGCCGGCGGCCGCACCGAAGTCCACGATCCCGCCCTTGCGGCCGCCGGAGCCGACGACGAACTGCCTGCCTGCCTGCCTGCCTGCCTGCCTGCCTGCCTGCCTGCCTGCCTGCCTGCCTGCCTGCCTGCCTGCCTGCCTGCGCAAAGTCCGTGCCAAGCGGCACAGTCGAGCCCCACCGCTGCAGACTCCGATTCAATTCGGCGAGTCCGGCTTCCACCGCGGGCTGGCGCCGCTTCCAGATCACGTCGATCTCCGCGTTGTTGGCGATCGCCTTCAGCGTGATGTGGGGGACCCGCTCGTAGACGAAGCCCTGCCGAAGGCGTCCGTAGGTTTCGGCATGCTTCGGCACGGTCCGCGTGATCTCGGCCTCCTTCTCCTGGCCTTCGCGGCTGTCGGCCAGCAGGTAGTACGGATAACGGGCGCCCATGATCCGCGCTCGCGCAAGGGCGAGGGCAACGCGAGAGGTATCGATCGTGATCCACCGCCTGCCCCATTGTTCGGCGACGTATGCCGTCGTGCCGGAACCGCAGGTCGGATCGAGGACGAGGTCGCCCGGGTCGGTCGTCATCAGGATGCAGCGTTGAATCACCGGTAGCGCGGTCTGGACTACGTAGGTCTTGCTTCCTCCGAACTGGTTCTGACCGACGGTATCGGTCCAACGATTCACGAAGGGAACTACGCGGAAGTCATCCATGAACCTCACGTAGTTCGGCGTCCTGCCCCCTGCCACGACACGACTCGCTGCACATAGCCTCCGCAAGCCTTCGGCTGTCGTCTTCCAGTGAAGGCCGGGCAAGGGGCTGAACGCTCTACCGCCGACCACCACTTCCCTGTCTTTCCGGCTCGCGCCTTTCGACGTTATCTGATCTAACGTCGAAAGGCGCGAGCCGGAAAACGGATAGCTGGTCAACGCTCCGTAGTTCTGCCAGTCCTTGTAGCCAGCAGCCCCTTCCTCGCCGGCGACCTTCTTCCGCCAAAGGGGGCGGTACTTGCCCGATTCACGACTACGCGCGTACCAGAGGACATAATCGGCCACGTTGGCGACGTACTGGCCGGGGAAACCTGTCGTCTTCGCGAAGTAGACCTGCGAAACAAAGTTCTCTTCTCCGAACACCTCGTCCATCAACGCCCGGACCCGGTGCACGTTCTCGTCGCCGATCTGCACGAACACGGACCCGCTCTCGGTCAGCAGCTCGCGCGCCGCCGTCAGCCGATCCCGCAGGTAGCTCAGGTACGAGTGAATGCCGTCCCGCCAGGTATCCCGGAACGCCTTGACCTGCTCCGGCTCCCTGGTGATGTGGTCCGGCTTGCCGTCCCTGACGTCTGTGCTCGTCGTTGACCACTGGAAGTTCGAGTTGAACCTGATGCCGTAGGGCGGATCGATGTAGATGCACTGGACCTTGCCGCGCAGGCCTTCGCGGTGGGCCAGGGAGGCCATGACCTGGAGTGAATCGCCCAGGATCATCCGGTTCGACCAGTTCGCTTCGTGCTGGTAGAACTCGGTGCGAGCCTCTGCCGACGGCAGGCCGTTGAAGTCGTCGAACAGGGACACTTGGCCTGCGTCCTGCTCCCTGTCGGCCGCAGCCCGTTTCAGCTCGTCGATGAGCGCCTTGGGCTGGACCCTCTCCTGGATGAAGAGCGGCGGCGCCTGAACCTCGAACGCCCCGTCGGTGTTCTTGCCGCGCCAGACGAGCTGCGGGTCGAGGTCGGGGTTGCGGCGCTCGACGGCGACGCGAAGAGGGGTCTGCTCGTCTTCGGACATGACGGACTGGTGCTCGGCCGAGGGCAGATTCGGCCGCTTCGCCTCATCGTGCCGGAAGGACTCGACCCGCTTGGGCTGCCTGGTGCTGCGCTTCCTCGGCACCGTCAACGCTCGACGTCCGATGCCGCCGGCGAACCACCCGTCGTCCCGGCAACGCTGGCGTCGTCGACATGCTCGGGGAGTTCTTTCGCAGACGACCGCCCAAGCTCCCGGTCCGCCCCGACGACTGGATGCTTCGATGCCTGCCGGTACAGGTACTCGGGGGCAAGGTCGGCGCCGGTCGGCCACGCGATGGTGTTCCACTCGCGATCCAGGCGGAAGGTACGAAAGAGGTCCTGGTCCCTCAGGGGTCGGAACACCTCACCGGAAAGGTGATCCCCCATGTCCAGGACGCCCACGCAGCCATCGTCGAACGCCAAACGAATCCTGTACGCCTCAAGCCAGGTCGCCGACACCAGTCTCGGCGTCACCTCGTCAAACCAGCCCATCGATCCGATCGAGGGACCTTCCCTCGCGCGCCCTTGTCCATCCAGTTGTCGTGAAGCGCCTCCCGGTGCATCTCCAGCCACTCGGAAACCACCCTGCACCCTTGGAGGCAAACGCCCTGCCAGCCTTTCACCGGTGGCGATGTTGAACTGAGCCTCCCCACCACCGTACCTCGCGTGAAAGTGAGGAGCGCGTGATCCTTGTAGTGCATCGTTATCACGATAGCAAGGACTCGCTCGCAGCACCCGAGCATGTCGTGGACGTAGCAGCGCCACTCTCGCTTCGGCCGCCTCGGCTCGGTTCAGACACCGACATCCGCCGTAGTCTGCCAAACACCAGCCCGGCCCACTACGCTGCGGGCTCCACGGCGGCCGCGTGACGCTGCACGAGCTCGTCGAACCTCGCCGCCAGGTCGAACACGTCCGTGAACTCGCCGAACGCCCACCGGCCGTGGGAACCGAGGTTGTTCATTCCCTCGACCCAGTACGTCTCCGCGGCTTCCTTCTTCGCCCTGGCGTCCTCGCCGCGAAGTCCCTTGATCTCCACCAGGAGCCGCAACGGGTCTTCGGGGCCGCGGCCGTCGTCGACCAGGACGACGAAGTCCGGCCGGTAGCGACGGGCGGTCGAGCCGTCGAGGTACGGGATCTCCAGACCCAGCCGGTCGTTCTTGACGTAGGCGAGTACGCGGTCGTGCGCTTCGGCCACGCGGCAGAACTCGCCCTCCCACCCGCTGTCGAGCACCGCATGGTCGACGTGGCAACGGCGGGGATCCGTGCGCCGGCACTTCTTGGACGTGACGAAGTGCACGTCCGCCGTCGTGCCGGTCGGCTGGTACGGATCGAGAACCGCAAGGACCGGTCGTGCCTTCTGCTGCCTGCGGACGATGGCGGCATGGATCTTCCCGCAGGCCATGTCGGCCAGTTCCCGGTACAGGAGCTGGTTGGCGTGGGCGCCTCCCTCGCATTCCAGGTGGGAATCCAGCCACTGACGCGTGACCCGCTTGAGCTTGCCGAACAGCGCTAGCTCCAGGTCGCCGTCGCTGTCCCGGTACTTCGTCTCCAGAAGTCTCATGGTGAGCTGGAAGATGAGCGACGACCGCCGGTAGTCGTCCAGGTGGTCGAGATCGAGGTCGGCGCCCTCGCCGATGATCGCCTCGTTGCGGGTGTTCGTCGCGCCGACGAGAGCCGGATTCAGCGTTAGCGTCGAATCGGCGGTGAACTCCGCGGTGACGTGGTCTTCGGGAAGTTCCACACGGTAGCCCTCGACCCGGGGGAAGCGGATCTCCGCCTGGTCGCGTTCCGGGCTGACCGCCTGCACTGCGATCGTCGGCTTCACGACCGGCCGCGGCGCGGGCGCCGGCTCGGCGGTGAAGTCGAAGGGCACGCCGAACACGTCGGCGTACTCGACGTCGAAGAGGCCGCGGTCGTTCAGCTCGTAGGACTGGCGCCTGAGTGCGCGGCCGATCACCTGCTCGCACAGGAGTTGAGTGCCGAAAGCCCGGACGCCGAGGATGTGAGTCACGTTGTTCGCGTCCCAGCCTTCCGTGAGCATGGAGACCGAGACCACGCAGCGGATCGAGCCGCCGAGCTGGCCCGGCTTTCCGACGGTGTTCATGACTTCGCGCAGGAGATCCTCGTCGGTCAGGCTTCCAGCCTTCACCAGGTCTCCGGTGCGGTCCATCTCCTCGCGGCGGAAGCGCTCGATCTCGTCCGCCGCGGCGACACGGAACGTCTTGTCCAGGCCTTCGCCCGACTCGAGTTGGGCGCTGTCGATGAGCAGCGTTCTGGGCCGCGGCAGCGGGTTGCCGTGGATGTCGAAGTTCCTGAACAACTCGAACCGCCCGTGCTCGAACCTCGTGCTGCCGTCCTCACCTTCCCGGTTGTAGCCGGAGATGTAGTCGTACAGCAGCTTCGAGGTCGAGGTGTTGTTGCAGACCACGATGAAACACGGTGGACTCCGGATGTCCGCTTCGCGCCAAGCCTCGAACACTTCCTCGTAGTGGCCGTACAGGGCGTCCAGCGCGTTCTGAAGCGGCAGCGGCAGGCTCTGGGGGTCGAGGCCCGCGGCGCTCGCGGTCCGCCTTCCCTTGGGCATCTTCCTGCCGATGTGCTTCCAGAGTTTCCGGTACATCGGCACGTCGGCGGTCGGCAGATCGTCCGCTACCGGCACGCGGGGCAGCTTGACGATGCCGCTCTCGATGGCGTCCATCAGCGAGAAGTCGCTCATCGTCCACGGAAACAGCGTGCCCTCGGCGTAGCCCGAACCGCGCAGGAAGAAGGGCGTCGCCGAGAGGTCGAACACCCGGCTCAGCCCCAGACGGCGGTGGACGCTCTCCAGCCCGGAAATCCACACCCGCGCCTCTTCCTTGTTCGCCTTCGCCTCGCTCAGATCGTCGTACCTGGGCTTCGCCTCCTCCGGGTCGCCGGGCTTCTCGCGGTAGCAGTGGTGGGCCTCGTCGTTGAAGACGACGACGTTCTTCATGGCCATCAGCTCGGGCAAGACCCGCTGGAGCATCTGGCCTTCCGTCTCGAGCGTGTCGAGGTCCTCGCCGTCGCGCCCCCGAAGGAGCGAACGGGCGCCCTTCGACAGGGCCATCCGCTCACGCCGCTGGAAGGCATGGAAGTTCGTGACGACGATCTTCGCCCGGTCGACATCCGAGACCATGTCCGAGGGAACCAGCCCGCGGCGTCGGTAGTAGTTGTCGGGATCATTGGGCTGGAGCACACGCAGCCGATCGCGGATCGTCAGGCCCGGCGCCACGATCAGGAAGCCGCGGGAAAAGGCCGGGCTGCCCGGCCGGCGGACGGCGTTGATCGTCTGCCAGGCGATCAGCATCGCCATGACCATCGTCTTGCCGGCGCCAGTGGCGAGCTTGAGGGCCAGCCGCGGCAGTTCGCCGTGCTCGGCGTTGACGTCCTCCAGACGCCTGAGAAAACGGCGGCCCCGCGCATCCCGCCTCTTCGGGGCGACTTCCGTCAACCAGATCGCTGTCTCCACTGCCTCCACCTGGCAGAAGAAGGGCCGAATGTCGTCCCACCCTTCCCGGCGGCGCCAGTACTGCAGGAGTCGCGCCGTCTCCGGGGTCACGTGCCATTGGTGGGGATTGGGGAGTCGGCGCCAGCGCGTAACTTCGCCGCGCAGGTCCTGGATCACCCGCGCCAGGTCGAACTTCGCTTCATCCTCCTGGCCCGCGGCCCCGCCAAGCTCCAACTGGGTGGCGCCTCCGCGTTTCTTCGGCGACGGAATCGGCGAATCGAAACGGACCTGCCGGCGCGTCTCGATCAACCGATGCGTCGGCTGGCCGTTGCCGTCCAGTTCCCAGTGGCGCGACGGCGCCTCGTACGGCGAGTTGAGGATCGGCTGTTCGAAGAACTTCGGGTTCATGAGTTGGGGGCTCGACTCATCGCGGCTCGGCGGCGAGCAGGCCCGCCAAAGCTGCCCGGAGCGGGGGCACGTCTTCCACGATGGTCCGCCAGACCACGCCGGCGTCCACGCCGGGATAGCCGTGAATCAGGCGATTCCTGGTCGCTGTCATCTCACGCCACGGAACGTCGGCGTAGCGCTCGCGAATCGAGTCGGGTACCTTCGTCGCCGCCTCCCCAAGGACGATCAGGTTGTACCTCACACTCTCGTACCGCAGGCGATCCGCGACCAGAGAGTCGCGCGCGAGGTCGGCGGTTTCCTCCAGAATCCGGTCGCAACACGCGATCATGTCGTGAACGAAGCAGCGCCACTCGCGCTTCCGCCTGGGCTCAGACACGGATCGCCTCGCCCTCGACGTAGGGGCGGAACTCGCGCCGAAGCGCCGGCTCCGTGACCAGGTCGATCTCCCGCTCCAGCAGATCCTCCAGGTAGAACAGGAGGCCGAAGTAGGCCTTTGAGCGCGACTTGGCGCCGGTGAACTCGACCAGCAGGTCGAGGTCGCTGCCCTCTTCCGCGTCGTCCCGGGCGACCGAGCCGAACAGGGCCAGGCGCGCCACGTCGAACCGCTGGACGAACGCCGACCTGTGGGCCCGTAGAACCGCGAGCACTTCATCCCGCCTCATCGGCGAGTCGCCGGCGCGAATGCGCGCCAGTTCATCCCGAACTTCGGCGCTGACTTCCGGCGTTCCGCTTTCCGCTGCTTCTCCCGCGGCGGCCCTGGTCTGCCCAGCCATGCACCCTAGTCTGCCAAACGACCTCCGGCAGCGCGCGCTCGATCGCGAGGCTCTTGACGGCCGCCATGAGGCCTCCAGCGTACAACCGGAAGCGGTCTTTGCCCCTCAGGCCAGATCGTCCAGGAAGTCCGAGGCCGGATCCACCCCGGTAACGAGCAGCCGATCCCGGGCCCGGGTACACGCCACGTACAGGAGGCGCCTCTCCGTGCGGGACGTGATCGCGAACGGGAGGCGGCGCCGGGGAAACCCCGGCGCCGGTTCACGCGGTGCAGCGGAAGGCCGAGGTGTCGCTGGCCGCGTCGGCGGTCTGTCCCAGGCGGTTCGTGTGGGTCCAGACCTCGCCGTTCGGGCTTTCGACGCGCA
The DNA here is from genome assembly GCA_951812325.1 of uncultured Thermoanaerobaculia bacterium. Lineage (GTDB taxonomy): Bacteria > Acidobacteriota > Thermoanaerobaculia > Multivoradales > Multivoraceae > Multivorans. The sequence goes on along the minus strand of OX638294.1, from coordinate 316,181 downwards.
GGTTGAAGGCGAGGTCGGTGACCGGCGCGACGAAGACCCAGCGGTGGCCGTTCACGCCGCAGCCGTCGAGCACCTTGATCAGGACTTCCGCGTTGTTCCGCTCGAAGAAGTAGAGCAGCGCAGACTGCGAGGAATCGAGGCCCCAGTCGAGGGCATCGCCGGTCTCGCCGGCGTAGGTCTCGTAGCACATGGAGACCCGGTAGCCGCCGGCCAGGGTGAGCGCGGTTCCGCCCGGCTCGCAGTCCGTGGACGCGCCTGCGCTCCGGCGCTCCAGCGAGGCGAGGCCGGCCCCGGTCAGGCCGCGGGAACGCAGGAACGCCGCGTGCCCGCCCTCGGCGACCGCCGCCTGCGCCCTTGCTGCGGCGACCTCCGCCAACGTGCAGGGGAAGGCCGTCGTGTCGCTCACCGTGCGGGCGGTGCTGCCCTGCGGGTTGCCGGCGTCACTGAACCTCTCGAGACCCTCCTGAGGCCGGCGCTTCGAATCGTAGTACCACTCCTGACGCCTGTCCGCGAGGTAGGGACCGGGTTCGTGGATGCTCAGCCGAAATCCCAGGGTCGTCACCGGCGCGACAAAGACCCAGCGGTGGCCGTTGACGGCGCAGCCATCCAGCACCTTCACGAGCAGCTCGACGTTGTCGCGATCGAAGAAGTACAGGAGCCCGGACTGGTCCGCCTCCAGACCGTAGTCCCAAGCCCGCCGGCGCTCGCCGCCGGGCGTCTCCAGGCAAACTCGGACGACGTGGCCGTCAAGCTCCAGGCCGACTGACCGGCGTAGGCACCACGGCACCTCTCCCGCGGGCGTGGCCTCCGGGAACGGCCCCGGCATGAACTCGAAGTCGAGCGTCTCGCTGGCGGAGAATCCCGCGGCGTTGTACGCGACGACGACGAAGGAGTACCGACCGCGGGCCGTCTGGTGGAACCTCAGGTCCTGGAGCCCCCCCTCCTCCTCCCGAAGCGTAAACCAGGCATCAACCTCCTCCTCCGCCGCGAGTCCCCGGACCTCTGCCGAGCGAACGCTCGCCGGCAATGCGGCCCCGTAGCGCCGCCAGACTTCATCCGGCTCATCGCCGGACCACTTGCGGTACCAGACCTCGAAGTCGCCTGCCGGCGACGAGTCGTCGACGCGCCAGGTCAGGTGGGCGCCGTTGTCTCCCGTTGTCTGGACGCTCAGATGCTCCGGCGCCGCCGGAGCGCCCGCGGCGGCTTGCGGCGGCCGCAGATCGAACACATCGCTGCCAAGGGTACCCGCCTCCGAAACCTTGTAGCGGTAGTGGCCGCCCGGCCGCAGCCCGGTGATGTCCACGCCCGTCACCTTCACGGGCGCGAAGTCATCCGGCGGATCGAAGAGCGGCGTCACGTTGCCGTCGGTCGACTCCTCGTCAAGAACGTACTTCCACCCGCCACCTTCAGTGTCAACCGCCTTGAACGACCACCCGTACAAGTCGCTCCCGCCTCCCGCCAGGCCGACGTGGACACTCGCGTATACGCTCCACTGGTCAAGAGACTGGTCAAGAGCAAAGGACACACGCACCGTGTTCCGGTCTGTCCACCGAACCGTGATCCGTCGCGGGGCCTGCGCCCTGGGCTCCTGCGCCTCCCCGCTGCGGACCGCCACGGGCACAGTCTCATGGAACAGGCGCTCCACCTCGCTCGTGCCGGCGACGCCGATCGTCCAGCCGTTCGGCTTGTGCCGGACAGACGAGTAGAACGGTTCCGTCACGGCGTAACGGTCGGGGTCGTCCCAGAGGTCCTGGCCGTAGCTCATGACCGTACTTGGGCAGTACAGTGCGTCGCCCCTTCCCTCACGCTTGGCGCACGAGGTCAGGTCGGTATGGCCGAAAATGTACGGGCGCAACGAATCCGACTGGGCTTCGGCAAAGTTGCTGAAGGTCACCGGCTCGTGATCGCCGCCGAGGTTGTGCCCGATCTCATGGGCGAAGATGTGCGGCGGCCAAGGCTCGGACCAGCCGAGGTGAACGGCCGGCTCAAGATTCCATCTCAAAGTGGCCACGCCGGCTACGTATGTGGTACCCCTGTCGGGCAGGAAGTGGACGAGGTCGGCTTGATGGCGCTGTTGCAGCCGCCATGTGTCGTGGCTCCCTCCGAACTCCGAGTGCCAACCTCTGGTGTTGCGGTGACCGCCATTCACACCGGGATGGTTCGCCACAACCGGGTCCCATCGCTCGGGGATCAGGTTCGCCGTTGCCGGGATCTGTCCGTTGCGGAACACCATGTTCAGGTAGTCCTCGAGTTGCTGGATGCCGACGGAGGTTCCCCCGATGATCCGCCAATACCATTCCGTGCGGCGGGGATAGAGGGCGAGGATGTCCAGACTGCTGCCGGTCGATCTTCCCGCAACAGAGTCCGGGCGGTCCCGGGCGGCCGCCGGCGAGACGGCCGGGCCGGTCGGCGGCTTTCCATCCATCACGCCGCACCAGTTTCCGGTTGGTCCCTGTTCCACAGCGAGTGTTCCCCGGCCGTCGGGTCCGGCGTGAACGGTGTACTTCGGTCCTCCCGGTTCTCCGAACCAGCCCACGAGGTGCTCGTCCTGGACCGTGAACAGGACGCTTTCGTATCCGGCGCCGGGCACTTCGCCGGTCCACAGGAAGTTGCCGTCTCCGCGGTCCTCGAACACCGCGTTCCCGGCTTCGATTACCGTGCCGTCCGCAAGCGGCAGTTCGAGGTGTCCGAAGCCGAGCCGCAGGTAGTCGAACGTGACCTGGATCCGCGCAGCCTCGGCGGCCAGGGGCCCGAAGCCGTCTGTTGCGGCAAAGGGCAGGACGCCGACGGCCTCGACCGGCGGACGCGGCCGGACCGTCACCTCATCGACGCTCCAGAGCCGCTGGCCTTCGGCGACGCCTGCGAAACATGCGGCGCCGAGCAGGAATGCAGCGAGGCGCCGGGCCGGCGGTCGGAGGTTCAGCCGGCTTCGTTGCTCCCGCCGTCCTGCGGGCCGGGGCGGCGGCACCCGGTCGCGGGTGTCGACCGCTCGCTCGCGGCTCAGTTGCACCCTCGGCCCCGCTGGCGGCGGCGCGTTGGGTCGTTGCAGGCTGTCGTGCCGGGCCGCGGTGGGTGTCATGTCAACCGGGAGGCCCGCACGTGGCAAGACGCAGTGTTTCCTGCGACGTGCCCTGAAGGTCCGGTTTCCCATGCTGCGAAGGCCCTCTGCCAAAGCCTCTTGCCCGATCCCGGTCGTGAAGCGGCTCTCTTGCTACTTGGGAGTTGGGACTCTACGCCTCTGCGCCCGGCTGGTCAACACCGCCCCCGGGGACGGCGCCCGACGCGGCAACCGGAATCAGCCCGTGCTCGGAGCAACGGCTTCCGGATCGGCCACGTGCTTGTAGAGGTCCAGCAGCAGGTAGAGCGCGGGAATCACGATCAGGGTCAGGAGCGTCGACGTCAGCAGTCCGCCGACAACGGTCAGCGCCATCGGCGTTCTGAGTTCCGCTTTCTCCCCTACAGCCCCAGAGCCATCGGCAGCAGGCCGAGCACGGTGGTTGAGGTCGTCATCAGGATCGGCCGCAGACGGACCAGGCAGGCCTCGCGCAGGGCGTCGATCTTCGCCTTGCCTGCCCGACGCAGGCGATTCGTGTAGTCGATCAGGATGATCGCGTTGTTGACCACGATCCCCGCCAGCAGGATGCCGCCGATCAGGACGACGATGCTGACCCTCGGCTCGCCGGTCCGCCTTGCCGCCCTCGTCCTCCACGGGATCGAAAGCCCGATCGAGGTCCACGGCGAAATCCGGGACGACTTCATGCCCGGCTTCGCTCCCGATCCGCGACTGCCGGACCGGGCGCTCGCCGCGCTGCTGACCTGCAGCCGGAGAAGCTGGGGCAACACGGCGGATCCGATTTCGCCGGAGACGGTCACCCGGGTGCGGGCGGCAACGGCCGAGCGGAGGGATCCCTGGACCGCCGCGGAACTCGAGGAGAGCTTCCCTCGCGACTAGCCCGCATGCTTCACCGTGGCGGCGTCAGGGTGCAGTTCTGGCTGGGAAAGCCTTTGATCGCGGTGCTCGGTCTGGCGACCCGCGGCTTCCGCCTCGTCCTCTCTGGCGACGACCAACCTCGACTCCGTCCTCGCGGTTCAAGCTCTGGCAGTTCGCGGCCGGGGGTCTCAAAGCGAATGCGGGGCGGCAGGCCCGCAAACCAGCTACGCGGCCCGCGTTGCGCCGCGCTCCCGGGCCACGAGTTCTTCCAGGTGCGGCGGCGGCTTCCACAGGCACTCCATCGCGTAGCGGAGGTCAAGCGGCTCGCCGTCCCAGGACGGCATCGACTCCTCGCCGGTGATAACGCCGTGCGCGACAGAGTGAGCGGATTGGAGATCAACGGGGGGCGGTATGTACGGCGGTGGAATCCGGCAAGGTCCGGTGCGCGCGGTTCCCGGTCAAGGTGAACGGCTTCCAGCACTGGCACTGGCAGCCAGCCCCAGGCGCTGTCTTCTCCGCTTCCGGCCAGCCTTGTTCCGGGATCACCGAGGGCTTGCGGTTCGATCTGCCAGCTCCAGCTCAGCTCCGGGCAACGGCTTCCGGGTCGATGTCGTGCCGGCGGCGGTCGAGAAGCAGGTAGAGCGCCGGGATCACGACCAGGGTCAGGAGCGTCGATGTCAGCAGTCCGCCGACCACGGTGAGGGCCATCGGTGTTCTGATTTCCGCTCCCTCCGCGCTCTTTCCAGTGGCCAAAGCGGATTCGCCCGCGTCAAGCCGAACGACCTGCAGACCAGCCGCGTCCACCGCTCGCATAGCCCGTTCGATCTCGTCCGATGACCGGACAAAGAGCCCAGTGACCTCGCGACCCTGGCCGGTTTCCACGGTGCCGTTGCTGGCCCGCGGCAACCCACGAAGCCAGTCTCCAACGGCTGCGGCCTCCTCGGCCTCCGACCCGAAGCCGCGCCAGGCTGTCGGTGAACGTGTCTGCGATACGGAACTCCACGGCGCGGCGTAGCCGATGGGAGACGGCTTCCACCACCGGAATCGTGCCTCCCGCCTACAGCCTGTGGCAGGATCCGCACCGTGGACGTGGACGCGACACAGGGGAACGGCGTGGCCGAAGCACTCTTGCAGCGGCCCACCTACGGCGCTTCAGAGGTCGGGCAGTTCGTAGGCGTAGCGCCGGCGCGCGTCCGACGCTGGCTCCGCGGCTATCGGTACGTCCGACCCGAGGGAGTCCGCCATCAGGCGGCCCTGGTTTCCCGGGACAGCGCGCCCAAGTCGCCCTGTGCGTCCTTCCTGGAGCTCGTGGACCTTCTCTTCGTGAAGCGATTCCTGGACACCGGCATGCCCTTGTCCAGTTGTCGTGAAGCGCCTCCCGGTGCATCTCCAGCCACTCGGAAACCAGACCCTCGTACGGAGCGTTGAGGATCGGCTGTTCGAAGAACTTCGGGTTCATGGTCGGGCTCGACTCATCGACGGCAGCAAGAGGCGTGCGGCGCGCCCGCGATTCCAGGCTCTCCGGGCCGCCTCCCTACGGCGCCAGCGCCCGGATCGTCGCCCGCAAGTCGTCGCCTGGGTGCATGATCTGGAGCGCCGGCGTATGCACTCCCGCCTCGATGTACTCCTGGATGCGCTCTCGGCACTTGCCGGGCGAGCCGATGATCAGGATGTCGCGGAGCGCCTCCTCGGGGATGACTTCAAGGGCCTTCTTGCGGTCGCCGGCGGCCCAGGCGTCCCACATCGGGCCGAGAACGTCGCGGCGGCCCAGCCATTCGTGGAAGGCGGCGTAGACGGGGACGTTCAGGTAGGCGGCCATCGAGCGCCGGCCGACGAAGTCGATCACGCCCTTGTCCTCGGTCGGCAGGACGAAGATGCGGGCGGCGATCTCCCTGCCGGGGCCGGCCTCGTGGACGTAGGGGACGACCGTCTTCACGTCGTCGGGCGAGAGCCAGTTCAGGATCGCGCCGTCGCCTTCGCGGCCGGCCATCCGCAGCATGCCCTGCCGCAGCGCCGCGACCAGGATCGGCGGGCATTCCTTCAGCGGCCGGCCCATGCGAAAGCCGCGCACCTTGAAGGTCTCGAACTCCTCGTCGATCCGGTCGCCGGTGAGGGCCTTCTTGAGGAAGCGCACCATGTCGCGGGTCCTGTAGTACGGCCGCTCGAACGGGATGTCGTTCCACTGTTCGACGATCACGTTGGACGAGGTGCCGATGCCCATGACGAACCGGCCCGGCGCCGCCTCCGCCATCGCGCCGACGGTCTGGGCCATCAGCGCCGGGCCGCGCGTGTAGGCGGGGATGATCGCGATGCCCAGGCGCGCCGTCGGCGCCCAGATGGAGGCCTGGACGAGTGGCGTGAAGCCGTCGGCGCCGTTCGATTCGGAGGACCAGAAGTCGGTGTAGCCCAGATCGACCATCTCCTTGATCAGGTCTTCCTGCTCGGCCAGGGGCAGGCCGAATGGGATCGTCATTCCGTATCGCTGCATGGTCTCGGGCTCTCCCCCGGGCGCGACGCGCGAGTCGCGGTCCGGCTGAATCTGCGGGTGCGAAGGCGACCGGGATTGTACGGCAGACGGGCGGACGAGCGGTCGCTGCCCGTGTTCATCGCCAGGATGGCGCCGCCGTAGGCGGCGTGGGCGCCCCACATCGAGCGGATGAAGCAGAGGTCGTCGACGACCGAGGCGATGTCGGGCATCAGCTCGCTCACCCAGGCGCCGGACGTCTCATGTACCCGCGCGTCCTATACTGGCGGGCCTGCACTCCGCAGCAACGTTCACCCGGAGACCCTCAACCCATGGGACCACTCGACGGCTACCGCATTCTCGAGATCGCCGGCATCGGGCCCGGCCCGTTCTGCGCCATGGTGCTGTCCGACCTCGGCGCCGAGGTCGTCCGCATCGACCGCAAGGCGTACGCCGGCCGGGGCTCGAAGTTCGACGTCCTGAACCGCGGCCGACGCTCCCTCGCGCTGGATCTCAAGCGCCCGGAGGCGGTGGATGCCGTGCTCGACATGGTTGAGCGAGCCGACGGCCTGATCGAGGGTTTCCGCCCGGGCGTCATGGAGCGGCTCGGACTCGGCCCGGACGTGTGCCTGAAGCGCAACCCGAAGCTCGTCTTCGGCCGCATGACCGGCTGGGGCCAGAACGGCACGATCGCCCACGCCGCCGGCCACGACATCAACTACATCGCGCTCTCCGGCGTGCTCCATTCGATCGGCAACCACGGCGGCAGGCCGGTGCCGCCGCTCAACCTGGTCGGCGACTTCGGCGGAGGCGGCATGCTGCTCGCTCTGGGTGTCGTGGCGGGCCTGCTCAAAGCCCAGAAGTCAGGCAGGGGACAGGTCGTCGACGCGGCGATGACGGACGGTTCCGCGCTGCTGCTGGCCGCGGTCGTCGGCATGCACGGCGCCGGCGTCTGGAAGGACGACCGCGGCTCGAACATGCTCGACAGCGGCGCCCACTTCTACGACACCTACGAGTGCGCGGACGGTGAGTACGTCTCCATCGGCTCGATCGAACCGCAGTTCCACGCCCTCCTGCTCGAGAAGACGGGCCTCGACGGCGCCGAGTGGGAAGGCCACCTGCAGAACCGCGACCGCTGGCCGGAACTCAAGGCCCAGCTCGCCGCTGTGTTCCGCACGAAGACGCGCGACGAGTGGTGCGAGATCATGGAAGGCAGCGACGTCTGCTTCGCTCCGGTGCTCCGCATCGGCGAGGCGATCGATCACCCGCACAACCGGTCCCGGCAGACCTTCGTCGAGGTCGACGGCGTTCCCCAGCCGGCGCCGGCGCCCCGCTTCAGCCGCACGCCGGTTGCGGTCCAGGGACCTCCGCCGAAGGCTGGGGAACACAGCGAGGCGGTGCTTGCGGACTGGGGCTTCGACGGCGCGCGGATTGACGAGATGCGGGCCGCGGGAGCGATCTGAAACCACTCACTTCAGTGAGGAGACCAATGCCGAGACCGCTCTTCTCTTCTGCAACGGATGCGGGCCGCCGCCGCCGAACGCTTCGCCAGCTCGGTGTTGGGCCTCTGTCCCCACCGCCCCGCAAGTCACCGCGTCTCGGTGGCGTTTCGACGTGCTCTTGCCGCGTGGACTCCCGGAACGCCCGGGTACCCGGAGCGCTCCGCGCCCTGTGGCCGGTTCCTCCACCGTCAGGGTGCCGCCGGTCGGCTCCTCGCGCTACGGCGTGGTCCCGGTCGCGGCTCTCCTCCGTTCCCCTCGGCCTTCTCGTTGCCGCGCTGCTGCTCGTCGGCTGCGGGGACGGCCCGGAGTCCAGCGGAGCGGATCCCGCGGGCGCGACCGTCCCCGGTCCGGCCGAGATCCTCAAGCAGTACGTCGACACGCCCGATCCGGCCTACGGATGGACCCTCGTGAGCAGCCGGCCCGGCGACGGCCACACGGTCCACACGATCGAGATGACGAGCCAGACCTGGCTCACCGAAGCGGAGGTCGACCGTCCGCTCTGGACTCACTGGCTGATCGTGGTCGAGCCCGACGAGGTCAGGAGCGACCACGGGTTCCTCTACATCTCGGGCGGCCGCAACGGCGGCGACCCGCCGGCAGAGGCCAACCCGCTGACGCTTCAGCCGGCCCTGGCGACCGGTTCGTTCACGGCCGAGCTGCGGATGGCGCCGAACCAGCCGCTGACCTTCGTCGGCGACGACTACGGCGAGCGGGTCGAGGACGAGCTGATCGCCTACGGCTGGGACAAGTTCCTGCGCGGCGAGGACGAGATCTGGCTTGCCCGACTGCCGATGACCAAGGCCGCGGTGCGGGCGATGGACACGATGACCGCCTTCGCGGCTTCCGAAGACGGCGCCGGCGCCGAGTTGAACCGGTTCGTCGTCGCCGGCGGCTCGAAGCGCGGCTGGACCACCTGGACCACGGCGATGGTCGACGACCGGGTGGCGGCGATCGTGCCGATCGTGATCGACATGCTGAACCTTGAGCCCTCCTTCATTCATCACTGGCAGGCCTACGGCTTCTGGGCGCCGGCCGTCGGCGACTACGAGCGGGAGGGGATCATGGACTGGTTCGGCGATCCTCGCTACCACGAACTGCAACAGATCGTGGAGCCGTACCAGCACCGCGAGAAGCTGGACATGCCGAAGTACCTGATCAACGCGACCGGCGATCAGTTCTTCCTGCCGGACTCCTCCCAGTTCTACTTCGACGACCTGATCGGCGAGAAGCACCTCCGCTACGTGCCGAACACCGAGCACTCCCTCGGCGGCAGCGACGCGGCGGTCGGCTTTCTCGCCTTCTACCAGGCCGTGCTCGAGGACGTGGAGCGCCCGGACGTCGATTGGTCTCTCTCCCCCACCGAAGGCGGCGCCGCGATCACCGCATGGGTCGCCAACGGCATCGAACCGGGCGAGGTCCTGCTCTGGCAGGCCGCGAACCCGGAAACCCGCGACTTCCGCATCGACACGATCGGCACTGCCTGGACGAGCACTCCGGTCGGGGTCTCGGACGACGGCCGGTGGGTCGGCGCCGTTGACGCCCCGCCAACCGGCTGGAGCGCCTTCTTCCTCGAGTTCACGTTCCCGGGGCCGGGAGAAGCGCCGTTCAAGTTCTCGACCGAAATCGAGGTCGTGCCGGAGGATCTGCCCTTCGGCTGGCCGCCGGAAGCGGACACGAGCGAGTAGTGATCGTGGTGGTCGGGGGCGCCCGGAAGTGACCCAGGCCCTTCGCGGCCCGCGGCGGACCGTGGGCAGGGTAAGCGAGGAGCTGCTCCACCGCATGGTTCGCGCGATCGTTGACGAGGTGGCGCCCGAGCAGGTCATTCTGTTCGGTTCCCGCGCTCGTGGCGAGGCGGGGACCGCGTCGGACATCGACCTGCTCGTGATCGAGAGCGAACCGTTCGGGCCGAACCGGAAGGCGCCAGGAGATGAGCCGGCTCTACCGGGCGCTCAGGAACTTCCGCGTGCCCACGGACGTGCTCGTGTTCTCCAACGAGGAAGTCGAGTACTGGCGGGACTCCCTCAACCACGTTCTGGCTCGGGCTCTGCGGGAAAGGAAGGTGCTCCATGAGCGACCCCAGGTGCGCGCGGATGATGCTCGAGTCGGCCGAGAACGACCTCCGGTCTCTGCGGCTTCTGGAAGACGAGGGGCCGGAGGAGTCGTTCGGCTTCCACTTCCAGCAGGCCGGGGAGAAAGCGCTCAAGGCATGGATCGCGATTCTGGGCGGATTGTACGAATTGACCCACAGCATCGAGACGCTGCTGGACCAGCTCGAGAGCCACGGCGCAGACGGGGCCGACGTCGCTCGCTTCCGCGGCTTCGCCGGTTCCACGCCCTATGCGGTCGCGTTCCGCTACCAAGGGGTCGATGAGGACACGGAACCGATCGACCGGGCCGGGGCCATCGCTCTGGCAACCGAACTGCTCGATCAGGTGCGGGCGGAACTCGCGACGGTGGACGAGGAGCGTTCGGACGACGACTGAGCGAAGCCGGCGTCTCAGCCGGCAGCCCCGCCCGCGGCCACTGCCTGCCTGAGCCGTTCCACACGGCGCTCGATCTCGTCGGGCGCGGCCCCTGCCGGCCCGTCCGGAGCGCACTCCAGCAGATACTCCATGTGCTGCACATCCTCCGCGTACTCGTGGAACCGCCGGCGTTGGCCATCGCGGTTCTTCGTGCAGACCAGGGTGTAGGGCCTGCCGCGCCGTTCCGTTTCGTGGTCGACGTCCAGTTCGTAGGCGTCGATCGCTCGGTGAAGGTGCTTGCGCCGGTCCTTCCGCACGCTGAAACGCTCGACCTGCTTTCCGGGATCCCGGCAGAAGGCGCGCAGCCGGGAGCAGTCCTCGCAATCGCAGGGAATCTCCACGGTCATCGCCCAGCCGCCGGGCTCCTCGGGAACGCCTGAACTGCGTTCAAGGAGGAAGTCGGAGGCCTGCTTCCACAACGCGGCGTACGGGCGCGAACGCGCGAGACCATCGTCCCGGTGCATTTCCCGGAGCGCCGCCGGGAGCATTCGATCCGGCGTCACGATCTCCGGGTACTTCCCGATCGCGCCAACGGCTGCCGCCGCCTCCTCTTCGAGATCGAACCGCCGCGCGAGCACGAACAGGTCACGCACGGCTTCGCCGCCCATCCGCTCCCGCGGCGGGTTCAGCCGATCCTCGTGGCTTCCCCAGGCGAGTATCCCCGCCACTCGTCTGGCGGTACGTGCGGCACGCTTCTTTCCCAGGCGTCTGAGGGCCGCTGCCAGACGGGCCAGGGCGATCTCGGTGGATTCGCGCAGCGCGACACGCCAGACGCCGTCTTGTCTCAAGCCCGGCTTCCCGCTCGTCAATGCGAGGAGCCCGACGACGTCGCCGGGCCTGCGGGCGAAGTGCTCCACCACCAGACCGACGAGGAACTCCCAACCATCGTCGGCAGGAATCAGAGGCATGACCGCCGCGAGCTCTTCGTTCTCGCTGCCGTCGTACTTCGCCATCACGGCGCGGTGGAGAAAATCCACCGCAACATCCGCCGCGCCGACGTCAGCCAGCAGGCGGAGCATTGCGCCGCGGTCCTGCTCGCCGACGTCCTTCTTCTCCACCGGCCAGAGATCGACCAACCGGTCGAGGATGCGAAGGCTCGACTCGGAATCGCCGCTGCCCGAACATCGGGCGGCCGCCCAGGCCACGGCGCCGTCGATGCCGGCGCCCGCCACGACGTCCACGGCCTTTTCGGCGGGCCAGATCACCAGAGCTCCCAGCCTGTAGATGAACTCCAGCGTGGGCCCCTCGTTGCCGGTCGAACCCTCCAGCCAGCGGTCGTCCGGCTCGGCCTCGGCAAGGGCGCCCGAAGGAAGAAGCTCCGCGTCGTTCAGCTGGACTTCGCCCAGGGCCGGCCTGCTGCCGTCGCGGGCGGCCCAGCCGTCCAGAGCCTCCCAGCGGTCGTGCACTTCTTCCATCTCGGCGTCCGCGCCGTCATCATCGTCGTAGTGGCCCCAGGGGCTGTAGACGGCGTCGATCTCCGGCGTGCCGTACTCCTTGATCTTGAGCACGGCGGCGTGCAGCTCGCAGGCCGCCCGGTCTGCGGCCTCCGCCAGCACCTTGGCGACCGCCGCATCGGTGTTCTTGAGCGTGTCGAAGGACAAGCCCCCCTCGCTGTACCCGTGTTCAAGCAGCCACACGATCTTGTCGGTCGAGCCTTCGTCCCGCCACTTCGCCAGACACTCCGCCACCGGCGCCGCCAGGTCCGCGTAGTCCGGCGCGCCGAGCCCGGGCCTGCCGGAATCCAGGGACAGGTTGTAGACGAGCGATACGCGGTGGCCTTCGGTCACCGGCCGCACCTCGTGCGGGCAATCGGAGTAGAAGGCCGCGAACGACAACTCCGAAGGCTCCTCGGCGGCCAGGTCGAACGTGGTCTCCCGGTCCCCGTGACGAACCACGAGCTCGCCGCCGGATCCGGCCGTCGGCAGGGACAACGTCAGCGTCGCCACCATGCCCGGGGCCTTCTCGGTGTCCCGATGCTCGCTGAAGAAGCCTCCCTGCCGGTAGACGAGCAGCTTGTACGGCTCAGCCCTCAGGCTCTCCACGGGCAGGCCGAGACCGTCCGCCACGAGCCCCAGGACCTTGCCGAGCGAATCCGGCCAGGCTTTCCCGAGCAGGCGCACCCTTCGGGCATCGATCTGCCAGCAGTCGCGGACCGAGGTGTCCACCAGCGTCCGGGTGCCCTTGCCGAACGGTGCGCGCTCGGCGGCATCGATCAACGCCTCGATCTGGGTCGGCAAGACCGGGAAGGACAGCTCCCCCACGCCCTGCACCGCAACCCGCGGCATCGGCACGAAGAGCCGTCCGCCGGCGCAGTAGTTCCCCGGACGATCGACGGACCGCAGCAGCTCCTCGAGCCGCTCGTGCCCGCTCCCGTACTTGATGCCCTGAATGCCCATCCGCCTAACCTCCCCCGACGACAGCGTGGACGCCTTCTTCGGCTCTCCGGCGCATCAATGGCCCGAGAGATCGATCCGGATTGCTTCGAGCAGTCGGGGCGCGTAGCTGCGAAAGCGGCGGTCGAGACCTTCGAGTTCATTCGGCAGGGCGCTGAGACGTTGGCGCCATGCCTGTGCCCGTGCGCCTTGTGAGCCAAGAACTTCCGGTTCGAGGTAGTCCAGCGCGTTGAGCGCCAGCAGCGCGTCGAAGAACTCGTTCTCGTGGACCGACGCCGCGCCGAGGAGCAGTTCGACCGCCGTCGCGCGGTCCGCCTCCCGGCCGAAGCGCCCCAGGGCTTCCGCGGCGTGAATGCGGACCGGCGGCGAAGCGTCGGCGAGCGCCGCGTTCAGCTCGGCGCGGGCCACCCGTACGGCCGTTCCGCCCCGCGCCCGGAGCCCGACCGCCGCCCAGGCGCGGACTGCGGAGTCCGGGTCGCCCAGCATCCTTCTGAGCCTGTCGGCGGCGGCGGCGTCCCACTTCGAACGGTCGGAAGCCAGCTCCGCCGCGGCCAGCACCCGCTCGACCTGGTAGCCGCCCTGACCGTACGTCCAGGAAACGGCGCCCATCGCCGCCGCGCGGCGGTGCATCTCGGCCTCGGGCAGGAAGCCGAGGTCGCGGATGCTCAGCAGCTGGTTGCGGAGCGCCAGGGCCAGGCGCTCCCGCTCAGCCGCATGCGCGGGCGAGGAGGCCAGGTTGTTCACCAGGTCCGGGTCGTTCTCGAGATCGTAGAGTTCCTCGCTCGGCTTCTGCCGCCAGAACGCCGCCTGGACCTCGTTCAGCTTGCCCTCCTGGAACAGCCGCAGCCAGACCTGGGTGGTCGGCGTCTCCATCTGATACGCGAGCCGCTGGCCGTAGGGCCGGTCGATCAGGAAGTTCCGGGCATACACGTACCGCCGGTCGCGGACGCTGCGCACCAGGTCGTAGCGCTCGTCCATCCGGTCGGAGAAACCGAAGACGACCTCGTTGGGTTCCGCCTCGTGGACGCCCAGGAAAGCCCGCCCCTGGAAGTGCGGCGGCGGCTCGATGCCGGCGAGGCTGAGCATCGTCGGAGCGAAGTCGATGAACCCGACCAGCCGGTCCGTGTGGCCGCCTGCCTCGTAGTCCGCCGGCGCCAGGTGACGGTACTTCTCCGGAATCGAGACGATCAGCGGTACGCCGAGGCCGGTCTGAAGCGCCGTGCGCTTGCCGCGCGGCAGGCCGGGACCGTGGTCGGCCCAGTAGAAGACGATCGTGTCGTCGGCGAAGCCGGCCGCTTCCAGCTCGGCCAGGCGCTCGCCGACCAGGGCGTCCATCTCGGTCAGCTTGTCGTAGTACTGCGCCCAATCCTGCCGTACCTCGGGCGTATCCGGGTGGTATGCCGGCACGCGAACGCCGGCCGGGTCGTGGACCGGCGTGTGCGGCCGGCGCCGAATCTGGCTCTCGTGGCTGACCGTGAAGTTGAAGACGGCGAAGAACGGCGCGCCCTCCGGACGGTTCCGCCAGTGCGCCTCGCGGGACGACTCGTGCCACACGGACCCCTGACCGCCGGGCTTCTCGAGGTTGTAGTCCTCCTTCGCGTTGTTCGTCACGTAGTAGCCGGCTTCGCGCAGGACCTGCGGGAAGAAGCGGAAGCCGTCCGGCAGCCGGGACCGGCTGCGCATGTGGTGGGCCCCCGTGGATGCCGGGTAGAGACCGCTGACGATCGTCGTGCGGGCCGGCGCACACACCGGGACGGTGGACCAGGCGTTGCGGTAGATCACGCCGCGGGCCGCGAGCGCGTCCAGGTTCGGGGTGGTGGCGTAGTCGTCGCCGTAGGCGCCCAGGTGCGGGCCGTTGTCCTCGCTCGAGACCCAGAGGATGTTGGCGAGCGGGAGTTCGTCGGGCTGCCGGGCGGCTACGGGAGGCGCCGCCAAAAGGAGCGCGAAGAGGGGCGCCAGAAGGCCGACGCTGCGCGCCGAATGCCGGCCAGACGGCCGGCGCACCTGTACCTTTGCTGGGTGGATTCTGGTCCCTGCGCGAAGCCGTCCGAGAGGCGAGTAGTCGTCGAGGCTGCGGTAGCTGTGGGAAACCGGCCTGCCGGTTTTCCAAGGTCCGGCGGGAAACGGCTTGCCGTTTTCCGCGGGACCGGCAGCTTCCCGGTCGTGCACCGTGCGGTGTTCACCAACGCCCGTCACGCTTACACGACCCGTTCGGCTCGGAACGCCGCGATTTCGTCGGCCGTGTAGCCGAGGTTGCCGAGAATCTCGTCGGTGTGCTCGCCCAGGGTCGGCGCCCGGTGGCGGATGGTCGCCGGCGTCTCCGTGAGCCGTACCGAGGGCCGCGCCACCGGGGCCGGCCGCGCCATGCCCGGGTACTCCAGGTCGACGAACGACTCGACCTCGGCGATGTGGGGGTCATCGAGCGTCTGCTGCATCGAGTAGGCGGGGGCCGAGGGGATCATCGCCCCGTTCAGCGCATCGACGGCTTCGGCCGTCGACCGCGAGGCGCACCAGGCGTTCATCCGTTCGCCAATCGGCCCGGCGTTGTCGCCGCGCGCAAGGTCGTCGGCGAAGCGCGGGTCGTTCAACCAGTCGATCTCTTCGCCGACGCCGCTCGCGCCGTTGTCCGACGCCATCAGGTCGACCCAGCGCCTGAACAGCGGCTCGCCGATCACGGAGCACAGAATCCAGCCGTCGGCGGTCTGGTAGAGGTCCGAAGGCGCCGAGGTCTGGCCGCGGTTGCCCGTCGGCTGGCGGTCCCGATGGATCACCGCCTGCTCGATCAGGTTGCTGTTTCCCATCATCAGCGCCGTCTTGAGCAGCGCCCCTTCCACCATCTGGCCCTTGCCGGTCTGCTGTCGGGCCATCAGCGCCGCGAGCGTGCCGTAGGCGCAGGAGAGCGCGGTGCCGAAGTCGACGAAGGGCGCCGCCGCGCGCCGCGGACGGTCCGGATCGCCCGTCATGTAGGCGATTCCCGACATGACCTGGCCGATCCCGTCGAACCCCACCCGATCGCTGTAGGGCCCGCCTCGACCGTAGGCGGACACTGTCGTCAGGATGACGTCCTCCTTCACCTCGCGCAGACTCTCGAGGTCGAGCCCCATCGCCTCGAGCGTCGCCGGCGGCAGGTTCGCGACCACGACATCGGCGGTGGCAACCAGCCTGCGGACGATCCCGCGGCCGGCCGGCTTCATCGGGTTCAACGTCAGCGATCGCTTGTTCCGGTTCATCTGCAGGAACATGCCGCCCTCGCCGGTCGGCGTCACCGGCGCGATGAAGCGGTCCTCGCTGCCCCGCACCTTCTCGATGCGGATCACCTCGGCGCCGAGATCCCCGAGCAGGGCGGCGCAGAAGGGTCCGGCGATGTAGCGGCCGAAGTCCAGAACGCGAACGGCGGCGAGCACCTGATGCATGCGGTCTCCCCTCACAGGGGTCGGGAACACGGGAACGTGAAGCGGCTCTCTGCGAGTAACGGCGGGATCGTAGCAAGGGCTCAGGGCCCGGGACTCCTCTATACTCGCGCGCCACCCTTGAACGCACCACCCCTCAACAACGGGCTCCGGGGAGACGAGAGATGAAGGTAGACGGCGGACTGCCCAGCGACCTGCACGAAGTTCCGGGTCGGATCAGGGACCTGGAAGATGCCGGCTTCGCGGCCGCGATGACCGCGGAGACCTCCCACGATCCGTTCTTCCCGCTGCTGCTCGCCGCCGAACACAGCGAACGGATCGAGCTGATGACCTCGATAGCCGTCGCCTTCGCGCGCAGCCCGATGACCCTCGCGAACGTCGGCCACGACCTGAACGCCTACTCGAAGGGCCGTCTCATCCTCGGCCTGGGATCGCAGATCCGTCCCCACATCACGAAGCGATTCAGCATGCCCTGGTCGAGCCCCGCGGCGCGCATGAGGGAGATGATCCTGGCGATGCGGGCCATCTGGGCCAACTGGTACGAGGGCGAACGGCTGCGCTTCCAGGGCGACTTCTACTCCCACACCCTGATGACGCCCATGTTCACGCCGACGGACACCGAGTACGGCCCGCCCAGGGTGTTCCTGGCCGCGGTCGGCCCCCTGATGACCGAGGTCGCAGGCGAAGTGGCGGACGGTCTGATCGTCCACCCGTTCACGACCCGGTCCTACATGCGCGACACCACGCTGCCCGCCATCGAGCGCGGTCTGGCGACCTCCGGCCGCGACCGTTCCGACTTCCAGATCTCGTACCCCGGATTCATCGTCTCCGGCCACGACGAGAAGACCTTCGAGGAAACGAAGCGGGCGGTCAAGAAGCAGATCTCCTTCTACGGTTCGACCCCCGCCTACCGCCCGGTGCTCGAATCCGAAGGCTGGGGCGACCTCCAGCTGGAGTTGAACCGGATGTCCAAGCAGGGCCAGTGGGACGAAATGGGCCTTCTCATCACGGACGAGATGCTCGACGCTTTCGCAGTCGTCGGTGAGCCGGACGGGATCGCCGAGGGCGTTCTCCGGCGCTACGGCGACGTGGTGGACCGGATCAGTCCCAGCCTGCGCTTTCTCGACGAGGCGACTCAGCGCGACGTGATCGCCTCGCTGTCCGCAAACTGAAGCCGAAAGAAGACGCCAACCCGGTTCCCGAGGAGTTTCCCGCCATGAAGGAGCTGATCTTCCACCGCCTGTTCGAGCCTGCCCTGAAACACCTGGCCGACCAGGAGTCCGTCATCGACGGCGCCTACAACGCGACCTTCGGCGAACATGCCGACCGGACGATGCGTCTGTGCACCGCTCTGGGCGGCGAACTCGGCGTCGGGCGCAGCGACCGCTTCGCCGTCATGGCGCTCAACTGCCACGAGTACGTCGAGCTGTACCACGCCGCCTATCTCGGCGCCGGCGTGATCAACCCCCTCAACCTGCGCCTGGCGGGCAAGGAACTCGACTACATCGTGCGCGACTCGGGCACCGAGGTCGCCTTCGTCGACAAGACTTTCGCGCCCCTGTT
The DNA here is from genome assembly GCA_951812325.1 of uncultured Thermoanaerobaculia bacterium. Taxonomy (GTDB): domain Bacteria; phylum Acidobacteriota; class Thermoanaerobaculia; order Multivoradales; family Multivoraceae; genus Multivorans. The sequence goes on along the minus strand of OX638294.1, from coordinate 298,396 downwards.
CGCCCAGGCGATGGCCCTGGCCGGCGACGAGTGCACGGTCCGGCGCACCGTTCTGATCGGCGGCGCCGACGACGACGCGGACGCCCCCTGCGACGCCCGCTACGAGGACCTGATCGCCGGCAGCGACCCCGTTCTGCCGGACGAACCCGAGGAGACCGATCCGGCGGTCCTCATGTACACCGGAGGCACGACGGGTCTGCCCAAGGGAGTCCTCTGCAGTCAGCGCGCCGAAATCCTGAACACCTACCACGCGGTGATGCGCTTCCCGCAGCTCTCCGAAGGCGTCGCGCTCCTCCAGACGCCGATCTTCCACGCCGCCTCGATGGTCGGCGTCATCGCGACCCAGACCTTCGGCGGCAAGTTCGTCCTCATGCCGATGTTCGACCCGGGCGCCGCCATCGCTCTGATCGAGAAGTACAACGTGACCACGACGACGATGGTCCCGACGATGATCCACATGATGATGAGCCACCCGGACTTCGCGCCGGAGAAGCTCGCGTCGGTGCGCAATCTGGCCTACGGCGCCTCGCCGATGCCGGCCGCCCTCCTCGACCGGCTGCTGACCCTGTTCCCGGAGATGGAGATCGGCCAAGGCTACGGCATGACCGAGAGTTCGTCGCTCCTGACCGTGCTCGACGCCGAGGACCACAAGGTCGGCGGCGACCGCCTGCGCTCGGTCGGCCGCCCGGTCCCCGGCGTCGTGCTCTCGATCCAGGACGAGGACGGCAACGAGCTGTCCAGCGGCGAGGTCGGCGAAGTCTGCGCCAAGGGCGGCAACTACATGACGGAGTACTGGAACAAGCCCGAAGAGACCGAGGAGGCGTTCCGGGGCGGTTGGTACCACACCGGCGACGCCGGCTACCTGGACGAAGAGGGCTATCTCTTCCTGGTCGACCGGGTCAAGGACATGATCGTCTCCGGCGGCGAGAACGTCTACTCCGCCGAGGTCGAGAGCGCGATTTCGACTCACCCGGTCGTCGGCCAGGTCGCCGTGATCGGCATCCCCCACGACGTCTGGGGCGAACAGGTCCACGCGATCGTCGTGCCGAAGGAAGGCGCCGAAGTCGACGAGGGCACGCCCGCCTCGATCATCAGCCACGCCCGCGAATCGATCGCCGGCTACAAGGCGCCCAAGTCGGTCGAGTTCCGCGCCGAGCCGCTGCCCCTCTCCGGCGCGATGAAGGTGCTCAAGCGCGAGCTCCGCGCCCCCTACTGGGAAGGCAGGGAGCGCGGCATCAACTGATGATGGATCCCGTTCAGTCCCACGTTGCTGCGATCGACTCCTCGGCGGCGGCCCGGGCGAGCGCCTTGTCGAAGGTAGCGATCTCGGCGCCTCGCCGCTTCGCGGTCTCCAGGTAGGCGGCGTCGTAGCCGCTGAGGTTTCGGCGCCGCGCCAGAGCGAGAGTGGCAATGTCGTCCTGTGCGGCGTCGGTGACGAGCCCGAGGTCGCGAAGGTCCTTCAGATTCCGGTCGGCTTCGAGCGGCCCGATACAGGGCCCGCCCGCTCGCTGCCCTCTTCGTCCCGCAGGCACCACGCTGCGGCGACAGAAGCCTCGATCACGAGCGCCATCAGGCACGGCCCTCATCGCGCGCCTCGCGGACTTCCGCCTGGGTCATCGTCCGCTCGGGCGCCCGATCCCGTTCGCGGAACATCCGCTGGCCAACGATGGCCACGACGAGCTGCCGGAAGGTGGCGAAGTCGGATCGGAACTCGGGTTGATCGACTCGCAGGTACTTCCAGGTCTCGCCGGTGGCGGCGGTTACCTGGCGGCACCACTCGCTCATCGCGGCGTCCTTCTCCTCCGTGCCTTCCCAGACGCGGCCCTTCGTCTCCACGATCCAGTTGAGGTCTCCCGAGTGGTCCCGATGGACCACGACCCAGTCCGGGTAGTAGAAGCCGATGGCGCCCGAGGGCTTCACGTAGTCGACCCGGAAGGCAGCGCCGGAGGCGCCTTGCTCCGTCGTTCCGAGCGCCGCGAACCGGAGTACGTCCGGAGCGCGACCGAGGAAGCGCGCGAACTCGCGCTCGAAGTCGTTGTAGGTGGCCACAAAGTTGAACACGGTCTTCTTCTCCTGTACAGCGCCTGCTTCGAGGTTTCTGCGCCAGTGGAACGGCTTCGTCCCGGACAGGCGGAAGTCTCTGCGCTCGAACTCGATCTTGCGACGCTCCACGGTCAGTTCGGCGATGCGACGCGCCAGATACCTGGCAATCGCCTCTCTGATCTCCGGCCGCGCCAGGTGAGAGCGAACGTTCTCGGCGCCCAGGTCGATCTCTCTTCCGAAGCACCGGCTGCGGATGTAGTCCCGGACCGCCGGGTACAACTGAGCAAACCGGTTGGTCAGCCGCGCCCTGCGGATGACAGCGCTCGTTGTCGTGGCCAGCAGTTGTTCGGCCGGCGGTGTATCGCCGGCCATGTCCGCCTGATGGACCTCGGTTTCCAGCGTCGCGAACTCCATCTTGAGCCGGACCCTGAACGCCTCGGCCAGGTCCTCCCCATCGAGGATCGACTCGAAGGTCCCGATGTCCAGGTCCTCGAGTCGGCGCTGGTCGTGCCGCAGGCTCGGCTTCGTCAGGGGAATCGCAATGTCGTACTTCAGGCGCTCCTGAATCGGCTCGATGACGAGGGGAGGAGTCGGCGGCGTCTTCGTGGTCGTGACGCTGACGCCCTCCGATTCGAGTTGTTCCCGCAGGACGTCGAGCAGCCCGGGCGTGCCGAGAACTTCGAGCGTCTGCGTCCGTTCGGGACCGATTCCCGAAATCAGGCGCAGACCGCGGCCGATCACCTGTTCCGGAAGAATCTCGGCCTTTGCCGTGAACGGCCGAAGGCCCAGTACAACGGTCACGTTCTTGACGTCCCAGCCCTCCCGCAACATGAGTACGCTGACGATGACCCGGACGGGACTGCCCGGCTCGTCGATGTCGCGCGCGGCCTCGCGCGCCTTCTCCAGGTCGCCCTTCCGCACATTGCCCCGGCTGGCGCCTTTCGGCACGGTGTGGATGACCAGCACCTCGCCTTGGCTGAAGCCGAACTCGGGTTCGGTCAGAAGGTGCTCGCCAAGAGCATCCGCCTGGGCGTTGTTCTCGGCCACGATGAAGAGGACCGGCTCGATGTCGAGTTTGCTGTAGACCTCCCGGTGTTCCTTCCAGCGTTCCACCGCCGCCTGCACCCATCGGCTCCACTTCTCGACGGCGTTCTTACTCGTGACGGACCCGGTGGGCTCCTCGACCGGCTGTCCCCGGCCCGTTTCCTGCCGGACGATCAGCGGCGCCTTGACGATCCGGTCCTCGACGGCTTGCGCCAACGGATAGTCCACAACAGTCCACGGGAAGCTGGCCCCGCCTTGATCGCGCGGCGTCGCCGAGAAGTCGAGCCAGGCGCTCAGGCCTTGCGGCAGGGCCTCGTGAATCGCCAGCAGCGACTGGTTCCACTGCAGTTCGTCGTCGTGGACATGGTGGGCCTCGTCGTTCAGGACGACCAGGCTGTCCAGCGACTTCAGACGCTCCAGCATCGACGGCTCGGCTCCCGGGAGGTCCTTCGCGGGCTTCTGGCCCAGCAGCGCCTCGACTGCGTTGGCCGGGGTCCACTCCGCGTCCCGCGACCGATACAGCTGCTGGATGTTCGTCAGGAACAGATTGCCGGACGGCTCGGGCGCCCTCGTCTCGCCGCGCAGGATCACGTTCGGCGAGAAGGCCCCCCGCCATTCCCGCGGGATCAGGGGCAGCTGGTTGAAGACCCTGTTGGCCTCGAAGTCCTTGGCCAGGCGCTGGTAGACGATCACGTTGGGCGCCACGATCAGGAAGTTCGTCGACAGGTCCGAGCTTGGCACGAACTGCCGGTGCAGGCGGGACCACGCGATGACCATCGCCATGACCCAGGTCTTTCCCGAGCCGGTGGCCATCTTGAACGCATAGCGCCGCAGGTTCTCGGGCGGCAGGTCCTGAACGCTCTCGCTCTCCGACTCCGTTACGTAGCGGCGGATCTGCCGCTTGCCGCTCATCGTGGTCTGGAAGGTGATTCCCTCCGAGAACAGCCTGGCCGGTGGCGCCGCCCCGAAAGCCTGTATCAGGGCCTTGGCGTCGCGCTTGCCGCTGACTTCCACCAGCCAAGCCAATGTCTCGACCGCCTCGCGCTGGCAGAAGTGATAGCGGAGCGGAGAATCGAAGCCCTCGACCGCGTGGTCTTCCTCGAACCAGTACTCGAACAGACGGCGCGTGACCCGAGACGCACCCGGGTAACCGGCCGCCCTCCACGCGTCGACCGCCTCGCGGATTCTCGGCGCCAGGAGAAGGTCACTGGGACGTCTGCCCGAGGTCTCCTCGCGCCAACTTGTCTCGGTGCCGGGGACCTTGACCAGATACGATTCCGGCCTCTCCCAAGGCCTTCGGCCCTGGATCTCCGGCAGCAGCCGGTCGTAGCCGATGACGGACTTCTGCATCGCCTACGGGACCTTGAAGTCCAGCGCCTGCGAGGTGTCGTTCCCGAAAATGTCAACCACCTTGATGAGGATCGTGTACTTCCCGGGCTTCTCGTAGGTGTGCGCGTCGGACTGAAGCGCGAGTGTCCGGTCCTTCCGCGTGCGGTAGGTCACCCACCCCTGCATGAACGTGTCGCGCCGAAAGTCCCAGTCCACGGCCCAATAGTCGATCCAGTCCGACCACTTCGCGACCTTCTCCCGAACGTCCTCGGGGATGAGCTCGCTGTTGGAGATGACGAAGTCGCGCAGAGCCACCCGGACCGTCTGGCCTCTCTCCGGTACGATTTCCGCTACTAGGAACGCCAGCTCTAAGAACCGGATGTCTCCCTGATCCACCGCCTGCTGCTCCATCACCTCACGTGGAATCTGCAGCATCTTGAGATCGATTCCCCGCGCCCGGGCCTCGTGCTGCATCAGACCGCCGGCCGGCAGGTCGTTGCCGCCGGCCATGCCCATCTCCCACTCCCAGCCCAAGACATGGAGTTCCTTCTGCCGCAAACGAGCGCACTCCTCCAGTGCCTGGTTGACTTCGTCAATCGTCACCGGTGCATCGACGGCGCCGACGTAAACCATCGCCTTGCCCTTCTTGCCGTGCAGCTGCTGGAATCCCGGAACGGGCCGGGCGCCGTACAGGCGGAGGACAAAACCGAGGTACTCATAGAGCGCCTGCTCAGAGATCGGCCGGTCGCTTGCGTCGCCGAAGGTCGCCCCCTGCCAGTACTGCCGTTCGTACTTGCCGAGGTTCAGGAGCTCGAACGGTCGGCAACCGTCGATCTCGAGAAGCCTCTTTCGGGTCACGTGGATCGCCCAACGTCCCAAGTCGCAGCCGATCCACCGACGCCCGAGCTTCTCGGCCACGGCCACCGTCGTACCAGAACCGCAAAATAGATCCGCAACAAGAGCGTCTGGCTCCGTCGATATCTTGAGAATGCGCTTCAACAAAGCCTCCGGCTTCTGTGTCTGAAATCCGGTCTCCTCTTCCTTCCTCTTCACAAGATGCATAGCATATGTTTGCCTGATGTCGCTCCACACCGTGGAAAGAGGTACACCTGGACTCTCGTCCAAGTACTGCCGCGTCATTCCAGACGGCCGTCGTCTAGTTCGGTATCGCCTGCCGTCGTCGTCGATGTGGCAGAATCTCTCGGACACATACTTCTCGGAATAGGGGATGTACTGTTTCTTGTAAACGTGTTCTCCTCGGCGTTTGACGGAAAAAATGATGGTGTCGTGAGCCTTGACCGTCTTATTGCCAGCAGCACGCCCCCCTGAAGGCGTACCGTAACTCCAAATCACTTCATCTATAACATTCTCATGGCCGAAGAGTTCGCCTAGAAAAGTCCTCAAGAGGTGACTAACTTGCACACCACAATGCAGAAACAGAGCGCCCGACTCTTTCAGGAGGTCTCTAGCAAGTACAAGCCGCGGGGTGATCATTGCAAGATAGGAGTCGGTGCCACGAGCCCATGTATCCCTGTAAGCCCTCTCCTCAAGAAGAGACGGCGACTTGCGCACAGTGTTAGTCGCAGACTCACCGACAGGAGCTGTGAATGAGAAATCCGCCCCCGTAGCGAACGGCGGATCGATGTAGATCAGGTCTACCTTCCCGGCGAACTTCTCCAGCAGCGAACCCATGACCAGCAGGTTGTCGCCCCAGATCAACTTGTTCCGCCAGCCGTCTTCGAACGTATCGCCTTCCCTGCCCTCGTAGACGTCGAACAGGCCAGGCTGGCTGCCAGACCCCTGGGCCTCCCGCGTCGCACGGCTCTCGTTGACCGTCTCGATGACCTGGAAGGGCAGTTGCACCCGCGGCGTTTCACGGAGAGTCCCGTCGTCGTTGTACTTACCGGGCCAGACGAGCTCGGTTCGGGTGATGTCGATCCTTGCCACTCCGGAAGACCTCCTGCGGTTCAGGCCGACGGCGGTCGACCGGGCTGGTCGGCGGTTCGGCGAACACTCGGCATTGTAGACCGAGGTTCGGACAGGATGCCGTCGGCCCGGCAGAGCCTGCGCAGGTCGCAGTGTCGGCAGACCTGGCCTTCCGGAGGCGTGGCGACTCGAAACTCGGCGGCCTGAATCTTCCTCACGGTTCGGTCGAAGTGCCGCCCGGCTTCTTCGACCTTCTCCGGGTGGTAGGGCAGCGTCATCAGCGCGTCCTCCCTCGTGGCCTCCGAGGTCCAGTATAGGAGCATGCGGTCGACTCGCTTTCGGTACCGACCCTCCAGGATGTGGGCGTACGTACAGAGCTGGCGCTCGTAGGCGGCGATCAGGTCGGGGCTGTCGCGAGGGCGCGGGGCGGTCTTGAAGTCGAGCAGCTCGAGCTTGCCGTCGCCGCCGAGCAGGAGGTCGACCTTGCCGGTGAGGATGTAGCCGCGTTTCTCCAGGGAGACGTCGACCTCGGTTTCCACGATCCGGTGCATCTCATCCTGGTTCTGCTCGAAGTAGTTGAGGACCTGCCGAAGCGCGGTCTCCCGCTCGCGCTCGCCGACAGGCTGGACGTCGGCCAGGCAGAGAAAGCGGAACGTCCGGTCGAACAGGTCCCGGATTGCCGCCTCGTCGAGTTCCCGCAAGCGGCCGTCCATGGCGACCCGGTGAATCTCTTCGATGGACTGATGGACCAGGAGGCCGAAGAAGATGACAGCGGACCGCGAGGGCGTGAAGTCGTACCCCCGAAAGAACTGGTACTGGCGCGGGCAGGTCTCGTAGATGCGAAGGTCGCCGGTGAAGCTGTAGCTCCTCTTCACCGGTTGCCGATCACGGGCCTCGAAGGTTTCTGCGGCGAGGTGGTCCTTCGGCACATGCGGCCACTGAGGGAGTCCCTGCCAGATGGGTCGGAAGTGCGCCATGGGTTGGCGGTGGCCGGTCAGTGCGAGAAGCCCCTGGGGCCGCGAGAACGCCACGTAGTGGAGGCGCATGCGGTCGAAGTTCGTGATCCGGCTCTCGGGCTCGAAGGGCTCGCGCTTGTAGAACGGACCGAGGTCCCGGTCAAGCTGCTTGGCCGTCGAGATCCGGGCCGACAGCGACCCGACGAAGACCACAGGGAACTCCAGGCCCTTGGCCTGGTGGATCGTCATCACCTGAACCCGGCCGCTCGGGAAGGGGCGGTCCGGGTCCGCGTACTCGTTCATGCCTCCATCGTGCAGGAGCCGCAGGAAGCTGCTGAAGAGGTGGAAACGGATGAACCCGCGGTTGCGATGGGTGATGACCGAGTAGTGGTAGAAATTCTGGAACGTGTTCAACAGCCGGGAGAAGATGGCGAGGTTGCGGGCGGCGCTCTCGTCCTTCAGTGCGGTGCGGAAGGGCTCCATCGCCAGCATTCGGTAGAAGTAGTCCGCCGGGTGCAGATCAAGCGTCTCGCCCTCGCCGAGTTCCGCGATCTGGAATGTCCAGTCCTGAAGGGCCTCGGCCAGCGGGTGAGCGCCGCCAAAGCGACGGCCGAGGTCGACGATGCAGTCGTCCACGTAGCGAGCCAGCTTCGCAACGGCGCCACGGACCTCACCGCGCCCGTCGCCGTGCCAGCCGAAGAGCACGGCGTAGCACGCCACGATGTCCCGAATCTCGGGCAGCGCGAAGAACGTACGCGCCCGCGGGCAGAAGGCGGGGATGCCCTTGGCCTGGAGCGCTGAGAGATAGGCGCCGCTGTGTGTCTCCCGCACGCTGTGCAGCAGGAGCGCGATCTGGTTGTAGTCGCTGACCACGCCCTGGCGCTTCAGGAACGCGACGAGGTCGGCGAAGCGTTCGGCTTCGTCGCGGGCGCACGAACCCCAGATCGAGAGTACGGCCGGGTACCTCGGGTGCTCGGCCCCGGCATCCTCTCTGATCGTCTTGTCGTGGCGAAACGGCGCTCCAGACCTGTTGGACCAGTCGGCTGATGCCATCCAGCGGTCGTACGCGTCCACGATTGCCCGGTGAGACCGATAGTTGGTCGTCAGTTGCACCGTCCGGCAGCCGCCTACCCGCTCATTGAACTCCAGGATGTTCCGCACGGTCGCTCCGCGGAAACGGTAGAGACTCTGGTCCTCGTCGCCCACCACGCAGAGGTTCCCCGCGGTCCCGGCCAACTTCAGGAGGAGACGCTCCTGAATGTGGTTCGTGTCCTGGTACTCGTCAACCAGCAGATACGGAGATCCTCCCCACTCCGCACTCGTGATCGTTCCGCCTTCCAGCAGGTCGACGACGTGCCGCTGCAGGTGGGCGAAGTCGACGCGGTTGTCGCTCCTGAGCGCCCGCTCGTACCGCTGGTACGCCAAGCCGAGCGCCGCGAGAAAAGTCTGTCCGGAAGTCGCCAGCTCATGTGGGGCGACCATCTCCTCGGTGATCTTGTCGAAGTAGCTTCGTGCGCCGGCGATGGCCGTCCAGCGCGTAGTCCAGCGCGCGAAGTAACGGCCGTCGCTGTCCCTCGGGCCGATGACGTCGTCGAAGTGCTCGAAGATGAACAGGAGCTGAGTCAGTTCGTCCAGCGTCTCGAAGTTGTGTCCGAGCGGCGTCCGGTGCCGGTAGCGCCTCAGCAGCCTGTGGCAGAAGCCGTGGATGGTAGAAACGACGAGTCGCGAGAGGTCGACCGTATGTCCGACGCGGCGGGCCGCGGTCGCCAGCCGGTCGCGCATCTCGAAGGCAGCCTTCTCGGTGAACGTGCAGAGGATGACCCGCTCGGGCGGGATACCCAACAGCAGCAGGTTCAACGCGCGCAGGACGATGCTGAACGTCTTGCCGGAGCCGGGACCCGCGATGACCAGCAAGGGTCCATCGATGTGGCCGACGACCCGGCGCTGACTGTCGCTCAACTGAGGGTAGTTCCCCTCGATGGCCGGGGCGATCCTCACAGCAGGCCAGCCTCCCGGAAGCTGAACGCGGCTTCTGAAGAGACGATCAGGTGGTCTACGATCCGCAAACCGACCGTCTCCGCTGCAAGTACGATGGCGCGAGTAACCAGCTTGTCGTGCTCGCTCGGCTGAAGGTGGCCGTTCGGGTGGTTGTGCGCCAGCACAAGCCCGGCCGCCTGCCGCCTCAGCGCCGCCTCCACCACCCGCCGGGGGTAAACGGCTGCACGGTCGACCGTGCCCTCCTGCAACAACTCGACGCCGTCGTGCAGCAGCCGATGGCCCGAGTCCAGATAGGCCACGGCGAACACCTCGTGCTTCAGACCTCCGATCCTCATGCGCCAGAAGTCATGGAGCCGCCCCGGGTCGCTCAGAACCTCGGCGCGCTCCGAGTCCTGCCGCAGGTAGAGGACCGCGGCTTCCCTGATGACCTGAAGAGCCACCGCGGCCGCCTCGCCGATCTCCTTGACCTCTTGCAACTCCGCCGGTGTGGCGTCCATGATCCCGCCCAGACTGCCGAAACGCCTCAGCAGCGCCTTGGCTGGCTGCTTCACGTCCCTGCGGGGGATGGCCAGCGTAAGGAGGAGTTCGACGACCTCATGGTCGGCGAAGCCCGCCAGACCGCTTCTGAGGAAGCGTTGACGCAGCCGTTGGCGGTGGCCGTGGTAGTGCGGTCCGTCCATCGTCGGGTGAAGCGTCGGCCGGCCTTCCGGCGCCCCGGTACTGGCAGCAGTGGCTACTTCACTCCCGCACACAGCCACTTGATCGGCTTGAACAGGAGCAGGAAGACGACTCCGGCGACAGCCGCGATCAGCGCCACGGTGCGGAACAGCTCCGCCGGCGGCAGCGACTCGATGTAGCCGGCGACCCTGCCGGCGATCAGGTTGCCCAGGGCCGCGCCCATGAACCAGGTGCCCATCATCTGGGACACGAGGCGGTCCGGCGCCAGTTTCGTCATGCTCGAGAGGCCCACCGGGCTCAGGCAGAGCTCGCCTACGGTGTGGAAGAAGTAGGTCACGACCAGCCAGCCCATTGCCGCCTGGGCGCCTCCCTCCTGCGTGAGGGATGCGCCCCAGGACAGGACCAGGAAGCCGACGCCGAGCAGCACGAGTCCGAGACCGAACTTGACCGGAATCGACGGGTTGCGGTCGCCGAGCCACACCCAGAGCCCTCCCATCACCGGCGCGAGGACGATGATGAAGAAGGGATTGATCGCCTGCAGCGAGCCGATCGTCACCTCGAGGCCGAACAGATCGCGGTTCACGTAGTCCCGCGTGAACAGGTTGAGCGACGACGACGCCTGCTCGAAGCCCGACCAGAACAGCGCCGCGCCCACGAAGAGCGCCGCGCAGGCGCCGATCCGCCGCCTCTCGACCTGGTCCTTGCAGACGAAGCCGATCACGTAGGTGAAGTAGACGACCGCCAGCACGACGACGATCACGCCCGTGGCGTCGGCGAACCCCAACAGCGTGATCGGCGCGATGCCGCTTGCGCCCAGCCACCACAGGACGCCCGCCAGCACGACGATGCAGGCGCTCCCCGCGATCAGGTTCCGCTTGGCGCTCGCCACCTGCCCGGGATCGGCCGCGGGCCCGCGCGGATCGCCGGCGCCCTCGAGGTGCTTCTGGCCCTTGATGTACGCGATGATGGCCCCGGTCATGCCGACTCCGGCGGCGCCGAAACCCAGGTGCCAGTCGACCTTCTCGCCGAGCCAGGAGCAGACGAGGGGACCCAGCATCGCGCCGATGTTGATCCCCGAGTAGAAGATCGAGAATCCGGCATCGCGCCGGGCGGCCGCATCGCCCCGGTACAGATCGCCGACCACCGCGGAGACGTTCGGCTTCAGCAGTCCCGTGCCGACCACGACCAGGAACAGCCCGGGGAAGAAGGCGAACAGGGAGGGCACGGCGAGGGCGTAGTGGCCGAGCGCGATGATGATCCCGCCCCAGAGCACCGCCTTCTTCTGGCCCAGGATGCGGTCGGCGATCCAGCCTCCCGGCAGGGCCAGCGCGTAGACGCCGAAGGTGTAGAGCCCCAGCACGATCGTCGCGGTCTCGGTCTCGAAGCCGAGACCACCGGTCGCGATGTCGGTCATGTAGAGCACCAGCAGCGCCCGCATGCCGTAGTAGCTGAATCGTTCCCACAGCTCGGTGAAGAAGAGGGTCGAGAGCCCTCGGGGGTGGCCGAACCACTGTGCCGTCGATGTCGTCATGAATCGCTGACTCCTCCCGATCGGTCCGGCAAGCCGCGCGCCGCCGGTTCGTCAGCACGCGATTGTGTCACCTGCACGTTCTCGCCGGTTGTCTTGACGGCTTGCTCGGGATCCCGCGATGCGGACTCTTCCGCCGCCGCCACGATCCGCAGCAGCGCGCCGCCGTAGCGCTTCACCGTCATCGGACCCACGCCGGGTATCGCCAGCAGTTGCTCGTCGTTTGCGGGTCTGGTCGCCGCGACGGCGATCAGCGCCCGGTTCTGGAGCACGGTGTAGGCGGGCCACCGCTTCTTCCTCGCCTCTTCCAGCCGCCACTCCCGGAGCGTCTCGACGAGTTCAGGGTCGGCGTCGGCCTCCGCGATCTCCGCGGCCAGCGCCGCCTTCCGCTTGCGGTTCGCCTTCGGAGCATCCGGCGGATCGTCGGGCAACACCACCTGCCCCGCCAGGTCGATCCCGCGGCGGCGACCGCTCGGCGTCAGTCCGGCGCGCTGATAGCGGATCGTTTCGCCGTCCTTCTGGAAGGAGTCGTCCTCGACGAAGACCACCCCCGCCTGCCCCAGCGCGCCGAGAAGGTCCTGGAACGCGCCGCGGTCGTACGAGCCGTGAAACTTCCCGAACTCCTGAAACAGCCGTCCAGTGCCCTGGCCTTCGCGGCGACGAAGCAGCGACACGACCGTTTCCATCGCCTGAACTTCCTCGGGCAACGGCGCCCGGAACCGGCGCACCAGACAGTCGTCCGGACGGCAGACATCGCAGACGCCGCAGAGCGCACCGCGGTCCGCCTGGTCGCCGAAGTGCCGCACCAGACGCAGCATCCGGCAGCCCCGATGGTCGGCGAAGCGGGTCATCTCGTCGATCTGGTCCAGCCGGTGTTGCCGCTGGACCCGGTAGGCGCCAATCCACGAGTCGTCGCCCCGGCGCACGCGATAGCCGCCCCCGACCACGGCGCCGCCGTGGATGCGAAGCTGATCCAGAGCCGCCTCGAACACGTCGCCGCCGAAGAGGAGCCGGCCCTGCAGGTCGGTCGGCTCCTGCGGCTCCTCCGCAAGCGCCTCGTAGAGCTTCTTGAGGTAGCCGATCTCGGGATAGGAGAGCTTGTGCAGGAACTCCTGGGTGCGGCGGTCGGCCCAGGAGTACAGGAGCAGCGCCCGGGCCGGGTCACCGTCGCGGCCCGCTCGCCCGATCTCCTGGTAGTAGCCCTCGACGGTCGCTGGCATCGCGGTGTGAATCACGGTGCGGATGTTCGGCTTGTCGATGCCCATGCCGAAGGCCGTCGTGGCGACGACGACCTCGATCCCGCCGCCGAGGAACGCGGTCTGCACCTCGTCCCGCTCGGCCGTCGGCATCCCGGCGTGGTACGGGGCGGCCGGGAAATCGTCGGCCAGCCGACCGGCAAGCTCTTCCGTCTCCTTGCGCGTCGGGGCGTAGACGATGGCCGGTCGGCGCTCCGGTTCGCCAAGGACTTCGGCAACGACCGCGGCCCGGGCGCCGCGCCGTTTCTGCACCGCCTCGACGGCCAGGTTCTCGCGCCGGAAACCGTAAATGTAGCGCTGGTCCCCGTGAAGATCGAGCTGGTCCGCGATGTCGTCCTGGATGCGCGGCGTCGCGGTCGCGGTCAACGCCAGCACCGGCGCCGGGCGCAACCGCGGCAGGCGTTGCCCAAGCAGCCGGTAGTCGGGTCGGAAGTCATGGCCCCACTGGGAGATGCAGTGCGCCTCGTCAACCGCGATCAGCGCCGGCCGGCAACGCTCCAGGAACTCGATGAAGCCCGGCACGCCGAGACGCTCCGGAGCGATGAAGAGGAAGTCGAGTTCGCCGTCGCGGTAGAGCCGGCAGGCCTGCCTCGATTCGTGCCGCGGGCGTCCGGAATGGATGCGTTCGGCGCGCAGTCCGAGCTCCCGCAGCTTGGCCGTCTGGTCCTCCATCAGGGCTTTCAGCGGAGAGAAGACGAGGGTGGGGCCGCCGCGCAGCAGGCCCGGCAGTTGGTAGCAGAGAGACTTGCCGGCGCCGGTCGGCATGACGACCAGGCCGTCGTCCCCCGCCGCGGTGCGAAGGCAGACTTCCTCCTGGTGAGGTCGGAAGTCGGAGTGGCCGAAGACCTGCCGCAGCCTCTGGTGCAAAGGGGGAGTCGCTGTCACGCCGTCGTCGGTCCTTCCTGGGTCGCTACCCCGCCAGCAGGCTGGGCCGACAACTCGTTGCGTTCTGCGGCACAGCCTCCTAGCATGAGCCTCCGTCTGACAACGACTCCCCTCCAGGAGGCTCCTGCCAATGGCCCGACCCTACCGAATCTTCGGCGCCGAACTCTCTCCCTACTCGATCAAGGTGCGCTCGTACTTCCGCTACAAGGGCATCCCCCACGAGTGGCTCCGTCGCAGCGGGGCCAACCAGGACGAGTTCAAGCGCCACGCGAAGCTACCCCTCGTGCCGCTGGTCGTCACGCCGGACGACCGGGGCATGCAGGACTCGACGCCGATCCTGGAGGCGATGGAGGCCGAGTACCCGGCGCCGTCGATTCACCCTCCGGACCCGACCGCGGCGTTCGTTTCCGTGTTGCTCGAGGAGTTCGGCGACGAATGGGGCAACAAGTGGATGTTCCACTACCGCTGGGCCCGGCCGGCGGACCAGGAGGCGGGCGCCCGGCGCATCGCCCAGGGAATGAATCCGGAAGCCGACGAGGACACCCTCAAGGCGATGACCGCGCAGGTCCGCGAGCGGATGGTCCCCCGGGTCTGGTTCGTCGGCTCGAACGAGCAGACGGCCCCCCAGATCGAGCAGTCGTTCCTCGACGCCATCGACCTGATCGAGGCTCACCTCGACGGTCGGGACTACCTGTTCGGCGGCCGTCCCGCCTTCGGCGACTTCGGCGTCGGCTTCCAGATTCACCAGGCCTCGACGGATCCGACGCCCGGCCGCCTGCTCGAGGACAGGGCGCCTCGCACCACCGCCTGGGTGAAGCGCCTCGTGGACCCGACGGCGAGCGGCGACTTCGAGGACTGGGCGTCCCTGGCGCCTACCCTGACGCCCCTGCTCGAGCAGCAGGTCGGCGGACTGTTCCTGCCCTGGAGCGCCGCCAACGCGGCCGCCATCGCCGGCGGCCAGGACGAGTTCTCGGTCAGCCTCGCCAGCGGCGAGTGGACTCAGAAACCGCAGAAGTACCATGCCCGGTCGCTGGCGGCACTGCGAACCAGGTACGGGGGGCTCTCCGAGCGCGGCGAGATCGATGCCGTCCTGAAGGCGACGGGCTGCCTGCAGTGGCTGGCCGCCTGAGCAGGCCCTGCGTTTCGGCGCATTTCGGCGATGTCGTTCGGCGTCGCGCGCTTCGAGTCCGCAGGGACCCTCCCGGCCCTGCGTTTCGGCACGTTTCGGCGGTGTCGCTCGCGCTTGTTTCACAGGGAACTGGCCGCAGGCGCCAGCTGCGTCACGCGGCGTTGCTCGTTCCAGGCCGTGCCGAGGCCACGTCGCGCAGGGAGCTGGCCGCAGGCGCCAGCTGCGTCCCCGCTGCTACGAAGCGTCCGAAGGGGTGCTGCGGCGCCGCCAGAACTTCTCCATCTCCCGCTTTGGCGCGCCGGTGCGATAGGCGGCTCTGAAAGCGGAGACACCCGCCTCCACGGCCTGGTCCAGCGGCAGGTTGAGCCAGCGGCCGATCAGGCGCTTCTGCAGCGACAGAGCCTCGGGGCTGAGTCGCAGCAGGCGCTCGACCTTGGCCTTCACCGCCGCTTCCAGGTCGGCGACCGGTGCGACCTCGCCGACAAGACCGATCCGCGCGGCCTCGGCGGCGTCGATCGGATCCCCCAGGAAGAGCAGCTCGCGGGCTCGAACGAGGCCGACGACGCCGGGCAGCAGGGCCGCCTCGATGACCGACGGCAGGCCGACGTGCGGTTCCGGCATGCCGAAGACCGCGTCCTCGGCGACGACCGACAGGTCGCAGGAGACGAGAAGCTCCAGGCCCGCTCCCAGAGCCGCGCCGCGAACCTCGGCGACGACGGGCGCCGGGTGCTCGCGAATCAGGAGAAAGGTCTCGTGCAGCCCGCGGATGAAGCGCTCCGCGCCGACGGCATCGAGATTCTCCATTTCGCGGATGTCTGCGCCGCCGCAGAAGACGCCTTCACCGGAGATGACCAGCACGCGCGCGGACGCCGCGGCCGGCTGGCGCAGCGCGTCGCGCAACCCGGCTGTGGTCGCCGAGTCCAGTGCGTTCGCCTTCCCGCGCCGCGTCAGCGTGATGCTGGCGACCTCGCCGTCGGATTCAAGCCGGACGTTGGACATGCTGTCCGTCATCGTACCCGCACCGGCCGGATAGGCTCCCCCGCCATGTCGATGGCCTCCCGCCCGTTGCCTCGAGAGGATCGTCTTGCTCGAACCGAGCGTCCACTTCCCTCCCCTGCCATGTCGATGGCCTCCCGTCCGTTGCGTTTGGTCCGCCGCCCATCTTCCTCCGCCCGGCGCCCGGGAACCCGTCCCTGGACGCCGAGTCCCTGCGGAAGCTCGGCATCCTCGCGCCCGTTCGCCCGGCGGATGATCCGCCGCGGCCTGAACCGACCCGGCGAGATGACCCAGGAAAGCGGCCCGGACGTAAGTGGCACGACGACGAGCGAAACATCGTGGATTGCGCGGCCGGCGGCTTCGAGGGGTGCGAGTGTCCGGCGAGGTACTGGATGTCCTCGATGGGCACGTCCTGTCTGGGCCGGCGTCGCGCTCTTCGGTCTGGCGGTTCTCAGCGGACCGAGCGTATCGGCAGCCCAGACGGTAAGAGGCCGGCCTTTGCTTCCCGAGCACTTCCGGCCCGCCCCAGATGATGTCGCGACCCTCATCTACGACGCCGGGCCCGGTCGCCCGGTGCGCCTGACGGTCGTTTCGGGGTCGGCAGGCAACGCATCCACCACGCTGACCCTGAACGCAACTGCCGAGGACCTGCAGCCTCTCGTCACCGAGATCCGTCAACTCGCGCTCCACCGCCCACCAGCTTCGCCTGGTCGGATCGTCCGCCTCGGGGACGAACTGGGCGAAATCCTGCTTGGCCCGATTGCCGAACAGCTCCGGCAGGTCTCACGCCTCGTCCTGGCCGCCGACGGGCCGCTCAGCGACCTGCCCTTCGGTGCCATCCGGGCGCCTCGCCTGATCGACGCCCGGGGCCGCTACCTGATCGAAACGCGGACTCTGTGCTGGGTCGACCCGGCCCTGGGCGCCGGCAACGCCAGCAACGCGCCAGCGGGCGAAAGACCGATCGCCCTGGCGTTTGCCGACGCCGTCTACCGTCCACCGGCACGCCCGCTCGGCGCCTCGATGAGCGACGGCGGCATCTCCTGGCGCCGGCACGCCGCGCGTCGCAATCAGGCCAGCACGATCGGCGCTCTGGGCCTGCCCATGGTCTCCCGCTTCGGTCCGGCCGCCTCGCCGACGCTCTTCTGGGAATCGACCGCGAGCTACGCCGTCCGGTTTCTGCACCTGGCCGTCGAGGCGCGGATCGATTCGGGCAACCCGGACAGCTCGGCTCTGCTGCTCTCCCCCGAGAGGTACGACGAGCAGGCCATTCCCTTAGCGGCAGGCCAACTGGCGTCGAGACTCGCACTGGAACGCGAGTCGCTCGTCATCCTCTCCGGTCTGGACACGGGCGACCACGGCATCGGTCCCGGGCCGTTCGTCGAAGCCTTCGGCGCCGCCGGCGCGAGTTCCCTCGTCGTGTCGCTCTGGCCCGTCATCGACGAATCCGCCACCCGCCTGTTCGGCGCGTTCTACCGCCTCGTAGCCGAGGGAATGCCCACCGCCGCTGCGCTTCGAAGGGCCCAGCTCGGGCTCCTGGCGCAGCCGCTCCGGTTCGACCAGGGCGAAGGCCGGACGCCGGTGGAGTTCGACGCCGCGCATCCGTACTACTGGGCCGGCTACCGGGTCTACCGAGGTTCGGCGGGAAGCTGCAGCTGAGCGGCGCCGCCACAGCCCCGGGCATCGGCAGCGTTCGCGGCCGGCGTCGCCACGCCGTCGCTCGGGGAACGGGCAAGCCGCTCCTGAACGAAGCAACGCATATCTGTTCCACGCAAAGCCCTGGCGCAAGTCCGCTTGCTTGCCAGGAACCCGCCGACGGCGCCCCGGGCTCTGCCGAACTCCGTTCAAGGACTTGACCGGGGCCGGGGCGGCTGCGGGCCAGCACCCTGCGGCGGCTGGGCACGCCGAACTCCGTTCGACGACTTGACAGGGTGACATGATGAATACAGAGTCGCGCTGTCATGCCTTCAACTCAACTGACGATCAGGAACGTGGACCCTGATCTCGCTTCCCGTCTGCGTGCGATCAGCGCCGAGCGGGGCGAGAGCCTGAACGCCACCGTACTCCGAGTGCTCCGCGAAGCGGTGGGACCGGACGCCCGTCGAGCCCAGCTCCTCCGGTACGCCACCTGGACCGAGGACGACGCCAAGGAATTCAACGCAGCACTGGCCGAACAGCGGGTGGTCGACCGGCGGTTGTGGGAATGAAGACGATCGAGCGACTCGTCCTCGACACCAGCGCCTACTCTCACTTCCGCAAGGGACACCCCCAGGTGCTCGCCAGCCTCACGGCCGCCGTTCAGGTCTTCGTCCCGGTGATCGTCCTCGGAGAGCTCGAAGCGGCATTCGAACTCGGCAGCCGCGTCGCGGAGAACCGTCGCGTGCTCGCCGAGTTTCTGGCCCTGCCCTACGTCAACGTGCCGAACGTGACGCCCGCAACCGTTCGCCACTACGCCAGCGTTTTGGTGTCGCTCCGAGCCGCCGGCACGCCCATCCCCTTGAATGAGGTCTGGATCGCTGCCTGCACGCTGGAACGTCACGGCCGCATCCTGACCTTCGACCGGGACTATCTGCGCGTACCTGCGCTCGACTGCACGGTGCTCGAAACGCCGTGAAGACCCTCCGGCGCCAAAGAAATCCCTGTAGCTGGTCGCAGAAACCCGCCTGCGCCTCGTCCAGAGACGCCTAACCGAACCGACCCGGATAGCATCCCCGCCATGACTCGCCGTACCCGCCACCGTGTTCGCACCACCACCATCGTCCCCCTTCTCGCCGCCTTGGCGCTCTGGGGCTGCGGCGACTCGTTGCCAACGGCCGCGGCAGCGACCGACGACGACCTGATCGCCACGCTCCTGGCACTGCCGATAGAGCGGCTGATCGCGTACGACGCGGAGATCGAACTGACCCCCGAACAGGAAGAAATCAAGCGTGCCGCCCTGACCCCGATTCCCGCGCCCTGCTGCAGCGACCGTTCCGCCTACACATGCTGCTGTCAATGCAACCTGGGGCGGGCCTGGTGGGGGCTGTCGAAGGTCCTGATCACGGAACACGGCCAGGGCCCCGCCGAGGTCCAGGCGAACGTCGAGCGCTGGATAGGCGACCTGCGCCCGCAGGGCTTCGCCGGCGATTCCTGCTACACGGGCCGCTGCTCGACGGCCGCGCGGCACGACGGCTGCTCGGGCATGGACCCGAACCGCATCGTCAGCTGAGCCGGCGCCGAGACTCAGAAGCCCCGTAGAGCGGCAAAGCGCTGGCGGTGGAAGGCGGCGTCGCCGAAGGCGAACTCGAGCGCCCGGGCGCGCTTGATGAAGAGGCCGATGTCGTGCTCGTCCGTCATGCCGATGCCGCCGTGCATCTGCAGGGCCTCGTTGGTGACCAGGATCAGGGCGTCGGAGCAGCGAGCCTTGGCGTTGGAGACCTGGAGCGCCGCGTCGGCGTCGCTGGCGTCGAGGGCCCGGGCCGCCGCCATGACGGTCGAACGGGACAGTTCGATCTCGATGAACATCTTCGCCGCCCGGTGCTTGAGCGCCTGGAAGGTCCCGATCAGCACACCGAACTGGCGGCGGGACTTGAGGTACTCGATCGTGCGCTCGAAGGCCTCCGTCATCACGCCGAGCATCTCGCCGCAGACGGCGACCGTGGCCCGATCAACCGCGCGCCCGAGCGGTTCCAGACCGCCGCAGACGTCGCCCAGGACGCTGCCGGCGCCCACCTGGACATCGTTCAGTCTGACGATCGCCGAGTTGCGGGAGTCGACTCGCTTCTGAGCCACGACCTCGAGACCGTCCGCCGTCGCCGGCACGAGGAAGAGCGTCAGACCGTCGTCGCCGCCTTCCGTTCGAGCCGCGATCAGGAAGCCGTCCGCGCCGACGCCGCCGACCACCTGGACCTTCTCGCCCGACAGCGACCAGCCAGCGCCGTTCGGCTGCGCTCGGGTCTCGACCCGGTCGAGCCCGTACCTGCTTCCCGCCTCGAGTAGAGCCGGCGCCAGGCGCTTCTCGCCGTCGATCAGTTGCGGCAGCCATGCGGTTCGCTGTTCCGCGGCGCCGGCGTCGGCGATCAGTCCGCCGGCGAAGACGACCGCCGACACGAACGGCTCGGGCGCCAGGCCACGGCCCATCGCTTCCGTGATGAGCACCGTTTCGGCCATGCCCATGCCGAGGCCGCCGTGCTCCTCGGCGAAGGGGATGCCGAGCCAGCCGAGGTCGGCCATCTCTGCCCACACCTCGGGGCTGTAGGCGAGTTCATCGCCGGCGTCGCGGAGCTGCCGTTGGCGGTCCACGCCGCCGTGCTTCGAAATGAGCTCGGCCGCGGTGCGGGCGAGCATGTCCTGGGGAGCAGTGAGAACGAGAGCGGCCATCAGTCCGGCAATCCCAGCACGCGCTTGGCGATGATGTTCAACTGGATCTCCGACGTTCCGCCCTCGATGCTGTTCGCCCGGGAACGAAGCCAGGTGCGGGTCTGGTTCAGTTCCGCCGGCTCGAACCCTTCTCCCTCCCAGCCCAGGGCTTGCGGGCCCCGGATCGAGAGCATGAGTTCCTCGCGGCGCATGTTCAGCTCCGTCCCGTAGTACTTGAACATCGAACTCTCGGGACCGGGCTTGTGTCCGGCTTCCAGCCCGTCGCCGTGCCGCTTGACGGTCAGACCGTAGGACATCGCGTCCATCTCGCACTGGGTCACCCGCTCGCGCAGCGCCGGGTCGTCGATCCGGCCCTCCTCGTCCACGCCCACGTAGTCGCGCGCGAGATCAGGCAGGGAAGTTCGGGCGCCGCCCCGCCCCATGCCGCCAATCGACGTGCGTTCGTGGCCGAGCAACGCCTTGGCCACGGTCCAACCGCTGTTCACATCGCCGATGACCTGGTGCACCGGCGCCCGCACGTTGTGAAAGAACGTCTCGCAGAAGGGGGAAGCGCCGCTGATCAGCCGGATCGGCCGCACCTCGACTCCCGGCGACTCCATGTCAACGAGGATGAAGGTAATGCCGCGCTGCTTCTTCACGTCCGGATCGGTGCGCACGAGCATGAAGATCCAGTCGGCCTCGTCCGCGCCGGAGGTCCAGACCTTCTGGCCGTTGATCACGTAGAAATCGCCGTCGCGTACCGCCGACGTGGCCAGGGACGCGAGATCGGAACCCGCGTTCGGTTCCGAGTAGCCCTGGCACCAGCGGATCTCGCCGCGCGCGATCTTCGGCAGGTGTTCGGCCTTCTGCGCCTCCGTACCGTGATCGAGAAGCGTCGGCCCGATCATGCTGTAGCCGAAGCCGGTCAGCGGCATGGGCAGCGCAAGGCGGGCGATCTCCTCTTGCAGCACCAGGGCCTCGTCCCGGGCGAGACCGGCGCCGCCGTACTGCTCCGGCCAGGTCGGCACGGAGAAACCCCTGGCGGCGGCAGCCAGAAGCCAGTCCCGGCTCTCCGGGTAGGTGAAGGAGGCCTTGCGGCCGCCGGCCGCCCAGGCTTTCGGATCGGACGCCTTGCCCCGCAGAAACTCGGGGGAGTTCGCCTCCACCCAGGCGCGGGCCTTCTCTCGAAACGCGGTCAGATCACTCATGCATGTACCTCGGCGGGTTGAACGGCGCGCATTCTGCCACGAATCCAGCCGCCGGCTGCCCCAGGCGCGGCTCGACGATAGACTCCCGTGCCGCTGCGTCCCGACCCCGCGCTGCCCAGGAACCGCACCCATGACGACCCTCCCCGACGCGGTCGCCCGCCGCCGCACGTTCGCCATCATCTCCCACCCGGACGCGGGCAAGACCACGCTGACCGAGAAGCTCCTGCTCTTCGCCGGGGCGATCCAGCTCGCGGGAGCGGTCAAGGCCCGCGGCGCGGCGCGGCGCGCCCACTCGGACTGGATGAAGGTGGAGCGCGAGCGCGGCATCTCGGTGAGCGCTTCCGTGATGACCTTCGAACACGAAGGCAGGCGCTTCAACCTGCTCGACACACCCGGCCACGAGGACTTCAGCGAGGACACCTACCGCACGCTGACCGCCGTGGATTCGGCGGTCATGGTGCTCGACGCCGCGAAGGGGATCGAGTCGCAGACCCGGAAACTGTTCGAGGTCTGTCGGGTGCGCGACGTGCCGATCACGACGTTCATCAACAAGCTCGACCGCGACGTCCGCGACCCCTTCGACCTCCTCGACGAAATCGCCGACACGCTGCAACTGGAGGTCTCGCCGGTGAGCTGGCCGGTCGGCATGGGGCGCGACTTCCAGGGATGCTACGACCTGGTCCGCGATCAGCTCGTACTACTCGAGAGCGGGACCAGGGAGCGGCGGAGCACGGAACGGATCGTGCCGGATCTGAAGAGCCCCGAGATCGAACGGGCGATCGGACCCGGACCCGCGGCCAAACTGCGCGAAGAGGTCGAGATGGTGCGCGAGCTGTGTCCCCCGTTCGCCGCCGCGCCCTACCTCGAGGGCAACCGGACGCCGGTCTACTTCGGCAGCGCTCTGCGCAGCTTCGGCGTGCAGCCGCTGCTCGACGGGCTGGGCCGGCATGCGCCCGCACCCAGGCCGCAACAGGCCGCGGAGCGGTCCGTGTCTCCCGACGAGGATCAGGTAGCCGGCTTCGTGTTCAAGATCCAGGCGAACATGGACCCGAAACACCGGGACCGGATTGCCTTCGTGCGCGTCTGCTCCGGCCGCTTCTTCCGCGGCATCCGGCTGCTCCACCCGCGTACGGGACGGACGCTGAACGTGCACAATCCGGTTCTCTTCCTGGCTCGCGAACGGGAACTCGCCGAAGAGGCCTGGCCCGGCGACATCATCGGCATTCCCAATCACGGGAACCTGCGAATCGGCGACGCGCTGACCGGCGGCGAGCCGCTGCGCTTCGTCGGCGTTCCGAGTTTCGCGCCCGACCTTCTCCGCCGGGTCCGGCCGGAGGATCCTCTGCGCGCCAAGCACCTGGGCCGCGCCCTGCTGCAACTGGCTGAAGAGGGCGTAGCGCAGGTCTTCCGGGCCCGGGGCGGCAACGAGTGGATCGTCGGCGTCGCCGGCGCCCTGCAGTTCGACGTCCTGGCGGATCGCATTCGCACGGAGTACGAGGTGCCCGTGCGTTTCGAATCGACGACCAACTCCCTGGCCCGCTGGATCGAGTCGGACGACGAGCGGACCGTGCGCGACTTCGTGCGCCGCAACGAGACGAAGATCGCGCACGACCACAACGGCGCGCCGCTGTTTCTGGCCGCGAACCGCTACTGGCTCGACCGCGCGGCCGAGAACGCGCCGGACGTGCGCTTCCTGGCGAGCCGGGAGCAGGCGGTATAGGAGCTTCCCGGTTCCAGGTACGGCACGCCCTTGAGGCGCGGGATGTCGAACACGATGCCCCGCGTGACGATGCCGCCCCGGAGGTTGAAGATCGAAGACCGCGTACAGGAGCCGCCGACACCGGGACTTCCCACCATTGTGCAAGTGGTGTGAGCAGCGTGTTGGTGTGCGGTTGTTTGTTTCGAGGCGTCACGTCAGGTTGGCAGTTCAGGATGCTTCTGGCAGCAGTCGAGATCGGGCGGAAGCTCGATGAGGGTCGAAGAGTTGTCGGTCTCGGAGCATGGCGCAGGCGACGTGGATGAGGCGATCGGAGACCTGTCTGAGGGCTCGGCCGTAGCGGTGTCCCCTGGCTCTCATGCGTTTGCACTTGGCCTTGCTGATGGCGTCGCGTTGGACTGCGATGCGTGCCCAGTGGTGTGCGGCATCGGTGAGGCGATCGTTGGCTGCGAGTCGTCGGACGACGATGAGCTTGTTTCCGGAGCGTCTGGTGACAGGCGCGGCGCCGGCCAGGCAGCGCAGAGCCTGTGGATCTCTTCTTCGCAACGGTTCGTGTGCTTCTGCGAGCAGGGTGGCGAGGACGACGGTACCGACTCCGGGGATGGAGCGGAGGATGCCGGCGTCGGTGTGCTCGACTGTGGTGCTGCCGTCGGTTTGTTGGGCGACGACGGGTTCGGCCAGATGGCGGGTCATCCGCTCCAGGTGTTGGTCGATGTCCGCGATCTGCCGATTGACGACTTTCAGCACCGGCATCAGGGTGTCGATGTGGCTGGTGGTTGCATCGACGACGCCGTGCCCGACGTCGATCGGCTGCTGGCGCAACAGGGCGAGCAGTTGAGCCGCGTCAAGGCGCCGGATGCGGTGTTTCTTGAGCAGTTTCGCGATGGTCGCTTCGCGCACTCTGAGCGCCTTGGCCGGTGTGGGTACGAGCCGCCACAGGGCCATAGCCCAGTTAGCCGAGACGTCGTTCTTGACGGCTTCGAGCAACTGCGGGTAGTAGCGCCAGAGCAGGTCGCGGACCTGATTCGAGAGCCGCTTGCGTTCCTCGACCAACTGTTTTCTGGCTCGAGTCCAGGCGCGCAGCTGGAGAGTGACTTCGTCCGGCGCCTGAAGTCGCCGCAGGCACTCCGGGTCGGTGCGCAGGGCCGCGGCGAGGACCCTGGCGTCGCGCCGGTCGTCCTTGGCGCCGGCGACCGAGAATCGATCCCGGAACCGGTCGAGCTGCTTGGGGTTGATGGAATGCACGTTGAAGCCCCGCTCCATCAGGCTCTCGACCACCGGCCCATGCGGTACTTCGATCGCGACACCGACCTCGGAAGGCGGTTTTCCGGTGCAGCCCAGGAGCCAGTCGGCCATGGCGGAGAGCCCCTCGCCGTTGTGGTTGAAGGCGCGCTGCCCGACGACCTTGCCGCTGGCATCGAGCAGACAGACATGGTGCTCCTTCGATCCCCAGTCCACGCCGACAAACCAAGCCTCTGTCATGTCACACCTCCTCGTGCGTTACTCTGTGCCTGTCGGCAACGCCGCGACGACGGCCTGGTACCTGTACTGGCGCTCGATGGCGCAACTTCCCACTGGGCCTTTGTCGCGGCGAAGCAGCCAGGGCACAGGTCCCGGTTAGGTGCTTCATGCACGGTGCGCGGAGGTCGCTCCTGGCTGCTTGCCGACTTCATCTGCCGGACTCCGGCCTGCGCCCGCCGGCACGACGCCGGCTGCCCTGGCTGCGGAAGCTGCCGGTCCCGCGGAAAACGGCAAGCCGTTTCCCGCCGGACCTTGGAAAACCGGCAGACCGGTTTCCCACAGCTACCGCAGCCTCGACGACTACTCGCCTCTCGGACAGACTCGGACAGGGACCAGAACCCACCCAGCAAAGGTACAGGTGCGCCGGCGTCCCGCCGGCATCCGGCGCAAAGCGCAGGCTTCTGTCTGTTCTGCGGCGCGAGCTACTGGAACAGTTCGCGCACCCGGTCTTTCAGGTCCGCCAACCGCTCCGCGGCCTCGCCGACGGGCGCCGGCCAGACGACGCGCCGGTCCCCGAGCTGCCGGTCGAGGCGGCGCCAGAGTTCGGCGTTCTTGACCTGGCCGCCGCCCTTGGTGCGCCACCGGTTGCGCTTCCAGGCGTGGAGCCACAGAGAGGCCCCCCGTCGGAGGTAGTCGCTGCCCGTGTAGACGGCCGCCGGCTGTCCCTCCGGCAGCGCGGCGAGCAGGTCGAGCGCACAGGCGAGCTCCAGGCGATTCGGAGTCGTCCCCGACGCCCTTCCCGTGCGCCGGGCCGAACCGTCGGGAGTCTCCACTTCGGCCGCCCAGGCGCCGCGGCCGCCGACGCAACGGACCTTGAGGAAGATGCGCGCGCTTCCGGGCGGAATCTCGACTTCGGACCCGGCGCCGGCCGCGGCGCCGTCCCCCCGAGCCGCGATCTCGGCGCTCGCCAGGGAGTCGACCCGCTCGTTCCACTCGTTGCCCGCATGGCCCTTGACCCAATGCCAGCGGACGCGGTGACGCTTGTTCAGACCCTCCAGGCGCCGCCACAGGTCGACGTTCCTGACCGCTCCGCCGTCGCGCCGGCGCCAGTTCCGGGCCCGCCACCGGGGAAGCCACGACGTGATCCCCTGCCGCATGTACTGCGAGTCCGTGTAGAGCTCCACCGCGGACGGCTCGGTCAGATCCGCGAGGGCCGAGATCGCCGCCTGGAGCTCCATGCGGTTGTTCGTCGTCTTCCGCGCACCACCCGAGAGTTCCCGCGGCCTGCCGCCGGGCTCCAGGATGACGGCCCCCCAGCCGCCCGGTCCGGGATTGGGACTGGCGCCGCCGTCGGTGTAGATGACAAGCGTCGGCCGGCAGACAGGCTGGGTGTTCACGACGCCGGGAATGTAGCAGCCGGCGCGAGTGCCTCCGGGCGACAATAGACTACGCCCCGATGACGAGAACCCTGAATCGCACCACCTTGACGATCGCGTTCCTCGCCGGCGCCGCGGCGGCATCGGGCCAGGAGGCGCCGGTGCAGGAGCCTCCGGCGCGGGAGGCCCTGACCCGGGAGAACGAGGACCCCTTCGAAGGGCTCGAGTTCAGGCTCGTCGGCCCCAGCCGCGGCGGCCGGGTGACGGCGGTCGCCGGCCACGTGTCCCACCCGTACACCTTCTACATGGGGTCGACCGGCGGCGGCGTCTGGCGCACGACGAATGCGGGCCGCACCTGGCTGAACCTGACGGACGACGACTTCGGGGCGGGTTCGGTCGGCGCCGTGGCCGTCGCCCCGAGCGATCCGAACGTGATCTACGTCGGCACCGGCTCGGCGTGTCCGCGCGGCAACGTCTCGATCGGCGACGGCATGTACCGCTCGACCGACGCCGGCGCCTCCTGGCAGCACATCGGCCTGGAGCGGTCGGGCGCGATCAGCCGCGTCCGCGTCCATCCGGACGACCCGAACGTGCTCTGGGTCGGTGTGCTGGGCCAGATCTTCGGCAGCAATCCGGAACGAGGCGTCTACCGCTCGACGGATGGCGGCGACACCTGGCAGCAGGTGCTCAGCATCTCGGACGACGCCGGGATCGCCGACCTGGAACTCGACCCGTTCAATCCCCGCGTCCTCTACGCGGCCGCGTGGCGGGTCGAGCGCAAGCCCTGGACCCTGATCGACGGCAGCGACGAAGGCGGCCTGTTCCGGTCCACCGACGGCGGCGACACCTGGGACCGCCTCGAAGGCGGCTTGCCCGCCGGCGTGCTCGGCCGCATCGGCGTGTCCGCGTCGCCGGCGCGCCGCGGCCGACTGTGGACGATCGTCACCGCAGCGGAGGGCCGCGGCGGCATCTTCCGCTCGGAGGACCACGGCGACACCTGGCAGAAGGTGAGCGACGAGCCCGAGCTGCTCACCCGCGGCTGGTACTACAGCCACATCCATGCCGATCCCGCCGATCCGAACACCGTCTGGGGCTCGAACGTCCGCTTCTTCCGCTCGGTCGACGGCGGCGCCAACTGGGAGCGCGTACCCACTCCCCACGGCGACAACCACGACCTCTGGATCAACCCGGAACGTCCCCACATCATCGTCCAGGCGAACGACGGCGGCGCCAACGTCAGCGTGGACGGCGGCCGCTCCTGGTCGACCCAGAACAACCAGCCGACCGCCGAGTTCTACCGCGTCACCGTCGACAACCAGTTCCCCTACCGGATCTACGGCGCCCAGCAGGACAACAGCACGATCTCGGTGCCGTCGCGCCCGTTGCCCGAACTGACGCCGACGCAACACTGGCACTCGGTTGCCGGCGCCGAGAGCGGCCACATCGCGGTTCACCCCGAGCAGCCGCACCTGGTCTATTCCGGCAACTACCTCGGCCGCATCGACCGGTACGACCACCGCAGCGGCGCCGCCCGCAACATGATTCTCTACCCCCAGATGCAGGACGGCACGGCGCCGCGCGATCTGCGCTACCGCTTCCAGTGGAACGCGCCGATCCTCATCTCCCGGCACGATCCGGACGTCGTGTACCACACCTCGAACTACGTCCACCGCACCCGCGACGGCGGCTGGACCTGGGAGACGATCTCACCCGACCTGACGACGGATGACGACGAGAAGCAGGGCGTGCCCGGCGGACCGGTGCAGCACGACCACACCGGCGTCGAGGTCTACAACACGATCTTCGCGCTCGCCGAATCGCCGCATCTGGCCGGTGAGATCTGGGCCGGCAGCGACGATGGCCGCATTCACGTCAGCCGCGACAACGGTTCCACCTGGACCGACGTCACACCCGACGGCATGCCGGCCGACGGCACGGTGAACTCGGTCGACGTTTCGCAACACGACCCACTGCGCGTCTACGTCGGCGTCTACCGCTACCGGATGAACGACTACACGCCGTACATCTTCCGCACGGACGACGGCGGAGAGAGCTGGAGGACCGTGACCGAGGGGCTGCCCGCCCACCACTTCGTACGCGTCGTCCGCGAGGATCCGGCTGTCCCCGGCCTGCTCTTCGCCGGCGCCGAGTTCGGCCTCTACGCCTCCTTCGACGGCGGGGACTCCTGGCAGTCTTTCCAGTTGAATCTCCCGCGCACACCGATCACCGACCTGCTGATTCACGAGAACGCCGGCAACCCGGACCTGGTCCTGGCAACCCAGGGCCGGAGCTTCTGGGTGCTCGACGACCTCGGCGTCGTGCGCGAACTCGCCGGGGAAGTCGCCGCCGGCGCCAGGCGGGACGCGGCTCGCCTGTTCTCCCCCGAACCGACCGTCCGCATCGACCGGCCTGGCGGAGGCGGCGGCTTCGTCAACGGCGCCTCGATCTGGTTCGACCTCCCCGAGAAGCCAACCGGCCGGGTCGAACTGGTGATCTCCCCTGACGGCAGCGAGCGGGTTCTGCGGCGCTTCGTGTCGTTGCCGGAGGGCGGGGAGACCGAAGAGGCAGAGGAGGAACGCCCACGGATCGAGGCCTTCGAGGCGAAGGCGGGTCTGAACCGGGTCATCTGGAACCTGCGCGGTCAGGCGCCCCACCTGGTCGAGGGCGCGATCATGTCCCTCTCCTACACCGGCGGCCCCTACCTGCCGCCGGGGACCTACCGGGCCACCCTGTCGGTCGCCGCCGGCGGAAGGACGGATCAAGCGGCGAACGATGAGGCTGGCGACCGGGTCGAAAGCCGGATCTTCGAGGTGGTGGCCGACCCGCGGCTCGACGACATCACGCAGGCCGACCTGGAAGAGCAGTACGCAATGCTCGACCGGTTGTCGGCCCGGTTGACGGCGATTCACGACGCGATCGCAGGCCTGCGCAGGGTTCGGGAACAGGCTGGCGCGCTCCAGGAACGTCTCGACGAGGCGGGCGCCTCGGAACTCGGGCCGGTCCTCGAGGGCATCCTCGAGCGCGCCGGGGAACTCGACGAGCGGTTGATCCAGTCGCAAAGCCGCGTCTCGCAGGACGCGCTGAACTTCCAGCCCCGGATCGACAACCAGTACGCCTACCTCTACACTCACGTCTTCGGCAACACCGCGCGGCCGACCGCCGGCGCGCGAAGCCGCTTCGAGGACCTCGAAGCGGAGTTGGTTCCGATCCTCGACGCGGTGAACGAGTTGACCGGACCCCGCCTCGACGATTTGAATCGGCGGGCAAGGGAACTGGAAATCCCCGCCGTCCAGCCCCCGACCAGCCGCGAAGCGAATCGAATCCCCGCTCAGCCCTAGAACCGTCATGCAGCGACTCCCCCTCCGGCGCGGCGCCGTCGCGCTGGCAGCCTTTCTTGCGACCCTGGGCATCGCCGGGGCGGCACAGCAGGACACGAGTCGCGACCGGCCGCAGCTCAGGGCGCATCGGCTTCAGCAGCAGCCGGTCATCGACGGGGATGTGCTCGGCGAGGCCCTGTGGCAACAGGTCGACGCAGCCACCGGCTTCCGGCAGACGGAGCCCTTCGAAGGCCAGCCGGCCTCCGAGCGCACGGAAGTCCGGGTCGCCTTCGACGACCGCAACCTCTACATCGCCGCCGTCCTGTTCGACAGCGAGGCCTCGACGCTGGTCATCTCCGACAGCCGCCGCGACGCCTCCCTCGGCGATGAGGACAGCTTCCGCTTCATTCTCGACACCTACCACGACCGGCAGAACGCGTTCATGTTCGGCACCAACGTCGGCGGCATCCAGTACGACGGCCAGGTGAGCAACGAAGGTTCCGGCAGCGGCGGCTCGTTTTCCCGCGGCTCATCCGGCGCCAACCTGGACTGGGACACGACCTGGACCGTCAGGACCCGGGTCGGCGACTTCGGATGGAGCGCCGAGATGGCGATTCCCTTCCGCAACCTCCGATTCGACTCCGGGAGCGGAGCCTGGGGAGTCAACTTCGAGCGCAACATCCGGCGCAAGAGCGAGACCGCCTACTGGGCGCACCTCGGTCGGCAACACCGTCTGCACCGGGTTTCCAGGGCCGGCACGCTCGTTGGCCTGGAGACGCCCCGCCAGCGCAACCTGCAGTTGAACCCCTACGTGGTGAGTTCCGCCCGGGACGACGGCGTCTCGGATCAGACGAGTGAGTGGGACGGCGGACTGGACCTGAAGTTCGGCGTCACCCCGAGCCTGACCCTGGATGTGACGCTCAACACGGACTTCGCTCAGGTCGAAGCCGACGATCAGCAGGTCAACCTCGACCGCTTCAGCCTCTTCTTTCCCGAGAAAAGGCCCTTCTTTCTCGAGAACGCGGGGCTGTTCCGGGTCGGCGGCCGGAGCTCCAGCCGCGGCGGGGTGGAACTCTTCTTCAGCCGACGGATCGGCCTGGCCGCCGGCCAGCCGGTACCCATCCTCGGCGGTGTCCGGCTCTCCGGCAGGGCCGGAGGACTGAACGTCGGCTTCCTGAACATGCAGACCGACGAATCGGGAGACCAGCACGGCAACAACTTCACCGTCGCACGGGTGAGCCGCGAGTATCGCAACCGGAGCCGGGCCGGCGTACTCGTCGTCAACCGGCAGGGCACGGGCTCCCTGGCGCCCGACGGCGACCTCAACCGCACCTACGCGGTCGACGGGCAGGTCGGCGTCGGCGAGCACACGGAACTCACCGCCTGGGCCGCCCGGACCGAGACGCCGGGACTTGCCGGCCGCGACCACGGTTTCGGACTCGGCAGCTCCTTCAGTTCTCCGTTCTGGCGCTGGCGCGCCGGCTACACGGAAGTCGGCGAGGACTTCAATCCGGAAGTCGGCTTCCTCAGCCGTTCCGGCTACCGGCAGGTGAACGGCTATGCCCGGCGGCGGTTCCGGCCCTCCGGCGAGGGGCGGGTCAAGGAGTTCGGCCCCCGCGTGTACTACGACAGCTTCTGGGACTTCGACGGGTTCCACCAGACCCAGCGCTACTCCGTCGGCGGCGAGGTCGAGTTCCGCAACGGCGCCCAGATCAGCTTCTCCGGAGGCGGGCGCTACGAGGGTCTCGTCGAGCCGTTCCTGATCCGGGAGGATGTCGAGATTACGGCCGGCAAGTACGACGACACGGGCATCTTCATCTTCATGAACACGAACCGCGGGCGCGCCGTGAGTCTCTTCGCACGGGTCCAGGCCGGCGGCTTCTTCGGCGGAGACCAGTTGGCCATCGATCCTTCGGTCAGCATCCGGCTCGGCGACTACCTGACCTCCGAGGTCAGTTGGTCCTACAACGACATCGACCTGCCGGTGGGCGCGTTCAAGGTCAATCTCGGCCGCCTCCGCGTGACCTACGCTTTCAGCACCCGTCTCCTGCTCCAGGCGCTCGTTCAGTACAACGACGCGACGGACGACGTATCGACGAATCTGCGGTTCAGTTGGCTGAACGAGGCGAACAGGGGCCTCTTCCTGGTCTACAACGAAATCTCCGAGTTCGGTCTGCTGGCCCGGCAGGAGCCGGATCGCAGCGTCATCGTGAAGTACAACCGCGCCTTCGATGTGTTCCGCTAGCGGCACGCGGCTCGCCAGTCCCCACCGGCCCGGCCGCAGCCTGGTCATGGCCCGCCGGGGGATGGCGGCGACCTCCCATCCGACGGCGACGCTCGCCGGTCTCGACATGCTGCGGGCCGGCGGTTCGGCGATCGACGGCGCGGTTGCGGCGGCCGCCATGCTGGCCGTCGTCGAGCCGATGATGACCGGCATCGGGGGCGATGCCTTCCTGCTCTACTACCGAGCCGATCCCGAGGGAGGCCCCGGCGAGCTTCTGGGCCTCAACGGCAGCGGACGTGCGCCCTTGGGGTTGACCCGCGAAGCGATCCTTGCGGAGGCAATCGAACCGGACTCGTGGCCGGCGGTCACCGTTCCCGGCGCAGTCGATCTCTGGCAGACCGCGCACGAGCGGTTCGGCCGCCTCCGGTTTGCCGATCTGCTCGGCCCTGCGATCGAGACGGCCGAGCAGGGGTTCCCGGTGAGCGAGCGGGTCCAGGGCATGTGGCGCGTCTGCGTCAATCGGCTTCGCCGCGATCGTGCCGCGGCGACCCACTACCTCGTGAACGG
Source organism: uncultured Thermoanaerobaculia bacterium (assembly GCA_951812325.1). GTDB lineage: Bacteria > Acidobacteriota > Thermoanaerobaculia > Multivoradales > Multivoraceae > Multivorans. The sequence continues at coordinate 266,423 of OX638294.1, read as the reverse complement.
CGATGCACCGGACCTCGGCGCACTCTTTCGGTCACCCGCCCTCGCCCGCTCCCTGCGTCGCATCGCCCGCGACGGCCGCGACGCCTTCTACCGCGGGCCGATCGCCGAGCAGATCGTCCGCTACTCCCGCGGCACGGGAGGCTTCCTCGCGCTCGAGGACTTCAAGCGCCACACGTCGACCTGGGTCGAGCCGATCAGCACCCGGTACCGCGGTCACGAGGTGGCGCAACTGCCGCCGAACGGCCAGGGCCTGGGCGTCCTGCTTCTGCTCAACCTGCTCGAGAACTTCGATCTCGGTTCGATGGATCTGGCCGGCACGGAGCACACCCACCTCCTGGTGGAGGCCAAGAAGCTGGCCTACGCCGACCTGCATGCCCAGGTCGGCGATCCGGACGGCCTTCCCCTGCGCACCGGCAACGGCGTGCCGCTGCGCGAGCTGCTGGACAAGGCCTACGCGCGGGAACGGAGTCGGCGGATCGATCCCCGGCGAGCGGCATCGCTGGTCGAGCCCGGTGAGTTCCCCGCCGGCGTGGGCCGGGCGGGATCGGACACCGTGTATCTGGCGGTGGTGGACGGCGACGGCAATGCCGCTTCCTTGATCAACTCCCTGTTTGCGCCCTTCGGCGCGGCGATCGTGGGCGGCGACACGGGCATCCCGCTTCACAACCGCGGCGCCGGATTCACGCTGGAGCCCGGCCACCCCAACGAGTACCGGCCCGGCAAGCGCCCCTTCCACACGATCATCCCCGGCGTGGTCCTGAACGCCGGCAAGCTGGAGCTCTGCTACGGCGTGATGGGCGGCCCCTTCCAGCCCCAGGGACACGTCCAGTTGCTGACCAACCACTACGACCACGGCCTGTCGCTGCAGGCAGCGATCGACCGCCCCCGCTGGCGCCACACGGCCGGCCTCGAACTCCTGTGCGAACGCGGCATGGAACCGCGGACCGTCGCCGGCCTGGAAGCGCTCGGCCACCGCGTACGGGTCGCCGCCGGCGCCGAGTTCGGCGGCGCCCAGGCAATCGGCGTCGACCGGCACGGCACCCTGGTCGGCGCCTCGGATCCACGCAAGGACGGGGCGGCTCTGGGCTATTGAGGCCAGAGGGCCGGCGAGACCGGTCCCTAGCGCGCCGCGCCGGCCGGTCCTTGCTCTCCCGGCAGCAGGCCAGGACCATTCCAAAGTCCAGCGCTCCACGCTGGGCGCGGGCTGGAGGCCTTCATTCCCGAGGGTCGAGAGCCGTCCCGATGCGGAGTTGCCGATTCCGGAGTGGTTTCCTCACATCGGTCACCGAAGTTCCCGGCCTTGGAACGGCCCTGCGGCAGCAGGCTCGAGGCCTTGACGCGCGGCTCGAAGACGGTCTCGAGCGGGTTGCCGTGCAAGACTCGCGCGGATGGACGACGCGGCGGCCGCAGCGGGCACGAAGCCGGATCAGCGGCAGATTGAGCTGCGGATCGTCCAGTCGATCGCGGACATCCCCCGGCAGAGCTGGGACGGACTGCTCGAGCCCGGTGACCGCCCCTTCCTCTCCTGGCACTTCCTCGAGGCGCTCGAGCGCACCGGTTGCGTGACCGGAGAGCGGGGCTGGCTTCCCTTTCATCTGACCGCCTGGGGCTCCGGCGACGAACTGATCGCGGCCGCCCCCGCCTACATCAAGAACGACGGGATGGGCGACTTCTCCCGCGACTGGGCCTTCGGCGACGCGGTGCGCGCCGCGGGCGGCCGCTTCTACCCGAAGCTCGTCGTCGGCGTGCCCTTCTCGCCGGTGACCGGGCGCCGCGTCCTGGCCGCCGCCGACGTGGCGCCGGAGATCGCCGCCAGTCTCCTGGTCCAGCTTGCCGTCCACACGGCGCGGGATGTCGGCGTCGCCTCGATTCATGTCCTGTACCACCGCCGCCGAGAGGCCTCGCCGCTCTCCGCCGCAGGGCTCGCCCAGCGTGTGATGGTCCAGTACCACTGGAACAACTACGACTACCGGACATCTGAAGACTGGCTGGCGAAGCTCCGTTCCAAGCGCCGCACCCAGTGCCGCCGCGAACGACGCGAGCCGGAGCGCCAGGGAATCACGATCCGGACCGTTCGCGAGGCGGAGATCGCGAACGATCCCGAACGGTGGGCCGAGACCGCGTTCGAGCTCTACTGCACGACCTGCGACCGGTACATGTGGGGCGGCCGCTATCTGAACCGCGAGTTCTTCCACGCTCTCTTCGCTCGCCAGGACGGCGAAGTCGAGCTGGTCGTCGCCGAGCGCGCAGGCGGCGTCGTCGCCGGCGCGATCAACCTGCGCTCGGACACGCACCTCTACGGCCGCTACTGGGGTTGCCACGAGCAACATCGCTTCCTGCACTTCAATGTCTGCCTCTACCACTCGATCGACGAGTGCATCGAACGCGGCGTCCAGGTTTTCGAGGGCGGCGCCGGCGGCGAGCACAAGATCAGCCGGGGTTTCGAGCCCGCGCCGGTCTACAGCTCCCACCTGTTCCTGGACGAGAAGCTCAACTCCCTGCTCGGCCCGGCGCTCGAGCGGGACGCGGACCGCCACCTGGAGGGGATCGAGGCCTGGCGCCGCAAACGTCCCCGGCTCGGCTGACCGCAGACTCGGTAGCCTTGTGGCTTCTGCCAGCAGAGAGTCGCATTCGGGCAGCGCCTCCTCGCAGAGGATTTGTTCAGCAGCAGGAGAGTGGTCCCTGGCGCTGGCCCGCAGAAACTCCGTCAACTCGTCCTTGAACCACCCAGCCGTCCCCGGGGGCGGTGTTGTCCAGCCGGGCGCAGAGGTGTAGAGTTCAAACTCTCAATTTGCAGAAGAGCCGCTTCACCAGCGGGATCGGGCAAAGACTTCGGCAGAGGGCCTTCGCAGCATGGGAAACCAGACCTTCAGGGCGTGTCGCAAGAGGCACTGCGTCTCGCCACGTGCGGGCCTCCCGGTTGAACCGGGCTTCAGCAGTTCGTCGGCACCCTCGTTGATCTCGAATGCTGACTCGCGGTCACACGGCAGGGTTGTTCGACCTCGCTGCCAGGCAGCTACGGCCCGGCGCCTCGCCGCACTCCTGCTGGCCGCCGCGTGCGGCACAGGCGTTGCCGAAGGCCAGCGGCTCTGGAGCGTCGATGAGGTGACGGTCCGGCCGCGTCCGCCGGTCGAGGCCGCCGGCGTCCTGCCCTTTGCCGCAACAGACGGCTTCGGACCCCTGACCGCCGAGGCTGCGCGGATCCAGGTCACGTTCGACTACCTGCGGCTCGGCTTCGGACACCTTGAACTGCCGCTTGCGGACGGCACGGTGATCGAAGCCGGGAACGCGGTGTTCGAGGACCGCGGAAACGGCAACTTCCTGTGGACCGGCGAAGTGCCCGGCGCCGGATACGAAAGCGTCCTGTTCACGGTCCAGGACGAGCACCTCGTCGGCTGGTTCGGAGAACCGGGAGGACCGAAGTACACCGTCCACGCCGGACCCGACGGCCGGGGAACACTCGCCGTGGAACAGGGACCAACCGGAAACTGGTGCGGCGTGGTGGAGGGAAGACCGCCGGCCGGCCCGGCCGTCTCGCCGGCGCTCGCCCGCGACCGCCCGGATTCTGTTGCGGGAGGATCGACCGGCAGCAGTCTGGACATCCTCGCCCTCTATCCCCGCCGCACGGAACTCTGGTGGCGGGTCATCGGGGGACCCTCCGTCGGCATCCAGCAACTCGAGGACTACCTGAACATGGTGTTCCGCAACGGACAGATCCCGGCAACGGCGAATCTGATCCCCGAGCGATGGGACCCGGTCTGGGCGAGTCACCCTGGTGTCAATGGCGGTCACCGCAACAACGGGCACAACAACGGGCAATTGTCGCAATGGCACTGGGAGTTCGAGCGAGACCACGACGTATGGCGGCTGCAACAGCGCCATCAAGCCGACCTCGTCCACTTCCTGCCCGATAGGGGTTCCTCGTACGTAGTCGGCAGGGCCGACTTGAGATGGGATCTCGATCCGCACGTCTTGATTGGCTGGTCCGTTCCGGTTCCGGACGTCTTCGCCCATGAGATCGGGCACAACCTGGGCGGCCATCACGAGCCGGTGACCTTCAGCAACTTTGCCGAAGCCCAGTCGGATTCGTTGCGCCCGTACATTTTCGGCCATACCGACCTGACCTCGTGCGCCACGCCTGAGGGAGGGGGCGACGCACTGTACTGCCCAAGTACGGTCATGAGCTACGGCCAGGACCTCTGGGACGACCCCGACCGTTACGCCGTGACGGAACCGTTCTACTCGTCCGTTCGGCACCAGCCGAACGGCTGGACGATCGGCGTCGCCGGGACGAGCGAGGTGGAACGCCTGTTTCATGAGACTGTTCCCGTGGCGGTGCGCAGCGGGGAGGCGCAGGAGCCCAGGGTGCAGAACCCGCGACGGATCACGGCCCGGTGGACAGACCGGAACACGGTGCGTGTTTCCTTTGCTCTTGAGCAGGGGGTCTACGGAGGGTTCGTCCGCGTCGGCCTGACGGGAGGCGAGAGCGAATCGTACAGGTGGGGGTTCAAGACGGTTGACACTGAGGGCGGCGGGTGGAAGTACGTTGTTGACGAGGAGTGGACCGACGGCAACGTGACGCCGCTCTTCGATCCGCCGGATGACTTCGCGCCCGTGGAGATGACGGGCGTGGACATCACCGGGCTGCGGCCGGGCGGCCGCTACAAGGTCTCGGCGAACAGGTGGGGTAACCTCAGCAGCGATGTGTTCGATCTGCACCCGCCCCGAGCTGCCACGGGCGCTCCGGCGGCGCCGGCGCATCTGAGCGCCCGGACAGCGGGAGACGACGGCGTCCGTCTGACCTGGCGCGCCGGCGGCTCGGCGTCGCCAGACGGCTTCGAGGTTTGGTACCGCAAGTGGTCCGGCGACGAGCCGGATGAAGTCTGGCGCCGCTACGGGGCCGCATTGCCGGCGAGCGCCCGGTCGGCGGACGTCCGGGGACTGGCGGCGGAGGAGGAGCTACAGATCACGGCGGGCGGTTGGGATTCGGAGAGGCAAGTCTGGATCGATGGAGCGCACGCGCAGCGCGGTCGGTACTCCTTCGTCGTCGTCGCGTACAACGCCGCGGGCTTCTCCGCCAGCGAGACGCTCGACTTCGAGTTCATGCCGGGGCCGTTCCCGGAGGCCACGCCCGCGGGAGAGCTGCCAGATTGCTTGACCTGGTCACGGTCCACCGGCCTGGAGTTGGACGGCTACGACGTCGATGTTTGCGTGGAGACTCCCGAGGGCGAGCGCCGGCGGGCCTGGGACTATCGCCTGGAGGCGGACCAGTCCGGGCTCCTGTACTTCTTCGATCGCGACAACGTCGAGGTGCTCGTGAAGGTGCTGGATGGCTGCGCCGTCAACGGCCACCGCTGGGTCTTCGTCGCGCCGGTGACGACCTTGGGATTTCGGCTGCACATCCAGGAATACGGTCCCTGGGTCCCGGACAGGCGCCAGGAGTGGTACTACGATTCGAAGCGCCGGCCTCAGGAGCGTCTCAGGTGGAACGACGACGGCAACCCGCAGGGCAGCACCGCCCGCACGGTGAGCGACACGACGGCCTTCCCCTGCACGCCGGCCGAGATCGCCGCAGCAAAGGCGCAGGCGACGGTCGCCGAGGGCGGGCACGCGGCGTTTCTGCGTTCCCGCGGCCTGACCGGCGCCGGCCTCGCCTCGCTGGAGCGCCGGAGTGCGGGCGCGTCCACGGACTGCGAGCCGGGCGGTACCGCACTCACCCTGGCCGGCGGCTACCAGGTCTCCATGTGCTACGAGACCTACGCCGGCGAGACCGGCGACGCGCTCGACTGGGGCCTCGATTCCTCGCAGTCCGCTCTGCTCTACTTCTTCGAGCGGAACAACGCGGAAGTCCTGATCAAGGTGCTCGACGGCTGCGGCGTGAACGGCCACCGCTGGGTCTTCGTCGCGCCGGTCACCGACCTCGCCTTCAACCTGCGCGTCGAAAGCCCGGACGGCCAGGTCTGGACCCACACGAACCGCCTGGGGCAGACCGCCGACGCGGCGAGCGACACCGCGGCCTTCGGCTGCACCGCGTGACCTTAGGGATGCCTCGAGCCACCTGACGGCGCAATCGCCGAGAACGGCATGTTCGGCGTTCCGTTCTCCGGGTGCGCGACCCCCACGCCGGGCGCGGAGACCTTCCGCTCCGCATCCGGGGTGTTTCACCCGAGCGCGGACCCTCTGGTCCACGCACCCGGAGAACCGTCGCCGGCGCGATGAGCTTCTCTACGCAAACCGCCGGAGGGGACACGCGCGACGGCGCGGGCGTTCACCATCACTTCCCGTTGAACGGCTGACCGCAGAGCGCCCGGAATCTCTGCCGCCTCTATAATCGGCCCGTCATGCCGCACTTCGAAGACGACCAGAGGGGCGACGGCAAGGTCCTCACCAAGACGAAGACCACGACCCGTCTGGCCCGGCCGCGTCTCTACAAGGTACTCCTCCACAACGACGACTTCACGCCGCGCGAGTTCGTCGTCGTGGTCCTGCGGCACGTCTTCCACATGACCGAGTCGGACGCCTCGCGCCTGATGCTGCATGTCCACCAGAACGGCGTCGGCGTGGCCGGGCTCTATCCCTTCTCGGTGGCCGAGACCAAGGCCGCCGAGGTGGGCAGCCTCGCCCAGAAGGCGGAGGTCCCGCTGCTGTGCACGATCGAGCCCGACGACGGCGACGGTGAGGGCAACGACGACGGCGACGGTGAGGGCAACGACGGCGTCAACTAGCCGCCGGACCTTTCGCAGGCTCATGTTCGTCCCCAACCCCCACCTCACCACGACCTCGCGCCGCGGCGCCAGCCGCGCAGCGTTCTGCGGCGCAGTGTTCTGCTGCGCAAGCCCGGATGGAACACACCCGCGTCCACGGCACGGTTCGACGCCGTGGTCGAGGAGACGCCGGCCCGGCCAGGGCGACAGACTCCCGTGGACCAACCGCCGACAGGAAACCAGCCGTCTGTGCCCGGCGCGACAGCGCAGCGACGCCGCGGCGAACGTTCCCGGCCAACGGGAGGAACGACCATCGCTTCCGTACGCATGACCGAGGAGTTGCGGCAGTCGCTGCGCCGCGCGATGCTGGAGGCCTCGGAGCGCCGGCACGAGTACGCGACGCTCGAGCATCTGCTGCTCGCTCTGTGCGCCGATCCGGTGGGCGCGAAGACACTGCAGTCGGTCGGCGTCAGCCTGCCTCGACTGGCGCGCGAGCTCGAGGATTTTCTCGACCAGCAGCTCGAGACCCTGCCGCCCGCGCTGTCGGCGGGGGCCGCGGAGGACCTGGCGAAACCCGACGGCGGCACCCAGGCGGCAGGTGAAGGAAACGGTCCGGAGCAGACGAACGGCAGCCGGGACGACACCGGAACAGGCGCGCCGGGAGCCGAGCCAGCCGGGGAGCAAGCTCCGAAACAGACGATCGCCTTCTGGCGCGTGATCGAGCGGGCGGCGATGAACGTTCACGGCGCCGGCAAGACCGAGCTGGATGCCGGCGCCGTCCTCGCCTCCCTGATGCGCGAGCAGGAGTGCCACGCGGTCTACGCCCTCCAGGCCCAGGACGTGTCACGCCTCGACGTGGTCCGCTACATCTCCCACGGCACGGTCAAGTCGGCGGCGGGCCTTCCCGCACCGGATTCCGGCGAGGCGGATGCGGAGGAAGGCGAGGCCGAAGAAGTCGAGGATCCGCTCGAGCGGTTCGCCTCGAACCTGAACGAGCGTGCCGCCGAAGGTTCCATCGACCCCCTGGTCGGGCGGCTCGACGAAGTTCGGCTGTTGTGCGAGACGCTGGCCCGCCGACGCAAGAACAATCCGGTCCTGGTGGGCGATCCGGGGGTCGGCAAGACGGCGATCGTCGAGGGGCTTGCGCTCGCGGTCCACGAGGGGAACGTGCCCGAGCTGCTTGCCGGGGTCACGATCCACGCCCTGGACATGGGCGCGCTGCTGGCGGGAACGCGTTACCGGGGCGACTTCGAGCAACGGCTCAAGGCGGTGATCGACCGGATCGTCTCCGAGCCCGAGCACATCCTGTTCATCGACGAGATCCACACGATCGTCGGCGCCGGCGCCGCGTCGTCGGGCGCGCTCGACGCCTCGAACATCCTGAAGCCCGGCCTCGCCTCAGGCAAGTTGCGCTGCATCGGCTCCACCACGCACGCCGAGTACAAGGGCTCGTTCGATCGCGACCGCGCGCTCGCGCGCCGCTTCCAGACGATCGAGATCGACGAACCCACGGTCGAGGAGTCGGCGGAGATCCTGCGCGGCCTGCGCGACCGCTACGAGGACCACCACGCCGTCAAGTACGCGGACGAAGCCCTGGACGCGGCCGCCGACCTCTCGGCCCGCTACCTGCTCGACCGCCGGCTGCCGGACAAGGCGATCGACCTCGTGGACCAGGCGGGCGCCTCCAACCGGCTGATGACCGCGAAGGAGCGCAAGGGCGTTCTCGACCCCGTCGACATGGAGCGGGTCGTCGCCTCGATGGCGAAGATCCCCGAGAAGTCCGTCTCGAGCGACGACCGGGACGCACTGGCGCACCTCGAGGAGGAGCTCAAGGCGGTCATCTTCGGTCAGGACGAGGCGATCCGGTCGATTGCCGCGGCGGTCAAGCTGGGCCGCGCCGGTCTCGGCAGCCTGGAGCGGCCGATCGGCAGCTTCCTGTTCTCGGGTCCAACCGGAGTGGGCAAGACGGAACTCGCCCGCCAGCTCGCCGAAGTGCTCGGCATCGCCTTCACCCGCTTCGACATGAGCGAGTACATGGAGAAGCACACCGTGTCCCGCCTGATCGGCGCGCCGCCGGGCTACGTCGGCTTCGATCAGGGCGGCCTGTTGACCGATGCCATCCGCCGCACGCCGCATGCCGTGCTGCTGCTCGACGAGATCGAGAAGGCCCACCCGGACGTCTACAACATCCTGCTCCAGGTGATGGATCACGCCACCCTGACCGACAACAACGGGCGCAAGGCGGACTTCCGGCACGTCATCCTGATCATGACGACGAACGCCGGCGGCCGGGAGCTGACGGCGAAGCCGCTGGGCTTCGGCGATCGCTCGAAGCTGTCCGCCGAAGCCGCCTCGAAGCCGGCCGTGGAACGCCTGTTCACACCCGAGTTCCGCAACCGGATCGACGCCTGGGTCGTCTTCAAGGCGCTCGAAATGGACTCGGTGCGGCTGATCGTCGACAAGCTCGTGGGCGAACTCGGCGACCAGCTCGAGGACCGCGGCATCGCCGTCCAACTGACCGACAACGCCCGCGACTGGCTGGCCGAACACGGCTACGAGCCGGACTTCGGCGCCCGCCCGATGCGGCGGCTGATCGACGAGAAGATCAAGCGCAAACTCGCCGACGAGATCCTCTTCGGCAAGCTTGCCGACGGCGGCAAGATCGTCGTCGACGCGAAGGACGGCGCCTCGCTGGAGGACGGCCTGCTTCTCAGAACCCGGCGCAAGCGGAGGGCGAGGCGGAAGAAGCCCAACTGACGCAGGCCTGGCCGCTCCGCGGGATCTCGCGCTTCCCCGCTCCCGGAGTGAGGCGGAAGAAGCCCAACTGACCGGCGGCAACTCCGGACGTCGACCGGGCGCCACGGAACTCAAGAGCCGCGAGGCTCAAAGAGAAGAGACCTTGGCGGCTTCGCTCAGCTGCCTGAGCGACTGCTCAATCGAACAGCGGATTTCGGGCAGGCAGGCCGGGGAACCGGCTGAAGTCGCGGTCGGCGGTCCAGAACTCGGTGACGCCGTGCGCGAGGCAGATGGAGGCCACACGCGCGTCGTGGACCATCGGTCCTCTGACGTGGCCCTGTCGGAGCAGGTCCTCAAGCAACTCCCAGTGGGCGAATGTCTCCGTCAGGAGGTTCGCCACGGGAGACTCGAGCCAGGCGTCGACCTGCCCGATCGCGGCCTCCAGCGTGGAAGGCGGACGGTAGATTCGCGGTCGTGTAACCGTCGCCAGGAATTCGTGAACGCACGACCAGGGCAGTCCCCATGCCACGCGACCCTCGGCAAGCGCCGTCAGGCACGCCTTCGCCTGATCGTGCCATTCGGAGTCGGTGCGGTGGGCGTAGACGAGGATGTTCGTGTCCGTGGCGATCAACTCCCCCGTCCTTCATAGATCGCATCGCGAATGCGGCCCCAATCGGCGCCCTGGAACTCCGGCTCCAGACCGTGGCCGCCAACGCTCGCATCCCTCAGCGTGAAGCCGGCGGCTTCCCGGTCCACCTGGATCGCCATCCGCAACCCCCGCTCGAACAGCTCCCGCAGCGTGATGTTCTCCCTCGCCGCGTGGGCCTTTGCCTCTCTTGCCAAGTCGTCCGAGATCTCTATCGTGGTCTTTACCATGGCTCCCCGTATCGATGAATATGGCTTGCCACCTTACCGGAAGCTCGCCGCCGCATCAAGAAGGCGCCGATGACAGCCCGGCAATCCCCGATCGGGCGAGCCGCGGTCTGACCCGGCGTGAGTTCATGGCGAGGTGTGGGGGCTTGGCCAGACCTGGAGCCTGCGACATCAGGCGCGAGAGGCTGCTCAGAGACTGCGCCTCTCGGATGGCGCCGGGAGAGGACCGGGGCTCAATGTCCGGGGCCGTGCCGGTCAGAGGTCCAGGTCGGGCTGCAGCCAACGCTCACAGCTTGAGCCGAGCAGGCGCGGCTCAAGCTGTGCCTTGAACCGGCACCTTTCCGAAGCGCTCGAACACGGGCGCTCGCAGGCCTTCCGACAGGGCCTCGGCGGCTCGGGAGTGCCGCCCTAATCGCCGCCGAGACGGCGAAAGGCCTCGCGCCACCAGTATCCTCCCAACGCCAACAATCCGAGACCCAGAACTCCTAACGATACCGCCCTGCTGGTTGGCACATGGTCACCGAAGAGAAGGGCGGCGACCACGAAAATAGCCACGGCGAGCAGCATCGATCCGAGCGTCGCCATGATCAGAAATACAACGACGTTAGTGACCGAAAGTCGTACAGACTTCACACCGTGATCCCGCCCAGATCAACCCCAGCCGAAGACTCCGCCATCAACCACCTCCATCGCCGAAGACGATGCCGGAATCGCGGCGAAATGTCCAATGCCAGACGAATCACCTGTCAACTCATGGCTCTGTCAACGACTTTGGAACAGCCCTGCTTGTCCCATGACAGATGAGCCTGGAGGCGCGATGTCAATCTCACGAGAGATGAGCCTGAGCGGGTGTTGGGGATCATTGGAGGATGATCTTGCAACTCGACATCGAGCGCCTTCGCAGCCTGGACGAGGTCCGGGACTTCATGGCCGGCAGCGCGCCGGTCGACTTCCGATTCTTGGAGCGCGCCGATGCCTACGGCTTCGCGCGGCGGGTTCTGGTCCGTTCTCGGTACGTTCGGCTGTCGAGGCCCGACAAGGGTCTGATCCACTGGCTGCAGCCCCACGAGGGCAACATCATCGACTTCCTGTTCCGGGCGCGAGCCTTCCAGGAAGCGGAGGTCGCTTAGCTCAGGCGGTTGCCTCGCTCGGCGGCCGCTCCCCGCCACCGACCCTCAACTCGTCGTACCACGCCTTGACCCGCTCCGCGGACCAAGGCGTCACCGCACAGTCGGCCACGAAGTAGACCTGGTCCGCAATCTCTTCGACGAGTTCGAGGCGGTGAGACGACAGCAGGACGCCGCGCCCGTCACCGGCGAAGTCGCGCAGCATCCGGCAGAGGCGCGCGACCGCGACGGGGTCCAGGCCGTTGAACGGCTCGTCGAGAATCAGCAACTCCGGTTCGTGCAACAACGCCGCGGCGAGAGCCAACTGCCGGCGGTTGCCGGTCGAGAGCTGATGACAGAGGCGGCCGGAGGCCGGCACCTCCAGTGCCTCCAGCAGATCGGCCGCTCGTGTGCGCGCAGCGCCGGCGTCCAGGCCGTACAACGCGGCGCAGTAGTCGAGGAACTCGAGCGGCCGCAGAAAGTCGAACAGCTCGTCCTGCTCGAGCAGGATGCCGACGCGGGCCATGATCTCCGGATGGACGCGCGGGTCGAACCCGAACATCCGCACGATCCCGCCGTTCGGCTCGGTCAGGCCAAGTCCGAGGCGCATCAGTGTCGTCTTGCCGGCGCCATTCCGCCCCACCAGGCACTGCACGCCCGACCCGATCTCCAGGTTCACCGAGCGCAGAACCTCCAGGTCGCCGTACGACTTGTCGACCGTGTCGAACCACAACATCGTCATGCCGTCACCGCCCATTCCCGCAGCCGCCGCCGCAGCCAGTCGCCCTTGCCCAGCGAAACCACCAGGGCCCCGCACCCCGCTGCCGCGAACAGCAGCAGCACCGTCATCATCACCAAGGCGAGCCGGGGGCCGACGAGCAGTCGCGCCGCGACCACCGAACCCCCGAAGATCGCCGCCTGGACCAGCCACACGCACCCCAGCGCCACCATCGCCAACACGCTGCAGTAGAAGGCGCGCTGCTCGTGGAGCTTCGGTTTCCTGGGCAGCCAGATCGACACCACTGTTCCGCCGCCCGCCAGCGCAAGCAGAGAGAAGGCAGCGACGAGAAACGGAATCGCCCGGTCGATCGGTGGAATCCGGCCCGTCAGCAGCGAAACGGCGACCGCCGTCTGCGCGAACACGAGGGCCCCGACCACGGCGAAAGCGCCCAGCACCTTGCCGGGCATGAAGGCGCCAAGCGCCTTCTCCGCCGACATCGAGAGCCGCCGGGCGCCGTCGGCCGTGAATCCCAACAAGTTGGCGAAGAACGCGATCCAGAACACACTGAGGAACGCCGCGAGACCGGCTGTCGTCCACAAGGCGAACTGGCCGCCGCCGTCCGGGATGTCGCCGCCCCTGAGCATGACGGCCATGAACAGCGGCATGATCCAACTGACGACCAGGTTCAGGCGCACCTGACGGAAGCGGAGCATCATCCGCGCTTCCGCCAGCGCGACGACGACGACAGGCCGCGACCAGAGGCCCGCCGGGGCCCGACGGGCGGCTGCGGCGCGCCGTTCCCTCTTCGGTTTCTCCGCGGCCGACGAGGCGCGCCGCTTCTTCGTCTTCGCGCCGCGATCGTCGGGGCTGCGCTGCTCCAGAGCGAAGGCTCCGGTAACCAGGGCCAACAGCAACGCGAGCCGGCCACCGCTCACGGCGGCGCCGGCCCACGACGCCTCACCGGCCCACAGCGGCTCCACCGCGCTCGCGCCGAGCAGCCCGAGCAGCAGGATCGCCAATCCAACCCCAAGCCAGCGCCGCCGACCCTGCCCGCCCATGATGACGGCCCCCAGTGGGCCGGCCGCGATCAGAGCGCCCACGGCGGCGACGACATCCATGCCCTCGAACGCCCACTCGGCGCCCCGGGGCCAGCCGCTCCCCGCGAACACCAGCGCCAGCGCCTCGGTCAGCAACACGAGAACCATCGGCAGACCGACCAGTCCCGTGCCCACGACCAGCGCCGCGCGCCGCCGCAGCGCAAGCCCGAACTTCGCTCCCTGATGCCGGCTGAACCACTGCGCCACCGGCGCCACCTGCAAGACCGTCATCAGCACGAAGAGGGACATCAACACGAACAGCATGTCCACCGGCGCGTTCTCGAACGGCATCTCCTTCATGCTCTTCAGGCTGAACGTGTAGTTCACGGTCAAGAGGACGGCGAACAGGACGCCGAACACCAGCTTCGCCTTCTCGGTCAACGCCTTGCGCCACCCGGCGAGCGCACGAAGGCGGACCACGGTGAGGATCGAGTGCGTCATCGGTCTTCGTCAGTTCTGCCAGCCGCTGTTCGCCCCTGCGCCGCCGAGCTGCCCACTGGCAGTTTGCCAGCAGCCCCCCCAGATCGCACATAAGGCGCCCGACTCCGGCGGTACGCGGGACTTCGCCGCCAAGGTACGCCGCCGTAACTCGCGGCCCTTCCGTCCCGCCCCCTCTATCGCGAGAGTCCTGTTTCGATACAGACAGTCCCCAAGGACCAGAGTGCGAGTGTCGCACCGACCGCGATACCGGGAACGCGCATCCGGAGCGGCCAAATCCAGGGCTGCTTCCATTTCACTGCTCGACGCCGTGCAGGTCTCGAATGCACCGGGAGAGCTCCTTCGGTGGGTGGAGGTTGGGTGAAGCTAGCACGGGCATCTGGTTCCCACTCGCCCGTCACCAGTCGATAGACAAACAGGGCCAGCTTGGAACTGGAACGCGAAACCGCCGCCTCCATCCGGAGGCGGCGGCGAGATGGCATCCACGCTGGCTATGGCTCTTGCTTCACCGCAGCTTCTTGCCGCTAGCACAGATTGCGTACCATGCCAGCAAGGGGCTCGATGTCCGGGACCGCGCCTGTCAGAGGTCCAGGTCGGGCTGCAGGCAACGCTCAGAGCTTGAGCCGAGCAGGCGCGGCTCAAGCTGTGCCTTGAACCGGCGCCCTACTCCCCTTTTCGATGAACGTGGCTGCTGCTGTGGCAGCCGCCTCTCGGATGGTGCGGGGAGTGACCGGGGCTCAATGTCCGGGACCGTGCCGGTCAGAGGTCGAGGTCGGGCAACCCGGCCACAATCCGCACCGTCTCGACGCTGACGTGGACGATCCGGCGGATGGCCGCGATCAGGTCGCGGGAGTCGCTCCACCAGCCGTTCGGGTCGTTCACGATGCCGCTCCGCTTGTCCTTCGTCACCTTGTAGCGGTCGATGAACCAGCCGAGCGGCGTGCGGCCGTTCACCATGTACTCGTGGGCGTCCGGCGGAATGCCGGCGAGCCGGACGTGGTCGTTCACCCGCAGGACCGACCGCTCCGAGTCGGCGAACTTCATCGCCCTGGTTCCCAGCCGGAAGTGCTCCGGCCGCGGCTCGCCGTCGCCATCGAACAGGAGTTCCAGCGGATGTTCGGCGCAGGATTCGTAGCCCAGGTGGAGCTCGGCCAGCGCCTGTCCGGCTTCGGCAAAGGCCCGGAAGTCGCTGGCGAACGGGATGCGCGGCAGCTCCTTCCTCAGGTCGTTCCTGAAGCGCTCGCGCCAGGCCGGCGCGTGCAGGACCCCGTAGACGTAGTCGAAGATCGCGTCCTTCGAGATCGACCCGTCCCGGTACCGCGACCGGAACCGGTCCAGCGCCGCGTCGGTCACGTTGTCGACCCGTCCGAGTTCCGTCTCGAACAGTGAGCCTCCCGCTTCGTTGAAGACCCCTCCGCGGCGACGGGAACGCCCAGCGCGGGAAGCACTGGCCGAACTCGAGGAAGTGGAGGTCGGGCATGCGGTCGGCGATGAGGACGGAGAACGGCTTGTTGGCGCCCTTCCCCGGGACGCAGATGACGCGATTCGCCGTTCGTACCGCCAGCGCGGGAAGCACTGCCCCTTGGAGACCAGTTCGAGATCCGGCATGCGGTCGGTGATCAGCGCGCTGAACGGCTTCGTCGACCCCACGCCGGGTACGCAGATGGTCCGATTCCGGAGCTGACCAACGAGAGAACGGTCGGTCGGTCGGTCGGTCGGTCGGTCGGTCGGTCGGTCGGTCGGTCGGTCGGTCGGTCGGTCGGTCGGTCGGTCGGTCGGTCGGTCGGTCGGTCGGTCGGTCGGTCGGTCGGTCGGTCGGTCGGTCGGTCGGTCGGTCGGTCGGTCGGTCGGTCGGTCGGTCGGTCGGTCGGTCGGTCGGTCGGTCGCAACAGTCATGCCAACTTGGTCGCTCGCCTCTGCGTCTTCTGGTTCCCGAAGCGGAAAGATCTTGTGCTGCCGATACCTGCTGTTCGCCAGCACGTACTCAACGTATGCGTACTGCTTGACGAACGGGCGGTACGCCACTTCGCTCACGCGGTTGTGGGAGTACTCGATTGGACGCCGTCGCCTGAGGTTGCGTTTGAGGTTCTGGTCCCAGCGCAAGCGTGAAGCATGCCTCGCGGCTGCTTCGTCGACGGTCAGCTCAGGGCACCCCTCCCGGAGTTCAAGGGCGCCAAGGTACTCCATCACCATGCCCTCTGCGTTCTGAGCGCACCGTTCCGGCGAGAAGCTATAGGTGTAGGCATCCCGGCTTGTCTTGTAGCCGTTGCTGTACAGGCCGAACACGGTCGAATCCGCCTTCGCCGCCTTTCCCGCTTTCGCGGCCTTCGAACCCAGGGGGTAGAGCCGCTGGAACGCCGGATCGCGCTGGCCGATCCAGTCGTGGTGGCGGTCTGGCTCAATCCGCCGCCAGTCCGTGACGCCCGCGACCGAAACCGCCTCGCGCAGGAAGGCGAGCTTGTCCTCCCGCTTCAGATAGTCGCCCACATCACGGTAGAGGATCCGGCAGCCGCGGTGGCCGGCGTCGGGGTTGCGCACCAAGACCGTGACTGCCACGGGCGCCCGGGAACCTTGACCGAAGACCTTGCCACCTTCCCTGCGTGAGCGCTCACCCGAGGTTCGCTGGTTCCCCCGCAGGTTCAGGACGTGGACCGAGCTGAACTCCTCCGCCAGGCAGGCGCGCACTCCGGCGTCCACGTTGCCGTCGATCCACGAGCCGTTCGTGACCAGCGCGATCACCCCCCGGTCGCCGATCCGGTCCGAAGCCCACCGAATCGCCATCTTGTAGGCGTCGTAGAGGCCGCGCTTGAGAGTAGCCGTGGACCGCGCGGCGTAGCTCTCCGCTATCCGCTTCGCCAGTTCCGGATACTTGACATTCGGGTTGTTGTCGGCAGAACTCCTCTGCCCCGCCGACCAGGGCGGATTGCCGACCACGACCTCGATCGGCGCGTTCTGCTGGCGTTCGACGCGTTCGCTGTTCTCAGGCAGCCAGTCCCTCGGGAAGCCGCTGGTCTTGTCCGTGCGCAGGTTGAACGTGTCGGTGAGCACGATGCCGGCAAACGGCTCGTACTCTCTCTCTCTCTCTCTCTCTCTCTCTCTCTCTCTCTCTCTCTCTTCAGATGCCGTGCCAGAACTGCGGTCCGCAGCCGCCTCGGTCGAGCGTCCGTGGAACGCCTCCTCGATGTGGATGGCGGCGATGTAGTACGCCAGCAGCACGATCTCGTTCGCGTGCAGTTCCTCGCGGTACTTGCGCGCGAGATCCGCGTCCCGAATCAGGTCTGCCGATTGCAGCAGCCGCACCAGGAAGATCCCGGTACCGGTGAACGGATCGAGCACATGGACGCCTTCCTCGGTCAGGCCGCGGCCGAACTCCTCGCGCAACACGTGGTCGGCGCTCTCGAGAATGAAGTCGACGACCTCCACCGGCGTGTAGACGATGCCGAGCTTCTCCGCCTGCTTCTTGAGCGCCGTGGCGAAGAACTTCTCGTAGAGCTCCATCAGCACCCGCTGCCGCGCCTCGCTGTTGTCGAGGCCCTGGGCTCTGAGCCTGACGCTGCGGTAGAAGGGTTCGAGATCGCGGGTCTCGTTCTCCAGGCCGAACTCCTCGAAGTCCCGGGTCAGACCGCCGAGGGCCTTCGCCACCGGGTTCCTGGCGGCGAAGTCGTAGTGCTCGAACAGGGCTTCGAACACGGGACGCGTCAACAGGTGCTGGGCCAGCATGTGGACCGCGTCGTCCCGGCTGATCTGCTCGTTGATCGACACCCTGAGTTCTTCGACAAACAGATCAAGCCACTTCCTGAGCGTGTCGTTCTCGCGCGCGTTCAGCAGGCCTTCGATGCGGAGCACCAGACGCTCGAAGATGTCGGCCACGTCCTTCGCCCAACTCTCCCAGTACTTCCTGTCGCCGCACTTCTCGACGATCTTCGCGAAGATCGCGCCCGGCGGCAGATCGACGGGCGGGAACGGCAGCAGGCGAGCCGTCGATCGATCCTCGCCGCCGCCCCTGCCGTCGGTGAAGATGATCCGATCGGTCGGTTCGCGGTTCAGGTCGATCCGGTTGATCTCGGCGTCAAACCGGTCGTCGTGCGAGCGCAGCGCCCGCAGAACGCCCCACACCGCGGCGAAGCGCCGGTTGTCGTCGAGCACCGCCGCGGGATCGGTTCCGGCAGGCACGGCCACCGGCAGCACGATGTAGCCGTAGGTCTTGCCCGGCGCCTTGCGCATGGCGCGGCCGACTGCCTGGACGATGTCCACATGGGAGTTCTTCGGGTTCATGAACAGCACTGCGTCGAGCGCCGGCACGTCGATGCCCTCGGAGAGACAGCGGGCGTTTGAGAGGATCCGGCAGGCGCCCCCGGAGTCCCCCTTCAGCCACTCGATCCGCGCCTTGCGGTCCAGCGCATGGTGCCTGCCGTCCACGTGCCGCGTCTCGCAGCGCAGGGCGCCCCCGCGTTCGTCCTCCGGCAGGAGCGCCGCGGCCCGTTCCACGATGCCGGCCCAGTGCCTGTCGAGACGCTGCGACGAGCGGATCGTGTTGGTGAAGGCGATCGCGCGCCGGAGCGGCTCGACGGGTTGCTCGCCAATCGGCCTGTTCTCCGGGTTCTGGAGCGCCCGCCAGCAGCCGACGATCTTCGCCGCGTCGTCGAGGTTGATCTCGCCGGCCACAGCGTCCAGGTGCGCCTGAAGTGTCTGGTCGATTCCCTCCTCCGAGACCGCGAGGACGACGACCTTGTAGTCGGAGAGGAGATCCTGCTCGACCGCGCGCGAGAACGGCAGCCGGTGAAACTCCGGGCCGTAGGTCGCCTCGTCGTCCATCGAGAAGACCTCGACGGCGTGGTTGGCCGCCTTCCTCTTCGCGCCCTCCGTGTACAGCCGCGGCGTCGCGGTCATGTAGAGACGTTTCGCAGTCCGGATCCGGTCCCGGTCGTGAACCAGGACGAAGGGGGACGTGTCGTCGCCGGGACCCTCCACGCCGGTCGTGCGATGGGCCTCGTCGCACAGGACGAGGTCGAACGCCGGCGCGCCGGCCGCCTGTGCCCGCTCGATCAGGCCGAGCGACTGATAGGTGCTGAAAACGACCGTCATGGCGCCGGCGCTCCCCTGCCGCAACTGCACCGCGATCGCCTCGAGGTCGGTCGTTACCGGAATCTCCAGTTCGACCAGGGAGGCATCTTCGGCGGTACGTCCGGCCTTCGTATCCGAGCAGATGCCGATGTAACGGTGGAGCAGACGTCTCTGGTCGGCCCACTCGCGCATCGACTGCTGCAGCAGGGAAATGGAGGGGACGAGATACAACACCCGGCCGCCGATCCCGGCAAGTTCCTCCGCGATGCGAAGAGCGGCGAAGGTCTTTCCCGTTCCGCACGCCATGATCAGTTGACCCCGGTCGTGAGGCGCGAAGCCGCGGACGACGTCCTCCAGAGCTTCCCGCTGATGGGGCCGCAGGTCGAACGTCTCGCGACGGACCCGGAGGGTCTCGGGCTCTTCCAGAACCAGGTCCGGCCAGTCGATCGGCCGCTCCGCGAGATCGGCAAACCGCAACCTGCTGCAGGCAGGCCTCAGACCCTCGATCGTCTTCCTCGCGTTCGCCCCCCATTCGTCTCCGGTATCGACGACGATCCGCGAGGTGAACGGTTCGCGCGCCGAGGCGGAGATGAAGGAATCGATGTGAGCCTTGGCGATTCGCGTGCCCGGCGCGTAGCACTTGCACTGGATCGCGCAGTAGCCGCCGCCGTGCTCCGCCGCCACCAGGTCGATGCCCACTTCCGCGGCGTCGAAATCGGGGCGGCTGCTCGCCCACTCGGACCACAGCCGGACATCGGCGAAGCGCTGTTCCGAGTACAGCGGATCCTCGAGGAAGTAGCGCTTCATCAGGCGCTCGAAGAGCCGGCCCTTGTGGAGCTCCGACTCGGCCGTGGACCTGATGTGGTCCAGCGCCGCCTGGAAGCCGTCAGTCATTCGATTCCTGACTTCATCCTTGGCTGTCCAACGCTATCACCGCAGCATCCACGCCTAAGGTTGTCGTCGGAACTGCTGGAGGTCCGGTCACCCGTCCCCGACCCGCGGCAGCACCTCCGTCTTGAAGCGCTCGATCGTGGACATCAGCCGTGCGTGGGGCAGGAGTCCGTTGTACGCCCAGAAGTAGAGCCAGGTCACCGGCAGGCGCTCGCGCAGCGTCTCGAGTTGACGCGTCACCGTATCGACTGCGCCGACCAGCGCCAGGCCTTCGCCCATCGGGTCGGCGAACTCCTCTCCCGTGTCCGGGTCCAGCATGCCGCGGCTGAAGCCGAACGGCTCGAACCACGCGGCGCCGCAGAAGGCGCCGCTCGCCTTCCACAGACGCTCGGCCTCGGTGTCCGACTCGGCGATCACGACGTCGCGCAGGACGCCGATCCCCTCGCCCAGCGGCCGTCCGGACTCCTCCGCGAACAGTTCGAACAGCGCCCGCTCCCGCTTCGGGTGCAGCGGAGGCAGGATCGCGGTCACGCCTTCCCGCGCGCACCACCGGATGCTCGCCTCGGACGACGCGAAGGGCTGGAAGATCGGCGGATGGGGCTGCTGCACGGGTTTCGGCACGACGCCGACCTGGCGCAGGACGCCGTCCTCGACGCCGGCGCCCCACTGCTCCGTCGCGTCGAGCGTCCACGGCGTCCCGCCCTCGGGACCGCCCACGGGGATCTTCCAGAAGCGGCCGTCGTAGTCGAGCATCGGCTCCGTCCAGGCCTTCTTGACGATCCGGAAGCACTCCTCGAAGGCGGCCCGGTTCGTCGCGTCGATCTCGTCGCGCTGGTGCGGCAGGGCCCCGGAGATTCCGTGCGTCTGCTGCGCCATCACGTCGACCCAGCGCCGCTGGTAGCCGCGCGCGAAGCCCGCGTTGGCCCGGCCCCCGGTCATTCGGTCGAGCATCGCGATGTCCTCGGCCACCCGGATAGGGTTTCTCGCCGGCAGCACGATGCCCAACTGTCCGACCCGGATGTTCTTCGTCTGCATGCCGATGAACAGGTCGAGCAGCACCGGGTTGTTCGAGAGTTCGAAGCCCTCGATGTGGAAGTGGTGCTCGGTGAAGCTGATCGAGTCGTAGCCCAGGTCGTCGGCGAGCCGGGCCTGCTCCGAGACCTCGGCCAGCATCCGGTCGTAGAGGTCGCCGCGCAGGCCGGCCATGCCCTTCTTGATCTCGGCCCGGGAGCCGATCGAGGGCAGGTAGAAGAGGGAGAGCTTCAAGAGCGCGGGAGACCTCAGCCGCCGCCGTCGTAGCCCGGGAGCTCCCGGATCCAGACGTTGCGGAAACGGGTCGGGTTGCGGTGATCCTGGAGACCGATCCAGCCCCGCGGCTCGTGCGGCCGGTCGTAGACGCCGACCCGGCGGTGGATCGTCCGGCCGATGTACTCCTTGCGGTGATGGATCACGACCCCGTTGTGGATCACCGTGACGTGGGCCTTCTTGGTCAGCTCCCCGTCCTTCCAGCGCGGCGCCTCGAAGATGATGTCGTACGTCTGCCAGGCGCCCGGCGCCCTGGAAGAGTTGACCATCGGGGGCGTCTGGCCGTACAGCGCTCCCGCTTGCCCGTCGGCGTAGGACCGGTTCTCGTACGAGTCGAGAATCTGGACTTCGTAGTCGCCGTAGATCATCACGCCGCTGTTGCCGCGGCCCTGGCTGTTGCTCTCCACCTTTGCGGGGGTCGCGAACTCCAGGTGGAGCTGGAAGTCGCCGAACTCGTCACGGGTGCGGATCGACCCGGTCGAGGTGACCTCCATGTAGCCGTTCTCGACCTTCCACTCGGGTTCGTCGCCGTTCGGCTTCTGCCATTTCGCGAGGTTCGTGCCGTCAAACAGCACGACCGCGTCGGCCGGCGCCGCGGCCATCTCGCTGAACGAGGCGCCGGAGGCGATCACCGGCGGCACCGGCCGGTTCGGGTCGTGCACCTTCCAGGGCAGACCCGGCAGCTTCGGCGTGTCCTCGTAGCCAACGGGCTGTTGCTGCGCGGCCGCAGCGGCAGTCAGCAGCAGGCCCGCGGCCAGAACGGTGGACAGGGTGTGCTGGACTCGGTTCGTCATCTTGCGTTCCTCCTGAGTAGCTCGATCAGGCGGCCGTCCCGGGAATCCGGGGGCGCGCTCCGTGCCGCCCGTGCACCACCGCTCCTGCGGCAGCCTGAGCCGTGGCGGCCGCAGCCCGCTCCGTGCCGCCCGTGTAACACCGCTCCCGCGGCAGCCTGAGCCGCGGCGGCCGCAGCCCGCTTTGTGCCGCCGGCGTACCACCGCTCCCGCGGCAGTCTGAGCCGCGCCGGCCGCAGCCCGCTCCCTGCCGGCCGCATACGACCGGTCCCCGCGGCAGACTGAGCCGCGCCGGCCGCAGCCCGCTCCGTGCCGCCCGCGTACCACCGCTCCCGCGGCAGACTGAGCCGCGGCGGCCGCAGCCCGCTCCGTGCCGCCCGCGTACGACCGCTCCCGCGCCCGTTGCCAAGTGCGCAGATAGGGAGACGCCGGATCAGGGCGCGCATCCATTCCGCGCGCGACTTGCCAGCCTTCGCGGCCAAAGCCTCGATACGCGGTCGCCGCTGGCATCCTGTTCGCATTCACCGCACCCGCGACGCGAGCAGCGGCGCCGACAGCTCCAGCCATTTGACGACTTCGGCACGGGTGTTCCGTGGATCGATCAAATCATGGACCGAGAACCCCTCGGCCCGCGGGAAGGGAGTCCGCCGCTTGGCGAACTCGGCCTCGAGTTCGGCCCTCTTCCTGTCGGGGTCGGGCGCAGCCGCGATCTCGCGCCGGAAGGCGACCGCCACCCCACCCTCGATCGGCAACGCCCCGCTCTCGGCCGACGGCCAGATGAGCACCCGGCCGGAAGGCCCGTAGTGGGCCGCGGCCGCGACGCCGTAGGCCTTGCGGATCTGCACGGAGCACCACGGCACCGTGGAACGGACCGTGGCGGCGATCGCCTCCATGCCGTAGCGGATCGTGCCGGACGCCTCCGACTCCGAACCGATCATGAAGCCGGGTTCGTCGACCAGGCTCAGGATCGGCAGGTGGAAGGTCTCGCAGAACTCGATGAAGCGCCGGAACTTCTGCGCCCCGGCGGCATCCATCGCGCCGCCGATGTGCCGGCAATCGTTGGCGACCACGCCGACCGCGTGGCCGTCGACGCGCGCCAGCCCGGTGATCTGCGACGGCCCGTAGCCCGCGGTCATCTCGAAGAAGCTGTCCCGGTCGACGACGAGCGAGATCAGCTCGCGCATGTCGTACAGGAACCGCCGGTCCCGCGGCACGATCTCGAGCAGGCGTTCCTCGCGCCGCTCCGCCGGATCGCCAACCGGGCGCCGCGGCGGCAACCTGTCCACGTTGGGCGGCAGGTAGCTCAGGAAGCGCCTGACCTGATCCATCGCGTCGTCTTCGTCCTCGGCCACGTTGTCCACCACGCCGCTCCGGCTGTGGACCTGCCAGCCGCCGAGTTCATCCTTCGTCTTCTTCTCGCCCAAGGCCCGCTCGACCAGCGCCGGCCCTCCGATCAGAATCTGCGCCGTGTGCCGCGTCATCACGGAAAAGTGGGACGCGACCAGCCGCGCCGCCGGAAAGCCCGCCACCGCGCCGACCCCGATCGAGGCCACCGGCACGGTCCGCAGAATCTCGGCGATCGACCAGAAGCGGGCGCGCGAGTAGACCGGCTCCCCCATCGGCCGGGGCGGCGTCTTCGGCGACCCTTTCTGGCGACCCGCGCTGCCGCGCACGCTGCCGCCGCCGCCTTCGAGGAACCGCAGCAGCGGCAGGCGGTACTTCAAGGCCAACTCCTCCGAGTAGACGCTCTTGCGCAGCCCGGCCGGAGACGGCGAGCCGCCCGCCTGGGTGAAGTCCTCTCCCGCCACGATCAGCCGCCGGCCCTCGACATCGGCAAAGCCGACAACGTAGTTCGCCGGAGTGAACGCGACGACGCGGCCTTCCTCGTCCACTTCGGCCGCCCCCGCCTGTCGCCCCTCCTCGATGAAGGACCCCGGATCGGCGACCCGCTCGATCCGTTCGCGCACAGTCAACCGCCCGCGCTCGTGCTGGCGTGTCACCGCCTCCTCGCCGCCCATCGCCAGCGCCTGGCGCCGGCGGCGCTCGATCTCGTCTACCTCGGGTTGCCAGGACATGAACGGGGATTCTAGATGGTCGGCACGGTCGCAGGACAGGAAGGACTGCAGGCCGACGCGATCGAGCCCTGCACCGACACGCGTACGATGGAGCGCCGTCAGCGGACAGGCTGGCAGCACCGCAGGCCGCCGAGGCACGACCATGGCCAGAGGCACGAAGGGCCGCCCGTCCCCGAAGGGACGGACAGCCCTTCTCCGGCTCGGTCGATCTCGGCAGCGCTATCGAACTGAGGACCTCCTGTTGTGGAGGACCTCCTGTTGTTTGGCCGTCAGGTTTGCACGGCTGTCAAGCTCGTCAACCCCCAGCCTTTTGTGGGACGCGATGCGGTAACCGGGAGTCAGAAGTTCGGCAGACACTCACAGCCCGGTGCACCCCCTCCGCTATCCTGCGCGGCCTGAAGGAGGTTCCGGTGACGTCACGACGCAAGCTCTGTGGTTGGGGGTACGAAGGGCAGGGGCTGACGCCGGCGGAGGCCGACGCCTTCCGCGCCAGCACCGCAGAACGCTTCGGCACGCCGCTTGAACCGCGCGCGACGATGCCGGTGGTTGCCGACTTCGAGCTGCGCCCGCCTCGGTTGGGCTCACCCTCCTCGCTCGCGAGCCTGTTTCGCGACGACCCCTACGAGCGGCTTCTCCACGCGTACGGCAAGTCGTTTCCCGACGCGGTGCGGATGTTCCGACGCGAGGTGACCGATCCGCCCGACCTCGTGGCCTACCCGGAGACCACGGAGGACGTCGTCCGGATCCTGGACTGGGCCGGCGACGCCGGCGCTGCCGTCGTCCCCTTCGGCGGCGGCTCGAGCGTGGTGGGCGGCGTCGAGCCGGCGGTCGGCGGCAGCTACGCCGGCGCGGTGACCGTCGACCTGCAGAAGCTCGACCAGGTGCTCGAGGTGGATCGCGCCAGCCGGGCCGCGCGGATCCAGGCAGGCGCCCGAGGGCCTCACATCGAGGCTCAACTCCGGGAGCAGGGACTGACGCTGCGCCACTTCCCGCAGAGCTTCGAGCACTCGACCCTGGGCGGCTGGATCGCCACCCGCTCGGGCGGCCACTTCGCCAGCCTCTACACCCACATCGACGACTTCGTCGAAGCGACGACGACGGTCACGCCCCAGGGCGTGATGGAGACCCGCCGATTGCCCGGCTCGGGCGCCGGACCGTCCCCCGACCGCATGGTCATCGGCTCGGAGGGCATCCTCGGGGTGATCACGGAAGCCTGGGTGCGCCTGCAGGACCGTCCGGTCCACCGCGGCTCGGCGGCGGTTCACTTCCCCGACTACAGGAGCGCTGTCGAGGCGATGCGCATGCTCTCCCAGAGCGGCCTGTACCCATCGAATTGCCGTCTGATCGACGCCCGGGAAACCGCGACCGCGGGCGCCGGCGACGGGTCGACATCATTGCTGGTCCTCGGCTTCGAGTCCGCCGATCATCCGGTCGACGCGTGGATGAAGCGGGCGCTCGAACTGACCGCGGACTGCGGCGGCGATCACAGCGCATCGGCCGGCAGCTCCCACCGCGAGGGGGCCGCCGGCGCCTGGCGGGACGCCTTCATCAAGGGGCCGTACTTCCGGGAGGTCGGCGTGCCGCTGGGCGTGATCGGCGACACCTTCGAGACCGCGATCACCTGGGACCGCTTCGCCGACTTCCACGCCAGGATCATGGCCCGGACCGTGGAGATCCTCGAGCAGGCGACCGGCAGGCCCGGCAGCGTCACCTGCCGTTTCACCCACGTCTACCCGGACGGACCAGCGCCCTACTTCACCTTCTCCGCTCTCGCCGACTGGGAACTCCTCGCGGATCAGTGGCGGGAGATCAAGCTGGCCGCGAACGAAGCCGTGGTCGAAGCCGGAGGCACGGTGACCCACCACCACGCCGTCGGCCGCGACCACCGACCGGCCGGCTACGACCGCCAGCGACCCGAGGTCTTCGCCCGCGCCCTCGGAGGCGCCAAGGCGGCGGTCGACCCGGACGGCCTGATGAATCCCGGGGTCCTGATCGACCCGCAGGGACGCGACGTAGGCGTCACCGGCGCGATGGCGCCGGCCGTTGCTAGGTAAAGCCCCGGAGGCTCAAGCCGCCTCGATGTCCGTGCGGGTGCCGCCGCCTTTCGCCCGCGTGCACGCCTGAGCGCGTCGTCAAGGGCGCTGATGACAGCGCCGGTCATCGTCGTGCCGCGTTCCTTTGCGAGTTCCCTCGCGAGCCGTTCTGCGTAGACGTTCTTGACGCTCAGCGCCGCGGGCTACCACCTGCTACCGGGACAGGAAGACTCTGTCCTTATCTCGCCTCTTGGCTTCCAGCCCCCAATCGCTCGACCAGCGCGGCTACGTGGGAGTCCCGGGCGCCCATGGTGTCGAGCGCTGCGTGAAGGTCCCGCAGGTAGTCGACGTTGGCGCCGCTCGGGCCTCTTGCTTCTGCGATCTGCGATGCGATCTCGGCGAGCGGGGCCGGGCCGGCGTAGTTCCGGTTGTCGGGCCAGCCCTGGTAGGTGAGGCCGGCGACGGTTCGGGGCGCCGCCTCGGCTGCATGGCCCGCCGCTTCCCCGGCGGGTCCGTCCAGTTCGAGGTCGATCTCCATGCGGACATAGCCGCCCCGTTCGCGTATGTCCAGGTCGGCGAGGATGGCGTCGGCGTCCACGTCGTCAAGACGGTAGGCGATCCCCCGGCAGCAATCGTCCGGCGCCGGCGCCAGGGTGACGACCCGGCCCGGCCGCCAGGGCTCGCCGCGATGGTCCGTCGACCACTGCCAGAAACGCCGGGTCCAGCCGCGGACGAGGGCGGGCCGGCGCTCCACGAAGGGGATCGCCGGACGAAAGATCAGCGAGCCGTAGCCGAAGAGCCAGCATGGTTCGATCCGGTCCACGGCGGCAGATTGTACGGGCTGCGGCACAAGCGACGGCATCTCCGCGCGGCCGCCGGCCGAGCCCGTGTCCTCACCCCCCGGCGCAAGCTGGCAAGCCTGGCTGAAACGCCGGCTGTCTTGCCGACCATGCTCACGCCGAACAAAGCGCCGTCCCCGGCCACGGTTCGCGGCGTCGTGATCGACGTCGGTTCCCGGCGCGGCTGGCGGCCTCCTGCCCGCGCTCGGCGCGAAGCGCTGGACACCGGAACGGCCCTTCGGGTGGCGGGGTGGCGGCTGAGGTCGTCTTCCGCCGGTGCGACCGCGTGATAGCTTGCGCCGCCCTTTTTTTCCTCCTCAGGCCACGGATGCGCCACCTCTTCGTCATCGATCCGATCGAGCGTCTCGATCCTGAAAAGGACACAACGATCGCGTTCCTGCGCGAGGCGGACGGTCGCGGCCACGAGCTCGCCGTCTGCACGATCGACACCCTGGAACTGGGTCCCGCAGGACGGCCGCGGGCGGAGGCGATTCCGATGCGCACGGCGGCGCCGGCAGCCAATGGCGCCTGGTACGAGGTCGGCAGCGGGCGGACAGCCTTCCTCGACGAGTTCGATGTCGTCTGGATGCGCAAGGACCCGCCGTTCGACATGGCCTTCTTCTACGCAACCCATCTGCTGTCCATGGTGGCGAAGAGCACCCTGGTGGTAAACGACCCGCTGTCGCTTCGCGACGCGAACGAGAAGCTGTTCGCGCTCCGCTTCCCCGCCGTCTGTCCGCCTGCGCGGGTGAGCCGCCGCATTCCGGAACTGCTCGCCTTCCAGGAGGAGATGGGCGGCGAGATGATCGTCAAGCCGCTCGACGGCGCCGGTGGAGAGGGGATCTTCCACCTCAAGGCCGGCGACCGGAACACGAGCGCGATCCTCGAGGCTGCGACCGGCCATGAGAGCCGGTACATCATGGCGCAGCGCTACCTGCCCGAAATCCGGCAGGGCGACAAGCGGGTCATCCTGGTCGAGGGCGAGGCGCTCGGCGCTGTGCTGCGCGTCCCTGCCGAGGGCGAGGCGCGGGCGAACTTCCACGTCGGCGGCCGCGCCGCGGCCACGGAGGTCGACGACCGGGACCGCGAGATCGCCGCGGCGGTGGGCTCGGAGCTCGTGCGCCTCGGGATCGTTTTCGCCGGCATCGACGTGATCGGCGGCTGGCTGACCGAGGTCAACGTGACGAGTCCCACCGGCCTGCGCGAGATCGCCGACCTCGGCGGACCGCGCCTTGAAGTCGACGTGCTCGACGCCGTCGAGCGCCGCCGCCACGCCGGCTGAACCACGACCGGCGGTCCCGGGCGGAAAGGCCGTGTCGCCCCCGCGGCAACCGCCACGGCGGCAGGCCTGGACAGGTTTGGCAGGCCTCACCGGCGCAGGCCTGGCGGGCGCAGGTCCGGCCGCAGGCTTCCCCAGCCGCAGGCTTCCCCGGCGGCAGGCTTCACCGCGGGACGTGCGGAGGTCCGACCTGGGCTCGGTGCTGAGCCTCACCGGCGCAGGTCCGGGCGGCAGGCTTCACCGGAGGGTGACGAACTCCTCGGCCGAGGTCGGGTGGATCGCCATCGCGGCGTCGAAGTCCTTCTTCGTTGCGCCCATCTTGACGGCCACGGCGAGCCCCTGGATGATCTCCGGCGCGTCGGCGCCAAGCATATGGGCGCCGAGGACGCGATCGGTGCGGCCGTCCACGATCAGCTTGATCAGGCTGCGTTCCTGGTTGTCGGTCAAGGTCAGCTTGAGCGGCCGGAAGCGGCTGCGGTAGACGTCGACGTCGTCGTACCGCTCTCTCGCCTCCTCCTCCGTCAGGCCGACCGCGGCCAAGGGCGGCTGGCTGAAGACGGCGGTGGCCACGCCCTCGTGGTCGACGGGGGTCGGCTCGTCTGCGTACAGAGTGCGCGACAGGCACATTGCCTCGTGGATTGCGACCGGGGTCAGGTTCAGGCGGTCCGTCACGTCGCCGATCGCCCAGATGTTCGGCACGTTGCTGCGCGAGTATGCGTCCACCAGAATCTCCCCGTGCGGCCCCAGGGCCACGCCGCAATTCGCCAGTCCCAGGTCGGCGACCAGGGGCCGGCGACCGGTGGCATAGAGCACCTCGCCGCATTCGACCGCATCGCCATCGTCGAGGTGGAGTCGCAGACGGTCGCCGTCGTCAGCCGTCTGCCGGGGACGGGTGATCTGCCGGAAGTCGCTCCGGCGCCCGATCTCGGCCTCTTGCAACTGTCGGACACCCTCCAACTGTCGTCTCACCGATTCTGCAATTTCGTCCAGAACAGGCGGAGGTTGCGGCTCAGGCTGAGGTTGCAGCCCACGCACGTTGAGCTCTTCGATCGACTCGACCCGGCAATCGAAGCGGAGATCGATGCCTCGCGACCGCATCTCCTCGGCCAGGTGAGTTCGGATCTCCGGATCGAAGCCGCGCAGGAACAGCGGCCCGCGGTAGATCAGGGTCACCTCGCAGCCGAGGCCGGCGAAGATGCCCGCGAACTCGACGCCGATGTACCCGCCGCCGACGACCGCGAACCGCTCCGGCAGCCGCTCCAGGAAGAACGCCTCGTTCGAGCTGATCGCGTGTTCGATCCCGGGAATGGCAGGCAACTCGGGCCAACTCCCGACCGCGACCAGGACCTGGTCCGCCGTCACGCTGTGGCGACCGTTCCCGCCGGATTCGATCTCCACCGTATGCGGATCAAGCAGCCGGGCGCGTCCCTCGAACAGCTCGACGCCGGCGCCGTCCAGCAAGCCCCGGTAGATCCCGTTGAGCCGCGCGATTTCCCGGTTCTTGTTCGCGATGAGTTGCCCCCAGTCGAACGTGGGCCGGGACGCCGTCCAGCCGAATCCAGAGGCCTCCCGGTAGTGGTCGGCGAACCCCGAAGCGCAAACCAGGAGCTTCTTCGGCACGCAGCCGACGTTGACGCAAGTGCCGCCCAGGTAGCGCTCCTCGGCCACCGCCACCCGGGCGCCGTGGCCGGCCGCCATGCGGCTGGCCCGCACGCCGCCGGAACCCGCGCCGATCACGAAGAGGTCGTAGTCATGGTCTGTCATGGGCGCAACGCTAAACCAATCGGGCGCGAAACCGCCAAGCGCCCTTAGACTCCGATCGATGAACACCGCAGTGAACCCGTCAGGGAGCGACCGCATCGCTTCCTGGGCGCCGCGCGCGGTAGTCGGCGGCGCGCTGATGGGCCTGGCGAACCTCGTGCCCGGGATCAGCGGCGGCACGATGCTGCTCGCGGTCGGCATCTACCCCCGCTTCATCGAGGCGGTGGCGGAGACGACGAGACTGCGGCTGCGGCTGCGACCGCTCCTGCTGCTCACGGTGGTGGCCGCGTCCGGCGGGCTGGCCATCCTGCTGCTCGCGGGCGTCCTCCGGGACCTCGTGGTGCACCAACGCTGGATCATGTACAGCGCGTTCATCGGGCTGACACTGGGCGGAGCGCCCCTGGTGCGGCGGCTCGCACAGCCTTCGGGCCGCGCCTTCTGGCCTGGCGCGGCAGGCGGTTTCGTCGCGATGGCGGCGCTCGCCCTGCTGCAGAGCGGGCCGGCCGCGGGCGGGACCGCCGGCAGCGGACCATTCCTGCTCGCCGTTGCCGGCGCAGCCGGCGCCGCCGCCATGATCCTGCCCGGCCTGAGCGGCGGCTACCTGCTGCTCGTCCTCGGTCAGTACGTGCCGATCCTCGGAGCGGTCGACCGGCTGCTCGATGGGCTGCGCACGCTGGACGGCGGAGCGCTGGTCGAAGCGGGGACCGTGCTGTTGCCGGTTCTGGTCGGCATCGCAGTCGGCGCCACGGTGATCAGCAACGCTGTGCGTTCTGCCCTGAAGCGCTACCGGGAGACCACCCTGGGTGTACTCCTGGGGCTTCTGCTCGGCGCCGTGGTTGGTTTGTGGCCCTTCCAGGCGCCGGTCGCCCCCGCAACCGGCGACCTTTCCCCCGGTGAGGTCGTGGCCGCCGAAGCGCTCGTCGCATCCGAAGCGGAGGACTACCGTTTCGCACGATTCCGCCCAACCGCGTCGCAGGTCGCCTCGGCCTTCGGCATCTCCGTCGCCGGCTTCCTCGTGACCTGGGCCGTCAGCCGCCTCGGTGCGGCTGACGCAGCAGCGCGGGCCAGGCCCCGCCACTGAAGCCGCTCCAGCACGCTGCGGGCCTCGGCCCGGTCGGCGGGCTCGCCGAGGATGTCGCCTTCGGTCGGGCTTCGTCGGCATTGGCCCTCTCCCCCGCAGGCCCTGCCGGAAGCGGCGCCGCCTGGCTCGGCGGACTCGCCGTCGTCGAACTGACGGGCTGCGCTACAGTCCCGGCGCCGCGTCCCGTTCGACTCCCGGAGCCCGCAGACGATGAAGAACCGTTCC
Organism: uncultured Thermoanaerobaculia bacterium; assembly: GCA_951812325.1. Classification (GTDB taxonomy): domain Bacteria; phylum Acidobacteriota; class Thermoanaerobaculia; order Multivoradales; family Multivoraceae; genus Multivorans. Next base: position 235,404 of record OX638294.1, on the reverse strand, counting down.
GCCCTGCTGCCCGCAACCGCCTTCCTCTCTCTTGCCGGCGCCCTGTTGCCGGCGCCTGAGAACGCCTTCGCCGAGGACCGACGCACCCTGATTCGCGCCGGCGCCCTGGTCGACGTCGAGGCCGGCGAAGTCCTCGGCAGGCACACGATCGTGGTCGAGGGCGCGTCGATCACGGCCGTCGAAGAGGGGCTGGCCGATCCGGAGGACGGCGACACGCTGATCGACCTCTCAAGCCACACCGTCCTGCCCGGCCTGATGGACATGCACGTCCACCTGACCTCGGAGCAGGCTGGCGCAGCGTCTTACCTCGAACGCTTCCAGCAGACTCCGGCGGACGCGACGGTCAAGGGGCTGATCTACGCGAAGCGCACGCTGCTGGCCGGCTTCACCACCGTCCGCGACGTGGGCGGCGAGACGACAGCGATCCTCGCGGTACGCAACGCGATCAACCGCGGCGAGATGCCCGGCCCCCGGATCTTCGCGGCCACCGCCTCGCTCGCGACGACCGGCGGCCACGGCGACCGGACGAACGGGATGAGACCGGACCTCCAGGGCGACCCCGGCCCGAAGCAGGGCATCGTCAACGGCATCGAGGACGCCCGCAAGGCGGTCCGGCAGCGCTACAAGGAAGGCGCCGACCTGATCAAGATCACCGCCACCGGCGGCGTCCTGAGCCTGGCCAAGAGCGGTCAGAACCCGCAGTTCACGGAGGAGGAGATTCGTACGATCGTCGACACGGCGAAGGACTACGGCTTCATGGTCGCCGCCCACGCCCACGGCGCCGAGGGCATGAAGCGGGCAATCCGGGCAGGGGTGAGGACGATCGAGCACGGCACCTACATGGACGAGGAGGCCTTCGAGCTGATGAAGGAGCACGGCACGTACTTCGTGCCGACGATCTCGGCGGGCAACTTCGTCGCCGAGAAGGCCGCGGTACCGGGCTACTTTCCGGAGATCATCCGGCCCAAGGCGGCAGCGATCGGACCGGTCATCCAGGACACGTTCGCCAAGGCCTACCGCGCCGGCGTGCCGATTGCCTTCGGCACGGACTGCGGCGTCTGCCCCCACGGGAGCAACGCCCAGGAGTTCCTCTACATGGTCGAGGGCGGCATGGCGCCGATGGCCGCGATCCAGTCAGCGACGACGGTCACCGCGAAGCTCCTCGGCATCCGGGAGGAAACCGGCTCGATCGCCGCAGGCAAGGCGGCCGATCTGATCGCGGTCGAGGGCGATCCGATCGCCGACGTCACCCGGCTCCAGGACGTCCGCTTCGTCATGAAGGGCGGGACCGTGCACAAGAGCCCCGCTGACTGAGGTCGCGCCGGCTGGCGCGGACGATCAGCCTCTCCTGCCGCCCAGCGTGCGCTCCGTGTAGCGGACCCGGGCCGCCTCGGACTCCGCGTCGCCACGGACCCACTGCAGCGTGTCGCCGTCGGCGAGCCGTCGAACCAGGCGGCTGCCTCGGCCAGTTCGCGCAGCATCGTCCCGTCGACGGCGTTCAACCGTTCAGGGCGCGCCAGAGTGAGGAAGCCCAGGTTGCCGTCGCTTTCGACCCGGATCGTCTCGAAACCGCTGCCATCTCCCATTTTCCGATCTCCTCTCAGTCTTCGTCTACTGCGGCACGCCGGTGCTCTATCATGCCGTCCGCCGGCGCCGCCATATCGGGCCGCGCAGATTCTCCTTGACCCCCGCGTGACGCTTCAACTTCAGGTCCTCGGCTGCGGCGACGCGTTCAGCAGCGGCGGCCGGCTGCACACCTGCTTCCTGCTCCGCGGCGAGACCGCAGATGCGGCCCTGCCGCCGACCCTGCTCGACTGCGGCGCGACCTCGCTGGCGGCGATGAAGGGCCGCGGCATCGAGCCGGCGACGGTTCGCACGATCCTCATCACCCACCTGCACGGCGACCACTTCGGCGGACTGCCCTTCCTCCTGTCGGACGCCCACTACCGCGCCCGGCGCACCGAGCCGCTCACGCTGGCCGGTCCGCCCGGTCTCGCCAAGCGGCTCGCACAGGCGCGGGAGGCGCTCTACCCGTTCTCCACCCGACGCCAGCTCGCCTTCGAACTCGAGCTCGTCGAGCTCCACGAACGACGGCCGACCAACGTCGGCGGCCTTCGCGTGACCCCGTTCGAGGTCGTCCACCCGTCCGGAGCGCCGAGCTACGCTCTGCGGATCGAGTATGGAGACAGCGTGCTGGCCTTCTCCGGCGACACCGGGTGGACGCCGGCCTTGGTCGATGCGGCCGCCGGCGCCGATCTGTTCATCTGCGAATGCAACTCGTTCGACCGGCCGATCCCGAACCACCTGAACTACCGCGAGTTGCTCGCGCGGCGCCGCCTCTTCGACTGCCGGAGAATGCTGCTGACGCACTTGGGCGAGGACATGGTGAACCGCTCCGGCCTCGAGATCGAAGCGCTGGTCGAGGGCCGAACTTACGACGTTTGACCGCCAGGAGCCAGCTGCCCGTGGCAAGCGGCACGGCGCGAAGTCGCGGCGGGGCCGGGGCCAGGGCCAGACACGGAGTCAGCAACGAGGTTGGCGGCTCCAGGTAGCTGAGCCGGGGCTCAGGTTTCGCTGTTACAATCCGCGCCCGAACAGACTTGGGAGCAGCAATGAACTTCGACTTTTCGGATGCCCAGAAGGCGCTAAAACAGCAGACGCGCGGCTTCCTCCGCGCCGCCTGCGACACCACCGTGCCCCGGCGCGTGCTGGAGAACGGGGACGAACCCTACGCGCACGATCTCTGGCGGCAGATCGGCGCCAACGAATCGCCGGGGATCGCGATCCCCGAGGAGTACGGCGGGATCGGCTTCGGCTACCTCGAACTCTGCGTCGTCGCCGAGGAACTGGGCCGGGTCATCGCGCCGGTGCCCTTCTCCTCCTCCGTCTACCTGGCCGCGGAGGCGGTGCTCCTGGGAGGTTCGGAGGAGCAGAAGCAGGCCCTGCTGCCGAAGCTGGCGGCCGGCGAGGCGATCGGCACGTTCGCCCTTTCCGAAGGTCCGGGTCAGGCGACGGAGGCGAACCTGCAGACGACGCTCAAGAACGGGCGCCTGAGCGGAACGAAGGTGCCCGTGCCCGACGGCGACGTGGCCGACTTCTGCGTCGTCGTCGCCAGGGACGGCAACGGCGCCTCGCTGGCCGTCGTCGATCTTGGCGCCGACGGCGTGTCGCGGGAGCAGGTCGAAACCCTCGATCCCTCCCGCTCGAACGCCCGGATCACCTTCGACGGCGCCGAGGCGGAGCTCCTGGGCGAATCCGGCCAGGGCTGGGAGCTGAAGAACCGCGTCTTCGACCGCGCCGCGGTGCTCTTCGCCATGGAACAGCTCGGCGGCGCCGACGCCTGCCTGGAGATGGCAATCGGCTACGCCAAGGGCCGCTACGCCTTCGGCCGTCCGATCGGCTCGTTCCAGGCGATCAAGCACAAGCTCGCCGACATGTACATCAAGAACGAACTCGCCCGGGCCAACTGCTACTACGGCGCCTGGGCCCTTTCGACCGACGCTCCCGAACTGCCGGTGGCGGCGGCCGCGGCGCGCGTGGCGGCGATCCAGGCCTTCCACTTCGCGTCGAAGGAGAACATCCAGACCCACGGCGGCATCGGCTTCACCTGGGAGTCCGACTGCCACCTCTACTACCGTCGCGCCAAGCTGCTCGCGCTCGGCATCGGCAGTGAACGGGTGTGGAAGGACCGACTCGTCTCAGGTCTGCAGGAGGAGGCTGCCTGATGGACTTCAACGACACCCCCGAACAGGCCGCCTTCCGCGGCGAGGTCCGCGCCTGGCTTGCCGACAACGCCGAACCACGCAGGGACCGCCCCAGTGTCAGCCGCAGGCTGGACGCCGAGGAAGGGCTCATCCTCGCCAGGAAGTGGCAGAACCGGAAGGCCGAAGCCGGGTACGCCTGCCGCCACTGGCCGATCGAGCACGGCGGCCAGGGCCGGCCGATGATCGAGACGATCATCTACGACCAGGAGGAGGCCAGCTTCGACGTCCCGACCGGCTTCTTCGGCATCGGGCTCGGCATGTGCGGCCCGATCATGGCGAAATACGCCACCGGGGAGCAGCAGGCGCGGTACCTTCCGCCGATGATCCGCGGCCAGGAGGTCTGGTGCCAGTTGTTCTCCGAGCCGGCCGCCGGCTCCGATGTCGCCGGTCTGCGGACCCGCTGTCACCGCGACGGCGACGACTGGGTGGTCAACGGCCAGAAGGTGTGGACCTCGGGCGCCCACTACTCCGATTACGGCATCCTGGTCGCCCGCCACGACTCCTCCCTGCCCAAGCACAAGGGCCTGACCTTCTTCTTCATCGACATGAAGTCGCCGGGAATCGACATCAAGCCGATCAAACAGATCAACGGCGGCTCGAACTTCAACGAGGTCTTCTTCACCAACGTCCGCGTCCCCGACAGCCAGCGGCTGGGCGCCATTGGCGAGGGCTGGCAGGTGGCGATCGCGACCCTGATGAACGAGCGCCTCGCCGTCGGCGACGCTCCGCCGCCCGACTTCCGCGAAGTGATGAAGCTGGCCGCGAGCTGTCTGCTCGACGGCAGGCCGGCGCTCGAGGACTCGGCGGTGCGCGAGAAGATCGCCGACTGGTACGTCGAATCGATGGGCATGAAGCACACCAAGGCGCGCACCCTGACCGCACTCTCGCAGGGCAGGATCCCCGGCCCCGAGAACTCGATCGGGAAGGTCGTCTCCGCGTCCAAACTGCAGAACGTGTCCTCCTTCGGCGCCGACCTGATGGACATGGGCGGCGTGGTCACCGACCCCTCCCTGATGCCGGCCTCCGCCCTGTTCCAGCAGTCCTACCTCTACTCGCCCGGTCTGCGCATCGCCGGCGGCACCGACGAGATTCTGCGCAACATCATCGCCGAACGGGTCCTCGGCCTCCCCGGGGAAATCCGCGTCGACCGCGACGTTCCCTACAGCGACATCCCGACCGGAAGCTGATCCAGCGGCGGACCGTCGCGCCGACCTGTCGGCCCACCCGCGTTCCTGGCCGCCATAAGCGGCAGCGGACCAGAAGGTCCGCGCACCCGGGCTAACTCTCGTTGGCGAGTTTGCGGAAGTACTCGTCGACCAGTTCGCGGTAGCCGGCGGGGACCTGGTCGGAGTTGCCCAGGTAGACGCGCTCCGTGTCGGCGCCGCGCAGTTCGCGCCACAGCCGGTACTCGAACTGCCGTAACCCCTCGACGATGTCGCGACGGAGACGTTCAAGGGCCAGCGGATCCCTGTTGAGCCCCAGCAGGTTCAGATCGCCCATCTGGCGCCGTAGTCGATCCAGGTCGGTGGTGTCCAGCCGCTCGCGCCGGAGTTCGCTCCTCAGGGCGTCCAGGTCCTGGCGCCGCTGGTTGAACTCGCGTTCGGCCTGCCGCAGATCCTCGGCGGTGAAGAGGCCGGGCTGGAAGTAGCCCCCGGAGCTCGATCCGTAGGGGTTGAGACGCCCCGAATCCCTGCCGTCGCCCTCTTGGCCCCCGCCCCGCCGTGAACCTTCACCCGGCTGGCCCGTCTCCCGGTTGCCGCCCTGCGCCTGGCCGCCGGACTGCTCACCGCCCTGCTGTTGCCGGCCGTCCGACTGGTCACCGCCAGGCTGGCCGCCCTGCTGTTCACCGCCCGGCTGGCCGCCCTGCTGTTCACCGCTCGTCTCGCCGCCCTGCTGGCGGCCTTCCTGCTCGCCGCGCGGACCACGTCGCTGGCCCAGCCGGGCGTCGGCCTCGGCCCGGTCGCGCAGACGGGCCTCGAATGAAGACATGTTCTCGACCAGCTCGCGGGCCTGCTCGAGCATCCGGTCCTGAGGGTCGTCACCACCTTCGCCGACGCTCTGCCGCGCCTCGGCGATCCGCTCCGTCACTTCGTCGATATCCTGCCGGATCTGTCCCTCGAACAGTCGCGCGAACTCGGCATCGCGGCCCGCCAGAACACCCTTCGAGTAGCGGATCTTCTCCTTCAACTGCTGGTCGCGAATCACTTCCGCCGACGCCTGCAGCTTGCGCGCCGCCTCGGGCTGTTCGTCCCGGGCGCTTCTCGTCATCCGGTTGAGCTGGGCCTCCAGGCCGCCCACCTCGTCCGACAGGCGGTCCTTGCGCTCCATGATCCGCTGGATCAGTTCCGAACGCTGCCGGGCGGTGAGATCGCTCCGTCTGCGGCCGTCGTCACCCTCCTGGCCCGCCAGATCTTCGACCTGCTCCTCGATCCGGCTCTGCATCTGCGCTACACGCTCGGCGCGCTGCTGCAGTTCCTCCATGTCCCGGCCGAGCTCCTGGCGGCGGTTCCGGTCCAGCAGGCGGCGCGCGTCGCGCAGCTTGTCGAGGGCCGCGATGCCCTGCGCTCCGGCGGTCGACCGGGCGCCGGACGAGCCGGCCTGGGAGCGCTTCATCTGCTCGACCGCCTCCCGCAACGCCTGGGTCGTCTGCTGGAGTTCCGAACGCTGCTGCTCGCGTGCCAACCGTTCCAGCCGCCGCGCCAACTCCTCGGTCTCGTCGATCAGTTGCTGCTGACCGCCGCCACCGCCGCCGCCCTGCTGCTGGCGGCCGCGCAACCGGTTCTGGCGTTCGTTCTCGCGCTGCTGGCGGCGCGCCAGCTCGCGCAGCTTCTGCATCAGTTCGTCGATCTCGGCCTGCGTCTGCTCCGCTTCGCCCCGCTGCACCGTCTCGTACTGATTGCGCAGTTTGTCGAGCTCGAGTTCGAACAGGTCGGCAAGGTCTTCCGAGAGCTGCTGGTTCCCGCCGCCGCCGCCACCGCCGCCCTGCTGGAACGAGACGGTCAACTCGCGGAACGCCGATTCCGCTCGCTGCAGCGACGCCAGGGCCTGCTTCTCCACCGTCATCGCCTCGTCGGGCCGCTCCGCCTCGAGCTCCCTCTGCGCGACCGCCATCTCCGTGGCGGCCTGCTGCAGGAACTCGATGATCTTCGAGAACTCTTCGTCCCCGAGCAATTGCTGTCCGCGGTTGCCCATCCGCGTAATCAGGGAGCCGACCTGGTCCCGCAGCCGCCCCTGCATCAGAGCGACCGTGGTCAGGTTCTCGGACATCTCCCTGTCCGAGTAGTCCTCCGCGTCCCTCACCAGGCGGAAGGTCGCCGAGATGATCATCTTCTGTTGCACCGACAGGGTGTTGTCGAAGCCGCCGTCGGCCCCCATGCCGCCGCCGCCGCCCTGTTCGGCACGCCTGTAGTTGCGGTCGAACGGCCTGATCTCCAGGAAGTAGATATCGCTGATCACCGGCTTCGAGCGCCCGCGATCCCAGGCCTCCGCGTAGTAGGAGATCGAATCTCCGATCTCGAGTTCCATCTCCTCCAGGAAGAGCGTGTGTCCGGCGCTGACCTTCTTCATCGAGGACCGGCTGTCCAGCAGGTCCAGTGCCGTCTCCTCGCCGCCATTGATCGCGTAGCGGATCCCCAGGCGACTCACCCCGTAGTCGTCCTCGGCTTCCACCTGGGCGAACACCTCATCCACCAGGGTCACCTGGATATCCCGACCGGGATCGGTGAAACGGACGATCGGCGGCTGATCCTCCAGCGCGGTGATCATGTACTCCGCCGAGGCCCGATGCCAGCGGCCCTCGTCGTCCATCAACTCGATGCGGTAGTACGTGTTGCCGCTGATCCGGTAGGCGGCGGTCAGCCGCCCGTCTCCCAGGCTGAGGTCGATCGGTTCTTCGCCTTCGATCAGCAGCCGTCCTTCCGGCACCTCGAAGATCGGCAGAATGCTGAACAGGACCCGCGTGCCCGCGAGCACGGCGATATCTCCTCCGTCCTCCATCGCGCGGTCGGAAAGGCCGCTGTAGTCGGGAAACTGGTACAAGAGGTCGATCTGCTCCACGTAGGGAAGATCCTTGACCCGAATACGGTAGATCGGCGAGCGCACCCCGGAAGCATCGACGTAGTAGTCGGTGTCCGCGCGCAGGTTCAGGGCGATGAAGTCGTGCGTGGCCCGCACCTCCCCGATCACGAGTTCGGCATCGGTGTCGACGTCGGCGTCCGCGCTCACGCGGTTCATCGGCCACTGCCGCCATTCGCTCTGCGCGTCGCCGTTCGCGTCCAGTGGACGGAGACCGACCTCGACGCGGTCGGGGTCGAAGCCGAGGACGGCGGCGCTGATCAACTGGTCCGAGCCACGAGCCACCGTCACGTTGCCGGGCCCGACCCGCAACTGGTAGGGATTGTCCGCCGCGGCAGCCTTCCAGGGCGTGAACAACAGCATCGCGCCGTGCTGCAGGAAGGCCGGGCTGAGCAGGACCGCGGCCATGCCCGCGCCCGCCACCCCCGCCAGGGCGACCGAGAAGCGGCGCAGCGATCCACGCTCGATCCGGGAGGCGAAACCGCTCTGCTGACAACGTTCGATCGCTTCTTCGAGCACCCGCCGCTGGAGTTCGGGCGATACCCGCTCGCCATCGCGGGGTGTCCCCTGCCGCACCGGTCCGAGCTCAACCGCACTCAGCACGGACGCCTCAAGCGTCGGCTCGTGCTCTTCGACGTACAGCGCCACCTGCTGCGTGGACACGCGCTGGGCCAAGGGCACGACCAGCAGCCGGACGGCGAGCCCGACCAGGGCCGCCCAGGTCAGCCAACGGAAGATCTGAACCGCCCGCTCGCTGTAGAGGAAGTAGTCCATGCCCCAGACGGACACGGCGAAGGCGGCGAATCCGGCCAGCGCCAGGGTGACGAGGCCGCGCAGGGCCACCTTGGCGCGCCAGCGCGCCCGTACGCGCCGGATCACGCTCATCAACTCGCCGTAGGTCGGGTCGTGGATGGGTTCGAAGCTGACTGCCATCAGGTCTCCTCGCCGGTGGGGCTCCATGCTGTCACGACTGGCGCTGCGCCGGCAGCTCGACGACGATTGCCGAACAGGCCCTCGGCCGCCAGAACCGCGGCCGCGGCTGCGATCAGGTACCACCACAGGCGCTGCCGCCGCTCCCGTTCCTCGGGCGTCACGGGGTTCGCCGGGGAGGTCGGGGCCGCCGCCGGCTGATCCGGTCTGATGCGGGACATGAACTCATCGAGATCGAGGCCCCCCAGGTCCGACTCCGACACCGGCACGTTGGCCGCCAGCGTCAGACGCTCGGCGGTGACCTCCGCCCGCACCTCCCGGAAGTCGTAGAAGCCCGGCTGCTCCACATCGAGCAGAAGGTCGCCGCCGCTCATCCCGAGGCGGCGTTCCCTCCCCGACGGAGCGACCGAGATGAACCCGTCACCATCGTCTCCCGTCGCCCGGGGCAACTCGACCGAGGCGACCTCGCCGACCCGGTACCACGAACGCGGCGACGAGTAGCCGGCCAGGTACTGCACCGAACGGTGCACGAAGGGAAGGTACACGGCCTGCAGCGGCAAGGTGTTCCAGAAGGTATCGAACGACGTGGGGAGCACCAGGACACGCCCGCCGGCGCCAGGGTCGGCAACAGAGCCGGCGCCGGCAGCCCCATCTCCCGCCGGCGCCGGCATCAGATCGAGCAGAGCCGGCGCCCCGTCGTCGAACAGGGCAATCGGGAGGGCGCCTTCGGGGGTCTCCAGCCGGTGGTAGCGGAAGAACGATGCCGAGGAGAAGTCGCCGCTTCTCGCCGTCGCAAAGACGTCGAAGACCGGGTGCCCCGTGTCGAACCAGGCCAGGGAACCCGGTGTCCCGGACAGCCGGTCCACCTGCCGGGCGCTCTCGACTCCAAGTTCGCCGAGCAGGTTCGAAGTCGAGGTCAGCCCGCGCTCGACCCCGAGCAGCAGACCGCCGCCCCCGTGAACGAACCGAACGACCGCCGCGCCTGCCGCGGAGGACAGCTGGTCTGCCGCGTCGTTGATCACGACAACGGAGGCGCCTTCCAGCATCGTCGGCTGAAAACCGGAGGCCTGGACCCGGGTCACGCGCAGGAACGGACGGCGGCCGAGCGACAGCGCTTCCTCGAGGTAGCGGCTGCGCCGCCGGTCGCCGCCGGGTTCGATGACCAGCACACCGACCTCGTGCGCGGGAGACAGCACGAAGTGGAACTCGTTGTCCGTGGCGAGAGAGTCCTCGCGGAGACGCACCGTACCCCGGGTGGTGCGCTCGCGTTCCAACACCTCGGGCGCGAAACTGACCATGGTCGAAGAATCGAGCGCCAGCTCTGCAGCCCGGGTCTGGATGACCACGCCGTCAAAGAGCAGATCGACTTCCACCCGCAGGGCTTCGGCCACCCGTACCCGGTCGACCGGGCCGCCGACACCCTGGTAGCTGACCCGCGCCGCGATGCCGACCCGTTCCCGATCGGCTGCACCCGCTTCGCCGGCAGGCAGGCGGGTGTGATCGAGCACGACGTCGGTGACCGCCGCGTTGCCCTCGGCCTCTGCCTCCGAACGGACGTCGACGAGACGCAGTCCAACCCCCTGGGGCAGGGACGCAACGCTGTCCGGCGCCCAGGAGGAGCGCTGGAAGTCGCTGACGATCACGAGCTCTCGCGCGGCGACGCTCTCCGCGTCCGCCAGCACGCCTCGAGCCACCTGAATCGCGGGCAGCAGGGACGTGGCGCGCGGGACGAGCTCCGCCTCTTCCGCCAACCTCGCCAGCAGAGCCTTGTCCGAGGTCGGAGCTGCCGCCATCTCCGCCCGGTCCGAGTACACGATCAGCGCCCCGCGATCTCCCGCCCCGAGTCCGACGAACGACGAGGCCGCCGCGGTGACGGCGCGCTGCCATCGGCCGCCGAAGCCCATGCTGAACGAGTTGTCCAGCAGCACGACGGTCAGCCGGTTGGCCGTTGCCGCGTTGGCCGCCGTGTCGCTCCGGAAGAGGGGCCGCGCAAACGCCAGCGCCAGCAGCGCCAGCGCCAGGCAGCGCAGTGCCAGCAGCAGAAGATCGCGCAGACGACGCCGGCGCACGGAGCGGTAAGGCGCCCTGGAAATGAACATCAACGACGGGAACTCGACCACCTGGCTGCGGTGCCGCAGACGCAGGTGAATGATCACCGGCACCGCGACCGCGGCCAGACCGAGCAGGAAGAGGGGGGCGAGCAGTCCCACCCGTCACCTGGCCTTCATCGCGTACAGACGGGCCGAGAGGTAGCTGTACAGCGCCGCGTCCAGGGGTTGCGAGGTGTCGACCAGCGTGTAGTCGATGCCGGCCTCGACCAGGGACCGACCGAGGGTCCGCGTGTGCTCGCGAATCAGGTCCAGATACTGATCCCTGAGCACGTCCGGCATGACCGCCTGCCTGGTTCCGGTTTCCAGATCGCGCAGATCCAGCTCGCCCTCGAACTCGAAATGAAGCTCGGCCGGATCGAGCAGGTGGAAGAGGATGACGTCGTTGCCCTGGTGCCTGAACCCCGCCGCAGCCTTGATCACCGCATCGGGTTCCTCGTAGAAGTCCGAGATGAGGACGACCATGCTCCGCCGGCGCACCGAGTCCACGATTTCGAGGAGCGGCTCGCGCAGGCTGCCCCCACCGCCCGGCTCGACGCGGTCGATCGTGTGCAGGACGACCTGAAGGTGCTTGGCCGCCGGCGGCACGAAGTCGACCACCTTGTTGTCGAAGGTCACCAGGCCGATGCGGTCCTTCTGCTTCGACGCGAAGTAGCCAAGGCACGCCGCCAGGTAGCGCCCGTAGTCCAGCTTGGTCAAGGCTCCGGCGCCGAAGTCCATGGAACGGGAAATGTCGAGCGCGATGGTCAGATTCGTGTTCGTGTCCGCCTCGAACTCCTTGACGAAGAAGCGGTCCGTGCGGCAGAAGAGCTTCCAGTCGACGCGGCGGATGTCGTCGCCGGGCTGGTAGGCGCGGTACTCGGCGAAGTCCATCGAACGGCCCAGGAACGGCGATCGGTGGAGACCGCTGACGAAGCCCTCCACCACCGTCCTGGCGAGCAGGTCCAGACCGCTGATGCGACTCAGCGTCCGGGTGTCGACGAACCGGCCGTAACTCAAACCCGCTCCTCCGTCAGGTCATGCTGCCGGCGGTCACCGGCGCCGGCGTGAAGCGGGTCTTCCGGCCCGGGATCTCCGACGTCAGGACCACTTCCGTGTCTCCGACCTTCATTTCATCCCGCTGGCGGTCACCGGCGCGAGCTCCAGCAGGCGGGAGACGATCTCGTCGGTCGTGATTCGCTCCGACTCGGCGTGGAAGTTGGTCAGGATGCGGTGCCGCATGACCGGCGCCGCCAGGGCCCGGACGTCCTCGTGCGCGACGTGGTAGCGGCCGTCCATCAGGGCCTTGGCCTTGGCGCCCAGCACCATGAACTGGGCGGCGCGGACGCTGGCGCCGTACTGCACCCACCGGTTGACGAAGTCCGGCGCTTCGGCCGTGTCGGGCCGGGTCATCCGCACCAGGTGGACAGCGTAGCGGAGGATCGGCTCGGCGATCGGCACCCGTCTCACCAGGCGGTGGAAGGCGCGCAGATCGGCGCCGGTCACGTGGGTCTCCAGCGTGAACTCCCGCACGGTCGTCGTCGCGACGACGATCTCCATCTCCTCGTCCTCGGGCAGATGGTCGATCACGATGTTGAACATGAAGCGGTCGAGCTGGGCTTCCGGCAATGGATAGGTGCCCTCCAGCTCGATCGGGTTCTGGGTCGCGAACACGAAGAACGGCTGTTGCAGATCGTAGGTTCGACCCTGCACGGTGACCCGGTGCTCCTGCATCGCTTCGAGCAGGGCCGCCTGGGTCTTGGGCGGCGTCCGGTTGATCTCGTCCGCGAGCACGATCTGGGCGAAGATCGGCCCCTTCATGAAGACCATCTCGCGCCTGCCGGTGTCGTGATCCTCCTGGATGATGTCGGTGCCGGTGATGTCGCTCGGCATCAAGTCGGGCGTGAACTGAATCCGGCTGAACTCGAGATCGAGAATCTCGGCCACGGTCTGCACGATCAGGGTCTTGGCCAGGCCCGGCACCCCGGTCAGGATGCTGTTGCCGCCGACGAAGAGCGTCATCAGCACCTGCCCCAGCACGTCTTCCTGGCCGACGATCTGCTTGCCGAGCTGGGTCATGATCCGTTCCCTGCCGGCCGCCAGCCGAGCCGCCAGCTCGACGTCGCTCTCGCTGGTCAGACCCTGGCCGCCAGGCGCGCCGTCGACCGCTTGTTCGAGGGTGTCGTTCATCGGATTCTCCATCGTTCGAGCATTTCAGGGGAAGGGATTCGCCAGTGGGATGACGGGATTTGCGCGGACGACCGGGATGACGGCGCCTGCGCCGTCGGATCCGCGGGCGCCTCAGTGGGTCATGCCGTAGATCAGGTAGTTCACGCCCAGCTTGAAGCCCTTCTGGGTCACGTCCACCGGATAGATGGCGAATTCCGACCATTCCCAGAAGTCGCCGATGTCCATGTTGTAGTTGATGGCGACCATCAGCCGCCGGGTCGGGTCGTTGTCCTCGAAGATGCCGTAGATCCTGCCCTGCACCGGGTAGACGTTCGGCAGGTCGAGGTCGAAGTCGAGGTCCTCGAGGCGGAAGAAGGACCGGAAGACCGGGTGATCGATGGTCATCGGCGCCAGCTCGTAGCCGGGAAGCAGCCGCCCCATCTGCCGCTCGAAGTTCTCCCACTGCAGGGGATAGCCGCGCAGGTCAAAGAAGTCGTCGATGACCAGGAAGCCGCCCTTGAACAGGTAGGAACGCAGGTTGGCGAGTTCCTCCTCGGTCGGGTTCCAGAACCCGGGTTCGCACAGGTAGGCCCAGGGATGCTCGAAGAGCCGCGGGTCGGTCAGTTCGATCACGTTGCCGCCGCCGGTGAACACGTCGATGTCGGTCATCTCCTCGACGATGCGCGTGAAGTTCCGCTCGGCGTCCGGGTAGTCGTGGTTCCACTTGAGATCCAGGCCCCACATGAACGGACCGCCGCCCCAGCGCGTGGGCTCGAACTTGATCCGGGCGAAGGTGAAGCCGCCCGAGTAGGGGAACGAGGGCGTCTCGACCTTCGGGGCCCGCCAGAAGTCGTCGCGGGCGAACAGCGCGGCGCCGGCCAGTCCCGCGAGTACGACAAGGGCGAAGAGGGCGGAGCGTCCGCGCCACCCGTTCCGGCAGCGGATCATCGGCCCTCCCCCACCAGTTCGAGCAGGAGTTCCTGCGCCGGGTCGTATCCGGGCGCCACCTCAAGCGCCCGCAGCACCGTCCGGCGCGCCGGCTCGGACTGACCCGCATCATGCTGGGCCCGCGCCAGTTCGTGGAGCGCGACCGCGCGATCAGGCGGGTCGAGCGCCACCAGGGCGGCGCGTTCACGCACGGCGAGTTCAAAGCGACCGGAGGCCGAGGCGAGTTCGGCCAGACGGCGGTGGACGTCGAGATCGTACGGCGAGATGTAGAGCGATCGCTCCAGGATCTCCGCCTCCTGCTCGACGCGGCCGGCGCTCTCGAGCAACCCGGCAAGGGCCAGATGCTCATCCAAGGCCATCTCGTTGCTCGCCACCAGCGTGTTGAGTGCCTCGATCGCCTCCTCCTCGCGTTCCTGCTGCCGATAGATTTCGGCCAGCAGAGTGTAGGCGTTCCCGGAGCCGACGTACTCGGGAAACAGGGCCCGACCGCGCGCCAGCGGTTCCTCGGCCTCGGCGAAGCGCTCTTCCCGGAACAGCGCGTAACCGTAGGTCATCTGGATCCTGAAGTCGTCCGGGTTCTCCTTCGCCGCCTGCGCCAGCGCCTCGAGATTCGGCTCACGGCGTTCGAACGGGTTTCGCGTCGGCGCCCGTGACGGTCCGCCCTCGCCGGCCTGCTGCTCTTCCCCGTCAGGCTCCGCCGGCGCATCGCCGAGGGACGCCATCGCGCCGCCGAAGCGCGCACGGAGATGGCGGAAGAACCGTTCGTCGAAATCGTCGAGAGAAAGGCCCAGCGCCTTCTCGAAGACCTCCTCCGTGCTCATGCCGTCGCGGTAGCCGGCAAGCATCGCGAGAATCGCACCGAAGCCGTGGTTCTCCTCGATCCAGTCGCAGATCAGCGACGCCTGGAAGTAGGACAGACCGATCTGGTTGGGGAACTTCGGCCGCACGAAGCCGTCGTTGATCCCGGCGATGCCCAGCAGCTCGTCGTCGCGCAGCGCGGTCAGGAAGCCGACCTGCACGTCGTCGCCCCAGCCGGGCCGCGCGCGTCGCTCCTCGAACACGGACAGACCCTCGGTCAGCCAGCGGGGAATCTCCGCGTCCGTGGCGAGCAGTGTGAACGTGTGGGCGATCTCGTGCCAGAGAGTGCCCCCCCAGTTGAACTGGCCGATCTGGCGTGCCGACGGCGAGTCGAGAGCGATCACCGGGCCGAAGCAGACGCCGAGCGCGCCGAGTCCCGCCAGCCCGACCGTGCGAACCGAGAAGTCGGCGTGGGACGGATAGACCTCCACCCGAATCGGCGTCGGAGGCTCGAAGCGGTAGCGCTCCGAGAGCGTCGCCCACGCCTCCTCCGCCAGTTCGACCATGTAGGGCGCCAGCAGATCGGCCTCGCGGTCGTGGATGTGGAACTCGAAGTGCTCGCTCTCCACCTTTCGGTAGTCGCCGAAGGTATCGAGCAGATCAAGCGTGTTCTTGGTCCATACGTTGTACGGGTCGCCCGCGAAGGAGGTCTCGAGCGCAGCGCGCCCAGCCTCGATGTCGCCCAGCCGGAGCAGGTTCATGCCCAGCAGTCCGTAGCCGCGCCAGGACTTCGGATCGATGCGCACGGCCTCTACGGCGAAGTCGCGCGCCTGGGGGTAGAGCCGGTTGTCGACGCTGGCGTCCGCCAGGTCGTTGAACAGTTCGGCGTAGCGCGGATTGTCGGCGAGCAGGTCGTCCCGAAGACGCTCGAAGTCCCCGCCGCGACCCTCGAGAAACGCGGCCGCGGCGAGCAGGGTCCGGGCGGTGAGCGAACCCGGGTCGATCTCGAGCGCTTTCTCCGCCTCTTCTCTCGCCTCCGCGAAGCGCTCGGCCTGAAACCGGAGACGGGCCCGGAACACGCGCGCCGGAATCAGGTTCGGGTTGACCTCGAGAGCGGAGTCCAGGACGCCCTGGGCCCGCGGATCGCCGTCGAATCGCATCGTCCGGGCCATCGCGAGCAGCGCTTCCGGATGGCGCGGGTTGGACCGCAACACGTCGGCAAGCGACGAGCGGGCCTGGGAACTGTCGTATTTCTCGAGGAACAGCTCACCGATCCGGATGCGAGGCGCCGGCCAGGAGGGCGCCAGCGCCACCGCTTCGTCGTAGGCGCGCAGCGCGTCCTTGAAGAGCTCCGGATCGTCGCGCCCCAGCAGCCGGCAGGCCTGCCCCACGGCCACCAGCTCCTCGGCGGTGTCGGCGGCGCCCCGGTTGTAGGCGTCGATCATCCCGTAGAAGCCGTTCATCGCCTGATCGATCTCGCCGCGCTCCCAGGCCAGCAGAGCGAGTTCGAACGAAGCGACCAGGGCTTCAGCACCCCGGGTGTCGCGGGCCTCTTCGAAGGCTCGCCGGGCCGTCTGCCGATCCCCTCCGAGGAGGGCAACCCTGCCGCGCAGCACGCCGAGGCCGAGCGCCGCCGGATCGACGCCCTCGAACGCGGCCTCGGCCTCGTCATGGCGCCCGGTCGAGATCAGCGCCTCCACGCGCAGCCTCAGCGCCCGCGCATCGCCGGCGTCGCGTCCCCGCGCGTCGAGCTGTTCCACCGCCTCCTCGTAGCGTCCGGTCAGGACCCACTGCTCGATCTCGTCCAGCGAGACCGGCCCGTCCTGGGCCGCGGCGACCGGGGCGAGGCACAGGGCCGCCGCCAGGGCGCCGGCCACCGGTCCGATCAGGCGGCCGATCGGATGGAACCGCCCGTTCACCGGTCCGGCTCTCCGCTGGCGTCGTCGGAACCGCTGGCGTCGTGCGAACCCTCGTCTTCCTCGTTGCCATTCTGCCCGGCCGCCTGCAGCTCCCGATCGACCAGCGCGAGTTCCACCATCAATTCCTGGAGTTCGTCGAGATAGACCTCCTCGTCGAGCCCCTCCCGTTGCAGCCGGAGCGCGTCGATCCGGCGCTCGAGCTCGCCGCGTCGTTCGACCAGCTGCCGGGTTTCCTCCGTACGCACTGCAGGAAGTCGTTCCCCGCCCAGGAGGACGAGACTCGCAAGCTTCCCGTCAACCGCCCCTTCGGCATCGATGCCCGCCGGTTCCAGGCTTCCCTCGCCGTCGCCGTTGTCGTCGAGAAGCGCGTGCTCGGTCCGGATCTGGCCTGCCTGGCGGTAGTGGCGCTCGACCTCGCGCTGAGCGAACTCGAATGCCTCCAGCGCGGACGTGCGCCCGTCCTTGTTCCGATCTCCCGCCCCGCCGTCGAAGGCCTCCGCGATGTAGCCGCCGAACAGGGCCTCATTGCCCTGCGCGCCTGACCTGGTGGCGGTGATCACGACCCGCCCCTCTTTCGCCAGGGGAGCGACGAAACCCCCGGAAGCGGAACTCGCATTGATGAACACCAGGCGACGATCGGAAAGCGGCTCGAGCGCCGCGGCATACTGCCCGGCCACCAGGTCCCGCCCCGGCAGATTGAATCGAGCCGGTCCCGCCGACCCGCTGCCGTGCCCGAAGAGCACGATCCACACGTCGTCCCCGGCGCTCGACCGCCTGCCGAGCGCCTCGATCTCCCCGAGCAGGTTCTCGCCCGTGGACCGGGCCCTTATCCGCTCCGGATCGAGCTCGGGATTCTCGCCCAGGTAGACGACGTTCTCCTCGCTCAGACCCGCCTCGAGGGCGGCCTCCACCACGCGCGCGGCCCAGGCGTGGAAGCGCTCGGTGTAGACCTGTTCGCCGCCGACGCCGGTCACGACCAGAAGGTGGCTCTCCGCTCCGAGCGGGGCAACGGCGAGCAAGCACGCGAACGCCGCCGCCAGGCGCCTCCAGCCGGGGCTGCCGCGACGGCGTCGCCGGCCGCGCTGCGGCCGCGACGAGGCCGCCAGCACGTAGCCTTCGCCCTGGCTTCCGAGACTCATGCCATCCCCAGGCGGCGCCGTACCGCCCACTCGCCGCCCAGGAAAGCGACCAGCAGCAGGAACAGGATCGGCATGTCCCAGAGATCCCGCGCCTCGCGGACGGTCGTTCCCTCCCGGCTGACCGCCAGGTCCTCGACCAGGCTTTCCATCTCGTCCAGCTCGACCTGCCGACCGCCGGTCTCGCGGGCGATCCTCCCCAGCACCGAGTCCCGCCGAGCCGCGTCGAAGAGTTCCTCGTTCAGCGTGTCGACAGTGAAGCGCGAAGCCGCGACACCCAGCAGCTCGCCCTCCGACCGGGCTTCGACCCCGACCCGGTAGTGACCCCGCTCACCGGCCACGAAGGCGCCGACGAACTCGCCGTCGCGCTCGACCGACCAGTCGAGCGGGACTTCGACCTCAGCGCCGGACGGCAGCTCGATCGCCGCGGTGACCTGAGCCCGGTTCACCTCCCGAAACGCCGCATCGCGCACCATGGCGCGCAACGTCACCGTGCTGCCGGGCTCGAAGCGGTCCCGGTCCGTCTCCACCTCGACCTGGTCCGGGACGTAGGACACCAGCCAGCGCAGCAACTGCCGCCAGAGCCGCTCGTGGGTCTGGTCCTCCAGAGGGATGTCGGCGCTCATCTGCCAGTGCCAGGAGTCGTGCGGCGTGAAGGCGATCGCGCGTCCGCGGCCGATCCGGTGATGCGCCATGGCGATCAGCGAATCGCGCACCATGGGACTCTCCGCCTTCACCAGCGCGGTGGCGCCGGCCTTCACTTCGGTCGCCCGCTGATACGCCGAAAGCCGCGGCAGGGTCGACCAGAGTTCGTTGGACTCGGCCCGGTCGTCGCGCAGCAGCGTTGCGGGGTGGGAACGCCCCTGGGGCGTCAACGCGAGTTGCAGGTCGTGGATCAGTTCAGGGCGGCCCTCGCCGGAAGCCGGTTCCACCTCCTGGAGGACGAGCGGCGACAGTTCGGCGATCGGGGTGCCGGCGAAGCCGCCCTCCGAGAACGAGCGGCGGCTGCCGAGCAGCAACACGCCGCCCCCCCGCCGGGCGGCGAAGTCGACCAGCATCCGCATCTGGTCGTGGGTGAAGAAGCTCGCCTCCATGCTGCCCAGGATGACGCCCTGATACTTGAACAAATCCTCGCGCCGGTTCGGAAAGCCGTCGAAGCGCTTCGTGTCCTCGTCGAAGTTGATGCCGTAGAACTTGTTCGCCGCCTGGCGCGTCATGGACACGAGGTGCAGGTTCTCGTCGAACCGGACCGCGCGCCGCAGGAACTTCGACTCGTCACGCGGCTCGCCCTCGAAGAAGAAGATCCTCTCCTTCCTGTTCGTCACCTCGACCAGGGCGATCCGCTCATTGTTGAGCGTCAGTTCCTCGCCCGGCTGGCCGGCCACCCGGAACCGGAACTCGCGCGCCCCCTCGTCGCTGGCCGCGAACATCACCCGGGCCGTGACCGCAGTGCTCCGGCGCGGGAAGGTGACCGGTTCGACGTTCACGATACGCCCGTCATCCTCGACTTCGAGGTTCACGGTGCGGCCGCCGAACCCGGTCTGGCCCAGGGTGACCTCGACCTCGACCGTGGCACCCCGGAGCACCCTTCGGGGCGCGACCACCCGGGCTACCTCGATGTCCTTCTCCAGGCGCTGCCGCCCGAGCCCGATCGCGTGTACCGGCGTGCCCGCGGCCTTGAGCGCCAGCAGGGCGTCGCCGAGCTCGGCCGGCGCCGAGTCCGCGCCGTCGGAAAGCAGGACGACGCCGGCAAGCGGCAAGCCGGCCAGCTCGTCCGTCGCTGAGACCAGGGCTTCGCCGATACGGCTGTCCGCCCGGGCGAACCGGAGCTGGTCGATCGACTCGATCCGTTCGGCGCCGCGGCCGAAGGCCAGCTGGCGCACCTGGAAGCGCTCTTCGAGGAGTTGAAGCAAGGAACCCGGCTCCCCGGAGAGCGCCTCCCGAACCGCGCCTCCCCTGGTACCGTCTCCGGCGGCGTCCTCATCCGGCATCGCCATGCTGCGCGAGTCGTCGATCAGCACGCCGACGAAGGACTCCCTCGGCACCACGGTCGACAGCACCAGGGCCGGTTGCAGCAGGCAGAGGACCAGCACCGCGATGGCCAGGGAGCGCAACGTCGGCGGCAGCCAGCGGTAGCGTTCCGCGCCGGCGCCGGGACGCAGCCGCCGGTAGGTGAACGCGGCGAACACGAGCGCGGCGCCGGCGAGCAGCGCCGCAACCTGCATCCAGCCGGGCGCGGCGAGGGTGAACCGGCCCTCGTCGAACAGGGCCGGCCGGTACTTGAACAGGAACTCGAAGAGACCGGCCATGAAGAACGAGGAACAGGGTGAGGCGGAAGCGGGCAGCGGGGACGTCGCGGCTCAGTGCGACATGGCGTAGACGACGAAGTTGACTCCCATCTGGTACGCGTAGTGGGAGAACCGCACCGGGTACCATTCGTCTTCCGCCCACTCCCAGGCATCGCCGAGATCGGTGTTCCAGTTGATCACCACCATCAGGCGGCCATCGTCGTCGTAGATGCCGCGCACGTGCGGCGTGTAGCCGTCCCTCTCCGAGGTCGGGCCGCCGTACATGCCCTGGCCAACGTTCGGCACCTGGAGAATCTCCTCCACATCGTAGAAGCAGTGGAAGATCGGATGGTCCAGGGGGATCTCGACGATCGGATGGTCCGGTAGCAGGAGAGACAGCTCGCGCTCCAGGTTCGCCCACTCCCAACTGCCCCAGAAGTCGTCGATGACCCAGAAGCCCCCGGCGAGGAGGTACCTGCGCAGCTGGTCCCGCTCGTCCGGGCTCAGCATCATGTAGCCGACCTCGACCGAGTAGAGAAAGGGGTAGCGGAAGAGGTTCTCGTCCGTGGCCACGATGGCATTGTCGTAGGCGTAGGCGTCCAGATGATCCAGCAGTCGCTTGAGACCGACCATGAACTGGCGGTCGGCCTTCGGGAAATCGACCGACCAGCTGGCGCCGCCCCTGTAGGTCGTGCCGCTGTACGCGAGGCGGGTGAAGTAGAACTCGTGCCGCACCTCGTCCGGCCCGACCGGCCGCAACGGGTAGCGTTCGAACATCCGCATCGCCTGGGGCGGCAGAGCGCGGCGGTAGCGGGTGCGGGGGTCGCGTCGATCGTCCGGATTCCTGATCTGCGGACCCGGCTCGGGCGCCGGACCTCCGGCCGGCAGGCCGGCGCCGGCCACCGCGATCAGAGCGGCGGCAACGACCGGAAACACTGTTCGCCGGATCGGCACGGCCCGGATCGTAGCGCACCCCCGGATGCCGACTCCGCCCGCCGCGGCCGGGAGTCCCGCGGCGGCCGCGCCGCCTGGTCAGGGCTCGATCGCGTTCCAGACCTCGGGCAGCACCTCGACTCCGGTCAGGGACTCGACCAGGGTGAAGATCAGGTCGTCCTCGTCGGCGCCGAGCTGTCCGGCCAGGTTCCGCATCACCTCGTCGATCGATGCCACGAGGGCGCTGAACCGGAACTTCCAGGTTCCGTTCTCGTTGACGAAGCGGTACTCCATCTCGTCGATGCCGCCGCCGAGCGCAGGGTCCTCGAGGGAGGCCCGGGTGCGGGCGGCGGCCCAGGCCTCGTCACCCTCGATTCGCACGGCGCCCACCGCCAGCTGCCCGATCGCCGCGGAGTCGATCCAGCCGATCTCCATCGCGCGCACGATCACGTCGGCGAGCTCCATCCCGGTCAACTCGGACGGCTTGAACTCGTGCCGGAACGCGACGACCAGAAAGCGCTCGACGAAGGTCCGTTGACGCACCTCCGCCTCGCTGCCGTCCAGGACCAGGCGCTTCAGTTCCCGGAAGTAGTCCCCGGTTTCCCGGTCGACGAGTTCCGCGGCCCGCTCGCCGTCTCCGGAGATCAGCGCCTGGCGATAGGCGTCGAAGGTCGCCCGCACCGCGGCCTGTGCATCGCGCCCTTCCGGGCCAACCGCCGGGCCGACCGCCGGGCCGACCGCCGGGCCGACCCCCGGAGTCGGCCCCGGAGTCGCCGCCGGGGTGGTCGCCGGGGTGGTCGCCGGACTCGGCGGGTGCGCGCCGAGCGGCGCCGCCGCCAGCGCCAGGGCCAGCGCCGCGACCATGTTCCGCGCCGGGCCGGTCACACGATCTGCCCCTCCCGGAGCAGTCGATTGACGCCCTTGAACTGCGGATGGTTCTTGTCGCGCGCGAGCTCGAAGGCAACCGACTCGTGGTTCGTGATCTGCGCTCCGGCCCACCCCATCCGCTCGAGCGCGCGGCGCCGGTACTCCTCGCCCCGGGAACTCGTGCAGTCCCAGCACACGTGAACGTCGGCGCCGCGCGAGAGCAGATCGAGCACCGTCTGCACGACGCAGATATGCGCCTCGATCCCGGCCACCACGACCTGCTGGTCCGCCGGTTCGAGACCCGGCCTCGCTGCTGCCAGGGCCTCTTCGAACGCGGGCTCGCCGCAACAGCCGAACGAGTCCTTCTCGACCCGGTGCGTCCGCGCGCCCTCGGGATCCATCTCCCCGAGCACCGCCTCGATCTCCTCTCGGGTCGGCCCCAGTCCCCGCGGATACTGCTCGGTCACGATCACCGGCAGGTCGAACATCCGCGCCAGCCGAACGAGCCGAGCCGTCCCGTCGATGATCATCCGGGGTCGATGCATCAGATCGACGAGCCGGCCCTGCATGTCGATCACCAGAACGACGGCACGCTCCCGATCGAGAAGGTGCATCGCGGTGGGAACGGGTGAGGTCATGGAACGGTCTCCGGATGGTTGTCCCGGTCGCTGGTGTGCCGGCTGCGGTGCGGCGGGCCTACTGGATCAGATGGAGCGTACGGCGCAGCGCCTCCGCCGCTTCGCTCCCGGAGATCGCCGCCCCGGTCCGGCATTCCGAGAGCCGGGAGATCAGGCGGCAGCGCAGCGCCGCTTCGCACACGGCGTCCTCATCGTCGACCGCCGGCCCGCCGCCATCCCCGACGCAGGCCGCGCCCCGACCGAGCCGGTCCGGCATGCGGAGCAATGCGGCGAGCGCCGCGCCGCGGCGCATGTAGTCGTTGGGAGCGAAGCGCCGCACCGCCGGATCGACCGGCGCCATGAGCCCCAGATTCAGGACCCGGGCAATCTCCCGGCGTTGAGGATGCTCCACGATGTCGCTGGCAATCACCGTCGCGCCGCCCGATCCGCTCCGCACGCCCGCCACGAGCCAGTACGTCAGGGCTGCGAAGTCACCCCGCAACAGGCTCGACGCGTCGAGCAGCCGCGCCACCCGGTCGGGCAGCAGCCTGGTGCGCCAGGCGAACCGCGCCGCGTTGAGAGCCGCCGCGATCTCGACGTTCCCCGGATCGCGTTCGGCCAGCTGCTCGTACAATTCCAGGCCGACGCGCGCGTCACCGCTCTCGACCTCCAGCGCCGCCTGCCGCTGCAGCAACTCCGGAGACGTTCCGCCGAGGGCGATCAGCGCCCTCGTCGCCTCCAGCTCCTCCGCCGCGTTGCCGCGCGCGTGCGCAAGGCGCCGCCGCAGATCGACCGTCGCGGCGTCGTCCGGCGCCCACGCCCGCAGCGTGGCGAGTGCCGCCCCGGCTTCCGCCAACCGCCCCTCGCCGACCGCGGCCCGGGTACGTTCGCCGAGTTTCGCGAGCGCACCGGCACGAAGGGCCGAAGCCCGGGCCGCCGCCGCCTGATCGAGATCCGCGATTCCGAGGTAGCCGTCGAAGGCGGTGATCACATCGCCCAGAAGTTCGGCCGCCCGCGCGTAGACGAGCTGGCCGGCGATGTAGTCGGGACGGCCCGCCAGCGGTTCCTTCAGCAGATCGACGACGCGAGCCGGTTTCCCCTCCGCAAGGGCCGTCTGCGCCAGCAGCACGGTGGCCGGCAGCAGGGTCGGATCCACGGCGAGCAGGGTCTCGGCGCCGGCCCGCGCGACCTGCGTTCCGCCACGGCCGAGTGCCTTCGCCGCGGAGTCGAGTTCATACCGGCTCTGCTCCGGGATGTTCCCGCGATGGCCGAGCAGGGGGTCACGCAGAAAGGCGCGCACGTCGGCATGGACTTCAGCCGCAGAAGGCGGCGGCGGCGCTTCCAGGGTCGAGCTGGTCGCACAGGCCCCGACCCCCGCGGTTGCGATGACCAACACGAACAGCCTGACCCGAAGGTCGGGAACCGGTCCCCCGTGAACTCCCGCACCGCAGCCGTGCCGGCCGTTCATGCCGGCGCCGCCGCTGACCGCGCCGGGGCGAGAACCGCAACAATTCGTTCCAGCGCTCTCTCCACGGTTTCCGGTCGTGAAACGTCGATCCAGCAGACATCGGTCTCGCGGCGAAACCAGGTCTCCTGCCGCTTGGCGTAACGGCGGGTGGCGCGGATCGTGTCTTCCAAGGCCTGCTCCAGCGTCAACTTCCCGTCCAGGTGATCGGCGAACTGCCGGTAGCCGATGGCCTGAGACGCCGGCAACTCGTGCCAGGAACGCCCGCAGGCAACACCGCCCGCGTCCCGCAGGCGCCTCACCTCGGCCAGCCAGCCGCGCTCCAGCATGCGCCCTGCCCGCGCCTTGATCGCATCGTACAGAAGGGCCCGCGGCAGGGTCAATCCAACCTTGCGAATCCGTCTGTCGAGCGCCGGTTCCGAACCCTCGCAATGCCAGCTCGAGAGCGTCCGACCAGTGAACCGGACCACTTCCAGCGCCCTCAGGATGCGCTGCGTGTCACCGGCGGAAAGGTTCGCCGCACTCTCGGGGTCGACGCTGCGGAGCTCCTTGAACAACCCGTCGAGACCCGCGGAGCGCAACTCGCGCCGCAGGCCGGCCCGCACCCCGGAAGGCACCGGCGGAACCGGAGCGAGACCCTCGAACAGCGCCCGGAGGTAGAAGCCGCCGCCGCCCACCAGCAGCGGAAGACGTCCACGTCCCTCGATCTCCTCCACGGCGGCGCGCGCCCGGCGCGCGAACTCCCCCGCCGAAAAGGCCTGATGCGGTTCGAGCACATCGATCAGGTGATGCCGGACCCGGATCCGCGCGCGCGGCCCCGGCTTGGCGGTGCCGACGTCGAAGCCGCGGTACGCCTGCAACGCGTCGGCGCTGATCAACTCCGTTCCAAGGCCCCTGCGCCCGAGCTCGTCGGCGAGCCTGATCGCGAACGCGCTCTTGCCGGTCGCGGTCGGGCCCAGGACCGCGATCACCTGCCACGGGAGCTCCCGCATCCGTGCAGGATAGCCGTTCTCAGGCGGCGCCGCGGCGCGGCGAGGCGGCAACCCGGTAGACGGGGCGCCTGAGCCCCGAAGGCCGGCGCCGGAAGAGAACCTCTATCCGCCCGTGGCGGTCCGTGCGCAGAGCGGCCGCCCCGCGGGCCCCGATCCGCTCCAGGACGTCCGGCGAGGGATGGCCGTATGCGTTGCGTCGGCCGGCCGACATCAACGCCAGCCGCGGCGCCACGGCATCGAGGAACTCGCCTCCCGTCGAGGTGCGGCTCCCGTGATGAGCAACCTTGAGCACATCACTTCGAAGCGAGCGCCCCCGGTCCCGCGACCAGGCCAGCAGTTCCCTCTCGCCGGCCAGGTCCAGGTCGCCGGTCAGCAGGACGCAGGCCCCCCCGGAGCAGGCCCGCACCACGAGAGACGCCGAGTTGCCGTCAGTGACCGGTTCCGGGGCCGGATGCCGGACCTCGAGCCGCCAGACGCCGACCGTGTCCAGGTGGCCGCGCTCCACCAGTTCGACACGTCCGGACAGCCGCTCCGCCAGCGCCCGGCCGCAACCGTCCCGGGTCTCCACTGCCGCCGCCCACAGACGGTCGACCCGGAGGTATCGGGTCAGCTCGAGGAGGCCCCGGCAGTGGTCCGCGTCTCCGTGCGACAGGACCGCCAGGTCGATCCGGTGCACGCCCTCCGCAGCCAGGGTCCGCAGCAGCGACGCCTCCGCGAAGTTGCCCTGACGAAAGCCGCCGCCGTCGACCAGAATCACCGGGCCGCGGCGCCCGCTCCGCAGCAACAGCGCCTCCCCCTGGCCCACATCCAGCATGACCAGCGCGGGCTCGGGGTCGTCCGGCGCCGGCGTGCAGACCAGCACCAGAGACAGCGCGTAGACGACCCGCCGGTAGCCGGACAGAAGGATCCCGAGCCAGATCGCCAGCATCAGCGCGGCGCCGGGTCCTACACTGACGGGGACGGCCAGCCAGGACCCTGGAGGCAGGTGCGCGAGCCAGGCGAAGGGCAGGGCCAGTACATCGAGACACCCGAGAAGCACGTCGGCGGCAGGCTCGGCCACGATCCGGACCACGGGAATCGAGGCCGCGGCCACTCCGAGAACCCAGAGCAGGGAAACCCCCAGCGCCAGAGCGGTCCAGGGCACGAACACGAGGTTCAGTGCCGGCGCGAACGGCGCCAGCAGGCCGATCCGGACCGCCGCAACCGGCAGGGTGGCGAGTTGGGCGGCAACGGTGATCGCCAGAGCGGCGAAGACGCGGTCTCCCGGCCCTCCGGCGCCTCCCTTGCGCCAGGCCCTGAGCCACCGCGGCGCCAGGAGAAGAATCCCCGCCGTCGCGAGGAAGCTGAGCTGAAAGCCGAGGTCGAAGACGGCCTGCGGATCGAAGGCCAGGATCACGATCAGCGCGGCGCAGAGCGAGTTCAGCGCCTGCGGCGGCCGCTCGAGCACGAGCGCGAGGATGACCAGCAGGGCCATGAGCGCCGCCCGCAACAGCGACGGCCGCGGACCGACCAGGCAGCCATACAGGACGAGAACGGACACGCCGCCCAACGCGGTCAGCCGGGTCGAGCGGCCGCCGAACAGCCACCAGAAGCCTCCGAGGATCAGGCCCACGTGGAGACCCGAAACGGCGAGGAGATGGGACAGACCGGCACGCCGCAGCCCCGTCTTCCAGTCCGGCGGCACGCGGCGGCCATCGCCGAGGACCAGCGCCTGGGCGAGGATCGCTCCCTGGCGGTCGGTCGCCGTCACCGCGGCCAGTAGCTGCTGCCGCAAGCGCAGCACTCCGCTCCGGAGCCGGCCCGGGGCGCCGCCCGCACCCTCCATCAGCAGCCGGCTCTTGACGTTCAAGCCCCAGTCGCCCGGTTCGGAGACGTTCAGGTTCAGGTAGGACTGCCGTCGGCTGAAGTAGCCGCGCACCCGGAGTCGCCGCTCCGGCGGCGGCGCCATGCCGCCCTGCAGCCGGAGCCAGGCCCGGTCCGGCCCTGAGACGCGGCGGCCGGCCTGCTCGACCGCGATGACCCGCACCTTCGCGACCCAGCCGTCGCCGGCCCGTGCCATCCGCGCTGCCGATGACGGATGTGCGGACTGGTTCACGTGTGGCGCGGGACCTCGTCGCACGGGTTGCCAGGCCGCCGCGCCGAACGCCGGAACGACGACTTCGGCGATGACCGGCCTCGCCGGGACGAAGGCGTTGGGCTGCTCGTGGCCGCGCCCGTCGGCGACGAGCGCGGCCACGAGCACTGCGGCCAGGGGCAGAAGCGGCGCTCTGACCAGCGACGGGGTCCTCCTGGCTGAGGCCGCGGCCACACGGACCTAGACGAAAACGGCCGCCGGGAACGCGATTCCGTCGCCCGGGGGCTGCGTCGCAGGACGCAGCGCAGCGAGTTCCGTCGCGGATGAGCACCGGCAGGTCGACGACGGGGCGGGCGGCTCTTGCGCCGGTGACTCCACGGTGAGAAGCTAGCCTCGTCACGACGGCGCGGCGAAGGTTTCTGTCCCCATCGCCCGCGGCGCAGCTGCTTCCTCCAGAGAATGCCCTCGGACTTCGTCCACCTCCACCTCCACTCCGAGTACTCGCTGCTCGACGGAGGCAACCGGATCGGCCCCCTGGTCGACCGGATCGAGGCGCTCGGCATGGATGCCGTCGCACTGACCGACCACGGCAACCTGCACGGGTCGGTTGCCTTCCACGAGGCCTGCCGCCGGAAGGGCATCAAGCCGATCCTGGGCATCGAGGCCTACGTCGCGCCGGACATCAGGACGGAGACCTCCGACCGCCGCTACAAGGAGAGTCAGGGCGTAGCCGACGGCGGCTTCCACCTGGTTCTGCTCGCACGCAACGAGACGGGATGGCGGAACCTGGTGAAGCTCTCGACAGACAGCTTCCTCGAGGGCTTCTACTACAAGCCGCGGATGGACAAGCAGACCCTCCGCCAGTGGAACGAGGGACTGATCGCGATCAACGGCCACCTCGGTTCCTCGCTCGCCTACCACCTGAGACGACACCTCGAGAGCGGCGCCGAAGCCGACTGGCAGCGGGCCAGGGAAGAGGCCGAGTGGCACCGGCAGACCTTCCCCGCCGACAAACACGGCGAACCCTGCTTCTACCTGGAACTTCAACGCCACGACACACCCGAACAGGACGAGGTGAACGAGCGGATCCTGCGGCTCGCCGGGGAACTGGACCTGCCGCTGGTCTGCGACAACGACTCCCATTTCCTGACCGCCGGGGACTGGGACAGCCACGACACGCTGATCTGCGTCTCGACCGGCAAGGCCAAGCGGGAGGAGGATCGACTCCACTACCCGAAGGAGCTCTACGTCAAGAGCCCCGAGCAGATGCTCGAGCTCTTCAGCGATCCGGAGACCGCCGGGGCGGTCTCGAACACCCGCCGGATCGCCGACCGCTGCAACGTCGAGCTGGACTTCTCCGCCAACCATGCTCCCCTGGTGCGCGTGGAGCGCACCGACCCGGCGACGCGCGCGGCGGACACGGACGAACCGGCGCCGGGGTCCGGAGCGTGGTTCGACCGCTTCTGCGCCGGCTACCGGGTCGAGCCGCTGGCCGGGCAACCGGGAGAAGAGGAACTCGCCGTCCTCCACGCCGACTGCGACAAGGCGCTGCGGGAGCTCAGCGAAGCCGGCCTGGTCTGGCGCTACGGCGACCGGATCGAGGATGCGCACCGTCAGCGCCTCGACCACGAACTCGCGGTGCTCTCCGGCAAGCGGATCAGCGCCTACTTCCTGATCGTCTGGGACTTCGTCAACGAAGCCCGCAAGCGCGGCATCCCGGCAACCGCGCGCGGGTCGGGCGTCGGCACGATGGTCGGCTACACGCTCGGACTCTCACACGCCTGCCCGGTGCGCTACGGGCTGCTGTTCGAGCGCTTCACGGACCCCGACCGCAGCGAGTACCCCGACATCGACATCGACCTGTGCCAGGACGGTCGGGCCGAGATCCTCGAGTACGTGCGCGAGAAGTACGGCTACGTCGCCCAGATCATCACCTTCGGCACGATGAAGGCGCGCGCCGCGATCCGCGACGTGGGACGGGTCCATGAACTGCCGCTGCCCCAGGTCGACCGGATCTCGAAGCTGATCGGCGGCGAACTCGGGGTCACGATCGAGCAGGCCCTGGAGCGCGAGAACGAGCTCCGGAAGCTCTACGACGGCGACGAGCAGGTCCGGGAGGTCATCGACACCGCGCGGGCACTCGAGGGAATCACGCGGCACAGCGGCGTCCACGCCGCGGGCCTGGTCATCGCGACCCAGCCGCTGGAGAACCTGGTGCCGCTGGCGACCAGCCGCAGCCAGGGCGCCAGGGACGTCCTGGTGACCCAGTGGGACGGCCCCACGGTCGAGAAGATGGGCCTGCTCAAGATGGACTTCCTGGGGCTGACCACCCTGTCCATCATCGAGCGCTGCCGCCAGCTCGTGCGCGAGACGCTGTCTCCGGAGGCGATCGCGGCCGCCGTGCCGGGGATCCCCGAAGGTCGCGACCCCCTGGATCTGGACCACATCGATCTCGCCGACCGGAAAGTCCTCGGCGTCTTCTCCCGCGCCGACACCGCGGGCACGTTCCAGTTCGAGTCCGAGGGCATGCGCAACCTGCTGCTGCAGATGAAGCCGGATCGGCTCGAGGATCTGGTTGCCGCCAACGCCCTCTTCCGCCCCGGCCCGATGGCGCTCATCGGCACCTACTGCGACCGCAAGCACGGCCGCGAGGCGACGCCCAAGGTGCACGAGATCGTCGACCGTCACACCGCCGACACGCACGGCATCATGGTGTACCAGGAACAGGTCATGCAGATCGTCCACGAGCTGGGCGACGTGCCGCTGCGCGAGGCGTACACGCTGATCAAGGCGATCAGCAAGAAGAGCCGCAAGACGATCAACGCCGCCCGTCAGCGCTTTCTGGCCGGCGCCCAGGAGAAGGGCCTGAGCAAGGCCCAGGCGACACGGCTGTTCGGCCTGATCGAGGAGTTCGCCGGCTACGGCTTCAACAAGTCCCACTCCGTGGGCTACACCCTGCTCGCCTACCAGACGGCCTACCTGAAGACCTGGTTCCCGGTCCAGTACATGGCGGCGGTCCTCACCTACGCCGCCGACAACACGGACAAGCTGGTCCACTATGTGGACGAGTGCGCCCGGCTGAACCTCCCGGACGGCCGGACCGGGATCGAAGTCGGCCCGCCCGACATCGACCGCTCCGGCGTGCGCTTCCACGTCGCCTACGATTCCGGCGAAGAGCAGGGCAACGCGAACGGCCATATCCGCTTCGGCCTCTCGGCAGTCAAGGGTGTCGGCGAAAAGGCCGTTCGCGCCATCCTCGAAGCGCGCGAAGACGGCGGTCCCTTCCGCAGTCTGTGGGACTTCTGTCGGCGGGTGCCGCTGCCGATCGTCAACCGGACCGCGATCGACGCCCTGATCAAGTCGGGAGCCTTCGATCGCATCCACGGCCTGGACCAGCGCGCGGCCATGCTCGAGGCCCTCGAACCGGCGATCAAGGCCGGCCAGCGGGCCGCTGCCGACCGGGAGAGCGGACAGGCGAGCCTGCTCTTCGGCGCCGTCGACGACTCGAAGGCGGAGGACGCACCCGACCGGGACCTGCCATCGGCGCCGCCCTGGAGCGCGACCGAGCTCCTGGCCCACGAGAAGGAGGTGCTCGGCTTCTTCGCCACCAGCCATCCCCTGGACGACCACCGGGTTCTTCTGAAGCGCTTCGGCAACGTGACCGTCGAGCAGTTGAAGGCACTCCCGGCCGACACCGAAGTCCTCCTGGGGGCGCTGCTCGGCGGGCTCCGTACCACCCGCACACGCAAGGGGCGCAATCCCGGCCAGAAGATGGCGATCGTGCAGCTCGAGGACCGCACCGACCGCATCGAGGGCGTCCTGTTCGCGGACGTCTACGCCGAGTACGAGGCGTCGCTGAACCGCGGCGCCGTGCTGTTCTTCACCGGTCGGGTCGACCGCCGTCGCGAGGACCCGAGCCTGGTCGTCAGCAAGGTGGTCGGCACCGACGAGGCGGAAGCGAAGCTCTCACGGCGTCTCCGCATCCACCTGGACCGAAGGAGTGCCGCGGAGGGGACCGGCAGCGACCAAGGGTTCGACGACTTCCTCGAGCGCCTGCGCGACCTGCTCGACAAGCACCGTCGTCGGGGCTCGAACGGCAGGCCGAACGGCGGAGTCGACGTGGAATTCAGGATCGAACTCGACGACATGACCGTCACCGCGGCTGCCAACGGCAGTCGGGCGCCGGTCGATGACGCGGTCAGGCGCCAGATCGACGAGCTGCTCGGCGCCCGCGGCCACTGCGAGTACGTCGGCCCGCCGCCGCCCGGGCCGCGGTGAGTTCCCGGCCCCGCGTCCACCGGCACCGGATCGCCGTGTTGATCGCCGTGCTGGCGGTCGGACTCTGGGGCCACTGCCGCGGGTCCTCGTACCGGAACTTCTTCCAGCACGATCCGCGTCAGGCGCATGACTACGCGCTCGACCGCCGCGACGCCCGGACCTTCGACGTCCGTTTGACCCGCAACGGCTTCGAGTGGCCGGAGGAAGCCGCCGGCGCCGGGGTCACCGCGTTCCTCGAAGTGCACGTCCGGACCCGGGCCCTGCTGCCGTCGCTCGCTCCGTCGATCGAGTTCCGCGCCGGCGGCCGGAGCTTCAGCCAGTTCCTCGCCCCTCGCTCGACCGGCCGCCGCTACCTCAACGTCTCCCCCGCGGCAGGGTCGGGCCGGATCGGGATGGCGGGGCGTCAGATCGGCTGGCGAGTCGGTCCGGCGCGCCTGGTCGTGTTCACGAACGAACCGATCGATGCCTCGACCCGCGTGCTGGTGATCGCTCCCCATCCCGACGACGCGGAGATCGCCGCCTTCGGCCTCTACGCCACGACCCGCTCCGAGGTCGTCACGGTGACCGCGGGCGACTATGGCGGCAGGAACTATGGCGGGCTGTTTCCGGAGACCGGCGAGCACTACCGCATCAAGGGCTGGATTCGGACCTGGGACAGCCTTTCGGTGCCCTTCTTCGGCCATGTGCCCCCCGGGCGGGCGCGCAACCTCGGGTACTACGACGGCACGCTGCGCACGCTCCACAGGCGGCGGCCGGCGGTCGTGCCGCCGATTCTGACGGACCTCGAAGAACCCGGGTACTTTCGCCGCCTGAACCCCGAGCCGCAGTTGGCCACCCGGCCCTTCGAGTCGAGTTGGCACGAGCTGGTGGCCGACCTGCGCCGCGAAGTGGACTGGACCGGGCCCGACCTGATCGCGGCGCCCAATCCGCTGCTCGACAACCACGCCGACCACCAGTACGCGACGGTCGCCCTGATCGAAGCCTTGGAGGAACGGGGATGGGACGGCGATCTGCTTCTCTACACGAACCATCCGACCAGCGCCGAGCCCTACCCGCTGGGGCCGAACACCGCCTTGGAATCCCTGCCGCCCTGGTTCGGAGACGAGCTTCCCTTCCACACCGTGCTCTCCTATCCCGTCGACGAGACGACGCGCCGTCTCAACTACCTCGCGCTTGAGGCGATGCACGACCTGCGCCCGTTCGAGCACCGCGTCACGACGCCGTTCCTCGAACGCGCGCGCGATCTCGCCGCAGAGGCGGTCTGGCGTGCACTGGGCCGTCACGACAAGCTCCCCGGCTACCTGTACGACTACCTGCGACGGGGGCCGCGGCCCAACGAGATCTACCTGATCCTCGATCTCGAACAGGCGGTGCGCCTCAAGGAGCGCTTCCTCGAGATCGAAGCGGTTCGCCCGCGGTAGCTCCGGTTCAGCGCCGCAGGAACGCCAGCAGATCAGCGATGTCCGTGGGCTCGAGGCCCGCCTCCAGTTCCTCGGGCATCATCGAAAGGCCGTCGCTGCGCACTTCCCGGATCCGCTCGGCAGCGACCTCGATCAGCGCGTCCTCGGCCGCGCGGAGAACCACGCCGCCGTTCTCGTTCTCCACCAGGAGCCCCGAGAAGACATCGCCCTCGACCGTCTCGACGACGTAGTTCACGTAGCTGGCGTCAACCGCCGCATTGGGATCCAGGATGTCGTGCATCAGCGTCTCGGCGCTCTTGCGGCCGACCCCGGAGAGGTCGGGGCCAGGCCCGCCGCCCATCTCCCCGCTGCGATGGCAACGGGCGCAGAGTTCGAGGAACAGGCCTCTACCCCGCTCCGGGTCGCCGTCGAGCTCCAACGCCGGCCGCAGCGCCGCGAGCGCCTCCGGACGCGAGACCACCCCGGCGTCGTCGAACAGGGCCGCGGCCCGCCGCCGCACGTCCGGGTCCGGCGAACGCAGGAGAAAACGGCGCCGCTCGAGCATGAAGTTCATCTCGCCGAGCCGGATGCGTCCACTCTCGAGCGCGTCGAGAAGCGCGCCGTGCCTGCCTCTTCCCCGGATCAGGTAGCTGCCCGCATCCCGCCTGGCCGCCGGGCCGAGGTAGGGCCAACGCTCGATCAGGTGGGCCGCGACCGCCCCCTCCTCCGCGGCGGCAAGTTCCGCCATCGCGCCTCGCTGCACCGCCTCCGGCTGACGGGCCTCGAGCAGAGAGCCCATCCACTCCAGCCACGTGCCGCCTGAGAGCGCCATCCGGTTCGCGGCACTCCGGCCTTCGGGGCAATCCGGAACAGCCTCCTCCCGGCCTGAGCCCCACGTTCGCCGAAGACCGAAGAGGGCCAGAGCTCCAAGCCGCTCGCGCATCTCCCGGGTCGGGTCCGCGGCCCGCCAACCGGCGCAGTCGAGGAGCGCGAGCTCCTCCGTCGCCACGTCGACGGCCAGCGCCGCGCTCAGGCGCCAGGCTGCCTCGGCAAGGCGGTCGTCGTTCGATGCGCGCAGGCGGCGCAAGGGGCCGAGCAGCGGCGCACGTTCGACCTCGGCATTCGCCGCGCCAGAGGCCGCGGCGAGGCCGACAAGGAGGGCGCGACCGGCGCCTGAGCCATCGTTTCCGGCCTCGGAAAGGGCACGCAGTACCGCCGGGTCACCGACCATCTCGCCTATCCGGTCCGCGGGGACGAGCGGTGCCACCCGCTCGATCACATCGGCGGCCACGCCGCCCTCTCCGCCAGATTCGAGCAGCCGTCCGAGCGACGCCACCGGGTCGTCGGCCAAAACCGAGACGGCGGCACGGCGCAGCCACGGTCCGTCGTCCGGCGCCATCGTTGCCGCCGCCGACCCGGCGGGTTGCTCGCCCCCCGGACGCACGACGCCAGCCACGACTGCCGCCGCCACCGCCTCGCCGAACTCCGGACCCGCAAAGGCCTCCGACTCGAGCAGGAGGCCGGCGGTCAGGATCGCCTGCATCCGCACACCGGGTTCCCGGTCCCCGATCAGATCGACCACGGCGCCCGCCAGACCCGGCGCCGGCGCTCCCGGCGTTTCTTCGACCGCCAGCAACGCGTTCCGGCGGAGCTCCGAATGGGAGTCCTGGAGCAGAGCGAGAAGCCCTGCGGGATCGAGAGCGTCGAGACCGGCCAGCGTCCACATCGCGTGGAGGCGGCCCACCGGGGCGCCCGTTCCGGTCATGCGCTCCCGCAGGGCTCTGACCAGCGTCTCCGGCGGCCCGCCGCGGTGGTCTTCGACGAGGAGCCGCTGCGCGGTGAGACGCCGCCACCGATTTTCGTGGCCAAGCGCTTCGATCAGCTCAGCCGGCCGGGACCGGTCGAAACCGTCGAAGTCCTCGGCCCAGGCCGGCAGACCGCTCGCCGGGACCACCCGGTAGATCCGTCCGCGCTCATCGCCCTCGTACAGGTCGAGCGCGGCCTCCATCGTGTCGGGAATCCACTCCGGGTGCTCGATCACGCCGCGGTGCATGTCGAGCACGTAGAGGGCGCCGTCCGGACCAACGTGAAGATTGACGGGACGGAACAGTGGATCGGTCGAGGCCAGGAACTCGACGCCCGCCCGCCCGCGACTCGCCCGGGCGGCCGCGCCAGTCGTGTCGACAACCGCCCGGTGCACCACGTTCGCCGACGGATCGGCGACAAAGACCTCAAGGCCCCGGTCCGTCAGCCCGGCGACATGGAAAGCGCCGCCTCCGTACGCGGTGACCGCGCAGGCCGCGGAGAACCGGCTCGACTGCTCCGGGTGGTTGGGCCGGGTCTGCCGGTCCCCGATCGGGAACAGTTCGGCGGGACCGCCATCGGGGTGCGGGGCCAGGCGGAGGCGGCCGTTCTGCCGGGAGGCCGGCAGTCGACCGAGGTACCGGCGGGGTATGAGGAGTTGGCTCAGGTGATCCAGGTTGTGGGTGCCGAAGGTCCGGCCCCAGGGGCCGAAGGTCATCCCGAACCCGCCGGCGCCGCGGCCGGTCCGCTCGAAGCGGCGCGCCTCCCTCTCGGCCCGGAAGTCGACCCGGAAATCGTCCTGGCCGATGTCGATCACCTCGTTTGGAGAGTCGGGCCAGAACGGGCGGGCGCCATTGCCGCCGTTGACACCGTGAATCCAGTTGTCCAGGCCGTAGCGGAGCGCGTTCACGTTGTGCTGCGGGTTGCCTTCGGCGAAGCCACTGAGCAGGACATCACGCCGGTCGGCCCGCCCGTCGCCGTTCGTATCCTCGAGATAGAGAATGTCCGGCGGCGCCGCGACCAGCAGTCCCCGACGCCAGGGCAGGATCGAGTCCGCCATGCCGAGGTCGTCCGCGAACAGACGCCGGACGTTCCAGCGCCCGTCGCCGTCTTGATCCGACAGGGCGGCGATGCGGGCCGGCCGCTCCATGTCCGGATAGCCGGGCAGCTCAAGCACGAAGGCCCGGCCCCGCTCGTCGAAAGCGAGGTCGATCGGGTCGACGACGACCGGCTCGGCCGCCGCGAGTTCCATCTCGAAGGCCGGGTGGATTTCGAAGCCCGGCGGCGCCCCGTCGGGCGCGGGCGGAGCACAGGCGGTGAAAGCTGCTGCCGCGGCCGCCGCCGCAGAGCTGCCGACGCCGCGGCCCAGGGTACGCCTACTCGCCGCCGGTGGAAGCGGCCGCTGCGTCGGCCTCCAGCAGCCGGGCGCCGCGCATGATGTTGCCCATCGCGTAGTTGCCCTCGTGACAGGCGTACTCGTAGACGCGTCCGGCCGCGGCCGGCCACGGGAACTCGCCGCTCCAGGCCGACTCCCAGGTGTTCGGGTCTTCGACCGTGAAGTTGTAGTTCAGGGTGTTCCCGTCAATCCGGCTGAAGCGCTCGGTGACCTTCAGCCCCTGGCCCGCGCCGTAGGTGTACATGCCCGGCTTCTTGCCGAAGTTCCTCGTTTCGACGACCAGCGTGTCGCCGTCCCAGTGGCCGACCGAGTCCCCCATGTAGCTCGTCGTCCCTTCCGGCAGGTGCCTGCCGCCGATGTGGACGATCCGGGCGTCGTGGATCATCTCGGTGAGGATCATCACGTAGTCATCCGTCTGCACGACCCGCTTCAGGTTGTTGTAGGCGGTCGGCAGCATCGGCGGGCCGGAGGTCGAACCGAAGCCGAGAACGCAACGTTCACCCAGCGGGCGCTGCTCCATGTCGTCGTACGGGCCGGGGCCGTCGTTCTCGATCCACCACGCGGCGCCGGTGTTTTCCCGGAACAACTGGAAGAACGCCATGCGGGCCTGCTGGGCCGCCGGCTGCATCTTCGGCAGGCGGCCGTTCGGCGGATCGAACACCAGGGAGGTGCGGAACTTGCCATCGATCGAGATCGAACGGCTGCCGTAGTCGAGCCAGAAGTCGTTGTAGCCGCCGACGTTGCCGGCGGCGCCCGGCGAACCGTCACCGCCCGGGGGCGGCGCTTCGCGAGCCGGGTCGCTTGCCTCCAGCGCATCCGCCCTGCGCGTGGCGACCGCGTTCGCGATCTCCTCCGCTTCCTCCGGGCTCAGGTACAGGTTGTCGCTGAACTTCGGATCGCGTTCGAGGGGCGTCAGCGTGGCGATGTCGTAGGTGCCGGTCAGGTCCGGCCGTCCGCTGGCGGTGCGCGGGATGTCGCCCTCGTCCGCGGCCTGAACCGGCACGGCGGCGAGCAGCGCCGCGGCGCCGAAAGCCGCGCCGAGCAGTGTGAAGTACGCCCTGACCTGCCACGGGCTGCTAAAGCTCTTCATCGGAGTCTCCTGTGGTCTGGACGCGCAGTCTACAGGAGCCCCCGCACGGGGCTGCTACACTCGCGTGCGTTTCCCGCTTCCCTCGGCGCGAGTTCCGCCACCAGGGAGCAGAGGGAGCGCGAACCTGAGAACCTGGAGATTCCCATGATCCGTTGCACGCCCTCGGCGCTCCTTCTGGCCGCCGCCGCGTTTGCCTCAGCCCCCGCCAGCGGCGCCTCCCCCGAGGTGGGTGACGCGGCGCCCGACTTCACGCTGCCCAGCACGGACGGCGGCGAGGTCGCCCTGTCCAGCTACGCCGGCGAGAAGAACGTCGTCCTGGCATTCTTCCCCAAGGCCTTCACCTCCGGGTGAACGATGGAAATGAAGGGATACCAGGCTGGTATCTCCGACTTCACGGGCAGTGATTCGATCGTCTTCGGCATCAGCGCCGACACGCTGGAGGACAACAGGAAGTTCGCCGCGGACCTGGAACTCGACTTCGCGCTCCTGAGCGATGTCGACGCCTCGGTGATCAACCAGTACGGCGGGACGATGGAGCAGTACGCCGGAATCGCCAGGCGCGTGACCTACGTGGTCGGCAAGGACGGCAGGATCGCCTACATCGGGGAAGGCGGCGAGGCGATGGACCCGACGGGCGCGATCAGCGCTTGTCAGGGCCTGGGCGAGTAGCGCCGGCGAACAGCGTCAGGAGGGGGCGCTGGCGACGCGCCTGCGGAAACGCGCCCCTGCACGACCTACCCGACCAGGTACGGGTTCCGGCGGTGGGCGGCGCCGACCCGTTGCGCGACAAGGCCGCGGACCCGGCGGGAACAGCCGCGTGAGTTTGACGATCAGGTGTCGCTGGCTTCGGCCGCCGCCGGCGCGGTTTCCGGCCTCGGCTGGTACAGCTCCACCCGATTGCCTTCCCCATCCCTGATCCACGCGAACAGGGCATAGCCCTCGTCGTCCCGCCGCAACGGCTCGACCCCGCGTTCCGCAAGGTGCGCGAGCACCGCGTCCAGGTCGCGCACTCTCAGGTTGACCATGAACGGCTGGTCGCCGTACATGTCCCCGGGCGTCGCGCCCTCGTTCGGCGCCATCCGCGCTACCGGCGCCTTCGCCTTCATGATCGCGAAGGTCGTGTCCATGATCCAGCCGGCATCCTCCGGGTCGGCCGCCACGTAGCGGACGTAGAAGGCGCCGAACTCCTCGCCCCCCTCGAACTCGATGCCGAGGTGCTCCGCGTACCAGTCGGCGAGGCGCTTCGGGGCCTCGCTGAAGAGGAACGCGCCGCCGACGCCGTCGATCAGGCTCACGGCAATCCGCCGATGGTCGTCGGCTCCATTCTGAAACTGATCTTTGTCCGCGTACTGACGGTCTGTCGGCTCAAGGGGTCATGGATCGAGACGACGAGATCATGCGGCCTTCGGCGCAGGGTCAGCATCGCCTCCCAGGGCACGAGGGCGTCGGGCGCCGGCTCGCTGCCAGCGTCCAGATCGAGCGGAATCACCGGAATCGCAGCCTGCTGGCCGTTGCGGTCGACGACGGCGAAACGAAGTTCCAGCCGGGACAGGAACCGATCCTCGAACGGGACGACGGGGAAATAGCCCACCGGGACATGGACGGTCACCGGGACCAGCATCTTGCGTCGAAACGGCCCGGTCGGTTCGGGTTCGCCGATCTCCACCCGCAGTACCGGCTCGCCGTGGCTGCGGGTCTCGTCGGGAAACAGCAGCCGACCCTGCGTCTGCATGTCCGCTTCGGCCCGTCGCGAGAGATCGACATAGCCGCTGCGGGAGCGCACGCGCAGGTCCGGCCTCCGAACCTCCACCCGCACGTCGTGGGCACGGTCGTCGCGCCGGTACTCGGGCACGAAGCCGAGCCAGTAGTAGTTCGCCACGTCCTCGCTGACCCGCCTCAGCGCTGCGATGTTCGCTCCCGCAACGTACGCCTTTCCGCCGGTCCGGTCCGCTATCCGCCTCAGGTTCTGCCAGCGCCTCAGGCTCGGGCCCTTCTGCTGGTCCACCGGATAGACCGTGTAGCCGAGAACGTTGGCCGTGTCGACCAGACTGTCGAGCATCTCCCCGTCCGATCGAAGCCCGATCCCCTGGCCCGCCGGCCGGAACAGGCCGACAGGCCAGTCTCCCGCCAGCAGCAGCAGGACCTTGCGGCCTTCCGGCACATCGAGCGCCCGCATCGTCGAACTGACCGCGGTGATCGAGAATTCAAGATCGCGCGCCAGGCTCTCCGCCCGCGCCTCGTCCCCGGCCTGCGGCAGATCCATCGACGAGACGAGCAGGTCGGCGGAAACCGACGTGAGGTCCTCGTTGAACCGCCCGACCGAAGTGCCAGCGAGGCGCCGCTCGTCGAGCATCCGCGGCGACCTGAGAACGCCCCCGAAGGGACGCCCGCTCTCGAGCCGTTCGAGAGCGGTGCGGGTCCGCCTGCGATCGGTCGTGAACGGGCTCAGGACCTGCAGCCGGCGGTGGCTCTGCACGACGACCGCCACCTGATCCGGCGGATACAGGTTCGCCAACTGCCGCATGAAACCGCGGACCACGGGACGCCTGAACGTGACGTGGGTGTGGTCGTCGTCGACGAACAGGAGGTAGTTCGTCGGCACGGACTCGCCGTCGCCGACCGCCGGCGGCGCCTCGCCCTCGGGCGACTCCACCGCGCGGTTCTCGAGGATCTCGGTGAAGTAGTCGACATCGACCTCCACGCCGTCCACGACGATCCGGAAGTCTTCGGCTCCAAGCCCTTGGACCCGGCCGCCCGACCGGTCCTCGACCACGACCTCCAGGTTGACCACCCGAACATCGATCTCCTCGCCGAAGAAGACGGCGGGAGGCGGACTGTCCGACTGCCGGGAAGGCGGCTGCGCTCCGGCCGGCTGCGTCCAGGCGAAAATCAGCACAGCGGAAAGT
Source organism: uncultured Thermoanaerobaculia bacterium (assembly GCA_951812325.1). Lineage (GTDB taxonomy): Bacteria > Acidobacteriota > Thermoanaerobaculia > Multivoradales > Multivoraceae > Multivorans. The sequence continues at coordinate 195,470 of OX638294.1, read as the reverse complement.
GCGAGTGAAGGTCTACTGAAGCTCGTGTATTCCACGTGCGGCCGATGCTGTCAGGGATTCGGCGCAACGATCACGGAGCTGCCCACGTGCGCGCGCTGGCGGTCGAACGGGACCGTAATCGTGCACGGTGACCACCGGGTCGTGAGCAAGGCGACGCAGGGCCAGGAACGTGCGTTGCACCTCGGCCGATTCCGGGCCAGGTCACCGCTGAACTGCTCCGATGGCAGCCCAACCTTTGGCGGTCAACCCGGAAGCGGGATCATGGACCGTGACGACGAGTTCGTACGGACGCCGGTGCATGTTCAATGACGTCCGGTAGACGACCACCTCATCGGGGGCCGGTGCGTCGCCCCCGCCAAGCGAGAGTGCGACCGGCGGGATCTCCGAACGCCGGCGAAACCTGTCCAGGGTGGCGAAGCGAACCTCCAGCTGCTGGCGGAAACCGCCATCGTGCGGCACGGCCGGGAACAGGCCCACCGGCAGGTGGACGGTGACCGGCACGGCCATCGTGCGACCTTTCGCGGCCATGGCGTCTCCGACCTCGACGTGCAGGGAACCGCCGCCGGCTTCCGCCTCGGGCGGGAACAGGAGTTCCTGCAGAACCTCCATTTCCGCTTCGACGCCGCGGGACAGGTCCAGGTAGCCGCGACGGTGGCGCACACGAAGGCGGGGATCTCGCACCTCGACGCGTATGTCGTGCGCCCGGTTGTTTCGCCGGTAGTCCGGCACGAACCCCAGCCAGTAGTGGTTCGCCGTGTCGAAGGCGACCTTGTCCAGCGCCCGGACGTTTGATCCGGCCATGAAGGCCTGCCCGCCCGTATCCCGGGCCACGTAACGCAGGTTGCTCCACAACCTGGAGCTCGGGCTGGTCTGCTGGTCCATGGGATAAACCGTGTATCCGAGCAGGTTCGCGGTATCGACCAGTTCCGCCAGGAGTTCCAGATCCGTCGACAAGTTGGCGCCGGGAGCGGCCCAGAGAAAACCGGTCAGGCCGGCACTGCCCGGCAGCCGGAAGAGCGTTGGCCACTCTCCCGCAAGAAGCAGGAGCACCTTGCGGCCATGTGGAGCCTCGAGGGCCCGCATCGTGGAGATCACCGCGTCGATCGAGAAGCGAAGATCCTCTGCCCGATGGGAGGAGTCCGCCCAACCGACAGAATCCCATCCATGGGCCAGGGCCCGGGAGATCCGGCCGGCGGAGTACGGAGCGCCGGCCCCGAACCCGGCCGCCGTCCTCGAGTAGCCGCGAAGCGGGGCTGAACGGCCGAAGCCCCCGACACTCCCGGCGGCCGGTGGCGTGCCCGGCGGGACCTGCACCTGCCGCGCACCGCTCGACCATCCGTGGTCACCGGCCGGGGCGGTCGGTGACGGGCTTGGCGGGACCTGCGCCTCCGCCGGCGAAGCGCCCTCCGGCAAGGACGCGGAGTCTCCGCTCGGGGACGACGCCAGACCTCGCAACCGCTTGCGAAACGCCCATGGACTCATGAGCCCGCCGTAGCGGCCGCCCATCTCGAATTCGGCAAGAGCGGCGCGGGTCGCCTCGCGATCGGTGGTGAACGCGCTCATGATCTCCAGGCGACGCTGGCTCATCACGACGACGGCCACCCGATCCTGTGGTCCGAGACGGTCCAGCCGGGCGCCAAAGCCACGGAGCACCGGCCGCCGGAGAGTCACCCGGGTGTGGTCGTCGTCGACGAACAGGACGTAGTTCGTTGCCACCGTGCCGCCCCCGGCCACTGCCGGCGGCGTCTCGCCGGCGTCGCCGCCGACCACCTCCCGGCTTCTGACCTCGCTGAAGTACTGCACGGCGACCTCCTCGCCGTCAACGAGGATCCGGAAGTCGTCCCGGCTCAACCCCCGGACACGGTTCCCCTCGCGGTCCCCGACCACGACCTCGAGATTGACCACGCGGACGTCGATCTCCTCGCCGAACACGAGTTCGGACGGAGACAGGGGCTCCAGCACCTGCGCCGTGAGTTGCGGGCCGAACGCGCCGAACGCGCCGAACGCGAGCGCGACGCGGAAGCGACAGAGGGGCCGGGCGACAGGTGAACCGCGCCGCGCAGTTTCCTTCCCTGCGACTTCCCTGCGACCGCCTCCCTCACTGCGACCGACGGCGACCAACCTGTCTTCCTCCAAGGCATGCAGCACTTCATTCTCCCTATTCGCCTTCGCAGCGCCCGCGAACCTGTCGCAGACTCCATCTGCGGCCCCAGCCCCGCCTGGTGGGGAGCGACCTTGATCGGGATTGACGCCACGTCAGAGTAGCAAGAACCGCGCCATGTCAACCCGCCGATGCTGCCAGCCGCAGGACCGTTCCGGATTCCAGTGCTTCGCGCCGAGTGGGGGCTCACGTCCTGCGTTCCAGGGCGTCGAGAACCGCGCCACACCCGAACCACCTCCGGGTGCGAGTCAGCGGGCACACGGATGGCGCAACGACGTGCGCGATGGATGGCCGCCCAAGGCTGTTCAGAAGTCGGGAACTTCGGTGACCGAAGTGAGGAAACCACTCCGGAATCGGCAGCTCCGCACCGGCACGGTTCTCGACCCTCGGGAACGAAGGACTCCCGCCCGCCCCCAGCGTTGAGCGCCGGACTTTGGAATGGTCCTGTGGATGGCCGCGCAGACGAAGAGCGACTCATGCCGCTCGCTGCTAGCCTGTGCCCGATGGACGACAATTCCAGTCGATCGGCCCAACCTCCCTCCTCCGCCGGCAAGGCCTTCCGCTGGTCGGCAGAGCAGACCGCCAGGGCCATCCGCGGCAACGTCATCTCGTCGCGCGACTACCTGGAACTCCTGCTCGACCGGGTGGAGCGGCTCAACCCGCCGCTCAACGCCGTCGTGACCGTCGACGCGGAACGGGCCCGGCGGGAGGCGGACGCCGCGGACCGCGCGCTGGCCGAGGGTCGTGCGCTCGGACCGCTTCACGGCGTCGCGATGACGATCAAGGACTCCTTCCAGACCGTCGGCATGCGCACGACGTCCGGCGCGCCCGAACTCGGCGGTCACGTTCCGGAGGTCGACGCGGCGCCCGTGGCCCGGCTGCGCGCGGCCGGCGCCGTCATCTTCGGCAAGACGAACCTGCCCATCTACGCCGGCGACACGCAGAGCTACAACGCCGTGTTCGGCCAGACGAACAACCCCTGGAACCTGGAACGGACGCCCGGCGGGTCCTCGGGCGGCGCGGCCGCGGCACTGGCGGCCGGACTGACGCCGCTTGAACTCGGCAGCGACATCGGCGGCTCGATCCGCGGTCCCGCCTCGACCTGCGGCGTCTTCGGGCACAAGCCGAGCTACGGCATCGTGCCGGCGCTCGGCCAGATCCCGGGTCCGCCCGGCACCTTGACGCAGGCCGACATCGCGGTCGCCGGGCCGATGGCGCGCAGCGTCGGGGATCTGGAGCTCGGCCTCGACATCCTCGCCGGGCCCGACGATTGGCACGCCCCCGGCTACCGTCTGGACCTGCCGCCGCCGCGCCACGGGAACATCGCCGACTACCGGGTCGCGGTGTGGCTGGAGGAGACCTCCTGTCCGATCGACGATGCGGTCCGGGAGCGACTCGAAGCGGCGGCCGACGAGCTGGAAAGCGCCGGCGCCACCGTCGACCGCGAGGCCCGGCCCGACTTCACCTTCGACTACGCAACGCGCGTCTTCGGACAACTGCTGGGCGCCGCGATGTGCGGCGGCTTCAGCCACCAGGAGATCGAGGACCTCGCCGAGCGCGGCATGCGGGAGGACGAGGAAGGCGCTCTGGCCGCGCGTTGGGCCTCCCAGCGGCACCGCGCCTGGCTGTCGGCGAACGAGCGCCGGCTCCAGATGCGCCGCAAGTGGCACGACTTCTTCAAGGAATGGGACGCCGTGCTCCTGCCCTGCCTGCCGACGACGGCGATTCCCCACGACCACAGCAAGCCGATGGGAGCACGGCGAATCACGGTCAACGGCGAGCAACGGCCCTACGGTGAACAGACCCTCTGGGTCGGCCTGACCGGCGTCGCCTGCCTGCCGGCGACCGTGATCCCGGCCGGCGCCGCCCCGGACGGCCTGCCGGTCGGCCTCCAGATCGCCGGTCCGTTCCTGGAAGACCGGACGACCCTCGACCTGGCCCGCCGCCTGAGCGAGCGGCTGGACGGTTTCGTTCCGCCCCCGGGACACTGAGGCGCCTGAGGTCCCCGCGCCGCCGCGCCCCGTGCCGCGATCAACGCGGCGTCCCCCGTCCCGATCCGCCGGGGCCTACCCCGAGTGCGGATCGCCCGCGCCGAACGGTTCGAACTCGCGCGCCGGTTGGTCGGGCTCCCCCGGACCTTCCGCCCGCCACCCCGTCCACGTCGTGTTGTTGGCGGAGATGGGCGCCGATGTCATTACCCCTGCAGTTCGAGGCGCCGGTCCTGGCGACCCGAGCTGATCACCGTCCCCGGTGGCAACCCGCCCTCAGGCGCCCGGCTCCAGGAAGGACTGCAGATCCTCCCGGCTGACCTCCGGCTCGCCCGGCGCCACGTTGTCGAGACGCCCCCGGCCGAGCCAACGCTCCAGGCGCATCACCTCGCGCTCCAGGTGATCGAAACCGTCGACGACGAACAGCAGCGGTTGCAGCGAGTCGATCTCGAAGCTCTGGTTCACGACCCAGTCGAGCTGGAACGGAACTCGCTGCACGTCCGGGGATTCGAGGGAGTGCCCGATCTCGCCCGCCGAGCTCAGCAGACCGCTGCCGTAGGCGCACAGCCCGTTCCCGTCCGGGCGACGCATCAGGCCGAACTCGATCGTGAACCAGAAGAACCGGGCCAGTCCCCGCAGCGCGCTCTCGACACGCCGGCAATCTCCATTGCGGGCTCGCATGGCAGCGGTTCGGGCAGCTTCGCCGAAACGGACCAGGACATCCGCAAACGCCGGATCCGTGTGCATCGGCACGTGTCCGGCCAGGTCGTGGAAGATGTCGGGTTCGGGGAGGTAGTCCAGCCTGCCGCCGTCGCGGACCGTGATCGTGGTCGGGAACTCCCGCCGCCTCAGGCAGTCGAAGAACAGGTAGGCCGGCACGTAGCCGCTGACCGCCCGCGCCCTGAAGCCGCTCAGGGGTTGCAGGAACCGGTTGATGTCGGAGAGCCTCGGGATACGGTCGGGGTCGAGCCCGAGCCGCGCCACGCCCTCGAGAAAGCGGGGATTGGCGTGCTGCTCCCAGCGCCCGGCCAGCGCCCGGTAGAGGCGCCGCCACGTCTCCTGGTTCGCCTCGCTGTAGAGCTCGTAGCGCTGCTCGATGAACAGGTCGCCCCGGGTCTGCGCGCGCTCGATGAAGGCGGCCCGACCGGTGGTCAGATCCCCGCCCGGATCCCCGCGGTCGACCAGGCCCGGGGTGACCTCAACCGCGCCAGCTACAGGCATAGCTCTCGTCCTCCAGGTCGGCGGCCGCGGCAGTCAACTGCAGCGGCCGGAAGGTGTCCACCATGACCGCGAGTTCGTCGGTGCGTTCCCTTCCGATCGAACCCTCGCGGGCGCCGGGATGGGGACCATGGGGAATCCCGTTCGGATGCACGGTCAAGGCGCCCCTCTCGACTCCCCGACGCGACATGAACTCGCCCTCGACGTAGTAGATGACCTCGTCCGAGTCCACGTTCGAGTGGTTGTAGGGCGCCGGAATCGCCTGCGGGTGGTAGTCGAACAGGCGCGGCACGAAGGAACAGACGACGAACCCGGGCCCATCGAAGGTCTGGTGCACGGGCGGCGGCTGATGGACGCGGCCGGTGATCGGCTCGAAGTCCTCGATGTTGAAGGCGTAGGGCCACAGGTGGCCGTCCCAGCCGACGACGTCCATCGGATGGCGCCGGTAGAGGTAACTCGTCGTCCCGCCGCGGGCCTTCACTCGGACCTCGAACTCGCCTTCCTCGTCACGCGGTTCGCGCCACTCCGGCGGCCGGATGTCGCGTTCGCAGTACGGCGAGTTCTCGAGAAACTGGCCATACCGGTTCACGTAGCGGCTCGGCGGCTCGATGTGGCCGGCCGCTTCCAGGGACAGCATGCGCTGCGGCTCGTCCGGCGCCGGCAGCAGCCGCCAGATGACGCCGGTGGGCAGCACCAGGTAGTCGCCGGGCCGGTATGCCAGGCGACCGAACTGGCTCTCGACCACGCCGCGGCCCTCGTGCACGAACAGCAGCTCGTCCCCGTGCGCGTAGCGGTACCAGTAGTCCATCGGCTCGCGAAACCGGACGATCGAGAGCACCAGGTCGCGGTTGGCCAGCAGGGGTACCCGGCCGCTCACCGCGTCTCCCCGCTGCGGCGACCCGGCAGCGCGGATCAGCCGATGCCGCAGCGGCCCCGCGTACTCGAACTTCAGACCGTTGCTCGACCGTTCCCCGATCCGATCGACCGCGGTCGGCGGGTGCAGGTGGTAGAGGATCGACTGGATGCCGGAGAACCCGTGGATCCCCATCACCTCCTCGTGGTGGAGCGATCCGTCGGGTCGGCGGAACTGGGTGTGGCGCTTGTGGGGAACCTCGCCCGCGCGGTGGTAGTGGCTCACAGGTTCCCTCTCGCCGCCTGCTCCCGTTCGAGAGCCACGAACAGGCTCTTGAAGTTGCCCTCGCCGAACCCCCGGGCGCCATGCCGCTCGATGATCTCGTAGAACAGGGTCGGCCGGTCCTCAACCGGCTTGGTGAAGATCTGCAGCAGGTAGCCGTCCTCGTCGCGGTCGGCGAGGATGCCGAACTCCGCCAGGCGTTCGATCGGCTCGTCGATCTTCCCCACCCGCTGCTCCAGCTCGTCGTAGTAGGTCGCCGGCACGCGGAGGAACTCGACGCCGTTCTTGCGCAGCCGGGACACGGCGCCCACGATGTCGTCGGTGCGGCAGGCGATGTGCTGCACCCCGGGTCCCTCGTGAAAGTCGAGGAACTCCTCGATCTGCGACTTCCTGCGGCCCTCGGCGGGTTCGTTGATCGGGAACTTGATGACCCCCGAGCCGTCCTGCATCACCTTCGACATCAACGCCGAGTACTCGGTCGAGATCGCCTCGTCATCGAAGTGGACGAGCTGGTTGAAGCCCAGAACCCGCGCGAAGAAGTGCGCCCACTCGTTCATCCGCCCCAGTTCGACGTTCGCCACGACGTGGTCGATGGCGAGCAGGCCGCAGCCCCGGGGCGCCGCGGCGCCGGGCACCTCCGGCGGCGGCTCGAAGCCGGGCCCGAACAGGCCGGCATAGTCCCGGCGATCCATGAACTGCAGCACGCAGTCGCCGTACAGACGGATCGAAGCGTGACGGAGCTCGCCATGCTCGTCACGGGCGGTCGCCGGCGCAGCGGCCGCCTGCGCGCCCCGGGACACGGCGGCCGAGAATGCCTCGTCCGCGTCCGGCACCGAAAGCGCGATGACCGCCACGGAATCGCCGTGCCGCCGTACCGACCGCGCGGCATCGTGCGACGAGTGCAGAGCACTGGTCAACAGGATCCGGATACCGCCCTGCTCCACCAGGCAGGACGCGCGCATCCGTTCGCCGGTCTCGAGCCCCCGTACCGCGGTGCACTCGAAACCGAACGCCTGGCAGTAGTAGGCCGCCGACTGCTTCGCGTTGCCGACATACAGCTCCAGGTGGTCGAAACCGAGAATCGGACAGAAGTCCCCGCCGGTCGCCGTTGCCGGGACGGGGTCCGCCGGCGGCGTCTGTTCCATGGTCTCCAGGTTCATGCCTTCCCTCCTCCTTCGTCTTGTGTCCGGCGGCCCGGAGACCGGGCCGAGCCGGCCGCCTCCGGTTCCGGCCGCGCGGTCGAACTCTCGATGCAGGCGGCGAAGCTCGCCACCGCCTCGCGCAGAGCCACCGGTTCCAGGCCCGAGAAGCACAAGCGAACCGCATTCCGGGGCGCCGTGCTGTCCGCCGCGTCCACGAACGCGGCCGCGGGAACGAAGGCGAGCTTCCGCTCGGCCAGGGTCCGCTCCAGCAGGCGCCCGCCATCCGTCCCCTCGGGCAGCTCCACCCACACGAACATGCCGCCCCGGGGCTCCGTGAAGGCACAGCCCGCCGGCAGGTGATCGGCAAGCGCCTCGAGCATCGCTTTGCGACGGGCCCGATAGGTCGCACGCAGCAACCCGAGGTGGCGGTCGAAGTCGAGGTCTTCCAGGAGGCGGGCCACGGCGAGCACGCTCAGCCGGGAGCACTCGAGATCACCGATCTCCTTGACGGCGGCGAAGGCTTCGACCAGCGCCTCCGGCAGGCGCAGCCAGCCGATCCTCAGCGCCGGCGCCAGGATCTTGGAGAAGGTGCCCGCGTAGACCACCCGCTCCGCGTCCCGTGCCGCGAGCGGCGGTTCGAACTCGCCGTCGCAGCAGAGCAGGCCGTACGGATCGTCCTCCAGGATCACGAAATCGTAGTCGTGGGCGAGGACCACCAACCGCTCACGGGTCTCCGGAGCCAGGCTGACGCCGAGCGGGTTGTGGGCGTCCGGGATCACGTACACGAGTCGCGGCCGCGCGCCGGCGAGCAGGAAGCGCTCCAGCGCTTCGACATCGAGTCCGTCGTCCAGACTGCTCGGCAGAGTCACGAGTCGTGGCTGGAGCGGCGCCAGGATCTCCCTGAAACCCGCGTAGGTGAACCTCTCGACGGCGACACTCTCTCCCGCCCCCACGAGCGTGCGGACGGCGACATCGAGCGCCTGCTGAGCACCGGTCGTGATCAGGATCTCCTCCGTCCTGCAGTCGACGCCGCGGCGTCGCATGACCTCCACGACCCGTTCCTTCAGCGCGCCGGTTGGCGCGACGTACTGCATGGACCGGGGATCGGCCAGCAAGTCGCGTAGCACCTCGCCGTAGGCCTCCGAGGGAAACAGCTCCACCGCCGGGAGTCCGCCGGCCAGCGACACGACGCCGGGACTTGCGATCTCGTCGACCATCCGACGCAGCAACGAACGGTCGCGACCCTGCAGCCAGGACGCGATACGAGGCGGTGCTGAGGGTCGCCCCACATCCGCTCCAGAGGCCAATAAGGGAGCCATTGCTGGTCTTGCGGTAGAAGATTGGGCTTGCAGCTCCATGATCGGAACGCTAACAGAACCTCCACGTCAAGACAAGGGCCGATTCTTCACCCCCGGCGGCAGTCTCCGTGTACACTACGCCCCATGGACAAAAAAGACGATCGCCGCACAGCGGAATCAAGCCGCTCGACGGCCCGACCCCTCGACTCCACCGACTACGCCATCCTGGCGCTTCTCCAACACGACTCGAATCGAACCGATGTAGAACTCGCGCGCAAGGTGAGCCTGTCCGCCTCGGGCCTGAAGAAGCGCCTGCGAAAGCTGGAACGACGGGGCGTGATCCAGCAGCAGGTCACCCTGCTCGACCGCAACGCGGTGGATCTGGGCCTGATGTGCTTCGTTCAGATCTACCTGACCCACCACCAGACGGACGCCCGCAAGCAGTTCCACCGCGCCGTGCGCGAGCTGCCGGAAGTACTCGAGTGTCACGCCCTGACAGGCGAGCACGACTACCTGCTGAAGATCGTGGCCAGGGACTACCGCCACCTCGAACACATCCTCGCGGATCATCTCGCCTCCATACCGGGGGTCGACAGGCTGCTGACCAGCATCGTGCTGAACGAGATCAAACGCACGACCGCCCTGCCGCTGAGTCCTTCGCCGCAGTCCTCTCCAGGCGCCTTGTGAAGGTCGGCATGCTTCCGCGCACCCCTTCCCCCTTCGCGCTTGCTACCCTCCCGCTCCGATGAACGGCGCCCAGGCAGTGGTTCGGACCGCCGTCAACGCGGGGGTCGAGGTCTGCTTCGCCAATCCCGGTACGTCGGAGATCCATCTCGTCGCGGCTCTCGACGAGATCCCGGGGGTGCGGGGGGTGCTGGCGCAGTTCGAGGGCGTGGCCACCGGCGCCGCGGACGGCTACGGCCGGATGGCCGGCAAACCGGCGCTGACCCTGGTCCATCTCGGCCCGGGTTTCGCCAACGGCATTGCCAACCTGCACAACGCGCGGCGCGGCCGCACGCCGATCGTCAACCTGATCGGCCACCATCCCACCTGGCACCGCAACTACGACCCGCCGCTCAACACGAAGGTCGAGAGCCTGGTTGACGGAGTCTCCGACTGGCAGCGCACCGTCGCCTCGGCCGACCACATCTCGCGCGACATGGCCGCCGCAATCTCCGCTTCCCGGCGCCACCCGGGCCAGATCGCCACCCTGATCGTGCCCACGGACTGCCAGTGGAACGAGGCCCGCGGTCCGATCGTCGAGCCGGCGCCTCCGCTCGGCGCCCGCGTCGCCCCGGAAGCCGTCGAGCGCGCCCGGGCCGCCGTGGCCCGCGGCGAACGGACGATGCTGATGCTGGGCAGTTCCGGCAATACGGCCGCGGCCCAGAGCGATGCCGCCAGAGTACAGCGAGCGACCGGCTGCAAGCTCGCCGCCGAGACGTTCTCGGGGCGGATGGAGCGCGGTCCCCGTCTTCCCGTGCTCCCGCGCGTGCCCTACTTCCCCGAACAGGCCGTGGAGTTCCTGGGCGGAATCGACACGCTTGTTCTGGCCGGCGCGCTCGATCCCGTCGCCTTCTTCGGTTACGAGGGCGGCGTCAGCCGCCTGACTCCGGAGTCGGTGGAAGTCGTCGTCCTGAGCCATCCGACGGAAGACAGCGGCCACGCCCTCGGCGAGCTGGCCCAGGCAACCGACGCGAAGGACGAGCCGCCGGCCCGCGCGGTCGAGAGGCCACCGGCACCGACCGGTCCGATCGACCCGCGCGTCGCGGCCCAGGCGGTCGCCGCCACCCTGCCTGAGAACGCGATCGTGATGGACGAGGGAATCACCGCGGGTTTCGCCTTCTATCCCGCCACGATGAACGGGCCGGCGCACACCTACCTGCAGGAGAACGGCGGCGCGATCGGCCTTGGCCTGCCCGCGTCGCTCGGCGCCGCGATTGCGTGCCCGGACCGCAAGGTGCTGACGCTGGAGGGCGACGGCAGCGGCCTGTACACGGTCCAGGCTCTCTGGAGCCAGGTCCGCGAGGGGGTAGACGTCGTCAACCTCGTGTTCGCCAACGACATGTACCGCATTCTCCAAGTCGAGTTGCAAAGGGCCGGCGTAGAGGAGTTCGGCCCGCAGAGCCTGAACCTGACGGAGTTCGGCGCACCGCGGGTCGAATGGCTCGACCTGGCCCGGGGCTTCGGCATGCCCGCCGTGCAGGTCCGTACCGGCGAAGAACTCACGGCAGCCCTCGAGCGCGGTTTCGCCGAGCCGGGTCCGTGCCTGATCGAGGCGATGGTGAGCGACTCCGCTCTCCAGTAGCCCGGTTGAAGTACGCGGTCACACTCCTGCCCGGGGACGGCATCGGTCCCGAGGTCAGCAAGGCGATGGTGCGCGCCGTCGACTTCGTCACCGGCGGCCGGATCGAGTGGGAGCCGGTCGTTGCCGGCAGCACGGCCGTCGACCAGGGTCTCTCACCCCTCCCGGACGAGGCGATCGAGTCGATTCGCCGGAACCGGATCGCGATCAAGGGCCCTCTGCAGACACCCGTGGCCGGCGGCTGGCGCAGCGTGAACGTCCTCCTGCGGCAGTCCCTGGAACTGTTCGCGTGCGTGCGGCCGGTGCAGTCGATGCCCGGAAACACGCGCGCCCGCTACCGGGGAGTCGACCTGATCATCGTGCGCGAGAACACCGAGGGCCTCTACAGCGGCCGCGAGCACGAGGTCGTCGACGGCGTGGTCGAGGCGCTCAAGATCGTCACCCGGGACGCTTCGCGCCGGATCATGCAGTTCGCGTTCGAGTACGCACGCAGCCACGGCCGCAAGAAGCTGACGATCGTTCACAAGGCGTCGATCACCCCGCTGTCGGACAACCTGTTCCTGGCCTGCGCCCGCGAGTGCGAGCAGAACTACCCCTTCTTCCAGGTCGACTACCTGCCGCTCGACAATCTGGCGCTCGAACTGGCCAGGGATCCGACCCGTTTCGACATGCTGGTCATGGGCAACCTGGACGGCGACCTGATGAGCGACCTCTGCGCCGGTCTGGTCGGCGGCCTGGGCGTGGTGCCCGGGGCCAACTACGGCAACGGCTGCGCGGTGTTCGAAGCGGTCCACGGCACGGCCCCCGACATCGCCGGCCGCGACCTGGCCAATCCGATCGCACTGATCCTGTCCGCGGAGTTGATGCTGCGCTACGTCGGTGAGGCGGAGGCGGCCGCGCACCTGCGCGCCGGGGTCGAGAGGCTGCTGATTGGCGGCAGCGCTCTGACCCGGGACCTCGGCGGCAACGCGAACACATCGGAGCTGACCGACGCGCTCCTGGCCGAGCTGGAAACCGTGGCGGAAGAACGGGAGGCGGCCCGATGAGCGACGGCGCCGAACAGGGTGTGCGTCCCCGGGTCGCGCTGATTGTCGGCAGCAGCGGAGTCGGCGCGGAAACCGCCCCGCCGGTGCTCGAAGTCCTCGAGGCGGCCGGCGCCAGCTTCGACTTCGTCCGCGTCGACGTGCCGACCGCGGTGCGCCGGAACACGGAGGCGGTCCTCCGCGAGGCGGCGGACACGATCCGCGATTGCCGGGTGGCGCTCAAGACCCGGCTCATCGGGCCCGGTCCGGATGCGGTCCGCGTCGGCCCGGGGCCCCAGAACCCCAATGTCGCCCTGCGGCAGATGCTCGGCCTCTGGGCGAGCGTGCGCCCGGTGCGGTCGATCCCGGGACTGCCGACGCGCTATCCCGACCTCGACGTGCTGCTGATCAGGGAAATCACCGAGGGCGTCTACCGCGGCATCGAGCACGAGATCGTGGACGGCGTGGTCGAGAGCATGAAGGTCGTCAGCCGCGCCGCCTCCGAGCGGATCGCGGACTACGCCTTCCGGATCGCCCGACGGCACGGCCGAAAGAGGATCACCGCGATCCACAAGGCGAACATCATGAAGCAGACCGACGGGCTCTTCCTGGACTCGGTTCGCTCCGTTGCCGCCGGCTATTCCGACATCCGGGTGGACGACTGCATCGTGGACGCGGCCTGCATGCGCCTGGTGCTCAACCCCTACGACTTCGACGTCATGCTGATGGACAACCTCTACGGCGACATCCTGAGCAACCTCGGGGCCGGGCTGGCGGGCGGCATCTCCACCGGCCACGCGATCAACGTCGGCGACGACTGCCACGTCTTCGAGGCCGTCCACGGCGACGCGCCGCACCTGATCGGCACCGGCCAGGCGAACCCGTTGCCGCTGCTGACGCCGGCCACCGCCCTGCTCCGGCACTTCGACCTCGACGCCGAGGCGGACCGGATCGATCAGGCCGTGACCGCGGTGCTCAAGGCGGGCAGCAGCCTGACCCCCGACCTCGGAGGTCGCTCCTCGACGTGGCAGATGGCGCGCAGCATCATCGCCGCGCTGAAGTAGACGGGGCGGCGGCCTGACCGGCGGCCGCTTCCGCTCCCCTTCGTCACCCGCGCCTTCGGCTTGCGGTCCGGAAGCTCCCGCCGAAACGCAAGCACAGCCGCTTGCTGCTTGATCCTGTCCGTCCTCCAGCAGCCAACGGCCGGGAATCACCGCTGGCCACGCCGCTCAGCCCCGGCGACCACGACTGGCACGAGGCCCAGCAGCCAACGGCCGGGAATCACCGCTGACCACGCCGCTCAGCCCCGGCGACCACGACTGGCACGAGGCCCAGCAGCCAACGGCCGGGAATCACCGCTGACCACGCCCTGGAAACCGATGCGTCAGTCTCCGGTCACTCCCGTCAGATCGGCAAGGACCCTGGTCACGCCGGCCCGCACACGGTCAACTTCCCCGCTGTCGAGATACGGCCCGAGAAGCTCGAATGCCGACGTTTCCGGCTCGCGCGCTCGCGTCGCGAGCACTCGCAGCGCGCGCACCTGGCGTTCTCCCAAACGGTTGAGCGCCGGACGAATCTCCTCCAGGCTCAACGTCGACTGCACCCCCGCGCTGCGGCGCTGCACGGCCTTCGCCAGATCGATCTGCAACGCGAACCAGTCCCTCACCGGCGCCGGATCGAGCCCGAACTCGACCGCGGTCCGCTCCGCCGCCTCAAGCACCACCCGCTCCCGCTCCAGGTCCTCGATCGCCAGACCACGCTCCTTTTTCCAGGCCGCGATGGGCGGCATGAAGGAGAGTCGACGGGCCGTCAGGTCGAGCAGATGGTCCAGCTCGTCCCGTTCCTGGCGGCTGCCAAACCACTCCTCGCGTCTCGCCTCCAGCCAGCCCTCATTCCGCTGAATCCAGCGGTCGACCGCCGGCCCGAGATCCTCGGCCCGTTTCGGGCTGATCCAGAACACCTTGCGGTCGAGCGGCGGTTCGCAGCGGCGCCGCCAGCCGTCGCGGCCGAAGTGCTCGACCTCGAACGAGTCGGTGACGAAGGCGTCCACTTCGGCCCGTTCGAGGCGGCCGGGAAGAGAGAGATTGTCGTCGACGGCGATGACTTCGGTCGCCGTGCCCTGATGGCGCTGCCGCGTCCAGCGCTCGAGGATTCCGCCGCGGTTCACCGCGATCCGGCGCGGAGTGTTCGGGCTGTCCGCATCGGTGACCACACAAGGCCCGCCCGCGGCGACCGCCCGACTCATCCACCCCACCGCGGCACGCTCAGGCCTCCAGGTGACGCCGCTCATCCCGATGTCGAAGTCGCCGGACCGCACGGCGGCCGTCAAGTTGGGCCAATCGAAGGACCGGAACTCCACGTCGTAGCCCAGATCCGTTGCCAGCCGCCCGGCGACTTCGATCGAGAAGCCGCTGCGCGCTTCGGAATCTGCCGGCGAATCGCCTCCATCGTTCGCCGCGACGGTGGAGAACGGCGGATAGTCGCCGCTCGTCCCGACCCGGAGCACGGGTCTGGCCGGCGCTTCGGCGGGCGCGGACGCCGCGGCCTGGTCCAGCTCGGCCGTGGTGAATCGCACCGACGCAACCCACGGTTCCTCGCCCGCCGTGAAGTGACCGTACGTCGTCGCAACGAAGGTCCCGTCGGGCAACAACTCCAGACCGGGATACGCGGTGTCCGCGGCGTACGTGTTGTCCATGAGCCGCACCCGCACCTCGCCGGCCGAAGGTTCCCGCCTGCCGCGGCGCAGGTCCTCGTAGCGGCCGAGCCAACCCACCCAGTCGCCCCGCCACGGGCTGGACGGCGCCTGGTCGCGGAAGGACACGAACAGACGGCCGTCCGGCGTGTAGCGGCCGACGTGCCGGTCGCCCGTAAGCGACGAAGGCAGCTCCACCGGACGGCTCCAGGTGCGCCCCTCATCCCGCGAGAAGATGACGAAGGAGTTGAACTGGCGGCTGTTCTCCCGCAGCAACACGGCGATTTCGCGCCCGTCGGGCGACCGAATCAGCCCCGGTTCACAAAGGTGCGCCTCGGGGTGAGTCGCGATGACCTCCGGTTCCGACCACGTCAATCCGTCGTCGAGCGAGATCGTCTTGTAGACCTTGAAGTCCGGCTCGAAGCCGGGAATCCGCTCGTAGCGGGAGGTCCGGCGGCGCAGGAAGCGTCCGTCGTCGTGAAACAGGGCGATCAACTCGCCGTCGACGCTTCGCAGTCGCTCAACGGACGACATCGCGACAATGCCTCCGAAGTGACCGATCGGCTCGAGTTCCGTCCAGGTCTCGCCTTCGTCCTCGGACCGCGCCATCCGCACCGGGTAGAGCCCCGAGAACATGATGAGCCGCCGCCGCCCGTCCGCGAGATCGACCGGGAACACGGTCGGCGTCTCCATCGACGTCTCCCAGCTCGCCGGCGTCGGCATACGTTCGCTCCAGGTCAGGCCGCCGTCGTCGCTGCGCTTCATCGTGATCGCGCCGGCGCCGTGGCCCTTCGGGTAGACGGCCAGAATCGAGCGCTCGTCGGAAAGCAGCACGGTCGTCGGGTGGCCGAGGTACTGGCCCGGTTCGCGGTCGACGACGACCTGGCGATGGGTCTGCTTCGCCCAGTCGACCCAGCGCAGCGAAGAATCGCCGGCGCCGCAGGCGAACACCGCCGGCAGCAGGAGCATCGCGAACGGAATGGTCCGCGGCCGTCGACCTGGCGCCAGCCTCGTTTCCTCCATCCCGGCGAATGTAACAGCGCCCACGGCTCAGGGAGCTTGAGCCGAGGCACGCAACCCCGCAAGTCCGCGGCACAAGCCCAGGCGAGGACGGGGCGGGTATCCTCGGGAGCCGTGCCCAACGCCGCCTGGGTTGCAGGAGGCCTCGCCGTCGCGCTGATGACCATGGCAACGCCCTCCGCCTCCATCGTCCCTGCCCCGGGGGCCGCACCACGCCCGCCGGAGCTTCAGGCCCGGCTGGAAGCGGCGCTCGCCTCGATGCCGGCCGACTACGAGCCGCGCACCGAGCACCTGGACGCCAACGGCCGGCCGCTGTTCCTGAACCGCCTGATCCTCGAAACCTCGCCCTATCTGCGCCAGCACGCCCACAATCCGGTCGACTGGTTCCCCTGGGGCGAGGAGGCCTTCGAACGGGCGAAGGCGGAGGACAAGCCGGTCTTCCTGTCCATCGGCTACTCGACCTGCCACTGGTGCCATGTGATGGAGCGCGAGAGCTTCGACAACGTCGACGTCGCCCGGCTGATGAACGAGAAGTTCATCTGCATCAAGGTCGACCGCGAGCAGCGTCCCGACATCGACGACATCTACATGACGGCGGTCCAGGTCACCCAACAGCGCGGCGGCTGGCCGATGTCGAGCTTTCTGCTGCCCGACCGCAGGCCGTTCTTCGGCGCGACCTACTTTCCGCCGCAGCAGTTCGTCCATCTCATGCAGCAAGTCGACGCCGCCTGGCGGGAGCGGCGCGCTGACCTGGAAACGACCGCTGCCCAGATCACCGACCTGGTCCAGCAGATCACCTCCGCGCGCGGAACGGCGAAGAACCTGGGCCGCACCGTGATCACTCAGGCTGCGGCAGGCCTGATTGCGAGCACGGACCGCGTCCACGGCGGCTTCGGCGGCGCGCCCAAGTTCCCGAACGAAACGAACCTCCTGCTCCTGCTCGAGGAGGCTCTGCGTACCGGCGACCGGGAACCGCTGGACGCGGCCCTGCTCACCCTCCGCGCGATGGCCCGGGGCGGCATCCACGACCAGGCCGGCGGCGGCTTCCACCGCTACTCCGTCGACGGACAGTGGCTCGTGCCCCACTTCGAGAAGATGCTCTACAACCAGGCCCACCTGCTCCGCGCCTACGCCCTGGCTTACCGGCTGACCGGCGATCCGCTGCTCGCGCGCGTAGCGCGCGAGACGGCCGACTACGTCCTGCGGGACATGACGTCGCCCGGCGGCGCCTTCTACTCCGCCACCGACGCGGACAGTGAAGCGGCCGGCGGCGAGTCGGTCGAAGGCGAGTTCTTCGTCTGGACGAAGGACCAGATCCGCGCCGCACTCGCAGACAACCCGGATTCGGACGGGGAAGACGCGGAACTCGTGATCCGCCTGTTCGGCGTCACCGACCAGGGCAACTTCGAGCACCGGAACATCCTGTTCCTCGACCGGCCGCTCGACGAGACCGCCGGCGACCTGGGCCTTTCGCTCGCCGATCTGCTCGGCCGGCTCGACCGCGTTCGTGAGCACCTCTACCAGGTCCGCGAACGGCGCCAGCACCCTCTGCGCGACGACAAGATCCTCACCTCCTGGAACGGCATGATGATCCGCGGGCTGGCTGAGGCCGCCGACGCCTTGGGCGAGCCGGCCTACGCGGAGGCCGCGGCTCGATCGGCGGAGTTCCTCTGGAAGGTCTGCCGTCGCGAGGACGGCGGTCTCTGGCGAGTCTGGCTCGACGGCGAAGCCTCGACGCCGGGCCTGGTTCAGGACTACGCCCACCTGGCGCAGGCGTTCGTTGCCCTCCACGACGTGACCGGCGACAAGCACTGGCTCGAACGGTCTCAGGCCGTAGCCACCGAAATGATCGAACGCTTCTGGGATCCCGGACCCGCCGACCCGGCCTCCCGGCCGAGCCTGGGGCACGGCTTCTTCATCGCCGAGCGGGAGAAGGCCAACCTGCTGATCGCCCAGCCCAAGAGCCCGACCGACGGCGCCGTCCCCTCGGGCAACTCGGTCGCCGCCCGCGCCCTGGCCGAACTCGGCCGCCGCACCGGGGACCCGCAATCGCTCAACCGGGCTCTCGCCACGGTCGCCGCCTTCGCCGAAAGCATCGAACGGGCGCCCGCCGCCTTCACCTACATGCTCACCGCCCTGGCCGTCGCCCTCGACGGTGATGCCGGTCCGCGCGACACCGCAGGCAACGGCGCCGTCCTCGCCACCGCCACCCTGCGGCCCGGCCCCGCTCCAGGCGAGTACGAAGTCGACCTCGACCTCGTGATCAAGGATGGCTGGCGCCTGAACGGTCCCGAGCCACTCCAGGAAGACTTGATCGGCACCCGGGTGGTCGGCGCCGGCAACGGCTTCCGGACAGCCGACCTTCGCTATCCCGAGCCCCGACGAACCCAGGTCGGCGCCCAGTCCGGCGACGTTCTGATCTACGAAGGCGCCCAGCGCATCAGGTTCCGTATTCGTCCGGACACCCGACCGGAACCGCTCCCCGTCTCCGTCCCCATCTCCGTCCGCCTCCAGGCCTGCGACGACCGGGTGTGCCTCCTGCCCGAAACGCTGGTGCTCGAGCTTCCCGTCGTTGCTTTCCACGACGCAAACCAGTTGTAGGCTGACGCAATGAGCGCCGCAACGTTCGACACTCTGGCCGCAGGCCGCAAGCTCGAGGCGGCAGGTCTGCCAGCAGCCCAAGCCGAGGCGCTGGTCGAGACGGTACGCGCTGCCGTCTCGGAAGGAGTAGCTCCGAAGGCGGACCTGAAGGCCCTGGAACTCCGTCTGGTGCTGTGGGGAATCGGTCTTGCGTCGGTCGCGGTGGGCGTCCTGCGCTGGATGCTCGCCTGACCGCCGCCCATTGTCCGCCAGGCGACAAGCTGCGTCCGCCAGGCGACAAGCGGGCGCCCCTGCGCCCCGGACAGGCGGGCGCCACCGACGCGCAGGCGTCTACGGCGCAGCGATGCAGTACAGGTTGCGGCGGCCGCGCAGGTAGATCACGTCGCCGACGATGGCCGGCGAGGCGTCGAAGCGATCGTCGAGTTCGCTCTCGGCGAGGACCTCGAAGGTCGGCCCCGCCTGCGCGACGAGGAACTCCCCGTCCCGGCTGCTGAAGTAGACGCGGTCGCCGACTCCGACGGGCGACGCGTAAACGTTGCGCACCGCGCCCAGCCGCTGATTCGCGTAGAGAGCCTCGCCCGTCGCCGCGTCGTAGGCGGAGAGGATGCCGCTGTTCGACTTGGTGAAGTAGATGACGCCGTCGTGCAGCAGCGGCGAGGGCACGTACGGCGTGTCCCGGTCGACCGACCAGATCACCTGCTTTGTCCCGGTGACGTCGCCCTCGGCCCCGTCGAGCCGCACCGCGAGCAGCTTGCTGCCGCGAAAACCGCTCGTCAGATAGACGACGCCATCCGAGTACACCGGCGACGGGATCGCGTTCAGGGTCATGCCCGTCGCCTGCCAGATCGGCTCGCCGGTGTCCGCGTCATAGGAGCGGACGCGGTTCGTCGCGCTCGTGACGACCTGGACGCGGCCGCCGTGCTCGACGACGAGGGGCGTCGTCCAGGCGGTCATCTCGTCGCGGTCGCGGCGCCAGATCTCCCGCCCCGTCGTCTTGTCGAGGGCGATCATGAAGGACTCGTCCTCGTGATCCCAGATGACGAACACGCGGTCGCCGTAAAGCGCCGGCGAGCTGCCCTCGCCGAAGCCAAGCCGGGTCCTCATGTCGCCGAAGTCGCGGCGCCAGAGTTCGGTCCCATCCGGATCGAACGCGTAGAGGCCCTGCGAACCGAAGAAGGCGATCAGCACCTCGCCGTCCGTGACCGGCGACCCGGAGGCCCAGGTCCCGTCGGGATGAGTGCCTCCGGACGGCGCTCCCGTACGCACGGTGCGCTTCCACACCGTCGACCCGTCCGCTCGGTCCAGGGCGTGGACCTCGTAGCTCAGGACCCGGTCCGGCGGAATGCCGTCACGCCTGCCGGCCGGAGGCGCGTTCTCGGCCTTCTCCCCCGTCGGCACGGCGGTGGTCAGGTACAGCCGTTCGCCCCACACGATCGGCGAGGACAGCCCGAGACCCGGCACCGCCTTCTTCCAGCGCACGTTCTTCGTTTCGGACCACTCGATCGGCGGGTTCCCGCCCGGCGCCGACCCGGTCCGGCTGGGGCCGCGCCAGGCCGGCCAGCCGCCTTCGATCTCCGAGGCGGGTTCCGAGGCTGGAGGCGCGGCGGCCAGACCCGGCGCGACCAGCAGACCGCAACAGACGCAGCGCAGCAGACCGACCCGCGCACGGCCCGCGCGCACCGTTTTGTCCGCAAGGCAGTCGGCCTGATTCCGGTAGGCCCGGCGTGTCTTGGCAGCAACGCCGGCAGCAACGCCGACGCCGTCGGCGGCGATGCGCTGCGCGGGCCGCGCCGTGAAGGAACTCCTCATCGAAGCGCTCCTACAGGCTCTCGAAGATGAACCCGATGAAGGCCGACTCGTTGATGAAGCCGGAGCCCCAGCCCTCCCACTCGTCCGGGAGCCCGGCTGCCTGGATTTCCTCGACCGACTTGCCGGCGTCCTTGCCCGCCTCGACCGTCGCGACGCACTCCGTGAGCATCCGGTGGTACATCTTCAGATCGTCCACCGAAGACAGGGCGCCGTGCCCCGGAATCACCTTCGCATCGGCCGGCAGGTGCTCCAGCACTTCCCCGATGCTGTCCCTGAGACCGACCGCATTGCCGCCGTTGCCGATGTCGACGAAGGGAAACCGCCCGGCGAAGAACTGGTCGCCGAGGTGGACCACGTTCGAGTTCGTGAAGTAGATGAAGCTGTCGCCGTCCGTGTGGCCGCCGGTCAGGTGGCCCACGACGATCTCTTCGCCGTTGAAGTGGATCGACAATCCGTCGTCGTAGGTCACGACCGGGAGGGCCTCCTTCGGCGCCGGTTCGCCCGGCCGACCCATGACGCCGGCGCCTTCCGCCAGGCGCTTGCGCACGTTCGTGTGCGCCACGATCAGCGCCTCCCGGCCGAACACGACGTTGCCGCCCGTGTGGTCGAAGTGGAAGTGGGTGTTCAGGACGAACTCCAGGTCACCGGGGGAGATGGCCGCAAGCGCCGCGCGGATCTTGTCGGCCAGGGGCTCGAACTGATCGTCGATGATCAGGATGCCGTCCTCGCCGGCCGAGACGCCGATGTTGCCGCCGGCGCCGGTCAGCATGTGAACCGGCCCGGAGACATGCTCGGCAGTCACTTCGACGGCCGAGAAATCCTGCTGTGCCGCAACGGGCGCGGCAAGCAGAGCGGCAGCGGCGGCGAGGGTCGGGAAGCGGGAACGAAGCATCATGCCGGCCATGTGGTCTGTCCTCGTTGGTGGAATGGGAACGGGAACCCGGCAACAGCGCGGGTCAACCGGCGGACCCTAGCAGCGTTCGCGGCGAGCCTTGTGTCAGTGCGGGTTCATCGACCGCGGCCCCGACGAGAAGCACGTCGAGGATCCGGCAGCGTTCGCGGCGGGCCCAACGTCAGTGCGAGAGCGCGTACAGGACCAGGTTGACGCCGAACGGATACGACTTCGTCAGCGAGAAGCGCTCGAAGAACTCCCTCGACTCCCCTTCCCGCTCCCAGCCGTCGGCGATGTCCGTGTTGTGGGTCATCGCCACCATCAGCCGGCCGTTCTCGTCGAAGATGCCGCGGAAGTGCGGCTCGGCCGAGTTGCTGCCGCGCTCCGACGTGTCGACTCCGCCGGTCATGTTCCAGTACTGGATCGAGGGGATCTGGGGTACCTCGTCGACCGTGAAGAAGGTCCTGAAGATCGGGTGCGTCACCGGGATGTCGACGATCGGGTAGTCGCCCGGCGGCAGCACGCGGCCGATCTGCCGCGACCAGTGATCCCACGCGTCGGGGCCCCAGAAGTCGTCCACGTAGAGGAAACCACCCGCCAGCAGGTAGCGCCTCAGGTTCTCCGCCTCGATGTCGTTGATGCCGATCGTGCCGACGTCGGACATGAAGAGGAACGGAAACTCGAACAGCCGCGGATCGTCCAGGGTCAGAACCAGGTGCTCGGGATCGCCGTACGCCGTGCGCTGGATCTCGACCGTCGTCAACTGGGACAGGCGGGTCATGAAGTTGTACTCGGAGTCGGGATAGTCCGTGAACCAGCCCTGTCCGAGCGGTTCGTCAACGACTTGCCGGTATTGGCCTCGGCAGAACACGAAACCCTCCAGGTACCGCCGACCCTCCTCCGGGTAGCGTGCCGGCGCCCGGCGCCACCACTGGGCCGACAGCAGAGAAGCGAGAAGCAGCGTCGAGACGGCCAGAATCGCCGGCAACCGCCACCTCGACCTTCGCTCCACGTTCGACTCCACGGCCCGATCGTAGCGCGTACCGGCCGGGCGCTAAGATGACCGCCTCTCCATCCCAAGCCTGCTCACGCCCACCGGAGGACCCATCCGTGAACGCAGAACCTCTCTCCCGCCGAACCCTCATCGCCGGCGCCGCTTCGGTCGCCGCCGCGGCCGCAGCGCCTGGAGCCCTCTCCGCCCAACAGGAACGGGTCGTCAAGAACGGGAGGATCCGCCAGTCGGTGTGCCAGTGGTGCTTCGGCCGCATCCCGCTCGAGGAGCTCGCCGCCGCCGCCAAGGCGATGGGCCTCGAGTCCATCGAGATCCTGGGGCCCGAGGCCTTCCCGACCCTGCAGGAGCACGGCCTCTCCTGCGCGATGACGAACAGCCACGGCATCCCCAAGGGAATCAACGACCCCGCCAACCACGAGGCGTGCCTGGAGGCGATCACGGTCGCCATCGACGCGACGGCCGACGCCGGGTTCCCGAACGTGATCACGTTCTCGGGAAACCGCAACGGCATGGCCGACAGCGTGGGTCTCGACAACTGCGTCGCGGCCCTGAAGCAGATCGTCGGCCACGCCGAGCGGAAGGGAGTCACCATCTGCATGGAGCTGCTGAACTCCAAGGTCAACCACGCGGACTACATGGCCGACAACATGCCCTGGCTGGTCGAACTCGTCGACCGGGTCGCTTCCGACCGCTTCAGGATCCTCTACGACATCTACCACGCGCAGGTCATGGAAGGCGACGTGATCCGCACGATCCGCGACTACCACGAGCACATCGGCCACTACCACACCGCCGGCAACCCGGGCCGCAACGAACTCGACGACGACCAGGAGCTCTACTACCCGGCGATCATGCGCGCCATCCTCGAGACCGGCTACACGGGAATCGTGGGCCAGGAATTCATTCCCAAGAGCAGCGACAAGCTGGCCGCCCTCGCGCACGGCGTGAGTGTCTGCGACGTCTGACGATCGCAGACACTGCACGGCATCCCCAAGAGCGAGGACAAGCTCGCCGCGCTGGCTCACGGTGTGAGTGTCTGCGACGTCTGAGAATCACCGGGTGCGCCGGCCTCAAGCCGGCCCCTGGTTTCCCTCCGCCTGCGTCTGATCCCTGAACAACGCCGCGAACCCCACCATCGTCACCAGGGCCAGCGCCGACAGCGAGTACCACAACGCGGAATAGTCGAGCACGCCGGCGGCGTCGGTGAAAACGTCCGACAGCACCTGCAGCACCGGCGCCGCAAGCACCGGTCCCAGCCCCAGAATGACGATCCCGAAGACGGTCTGCGCCGAGTGGCGGACATCCGCCTCCGCGATGCGGTCCACGTAGATGAAGGCGGCGGCGAAGAAGCACGCGTAGCAAATGCCGTGGAGCGCCTGGCTGGCGACGATCACGGGCGCCGGCAGGAACACGCTGCCGAAGATCGCGTAGCGGGCGGCGTAGGCGAGGACGCCGATCGTGATCACGCCGCGGAAACCGAACCGGGCGAGCAGCCAGCCGGTGGCCACCATGACCGCGATCTCGGCGAACTGGCCGATGCTCATCGCCGGACCGATCCGGCTGTCCGCCAGGCCGAGCACCTGACTCATGAACGGCGCGGTCTGCATGAAGTAGATCTGGTGGATCACCGCAATCGGCAGACTTGCCGCCACCAGAACCGTGAAGGACCGCCGCCGGAAGAGCCCGAACGCCTTCGCGAACGCCAGTTTCTCCCTGGCGTCCCTCCTGGGCGGCGTCGGCGGCAGGAAGAGACAGAACGCCGCGTAGCCGAACGCGAGCACGCCGCTCCAGACCAGCGAATCGACGAGCCGCGCGGTCGCGTCCGCGGCCTCCACCCCGACATAGAACGGCGGTAGCCACGAGAGCCGGACATCGGAGAGCAACCAGAACAGCGGAAACGCCCAGCTCGCGGCGATCCAGCCGATCGTGCCCCACACCCTGACCCGCGGAAACTCCCGGTCGCCGTCGTCCATGTGGGCGAAGGCGAGCGAGTTGGAGAGGGCCAGAGTCGGCGTGTACAGCACCGAGTAGAGCACCGACAGCCAGAGCCAGGCGCTGAAGCTCGTCTGCCAGGCCGTGACGATCTTGACGACTCCGCCCGCCAACAGCAGCACGGCGAGTACCCGCTGGGTCGAAAACGACCGATCGGCGAGCTGCCCGGCCACGAAGGGGGCAGTGACCGCGCCGATCGAGCTCGCCAGCCCGAGGATCCAGCCGATCTGGCCCGGGGTGAAGCCGAGGCCGCCCTCCGAGGGCTCCGCCTGGAGGTAGCGCGCCAGCACCGGCAGCCACACGCCCCACACCCCGTACTGCAGGAGCATCATGAGCGAGAGCCGCCATCGGGTCTGTCGTTTCAAGCGTGCCTGCCGGTTCACGAGGTCGGCCTCTGTCATCCTGTTGCCGACCGGGAAGCCGCCGGTCAACCTGACGGCCTTCCCGGGTCCGACGCTGCTGATCTTCACCGGGTACGTCGCCGTCGATCAGGCCTTCACCGGCTTCGCGTCGTCGGCGGTCATCCTATGCCCGGATCTACAATCCCGCCTCCAACCCCTTCATGCGCCCCCAGGAGACTACGCCCCCCGGAGCACTCGCGGGTCTGCACGTCGTCGACATCGCAGGCACCGTGGCGACCGCCTGTTGCGGCAAGCTGTTCCGCGACCTCGGCGCCGAGGTGACGAATCTCGAACCACCCGGCGAGGGACAGCCGATTCGCCGCCTGCCGCCACTGCATCCCCGGGCCGAAGCGCCCGAAGCGAGCGGGCTCGCCACGTACTTCTCGCTGGGCAAGCGGAGCGTTGCCGCCGAGACCGCCGACCCGGTCGCGCAGGCTCTGCTTGAAGCGGCCGACGTGGTCCTGGACGCCGAGCCCCGCCGCCCTCCTGCCGTGCGCGACGGCCAGCTTCGACTGACCATCACCTGGTTCGGCGCCACGGGGCCCTACGCCGGGCGTGCCGCCACGGACCAGGTCATCAGCGCCCACACCGGCGCCGCGCGGGCGGTGGGTCCCGCCGACGGGCCGCCGATTCTGACTACGGGACACACAGCCCAGGTGGTCGCCGGCACACTCGCCTACGTTGCCGGCGTGGGGCACCTCCTGGGGAGGGAGATCGGCGGGCCGGCCACCGGGGTCCATCTCGACGTGTCGATCTTCGAAGCCGCGATGTGCATCACGGAACCCGGCCCGCCAGGCACCCTGGCGACCGGAGTGATTCGCCCCCGAATCGGCATCAACCGCTTCTGGCCCACCTACCCGGGAGGCATCTACCGTTGCCGCGGCGGCTGGGTCGGCGTCACGGCAATCACGCCGAGCCAGTGGCGGAGTCTGTGCTCGATGCTGGGATTGCGCGGGCTCGGTCTCGCCCCTCGCTACCAGGTGTCGATCAACCGGCTGGAAGATGCGGATGCGCTCGACGCCGTCATCGGCCCGCGGCTCCTCGAACGCACGGCGCTCGACTGGGTGCAGCTCGGTCAGGCGGCCCGCGTGCCTCTGGCGATCGTGCCCACTCCGGCCGAACTGTTCGAACTCGACCAGTTCCGCGAGCGCGGCGCCTGGGTGGAAGCGCACCACCCGGACCACGGGCGCTTCCCAGTGCCCGGCACGCCCTTCCGGCTGCACCGCACACCCGCCGTCCGGGGCGGTCGGGCGCCGCGGCTCGGCGAACACGGCGGCACGGTGTCCGGGACGCCGGCTGACCGCCGAGCGCAGTCCGAAGACGCGGCAACGGCGGCCAGCGCGCGGGAGGCGCCCGGCCGTCCGTCCGGCGAACAGAGCAGGTTCGGGCGCCGCGTCGGGCAACGCGCCGGCCCTGAACCGGTCCCGGCGCCCGTCGTCGGCCGCTCGGACGGCCGACGGACGCGCCCGTCGGGGCCTTCCCCGACCGCACCGACGATCGGTTCCGCCAATCGCCGTCCCGACCTGCTCCGGGACATCCGCATCGTCGACCTGACGATGGGCTGGGCCGGACCGCTCGCCACCCGCCAACTCGCCGACATGGGCGCCGAGGTGATCAAGGTTGAGTCCTGCCAGTACTTCGACTGGTGGCGCGGCTGGGAGTCGACGCCCGAGTCCATCGCACAGAAGCTCCACGAGCAGTCCACCGCCTTCAACACGACGGGCCGCAACAAGTTCGGGATCACGCTTGACCTGACCAGCCGCCGCGGCAGGGATCTCCTGCTGCAGCTCGTCGCGAAGTCCGACGCGGTGATCGAGAACTACACGGCGAGCGTCCTGCCCAAGCTGGGTCTCGCCTACGAGCGGCTGCGAGAGGCGAATCCCGAACTGGTCCTGGTGTCGATGCCGCCGTTCGGCGCCAGCGGCGACTGGATGGCCCACCGGGCCTACGGTTCCACCGTCGAGCAGGCGTCGGGCCTGCCCCACCTCAACGGTCGCGCCGGGGATCCGCCGACGATGCAGCACGTCGCCCTTGGCGATCCGATCGCGGGCATCCACGCCGCGGCGGCTCTGGTCACCGCGCTCCGACATCTCCGGCGGACCGGCGAAGGCCAGTACGTCGATCTCTCGCAGGTCGAAGCGATGTTCCCGCTCGCCGCGCACGGACTCGTCGAGCAGGCGATGCGAGGCGAACCGCCCGCACGTTGCGGGGGACGCCACCCGCTTCACGCTCCCTGGGGCGTCTATCCCTGCATCGGAGCGGAGCCCTGGATCGTGATCACCGTGGAGACGGACGAACAGTGGCGGCAACTCGGCGCCGTGCTCGGTGTGGACGAGCCGGAACCCCATCGACGAGCTCAGGGCAGCACGCCGTGCTCGATGCGCTTCGCCGCCGCCTCAGATCGCAAGGCCGCCGAGGATGACCTCGACCGGGCGCTCGCCGCACGCACGCAGCTCCACGACGGCATGGCGCTCGAACGCCGCCTGACCGCGGTTGGCGTGCCGGCGGCTGTGGTCCGCAACACGATGGACGTGCTCCACGACCCCCACCTCGAGGCCCGCGGCTTCTGGCAGTGGCGCGAACGCGCCTTCGTCGGCAATCACCCGAACCCCTCCGCCCCCTACCGGCCCCTGGAACCCGGCGGCGACAGCCCACCCTACGCCGTCGAGTGGCCCGCGCCGACTCTGGGCCAGCACGGGCGCGAGGTGCTGTCCCGGCTGCTCGGCCTGAGCGAGGCGGAACTCGACGCCCTGGAGGCAGAGCACGTCATCGGCGCCGAACCCGTCACCTGGCCCTGAGGTCCGGCAGCCCGCGGCAAAGTCACGCCGCATTCGAGGGGCCATGCATCCCCTCCGGCATCGTGCCATCCTCGACCCCCGCTTCGCCAACGAGCCTCGCGTCCGCCGCCGTGCCCGGGGCGCGTCCTCGTTCAAGGAGTCCGGTCGACTGTCTCCAACTCCGCCGAGCCCTCGACGACCCGGTACAGCCGGTCCATTTCCACGTCGGCGAACGTCTGCTTCAGATCGGTCGTCGGCCAGTACACCTCGACCTTCTCGAGGGTCTCCGGCCGTCCCAGGCCGATCGTCTGCCGCAACGGATTGCCCCCGAAGCTGCCGCCCCCGTTGACGCGGCGGTGGACGCTCCGGGCACCGCCGTCCGCATCGACCAGGTCCACCCGGATGCGGGCGCCGATCGCTGAGCGGTTGCTCCCGGTACCGACCAGCCGCAGACCCAGCCAGCGATTGCCGAAGCCCGGGTTCTCGAACAGCGCGTCGCCGAAGCCATCGCCGGGGAAGGCGCCGCCCATCTGTTCGAAGACGTCCAGATCGCCGTCCGAGTCGATGTCGGCGAACGCCACCGCGTGCCCCTTCTGCAGATGGCCGAAACCGGCGGCGAGACTCACATCGACGAAACGCTCGCCGCCCAGGCTGCGGTAGAGGACGTTCGGCATCACCGCCTCGTAGTCCGGATAGCCGGTACCCAGGTAGAAGTCGAGAAACCCGTCGCCGTCCAGGTCGCCGAAGTTCGACCCCATCGGCAGATGAAGCCGGGACAGACCGGCCCGGGCCGCGATGTCCTCGAACCGCCCCCCGCCCGTGCCCAGGTAGAGCCGCGCCAGCTCCCACGGCCCCGGGAATCCCTGGTAGCTCGCCGCGACGAACCCCAGGCCGCCCCGGTCGCCGGTGTAGCTGGAGACGAACAGGTCCAGGTTGCCGTCATTGTCGACGTCCCAGAACCACGCCGGGAAGCTCTGGCGCGGTCCCGTGACGCCGAGTTCCCGGGCCACGTCCTCGAAGCTGCCGTCGCCGCGGTTGCGGTAGAGCCGGTTCGCCCCGCCCAGCACCGACACGTAGAGATCGGGGAAGCGATCGTTGTCGTAGTCCCCCCAGACAGCCGCCTTGACGAAGGCGCGCACCTCGACGCCCGCGGCGGCCGCGATGTCCCGGAACCGGACCACGCCGTCAGCGCCCGCGCCCTCGTTGCGAAAGAGCTGCGACGGCGCGGGCTGCCCGGCTGTGTGCTCGTTGCCGACGAACAGGTCCAGGTCGCCGTCGTTGTCGACATCGGCCCAGGCGGCGGTCTGGGTCGGATGGTGGGCATCACCGAGGCCGGCCAGGAAGGTCACGTCGCGAAAGACCGGCACACCGCGTCGCTCCGCATCCTCCCAGCCGGTCGATTCGTTGCGCAACAGCGAGTTCGGATGCCGGCCATGGGGTCCGAACCAGGCCCCGCGGAGCACGAACAGGTCCAGGGCGCCGTCGTTGTCGACATCGGCGTGGACCACGTTGAGACCGCCGTAGAGCCCCGCGAGCCCCGCTGCGGCTGTCCGGTCCTTGAAGCCGCCGTTCCCGTCGCCGACGAAGAACCGGGGTTCGCCGCCGGGATCGAAGGTCGTGGTGAAGATGTCGAGGTCGCTGTCGCCATTGAAGTCATCGACCACGGCGCCGCCCGAGAGGTTGAACGTGTCGATGCCCAGCGCGGGAGCGACATTCCGGAAGCGCGGGAAGTCCGCGCCGCTCCCGAACGCGGCGAGCGGCAACCGGTACTGCGGCTCGACCCCGTCCGGATGGTCGCCCAGCGTCATGTGGACGAGGTTCAGCAACCACTTCCCCTGAACCTCCTGGACCGAGTTCTCCGGGACCGCCTGCAGGTACTCCCGCAGATAGCGCGCCGCCTGCTCGGAGCCCTCCCGTTCCCGGTGAACCGCCCCTCCCCGAATCGGCAGGATGCAGGCCTCGGCACCGCCGGTCGCGGCGCAATTCCGGTTCTCGCCCTGGCGGAGCCAGGCCACGGCCAGCCGAAACAGCGCCTCCGCCTTCTGCCCCCCGGCCAACGCCTCGACTTCCGGCAGCAGGCCGTACGCCTCGCCGAAGTGCTTCAGCGCCTCGGTCTGGTTCCCCAGGCGCAGCTCTTCCTCCGCCACGTCGAGCAGGAGCCGGAAGCGCCGCGCCGCCGGCCTGTGACCGGGGACCGCCAGCGCCTGCCTCGCCGCGCGCGCCGCCGCCTCTCCCAACCAGGGATTGTCCTCGGCACTCCGGACCCGGATCTCATCCAGCAGCGCCAGCATCCGCCGGTGGCCGGCTTCGAGCGCAGCGGCCTGCCCGAGCGGACCGTCTCCCGCGCCGCCGCCGAGCACGGACTGAGTCTGCCTGGCCGGCGGCTGACTTCGGGAGATCCCCGGCAGGAGCCCCGTCAGCGCCGCGGAGAACACCAGGATCCGCGCAGTCGAAGGCACGAGCGCGATCGTACCGCGGGAAGGCGGCCCGTTGCCGGGGCCCGGATCCTGCTAGGGCCTCGCCGGCGCCCGCAGGGGCTGCCGGGCCCGGTAGAGGTCCAGGCGCTGCCGTCGTTCGTCCGAGTTGACGCCGGTCGACCGGCGTTCCATTGCCAGCGCCTCCTGCTGCCGGGCGACCGCCTCTTCGAAACGACCCGCCGCCGCCAGGGCCATCGCCAGCGTCTCCAGGTGGTCCAGGGCCGGTTGCTCGGAGACCACGGCCTGCGCCAGCTCCACGGCCCGGGCGCCGTCCAGCGCCCCGGGGACGGGGCTCACGGCCAGTAGCCGGGCCAGCAGGTGCCGCACCGCGAGATCACCGGGGAAACGCCCCAGTGCTGCCTCGAGGGTGGCCCGGCAGTCGACGTACAGGCCGGCCTGGAACTGCATCAGGGCGAGATTGAAGCGGGCTGCCAGGTCGTCGGGCGCGAGCTCGACCAGCGCCTCCAGCTGGATCGCGGCCCGCGCCGGCGCCCCCGCACCGACCAGCAGCGCCGCCAGGGCCCGTCGCGCCTCGATCAGGCCGGGATCCAGAGCCACGATTTCTTCCAGCTCGGTGATCGCTCCATCCACGTTGCCGGCGTCGGCGCGTGCCCGTGCGCGCGCCAAACGCCACGGCAGGTTCTCCGGATCGATCTCGGCCGCGCGCTCCAGGTGCGCGGCCGCCTCGACGGCGCGGCCGGCGCGGCCCAGAAGCAGCGCCAGGTTGAAGTGCGCGGCGCCGTGATCCGCCCGCAGTTCCAGAGCCCGGCGCAGGTGGGTCTCGGCCCGGCCCTGATCGCCGGTCTCGATCAACGACCGGGCAAGGTTGAAGTGCACCTCGACATCCCGCCCGCTCGCGGCCAGCAGTTCCTCGTAGAGGGCGACTGCCCGGGCATGGTCGCCCGCGCGCGCCGAACGCACGGCCCGGTCGAATACCGCCTCCTCCTTGACGCCGAAGAGATCGAGGCGCTCGCGCAGTGGATCGGCGATCGCGATCGGCACCTGCCGGTTCTGCCTCAGTTCCGCCCGTGCCCTCTCCGGGTCGCCGACCGCGCGCAGGGCCATGCCGAGGTGATGACGAACGATGCTGCCCGCGGGCTGTGTCGCCGCCAGCGCCTCCAGGATCCGGACGGCGCGGGCGGCATCGCCCCGCTCGAGAGCCACCCGCCCGAGGCCGAAACGCGCCGCCGCGCTCTCGGGCCTTCCCGAGGCGGCCCTGCCGAAGGCCGCTTCCGCCGCCTCGAGTTCACCTTCGGCCAGCAGCAGGTCCCCGGCGCGAATCAGGGTCGGCACATCCCCCGGGCGCAGATCGAGCGCCGCGCCCGCACTCGCGCGCGCCTGCTCCAGGTCACCGGTCGCGTCGTGCAGCAACAACTCGTAGTAGGCCCACTGGAAATCGCCTGGGGCGAGCGCCCGGAGCTGCTCCAGGCAGACCGCGGCGGCGGCGTGAAACTCGTAGTGCAGGTAGCGCAGGCAGAGGTCGGCGAAGGCGTTCGCCGCGGCCTGGGCCTGCCCCTCGTCGGCGGCGCCGGTCAGAGTGGATGCAACCACGGCCCGGTCCTCCCGGAACCGCTGGCGGACGTCCGGTTCCAGGTGATCGAGGTCCGGCTCCGGCACGGCGTCGATGGCAAGCGAGGCGCGCACGCGGGCGATGCCGGCTTCCGGGGCAAGTTCCTGGCCGAGAGCCGGGGCGGCGCCGAAGGCGGCAGCGGCGAGGCCGAGAGCCCGAACGACAGCCGGGAACTCCGGCCCCCCAACCTGGCGGCGCAATGCGATCCTCACCTGCTGCAGCTCCGGATGCGCAGGCTCTCCAGTTCCCGGCTCGCAGGCCTCCGCGGCGGGTCGGACGCTCGAACCGGGAAGGCGCCTGGAGACAACACGGGAGCAGGAGGGAAAGTGCATCCACGGCCCCTGCCGGACATTCGTGCCCGCCAGATCACCGCGTCTCCACGGCCGTCCCGGCGCCCCGGCGCAACACGTGGTAGCGGTTCGGCGTCAATCGGACGAACTCCTCAAGGGCGCCGTCCGGCCAGACGACTTCGACCGTCGCGGGCGCCGGCCCGGCAGTCAGGGGGAACAGCAGGCGGGGATCGCTGGCCGCGGCGTAGCTGCCGTCCGTGTGCGCCCACTGCCAGCCGCTCCGCCCCGCAATCCGGGCGCGCGCACCGTAGACGTCGAGGAACCGCCGCCCGGAAGACCGTTCCCGACTCCGACTGCCGGCCGCAACGCGGGCACATCCGGCGCCGTCGGCGCAGTGCTCCAGGTCGGCCACGAGCCGCACGCCCAGCCAGGCCATGCCCGGCGGCCGACGGTTCAGCAGCACGCGCGCCCGCCCTCCGTTGTTCGTCATCACGAGATCGGGATCGCCGTCGTTGTCCAGGTCGCCCGCCGCGAGGCCCCGGCTGACCTCGCTCAGGACCGGATGCACCCGCTCTGCGGCGGACAAGACCTCGAATCGGCCGCCGCCCAGACCCCGGAAGAGCTGATTCTCCATTCGCAGCGGGTGCGGTTCGCCGGCTTCCACCTGCTCCCCGATCCGGCGCACTGCGCCGTTGACGACGAACAGGTCGAGCAGGCCGTCGCCGTCGTAGTCGAGCGGCGCCGTCCCGAACCCGGTCATCGGCCAGCTCGGGTCGACCAGGCCGCCCTCGCGGGACCGGTCGGCGAACAGTCCCTCGCCGTCGTTCAGGTAGAGCGTGTTGTGCTCCCGGACCAGGTGCGACAGAAAGATGTCCGGAGCCCCGTTGCCGTCGAAGTCGGCCACCGCAACGCCCATGCTCGCCTGGGCCCGGCCATCCCGGTCGAAGGCGGCGCCGGCGAACACCGCGTCCTCGGCGAAGGTGCCGTCGCCCTGGTTGAGCCAGAGCTGGTTCGCCATCTGGTCGTTGGCGACGTAGAGGTCGATCGCGCGGTCGCCGTTGAAGTCGACCGCGGCCGCCCCCAGAGCCGTGTGCGGGACCCCTGCCAGCCCGGACCGCTCGGTCACATCGAGGAATGCGCCGTTGCCGAGGTTGCGCAGCAGGCGGTCGCCCTCCGCCGGCTGGCTGAGCGGCCCGCAGTAGTCCGGCTGACCGCCGGTCAGGAAGCACTGCTTCCGGTTTGCCCGGTGGAAGCGGTGGTAGTTGCCCACGTAGAGGTCGAGCCAGCCGTCGGCGTCGTAGTCGAAGAAGGTCGCCGGGACGCTGAAGCGCCGGTCGTCGGCGCCGGCAGGCCCCGTGACGTCTTCGAAACCGGCGCCGCGGTTGTTGCGGAGCAGTTGATTCGGACCCAGGTTGGTCACGTAGAGGTCGACGTAGCCGTCGCGGTCGTAGTCGCCGGACGCGACGCCGATGTTGTAGCCCGGGGCGTCGAGGCCCAGCTCCGCGGTCACGTCGACGAACCGGAGCTCCCGATCGCCGCCGACCTTCAGTTCGTTGCGGAAGAGGCGGTCGCCCGCCGGCTTGCCGGCCTGGCGCGGGAACACCGGGGCGCGGCCCTCGTCGCCTTTGAACTCGCGGCCCTGGCCCAGGTAGATGTCCAGGTCGCCGTCGTTGTCGAAGTCGAAGAGGGCAACTCCCGGACCCACGACTTCCGCGGTGTAGAGCTGCCCGGTCATGCCGTTGAAGTGGAGGAAGTCGATTCCGAGCTCCGCTGCAGCTTCCTCGAACGCAGGTGTCGCACCGCTGGCCGCAGGCGCCAGACAGCCGAAGACCAGGACGAACAACGCGGCCATGGGCAGTGGAGACTATCGAGAAATCTCCAGAACACTGGATCGTGAACCAGAATGTTGGATCCAGGCGCCCGAGGGGTCCCCGCCCGCGTCCGGATTTGACACGCCGTCGCGAGTCGGTGAGGATGCGCTCATCATCTATATCGTTAGCTCATCTAACCGACAAGGAGAAGGACTGAGATGAAGCGACTGTTCCTGGCCGTGTTGCTCGTTCTGCTGCCCGTCTGTCTGTTCGCAGACGCGCCGGAAACCGCGACGATCAGCGGCCAAGTAGTGGATCCCGGCGGCTCGCCGCTGCCCGGCGTGACCGTCACGCTGAGCGGCGAGCGCGGAGACAAGTTCGGCCGCACCGACGAGAACGGCAACTACCGTTTCGTCGGCGTGGTACCGGGCGACTACACCATGACCGCCAAGCTCGAAGGCCTGGGCGAAGCCCGAGCCGAAGTGCATGCCGTCGCCGGTGACCGGAAAGAACTCGACGTCACTCTGCAGGCGTCCATCGAAGGCGATATCACCGTCACCGGTGAGACGCCCATGGTCGACAAGTTCAACGTCTCCGCCGGCGCCACGGTCTCCGGCGAGATCGGCGAACAGATCGGCGGCACGACCCGCACCTACTACGGCATCATCAACGCCCTCCCCGGCGTCACCGCCGACGCGGAGAACGACGACATCCAGCAGACCCGGCCCTCCGTCAACGGCGCCCACTTCGCCGACCAGGGCGTGTTCATCGATGGCGTCGACACGACCTTCGCCAAGTTCGGCGGCAGCCGCGTCCGCGTGCCGGTTACGGCGCTGACCGAGGTTTCGATGGAAGCGGGCGGTTCCTCCGCCGAGTACGGCCGCTACGTCGGCTCGTCGACCAACGTGATCGTCAAGTCCGGCACCAACCGCTGGCACGCCGACGCGCTCTGGCAGCGTCAGCGGGTCGACTGGGGCGCCGACTACAAGGACCAGCCTTCGTTGACCGAGCGCACCAACAAGCCCTACCCGGCGGACTGGTTCAAGCGCTGCCACGGCGACGAGCGGGATCAAGGCCGCGGCCTGATTCCGGGCGGCACCGACGGTTCCCGCGAACTCAACCCCTGCCGGACCGGCGGCTCCGAGTGGGAGGGTCAGAGCGACAGCTACGAGGTCTCGCTCGGCGGCCCACTCATGCGCGACAAGTTCTGGTTCTACGCCGGCTACAGCGAGGCCGACGATGCCTACGCCGAGCGGCTGATCGGCGGCGACCCCTACGACATCAGCCTGTTCGACGACACGGCGATCCTGAAGCTGAACCTGCAGTCCAGCGCAGCCCATGCCTTCAACGGCTCGACGATCGAAACGCCGACGTTCCGGAACTACTTCAACCAGCAGTCGTTCGACTACTGGACCCCGACGCCGCACGAGAACGACAGCACCTTGGCGACCTTGAACTGGAACTGGGCGGTCTCCTCCAACTGGTTCCTCGAAATGAAGGTCGCCCAGCAGGAGACACAGGAGAACAAGTTCCTGGGTTGCCACGACACGCTGACCCAGGAGAACCCCGACGTTCTCGATGTCGACGGCATGCCGATCCTCGATTGGCTGGGCCTCAACCACCTGCCGAACGTTCCGGCCGAGATGGTGACCACCTGCCTGCAGGCGAAATCGCTCGACCGCGGTCCTGAAGCGGGCCACACCGAGCTCGACACGTCCGGCGGCGACACGAACTTCGGTCTCCGGTTCCCGTTCGACCCGAGCCAGGGCTTCTTCTGGCCGGGCAACAACTACAACGTGTACGTCGATGGCGAGAACCTCGGCGCCTGGCACAACGGCTGGATCCTCTCCGACGGCTTCGGCTTCAACGCCTTTCCGCGCGACCAGGGCAACGTCGGCCTGACCCAGTTCGTCGGCGCGAACCACGAGCTGAAATACGGCATCGACTACCAGGACACGAAGTGGGAGGGCGAAAACGCCCGCACGTCGTTCATGAACGGCTGGGGATACGACTCATACAACCCGTTCGGGTATGGCGGCGCCGGCGGCCTGGGCGACGACAGTTGCTCCCTGACCCGCAATGCCGGCACGGGCCCCGACAATCCTCACTGGTCGGGCCTCACGACCCGCGGTCGCGGTTGCGTCTACGTCGACTACAACTCGCCCAGGCTGAGCTGCGAGGGTTCGATCGGGCAGGAGCTGACACCGGTCGAGGTCACGAAAGCCAATGGCCGGATCGAACGCACCGACTTCAACGACATCACGAGTTGCATCGGTCGGGGCAGCGGCGACGCCGAGATCAGGGACACCGCCTTCTACCTGAGGGACCGATTCACCGTCGGTGACCACTGGACCTTCAACGTCGGGTTCAGGGGCGAGATTCAGGAGGCTTGGAATGACATCCGCCGCCAGGTGGTGGACGCCACCTATGTCGATCCCCGGGTGAACGTCACATACGACGTCAAGGGCGACGGGCGCCTGTTGCTCACGGCAAACTGGGGCCAGTACCACGCGATGCTCAACCAGGCATGGATCTCGGGCGGTGGCGACACCGCTGGCGGCATGCACGACCAGTGGAACGGCTACGAGGGCTATGAGGTCTGGCTGTTCTGCGACCCGGTAGAGGCACAGGTGTTCTGTGCCGTTCCGGATCGCGCCGATACGCGCCTGGCGGGCACCGTCGGCGCAGCCCTTCCCGGCTACAACTTCGCCTGGAGCACACTGGTGCCAGGTCTGATGTGGGACGCCGTGCGCCCCTGCCGTGACGGCGAAACCTCCGGCCTGGACTGCGAAATCTGGGACCACGACATCGATCCCTACTACCGGGACGATCTGATCCTCGGGATCGAATGGCAGTTCGCTCCGAACTGGGCGCTTGACGTGAAGTACATCGACTGGCAGATGCAGGACATGATGTTCTCGAACACCCAGTACGACCACAAGGGTCGGAACATCTTCATCACCGGCAACTACCACGACCTGGCCGAGATCGTGACGAATACGGCCGATGCGCGTGAAGCCAAGGGACTGCCGCGGAACCTCAACGACGAGGCACTCGCCGCAGCCGATTCGGCCAGGAACAGCTACCGGGGTCTGCAAGTCCAGCTCAATCGGCGGTTCGCGAACGGCTGGGCTCTCTACAACAATGTGTCCTGGTCGGAAACCGACACGACCGGCGCCGGCGCCTGGTGGAACAACACCAACAGCAGCTATCTCGAGAACCTGAGCGTTGTCCTGACCCAGGGGCACATTGACCAGTGTGACGCTGGCCAGGCGGAGCCCGACCGGCGCACCGGTCGGACCGAGCTCTACCCGGTGGATTGCAATCAGGCTCTGTCCGAATGGCTCGGTTACCCCGTGTCGATGATCAATCGGCGCGGCTTGAACTCAACCTACGACCGGACCTGGATCTACAACTCGTTCGGATTCAAGACCTGGCGTCTTGGGAACCAGGATCTGACCCTGTCCGGGCATCTCACTTTCCAGACCGGGACTCCGTGGGTCCGCTCGGAGGGTGTATCTATCGACTTTGATGGCCTCGAGAGGGTCCAGAGGAATCCGAACGATCCGAAGCCGGGTACGCCGAACAGCGGCGTCGGCTTCAACCTGCATGCCCCGGGCACGCAGGGGCGCTTCACGTCGGACGAGTACACCCTGAATCTGAACGGCGCCTGGGGTTTCCCCCTGGGTTACCGGGACGTGCGGGGTGAAGTCCGGGTCGACGTGCTGAACGTCACCAACCAGCAGCGGCGACGCTCCTGGGGCGGCGACGGTCAGGTCTACCCGGTGCGGCGCTTCTTCCAGCGTCCGCGCCAGGTGCGCGCCTCGATGAGGATCCGCTTCTAGGAGTTGGACCGTTCAGAGCCCCGGGCCCTGAGCCCGGGCTTTGAGGAAACAAAGGGGAGAGAGCTTCGGCTCTCTCCCCTTTTCTCTATTGCCGGCAGGAATCCCCGACGGCAGGCTACGTGGAAGACGATCGGACGACGGCGCCGAACTATCGGTTCGGGCGACCGAACCGGCTGCCATCGCGGTGGCCCCCCGCAAAGCGAGCATCGCCAAGCGCCTGTCGGTCGGACGTACGCAACGCGAGAACCTGTCGCGCATGACGATCGTCATGGAATCGGACGCGGCCGACAACCAGGCCGCCGGGGGCCAGGATTGCCTGCAGCGGCCGCGTGGCGCCCGGCAGATGCAACGGCTGCGCGCAAGTGTCATCTGTCCGCTTGCGCCGGCTCCGGAGACCCGCCGCCTCCGGTCGGTCCGCCGTGCCGTCTCAGGCGAACGATCGCGGCTCGAAGTCCTCGGCGTTGACGATGCTGGCGCTGTTGCCGGTGGCGCGGATCACGAACAGGCCCTGGCGCTCGGCGTACTTCGCGACGGCCGCGCCGGCGTCGAGGTAGGCCACCGCGCCGTGGACGGTGCGGCCGCGGTACTCGGGGTACCACTCGAGGAACCGCGAGAGTTTCTCCACGAACCGGGCGACGCCCTCCGGGCGCAACGTCGTCTTGACCTCCACTGCCACGACCTCCGCACCGTTGGTAGCGAGAATGTCGATCTCGAAGTGTTCCCCGTTCCGCCGCTTGCGGGACCGCTGGAGGGTTCCCTCGACGGCGACGCCCCGCGCCTGAAGCAGACGGACGAGGTCTCCCTCGACCAGGCTCTCCATCAACTTCCCCCACTGGGTCGTGAACAGGTGCTCCGCCCGCTTCAGACGCCGGTCCGTCTCTTTCATCTGCCGGTCCGTATCCTGCATCCGCCGGTCGGTTTCCTGCATCCGCCGGTCGGTTTCCTGCATCTGCACCGCGGTCTCTCGCTGGCTCTCGCGAATCTCGTCCCGGATCTCGCGGATGCTCCTCGTCAGTTCGACGAGCTGCTCCATCGTGACCGGAGCCTCCAGGCCCGCTTCGGGTGAGTTCGTTGCCATCGGTGGTTCTCTCGGGTCAGCGGCATCCTTGATGCCGATGGGCCTTCTGGTGTCGGCGGACGGCGGTCGCGGGCGCTTCGCCTGCGGTGAACCGCTCGCGCAGGCTACCAGTACCGGTCACTCACTGGGCCAACTCCGCTCCGGCGCACACGTTCCTCCTGGAGCTTGTCGGCGAGCTGATCCCGGTGGGTCTCGCGGCGCGTTTCCGACTTCGGACCAGGCCTTGGCCGGGCAAACAGACGTCGCCTTCGAACGCGGCCCGCTCTGTCGGTGAGACCTGTGAACCCTGGTTCGGGGCCCGGAATCCGTCCAGGTCCATGAAGGCCTTCTCGCGTCCGGTCCAAGTCGGCGGGCGCAGAGACGGTTCAACGATGGCTGACCCAACAGGAGGATCGCGCAATGCAGGGCCATGCGGTAGAGTTGAGCGTTCAGGAGACGAGGCGCCGGCTTCAGGAGGCTGGTTTCGAGGCGGACAACCTGGACACGATGACCGAGGTGATCGCCGGTATGGAAGAGAGACTCGCGACGAAGGAGGATCTGTCCAGAGCGGAAGGCGTCCTGTCACAGGACATCGCGGATGTCCAGACAGAGCTGAAGCAGGACATCGCGGATGTCCGAACGGAACTGAAGCAGGACATCGGCGAGCTCCGAACGGAGCTGAAGCAGGACATCGCGGATGTCCGAACGGAGCTGAAGCAGGACATCGGCGAGCTCCGAACGGAACTGAAGCAGGACATCGCGGATGTCCGAACGGAGCTGAAGCAGGACATCGGCGAGCTCCGAACGGAGCTGAAGCAGGACATCGCGGATGTCCGAACGGAACTGAAGCAGGACATAGCCGGCGTCCGGACGGAGTTGAAGCAGGACATCGGCGAGCTCCGGGAGGACCTGAACCAACTCGCGACGACCGTGGCGACGAACACGACCCGCATCGAGGGCCTCGAACGTGCCATGGAGGCTCTCCGCCAGGAAGTCAGGGATCGCTTCGAGAGCTTCCGCCAGGAGATGGCCGCCCAGATGGCCGGCATGCAGGGCCAGATCGACGGCGTCCGGGGCGAACTCAGGATGGTCAAGTGGATTCTGGGCGGCATGTTCGCCCTGATGGTGCCGATGCTGGGCGGCATCATCGGCATCGCCCTGCAGCTTGCCCAACAGTAGGGCCCCGACCGCACGATCCACCCCGATGGGCCGAGCGCGCGCGGGCCCCTGACTTGTTCGTCTTCGCGCGGGGAGGGGGCGTCGCGACCCGGAAAGCGGCGCCCCGGACCCCGCCGACTTACCAGGCTGCAGGGCGATTCGCACTCCGCGGCCCAGGTGCGGGAGCCAACTCCAGACGACAACGGGTTCCCGCTGTAGCCGTCCAACGTGCCGGATCTCTCGCCGCTGCTTTGACATCCGGCCGAACGGCCCTATAGTGCGCATCAGTGGCGAGCAGGCCTTGCCACCAACCCATACAAACAGACTCGAGGAGGAGCTCATGAAGCGACTCGCAGTGATCCTGATATTGCTGATTCCGGTCGGCGCCTTCGCCGACGCGCCGGAGACGGCAACGGTCAGCGGCACGGTCGTCGATCCGGAGGGCACGCAGCTGCCCGGCGTCAGTGTCACCCTGTCCAGCGGCCGTGGCGACAAGTTCGCGATGACGGACCAGAACGGCCAGTACCGGTTCGTCGGCGTGGTGCCCGACAACTACGAGCTGAAGGCGGAGCTGGAGGGGCTGGGCGACGCCCAGGCGTCCTTCCACGCCGCCGCCGGGGACCGAAAGGAGATCGACCTCACGCTGCAGGCGTCGGTCGAGGGCGGTGTCGTCGACGTCACGGCCCAGACTCCCATGGTCGACAAGTTCAACGTGACCGCGGGCAGCACCGTGACCTCCGAGATCGGCGAACAGACGGCCGGCACCACGCGCACGTACTACGGCGTGATCAACGCGCTGCCCGGCGTCACCGCCGACGCCGAGAACGACGACATCCAGCAGACGCGGCCGTCGGTCAACGGCACCCACTTCGCCGACCAGGGCGTCTACATCGACGGCGTCGACACGACGTTCGCCAAGTTCGGCGGCAGCCGGGTCTTTCTGCCCACCACCGCGGTGACCGAGATCTCGATGGAGGCCGGCGGCTCGTCCGCCGAGTACGGGCGCTACATCGGCTCCTCCACCAACGTGATCGTCAAGTCGGGCACCAACCGGTGGCACGCCGACCTGCTCTGGAACCACCAGCGGGTGGACTGGGGCGCGGACTACGAGGATCAGCCCTCGCTTGCCGAACGCCGGACCCGGCCCTACCCGGCCGATTGGTTCCGCCGCTGCCACGGCGACGAGCGGGACCAGGGCCGCGGACAGATTCCCCCGAGCGTCATCGAAGAAGTCTCGACGATCAACCGCGACGCCTGCCTGCCAGGCTCAGACGAGTGGGCCGGTTCCAGCGACGGCTACGAGTTCTCGACCGGCGGCCCGATCCGCCGCGACAGGTTCTGGTTCTTCGTCGGCATCAGCGAATTCGACGACGCCTACTCGGAGCGCCTGCTCGGCGGCGACCCGTACGACGTCAGCCTCTACAGCGACGCCCGCATCTTCAAGCTGAACATGCAGCCTTCGGCGTCCAACTCATTCGCCGCCTCGGCCATCGACACGCCGGCGTTCCGGAACTACTTCAACTGGCAGTCCTACGACTACTGGACGCCGACGCCGCACGAGAACGACAGCGTGCTCTCGACCGTCAGCTGGAACAACGCGATCTCGAGCAACTGGTTTCTGGAGGCGAAGCTCGCCCAACAGGAGACCCAGGAGAACAAGCTCCTCGCCTGCCACGACACGCTGCAGGAAGAGAACCCGGCCGCCCAGGCCGTGGATGGCATTCCGATCCTGGAGTGGCTATCCCAGGACAACTACCCCGAAATCCCCGCACGCATGATCGAGACCTGCCTGCAGGCGAAATCGCTCGACCGGGGCCCGGTGGCCGGTCACACGGCGACGGACACCTCGGGCGGCGATGCCAGCTACCCGCTGAGGTTCCCGTTCGACCCGAGCCAGGGCATCTTCTACCCCGGCAACAGCTACAACGTGTACCGCGACGCCGAGAACCTCTCGACCTGGCACAACGGCTGGATCCTCTCGGACGGGTTCGGGTTCAACGCCTTCCCTCGTGAGCAGGCGAACATCGGCCTGACCCAGTTCGTCGGCGCCAACCACGAGCTGAAGTACGGCCTGGACTACCAGGACACGAAGTGGGAGGGCGAGAACGCCCGTGTGCCGCTCCTGCAGGGCTGGGGCTTCGACCCGACGAACCAGTTCGGCTTCCTTGGCGCCGGGACGATCGCCCACGACACCTGCGCCACGCCGTTCACGCGCACAGCGACAACGGACATTCGCGGCCGGACGTGCTACTTCTCCGACCACAACTCGACCTTCCTGACGTGTGAGGGCAACGCCCCGGACGGCACGCCCCACCGGCCGACCACGATCGAGCGGGTCAACGGCGAGATCGTGCGCACGCCGGGCACCTGCGTCGGCCGCGGCAGCGGCGACACCGAGGTGCGGAACGTCGGTTTCTTCGTTCGTGACCGCTTCACGGTCGGCGATCACTGGACGGTCAACCTGGGCCTCCGGGCGGAGACCCAGGAAGCCTGGAACGACGTTCGGCGCCAGGTCATCGACGACACCTATGTCGACCCGCGGCTGAACATCACCTACGACATCAAGGGCGACGGCGCCCTGTTGCTCAATGCGAGTTGGGGCCAGTACCACGCGATGCTGAATCAGGCGTGGATTTCGGGAGGCGACTCCGATGTTCCCAGCATGCACGACCTGTGGAACGGCTACGAGGGTCACGAGGTCTTCCTCTTCTGTGATCCGGCTGACATCGCGACGTTCGACTACCTCATGTCGCTCGGCCTGACGAACTACGGTTGCCGGGTTCCGCAGCGGAGAGACTCGCTCCACGCCGGAACGGTCGGCGCGCCGCTGCCGGGCTACAACCTCTCCTGGGAACTGACCATGCCGGGTCTGATGTGGGACGCCGTTCAGGCCGGCGTCCTGGACTACGACGTCCAGACGTACTACAAGCAGGAGGGGATTCTCGGCCTCGAGTGGCAGTTCCGACCCAACTGGGCCCTCGATCTCAAGTACATCGAGTGGCAGTTGCAGGACATGATGTTCTCCAACAACCAGCTTGACCACAAGGGCCGGAACATCGGCATCACCGAGAACTACCACGACCTGTTCGACATCCTGGTCGCCTTCGATGACGCGCGGGCCGCGACCTGGGCTGCCCAGGGCTACGACCCGGCAGACCGCCCGGCCCAGTTGAACCGGGAAGCCCTGGAGAGGGCCGATCCCGCCAGGAACGCATTCAAGGGCGTTCAGCTTCAGTTGAACCGCCGCTTCGCCGACGGCTGGGCCCTCTACAACAACGTCGCCTGGGCCAACACCGACACGACCGGCTCCGGCGCCTGGTGGAACAACACGAACAGCACCTACCTCGAGGCGGCACACGTCCTGCTGAACCAGGCCAACATCGACAGCTGTCAGGCCGCCCAGACGAGGCCGGACAGGCGCACCGGCCGGACGCCGCTCTATCCGGAAGACTGCGTCGCCCGCCTCACGGACTGGCTCGGGTACCCGGCGAGCATGATCAACGGGCGTGGCGCCAATGGCGGCCACGACCGCGAGTGGATCTTCAATTCCTTCGGGTTCAAGACCTGGCGCCTGGGCAACCAGGACCTGACGCTGGGCGGCCACCTGACGTTCCAGACCGGAACGCCCTGGACCACTTCCTCAGGCGCCGGCTACGAGCGGCCCTGCGGCCCCAGACCGCCCGGCATCCCGGAATCGATCCCGATCTGCCTGCCGGTCGACGTGACGGACGCGAACGCCAATCAACGACCCGGCACGTCGAACACCGGAGTCGGCTTCCCCCTCCACCCTTCGGGCACCGAGGGGCGACGCACCGCGGACGAGTACACGGTCAACCTGAGCGGCGCCTGGGGCTTCCCGCTGGGCATCGGGGAAACCCGCGGCGAACTCCGGGTAGAGGTGCTGAACGCGACGAACCAGCAGCGCCGACGTTCCTGGAACAGCGAGGGCGAGGTCCTGCCCGTGCGCCGGTTCTTCCAGCGTCCACGGCAGATCCGGGCCAACTTCAAGATCCGGTTCTGATTCCACCCCGGGTCACCCGCTCGGGTGGTCCGCTGGTCCCGGTCGCCGGATCAGGGGAAATCGCGGGGAGAGGGCTTCGGCTCTCTCCCCTTCCCGTTGTGCGCGTTGTCGACATCGCCCGGATGACACCGTTGGCACGCGCCGGGGCGGCGGCCGAACCGCGAGAGGAAACGCGGTGGAGTCCGTGATCGCTCCTGACGCCACGACCGACCCTTGGCGCCCGTTCAGCCGAAGACGATGGCGCGGTTCTCCACCACCAGGACGCGG
This sequence comes from uncultured Thermoanaerobaculia bacterium, assembly GCA_951812325.1. Taxonomy (GTDB): domain Bacteria; phylum Acidobacteriota; class Thermoanaerobaculia; order Multivoradales; family Multivoraceae; genus Multivorans. The sequence goes on along the minus strand of OX638294.1, from coordinate 151,512 downwards.
TGTTCAAGGTGCGCCTGGACCGCGCGGGCCAGGACGACGCGTTCGAGGTCCTTGCCGCGGTGCACCAGAGTGGTCACCGAGTCCCGGTGGCTGACCCGGGTGACGTCCTGTTCGATGATCGGCCCCTGGTCCAGATCGGCCGTCGCATAGTGCGCCGTGGCGCCAACGACCTTGACGCCGCGCAGATACGCCTGCCGGTAGGGGCTGCCGCCCGGGAACGCCGGCAGAAAGGAGTGGTGGATGTTGATCACCCGGCTCGGGAAGCACTCGAGAAAGCGCGGCGTGAGGATCTGCATGTAGCGGGCCAGCACGACCAGATCGACGCGCTCCTCCTGCAGAACCTTGATCATCTGCTCTTCCTGCTCGCTGCGGGTCTCACGCGTGACCGGCAGGTGGTGGTACGGCAGGCCGTTGTACTCGGCCTCCGCGGCGTGGTCCGGGTGATTGCTGATGATGCAGACGGGCCTCCCCGGCAGCTCGCCGAGGCGCCAGCGCGACAGCAGATCGTGCAGGCAATGTGCCTGCTTCGAAGCCAGCACGCCGACCCGCTGTTCCCGGTCCGAGAATGCCATCCGGCTCCTCACCGAGAAATGATCGCCGATCTCCCACTCCAGAAGCGGCTGGATCGTCTCCCGGTCCAGGTCGAAGTGGTCGATCTTGAACTCCAGGCGCTGAAAGAACCTGCTCTGCTCCTCGTCCTGATGGGTCTCCGACGAGCAGATGATCCCGCCGTGATCGTTCACGAACCCGGTCACCGTCGCGATGATGCCGATCGCATCGTCGCAACTCAGCAGCAGGGTCGCCTTCACCTCGGGCGACGCTGCCGGGAGCTCATGTCTGGGCTCGACCACGGCGGAATCCAGTGTACACGCGATTCGGCAGCCCCCCACTTCGGCCTTGTGCAGGGACCGGGGCCGTCGGGTTGCGCAGCAACGCGGACACCGAGCCGCGTCCGCGTGGGTTCGCCGCCAACGTCGGCCGCCACCCGGGGGTCGCGGGTCGTCAATTCGAGCATCCGCTGCCTGAGCCGGCCGAGGGCGCCGTTCGGCGCACGATATGATCAACCACACCATGCTCCCCTTGGCGCAACGAACGCAGCCTGTTGCAGTGACGGGCGCAGCGGCGATGCTCGCCGCCCTGCTGATGACAACGTCAGCAGCCGCCCAGACCGCCCAGACGCCCGCCGACGGCATCAGGCTGTTCGAGGAGAACGTCCGGCCCGTGCTGGAGCAGAACTGCTTCATGTGCCACTCGGATCCGGACCGCGCGGAGAACGGTCTGCTGCTGACCACCAGGGCCGGACTGCTCCGCGGCGGCGAACGGGGACCGGCCATCTCGACCGCCGAACCCGCCCTGAGCCTGCTGCTCCACGCGGTCGAGTACGGCGACGAGCAGTTGCAGATGCCGCCCTCCGGTCAACTGACCGACACGGACATCGAGGCGATCCGGCAGTGGGTGCAGCTCGGCGCCCCGTTCGGCGGCGATGAGGACGAACTGACGGAAGTCGCGCCGGCCGGGGACGCGTTCGAGATCACCGCTGCCGACCGAGCATGGTGGTCCGTGCGGCCGCTGATGCGCCCGGATGTGCCCGCCGTCGCGAACACGGACTGGCCGCTCAACCCGATCGACAACTTCCTGCTCGTGCGGATGGAGGCGGCCGGCCTCGAGCCGCCGCCGACCGCCGACCGCCGGGCACTGATCCGGCGCGCAACCTATGATCTGACCGGCCTGCCGCCGACCGCCGAAGAGGTCGAGGCGTTCGAGAACGACCGGCGCCCGGATGCCTGGGAGCGCCTGATCGACCGGCTGCTGGACTCGCCCCACTACGGCGAGCGCTGGGGCCGGCACTGGCTCGACCTGGTCCGCTACGCCGAGACCGACGGCTACGAACGGGACCGCAAGAAGCCTTCTGCCTGGCGGTACCGCGACTGGGTGATCGACGCGCTCAACGCGGACATGCCGTACAACGAGTTTCTGACCCACCAGCTCGCGGGCGACGAGATCCACCATCCCACGGCCGCGTCGATCATTGCCACGGGCTACCTGCGACTCGGTATCTGGGACGACGAACCGACGGACACCGCACTCGCCCAGTACGACGATCTCGACTCCATCCTCGACACGACCTCCCGCGTGATGCTCGGGATGTCGATCGGGTGCGCCCGCTGCCACAACCACCGCGGCGACCCGATTCCGCAGACCGACTACTACCGGATGCTGTCGTTCTTCCGAGGCATCGCGCCCTACAAGGTCGGCGGCGGCAACCAGCCCACGCCCGAGAACTACGCCGACCGCATTCCGGCGGACCTGGGCGCCACGGAAACCGAAGCCGCCCTGGCCCGATGGCGCGAGAAACGCCGGGACCTGCTGGCAGCCGTGCGCCGGCGCGAGACCGCGTTCCTGGCGACGGTCGAAGCCGACGAGCTGGCAACGGCGGTCGAAGCGGCGGACAGGGGGCTCACCGCCCATCTTCCCTTGGACGACGATCTGGCTCTGGTCGCCGCCGACCGGCGGCAGCGCTTCCACGGCCGCATTGAAGACGCTGCAGTCGGCGCCGACGGCATCATCGGCGCCGCGTACGCGTTCGACGGCGAAGACGACTCCATTCGGATGCCGCGTCCCGTTTCCGACGACTTCGCGATCAGCCTCTGGTTCAGAAGCAGGGCCGACGCGCCAGGCAGCGTCCTGTTCGACTGGCGGAACGGCAGCATCCTGGTCCATGCGCTGGAGACAGGTTCCGGATTCGGCATGTCGATCGTCGGCGACGGCTACGTCGTGGCCGGCGTTGCCGACGGCAAAGAGGGGCCGACGAACCTGGCGTCCGGGCCCGGCTACAACGACGGCGCCTGGCACCACGCCGTCTTCGCCCGCGGCCTCGACGGCGCCCTCGCGCTCCACGTCGACGGCGCTTTGGTCGCCCAGAGCGAAGGGCCAACGGCCGAATTGGCCTACCCGGAGGTCGTGGAGATCGGCTGGCGCGGCCCAACCCGCGGCCAACACTTCCAGGGCGCCCTGGACGACCTTCGCTTCTACGATCGGGCACTCACCAGGCCGGAGATCATCGGCCTCTACCTGGGAACCGCCTCCGGCGGCGCCGGCCTGCAGCTGGCGGCCCGCCTCCCGGGCAGGGGGAGGGCCTACAGGAAGGCCGTGGACAGGCTGCTGGCGCTGACGAAACCCGAACGCACCTATCTGGAAGTCCTGCGCGTGAAGGAGATCGGCCCCGAGGCGCCGCCAACCCACGTCCTCATCCGCGGCAATCCGCACGCTCCGGCAGAACGCGTCGAACCCGGCTTCCCCCTCATCCTGGGCAACGCGGATCCGGGGCTCGTGACAACGGCGGCGGACTCCCCCACCACCGGCCGCCGTCTTGCCCTGGCGCGCTGGATCGCGGACGACGGCAATCTGCGCACTTCACGGGTGATGGCGAACCGCCTGTGGCAGTACCACTTCGGCCGCGGGTTGTCGCCGACGCCGAACGACTTCGGACGCTTCGGCCAGAAGGCGACGCATCCCGAGCTGCTCGACTGGCTGGCAACCGTGTTCGTCGCGCGGAACTGGAGCCTCAAGGCGATGCACCGGCTCATCATGACCAGCCGGGCCTACCGGATGTCCTCGCGCCCCCCCGACGGTGCGCTTGAAGCCGATCCCGGCAACGACCTGTTCAGCCGCTTCAACATGAGGCGGTTGACCGCCGAGGAGATCCGCGACTCCGTCCTGGCGGCGACCGGACAGCTCAACCTCGAACTCGGCGGTCCCAGCGTCTATCCGCCCATGCCCGTCGAGGTGCTGGCGACCGCGTCCGAGCCCGACAAGGCCTGGGGCGAGGCCACGCCCGAAGAGGCGGCGCGCCGAAGCGTCTACATCCACGCCAAGCGCTCCCTCCTGCATCCGCTGCTCAAGAGCCTCGATCTGGCCGACACCGATTCGACCTGCCCGGTCCGCTTCACGACCACCCAGCCGACCCAGGCCCTGATCATGCTGAACGGCGAATTCATGACCGAGCAGGCGGCGGCGCTGGCGGATCGCCTCGAAAGCTCCGGCGGAACCCTCGCGGACCGCGTCGCCCGAGCGCTTCAGGTCGTGCTCGCGCGCCAGCCGGGCACAGCGGAGATCGCCCGCGGCGTCGATCTGGTCGAGGAGCTCGTGCAGGAGGAGGGCCTCGATGCGGAGTCCGCGTTTGCCAGTTTCTCCCTGCTGTTGTTGAATCTGAACGAGTTCGCCTACGTCGACTGAGAAAGCGCCTCGACTGCGCTTCGAAGAAGGAGCAGAACGATGACCCACGACGCTGATCGCCCTCGCAACACCTTCTGCGGCCGGACCCGGCGCGAGTTCCTCTGGGAAGCCGGAGGCGCCTTCACCTCCGTCGCTCTGGCGGGCATGATGTCCACGGATGATTTCCTCGCCGCCCAGACCGTGGCCGCCGACGGAGTGAGCGCCTGGAAGAACCCCCTGGCCGCCAGGCCGCCACACTTCGACGGCCCCGCCAAGGCGGTCATCTTCCTCTTCATGTACGGCGGGCCCAGCCAAGTCGACACCTTCGACTACAAGCCCGACCTCTATCCGCTCGACGGCAAGACGATCGAGGTCAGGACGAAGGGCCGCGGCGGCTCGCGGAGCCAGGGGCGGGTGGTCGGGCCGAAGTGGAAGTTCAAGCAATACGGCGAGTGCGGCAAGTGGGTCTCCGACCTGTTCCCGAACCTCGGCGGCTGCGTCGACGACATCGCCTTCATCCACTCGATGACCGCGGACGCGCCGCTTCACGGCTCCGCCATGCTGCAGATGAACAGCGGCCGCATCCTCTCCGGCAGTCCCGCTCTCGGCTCCTGGGTGAACTACGGTCTGGGCACCGAGAACGAGAACCTTCCAGGCTTCGTCGTCATGCTCGATCCGACCGGCGGACCGATCAGCGGCGCCAAGAACTGGTCGAGCGGCTACATGCCTGCCAGCTACCAGGGCACCGTGATCCGTTCGAGCGGTACGCCGATCCTGGCCCTCGATCCGCCGCCGGGCATGTCGCGCCAGGCGCAGCGACGCCTGCTCGATCGGCTGCGCGAGTACAACGAGGAGCACGCCGCGCCACGGTCCGAGAACAGCGAGCTGGCGGCCCGCATCGCGAGCTACGAACTCGCCTACCGGATGCAGCAGCACGCGCCAGAGGCGGTCGACCTGTCCGGCGAGTCGGAGGAGATCCAGGGCCTCTACGGCCTCGACCAGGACCACACGAAGGACTTCGGCAGGCGCTGCCTGCTGGCGCGCCGCCTGGTCGAGCGGGGCGTGCGCTTCGTGCAGGTCTACTCGGGCGGCAACCACAACGACAACAACTGGGACGCCCACGGCGATCTGGTCAAGAACCACGAGTACCACGCCGGCGCGACCGACAGGCCGATCGCCGGTCTGCTGCGCGACCTGAAGCAGCGGGGCCTGCTCGACAGCACTCTCGTCATCTGGGGCGGTGAGTTCGGCCGCCAGCCCACGGCGGAGTACGCGGAGGGCACCGGACGCGACCACAACGCCTACGGCTTCACGATGTGGATGGCCGGCGGCGGGATCAAGGGCGGCGTCAGCGTCGGCGAGACGGATGAACTCGGCAACCGGGCCGAGGTTGACCGTTTCCACGTGAAGAACCTCCACGCCACGATCCTCCAGCAGCTGGGCCTGGACCCGAACGCGCTCTCCTACTTCCACGCCGGCCTCGACCAGAAGCTGGTCGGTGTCGAAGGAGCGGCGCCGATCCACCAGCTCGTCGCCTAGCGCGCCGTGGCACAAGTCGCGCTGCCTTGGAGCAGGAATCGTCCCCTGCATGATCCTGAAGTGGAGCGCCGGCGACCAGCCGTCGATGTACTCCCGGGTCGAGTTCCATCCAGCGGTCGAAGGAGAGATGGCGCACGTCTTGCATCACGATGGGCCGGGACGATGTCGAGACGCAGAAGATGGCCGGCGACCCGTCGGGGAGTCAGCGCACGGCGCACGGACCTGCGCGCCGGAGCGATGTCGAGGTGCAGGAAATGGCCGGCGGCGGCTCTGTTGTGGGTGTGCGGCGCGAGTGCGGCCCTGGGTCAGCAGACCGTCACGTTCGAGGCGGCGGGCGCGTCCGCGACGGACCTCTCCGGGCAGCTGGAGCTTCGGGTCGATGGAACCGCGGTCGAAGTCGCGGGCATCGCGAGAGCCGACGAGGGCTGGCAGACCCTGATCTACCTCGACCTCGCGCTGACCACGTCCAGTTCCGTTCATCAGCTGGCCAATGCGCTGCTCGGACAGCTCGACGAGCTACTGGCCCCGGGAAGCGTGGAGATCGTCGTGGCCGACCCTGCGCCGCGCACGATCCTGCCGCCGACTCGAGACCCGGAGCTGGTCGAAGCCGCACTGCGCAGGCTGGCCACGGGCGAGGACGCCGCAAGCGCCCTGGTCGAGAGGCGGCGCCTGTTCGCCAGTGAACGCCAGATCGAGATCTCGCGTGCGCGGAGCGGCCAATCGGCGGCGTCCGCCGAGCGGACCGCCGGACTGCAGGCTCGGCTCCAGCAGATGGCCACCGACGCCATCCGCGACGAGGAAGCGATGCGCCGCAACCAGGTCGATACGCTGGTCGCGTTTCTCGCCGACCGCGAGGATATGAGGCGCTCGGCACGCCAGACCCGGGCTTTGTCCGCCAGCGAGGACGGCGCCAAAGACGACGACGACGACGACACCGTCCAGGGAAGCGAAGAGCACGCGGCGCGGCGTCACCTGGTCCTGCTCAGCGATGGACTCGCCACCGATCCGCTGAGCTACTACCTGGGACTCGTGCCAAGCGCCGGTTCGCTTGCGGTGGAGGCGGCCACCATGCCGGGCCTCGGGCCTGTCGGCCGCGCGGCGGCAGCCTACGGCTGGACGGCGGCGGCAGTGGCCTTCGCACCCGAGGGCGGCGAGGACGGCGCCGAACTTCGTTCGAACGACGTCACGGTCGGCTTCACGCTCCGCTTCAACCGGCCGCGGTCCGGTACGCAGCAGACGCTTGAAGAGGAGCTCGGACTCTTCGTCCAACCGGCCGACTGGGAGGCGGTTGCCGCGGCCACGGGCGGCGCGGTGCTCTCGAACGGCCTGGAGATCGCCGACTGGATCGACCGCCTTCCCCGTCGTCTCGAGGCGAGATTCGAACTTCCCCGCGACGCGACGGCCGCCGGTCCGCTTGCGCTCCGGTCTCGGGACGAGGATCAGGAGATCCGCGCACCGACCGTGGTTCCGGGCGCGGGTTCGCCGAACGTCGTGGCCGAGGTGCGGCTGCGGCGCGCCTTCGAGGGCGATCTGGACAGCGAGTTCGAGGGCGGCGACAACAGCGGCATCGAGGTCGTCGCCCTGATCGAGATCGAGTCCGCCTCGTCCGAGCGCACCGTGGGACGCCTGACCAGCACGATCGTGCCACCCGAGGGCGCGCCAGCGGGCGAAGCCGCCTCGTGGCGCGTCAGCACCGGCCTCCACCGCGAGGACGGCAGCGTCGTGACCAGTCACGGCCAGCCCTTTGCTCCGTCGGGCGCCGAACACCTGTTCTTCGAGCGGCCCCTGACTCTCCCCCCCGGCACCGACTCCGCGATCGTCCTCGCCGAGGACCTCGTCTCCGGACGCTGGGGCTATGCCCTGGTCGATTTCGTCGACCTGGAGGACCTGGCGGCGGCGGCCGAGCCCCGCACTCTCGCGCGCGCGATCGATCTGAAGCCCGAGGATCCGGACGACCGGCGCGGTCGCGTCGCCTTCGTCGCCGAAGTCCGGGAAGAGTTCACCGACCGCGTGCAGCGGGTCGTCTTCTACTACAACGGCCGGCGCGTCGCCGCCCGCAACCGGGCGCCCTACCGGGCGCGCATCGACCTGGGCCGGGGTGACCGCCTGGGCCGTGTCGAGGCGGTGGCCTTCGACGCCGAGGACCGTGAACTCGACCGTCACGAGCTGCTGGTCAACCAGCCGCCGCACGCCTTCTGGGTGCGCATCACCGAGCCGACCGGCGGCCCGCAGGCCGGTCCCGTCGACGTGGCCGCCGAAGTCAAGGTGCCGCGCGGCAGCCGCCTCGCCGAGATGCGGTTCTTCGTCAAGGACCGGCTGGCGGCAACGGTTCGGGAGGAGCCGTTCCGCCGCGAAGTGCCGGTGCCGGTGGGCGATCCGGAGACCTTCCTGCGCGTCGAGGCCCAGTTGCAGGACGGCCGCATCGCGGAGGACGTCCTCTTCCTCAACCGGCCCGGCCTCTCAGCCCGGATCGGTGTCGAGCTGGTGCAGCTCTACGTCGTCGCCACGGATCGGGCGGGACAACCCGTGCGCGACCTGTCGGCCGCCGATTTCTCCATCTTCGAGGACGACCGCGCCCAGGAATTGGAGTCGTTCCGCGTCGCCTTCGATCTCCCCCTGACCCTGGGGCTGGCGATCGACACCTCGAGCAGCCTGTTCCTGCGCATGCCCGACGTCCAACGAGCCGCCACCGAGTTCCTGGACTCCCTGGAGGCCCGCCGTGACCGTGCCTTCCTGGTCGGTTTCGGCACCGAGCCCCGCCTGATCCGCGCCGCCACCTACAATCTGAACGCGGTGCGCGGCGGTATCGGTTCGCTCCGGCCGCGAGGTCGCACCGCAGTCTGGGGCGCGCTCTCCCTGGCCCTGGACCAGCTCGAGGGCCTGCGGGGCCGCAAGGCCCTGGTCGTCTTCTACGACGGCGACGACGAGGACTCCGAAGCCGCTTTCCGACAGAGCCTGGAACAGGCCCGACGGGCCCGCGTCCCCGTCTACCTCGTGCTGATGAACGATGAGGCCGCGCGCACCGATGGCCGCAGCTTCAGCACCCGCACCTTCGTCAGCAAGCTGGAGCGGATGGCGAAAGCCGGTGGCGGCCGGGTCTACTACGTGCGTCACGACCAGGATCTCGCGCCGATCTTCGACTTGATCGGTCGCGAGCTCCGCAGCCACTACCTGCTCACCTACTACCCGAAGGAGGAGCCGGGAGGGCCGAACTGGCGGCAGGTCAACGTGGAGCTCACGCGCAACGGCGTGACGGCCAGGACGATCGAAGGCCGCGAGGTCCACTAGCGTTGCCCATGTCGTCAAGGCTGAGCCATCAGCCCGTGGCACGGTCCGCTTGAACGCCGTGTTGGGCAATCCCGTTCCGGGGCCGCCGGTTCAAGCAGCCCGTGCGGATGAAGAAGGGCCCGTCCGGGACCGCGATGGCCGGTCCCGCCTGAGCTCTCGCCGGGGACGTCGCCGGTGGCGTCGTCTGCTTCTCCTGGCCGCGCTCGCGGTGTCGCCCGGGCTCGACCCGGCGGCCGGTCAGGTGCTCAGCCGGGAGAGCGAGATCATCTTTCAGGTTCCCTCCGAGCCGGCGCTGCAGCTCGACTTCGAAGACCAGCGGCGTGACGACAGCGTTCCGGGCGCCGTCCCGGACGCCGGAGCGATCGAGATCCTCGAGAACGGCGAGCGGCGGGCGGTGCTCGGCGCGGGCAGGGTGACCGATCGCTGGCGCCTCGTCGTCTACTTCGACCTTGCGGCCTCGACGCCGGAAGGCGCCGGGGCCGCGGCGACGGCAATCGGCGCGACAGCCGACCGGCTGGTGGCTCTGGGCGACGTCCGGATGATCGTGAGCGACCGGATCGCCGAAGTCGTCCAGGAACCGACCGCAGACGCCGACGCACTGCGCGCGGCTGCGGCCGCGGTCGCGGAACGCGCACACGAGGCCGGCGGCGTCCTCGCGCTGCGCCGGGAAATGAAGGCCGCGGCCGCTGCGGGCTTCGGTGATCCCGATGCGGACGGCCTGCGCGCGGCCGACTTTCTGGAGGGCTTCCTCCAGGAACTGGACACCCTGGACCGACAGCGGGCGAACCTGCTCGAGGCGCTGCACGAGTCGTCGTCCGGGAGGTCCTGGCGTCCGAACGGTGTGGCGGGCCATGCAACCGAAGAGGAAAGAGAAGAAGAGGCTCAGGCTGCCTCGTGGACGGCGGGGGGGCCGCCGAGGGCCCTGTTCCTGATCCGCGACGGGATGGACCTGAACGCCGACGCCTTTGCAGAGGGACTGCTCGGCGAGCCGGCGCCGGCCTTCCAGCGCGCCGCGGTCAGCGAACGGCGCCGGCAACGGAGCCTCGCGCGGACCGTGGCGGCTCTGGGCTGGCGGGTCTACCCGCTCCATGCCGCACCGCCCACGGCCGAGATCGAGGACCTCCTGCCCGGAAGCAGGCTGCACTCGGAGGACTTCGCCCGGGCCAGCGGCGGCCAACTGCTGACCAGTTCGGAAGACGTTGCCGCGGCCACCCTTCAGCTCGGCGAATCGTGGCGCGTGCGCTACGCCTCGGCCGGGCCGAGCGACGGTACGGCGCACCCGGTCGACGTGCGCGTCGCGTCCCCCTCCGGCGGCCCGCCGCCCGTCCCGGCCGCTCGTCGCTGGGCCACGGTCGCGGCGCCGTCGGACCTGGTCGGCCTGCGCGCGAACCGGGCGCTTGCGACGATGACGCAGGGCAGTGACGACGACGGCGCAGCAGGCCACGAGGACATCTCCCTGCGCGCCGTGCTGTTGCCGCAGGGCGTCGCGTCGACCGCCGAGGGAGCGCCCGCGGAACTGGTCACGATCGACGGACTCGCCGTGGTCGGGGACCAGGCGCCGACCTCGAGCGACCCTCTGCGGATCACGATCTACGGCCGCGGTCTGGACGCTCCTCCCCTGTTGATCCACCGCACCGGTTCGGGCGCCGGACTCGACCGCGGATCCTGGCGGTTCCGCACGCTGTTCGACCTGCCGACGGCCATCGACGAACTGGTCCTGATCGTTGAGGACCTGCGCAACGACCGCTGGCGCGCCACGTTCCTCGAATTCGCCGCCAACCCCCTCGACGAACGAAGCGATGTCGAATTGCTGATTCCGGGGGGAGGCGGCGGAGGCGGCGCGGCCGGAGTCGCGGCAGCCGCCGCACCCGCGGCGGCGCGGGCCGCGGCCCGACGCGCGGGGTGGCGCCGCGGCTCCAGCGAGCAGGCCAGGGCGGCGCCGGGGAACCTGGTGCGCCTGGTTCCTCCACGCGGCGAGCGCTCGGGCCTGCGCGGCAAGAAGTCCTTCGGCACGGTCACGACGAGCGAGATCGTCCGCCGGGTCGAGTTCTACCTCGACGGCGAACTCGTCTTCGACGACCGGCGCAAGCCCTTCACGGCCCGCATCGATCTCGGCCCCGAGGCGGTTGCCCATGTCATCCGCATCGTCGGCTACGACCGCGCCGACCGCCGGCTGGGCGAGGACGAACTGCCGATCAATCAGCCGCGACGGAGCACCGGGGTCGGCATCGCCTCGGTCGAACCACTAGCCGGCGGAAGCTACGCCATCGACGCGCAGGTCGAGTTGGCCGCGGGCAGGCAGCTCGACCGGGTCGAGTTCTACCGCAACGACCGACTCGCCGCGACGATCACCCGTCCACCCTTCCGAACCGTCCTGCCCGGACCCGTCATGCCGGGCGCCGACTTCGCCCGCATCGCCGTCCACCTCGACGACGGTTCGATGATCGAAGACGTGGAGTTCCTGTCTTCCGACGCAACCGTGGCCGAGACGATCGTCAACCTGGTTGAGGTGTACGTCGTGGTCAACGACGAACAGGGCCAGCCGATCACGACGCTGAGCCGCGAGGACTTCGTGCTCCTCGGCGGTCGCAGTCCGATCCCGATCGAGCGCTTCGCGGTCGCCGAGGACGTCCCCCTGGTCCTGGGACTCGCGGTCGACAGCTCCGAGAGCATGTTCGCCCTGATGCCGGACGTGCGCAGGGCTGCCGCCCGCTTCCTGGGCAACACCCTGACCGGGATCGATCAGGCCTTCCTTGTCGACTTCGATTCCCGCCCCCGGCTGATCTCCGACACGTCGGCCAACGTGATGGATCTGATCGGCAGTCTGAAGGACCTGCGAGCCGACGGCCGGACCGCCCTCTACGATGCGATCGAGTTCAGCCTCGTCCATCTCGCCCGCGACCAGGGCCGTCGCGCCCTCGTCGTCCTGACGGACGGCGACGACGTCGGCAGCCAGGCCGGCTATCGCAGAACGTTCAGGACCGCCGGCAACACCGGCGTGCCGATCTATGTGATCAGCATGACCCTGAGCGAGGACCCCGGGCGCCGCGGCCCCCGGAAGCTCGACATGGAGGCAATCACCAGGGCCAGCGGTGGGCGCGTCTACTACGTCGGCAGCATGGACGCGGTGCTCCGAGCCTACGAGCACATCGGCGAGGAACTCCGGAACCAGTACATGCTCGGCTACTCGACCAGCGCACCCCTGACGTCGATGGAGGTCCAGTCGATCAAGGTCGAACTGAAGTCCGGGGCGAAGGATCGCGAAGTGCGCATGGCGGTCGGCCGCGGCCGCGGCTAGCAGCTAGGGCTCCGCGACGACCGGGTTCTCCAGCACGCCCAGACCGTCGATCTCGATCCGCACGACATCCCCGGGAACCAGGAACTTCGGCGGCTTGTAGCCCAGACCGACGCCCGCGGGCGTGCCGGTGGTCACCACGTCGCCGGGTTCGAGCGTGCACATCGTGGAGATCGTCTCGACCAGCGTCGGACAGTCGAAGACCAGCTCGCTCGTGTTCGAGTCCTGTCGCAGTTCGCCGTTGACCCAGGTGCGGATCCCCAGCGCGTTCGGGTCGTCGACCTCGTCGGCCGTCACGAGGTACGGACCCATCGGGCCGTGGGTGTCCCAGCCCTTGCCCAGGATCATCGTCGGCGAACGACGCTGCCAGTCGCGGACGGACACGTCGTTGACGATCGTGTAACCGGCGATCACGGCCTCGGCATCGGCTGCCGCGACGGCGCGGCAACGGCGACCGATGACGAAGGCGAACTCACCCTCGTAGTCGACCGCGCTCGATGCCCGCGGGATGTGAATGTCGCCTCCCGGCCGGTTGATGCAGGTGACCTGCTTGTTGAAGACCGTCGGGAAGGACGGCGGCGTCTGCCCGGTCTCCGCCGCGTGGTCGGCGTAGTTCAGGCCGATTGCCAGGAACTTCCGCGGCCGCGGCACGGGGGCCAGCAGCGTCTGATCCGCCAGGGCCACGCGGCCGGCGCCGGAGTCGACCGCGCGCCGCGCCGCCTCCATCGCCTCCTCGCCGGCGGCCAGGAACCGGCACATGCCGCGCGGCAGCTCCGGCGCGGCGACGCTCAGATCGACCACGGTGTGCTCGTCCGCCAGCACACCGATCGCGGACCGGCCGTCGCGCAGCAGGGAGAGGAACTTCATGAGCCCGCCTCGAACTCGGCGAACGCGGGCGCGGCCACCGCCGTGTCCCGCAACAGGGAGAGCAGTTTCATCAGCCCGCCTCCCCCGCGGCGTCCTGCGGCAACGCCAGGGCGATGATCTCGGCCTGTCCCTCGCCGCCGACCGCGAGCGCGATGTACTGGCGCCCGCCGACGGCGTACGACATCGGCGTCCCGTTCGGCGCCGCGTCCAGAACGATTTCGTGGACCACGTCGCCGGTCTGCTTGTCGAAGGCCCGCAGCACGGAGGCATCGTCGCCGCCGCCGCCGCCCATCCCCGGCACACCTCCCTGGGCCTGAAACAGCAGGGTCCTGGTCAGCAGCGGTCCGGCCGCCGGCGGACCGCCGAGCGGACCGGGATCCTCGCCCGTTATCCGTTCGATCTGAGCCCGCGGGCCGTCGCCGAGGGGCTTCATCCAGGCGTGCTCGCCGGTGTTCAGATCGATCGCCGTGATCCGGCCATACGGCGGCCTGGTCAGGGGCAGGCCCATGGGTCCAGGAAGGAAGAAGCTCTCGACGCCGCTCATGCCGCGCACGTAACGGAAGTTGGAACGCGCTCCGTCCGGCTCGACCAGCTTGACCACCATCGGCATCGTGTAGGACGGAATGTAGATCGTCGAGGTCTCGGGGTCGACCGCGGCGCCGAACCAGTTCGCTCCCCCGCCCCAGCCCGGCAGGAGCAGGGTGCCCTGAAGCGAAGGCGGCATGAACAGCGGTCCCGCAACCCACTTGTCGCGAATCTTCTTCGCCGCCTCGTGGAGTTCGGGCGTGAACGAAATCAGCATGTCGTCGCTCTCGAACCCCTGGTGCTCGTAGGGCGCGGGCTTCGTCGGAAACGGCTGGGTCGGCGAGGTGCGTTCGCCCGGCACGTCGGTCTGCGGCACCTCCCGCTCCTCGATCGGCCAAACCTCGTCCCCGGTTTCGCGATCGAAGACGTAGATGAAGCCCTGCTTCGTGATCTGGGCGACCGCCTTGATCTGTTTGCCGTCGACCGTGATGTCGACCAGGTTCGGCGCCGCCGGCACGTCGTAGTCCCACAGGCCGTGGTGCACGAACTGGAAGTGCCAGACCTTCTCGCCCGTGGCCGCGTCGAGGCAGACCAGGCTCTCGGCGTAGAGGTTGTCGCCCAGGCGGTGGCCGCCGTACCAGTCGTTCGTCGGCGTACCCGTCGGCAGGTAGACGTAGCCCAGCTCCGGGTCGCCGCTCATCACGGTCCAGACGTTCGTGTTGCCGCTGTAGGTCCAGGAGTCGTTCTCCCAGGTCTCGACTCCCGGCTCGTCGCCCTGGGGGATCGTGTGGAAGATCCACTTCTGCTCGCCCGTGCGCACGTCGAAGCCGCGTACGTGACCGGGCGGCATCTCCTTGCGGGTCGGGCCGTCGAAGATCGAGGAACCGACGACCACCGTGTCGCCGATGATCATCGGCGCCGAGATGACGGAGTAGATGCGGCGCTGCACGGGCCGTCCGAGGCCCTTGGTCAGATCGACCTTGCCCTCCGTGCCGAAGTCGCCAACCGGCTCGCCGGTATGGGCGTCGATCGCCCACAGCCAAGCCTGGTTTGTCGGCATCAGGATGCGGGCCTGTTCGCCGTCCGTCCAGTAGCCGACGCCGCGGTGGTTGTAGCCGAGGTTCGTCGGGCGGCTGGTGCGCCAGTCTTCCGTGTCGAAGAGCCACTTCTGCTGGCCGGATTCACCATCGATCGCGGCCACCTGGCCATAGGAGGTCGTCACGTAGAGCACGCCGTCCTTCATCAGCGGCGTCACCTTGTAGGCGCCCGGCTGGAGCATCCGGTTCCGCTCCGCCGCCTCCGCGTTGTCGGGAGACTCCCAGCGCCAGGCCACCTCCAGGTCGGCGACGTTGTCCCGGTCGATCTGGTCGAGCGCGGTGTACTTCGTGCTGCCGTAGTCGCCGCCGTAGGACGGCCAGTCGCCGGCGCCGACGCCGTGCTGGGCCCGGGCCGCGGGCGCCGCCAGCAGCAGCGCGGCAAGAACGATCGACGGGGCGCCAACGCCGTTCGGGGTGAACGTTCTCCGTGCTCCGTTCAACAGGTGTCTGTTCAATGCGACTCTCCTTGGATGGGTGCGCGGCCCGGCGATCATACTTGCCAACAACGTGGTTACGGCGCAGCAGCGTTACGGTTGCTCGCTCTCGCACCGCGGTTTCCCGGCTCCGTGCGCCAAACGAAGCGAGCCGTTCGACTTGCCATATGCTTGCCCGTCTCTTCACCAACGCGATCCGCATTCCCACCCCACTCCGACAACCAGGCATGCTCAAGCCGGCCAAGATCGCGCTGGCCATGGCAGTCCTCGCGGCCATGGGCTTCGCCAGTGCGCCCGTAGCGGGCCAGGCTGACGAACCCGCTCTGCCGCTGGCGTCGGCCCGCCTGCAGGAGTACCTGCGGATAGACACGACGAACCCGCCCGGCAACGAGAGCCGGGCCGTCGCCTTCTTCGCCGACATCTTCGAGCGTGAGGGAATCCCCTACGAGACCGTCGAGCCGGCGCCCGGCCGCGGCAGCATCTGGGCGCGCCTTCCGGGCGGTTCGGCGCCGGGCGTCATCCTCCTCCACCACATCGACGTCGTGCCCGCCGACCCGCGGTTCTGGAAGCACGATCCACTCTCCGGGACCTACGAGAACGGCTACCTGAACGGTCGCGGCGCGCTCGACACGAAGGGTCTGGGCATCATGCACCTGGAGGCGTTCCTCGCCCTGGCCCGTTCCGGCAAGCCCTTGAGTCGCGACGTCATCTTCCTCGCCACGGCAGACGAGGAGGCCGGCGGTCTCCTGGGCGCCGGCTGGCTCGTCCGCCACCGGCCGGACCTGCTGGAAGGCGTCGGTCTGCTCCTGAACGAGGGCGGCAGCGGGCGGGTTCTCGGCAACCGCGTAGTGTTCAGCGTCGAGGTGACGCAGAAGGTGCCGCTCTGGCTGAGACTGAACGCGGTGGGCCCCGCCGGTCACGGCTCGAGCCCAACGACTCGAAGCGCGGTCACCGACCTGGTCGAAGCGCTGGAGCGCCTGCGTCAGAACCCCTTCGCCCCGCGGATCGTGCCTGCGGTGGGCGACTTCTTCCGCAGGCTGGCCGACCTCGAGGCCGGAGCGGCGGACCTCGCCGATCCCGAGCGGCTGATCGCGGCGCCGGAACGGCTCGCCGCCCTGCACCGGACGAATCCGATGCTGCACGCCCTGACCAGGAACACCTGCGCGGTCACCCGGCTCAAGGCGTCGAGCAAGATCAACGTCGTGGCCCCCGCCGCCACCGCCGAACTCGACTGTCGACTGCTGCCCGATCAGAGCCCGCGCCTCTTCATCCGTGACCTGAGAGCCGCCCTCGACCAGCCCTCCATCTCCATCGAGGTCCTGATCTCCTTCACGCCGGCGATTTCCCCGACCGACACGGAGCTGTACCGGGCGATCGAGGACGTCACCGCGCGCCGCTACCCGGGTTCGACGGTCATGCCCGCAGTGACCGCCGGCTTCACCGACAGCCACTTCTTCCGCGATCTCGGGATCGTCGCCTACGGATTCTCGCCCGCCGTCATCCCGAGCTCCGACCAGGGCGGAGTCCACGGCAACAACGAGCAGATCTCGGTCCAGAACGTCGAGCGCGGCTGGCAGACGATGCTCGACCTGCTGCAGACGATCGCGGTCGAGTCCCACCGCCGGCAGCCTGCGGCTGGCGGCGTCACCCCGACCGCCGGCGGCAACGCTCACTGATTCACAGGGTGAGCCGGCGCGTCGTCCGTGCGCCCGACTGACGAGCGCACGGAACGGGTCGCGGGTGGCGCGGATCGCGCCACCCGGGCCCGTCGCATCAGGCGCAAGCCAGCCCCTTCAAGCTATCCAGCAGAGGGCCATCCCGGCCATCCTTCACCGACTTGGCAACGTGGATGCGGCACTCGGGTCCACGCCGATCAAGTTGGCATCGAGGAACTCCTGATCGGGACGGTCCTCACGTCGGTCTCCGCCGCTTGGCGGCGAGCGCCAGCCGACGGCTAGGATCGCCCACATGAAGCACGCGCCACCCATCGCACTCGCCCTCATCCTCCCCGCCTTTCTCGCCTGCGCCGCCGAGGCCCCCGACCCGTTCCTCGTCCAGACCGCCGCGGGTCCGGTTCAGGGCTTCGCCCCCGAAGGCAGCGACGACATCGCCGCCTTCCTCGGCATCCCCTTCGCCGAACCCCCACAGGGAGACCTGCGCTGGCGTTTGCCCCAACCCGCCGGCGCCTGGGAGGAGCCCCTCCCGGCGAACGAGTACCGCCCGATCTGCCCGCAGGGCAGAGCCCAACTCCCGCAGAGCGAGGACTGCCTGTACCTGAACCTGTGGACGCCGACCGACCGCGCCGGCGACGAGCCGCTCCCGGTCATGGTCTGGATTCACGGCGGCGGTTTCCGCGCCGGCAACGGCCGGCTCGGCGAGGCCCCCGCAACCGGGCGCGGCGCGGGTCTCGCGCGGCGCGGCGTCGTCGTGGTCAGCATCCAGTACCGCCTGGGGGCGCTCGGCTTCTTCGCCCACCCCGCTCTGGCCGCGGAGGCGGCAACCTCCGGCGAGCCCGAGGGCAGCCACGGCGTGCTCGACATGATCGCCGCCCTGGAGTGGGTGCAGCGAAACGCCGAGGCCTTCGGCGGCGACCCCGACCGGGTGACGATCTTCGGCGTCTCCGCCGGCGGCATGGCCGTCAACACGCTGATGAGCGCGCCGGCAGCCGCGGGCCTGTTCCACCGCGCGATCTCGCAGAGCGGCTACGGAACCTGGCGGCTGCCCCACATCAGCGAGGCCCGGTGGGGCCTGCCGTCGGCCCGCGATCAAGGCGCGGCAGTGATTGCCGAAGCCGGCTTCGACTTCGGCGACGAGCCCTCCGCCGACGATCTCAGAGCACTGCCGTTCGAGCAATTGAGCACGCTCGGCGCCGGCTTCTGGGTACCGATCACCGGAACCGCGCTTCCCGACGAACCCGGCATCGTCTTCGCACGCGGCGAGCAGCACGACGTGCCCTACATCACCGGCGGCAACAGCTTCGAAGGGACCATCTTCCCCGCCTTCCGGGTGGCGCCCGACGACTACTTCGCCACCTTCGGCGAGCGCGAAGGGCAGGCCCGGGCGCTCTACGGCGCGGATGGAGACACCGGCGCCGGCGAACAGACCGGCGCCGGCGAACAGCCCCGCACGGGCGGCGAGACCGACGAGGACGAACTGGGCGGCGAGACCGACGCGGACGAACAGGCAGACGAGGACGGCGAAGCCCGGGCCGAAACCGACGCCGAGCAGGTGGCCGCGGCCACCTCGTTCGGCGACCAGCGTTACGTCATCTCCGCCCGCTACCTCGCGGAGCAGATGAAGACCGTCTCCTCGCCTGGGCGCGCCTACTACTTCCAGTTCGTCCCCGAAGCGCAGCGCGAGAGGTTCCCCGGCGCCCCCCACGGTTCCGAGGTCGCCTACGCCTTCGGCGACCCCGGCGAGCCAGGCGCCGAAGGCTACCGAGGCGACGACGGCGCCGCCCTCGCCGAAGCGATGGCCGGCTACTGGATCCGCTTCGCCGCCACCGGCGACCCGAACGGCGACGGCGCCCCGGAATGGCCGGAGTACGACGCGGAAAGCGACACCTGGATGGTGCTCGACGCCCCGGAACCCAAGGCAACGCCCGGCGTGATCAAGGACAGGCTCGACCTGCTGGAAGCCGTGTACCTGGAGCGGATCGGGAGAGAGTAGCGGCGGCGCAGCCGAGTGCGACGCGCACTACTCCCACGGGCTGCCATGGGCAGGCAGTTCCACGGTCTGCAACGAGCCTTCCTTCACCAGGCGCCGCAGGCCGCGACCGGCATACCGTTTCGAGACGCCGAGTTGCGCCGCGACTTCGGTCGGCCCGACCGGTTCGTAAGCCAACTCGAACGTCAGGAAGCGGAACGCATCGTCGATTCCGTCCGCCAGAGCCCGACTTTCGGCCAGCGCCTGCGGCCGGTCGGGCGCCGTTCCGGCAAAGAGACTCGTCTGTCGGGCAGTGAACGTCGGCCGCTTGCCCCCGGTGCGCACCACCACGCCTTCGCGTTCCAGCCGAGCCAACCACATCCTTGCGTCGGCCAGCGAAATGCTCAGCTCGGTCGCGGCCCGGGCAGGGGTCATGGGAACCTCGAGAAGTCGACCGACCGCGCGCCGGACCACGTACCAGAAGACCTCCTCCGGAGTCGTGTCCGGCTCGAACGCGGGCAACGATTGGGGCTCAGGGATCGGGTTGTTCCCCGGCGCGGGCACGTAGCGCACTTCCGCCTTCGATCGCCGGCGGCGCCGCACCCGGTTCCGACTCAACGTCCCGCCTGCTCGTACCAGCCGCCCGACGTCACCGCTGCGGGCCAGTGTTCAACCCCACGGACGCCGCAATCAACGGCCGCTGGGCGCCCGGCGCCGGAGTCGCCGCCACACGCCTCTTCAGTGCCAGACCCAACGCTCCGGGCTCCTGCGGATCCGGCCACGGGAGGGCGCCCAGAGCCTCCAGCGCAGCGAGCCCTTCGGATCGGCCGGAGTGCGACCGCACGTAGACAGGAGAGTCCGAACGCCGCTTGAGCTGCGCCGCGGCGCCAGCCCAGGTACCGCCCCGGCCCGGCAGAGCCTCGACGACCAGCGACGCATCGGCGAGGCTGTAGATTGAGTGATTTCGTTCCATTGCGTGGCCGACAAGGAAGCGCGCCGCCGGATCGTACGCTGAAATCAGCGCGAGTCTCCCGTCAAGCAAGAGATCCCGGTTCTCCCGCTGCGTCGCGGCCCGCGCGAGGCCGCCCGCCAGGACGCCCACCGCCGGGCCGCCGGCAGCAAGCGCGCCGTCCATCGCCGCCCGGTCCACTCCCCTGGCGGCCCCGGAAACGACCGGATAGCCCTCTCCGGCCACCAGTTCACCGACCTCCCGGGCGTAGTCGATCAGGTCCTTACCGACGTCCCGCGGTCCGACGACCGCGAGACCGCCCTCATTCGCCAGGGAGAGTTCGCCGCAGCAGTAGAGAATCGGAGGCGCATTCTCGCGAAGCCGCGCCTTCAGCCGCCCGGGGTACTCGCCATCGGCTCGACTCACGACCCGGATCGCGCGCGCCTGCCACCTTTCGACCGCCAGACCCAACTGAACGCCGCGCCCCAGCAACGACTCGATCCGCTGACGATCGAGTCGAAAGTCGGCAGCCGCCTGGCACTCGTCGAGCACGTCCGCCGCGTCCGGGCCGAGCAGGTCCGCGGGTTCGCGCCGGATCTCGCGCAGGCGCCTCGCCAACACGTTGTACTCCCGTTTCGGCGACAGCGGCCTCCGTGTCGGATCCCTCGCCGCCCCGCGCCCCACGAGAAGCGGCGCCGTCAACAGCAGGATGGCCGTTGTGTTCGGCGACAGCGCTACGTTCATCTCCCCGCTCTCCGCCAACTCAGTTGAACCGGGCTTCAACTCCTCACTCACGCCTGAGCCAGCGCCAGCGGCCAGACCTCGCCGCTGCCGCCTCTCCTCAGCAGCCACGCCGCGATCGTCAACGTCCAGCGGGAGTCGACGACGTCGTCGATCAGCAACACCGGCCCCGCGGGCGGTTCACCGTCCAGAGCGATCGAGCCCCAGACGTTCGCCGCCTGCCGGCGGCTGTTCTCCATCGTCTTCTGTTCGGGCCGGTTCTCTGTCTTTGTCAGGATCGGCACGAACGGCAGGCCCAGGGCGGCCGCTAACCGCTCGGCGAAGTCGGGAACGAGATCCGGATGCCGTAATGACGGAATGCACGCGACCCACCGCGGCGTCGGTTCCGGCCGCCAGTCTCCCACCAGAGCCACACAAGCCTCAACGAGTTCGTCGGAGAATCGACCGGTCTCGTACTTGCCGCCCCTGACGGGCCGCCCCCATCCCGCGTCGTTCCAATGGCACAGAGCACGTCCGTCTTTCGCGCGGTGCTCAGGCTTGATCATCCCCTTGAGACCCCTCTTGCGATGCGCGATCACCGCGAAGGTCCCCTTGAGAAACCCGGTCGCTTCCCGCACCGTGCCGTCGTCAGGTTTCGTCGGCAACGGAGGCGCAGCAGGCGGGCCGGTCTCAACGGGCTCACCGTCGAGCGCCCGGATCAGGAAGTCCATGTGACCCGACTCCAGGCCGACGTAGCGCTGCATCTCCGCCTGTTCCCGACGGCGGAGGTCCGTCAACCGCTCAACCCGTCGCCAGAACCCGTCGCTGAGGCGCGCGGCCGTCAACTGCCATAGCCGCCCCTCCTTGAGTACAGGTGCTGGCGACTCCAGCGAGAGGATCTTCAATGCCTGGTTCAGGCGAGCCACCGGAATGTTGACCCGGTCCAGCAGGTGGTTTCTGGACAGCCCTTCCTCGGCCTCGTCGAGTGCATCGAAGATCTCACGCGCCTGGCTCGTGCTCGGAAAAGCCGTCTCGATGAAGTGATTCGTGATGTCCAGGTCCTCTGCTCCACTCAGCAGCACGCCGTATGCGCTCTTGAGCGCGCGGCCGGCTCTTCCCACCTGTTGATAGTAGGCGACGACGGAACCGGGCGTCTGGTAATGGACCACGAAGCCCAGATCCGGCTTGTCGAAACCCATCCCCAGTGCCGTTGTGGCGACCATCACCTTCATCCCGTTGTCCAGCAGCGCCTGCTCCAGCGCTGGCCGATCCTGTCCCGTTTGTCCCGTGTACCCCTCGGCCTCGATGCCGCGACTGCGAAGCCAGTCCGCGACCCGCTCCGCGTCGCGCACAGTCAACGTGTAGACGATGCCGGCGCCGGGCATTCGCGGCACCTGTTCCGCCAGCCACGCCAGCCGTTCGGCCTGACTACGCAAGCGGATCGTCTGCAGGACGAGGGACGGCCGGTGCAGACTGCCGCGCGAGACCGTCAGTTCCGGCCCCAGCACCTTCTCCAGATCCCGCACGACCCGGTCGTTCGCAGTCGCCGTCGTCGCCAGCAGGCGCAGATTGGCCGGCAGCGCGCGCAGGATCCTGCCAATGCGCCGGTAGTCGGGCCGGAAGTCATGCCCCCAGTCCGAGATGCAGTGCGCTTCGTCGACCACGAACAGCGAGATGTGCCCGCTCACCGGCGACAGGACGCGATAGATGAAGCGCTGGTTGCCGAGCCGCTCGGGCGAGATGAGCAGGATGTCCACCTTCCCGGAAGTCACATCCCGCTCGATCCGCTCCCAGTCCCGAGCGTTGTTCGAGTTGATCGTTGCCGCCCGAACGCCCATCCGCTCGGCGGCGGCGATCTGGTTCCGCATCAGCGCGAGCAGCGGCGACACGAGCAGGGCCGGTCCCATCCCGGCCTCGCGCAGCAGCTTCGTCGCGATGAAGTAGACGAAGCTCTTGCCCCAACCCGTCCGCTGGACGACGAGCAGTCGGCGCCGGTCCTCCACGACGTGCCGAATCGCCTCTTCCTGGCCGGGCCGGAACGTCGCCTCGGGGATTCCCGTGCCCGCCCTGAGCAGGCTCAGGGCTCTGGCGGCGTCGTACTTCATGGAAGACGCAACCCTCTCACACGGGCCTCAACCCGACCGCGCCCGATCGGTGCCCGGGGCCCGCGGTTCTTCACGGCAGCAGGGCCTTGAACACGCCGTCCGTCGGGTCGCTGTAGTACTCGATGTTCACCTTCGTCCAGAGGTCGTCCGGCAGGTCATTCAGCGCGCGCCGGGCGCCTACCGGCATCAGCAGCGTCGTGGCCCGTTTGTCGACCGCCAGTTCGGCGATGCCGACGGGATCGGGCAGGATGTCCACGCTCCCGCCGAGATTCAGGGCGCCGACGACGATCGCGCCGCCGCGGGTTCCCCGGTCGAGGAGCGATCCCACGCAGGCCGCCAGCACCGGCATGCCGAGTCCCTTTCCCGATCTTTCGGGGTCGAACGGGCGCAGCTGAACGGTGTACTCATGCGCTCGCGGATCGCGATGCCCGGCCAACTCCTTCGCCGCGCGGTACAGGTTCTGCTCGCCTACGCGGACGCTCTCGCGAAACGCCGGCGGCGCCGGATGGTTGAGAATCCTGACGCCGCTTCCGGGTCCCGCCGCGACCTCCACGCGATACAGCCCGGCGCCCGTCTCTTCCGTGCCGGGACCGATCGCCCACACCTGGCCCGGTGGCAGCGGATCGCTGTCGATGGCCTCGTCGCTGTGCAGCTCCGGCGTGGCAACGAACTGCTCCACGCCATCGATGCCCAGGGTGAACGAGAACTGGGTGTTGCGGAACTCGCTCTTCAGGCACCGCTTCTGCTGTTCCTTCACCCGCCGCCGCGATTCCAGGGCGAGCCGCGCGATCCACCCGAGGTCTTCCTCTTCGACTGCCATCCCGGGGTCCGGGTACAGCAGCTTCAGCAGGCCGGAACACGTCTTGTTCACGGCCTCGATGTCCCTGCCGCTGAGCGCGCCGCCCCAGAAGACGCGGTTCTGCAGCGCGCTGAGCCGGCTCGACTGCCGCAGCTGGTTCCAGCACTCACTGAGGAAGTCGGTGACCAGCCCGAAGTGGTTGGTCAGGTGGCTCTCCGGGTTCAGCTTCGGGAAGTCCCAGCCCGGCGCATAGGCGTGAATGCGGTCGTGGAACGCGGTGTCGTCGCGCATCTGCTTCGGCAACGGACTGAGGAGGTGGCCGATGCGCTGCTGCTGCTGCACGTCGACGTCGAAGTTCCCGACCATCACGATGCCGCCGTCCGCGCGAATGCTCTCCTTGCCGCGGCTGAACTCGCCCGAGGCCATGTAGCCCTTCATGATGTTCACGCCGTCCTTCTGGTCGAAGGAGACGCCCGAGATCTCGTCGAAGCAGACGACGTCGTACTGGCACACCAGCCCCCGCTGACCGTTCGCCATGTTGACGAACATCTTGGCGACGGTCGCCTTGCCGCCCGAAAGCAGATGCGAGTACGGCGAGACCTGCTGGTAGATGTGGCTCTTTCCCGTGCCGCGCGGTCCGAGTTCCACCAGATCGTAGTTCCGCTCGACGAACGGGACCATCCGCAGCAGCGCCACGCGCTTCGCCCGCTCGTCCAGAGCCTGCGGCTCAAGACCCACGGAACGGATCAGGAAGTCCCGCCACTGATCCGTCGTGAAGTGCCTGCGGCCACCGGCAAGCACGTCGCGAACGCGCGGATCCGACATCTGAATCGGCCTGAGCCGGGCGATGCGGAACGGATTGCCGCGTTCGTCGACTGCGACGACGGCGTCGTACTCGAGCGTGACCTCGGCGTAGAAACCGTCGGTCAGCATCCGCTGGTTGTCCTTGACGATCGAGTCCGCCACATCGACGTCGCGCAGCCCCACGCTCGGCAACTCCGCCGCGTAGCGGTCATTGCGGGCATCGAGCCGGGCGCGCACGATGTCGATCAGCTTCACCGACCCCTGCTCGCGGGCGCGCGACTTGAACACCTCCTGCTCGCTCGGCCGCACGGTGCGTCCCTCAAGCTGCTTCTCGACCACGACGAGGCCTTCCCTGATCTCGCTCTCGTCGACGCTCGCGCAGTAGCGCCCCAGCAGAAACTCGACGACGTAGGTCGGCACCGGGTACTGGCGGGCGTAGCGGCGCACCAGGTCCTTGCGGACCAGGTAGCCGGGAAACGCCTCCGCGGCGAGTTGGTCGAGATGATCCATTTCGAGATTGAGCGAGTTCACGAGTCCTCCCCCACGGCGGTCTCGCGACGGTCGAGGATCCGATCTTCCTCATCGACAAGGACGAGAACGAGCCGCGAGTCTTCGTGATCGTCGTCTGCAAGCAGCAGGCTGGACGCGCCCTCGGCGTCGAGCGGCTTCGGCGAGGCGGCCACGGACCTGGCCGGATCCTCCTTGAGCCGGAGGTCCGAGGAAACGCCTCCCGCCGCGGCGACCGCCTCGACGAAGCAGCGGAATCCCCGCCAGGTGATTCTCTGCACGCGCGCTGAAGCCTCGCGCCGCGTGGCCGCGTGCACCGTGAGGTCGGGAACCAGACACTCCTGGATGCTCAGGCCGCCGTGCGCGTACTCCACCGACCTGCGAAACGCCCCGACCCCGCGCCCGGCCGCGAACGACTCGTTCCCGTTCCAGTGCCACGGCGCGATCAATGCGTCGGGCTGCGAGTTGCCGGCGAGCGCGGCGCAGCGCGCGCCCCGGCTCTCGGTGAGGTGCTTCGGCAGGTCGACCTTCGGCAGGCCGCCCGGCATCTGCAGCCAACCGTGGTCGGTCACGACGCGAACGGCCCTCCAGCCGACCTCCAGCAGCCGCGCGATCCGGTCGGCGAGGCCCTCCAACTCGTCCTCCAGCTTGCGCGAGAAGTCCGCGGCGTCGAGTTCGTGACCCAGCACGTCGATCTTCCCCCATTCCCCCCAGCCGCGCGCCGGCGTGCCCAGGGGCGCATCCAGCGTGCCGGCGCCGGTCACCTGGTAGCCGTGCCGCTCGATCGCGGACCGGAGCGTCCCTGCATCGGCACGCCGGCCGGTTGCCTCGAATTCCGGCGCGAAGTCGGCACCCGGCGATCTGCCCTTGATCTCCCCCGCCACCGGGGTCACCGCCGGCTTGCCCGTCGCCGTCAGGGTGGGCAGCGCCGCCCAACGATGCCGAAGACCTGTGCCGAGTCCCCGCGCCTCCAGCGACTCGACCAGCCTGCGAGCGAGTTCGTACCGCAGTCCGTCGACGAACAGCAGGCACACGTCCTCCTCCGCTTCCACCGGCGGCTGCCCGCCCCGCGCCGGCAGTGCCGAGCGCTCCACCGCGCCCTGGAAGACGTTCGCCCCGTCTTCGAGCCAGGGCAGGAGGAGGTGTCGAACGACCGACGCGACGAGTTCCCGGTCCCCGGTGCGGGCGGCGGCGAGGGCCTCCCGGGCCGCGGCATCCGCAACCCACCCATGCTCGACATAGCCGGCGGCGATCTCATCCGGCGAACTGCCCGCCAGGGTCGCTCCCGCTTCGCCGGCCAGGCGGGCGAGGGGCGCCAGCACCATCGCCATCGGCGAAAGCTCGAGACGCGCCCAGACCCAGCGGCGCCGGGCGCCGTGCCTCTCCTCCAGTTCGGCGACCCGCCGGCAGGCCTCGCCGTGGTTCAGGCCGGGGATCTCCTCAAAGGCGCCGCGAAGAGAATGCTCCTCCGCGTCGTTCAGGTCCGGCCAGCGCTCCGACTCGAAAGGGAGGACGCCCGATGGCCGGCTCCGCATCAGCACCTCCGCCACCCACTCGTAGCTCTTCGGCGCCTCCAGGAAGCGTTCCCACACCCGCGCCCACTCATCCTCTCCGGCAGCCAGCCGCTCGCCGGCCGCAACGTCCTGGGCCGTCTGCGGGTCGAACCCGAGTTCCCGGCGGCAGCGTTGCCGAAACGCATTCCAACGCTCCGAGCCCAGGCGACTCGCCATCGCCTCGCCCTCTCCCATCCACCCGAGCACGTCGCGCGGCAGATCGGGACTCAACATGCGGCGAAACCGGTCGGCGTCCAGTCGCCTCTTCTCCAGGCGGGCCAGCGGCGTGACCGCGACCTCCGGCAGGGCCTGCAGAATCGCCTGCCTCGTCTCGCGGTCGTCGGAAACGTCCAGCCCTAGCGACCTCGGCGACGCGAGAAACGCCCGCACGGTCCACTCGCGGCCGTTCGGGTGACACCACACGGCGCCGCGATAGAGCAGTTCCACCAGGGGCTTCAGGCGGTTCGGGCACTCGTCGCCGGCGCGCAGCTGCTGGCGGGAAACCTCCGGCAGGTAGAGGATCGGCGCCGTACCCGCCGCCGCCGCGGAACTTCCGAGCGCGCCCTCCACCACCGTTCGCAGCCAGATCGCCGGCCCCCGGCGCGCCGCGCCGTCGTACGCGCCGAGCACGAAGAACTCCGGCAACCGCTCCCGCAGCACGCGGGCCAACGGACGCCACTCCCCCTGCGGATCCGGCCACAGCACCGCCGCCGGCGCCGCGTGGCCGTCGAGCGGCGCCGCCCTGCCCCGGAGGCTGGCGACCAGCCGCCCGAGAAGTGTGTCGGCCCCGGCGCGCGATCCGCTTCCTGTTCCCGCCGCCATCTGCCCGACATCAGGCACGGTTCACCGATCTTGCCCGCTTCGACCGTCTGCCGACCTTCACGCCGCCCTTTCGGCGCAGGCCCAATCCGTACAGGTAAGGGTCCGGCACATCGAGTCGGTCGTCCGCACGACGGCGCAGAATGCCGAGTTCAACGAGGTACTCCAGAAGGGCCGCGGGATCTTCCTCCGGCGGCCGCACGTCTTCGGCCCCGGCAGCAGCCCAGCCATCCACATCGTCCGAGCCGAGCAACTCGATTATCTGTCGGCGCGTCCACGGCGCCAGAGGATCCAGGCGGAGACGTCTGCGCACTCCGTCGAGCCACGGCCACTCACTGGTCGCGCCCTGCCTTACATGGTCTTCCGAGACGTCCTCCAGGGCCTGGCGCAGGGCCGTTGGGTGCAGCAATCTCGGTGGCCGGAGCTCCTGGTTCGCCGACTCCTTGCCTGCGGCAAGCTCGAACAGACGAACGAAGTTCCTCGGAGAGACCGCACCGACCCCGTCCCGCAAGTGGTCGAACACCCAGTTCCTGACCAGCCCCTTCTTCCGGTTGGCGCCCATGAACTCACCGGCCATTCGTTCGAGGAGCGGCCGAGCTTGCTCAGGGCTATCGACCCGAGGAATGAGGCCGAGTCGCTCGTCCCGGTCGAACTCGATCCTGGCCTTCCGGCAGTACTCCGCCAAGCCAGCCGAGGTGTTCGCGATGCGCTTCACCAACATCCCAAGAATCGCAGCGTCCGGCCAATTCAACTCGACGCGATTCGCGGCCAGTTTGGCGAAGTCGGCCGTCGCCATCCCGGCGTGGCGCCGAAACAGGTCGGAGCGGAGAAAGACCTTCGCGCGAACGCGCCGCCACCTGCGGCTGTAGTCCGACCAGAAGGCAACCAGTCCACGAACCAGGCGCGAGTTGAGCTCCCAGTCGAAGCCGCCCAAGGTGTCGAGCTCGTCGTAACCCACGAAGAGCCGGCGGCCTTCCCGCTCCAGCCGGATCTCCAGTTCGTCCAGAGCCGCAGTCGGATTCGCGGTCAGCACGCTCGCACCCTGGAACACCTCGCCCAGGTCCGCGGCAAGCGGCTTGAGCACTGGCCCGAAGCGGGCCGACCGTTCCGGATCCAGGTGGTCCCGAAGGCGACGCAGGAGCATGAGGCGCCACAGTTCTTTCGCACGCTCCTCCGTATCGATCGCTCGCCTCAGGGCATCGGAATCGGGAAAATCGATGCCGGCAGGGAACCCATTGATCCAGGTTGAGCGCTCGAACCCCGGCGCGATTCGCACGTAGTCGGCGACACGGTCCAGAATGGCCGGCCCCAGACCTTCGGCGTCTTCCCTGAAGAACGCGCGAAACAACTCGCTCTTCCCGGTGCCTCTGGCGCCGACGACGAGGACGACCGTCGGATCAAGCGCCCGCAGGTGCTGCGGCACCGGGTGCAGGCGTCGCCCGAACAGGGTCGGCGTCTCGGATTCCGCCTGACCGTAGCCCAGGTCGCGAAGGTCGGCGCGCAGACTGGCGCAGGCAGCCTTCGTCAGATATCGCGTCGTCATCGGCCTGCCTCCCTGAGCTGCTCCGTGCTCATCCGAATACGGGCGGCGAGCTTCTCGTAGGGAGACCCCGACTGGAGCAGCACGCTGGAAGCGACCTCCTCCAGATCCGCGAACAGGGCCAGACGCGCGTCGTAGGGAAGGCTCGTCGGCACATGCGGCGCGTCACTGCTGTTCGCCACGTCGTCCACCGTCCAGGCCGAGTCTCGCTCGCCCGGTTCTGCATAGCAGGAGGCGCTGAACACGTCGCTTGCCCGATCCGTGAAGGCCGCGACCGAGCGCTCGTACCGTTCCTCCTGAAGGCGCGGGATCATCGCGGCGGCGATGAAGCACTCGCACTGCGAGCCCTGCGAACGGAGACGCTGCCCGCCGAGGCGAGCGAGCACCAGTTCCAGACCGCGCCAACTGGCCTCCGCCAAGGTCCCGAGCAGGACATGGAGATGGCACACGCCTCCGGTCAGGAAGCCTGACACTTCGCCCAGACCGGCACGCGCATCGACCAGGATCCACTGCGGATCCAGTTCTTCCCGTATCTGCTCCAGGAGGTCGACGAATGGATGCCGCGGGCGTCCAGCACCGTTCCCGCCGTAGTCCAGGCGGGCGAGCTTCTCGATGTAACGACGGTTCAGCCGTCCTGCCGGGAAGACGAGAATCTCGCCTCGACCGCCGTGAAGGTCTGGAGGGCAACGGTGGTAGTAGTCAGCAAGGGGACAGGCTCCAGCCTCTCCGATCAGAGGCGCCTCCAGGAGGTAGTCCACGAGACCGACGTCGGCAACGGCGCCGTCGTGGCCGTGCAGCAAGGATCCCACACCAGGCGAATCGAGATCCGCATCCAGTACCGCCACCCGGTCGCCTCCCGCCGCCAGATGCAGCGCCGCAGCGGCCAGGGCCGTGGATCGGCCCACGCCGCCCTTGAACGAGTAGAACGCACAGATTGACGCGCCGCTCCTGGGGCGCCTGCCGAGGCGCCACGGCGGATCGGCCGGCGCATCGAACCAACCCGCCTTTGCCAGGTGCCGGTCCAGCACGCGAAGATTCGCTGGACCATCACCTTCTCGCCGCGCCTGACTCCAGGCGTCGTGTTGCCAGCGACCGTCAGGGACTTCGTCTGGCTTCTGCCCTTCGAGTATGTGGCCGGACCAATGCGCGCCACCCGCATCCGCAAGCCGACGATCGAGATCCCGAAGCGCGGCCTCTCGCTTCGTCGGGGGGCACCAGAGCACGAGTCGATGGCGCGCCACAACGTCCAGAACGAGGAGGATTCGCCAACTGCGGCTCTTCCCGCGCAAGAACGCAGCCAGGTCTTCGACCAACCGTTCATGGGCCTCGTCCAGGTGCAGCATCAGATTGCCGCCGCCGGGTAGTCGTCGCCTGGGCTGTCGCAGCTTGCTCAAGGCGTCACGCCTCCCGGGTTCTGAGAGTCACCCGAGTGAACTGGCTTTCCTCGCTCACCAACTCGGGTTCCGTGCCGTTGAACTCGTTCATAGCCTCCCGGATCAGCCGCCAACCTCCGCCCCTTCCCGCCATCAGCCCTCGAGCGGTCAGCGCTTCGACCATCCGCGGATTGCGGGCCTGAGGGGAACCGCCGGCAAGTACCGTGGCGGGCGTCACGCCGCAGGGGAGTCCTCCCGGACTTGAGACGACCAGCCGGTCCGAGAAGATCTCCAACAGCACCGGCGAACCCAGGATGCCGTAGTCGCGGTGCGCGACGGCGTTGACGAGAGCCTCGCGGAGTGCGGCAGGCGGGACGATGGGCTCGTCGATCCGGTAGAACCCTTCATACCGTTCGCCCCACCCGAGACTGCGGATCCAGCCCAGGCATCGGCGGATCTGGTCACCGAGGCGACCGCTCGCCTCGCCGGCAAGGATGACGTCGCCGGCCTGATCTTCGCCCGCATAGGCGCAGCAGGTCACCAGGAACGATGCGCAGCGTGAACGCAACTGCGGGGCTCGGCCGAACGCCATCGACCCGAAGACGGTCGGGCGCAGTTCGCCCCCCACACTCGTCAGAATCCCCATCTGGAGCAGCGCCTCGTTCGTCGGCAAGCTCCGCTCGCCGCCGGCGACAACGCCCTGACTGCGCTCTGCATAGTCGAGCACCACCGAGAGGTCGATGTCCGACGGCAACGCCCGGCGCACCGGGCGTGTCTCTGCGGACCGCACGCCCCCTCCCTGCATGCCGGCTTGACCAGTGCCTGCGCCGGTATCGGACGGGCTGTTCTCCGCACCGCCGCCAACGTCCATCGAGACCCGCGGCTCCCGTATGACATCGGCGCCGCTCTTCGCCGCCCGGTCGGACTCGTGATTGAACAGGCGAATGGTGAACAGCCAGTCCTCGGCCTCGATCTCGGGCGGCGGCAGCCTCCTCTGTTCCATCTCCTCGTGAATGCGCAGGATGCCCTCGCCCTCCTCCCGCATGAAGTCGGCGTCCGCCAGCACTCGGACGAGCAACGGGTTGCGGCTCACATGCGTCGGCAGCCTCGCCAGCAGCCGTTCTTCGGTCACCTCGGGCAGGAGGCCTCCCGGACTGTTGACCTCCATGTGATCGTCGTAGAACCAGATCTCGATCTCCCGGCCCCGGACCTCGTAGTCCCGATGCGCCACCGCGTTGACGATCGCTTCCTCCCAGGCGAAGGCGGGG
This sequence comes from uncultured Thermoanaerobaculia bacterium, assembly GCA_951812325.1. Lineage (GTDB taxonomy): Bacteria > Acidobacteriota > Thermoanaerobaculia > Multivoradales > Multivoraceae > Multivorans. The sequence continues at coordinate 120,170 of OX638294.1, read as the reverse complement.
TACTCGGGAACGCAATCGAACCTCATCCCCACCAGCTTCTCCGTCCGCCGGACGTGGGTGCCGGCGATCTTGATCGCCTCCGGCAGACCGGCGGCCAGCGGCGGCTGGACCACGCAGAGTTGCTGCACGTTGCGCCGCGGGCCATGGCGCCGCTGCCGGCCCGACACGCTGGACATTCGGATGCCGGCCCGCGGATGCCAGCGAAACACGGGCCCCGAGGCGAAGAGCAGCAGCGCCGCGTTGGTCACGCGCCACCCGCGTGCGGCGCGGACGATCAACTGGTAGTGCTCGAGCGCCTCGACCGGGTCTCGCCCTCTGAGCGGCGTACGGTGCAGGTGTCTCCCGACCAACTCCAGGTCCAGGTCGTCGATTGTCGCGTCCGGCTCGATCCGGGGTTCGTAGCCGACCTGCCAGCAGATCTGCTTGCGGCGATTCATGACCTCCTGCGGTTCGCGCCCGGTGCGGCTACCCACGCGGAGAGAAGGGCTGCTGTCCCCGCTCATCCCGAGACAACCCCGGCCTCGGGAGGCTCTGCTGCAGCGAAGATCGTCAGCCGGAGTTCCTCTCCGCCGAAGAGTTCGTACACAGGCCGGCGCCCTGAGCACTCCTCGCTCCTGTGCAGGATGACACCGACTCCCTCACCGCGACGATCCATGATCGTGGTTCTCGGAGTTCGCAGCCCCGGAACACCCTCTGGCACACGGCATCTTGCGAGCAAACCAGCCACCGTGTTGTTCCTGGACGCTTGCCGATAGGCCAACGAGTCCAGCGTGATCCCGTTTGGCGGCGCGCCCGGCGAAAAGAGCTCAAGCCGGTCCGAGTACATCTGCAGCCGAGTCGCCGAGCGGTAGACCGAGTAGTCGCGATGCGCCACGGCGTTGACCACTGCTTCGAACACCGCCACCATGTCGTACTGAGGATGGTCCTCCCGTCCAACTCGCTTGCTCGCCGCTATTCGCTGATTCCTTGCCACGAACCTGCAGGCGTCAGCCACCTGGCGGTCGAGAGGGCCGAAGCAGTCCAGTGCATCAATCTGGTAGTTGGCAGCCGACATCGCCTCTGCGACGCTCTTGCCGCGATAGGCGACCGCCTGAATGAAGGCGTTCGGAAGCCAGCGTTCCGGCGAAGAGGATGCCAGCAGAATGCCCGCCACGGTTGGCGCAAGTCGTTCGTCCTCGGACATCCGGGCCAGCCCCAGCTTCTCCGCCAACACGTCCCGTTTGTCGACCGAAAGCTCCGTTCTGAAGCGGTCGACCAGAACGCTGTCGAGATTCCCGATAGCGGCACCCCCGACAATGCTCTCGTCGAAACTCGACAAACCTGCCTGACTGCGCTCCTGAATCAGCCGAACGAGAGCGTGCTGGGGGATCTGCCTCGTTGAGGCGCCGGCCCTCTTCATGTAGCCGCCGGGGCTCCTGTGCAGGAAGATGCTCCGGGGCGCCTCGACCCTCACGACGCAACGAGGAACGTCCTCCATGTCCGGCAGTTCCATGCACCGCACCGTCACATCGAGCGGCGGGTCGACGAGGTCCCGACAAACCTCGTCAACGAGACGAACGACATCGTCGAGCCGTTCACGGGGGATGCCCAGTATCTCCTTCGTCCTGTCGTCGACACCGAGGACGAGGGTGCCGCCTCCGGCGTTCGCGAAGGCCGCAAGTTCGTCCGCAATGGCCCCGCGGCCAGGGCCCTTGATCTTCGTGCCCGAGAGAACCACCTGCTTCAGCTCCAGGTGGCTGTCCTCGGAGAGGCGGATCCTCCGCAGCAGCCCCGCAGCGCCTTCAGACATCGCCGGTTCCTCCATGGAGTCTGCGATACCGGCTCTCGAACGCCTCCTGGCCGCCCTCCATGACATCGCATATCTCCGAGCGAACGCCACCCTCCTGCAGGCATCCGGTTCCCTCTTCGAGCACACGGCATTCACCGGCCCGATGCGCCATCGAGACGATCATCTCCGCATCCCCGTTGACGACGATGTTCGGATTGTGCGTGGCCACGATGACTTGCCGGTCTTGCTTGCTTCGCCGTAGCTGCTTGACCACGAGGTCCGAGATCAGGCGATTGTCCAGGTCGTCCTCCGGCTGATCAAGAATGATCGGCTCATCGCCGTGGGACAGGAGGAACGCCAGCATCGCGGCGGACTTCTGGCCCGGAGAGCCGTGGGTGATGGATGTGAAACGCTTCTCGCCCTTTCGACGGTACTCGACTCGGAGTTGATCGTCGGGCCACCACAACTCGAAGCGGTCGACCTGCTCCGGCGAGAGCTCCTGAACGTGATTGGTGAACCACTTGCTCCACTTCTCGTTGTAACCCGAGTCGCGGACAGACACGACGTTCCGCTTGATCTCAGCCACCCGCGACAGAAGAGCGTCCTGGCGTGGGACAGCGTCCTCAGGCAAGTCCCGATAGAGGTCAGCCAGGATCCCGGACGCCTTCCCCCCCGCAATCCACTGCGCGCTCTGGTCCGCCGCACCTTCCTCGGCAAGGATGTCCCTGCGCAGGCGCTCATCCTGCCGACTGATCCCTGCCCGGAATCCCGCCTCTGCTGCTCGCGGATCCTCGCCGTAGGGGACGACATCGATCCGCACGAAATCATCGTCGGCCAGCACCTCGGTCAGGAACCGGTTTCTTCTCTCGGAAAGCTCGCTGCGGAGCTTCTCCACCTCCTTGAGTACCCGTTCCGCGTCACGTGAGGTTCGATGGAACTCATCCTCGACACCGGCCAGGTCCGCGAGCTGCCGTTCGGTCTCCTGCCTCTCATGAACCAGATCCCCGTACATGGAGGGGTCCAAAGGCCCTTCCGCCTTCAAACGTTCCACAAGCGCTGCGTAGGACGAGGAGACTTCCTGCTCCAGTTCAGACCATGCCGAATTCCCGACTGCCTCTTCCCAGGCGGTGAGGCGATTGGATGCCAGGTCGGCAAGCCATCCAATCCATGAGCTGAGTTCCCTCTGCCTGGCAGCAGCCTCGCCCAGCAGCTGCAGTCCGTCGGCCTCGGCCGGATGTCCAGCTGCGAAGTGCCCCTCTCGAGGATCAGACGGCTCCGTGCTCTCCGAGACCCTGCGAGCGGCGTCGACCGCCTCCACGAACTCATCGCGGCGATCATCCAACGCCCGGCGCTGGCTCACGAGACGCCGGTACTGAACGAGCAGTTCCCGATGTCCACTCTCTTCGAGGACGGCCAGCTGGCGTTGCGTGTCTGCGAGTTCCCCTTCCAGCCGTTGCCGATCGCTCAGTTTTGCTGCCAGCACCCGCGCGCGGCTGCGAAGACTCAGGAAACGCTCTCTGGACTCAGCTTGGCGCCCCTCCCATTCGCGCCTCGCGACCTGAGGCGACTCGTCGATCAGACGGAGCAGCGAACCCTCGTCTCCGGCCATCGCGAACACCTGCTTCTGGCTCAGGAGTCTGACTCTGAATCGCTCAGCCACCTCGCCCGGGCTAGGCTGCCAGGCGCCTTCCGCCCAGCGCTCAATCTCTGGACTCTCGGCGCCGTCCTGACGCCAGCGCAGGCGGAAGGTCTCACCCTCCTTCCTCAACCTCATCCTGAGCTCGGTCTCCGAAGTCAGAGCCCCATGATCGCGGCGTGACTCCGGCACTCTCCTGAAGTGCGCCAACTCGCCCTTGAGCCGTTCCGGAAGGTCCTCCTGCCGGCGGAGAACGAGCCGCATCATCTCGATCAGAGTTGACTTGCCGCTGCCCCGTCCACCGATGAGTGCGGACAGCCAGGGACTGAAACGGGCAGTCAGGGGCGCCTCCCGACCAGTGTACTGACCGGTAACGATTTCCAGTTCCTCGATGTAGAGCCGCGCATGACGATTCGGATCGTCAACTTCGTCGTTTCTGCGGATCGAGAGCGGAGCCCGGTCCAGCAGCGCCAGGCGAAGCCCTTCCAGCGAAGGTTCGCCCATCTTGACCCAGGTGTAGCGGCAGCCGGGAGCGCGCTCCAGACCTGCATCGGCCGGGTGGTGACAGTCCGAACCCACGACCTGCGCCCACCGCGCGGAACTCGCATCGTAGGGGCCGGGCATGCTGAAGCCGGGCGTCGCGACCTCGACCGCGTGAATGTAGCCGCACCGAAGAAGTGCCTTGAGACTCTGACCCTCAAGCGCCGTCCCGCCATCTCCATCGTCCTGGAAGATGCCGCTTCGCCCGTCCACATGGGCCGGTATCGCCAGGCCGCCGTACTCGTTGATCTTCTCGGCCGCCGGGGTGATCGGCAGGCTGGAGATCGCTTCCGGCGTTCCCTGCCGTGCAGGTTGAATGCCCAGAGCGCCCAGAAGAGCGACGACGTCGTCGCGACTCTTGTCTTGATCCAGGATCGCCAAAAGGTGATAGCCGCCATCAACGGTGACTTCGGTCCCCGGAAAGATCACCAACGGGCGGAAGCTCTCCGGATCCTCCGCCTCAAGCTCCTGATACGCCGCCTGCAGATCCGCGATCCAGCCTCCCGTGTTGTGATCCGTAACCGCCACACAGTCGATCCCGGCTCGCATGAAGTCGAGGAGCCAGTCCCGGGGAGAGATCGCGCGGTGCCGTTTCTGGCCCTCGCCCTTCCCGTAGTCCGGCGAGGCCGGTGTATGGGTGTGAAAATCGAAGCTCCACCATCTGGCGCCAGCGTGTTTCCTCGTCATGAGCCACTCTCCTAATGGCGAAGTCCGCGCGCCGCCTCCGTGGCGCCGCGCGTGTAGTGAAGCTCGCTCGAGCGGTTGCCATCGTACGCGGCGAAATCCACCGGCCGCTCCGTTGCAGCATCATCCTGCATAGAGGCGAAACCTGACGCGAGTGAACTGTCCTTCTTTTTCGCTGAGCGCGACCCCGCGGCCGCGCGCGTCGGTCCGCCACAATCTGTTGCCTTCGACCAAATCCGGTTCAGTACCGTTGAACTCCCGCATGCACTTCCGCATAAGAAGCCATCCTCGGCCGCGCCGTTCCGTCAACCCCGCAACGACCATGGCGTTGGCCATCATCTCGTTGCGGGACCGCGACGCCCCGCCACCTCGAACCCGTTCAACCGTCATCCGATTCGGAAGGCCGCCGGGGCTGGTGACCTCAACGCGGTTGCCAAAGACCTCCAGCATGACCTGCGCCCCGGCGATTGAATAGTCACGGTGGATCATCGCGTTGACCAGGGCCTCGCGCAGAGCGGCGGCCGGTAGCAGCCGCAGATCCTCGAAGATCCCCCCATAGCGGTACCTGTTTCCCAGCGCTTCAAACCACTCAAGTGCGCGCCGAACCTGATCTACAAACCGGCCCTCGATGGCGGCGCCACTGACGGCATGGGGGAATACGTCTGTTCCGTCGTACGCGGCGCAGACCGTGTACAGACGTGCGGTTGAAGCGAAGCCCTGCGGCTCCCGCCCAAAGGTCATCAAGCCGTAGAGAGTCGGCAGCAATTCGCCGCCAAACTCCTCCGCGACGCTTGCGGCCTGCAGCTCATCCTCCAGGCTCGACTGGGGATTGCGGACCAGCTCAGCGCCCTGCGCCTCCATGAAGTCCCGAAAGGCCCGCTGGTCAATGTCCTCGACTCCGGCGCCGTGAACAACCTGTTCTTCGGTGAGAACCAGGCCAAAGGCGTTCATCAATTCCTGAAGCTCCGATGGAGACGGCGCCACACTGCTTCGCCCGCGGCGGATCCAGTAGCGGCCACCGTGCGAGAACGGCTCGTAGCCTCGACGTTGCCTGCGCACTTCAATCCAGTGCACCCACTTGCGGCTGTCCTGGTGCCGACCGAGGTGTGCCGCGACCGGCCTGCCGCAGCCGCTCTGAAGGAAGGCGGTGAGTCTCTCCTGCACCGCCTCCGATGACTCCGTGACTCCAACGATCGTGCGCCCGTCGTCCACCCCCAGGACAAGCAGACCGCCGCCGCCGTTCGCAAAGGCGGCGACCGTCTTGCCGATGCCCGCCAGATCGCCGAGTCCCCTCTTGAACTCGGTTACGTGATCCTCGCCACTCTCGATGCGTTTCAGGACATCCAGCCACTCCATCGAACGCCCTCCTTCAGAACCCGTACTTCCGCCGCCGAAGCCGAAACGCTTCCCGCCCGCCATCGACCGTCTCCACGATTGCATCGCGCACCGCGGGATCGTCGATTGCCCCGGCGCAGGCGACCTTGCCCCTGTCGGCCGTGGCCTCCAGCTGGATCACCATGTCGGCGTCGCCATTCACGACGATGTTCGCGTCGTGAGTCGCCACGACCAGCTGCCTGTGCCCCTTCAGCTTCTTGAGCGCCGGAAGCACCGTCTCGAAAAGGAACCGATTGTCGAGCTCGTCCTCGGGTTGATCTATGACCAGTGGCCGGTTGTCACTCGTCTTCAGGAACAACGCGAGGACAAGGCTGACCCGCTGACCGCCGGACAGTCTCGAAAGCGGCCTGTAGTGGCCGCCCCCGAGGCCGAGCTCGAGAACGTAGAGGTCGCGGCAACGAAGGGCCGCCAGTTGTCGCTGGCGAGCAACCGTCATCGTCTCGCGAAACGTGCTCTGCACGGCAGGACTCATGCCGAGGGCGCCCAGATCGTCACTCTTCAGGTGCTCAAGCAGACTGGCTGGGGTCGGCCGAGAGTCTCTGCGGTCCCGCCACCACCTCGTGATGCCTCGCTGCTTGAAGGACTCGAGAAAGGCGGTGAGAGGGGATCGATCTCCGTCGTTCTGTCTTCGGCCCCGAATGCGGGATCCCTGCCGGGCCGCCACTCCGGCGATCACGCGGTCGAAGGCGTCACGCTGCTCGGTCAGCAACTCATCGCGTTTCTTGGTGAGTTCGTTAAACCGTCGTTCCTTCCGGTCCCGTTCGGATCCGAGTTCCCTGGAGTGCCTCTCGAAGCTCGGCAGGAGTGCCGCCTGGCGACTGAGTTTCTGGAACTGCTGCAGGCCCGAGCTGCCGTGCCCCTGGGCGGCCAGGGACTGCTCAACCTGCGTCCTCGCCGCGCTCCTCTGGGCGCCCAGCCGTTCGGTGAAGCGATTCGTCTCCTCTGCCCAACGCCGCGCCTCCCTCTGCACAGCCTCGAGCTGTTCGCCCAAGGCGATCCACGCTGCGCGGGGTGCGGCCGGCTCGGGCACGCTGCCGCTGCCTTCCGGCCCGGAGCCTTCACCTTCTTCGTTCGACTCGGGGAACACGAACGAATCCGCCGCAGCAGCGACCTGGTCCACCTGCCGGACCAGGTCGCTCGCCTCATTGACTGCTCCTCGCCAGTTCTGATGCGCCCGGGAGATCCGGTGGAACTCTTCGACGCCGGCTTCCCTGAACGCTTCGAGTGCCTCCCGGGCGTTTCGCGCCCTGGCTTCCGCCTGCTCCGCTTCCCCGAGCTGCTCGTCAAGGCGGTTCAGGGACGTGACCAACTCGGCAAGAGCGGTGTCCTGGTCGCTCAGCCGCGACCGGCGCTCGGCGATCTGCGCCGCTTCGGCGCCATCCAGCTTCGCCAGAATATCCTCCACTGCCGAGTGGTTCTGGGCAAGCTGCTGCAGTTCGTTCTGAGTAAAGAACTGGGCCGGCCACTTGTCGCTGGTCGGCGCAGTTGGATCGCTGCCAGGGCAGTCGAAGGCAACGACCGCCGAACCTGCGAGGAAGTTCCCGCCTCGCTCTTCGACCTGCTTACGGACGGCTTCGCGCTCAGGAAGAGCGGCGCCGGTGTAGAGGCGAAGTCCGTCCAGGAAGGTGCTCTTCCCGGTCATGCTTCCGCCGATGACACAGGTCAGGTCGGGGCTGAGCGCGAAGTCTGTTCCGCCGCCGCCCCCACCGAAGAAGGCGGCGCGCCCCTTTACCGTGACACCCCTCAGCCAAGGCCCCGAAGCGCTCGCGGAGGGCGGATCGGCAAGGGGCACGAGGCCGCCGTCGGTTGCGCGCTCGAAACCATCCTGCAGCCGACTGTCGCTTGCCATGAACGCCTGTCGAAGCGCTCGTATCCGCGGACTCGCCAGCTTGAGCCAGGAATAGCGGCGACCGATGTCCTCCAGCGTGTAGGCGTCGCTGCCTCGAAAGAACGCCTGGCGATGGCGTCTCATCCGTGGAAGCCAGAATCTGCCGGGGTTCTTCTTCTCGCTGTAGTCCCCGGCCAGCTTGCCCTGAGGAAGACCGAGCCCGGCCAACCGGCCGAGTGGGAAGGTGTCCAGAACCTGGGAACCCATCTCGCCATGGACGCTATGGCGATCAAGAAAGTGAGCGCCGAGCAGCAGAAACCGGGCGCGATCGCCCGAGGGACTCACGCTGATGTGACCATCCAGGGTCTGGAGAATCTCCTCGGCACTCCTCCTGGTCATCTGGAGGCTGCCGCCCACCCATGGCGGCGCGCCATCCATGACCGCATCGAACAGACTCAGGTGGGGCTCGCGCCCAATCTCGGGATCGAAGAGCACGAGGAGATGAACACCCTTCTTGCCGTCGTTTACGTTGATTTCGAAACCTGGGAACACCGCGTAGACCTTCTCACGGTAGGGCACACCGTCGTCATCGACACCCTCGTTCCACTCGTCCACGATCCGCCAGACAGCACTGCTGTCCGGCCCCGACCCCGCCCGCGGCGAGTGCGGAGTGAGCCCGGCAACCTGAACGCCAGCTTCCACCAACCGTTGGAGAAAGCGGCGCGCGTAGGCCTCTTGGGCGATCGAGTCGCCAGGGGAACCGTCGATCCCCTCCGGGAGCTTCGCCTTGCCTCCGGGGTGATCGTCGATCGTGTGGATGTGCAGGTCCGCCTTGAACCAGCGAGCACCCGGCACCTCCCGGCGCCAGTTCGGAGCTTCGTTGCGTTTGAATGTCACGGTTGGTCCTCGGCGCCTGCCAGTGCGCGCGACGCCGGAGCGGCGCCTGTCTCTTGATGGCGCGAGTTCCTTCGCGCTGCTTCCTTTGCCGCCCGTGTGTAGTGGAGATCGTTCCAGCGGTTGAAATCGTATGCCGCTTCGCCAGGCGCGACGTAGTCCGTGCGGTCGGCCTCGGAGCCCTGTCCGGGGCAGGACCAGAACCAGGGGAAGTCCTCCCTCGGACGAAGGCTGGCGGGTTCCTTGCCGCGGTCCTTCTTCCAGGTGATGTTCGGCTTGACCCGGAGGAGCCCGGCGCCCTTCCTGCCGCCGGACTGGAGTTCGGCGCGCATGAAGGGGCGGATGTTGAGCCGCACGCCGTCGTCCAGCTTCGGCGCCCAGCCGATGGGCTGCTCGTGGAGCGCACGCCAGCGGATGAAGAGGTCGTACGGAGGCTCGCCTTCGAGGATGAGCGCCAACTGGCGCTGGAGGTCCTGGGCGGCGGCGAGCCGGGCGTCGGCGCCTGCTTCGCCTGCCGACTGGGCCGTTCGCTGACGGTCGATCCACTCGCCGAGATGGCGGTAGGCGAGCGCTTCCAGGGTCCGCCGGCCCTCGCCGTCCGGGCCGCAGAGACGATGGCAGTTGACCAGGGCGTGGAAGCCGTCCGTGCGACCGTCCCAGACATGCCAGGCGAACGGCCGGTTGTGAAAGATCATGCAGTGCTGCGCGAAGAAACGGTCGCGCAGCCACTCGTCGAGCGATCTGGACGGCCGTTTGCCCTCGGCAGCCGCGGCCAGCAGTTCCTGCTCCTTTGCAACGGACCATTCCCCGCCATAGGCGGCCGCTAGCAGCGTGCGCAACCGGTCGGCCGCCGGCAACTCCCCGGCCACGGCCCTCAGGCAGACGATGCCGTCCGCATCGGCGAACCCGTGCAGTTCCCGGCACCGCTGGACCCACTGCCGGGATTCCGCCGCCAGCCGCATTTCCGGGTCGAGCTCCGCCGGCCAGCGGTAGCCGAGCAGCCGCGCGACGGCGGTGTGCAGCACGGAGGCATCCGCGCGCAGCGGGCCGTGGGCGGTCCACTTCGATTCCTCGTCCCAGATCACCGAGCCGCAGGGATGGCCGTGGAAGAGCCACTGGGTGGGGTCGTCCGAGTAGGGCTCGGGGAGTCCGTTGGGGTACTTCGCGGCGGCTACGGCCTGCCAGTGAGCCAGGTCGAAGGGGACCTTGACCAAAGTAGCGTTGGTTACATTCAGTTTCGGGTCCAAGTCTCGTACCGCTCTACAAAACTGAGCCGCCGAGCAGAAGCACCACACCGCCGGAAGCTGCTCCTCTTCGTTGACGGTCAGGACCGCGACGTTGTTATCGAAGTACTCGCCGGTGTAGCGGGTTACCGGAAGCGGCCCCATCTGGGCCACGGCAATGCCGTCTCTACCCCACGCCCCCCCCCCCCTGTATACGTACGCTTTCGCTGCGTTGAAGGGGGCCTTCACCCTTTTCCCAGTGCAGGACATGCTCACGTCCTCCCATCTGCGTCGTTTCGCGAACCGTGCTCTGCTGGAATTCCCAGCTCGAGTCCCGCTCGGGCATCTCCCAAAACTTGCGCCCAAAACAAGCGTAGTCGGCGGTGGCAATCCCCTGATGGCCATAGGCGTACTCCACTAGCAGAGCGCCCCCGCGGAGCGGCCGCAGGAGAACGCGCGCGTCCGGGTTCGCCAGTTGATCCTCCTGAAAGGAGGGCTGCACCGCTGCACGCTGCAGCAACTCCGCTTTCTCCCGCGGCGAGGTCGGCTTGTCGCGGCAGAGTGCGGCGACGTCAATGCCGGCCATGCGCCAGTCGTCGCTCGGCCTCTCGGCGGACAGGACGGCCATGGCCACGTTCACCACATGCCCGCTGATCGTCTCAAACGCGCCGGGGCCCAGCCGTGCCACGAATCGACATGTCCGCTCCGCCAGCAGCCGCTCGCGCAGCTTCCTGTAGCTGGTCAGGAACTGCCAGTGCTGCGGCGCGACGACCGCCTGCACGCCGCTGGCTTTGAGCCACTTGAGAATCCTGGACACGAAGACGGTCGCCAGATCAGCCTTGGCATCGGGATGACTGCCGATCGCGAAGTCCTGCAGGCTCGCACTCTGCTTGCCGCGCGCCAGGTAGGGCACGTTGGTGATCACGAGGTGGTACTTCCCGGCCAGCAGCCCGGCCGCGCGCGAGATCCCCTGCGCGGCGACCGCCCGCTCGCGCACTTCGTAGCCGGCGTCCTCGGCGGCGACCGCGTCACGCGACACGGCGCTCTCTCCATCTTCAGATGCCCGGCGGCTCGGAGTGCCGTCGCTGGCCTGCGAGGTGGAGACCGCCGTCTCGCGGGCGTCCTCGCGGGCGACCGCGCGGCTCAGGGCGCCCTCCGCGGTCGCGTAGTCGGCCTGGTACAGGCCCTTCCCGAGACTGCCCGGGTCGATCAGGGAACCCAGCACCGGTGCCTGCGCGAACAGGTCGTGCAGGCGGTCGAGTGAACCCTCCAGAGCCTGCTCGCCTGCCGCGAGCTGCAGCCACTCGGACTTCGAAGCCACCGGCGCAATGCCGCAGCAGGCCACCTGAAGCGGCGGCAGCTCGACCGGGCGGCCCACCATCTTCCACGCCGCGAGCGCCAGGTTGAAGGCGGCAATCTGCGTGCAGCGCCGGTCGAGCTCCAGGCCGAACAGGTTGTCCCGCAGCACGGCCCGCACGGCGTCCTCGACTCCGAGGCCCTCCTCCTCCATGCGCAGCTGGACCAGAAGATCGAGGCCCTCGACAAGGAAGTGGCCGCTGCCGCAGCAGGGGTCGAGCACGCGCAGGTCGGCCGCCCGGCCGGGCCAGCGGTCAAAGGCGCCCGCCGCGGGCCGCCACGGGCCGGCCGCCCCGGAGTCGGCGCCGCCGCCGTCCGTGACGTTCTCCCCGGTCTCTCCCGAGAGGCGGGATTCTCTCCTCGAGGCCGTTTCGGCGTCGGCGCCGCAGCTGCCGTCCGCGACCGGTTCTGCGACCCGGGCATCAACTTCCGGAGCAACGGTCGAGGAGGGCTCGCGGCGGTCAGAGCAAGGCGCTTCGCGGACGAACCGCAGATACTCGAAGTCGTAGCCTTCCAGGCCGCCCCGCGGCTCGATGCGTACCGCGGCGGCGAGTTCCCCTTCGCTCGCCGCGCCCGCGGCCAGCTCGGGCTGCTCGGTCAGCAGCCTGCCGGCCCGCCAGGCGCCGACCGTGTTGTGGAACAGGAACCGCACCATGTAGTTCTCGGTGAACAACTGGGTCACCGCCGGCAGTTCGTCCGCGCCGATCCTGGCGCCCGATTGATTCACCTCGTCCTTGCGGTCCGCCTGCCAGAACTGGTAAGTCCAGCCCAGCGCGTCGCTCGCCGTAAACACCGCGTCAGGCAGCTCCTCCACGAGTCGTTCCAGCTTCTGCCGCGTCTCCGGCGCCAGCGTCACCGCCAGCGCCGGGTCCTGGGGCCGGAAGATCTCCGGCAGCATCCCGGCCGCGAACCCCTCGGCAACCTGCCAGCCGTCCGCGCCGAACCCCTCCCGCGCCAGCTCCGCGCACTCGTCCAGCGACACGGAAACACCGGACCCGGGCTCCACGAGCAGCCCGTTCTCCGCCAGGAACCGCGCGAACAGCATCCGGTGCCAGTGCTCGCAGGCGACCTCGTGGGCAAGCCGCCCGATCTCCTGCCCGCCGCTCTGCCGGTCCCGCGCATCTCCCAACTGCCGACCGTGGGCGCGCAGCTGCCGCCGCAGCGTGCGCTCACCCGCCGACATCGAGTCGTGAGGCCGCGCCCCGTCCACCGCCAGCGCCCGCAGCGCGGCCCGCGCACCGGCCTCGCCCGCGGCGCGCGCGGCGCGGACCGCCTGCTCCAACTGCTTGCGCAGCTCGGATGCAAGGGCGCGAGCCACGTCAGGCGTTCTCGATCACAGACGTCAACGTGTCGAACAACCGCTTGCAGTGCCGGCAACGCCTCCTGACCTTCTCCGGGTCCACGCGGCTCAGGAGTTCGCTGGCATGGTCGATCTTGTGGTACTCGCCTTTCTGGGTCCTCCGGCTTGCGCGGGCAAGAGCCGAACCGACGTTCTCCTTCGGGAGCTTCTCCAGATCCTGCCGCTTCGGCAGCACGTTGCTCTTGAAGTGCCTCCCGTAGTACGCCCTAAGAGCCTCGACATCCGCGACCAACCAGGTCTCCATCGTCTGGACCATCAAGTGGACTTGCTCCTCCAACGCCTGATCCCATGCCCATGCACTTCCGGTCATTTCAGCCAGGTGCGCCTTCGGCGCCTTGTTCACTTCCGCATCGGAATCGACCAGGAGAACCGGAAACTCATCCAACGAAGACGACATCTCTCCGAGAAAGCGCTCGCACGTTTCGCTTCGCGATCCGCACATCACCAGGTTCCACCTCATGCGCCTCTCCCTGGCCTGTTGCCGAACGTCCCCAAGGAGATCCTGGAATCCCCTTCGCAGGGCCCGGCTTCCTCCGCGGGTGTCGCCTCCTCCCTCGACGAACAACTTGACGCCCTTCACGGGTTCGCTCCCAGCACGCCCTTTGCCCAGAGGTCGTCGAGCCGATACGTGGCAAGCCAGCTTCCAAGTTCTTCGGGATCAAGCCGTCTGAGCTCGGTGCCGGCGTCAGGCCTTTCGCAGACGACGACCGACGACACGTCGTTGGTCATCGCCGACACGAGGGCCTCCGAATGCGTCGTGACGATCAACTGCATGCGTTCGGAGGCCTCCAGGAGCATGGACCCCACCGCGGACACGGCGTCGGGGTGAAGGCCCAGCTCCGGCTCTTCGATGCATACGAGCGGCGGTGGCGAGGGATGAAGCAGGGTAACGAGCAACGCGATGAACCGTACGGTGCCATCCGAGAGGCGAGTGGCCGGTACTGGTGAAGCGAACCCTGTCTCGTGCAGGTAGAACTGCACCGCGCCACCTGCAATGCGGGTGGACAGGCGCTCGAACCGAGGGAAGAACTCCTTCAGCCGAGCTTCGAGCCGCTCTCCGCCCGAATGCTCGATGTAGTTCAGCACGAGAGCCAGATTCCGGTTGTCCGGCAGCAGCAGGTCGTCTGGAAGATCAGCAGGCTGAGGCTTCCGCAGCGGCGCACCCTGCCCGAACGTCCACTCGCGGAACGTCGCGAACGAAGGCAGCCGCCTCCCGACCCAGGTCACTTCCGGATAGACGTCCGGGTCCTTGAGCTGGGCGAGCACCGACTGATCCGGCAACAGGCTCTCCCGTTGAAGCAAGCGCGGCGGGCCTTCCTTCCTGGCATTGATCGCGGGACGGCCCTTCTGGAACCGATAGTAGAAGGAGACGTCGGCGTCCTTCTCCCTGCCGGACGCCGGCTCGACCTCTTCCACGAACTCATCCAGGATCTCCACCCGCCGCTGGACCGCACCGAACTCCAGCCCATACCGAATCGGCCTTCCCGTAGGCGTTCCGTCGCCGAGCACGATCTCGATTCGAGCCCGATCCGAACCTCCCTCTCCCTTCCAAAGCCACTCTCCCGCCCCGCCACCGGCCCGAGCCGCCGCCGCGAAGTCGCTCGGGGTGGCGGCAAGGAGGTCAAACGCCTCGATGAAGTTCGACTTCCCGGATCCGTTGGGACCGATCAGGATGTTGAGCGGCTGAAGCTCGAAAGAAGGCGAGCCAGGCGGGAACGACAGGAAGCCGTCGAGCTGCACACTTCGAATTGTCAGCATCTCTCAAGTCCCCTCGACATCCGTGCTCCTCGAGAGGGCGCGTCGCTCGAAGCCAGGCGGCGGTGCTTTGAACTTACCCTGCTCTGGCGACTTGGGGAGCCACTCCGCCTTCGAGAGTTGCACCGCCTCGTCGATGCCGCACTTCTGCTGCCGGAAGAGACTCTTCACGGGAACTCGCACGTCGGCGATCACCGAGAGGCCACTGCCTCGAACATGACCCAACTCCCGACGATGAGACCCTCTCTTGGGTGTCCAGAGCACCGTACCGCCATAGCGACCATCATTCACGGTGACCACGTTCGCAAAATTCTCGTACGACCTGACCCACGTCAGGGCGTCGAACAGGCCAACATCTTGATTGCAGGCGACCATGAAGAGATGCATGATCTCGCCCCGAAGTGAATGCCAAGGGGCAGCATCAAGCAAGTCGGCGCAGATAGCGACCGTGAAATCGCCCCAGTCTGGATGCAGGAACCGGTACCACCGCTGGCCCTTGAGCATTGCCCACTGAGTTCTCGCGCCGGTTCCCACGCCCTTTCGTCCAGGCTTGCGACAACTCAGTGCCGACGCCAAGCCAGCCTCAACGTGCGCGGGCAGCGGCTTGCGAACGCGGTACCAACGGACGCTCGTAGGCCCTGGATCCTCTTGGCCCACGGGTACCGCAAACTCAGCCTCGTTCACGAACCAGGACCGACTTGGGCAGGCCGAGCCCCGTGGGGCGTACACGGGCTTGAGTTGCCGCCAGTACAGTCCGCTGAGCGAGGCAATGCCAGTCTTGGCGACCAAATCGCGAACGGTGCGAGCTTCAGGTTCCGGCACTGCCAGTTCAGGAAAGACCACAAGGTCGGGAGTTCGACCGGAGCTCCCGTGATGTGGCGCTTGAAACGCACTGGCGATCTGCTCAAGGACAACGTTGCCGGCTCGTGACTCCACAGCCGGAAAGGCCGAAAGAACGGCCTCGGGTGACTCTGCCGGCCCAAGCGCTTGGCCCACCCGAAGAAGGAGCGACTCTTCAAGCTTAGTCTCGTCCAAACGGAGTTCTGGCGGTAGATTGCCGCTAGCCACTCCCATCTGGCCCACGGCCCGGGCAATCTCAGTGGAATCAGCGCCGCCCAGGCCGATGTCGACGCGCTCTCGCTCGAAGTCGTCACTTGTGAGCTCGTTCGGGCGGAGAGGTTCGAGAGCGTCGCTGAGGCGTCTTCTGGGATCAGCCAACGCGTTCTCGGGCCTCCCAGACCAACGGAGAATCGAATCGATCGCCTCCCACGCCGGCTCAGGAAGGTGGATCCGGGACCGCCAGGCCCATCGGTCCACGAACGGCACACTGCCGACCCCTCGTTCCGCCAATCCGGTGAGAATCGCTTCGCCGCCGTCAATTGCCGTGATCAACAGCAGGACGTCGCAGTAGAGGGCGTAGTCGGCGCTCTCAATTCCCGTGATTTCTCTCGCAGCGCAAAAGGGGAGAAAGTACGCCTCATGCGGTGGAACTTCCCACGCCGTGGTCCGGCGAACGACCAGCGGCAAGCATGGCGTCCCCTTCGAAGTCGGCCCACTCGATGCCTTGGATGTGGCTCCCACGTCTGGCGAAGCGCCTCCGCTCGGCGCGCACGGCGGGTCGAGGTCGAACTGGGAAAGTCTGCCCCTGGTAATGACATCCGTCGGAATCACCTTCTCGTGGTCCAAAGGCGTACTCCCGCCTTGGCCAGCAAGCCGCCATGTCAACGGTCCTTCGGCGGGACTCCAGCCGGGAGGAAGACCGGACTGCGATGCCGAGGCGTACAGAAGGGCCGCTACGCGGACCGGCAGGCCGACCGCCGGTACCTCCCACGGCCTCGGTGCCCACTCGGCCAGGCGCTTGTGCGGAGTCGGGCCCCAGAGCAGTCGATGGAGAGTCGGTTCCACTACGAGGTTCCCTCTTCGTGCGCAAGAAACAGACGCCGAGCACGAGCGTACTCCTGGAGGGCCAGGGGTTCCCGCAGGACCCTTCGGGCCATCGCCGCAGGGTCAACAACCGCCGCCTCCTTCAGTAGATCCCGACCAATGTCATCCACACAGCCAAGAGCGACTCCGATGGAGATCGTGCGGTCAGGGTCGCTCAGAGTTCCCAGAATCCGGGGCCCTTCGTTCTCCGGGGAGAGAAGGGGGGCCAAGCTACTCTTCCGGCCCGCCAAGTAGACGTGGGCGAGCCCGCTTTCCTTCAGATCTCTCGCTCGCTCTCGCGACCGAAGAACACGCTCGGCACCTGCCAGGATGTCCATCGTTCGCGGTGCCGATTCGCCAAAGGGGGAACGCGGCACCATGAGCGTCCCACCCGGGCGTTCGGCGCGCCGCAACCCCTCGGCCACCTCAGGCCGAACAGCGGACGCGAGAACGGCCGCTACAAGCTGATCTAGCTCCCAAGGCCATCGCTTGAGACAATCCGACATCCCATCAGACGGATAAAGCACATCGCTCCACTTGTCCAACGCCCCTAGCAGCGCGGCGACGGCGGTGTGATCTCCGGCAGGAATCGCCCGAAGCGTCCACCAACTCGGCGGAGGGCCGGCATCGCCCACGGGCGGACGCTTGACGCGACCGTGATGGTGCCAGAGCTCTCTCAGAACATCGCCCAGCGATTGCCAGAAAACCGCCCGGTGGTAGGACAGGTACTGTTCCTTCCAAAGTGGATCTCGCTGATGTCGTAGCCGACCCGCATCTTCTGGCCACGTGTTCATCCACGATCTCGGATCGCCGTTAACGTCGACGTGTGCGATGTGCCGGAGCCGGTCGACAAGCCACTCCACAGCAAGACTGCTGTCTTCGTCAGTCGCTCCAGTTGGACGCAACGCAGCCGCCCGTACGACAGCCCTCCAAAGCGAGAACTTCCACGGTGTCTCACGCAGCACGTAGGCGGTCGACTCGCGAACATCCGAGAGGGCGGTGCTCGCAGTGTCGTGATCGGGTGGCAACCAGACCCTGACGAGTCGATTGACTGCGAACGTCCGGCGGGTTTCAGGGCGAACCTGCTTGTCGTCGATATCGAACCGGGCGAGTTCGTGAAGTCGGTCGCGACGATTGCGAGCTTCGTCGCCGAAACGCTCCGCGAGAGTATCTGTGCCCAAGTCGCTCAGTCGAGCCACAAGTGTCGTGACGAACGGACCTACTTCCCTTGGCCCCACGGCCGTACGTCGAAGCGCGGCAGCTGATGATCTCCGGCCGTCCCGTGAGGAACGCCACCAAGAGGCAAACGTCGGGGCCGATTCAGATGTGCCGGATTTGCAAGGACGTCGTAGCTCCTTGCAGATCTTGCACTCTTTCCAGCCGTGCTCGGTAAGATAGGCCTTCACCAACTCCTTCAACTCCGGGGGATCGACCTTCCCGAGATTCAGGTAGAGGTTGGATGGCGAGACCTTGCTGGCAAGCACGGCGGAGACGTCGCCGGCCAAGGCGCTCCAGACGTCGTCGATGAGCCCAACCAGACCGCTAGCGGACCTCGACAGAAGGTACATGTCGTCCGCGAATCTGAGGATGGCGCTTCGGCTGGCTCCTTGCCGGTCCTTCAGTTTCGCCAGGAGCTCGCCGTCAGCCGAGTGAAGGAGGACGTTCATCAAGAGCCCCGATACCGCAAGCCCGGTGGGAAGGCCCTGGTTCTCGGGAGGCAGTTGAGGTCCAACCGGCGCTGGAGCGGCACAGTGCGGCGGCTTTCGAGCGGTGGGAAGGCCCTGGTTCTCGGAAGGCAGTTGAGGAGCTGCACAGCAAGGGCGCCAAGCGTCCTTCGGGACGTCCCCGGAAACTCTTACTTGTTCGAGGGCACGAACAAGCCAGTGTCCCAGGAGCTGCAGGATCTCGCGGCAAGCCAAGGAGTCACAAACGGCCGAGGGAAAGCCACTCAACTCGTCGCCCGGCACCGCGCCTTTCATGCGGTGAATGCTCTCGCGCAGTCGACCAAGTCGAACAGAGGGGTATGCAAGCTGCAGGTCCAGTGCTGCCCAGTAGGCACGCTGATCAACGCAGGCTTGACTTTCCCACCAGTCCTCCGCTGCCCACTCCGGAAGCCACTTCGACCCGTAGTGGTCGGGGTGCTGAAGCGGCCCTCCGTAGTCCCGGTCGCGCAACGGCGCCTTCGTCATCCGAGCCACCGTCCAGTGAGCCACGCGACGGTAGAGCCCGTGAGATCGGGCGTAAGACAAGTATGCCTTGCCCGTGAGCAGCGGATAGGATCCTCTCCTCCACTGAGCGCGCGTACACCGCCGGTCCCATCGAATCGGCCGGTACCACCGATTGCCGAATGCAAAGTTCTCGAGTTGGCGATCCAGCCAAGGGCCTAGGAGCACCAGGAACGCCATGAACGCAACCTGGTCGCGCACGGAGGGCATCGTGTAGTGGCGCAAGCAAGCGCCCCGCTTGGGGTACGGAACCTGGAGCCAAGCGCCGGGCGTCCATTCCCGGTTTCGCAGATCCAAGGCAAGCGAGCGCAGCTCACCTTCAGGATGAAGGCGCCACCGAGCGAGCTCAGGCTGAGGAGCCAAGTTGCCGCTGCGATACCAACCGTCCACGCGAAGCCACGCGCCGCGAAGAACCAGCGGATGAGATAGCGCCTGAAGCGCTGCAGTGTGAATCTCGGCCCGACCTTTCATTACGTTGACGAGTGTCCTTGCACAAAATCCCAGTCCACAGCCAGTAGACCGACCGATGACCGAAAATCGTCCCGATGCCTCACCGCCGCACCACCGACCCCTTCGGCGCAGCTTCCAGCAGTTGCTCCTCTTGCTGCTACTGGAGTGCTCTGGATGCTGGTCAACACGGACTATTCCTTCGTCCCTTCCAGCACTACAGTGTGCAGGCGAAGCCGGCCAAAGCCAGGAAGAGCAGCGCGAAGAGAGCCGGCAATGTCGTCTCGACTACGGTCAGTCTCCAGTAGCGGCTCACGTCCCGCCCCTCGCCGAGCAGCTTCCATTCCCGGCCGAAGAACGGATAGGCCAGTTTCTTCTCCAGATCGAGAAGGGCCTGGAACTTGCCCGTGTTGAGCTGCCGGTACGAGCGGATGACGACATACCACGAACCGGCCAACAGCGCCCCGAACACGCCGGCGGCACAGGCCATGAGGCGCGTCGTCTCGTCGTCTCCGCCGAATCGAAGCAGCGCGGCGAGGAACACCAGGAGCCCCAGAAGCAGGCTCACGTAAAGGCGATTCGCGCCCTCGCGTCGCTGGCTCGCACGGTCGGCGAGTTCCGCATGGAGCTTGTAGATGGCAAGCAGTTCCTCTTGTCGTGTCTCGGTCATGGCGCAACCTTTCTGATAGCCCCTACAACGCTCCCGGCGTTCCAACGGGTGATCTCGTCCGCCGCCTCGCGGACGCGCGCCGAGATCCTCCGGCTGGCCCAAGGCGCCACAGCCACGATCGGCTTGTCGTACTGCTGCGCCAAGGAGATCTCGACGTTGATCCACTTGCTGTGGGTGGCGTAGACGCCGGCAAGTACGACGACTACGTGGCACGATCTCATCTGCCTGCGAATGGCCTCGCGCAGCTTTGCCTCGGATCCGGGATTGTGGATCGGATCGTCGCGCGGCACGGAGTAGTCCTTGAATCGGAACCTGGGCCTCGCCTTCAGCAGCGCGACCAATCTCGCGTACTGGCTTCCGTAGGTCCAGGAGTGACTGATGAACAGGTGGTATGTCTTCATGGCTATTCGCATATCCTATTGATTACGGCACCCAGGAAGTTGATCAGCACGCTTGCGTCGATCGCTACTCGCGGCACGATTCAGTTCCTTCAAGAGCCGCCCAGTCCACGGGTGCTACATCGACCGGTGGCCACAGGTCGATGCCTGAACGGACGACGATCTCTTCCAGGTCATCCTCAGGCACATCGACCTGCCGGGCCAGCTCACGGAGTTTGCCGTAGGAAATGAGGTCCTGCTGGAGAGCCTCGATGCCGAGTGCGACGAGGCGCTTGCGGGGGACACACCGGGATTGACCGCTAGGGGTCGCGAGGCCGAGCAGACGGGCAACTCGCTTGCCGTGGGTGGCGTGCTGTTCAGCGAGGGCCGAACGCTCCCGCTCGGTGATCAGGCGGAGGCTCTTCAAGCGGTAGAGGGCGGCCGGCCGGCTGACGCCGAAGCGATGGGCCAGCATCACCAGATCGTGGAGCCGCATCTGCTGGCTGCCGGGCGGCGAACGTCGCTCCGCGGTCTGGACGTGCCGACCATCGGATACCTGCCGCCGAATCCGGCCTGCACGCCCCTTGGCGAGGTGCTCCACGAACCGCTGAACCCCGGCAGCGGGGAGAAGGAAAGCGGCCGCAAAGGAGTTCGCCCGCACCTCGATCAACGAGTCCTGGTGAGTCCGACGGCTCACGCAAGCCTGTCTGTCGCAATCCAGCAGGACATGAGCGTACTCGTGGGCCAGGGAGAAGCGCTGCCGGTGGAACCCGTGCCGTCCGTTGACGGCGACGACCACACCAGCGGCGGCGTCCACCACCGTCAAGCCGGAGATCTGCTCAGGCAGACGCAACGCGACCGCATGAACTCCCTGGCTCTCCATCAGATCAAGCATCTCGGGCAGCGGTTCGATTCCCAGACCCAGGCGCCTCCGTTCCGCTTCCGCGGTTCGCTCGCCCTGCTGAATCGCAACCCACTTGCCCTGCAGGCCGGAACTCCTGTACGAGGCCGCCACCGTTTCTCCCCTGTCGATCTGGAGGAGATCCTCGAGGTCGGAGAGCGAACGCCCAAACGCCAGCGCCTCGCCCAGAGCTTCGCGAAGGTCCGAGTCGCTGCTGAACTCCGGATGCCGTCGGAAGAGCGCCACGGTCGCGTTGCCTTCGGTCGTGAAGGAGTCACGGAAGAAGTCCCCCAGACCCCGCCCGCACAAGCGGGCAAGGCGTTCCAGTTCAAGGCCCGAGACTGCCCTTCTGCCGGACTCCATCTGGGATACGGCGGGCCGGGAGAGCCCCAGGGCGTCCGCGACCGCCTCCTGGGTCAGCCCCGCAGCCTTCCTCGCCGCGCGCATGCGGGCCGCGAGTTCCTCCGTGGTCATTCCCATTTCACGTCACCTCCCGGCTTCAGTTCCCGGTGCATGTGTCGTGCGTGCGTTCCCCGCCGAGGCGACCCGGGAACCGTCGTCGCACGCGCCAAACGTAACGGAAGCCCACCTCTATCGTCAAGATACGCCGAAGATGTATTCAAAGCAAACCACACAGGGCGCTGCGCCGGGGGACTGGAGCTCGGCAACGCCAGCGAGCCATGACGGCCTACGGGACGAGGCCGGGGAAGAACTCTTCCGGCTCGCCCACGTTCTCGCCGTGATCGGCGATGCCGAACGCGTCGAGGATGTCCGGGGCCGCGGAGACGGCGAGGCCGGCGTTGAGTGCGGCGCGAGACGACGGAGGCTTCTCTCACCGCAGCACCACCGGTCCCCGGCGCACCGCCTCCAGCAGCTTCCCCTCCTGTTCCTGCAGCCACTCCCGCACGGCTGGCTCGTTGGCGAGGGTGCCGCGGCGGATCGTGATGCTGGTCGGCGGCCGTTCGCCCGGCTCGCCGGCGCCGGCGCGGAGCTGCTGCGCGGCTTCGGCGAGTGCCCGGGACGCTCGCTCGCGGACGGCGTCGACCTCGGCCTGCCAGGCGGAGAGGGGGCGATCGTCAAGGCTGGCGAGAAGCTCCTCGACGGTGGCTATCGGCGTCCCGGCCGGTGGTTGCAGGCGGCATTGCCGGAGGATTCCGTCCTGGTCGTCCGGGTCCAGGCGCTGCCAGGTCGCATCGCTGGAGAGCTCGGCCACGGCGGCTCTGACGGCGGCGCCGAGTTCGCTGCGCCGCGCGGTGAGCGCCTCGCGCAGTGCGCCGGCGAGCCGGCCCGCCAGCGGCGCGAGGCGGTCGGTCTCTTCGAGAAGCGCACGCTGCTCCTTGATCGCCCTGAGCTGCTCCTCTACCGCCTCGGCCCCCGGCAGGCCCTGCGCATGACGCCGCAACGCCGTTGCCAGCCGCCAGGCAGGCTCGCGGCTCCGGCGCCGTTCGGAGAGCGCGCGCCAGGCGGCAATCGCCGCGCCGATGCTCTCGCGCTGCTCGTGGATCGCGGCCAACTGCTCGGGGCCGACGCGCTGCGAGAGCTCGCCAAGGAAGGCGATGTCCGGCGCCGGGGGCAACGGCGGTGCACCGCCTGAGTCGGCCGCCAGTTTGCGCAGGCTCTCAAGAAACGCCGGCGCCGCCGGCGCCTCTTCGCCGCTCTTCACGTTGAGCCCGGCCTCCTGGAACAGACCCCGCAGCCCGATCCGCTGAGCCGCGGTCAGCACGACCTTCTCGGGCCGGAACTCGGCGCTCTTGATCCCCGCCTGGTCCAGCGCGCCGGGGGCCACGGGCACGCCGTTGCGCGTCGCGCGCAGGTGTCCGCTCCGGTGCAGAGCCACGACCACGGCGTCCACCGCGTCCTGGGGCCAGCCGAAGGGGGCGGCCCGGAGCGTCCGGTGGAGCTCGGTGCCGCGGGCGCCGGCGACGGTCTTCGCCAACACTTCCCGGGCCACCGGATGCTCGGCCGTCTGCCCGTCCCAACCGACAATCTGAAGCGGCGTGTCGGAACCCTGGCGGGCGCGGCGGAGCGCGACCTCCCAGGACCTGTGATCCGCCTTGTCGAACTCGGGAAAGAGCCTTGCCAGCGACGCGGTGGCGCCCCGTTCGATCCGCTGGCGCAGGTCGTCGCCGTAAACCTCCGTGCCGCCGCCCTGGTAGACCGTCGCCGCACGCAGCACGTCAAGGACAAGTTCGGTCCGTTGGCGGACGGCGTCCTCCAGCCGGCTCTCCATGCCCTCCCTTGCTGCCCTCCCCTCGGGCGAGGCGGGACTCCCCTTCAGGTCAAGCACCCGTCGCGCCGCCGCAACGGCGAGGATCCGATCGCGCAGGTCGTCGGCGTTGCGACGCGGCAGCCAGACAAACAGCGTCGGACTCTCGACGCCGGCTCTCCGCGCATCGTTCTCGACCGCCCGCTGCCTGGCCGACCAGCCGTCGCGCCACCAGACGACCACCGCCTCGGCGTCCGGCGCCGGCGCCTCCTCCCCGGCGTGCAGCTTCAACCGGCGCAGCACCTTCGACGATCCCTGGGTGAGTCTCAGAGGCCTGACCGCCTCCTCTGCCTCGCGGCCGAAGAGCTGGTTGCGAACGCGCGCGATCTCCACCTCGTCCTGGCGCATGGCGCCGATGTGCTCCCGGTAGGCGCGGTCCCACTCCGCCCCCTCCGTGGTCTGGAGGCGGTATTCCCCTGCGACCCTGAGCAGCTCGCCGCCGTCCGCGAGAGCTGCGAGTTCCGTTTCCACCTCATGCCGAAACGCCGAGGCGTCCCGCGTGATGTCGGTCACCAGGAGGTCCGCGAGGGTGGCGGGCGTGGCCCGCAGCCCGGTGTCCACCGCCTCTTCGCGGGGCAGTCTGCCGATCAGGAAGGCCAGGCCGCAGAGGTCGCGGCGCAGGCGGCCCCGCTTTGTGCCGTCGTCCAGCCTTCTGATCCGGGTGTCGAGTTCGCCGAGGAGAACCCCGGTGCTCACCATGTCGGGCGCGAGGGCGCTGAACAGGTCGGACGCGGGTATCGCAGCGCCCAGGTCGCGCGACGCAAGCGCATCCAGCGAGTCATGCAGGATTCGCAACCGGGAACGCAGCTGGCTCTGCGCGCCGCCGGCGTCGACAGCGCGGAAGCACGCCTCCCAGAAGCGGCGGCGCGCGGGCAGCAGCGGGTAGTCGTCCACCCGGTGCGCGGCGTCCTCCGGCCGGGGGGCCATGCGCGTGTCCTGCAGGTGGCGGGCGATCTCGCCGGCGTGGGTCTCGAAGAGTTTCTCGAGCTCGGGAACGGCGCTCTGCTTCTTGGCGAGCAGCACGCGCCGGGTCACCGCCTCGACGTCGGCATCGGTCAACTCCACGCGGATGACGAACCGGTCACGGAGCTTGGCCAGGTGCGGCGTATCGGCCGAGAGCGCCGACTGGCCGGCGCCGACGAGCATCACCCGGCTGTCGAAGCGGGTCTGGACCGCCTCCGCGAGCTCGGTGATCGCCGAGGACCGGTCCTCGTTGCCGCCGATGTACTGCTGGACCTCATCGAGCACGAGCACGGTGTGCGGGAGATCGTCCCCGTCCGAGAGCGCGCGGCGGGCGGCGTCGACGAACTGCTCCGTCGTGATGTCCTCCCGGGTCGGCGGAAACTGGGCGCGAAGTGCCTGCATGGCGGCCTGCACGTCGCCGGCGAAGCCCGGCACAGCCTGGACCACGGCGCCCGCGAGGACGGGACTGACGTAGAGGTTGTTCAGTTCCCGCAGCCAGTCCCGGCCGCCGGCTTCCACCGCCGCCCGCACGGCATCCAGCGCGCCTTCCTCGCGCAACCAGAAGCAGAACTGCGCCTGGGCGTACTGATCCGGCCAGCCGCAGGCGCGCAGAACGATCTCGAGGACCGTGCGGCGGACCCAGTCGTTGCCGCCGAGGAGCGTGCCTGCCGCCGCAACCGGCCGGCGGCCGGCCCGCGTCGTCTGTGTGTCCAGTTCACGCAGCGCGGCCTGCACGTCGCCGGGGAGAGCGCCCCCGGCCAGGCTGCGCGCCCGCGAGCCGTCTGCGAATTCCGTGTTGCACCACAGGTGCGCAGCCATCTTGAGCAGGTGCGACTTGCCGCTGCCGAAGAACCCGCTGACCCAGGCCGCGTCCTGCCGCGCGGCGCCGAGGTTCGCCAGGTAGCGGTCGAGGATGCGCTGCAGCGCGTCGCCGAAGCGGCCGTCGCAGACGAAGGTGGAGAGTTCCTCGCGCAGCACCGACTCCGACCGGCCGCCCTCGACGTCGAGGCGGGCCTGGCCGTTGTTCCCGAGGCGGGCGCCGCGCGGGTCGCGGTCGAGGAGTTCGTGGATCTTCACGGCAGGTTCACCTGTTCGTCGTGCAGAGTGATGGCCTGGGCCAGGTAGTTCCAGCCGTCCCGCGCGTCGAGCAGCCGGAAGCTGTTCCCGTTCCTCGTACCGGGAAAGAAGACGACGAGCCGACCGCGGACCGCCGGCTCCACCGCACGGATGAGGTCCGAAACCCGCAGGAAACCGTATAGCGAGGCGACGCCGAGCAGGGCGACCACATCGTTTTCGCCGGTTTCCTCCAGGACCGCGGCCAGCTTCTGTGCCGATTCGGCGCGGAACTCGCTTTCGAGCTTCAGATCGAGCAGGGACGGATCGTCGAAGTAGGCGTCCCGGTACTCGTCGCGAGCCATCCACTCCGCGAACCAGGCCGTGCAGTCGACCAGCTGCCAGCCGTGAGCCGCGGCTCGGGTCGCCTGCTCGAACTCGCCGACCCTGGCACGCAGCGTCCGCTCCATCTCCTTGTGGTACACGACGAGAATGACCCGCTGAGCGCCGGCGAGCGTCCGTTGCCACGGCGCGCTGATGCGGCGCTTGTACCGGCGCGCCAGCTCCTCGATTCGGCTCACGCTCACCGGATTCCCTCCTCCGACGCGCTGGCAGCCCGCGGCGAACGTCCGCGGCGCACCGGGAACGGCGGGGCGCCCGTCCGGCAGGCGACCCCGGCGGCGGACCGCGCGGCCACGTTGCCAGCCGCAGGATCGACGAACCGGACACGGCCATCCGCGGCGATCCCGGCGGTGGACCACGCGGTCACGTCGCCAGGGGTCTTCAGGACGAAGTGGTTCACGAAACTCGCACTCACCGCCCGACCGCCGGGTCGAGGATCGAAGGATCAAGCGAGAGTACCCCCGCCCCTGAGCGGGCGCGGATCAGCCCGAGCTGGCCCGCCCGCAGAGCCTGCGCCAGGAGGGCCGGCGACCCGCCGTCGCCGGCAACGCGCGCCCACGGAGACTCGAGCAGCCGAGCCACCGCGCAGCCCTCCAGCCGCGCGAGCCACAAAGCCAGAGCCACGGCGCCGGGTGTCGGCGCCACCCGACATCGCAGCTTGCGCACCCGGCCTTGAAGGAAGCCCGCCTGGGTCCACGAACTGGCCGTGTTCCGGGCCACCTTGTCGAGCACGGCGTCGTTCAGCCGGTCATCGACGGCGTTGCGGAGATTCCGGAGAAGGGTCGAACGCATCAGTTCCCCGCCGACCTCCAGAGGGACGACGACGGGCACGGTAGCCGTCAGCAGGGGATCCCGGGCCAACGCCGCAAGCAGAGCCAGCCGGGGCCGACCGGGACGATCGATGTCCCAGAGATGTCGAAGCACGCGAAACAAGGGAATCCGGGGATCGAGGCCGTAGAGTTCGCGCAGCCGCTGGTAGCTGATTCGCCGCGTGACCGCCGTCTGCTTGCCGAGCACGTTCTCTCCAATCACCGCGTCAGCGTACGCGGTCGGCCCGGCAGCGGCGGGTACGAAGGCGAAGAGATCTTCGAGGTCTCTCAACATGATCGTGCGGCTCGTGTGCGTGCCGCGCGCGCCGAGGCGGAAACCCGCCCGCTCGAGGTCGGCGGCGCGGCAAGCTGGCTGTGGTTCCTTCTGCACGATGGAAAGACCGTACAGAAGCGAGATCGAACCGCCAACTATTCGCCGGCAAGTTTGCCGGCGAACTTCTCCCGCTCTCAGACGACGCCGACGCCCTCGGCCTCGGCGGCCGCGGCGAGCATCCGATCCAAGGTGGCTACCGGCGCAGAGTGGCGCACGCCAGCTTCGAGGTAGGCGGAGTCGTAGACCGTCAGGCCATGTCTACGGGCCAATGCCAGGACGAGGCCGGAACTCGGCGGCCGCTCGTCCGGGCGAATGGGCAAGCGGCCCAGATCTCCCAGGAAGGCGACTGTCTCGGCCTCCGTCAGGCGCCCGCGCCGTTCGTTGACGACCAGCGCGTTTCGTAGTTCGAACCACCACAGGGTCGGAACGAGGGCTTCGTCGGTTCGCAGTCGGTCAAGGGCGCGGTTCGCTGTCTCCGATTCCTCGTCCGGCAAGCACCACGCAGCGGTAACCGACACGTCCAGGACGAAAGTCACTAGAAGCGCCGCCCCTCATCCCGGGCGGCGAGGATCTCCTCGGTCGTGACGGAAGGACGCCTGCTCCGCGCTGCCTTGATCCGTTCGATGACCTCCGTCGTGGACTCGTCGGCGCCGCAATCCACGCCCACGATACGAGCGACAGGCTCACCGCGGCGGGTGATCGTCACGACTTCGCCCCGTTCCACGGCACGCAGAAGTTCGGGTAGCCGGGTCTTCGCTTCGTAGGATCCAACAGTCGTCATAAGGTACCCCTTTCAGGCCAGATGAGTAGACCAAGTCGGTAGACCAGTCTATTCCAGTCCCTCCGATCCTCCCCTGCGAGGCTCGCTCCGTTGTTCATCTGCACACTCGTCCTCGCGACCGGCGCGATGGTCCCCGGCGCTCAGGACTCGACCCTGGCCGACCCGACCACTCATCGCGACGACCTCGGACGGCGGGCCTTCCTCCGCTACTGCCGGGAATGCCACGGCGAGGAAGGCGACGGGCTCGGCAAGTTCAGCTACACGACCGGCGAGCGTCCCCGCAGCTTCCAGTCGGGCCGCTTCAAGCTGGCGACGACGGAGAACGCGATCCCCTCGGACCATGACCTGGAGGAGACGATCCGGCGCGGCATGCCGGGCACAGGGATGTCGGCCTGGGGCCAGGCGCCGGAGGCGGAAATCGAGGCGATGGCGCGCTACGTCCGCAGCTTCAGCCTGGACGCGATCAGGGGGGAGCTCGACCGCGAGGTCGCGGCCGGCACGCTGACTTCGGCGGAAGCGGACGCCGAGTTCGCCCGCCAAACAACGCCCGGCCCACCGATCCCCATGCCCCCCGAGCCGCCCTTCGACGAGGAGCGGCGCGCCCGCGGCGAGCGGATCTACCTGGAGGCCTGCGCTTCCTGCCACGGCCCGAACGGCAGGCGGCTCCGCAACGTTCCGATGGCCGACTTCGAAGGCAACCACACCCTGCCGACCAACATCGTCGGCGGCGTCTTCAAGGGCGGGAACAGCAGCGCCGACATCTACGGCCGCCTCTACCTCGGCATGGACGGCACGGCGATGCCGGGCTACCGGGAGGCGTACAGCCCCGACGAGATCTGGGACCTCGTCCACACCGTGCAGCGGATCATCGCCGAGGACGGTCTGGGGCAGCCGGAAGACGAGGCGGCGATGGCGGCGGCGGTCGCTGCCGCGGAGGACTACTCCTCGTTCTTCGACGAGCGGGGGGACGAGGTGGTCACGTACGAGGAACGCCGCACTTCGCCGATCCTGCTCTGGGGCGGAGGCGCCCTGCTGCTGCTGGTGCTTGTGGGATCAGCGCTGCTGACGAGTCGTCGCTAGCGGAACGGGCAACGCCGCTTCGCGCCATCGCGCGGATGCCGGCCAGGACCCGTGTGGCGCGATCCGCGCCACACGTGAACCAGTCCGCGCGCCCGTCAGCGGGCGCACGGACGGCAGGCTGGCGCACCTGTACCTTTGCCGGGTGGATTCTGGTCCCTGTCCGAGGCCGTCCGAGACGCGAGTAGTCGTCGAGGCTGCGGTAGCTGTGGGAAACCGGTCTGCCGGTTTCCAAGGTCCCATTCGAGCGATCAGTGCGCCTTGCGGAACTCCAGCATGTAGTCCCGCAGGCGCTCGACGCCTTCGGCGGGCATCGCGTTGTAGGCGGAGATGCGGAAGCCGCCGACTGAGCGGTGGCCCTTGATCGAGACGAGATCCCGCTCGGCCGCGCCGGCGACGAACGCCTCCTCCAGTTCGGGGCGCCGCAGGCGGAAGGTCACGTTCATGTGCGAACGGCACTCGCGTTCGGCATGGGCGACGAAGAACTCGCCGCCGCCCTGATCCAGCACGTCGTAGATCAGCGCGCTCTTCGCCGCCGCCCGCTCGGCGGCCGCTTCCAGGCCGCCGACATCGTCCCTCAGCCAGCGGGTCACCAGGAGGAAGACATAGACACCGAAGACGTTCGGGGTGTTGAGCCGCGATCCCTTCTCCGCGTGGCGGCGATAGCTGAGCATCGAGTGGAGCTCGTCGCCGCAGCGTTCGAGCACCTGGTCCGAGACGACGACCACGGTCACGCCCGAAGGGCCGGCATTCTTCTGGGCGCAGGCGTAGAGCAAGCCGAACTCGCGCACATCGACCGGCCCGGAGAGGAAGTCCGACGACACGTCGCAGACGAGCGGCGCGTCGCCGACCGCCGGCGGACGTCGGAACTGGACCCCCTGGATCGTCTCGTTCGACGTGTAGTGGACGTAGGCCGAGGCCGGAGGCAGGTCGAGTTCCTCGTCCTGGGGAACCCGCACGAAGTTGTCAGCCTTGCCGTCCCATGCCACGTGGACCTTGCCCTCGCGGCGCGCTTCGACCGCGGCCTTGCTGCCCCAGGAGCCGGTCAGGATGTAGCTCGCCGGCAGGTCCCGGGACCGCAGCAGGTTGATCGGGATCATGGAGAACTGGAGCGATGCGCCGCCCTGCAGGAACAGCACCCGGTAGTCGTCCGGGACGGCGAGGAGTTCGCGCAGGTTCACCTCCGCTTCGGCCAGGATTGCGTCGAACGTCGGCGAACGGTGGCTGATCTCCAGCACGGAACTGCCGGCCCCGGGCAGCGCGAGCAGATCCCGTTGTATCTCCTCCAGGACCGGCAACGGGAGCACCGCCGGTCCCGGCGAGAAGTTGAAGACGCGCTTTTCTCGTGTCTGCTGCGCGGACGGCTGTCGATCGAATGGCAGAGTCATCGTGGAATCCGTGTGGTTGCCGAACCGGAGCGGCCAAGGACGGCGAATCGTAACCCGGTTGCGTGGCGTACCGCCGGTCGAGGCGCACCGACGCCTGGAGACGACGAAGCCTGCCGACGGCCCGGACACCGGACCCGGCAACCGGAGCGGCCCGCTAAGCGCTGCGCCGCCTTGGACCCGGACCGGACTTCCCTACCGGAGCGTTCATCCACGGCCGGGCCGGCATTCGCAGCGCCTACGAGACCGGCCGCGGTTCGATTCAGGTGCGCGCCCGCGCCGACATTGTGGACAGGGGTTCGGACGCCGACCCGCCAGCGGGTCTCGCGGTCGGCGGCGCGGCGTGTCCGCACTGCCTCGCGGGCCGCCTGCTCCCGGCGGGCCGGCACCCGCCGGCGGTGTACGCTTCCACGCATGACGGTGCCGGAACCGACGCCAGGCGAGGTCGTGCAGGCCACCCTTCATCACACCGCATGCACGCTGGACTGCCCCGACTCCTGCTCGCTAGAGGTCAAGGTCCGGGACGGCCGGGTCGACAAGGTCCGCGCCGCGCCGCCGGAGGTCGCACACCCGCTGACGAGCGGTTTCATCTGCTCCAAGGTCGGACGCATTTCGCGCCACCTGTACGGCGAGGATCGGCTGCTCTATCCGGCCCGCCGTACCGGCCCGAAGGGGGATGGCGCGTTCGAGCGCATCTCCTGGGAGGAGGCCCTGGACCTGATCGTCTCCCGCATGACCGAGGCCAGGACCGCTTTCGGCGGCGAGTCCGTCCTGCCGCTGAGCTACGGCGGATCGAACGGGTTGCTGACCCAGGACACGGCGGACGCCATCCTGTTCCGTCGCTTCGGGGCTTCGGCTCTTGCCCGCAACGTGTGCGCGGCGCCCAGCACGGCCGCCGCGCTCGGCCTCTACGGCAAGATGGCCGGCGTCGCCCTCGAGGACTACGAACACGCCAGCCTCGCCATCGTCTGGGGCGCCAACCCCTCCTCCACCGGCATCCACCTGGTGCCGATCCTGCGCGCCGCCCGGGCTCGCGGCGGCAGGCTCGTCGTCGTCGACCCGCGGCGCACGCCGCTGGCGAAGCAGGCCGATCTTCACCTGCAGCCGCGACCCGGCACGGACCTGTGCCTGGCGCTGGCGCTTCACCGCGAGCTGTTCCGGCGCGGCGGCGCCGACCTCGACTTTCTGGCTGAACACGCGACCGGAGTCGAGGAACTGAGGCGGCGCGCCGAGCCCTGGACCTTCGCGTGCGCCGCGGAAGCCACCGGCATTCCGGAGGCCGACATCGCCCGCTGCCACGAGTGGTACAGCGAATCCTCGCCGGCGGTGATCCGCTGCGGTTGGGGGGTCGAGCGCAACCGCAACGGCGGCTCGGCGGTGGCGGCGATTCTCGCCCTGCCGGCGCTGGCCGGCAAGTTCAAGGTCCGCGCCGGCGGCTACACGATGAGCAACAGCGGCGCCTTCCGCAACGTCGGCTGGCGCGAGCCGTCGCCGGGCGTCCGGATCGTGAACATGAACCACGTGGGCCGGGTGCTGACCGACCCGGACGCGATTCAGGGACCGCCCGTCCAGGTCCTGTTCGTCTACAACGCGAATCCGCTCGCCACCCTGCCCAACCAGGAACTCGTCCGCCGCGGCCTGGCCCGCGAGGACCTGTTCACGGTCGTCTTCGACCAGGTGACGACCGACACGGCCCGCTACGCCGACCTGGTGCTGCCGGCCACGACCTTCCTGGAGCACGACGACGTGGCGATGGGCTATGGCGCGATGGTGCTCCACGACACGAAACCCGTGGTCCCGCCGGTCGGCGAGGCCCGTTCCAACCTGCGCGTGTTCGGCGACCTCGCGCAACGGCTCGACCTGCTGCGGAAGGGCGACCCCCGCTCGGAGGCGGAATGGCGGCAGGCGGTGCTCGGCGGCGAGCGGGCGCGGCGGCTCGCCGAGGGGGGCCAGGCGCTGCCGGAGACCGGCCGCCGGCCAATCCAGTTTGTCGACGTCTTCCCCCACACCGCCGACCGCAGGGTGCATCTCTGCCCGCCGTCCCTGGAGGCCGAATCGGCGCGTGGGCTCTACGCCTTCCACCCCGAGGCCTCGGGGCGCCGGTACCCGCTGGCGCTCATCTCGCCCTCAGTGCCGCAGACCGTGAGCTCGACCTTCGGTCAGTTGCGCTCAGGCCCGGTACCGCTCGAGATGCATCCGGACGATGCCGCCGCCCGCGGCCTGAAGAACGGTCTGAAGAACGGCGGCAGGCCGCGCGTGCGCGTGTTCAACGGCTACGGCGAGGTGCGCTGCCGCATGCGCCTCAATCCGGACCTCAAGCCCGGCGTCGTCCTGCTGCCCAAGGGAGTCTGGGCCAGGAGCACGGAGTCCGGGACCAACGCCTGCGCTCTCGCGCCGGACACCCTGACCGACATCGGCGCCGGCGCCTGCTTCAACGATGCCCGGGTCGAGGTCGAGGCCCTGACCGACTGAGCCGACGGCCGCTCGCTCGAGCCGCGGTCGTCTTCCTTGTCCGCCAGCGATACGCGGAGGCCTTCCCGGCCGAGCCGCTATCCTGCGGGCATGATCCCCTCCCCGTTTCAGGCCGGCATCCTGCTCGCGGCCATTGGCCTCCCGGCGGCGACCCAAGAAGAACCAACGGAGGTCCCGGACGTTCGCATGATCGTCATCGCCCACCGCGGCGCCTCAGGCTATCTGCCCGAGCACACGATCCCCGCCTATGCGGTGGCCCACGGCATGGGCGCCGACTACATCGAGCCGGATCTCGTGTTGACCAGCGACGGCCACTTCATCTGCCTGCACGACATCCACTTGGAGGCGACCACGAACGTCGAGGAGGTGTTTCCCGATCGGGCGCGCGAAGACGGCAGGTGGTACGCCGCCGACTTCACCGTCGAGGAAATCGGCCGTCTGGAGGCCGCGGAACGCCTGGACGGCCGCTTTCCGAAGGGCGTCGGCCGCTTCCGGGTGCCAACGTTTGCCGAGATGATCGAACTCGTCCAGGGAATGAACCAGTCCTCCGGGAGGAACGTGGGGATCTACCCGGAACTGAAGGCGCCGGCCTGGCACCGCGAGGAGGGCCTGCCGATGGAAGAGGCGCTGCTCGACGTTCTCGATCGCTACGGCTACCGGGAGCCCGGCGCACGGGTCTTCGTCCAGAGCTTCGAGCCCGAGAGTCTCAAGCGCCTGCGAGCGCTGGGCTCAGATCTGCCCCAGGTGCTCCTGATGGCGGAGGTCGAGCAGTACCAGCGCTTCCTGAGCCCGGAGGGCATCGCCGGCATCGCCGACTTCGCCGACGGCATCGGACCCGCCAAGACGATGATCCGGCGGCAGCGGGACCTCGTTGTCTGGGCCAGGGAAGCCGGCCTGCTGGTTCATCCCTACACGTTCCGGGCCGACCAGGTGCCCAGCCCCTACACGACTGTCATCGAGGAGATCCGCAGCCACCTGTTCGTCTTCGGCGTGAA
This sequence comes from uncultured Thermoanaerobaculia bacterium, assembly GCA_951812325.1. Taxonomy (GTDB): domain Bacteria; phylum Acidobacteriota; class Thermoanaerobaculia; order Multivoradales; family Multivoraceae; genus Multivorans. The sequence goes on along the minus strand of OX638294.1, from coordinate 86,651 downwards.
CGGCGTGTTCACCGACCATCCCGACCTGGCGCGCGGCGCCATCGACTGGTACTGAATCATCGTCCCGGACCGTAGCCAACTGCCGCCGCCGCTCCTGCGGCTCCAGCGCCGCCAGCCGCTCGACCTCGGCGTAGAAGAGCGGGAAGTTCCGCCCTGACGCCTCGAGCAGCGCCAGAAACGCCGGAACCAGGTCGCTGTAGGTGGCAATCGAGACGAGGTCCGCGTTGTTGAGCCGCGACAGCCACTCGCCCAGGTCCGACTCGCCGCCGGCGGCGCCGTTCTCGGCAGCCCGCCATGCAGGAACGAGCTCGCGCCGGTAGCGGGCTGGCAGCGATCGGAAGACTTCCGCCTTCCGCGCCAGCTTCCAATCGTCGCTTCCCTCACTCCGGTAGAGCGCCTCCAACTCCGTTCGCACCTCCAGCAGAAACCGGTTCAGGTCGCGTCGCCGTTCCCGCCCCTCCTCGAAGGCACCCAGATCCTCGCTCCGGCCCAAGGACCGCAGCCACCGGCGCACTCCGGCGACTTCGACCGCGGTCGCAAACGACTCGTTGAACGCGCTGTCGTCCTTGACGTAGACCACCTGGTGCGCGAGTTCGTGGAAGATGAGGGCGGCCAGATCCGCGTCGGCGTAGTCGAGGAAGGTACTGAGCACCGGATCGGCGAACCAGCCCAGGGTCGAGTACGCCGCCACGCCGCCGACGCGCACGTCGAAGCCCTGGCTGGCAAGCCGCTCTCCGTACCTCCGTGCGGCCCGTTCGTCGAAATAGCCGCGGTAGGCCGCACAGCCGGCGAACGGATAGCACCAGGTCCTGGGCTCCAGGCCGAGCCGGGGCGCGGCGACCACGTTCCAGACCGCGTAGGGCCGCCCGACATCGGCGAAGCTCCGATAGCTGCGGTTGTCCGGAAGTCCGAGCTCACTGCTGGCGAAGTCGCGTATCTGCTGCGTCAACCGCAGCCGCTCCCGGGTCGCCGCGGAGAGCACTTCCGTTCGTCCCGACGCCAGGAGACGGTCGATCGACTGGCGCTTGACCAGCACGCCGGCGCCCCCGAAAGCCGCCTGCGAGTAGTAGCGGACGCTGCCGCAGCTCGCCACAAGCCCCGCCAGCACCAGGGCCACGGCCACCACGAACACGCGCGAACGGCGCCGCAACCGGCGGCGGGCCCTCGGCGCCCGCGTGCTAGCCTGCCTGACCATGAAACTCGCTCTTCATTGGCAGGTACTGATCGGCATGGTGGCGGGAGTGCTCTTCGGCCTCGTCACCAGGAACACGGGCCTGGACATCGGCTGGATCAGCCTGATCGCCGACGGCTTCATGCGTCTGCTGCGCATGGTCATCGTGCCGTTGATCTTCCTGTCCATCGTGCATGGCGTGGCCGGAATCGGCGACGGCCGCTCGATTGGCCGGCTGGGCGCCAAGACCCTCGGCTGGTACACGCTCAGCAGCTTCATGGCGATTCTCGTCGGCCTGACGTTGGTGAACATCATACGGCCCGGCGACGGCTTCACGATGCCTGCCGGCGCGGAACCGATGGACCCGGAGCGGGCTCAAGCCCCCGACTCGATCCTCGAACAGCTCGTCGAGGACCTGATTCCGCTGAATCCGGTCGGCGCGGCGGCCGACGGCGAAATCCTCGGCCTGATCTTCTTCTCCATCTGCATCGGCGCTGCCATCGGGGTCATGTCGGGACCATCGGGAGAGTTCCTGCGCAACGGGTTCGGAGCAGGATTCCAGGCAATCATGAAGCTCACGACGTGGGTCATCCGCCTGCTGCCGCTGGGCGTGTTCGCCCTTCTCACTCGCACAGTGAACGACCTGGGCATCGACCTCCTTCAGCAGATCGTCAAGTACATGCTGACGATCGCCGGCGGCCTGGCCGTTCACTTCCTTGTCGTCCTGCCGGCACTCCTCTTCCTCTTCATGCGCAAGAACCCGCTGGACCACTACCGTGCGATGGGGTCCGCGATGGCCATGGCCTTCTCGACAAGCTCTTCGTCCGCTACGTTGCCGATGACGATGAAGTGTGTGCGGGAACGGGTGGGCGCCTCGAACAAGGTAACCAGTTTCGTCCTGCCGATGGGCGCCACCGTGAACATGGACGGCACCGCTCTGTTCGAGTGTGCGGGCGCCCTCTTCATCGCCCAGGCCCTGGGCGCCGACCTCTCCTTCACGACCCAGGCGATCGTCGTCCTCACGGCTCTGCTCGCCTCGGTCGGAGCGGCCGCCATCCCCTCGGCCGGTCTGGTCATGATCTTCATCGTGCTTGAAGCGATCGGACTGAACACGCCCGAGGCCTACGCCCTCGCCGGCGTGATGCTCTCGGTCGACCGCCCGCTCGACATGTTCCGGACGATGGTCAACATCACCTCCGACTCCGTCGGCGCGGCCGTGATCGCGAAGTCCGAAGGCGAAAAGCTCAACTACTAGCAGCTCTTGGCAGAAGTCACACTGCGTTCGAACGGCGCCGCATCTCGGCCCGGCATCGTGCCGTTCGCGAGCTCGATGACTCGCACCCCGGGGTGGTTCGCACGTGGCGCGGGATGCGCCGCACGCCGCGATCTTCGGTCGCCCCTGTTGCCTGAGTTGAGAGCCGAGCCGAACTCGCCGCCAAACCTGTCGCGGGCTCGATGTCTGGCCCCAGCCCCGTACCGGTCTGCGAGCTTGCCGGCGCCCGGACCGACTGCGCCATCGCCGCGATGAAGCGGGGGTAGATGCCGACCGAGAGCCGTATCGTGCCGCCGCTGATTCCGGGCATGAGGTTCGCGAGGCCCATCAAGGCGCCCTCGATCACTGCGCGCGGCGACCTGCCCAACGGCCCGCGCCACCAAGGCAGCCGCGCGGGCCGGATCGTGTAACGTCAGCCGCTGTCGCAGGATACATGGCCGAACAAGCACACCAGGGCGAACTCGGGAACGGGCTCCCCCGCTGCCTGGGCGGGCTCGAGGAGCTGCAGAGGCCCCTGTACCTGAGCGGCGGCCCTCGGAAGAAGCTCCTGAAGGGCGCATACGTGCGCAGCCGCTTGGACAGCGACCTGCACAAGGCATCTGACGAAGACATCCTGCTCGCCTTCTACGGCAACGCGAAGAACCGCCGGGAACTCTGGAGACACTGGAGGGAGCAGCCGGCCGCCAAGCCCGGCGCTGCCAGGAAGACGACCGGTCAGGCTCCCAGGGACACGCCTCCCTCGCTGGAGTACTGCATCCTGGACGGGCCGTACCGGAAACTCCTCAGGTCGGAGAGCTCGGACGAGGTCATTCTCGATCGCCTGAGGGCCGAGGTGGAGTCGCGCCTTGAGACGTGGTCCGCGGCGGACGACGAGGAGCGGCGCATGACGATCCTGCTGACGTTTTCACTCGCGTCACTCACGAACGACCGTTCCGTTCTTCTGGACGCAGTCGGCAAAGCGGCCGAACTGGAAGCCGAGTTCGGGGACCTGCTCGCCGCGCCCATCACCACATCCGATCCCGATGGTGACCCGGCGCCCGTACCAACAGACGGGAAGGTCGCAGCGAAGGCAACCGCGACTGCGCCGGAACCGGCTCTCGAGCGCGGTATCCGCCAAGCCCAGTCGATGTTCGAGAGAGCCTTCGACTCGGTCGGGGATCTCCTCGACTCGGTCGACGAAGTCGAAGCCCTGTCGATCGTCGGAGGGTTCGCCACAGGTCTCCAGGACCGCCTCCGGACACTCCGCACTGAAGTCGCCTCGAAGAAGCTCGAGATCGAGAACAAGGCCGCAATCGACAGCCTGCTGGCTGCCGCCGACCGCCTGCGCGACGACATCGCCCGACACGCGGCCAGCGAGGCGATCCGAGACGATCTCGATCGTCTCCGCGACGACTGGCACAGCTTGCCGGATGTGGCGCCGGAACAGGCCGGCGCTGAATTCGATCGCCTGGAGCGCGACATCCCGACGGCCTTCGAAGCACTGGTGGAAAACCACACGCGCCATCGCGAGCTTGAGGAGCAAAGGGAGGGACTCCGCGCCCGGAAACCCACGAGTCGCGACGAGCAACGGCAGCTGGATCACCGTCTGGACGAGTGTCGGAAACAGGCCACCGCAGCGAGAGACCGGCACCGTTCGGCCGAGGACGCTCTGCTGAGACTGCTTGCTCCGGCAATCGCGGCCAACGGGAAGACGCCCGCAACGGAAGCATCGGTTGAACCGAACGTGCCTGCCGCCGTCGAATCACCAGCTGACGACACGGCTGCCGCGGTCGGCCTGAACCGAGAGGCCAGGCCCGCGGACCGAGACGCGACGGTCCGCGGCACAGGCGCAGACGACCTGCCCGGAGCCGAGTCCGAACCCGATTCGAACGATCGGCCCAAACCCGCTCAGCCGGGACCGGCGGCGCCCTCGGCGGCCACCGGTGACGAGCAGCCACCCGGGGACTCAGCTTGCGCAGGTCCGGCAGCAAAGCCCGTCGAGCCGCCGGGCCCGGGAGCGGGCGCCGCGACCGACCTCGATGTCGAAGACACCCTGCCAGAAGAGGTCGGCGCCCGCGAGGAAGAAGAAGAAGAAGAATCGACGCCGAAATGGAACGAGCAGGAACGGCGGGTCCGTGAGGCCGTAGCCGCAGCGCTTGTCGACGAGCCTCCCCGCCTCGCCCACGCCTACCAGGTCTGCCGAACCGCCGAAGCAGCAGGAATCGAAGCGGGACTGCCCCGCGCCGCTCTCCTTGAAGCCGCTCTCTACTCGGTCCATCTGGAGAAGGCACACGGCGAGCTTGAGCCTGATCTGCGGGACGCCATCCAACGCGCCGTGGAAGGCGCGCCCGACGAACGGGAGGTCTCGCCGGAGACCGAGAACGCAGAGGCCCTGATCGGCTTCGCCGCGGCGTTGGCGCCGGCACTTCTCGCCCCCTACACGGGAGCCGCCGCCCTGCTCCAGCACCTCACCCACGAGGGCCTTCCCGAGCTGTACGACTTCTGTCAGAGAGCCGCGCAGAGAAGCTGGGCCGTCCAGAATGCCCAGGTAGACGCCGGGGCCTCCCTGCGCCGGGCAAAGCGCCACACGAAACGCGAAGACGCTTTGGCCAAAGTGCAGGAGGAACTGCGTCTCTGGCGTAACGAGAGTGCAAAGATGCCTCTCTACTACACACCCGCCAACCGAATCTGGGAGGCCCTGCTCAGCGACCGGGGCGAACTCGGCCAACTCGTGCTGGCGGTCCTGGCCGAAGCCGCGCCGAGTCGCGTCCGGGAGCATCTCGCCGACCTCGAGGACCACGACGGTCTGCGGGAGATCGTGGAGCGGACTGGCAAGGGACTGCTCAAAGCGAACCAGAGCGTCGCCACGAAGACCTTCAAGCGGTTTCAGCGGCGCCTGGCGCGCCCGCTCGAACTCGCCCACGAGTATCTCGACCTGGCAGTGGAGAGCGGCCCGACGGACCATCGCCGCCTGGTGATCAACGAGTTCGTCTCCCTGCTCAGGGATGAACTGCCTCGACTCCGTGACGCGCTGCGGCCCGTCGGCACGTTCCCGGAACAGCCGCTCCTCGTGCGAGCGGCGGCCCGAACAGCGCAACAGGCGGCGGCACGCGTCCAGGACCTGGTTGACCCCAGCCACGAAGAGGAGTTCCTGACCGAGCCGCCGGCCGAGATGCTCAAGGCGACGGGGCTCTTCCGGTTGCCGGACGTCCGCATCACCGAGGACGGCGAGGGAGAAGGCGAACCCGCCAGCTTGTTGGAGGCTCTCACGTCGTCCCGCCCAACCGACCTTGGAACCGCCTTCGAGCGCCACCTCGGCTCAGGAGACTTCGAGTCTGCAAGGAGGGTTCTGAACTGGGCTGAGCGCTGGGCAGATGCGGGCGAACAGATTGACGACGCCGAGGCGGAGCGGTGGCGAGACCACCTCGAATCCAGCAGGGAGGACAGCCTCCATGCGCTCCGCGACCAGGCGGCCGATTCGCGCGCCGCACTTGAGCAGGCTTTCCGCCAGGGCCAGATCGAACCGGACCGTCGAGCGGCCCTGGACGGGCGCCTCATCGCCGTGGAGGAGGAACTGGAACAGGGGTCCGTCCGGCAGTTCGAGCAGCAGCGGGAGATCCGACGGGGCCGGGTCGACCTGAATGAGGCCATCGATGACAGCCTCAAGGCCCTCCAATGCAAGGCAGCGAAACTGATCCCTGACCAGGACGACCCCAGACGCCAGAGAATCTGGCAACACATGGATGACGGCGACCTGGTAGCCGCAAACGAACTCCTCCACCGCTCCGGCGAGGAGACTCGCGCACCGGCCATGGCAGAAGAGCCCGAGCCGTTGCTTCTGAACCGTTACCTGGCGATCAACCGCGAGGCGCTTCGGCGATCCGCCCACGACGGGAGCGGGGTCGTTGAGGCTGCCAGGAAGGGAAGAAGGCACGGCGACCTCCGCTTCGACAGACTGGACGATGACGACCGCGAGTCCGCCGCAGACCTGCTCGAGAGCTGGCGAACGCTGAAGCGGTCCATGCCGGGGAACCGGCAGAAGGTGGCCAGAGCGGCGATCGGGCTGCTGACACGCCTGGGCTTCCTTGACGCCCGGCTCCATCTCGAACCCGCCACGCCCGAAACCCTGACGCAGCCGAAGTGGCCGGATGCCGTCCAGAGGAACTTCCGATCGGGCGAGCTGATCACGGCGCCGCTGTCGAACCGCGGCGACTGCCCCGATCCGCACTTCGGCTCCCAGGCCGGAGGGCGCTATCGGCTCCTCGTGTTCTTCGAGCCGCCGACGGCGGCGCAGGTGCTTCAGCGCCTGCAGAGCGAGGTCGGCGGTCAAGCGCCGATCGTCGTCTGCCTCGCCCCACTCAGCGATACGACACGCGAGCAACTCCTCCGAAAGAGTTTCGAGCAATCGTTGTCCTTCATCACGCTGGACGAGATCCTTCTTCTCTTCCTCGCGGCGCAGCCGCCTTCCAGGCTGGCATCCCTCTTCGCTCTTGCCCTGCCCTTCTCCTACTGTCAGCCGTTCGTGCGTCGAGGCGGTTCGGTACCGCCCGAGATGTTCTTCGGGCGCGAACGGGAGGAACGCGAGATCACGAACTTCCAGGGCTCCTGCTTCCTGTACGGCGGTCGCCAGCTTGGCAAGACGGCGCTGCTGCATCGAGTTGAGGAGGTGTATTCGGCGCCGGCTCAGGGCCGCTTCGCCGCCGTGATCGACCTGAAGGCAGCCGGGATCGGCGACGCGGACACAGCGGACATCTGGGGCGCGATCTGGGCGGCTCTGAGGGAGCTTCACGCCATCGATGATGGAGTCAAGCGACCGAGTCTCTCGTCGCGGAGCATCGAGGTATTCATGGATGCGCTGCACGAGCGCTTCAACAGGGACACCGGGCATACGTTGCTCCTGATGTTCGACGAGGCGGACGGATTCCTGCGTCGGGACGCGCTGAACAGCAGTCGCGAGACCTTCGCCGAGTCCTCGCGACTCAAGTCCCTCATGGATCGGAGCCGATCGATCAAGGTGGTCTTCGCCGGCCTCCACAACGTCGTGCGGACGACGACCCAGTCGAACCACCCGCTGGCCCACCTGGGCGAACCGATCTGCATCGGCCCGTTCATCGGGCCGGAGGATCGCCGGCAGGCGGAGCTGCTTCTCCGTCTGCCGCTTCAGGCATGCGGCTATCTCTTCGACCCGCCGCGCCTGGTCCTCGGCGTACTGGCACGAGCGAACTACTACCCGAGTCTCCTCCAGATCTACGGCGCCTCACTCGTCAACGAGCTGTCGAGGACGGCGGTCCCTCGGACGGCGGCTCAGCTACCGAACATTCATCGCGATGTCGTGGAAGGAGTTCACCTCAGTCGCGACCTGCAGGAGCTGATCCGGCAACGCTTCGAGTGGACGCTGCAACTCGATTCGCGGTATGAGGCGATCGCCTACGCTACCGCCTGGATGTGCCGCGACGACTCGCGCGTGCTGCACGACGGCGCGGACGACGAGCGCATTTCCGGCGACGTAGGCCAATGGTGGCCGGCCGGCTTCAAGGATGTCGACCGTGGCAGATTTCTGGCGCTCCTGGAGGAACTGGTGGAACTCGGTGTACTGCGGCGACTCAGCGACCGCAAGCGGAGAGACCGCTACACCCTGCGGACCCCGAACGTGTTGGCCCTTCTGGGTGACCAGGAGGAGATCGTCCGAAAGCTCGAGGCCCTGGAGGGGAGAGCCGCCGAACCCGATCTCGGTCCCCACGAGATCCGACGGCGTCACGGCGACAGGGGACCGCTCAGCCGCCCGCTGACGCTCTGGCAGGAGCGCCGAATCGCCGGACACGCGAACCGAAGAAGCCGGCGCAACGCCGTCGTGCTGGTCCTGGGACCGGGCGCCGCAGGCGTGGCACAGGTGAGGGACTTTCTGACGCAGGGCCAGAGCCTCGTCGATGTCAAGCCTCTGGCCGCGTCGCGATCGACCCTGGGCTTCGAACGCGATCTCAAGCGCCGCATCAAGGCCAGAAGCGACGAGACGACCCTGTTCGTGGCGCCGGTGGGAACAGCGAAAGGCGCGAGGTGGAAGGCGGCCTGGATCGAAGCGGCCATCGAAGCACTCGGAAGACTCCGCTCGCCCAACCGGTTCGCTCGCGTCGTGTTCACGTTGGATGCCCGGCGTCTGACGGATCATCACGAGACGATTGAAGAGTGGGAGAAACAGGGCGTCGTCGAGATGGTCCGCCTCCGACCGTGGTCGATCGACTTCGCCGCCCAATGTCTCGACGATGATCCGGACGTGGGCCAGATGCTCGACGCGCGACAGGAGCGCGACCTCGCAGAGCTCTGCGGGGGCTGGCCCGAACTGCTCGACCTCGTACTCGACGGCCTCCGCGGCGGCGCCGATCCAACTCGGCTGAGAAGCAGGGACGGCTTCGCGATGCTCCTCAAGGAGAACGCGGACCGCCTCCGCTCGGCCTTCTGCCTCGACCAGCAGGCTCTGTCCGAGATGCTCCGCCTCGCGAACGAGTACGGCAGAGCCGAGCAGCACGAACTTCTGGGGCCGGAGGCGCGGGAGCTTGCCGGCTGCACGCTGAGCGAAGACGATGTCCAGGTTGCCTTCCGGGTCGCCCGCAAACTCAGCCTGCTGCAGGAGGTTGGCGGAGCGCGTTGGCAGGTGGACCCGACGGTCGCCAGGGTGATGCAAGAGACGAGCGACTGAATCGGCCATGGAGTCTCTCTGGCGCTTGCCGGGCCCTTCGCGCTTCATCCGTGAGATGGCCAACGACCTGGACGACGGAGCCAGCGTCGTCCTTCGGTTCGGCCGGTGCATACCCCCCGGCCTTGCCGATCATCTGGAGCAGCGCTGCCGACGCCGGGCGTACAATTGGGCGACGGTTGCGGCTTGCGGCGCGTCCCGGCCGCTTTCCCTGATTCGCCGGACAATCGCCCTGGACACTGCATTCAACGGCCTCGGCCCCTGCCAGAAGCTCGTCCTCGACGAGCGCCTTCAGCACCATGTGTTCTGGATCGATGGCCTGACACCGGCCAACTGGCCGCACTGGAGGCGCTTCCTCCTTTCCTACGCCCATTCCCGGCGCCACGCCGCGCTGAACGCCTGCCCCCCGATCTTCGTCGCTCCGCTCTGCGGAACGGGGTTCGAACAGGCCGATTGCACGGACCTCATGCTCAGCTATCGAGAGTTCCGCGACGTGATCGACCGCGACGACCTTCAGATGCTGGCGCTTCAGAATCGCAACGCGTTCAGTCGCAGCCGCACGATCCGCTCCCTCTTTGCCAACACCGTCGCTGATCTCGCACAGTGGGATCCCGACCTCGCGCAGCGGTTGCTGGACGGCGGCCCGGATGCAGCCCTGCAGCCCCGCCCCGTCCTCAACAGCTACGCGGAAGAACAGGGCTGGACGGCGGATACACCGGAGGCGTGGGCGGCAGGCACCCTGGACGGTCCACGCAACCGGCCGGTCGTCCACTCGGCGTTGCTTCTCGTCCAGGGACGCGAGACCGAACTGAAGCGGCGGCTCTGGGCGGCTCAGGCCGCAGTCCTCATGCCGCTTCTGGAGGAGCGGCGAGCAGAGCTGGTACACCGCCACCGGGACCGCTTCCGCCTTCCGTTCAAGACCGACCTCGGTGTCATCGAGAACCCGGAGGACCTGGAGTTCGGCCCCCTCGTGTACTACCTTTCGGTCCACAGGGACCAGGCCCGGGGCCTGCTGGCAAAGGCAGCCAAGCTGAGGGACTTCCGCAACAAGCTCGCCCACCTGGAACCGCTGAGCCCGCGGGAAGCAACTCATCCGACACTCCTGAACCCCATCTGAAGCACCGAAACGCCCCACCGGCCAACCCGTGATGTCCGGGATTCTCGGCGATCCCCGCAGGCCGAAGGTGGCGCCTGAGGCGTCGCCGAGCCAAGCCGCGATCCGGAGAGTGAAGGAGGAGTGTCGCGTCCGGAGTGCACTGCCAGCTTTGCCGCCGCGCGGCGCCAGCCGATACGCTTCGGCGGATGGCCGCGACCGACACGCTCCGCACCGCTGAAGCGCTGACCGAAGCCGGGGTACCGGAACGGCAGGCCGCAGCGCACGCCCGCTCTATCAAGGACGCCGTTGGCGACCTGGTGACCCGTGAGTACCTGGACTCCGGACTCGCGGAGCTTGAAGCGCGGATGCTCCGCGTCCTGTTGGTTCAGACCGGCGTCATCGTCGGTGCGGTGGTCGCACTGCTGAAACTGATTCCCTAAGGTGCTGACACGCCGAGGCGACGCACTTGAACCTCTTTGACCCGATCAGGCAGGCCGGCGGCGGTCGCCGACCGCCGCCAGGATGGCATCCAACGAGCCGCCGGGAACGAGGCCGCGGAGAAAGCTCTCGCACGGCAGGCAGAGAACTCCGTTCGCCTGGGTGCGGCGTCCGCCGTAGAGGAGCACCGGCGTGGCCTCCGGGTAGTCCGCGGCGAAGGCGCGGAGGCCGCTCAGGTCCCGGGGATGGACGACGTTCGCCCGCTTGACTTCGAAGGCGAAGAACCCGCTTTCGCCGTAGAGAACGAAGTCGACCTCGCTGCCGGAGCGGGTTCGCCAGAAACTCAGCGAGTCCCGCCGCCGGGTGTAGGCGATCCAGGCCCGCAGGTGCTGGGCGACCAGCCCTTCGAGTGCCGGGCCGGCCAGTTCCGAATCCACGTCGAGAGGACCGCGCGGGCGGAGCGAACGAAAGACCCCCGGATCGACGAAGTAGAACTTGGGGTGCGACGTGAGCTTGCGGCGGGAGCGCCTCCGGAAGACCGGCAGAGTGAAGCCGATCAGCAGGTCCTCCAGCACGGAGAGGTAGGTTGCCGCCGCCTTGCGTTCGACCTGACACTCCCGGGCGAGATTCGACACGTTCAGCACCCCGCCGTGGCTGAAGCTCGCCGCCTCGAGAAAGCGCGAGAACGCGCCGACGTTGCGCACCAGGCCCTCCGCCTGAACCTCCTCGCGCACATAGAGCGCCGCGTAGGTGCGAAGTGCCAACTCCGGCTCGGCCGCGTCCACGACGAGCGGAATCAGCCCGAGAGTCAGGGCGGAATCCAGACTGAAGGCGGCACCCAGTTCCGCCGCCATGAAGGGGTGCATCGTGGTGAGAATCGCCCGGCCAGCCAGCAGGTCCACGCCGGTTCGCCTCAGCTTCCGGGCGCTCGACCCGGTCAGAACGAATCGGAGCTCCTTGTTCCGCTCGACCAGTCGATGCACGACCTGGAGAAGCCGCGGCGCTCGCTGCACCTCATCGATGACGACAGGTCTCCGGAGCGGACGTGACGCCACCGTGCTCTCCAGCCGTTCGGGCGCCGCGGCGTAGTAGCGCTCCTCTTCCGGGTCGTTCAGATCGATGACCATGGCTTCGGGGTAGCGATCCCGCAGCCAGGTCGACTTCCCGGTCCCGCGCGGGCCGAACAGGAAGTAGCTCGACGCCGCGGGAGGGGTGAAGAATCGGCTGAACACGAACGAGACGCTAGCGCCAAGCAGTCAATTTGTCCATCCTGATTCCTTTTTGCCCGGCAAAACGGCATTCCCACCGCCAGAATCGCCGGCATCTCCCACTGGCCAAGCGTTGGCGCCTGTCCCGGGCGTCCGGGGACGCAGCGGACCGGATCCGCCCCGGGGCTTGCCCGCAGCCGATCAGGGCAGCAATGTGGCGTACCGGTCGAGCCGGGGCAGGACCAGGTCGCGCCCTTCAGGCCGCGCCAGCAGGACGGCCCGGCCGACACCAGCCTCGGCGTAGAGGTCGAGGATCTCCCGCTTCGGCGTCGCGCCGAAGACGTTGATCGAGATCGTGTCCATCGCCCGGCCCGCACGTTCGGCGCGCTGCCTCAAATCCTCGATGCCCCTGAGCACTGCCTCGGTATCCCGCCCGATCGGCATCCAGCCGTCGCAGTGATCGACGACCCGCTGGCGGGTGTAGCGCGTGCCGCCGCCGAGCACGATCGGTGGATGCGGCTTCTGGGCGGGCTTCGGCCAGGACCAGATCGTCTCGAAGTCGACGTGACGGCCGTGGAACTCCGCCTCGTCCTCGGTCCAGATCGTCTTGAACGCCGCGACCTGCTCCTCGAGCTTCGCGAAACGGGTTGAGTAGTCCGTGCCGTGGTGCTCCATCTCCTCCCGGTTCCAGCCGCCGCCGATGCCGAAGATGAAGCGGCCGCCCGAGAGCAGGTCAAGACTCGCCACGGCCTTCGCGGTGGTGATCGTGTCGCGTTCGATGATCAGGCAGATGCCGGTGCCGAGCCGGAGTGTGCTCGTGCTCATCGCCGCCGCCGTCAGCGCGACGAACGGATCATGTGTGCGGGAGTACTCCGGCGGCAACTCCCCGCCGCCCGGGAACGGCGTACGCCGCGAGGTCGGGATGTGGGTGTGCTCCGGGAACCAGAGCGACTCGAAGCCGCGCGCCTCGACCTCGGCGCCGAGCTCGTCGGGCCGGATCGCGTCGCCGGTGGGAAACATGAAGATGCCGATATCCATAGGCGGCCCAGCCTATCCCCGGCAGGCCGTGGCCGAACGGCAGCAACAGGGTTCGCGGCGCACAGGCCGGCGCCGGACCGCGATCAGGCTCGCCACGCACGCGCCGGCGCCGACCGCCATGAGCCACACCGAAGACTGAGACGCTCTCCCGGCGACCGGGAAGGGCAGCGACATCCCGCCGATGCTCGCGGCCTGTTGTTGCAGATACGGCCACCACGCCAGGCGATCCGTATAGGCCACATATGCCGCTTCCGGCTTGAGGCCGAATCGCCACAGCATCCGGTGGAAAGTCGGAACCTCGGTCCACAGCACCTCCCCGCCGAAGGCGCGATACTCATTGGCGAAGTTGAGTCCGAGAACGAGCATGCCGAACAGGAGCGTCACGACGCCGAGTGTCACGTGCCGGCCGCACAGCACCGCCGCTGCGGCACGGCCCGCCTCCCGGAGGCTGCCCCACGGCGCGCGCCGTCGCAGCACGTCCACGGCGCCGAACACGATGAACGGCAGCAGCAGGGCGTACACCTGCCAGCCCAGCAGCAGCGCCGCGCAGGATTTGACGACCAGTTGACGGAAGCGGCCCTCCTGGACGAACACGACGATGCCGTGAAAGGCCAGCAGCACCCCGAACAGGCTCGGCACGTCGTTGAAGATCATGTCGCTGTAGTAGAGGGCGTACCACGACGAGCAGGAGAGCAGCACCGCCGCCAGCGCGGCCCACGGATCGAACAGCCGGCGCAGCGACAGCCAGGCCACGACGGCAGCGGCTGCGAAGAACAGCACCATCAGCATTCGGGCGGCGAGTATCTGCGACGAGAGCCCGTCGAACGGCGCGATGGCCAGCGCGGTCAAGGCGAACGCCCCAGGCGGAAACCCGTTCTTGGGGACGTACCCGTAGTCCATCTCCGGGTCGAGCGTTCGGCGTTCGAACATCAGGAAGGCGTGGTCCGGCGAGAAGTTGGCGGCCAGCGCCAAACCGTGCGACGACAGCCAGTCGTGATGGCCCGGCCGGTAGAAATGACCCCGGTCGTGGCCGAAGACGAACACCGCCGTCATCGCCGCCAGCAGAATCAGCCAGGGACCGAACCCCCGAACGAACCGTCGCGCCGGACCGCCGGTGGCTGGTGCTGGCCCCGTCAGCGGAGGAGCCCGTCCAGGTCGGCGCAGACCTCCTCGGCGAGGGAGGGGCTCAGCGCGACGACGAACCGGGTGAACGGCGAACGGGCGAGCCAGAGTCTGCCCTCGTCCGCTGGTACCGACCAGATCTCGAGCGCCGTTGCGCCCTGCTCGCGCGACTCCACCGTGATGCTCGCCTCGGCGCGCCAGTCGAGCGCCGGTTCGCCGCTTCGGTACGAGACCGCGGACAGTCGGAAGAACTTGTCGACCCAGGCGGCGATGTCGGCGGCCGATTCGTCCGACTCCCCCACCGTCCAGCGGGAGCTGCCCGGATCGGCCCCGGGGCGCTGAACGATGCGCAGCAGCTTGCCGCTCGGCGCCGCGGCTCTCGACAAGGTCATCGCCTCCACTTCGGGGCGGGCCGCCTCCAGGAGTCGCCGCTCCATCAGCACCTCGGCGCCGCCGCCGAGGCCAGCCGTCACCTCCGAAGGCAGGACGAGCACGCGGCCAGCCTGGTCGGGGTAGCCATCGTCCGGTTGCCGACCCGCGTTGCGGTCGCTGCCGCCGCCTTCGTCCGACTGCCGACCCGCGTTACGGTCGCTGCCGCCGCCTTCGTCCGACTGTCGACGCGCGTAGCGGTCGCTGCCGCCGAACGGCCGTCCGCCGAGGCGGTAGCGGACCTCCCGTCCACGGACGGTGAGAACGAGGAACTCACCGGAGGCCCCATCACCCGCGAGTTCCAGCTCCTCCAGCTTGTCGCCGTCGACGTCCTCAAGAATCCGCACCGCCCGAAGCGGCTCCAGAGCCTGCCAGGCCTGCGCCACCCGGCGGCCGCCCACGAAGACGGTATCCGGCCCCTCGCGGCCCGCGAACCAACGGCCCCGGGCGTCCTCGCGCGCTTCGATGGCAAGCGTCCGGTCGGGCCGTTCGTAGACCACGCGTTCGACGTCTCCTTCCGCCGCCTGAATGGCGATCAGGCCGCGGGACGCCGTCGAAGGATCGTCGTCGAAGGGACGCCGGTACGAGAGCCAGGCGCCGACCAGCGCCAGAATCAGGAGCCCGCCGTGAAGCCAGGTCGAACGCCAGACCGAACCCGACATCCTCACGACGCTCCTCCACCGTCAGCTTCCCCGAGGCTCCGCCTGCCGCCCAAGCGCCTTCTCCGGACGTGGAGAATGCCCGCAGCCAGGACCAGGATCGGCACGCCGAACACGGTGCCGAGGAACCAGCGGATCGATTCGCCCCGCGTTCGCTGCAGCACCGGGTCGTCGTCGCCGGGCACGCTCGACACGGCGGTCTCCTCTTCGCGGGCCAGCCAGGTGTAGGCGTCGAGCAGCAGCTTCGCATTGGCCGACATCGCGCCGGGGCCGGTGATGTAGACATGGTCGTCGTTCATCGCGTCCACGTCGCCGACCACGACGGCGCGACTTTCCACCGGTTCCGCCCGCGCCGCCGACAGAGCATCCTCGCCTTCGGTGTCTCCTGGAGGTGCACTCGCGCCTTCGCTGTCTCCTGGCAGAGCATCCTCGCCTTGAACATCTTCGGGAGGAGCATCCACCAAGCCGCCGTCTTCGGGCGAAGCACCCGCGTCTCCAGCATTCCCGGCTGGTGCACCCGTCTCCCCGGTGGATTCGACCTCCGCCGCGCTGCTCTCGACCAACCGGGTCGACGCCATGGCGAGCGCCTCGATCCGGTCGGCTTCCCCTTCGCCGCCACGCTCGAAGTCGCCGTTGCGGTCCAGCCAGCTTCCCGCCATCGGCCGCACCAGGACGCTCGGGCGGGCCCCGGCGCCGGGCACGCCCTCGAGGGCCGAGGCGCCCTCGAGAACCAGGCCGATTCGGCTCGCAGCCCGAGACAGGTCGCTGACCGTCGCGTGACTGCCAAAGCGGTTGGTCACCAGCAGGCGGCGATCGCTCAGCCCCCCGTCGCGGCGCAGGTGGTAGCGCTCATTGGCGACGGTGCCCTCGATCTGGCGCATCCCCAGGTCGGCCAGCAACGGCTCCAGGCCATGCTCGACCCCGGGTTCGAGGAACAGGAGCAGGGCGCCGCCCCGGTTCCAGAACCGTCGCAGGCTGTCGACTTCCTCTGCCAGAAAACGCTCTGTCGGGCCGAACGCGGCAACCAGGCCGGTGTCGGCCGGCAGACCCTGAACCAGTTCGGTCACGGAGAGGTTCCTCGTCGTCACGTTGAGAGCCCTGAGGATGTCGCGTGCGTTCCTCATGCCCGGGTCGCCGGCTTCGCCCGCGTACTCCCCGCGCTCGCCGTGCCCGACGGTCAGATACACCGTGCGGCGTTCCCGGCCGATCTCGAGCAACGCCTCCTGGAACTCCCGGTCGAGCGAACCGAGGCTCGACCTGGCACTGCTGTACTCGACGCCGAGATGGATCCGACGCTGGTCGCCGCCGCGGACCACGAACAGGACGCCGTTCTCGCGAGCCCCGAGGTCGGCGGCCCGGTTCGGCTCAAGCGCCTGATCGAGCACCGTCACCTCCACCGGCCCGGCCGCCGCGACCTCGTCGAGAAAGGGCTCGATCCGTCGCAGGACCTGGTTGGCGGGCGGGAAGAACGCCACGACCTCCACCCGCTCCCGCAGGCCTCCCGCGAGTTCCCGTGTCGCCTCCGACGCCCGCACCCGGCTGCGGGCACTCCACTCCCAGAGCCGGTCCCGCTCGCTGGCGGTGTAGTTCACGGCGAACACCCACGCCACGGCCAGGGCCAGGCTGGCAGCGGCCGCGGTCGCGGCTCGCACGCGCAGCGGCTCCAGCCCGCCGCCGCGCAAGCGGATCCAGTCGCCGCCCACCGCGGACACGGTTCCCACCCACCAGGCAAGCACCCAGGCAACCGTCCACGTCGCGCGCCAGGTTGCGGCGCCGTCGTCGTCCAGGCCCAAGCGGTCGATGACTCCGCTCATTGTCAACGGATAGAGCAGCAGACCCAGAGCCGCCAGCCCGTAGAAGGCCAGTGACCTCCTCGCCGCAGTCCGTGCGGCGGATCCCCGGGGCGCATCGAGAAACTCCACCAGGCAGGACGCACACACCAGGATGGCGAGCCCGATCCCCACTCCATTGAGTACCCCGCGCACCGCGCCCGGGCCGCCGTAGCGTTCCCCGACCAGGATCAGGAGGGAACCGCACAGCCACAAGAGCGGCGCGAGGCGTCCGGGGCCGTTCACCGCCACCTCCGCGCCTGCAGGACTCGCACAGGTCGAGCAGGTACTTCCGTGGTGGTGGTACTTCGGGCGTTCACCGCCACCTCCGCGCCTGCAGGACTCGCACCGCCCCGAGCAGGAACAGGAAGGCGACCGTCGGTGCGTAGACGAGCGTCTTCAGGTGGACGGCGCCGTCCTGAAACGGCTCGAAGTGCTCGCGGTAGAGGTCCATCGCCGCGAACACACCGTCAAGCGGCGGATCGCTGATGCCGGAAAGGAGCCAGAACAGGACCTGGAGCGTGACCAGGAAGCCGGCGGCGACACCGGCGGCCAACTGGTTCGGCGCCGCCGCGGAACAGAAGATGCCGATTGCGGTGCAGACGACCGCGGCGAGCCCGATGCCCAGATAGCCGGCCGCCGCCTGCCCCCACTCCAGATTGCCCTTCAGGTAGACCATGACGGGGATGTAGGCCGCGGCAACTACCGTGCAGAGAACGAAGCCGAGGGCGCCCAGGAACTTGCCCAGCACGACCTGCCAGTCGCCCGCGGGCGAAGTCAGAAGCAGCACGAGCGTGCGTTGCTCGCGCTCGGCGGCGAACGACCGCATGGTGACGAACACCGCCGCCGCCATCGTGACGCCGAAGTTCGTGTAGAAGAACAGGCTCAGGACCTCGCTCGAAGGACGCTGGCTGCCCAGGGTGTAGGCGTTGAAGAACAGACCGTCCAGCATCAGGACCAAAGCCAGGATCGCCCAGCCGTAGAGTCCCGCGAAGGCGGCCCGCAGCTCCCTTTGCGCGATCAGAAGGACGGCGCCCACGCCACCGGCCGCGCTGGCGCTCGCGGCGCCAGTAGTCGCCGCCCGGGTTGTGGAAACAGTGCGCGCTCCCACGCCACCGGCCGCGCTGGCGTCCCGGCGCGCCGAATCGCGGACGACGGCAACCTGCGCACTCTCCGGGGGACGGCGAACCGCCTGTGGCAGGTCCCCTCCAGTCGCGGGTCGTCGCCGACGCCTGCTCACGAACCGCTCCCCGCGACCGGAGGTTCGGGGCCAGTCCCCATCAAAGGACGCCGCGCCCGCGTGCCCACCTGCCGCCGGACGAGTTCCGTACCGGGTTCCAGCCGCTCCGGGTCGCCTTGATCAGCGGTCGGCGCACCATCGGGCCCCCGGTCTGCGTGCGGATCACGGCTGCCGGGCCGGCCGGGCCTGTCGGCCGAGACCAGATCGAGGAAGACTCCCTCCAGGTCGGAGCGCACGGGCTCGACCCGCCGCACGCCGAGCCGCGAAGCCACCAGACGCGCCACGACGGCCTCCCGCGGAGCGCCGGCCAGATCGATCGTCAGCACGGCGACACCGCCGCCAGGATCCTCCGTCGCCACGACCGCGGCGCCCGCGGGCAGGCTGCGGGCGGCGTCAGCCAAGGTCCCCCGCACCTCGACCTCGATCCGTTCACGGTCGGCCAGCGCCCCCAGTTCCGCCTGCGTACCGTGCGCGATCAGGGCGCCCTCGTGGAGCACCAGGATCGAGTCGCAGGTCTCGTGGACTTCCCGTAGATGGTGCGACGACGTGAACACCGTCCGCTCGCCGCCGAGTGAACGCACCAGCTCCCGCATGCCGACGATCTCCGCCGGGTCGAGCGACGACACCGGCTCGTCGAGCAGGACGACCTCCGGCTCGTGCAGGATCGCCTGCGCGATCCCCACGCGCTTGCGAAAGCCCATCGACAGCTCGCCGATCACGCGGTCCAGGTGGTCGCCAACGTGGACTTTGTCGGCTACCGCCCTCACGCGGCCCGCAAGATCCCGTCGCGGTACGCCGTTCAGCGCGCCGGCGAAACAGAGGTAGTCGCGGACCCTCATCTCGCGGTAGAGCGGCGGCTCCTCCGGGAGGTAGCCGACATGGCGCCGCATGGCGCGCGAATCGGCGCCGAGCCGGACGCCCGCGACCTGGACGCTGCCGCTGCCGGGTAAGAGCTCGCCTGCCAGGATGCGCAGCAGCGTCGACTTGCCGGCGCCGTTCAGCCCCAGCACACCCACCACCTCGCCGGCGCCGCACTCGAAGCCGACGTCGGCCAAGGCGGCCACCGCGCCGTAGTTCTTGCTCAGTCGCTCTGTTCTGACGATTGCCGCCACTATCAAGTCCGTCGAGTCATGCCTCGTCCTTTGGAGGCCCAAGGAAGAGAAGATCCTGCATCACCCGAATGGCTCAGGCAAGCGCTCGACGCCGGGCAGGGCCGTTCCAAAGTCGGGAACTGCGGTGACCGATGTGAGGAAACCACCCCGGAATCGGCAACTCCGCACCGGCACGGCTCTCGACCATCGGGAATGAAGGCCTCCCGCCCGCGCCCGGCGTGGAGCGCTGGACCTTGGAATGGTCCTGTCGACGCCGGGACAACGCCACATCGCGCGCCGGGGCGCGCAGGTAGACTCGCGCACCGTGACGCAACGTCTCAGCTTCGGACCGCTGCGGAGCTCCGCCGACCTGGAGGCGCTGGCCAACCACGAGTCGCTGGCGTTCAACACGCCCCGCGACTCCTGCCTCTCCTGGCTGCGAGCGACCCGCGACGACGTGCGCGTCGCGCGCGCCGGAAGCGAGGTCGTCGGGGGGCTGGTCCGGTACGACATGGGGCAGTTCTTCGGCGGCCGCTCCGTTCGCAACATCGGCATCGCCGGCGTCGCGATCAGTCCCACGGCACGCGGTCGCGGCGCGGCGAAGTCGCTCATGGCGGCAACCTTGAACGAACTGCACGACGCCGGCGTGGCCGTCTCGACCCTCTACCCCACGACCTTCACGCTGTACGGACACGCCGGCTACGCCGTCGCCGGCCATCGCTACCGGTACCGGTTGCCGCTCGCGAAGCTGGGCCGGATCACGGCGACCGGCGAGCTTTGTCGCCTCGACCCCGGGGCCGACACCGAGCAGCTTTCGCGTCTCTACCGCCGCCTGGCGATGAACCGCCCCGGCTGGCTGGACCGCAACGAGCACATCTGGGAACGGGTCCACAAGCACCCCGCGGGCCGCGACGTCCATGGCTACACGATTCCGGGCCAGGACGGACTCGACGGCTACGTCGTCTACACCCTGGGCGAAGTCGCGCGGTATCCCTACGGCCTCGAGATCCGGGATGTCCAGGCCGCGAACCGCGAGGCGGCGCGACGCATCCTGGCTCTCTTCTCCGATTGCCGAACGCTGGCCCGCCACGCTACCTGGTACGGCGGCCTGGACGACTCCCTGCTGCTCGAGGCGCCCGAAGTGGGCACGGAGATCTCGGTCGCCGAGACCTGGATGCTGCGGATCGTGGACATCGTTGCCGCGTTCACCGAGCGCGGCTACCCGCGCGGACCGAGCGCCCGCCTCGAAGTCGACGTGACCGACGACGTGGTCTCCCCCAACCAGGGTCGCTGGATCGTCGAGATCGAGCACGGCGCGGCCGATGTGCGCCGTGCGAGCGGCGAGGCCGGACCCGACGTGCTGCAGATGGACATCCGCGCCCTCGCCTCTCTCTACACCGGACACCTCAGCGCCCGGCGCCTGGCCGAGCTCGGTTCCGTGCAAGGATCGGCGGTCGCGCTGGACCGGGCCGAGCGAATCTTCGCCGGTCCTCCACCGGCGATGCCGGACTACTTCTAGCAGCTCGTGGGCTGCCGGGACGGAGACTCTCCAACATGGAACAAGGACGGAACCTCACGCGCACCGCGCTCGCCCTCACTGCCGCGATGGCTCTCGCCGGCGCCGCCCTCGCCCAGGACGGCCCGCCCGCGCAGACGCGCCTGGACACCGCCGAGATCGAACCCTTCCTCGGCGAGTGGGTGCTGGAAGCGCTCACTGACCGCGGCTCGTTGAACAGCCTGATCACGTTCTCGGACGACGACGGCAAGGCGACGGCCGACTTCTACCTCGCACAGATAGCCGACTCGACGGTGACCAACATCAGCCGCACGGCAACCGGCCTGCTGCTGAAGTGGAACCTCGACTTCGACGGCCAACTCGTCCCGGTCGAGCTCGAGCTCGCACGCGAGAACGACGGGATCGCCGGCGAGCTGCGCACCGCCTTCTTCAACGCGGAGATCAAGGGCCGGACGAAGGAAGCGGCGGAAGCTGCGGGGATCATCGTGGAGAGGCAGCCGGTCAGCGACAGCGACGAACTGTCGTCGTCGCGGATCGAGATCGCAGGCCGGGCGATCCGGCTGCGCGTCGACCGGCTATCCGCCCCGGGACCCGATTACGACCGGCTCGAAGGCCTGGCCGACGGCGCGGTTCTGGGCCCGGTCTACGGCAAGCCGTTCAAGTTCTGGACCGATGCCGACCTCGCCTTCGAAGGCGCTGCGGTAGCCGCCCACAACCACGGCCCGACCTACCCCGGCGTCTACAGCCTGTGGCTCAAGCGCGACGGCGACGGCTGGAAGCTCGTGTTCAACCATCTCGCCGACGTCTGGGGCACGATGCACATGGCGGAACACGACGCCGCCGAGACTCCGTTGACGTTCCGCAGCCTCGACCAACCGGTCGCCGAGACCGAGGGCGCGCTCGCGGTGGACGGAGACGGCGGCACGCTGACGATCCGCTGGGGCAAGATGGAGTGGTCGGCGCCGTTCCGGATCGCGGACTGAGGCCGGCCTGAGCCGCTCTGCCACTCCGAGCCGCTCTGCCACTCCGAAACGTGAAGGTCGAGTCGCGTCGGCAGCGAAGTCGAGTCGTCGCAGGAAAGCCGCCTGAGAGAACTCGGCGGGTCCTCGCCGCAAACCGCCCTCAGAGCTCGGCGGCCACGGGCGATCCGTCGCTCAGGCTGTCGCTCGGATAGACGACGACCTCCTGGCCCGGCGCCAGACCGTCCAGCACCTGGGCCTCCCGGGCATTCCGCTCGCCGATCCTGATCGGCTTCAGCACCGCCCTGCCGTCTTCCACGGCAAACACCGCCCAGTCCTCGTCGCGGCGGAACAGGGCGCCGGTCGGCGTCTTCAACTCGTCCTCGCTCCGCCAGACGACGACCCGGGTCTCGACCCGGAAGCCGTCGCCGAGGCCGGCCCACGCGTCCGGCGCGTCGGTGATGTCCATCACCACGTTGACCCGCTGCTCCTCGACGCCGAGGGCCGAGATCTTGGTGAAGCCGGAAGGCTCCACCCGCCGCACCCGTCCCTGCAGCGGCCGGTCGCCGCCCCAGCGCTCGATGAACACCTGCTGTCCCGGCCGGATCCGCACCGCGTCCTTCGACAGATAGTCCGTGACCACCTCGATCTGTTGCGGATCGCCGATCTCGAGCAGGGCCTCGCCGGCCGGCACGACGGATTCGCTCTCGCGCAGGCGGCGCAGCACGACGCCGGAGACCGGGGACGTGATCCTGATCGCCTCGCCATCGACGGCGGCGCTCTGGCCGCTGAACTGCTGCAGCCGCACCCGGGCCGCCCGCAGTTCGCTGAGCGCCGTCCGCACCGCGTACTCGGCCGCCTCCAGGGCTTCCTGGCGCGTGTCCAGGTCGAGCTGGGAAGTCTCCATCTGCTCCACCGACACGATCCCGTCGCGCGACAGCCGCCGGTAGCGCTCGACCTCGGCCCGGGAGAACGTGACTTCCGCGGCCGCCTGCTCGTAATGGGCCTCCGCCTGACCCACGGCCGCGAGCGCGGTCTCCACCGCGGCCTGCGCCTCGGCCCGGCTGCGCGCGTCAAGCAGCACGGGCGCGGATGGCCGGAACACGGCCAGGACCGTCTCGTTCGCGGCCACGGCGTCGCCCGGTTCGAGTTCGATCCGCAACACCCGGCCGCCGAGCGGCGCCGAGATGACGAAGCGGTCCCGGACCCTGGTTTCGCCCTCCTCGTCGATCGTCACTTCGATCGGTCCGCGGGTCACCCGCGACAGCTCCGCCGGCACCGGTTGCGGCCGCGTGCCGAGGAACACTGCCAGGGCAGCCACGATCGCCCCCGCGATCCAGAGCATCCAGCGCCTCAAGCCCATCGCGTCGCCGTCCTTTCTACTCGCGGGTCTTGAGCACCGCGACGAGATCCAGGTCGTGGAGCTTACGCCGGACGGTCCACGCCGAGATGGCCATCGACCCCAGCACCGTCGCCGCCGAAACCAGGAACGTGTTCGCCTCGACCACCACGGGCAGCCGGAACAACTCGCTCTCGAACGCGCTCATCGCGCCCGCGATCATGCCGTACCCCAGCAACAGCCCGAGGGGAATCGACGCCAGCGTCAGGAGCGCGAGTTCGCCCAGCAGGATCGAGGAGATCTCCGCGCGGGTGAAACCGATCACGCGCAGGCTGGCAAGTTCGCGGCTGGTCTCGGACAGCGAAATGCGGGCGGTGTTGTAGATCACGCCGAAGGCGATGATCACGGCGAAGAGCAGGTTGACCCCCATGACCATCGACATGTTGTCGAGCATGTAGGTCCGGATGTTCTTGAGCGCGGCGCTCCGCAACGTGACCCCGGCCACCGCCGGCATCGCCTTGAGCAGGCCGAAGAGCCGTTCCTCGGCCTGCGAATCGATCTTCAGCATCGCGCCGCTGATCGTGTCGTCGCGCCGCACCAGCCGCCGCAGCGACTCCTCTTCCATGTAGGCGGCCACCCCGAGCAGGTCGTCCACCGTGTCGGTCAGGACGACTTCGCGCACGGGCCGGGCCGCCTCCATCACCTCCACCACCAGCGTGTCGCCCGCTTCGACCTGCAACTGTTCGGCAAGCAGCGTGGACAGGACGAGTCCGGGCCGGTCGAGCTGGATGGCGCGGTAGTCGACGTCGACCACGCGCCGCAACCGGGCGTCCGGCGCCAGAGCCTGGATCGCGGTCTGTTTCTGCAGGTGGCCGTTGCGCAGCCGGGCCGCGACGCCGCTGGTCGGCTCGACCTGCATCACGCCGGAGAGAGCCGCGAGCTCGTGCACCGCGCTCCGTTCGACGGGTTCGAAGAAGCTCACCGACAGGTCCTGGCGCTGGATGATGTTGAACTGGACCTCCAGCAGTTCGTCCATCGAGTCCATCATCGCGCTGCCGACGACCATGATCGCGCCGGCGAAGGAAATGCCGACGATGGACAGGGCCGCCCGCAGCGGCCGCCTCGACAGGTTGCGGAGCACCATCCGCGCCGGCTGCGTGAGCCACCTCCCGGCCCCCAGCCGTTCGAACAGCGATACGCGGAAACTCTCGGGCGCGGCCGGCCGCATCGCCTCGGCTGGCGGCAGCGAAGCCACGCTCCGCACTGCGCCCATCGCGCCCAACGCGGCGGCGGCGAGACTCACGACGATGGCGATCAGGATGCTCGGTACCGACACCTCGTAGGTCAGGAACGGAAACCGGAAGTACTCCATGTAGAAGCCGAGCATGCCGTTCGCCAGCAGGAGACCGGCGACGATCCCGATCAGCGAACCGAGGGTCACCACGGCGACGGCCCACTGCACGTAGTGCAGCCCGAGACGGGCGTTCGAATAGCCGAGCGCCTTGAGCGCCGCGATCTGTTCCCGCTGCACGGCGATCGTCCGCCGGAGCACCACGTTGAGCAGGAACGCGGCCACGCCGAGAAAGATCATCGGCACGATGAACGCCATGTTCTGCAGTTGAGTCAGCTCGTTCTGCAGGTACCAGTGGGAAAGCTGTTCCGAGCGCGGAATCGCTCCGAGGCCGCCGTAGGCGTCGAGAATGCGGTCGAGCTCGGTGATCACCGCCCGCTCGGTGCTCGCAGAGGCGCCGGTCAGTGCGAGGGCGACGTCGTTGAATCCGCCCTCCATCTCGAACGCGGTGGCCAGGTGGCGCCGAGACATCCACAACAGACCGAAGTGCAACGGATCGGGGAAGAACTCGCCCGGACCGATGTTGTAGATGAACTCGGGACTGAGCGCGATGCCCACGACTTCGAGCGGCTGCCGGCGCCCGTTGATCACCGCCGCCACGCGATCGCCCAGCTGGAGTCCGTGGGCCTCGGCGAAGCGTTCGCTGACCAGGGCCTCCTCCGCCCGGTCCGGATCGAGCCAGCGGCCGCGGCGCAGGACGACGTCGTTGAGCACCGGCCGGCCACGCTCGGGAATCGAGATCAGCCGACCGTTCACCGGTTCAGCCACGCCTTCGACATCCAGCGTCACGCCGACGACCACCCGCGTCTGCACCTTCTCCACCCCCGGGATCGCCTCGATTTGCTCCTGGACCCGGTTCGGAACCCGCCTGGCGCCCGCGAACACGTCGGCGAAGGCGTACCGGGCGTAGTAGGCCTCGCGGGTGGTCGAGAGCGAGCCGAACACGCCGAGGGACATGACCAGCAGGGCGATTCCCGAGGCCACGACCAGCGCGATCGCCAGCACCTGGGAACGCACGTTCCACAGGTCCCGCAAAAGCTTGCGATCGAGAGCTCTCAACGGCCTGCCCCCGGAGCCCGCCCTACCACTCGATCGCCGACGCGGGCAGCTTGGCGCCGTTGCGGACGTCGTTCGCGATCTGGCCGTCGGCGAGCGAGATGACCCGATCCGCCATCGCCGAAATCGCGGCGTTGTGGGTGATCACCGCCGTCGTCGTTCCCAGGTCGACGTTCACCTTCCCGATCGCCTCGAGCACGGCGATGCCGGTGCTGATGTCCAGGGCGCCGGTGGGTTCGTCGCAGAGGAGCACATCGGGACGCTTCGCGATCGCGCGGGCGATCGCCACGCGCTGCTGCTCGCCGCCCGACATCTGCGACGGGAAGTGGTCGAGACGGTGCTCCAGGCCGACCAGCGCCAACGCCTCCTCCGGGGTCAGCGGATCGTGTGCGATCTCGGTCACGAGGGCCACGTTCTCGTGCGCGGTGAGCGACGGAATCAGGTTGTAGAACTGGAACACGAAGCCCACGTGACGGCGCCGGTACCGGGTCAGGGCGCGTTCTCCCGCCTCGCTGAGGTCGCCGCCGCGGTAGGTCACCCGACCGGCTGTCGCGGCATCCAGACCGCCCAGGATGTTGAGCAGCGTCGACTTGCCGCTACCCGACGGGCCGAGCAGGACAGTGAACTCGCCCTCGTGGAGATCCAGGTCGACTCCGCGCAGCGCATGGACCTGCACCTCGCCCATCGAGTACACCTTGGTGACGCCCCGCATCGCGAACACCGGGGCGGGATGGGCCGGCGAGGTCGGTGCTCGTGTCGTGACGGCGACGTTCATCCGTTCAACCCCCACCGCGCCGCGACCGGCGGACGAAGCATGCGAAGTGGACCGCCGGGATGCTATCCCGGCGCCGCCGGACGAGCGCCTGGCCGCCCCTGCTCCGCCCCCGGCTGCTAGCTCCAGGGCAGATCGAGGTCGGGCGGCGCGGCCGACAACTCGACGATCATCTCCGTGTACTCGCCCGGTTCCGTGTCAACCCGGATCATGCCGCCGTGTTCGCGCACGACGTCGGCAGAGAGCGCCAGCCCCAGCCCCGTGCCCTGATCGGTCGGCTTGGTCGTGAAGAACGGATTGAAGATCTTGTCCACCACGTCGCGCGGAATCCCGTTGCCGTTGTCCCGCACCCGCACCTCGACCCCGTCGTCCATCTTCCGCGTCGTGACGGTCAGGGTCGGCTCGTAGCCCTCCTCGGCGTCGCGCCGCTTCTCGTCGGTCGCGTAGCAGGCGTTGCTGACCAGGTTGAGGAACACGCGGCCCACGTCCTGCGAAACGACCTCCAGGGTCCCGAGGTCGGGATCGTAGTCCTTCTCGATCGTCAGGTTGAAGTTCGGGTCGTTGGCGCGGGCGCTGTGGTACGCCAGCCCAACGTGCTCGTCGACCAGGCGATTGATGTCGGCGGCCTCCCGCCCGGCGGCGCCCCGCCCCATCTTCAGCATGTCGGTCACGATGCGGTTGGCGCGCTCGCCGTGGTTCCGGATCAGCTTCAGATTGCCGCTCAGGTCTTCGAAGATCTCACCGATCTCCTCCCGCTGGTCCTCGTCCAGGCTGCCGTCCTCGTTCTCCTTCATGATCTCCTCGACCTCCTCGAGGAGTTCCGACGACACCTCCGAGAAGTTCTTCACGAAGTTGAGCGGGTTCTTGATCTCGTGGGCGACGCCGGCCGTCAGCTCGCCCAGCGCGGCGAGTTTCTCCCGCATGATGATCTGATCCTGCGCCTTCTGCAGATCGGCCAGGACGACTTCCAGTTCGTCGTTTTTCTCCTTCAGCTCGTCGGCCAGCTTCTCGACCAGGTTGAGCCGCTGCACCTCCAGCGCGTGCCGGCGGAAGACCTCCAGCGCCGCCGCCATGTCCGCGACTTCGTCCTTGCCGCCGATGCCGATCTCCGCCTCCAGGTTGCCGTCGGCCATCTCCCGCATGCTGCCCGAAAGAGCTTCGAACCGACGCACCAGCAGCCGGCCGACGAACAGCCAGGCGATGAACACCGCCCCGGTGATGCTGACGACATTGAGCCCGATCAGAAGGGCGCGGCCGGTGCGGATCGCCTGCGATGCGGCGAGTGTGGCGCCGCCGGCGCGAAAACGGGAACCTTCGACCAGGCCCTCCACGTCGGCGCCGAGTTCGATCGCCAGGTCCTGGTTCTCCTGCAGCAGCGCCTGCTGCCGGTCGAGCACGTCGACCTCCTGTCGTCTCAGGTCGAAGGCGGTGCGACTCTTCGCCAGCAACTCCTCGAAGAGCGATCTCAACCGGCCGGAGGTCGCGGTCCCGTCGATCGCGTTGAGAGAGCGTTCAATGCTCGTCGCGGCCGACTCGTACCGCTCCTCGACCGGTTCAATCTCAGGTCGGTCAGTCAGCACCGCGAGGCTCTTCAGGAGCTGATCGATGATCGTGACGTCCTGCTGGAGCCCGACCAGCACGCGGTAGCGGTCGATCTCCGGCTCCGAGAAGTGGATCCCGCGGGGCGCCGGCGGGTCCACGAACGAGCGGAAGCCGGTCATCGCGAAGAACAGCTGATCGTCGAGAGCCGGCACGAGGAGCGCCGCGATCCGGCTCTGGAGCGAGTCCAGGTCCAGGCGCAGAGCCTCGCTGGCGGCGCCCAGTTCGAAGCCCTCCGCGACCGACCGCTCGATCGCCGCGATGTTCCCGATCAGCTCCTCTCCCCGTGCCTGGATCTCCGCGAACCGCTGCTCGTCGTCCAGCGTGTCGCCGGCGCCCGTTTCCTGGCTCATCAACTCGCCGAGTTCGTTCTCGAACGCCCGCCGGGCCGGGGCGATGATCTCCACCGACGCCCGGTCCAGCTCGGCCTGCGTAGCCGCCGCGGTCAGCCTGGGACCGGCCGCCACCAGCGTTCCGCTGCCCCGGGCGACGCCGAACGCGGCAGCGAGTTCGGGCACCGTTCCCTCGTTGACCCGACTCTGGGAATCGCCGACCTGGGCGAAGGCGAACAATGCGACCAGACTCGCGGCGAGCGTCAGCACCGCCGCGCCGCCGATGCCGACGTAAAGCTGGGTGGCGATCCTGAAGCGGCCCTCGGCCAGATTCCGGAACCAGTCGATCACGGGTTCGTTCGAGCCTCCAGACGCGTCGCCGATCGATACCGGCCCCGCTCGTCGATCACGGTCAGGAACACGGCGTCCGAGCCCTGATTGTCCTCGGCGCCGAACACCAGCCGGAAGCCGTCCAGGTCGATGTAGCCGGCGCTGCGCAGGACCTCGATGAAGCGCTCGCGATCGACCGCCGTGCCGCACCGCTGGAGTGCTTCGATGACCAGGCGCCCGGCGAGGTACCCCTCGAACGAAACGAAGCCCGGTTCGGCGCCGTCGGTGTGGGCGCGCAGCGCTGCCCGATAGGCGGCGGCCACTTTCGAGTTGCGCGCGGTCGGAAAGGGCACGACCTGGGTCACGTAGACGCCGGCGCCGCGTGGACCGAGTTCCTCCGCCAGGGCATTGCTGCCGACGAACGAGAGGGTCATGAACACCGGATCGAGCCCGATGTGGCGGGTCCAGGCGATCAGGCTGGCCACCGGCTGGTAGGCGCCCACCACGATCACCGCCTCCGGCCTGCCCGCCGCAATGTCGACGATGGCCGTCTTGACCGCGGTCGTGTTGCGCGGGTAGACCCCGATCCCGACCGCCTCCATGCCC
Organism: uncultured Thermoanaerobaculia bacterium; assembly: GCA_951812325.1. Lineage (GTDB taxonomy): Bacteria > Acidobacteriota > Thermoanaerobaculia > Multivoradales > Multivoraceae > Multivorans. The sequence goes on along the minus strand of OX638294.1, from coordinate 57,527 downwards.
CGCTTGGCGAAGGCGGCCCGCACGCCCGCGAGTCCCGCGCGGCCGAAGGAATCGTCCTGGATGACGATCGCGATGCGCTTGACGCCGAGATCCCCGGTGAGCCGCGCCACCATTTCTTCCGTCTCCTGGGCGTAGGACGCGCGGAGGTTGATCACGTGGGGTTCGGCGCGGAGAAACCCGGCGCCGGTGAACGGCGCGATGTACGGCACGCCGGCCTCCGCGGCCACCGGTACCGCGGAACGGGACGTCGGCGTACCGACGCCGCCGACCAGGGCGAACACCCCCTCGTCCTCGATCAATCGGCGGGTGTTGCGGATCGCGGCCTCCGGCTCGTAGCCGTCGTCCACCGTGACCAGTTCCAGGCGCCGCCCGTGCACGCCGCCCGAGTCGTTGGCCTCCTCGAACGCCGCCTCGATGCCGAGCCGCATGCCCCTGCCGAGCTCGGCTGCCGGACCGCTGAAGGCGGCGGACTGGCCGAACCGGACGCGCTCGGGAGATACGCCCGGAACCTCTGGCGCCTGCGCTCCGACAGGGGCCGGACCCAGAGCGATCAGGGCGGCGCAGACCGACGCCGTCAGGGTCCCCTGTGCACGAACGCGCATCCGTGCCGCCGGGCTCAACTCCGCCGCTTGACCATCGTCACATGGTTGCGACCGCCCTCGCGCCGGTAGCACGCCTCGTCCATCAGGACCCGCACCAGGTGGACACCCAGGCCGCCGATCTTCCGGTCCTCCAGCACGGCTTCGGTGTCCGGCTCGGGAGCGTCGCGGAACGGGTCGAACGGCTTGCCGCCATCGCGAACCTCGACTCGCGCTTCGGTGTCCGTCGAGACGACTTTGATCTCGATCTCGCTGGCCCCTTCCTCGCTCCCGCCGTGGCGCACGACGTTCGTCGCCAGCTCCTCGAGCGCCAGAACGACGGCGTACGCAACGTCCGGCGCCCAGTCCTCCTCGCGCCCGAGCGTTTCGACCGCCTCCGTGACGCCCGCAAACGCCTCGATCCGGTTGGGAACCCGCAGGGTGAGACTCGCGCTCACTCGTCAGCAACACGCAGGGTCATGCAGGTCAGGTCGTCGAACTGCGGCGCCTCCCCGGCAAACTCGCGCACCGCCTGCAGAATCATCTCCGCGGCCTCCCGGGCACTCCGGGCCTCGCCGTCCTCGAACAACGCCTGGAGGGTCTCCAGACCGAACTCCTCGTTCGCCAGGTTGATCGCCTCGGTCACTCCGTCGGTGAAGAAGACGACCAGGTCTCCCGGCTGGAGTTGCACGCTGGCCTGGCCGTACTCGAAGTGCGGGACCGCGCCGAGAGCGATGCCGCCGGTCAGCTCGAGCTCCTCGGAGCTGCCGTCGGCGTGAACGACGAGAGGCGGGTTGTGGCCGCCGTTGGAGAAGGTCAGCACCCTGGTCGAGGGGTCGTAGACGCCGTAGAAGACGGTGACGAACATCGCTGCGTCGTTCGTCTCGTTCAACAGATCGTTCACTTCAGCCAGAACCAGGGCCGGATCGCCGACGCCGACCGCCGCCCCCTTGAGCAGGGTGCGACTCGACATCATGAACAGCGCCGCCGGAACGCCCTTGTCCGAGACGTCGGCGACGGCGAGCCCGAGGCAGCCCCTGTCCAGCCTGATCACGTCGAAGAAGTCGCCGCCGACGTTGCGCGCCGCCTCCATGCAGCCGAAGATCTCGCAGCCGTCGACGTGGGGGAACGTGTCCGGCAGGATCGACTGCTGGATCTTCGTGGCCACGTCCAGCTCGTTCTGAAGCGCGACCAGCTTGTCCCGCGACGCCAGCGCGGCGCGCCACTCGTCAAGGTGCCTGAGCGTCCGGTCGATCGTGACCTGGAGATCCGCAAAGTCGATCGGCTTGGTCACGAAGTCGAACGCGCCGCGGTTCATCGCGGTGCGGATGTTCTCCATGTCGCCGTACGCCGAAACGATGACGGAGCGGATATCCGAGTTCACCTCGGGGATCTGCTGCAACAGGGTCAGACCGTCCATCTTCGGCATGTTGATGTCCGAGAGGACGATGTCTATGTCCGGGAGCTCGACGAGTTTCTCCAGCGCCTCGATTCCGTTGCCGGCGAACTCGAAACCGTAGCGGCCCGAGCGGATGTGACGGCGCATCCGCTGCCTGATCAGGCGCTCCAGGTCCGGCTCGTCATCGACGACCAGGATCTTGTAGTCGGGGTTGGCCGCACGCGCGGCCCGGGCGCTCGATCTGTCGGACATGCAGCGACGCCGGGGCGGCCTACTTACCTGCAGCGGCGAGGGCGGCGGTCCGATTCTCGTGAATCTGGATGATGCGGTTGAACCCGCTGATCTCGAAGACCGACTGGACAGGACCGGAGAGCGAGCAGAGGGAGATGCCCACGTTGCGCTGCCCGAGGGTCTTGGCCACCAGAAGAACCACCCTCAAGCCGGCACTGCTGATGTACGCGAGCTGACCGAGATCCATCACGACGGCCCCGGCGTCGTCACCGAAGGCCTCATGCAACTGGCGCTCGAAGTCCTGAGAGTTCGAGCTGTCGACGCGGCCCTCGACTTTCGCGACAAGAACCCCGTCGTGGTGCTCAGCCTGGACGTTCATCCTCTCTGCCTCCTGTTTCTTCCGCTTACGGTGTCTTCCGGTCCCGGCGGACCGACGGTCTTCACTATCACATCGACTTCGATCTCCGCATCCCCGTTGCCGCGGAAGACCCCGCTCGTCGGCGATACATCGGCGTAGTCCCGTCCGGTGGCCACGCGGATGTGGCGCCCGTCCCCGCCGGCCGGGTTGGTCGGGTCGAAGCCGACCCATCCGGCGCCGGGCAACCTGCATTCGACCCAGGCATGGCTGCCCGTCGCCGCCGTTTGTCCGCCCGGGTCGCCGGACGTGTGCAGATAGCCGGATACGTAGCGGGACGGAACGCCCCAGGAACGGGCAATGGCAATCATCACGTGGGCGAAATCCTGACAGACGCCGCGACCGGACTCCAGGACGTGCTCGATCGGAGAATCGGCCGAGGTACTGCCGGGCCGGTAGTCGAACCTGTTGCGGATGCTATCCGAAAGACACTGCATCGTCGCCATGGGATCCTCGCCGGGTTGAAGACGTTCCCGGCGCACGAAGGCCTCGAGCGCCGGAGACGGACGGGCCAGACGACTCGGCTGCACGAGGTGCCAGTACTCCGGAAGCCCACGCCAGGAACGGACTTCCTCCCAATCCCCCGCCGCGTCCGGCGCCGGCCGGGGATGGAGTTCCAACCGGCACCGCGAGGTGATCGTCAGTTCCCGGTGCAGCCGGTGGACGTTCAGCACGTGCCGTCGATTGCCGAACCAGTCGCGCTCGGGACTCAGCGATGCCGGCGGCTCGGTGTCGATCCGGAACTCCAGCACTCCCTGTCCAGGCCCCGAGGCCGGCTGGAGGCACAGCATCAACACGCAGCCGCGCGCGTTCCGGGCGTAGCGGTACCGTGTCCGGTGTTCGACCTCGCACTGCATCGGCCGCGCCGTCATCACCGCAGGGGAGCGTCCTGAATCCCGTAGTCCACGAACGCATCCAGCACCGTGCCGTGGAGATCGCGCGTGCACCGATCCACCCGCCGCAGGAGTTCCTCCCGATCCCTGGCCTCGGGCCAGTCGTAGAGGATCATGGCGCCGGCGCGGCCCGCCAGCCGTCTCGCCGCCGCGTCGGCCTCCGCATCCGGCCCCGTCGCGATTGCATCCAGCTCCGCCGCCGCCGCGCGGACCGAACTGAGCACCGAGGCCGGCAGCAGGGGATCGCTCGCCAGCAGATCGAGGACGCGGCTCGGCCGGATTTCGATCCCGTACAACCGGCTGTAGGCCTCGGAGGCGTGGTGCATGCGCAGCATGCTGGCCCAGCCCAGGGTACGTCTCTTCATGCGCCGGCCGAGTTCGGTCTGCGCGAGGATCAGCGATACCGCAAGCTGAACCCGTTCGATCGCGCGGCCGAGGCGCATGAACCGCCAGGCGGCCCCCCGGTACATCGTCGCGTCGGCAATGCCCACGAAGTTGTGGATCTCGTTGCAGGTCTGACCGTAGAAGGCCTCCGGAGTCCTCCAGATGTCCACGGTCTCCAGGTCCCGCATGCGTAGATAGGCCAGGTTCAGACAGGACCACATCTCGGCGCTGATGCAGTGGCGCATCTGCCGGGCGTTCTCGCGCCCCCGCTCCAGGCTGCTCCAGACCGAATCGGGATTCGACCGTTCGAAGGTGAGATCGTCCGCCAGGGTGAACGAATCCGCCAGCGCGAGCTCCTCGGCCTCCGGCAGCCACTCTTCCCCGGCCGGAGGGAGCCGCTTCATCGCCCGGTAGATGCGTCTCCAGCCGAAGTGGATCTCCTCGACCGACCGGTCGACCAGCGCCTGCACGTGCAATTCGAGCAGATGGCTCACGTGATGGGCGCGGGTCAGGTAGCGACCCATCCAGTACACGCCCTGGGCACTGCGTGAGAGCATCAGAGGTCCACGACCCACAGGTCCTTGCCGCCGCCGCCCTGGCTCGAGTTGACGACCAGGCTCCCGCGGCGCAGCGCCACCCGGCAGAGGGCGCCCGGGACGATCCGGGTTTGCGCCCCCGTCAGCACGAACGGCCGCAGGTCGACGTGGCGCGGTTCCGCGCGACCGTCGACCAGGCAGGGCGACCTCGACAGGGCGAGGGTCGGCTGCGAGATGTACTCCGCCGGGGCGGCCCGGAGCGACTCCCTGAACTCGTCGCGCTCCTCCGGCGTCGAGTGGGGGCCGACCAGCATGCCGTGACCGCCGGACTCCCCGACCCGCTTGACCACCAGATGTTCGAGATTGTCCAACGTGTACTCGAGGTCTTCGGGTCGCCTGCAGAGGCGGGTGTCGACGTTCTTGAGCAGAGGCTCCTCGGCCAGGTAGTAGCGGACCATGTCGGGCACGTAGGCGTAGACGCTCTTGTCGTCGGCGACGCCCGTACCGGGAGCGTTGGCCAGGGTCACGTGGCCCCGCTTGAACGCGTTGAGCAGCCCCGGCACGCCGAGAAGCGAGTCCCTGCGGAAGACCAGGGGGTCGAGAAAGTCGTCATCCACGCGACGGTAGATCACGTCGACCCGGCGCAGCCCGGCCGTCGTGCGCATGTAGACGAAGCCGTCGTTGACCAGCAGGTCCTGTCCCTCGACCAGCTCCGCGCCGATCTCCTGGGCCAGGAACATGTGCTCGTAGAACGCGGAGTTCCAGGTTCCCGGAGTCAGCAGGGCCAGGCTCGGATCCGGCCGGCCGCCCGGCGCCAGCTCGGTCAGCGTCTGGCGCAGCAGGCGGCCGTAGTGTTCGACCTCCTGGACCCGGCAGGTCCGGAAGAGGCGTCGCAGCCCGGCCTTGACCGCCTTCCGGTTGGCGATCATGTACGAGACGCCCGAAGGCACCCGGAGGTTGTCCTCCAGCACCATGAAGCCCTCATGCGTGCGCACGATGTCCGTTCCGCAGACGGCCACCCAGGCGTTGTTCGGAACGCTGACGCCGCGCATCTCGGGCCGGTACTGCGGGCAATCGAAGACCACGTCGATGGGAATCACCCCGTCGCGAACGATCCGGCAATCGCCGTAGACATCGGCCAGGAAGAGGTTGAGAGCCGAGATGCGCTGCACCAGACCGACTTCCAGTTCGCGCCATTCGGCGAGTCTGAGCAGGCGGGGCACGCAGTCGATCGGAATGGTCCGCTCCTCGGCCTCCTCGTCGCCGTAGACCGTGAAGGTGATCCCCTCCTGCGAGAAGGAGCGCGTCACCCGCTCCTGAATCGTCTCCAGCTCCTGGCGGCGCACGCTCCGGAGCGCCTCGTGGACCGCTCGGCAGTGTTCGCGCGGCGCGCCCCGCGCGACGAACATCTCGTCGAAGATCGCGGGATCGTGGTCGTAGGAATCGAAGTCCAAGAGCTGGCCGCGCGTGGGCGAAGTCCGTCTCGCGCCGGGAGCGGACAGGCACTCGCCCGGCCAGGCGCGCCGAGGCAGCATATCCGGCCGCCCCCGATCCGTGGAGCAACCGGCGACCGCACCGCCGCCCAGGCGCCGCGGCCCGCGCCACGAGCGCACCACCTCCAGCTGCGCGTCGTCAAGCACGCGGCTGGCGCGAGGTCGGGCGGGCCGGGCGCCGCCGCCCCGGCGCTCGTCTTCAGCATGGACGTTCCGCCGGCGCGTTCCGTATCATCCTGTAGGCCGACAGCGAAGCGAGACGCCCTCGCGACCCACCATCGACCCCACCGAAGGAAGACGAAGATGCAAGGAGCGCGCTCCCACCGCCGGCAGGGCGGCTTTACCCTGATCGAACTGCTGATCGTCGTGGCGATCATCGGCATCATTTCCGCGTTGCTGGTGCCGAACCTGATGAGCGGACTTCAGAACGCGAACCAGACACGGACCCAGGCCGACATGAAGAGCGTCGGTACCGCCTGGATGCAGTGGCTCAGCGACCAGGTCAGCGCCGCCGCGGCCGGCTCGAGCACGACGGCAACGTTCGCCTGGAGCGAGTTCACCCAGCCCGATTTCGCCCACGACGACCTGGCGGCTCTGCTCCGACCGTCGGACGATTTCTTCTACCTCCAGGACGTGCCCGAACGCGACGGCTGGAACAACCCCTACCGCTTCGGTTTCGCGGGCTCGGACCAGCTGTTCAGCTCCCAGGTGATCGGCATCTGGAGCGGCGGCCGCGACGGTTCCGCCACCGCCCAGCCCGAGTCCAGCTACGAGATCGGCGCCTTCCGCGGCACCGACTTCAACGAGGATCTGGTCTGGGTCGACGGCTACTGGGTACGTTGGCCTGGCAGTGCCGCGGAAGCCGCTGCCGAGGAAGGCGAGTAGCGACCGGCGCCGGGACGGCCGGGATCAGATTCGGGAGAACGCGGTCGGCCTGAGGAAGACGTTCTCGATCCCCGAGACGGTGCCCTTGTACATCTCCATGTCACGCATCCGCTCCCATTCCGGGTGCTCCAGGAACGTGCGCCAGTGCTCCCGGTGCGATTCCATGTCCGGCGCCGAGAGGATGTAGACGAGCGCCGGCACGTTGGCGCCGATCAGCAGTTCGCCGTACAGAAGCGGCGCCATGTCGACATCCCTCATGATGTCGATTTCGCCGTGGTTGAACATGTGGACCTTGCGGCGCGCCGTGTCCTCGTTGTGGCTCTCGTACAGGCGGAGTTCGAAGATCCGGTCTTCGCCGGCCGCTGTCTGCGGCGGCAGTTCCATCACCGGCATGCCCTCGAAGGCGCGCAGGAACCAGCTCTCGACCCGTTCGTAGATCGGCTCCCGGGTCGGCGTGGCGTACATCGGCGCCGCAGCCTCCAGGTAGGCCGCGTCAGCTTCCAGCGCGGACTTCATGCCGATGAAGTCATCGATACCGGGGAACGCGATGATCGCCCACACGGAGAGCGCGTCCACGGGATCAGGGGCCTCCTCCGCCTCCGCGGGCGGTTCGACGCCGAACACGCCCACCCGGTCGATGCCCGCGCGGCTCAGCGCCGGCAGCAGGGCGTTCTCCAGGTAGGCGAGGACGGTCTCCCGGCTGTCCTCGTCCGCGAGCCGATAGCGGCGGATCTCGTAGTACTCGGGGACGGGCGCCGGCGCGCAGGCGAGGACCAGCGCCGCAGCTGCCGGCGCCAGCAAGACAGACCGGGGGCCTCTTCGCGGCTCGATCATCGACATCGCGGCAACCTCCGGCGGCGAAACGCATTCATGCCCTGTGGCCTGGGCAGGTTCTCTTCCTCGCTCGATCATCGACATGGCTGCGACCGTCCTCCCGAGCCTTCGCTCATTCCCTGGCCAGCAGCCAGGCGCGCATCGTGTCCGAGACCAGATCCGCCGCTTCCAACTGGACCCAGTGGCCCGCCGACGGCACCGTGACCAGCGTGTAGTCGCGGTCGATCCAGTCCCAGGTGTTCTTCAATCCATCCTTGTCCACCGCCGTGTCCTTCAGGCCGTGAAACTGGAGCACGGGCATCTGCAGGTTCGGCATCTCGCCGCCGCCGGCTACCTGACCGTAGTTCGCCCGGTAGTAGTTCAGCATGCCGTCCCAGTAGGACCGCTCGAAAGCCTCCCGATAGTGGCCGGCCACCTTCTCGCCCTCGCTGGCGTAGCGGTTCAGAAGGCCCTCGGGCACCGGACTGCCGTCAGGCTCCGAGGTCGCGAAGTTCCGCGCGTACTGCGTGTTCTGCCGCTGCGCCTCGGTGGCGTTCGCGATCACGTTGCCGTAGCCCCTGGGATGGGTCAGGTTGAGGATGACCAGACGCTCGATCTGCTCCGGATGCGCCATCGCGTAGCGCCAGGCGATACCGCCGCCCCAGTCGTGGCCGACCAGCGTGACGGGCGCGCCGAGGTCCTCGACCACCGCCGCCACGTCGCTGAGGATCAACGGCATCCGGTAGTCCTCGACCCGCTTCGGCTGACCGCTCCGGTTGTACCCGCGCAGGTCCATAGCCGCCGTCCGGAACTCGCCCTCGAGGGCCGCCATCTGGTGCCGCCAGGAGTACCAGAGGTCCGGAAAGCCGTGCAGGAACAGAACCGGCCTGCCTTCGCCCAGGGTGACGTAGTGGATGTCGATCCCGCCGCTCTTCACCGTATGGTGCTCGACACGATCCCACACGTCAGCGTTCGAGTCGGCGGCGGCGACGGCGAGCGGCGCCAGAAGACAAGCGAGCAGAAGCGTCGCGCACCGAGCCCGGCGGCACCGAGAGTCGTACAAAGTCACGTCGGTTCTCCCTGAAGTTGAATCGGCGATCGTAGCAGCGGGGCGTCCGGGCAGCGTCCGCGGGCCGAAGACCGGCCCGACCCGATGGCCCCTCCGGTGAAACACGCGGGTTCAGGGAACCCGCGCCTCCTCGGCAGACGAATCCTCGAAGCGCTTGTAGTTCCGCCCGTAATCGGGCCGGGTTCGCTTGTGGCACACGACGCAGGACAGGTAGACCTGCTCGTTCAGGGCGATCAGCGCCTCGAGATCCTGGTCGAGAGCTGCTTCGTATGCGGCCGCTCCGGCATCGAACATGAGCCGGGCGTCCCGCATCCACTGGTCGCGGTCGCCCACCACCCGGCTCGGCATCATGATCAGGTTGGCCGACTCGGCGAGGATCAGCGCCTGCGCCTGCAACTCGTTCCACTCGACTTCGCTGGTCGGCGCCCGGCTCTCGACGTAGAGGATCGCGTCGGACGCCGGATACATCAGCCTGATCATCAGATCGCTCATCGTGCCGATCGGCTGCGGCGCCGGCACAGGTGCGTCGTCCCACGCGGCAGCCGCGCCAGCAAGGCCCGCAACGACTACGGCGATCGCCATCTTCCCCGGCATGAGGTTGTCCCCTTTCGGGGCTATCATGGCATGATCCTGCCGGCCAGGTAACGACCCGGAGACGAACCCCAGCCATGAAGCGAAACACCCTCTGTACCGCCGTCGCCTTGCTCGCCCTGGTCGCCTGCGCCGAACAGGACGGGCCCCTGCGCCCCGGCGCCAACGACCACAAGACCCTGCAGGAGGCGTTGCTCGTCGCCGAGCCCGGAGCGGTCATCGAACTCGCCGCGGGCCGTTTCGAACTCGACGCCACCCTCTCCCTCGACGTCGAGGGCGTGACCTTGCGCGGCCAGGGAATGGACGAGACGATCCTGGACTTCGCCAACCAGGCTGCCGGCACCGGGGGCGAGGGAGTTCTCGTGACGGCCGACAACTTCACGGTCGAGAGCCTCGCGGTCGAAAACAGCCTCGGCGACGGCATCAAGGTCGAGGGCACCACCGGCGCCGCCTTCCGCAGCGTGCGGGTCGAGTGGACGAACGGACCGGACACGAACAACGGCGCCTACGGCCTCTACCCGGTCCAGGTGACGAACGTCCTGATCGAGGACAGTCGGGTTCGCGGGGCCTCGGACGCCGGCATCTATGTCGGCCAGTCGGCCAACGTCGTCGTCAGGCGAAACGAGGTGTGGGAGAACGTGGCCGGCATCGAGATCGAGAACACGACCGGCGCGGACGTCTACGAGAACCGCGCCCACGGCAACACGGGCGGCCTGCTCGTCTTCTCCCTGCCGGAGCTTCCGGTCAAAGACGGTCGCGATGCGCGTGTCTACGACAACGACATCGAGGGCAACAACCTGCCCAACTTCGGCCGGGAGGGGGCCATCGTCTCCACGATTCCCGCCGGCTCCGGCGTCATCGTGATGGCCAGCGACAACATCGAACTGTTCGAGAACCGGATCCGCGACAACCGGAACTCGAATCTGGCGGTCATCTCGTACCTGTCGACGGGGCGCACCTACAACGACCCCGGCTACGACCCGTACACCGAGGGCGTCTACATCCACGACAACGAGTTCGCAGGCGGCGGCGACGGTCCGAACGGCGCGTTCGCCGACGCGTTCGTCGCGCTCGCCGGAGGCGCCTTCCCGGACATCGTGTGGGACGGCGTGGTGAACCCGGACAAGCTGGTCGACGGCGCGGTGCCGGACGAACTCCGCCTCTACGTCGAGAACAACGGCGACGCGGACTTCGTGAACCTCGATCTCGGCTCGGTGTTCGCGGGCGGAGAACCGAGCGTGTCGACGGACCTCGGCCCGCACCGGGGCTCGCTGCCCGCGGTTCCCCGGCCGGTCGATCTGCGCGCCGCGACGGGCGCCGGCAGCCCCTGATGAGGGCGCTGCTCGCCCCGGCGGTCGTCCTTTGCGTGGCCACCGGCTGTTCGAGCAGTGATTCTTCCGCCGGAAGGGGCCCCTTCGCCCGCTATCCGCAGACTCTCTCGGCCTGGGGTCTCTTCACCGGCGAACTGTCCGCCCACAGGCCGGCCCCCGGCGTCGAGCCCTACGATCTGAACACGCCGCTCTTCTCCGACTACGCGCTGAAGTTCCGCTTCGTCCGCCTGCCGGTCGGTCCCGGCGGCGCGGTCGAACCCGCCCGGTACCGGGAAAGCGGACCATTCGACTTCCCGGTCGGCGCCGTGATCGCGAAGACCTTCGCCTACCCCGCCGACTTCCGCGCGCCGGACGACAACCCGCGGCGGCTGGAAACCCGGTTGCTCGTTCACGAACCCGGCGGCTGGGTCGGCCTGCCGTACATCTGGAACGAGGAGCAGACCGAGGCCGCACTCGCGATCGTCGGCGGCCCGCTCGACGTGACCTGGATCGACGGCGCCGGCGCCCGGATCGAACACACCTACCAGGTGCCGAACGCGAACCAGTGCAAGACCTGTCACCGCACCGACGGTGAACGCGTGCTGCCGATCGGCCCCCAGGCGGCCCAACTGAACCGCGACTCCACCCACACGACGACCCGGGGCGAAGCCCACCGGGAGAATCAGCTCGACCGCTGGCGGCGCATCGGCTTCCTCGAAGGCGGTCCTCCTGCCGCCGAGGCGACGCGCGCACCGGTATGGAACGAACCCGCGACCGGCAGCCTCGCGGAACGGGCGCGCACCTGGCTCGACATGAACTGCGCCCACTGCCACAACCTGACCGGCAGCGGCCGCACCACGGGGCTCGATCTGCGAAAGGACCACCAGAACCGGACCCGACTCGGTGTCTTCAAGCATCCCGTAGCAGCCGGCCCGGGTACGGGTGACCGCCGGTACGGGGTCGTCCCCGGCAAACCCCACGAGTCGATCCTCGTCTACCGGTTGGAATCGACCCACCCGGGCATCGCGATGCCCGAGATCGGCCGCGGCCTGGTCGATCAGGAAGCGGTGGCGCTGATCAGCGAGTGGATTCTGGCGATGGAGCCTCGAACCGAGGCCTGACCGGGCCGCAGCAGACGATCCGCAGATGCCCCGCCAGACACCCGTCGCGAAGGTGATCGCCGACTGGCAGAAGAGGCTGCTCCAGCTTGACCGCCGGAACAATCTCCTCTACTTCAAGCCCGGGCGCATGGCCGTTCCGTTGCACGTCAGCCCTCCGGAGGTCGATACCTGGATCGACGGCTCGACAGCCCGCTGGAGGTTCGCCCACGCCCAACGCATCGGCGACGACGTTCGCGTGACGCCCGGCGACATCGAGACCGACATCGAACCCCTGGACCTTCAGCGGCGCCTGAAGGCGCTGCGCCGCAAGGATCGGGAATGGGAGAACGAGCAGGGGTTGAACGTTCTGTTCCTCGCGGTCGGCTTCCTGCGCTGGATCGACGAGCACGGTCAGGCGGCTCGCTCGCCGCTGACGCTGCTGCCGTGCGATCTCGAATGCGCCTCTCCCCGCGCCGCCTTCCATCTCAAGCGAGAGGACGACACGGCAGAGGCCAATGCGACCTTGGCGCACCAACTCCGAACGTTCGACCTCACCCTGCCGGACATCCAGGAACAGCGGCTTTCGGAGTACCTCGAGGAGGTGCGCCAGGCGATTCGCGGCAAGGCAGATTGGGCGGTGGAGGACGAGGTCGCCCTGAGCACCTTCGCCTACTCGAAACTGGCGATGTACGAGGATCTTGGCCGCATGCGCACGGAGGGTGTGGATCATCCCCTCGTGTTGCAGCTCGCCGGTGCAGCACCGCCAGCCGGGACGGGAAACGACCGGTCGACGCCGAGCGCGATGCCGCCAGACGGAGACCTCCACGGCGGACGACTCGACGACCTGCTGGCCTTGAACGACCAGTTCACCGTGGTCGACGCCGACTTCAGCCAGTTGCGGGCAATCGAGACCGCACGCCGCGGCGACGCCCACCTCGTGGTCCACGGTCCGCCCGGCACCGGCAAGAGCCAGACGATCGTCAATCTCGTCGCCACCCTGCTCGCCGACGGCAAGCGCGTCCTGTTCGTCAGCGAGAAGACGGCGGCACTCGATGTGGTGAAGCGCCGGCTCGACGAATGCGGACTGGGCGTCTTCTGCCTCGACCTCCACAGCGGGCGGGCGAAGAGGAGTTCCGTCTATGCACAGTTGAAGGAGTCGCTTGACGATCCAAGGCACGTTCCTGACTCCACACTCTCCCTCAAGGTTCTCGAGGATCGGCGAACCAGGCTCAACCGATTCGTGAGAGCACTGCATCAGACCCGTACCCTGCTCGGCCGCACGGCCTTCGAGATGCAGGGGCAGTACGCGCAGGTACTTGATGCGCCGAACGTGGACTTCACGATCGGTCGAATCGAGGAGCTGGACGAGCAGCGCCTGGCGGACATCGAAGACGGGGCGGCGCACATCGCGATTCGCCCGGACGAGTTCCGCGAGCACGCCACGAACCGTTGGATTCCGCTCAAGGCCGCATCGCCCTCGATGGAGCTGTCCGAACGGATCCGGAAGCGGATGCAGCGGGTCATCGCGGTCGTGAAGACAGCAACCTCGCGCACCGAATCGATCGCGGAGTGGGCTGGCGTACCCACACCTCCGACCGCCCAGGCGTGCGGCACGACGGCTGCTCTGCTCGACAACCTGGCGAAAGGTCGGGGCGTCCCGTCGCACTGGCTCGATCAGGGCACTCTCTCGAAGCTCCGCCGGCTGGCGCTGATACGGGAGCGTCAGCAGGCGGCCCGGAAGAAACTCGATACCGCGGCGGCACAGGTGTACGGCGGATCGCGTCCGCCCGCCGACTATCGTTCGATCGTGGTGTCCCTGCAGCGGGCAACGGCCGAGGCCAGCGCCATCAGGGATCTTCTCGGTGTCGAATGGCCGCGGCGGATCATGTCGGTCCTCGACAGCCGCAGCGATGAGCGGGCGGCGAAGCCGGTTCGTCACGTCCGCGAACTCGAGGAAGCTGCAACGGAGGCTGTCCGTGCCGCGCAGCGGCTGGCATCGGTCGCTTCATCCGGCGCGCCAGGGCGCTCGACCCTGATCCGCAATCCGAACGCCGCCACCGCGGGGGAGCTGTCCGAGGCCGTCCAACTCGCCGAACGCCTGGTCCGGCTCTACCCGGCGCCGCCTGCGTGGCTTGACGCGGCACAGGAGGAGCAGGCTCAACGAGACGTGGCGCGGCTGGAGAACCACGTCACGAGCCTGCACAAGGCGGAGACACGATTTCCGCAGGAGTTCGAGGTCCGCCTGGTCGAAATTGTCGATCGCGACATGCGCGATCGCTATCGAACGGACTACCAGAGCTGGTGGCGCCGCCTCGGCGGATCCTGGCGCCGCGACCAACGGACTCTGCGCGCGGAGCTGCGGGATCCGCGCAAGCTCTCGCTGGACGAATCCCGTCAGGCCGTGGAGCGGGCGTTCAAGGTGAAGGGGCTCCGCAGGAAGTGGGCGGCGGCGGAACCCGGACACAGGGAGCGTCTGGGCGCACGATTGCAGGGGCTGGAAACCGACCTGGAGCAGCTCGCGAAGGACCTCGAGGAGACGATTGCGCTGCGGCGCGGCGGGATTGGCGCCCGCGCACTCCGCCGCCTGCTGACAGAAGAGGACTCGCATGTCGAGCTACAGGAGGCGGTTGCAGCGGGCCATGGCGCGTTGACGCGGCTGGCTTCAGCCGTCGAGGAAATCGAACGGCCCGATCTGATCGAAGGGGCATTGCCATTGACCGCACTGATCACCCGTGCGCAACGGGCCCTGCCGCCGCTGGAGGCGCTCGCCGACGCGACAGGTGATCTCGCCGGGCGCTGCCACCAACCGCCGAAGGACATTCAAGCTCTTGAGGGGCTGGTGGACGACATGGTGCGTCTCGAAGAGATCGAGCGCGAGGACGAGGAGTTGGGGCCCAGACTGAAGGCCGATTTCGGCGTCCGCTTCGCCGGTGCGGATACTGATTGGAGTGCCGTCAAGGCCGCGATCGAATGGACGAGACAGACTCTCGAAGACGCCCCCGGCCATCTGACGGAGCGGCTCAAGGCGCACGTCACCGAACCCCTTGCGCAGGCCGCCTACGTCGAGAATGCCGAGGAACTGCGGGCAGTCGGCCGGGAGGTTCTCGATGTTCTCGACCAGGTCGGCGAGGACTTCGATGCGGGCAGAACCCAGTGGAGGGCGTGGTGTGCGGCCCCGTTCGCCGAACTCCGCCAATGGGCCGGGGACCTCTCCCAACACGCCCCTTCCGCGACCGGTTGGATCGAGTATCGATCGGCCGTCTCGAACCTGGAACGCGAGATCGGCGCAGATGCCGCAACTCGCATCCGAGCTGCGACAAACGAGGCCGAGGAGGTCCCGCGGATCGTACGCCGCCGCATCTGTCTCGCCTGGCTCGATCACGTGTACGGCTCGGATCCCGAGTTCAGCGGCTTCAGCGCGAAGGATCACGAACACACCCGCGAACAGTTCCAGCAGTTGGACCGCGACCTGATGCAGGCCGCTCGATCGCGGGTCCGAGAACGCTGCTTCGAGCGCTACCCGGATCGGTGGGCGACGCATGCGCAGGCCGGCCAGATCGGCGCCCTCAAAGGCGAGATCTCCAAGAGCCGCCGGCGGATGCCGGTGCGGACGCTCCTCCGGCGTATCCCCAACGTGTTGCAGGCTCTGAAACCGTGCACCTTGATGAGTCCGCTCGCGGTGAGCCAGTACCTGCCACGCGGCGAACTCCAGGCCAAGACGGTCGACTTCGACGTCGTCGTCTTCGACGAGGCGTCCCAGGTCTTTCCCGAGGACGCCGTACCGGCGATCGCGCGAGCCAGGCGGACCATCGTGGCAGGAGACAAGAAGCAGCTTCCGCCCACCAGTTTCTTCCGGCGGGCACGGGAAGACAGCGACGACCCGGAGGCACTGAACGAAGAAGGCGACGACCCGGATCAGACGGCAGGCCGCGAGAGCATTCTCGACGCCATGGTCGGGATGCTCGGCGCCGGCGTAGCCGAACAGCACCTGACGATTCACTACCGCAGCCGGCAGGAGAATCTGATTCGTTACTCGAATCACTACTTCTACGAGGATCGGCTGCTGACCTTTCCGACGCCGGGTCGCAACGACGACGCCCTGGGGGTCCGTGGTGTGTACCTCAGCCATGGCCGCTTTGACGCGGGCGCATCGCGAACGAATCGGGTCGAGGCGGAGGAAGTTGTCAGGCGGGTCTTCTCGACCATGCGTTCGAGACCGGCGCGCGAAAGCCTCGGTGTCGTCGCCCTGTCTCGAGCTCAAGCGGACTTGATCGAACGACTCGTGGATGAGCGCAGGCTGGAGGAGCGCGACCTCGACCAGCGATTTCGAGAGGACCAGCCGGAGTGCTTCTTCGTCAAGAACCTCGAGAACGTGCAGGGCGACGAGCGCGACCACATCATCCTGAGCATCGGTTACGGTCCGACCACCGCATCCGGCGCGGTGCCGCAGCGCTTCGGACCGATCAACTTCGAACACGGCGAACGCCGGCTGAACGTCGCGGTCAGCCGTGCCCGCCGAAGCATGACGGTCGTGCATTCCCTGCGCCCCCAGGACATCACCGAGACTGCCAGGCACGACGGGCCTCGCCTGCTCCGTCGTTACCTTGAGTATCTGCTCAGTCCCGACCGAGCCTTCGAATCGCAAGCCGCCTCCGATCCGGATTCAGAGCCCGAAGCGCCCTTCGAGGACGCCGTGAAGCGTGCACTCGATCAGCGGGGCCACCGTGTCGTCTCGCAAGTCGGCGTTTCCGGCTACCGCATCGACCTGGGCATCGCCTCGGTCAACGGCGCCGGCTTCGACCTCGGCGTCGAGTGCGACGGCGCCACCTATCACAGCGCAGCCGCCGCCCGAGACCGAGACCGGCTACGTCAAGGCGTGCTCGAAGGGCTGGGCTGGCGCATCCACCGCGTCTGGTCGACGGCGTGGACGCTTGACCCGGATGCGGAACTCGCAGCCATCGAACGCGCCCTTTCCCTGGCGCGAGCATCGGCTCGCCCGCCGCGGGACGAGGGTGGCGGTTCGGACACGCCATGCCCGCCCGCTCCCGACAGCACCGACTCCCTGCCCTCGGACGAAGGCGCAGAACCTGATCCTTCTGAGCCCTCACCGCTGTTCGACGAGTACGAGGAGGCGTCGCTCGCGGACATTCCAATCGGCGATGAGCTGCTTTCCGAGACGCGGCAGACGATGGCGGCGCTCGCGCAGCGGGTGGTGGAAGCCGAGGGTCCGGTTCATATCGACCTGGTCGTCGGCCGCATTCGGAAGAGGTACTCGCTTGGCAAGGCAGGACACCTCATCCGGGAGCGGATCAAGCGCGGAGCAACGGAGGCGGTCCGATCGAAGCACCTCGACTGGGAAGGAGGCCGAGAGCGAGGGTTTCTGCGCATCCCGGCAAAGCCCGTCACGCCGCGGCGCCCGCCCTCTGGCGTCGCCGCGCGGAAGATCGACCACATCGCCAACGGCGAGCTCGAGGCTGGAATCCGGCTCATCTCCGACCGACTGTACGGCTGCGAGCGGAACGATCTCATCAAGCAGGCAGCCCGCCAATTCGGCTTCAAGAAGACAGGCCGCCACATCAGGCTGAGGATGGGCGAGGCAGTCGACAGACTGGAACGGCAAGGACTCTTGAACCTCGATCCGAACGACCGGAAGTGAGTCGAAGCAGGTGTTGGCGCTGACGCCGGCGCGTCCGGCGCAAGACAAGGACTACAAGTGCGCGATGGAGGCCGCCCGCGCTCTGCCGCTCGAACGGTCCAGGCTTCCAGCGCGCCGAGGACGGCCTCAGTACTCGGCCAGCGCTTGACCGACGAAGTCGTGGATGTGACCGGCAAGACGGAGCCCCAGGTCGCTGTGGATCGGCCCGTAGTGCTCGAACGGTGCGCCTTCCTCGTGACCGTTCGGATAGCGGGCCGGAATGTAGAAGGAGTCGAGAGTGATGGCGGCCTCGACGAGTTCGTCAGGCGGGACTTCGGGCAGGTCGGCCAGAAGACGTACGATCGCGCGCCCCCGGGCTTCCTGGCCGTGTGCCAGGTGCAGCGCCTTCACCGCCTTCTCCGCAGCCTGATGCGCGGCGAAGCAGGCCCAGTCGTGCCGGCCCTCGCCGCGCGCAGCGGAGGCGTGCTCCAGATCGTGCCGCGCCTGCTTCCACCAGTTCTGCCACTGCTGCGCCATCGTCGCCCCGACACTGATTCCATGGCTTCCAGGGCCGCGCTACTCCGCCAGGATCTGCCGGGTGCGATGGAAGACCTCGTCCAGGCCCGCGTCATCCGAGTCGTAGTAGCCGCGGACGCCGCCGCCGCGGTCCACGAGGACCAGCCGTGCCGCGTGGGCCACGTCGACCAGTCCGCCGGCAAGGTCGAGCCGCTCGCCGATGGGCAGGGCGAAACCGTCGACGACCAGCGAGCGAACCTTCGTCTCGTCTCCGGTGAGCAGACTCCAGCGCGCGAGGTCCAGGCGCCGGCTTCGCGCATGGCTGCGGAGCCGCTCCGGGGTGTCGTGTGCGGGATCGACCGAGAAACTGACCAGCCGGACGCCCTCGACGCCCTCCTCCCGGTAGCGGCGCTCCAGCCGACTCACCGCCGCGGTCAGCCGCGGGCAGACCGTGGCGCAGCGGGTGAACAGGAAGGACGCGACGTAGACCTCGCCGGTGAGTTCGGCGCTGCCGAAGGCCTCGCCGTCCTGGTCCACCAGCCGCCACGCGGGCAACTGGCGCAGCACCGGCGGCGGATCCGGCTCGATCCGGAGCAGAGGCCGCAGCGCCGGGATCAGCACGACACCCGCGAGCGCCGCCAGGAACCACGGATTCCACAGCCGGCGACGGACCGGAATCCGCTCCCCGTCCGACCTCTCGGGATCCCCTTCCGACACCGCCCCACACTATCTCGACTCCAGCCCGGTCGCTTCCGGTTCCGGAGCGACGCGATCATCTTCCGCCTTCCTCCGCGGATCCCCGGAACGGACCGTCTCGCTCACCTCCCGGTCACTTCCCGCTCGATTCGCGGCCCCCGTTCCCCGTCGCTTCCGGGGGGTGTTGCGCCAGCCTTTGACCGCCTTCGCGGCGCGCTGTACACTCCGCCCGATCTCGGAGGGGCGCAGGGCTTCCTTCCTGCTTCGGGGGTCAGAAGTTGTGGCACAGATCTTCCCCAAGTGGACTCTCAAGGTGCCGCTGTACGCAGCGGCAGCGCTGCCAATTGCAGGCGCGGCAGCGGTCGGCGCCGTCTGGTACTACTTCTCTCCCGAGTACACCGATGTCGGCTACCGCCCGACGCAGCCGGTGCCCTACAGCCACAAGCTGCACGTGGGCGAGTTCGGCCTCGACTGCCGTTACTGCCACTCCTCGGTCGAGGAGTCGGCGGTGTCGAACATCCCGCCCACCCAGGTGTGCATGAACTGCCACCACGTCGCGGCGCGGGACAGCGAACTCCTGGCGCCGCTCCGCAAGAGCGCGGATCAGGACCGGCCGATGCGCTGGGTCCGCGTCCATAACCTGCCCGACTACGCGTTCTTCAATCACAGTGTCCATGTCGGCGCCGGCGTCGGCTGCAGGTCCTGCCACGGCCCCGTCCATGAGATGGAGGTCGTCACCCAGGTGGAGCCACTCAGCATGAGCTGGTGCCTCGACTGCCACCGTGATCCGGGACCGCATCTGCGGCCGCTCGACGCGGTCACCGACATGGAGTGGGCGCCCGCGGGCGATCACGATGCGTTCGCCGAACAGGCGATCGCGGAGCGCGCCCTCGCACCGCCCGAGGATTGCACGGGGTGCCATCGATGAGCGCAGGCAACGGCCGTTTACCGGCGAAGACGATCTGGCGAAGCCCGGAACAGGCGCAGGGCGACGCGCGGGCCACCGCGTTTCTGCACCGGGAGTTCCCGGAAGGCGCCTCGGAGGCGCCGCCCGCGCTGCTCCGGGACGGTCTCAGCCGGCGCAGCGTGCTCGCCATGCTCGGCTCCACCGCATCTCTCGCGGGTCTGGTCGGTTGCGACGTGATTCGCCGTCCGGTGGAACACATCGTTCCCTACGTCGACGCGCCGGAAGGCATGGTTCCCGGCATCCCGCGGGCCTACGCCACGACGATGCCATTCGGGAACCGGGCCCTCGGCGTGGTCATGGAGAGCCACGACGGCAGACCCACGAAGGTCGAGGGCAACGAACTCCACCCCTCGTCCGGCGGCGCGTCGAGCGTCTGGGCGCAGTCGTCCATCCTCGACCTCTACGACCCGGACCGCTCCAGAACGGTGCGATTCGGCGATCAGGCGTCGTCGTGGGACGATCTCGTCGCCGCCTGGACCGCGGGCGACCTCGCTCCGGCCAGCGACGGCGCCGGGCTGGCAATCCTCGCCGAGCCGTCCTCTTCGCCGACCCTGCTGCGGCTCAGGTCGGCCCTGCTCGAACGCTTCCCCCGGACGCGCTGGGTGACCTGGCAACCGGTGAGCGACGAAAACGCCGACCGTGGTCTCGAATCGGTCGCCGGCGCGCACTACCATGCCCTCTACCATCTGGATCGCACACAGGTCCTGCTCTCCCTGGACTCCGACCTCCTGGGTACGGAAGGTGACAGCGTCCGCAACCTGCGCGGCTACGCGAAGGCCCGACGGTTGAGCGACAACGGCTCTTCGGCAATGCTCCGCCACTACGCCGTCGATGGCGTCCACTCGCTCACGGCCGCCAACGCGGATCACCGGCTGCGCGTGCAGAGCGGCCGCGTCGCCGCCTTCGTCGCACGGCTGGGACACGCCCTCGCCGCCCACGGCCTGGAATTGCCGCTTGACGGCGGCACGCCGGCCGCGGACATCGACGACGCCTGGGTGGAGGCCGTCGCGGAGGATCTGGCGAGTCACCGGGGCGCCGGTCTGATCGTCGCGGGCGATCGCCAGCCGCCCGAGGTTCACGCCGCGGTCCACGCCCTGAACTCGGCGCTCGGCAACGTCGGCACGACGATGACCTGCCACCGGACACCGGACAGCGGCAGCTCGAGCGACGCGGATCTCGTCGACCTGGTCGCCGCGCTGAATGAAGGCGCTGTCGACCGACTGGTCATTCTGGGAGCGAACCCGGCGTACAGCGCTCCCGCCGACCTCGACTTCGCCGCCGCGCTCGAGAAGCTGAACAGCGCCGGCGCGATGATCCACGTCGGCACTCATCGCGACGAGACGAGCCGGTTCGCGCGTTGGCACGTGCCGCTCGCCCACTATCTCGAGAGCTGGGGCGACGCCCGCGCGACCGACGGCACGGCCAGCGTGATCCAGCCTCTGATCGAGCCCCTCTACGGCGCCAGGAGCGCGATCGAGGTGCTCGCGCTGATCGCCCTGGGCGAGGCGCGGGAGGGTCGCGATCTGGTCCGGGAGACCTGGTCCGGGATCCTGGGGTTGCCGCTCGACGGCGGCGTCGAGGCCGCGGCGGAAACCCCGGCCGCAGAGGGTGAAGAAGACGACGCGGGAAGCGGTGAGGCAGACGCTCCGCCCGTCGATCCCATGTCCCTGCCGGTTCCGGTCGCCCTCTCCGAGTTCGAGATCGCGTGGCGCCGGGTGCTCCATGACGGCGTACAGAAAGGCAGCGCCGTCCCCCCGGCCGAACTTGCGCCCGTGGCCCCCGAAGACTGTGCCGCCGCCATCCGCGCGGCCGGCGACGCTGCCAGCCCGGTCGCCCGCGGCGAGGAGATGGAGATCGTCTTCCGCTGCTCGGCGGCCCTCCACGACGGACGCTTCGCGAACAACGGCTGGCTGCAGGAACTCCCGGACCCGATCACCAAACTGACCTGGGACAACGCGGCCCTGGTCAGCCCGGCCACCGCCAGCGCGCTCGGCCTCGAGAACGAGGACCTGGTCACCGTGACCTGCGGCGACCGGGAGCTCGAACTGGCGCTGTGGCAGGTGCCCGGCCAGGCCGACAACAGCGTCACGATCGATCTCGGCTACGGCCGCCGTTTCGGCGGCCGGATCGCCAGCGCCGCGAACGACGAAGATCACACCCCCGGCAGGAACGCCTACCTGCTGCGCACCTCGGACGCCCTCCACGTCGGTCGTTGTGCGCTCCGGGCGAGCGGCGGGTCCTATCCCCTCGCGCAGACGCAGGACCACCACTCGCTGGAAGGTCGGCCCCTGGTCAAGGAAGCCGACCTCGACCACTTCGCGGAGCACCCGGGCTTCGCCACCGCCCACAGCGAGAAGCCCCACGAGAACTCGATGTGGGACGAGTGGACCTACGACGACTCGCCCCAGTGGGGCATGACGATCGATCTGAACGCCTGCACGGGCTGCAACGCCTGCGTCGTCGCCTGCCAGAGCGAGAACAACGTCCCGATCGTGGGCAAGGACCAGGTCATGGAGGGCCGGGAGATGCACTGGCTGCGCATCGACCGCTACTTCTCCGCCGACGGCGAGTCCGACGGCCTGGTCGACCCGCTTCCCCACGATCCGCAGACGAACTTCCAGCCGGTGCCCTGCATGCAGTGCGAGAACGCGCCCTGCGAGCAGGTCTGCCCCGTCGCCGCCACCGTCCATGATGACGACGGGCTGAACGCGATGGTCTACAACCGCTGCATCGGCACCCGCTACTGCTCGAACAACTGCCCGTACAAGGTCCGGCGCTTCAACTACTTCAACTTCACCAAGGACACCCCCGAGGTGATGAAGCTGGGCAAGAACCCGGACGTCACGATCCGGTCGCGCGGGGTGATGGAGAAGTGCACCTACTGCGTCCAGCGGATCAGCCGCGCCAAGGTCGACGCGAAGCAGGACGGCCGGCCGCTGGCCGACGGCGACGTCGTCACCGCCTGCCAGCAGGCCTGTCCCGCCGACGCGATTCGCTTCGGCGACATCACGGATGCTGGAAGCCAGGTCGTCGAGGCGAAGTCGAGCCCCCGCAACTACAACCTGCTCAACGATCTGCACACGAAGCCGCGGACCACCTACCTGGCGAAGATCCGCCATCCGAACCGCGAGATCACGCCCGCCCCGGCGCCGGCCGACGACCACGGCGAGGGCGACCACGGCGGCCACGGCGAGGACGCGCACTGATGCGCGAGGCCACGCGACCCCTGCGTGCGCGGACCTTCCGGTCCGCATCCGGTGCGCCGCCGCAACGAGGCGCGCTCCAGCTCTCGCCAGCCGCGCCGATCTGTCGGCCTCCCCGGTCGGCCAGTGCGGGCTCGGCGTTCCCCGCAGGCCGGCGCCATGCCGCGCGCTTCCGGAGACACCGGCGTTTCGCGGGCGCGGCTCTGGCCGCGGCGCTGCTCCTGCTCGGCTGCCGGGGCATGCCTTCCCCGTACCCGCCCATCCACCTGAACCCGAACATGGACTACCAGGAGCGCTACGACCCGCAGGAGGCGAGCGCCTTCTTCTACGACGGGATGGCGATGCGCCAGCCCGTCGCCGGGACGGTGGCGCGCGGTCAACTGGACATCGACCACCGCCTGACGTTCGGTCGCGATGACGAGGGGTACCTTCTCGAAGCTTCGCCGATCCCGGTTACCGGCGACTTGGTGGCCCGCGGACAGAAGGGCTACACGATCTACTGCCAGCCCTGCCACGACGAACGCGGCACCGGCCAGGGCATCCTGTTCGAACGGGCCGCAACCCCGACCGCCTCGCTCCACGACGAACTGCGCGCCGGCTACAGCGACGGCCGCCTCTACGACATCATCACGAACGGTTCCGGGCTGATGGCGGGCTACCGCTACCCCCTCGGGGTCAAGGATCGCTGGGCGATCGTCGCCTACGTCCGCGAGTTGCAGGAAGAACGCCGGACGATGCAGGCGGAGCGGGAAGCCCGCCAGTAGCGCCTCGGGGAGCGGAGAGCCAGTGAGCAGAAACAAGATCCTCTTCGGCATCGGCGTTCTCGCCTTCGTGTCGGTGATCGTCACGGTCCGCCTGGGCGGCTTCCTGGTGGACAACGAGTACCGCCAGCCCGATCGCCAGGCGGCGGCCGAGGAAGCCCTGGGCCAAGCCGAACTCACGCCGCGCCAACAGGGCATCGCGGACGAGCAGGCGGCCGACGAGGCGGAGGCGAGAGCCCTTCCCTACGAAGAGGCCGAGTACCGCTCGGTGCCCTTCGTCGGCAGCCGGGTCACCGTGTGGGTGCTGGCGCAGCTCCACCTGCTGTTCGCGGCGTTCGTCCTCGCGGTGCCCCTGTTCGCCTTCATCATCGAGTTCATCGGCTACGTGAAGAAGGAAGAGCGCTACAACAAGCTGGCCTACGAGTTCACCAAGCTGCTCTCCGTTTCGTTCTCGATGACCGCCACCTTCGGCGCGTTCCTGACCTTCGGGCTGATCATCCTCTACCCGAAGTTCACGAACTACCTGATGCACATCTTCTCGCCGACCTTCCTGCCGTATGTGCTGCTGTTCTTCCTCGAGGCGCTGTTCCTCTACAGCTACTACTACGGCTGGGGCAAGTTCGGGCCGAAGGTGCACCTGTTCCTCGGCTTCATGCTGAACATCGTCGGCACCGCGATCATGTTCATCGCCAACGCATGGCTGACCTTCATGATGTCGCCCGGCAAACGGGAGGACGTGGACGGCGACGGCGTCCCGGACTTCGTCTCGGCGGTCTCCGAGAGCGGCGCCCTTCTCAGTTTGCGGGACGCTTTCTTCAATTTCACCTGGATGCCGATCAACATCCACCGGATCATCGCCAACGTCGCCTTCGGCGGCTCGATTGCCGCCGCCTACGCGGCCTTCCGCTACCTCCGGGCGAAGACCGACGAGGAGAAGGCCCACTTCGACTGGATGGGCTACATCGGCAACTTCGTCGCGATCATCGCGTTTCTGCCGCTGCCCTTCGCCGGCTACTACCTGGCGAGCGAGATCTACGCCTACAGCCAGACGATGGGCATCCAGATGATGGGCAGCACTTTCTCCTGGCTCTTCGTCATTCAGGCGGCACTGATCGGCAATCTGTTCCTGGGCGCGAACTACTACCTGTGGCTGGGGATGGGGAGGATCGAGGGCACCGTCCACTTCCAGAAGTTCATCAAGTGGCTGCTGATCGCGATCGCCCTCTGCTTCGCCGTCTGGGCGACGCCGCGGTACGCGATCGCGTCCGTTTCCGAGATCGCCGCGATGGGCGGCAACAGCCACCCGCAGCTCGCCGTCCTCGGGCAGATGTCGGCCAAGAACACGGCGGTCAACATCCTCATCCTCTCGACCTACATGAGCTTCCTCCTCTACCGGCGGACCGGCAGGCTGTCCCTCCACCCGCAGAAGCAACTCCTCACTCGCGCCCAGGCGATCGTCTTCTCAGCCGCGGCGGCCCTCGTCATCTTCTTCGGCATCTACGGCTACCAGGTGGACGCCGCGACGCGCGTTCGCTTCGCGATACCCCAGGTCTACTCCGTGCTCGCCGCGATGGCCGTGATCACGATCATCGACTTGCCCTTGTACCGGAACGCCCGGCAAGAAGGCGAGACTCATTGGGGCAAGATGCCCGCGATCTCGCAGTACGCCCTGATCTTCATCGCGCTCAGCTTCACCTGGTTGATGGGACTGATGGGCTACGTCCGCTCCGGCCTGCGTCAGGAATGGCACGTCTACGGCGTGGTCCTCGACACGTCCCCGGACGCCTACACACCCAGTCTCGGCTTCGCCACCCAGGTCGTCTCGGTCACCGTGCTCATCTTCTTCGGCCTGCTCGGCGTCGTCTTCTGGCTCAGCAGTCTGGGCGGCAAGAAGGACTACGAGCCGAAATCGGCCGCTGAGCTCGAAGGAGGGCAGGCCGCATGAAGCTGACCGCGCCGATGCCGCTCAAGCTGGTCGCCCTGGTGCTCGGCACCACGGCGTTCTACATGTACCTGGGCCAGATCGTGCCCCAGAAGGAGGTGCATCCCCCGCCGCCGGTCCTGATCAGCGCCGAAATGACGACGGAGGAGCTCATCCAGGTCGGCCTCGAATTGGCCAACGGCAGGGGCATCTGCATGGACTGCCACAACGATGTCCGCGCCCCGGGCTTCGACGGCATCGGCTCGCGCGCCGGCGCCCGGATCGAGGGGATGTCCGACATCGAATACCTGGCGCAGTCCCTGTACGAACCGGACGCTTTCCTCGTTCCCGGCTTCGCCCAGGGCATGCAGAAGATGAACGCGCCGCCAATCAGCTTTTCGGACGACGAGATGAAGGCCGTGATCGCCTGGTTGCAGAGCCAGGGCGGCACGGCGACCGTCACCCTGGACACCGACCTGGGCTACTGAGCCGAACTTTCAGAAATTCCTGAAATCATGAGGAACAACAACCCGCGCGTTCCTGTTCTGAACGGTGACCGCCCTCGAAGCGGGCGGCCACCTGCCCCACCACTCTCCCGGAACTCTCTCCCGGAACTCATGATGGCCTCCCGGAACTGATGATGGACGGATTCAATTTACCGCTTCTCCTTGCCCTGGCCGCGGTTGCCGGCGCGCTGGTCTGGCGCCGCGCCAACACCCTGACTTGGCTGCTCTTCAGTTGGGGAGCGCTGTGGGCCTTCTTCAAGTTCGGCTTCACCGTGCCGATACCGCAGTCCGTGGCGACGATCTACCTCGGAATCACGACTCTTGCCCTCGTCTGCTTCGCTTCGTCGAGCCGTGAGCGGCTGGAGGAGGTCACCTCGCCGATCGTGCGCCTGATTCGCGAGCCGCGGTACCGGCTCCCTCTCGCCGCGCTTCTCGTCGCCCTGCCGGCGCTGGCCGCCTACAACGTCCATGCGGACATGAACGTCCCGCTTGAAGCGCCCGGTTTCGGTCGAGAAGTACACCCCGCGCCGCCGACCGAGATCACGGTGCACGGCGAAACGCTCGACATGGCGACCGCGGACAACCCGTACATTCACCTCCACGAAGACGACCCGGCTGCCTACGAGGAACACCTGGAGAACGGCCGGCGCGTCTACTACGAGAACTGCTTCTGGTGTCACGGGGACGGCATGGGCGGCGACGGCATGTTCGCCCACGGCCTGAACCCGGCGCCCAGCAACTTCAACGACGGCGGCACCCTGCCGATCCTGCAGGCTTCCTTCGTCCACTGGCGGATCGCCCTGGGCGCTCCCGGGCTTCCTGCCGGAGGCACGCCCTGGGACAGCGCGATGCCGGCCTGGGAGAAGTTCCTCACCACCGAGGAGATGTGGGACGTCAACCTGTTCATCTACGACTTCAACGGCTTCGAGCCGCGCGCTCTGGGGCAGCACTGATGGCCCGGCACGGCATCTCCATCACTGCGGCGCACCACCCGCCGGCCGCTTGTTCTGCCGCACCCCGCGCGGTGGCGGCGGCTGTGGCGGCCCTGTTGGCTACGGCGCCGCTCATGGCCCAGGTCGACCTCGGCACGGAGGAGCAGCGGGCGGCCGGCAAGGTCGTCTACGACAAGTACTGCGGCCAGTGCCACGGCGACGACGGCGACGGCAACGGCTACGCCACCCTGCGGGTCAAGCCGAAGCCGCGTGACTTCACCACCGGCAAGTACAAGTTCCGCACCACGCCGAACGGCATGCTGCCAACGGACGACGACCTGCGCCGGGCGATCGAGGTCGGCCTTCCCTATACCTCGATGCCGGGCTGGCCGAACCTGACGAGCGCCGAAATCGACAACGTCATCTACTACATCAAGTCCTTCTCCCCTGACTTCGAGAACCCGGACCGCTACGGCGAGCCGATCGACATTCCCCCGCCACTCGAGTCGACCGAGGAGTCGATTTCCCGCGGCCGCGTGGTCTACGAGGAACAGGGCTGCGCGTCCTGCCACGGCGAGGTCGGCCGCGGCGACGGCCCTTCGGCGCCGACCCTGGTCAACGACAAGGGTGATCCGATCAAGATCGCCGACCTGACCCAGCGCTGGACCTATCGCGGCGGGCCGACCAAGGAGGACATCTACCGCACCTTCTCCACCGGGCTGAACGGCACGCCGATGCCCTCCTACGCGGACTCGCTCGAAGTCGAGGATCGCCAGCACCTGGTGAACTACGTCTACTCCCTGGGCGACGGCGACGACCCGGGCTACGGCACCCTGATCACCGCGGTCCACGCGGAGGAGCCGATCGACCTGCAGAACGGCGACGCGCTCGACGCCCTGTTCGCCGATGCGCCGATGACCCGTTTCCCGCTCGTCGGGCAGATCAGCGAGCCGGGGAGGAACTTCTACCCCTCGGTCACTTCGATCGAGGCCCAGGCCGTCTACAACCGGGACGAGATCGCGTTCCGGGTGCGCTGGAACGACCTGCGCGCCGACACCACCGGCCGGAACGGCCCGAGCATGGACGTGCCGATGTGGGACGAGGACAACGGCATCGGCGGCGATGCCGAGGACGGCGCGGAGGACGCCGCCGACTCCGGGGACTTCTTCGGCGACTTCGGCGGCGAGGAAGCGCCAGCGGCGGCAGAGGACGACTTCTTCGGCGGCGGCGACACCGGCGACGATTTCTTCGGCGGCGGCGACGACGGTGACGACTTCTTCGGCGGCGGCGACGCCGGAAGCGGCGGCGCCGAGTTCTCGGACGCGGTGGCGCTGCAGTTCCCGATCTCGCTCGCCGAGGCCGGATCCCCTCTCAAGCCCTACTTCCTGTTCGGCGACAGCCAGAACCCGGTCGATCTCTGGTTCGTCAACCTGACCTACGGCGTCGCGGACACCTTCCGCGGCCGCGGCAGCGACCAGGTAGTACCCACCGAGGCCGACATCGTCGAAGCCGTGACCTCCTACGACCAGGGCGAGTGGACGGTGACCTACAAGCGCCGCCGCTCGTCGCGCGCCGGCATCAGCTTCGCGGAACAGCAGTACACCCCGATCGCATTCAGCGTGTGGGACGGCTTCAACCGGGAGCGCGGCAACAAGCGCGCCCTGTCGTCCTGGTTCTACGTCTACACCGAGCCGAGCGTGCAGCAGGCAGCGACCCTGCCGGTCCTGCGGGCCGCCTTCCTGGTGCTCGCGATCGAGCTGCTCGTCGTGTTCCTGGTCCGCCGCCGCGCACGCCAGAGGGCGGCCGGCTCCGACACCGCGGCCGACGCCGTCGCGGCGGCCGGGGCCCCCGCGGTCTGACCACTCCCCCATTCAGGGTTCGATAGCCTCCCGGGGTCACTGGAAACGCCGTTCGGAAACCATCTCCGCAACTCAAGAGACACCACCATGTACAAGACGATCTACGTCCCCGTCGACAACTCGGACTACTCGAACCAGGCGATCGCCTCCGCGGTCGAGCTGGGCCGGAAGTTCGACTCCACCATGGTCGGCTGCCACGTCTACGCGGCCAGCATGCACGACTACCGCTTCAAGCAGATGGAGTACACGTTGCCGGACGAGTACCTCGAAGAGACGGAGCTCGACCGCCAGCGGAAAATCCATGACTCCCTCATCACGATGGGCCTGGAGCTCATCTCGGAGAGCTACCTCGAGCCGATGAAGGCGGTCTGCGACGAGGCCGACCTCGAGTTCGAGCCGAAGATGATGGACGGCAAGCACCACGTCGAGATCGTCCGCGACATCCGCGAGTCCGGGTACGACCTCACCGTGCTCGGGGTGATGGGCATCGGCCGGGTCCGCGACACCCAGATCGGCTCGGTCTGCGAGCGGGTCGCCCGCACCGCCGACAAGGACGTGCTGATCGTCAAGCGCCTGCCTGCAAAGGCCACCGCGACGAACGGCAACGGCAACGGCAACCGCGCCGAAGCCGACGGCCGCGACACGATCCTGGTCGGCGTCGACGGCTCGCCCCAGTCCTTCGGCGCCCTGATGACGGCCATCGACCTGGCGAAGACCTTCGGCAAGAAGGTCGAGGCGATCTCCGTCTACGACCCCTACCTGCACTACTCCGTGTTCAAGGGCGTGGTCAACGTGTTGACCGAGCGGGCCGCGAAGATCTTCCGCTTCGAAGAGCAGAACCAGCTCCACGAAGAGATCATCGACACCGGTCTGGCGCAGATCTACCAGTCGCACCTCGATGTCGCCGAGACGATGGCGACCGAGGTCGGCGTCGAGGTGACGAAGACCCTTCTTGACGGCAAGGCGTTTCAGAAGGTCCTTGATCACGCCCGGAAGATCGACCCCTGGATGCTGGTCATCGGCCGCGTCGGCGTCCACAGCGACGAGGGCGAGAGCGGCCTCGGCAGCAACGCCGAGAACCTGCTGCGCTCCTGCCCCTGCGACCTGCTGCTCACCACCCGCCTGGAGTACCCCGAACTCGACGTCAAGGCCGAGGAGAGCATCCGCTGGACGCCCGAGGCCGAGGAGCGCTTCGAGCGCGTGCCCGAGCAGGTGCGCGGCATCGCCCGCACCGCCCTCTACCGGCTGGCGGTCGAGCAGGGCCACAGCGTGATCTCGAGCGACCTGCTCGACGAGGCGATGGACCGCTACATGCCGAAGTACACGGCCCGCGAGACGGAGGCGCTGGCCGAGCAGGTCGCCCTGCAGCTCGCGCGCAGCCGGCCCACGTTCATCTGCCGCAAGTGCGGCGTGACGTCGGCCGAGCCGGATCCGGTCCGCTGCGGCGTGTGCGGCAGCGAGTCCTTCGAGCAGATCACGGAGGAGATGCTGGACCGGATCGCCGAGATGGAGGGAGGCCTCGAGGTCGAGACGACCTACGACGGCCGGAAGCTCAAGTGGACCGCGGACGCCCGCCTGGCGCTCAAGACGATCGAGGACGCCTACCGGCGCCGCCGCGCCAAGGCGCGGATCGAGAAGAAGGCGCGGATGAGCAAGCTGCCCACCGTCACCTTCGAGTTCGCGCGCGTGATGATCGAGGACGAGACCGGCGAGCCGGTGACGATCGAGGCCCGCGAGCACGCGGCCGGAACGAACGGCAACGGCGCCGCCGAAGCGGCGTCGGACGAGCGCAAGCTGATCGCCCGCGACGACGACCGCGTCCCCCTGCTCTCGAACCACGAGTGGTCCGCCGAGGCGATCGAGCGCATCCTCCGGGTTCCCGCCGGTTTCATGCGGGACCGCACCCAGGAGCGCGTCGAGCTGGTGGCCCGCGAAAAGCACGTCCCGGAAATCGGCATCAGGACGGTCGAGGAGGGCATCGAACTCGGCCGCGAGCTGATGGAGCAGATGATCGCCGCCTACGAGATCGGCAAGACGGAAGAGTCGCCCGCCGCCGAAGTCGCCGAGGCGGAGGCGAGAGCCGCGACCGCGGCAGGCAGGTGCCCGTTCGCCGCTCTCGCTGAAGCCGGCGCGAGCGACGCGCAGGTCGAGGCGGCCAAGGACGCGAAGGCCGGCGCCTACCTGAACGAGGTCGGCCTGATGTCGGCCCTCGACGACAAGCGCAAGGCCGGCGACCCGGAAACCTGAGTCGCATCTTCACCGAGATGGACGACCTGCCGCTGCAGGACCACGTCTGGCCGAAGTTCCTGCGCGAGAACGCGGCAACCGTCTTCAAGCTGGACGATCTGCTCGCCTGACAGCTTGCGGACGCCTCCCGCCAGCGCGGTCTTCCACGGCTGGAAGATCATCGGTGTCTCCTTCCTGGCGCTCTTCGTCTCGGTCGGCTTCGGCTTCTACTCTTTCGGCGCCTTCTTCGTCGCCCTGACCGCCGAGTTCGGCGGCGGTCGAACCGGCCTCGGGATCGGGCTCGCCCTCTTCGGCATCACGAACGGCCTCGTCGCGCCCTTCCTGGGCCACGCGCCGCCGCCATCTTCGGTCTCGGCATGGGTGGGATGATGCCGCTCTGGGGAACGCTGATCGGCGCGTGCTTCGGCCGTCGATCCTTCGGTCGGGTCATGGGTCTGATGAGTCCGATGCTCCTGCCGATCCAGATCCTCGGCGTACCCTTCGCGGGGTACGTCTTCGACCGCTACGGGACCTACGACCTCGCTCTCACCGTTTTCCTCTCCATGTACGCGTCCGCCATGCTGATTCTCGCGCTGCTGCGCGTCCCCGACGAGGAGCCGACCGGCCTGACGTCCATTCCCGGCGCCGTCGGAGCGCCCGCGGCGCGGCCGGCCGAGTAGGCCCCCGATCGAGAAGACACTTGTCCGCGTACCGCTTCTGCCGCTCCGACGACGTCCCCTTGATCGTCGAGGCCTTCCACCGCTGCAACGTCGGCCCCGGCCGCGTGCCGTGGCGGCTCACCGTCGACGACATGAAGCGGCTGTCCCGAGAGATCAACCTCTGGACCAGCAGTTGCATGGTCGCCCTCGCCGGATCCGATCCGATCGGAGTCCTGATCGCGGCCAAGCGGGAGCCCACGGCCAACCTTGTGCTCCATGTCGGCGTCCACCCGGACCATCGCCGCCAGGGCCACGCCCGCCACATGCTGACCTCGCTCACTCGGAAGATGGCGATCCTCGAGCCGACCCGCATGTTTGCCGAGGTGCCGGCCGAGGCGATTGCCGCGCGCCGCTTCCTCGGCGCCTGCGGCTTCGCTGAAGAAGCAACGCTGACCGACTACGTCCACGACGGCAAGGCGCCGGCGGCCGGCCCCTTCCTCGATCTGGTCGGGACCGTCTCGGCGCAGGAGATCATCGCCCGCGCCGAGTTCGCCGATGCGTCGGAGTTCAACCGCTGCTGGCAACGCACGACGCGGACGATCAAGAACCTGCGCCAGCAGGCGCTCGGCGCCGGTATCGCAACCGACCGCGGCTTCGAGGCCTGGCTCCTCTACCGCAGTACCGCTCACGCCGACAAGCCTCTGCCGTTCATGGCCCGGGCACGCGACGCGGCTCAAAGCGACGACATGCCCGACCGGTCCGCACCCTGCGAGATTCTCGCGCTCGGCGGCCAGCGACCGGTGCCCGCGCTGCTTGGTCCCGTGCTCGCGTTCGCCGCCGGCAAGGCCGAGCGACCGCTCTATCTGCCCCGCGTGCACCGCTGCGAACCGCTGGCCGATCGCCTCGACGACCACGGCTTCCGAGCGGCGCGGCAAACCCTTCGCTACGCCTGCGACGCGGTGCTGTCGTGACTGTTACTCTGCCCACGATGTCCCCCCGCCCTGGCGCCGAAGACAGCTCCGTCGAAGCCCGGTCCGAGGTCCAGGCCAAGCCTGAAAAGCTCGAACTGATCGACATCGCCTACGAACTCACCGACTTCCGGTCGTTCGCCGATCTTGGCGCCTGCTGGGGAGTCGACGGCGCCTACGCCTTTCATGCGGCCGCGCTCTGCGGCAACGAGCTGGACCGGGCCGTGATCGTCGACGGCAACTTGACGCCCCTGACCCGCGAACGCGCCGGGGCGCATCGTCGGGTGGAACTCGTCCAGGCCCTGCTCGGCTCGCGGCAAGCGCTCGACGCGGTCCGCAAGGTCGATGCCCTGATCATGTACGACATCCTCCTGCACCAGGTCAAGCCGGACTGGGACAGGTTCCTGCTGGACTGGCTACCCCACGCGAACTCGCTGATCGTGTTCAATCAGAACTGGTTGAAGACGCCGCGAACGATCCGCTTCGTGGATCGCGGCGTCGACTGGTACTACCGGAACGTCTACGTCTGGGAAGACGACTGGAACACCCGCGAACGCCTCGAATCGTGGTTCGCAAGGCACGACGAACGGGACGAGGACGGCAGGCTGGAACGGGACAACCACTGGTACTGGCAATGGGGCATCCGTCCCCTCGAGCTGATCGGCCTGCTGGCGAAGAACGGCTTCGAGCTCATCTACATGAAGAGACATCGTCACGCCTTCGGTCGGCGCCGCCCCTGGATCGTGAACGACGGACTGATCTTCCAGCGCGCCGCCTATCCCGAACGGGGCGTCGGCGGCCGGCTCCGCGCCGCGGCACGCTCCGTCGCCGAACGAACCGGCGTGCTCGAACGCATCCGGCGGTCGTGAAGACATACTCCGACATCGCCGGCGACGGCGGTTCCGACGTTCTCGGACAGGTCCTCCAGCAGCGGGAGCGCATCGCCGAGGCGATGGCCGGCATCGATCACGTCGTCGCCATCGGCTCCGGCAAGGGAGGCGTCGGCAAGAGCACCCTGACGATGCAGCTCGCCCTGGCACTCGGGCGAGCGGGGCGCCGCTGCGCGATTCTCGACGCCGACCTGAACGGTCCCTGCCAGGCCCGTCTGGCCGGGCTGGAACGGGCCCCGCTCCTGCCAGGCGATCGGGGAATGGCCCTCCCCCGCACGCCAGACGGTCTGGGCGTCGTGTCCCTGGGTTCCCTGCTCCCCGAGTCGGAGCACCTCGCCTTCGACAGCGTGGCGACGGGCGACTCCCACGTATGGCGCGCGACCCGGGAGTTCAACCTGTTCCAGCAGTTGCTCGGTCTGGTCGACTGGGGTCGTCTCGACTTCCTGCTCGTCGACCTGCCGCCGGGCGCCGAACGGACGCTGCAGTATGCCGAGGCGCTGGGGCCGGCCGCGCGGTTCGTGCTCGTCACGATTCCAGCCGCCCTGGCCCGCGGCGTCGTCGCACGCTCGGCGGCGGCGCTCGGCACGACGCCGAACGAGGTCCTCGGGTACATCGAGAACATGAGCGGCTACTATTGCGGCACGTGCGACGGGGTCCGCCCCCTGTTCGACGGCGCGGCGGGAGATGCGCCCGAGCTTGGACTCCCCTGCCTGGCTAGGGTACCGTTCGACCCGCGTCTGGCAACGGCCTCCGACGCAGGCGAAGCGGACCTGCCCCCGGGGCCGGTCCTCCACGCGCTCGACGAGGCCGCCGAACAACTCCTGCGTTGCGTCGCCTGAGGCCCACGGACCAAGCCAACCTGATTCCGACCGACAGAGATCGAAGATGAAGTTCCTCTGCGTACCCTGCGACGAACAGATGAAGCTGAAGCATGCGCTGGGACCCGACGGCGGTTCCGTCGCCCTCGTCTACGCCTGCCCCGCCTGCTCCGCCGAGATGGCGATGATGACGAATCCGCACGAGACCCAGGTCGTCGGCTCGCTCGGGGTGAAGATCGGGCCCGGGGAAGCTCCGGAAACGGCCGCCGCGGCCTCGAAGTGCCCGTTCACCGGCATGCTGGCCGACATGGGCGTCCCGCTCGCCGCGCAAGGCGCCGACCGGGATGCGAGCCCGGCCGATGGAGAAAGCGGCGCCAACGGCGGCAACGGCGCCCCCGCGGGCATTCCGTGGACCGCGGAAGCCCGCGAACGCCTCGCAAACATCCCGGACATCGTCCGCACCTCGGCGGTTGCGGGCATCGAGAAGTTCGCCCTCGACCACGGCTACGACGAGGTCGACGCGGCGGTCCTGGAGCGTGCCCGCTCCTTCTTCGGCATCGCCTGATGCCTTCCGGCAGAACCACCTTCGGCAGAGCCCTCGCCGGCAGGACCATCTTCGGCAGGGCCCTCTCCGGTAGAACCTTCGCCGGCAAGACACCGCACACGAAACTCCCGCCATGACCCTCTCTCCCCTCGAGCGGCCCACGAACCCGGCCACGGCGGCATTTGCCCGCCCGTACGTCATCTCCTGGAACCTGACCTACCGCTGCAACCTGGCCTGCGAGCACTGCTACCTGGATGCCGGCGGCAAGCCGCTGGTGCAGACGGCCAACTTCGCCGACCGCTCGGAACTTACGACCGACCAGTGCAAGAAGGTGATCGACGACATCTGCGAGTTCGCTCCGGAGGCCCTGGTCATCCTCACCGGCGGCGAGCCGCTGTTGCGGCGCGACATCCTGGACATCGTCCGCTACGCCGCCAAGCGGGAGCTGTGGGTCGTCGTTGGCAGCAACGGCGTCCGCATCACGGAGAACCTGGCCCGCATCCTGAAGGGCGAGGGAGTCCGCGGTCTCGCCCTGTCGCTCGATGCACTCGACCCGTCGGTCCACGACGGCTTCCGCCGCGTGCGCGGCGCGTGGCAGAACACGGTCGACGGCGCGAAACATCTGGCCGCCGCGGGTCTTCCCTTCATCATCCAGACCACCGCGGGAGCACACAACCGCGGGGAACTGGAGGAGATCGCGGAGTTCGCCTGCACCGAGCTTGAGGCCCGCGTCTGGAACCTCTACTTCCTGGTGCCAACGGGCCGCGGCCAGTTCGTGTCCGACCTCGCGCCGTCGGACTACGACGACGTCCTCGCCTCCCTGGAGCAGATTCAGCGCGAGTACCGCGGCCGCATGGTGGTCAACGCGAAGTGCGCTCCCCACTACGTCCGTCAACTGCTGGCCGGCGATCCGGAATCGCCCTTCCTGAAGGCCTTCGACGGCGGCGCCGGCGGCTGCCCGGCCGGCACGCACTACATGGGAATCCGACCGAACGGCGACGTGACTCCATGCCCGTACCTGCCGGTCTTCGGCGGCAACCTGAAGAGTTCCACGTTGTCCGCGGTCTGGAAGGATTCCGACCTGTTCCAGGACATCCGTCGCCGCAAGGAGCTGGGCGGCCGCTGCGGTTCCTGCGAACTCCAGTCGGTCTGCGGCGGCTGCCGCGCCCGCGCATACGGCATGACGGGCGACCTGATGGCCGAGGATCCGCTGTGCACCCACGAACCCGGCGCCTTCTCGCCACGGCAACTCGAGGCGCTCGGCGACCGAACCGGGCTCGCGTCCCTCTCCCGGTACGGCGAGGACAGCTCGACCAGCATCGCCTGGGAACCCGAGGCACGGGCGCGGATGAAGCGGGTGCCCGCCTTCGTCCGCGGCATGGTCGTCCGCTCGGTGGAATCCCACTGCCGCAAGAACGGCATCGCGACGGTCACCGTCGAGGAACTCGACGCGATCCGGGCCCGCATGCCGACGCCCAAGGTCTTCGGCCGACCCTCCTGAAGCGCGTACCGCTCGCCGACTGGCCCGATTTCCGACAACAGCCCGCGAACCCGAGTCCCGACCCGCGGGTATCCTCGGCCGACCGTCCTGGTTCCGACCGCTGCCCGACCAGTGCCGAACTGCCGGCCGGGCTGTACCCTCAGCCCATGGTGCTCCGTCCCCTGCCCCGCTCCTACGCCCACGTTCCACGCACCATCCTGTGGTTGGTCCCGGGCGGCGAGATGGAACTCGACGGACGCCTGGCGCCGGTCCAGCCCTTCTACCTCGGCAAGTGGCCCGTCACGAACGAGCAGTTCGAAGCCTTCGCCCCGGACCACCGGCGGTCGCCGCTCTCCTCCGGCGACCGGGATCTCGCCACGGGGGTCAGCTTCCAGCAGGCGGACGCCTACTGCCGCTGGTACGCCGAGCTCTCGCGCAAGCCGATGCGCCTGCCGACCGCGGTCGAATGGCGGTACGCCTGCCGGGGCGCCGACCGGGCCGACGACCCGGCGGCGTGGTGCGCCACACCGGAGTCGATCGACCGCTGCTGCTGGCACGCCGGCAACTCCGGAGGTCGGGTGAAGCCGCCCGAGCACAGGGCGCCGAACGGCTTCGGCCTCCACGGCATGCTCGGCAGCGTCTGGGAATGGGCCGCTCCCGATGCCCACGGCGGCGACGACAGCGCAACCCTCTGCGGCGGCTCCTTCCGCAACGAAGCGACGGAACTCCACGACGGACTGATCCGGCGCAGGGCGCCCAACTGCGCCGCTGATGACACCGGCTTCCGCGTCGCCCGCTCCTTCCGCCCCTGAGACCTGACCACGTTGTGGCGGCACGGTCGTCTCCGGGCGCCCGGACCTTGAGCGCACCCGCCGCGCCGGTCAGCCGCCTGCCGCAGCCGGGTGCGAATCCGCCTATCCGTTGCGACCGCCGATCCCCGGTCCAGCTCTAGATCGAGCGACCATCCCGGTCGTGCCGGTGATCACTCCGGCCCTGGTGGAAGACCACGTGCAGCAGGGAACCGGCGACGAACGCCTGGAACAGGTCCAGGCCGGTTCCGTGCTCCGGGAACGGAACGACTCCCGCGCCCGCCGCTCCGGCTAGCGTCGCGGCCACGATGATCCCGATGCCGAGGGACGCGGCTCTCCTGCCGTGTCGGGGCCGGATCAACCACCAGATCACGAGTCCTGTCGGCAGACGGTGCAGGACGACGGCGTTGACGAAGAAGGCGTCCGACCCGGTCCCCGGCGCCAGCGCCGCACCTTCGAGGAACGCATGCAGCACCAGGCCCGACAAGGCGATCACGATCGCCAGGTTGTCCGCATGGGCGGCAAGAACTCTCGAAAGCCGCTCGAGCACGAAGTACACCCCGACGCCAACCGCAACCGCCAGCAGACTCAGCAGTTCGCGCGGCGCCCACGACTGCGGCAGCACCTGCAGCGCGACCAGGATCGGTACGGCCAGGTACACGAGTCCGTCCACCAGGCGGGTCGCCGCCGGCCGGTGGTGGAGCGCCCCGTAGAACAGCGCTCCGAGAACCGGCGCCACGAGCGCTGCCGCGAGTGGAATCACGCCGCCGGGGGGATTCGCAGCATGGCCGCTACGCTGTCGTGCAACGAACAAGCGACAGGTTTCCGCTGCATCCTCGTGGACGGTCGACCCTTCAACGGGCGAGTCTGGCCGCCTGCGGCGGCTGCGGACCAGAAGGACCGCGCACCCGGACAACCGCCGTTGCCCTGGCGTGGTCCTCTACCCGGTTGAATGGGGTCTCCTCGACCACGGGTGCGCGTCAGCGAGCGCACGGACGGCACTCCAACAAGCGGCATGCACGGCCGCTTGAACGCGGTGCGACTCTGCCGCGGGCTGCCGATCCCTCGATGCGCATCAACGCGTGCCGCGGACGACGGGCGTCGGCGGGGCCTCGCCGCGGTGAAGGGCCAGGATGTTGTCGACGGCGAGGTCGGCCATCGCGAGGCGGGTCGGGATGGACGCGCTCGCGATGTGGGGCAGCAGGACCGCGTTGTCGAGCCCCGGCAGGTCGGGGTGGACCTCCGGTTCGCGTTCGAACACGTCGAGACCGGCCGCCCAGATGCCGCCGGAACGCAGGGCCGCGGCCAGCGCGGCTTCGTCGACAAGCGGACCACGGGCGGTGTTCACGAGCACCGCGGTCGACTTCATCTGCGCGAGCCGGTCCGCGTCGATCAGACCGGCCGTGCTCTCGGTGAGCGGCAGGTGGATGGAGACGAAGTCCGCGGCGCCGAGGAGCGTGTCGAGATCCGTCCTGCGAGCGCCGAGTTCCTGCTCCAGGTCAGGCCGACCCCGATCGTCCCAGTAGAGGATCTCCATGCTGAACCCGAGCCGGGCACGGCGGGCGACCGCCTCGCCGATACGGCCCAGCCCCAGGATGCCCAGGGTGCGGCCGTGGACCTCCTGACCGCACAGCAGCAGCGGTCCCCAGCGGCGGTAGCGGCCGGCGCGCAGGAACCGCTCGGCCTCCGGCAGCCGCCGCGCGGCGGCGAGCAACAGGGCCATCGCCAGGTCCGCCGTCGCGCCGTCGAGCACTCCCGGCGTGTTCGTGACCCAGATTCCGCGCGCAGCCGCCGCGTCGATGTCCACGTTGTCGAAGCCGACCGCCATGTTCGCCACCATGCGCAGGTTGGGGGATCGATCGAAGAGCTCGGCGTTCATGCGCTCCGTGAGCAGGGCCAGGATCGCATCTGCGCCCGAAGCCGCGTGGAGCAGAACCGCGCGGTCCAGCGCCGCGTCCTCTTCGAGGACCGTCGCCTCCACCCCCGGCTCGGCGCGCACCCGCGCCTCCGCCGGTTCGGGAATCGGTCGGGTCACCAGCAGCTTCATCGATCGATCTCCCATTCGTGCGCCACCTCGAACAGGCTGGGTTCGAAGCGCCGCGCCTCGATTTCCAGCACGTTCGCCTGGACCTTGCGGTCGTAGACGTGCAGAGACTCCTCATCCAGCAGGAAGACGCAGGCGGAATAGTCGCCCTTGGTCATCGGCAGCCGCGCTACGCGGACCACGGCGCGGTGACGGCCGGCCCCCGTCGTCGGAGCGAGTCCGGCCCGCTGGGTCGTGAACGCGCAGACCTGCACGCCGTCCGCGGTGTCGAGTCCAACCGCGAGGTGGAAGCCGAGATGTTCCTCCCGACTCTCCCATTCAACCTCCAGGGCCCAGGATGACGAGGCGCGTCTCCGCGGGTCGCCGTCGAGTGGTCGGATGCCGAGAATCCGGGCCGGCGCCGCCGCCGGGCCGTCGGTCGATTCGCCGGCCGTTCCGGCGCTCTCGCCCGTCTTCGCCATCAGGAACCGCTCGTACTCGCCGACCACGCCCAGCGCCGGCCCCTCGGCTGCGATCCGGCCCCCGCGCAGCCACAACGCCTGCTGGCAGAACGAAGTGACGTAGTACATCGCGTGGGAACAGAAGAGCAGGGTGCCGCCGTCCGCCATGTATCCCTGCAGGCGGTCCATGCACTTCTTCTGAAAGTACCCGTCGCCGACCGAAAGCGCCTCGTCGACGACCAGGACGTCCGGTTCCACCTGGACCGCGATCGAGAAACCGAGCCGCATCGTCATGCCGGTCGAGTACGAACGCACCGGCTGGTCGATCGCGGCGCCGAGTTCGCTGAACTCGATGATGTCCCGGATCCGCTCACGCAGCTCCCGCTCGTCGAGACCGACGAGCGCGGCGCTGAGCCGGATGTTCTGGCGGCCCGTGAACTCGTGGTGGAACCCCGAACCGAGTTCCAGGATCGAAGCGACCCGCCCGCGCACGGCGAGTTCGCCCGTCGTCGGCCGCGTCACGCCGGCGACAATCTTGAGCAGCGTGCTCTTGCCGGCCCCGTTCTCTCCCACCACGCCGAGCCCCTCGCCCGGCGGCAGCTCGAAGCTGACATCGCGCAGAGCCTCGAACGGCCGGTGCGCCGAGCGCCTCAGCACCGCCTCCCGCAGGCGCTGCCAGGGTGAGTCGTAGATCCTGTAGACCTTGGTCAGACGCTCTGCCGCGACCGCGGAAGCGGCGGTCGTCATGCCCTCACCCGGCGCCCCCGCCCGAGGCGGCGATCATCGCGTGGCAGTGCGGGAACAGAATGCAGGACATCGCCACCTCACCCGGCGCCCTCGCCCGAGGCGGCGATCATCGCTGCCACCTGTTCCGGCTGCACGCGGGTGATCAGGGGCTCGAAGGGCCGGATCCCATGATCCAGCAGGGGCGCGTGGACGTCGTCCCAGACCAGGGGATCGATGTTCAGGAAGCTCTCCGCGCGGGCGGCGAGGGTCGGCACGACGGGCTTGAGGTAGACGATCAGCTGACGGAAGAGCTCGATGCCGGTCGTGCACACCGCCTGGACCTCGGCAGCGCGCTCCGGATCGCGCGCCAGTTCCCAGGGCCGCCGGTCGTCGATGTAGCGGTTCGCCCGGTCGGCCAGGCCGATGACCTGCCGCAGGGCCCGGTTGTAGTCGCGGTCTTCGTAGAACTGCGCGATCTCCTCGGCCTGGCCGGCGGCCGCTGCCGCGAGTTCCGGGGCGTCCAGCGACGCCGCCAGCCGGCCGTTCGAAAGCCGGTGCAGGAACCCGGCGCAGCGGCTCGCGATATTGACCACCTTGCCGACCAGATCCGAGTTGACGCGCAGGACGAAGTCCTCGAGGTTGATGTCGACGTCGGCCAGGCCGTTGCTGCACTTCGCGGCGATGTAGTAGCGGAACGCCTCCGGATCGAGATGTTCAAGGTAGGTGCGGGCCATGACGAAGGTGCCGCGCGACTTGGACATCTTGGCGCCGTCCACGGTCAGGAAGCCATGCACGAACACCGAGGAAGGCGTCCGGTACCCGCCGCCGTGGAGCATGGCCGGCCAGAACAGGCAGTGGAAGTAGAGAATGTCCTTGCCGATGAAGTGGTACAGCTCGGCTTCGCTGTCGGGACCCCAGAAATCGTCGAAGGCGATGTTGCGTCGATCGCAGAACTGGCGGAAGCTCGCCATGTAGCCGATCGGCGCGTCGACCCAGACGTAGAAGTACTTGTCGGGCGCGTCCGGGATCTCGAATCCGAAGTACGGCGCGTCACGCGAGATGTCCCAGTCCCGCAGCCCGTCGTCGAACCACTCGCGGAGCTTGTTGACCACCTCGCTCTGCAGGCGGCCGTCCCCCACCCACTCCTCGAGCAGCTCCCGG
This sequence comes from uncultured Thermoanaerobaculia bacterium, assembly GCA_951812325.1. Classification (GTDB taxonomy): domain Bacteria; phylum Acidobacteriota; class Thermoanaerobaculia; order Multivoradales; family Multivoraceae; genus Multivorans. The sequence goes on along the minus strand of OX638294.1, from coordinate 16,069 downwards.
TAGTCGGACAGGCGCAGGAAGAGGTGCTCGGATTCCCGCTCCACCGGCAGCGCTCCGGTGACGATCGACCGCGGGTCGATCAGGTCCGCCGGCGCATAGGTCGAGCCGCACTCGTCGCAACTGTCGCCGTTCTGGTCCTTCGCCCCGCAGCGCGGGCAGGTCCCCTTGACGAAACGGTCCGGAAGGAACATCCCCCGCTCGGGGTCATAGAACTGCCGCACCGTCCGACGGTCGATCGAGCCCCTGTCGCGCAAGCGACGGTAGATGCCCTCGACCAGCTCCCGGTTCTCGGGAGAGTGGGTCGTGTAGTAGTTGTCGAAGTGGACATGGAAGGCCCCGTAGTCCTCCAGGTGCTGGTCCGCCAGCCGGACGATCAGTTCCTCCGGCGTAATGCCCTCGCGCTCCGCGCGCAGCATGATCGGCGTGCCGTGCGCATCCTCCGCGCACACGTAGTAGCACTCGTGACCACGCATCCGTTGGAGGCGGCACCAGATGTCCGTCTGAACCGCCTCCACCAGGTGACCGAGGTGGATCGGTCCGTTGGCGTACGGCAGGCCGCTGGTGACCAGGATGCGTCGTTCTTCCGGCATGGCGATTCCCGCGGAGGCGCCCGGCCTCCGGCGGACCGGGATTATGCAGCATGCGGCCCGTACGGCGCGGAACGCGCCACACGCGAACACCCGGCCCGCCCGTCATCAGGCGGATCGATGCAACCCGGGTGGCGCGGAACGCGCCACACGCGAAGCAGTCGGTCCGCCCGTCACCGGGCGGACCGATGCAACCCGGGTGGCGCGGCATGCGTCTTCCTGATCAGACGCCGATGACGACACCGCGACAACCTCCGGGCCCGAATCCCGACCTGTTCCTGGCGCGGCGAGCCGCCGCCGGGCACCCCGACGCCTGGGCCGAGTTGATCGAACGGTACGGTCGCCGCATCTACAACATCGCGTTCCAGTTCGCCGGCCACACCGGGGAGGCGGAAGATCTGACCCAGGAGATCTTCCTGAAGCTCTATCGCAACCTCGGCCGTTACCGCGGGAACGTTCCCCTCGCCGGCTGGACGCTCCGACTGTCCCGCAACCTCTGCGTGGACCACTACCGCCGCACGCGGACCGAACGGCGGACCGTCGTGGTCTCGGAGGAGCTGTTGAAGCGCCACGCCGGCAGCATGGACACGGCGGCCCGCGCCGAACGCCGCGAACGGCTGCGGATGGTCTACCAGACGCTCGAGGAGATGCCGGAGGCGTTCGCCGAGATCCTCATGCTGAGGGATCTGCAGGGTCTGAGCTACGCCGACATCTGCGCCTTCCTCGACCTGCCCGAGGGCACGATGAAGTCGCGCCTGAGGCGCGCCCGCCTGGAACTCATGCGACGGATCGACCGCAGGCGCCGAGCCCTGGGCGATCGCACACCGACCCGCAGAGGGTCCTACCAGTGAGCCGCGAGGACCAGCACCGGGACACCCGCCCCGGACCGACGAATCCGGAACGACGGGGCTCCGCGCCCGTGAGCAGCCGCCAGAACGCCTGGCCCGGCATCGGCGAACTCGGCGCCGACCTGCCGGTCACCGACGAGCTCCGCGCCGGCCTGCTCGAGATCGCCGTGGGAGCGGCTTGCGACCGCGATGGAGAAACGCGCGCCGTGGAGATGGATTCGCTGGTCGGGGTGGAACTCGAGCCGCCGGCGGCCCTGCTGCAGCGGCTGCGCGAGATCCCCGCGCGCAGCCCGGAACGGCGGTACCCGGCCTTCGCCGCGCGTCCCGGAACCGGCGCCGCAGTCGCCGCCAGCTACCTGCTCGCCGTCGCGCTGACCCTGGTACTCGGCGACCCGGTTGCGGCCGGCCGCAGGGTCGCAACGAACCTGGGAGCGGCGGCCGGCGAGCACCTGCTCGAGCCGGCCACGGACGCCGGCGCGTCGGTGCACGCGAGCGTAGGCCGCCGCTTCGGCGCCCTCCAGGGACTCCGGCAGCCGTTCGGGTTCTTCAACGACCCGCTGGACCTGCCCACCGACCGCGTCAGGGCGTGGTTTCAGAGCGCGGTCGACTCATCGTCCGAGGCCGCTCGGGAACTGGGCGGCCTGTGGATGTTCGACGCTTCCCGCGATGACGACGGACCACCGCCCACGACCGGCAACCACCCGCAGACCCACGAGGAGAGAAACTCCGCATGAACACCGAACCCCAGGACGACCTGTCGCAGACCGACCACACGGACACCGCCGGCCAACAGGCGTTCCCGGTAGCGGACGTCCCGCCGCCGCCCCCAACCAGCGCCGACCGGAAGCCGACGACACCGCCACCGCCGCCGACACGCGCCCAGGGAGGTCTCACGGCTCGTCACGTGGTCAGCGTCATTCTCGCCCTGTTCCCCGGACTCGGCCACATCTACAACGGCCTCTATCAGCGGGGCATCGTGCTCTTCCTGCTCGCGGTCGGCTCCATCTATCTCGCCACCGAAGAGGGCGTGATGGGCATGGTCGTGGCCTTCGTGTGGCTCTTCAACATCATCGACGCCTACCGGCAGGCCAGCCTGATCGAGCTCGGCTACGCGACCGATCCGGGGCTGCAGGACGCCCCGAACCCGCCCGCCAACGGCCAGCTGGGCCTGCTGGCCGGCGCCGGCCTCTTCCTCGTCGGCTTCCTGGCCCTGCTCGACTACACCTTCGGCTACGACATCGACCGCGTGTGGGAGTTCTGGCCTCTCGGCCTGCTCGCGGCGGGTGCGTGGCTGATGTTCGGCGCCTACCGGCAGTGGCGGCGCGGCCGGGACGAGGCCCTGCGGTCGGGCGGCTAGCGCCTGGCGCCGGCAGCTCAGCCCAGTTCGGCCCTCAACCTGTCGTGCAGAGCGGCGGCGCCGTCGATCATCGCGTCAACGCTTCGGGCGCCGGCCAGGAACAGACCGGTCAGGTTGAGCGCCACGCCGCCAAACCCCAGATCCCCCAACCTGGCGGCTGCCGCGGCGACCCGGTCGGGATCGGTGTAGAAGGTGCGGTCGCTCGCGTTCCCCGGCCGCGGCGGCGGCGAGACCTGAGCCTGGAACTCGAGGGCATCCGGGTCGCGGCCGGCCCTGTCCGCATGGCGGCGGATCGCGGCAATCGCCTGATCGCCGGTCCGGAACAGCTCCTCGGAGGCGACGCCCATCCAGCCGTCGCCGAATCGGCCCGCGCGCCGGAAAGCCGCGTCGGTGTGGCCTCCGATCCAGATCGGCAGATCCGCTCCACGCGGCGGCTTCGGCTCCATCGCCATCGCCTCCACGCGGTAGAACTCACCTTCGAAGTCGATCGGATCCTGACCCCAGCAGGCACGTAGCACGGAGATCGCTTCGTCCATGCGGCGCCCCCGGTTCCGGAAGTCCTGCCCCATCGCCTCGTACTCGGATTCCTGCCAGCCGACCCCGAGACCGAGGCGGAGGCGTCCGCCGGAGAGCGTGTCCAGCGTCGAGGCCTGCTTCGCGGTCAGGACCGGGTCGCGTTGCGGCAGGACCAGCACCTCGGTGCCGAGACCGATCCGTGAAGTGCACGCGGCGATGTAGCCAAGCGTGGTGAACGCCTCCATGATCGGCATCTTCGCCGGGTAGCGGTTCTTCTCCCGACCTTCGGTGTCGTGGCCCATGACCACGTGATCGAAGATGTCCAGCTGATCGAAACCGATCTCGTCCATCGCCCCGGCGAGACGGGCAACGGCCTCCGGCCCCTCCCGGTACACGACGCTGGGAAACTCCACGGCGAATTCCATCGGCAAGACTCCCTCGACACTCCCTCGACTGCGGCTGTGAGCCGCGCAGTATAGTCACCTCTTCGCCCGAGCGTCACGGACGCCAGCCGGAGGCCGAACCCTCTCAGGGGCCGTCCACCCGTCCGGCGACCCGGAGCGCCCGCGCGGCCGAGGAGCAATCAAGGCATGCTGAGAACCGTTCTCGCCGTACCCGCCGGTTTGATCGTCGGCGGCATCGTGATCACCATCGTTCAGATCGTTGCGATGAACCTGCTGCCGCCGCTTGAGGGTGTGCCCACGGACCGTGAGTTGATCAGACCCGGCGACATCCCGGCCGTGAACATGGCCTCCGTCCTCGTGGCCTGGGCCGCGGGCGCGTTCCTCGGCGGCGGGACGGCGGCGCGCATCTCACGGCACGCGAAACGCCGACTGGCCCTGATCGTCGGCGCCTTCTTTCTCATCGCCGGCATCTACAACATGGCGACGATCCCGTCTCCGCTCTGGTTCCACGTCGCGGGAGTCCTTCTGTTCCTGCCCAGCGCCCACCTGGGCGCCCACATGCTGGGCGGCTCGGAAGAGCAGTAGCGGCGGCAGACGCCGCGGGCCCGCCGCGAACGGTTCCCAAAGGCGCTTCGTTCCGCTCAGCCAACGTCGTGGTCCGCTGTCTTGCGGCCTGTCTCCATGCCGGAGAGCGTGGCAACGCCCATGCCGACGCCTGTTGTAGAGTCGCGCGCCTGGCGGAGCCGCTTCTCCCACGCCGCGCACAGCCGGTGGCCGAAGTCCGCGCCGCAGCGAGGCGGTCGGGCATCCGTCCGGCAAGGCACGACGACGAAGCACATCGGGCCATGTTCGACCGGAGAGCAACGCGAGGCTGGGCTGGATGCACGGCCGAAACGAACGCAGCGAGCCGTCTGCCACGACTGCCAGGCCCTTCACCGCCAAAACGGCCACCCGTGCCGCTCGTGAGTTCCACATGACCGTCGATCAGCGTTTGCCGCACCGTCAACTGCTGAAGGGACTGGAGGAAGAGGTCTACACGGGCCGTCCCGACGGTCACGTGTTGCCGCTTTCTCCACGTGTGAAGGAGGCTCTCGACGGCTACACGACCGAGCCGGACGGTCGCAACGTCGAGTTCACGACCGCCCCCTACCGGAGCTACCAGGTTCTCATCGACCGTCTGATGGCGAAGCGTTGCGCCCTCCGGCGCTACCTCCAGGCGGAACACGGCTGCACCCTGGTGCCGGGAGGCGCCCTGGCCCTGGCTGATCGCGAGTCGTTCTGCATCTCGGATGCGGAGAACCCGTACTACCGCTACATCCGCGACACCTACGGAACCCGCGTGGTCACCGCCTCGACGCACATCAACCTGGGGATCGACGATGCGGAGGAACTGCTGCGCGCCTACCGGGTCCTGCGGCTCGAAGCGTCGATGTTCCTCGCCCTCACCGCGGCGTCGCCCTTCCTGGCGGGCGAAACGACCGGGCTGCACTCGACCCGCTGGCTGCGCTTCCCGCTGACCCCGGAACGAGTTCCCTTCTTCCCCGACGCCGCCTCGTTCGCCGCCTGGATGGACGAGCAGCTGGGCGCGGGCGCCATGCAGAATCGACGTCACCTCTGGCTCTCCATCCGGCCGAACGGACCCGCGACGCCCAGGGTTCTGGACCGTCTGGAACTCCGAATCTGCGACCGGATCAGCGACCCGGACGTTCTGCAGGCAGTGACCGCTCTCTACGAGGCCCGCGTATGGCAGGTCCTGGAGCGGCCGGAGCTCGACCCCCTGCTTGAGCGATCGTCTCGCGAACTGGAGGCAATCGCGGCCGCCAACGAGCGCGCCGCCGGTACCGCGAGCCTCGAAGCGGAGGCCACGAACTGGGTCGACGGCAGCGCCGTGACGTTCCGGGACTGGGTCGCATCGATGCTCGAGAGCGTCCGCGAGACGGCAGGGCGCCATGGCTTCGCCTCCCTGCTCGCGCCGGTCGAGGAGATCCTCGAGCAGGGCAACCCGGCGATGCAGTGGCTGCGCCGGGTGGAACAGGGGGCGTCGCCCCGACAGGTCATCCACGAGGCGATCGTCGAACTGGCCGAGCTGGACCGCGAGTTCGATCCGAGCTGTCCGCTCGTCGCCTGACGCGCGGCTCAGTCGACCAGTCTCGCGTACCGGCCGCCGTGGAAGAGAAGCGGCTCCGCGTCGCGCACCATCGCTCCGGCGACCACGTCGCCGATCACGATGATGTGGTCGCCGCCGGGGAGACGGTCGGCGATCCGGCATTCGAAGTGAACGAGCGCGTTGTCGATCAGCGGCTCTCCCAGACCGCCGAGCCGGTACTCCACACCGGGCAGGGAGCCTTCGGTCGGTTCCGTGGTGCGGGCGAACCGGTTCGAGATCTCCTCCTGGTCGGCTGCCAGGATGCTGAGGCCGAATGCTCTCGCCTTCAGAACCTGCCGGTAGCAATTCGACTCCCGGTCGACGCAGACCAGGAGCTGCAGCGGTTCGAGTGACAGCGAGCAGACGGCGTTCGCGGTCATCCCGTGAAGCCGGCCGCCCACATTGGTCGTCAACACGGTGACGCCGGTGGCGAACCGGCCGATCAGGCTTCGGTAGCTATCCCGGTCCATGGAGAAACTCGCAGGCCGCGCGACCCGGTCGGGATCAGAACGGCTCCGTGTCGATCTGGCCGCAGATGTTCCCCGCCTCGTTGCGGTAGGTCGTCCAGCTGCCGGTCACCGTGTCCGTGACCGTGATCGCGTACTCGACATCGGAGAGACCGCCATACAGGAACCAGAAGCTGCCGTTCAGAGCCCTGCCGTCCAGCATCTTCACCGCAACCTCGATGTTCGAGGGACTGAAGAACGAGAAGAAGCCCGTCTTCCCCGTCGTCAACGAGGGGGCCACCCGGGCGGCCTGCGCCATGTCCGTGGCGGCATTCGGATCAACGAAATCGACCGCGACCGCGAATCGGTCGTCCAGCAGGCACAGCCGCGCTTCCCCGGCCTCGCAGTGACCGCCCCCGTGGCTGGCCGAATCGAGACGGGTGAGATCGGGAGAGGCCGCGTTCACGCGCAGGAGATCGAAGCCCGGCGTACCGGCGCCGGGGTCCGCGGGACCGCGACCGCCCACCGCCGCCGCGTCGACGAACGCCAGCAGGTCCTTCTGGCCGCAGACCTCGTTGGGCGGGTTGTGGTACGTCTGCCGCTCGCCCGTTTCCACGTCTCTCACCGTGATCCAGTACTCGACATCCGACAGCGCGCCGAAGAAGACCCAGTAGCTGCCATTGATCGCCCGCCCGTCGAGGACCTTGACGACCAACTCGATGTTCCCGGATTCGAAGAACCAGAACAGGCCGGACTCGTCCGAGACGGCGACCGGCACCGCCGTGGCCGCTCCGTACTCATCTGCCTCGTCCGGCGTGCTCCAGTGCGCCCGCACCTCGAAGCGACCGTCACCAAGGCAGAGATGGGCCGCGCCCTGCCGGCAGGCGCCCCGGAAGGCCCCGGTGGTCACGCTGACCTCCTCGGAGTGGTCCGCGGCGCCGGCCCGAAGCCGGAACGTGTAGGGAGTCTCCGCCTCCAGACCCTCGACGACCGCGCTCCCTGCCGCGGCCTCGGCCGCACCCACGTCGATCCAGCCGTTCGCCGGATTCCGCGCCTCGATGGCGAGCGCACCCCGGGCCGCCCGCGCCCACCTGCCCGTCCAGGCCAGCTCGACCGACGTCTCGCCGATCGGGATCGCCGTCACCAGGCCCTCCGCCGGCGGCTGACCGGGATCCCGGAAGGGCATCCCTCTGACCGTGTTGCTGCTGCGCGAGAAGCCCGAGTCGTCGTAGGCGAAGACCCGGTAATCGACGCCTTCGCTGCGATCGAGGTCGAAGGCCGTCGTGTTCGCAGGAACCAGGGCGACGCGCGTCCAGCGTCCGCCGCCCACGACCCTGGTGTCCTGCCGGTCGTACTCGGGCCGCAACTGGATCTCGAAGCCGGTCTCCCCGCGTGAGTTGTCTTTCCAGGTCAACCGGGCAACGCCGCCGTCGACGCCCCACTTGAGCCCGGCGGGAGCCTCGGGACCAGGACCCGCGGCGCCCAACGTCAACCTGGTGAAGCTGCGACGGCCAACGCCCTCATCGTTGTAGGGCAGGACGAAGAAGAGGTAGCTGCCGCCGCGGGCCAACCCCTCGATCTCGATCGATTCGCTGTTGGCGGCAGCCTCGAACCGGCCGAACCAGCCCGAGACCAGCGCCAACACCTGAAATCCCAGTTCGCCGGACGAGTCATCCCGCCAGGTCAGACGAACGGACGTGGCGCCCGTCGCGCTGGCGGTCAGACCCGATACGGCCCCGGGTCCCGGCGGGGGCGGCGACGCCAGGGGCAGCATGTCTCCGCTGGCAGAGGTCCCGGTCGTGCCGTGGGCGAGCACACGAACGCCGTACGGGGTGTCCGGATAGAGGTTCGTCAGCAGGGTCGACTCGCTGTCCGAGGAGACGAACTTGCGGCGCTCCAGCGCTCCCCGGTACAGAAGCTGAACCTCGAAGCGGATCTCGTCGTCCGAGTTATCGACCCAGCTCACACGCGCGGAGTTGGTTCCCACGCGGATCGGATCTTCTTCCGCGACGGGTCGCCAGGCGAGTCCCGAAGGAGCGGCGGGCTCCGCGCCCGGGACCGCCAGCGTGACCGTGCTGCTTCTCGCCGAGTACGTACTCTCTCCGCTGTTCTCTCCACCGATCGCCCTGAGGAAGAAGAAGTACCGCGTACCCTGGTTGGCCACTGGCAGCTCGAGGACCGCCGTCGCGCGCTCCTCGAGCCGCCGCGTCGACGGGGCCGCAAACTGATCCGACCGCCAGAACGTCGCTTCGTAGGCATCCGCATCCGGCGCGTTATCCCGCCAGGAGAGCCGCACGGATACGTCGTCCGCCATCTCGACCCGCAGATCCGTCGGCGCCGCGGGAGCACCCGCGGGCAGGGGGGAAACGAAGTCCCCGTAGCGCACGCCGAGGTGGATGCTCTCCCGGAGGGCCCGTTCATTCTCCCTCTCGTTCGCGATGCCGATCACCCGCCCCCGGGGGCTGATGCGGACGCTCGACAGGTACGGTTCGCCCTGCCCGGTGTAGCTCATGATCGTCCCGACGTTCGGGATGCGCTCGAGATTGCCGTGCCCGTAGGCCCAGGGCCTGAAAGCGAACTCGGGCGAGCCGCCGTTCGCAGGGTCGTGATGGGCGCCCAGTCCGTGACCGATCTCGTGGGCGAAGATCGGCCCGACGCCGGAACACGCGTTGGAGGTCCAGCCGTAGGCGTACTCCGTGAAGTCCCCCGCCAGGTCGCCGCGGCGCAGAAGGTAGTGCTGGCCGCAGGCGCCCCCGAGCACCCAGGGCGACTCGCCGGTGAAGAGATGCACCAGGTCGGCGCCGTGCTCCCTGCGCAGCCGAAGCGCCTCGCCGTTGTAGCGCACCTGCCTGATGATCGACGATCCGTACAGACCGGTTCCGCTTCTGCCGACACGATCGATCGGCCCCGAGATCAGGGCCATGTGGACGATTTTCGCTCTGACGCCGACCTCGCCGTTCCGCAGCACCATGTTCAGGTAGTCGCCGGCGCTCCGGATCGCGGCTTCGGCGCCGCCGCGGCCCGCCCAGTTCCGTGCCGCCGTGCTGGTGTACACGGCCAGGATGTCGAGCTGTTCGTGGTTCTGCGCGGCAACGACCCGCCCAGGCGGATCCACGGCCATCGCCCCGGCGGGAAGGCGCGCCTGCCCCGCCGATCGCGGATCGATCCCGGCGCCCACCGCGCACACGCCCTCCGGCTCACGGCCCGGTACGCCGAAGCTGAACGCCATCCGCCCGCCACCGTCGGGTCCGGCGCTGACCCGGTACTTCACGCCGCCGGGCTCACCGAACCAGCCCACAAGGCGGCCGCGTTCCACGGTCAACACGACGCTGTCGTAGCCCGCCCCAGCCAGACCGCCTGACCACATCAGGTCGCCGCCGCCCCGATCCTCGAAGACACCGAGTTCCGCCTCCAGCACGCGGCCATCCGGAGTCGGCAGTTCGAGTCGGCCCGGTTCGGCACGAAGCAGCTCCAGGTCGACCTGAATGGCGAGCGGCGCCATGTCCGGCGCGAAGCCCTGATTCGCGACGGTTGCCGGCTGAGTCGCCTGCGGAACCAACCTCAGCAGGCGCTGACCCTCAACCGGCGCCGCGACGGGAACGAGCACCGCGGCAGCCAGCAACGCGGCCACGGGGCCGCCGCACGTCAAGCTTCTCTCTGAATACACTCCGTCCATGCCCGGTTCAACTCCCTCATGCAAGAACCCCGCCGCCGCCATCGGCCTGGCCCTGGCGGTCACCGCGCCGGCCCTGTCGGCCCTCGGTTGCGGCGGCACGGACTCTACGCCACGGCCCGACATCGTCCTCATCATGGCAGACGACATGGGGTTCTCCGACCTCGGCAGCTACGGCGGCGAGATCAACACCCCCAACCTCGACCGTCTCGCCTCGAACGGTCTGCGATTCAGCCACTTCTACAACACGGCCCGTTGCTGCCCGACCAGGGCGTCGCTCCTGACCGGCCTCTACGCGCATCAGGCCGGCGTCGGGCACATGATGCGCGATGACGGGCTGCCAGGCTACCGCGGCGACCTCGCCGCCAATGCGATCACGATCGCCGAGGCACTGGGTGCAGCAGGTTACGGCACGTACATGTCGGGCAAGTGGCACGTCACCCGGCATGTAGGCCACTGGAGCGACAACGACGAACTCACCTCGACCCACAACTGGCCACGGCAACGCGGCTTCGACCGCTTCTACGGCACGATCCACGGCGCCGGCAGCTTCTACGATCCGGTCTCGCTTACGGAAGGCAACACGCCGATCGAGCTGGAGCCTCCCGGAAACCCCGAAGCTCCGGTCTACTACTACACGGACGCGATATCGGAGCATGCAGCGCGCTTCGTGCGAGACCACGCGGCCGGCGACCGGAGCGGCGATCCGCTGTTTCTGTACGTAGCCCACACGGCGCCGCACTGGCCGCTGCACGCGTTGCCGGAGGACATCGCCCGCTACCGGGGCCGCTACGCCGCCGGCTGGGACGCGATCCGTGAACAGCGCCAGGAGCGGTTGACCGAACTGGGGCTCATCGACAAGGACTGGCTGCTCGCCGAGCGGGACTCCCGGGTACCGGCGTGGGAGGACGTGCCCGCCGAGGAACGGCCCTGGTTCGAGCGTGCGATGGAGGTCTACGCCGCCCAGATCGACCGCATGGATCAGGGAATCGGCGAGGTTGTGGCCGCCCTCGAGGAGACAGGTCGGCTCGACAACACGTTGATCCTGTTCCTGGCCGACAATGGCGGTTGCGCCGAGGTGTTGACGGACCGGTGGACCGGCCTGCACCTGCCGAAGCAGGCCCTGGACGGAAGCCCGGTCGCAGTCGGCAACGACACCAGCGTGCTGCCAGGCCCGGAATCGAGCTACCAGAGCTACGGCCCGCACTGGGCGCACGTCAGCAACACGCCATTCCGTCTGTACAAGCACTGGGTCCACGAGGGCGGGATCGCTTCGCCGCTGATCGTCCACTGGCCGACCAGGATCGTCGAAGGCGGCGGCATCGTCGGCGAGACCGCCCACGTTGTCGACCTGATGGCGACGGCCCTGGATGCCGCCGGAGCGGAGCAGCCTTCCTTTCGTTCGGGAAGGAGTTCGATTCCCATCGAAGGCGCCAGCCTGCTGCCGGCGTTTGACCGGCAGCCGCTGGACCGCGAAGCGGTGTTCTGGGAGCACGAAGGCAACCGGGCGGTCCGCTCCGGCAAGTGGAAGCTCGTGTCGCGGCGCCCCGGACCGTGGGAACTTCACGACCTGGTCGCCGACCGCACAGAAGCGCATGATCTGGCCGCGGAGATGCCCGAACGGGTCGACGAACTCGCCAAGCTGTGGCGCGATTGGGCCGCGCGCACCGGAGTCGTCCCGTGGGCGGAACTCACCGAGCAGCGGAGAGCCTCGCGCGAAGCGAACCAGGCCTCGCGGCGTCCGCCTGCGTGATACCCTGCCGGCCATGCGAACCACGACTCTCCTCGCTGGCGCGGCCCTCGTCTGCGCCACCGTTTCCCCTGCTTCCGCCGCCGACGTTCCGGCGTCGGCAGAGGACATTCGGCCACTCCTGGTCGGCAGTGCGGTACCGGATGTTCGACTCCCCACCGCCGACGGCGGCGAGGTCGATCTGCCTGCCGAGGCGCAGGCCAGGCCGACGATCCTGATCTTCTACCGCGGCGGCTGGTGACCGTACTGCAATACGCAACTGGGTCAGTTGCAAGAGATAGAGCAGGATCTGATCAACCTCGGCTACCAGGTGTTCGCGATCTCGCCGGATGTCGCGGAGCAACTGCAGGCGACAAAGGGCAAGAACGAGCTGAAGTACCGGCTGCTCTCCGACCGCGGCATGAGGGCATCGCAGGCCTTCGGGATCGCCTTCCGGGACGAGGAAATGGTCCGCACCTACCGGGAGTCCTACCGGCTGGACCTCGCAGCGTACGCCGGCGACGATCACCACATGCTGCCGGTCCCCGCCGTCTTCGTGCTGGATACGGACGGCCGGATCGCCTTCCACTACGTGAACCCCGACTACCGGGTCCGTCTCCCGGAAACGGTTCTGCTCGAGGCGGCGAAGGCGGCGCTCGAGTAGCTTCCGCCGGAGTCCGCGGCGGCCTGCACGCGACTTCGGCCGCCGTCGCGACCCTCTTCGGAGAGACCGCATAGTGGAGTCCAACCGACAGGCCCTGGCGCGCAACGACCCGGCGGTCTGGGCGGCGATCGTCGGCGAGGAAGACCGTGAACGGCGCGGGGTCGAGCTGATTCCGTCCGAGAACTACACCTATCCCGAGGTGTTCGCGGCCAACGGCTCGGTGCTGACCAACAAGTACGCCGAGGGCTACCCCGGCCGCCGCTACTACGGCGGCCAGGAGTTCACCGACGCGGTGGAGCGGCTGGCGATCGAGCGCGCCTGCCGGGTGTTCCGATCCGAGCACGCGAACGTGCAGGCCCTGTCCGGCTCGCCGATGAATCAGGCGGCGTACTTCGCGTTCCTCGACCCCGGCGACACGGTGCTGGCGATGGACCTGTCGCATGGAGGCCACCTGACTCACGGCGCGCCGGTGTCCCACATGGGCCGGGTCTTCCACTTCATCCGCTACAAGACGGATCCCGACAACGCCGGCGCGATCGACTTCGACGCCCTGCTCGCCCAGGCCCGCGAGCACCGGCCGAAGATGATCCTCTGCGGCTACTCCTCCTACCCGCGGGACTACGACTACCGCGAGTTCAAGCGGATCGCGGACGATGTGGGCGCGCTGACGATGGCCGACGTGTCGCACATCGGCGGGCTGATCGCCGGCAACGCGATGTCCAACCCGATGGACCACGGCTTCGACGTGATGACGACCACCGGCCACAAGACCCTGCGCGGCCCGCGCAGCGGCCTGATCCTGTGCCGCGCCGAGCACCGCCGGAAGATCGACAAGGCTGTCTTTCCCGGTCTTCAGGGTGGCCCCCACATGAACGCCGTTGCCGCGCTCGCGATCACCCTCGGCAAGGCACTCGAGCCCGAGTTCGCGGTCTACGCCCGGCAGGTGTTGACCAACGCGAAGATTCTGGCAGGGGAGCTGATGAACCGAGGCGCCGATCTCGTGACCGGCGGCACCGACAACCACATGATGGTGCTCGACACCCGGACGAGCTTCGGCATCGACGGCCGCGTCGCCGAGGAGACCCTCGACAAGGTGTCCATCACGGTCAACAAGCAGTTGATCCCCGACGACCCCCGACCGCCACTGCGGCCGAGCGGCATCCGGCTCGGCAGTCCAGCGGCGACCACGCGCGGCATGGAAGAACCCGAAATGAAGCTGCTCGCCGAGTGGATCGTCGACGCGCTGAGGCGGCACGGCGACGACCAGCGTCTGGACGCGATGCGGCACGACATCGAGCGGTTCTGCCTGCGCTTCCCGGTGCCCGGCGTTTCAGCCGGTTCCTGATCCGCGCAGGCGCAGCGACGAAGAAGAACCCACCGAACACCGACAGCAGGAACGACCAGATGACCCAGGAATCCAGCTACGAAGCGATCCGCTACGAAGTCCAGGATGGCGTGTTGACGATGACGCTCAACCGTCCCGAACGCCTCAACGCCTTCAACGGCCAGATGGCGGCGGAGATGATGGAAGCCTTCGACCGCGCGGACGGGGACGACAACATCCGCGCCATCATCGTCACCGGCGAAGGGCGCGGGTTCTGCGCCGGCGCGGATCTGTCCTCCGGCGGTGACACCTTCGCCCGTTCCAACGAGGACCTCGAGGCCTACCGGGACGGCGGCGGCGTGTTGTCGCTCCGGATCTACGCCCTGCGCAAGCCGATCATCGCGGCGATCAACGGCCCGGCGGTCGGCGTCGGCATCACGATGACCCTGCCGATGGACGTCCGCCTCGCTTCGACCGAGGCCCGGATGGGCTTCGTCTTCGTGCGCCGCGGCATGGTGCCCGAAGCTTGCAGCAGCTACTTTCTGCCTCGCCTGGTCGGCATGGGCCGAGCCTCCGAGTGGACGCTGACCGGCCGCGTGTTCCCGGCCTCGGAAGCACTCGAGGCCGGGCTCGTCAATCGCGTCCTGCCGCCGGAGGATCTGCTTCCCGCCGCCCGCGAACTGGCGTCCGAGATCGTGGCCAACGCCTCACCGGTTTCGGTCACCCTGACCAGGCACATGCTCTGGAAGGCTCTCGACGCCGAATCGCCGATGGCGGCGCATCGCGTCGAGTCCAAGGGCATCTACACGCGGGGCCGGAGCGCCGACGCCAGGGAGGGCGTCGTTTCGTTCCTCGAGAAGCGGCCGGCCGAGTTTCCCCTGAAGGTCAGCGCGGACCTGCCTTCCTACTTCCCCTGGTGGGAGGACGAGAAGTTCTGAGGAGTTCGGGCAGCGGAGCGGCGCCCGGCCCCCGCCGTGGGGCGGTGGCGTCCTGGTGTCTCTACGACTGGGCCAACTCGGCCTTCACCACCCTGGTGGTGACCTTCGTCTACGCGACCTACTTCTCGCAGACCTTCGCCGAGGACGCGGCCCGCGGCACCGCCCTGTGGTCGCGCGGGATCACGATCAGTTCGCTGATCATCGCCCTCGTCGCACCGGTGCTTGGGGCGATGGCCGACCGTTCCGGCCTGCGCCGGCGCTTCCTGGTCGCCGCCACGCTGATCTCGGTCGGCGCGACTGCCTGGCTGACCTTCATCGTCCCGGGAAGCGGCAACGCCGTCCTGGCGGCCCTTGCGCTGTTCGTCGTCGCGAACGTCGGATTCGAGGTCGGGATGGTGTTCTACAACTCCTTCCTGCCCCGGTTGTCGACGCCGCGAACGATCGGACGGATTTCCGGCTACGCCTGGGGTCTTGGCTACGCGGGAGGGCTCGTCTGCCTGGTCGTCGCGCTGCTCGGGCTGATCGGCCTCGGCGAGGGCGCCCCGTGGCTGGCGCTCAGCACGGAGGACGGCTTCAACATCCGCGCCTCGAACCTGCTCGTCGCCGTCTGGTTCCTGCTCTTCAGCCTGCCCGCGCTCATCCTGCTGCGTGACGAAGTCACACCGCGCAGCGACGCATCCGCCGGCGGCGCCGTCGCGGCCGTTCGCGGCGCCTTCCAGGACCTCGGCCGCACGCTGACCCGGATCCGGGACTTCCAGGACATCGTCCGCTTCCTCATCGCGCGCCTGATCTACAACGACGGCCTGATCACCGTGTTCGCCTTCGGCGGCGTCTACGCCGCGGGAACCTTCGACATGGACACGGGCGAAGTGATCGTGTTCGGCATTGCCCTGAACGTCGCGGCGGGCCTGGGCGCGTTCCTGTTCGGCCTCGTCGACGATCGGGTGGGCGGCCGCACCACGGTGCTGTGGAGCCTGGTCGGCCTGTTCGTCTGCTCCCTGGTCGCGGTCGCGGCGCCGAACAGGGCCTGGTTCTGGGCCGCGGCGCTGGTGCTGGGCCTGTTCATGGGCCCCAACCAGTCCGCGAGCCGGTCGCTGATGGGGCGATTCGCGCCGAAGCGATACGAGTCCGAGTTCTTCGGTTTCTTCGCCTTCTCCGGCAAGGCGACGGCGTTTCTCGGGCCGCTGCTGCTGGGCCTGATCACGGCCGGCTACGGCCAACGCGCGGGCATTGCCGTCGTCCTCGTGTTCTTCCTGGTCGGCGGTCTGCTGCTGCTCCGGGTCGATGAGGAGCGGGGAATCGAACGAGCGGCCCGCGGCGACCGGACCTGAGAGCCGAGAGGCGTCAACGGTAGACTCGGACGTCACGAAGAAGAGAGAGGAGAGCGATGGACGTTGTCAGTAGCTGGTGGGGGTCGCTGGAGGGGGCGTACCGCGT